>NZ_CP004393.1:930000-3330000 GCF_000819565.1 Celeribacter indicus
CAGTTTCTACGCAAGTATTGGCTGGGGGCACAAACCAGGGGGTGGCGACTGTTTACTAAAAACACAGGGCTCTGCGAAGTCGCAAGACGACGTATAGGGTCTGACGCCTGCCCGGTGCCTGAAGGTTAAAAGGAGAGGTGCAAGCCTTGAATTGAAGCCCAGGTAAACGGCGGCCGTAACTATAACGGTCCTAAGGTAGCGAAATTCCTTGTCGGGTAAGTTCCGACCTGCACGAATGGCGTAACGACTTCCCCGCTGTCTCCAACATCGACTCAGCGAAATTGAATTGCCTGTCAAGATGCAGGCTTCCCGCGGTTAGACGGAAAGACCCCGTGCACCTTTACTACAGCTTCACACTGGCATCAGGCACAACATGTGCAGGATAGGTGGTAGGCTTCGAAGCAGGGACGCCAGTCCCTGTGGAGCCTCCCTTGAGATACCACCCTTGTTCTGCTTGATGTCTAACCGCGATCCCTCATCGGGACCCGGGACCCTGTGTGGCGGGTAGTTTGACTGGGGCGGTCGCCTCCCAAAGAGTAACGGAGGCGCGCGAAGGTTGGCTCAGAGCGGTCGGAAATCGCTCGTTGAGTGCAATGGCAGAAGCCAGCCTGACTGCAAGACTGACAAGTCGAGCAGAGACGAAAGTCGGCCATAGTGATCCGGTGGTCCCGAGTGGAAGGGCCATCGCTCAACGGATAAAAGGTACGCCGGGGATAACAGGCTGATACTGCCCAAGAGTCCATATCGACGGCAGTGTTTGGCACCTCGATGTCGGCTCATCTCATCCTGGGGCTGGAGCAGGTCCCAAGGGTATGGCTGTTCGCCATTTAAAGAGGTACGTGAGCTGGGTTTAGAACGTCGTGAGACAGTTCGGTCCCTATCTGCCGTGGGTGTAGGATACTTGAGAGGAGTTGCCCCTAGTACGAGAGGACCGGGGTGAACGATCCACTGGTGGACCTGTTATCGTGCCAACGGTAGTGCAGGGTAGCTATGATCGGAAAGGATAACCGCTGAAGGCATCTAAGCGGGAAGCCCCCCTCAAAACAAGGTATCCCTGAGGGCCGTGGAAGACCACCACGTCGATAGGCCGGAGATGTAAGTGCAGCAATGCATTCAGTTGACCGGTACTAATTGCCCGATAGGCTTGATTTGATCCAGTAAAAGCAAAACTCAGCTGCTACGGACAAACCAGAAGCATACACAATCCCTGCTTGACTTGGCTCTTTCCTCGGTTTGGTGGTCACAGCGTCAGTGAAACACCCGATCCCTTCCCGAACTCGGCCGTTAAGCACGACCGCGCCAATGGTACTGCGTCTCAAGACGTGGGAGAGTAGGTCACCGCCAAACCTAGTAAAGAGCCCATAATCTCTCTCAACGATGTGCCCCCGATCGATAAATCGCCCGTGGGCAAAAATACCCTGTCGCGGGGTGGAGCAGCCCGGTAGCTCGTCAGGCTCATAACCTGAAGGTCGCAGGTTCAAATCCTGCCCCCGCAACCAACGATAATTGCGAAACCTCCAAGGCATCCGCCGAGGAGGTTTTTTGCTGTCCGGACGCATTCCGCAGTGATCGTCTGTTGCGCGTCCCCGCAACCAACGATCCCGGCGATAGCAGGTTATCCAGAGCCTGTGCTTCCGAGAGGAAATCAGGGTTCTTCCTGCCAGCGGCAAAGCGCAGGATCGCGCCAAGATCTCCGCGCAACACAATCGCCAATTCCCCATTGTCAGGCACGAGTGTCACCTGATCGACCAGTGACCGGAAGGTCTCGGCAGCCTGGGTGCGGCCATCCTTGTCCTGCAGGTGCTCATAGAGCTGGCTGATCCGCTGCGCATAGAGGCTTGCCATGTTGGGATGCATCAGGGGAGGGGGCTCGTCGGCATTGGCGAGTTTGTCTGCAAGCTCCGCCTTCCGCGCCTCCAGCTTCTCCGCTTTGTCCTTCAATTTGGAGGGCGGGAAGCCTTCGAGGATAGCATCGACAATCTTGTCGAGTTCCTTATCTACCCGCTTCAGTTCCTGCTTCCACCCTTCCAGGTCTGCACCGCGCTCGATGCGGAGCCGGTTCACCTCTTTGGTGAACTCGGCGCAGAACTCCTTGAACAACTCCGGTTCCATCAGGTGCTTGCGCAACCCATTCAGGATAGAGGCTTCCAGCGCATCGCGCCGGATGTTCAGCCGGTTGTCGCAGGTGCCCTTGTTGCGCGCGGTGGAGCAACCGAGCAGATCCTTCGAGATCATGGAGTAGCCGCCACCACAGCAGCCGCATTTGATAAGCCCTGCGAAGAGGTGCTTCGGCCGCCGCCGGTCGTTCAGGAAATTGCTGCTGGTCTCTTTGGCGGGCTCATAGGCCAGTCGGCTCTGCCGTTCCTTCACCGCATCCCAGATATCCTGATCCACGAGCCGAAGCTCGGGAACCTCCTGTGTCACCCAGTCACTCTCGGGGTTCAGCCGCGACACGCGACGCCCGGTATCAGGGTCTTTGATGTAGCGCAGCCGGTTCCAGACCAGCTTGCCGACATAGAGCTCGTTGTTCAGGATTCCCGTTCCACGCTTGGGATTGCCGTGGATAGTGGACGGTCCCCATTCACTGCCCTGCGGGCCGGCGATGCCTTCGCGGTTCAGATCCATGGCGATGGTGCGGGAGGACTTGCCGTCGAGATAATCCGCAAAGATGCGGCGCACGACCCCGGCCTCGGTCTCGTTGATGGTGCGATCACCGCGGACCGCCTCACCACGGTCATCGAACTTCTTCACCACGTCGTAGCCGTAGCAGAGGCCGCCGCCAGATTTGCCGTCCTCGACCCGGCCGCGGAGCCCGCGCCGGGTTTTGTCGGCCAGATCCTTCAGGAACAGGGCATTCATCGTGCCCTTCAGCCCGACATGCAGATGGGTGATCTCGCCCTCAGACAGCGTGAACATCTTCACATCGGCATAGGTCATCCGTTTGAAAATGCCGGCGATGTCTTCCTGATCGCGCGACAGTCGGTCCATGGCTTCGGCCAAGATCATATCGAAGCGTCCGCGGGAGGAATCCATGATCAGCGCTTGGATCCCCGACCGCAGGATCATGCTGGAACCGGAGACGGCATGGTCGGTGTATTCCTCGACGACGGTCCAGCCTTCTTTCTCGGCGCGAAGGCGGCACAGGCGCAGCTGATCTGCGATCGAGGCGTCGCGCTGATTGTCGGAGGAATAGCGGGCGTAGAGTGCGACTCTCATGCGAGGTTCTCCCTAATCTGGGAGGCGGTCGCTCGGCAGTCGGGCCGTCTCCTGTTGAACGAAGTCGCGTGCAGCCTGCCGGGCAAGTTGCCGGACAAGATCGACGAGGCGAGGATCGGGTCTGCGGGCATCGGCCACGCGCGCAACAGCTTCATCTGTGGTCTGGGCGACCAATCGAAGCGTCGTGGCTGTGGTTTGCCGTTGCCGTGCCATGTTCGTCCCATCGGCTGAAATGCCTGTGTCGACGAGACTACCGAGGAAAAATCATCGGTTACAGAGAAGCGCTCGGCGGCGTTCAGGTGTCGATAGGGTGCAAAATAGGGCATTGGCGTAGTCCTGAGCAGCATGGCGTAGCGCAAATACTGGCGCGACACTGTGCGAATGTGCGGCTCACAGGGATTTGAACATCTGCTCGCACAGCGAGACGTTCCAGCCAGGTCCTGTCTCCAGCTTAGGGATACGTCGGTTTGATTTCAACACTCATCCGGGCCAGGCAGTGCTCTTTGCAAGACCAGCGTCGAGGGTGGGTTCATCCCAGTGGTGGGCAGCTCCCAGCCAGCGGTCGACAAATGCCCGAAATTCCGGCTCGCCAAAGCGGACCTGAAACGTGTAGAGCCGATTGACCACCTGACGCATCAGGTCGCGCATCTCATCATCATCAATGCGCGACAGCTCTGTCCACGGGATTTGGTTGCCATCGCCATCGGTGACGAAGACATCCGAGAAATCCCCTGTCCTAGTCACCGGAACACGCCCGGAATGGATTCCTTCAAGCATGGTGTTGCGGACGCAGATCATGGCCATTGCCTTGGCGAGTTGGGCTGCAATGCGCTCTTCGTCCTGCCGTTTCATCTCGTACCCCTGTTCGGTCCCTGCGTGTCCGGCAAACCGAGACTGAGCTGCTGCCCGATGCTCTCGGCATCTTCTGGTTCCAGCGAGGATAGCGTCACGCCGAGAAGCCGCACACCCTTCTCGAAGGGGAACAGGCCCTCCAGCAGTGTCGTGCTGATCGCTGCCAGGTCGTCTGCATCAACCACGCCGCGATCAATCGTCCGGCTGCGGGTGATCTGCTGGAAATCGGCGTACTTTACCTTGAGCGTTACCGTGCGGCCGGTCAATGCTTTGCCCTTGCAGCTTCGCCAGACTTTTGCCGCAAGAGTTTCGACCTCCTGCCGTGCCGGTTCGAGGTCAATGAGGTCCTCGGCGAACGTGTCCTCGGCCCCGATGGACTTGCGTTCCCGGTTGGGCTCTACCTGGCGATTATCGATCCCGCGCGAAATACGGTAGTACCAGCCGCCCGACTTCCCGAAATGGTCGCGCAGGAAATCGGCCGATTTTGCGCGGAGATCGGCGCCGGTCAAAATGCCGAGGCGTTCCATCTTCGCTGCTGTCGCAGGGCCGACACCGTGGAACTTCTTGACCGGCAGCTCGGCCACGAATTGCGGGCCGCGCGCCGGAGTGATGACGGCCTGGCCATTGGGCTTGTTCAGATCGCTCGCCATCTTGGCAAGGAACTTGCAATAGCTGATGCCTGCCGAGGCGTTGAGGCCCGTCACTTCCTTGATCCTGCTCCGGATGATCTGTGCGATCTCTGTCGCAATGGCGATGCCCTGCTTGTTCTCGGTGACATCGAGATAGGCTTCATCCAGCGACAAGGGCTCGATCAGGTCGGTATGCTCTGCAAAGACCTTGCGGATCTGCGCCGAGACGGCGCGATAAACCTCGAAGCGCGGCTTAACGAAGATCAGATCCGGGCAGCGCCGTTTCGCAGTGACCGAAGGCAGGGCCGAGCGCACGCCGAAGGCGCGGGCCTCATAGCTGGCGGCAGCCACGACACCTCGGGCCGCTGAGCCACCGACCGCGACCGGCTTGCCGCGCAGCTCGGGATTGTCGCGTTGTTCGACCGAGGCATAGAAGGCATCCATATCGACATGGATGATCTTGCGGACCTTGCCGTCCCGATCATCCGTCTCCCCGATCTGCTCCGCTTGTCCCGACATGGAAATGCTCACCTGACCTCGGGTGCCGGTTTTTCGATGAGTTCAAGCAGGTCGTCATCGAGTACGCGTTGCAGTGCCTTTGCCTCAGGCCAGTCTGCCGTCAGCCAGGTCTCGACGTCTTCGCGGCTTGTGAGGATCGCTATGGCTCTGGTGCTCATGATCATTGCCGAAGGAAGTGGCGCGGGCGCGATTTGGTTGCACATCTCAGGCACCTTGTTGTTTGCCGGGCACATCCTCTCCCCCTCGGCTTAAGTGCCGCCAATGCCGCCCATCCGTTGCGGATCTTAGGCAATACCGCCAACCTGCTGGTGATACGCAATGTGATGGTCTGCCTGGCAGTCACCTCACTTGGCCTCTTAGGATTGCGGGCCGGTTGGTCGGGGTAAACACCGGTTTATGACGCTTTGATCGAGGTCAGTCCGTTTGCCTCATTCCGCTCGTTGCCTAGGCCGCCACGGAAGACGGTAACATCCGTCCCAATAGCTTCTTCAACGCATCGACGTGCGATCGCGAGGGACCGGTCATGACAAGGGTTGCGACGTGAAGGGCCTCTTCGGCGCCTTCACGTGAGATGGCGTATCGGGTGCAAATCGGTTCTGGCGGGAGATCGCCGTGATGGGGGTAGAGCAACATGACGTCCCGGCAGCCATAGAGTTGGCTGTAGGCCATCAACTGATACACGTCGGCCTGGCTGATCCCCTGTTTGGGGTCGTCGATGCGGGGGGCCATCCGCTTCCATTTCGTGTCCACGACAAGCACCGTTCGATCTCCGTGCCTGATGATGAGGTCCGGCTTGGTCCGAAACCGCCCTTTATCGGCTTCGAACAGGCAGTCCCGGTGGCCACCTTGCGCTGCAACACGGTAACCGCTTCCGGCCAAAGCACGGGTGACCAGTCGTGCGACGTATTGCTCGAACAAGGCATTCATCTCGAACAGGAGCGCATGGCCATCCATGGATCCTGCGCTGGTCTGCTGATGCCGATCCCCGAGAAGCAGGCGCGCGAAGGATACGAGCTCGCGCCACCGTTGGTTTGTTCGATCCAGAGTGATCTGGTCCCATCGGAGCGCAGGGACGGGAACCTCGGCCACATCCGCATAGGCGAAGCCCAGTTCGCGCAGGATGCGCTGATTGTCGGGGGCCTGGGCCACGTGCTGCAAACGGGTGACGGCAGCGCGCATCACCTGGTTGAGGGCGATGTCGGAGGACAGCTCGTCGTACCGACAGGCCAGCCGCTGCGGTGCCACCGCATGGCGCGAGAACTGCCGGGCAGCGTCGAGCCTGCCGCGCAGAGCGGGGAGGTCGTCTGCATGGTCCACATAGCGGCGCGGCAGACCCATGCGCACCGCTTCCATCAGGCGGGCGCAGAACAGGCGGATCAGCAATTCGAGGATGGTGTCCGTCTGCCATCCGAGCTGGGCCAGCGAGCCTGCATCGATCCGCAGATCGTGAACCACCGCGAGCATGTGGATAAGACGGCGACGCAGGGCTTCGTCAGAGGCGTCGTGTTCTCCAAGACCTTCGATCTTGGGAAGGATCTCCAGCTGACAGCCCTGTGCTGCGATCACGCCGACCACACCGCGGGCCCGCAAGCCCTTGCGGCCGTGTTCGAGCACGCCTTCGCCGCCACGCCCCGCGAAGCTCGAGCGCGCCGCCACGGCGGCAATCCGATCAGCCTCGGCGGTCGGGATGGTCGTGTCGTCATCCCCATAGCCGATGCGCTGCCATTCGCGGAGCGTGCGGCGGATCATGAGCCGAGAAGCCGCGCGTAATCGAAGCCGTCTTCGCGCACGTCCCACCGGAAGCGCGGCATCGCCTCACCATTGTCGAGCCCCGGCGGTGCCTTGAGGACTGACCTGTTCAGAAAGCCCCCCGTGATGGGCCTGTCATGCGTCTCGAGATCGCCGAGTACCGCGGCGATCTTGCCCCAATCCTCGAAGAAGTACTCGGCCAGCAGCGGGATCACCTTGTGCCGCATCGCTGCGTCCACATCCGCGCGGGTGTTGCAGCCGGTGAAATAGGCATGCCCGATCTGGTGATCGCGATCGTAGAGGTATTCAATGCGTTCATTGATGATGGTCAAAAGGTTCGGCAGATCGATGCCGGTGTGGGTCACGGTATCCTTCAGGACGGCCGGATCGGGCATCATTTCCCGGAACGTGAACCGGCGTCGCAGCGCTGTGTCGAGCAGAGCGATGGAGCGGTCTGCCGTGTTCATCGTGCCGACGATATGCAGGTTCGACGGGACACCGAACTCATCCCCCGAATAGGGCAGGCGCACCTTGAGCTGGTTGGGCTGGCCGAGCCGCTTGTCCGGTTCCAAGAGCGTGATCAGCTCTCCGAACACCTTGGAGATATTGGCCCGGTTGATCTCGTCGATGATCAGGACGAAGGGTTCGGGTTCGGACGGCCCCTCGTTCTGCTGGCTGTTCATGTAGCGCTCGAGGGCCGGGACGTTGAGCTCGGCGTCATAGAGGGCGTAGATTGATTTCTGGGAGAACTTCCGGGAATAGATCTCGCCGACAGGCACGCCCTCTCGGTCGATCCAAAGCCAGCGGACGGCTCGCCGATGGGCATATCCGCCCTCGGGACGTGGGGCAAACTCGTACCCGCCCGTAAACTCCCCGATGGCTCGAAACAGCCCATTGCCTTTGGAAACGATGACGATGTCGCCCTTTCGGACCCAGTTCCGGAAGATGAAGGGCATTTGCACCATGCCGGATCTGGCATCGACAGCGCCGTTCTGGTCGCCGTGGGCCTTGCAGGCGTCGATGATCGCCTCTCGGCTTTCGAACTTGTCGTCCGACCAGTCAATGTCCTCGAAGCCGAGAAGAGCATAGCCGCCCTTGATCGCTTCCTCGAAAAGATGCGCGTCCTCGGGGTTGTTCGCCTCGCCAATCGACATCTTGAAGACCTGGCGGCCCTCGACGCGTGTCGCTTCCTCTTCAGATGAATGCCCGCGGCTGGTCTCGGCGCGTTTCGCGATGCGTCGGAATATGCCGGGCACCGTCTCCAGCCGGAAGCCGGCCGAAGATGTGTCCTCACCCTCATCCGCGCCGGTCATCGGCTGTCGGCCCTCGACAAACTCTTCATAGGCCATCGACTGATGAAAGGTGACGAATTCGATCCGACCGGCGGCGAGGAGGCGCTGGTACGTGGCCATCAGTTCGGCACGGTCATCGGGTACAGGTTTCCCGCACAGCCGAACAGCTTCTTCCGCCGTGCGGTAGGTCTTCCCAGTGCCGGGCGGGCCGTAAAGGATGATGTTGTGCGAGCTTGATCCCATGATCGGTACCGCCATTTCGACGTCTGTTTTCGCAGGCTTCGCGTTTTCCCAGAGCTTTTCCAGAGCCCGCGCTGCGGCGGGCTTGATCAGAATTCCGGACGACTGAGGGCTCCAGTCCTGCCCGCTGATCTTGCTCGTCAGGGTCGCATGCGGGATGTAGGCATCCTTCAGTGGGTCCCGTATGTCCTCGAATTCCACATCGATGAAATCCGTGGTCTCACCCGCGGCGGCGCGCTCTGAGTCCCAGTGAAGGTCGGAGTAGGCGGCCTTCGCAACCCGTCCCCTTGCGATGATGCCACGGAAATCGTCGCCGGTTCGGATCAGGAAGACCGTGTCGTCCGGCTTTGGCTTTTTCGAACTCGTGCGCCACCGATGGACCACAGTGCCTCCGGACGCGGTCTGCTGGCGATCCTGGACGAAAGTCTCCCAGTCCCAGCGTGACGGATTCCAGCTGATCAGATAGGTCGCGCCGCTTTCCCGCCAGCGCTGTTCAATGTCCGGCTCATAGAAATCGATCTCCCGGCCGAGCTCCGCCTCAAGCCTGCGGCGCAGGGCAAGTAGATGCGAATCCAGTTCGGAAATCCGCATCTTCCGGATGTCCTTGCGCGTTGCCACGGCAAAGCCTTCAAGGATCTCTCGCTTGTGCCGCGGGCTTGAAATCCGCTCGTAGTGATCGGGAAACAGGAGATGCGGAAGGATCTGACGCAGTTGGCGGCCCTCGACACTGGGCACCTTGCCCAGGAACGCGCAGAACGCCTCATGGTCCTTGCGCTGTTGGGCCTGCATCTCAGGCGGCTGCGCTTTCCAGTCACGAACCAGGGCAATCAGGAAACTCAGCTCCCGCCATCTGTGCGTGTTATAGGCCGTGCCCGCGTGGCCGATGCCTTCCAGAACCTCCGGGCTCAAGGCCGCAACGCCCTCGGGAAGCGGGGTGCCGGACCAGGACCAGATTTCTCTGACCCTCTGCGCTTTGGTCGCGGCACCCATGTCGCTCGGAAAGGTGAACAGGACCCAGTGCAGCTCGGCCATCAACTGGCGGCTTTCCGGCGTGCCTGAGGAGATCTGCTGCTCGAGCTTCTGGTAATAGCTGTCTGTGCCTTCATCGGGATTCTGGACGAATGTGCGGTCCAGTTCAGCGAGATTGTCGGCTGTCCAAAGACGAATGTCTGGCTGGAGAAGAGAGCCATCCTGCAGCAGGCAGCGGTCGGCGAAGTCCGAGACCACAGGATACACTGCGGCGCTTTTCTGGTGCGGGTTGAATCTCGCCATTACTGCTGTCCTGTGCTTTCGAGGGCCGTCAAATCGGATGTTTGCGCGTCTGTGGGTAGGGTGCTGTGCGGGGTGCGGGTTGAATTCAGTTCGAGAACGCCGTCGTTACAATTTCCTCCAGATCGGCGATCTCGGCATCGGTGAGTTTGACGAAGGGGTCGCGGTCGCGCCTGCGCTTCGGGAACCGCCCGTCATTCTGGGTGACGAACAGGATCACCTGCCGTGCCAGAGCGTCTGGCATCTCGATGCGGTTCATAATGGCGCGCATCGCCGCGTCGTGGCGCTTGAGGTAGGTGATCTCGCGCGGCAGGTCCTCCTCGATGGTCTTGCGGACGCAGTCATAGAGGAATTCGGCCTCCGCCGTGCAGTCGTAGAAGCGATAGAGGTCGGCCGTGTCGTTCAGGACCTCGACATTGCCGGTGGGCGTTGCGCGCCACAGGATGTGGTCCATCAGCGGTGCCGAGTGGCTTTGCAGGACCGCCCGGTAATCGTCGATGCGGTCGAGCATCACGGACGAGACCGGGAAGACCATCCCGGGTGGGGTAAACTTCCGCTCGGCGAGAACGTGATGGATCAGGCAGCGGTGCAGGCGGCCATTCCCATCTGCCAGCGGGTGGATATAGACGAAGCCGAAGGCGATGATGGCGGCTTGCAGGACGGGATCGACCTCTTCGGTATCCGTCAGCCGTAGCCGGTTGTTGCAGTCGTTCAGTGCCGTCATGAGGTCGGGAACATCGTCGGGCCGTGCGCCGATGAACTCGGGCAAGGGGTCGTTACTGTGGTCCCGTTCACCCAGAAAGACCCCGTCGTCGCGATAGCCGATCGGGGTCAGGCGATCATCACCGATCAAGATGCGATGCAGGCGGTAGATCTCGGTCTGATTGAGGGGGCGCTTGCCGGCCTCGAGCACCGCGCGTCCCCAGCGTTCCAGACGGTTGACGGGAGGGCGCTCGCCTTCGATCTCGAAGCTCGCGCGGCTGTCGGCCAGTAGCATGAAACTCGCCGCCCGCGCCACGACATGGCCGCCGGTCTTGCCGATGGTCTCCTTGGCCCGCTCGGCCAGGTCGAGCGCGATCAGTGCCTTGAGCTTCTCTGTGCGCCGGATCACCGGGCAGAGGGCGCCGGTGCCAAGCAGATTGTCCCGGACACGGTGGCGCTGCGAGAAGCGCTCCTCGCCGGTGAAATAGAGGGTAGGGTCCAGGGCGGGGACCGCCGTGACGGTAGGCGCATCCTCGAGATCGAGCCTGCGTCCCGTCAGCGTTTCGAAGAAGAACCAGAGCCGCCGCGAGAAGGTGCCGGTCGGTGTGGCGCGGACGATGATTTCGATGTCCTGCTGTGGAACGGCATCGAACACACGCTTGAGGATCAGAAGGTCGATGCTCTCATGCCGCATGGCAAAGCCCAGATGGCCCTCCAGCGTCGCATCGGGCAGGTATCTCTTGTCATAGACCTGCCAGATACCCTCCGCGCGGACATTGCCGCGCACGTGACGGTCCGAGATGCAGGTGGGGTTGCGCACCGGCGCAGGGATGCCGAAGGCGGAGGCCAGCGCGGCCCAACCCGCGAGGCTGGCGCCCTCGGGGAGGGGCTCATCCTGGAAGAAGGGCGGCGTCAGGCTGTCGGGTCTCATGCGTCGAAAAGGCCTCATGCGCGCGGATTAGGACCGCAAATGACGGGTTCTTGTCGAAAATTCTTATACGGCCATCATGTAGAGAATCAATCATTGATGTCGAAAAGGCTTCATGAGGGCCTGGAGTGTAGAAAATGGCATGACGAGAGGTCGATGTTCAGCCCGGTGTCCGGTCGGAGGGGCGGCAGCGCGCACAGCGAGCGGGACGGTCGCTCGCGCCTGGTCTGCGTTCAGTCGTGGGGAGCTTCGCGAGTTTTTCCCGCGCCAATCGCACCTCCTCTTCATAGAAGTCGTGCGCTGCTTGCCTGGAGCGCATTCGGACAATGTGCATCAATCTGGGAGCGGCGATCCACGGGGGGGTGTCAATGCGCGCCCTTCGAAGATCATGCTTTCGCGAAGCGCCTCGAATTTGCCTGCCCAGGTCGAACCTTCTTCTGGGGGATCTTGCTTTGTCGTCGCGGACAACTCCTGAATCAAGACGATGAGACACACCCATTTCCTGACCCGAACGCTGAAAGACGTGCGCATCGAAATAGCGATGAACGTCCTAGCCTAAAACATCAGGCAGGTGATCTGCCTGATCGGCATCCCGGCCCGCTAGGGGTCCAGTCGCCGCCCCTCCAGCTTTGGCGAGACCACGCGGGCCGCCAACCGCGCGAAGGAAGATCTGAGGCCGCTATTCCGGTTAGCGGGGAAAGTCATCCTTAGAAAGACCCCGGCAACGAGTTTTGACATATCTCGGCCCAAAGCTGCCCTTCGACCAACACAACCCTGCACAGCGCTCCCTGCCCTTTGCTGGCCGTCGGACTCAAACCCCGCCTACGACGCCGTGACCTCAGAAACCCACTTTCAACAGTCACCGCTGAAAATTCTTAGCCGCGAGCGCAGCTAAGTAAGTTCTGTAAAACGGCCGGAAAATGACGAATAAACTACCGCGTTGCAGTAAAGATATGCAAAATATGTGCCATGGGTGATCAAAGAAGGTCATCGAAATCATCGCCGAAATCATCAAACCCCTGGAGGATCAGTGCACGACGTATGTCGCCTTGAACTGCTTCGATAGGATCTAATGTGCCTGCCGTGAAATGAGTTCGTAACTCGTTGCAGGCGCGCAGAGAAATTATCCTAGAAGGATTTTTTATCGCTATGCGCAGTACGGTATGGTGTCTATCGTAGTCACCAGCCTTGACCATACGCTGCAGCATGGAGGCTATAGGTACCTCGTCAACACCTATCTCCAATGCGCGGTGGGCGGCAACTTGCGCAAACAGACTGCTGAGGAATCCTATATCTGGAAGGATGCGAATAGCGAACCGTCTAGCACGATGAGCCGTTGCAGATTGACTGGATCTTATTTTCACCTCTCCTTCATGAGCACGTATAAAGTTTAGCAGGTGAGCCTCTATTTCAACAATTGTTTTCCCCCCACACCACATACGTGTGATATGCTTCAAAGCGTTGAGAACATCGGCAAAGGCTTTGTTTCGATCTAATGGTTTGCTCCAGGCGCGTCCAAACACGGCTTCCAACGAGGAACCTCTGACAAAGAGTTTGAGGTCGCTCTCGGAGAGTACACAGGTATCAAGAAGCCAGTCGATCCACTCTGCGGTTGTCGATTCATGAACTGGTGCTAGGTGATACGCGGTGTCGACACGGGCTATGATTTCTGGAGGTATACCATTCCGTACTGCGAGTTCCTGCTGCCAATCCAGAACTGGGGGATCCGTGAGGGCCAACGCCGCAGCTTTAATTGCCTCTCGGCGTGCTGACAGCCACGCGTAGGCAGTCTCTTCGTTCAATGTACGCCGTTGGTGGTAGCCGAAGGACCCGCGTGCAATTCCGTCAAAGCCGATCTTGCCGTCCTGTGCGACTGCTGCAAGCCGTCGGATCATTCCCTGCATTCGAGGGTCGCTTATTGCACTACTCTCTATTTGGTCGAGTAGCTGTTCGATCGGATCAAGGATTGGGCTACAAGCGTCTTTTTCCGAGAAAACTATAGGTAGTGGACTGATCGCAGGAAATTTCATTTCGGCAAGATCAATGAAGATCGGCGTTGCTGGCACCACAATTGCTACACCAGTTGCTGCATAGGCGGCACGACCAGCTCTACCCAAAGCATTAAGGATTTCGTGGGGCTTTAGGTTTTGTCTAGGATTCCCGCTGGGATCGTCTTTTGCACTCCGGTCAGTGCCTGCAAGGATAACTACATCGCATGGCAAATTGAGCCCTTGAGATATCGTTGATGTGGCTGCGACAACGTCTACCCCCAGAAGAGCCTCGTCTTTGGGACGTCTACTTTTAAAAACGCTTTCGACTAGTCGGCGCTCCACTGGCAGCAGATCGCCGTGGTGAACTGCTGCTCGCAAACCGGATGGGTCGAAGACAGCTTTGGCACATCCAACGTCCGCAAGTGCAGCAGAGCGCAAAGCTTCTTGTGCTTCGTTCAAAGTCACATTCGCGGGCTTCAACAACTCATTAATGTGATCTCGAACGCTGCCACAAGCTTTCGTGTCAGCACAGAAAACAATCACACGCTTGCCGAGGGCAGCGTACTCTGCGGCGATTTCAGCCGCCACGATGTTCCTGTTGGCGGTCAGACTATCATACTGATTTATCGCTAGAGGGGGCTGGTAGCTAGTTATTGGGCGAATGAGAAGTTTCTCGTGATCATTCGGGTGCCAACCGGCAATGAGGGAGAAAAGGCCAAGCGGATTTAGTTTGACTTTTTTTCGATCCGACGCAATGGGAAGGGCCTGTGCTGCAGCGTACGCTGCTTGCAATTCACTCTGATCATAGATTACACAAGAGCGCAGCTGACGTGTTGGCTTCCATGGATCATCGAAGACACGCACTTCACGTCCCCACACATTCTTCAGCCATTCAGAAATCGCATTTCCATTCGACACCATGGCTGAAAGAAGCAGGAGGTCAGCGTCTTTACGACACTCTAGAAAGGAGAGCAAAGCTAGCATTGCATCTATTGCACGACTGTCACCAGGCCCGATCTGACCCGCAGTATCAGCGCTAATCAGATGAAATTCGTCGAACACTAAGAGACCCACGTTTGCGAAGAGAGCCGGTTCTGAATTTATCAGCGCCAAACAACGTTCAGGAGTCATTACTGCGATATCTGGGAGACGCTCACCGATTTCCTCAATATCAAGGTCTTCGACGCTGTTAGATTCTAAGTGACCGACCTCGCCCGAGAGATCCTCTTCTACTTGATCAACAAGCGCATGTGTGGGCGCGAGATAAACAACTCCTTTGCCAGCGCAGCGGGCAGCGGCGATCTTCAAGACCGCTAGAGTGGTTTTACCTGATCCAGTCGGCGATGTCATCACCATCGAAACGCCACGGTTTAGATAGCCGGTACGGACGGCTGCTAGGTGGTTCGTCCAAAGAAACGGACGTGTCTCTGCCTGAGTTGTCAGCCAAGATATCCAAGATGAGGCATTAGTTCCGCCACTGGGCACTGGGAGCTTAACAAGCATCGTTTCTCGCACACCATCTATGAGAGCCATAAGAAGTGCCGCAAGATGATAGGGTCCTGAAAACTGCAGATATACTGGACCTTCAAAACTTCCGCCCGGGCCATCATCGACCACACGAGCTAATGCCATTACTCGCTCAAGCCGCGATTTTATCTTCTCATAAGCAGCGTCATCGTCGGAAAAACCAAGTGCTTCTTTCGCCAACATCTGCACGACATAGGAGCATTCTCGATATAAAAGGTCAGCAGCCGCTTCGCGGCTTTCGTCATTCGGTATTCTGTCCTTTTCAAGATCACGTTCGACGACGGTAGCAAGCTCGCTGCGAGCAAACTCCCTAATGGACAAAATGAGTGTACGACGCGCCGCTCTGGCCTCCCCCTGCGCGCGTAGACGTGCCGCAGCCTCATGCGCATCGGCTGTACGTTCGGCAAGGAGGAAGAGTAAAATGCTAGATATCGAGGAATCGATTGCATCACTCGACACTAGACTAGGGCCTTCGCGGCGCGAACGCGCCGCCTGTGCGACGATCTGATGCGCGCTCGCTGCAACAAAAGCTGCAGCACGTCGCTGATCTGGACGAATGCCGAGCGCAACATAAGCCTCAAAGGTTGCCGCTAATCGCCGAATACGTTCCAGAGTGGCTTCGTCGTCAACGCCACCTATGCGTCCACGTACCGTTGCCAGAACGACGTGAGCCTCCGTTAAGAGTTGATCCAACGTTTCTGCATCAAGCCCCTTCAGATTTGGTGCGCTTCGCAAAAGACGGCGGGAGCTTTCATCAAACACTTTTAATCTCTTCGGAAATCATTCGCACGCGATCTGCAACATCTTTGGAAATCTGGTCAAGTCCACCTCTAACATCTTTGAAAGCAAGAACTCCACCTATGCGAGAATCTGCGACGCCGGGGGCAACCCCTGCAAACCCCTTCATAATATGTGCGTATCCCCCTTTTATCTTGCGGTGATTTTCCCCCGTTGCCACAGAAACACGGAATTTCCGAACGTCATCCCAAATCATTCTATCGATTGCGGCTTCCGCAGCGTCACAGTCGAGGCCATTGATCCCACCCAAAAGGGTTGTCAGATCAGCAAGAATTTGATCATCTCGCTCACGATTTATTATGCCTCTGATCTCGTCCCAGACACTTCTGTAGATGAGATTCCTTGGCTTTTCGGATGCCTTATCTTCACATAGGATGAGCCGAGCAATCTTCTTCTCTGCGATATCAACTTCAATGATAAATCCATCAAATCCTTTGTCCGCCTTTCGCACATGAGGAGCAGTCATGTGACCATTTGGAAGCGCAATACGAGCAGCAATCCACGAAATATGTTGAAAGAGAAGACCATCTCGCTGTGCGATGTGATTTTTGATACGATCCATGGCCTTTTTTTTAACAGGGCCGGCGCCGCTTTTCAACAAATCCAAATCGGCTAGGTCCGGGCCAGATAGCTTGGCTAAGGCGTTCTCACATACATTTCCATGACGCGGCCGCCGGACCGGATCGAGCTCAGAGATCACCCTGAGTGCATTTCTTTCTTGGCGCAGATAAAGGTAAGCTAAGACGCGAATGAATTCATCATACCTCGCACCCTCGATGGACCATTCAGTCAATTCGCAATCGGAAGACGGGAAAGGCGTAAGAATAATTGGCATTCGGTGCGATCAAAAGGCTGATAATTTTTGGATGATGTCGCACGTGCAGGTTGAAGTCCAGCCCATTTTCATTCTAGTACGGGGTCGGAAATTGAAAGCGCGTAGCGCAACATGCTCGCTCAGGCACGACGCAGAAGGTACGTTGCCGTGCAGACCTCAGGCCGCTTTCCGCCCTTAACGCCCATCGCTTGTCCCGCTCACTGGCTAAAGCCGCTTTGCCTTGGGTTGGTGCAGACGTCTGCTGACGTTGGTACGGAAGGTGTTGCGCAGATCTTTGTTGATCAGGTCGAGGTCGAACCATTCCGAGTCGAAATGCCCACCTGCCCAGCGAAGATGCGCCTTGTGGTCGTCATGGTCGGGGTCGCGGATGGTTTCGAGAAAGTCGGCATAAGACCAGGGGCCACCGACATCCTCCGGAGGTCGAGCGCGGGCACCTTCGATGCATTCGGCATGACGGGGCAGGGGATCGAGGGAGAGCCATTCCTCGATCCGGATCACATGGGTCCAGTCATCGCCAAAGTCATAGAGATAGCTGAAGGCGAGATCCTGCCCCGTGAAGTCCGCCAGACTGACCTCGGAGTAGTTGAAGACCTTCACTCCGCCGAAACCGTCCTCCAACGGGCCGGGATCGCCATAGCGCAAGCCGCCGATCCGGAACTCATGCAGGTGGCTGTCGGTCCAACTGAACGCCGCCTGCAGCACCAGATGAAGCTTGTCGAGCGTCCAGTCTGCCGGCACGACAAGACGCCGCCAAATGGGCGGGTCTATGTCGGCCAGCGACACATGCAGACGGACGGCGTTCACCGGCTGGTACATGGCGGATGCTTCCTGATCAGATTGCGAAGTCCTCAAGCGATTTGCCGGAGGCCAGCGCGTCTGCGATCCATCCCGGTTTGCGGCCGCGGCCCGACCAGGTGATCTCGGAGTTTTCCGGATGACGGTATTTGGGTTCCGATGCTGCGCGTTTACGGATGGGCGCAGCTTCAACCAGTTCGTTGAGACTGAAACCGAGTTCGCGCGCCAGTTCGTCGACCTTGGCGCGGGCTTCGGCTTTACGACGTTCCTCGAAACTGGTGATGGCCTTTGCGACGTTCTTTTCCAGATGCTTCAACTCCGCGAGGGAAAGGGTGCTCAGGTCGATATCAGCCATATTATCCTCATTTATGCCCGAGCAGTTTGACCTCGGGAGTTTTGAAAGGTGCTCGCCGGTCCCTGGCCGTTCAGAGCCGTGATTGCCAGACAGATAAACGCACATAGTGGGGGGAATACAACCAGCCTGAGGTTGAATCTGCGCCCAGGCAGGGGATTGGGCCATGCGGTGTCCTTTAGAAAACGCGAAGCCGGGGAAAACCTTCCCCCTGATCGGCACTGGTGTTGCCTATGCACCTCCTTCAGTGGGGAGAACCACGCGACGCCCTCCTGAGAGTTAGAGTGCGGACGGGTTTTCCGTGACGGGTTGAGGGCTGGAGAAGAGGTCTCCGGCGCCCGTCGCGGAGAACATCTCGATGGCCAGACAGGATCGCGTCGGCGGTGGCGCGCGCAGCAATCTTTACGACGATATCACTGGCAAGATCATCGCCGAACTGGAGGAGGGGCGTTTGCCGTGGGTTCAGCCCTGGGGCACGGCGGCGGCAAAGGCATCGCTTGCCATGCCGAGGAACGCAGCGACTTCGAGGCAATATTCCGGGATCAACGTCCTGATCCTCTGGGGCGCAGTGGTCCAGCATGGCTTCCCGACCCAGCATTGGCTCACCTTCCGCCAGGCGCTGTCGCTCGGTGGAAATGTGAGGAAGGGCGAACGCGGCACCACCGTTGTCTATGCCGATCGTTTCACGCCCGAAGATGAAAAGCGCCGGGCCCGTGAGACCGGTGATGAGCCGGGGCGCATCCCGTTCCTCAAGCGCTTCACTGTGTTCAATGCTGCGCAGTGCGAGGGCCTTCCTGAGGAGATCGCCGTTGAGGCCCCGCCACCGCCGCCTGGCCTGATCGAGCCGCAGGTCGAGGCGCTGATCCGGGCCACCGGCATCGACTTCCGCATCGGTGGGGATCGCGCCTATTACGTGCCCGCCCATGACTATGTGCAGGTGCCGCCTCCGCAGGCCTATTTCGAGCCGATCAACTGGCACCGTACTGCCCTGCACGAGATGGGGCATGCGACAGGTCACGCCTCGCGGCTCGGACGGGATTTTTCGGGCGGCTTCGGTACGAAGAAATACGCGTTCGAGGAACTGGTGGCCGAGATGAGCGCCGCCTTCTGCTGTGCCTCGCTGGGTATCGTGCCGACGGTGCGCCATGCCGATTATATCGGATCCTGGCTGGAAGTGCTGCGCGAAGACAATCGCGCCGTCGTCCGCGCGGCCTCACAGGCCAGCAAGGCGGCCGACTGGCTGCTGTCGTATCTGCCGGGCGCGGATGCTGGTGAACCGGATTCCGTAGTCACCGAGGGGAGGGTTGCGGCATGATCCTCCTGACCGGCACTCAGCGCGACCGTCTGCTGGCCAATGGGCGTGACCGCGATCAGGATCACATCCCGGTGGTGAAGTTCTTCAATCCCTTCGGCGCCGGGGTCTGGCTTGCCACTGAACTGGACGACGGTGGCGACATCATGTTCGGGTTGGCCGATCTCGGCTATCCCGAACTTGGGTCGTGGAGCCTTGAGGAACTGCGCTCCGTCCGGCTGCCCTTCGGCATGGGGATCGAGCGTGATCTGCTCTTCACGGGGGATTTTCCGATCTCCGTCTGGGCGGAGGCCGCGCGCGAAACCGGCAGCATTCGCGCCGCCGAACAGCGCCTCTATCGACTGGGAGCCAGCTTGCCTCACACTTCCTCCTATAATGAGAGCCGGATCCCCTGATCTGCGGCTTTCAGGCTTTCCGGCTCGCGTCGCACTCTCTGGAAGAGGGCGGCGCATCTCCCATGACGCGGTGAAAGCCCGGCATGTTGCCCGCTGCCCGTCTGGACGCAGAAAATGACACGCAATCAGATCAGCTTCAGCGCCGATGCGCAGTTCTCGGCGCAGGAACAGGCCATCATCTCCGAGGCGCGACAGATCCTGCTCCGCAATCTGAACCAGAATCCGGTCCTGACCTCCTGGCAGGCGGTGCTCGATTATTGCGCGCTCAGCGTTAGGGGTGACGTTGAGCGTCTGCATGCGCTCTATCTCGACCGCAAGAACCGCCTGATCTGCGATGAGCAACTGGCGGTCGGGACTGTAGATCATGTCCCGGTCTATCCGCGCGAGGTGTTGAAGCGCGCCCTTCTGCTTGGGGCGAGCGCCCTGATCCTGGTCCACAATCACCCGGCCGGCGATCCTGAACCCTCGGAGGCCGATCTGAAAATGACGCTGGAAATCCAGAAAGCCTGCGCTGCCCTGGGCATCGTCTTGCATGACCACATCATTACCGGAGCAGGTCGTGAAACCAGTCTCCGGGCAAGAGGCGATATCTGATCTGGGACAGGTCCGGAAATGCGCAGCGATTAGACGGGGAAAAGGGGATGACTTATACCAAGGATGGAGGCCTCGGATGCGTCCTATGGGTTCCTGTTCAACAAATGATAACCTTGGATCGAATGATGAAGAAACTGCTTCTGGCTGGTGCCTGCGCCTTTGGAATCTCCACTGCGGCCTTCGCCGCGCTGCCGCCCCATGCAGACAGTGCCTGGCAGATGACCACCATCTTCGAGAGCGAAGAAGTGATCGGGGCAATTGAGGGCTCGTTCATCGTCTCGATGGAATATCAAGGCGCGGACGAGGCCGGCGTCCTTCAATGGCGCCTGCGCACTGATTCCTGTGTTTTTGTGATCGGCTTGAAGGCATTGCCGATGTCGGAGAGCGAGGGTGGTGTTCCGATGGTTGGCCGGGTGGACTACGAGATTGCCGGTATCAGGCGTGTGGACGAACTTTGCGCAACCCTGGATGCGCTCCGGAACTGACCAGCGTATTGCACTCTCCGCCGGGCGTGAGCACGTCGAAATCAGGCCGCGCTTACGCAGGTTGGACATGACTGCGATACCATGGGTGCGGTGCAGGCGCTTGTACAAGAATTGAGGATGATGGCGATGGCAGTGCCGACATCAAAGGAAGAGTTGCTTGCAGCGATTTCGCTGACATTTGATCGGCTTTATGCGGATCTCGCGCGGGTCCCGGTGGCCCGCGCGCGGGAAGCCTCGCTGGAGGGTCATGCGGCGGGCACGATGATGAGCCCGGCCGATCTGGTGGCCTACCTGATCGGCTGGAACGAACTGGTCTTGAAATGGTTGGATCGCGACGACAGAGGCGAGCAAGTCGACTTTCCCGAGACCGGGTTCAAATGGAATGAACTCGGGCAGCTGGCGCGGAAATTTTACGACGACCATCAATCCCTGGACTGGAACGACCTGCTGGCCCGCCTCTTAGAGGCAAAGGGGCGACTGGTTGAGACCATTGCAGCACGGTCAGACAATGAACTTTACGGACAGCCTTGGTATGGCAAATGGACCAAGGGCCGCATGAGCCAGTTCAATACTTCTTCGCCCTATGCGAATGCACGGGGATGAACCGCTCCGGGTTTGCCGGAGGCTCCAACTCTTGAGTAGGATGGAGCATCATGAGCAAGACAACGAACAAATATTCCCCTGAAGTGCGCGAGCGAGCGGTTCGTATGGTTTTGGACAACGCCGGTCAGCATGAGAGCCGCTGGCAAGCGATCGTATCGATCTCGGCGAAGATAGGCTGTTCGACGAACACGCTGAATGACTGGGTCAAAAAGGCAGAGATTGATCGTGGCGACCGTGCTGGGGTCAGTACCGAGATGGCCGAGAAGATGAAGGCGCTGGAGCGCGAGAACCGCGAACTCAAGCAGGCGAATGAGATCCTGCGGAAGGCGTCGGCGTATTTTGCGATGGCGGAGCTCGACCGCCGACCGAAGTCATGATCGCCTTTATCGACGATTATCGTGGAGAGCTCGGGGTCGAGCCGATCTGCAAGCACCTGCCGATTGCCCCGTCCACATACTACGATCATCTGGCCAAACGGGCCGACCCTGATCTGCGCTCGGATCGGTTCAAGCGCGACGACGAGCTTCGCCCCGAGATCGAGCGCGTGTTCGATGAGAATTACAAGGTCTATGGCGTGCGCAAAGTCTGGCGCCAGATGCGGCGGGAAGGATTTGATGTGGCCCGATGCACGATAGCCCGGTTGATGAAGGATTTGGGCCTGCAGGGCGTCATCCGGGGCAAGCCGCATAAAACGACGATCCCTGACAAGAAGCAGCCGTGCCCGATGGACAAGGTAAACCGGCAATTCCGGGTGCCGGCACCGAACATGCTCTGGGTCAGCGATTTCACCTATGTCGCCACCTGGCAAGGGTTCGTTTATGTGGCATTCGTGATCGACACGTTCGCGCGCCGGATCGTTGGGTGGCGCGTCAGCCGCACGGCTCACACAGGCTTCGTTCTCGACGCTTTGGAACAGGCTGTTCATCAGCGGCAGCCTGGTGTGGGACTGATCCATCACTCAGACCGCGGATCGCAATACCTGGCGATAAAATACACCGAACGCTTGGCCGAGGCAGGAATCGAACCCTCGGTCGGCAGCGTCGGTGACAGCTATGACAACGCTTTGGCCGAGACAATCAATGGTCTCTTCAAGGCGGAGGTCATCCACCGCCGTGGCCCGTGGCGCAGTCTGGACGCCGTGGAATACGCCACTCTGGAATGGGTCGACTGGTTCAACAATCGCCGCCTCCTCGAGCCCATCGGGAACATCCCACCAGCGGAAGCAGAGGCAAACTTCTACGCAGCTCTGGTAACTAAGACCATAGCCGCATAACTTAAACCAAACAGCCTCCGGCAAACCCGGAGCGGTTCAGGACGCATCCGGAAGTGGCTCAAGGAACAGGGCTGAGGAGGTTGCCTCCAGACCCGCATGAACACTGCTTTCATACAGGTCGAAGGCAGCCCGCTCGACGGGGCCTCAGGTCTTCAGCGCATCCTTCACGGCCTTTGCCGGGATGAAGGCCAGCTTCTTCGAGGCCGCGATGGTAACGGTTGCGCCGGTAGCGGGATTGCGGCCTTCGCGTTCGGCGGTCTCTTTCACCTTGAACTTGCCGAAGCCCGGGATTGAGGTTTCCTCGCCGGCGATGGCCGCGTCTGTCACGGCTTTGAAGACAGCCTCGACGGCGGCTTTCGCCTGAGCCTTCGTCAGGCCGTTCTCTTCGGCGATCTTGCCGGCAATGTCATTGATTGTGGTCATCTGGGCTTGCTCCTGTTGGATTGTGACGACCATTGCAGCTTTGGCCGCGAACCGGAACCGTCAAATTCCGGGGGCCGATGGCACCTCACACAGATTCTTGCGGTTGGATTTCGGGATCGGGTGCGACCTCCTCTATCGGAACGGCCGCATAATCTCTCATCAGGTCCATGGTCTGCTGACAGGCTTCGTCACGTGCTTGCAGCGGCGCGGCGACCAGTCCCCGAAGTGCATCGAAACTCTCGATCTGCGCCCTCTGACTGGTAGCCAGAAGCCTGATCGTGCCCATTGGCTGGTGGCTTTGCATAAACATTTCCAGCCAGGCACCGAGATAGTCGGTCCCAGCACCAATCGGGGAGCCATCGGCTTCCAACCTGTAGACAAGAACGGCGTCTGTGATTGTCTCGCCGCCGGTGGATTCAAAAGGACCAAGCTCCCGGCGCTCCAACATCCACTGCAGAGTGATCGCCGGGAATGCGTGAAGCACCCCGGGAATATCCTCGGGACCTGGCACCGGCACAGGCAGCAGGGCTGTATCGAGGCACCGCCATTGGCTGGTGGTCTCGGAATAGAATGCAAGCAGATAGCGCATTGTCAGCATGCCCATATGTTCTTGTTGTCGCTGGCATCGTCGCCCGACCAGCAAGTAGGGGCGGCGTGATCTGCTCGCAAGGATCTGCGATTGAGGCTGGGCGACATGTCGCCCATGGGCGGTCGCCGCTGCTGACGATAGGCGACTACCGCCGCCGAAACAGGCGGCTCAGCCACCCACTCTCACTTGCCGCTTTGCGCCGCTTCAGCCCCGGTAAACCGGCGAGAACTGCACGACCAGCCTCTGTCAGCTGATAGCGCCTCGCGCTGACCACCTTGAAGAAGCCGCGGTCGGTCAGACGCTCAGCTATCTGCTCGATGCTCGGGTCGCCGTCCGCGTCAATCAGGGACAGAACCCCATCGGGTTGATCTTCGGCGCGGCGCAGAAGATCGACCCATGATGAGGGAAGGTCATCGGACACCGGAGTGCTCCCAGAGCAGGCGCACTCCGGAAACCCGACCGGTTCGCAGGATCGTCACGTCTGTCGTACCTCAGCGGACCACCAGGACCGGCACCGGGCTGTGGGCCAGAACTTCGGCGGTCTGGCTGCCGAGCAGCAAACGGCCGAGACCTCGCCGACCATGCGAAGACATGCAGATCAGGCTGCAATCGCGGGTCTTTGCGGTCTCGACAATCGCTTCTGCCGGAAACCCGTTCGGGACATGCAGAACCTCGGCCGATACGCCGATCTTGTCGGCGGCCTCTTTCGCGGCCTTCAGGATGCCATCGGCCAGTTCCTTCTGGCTTTCCTCATAACCGCCGCCCATGTCGACGGGCGCGACCCATGCACCGCCGGCAGCTGCGGCATAGACCGGAAACGGCTCGGTCACGGTGACGATGGTGACCTTTGCGCCAAGCGCCTTCGCGAGCGTCAGACCATGGTCGAGGCCCTTGGTGGCGGTTTCCGATCCATCGGTGGAGATCAGGATGTGATGATACATGACCATTCCTTATCAATTGACGGCAGATCTGGCGTAGGGCGGGATCGTCTTCTTGTCGCACAGCCGTGGCCGGGGGCCAAGGAAATCTCGACATATCAATGCGGCAGGAGGAATCTGTACCTCCACTTTCAGGCCCGCGCGTCATCGCCGGGCAGGAGAGGGAGAGAGGGGAGGGGCTTTCCATGACGGGTTGGTAGCCGGAGAGAGAGTCCTTCCGGCGCCCGTCCTGGAGTATCTGACATGGCCACTGCCGTTCAGAAGATCACGCTGTCGTCCTCGCGCGACATCCCCTTCAACAAGCTGGTGTTGAGCCAGTCCAACGTCCGGCGCGTCAAGGCCGGGGTCTCGGTCGACGAGTTGGCAGAATCCATTGCGCGGCGCGGTCTGATCCAGTCCCTGCATGTCCGCCCTGTTCTGGGCCAGGACGGTGCCGAGACCGGCCTGTTCGAGGTGCCCGCCGGTGGTCGTCGCTTCCGGGCGCTGGAACTACTGGTGAAACAGAAGCGCCTCGCTAAGACCGCACCGGTGCCCTGCATCGTGTCGGACGCTTCCGACGAGGTGCTGATCGACGAGGTGTCGCTCGCTGAGAATATCGAGCGTGCACCGCTGCACCCTGTCGACCAGTTCCGCGCGTTTCAGGCGATGCGCGAGAAGGGCATGACCGAAGAGGCAATCGCCGCCGCCTTCTTCGTCGATGCCAAGGTGGTGAAACAACGTCTGCGCCTCGTCTCGGTCGCACCGGCGCTGCTCGAGATCTATGCCGAGGATGGCATGACGCTGGAGCAGCTGATGGCCTTCACCATCTCCTCCGATCATGAGCGCCAGGTTCAGGTATGGGACGCGGTGAAGGACAGCTGGTCGAAGGAGCCCTACAATATCCGTCGCATGCTGACCGAGACGACCGTCCGAGCCTCGGACAAGCGGGTCAGCTTTGTCGGCATCGAGACCTATGAGGCCGCGGGTGGCTATGTGCTGCGCGATCTCTTCCAGCAGGATGATGGCGGCTGGCTGCAGGATCCCGTGCTGCTCGACCGTCTGGTGAACGAGAAGCTGAAGATGGAGGCGGAGACCATCGCCGCCGAGGGCTGGAAATGGATCGAGGTCGCGGTCAGCTTTCCCTACAGCCACACTTACGGCATGCGGCAGATCACCGGCACCACGGTCGATCTGACCGAGGAGGAGCGCGCGACCCGCGAGACGCTGCGGGACGAATTCGACCGGCTCGAGGCCGAACATGCCGAGGCCGAGGAATATCCCGACGAGGTCGATGCCCGTCTTGGCGAGATCGAGAAGATCCTTGGCGCTTTCGAGATGCGCCCGATGATCTATGAACCGGTGCAGATGGCGCGGGCCGGGGTCTTCGTCAGTGTCGATGTCGATGGCACACTGTTGATCGAACGCGGCTATGTCCGGGCCGAGGATGAAGCGCCACTGGAGCCGGAAGCCGAGATCGTTGATCCCGAGACAGGCGAGGTGCTGCACCGGGCGGAGCCCGATGTCAGCCACCAACGCGCGGTCATCACCCTGGGCGGTGCGGTTACGACCTCCCCTGAAGAAGAGGAAGACGAGGGAGAGACGATCAAGCCGCTGCCTGACCGGCTGGTTTCCGAACTGACGGCGCATCGGACGCTGGCGCTGCGGGACGCGGTGGCGGACAATCCGCGCATCGCCATGACGGCGCTCTTGCACCGGCTGGTCAGTGATTGCTTCATGCCGCATTCCGCCAAGGGCTGCCTCGAGGCTCAGATCCGCGACGTGCATATGCCCGCTCAGGCCGAGGATCTGCGTGACAGTGCCTCGGCACAGTCGATCCAGGACCGGCATGAACGCTGGGGCGATCATGTTCCGGCCGATGATGGCGCACTCTGGGACTGGATCACGGGGCTGGATGATGGATCGCGAATGGATCTGCTGGCCCATTGCGTCAGCTTCGGCGTCAACGCGCTTTACGAGAAGCCCAATCCTTATAGCGGTATGGGCGTCAGCCAGCACGGGTTGGACATCCGGCTGGCACAGGCCGACCGGCTGGCGCGGGTGACTGGTCTCGACATGGTCGCGGTGGGTTGGCGGCCGACGGCCGGCAACTATCTCGGCCGGGTAACCAAGCCCCGCATCCTCGAGGCCGTGCGTGAAGGCGCTGGCGAGCGGGCGGCAGAGCTGATCGGGCATCTCAAGAAGGGGGATATGGCAAAAGAAGCCGAACGCCTGCTGGCAGATACCGGCTGGCTGCCCGAACCGTTGCGCCTGGTGGATGACGGAACCGAGGGTGGTCTGGCAGCCGCTGACGACAGTGGTGCGGCGGATCTGCCTGATTTCCTCACTGCGGATGATGGTGAGGATGAGGCGGCAGAAGACGATGAGCCTCAGCAGGTCATCGCTGCCGAATGATCCCCTGCCGGGGTGGCTGCGGTCGCCCCGGTCAGATCGTTTCCACACCTTGCCCGGTCCTCGTGACCGGGCATTTTCTTTGGAGAGACGCCATGTCTGCCACCATCGACATTGACCAGATCTTCCTCGAAGATCGCGAAAACGCACCTTCGGAGCGAACGCTGCCCTGGGAAGAAACCCGCGACGGTATCACCGTCGTTGTCGAGCCGAAGCCGCATTGGGCCGAGGATATGCGGGTGTTTCGCCTCGATGTGCGCGAATACTGCCGCTATGCGGCCTGGAGCGCATATGGTGGTCGCGCCCGCTTTTATGGTCATATCGACACATCCGGCGATGATCTGATGATGAAGGCCCGCGCCATTATCGCCCGCGAGATCGTCGAGGGGCTCTGGGACTGAAGTCCGGCTGCTTTCCCAACCCGGTTGTGGGGAGTGGCGCTTTGGCACCGGACGGGATCCGCGCCAACGCACCATGTTCTTCGCCCTTCCCATGAGGGCAGGCGGCATGGGTGCCGTCCCCGGCCAGAAAGAACACTGCCGATATCACCATGGTTTCAAGGCTGGCGCGGCGGGGCGTCTGCGACGGGTCACCGGCTCCTGTCAGATACAAAGCACCACCCCCGCTTCCATTCGCTAACCTTGGTCTGATCCGTCTCTTAGAAATCAACCCGTAAAGGGTCGGCTTGACGCTTTGCGTGCCGCCCTCGGGGATTCGGGAAAAGCCCGAACGCCCGAGGGTGATTGCAGATCCGGTCAGACACTTCGGGCGCCTGTCGCGCGGGGGATGGTCCCTCGCCTCCAAAGACAGGAGCCGGAACCCATGTCCTACGCAGATGCCACCGCCTTCGCCGCCAGCCTCGCCACCACGCTGATGGTCTCGATCGTCGTGTTCCAGGCCGGGGACGGCACCCATGCCGCTTGCCCCGCCGCCGAATTCGACGGCGATGACGACATGGTACGCCTGGAGCTGGATCCCTGGGAGTAAGGCGCGAAAGCGCCTCACCCCTCGACGGCCCGGGCGCGGCGATCCCGCGACCGGGCCTTCAGTGCCTCGCGATGGTCGGCCATCGCGGGCTGCGGAACCGGGGATGTCCCCGGTCAGAGAGGCAGAGTGCGGGCTGTTCGGCCGTGACGGGTTGAAGGCCGGAGAGAGAGGCTCGCCGGCGCCCGTCACGGAGTGATCCCGATGACTTTTGCCCGTCCTGATACCTTCCGCCAGGTTGGCCAGATCGTAGCGACCACTGTGCTGCCCGCGCTTGTTTGTGCCCGGAAGCTACCGCTGCGCATCTCCTGCATTGGCATCGCCAGCGATGATGCTGGTGAGGATGCCGCCAGCTTTGACCGCCTGATCCCGCTCGGGGAACGTCGGTCACCAGAGGACGCCATGTGTTTTGCATCGTCGCGCGTAGCACGCGGAGACATCCGCATTGGGCCCGACCGAGTCCCTCACTTCCAGCCGCGCATCCTGTTGATCCAGGACCATGAGGGCGGCCTGGTTCTCGCCGGGGATATTCGCGCCGGGATCATCCTCTGGCAGCAGCCTGTCACCTCGGATGCAGAGGCTCGACAGGTCGTGGCCGAGGCCAGCAAGCTGCGCGGCATGGCCTTTCGTTCGGTGGACCCGGCTGCGGTCCGCAAGCTGCGTTTCCGCGCCGCCATTCTGGAGGCCCGGCTGGTCGATCCGATCTGGCGTGAGACAGCCGCCGACCTGACCCGCTTGCCACAAGCGGCCTGAACATCACCCGCTTAATCCTGTCCAGCCCGGCCACGCGCCGGGCCTTATCGTTTCAGGAGCCTGATATGGCCAACTACTTCACCCATTTTTCCTGCCTGCTGGATGTGGGCACGCCCGAGAATGCCGCCCATGCCCTTGATCTCTATAACGCGCTGTCCGCAGAGAATGCGGCGGATGATCCGCCCTCCGAAGGTTTCCTGCTCTCGATCCAGCCTGAGCATGGCGGCACGCAGCTCTGGATCCGTGATGACGAAACCGGCGATCCCGAGCATGTCATCCAGTTCGTCAAGCGCTGCGCCGCGGCCTTCGGTCTGACCGGCTTATGGGGTTTTCAGTACGCAACGACCTGTTCTCAGGCCCGGGTGAACGCATGTGGGGGCGGCGCGCATGTCCTTGATCTCGCGACTGGCGAGACCGTGGACTGGATCTACAGCGGTAGCTGGCTGGAGATCGTTCTGGCCGGAGGCGATCCCCATGAGTGAAGTCATCGAGGTCACCGTCTATCGGCTGGACGAACTCTCAGAGGCAGCGAAAGAGAAGGCACGAGCCTGGTATCGCGAGGGTGGGTTCGACTACGACTGGTATGATTCCGTCTATGAAGATTTCCAGCGCATTGCGGAGATCCTCGGCCTCGGCCTGAAGACCCGGCCTGTCAGGCTCATGGGCGGTGGTATCCGTCATGATCCCTGCATCTGGTTTCGAGGGTTCTGCGGCCAGGGGGATGGAGCCTGCTTCGAGGCGTTTCTGTCCCACCGGAAACGCGCCCCACAGCGGATCAGGGAATATGCGCCGAAAGACACCGAACTGCATCGCATCGCCGATGCCCTTCAGGCGATCCAGCGGCGCAATTTCTACCAGTTACAAGCTGATATCAGCCACCGGGGCCGTTATTATCATGAGTATTGCATGGCGATTTCTGTCACCCGCGACAGCCCGACCTGGCAGGACATGACCGGGGATGCCGAGGAGATCATTGTCGAGGCGATGCGCGATCTGGCGCGCTGGCTCTATCGGCAGTTGGAGCGCGAACACGACTATCTGTCGTCGGATGAGGTGGTGGACGAAACCATCGCCGCAAACGAATACACCTTCACCGAGGTCGGCCGCCGGTTCGGATAGAGTGAAACACGGCCTGCACCTGAGATCCCAACCGGGCGGTGGGGCCTATCCTGATGGTCATCGCCCTCTTCTCAGCCTTGCGTTCGATCTGTTGCGGGGCAGGATCGTCGGTGGCGGAACAACGACCTGAACATGACACCCGCTGTCCCGGTGCCGGTCAAGCTATTGTAATCATTTGATCCGCGTGAATAATGTCCGTCCGACTTTTGCGATGATGTGTGCTGAGCGTCGGTTGCGTGATGCTCATCAAAGGAAATCGACCATGATCCGTTCAGAGTTGATCAGGCTTATTGCCAGCGAGAACCCGCATTTGACGGCACAACAGTCCGAGCGGCTGGTTGGCTGTATCTTCGAGACGATCATTGATGCCATGGCGCATGGCAATCGGGTGGAACTGCGTGGCTTCGGGGTGTTTTCTGTCCGGAAGCGGGAAGCCCGGCTCGGGCGCAACCCGCGTAATGGGGTAACTGTTCCGGTTCGAAACAAGACTGTCCCGTTCTTCACGGCGGGCAAGCAGATCCGCGATCGCCTCAACGGTCGCTGAGCCACGATGCGTTCAGAGGGTTCGAACCGGGAAGCTCGCCCGCTTGGTCAGGTTGGCTCTTTTCTGAGGCTCTCATAGGGGCCGCCCGGCAAGGGGCGCAATACGTGTTCGGATCGTGCATAGCCCTTTGTCAGATCATCTCCCCGCTCAGTCAGCCTGATCACGATGACATCGGCATGCCTGGCAAGGATCAGCGCGCCATCGCGTTCCAGATTTTCCAGAAGCGCATGTAGTTTTTCGCGCTCGGCCCCCATTCCCCAGTCACGCAGCCAGTCGAGCAAGATCCTGTCATTGCAGACACCTCGCGCTTCACCGCTGAGCAGGGACAGAATGGCAAGCGCCTGATGGCGTGCCATGGTCAGGTGGAATGGGTCAGGGCTGTTCACCAGGTTTGAGGTGAGGTCATGGGGCTTCCTGGGACATGGTTGGCATAGATCCTCTGTTACCGTGCGCAGCATGACATTCGCTTTGGCCGGGGCCAATCGTATGTCGGGTCGCATCATTGTCGAAATCGTCGCGATCCTGAACAGAAGCGGGGCGTCTCCCGGCCTTGCCGGGACCGGGCTCGGGTCCTTGCGGACGGAAGCCTGCTCGCAGTCTTCCCCCATTCGGGCAAAGATCCCTGACGCAGGGGGCGGCTGCGGGTGACCTGGGGCAGAGAGCTGAAGCAAGCAATGGCGGCGGGAACCCCGTTGCGGGACTTCACCATCCTCGCCTGGTCCGAAGAGTTCGAGGGGGGCCGGAAGGGGTTAAGTCCGGGTGGTCGAGAGAGAGCGCCGTCCGGCCTTGTCCTTTCCGCTCTCCTGAGGTTCCCGACATGAACATGGTATTTCCCGTGGCCAATCCGGACACGCCGCTGGCGGCTGCGCCCGCGATCCTGGCTGCGGCCAGTCTTCTGCTCCCCCATCTCGAACGAGGTGAACGCGTCGATGCTGCCACCTTGCGCAGTGCGATGGAGACGGCATTCGGTGCGTCCGATGCCACCGGCGCCTGGGACTGGAAGCTGGCCTATGAGGCCTGCGAGGTCGCTACCGTTCTCTTCCTGCGCAAATACGGACAGGCGATTTTCCGTAAAGCCGCGCCTCCGGCTGCACGGATTTCCGTGCTGGCAAAGATCGCGGCGCTGTTGCCCACGCAAACGCGCCGCTCCGACGAGAGCCAGAACTTCCAGCAATTCTCGACACCGATCCCGCTCGGCCTTGCCGCTCTGACGGCCGCAGCGATCACGCCTGATGACCGGGTTCTGGAACCATCTGCAGGCACCGGCCTTCTGGCGATCCTGGCGCAGACCATCGGCGGTTCGCTGATCCTCAATGAACTGGCCGAGATCCGCGCAGATCTTCTGTCCTCGCTCTTTCCGACCTTTGCTGTCACTCGGTTCGACGCCGCCCAGATCGACGATCATCTCGCCCCGGATGCAGTCCCGTCCGTGGTGCTGATGAATCCGCCATTTTCCGTCATGGCCAATGTCAGCGGCCGCGCCTCCGATGCAGCCTATCGCCATGTCGCCTCGGCACTGGCCCGTCTTGCCCCCGGTGGCCGGTTGGTGACGATTACCGGCGCTGGCTTTGGCCCCGAGGCGCCGGCATGGCGGGACGCGTTCATCCGTATGCAGGCCCGTGGCCGCGTGGTGTTCAGCGCGGCCGTAGATGGCGCGGTCTATGCAAGGCACGGCACCACGATCAACACGCGGCTGACCGTGATCGACAAACTGCCCGCCGACGATCCGGCGAGTTTTCCGGCCTCTCCGGGGATTGCGCCTGATGTTGCCACGCTGATCGGATGGATCGAGGCGCATGTTCCGCAGCGTATGCCGGTATCACTGCCGAAGATCGTGGTGCTAGGTTCAACCGCAGCGCCTAAGACCGTGCGAGGCTATCTCGCCCGCTCAGCCGCTACTCCCGCCAACGATCCCGAGGGCGTCGAACTTGCCTATGAGACCGTGGACTGGACGCCACCGGAAGGTGCTCGCCTGTCCGATGCGATTTATGAGGAATATGCGCTGCAATCACTGCGTATTCCCGGCGCACAGCCGCATCCGACCAAGCTGGTGCAATCCGCCGCCATGGCCTCGGTCGCTCCGCCCAAACCGTCCTACCGCCCCATGCTGCCCCCTGACATCTGCCAGCGCCTGTCGGACGCCCAGCTTGAGACGGTGATCTATGCAGGCGAAGCCCATGCCGAGCATCTCGTAGGCTCCTGGACCGTGGACGAGCATTTCGACAATGTCAGCGCTGCGCCTGAGGGTGCTGCAGGATCGATCCGCTTCCGCCGCGGCTTCATGCTCGGCGATGGAACCGGCGCAGGCAAGGGCCGCCAGTCGGCGGCCATCATTCTCGACAACTGGCTGCGCGGTCGTCGCAAGGCGATCTGGATCTCCAAATCCGACAAGCTTCTGGAAGATGCGCAGCGCGACTGGTCGGCGCTCGGCATGGAACGCCTGCTGGTCACGCCGCTGTCACGGTTCCCGCAAGGCAAGCCGATCACCCTGAGCGAAGGCGTCCTGTTTCTAACCTATGCTACGCTACGCTCCGACGACCGCGGAGAAAGGGTTTCGCGTGTCCGGCAGATCGTTGAATGGTTGGGGTCCGACTTCGATGGGGTCATCATTTTCGACGAAAGCCATTCCATGCAGAATGCCGGTGGCAGCAAGGGCGAGCGCGGCGATGTCGCCGCCTCGCAGCAGGGCAGGGCGGGATTGCGCCTTCAGCACGCGCTGCCCGATGCGCGCGTGGTCTATGTCTCGGCAACCGGGGCCACTACCGTCCACAATCTCGCCTATGCGCAGCGTCTCGGCCTCTGGGGCGGCGAAGACTTCCCCTTTGCGACCCGAGCCGAATTCGTCGAGGCAATCGAGGCCGGTGGCGTGGCAGCCATGGAAGTGCTGGCCCGTGATCTGCGATCCCTCGGCCTCTATACCGCCCGCTCACTCTCCTATGATGGTGTCGCATACGAACTGGTCGAGCATCAGCTCACCGACGAGCAGCGCCGGATTTACGATGCCTATGCGGGGGCTTTCGCCGTTATTCACAACAATCTCGACGCGGCGATGGAAGCCGCCAACATCACCGGCAGCGAAGGGACGCTGAACCGGCAGGCGAAGTCGGCGGCACGTTCGGCTTTCGAGAGCACCAAGCAGCGCTTCTTTGGCCATCTGCTGACCTCCATGAAAACCCCGACCCTGATCCGGTCCATCGATGCCGATCTGGAAGCGGGTCATGCTGCCGTCATCCAGATCGTCTCGACCGGCGAAGCCCTGATGGAACGGCGGCTTTCTGAGATCCCGACCGAGGAATGGAACGATATTTCCGTCGATGTTACGCCGAGGGAGTACGTAGGCTCGTATTTGCAGCATTCCTTCCCGGTGCAGCTCTATGAGCCCTTCTCCGATGGCGAGGGAAACCTGTCATCCCGTCCCGTTTTCCGCGATGGTCAGCCGGTTGAATGCCGCGAAGCTGTCGCCCGCCGCGATGAGCTGCTGGAGCAGCTTGGTTCGCTGCCACCTGTGCCGGGGGCGCTCGACCAGATCGTCCAGCGTTTCGGCACGGATATGGTGGCCGAGGTCACCGGGCGTTCGCGCCGGATCGTGCGCAAGGGCGAAGGGGCATCGGCACGTCTTGCGGTCGAGAACCGTGCGCCTTCTGCCAACCTTGCCGAGACGTCGGCCTTCATGGATGACCAGAAGCGCATCCTGGTCTTCTCGGATGCTGGCGGCACGGGGCGCAGCTATCACGCTGAACTTTCGGCGAAAAACCAGAGGCTGCGCGTCCATTACCTGCTGGAGCCGGGCTGGAAGGCCGATGCCGCCATTCAGGGGCTGGGCCGCACCAACCGGACCAATCAGGCGCAGCCGCCGTTGTTCCGGCCCATTGCCACGGATGTCAAAGCCGAAAAGCGCTTCCTCAGCACAATCGCCCGTCGCCTCGATACGCTGGGCGCTATCACGCGCGGTCAGCGCCAGACCGGCGGACAAGGGCTTTTCCGTCCCGAGGACAATCTGGAATCCGCCTATGCTCGCGATGCGCTGCGCCAGCTCTATCTGTTGATCGTGCGGGGCAAGGTCGAGGGTTGCTCGCTGGAGCGGTTTGAATCCGCCACCGGGCTGAAGTTGATGGACAGCAACGGTGTGAAGGACGACCTGCCGCCGATCACCACTTTCCTCAACCGCCTGCTAGCGCTGACCATCGAATTGCAGGGTATCCTGTTCTCGGCCTTCGAGCAGCTACTGCAGGCGCGGATCGACGGCGCGATTGCATCGGGCACCTATGATATGGGGCTGGAAACGCTGAAGGCCGAAAGCTTCATCGTCACCGACCGTCAGGTGATCCATACCCACCCGGGCACCGGCGCGGAAACCCGGCTGCTGACGCTGACCGAGCGCAAGCGCAATCAGCCGGTCACGCTCGATGCCGCCCTGGCGGAACTGGATGATCCATGCGCAAGATTGCTCATAAACGAGCGTTCAGGACGCGCTGCCGTCCAGATCCCGAACACCAGCGTTATGCTCGATGACGGGGAGATTGAACGACGCGTGCGGCTGATCCGGCCCATGGAGGCGATGAGCATTCCCGTGCGGGCGATGGGCGAGACCCATTGGATTGAGGCCGACCATACCGCCTTCACCGCAGCCTGGACGGCAGAACTGACAGAGGTGCCCGAGTTCACCGACAGCACCCTGCATATGGTGACTGGACTCCTGCTGCCGATCTGGAAACGCCTGCCGCAGGACTCTTCCCGTGTTTATCGGCTCCAGACTGACGAGGGCGAACGCATCATCGGTCGCCGCGTATCGCCGGCCTGGGCCGCCAATGCTTCGACCAGCGGCGTCACCAGCAGCCTGACACCGGATGCCGCCTATGCCGCACTGATCGAAGGCCGCACGATCCTCGACCTCACCGAGGGGATGCAACTGCGCCGTGCCCGGGTCATGGGTACCAACCGCATCGAGCTGACGGGCTTCACCGATGCAATGCGCGACCGGCTCCGGGCTTATGGTCTCTTCAGCGAGATCATCTCGTGGAAACTGCGCTTCTTCGTGCCGGTGGGCGCGAATGGCGCCGAGACCCTCGAAAAGCTGTTGGAGCGCTTCCCGGTCACGCGCATCGGTGAGCGGGAGGCCGCGTAGTGGCGCATCTCAACGCATCGGAACTGGCGATCCGCCTTGGCCGTGAGGCTGAGGCGGTCTGCCGCCACTACCTGTCGTCCGGTCACCGCGCCGGACGATACTGGCTGGTCGGCGATGTGCAGAACACGCCTGGACGCTCAATGTTTGTTCGCCTCACCGGCCCGGAAACCGGCAAGGGTGCCGCAGGAAAATGGACCGACATGGCGGATGGATCGCATGGCGATCTGCTCGACGTCATCCGGGAGGCGCTCGGCCTTGTCGAGTTCAGGGATGTGGCTGAGGAGGCACGCCGGTTCCTCGCCCTTCCGCATCCTGAACCGGAGAAGGCCAGATCCTCGGCTGGCAGCATATCCAGCAGGCAGCCTGGCTCGCCTGACGCGTCGCGTCGCCTGTTCGCCATGTCCCGACCGATCCAAGGCACCCTCGCGGAGACTTACCTGCGTGGGCGCGGGATCACTTCTCTCGTAGGGGCGGCCGCGCTGCGTTACCATCCCAGGTGCTATTATCGGCCTGATGAGCATGCGCCCCGGGAAATCAGGCCGGCGTTGATAGCAGCCGTCACCGATCTCAACGGCCTCCAGACCGGCGCGCATCGCACCTGGCTCGCTCCGGACGGTTCCGGCAAGGCGACAGTCGAGGCCCCGCGACGGGCGATGGGCGACCTTCTCGGCCACGGGGTCCGCTTCGGCACTGCCGGTGAGGTGCTCGCCGCGGGCGAGGGGATCGAGACCGTGTTGTCGCCCCGTCAGGTTCTGCCAGAAATGCCGATGTTGGCGGCGCTCTCTGCCGCGCATCTCGCGGCAATCCTGTTCCCGCCTGCGCTGCGTCGGCTCTATGTCATCCGGGATCGCGACCCCGCCGGGGATGGCGCACGAGACAGCCTGGTTGCCAGAGCAGCCGATCACGGGATCGAGGTGGTATCGCTTACGCCACTCGAGGGCGATTTCAACGATGATCTGCGGTTGCATGGCCTCGATGCCCTCAGGGCGGCGCTGAAGGATCAGCTTCATCCCGACGACCTGCGCCGCTTTCTGGTGGGGTGAGGGGGCGCGATCCCGGAGGCTTGGCCAGGCTTCATCCCCTTGCCGGTCACCTTCGCTCGCCATCGGCAGCTGCATCCTGCGTCGGAGAGTCCTGCACCCACGGCCTTCTTGAGAGGGCGATCGGCGCACAAGCGGGCCGGGCAGGCAATGGCGGCGGCCGACTATTTTCCGCCGGCGGGGACGAGCCCCGCCTTTGCATCGCGAAAGACAAAATAGTCGGCCTTTGCCATCAAGGCCCTCGCGGAGCGGGCGAGGGCTGCCAACCCGTCCCGCCCGTGCGCTTCGACGCCTGCGAAGGCCGCGATGGGCGCGGTCACCAGACGAAGGACGCTCCCGATGATGAAGACAACCGACACCGTAGGCGATGAGCCGGTCCACACTTCCTCCCAGACCGATCACGCCCTCACCGAACTCCAACTCTACGGCTGGCGTCCCTTCCAGGATGAACCTGATCCCCGTCCGCTGCCCGAGGGCAATACCGTTGCCGCCGCTGTCAGCGACATCTTCGACGCTCTGGTGGCGACGCTCGCTGACACCCGCCTCGAGCCCGATCTCGGAGAGCTGCTCTGGGGAACCGTCAATCTCTTCCACCGCGCCAATACCCGGGTCGAACGTGATCTCGATGACAACGAGCAGGCGCAGCGGCGCATGCAGCGCGAACAGGACGGCAGCGAGGTCAAGAGCGTCGAACTCGAGCGCCTCACCGCAGAGGGGCAGACCCTGATCGAACGGCGCGCCAGCATGGAACTCTTCCGTGATCTCGCCGCAGAGGCGTTCGAGCACCACACCGGCAGCGCCTGGCGGCCCCGCAGCGGCTCGATGGTCAACCATCGCAACCTCACCTCGGCGATGATCGACAGCCGCGACTTCCTTGCCGCGAAACGCCGGGCCGAGACCGAGGTGCTGCTGCCCGCCGGTCCCAGGGTCGCCGTCACGGGCGGCGCGGACTTCAACGACCATCGCTTGATCTGGGCGAAGCTCGATCAGGTCCATGCAAAGCACGCGGACATGGTACTGCTGCACGGCGGCTCGCCGAAGGGTGCCGAGCTGATCGCCGCCCGTTGGGCAGACAGCCGCAAGGTGCCACAGGTCGCCTTCAAGCCCGACTGGACGAAACACGCCAAGGCCGCGCCCTTCAAGCGCAACGATGCCATGCTAGACACCCTGCCCATCGGTGTCATGGTCTTCCCAGGCACGGGCATTCAGGAGAATCTTGCAGACAAGGCCCGCAAACTCGGCATCCCTGTCATGAAGTTCGACGGCGGCGCGTAAGCGCCGCCGAAGGGCGAGGTAGTTCCCTCGGCGTACGTAGCTATGCGGGACGAAGCTGCCGGTCGCACTCCGCCGGTGGCAGGGGTCTGCCGCTGGCGGGCAACGTCAATTCATGCCTTGCAAGCGAACTTCTCCTGCGTTCAAGAAGCAGGCTTTCGAGAAGATGTTCGCAGGGATGGGGTTGGGAAGGCGAAGGTCGGTGAAACCCGGCACCGATGCAGCTTCTGACGCATAAGAGCGATCAATCTGCGCAATCACGGCCAGAATGACCCCAGTGCTCCGGGTGAATGCCTGTAGCGCTTTCATCTGGTCCGAAAGCGGAGGCTTTGTTCTCCTTTGATCGAGAATTTGCAGATAATCTATCAAGGCTACAGAGCCGCTCGGTGCGCCCCGCAGATGCTGGATGATGTAGTCGGCGCAGATATCGTCCGTGGTAATGATTTCCGGAATGGTATCGGGCAGAGGGTCGGCAAGCGCGCGGAAGCGCTCCATCGCCTCTCGCTCCGTGTATTCAAGCGAAAACAATGCACTTCGACGCCCATCAAGGGCTGCATCAAGCAGAAGCCGTAGGCCGAGACGCGTCTTGCCGTGTCCTGGCCGCGCGGCGATCAGGAGCATGTCGCCATCCACAAGCTGGGGAAGTAATGCGCTGACATCGGCATCTGCAGTTACACGCGCGGCCAGCAGGCTCCATGCCGTGAATCCTTCCTCTGCAGCAATACGGGCCTGTGCCTGATGCAACGGAATATTCTCGTCTCGCGCCAACAGCTTGGCGCGGCGTTTCAACTGATAGATGGGTGCGGATAGCCGCATCACGGAACCTCCATTCCGAGCCGAAAACGCAACCCCTCCTTATGCGAACGCTCGAACAGATGGTTCGATGATCTCAGTCACCCTGCATGTACGATACTTCCCCATCTGGAGGGAGGAGGCGCGGGTCAAGCCTGACAAGGAGGCTAACCCAACGACGCAAGGCACGCAAGGCGACCGGCGGCTAAGGGATCGGCATGTCGAGGAGCGGATAAATCTATCGGTCACCAGACGAGCTTGACGCCGGACAAGAGCAGCAGGAGCGCCAGTATCCCACGCAACCAGCGGTCCGAGAGATGGCGGCTACCGATATAGGCACCGATGGTGCCGCCGACCGCGACAGCAACCAGCCACGCCGGAAGCATTGACGGGATGTGATCCCAGACGGCATAGGCCCCGACCAGTGCCGCAAAGGAATTCATGAGATTGTAGACGGCGGTGGTGGCGGCAGTCTGCCGCGCGGTGCCCCAGTTCATCGTCAGGATGATTGGCGCAAGGAACACTCCACCGCCGGTCCCCGTCGTCCCTGAGATGAACCCGATAACAGCCCCGGTTGCGAGGGCAGCCATGAAGGGAGGCGTGACCGCTGCCTCATCTCCTGTGCTTTTACCCCAGACCGCTGTGCGGGCCATCTGAAGCGCCGAGAGGATCAGAACCACGCCGACGAGCGGGAAATAGATGCGCTCGGGCAAGTGAAGGGCGCCACCCAGCATCGAAAATGGAAAGCCCAGAATGGCAAAGGGCCAGACGTTTCGCCATGACAACCTCCCGGCCCTCAGGAACATGGCAGTGCCGATAGCTGCCACCAGAAGGTTGAGGGATAGTGCGGTGGTTTTCATGGCGAGTGGGCCGAAGCCAGCCAATCCCATGATTGCGATGTAGCCCGAAGCCCCGGCTTGCCCGACCGCTGCATAGACCAATGCGGTGATCAGAAAGGCAATCGAGAGCAGAAGTGTTTCGCTGTTCAAGGTGACACCGGAAAGTTGTGGCAGCCAAAGCTATGCCGCAACGCGTCGTCATGACCAAGGGCAACAAAAGGGCTCAAACTACCGATCCCGTGGGCACCACGCTGAGCCGACCATAATCCATGTTGTCTCTGGATATGCGTCCACGCTGCGAGCGCTTGACGCCGATCCGCTTTCACGATGTTATCCATCTGCAGAACCGGCGAAACAGAATTGCTCCAGGCTGAGCCTAGCTCCCGATTGCCTGACGTAAATTCCACAATCGTTCGCTGGAGGCTTCCATGACCCTGATCTTGCTCGCGTTTGCGCTGACCATAGCGGCCTGTGTGATCGCCTATAATCTCGCAGTCTATGCCTTGCCGGTGATGGCGGGCATCTCTGCCGCACAACTTGCCTGGGGCGCAGGGGCGGGTATCCTGATATCCGGCCTCGCTGCCATCGCCACCGCCGTGCTGTCGGTTGCATTCGTGATCCTCGCTCTCGGGTTCGCGAAGAACCCGGTGTTGCGATTGTTCGCCCTTGCTCTCTTCGCTGTGCCCGCCACCATTGCAGGCTATGCGCTGGTCTATGGTATCACGAAGAACGCAGTAGATTCAGGCCTTGCCCTCAATCTGCTCGGCGGCGTCGCGGGCCTCATCATCGGCGTCTCTGCGATTGTGAACCTGAATGCTCTTGGCGAGTCCGTGTTCTCGCGCTGAGGCTTTGGCCGGGGCCGGCGCTGCCAGGAAAACCAGCGGCTTACGCCGACGGGCTCCGCGTTTTCCATAGGAACGGGCTACATGAGTCGCCGTGGGCCTGACGTTCTCTATTCCCGGTGGTCATTGCCCGTCATGGGGAACCGTCGTCGGCATGACACCCATGCAGCCAGCGGTCGATATCAGCCAATCGGTCTATCCTGTTTCGTCACGAAGGCCGCGCCATCTTCATGGCACCTTCATGCAACGCTGCTGGCCCGCGCCTCGGCCTGCGCAGGTAAAGCGGGGCGGCTCTGTACCCACTCCGATAGCCCCGGTGTCCTCGTCCCGAACCACAAGACCTTCCGGCGAGAGCGACAGGGGTGGCCGGGAAGCGGGTTGATTGACCTGTCCTCTCTTGTGCAGTTTCAGGGGGCGATGCCGATACCTGCATGGGATGTCTGTTCTGCTCTGCGTCTCCGTCGATGCTCTCTGATGCACCATTCCCTCCGCCTGACTGATCCCCTAAGTCCGTTCGGTTTCCACCAGCAACCCCGGCGGCTCCGGACCGAGTTGGCGCGTGCCGCGCCTGCCCGCACCACTCCGGGCCTTGGGGGCAAGCTGCCACGAGTGGCAGTTGCGGGAGTCTCCCGACGGCCTTGGCCGGGTCTCGTCGGAGGGATGGTCCTTCCGAGAAGCAACGGAGACTTACAATGCAGAACATCGTCATCCTCGCCGGCAACATCGGCCAAGCCCCCGAAACCATCACCACTCAGGGCGGCACCGGCATCACCCGCTTCACCCTGGCCACCTCCCGCCCCCGTTACGCGGAAGGCCGTGTGGTCCGCGACGAGAACGGCTATCGGGTCCAGGACACCGAATGGCACCGCATCACCTGCTTCAACGGCCTCGGCAAGACGGTCCAGGAGCATTGCGAGAAGGGCATGAAGCTTCTGGTGCGCGGCCGCATCCACTACACGAAATGGACCGACGCGGCTGGCGTTGACCGCTACGGCTGCGAGATCATCGCCGAAACGGTCGATTTCCTGAGCCGGGCGAAGCAGACCGAGAACGACGATGGCAAGTTCATCGACGACGATGACATCCCGTTCTGAACGGGACGCCCGGAGCCCGGCGGCGTAAGCCGCCGGGTTTTCCCGTGTTCGCGCCGCACGCCGCCGACACCTCAGCGCGAGGGGTGCCGATCATGGACGTCACCGGCCCTGGTGTACCGATCCTGCTCGTGGATACCGGGCCAACGCCTCAACTCGTCCCAACCGAATCAGTCGCTGCGCACCCAGCCGAGGATCGATAAGTGCTATGCTTCCGAGACGGTTTCTGATTGGCGTGATGAACTAAAGCGACTATTATAGTCGTAGTTCTGGAGTGCGTGCAGGTCCGGATGGGAGGTGGTCATGTATGATCACCGCTCGCCAATCACGGGCCGCGCGTGCGCTCTTGGGTTGGACGCAGGAGACGCTCGCTGACAAGGCCAGAGTATCGCTGACCGCGCTCAAGCGCCTCGAATCCGAAAACGGGCTCGAGGTGTTCGAATCCACGCGTGATGAGGTGCGCCGGGCCCTTGAGGCGGCGGGGATCGTTTTTCTGGCAACCGACAAGGGCGAGGGCGTGTTGTTGCTTCACGAAAGCCGCAGCACAAGATCGTAGCGTTACCGTCTCGGTGGCGACCGGCTCTCGTCAAAAGGAATGGCTATCTCTCGACAGAGATGGTTAACAAATGCGTGACCAGCGGTGATGAGAACGTGATGGGAAAGGCCCTGCAGGAGTTCCTGGACGAACCGCCGGCCAGTGACAGGCTCACGGCCTACGACCGGGACCACATGAAGCTCTATATGCGCCTGCTTGATGCAGAGCGGGATGGTGCTGACTGGCGCGAAGCCGTGCAGATCCTGTTCGGACTTGATCCGGAACGTGACCCTGCGCATTGCCGCTCCGTCCATGCTTCCCATCTGGCGCGCGCACGATGGATGACGGAAGAGGGCTATCGTCAGTTGGTCGCCGAGAGCCAGCGTAAGACTTTATCGTGATGCGCGCCACGCATCACCTGTCAACCTGAAGCGGACTTCCCCAGTGCAACCTTCCCGGGAATCCTGAACATCCCAAATTCCCAGTAAAACACTCGGGAGGTTGCGATGATCCCAGACGCCTCAACCTGGCGTTCTTCGGAACACTACGACCATCTGGATGCTCTGACGGCATCCGACATGGCATGGGAGTGGTTGCGCCGGAATGATGACTATGACGCCGATTTTGAAGCCGCCGCCTCTGCGCGAGGAGACCTCGACCCGCTGACCGAACAGATCCGGCAGCGGTGGGGGTTGCGATTTCCCGGTCGATCCTATGCTGCCGCCTCCAGAAGCGCCGGTTCTCTGGCTTCCGCAGGTGGATACCAGTGTCGTCGTGCTTGCCGACACCGCGGCGGAGTTCGGTGACAATCTCGGAAGTGCGCCGCTGATCGGGCGAGGGGACCTCGCACGAGACAGTATCGATGTTGCGTTCCGTTTCGCACTCGGCAACGGACAGGCCCTCCAGGTTCTTGACTGCTCCACCAGTGTCGACAGGGTTGCCGTTGCGATCATTCCCCTCAGCCTCGACGGTTTTGACCGGATCGAGGCAGTGGAGCGGCTTCTCGCTGCCCTGCATGGGCGCGCGATTCCTCCTGACACGCGAATGACACGGCAGCAGCGCGCAAGGTTGCGGCGCATGCTGCGCGCCTTTGATGGTTCCCGCGCAGGTGCCACCCAACAGGAAATCGCACAGGTGATCCTGAATTCCGGTCCGTTGGACCGGGATGAATGGCAAGCCGCCTCGGCCCGCCACAGCGTCAAGGCGTTGCTGCGTGATGCCCGATCCATGATCGCAGGCGGATATCGAAAGCTGCTGCGTCATCGTCGCCCAAACTAGCGCAGTTTCCAGCCTTGGGCGGTGGGCGATTTCGATCCCCCCCAACTTCGCCCTGCACATCACCGCTTCCTTTTCGCCACCGTGGTCGTTGCCCGCCGCTGATCCGCAGCGACCGGCTTCAACACCACGGAGGCCCGATCCATGCCCCAAGACCCTGTCCATTTGCCGCCGCGCTTTCTGCGCACAAAGGATGCCGCCAAGTTCCTGAGCCTTTCGGCCCGGACCCTGGAGAAGCACCGCACCTATGGGACGGGCCCGGCCTATCGCAAGCTCGGTGGACGCGTCGTCTATGCCATCGACGATCTGGAGGCCTGGACCGAACGCGGGGCAGTGACCTCCACCTCGGATCCGCGCGGCTCGGTACTGCCCGCCAAGCGCCATCCGCAGCTGTCCGGGCACCGGGTCCGAAGCTACGCGCGCTGAGCCACTGCAGTTTCCCATGGCAGCGCGACGCGGGTCCCGTTCCGAGCGCGGGCAGCTCGACCTCTTCAGGGCGCTGCCCGGTGACTTCGCACCCAGAGATGCACAGGATCTCATGGCCTATCCATTCTTCTCCCTCGCCAAATCCAGGCGCATCGCGCCAATCGATTTTGTCGCCGGTAACGTGACCATCCGGGTCGAGGCGGTTCCCGATCATGGCATGGCCACGATCTGGGATGCCGATATCCTGATCTGGGCGGCGAGCCAGATTGTCGAGGCGCGCGATACCGGGCTTCGGACCTCGCGGCTCATGGCCGCCACCCCCTACGAGATTCTGCGCTTCATCGGCCGCGGCACCTCGATGCGCGATTACCAGCGCCTGAGAGCGGCGCTCGACCGCCTGCAATCCACCACGGTCAGCACCACGATCCGCCAGCCCGTGGAAGGCCGACGCCATCGCTTTTCCTGGATCAACGAATGGAAGGAGCGCAGTGGCCGCGATGGCCGCGCTGATGGCATCGAGATGATCCTGCCGGACTGGTTCTATCAGGCCGTTCTGGACGATGCCCTCGTGCTGACCATTGATCCGGCCTACTTCGAGCTGACCGGGGGCCTGGAACGCTGGCTCTACCGCATCGTACGCAAACATGGTGGTCGCCAGAGAACCGGATGGCGGTTCGATTTCCGGCATCTGCATCAGAAATCCGGCAGCCTGTCGCCGTTCAAGCGCTTTTCCTTCGAACTGCGCGACATCATCCGCCGCCAGCCGCTTCCGGGATACACCCTGTCTGCCGTCACCGAGATTGGTGGCCGCGTTCTGCTGGCTTTCGAGCCGGCTGCGCCCTGTGGAAAACCTGTGAATGCCGTCGTGCCATCGGGAACCCGGAGAGACGTGCCATCAGGAACCGGGGTGACGTGCTATGGGGAACCGAAACCGGAGTTAACCCACTGTGATCAATCGAAAAATCGCGCCCTTAACTTAGAGTCTAACAAAGAGTCTAACATTGAGGGGCGTGCGGGCGATGTGGAAAAACTCATCCGCGACACCGCCAGAAGCCTCCGGATTTCTGCAAAGAAGGGCGCATCGAGCGCAGAACCGGCCCGACAACCCGCAACCGATCTGGCCCATGAAGCGCGTATCGCCGAGTGCGACGCGCCCTTTCTGCCGCTCGATCTGCCGGGCGGGGGCCGATGATCATCGCGCTCCTCAACCAGAAGGGCGGCACCGGCAAGACCACGCTGGCGCTGCACCTCGCCGGTGAACTCGCGCGGGATGGCCAGCGTGTCACCCTGATTGACGCCGATCCGCAAGGCTCCGCCCTCGACTGGTCGCAGCAACGCGCGCGAGAAGGCCACCCCCGGATCTTCGGCAACATCGGCCTGGCGCGAGATACGCTGCATCGCGAAGCCCCTGATCTGGCCCGTGGCGTCGATCATCTCGTGATCGACGGGCCACCGCGTGTCGCCGCCCTGATGCGCTCGGCGCTGCTGGCTGCCGATCTGGTGCTTATCCCGGTGCAACCGTCACCCCTCGACGGTTGGGCCTCGGCCGAGATGCTGTCTCTCCTGACGGAGGCGCGCATCTACCGGCCCCATCTCGCGGCGAAGTTCGTGCTCAACCGCTGCGGGGCGCGGACCATCATCGCCCGTGAAACGGCCGAGATGCTGGCGGACCACGATCCACCGCTGCTCGCCAGCTCCATCGGCCAGCGCGTCGTCTTCGCCGACGCCGCGCAGACCGGGCGGCTGGCCCGCGAAATCGACGACCAGTCGCCTGCTGCGCGCGAGATCGCCGCACTCGCCGCCGAGATCTTGCGCCTGGATATCCGGAGGGCTTCTTCATGACGGCGGGGTCTGACAAGCGTGGTTTCGCAATCCGCCCAGCTGATCCCGACGGCTGGATCAAGGCCAGCGATGCGCGGCCCGAGTGCGATGGTGCCGCGACGGTTTACTCCGCCCGGCTCACCGTGGACATCACGCCCGAACTGCGCGGCAGGATCAAGATCGCTGCGTTCGGGCGCGGCATCACTGTCGCCGAGATGCTGCGTGACCTGCTGGTACGCGAGTTTCCCGATGGAACGGGGGAACGCCCATGATCGCCATCGACGCGCATATGGCCGATCTGACCCGGGTGGAGCTGACCTGGATCGAAGGCCGGACCGAATTCTGGATCCGGTTCGGCCAGGAGGTTGCATCGCAGATCCTCGACCGCAATCGCCGCCATGTCTTTTTCCGTCCCGGCATGGTCTTCGCCTTGGTTCGCTGGGCGGCGAATGACTTCGGCACGATGATGTCGCGCCTCGACATCCTGCGTGCCGTGGCACCCGGCGCAACCTGCCAGACGCTGCCCTGCGTCTGCCCCGGCGGTGAGATCCTCCTGAAGATCGGCGGCTGGCCGAAGGTCGAAGCCGTCCTGCGCCACATCGACGGGATCGAGGCCGGCGGCATCGATCTGGCCGAAGTCGATCCCGATCACTGGCGTCACGTTGGCCACTGGATGAGCGCAGGGGAAGTGCCACGTCCCTACACCGCTGCGCGCCATCGCGCATGGCTGCGGCGGCGGGAGATCGCGCCGTGACCCCCATCCGCTATGTCATGGTCTCGGCGGTCTCCGTGCTTTGGATCGCCATCGCCGGACTCGTTCCGACCGTGCCAAGGCTGGTCTGGAACGCCTCCGCCAGTGTGCCGATCGGCTTCTACACCGTCGCGCCCGCCGAGCGGATCGACGGGGCCGATCTGGTCGCCGTCATGCCACCCGAACCCTTTGCCTCCTTCATGGCCGAGCGCGGCTACGTCGCCCGTGATGTGCCGCTTCTGAAGCGCGTTCTCGGCCTGCCGGGACAGCGGCTATGCCGTGACGGCCACCTCATCATTGTCGACGGCGTTCCGCTCGGCGAGGCGAGGGACCGTGACAGCCTCGGCCGCGACCTCCCGGTCTGGCAGGGCTGCCGCGTGATCGCCGAGGGGGAGGTTTTCCTGATGAACCCTGAGATCGGCGACAGCCTCGACGGTCGCTACTTCGGCCCGCTGCCTGCCTCGGCGGTGATCGGCCGGGCCACTCCGCTGTTCACCGACGAAGACGGCGATGGCCGCTTTGTCTGGCGCGCGCCGATGCGGTGATCGCGCGTCCAGAGTGGGGCGGTTGCGCCGTCGCGTGTCTTGCCCACCGCATTTGAAAGGAGCCTCCAATGCCACAGATTGGCCAGTTTACCCGCACCGCGTCAGGCTATTCCGGGCAGGTTCGCACGCTCTCGCTCGACGTCGAGCTGACCTTCGTCCCGACCGAAAATCCCGAGTCCGAGAAGGCGCCTGCTTACCGTGTCCATCTCGGCGATGAAGACGGACCCGAAGTCGGCGCGGGCTGGAAACAGACCGGCGAAAGCGCGGGGCCGTACATTTCCGTCGTCCTCGACGATCCGGTGTTCCCGCAGCCGATCCGCGCCCGGCTGTTCCAGTCGGATGAGGAAGGCCGCGACTGGAACCTGCGCTGGACCCGCGCGAAGAAGCGTGACGAGCAGGAGTGACCATGATCACGTCCTGCACCCGTCAGGTGATCGGGAGATGCGGCGGAGGCCGTCGCATCCTCCTCTTCCTTCTTTCCGGCCTGCTGACGTTCACCGCCGCAGCGCCGCAGGGTTTTGCGCAGACCGATCCGCCGTACCGTGCAGCCGCAGCACATCCGCAGGGCGCGCATATCGCCGAGGCCGCGCAGCGTTTCGGCATCCCGGCGGCCTGGATCATCGCGGTGATGCGGGTCGAGAGCGCGGGCGATCTGCGCGCGCTTTCCGCTGCCGGGGCAATGGGCCTGATGCAGGTCATGCCCGAGACCTGGGCGGAGCTGCGTATCCGTCATGGCCTCGGTGACGATCCCTATGAGCCGCGCGACAACATCCTCGCAGGCACCGCCTATCTGCGCGAGATGTGGGATCGCTACGGCAATGTCGCGGCGATGCTGGCGGCCTATAATGCCGGTCCCGGTCGCTATGACGAATACCTCTCGGACGCGCGCGTGCTTCCGGCCGAGACCCGCAGCTATGTCGCAGTGCTGACGCCGATCCTGCTCGGTGAAGACCCTGCGGCTGGTGGATCGGCTGTCGCACCACCGCCCGACTGGCGCGAGGCGGCGATCTTCGTGGCGCAGCAGATCGGTGCTTCCACTGCCGATCCCGCCGCCCTCGACCGCACGCCGGACGATGCCCCTGCGCTCCTTCCGGCAGCACCAGAAGCTCTCACTGCATTGCAGCCGGAGGGCCTCTTCGTGCCGCGCGCAGCCCATGGACCTCAGCCATGAGCCAGTTGGGCACATATCGCATGGCATCGGGCGCTGGCGTGCTGTGGAGGGGGCAGAGCGTGGCGGCAGGCACGACGACCGAAGGATGGCGAGATAAAAAGGCGCACGGTGCGCAACGGTCGGGCTGTTGTTTTTGCAGGGATTTCTGGTGCGTTCCGCACCGTGCGGCGCTGGCGCGCACCGTGCGCTTCGCCGCCACCTCTCTGATTTTATTCTCTGTTTCGCACTGTGCGGGCTTGATCCATGGCCGATGACAGCGAATTCCGTATCCGGCCCGGGCGCATTCGCTCGACCCGCGCGCAGCAGGCGCGGCCCTTTATCGCCCAGGCGCTGGCGGCCGCGCAGAAGGCTGGTGGGCGGGTTTCGCGCTCGGGCAAGGTCACCTCTGGCAACCGTTCGCGCTTTGGCCGGGGACAACGCGCCAGCATTCAGGCCAATCGCATGCTGACCGGGCGGTCGCGCAATGTCGTCATCAAGACCCGCGTCGTCCGCCATACGGCGCGCTCTGCACCTCTCGCTGCGCATCTGAACTATCTCGGACGTGACGGTGTAACCCGTGACGGGGAGAAGGCGCATCTCTTCGGCCCCGAGGGGGATGACATGGACGCTCGCGCTTTTGCGGAACGCTGCAAGGATGACCGCCACCATTTCCGCTTCATCGTCTCGCCAGAGGATGCGGTCGAGATGATCGACCTGCGCGAACATGCCCGCGAGTTGATGGCGCAGATGGAGAAGGACCTCGGCACGAAGCTCGACTGGGTCGCGGTGGATCACTGGAACACCGACAACCCGCATACCCATATCATCCTGCGCGGCCGAACGGATGACGGCCAGGACCTGGTGATCTCGCGGGATTACATCAAGGAGGGGATGCGTGCCCGCGCTCAGGATCTCGTCACGCAGGAACTTGGCCAGCGCAGCGACCTTGAGATTCACCACAACCTGGAACGGCAGGTCGAGGCGGAGCGCTGGACCCAAATCGATCGGCAGCTTGTCCGTGATGCGGGGAAATCGGGCATCGTGGACCTCGCGCCGCACGCTGACCGCCCGCAGGACGCGTTCCACACGCTGAAGGTCGGTCGGCTCCGCACCCTCGAAGTGCTCGGGGTTGCCGACCAGATCGGCCCTGCGCAATGGGCGATTAGGCCCGAGGCCGAGACGGTGCTGCGCGAACTCGGCGAGCGCGGTGACATCATCAAGCGGATGCACCGCGCCCTGACCGAACGGGGCATTGAGCGCGGCTCTGGCAGCTATGTCCTTGCCGGTGAAAGCCTCGACGTTCCCGTCATCGGCCGTCTGGTTGAGCGCGGCCTCGATGACGAGTTGAAAGGCACGGCCTATGCCGTCGTCGACGGCGTGGACGGGCGCAGTCATCACATCAGGCTTTCGCATCTGGATGCCGCCGGCGACAGCCCGCCGGGTTCCATCGTCGAGCTGCGCGCCTGGGAAGATGGGCAGGGCACGCGCCGCGTGGCGCTCGCCGTTCGTTCCGATCTCGATCTCGGCGCACAGGTCGGGGCTTCGGGCGCGACCTGGCTCGACCGGCAGGCCATCACCAAGGATCCGATTGCGCTGTCGGAGAGTGGCTTCGGCGGCGAAGTCCGTCAGGCGATGGATGACCGCGCCGAGACCCTGATCGGAGAGGGCCTGGCCGAGCGGCAGGGTGGGCGCGTCGTCTTTGCCCGTCGTCTACTGACCACCCTGCGCCAGCGCGAAGTCGATGCCCTTGGGGAAAAGCTCGCGGCCGAGACCGCCATGCCGTTCAACCGGGCCGGAAACGGGGAATATGTCTCCGGCAGCTATCGCCAGCGGTTCACGCTCGCCTCCGGTCGTTTCGCCATGATCGATGATGGCCTCGGCTTCCAGCTCGTCCCCTGGTCACCCTCTCTCGACAAACAGCTCGGTCGTCCTGTCTCCGGCGTCGCCCGCGACGATGGCGGGGTCGATTGGGACTTCGGTCGCAAGCGCGGCCTCGGCCTCTGACAGCACCCGGAAAGGAACACCGCCCATGTCCGCCACAAAAATTCTCTGGGGACAGATCTCCATCGTCTTCCTGATCATCCTCGCCACCGCTTGGGGCGCCACGCAATATGTGGCCTGGAGCCTCGGCTATCAGCCGCAGCTTGGCCCGCCCTGGTTCGAGCTCTTCGGCACGCCGATCTATTATCCGCCGGCGATCTTCTGGTGGTGGTATTTCTATGAGGCCTATGCGCCGCCGATTTTCACCAAAGGCGGCCTCATCGCCGCATCGGGTGGCTTCATCGCCATCGCCGTCGCGATCGGCATGTCGGTCTGGCGGGCGCGCGAAGCAAAGAACGTTGCAACCTACGGCTCGGCGCGCTGGGCGGAAAGGCCAGAGATCAAGGCGGCGGGCCTGCTCGATCCCGATGGTGTCGTGCTCGGCCGGTACGAGCAGGACTATCTGCGCCATGATGGGCCGGAGCATGTGCTGTGTTTCGCGCCGACCAGATCGGGCAAGGGTGTTGGTCTGGTGGTGCCCTCCCTCCTGACCTGGCCCGGCTCAGCCATCGTTCATGACATCAAGGGCGAGAACTGGCAGCTCACCTCGGGGTTCCGGGCATGCCATGGTCGCGTGTTGCTCTTCGATCCAACCAATCCGAAATCCTCTGCCTACAATCCGCTGCTCGAGGTGCGCCGCGGCGAATGGGAGGTGCGGGACGTCCAGAACATCGCCGATATCCTGGTCGATCCCGAGGGCAGCCTCGACAAACGGAACCACTGGGAGAAGACCAGTCATTCCCTGCTGGTCGGCGCGATCCTGCATGTCCTCTATGCCGAGCCCGACAAAACGCTGGCAGGCGTTGCCAACTTCCTCTCCGATCCGAAACGTCCGGTGGAGTCCACACTGCGCGCGATGATGAAGACACTGCATCTGGGCGAGGCCGGTCCGCATCCGGTCGTCGCCAGCGCGGCGCGCGAGTTGCGCAACAAATCCGAGAACGAAAGATCAGGCGTCTTGTCGACCGCCATGTCCTTCCTTGGCCTTTACCGCGATCCGGTGGTGGCTGAGGTCACGCGCCGCTGTGACTGGCGCATCAGCGATATCGTCGGCGGGGAAAAACCGGCCACCCTTTACCTCGTGGTACCGCCATCCGACATCAACCGCACCAAGCCGCTGATGCGGTTGCTTCTGAACCAGGTTGGGCGGCGGCTGACCGAGGACCTACAGGCCAATGCCGGGCGGCATCGGCTTCTGATGATGCTCGATGAGTTTCCGGCCCTCGGGCGGCTGGATTTCTTCGAGACCGCCTTGGCCTTCATGGCGGGCTATGGCCTCAAGAGCTTCCTGATCGCGCAGTCGCTGAACCAGATCGAGAAAGCCTATGGGCCGAACAATTCGATCCTCGACAACTGCCATGTGCGGGTGAGCTTTGCGACGAATGACGAACGCACCGCGAAGCGGGTCTCCGACGCCCTCGGGACCGCGACCGAGATGAAGGCGATGAAGAACTATGCCGGGCACCGGCTGTCGCCCTGGCTCGGCCATCTGATGGTGTCTCGGTCCGAGACTGCCCGCCAGTTGCTCACGCCCGGCGAGATCATGCAACTGCCCCCGAACGAAGAGATCGTCATGGTCGCGGGCATCCCGCCGATCAAGGCAAAGAAGGCGCGCTACTTCGAGGATGCGCGCTTCCGCGAGCGCCTGTTGCCGCCGCCAGCGCTGACCCATCCGGCGGATACGCGCGCCGATGACTGGACCTCGCTCCCGATCCCGGCTCCACTGGAGGGAGAAAGGGACGCTGGGGCAGGGGATGCCGAGGATGAAGATCCGACGGAATCCGAGCGCAGGCTGCAACCCGAACTCAACCGCGTGAAGCCGGTCGAGAAGAAAAAGCCCATCGAGAACGAGTTCGAGGCCGGCCTCGGCGATGATGTGGACGAGGAGGCGGTCCAGAACCGGCGCATGGTCCGCCATGTCCAGAGTATCGCCCGGCAGATCTCGATGGACCCTAATGATGGCATGGACCTCTAGAACCATGGCCAGCCGTTTAAAAAAGCGAAAGTTCACCGTCTATCTCGACCCGGAGGTCGAGAAATCCTTGGCGGAGTTTGCCGCGCGCCGGGATCGGTCGCAGTCGATGATCGCCGAGGCCGCCATCGCATCTTTCCTCTCCCCCGATGACGCTGAGCGGCGGGAGGCCATCCTCGCCAAACGCCTCGACCAGATGGATCGTCGTCTCACACGCGTCGAACGGGATATCGGCATCTCGGTCGAAACCATGGCGGTGTTCATCCGCTTCTGGCTCGCGACGACGCCGTCCTTGCCCGAACCTGCTGCGAAGGCCGCCCGCGCGAAGGTCGGTGAGCGCTATGAGGCGTTCATCACGGCCCTCGGGCGGCGGCTTGCCCAAGGGCCAACGCTCCGGCAGGAGGTCGCAGAGGATGTTGACCCGGAGGGTGACGGCTAATAGCTGGCATCAGGGTGCGGCGTCCCGAAGCCATTTCACATAGGGTTCGACGTAGCTTCCAAATCCCTGCGCTGATTTGGCGAAGGCATCATAACCGGTCGCCACGATCACGATGATTCCGCAAGCAATCAAGGCTCGCGGCAAAAATATCGCCAACACGCGTTTCCAGCCTGTCTTGTCTCTGTGACGATACTCGTGGCTGCCGAGTATCGACGCCATCATTGCTGCGACCAGCAGGGCCGTGATGAACAGAAAAAGACCAATTAACAGGACCATCACGCCCCACATTGCGCTTCCAAGCTGAGGGAAGTCTTTTGCGCGCAGTGAGAAGTCAAATGCGAAGCCGATCCCGAGAAAAGGCGCGGCCGCCAGAGCGAGTAATTGTACCCTCCATACGGCCAGCCGGTCGCTCCAATGCTCAGGGCGGTCAGGATGGTCGGTTTTGCTATCTTCTTTCCGGGTCATGTTCTGCCTCTCATGTTTTGTAATCAGGACGCAAAACGTGTCACCGATCCCGCCCGGCTGCCATATGCGATTGGCCCACCGCCGTTCTCCTGTATTTGCACGCCACGCTACGACGCCCACCGAATCTTGTTGAAACGACCTGTTTTGGGTCTCTTTTAGTCATCCCCATCCGGGGAGTGTCTCCAGCCTCCCCGGTGGAACGGGGACGAGATGGCAGGCAATATTCACAAACAGGCAGTGGTGGACCGCGGCGCGCGCATGCTCCGGACGGCGCTCGGGCCTGCCATCTCAACCTTTCTGCAAGATCCCTCCGTGGTCGAGGTCATGCTGAACCCGGACGGCCGGATCTGGGTGGATCGGCTGTCCGAAGGGCTGGCCGATACGGGGGAGGTGCTGTCGCCTGCCGATGGAGAACGCATCGTGCGGCTGGTGGCCCACCATGTTGGCGTCGAAGTCCATGCCCGCAGCCCGCGAGTATCGGCTGAACTGCCGGAAACAGGTGAGCGCTTCGAGGGTCTGCTGCCACCTGTCGTGGCCGCACCGGCCTTCGCGATCCGCAAACCCGCTGTCGCCGTCTTCACCCTGGATGACTATGTGGCCGCTGGCATCATGACCGCCGTTCATGCCGGAGCTCTTCGCCGCGCGGTCGCAGCCCGCGCCAATATCCTGGTGGCAGGCGGCACCTCGACCGGCAAGACCACTCTGACCAATGCTCTGCTTGCGGAGGTCGCGAAGACCCAGGACCGTGTGGTCATCATCGAGGATACGCGCGAGTTGCAATGCGCCGCGCCGAACCTCGTCGCCATGCGCACCAAAGACGGCGTTGCCTCTCTGTCCGAACTGGTTCGGGCCTCTCTGCGCCTGCGCCCGGATCGTATTCCCGTTGGCGAGGTAAGGGGAGCCGAGGCTCTCGACCTCCTCAAGGCCTGGGGCACCGGCCATCCCGGCGGGATCGGCACCATCCATGCGGGTTCTGGCATCGGCGCGCTGCGCCGCCTCGAACAACTCATCCAGGAAGCCGTTGTCACCGTGCCGCGTGCTCTGATCGCCGAGACCATCGACCTTGTGGTCGTTCTCTCCGGTCGCGGCTCTGCCCGCCGGCTTGCGGAGCTCGCCTCGGTCGAGGGTCTCGGCCCTGACGGCGACTACCGGATTTCCCCCGCCTTTTCCGATTCCGCCACCCCTCCCAATACAGGAGACTCTCAATGATCCGTCGTGCCTTCCGTATCCGCCAGCATGTCGCAACTGCGGCCACCTTCGCCTGGGCGAGCCTGATGACCTCCCCGGCCTTTGCCGCAGGGTCTTCCATGCCCTGGGAAGCCCCGTTGCAGTCGATCCTGCAATCTGTCGAAGGGCCGGTTGCCAAGATCGTGGCGGTGATCATCATCATCGTCACTGGCCTGACGCTGGCTTTTGGCGACACCGGCGGCGGCTTCCGGCGGCTGATCCAGATCGTCTTCGGTATCTCTATCGCCTTCGCTGCCAGTTCCTTCTTCCTCAGCTTCTTCAGTTTCGGTGGCGGGGCGCTGATCTGATGGGGGGCAGTTTCGAGGCCCTCGACGCGGTGCCGGGATTCAGCGTCCCGGTTCACCGCGCCCTGACCGAGCCGATTCTGCTCGGTGGCGCGCCGCGCTCTGTTGCCATCCTGAATGGCACGCTGGCCGGCGCGGTCGGCCTCGGCTTGCAGCTCTGGCTCCTCGGCATCCTGATCTGGGCAGTAGGCCATGTCGCAGCGGTCTGGGCTGCCAAGCGTGATCCGCTCTTCGTCGAGGTCGCACGTCGTCATCTGCGCATCCCCGGCCATCTCTCGGTGTGAGGCATTCGCCATGATGAATCTTGCAGAATACCGCCGCACCGCCTCCCGCCTTGCCGATTACCTGCCCTGGGTGGCGCTGGTCGGGCAGGGGGCTGTCCTCAACAAGGACGGATCATTCCAGAGGACCGCCAAGTTTCGTGGTCCCGATCTGGACTCTGCTGTCGCGGCCGAACTGGTCGCCGTGGCCGGGCGTTTGAACAATGCCTTCCGCCGCCTCGGGTCCGGCTGGGCCATTTTTGTGGAAGCACAGCGCTCAGAGGCCGCAACCTATCCGGCGAGCCGGTTTCCGGATCCAGCGTCCGCCCTAGTGGATGCCGAGCGGCGGGCAGATTTCGAGGAGGAAGGCAGTCACTTCGTCTCTGGCTATTTCCTGACATTCCTCTGGCTTCCGCCTGCCGAGGATGCCGCACGATCCGAATCCTGGCTCTATGAGGGGCGCGAGACCTCGGGTGTGAACCCCTGGGAACTGGTGCGCGGTTTCATCGACCGCACCGACAGGGTGCTGGCGCTGCTTGACGGCTTCATGCCGGAATGCCGTTGGCTCGATGACGCGGGCACGCTGACTTACCTTCATTCCACCATCTCGACCAACCGGCATCGTCTCCGGGTGCCGGAAACGCCGGTCTATCTCGATGCGCTGCTGGCCGATCAGCCGCTGACCGCTGGGCTGGAACCACGTCTGGGTAACCAGCACCTGCGGATCCTCACCATCACCGGGTTTCCGGGCACGACGACGCCCGGTCTGCTCGACGAGATGAACCGGCTGGCCTTTCCCTATCGCTGGTCCACCCGCGCCATCCTGATGGACAAGACCGACGCGACGAAGCTGCTGACGAAGATCCGCCGGCAATGGTTCGCCAAGCGCAAGTCCATCGCCGCGATCCTCAAGGAGGTGATGACCAACGAGCAATCCGCGCTGGTCGATACCGATGCGGCGAACAAGGCCGCCGATGCCGATATGGCCTTGCAGGAGCTCGGTGCAGATGTGGCGGGCATGGCCTATGTGACGGCCACCATCACGGTCTGGGATGACGATGCCCGGCGCGCCGACGAAAAGCTGCGGCTGGTCGAGAAGATCGTCCAGTCCCGCGACTTCAGCGTCATGGTGGAAACGGTCAATGCGGTTGATGCCTGGCTCGGCAGTCTGCCGGGGCACGCCTACGCCAACGTCCGGCAGCCGCCGGTTTCGACACTCAACCTTGCCCATATGGTGCCCTCCAGCGCCGTATGGGCCGGGCCGGAACGGGACGAACACTTCAACGGGCCTCCGCTTCTTTATGGCCGCACGGAAGGTTCGACCCCGTTCCGCTTCTCTCTCCATGTCGGAGATGTCGGCCATACGCTTGTTGTCGGCCCGACTGGGGCTGGGAAATCTGTGCTGCTGGCGCTGATGGCGCTCCAGTTCCGCCGCTACGCGCGCAGCCAGATCTTCGCCTTCGATTTCGGGGGCTCGATCCGCGCCTCGGCTCTTGCCATGGGTGGCGACTGGCACGATCTCGGCGGCGAGCTGACAGATGCGGCGGAAGCCTCGGTCTCGCTGCAACCGCTGGCCCGGATCGTTGATGTTGCAGAGCGCGCTTGGGCCGCTGACTGGATCGTCGCGATCCTGATGCGCGAAAACATCCAGATCACGCCTGAGGTGAAGGAGCATCTCTGGACGGCGCTGACCTCGCTGGCCTCTGCCCCGGTCGGGGAGCGCACCATCACCGGCCTTGCCGTCTTGCTGCAATCCAATGACCTGAAGCAGGCCCTACGCGCCTATTGCGTCGGCGGACCCTATGGCAGGCTGCTCGATGCTGAGGTCGAACATCTCGGCACTGCCGATGTTCAGGCCTTCGAGATCGAGGGGCTGGTCGGCACCGGCGCGGCACCAGCGGTCCTTTCCTATCTGTTCCACCGCATCGGCGACCGGCTTGATGGCCGGCCGACGCTCCTGATCATCGACGAGGGCTGGTTAGCGCTTGATGATGACGGCTTCGCGGGCCAACTCCGCGAGTGGCTGAAAACCCTCCGCAAAAAGAACGCCAGCGTTATCTTCGCCACGCAGAGCCTGTCCGATATCGACGGCAGCAATATCGCCCCGGCGATTATCGAGTCCTGCCCGACCCGGCTCCTGCTGCCCAATGAGCGCGCCATCGAGCCGCAGATCACCGCGATCTATCGCCGCTTCGGGTTGAACGACCGCCAGATCGAGATATTGGCGCGGGCGATACCCAAGCGGGACTACTACTGCCAGTCGCGCCGCGGCAACCGACTCTTCGATCTCGGCCTGTCCGAGGTCGGTCTCGCGCTATGCGCGGCCTCCTCCAAATCGGACCAGGCGATGATCGCCGAGATTCTCGCAGTTCACGGGCGCGATGGCTTTCTCGACGCCTGGCTGCGCGCGCGCGGCGTCGATTGGGCGGCCGATCTGATCCCGAACCTCACCAACCTCGCGGATGACCCCGAGGAGACCGCCCCCGTCACGATCCTGGATGACGGGTTCAACTTCACCCTGGACGAAGAGGAGATCACCCTATGACCCGCAACACGCGGCCGATCCTGCGCATGGCCAACGCAACCGCTCTCGCCCTGACGCTTGCCGCCCCGCTGGCACTCGCCCCGGTGTTCACGACGCCGGCGCATGCCTTCTTCGGGGGCTTTGGCCGGATCGTCTACGACCCGACCAACCATGCCGAGAACCTGCTGACTGCCGCGCGGACGCTGGAGCAGATCAACAATCAGATCACCTCGCTTCAGAACGAGGCGCAGATGCTGATCAATCAGGCCCGCAACCTCGCGAGCCTGCCCTACAACTCGCTTCAGGCGTTGCAGCAGAATGTGAGCCGCACCCAGCAGCTTCTCGGGCAGGCCCAGAACATCGCCTTCGACGTGCAGACCATCGACCAGATGTTCCAGCAGGACTACGGCAATCTGTCCCTGACCGCGACTGATACCCAGATGATCGCGGAGGCGCGCAGCCGCTGGGAAAACACCGTGGGCGGTTTGCAGGACGCGATGCGGGTGCAGGCCGGTGTTGTCGGCAATATCGACAGCAACCGTGCCGAGATGGCGGCGCTGGTCGGCGAAAGCCAGGGTGCTACCGGCGCGCTGCAGGCCACGCAGGCCGGGAACCAGCTGCTTGCGCTTCAATCGCAGCAGCTCTCGGATCTGATTGCGGTGATCTCGGCAAACGGCCGGGCGGAAGCCCTGATGGAAGCCGAGCGGGCGACCGCCGCCGAGCAGGGCCGAATCCAGCGCGAGCGCTTCCTGACGCCGGGTACGGGCTACCAGCCCGGCAACGCCCGCATGTTCAACTGACAGCGGGAGGGCAGGGCATGGAAGGGAAGGTGTTGGCCAGGATTGCAGCCGTGGTGTTCGTGGCCGTCGCGATCACCGCAGCAATCATAGAGATGACGCGCGAGGAAACCCCTGCGCCAGCACCTTCCGCCCCGGCGCTGCAAACACTCGCCGATCCGCTCCGGCTGGAGTTGCGGCGCTGCCAGGAGTTGGGCGAGGGGGCAGCCAATGATGAGGAGTGCCTGCGCGTCTGGGCCGAGAGCCGTGACCGCTTTCTGGGCCGGGCGCCCGCGCAGCCGGCACCTGCGCAGCCCAACCCTGACTCGGATGGGGGACACTGATCATGGGCGGCACCGGGGTCATCGACAGCTTTCTCGGCATCTTCACCAGCTATATCGACTCCGGCTTCGGCCTGCTGGGTGGCGAGGTCGCCTTCATCGCGACGACGCTGATCGTCATCGATGTGACGCTTGCGGCGCTGTTCTGGGCCTGGGGTGCCGATGACGACATCCTCGCGCGTCTGGTGAAGAAAACCATCTTCGTCGGCGTCTTTGCCTATATCATCTCCAACTGGAACAATCTCGCCCGGATCGTCTTCGAGAGCTTCGCAGGTCTCGGCCTCATGGCCTCCGGCACCGGATTTTCGGCAGCGGATCTCCTGCGTCCCGGCCGTGTTGCCCAGATCGGCCTCGATGCCGGGCGTCCGCTGCTTGACTCCATCTCGGACCTGATGGGCTGGATCGCGGTCTTCGAGAACCTCGTGCAGATCCTCTGCCTGTTCTTCGCATGGGCGCTGGTGATCCTCGCCTTCTTCATTCTCGCCGTGCAGCTCTTCGTCACCCTGATCGAGTTCAAGCTGACCACGCTGGCGGGCTTCGTGCTGATCCCCTTCGGCCTCTTTGGCAAGACCGCTTTCATGGCCGAGCGCGTGCTCGGCAATGTCGTCTCATCCGGCATCAAGGTGCTGGTGCTTGCTGTGATCATCGGCATCGGATCGACCTTGTTCGGCCAGTTCACCGCCGGCTTCGGCGGCGCGACCCCGACCATCGACGATGCCATGGCCATTGTGCTGGCGGCTCTCTCTCTCCTCGGCCTCGGCATCTTCGGTCCCGGCATCGCCTCCGGGCTCGTCTCCGGCGGTCCTCAACTCAGCGCGGGTGCGGCCGTCGGCACCGGCCTCGCGGTTGGCGGAGCGGCCGTTGCCGCAGGCGGCGCGACCATGCTGGCCGCGCGTGGCGGTGGTGCAGCCCTTTCCGGCGGTGCGGCCCTGGCGCGCGGCGGGGCCTCTGCCGCAGGCGCCGCGTCCTCTGCCTATACTCTGGGATCTATGGGCGCGTCCGGCGGTGCGGGCGTTGCCGCAGGTCTTGGCGGCGTTGCCCGTGCAGGCTCATCCGCTGCCGTATCACCCCTGAAGCGCGCCGCCTCACGCGCCGCCGAGAGTGTCAAATCCAGCTATGCGGAAGGGGTGCGGGGAGGGTTCGCCGCCACCGGCGGCACCACCTCGATGGGAGCTGTCGGTGGTGCCCCGTCCGCGCCCGATGCCACGGCTTCAGCCGATGGCCCGCCCGCCTGGGCACAGCGCATGCAGCGCAGCCGCGCCATGAGCCAAGGCGTAAGGGCCGCCGCCCATGCCGTCCGATGCGGTGACAGCCGTGGCGGCGGTTCCTCGATCAGCCTGTCCGAAAGTGATCACATATGAACATCTTCAAACGTCCCTCCAACCATTTCGGCAAGGTGCCGCAGCCCGAGACACCCTATCAAAAGGCCGCGCAGGTCTGGGATGAGCGGATCGGGTCGGCTCGTGTCCAGGCGAAGAATTGGCGCTACATGGCCTTCGGTTGCCTTATCCTCTCTGCGGGGTTTGCCGGTGCCCTTGTCTGGCAATCGGCGCGCGGGACCGTGGTGCCCTGGGTAGTGCAGGTTGATACTCTCGGGCAGGCCCAGACAGTCGCACCTGCCTCCGCCGACTATCGGCCGACCGATCCCCAGATCGCCTTCCATCTCGGCCGCTTCATCGAGCAGGTCCGCGCGATCCCGGCGGACGCCATCATCGTGCGTCAGAATTGGCTGCGCGCCTATGAGTTCACCACGGACCGGGGAGCGGCTGCGCTCAACGAATATGCCCGCACCAATGATCCCTTCGCCCGCGTTGGCCGGCAGCAGGTGGCGGTGGAAGTTTCCTCGGTCATCCGGGCCTCGCCAGACAGTTTCCGTGTCGCCTGGACCGAGCGGCATTATGAGAGCGGGCAATTGTCCACCACCGAGCGGTGGACCGCGATCCTGACCATTGTGATCCAGACCCCGCGGGATGCCGAGCGTCTGCGGGCCAATCCGCTCGGGATCTACGTCAACGCAGTTTCTTGGTCGCGGGAGATGAGCCAATGACCTCTGTAGTGTCCCGCAAAGCTGCAGTCTCTGCTTTCCGTAAACCTGCTGTTGCGGCCCTGCTGCTCTCCGCCTCCCTGTTGGCGGCATGTGCCACAAACCGGGTGCCGCAGTTCAGCTATGATGACGATGTGCCGCCGACGGCCTCGGTGCCGGCCGCTGTCGCCGACGCGAGACCGAGACCCCTGCATGTGCCGCCCGCCTGGACAGTGGCGCGCGGCGGCACCGCCGCCGGCACGCCGGATGGTCGGGTTGAGAACGCCAATGCCGCTGCCCGGGTCGAGCCGCGCCGGGAGGGTTATTACAATGCCATCCAGATCTACCCCTGGAGCGAAGGCGCTCTCTATCAGGTCTATGCCGCAGTCGGGCAGATCACCACGATTGCGCTGGAGCCGGGCGAGAGCCTGACCGGGGCAGGGCCGATCGCCGCTGGCGATACCGCCCGTTGGGTCATTGGTGATACCGAGAGTGGCAGTGGGGCAAACCGGCGGGTCCAGATCCTCGTCAAGCCGACACGGCCCGATATCTCCACCAACCTCGTCATCACCACCGACCGCCGCATCTATATGATCGAACTGCGCGCCCGGGAGGCGCTCTACATGCCTGCCGTGTCCTGGTCCTATCCCGCGCCGCCGCCGGGCCAGCGTCCGAGCGTACCTGCTGCTCCGGTCATTCCGGCCGAGTCTGCCCGCAACTATCGCTACGGCTTGCAGCTTCCGGGCGAGAGCCCGCCCTGGCGTCCGGTTGCCGTTTTCGACGATGGCCGCCGCGTCTATGTCGTCTTCCCGCGCGGGATCGTTCAGGGCGAGATGCCGCCGCTGTTTGTGCTGGGCAGTGATGGCGAACCGCAGATCGTCAACACCCGCGTCCATCAGAATGTGCTGATCGTAGACCGCCTGTTCGGCGCGGCCGAACTGCGTCTTGGCAGCGGCAATCGCCAGCAGGTCGTCAGGATCGTCCGCATCGAACCGACGCAGGCTGAGGCCGCGACATCTGCGCCAACGGCGGGAGGATCGCCGACATGACCGAGAAACTGGCCTCATCCATGCGGCTCCGTGCCGAAGCCCCCCGCGTCACCCGTCTGTCGCGCAAGATGCTGGCGGGCGTCGGTGCCGTTGCCTTGCTCGGCATCGGCGGCGCGCTGATCTACGCCCTTCAGACCCGTGATGCGGGGCAGGGCGGTGGGGAGCTCTATTCGACCGAAAATCGCCCGACAGCCGATGGTCTCGCTGGCCTGCCACGCGACTATACCGGCCCTGTTCTTGGGCCGGCATTACCCGGCGATCTCGGGCGACCGATCCTGGAGGCGCAGAGCCGGGGGCAGCCGGTTGTTCCTCCACCCATCACCACCCCGACAGTCGATCCCGAGGAACAGCGCCGTCTTGCCGAGGAAGAAGCCGCGCGGCTGAGCAATGTGCTCTTCCAGATCGGCCCGCGGGCTGGCGCCGCGACGGGACCCGGGGCGCTCGGGCTTGGAGGGCTCGACCTCGGCGGAGCTTCCGGGCCGCAGGATCGCGCGAGCGCCTTCCTCGGAGGCCCGGTGGATCGTCAGACTAATTCCCCGGATCGCGTCGCCCCGCCAGCATCGCCCTACATTCTTCAAGCCGGAGCCGTCATCCCGGCCGCGCTGATCACCGGCATCCGCTCGGATCTTCCTGGCCAGATCATCGCACAGGTCACGGAAAACGTCTATGACAGTCCCACCGGGGCGTTGCTTCTGATCCCGCAGGGCACGCGCATCATCGGGCAATATGATGACGATGTGACCTTCGGCCAGCGCCGGGTTCTGCTGGTCTGGAACCGTCTGATCCTCCCCGGTGGCCGGTCCATTGTTCTGGAGCGCCTGCCGGGCGCGGATGCCAGCGGTTATGCGGGCCTTGAGGATGGCGTTGACTACCATTGGTGGGGTCTGATGCGGGCGGCGGGTCTCTCCACGCTGCTCGCTGTGGGGGCTGAACTCGCTTCCAGCGAAGAGGACCGGCTGGTCCGGGCCATCCGCGATGGGGCGCAGGACACCATCAATCAGGCGGGCCAGCAGATCGTCCAGCGCCAGTTGCAGGTCGCGCCGACACTGACCATCCGGCCCGGTTTCCCGGTCAGGATTATTTTAACCCGGGATCTCGTGTTCGAACCGGCAGGAGGTTGACCATGACCAAGCTGAAACTCGGGCCGCTGTCTGACGACAAACCCGTCAAATTGACAGTGGAGCTGCCCGCGCAATTGTACCGAAGCCTTGTCGACTACGGGCGCCTTCTGGCCGAGCCCGGCAGCCCGCCGGTCGAACCACTACGTCTGATCATCCCGATGCTGGAGCGGTTCATTGCGACGGATCGAGGTTTTGCGAAGGCGCGGCGTTCCTGTCCTGCAATTAGGGAGCAGGTCTCACGGACATGACCTTCGCAAGGCTGAGCAGACGCCGGAATGCAGGGTTGTCGTTTTTGGCTGACCAAACAGCCGAGAAGGGAAGGATCTCGTCGAGGATCGGGCGGTAGGTCACACCCGGAAACCGCGCGACGGTCATCCCCTCACACACCAGCGTCAGCCCCCGCCCAAGCGCGACCAGTGGCAGAAGATTGTCCAGCCCGACTCCTTGCACATGGATTTCAGGACGTCCCCCGAACCCTGTCAGCTCTCGCACCAGGTGGGCGTGGACCTCCTCTCCCGGCGGGGCTTCGCTGACCATGAAGGTCTCGCCGGTCAGTTCGCACCAGGTAAGAGCGTCATGGTCAGCGAGCCGGTGGCTATCCGGCAGGGCCACAAATACACGCTCGTACCAAAGAGGCGCGCGCTCACAGTCAGTCCAGTCCCGTGTTCTGGCGAGGAAGGCGACATCGAGGCGCAACTGGCGGATGGCGGCCACATGCTCGTCGGCACTCCCGTAGATTAATTCGATCCGAACTTTTTGATGGCGCTCGCCATAGCTCTGCAGCAAGTCAGTGAGATAACCCGAAGCAATCGAGGAATAGATGCCGATCCTCACGCATCCGGTCTCGCCTCGACCCGCTGCTGAAACACCTTGGGCACCCTCACCAACCATCCTGATAGTCTTGCGAGCGGTACTGAGGAAGCGCTGACCGGCGAAGGTTTGGGATACCCCCCACGTATGCCGATGAAACAATGAGGCCCCGATCTGGTCTTCAAGCTTGGCTATACATCTGCTGATGGCCGACTGTGACAGTCCGAGCGCGGCACCCGCTTTGCGAAAGCTGCCATGCTCTGCGGCCGCAACGAAATGACGGAGATGGCGCAACTCGATTGATGTGTGCTGTGTGACCTCCTTCATTATGTGCTCCCTTCCTGCGAAGCAATGATTGCGATGTCTGCCTGTCGATATGCGGAGCCCAATTCTTTACTGCTGAATGGTGGCTAGGGCCTGAGAATCCTCTGCGTCGATTTCACTGGCACGCCAGCCTTCATGTTCAGGCATAGCTGTCCGGTTGAAATGGTTGGCAGTTCACCCCCATGTCAAAGCCAACCATCAAATTATCGATGCGAAGATCAGAGAAGCCGCACCTGTGTGCCGATCTCTACCAGGTCGAACAGCCGCTCAATATTCTCATTATAGATACCAACACAGCCATTCGAAGCCGGTCTGCCGATTTTCTCAACAAGATCGATGCCGTGGATTCGATAGTATTGCCAGCTCAGGTTCAGCGCCCGGGTTCCTAACGGATTGTCCGGACCTGGGCCAATGGATCGCGGCAGGGTTGGGTCGCGCTCGCGCATATTGGGCGTTGGAATCCAAGTTGGATTTCGACGCTTGAGGACTATCTCTGTGTAGCCGCGACGGGTGAGTTCCTCGCTCATGGGCACCGAAGAGGGGTGGACAAGATAGAGGCTCTCATCCTCGGACCAGTAGTGCAGCACGCGGGATTCGAGATCGCACAGGATCGCTCCCTTGCGCAGGTTTTGAAAGTGATCCTGCCAGCGCTGCGCCCGAAAACTCGCCGTATTGTGGCGGTTTGCTGCGGAGGGCGCAACCATGGTTACCTCCTGGGCGCGCAGGATTGAAGGCGCGGCCAGAGCCGTCGCTGCGGTCATGCCGAATGCCAAAACCCGGCGCCTGTTCGGGAGTTCGTTCATCTTGCTTCTCCTGCGCTCAGTTGGCGACTGTAAGGGTCCACCACAGCTTGTTGTTGGGCTCCTGGAACACCCCCATACCGATCCGACGTGCCATTGGATCCAGCAGGACAGCGCGTTGCGCCGGGCTTCCCATCCAGGTCGCGATAGCTTGTACTTCACTCTCATAGGTTTCTGAGACAAGTTCACCGAGGATCTCACCCACGAAACCGGCGCGTCGGGCGCGATCCATCGGAGAACTGCCATCTGCCCCGAAGTGCCAGGCTCGGCGCTGCTGTGCCATGGACCGCGAATGGCTATCAGCCGCCGCGACAAGCGCAGAATCCAATGTGACTGGAGCAAGGCCCCGTGCGGTGCGCGTGTTGTTGACGGTTGCTTCCGCCCGCGCCCTGATCTGCACGATGTTTTCCATCGTGACAGGATAGATCCCCTGTACGGAGGCCCCCGTCTCATCCAGGCGAGGCGGAGCCGATGGGTTGAGTTGAGCACAACCTGCAAGCGCCAGAGAAAGGCCGATACACAGCATCAGTTTGGAACCGGCGGACGCTGAACGGCCCGCAGGAGCGCCAAGCATGCCGATGGAAGGGTTCAGGATGGTTTCAGGCATTGTAATCCGTCTTCGTGAAGCGAGGCGGTTGTAATTCCTCTAGCTACTTGAGCTTCAATACCGGAAACGCCCATTCGGGCCGTATCTCACGGGAAGTTCAGAGATTGTGAAGATGGCCGGTGCAAGAACACTGCCCAGAACCGGCCTGATCTGGGCCAGGCTGGATACAGGAAGTCGAGACCGCGCAATCCTTCACGTCAGGATGCGGCGGATTTTCGGGACTGCGAATTGCCGATCCTCATGGAAGTCAATGATACCGGCAAAACTTCCGTCAGCACGGAACAGGAAGACGCCGGCAGTGTGATTCATGGTGTAATCACCATCCTCACGCTCGATGCGCTCATAGCGGATACGAAAGTCCGCCGCGGCCTGCGCAATCTGTGCGTCGCTTCCTGTCAGCCCGAGGATGCGTGGATCGAACATCGCTACATATTCAGCAAGAACTTCAGGCGTATCCCGCGCAGGATCAACCGAGATCAGCGCCACGGTGAGCTGTTCGGCGTCGTCACCCAATTCTTCGAGCCAGAGCGCGATATCCATCAATGTGGTCGGGCAGACGTCCGGGCACCAGGTAAAGCCGAAGAACACCATGGCCGGGCGCCCAAGCCAGTTCTGGGCGGTGACCAAACGACCCTGATGATCGGTTAGCCGCCAGCCCATCGCCTGAAACGGCAGGGGCAGCACCGGGTTAAGGCTTGAGGTCTCGTCTCCGCGGCTGCGCCAGGCACCAAGGGCCAGGGTGCCGGCCATTGCGGCCAGCACGCCGCCCGCGCCAAGAATCAGTTGGCGTCTGTCAGGCATTCCGCTCCCCTTGCAGTCATAGCGGTGACCGCAACATCGACAGTCACCTCTCCTGCCTTCTCGAAGGTCAGGACCATCGGATAGGTTTCACCCTGCGCGAGCGCCTGCGTCAGGTCCATCAGCATCCCATGATAGCCACCGGGGGCCAGCGCGACCGATCCGCCTGCCGGGACGGGTATCCGCATGGCGTGCGGCATGCTGGCAACCCCATCCGTTACCACCGTTTCATGCAGCATCGGCATCCGCGAGACCGGAGTGGCAATATCCAGCAATGCATCGTCTTCGTTGCCGGTATTCGAGATCGTCGCGTAGAATACGGCGGGCCGGTTCATACCGATGGTGGCACGCGACCAGGCTGCGCTCACGGTCAGATCGCCGGTTTGCCAGATGGGGCATTCGGCCAGGGCGGTCGAGGCGAGAAATACCAACGGCATGGCGAGAGCGGGAATGCGCATGGCTCAGAACCTTTCTTTCAGATCGCTCAGAATATCTTCGGCGGGAGTGCCATAGGCATATTGGCGCAACCATTGCCCGTCCGGCCCGATAAGGAAAAGACCCGGGCTGTGCGACATGGTGTAGCCATCGGGCGCGGCATCATCTTCTTCGCGTTCAAAATAGATGCGAAAGCTGCTGGCCGCAGCCGCTGTCGCCACTTGATCGCCGGCAAGCCCAAGAATGGCAGGATGAAAAGCCGCAGTGTAATCATCGATTCCCAGAGCGCGGTCGCGTTCGGGGTCGATGGATATGAAGATGGGCTGCACTTGACCGGCATCCGAGCCCAGATCCTCCATCACCTGCGCGACCTCTGACAGGGTTGTGGGGCAGACATCGGGGCAATTGGTGAAACCGAAGAACACCAGCAAATACCGGCCCCGGAACTCGGCGCTCCCGCGCTGTTGTCCTGCTTCGTCAGGCAAGGAGAAAACCGGTCGAAACTCGGTCTCGGTCAAGACAGCTGGCGCAGGTGGTTCCTGAAGCTTCCAGATGGAAAACGCAGCTGTTGCTGCAAGCGCAGCCGACCAAAGGACGATCTGGATTGTGCGAAGACGCATCCGGCACCCACTCAGGAAAGGCGAAGTAAAAGAATACCTGCGAACATGGCGACCAGGGCGAATGCCAACCCGAAGCCTGCAGCGTATTGCAAGATGTCCAGGAGCTTTCCTCCGCGCCTCCGGGCAACAAACGCCCCCCACCCGGCGCCAATCGCCAGTCCCATTGCAGCAATCACCCGATATCTTTCTGGTTGCGGCCGGTCAGGACCGGCATTTGTTCTCAAGGATGGGGCTCTACACCCTCAACCTGCTAGAGCTTCAAAGCAAAACCCCAGCTCTCACGCGAATGTCAGACCTCGGCCTCTACGGCACTGCGAACTGCCGAAATGAGTGCATTGAAGCTCTCCACATTGAGAGGCTGTCCTTGCAGGAAGAAGGTCGGGGTCGCGCGAACGCCGAGGGTTTCGATATCCGCACGATCCTGGTTGAGGATCGCCACCGTGCCAGGGGCGCGAGTCTCGATATCCCGGTTGGCAATGTTCAGCCCTGCCTGCGCCGCTGCCGCCCAGGCAATATCGAGGTTTGGCCCGTCGTGCAGCGCCCAGTTCGGCTGGGTTTCCAGCAGGATGTTCAGCACCGGCTCGAACAGGTTCTGACGGCGCGCAGCTTCGAGAATGGCCACCGCCTCGTCCGATCCCTGATGGAAGGCCGCATAGCGCATGACGATGCGCAGATCATTCGGGAACTCATCGCGCAATTGTTTGAGCACAGGATGGAAGGCGCGGCAGGCCTCGCAGGACGGGTCGAAGAATTCGACGAGCGTGACCTTTGCATCCGACGGGCCAAGCACGGGGGCAGCCGGGCGCAGCAGGACCGAGTTCAGATCCGGCACGGCTGCTGCGCGGGCCGCAGCCTCGGCTGCCGCCTCGCGAGCCCGCTGATCGCGGATATACCAGCTGCCACCTGCAAAGGCGGCAAGGCCAAGGGCGCTGGCACCGAGAAGAAGAGTGCGGCGGTTCATCGGGTTTCTCCTTTGGTCAGAGGTGGGCCTTTCGGCGCAAGCAGGATGGCAATCGCGGCGAATGCAGCCAGCGACAGGTATGGGATCGGCAGGCCAAGGATGCTCTGGCCCGTGCGGTCGGTGCAGGAGGGACCGTTTTGCGTGCAGGGCACCAGTGGCTCGGCGATCAGCCCGGCATAGAGCCCGGAATGATAGCCCGCGATGACAAGACCGATGAGAGCCAGCGGCAGGGCATAGAGCCGCCCCCTCGGGTCATCGGACCAGAGCGCCATGCCCAGCACCGCCACCAGCGGGAACATGGCGATGCGCTGGTACCAGCAGAGCGTGCAGGGCATCTGGCCCAGCACTTCACCGATGAACAGCGCCGACAGCGTGGCCGTCAGCGCGATCAGGAAAGCCAGCGTCTGGCGCGTTGCGAGGTCAGGCATTTTTCGCCTCCTTCGAGCCCCGGAACCCGGCGAAAAGGATCGCCACGACGCCGAGGAAAATCGCGATATCCGCACCGTTGAAGGTGGGCCAGTGCCAGTCCCGCCAGTAGAAATCCAGAAAATCTGTCACAGCGCCCTGGCGCAGCCTGTCAAGGATATTGCCCGCCGATCCGCCGGTGATCAGGGCGAAACCAGCGGCCTCCAGGGGTAGTTTCGCGCGCAGGCCCATCCAGGCAAGGCCCAGTGTCAGCACCCCGGTCAGCGCCGCCATCAAAAGCGGCGTATTGGCCATGATTCCCGAGAGCATTCCGAAACTCGCGCCGGTGTTGAAGCCCAGCGTCAGGTTGAAGCCCGGCAGGACCGGCACCGGCTGGAAGGGCGTCAGCCAGGCGAGCGCCATCCCCTTGGTGATCTGGTCGATCGTGAGCGCCAACAGCACAAAGCCAAAAAACAGAACTCTGCTCATGTTCTCTGACCCTTTACAAAGCCAATCCAGCGCGGCACGCGGGCCATGTAGCGGGCATAGCTCTCGCCATGGGTCGCCAGCAGAACAGATTCCTCGCTGCGGATCTGGATGCTGGCAGACCAGACCATCAGAACCGGCGCGACCAGGGTGGGCAGGCAGGGGACAGCAAGGGCCATCCCGGCCAGCACCATCGCCTGCCCGAGAAAGGTCGGGTTGCGAGACAGGCCGAACAGGCCCGTCGTCACCAGCGCCCCGGCCTGACCGGACTGGACTCCAACCCGCCATGACGCACCCATCCCCGATTGCGCCAGCAGCGCAAGCCCGGTGCCCAGCCATGCCAACGAGGCACCTGCTGCGCCGAGCAATGGCAGTCCGGTCTCGCTCCAGAGCGGATCGGTCTTGTGCAGGAGGGGCAAGGCCATCCACAGCAAAGGCCCGAGAAAGGCGAGCACGAAGGCGGCGCGAAACCCGAAAGCTGCAAGCCTTTCCCGCCCCTGGGCCGTGGCGAACAGCCAGACCCGTTGTTCTGACGATGCCAATCGCATGGTACCAAGTGCAAACAGGATCAGATAGAAGGAAAGGGCCGCAAAAGCGGCCCAGCCCATGGCTGATGGCATGGATCAGCCCTCCTTCGATGGATCGAAGCGCAACAGGCGGAGGGCGTTCAGCGTCACCAGAACCGTTGCGCCGGTATCGGCGAGGATCGCGATCCAGAGTCCCGTGATCCCGAGAACCGAGGTCACGAGAAACACCGCCTTGAGCCCAAGCGCCAGCACCACATTCTGGCGGATATTGCCCATGGTGGCGCGCGCCAGCCGGATCAGCGCCGGCACATCGACAACCCGGTCCCGCAGGATCGCCGCATCGGCGGTTTCCAGCGCCACATCGGTGCCCGAGCCCATGGCCACGCCAACGCCCGCCTGTTTCAGCGCCGGGGCGTCATTGATGCCGTCGCCGATCATCATCACGCCGCCCTGCGCGACCATTTCACGGATCACGGTCAGCTTGTCTTCCGGCATCATCTCGGCGCGGAAATCCATGCCGAGTTGGTCTGCGATGGCTTCAGCTGTGCGGGGATTATCGCCAGTCAGGATCACAGGCGAGATCCCCATGGCCTTGAGCTGGCGCATTGCATCGGCGGCATCGGTGCGCGGCTCGTCGCGCATGGCGATCAGACCAAGCGGCTGTCCCTCGCGGAACACCGCGACCACGGTCTTGCCCTCGGATTCGAGTTCTGTGGCACGGCGGATATGCTCGCCCGCCAGGCCGCGCACCTCAGAAGCGTGGCGCGGTGAGGAAACCCAGGCTTTGGCACCACCGACCAGAGCCTCGACCCCCTTGCCGACCATGGCGCGGGCATCACGCGCAGGCAACGCCTCGACCCCCGCCGCCTCAGCGCGTTTCAGGATCGCCAGCGCCAGCGGATGCGACGATCCGGTTTCCACGCCTGCCGCGACCGCCAGCAGATCGCTTTCCGCGACATCGGGGGCGGTGACGACATCCGTCACGCGCGGCTTGCCATGGGTCAGGGTGCCGGTCTTGTCGAAAGCGATGCGGCTGACATGGGCGGCGGCCTCGATCACCGCGCCGCCCTTCATCAACAGGCCCTTCCTTGCGCCCGACGACAGGGCAGAGGCGATGGAGGCCGGGACCGAAATCACCAGCGCACAGGGGCAGCCGATTAGCAAAAGCGCGAGGCCGCGATAGACCCAGGTATCCCAGTCGGCGCCCATGGCCAGCGGCGGGATCAGGATCACCAGCGCCGAGACGGCGACAATGGCGGGCATGTACCAACGCGAGAACCGGTCGATGAACCGCTCGGTCGGCGCGCGGGCCTCCTCGGCCTCTTCGACCAGTTGGATGATGCGGCTGATTGTGTTGTCGGCGGCAGCTTTGGTCACCGTGATGCGCAGCACGGCTTCGGTATTGATCGAGCCGGCGAAGACATTTTCACCCGGCCCGCGCGTGACCGGCACGCTTTCGCCGGTGACGGGGCTTTCATCGATGCCAGAGGTGCCCTCGGCGATCTCGCCATCCGCCGGAATGCGGTCCCCCGGGCGCACCAGAACACGTTGATTGATCTGCAGGCTTTCGGCGGACACTTCGCGGGTCTTGCCGTTTTCCTCGAGAAGCGCAGTTTTCGGCACCAGACTGGCCAGCGCGCGGATGCTGTCGCGCGCCTTGCCGGCGGCCACACCCTCCAGCACCTCACCCACAGCAAACAGGAATACGACCAGCGCCGCCTCTTCCGCCGCGCCGATGAACAGCGCGCCCACGGCGGCGATGGTCATCAGGCTTTCGATGGTGAAGGGCTGGCCAAGGCGCAGTGCCTCGAACGCACGTTTGGCGACTGGCGCGACCCCGATCACACAGGCAAGCGTAAAGGCCCAATAGCCCCATTCGGTTGAGGTCAGCAGTTCAAAGATCCATGCCGCAGCCAACAGGATGCCGGTAAAGATCACCAACTGGCCCTTTTTCGTCTGATACCAGCTTTTGCCGCGATCTGCCGGATCGTAATGCACATGGCCCGGGCTGCCATGGCCGCTGTCGGACACGACCGCATTTTCCGCTTTGCTGTGAGACCGGCCTGCATGGTCATGTTCGTGGGCAGAATGATCATGGCCCGAATTGTCATGATCACTGTGGTCATGCCCTGCATGATCGTGATCGTCGTGGTCATGGCCCTTGCAATCGGGGCCATGCACATGGGCGGGTTTGGTACTTTCGGGCAGCACGAAGGTCTTCTTGCCCTCGGGTTTCTGGCCACGTGGAACGATGCCGAACCCGAGCCGTTTGACGATGCCCTCGATCTCGGACGTGTCCGTCGTGCCCGGCACAAGATTGAGCGACAGCCGCTCGGTCATCAGCGCGACCCTAACCTCGCTGACCCCGGGCAGTTTCTCGACCGCTTTCGTCACCTTGACGGTGCAGGAGGCGCAATCCATCCCGCTGACCGTCCATTCCTGCCGCTTCGGCTCGCTCATCTCAGTCTCCTGCCCGGAACCCCGGGCCTTCTTTTCACTGATTCGGATTGCTACAACCTCTGGCAACTAGAGGTTCAAGCGATTTCTGACCTCAGTCGAACAGCCGTCGCAGGAAGGAACCATGGTGATCGCGCCGGTCTCTGCCGTGGCCGGAATCATGGCCCGAGTCGTGCCCGTGACCACGCGACCGACCACCGTGATCGCCGTCGCAATCATCACCATACCGGGCGCGCTGATCGTTGCGCGGTGGCTCTGCCCGCCGGGGTGCGGGCATTTCGACCGTGCTGCGCTCGATGATCTTGTCCAACTCACCCCGGTCCAGCCAGACGCCGCGGCATTGCGGGCAATAGTCGATCTCTATGCCCTGGCGGTCAGACATTACCAGATCGACCCGGCAATGGGGACAGGGAAAACCACCACTGCGGCGGGAGGGTTCGGATGCAAAAACAGGGTCCATGTTGCGCCTATTCGAAAGTCCATACCCGTCATGCGGGCATGGAATTCCTGCATCCTCCAGTAGCTAGAGGTTCAAATCCCGTTTGCGTGAGCAAAGATCACGACGACGTCAGGCGCTAGAGCCCTTCGCCCCGCCAGAGCTCGCCGGGCGGATCGACCTGAACCGTCACGTGATCAATATCGTGACGTGCCTTCAGCCAGTCGGCGACGAGCACGGGAAGCGACAGCGGATCCGTTCCGGGCGCGGGAGTCACATGCACCGTGGCCACAACCGTCTCATCCGTCAGGGTCCAGGCGTGGAAATGCCCGGCCTCGGCCACTTCGGGCAGTTCTTCGGAAAGTTTCGCTTCGGCCTCGCGCGCGTCGAACCCGCGTGGAACCGCCTGCAACAGAACCCGCAGCGAGTCGCGCACCAGCCCCCATGCCGAGCGCACCACCAGCACAGAGACCAGCACCGACAGGAGCGGGTCAAGGACTGTCCAGCCCGTCAGCATGATGCCGATGGCCGCCGCAATCGCTCCGACCGAGCCCAGCAGGTCGCCGATCACATGCAGCATTGCGCCGCGCAGGTTGCTATCACCCTTACGACCGCGTGACAGGATCCAGACGCCGCCAAGGTTTACGAGGAGGCCGATTGTTGCCACGATCAGCATCGGCCAGGCCATGACCTCAACCGGCGCGTTGAAACGCTGGATCGCTTCCCATGTGATCCAAGCCACCAAAAGGAGCAGAGATGCGCCATTGGCCAGCGCTGCCAGCACACGCACCCGGTGAAAACCGTAGGTGCGCGTGCCGTCCGCCGGGCGTCGCGCGACTCGATAGGCGATCAATGCCAGAAGCAGCGCCGCCGCATCTGACACCATATGGCCGGAATCCGCGATGAGCGCGAGCGAGCCGGAAATCCAGCCACCCACCGCCTGTATGGCTGCGTAAGATGCGGTGAAGAAAAATACAAAGCGAATGCGCCGTTCGTTATCGGCCGTCACGACCTCGGCGTGATCGTGGCCATCATTCGGGCCGTGGGCCGCGGGATCCGATCCAGAGGTGCTCATCTTAATTCTCCTGCGTCCCATCAGCGGGTTGGCTTCTGATGAATCATCCTATGACACCTCTAGTAACTATAGGTGCAAGGAAAAACCTCGCGGGCGCAATCTGCTCAACCGGACGCGACCAGAGCAGTCTGGCCCGATGGCGCAACAGCCCGAACAATTCGCCGTCATTGTCAGCACCGCGTAAGTGGCTGAGAGGGTTGTGTTTCAGGGAAGCAAGGCGGATGAGACAAGAAAGGTCGGCAGCTGCCCGCAAACTGCGAGCAGCGCCTTACCCCGCATGACGGTCGGTTCTCATCCTTCCGGTGTGCCGGAATGACGGCGATCCTCGCTCATTTCAAACCACATCGCATTGATGACTGCGAACATCGCTGCCACCGGCAGCCCGAGCATCCAGGCGAAATACCACATTTCAGAGCTCCTTCCGGGTTAATAGGCATTGGGATTTTTTGTCAGCTCGTCAGCGCCGACCTTGCCCCAGAGCACCCGGTAAACCCAGGCGGTATAGGCCAGAATGACAGGCATGAAGATCAGCGTGGCCCCGAGCATGATGAACAGGGTCTGGTGCGACGAGGAGGCATTCCAGACGGTCAGCGAGGAATTCGGATCCAGCGAGGATGGCAGGATGAACGGAAACATCGTCAGCCCGACGGTCGAGATGACCCCGAGAATGCCCAGCTTGGAGGCGAGCAGCGACCAGCCGCCGGCCCCGCGCGACAGGCCGAAGGCGGCCAGAGCGATACCGATCACCCCCAGCACCGGCGCAACCGCGATCCAGGGCCGGATCTGATAGGTTGCAAGCCAGGAGCCTCCCCGCGCCATCGCAGTCAGATGCGGGTTTGACGGGCCTGCGGGATCAACAACGCCAACATAGTGATAGGCCGGAATCCCGACCGCCAGCCAGAGACCGGCCACCAGGAACCCAAGGATCGCAATCGCCCCGGTGACAACCCCGATCCGGCGTGCCCGGACCGCGACCATGCCTTCCGCCTTGAACGAAAGCCAGGCCGCGCCATGGGTAATCAGCATGGTCAGGCTGACCATGCCAACCAGCAGCGCGAACGGATTAAGCAGCGCGAGCAGCTTCATCAGCGCATTGCCGGGGTAAAGCGGCACCATCATCTCGGTCAGTTGGAAGGGCACGCCCTGCAGCGCATTGCCGACCGCGATGCCAAAGGTCAGCGCCGGAACCGCGCCGCCGATGAACAGCGCCCAGTCCCAGCGGGTCCGCCATTTCGGGTCCTCTTTCTTGTTGCGGTACTTGAACCCGACAGGCCGCAGGATCAGGGCCGCAAGGATCAGGAACATCGCAAGATAGAACCCCGAGAAGCTGACCGCATAAAGCGGCGGCCAGGCGGCGAACATCGCGCCGCCGCCAAGGATCAGCCAGACTTGGTTGCCCTCCCAGACCGGGCCGATGGTGTTGATTGCGATGCGCCTCTCGACATCGGTGCGGGCCGCAAAGGGCAACAGCGCGCCAACCCCCATGTCAAAGCCATCGGTCATCGCAAAGCCGATCAGGAGGAACCCCATCAGCCCCCACCAGATCAGACGCAGCATCTCGTAGCTGATAAATTCATGCAGGATCATGCTCGGGTCACTCCGCTGGCTTGATATCGGTGGCAAGCACGCCGGAAAGGCGGGCCTGATGCGCTTTGTTCCAGGCGTCGGTTTCTACCGCATCCTGCACCGGGCCTTTGCGGATCGCGGCCAGCATCAGCCGGACCTCGATCACCAGAAGCACGGTGTAAAGCGCGACGAAGCCCGCCAGCGTGATCAGAAGATCTGCGACAGACAGGCGGCTTGCCGACAGGAAGGTCGGAAGCAGACCATCCACCGTCCAGGGCTGGCGCCCGAACTCGGCCACGAACCAGCCGGCCTCGATGGCGATCCAGGGCACCGGGATCATCAGGACCGCGCCGCGCAGGACCCACGTGGGATAGCGCCCCTGGCGGAAATTGGTGCGCCAGAACATGTAGGCCAGGAAGCCGAGCATCAGGAAACCCGCGCCGACCATGATGCGGAAGGACCAGAAGAGCGGCCAGACCGTCGGGATCGTATCTGCAGCGGCCTGGGCGATCTGTGCCTCGGTGGCGTCGCGCGGATCCTCGACATAGCGCATCAGCAGCATACCGTAGCCTAGGTTGCCGCCGTTCGCCTCGAAGGTTTCGCGCACCTCGGGCGGCGTAGCCGCACGCTGGGTGCGAATGGTCTGGAGTGCGTCCCAGGCGATGATGCCGGAGCGGACACGCTCCTCGGACTCCTTCACCAGATCTTCGATGCCGGCAATTTCCTCGGTCAGGGACCGAGTGCCGATCAGCCCCATCACATAGGGAACATGCACCGCATAGCGCGTCTCGCGCGCCTCCTGGTCGGGCAGACCGAAAAGCGTGAAGGATGCGGGGGCTGCCTGCGTTTCCCACATGCCCTCCATCGCGGCCAGCTTCATGCGTTGCGCATGGGTGGTCTCGTAGCCGCTTTCATCCCCCAGAACGATCACCGCCATGACAGAGGCCAGACCGAAAGAGCAGGCCACCGTGATCGACCGCCGCGCCAGTTCGGTGTGGCGCCCCTTGAGCAGGAACCAGCTTGAAACCCCGATGACGAAGATCGAGGCAGCGACATAGCCCGCGCTGACGGTATGGACGAATTTCGCCTGGGCGACCGGGTTGAAGATGACCTCAAAGAAGCTTTCGATCTCCATCCGCATCGTATCGGGGTTGAACACCGCACCGACCGGGTTCTGCATCCAGCCATTGGCGATCAGGATCCACAGCGCCGAGAAATTGCTGCCGATCGCCACGCACCAGGCCACGATGCAATGGGCGCGGGCCGAAAGCCGGTCCCAGCCGAAGAACCAGAGGCCCACAAAGGTCGCCTCAAGGAAAAAGGCCATCAGCCCTTCCAGCGCCAGCGGAGCCCCGAACACATCGCCGACATAGACGCTGTAATAGCTCCAGTTCATGCCGAACTGGAATTCCATCGTGATCCCGGTGGCGACGCCCAGCACGAAATTGATGCCGAAAAGCGTGCCCCAGAATTTCGTCATCTGCCGCCATATGGGGCGGCGGGTCATGACATAGACCGTCTCCATGATCGCCACGAGCAGCGAGAGGCCAAGCGTCAGCGGCACGAAGATGAAGTGATACATGGCCGTCACGGCGAATTGCAGTCGTGACAGATCAACGACATCAATTTCCATCAGTGGCCTCCTTTCTGAAGGGGGCGGTGCCCCGGACTGTGATGTGGGGAAGGGGTGGCGCGGCTGGTGGCATCTGACTGTCACGGTCAGCCGGTGGCAGTTGCAGGCGCCGGTCGGCACCGGCCAGATCGCTTTCGCGATGCGAGACGAGAATGATCCCCGACCGGGGCAGACAGGCGCGCAGCCCCTGCAGGACAGACGCCGCATTAGCCGGGTCCAGCCCCTCGGTCGGTTCGTCGATCAGAAGGAGGTCCGGCTGCCGCAACAGCGCGCGCGCTAGCGCGAGACGCCGGGTCTCGCCGCCCGAAAGGCCCGCGCCACGCTCGCCCAATTGCCGCACGAGCCCTTCGGGCGTCGTAAGAAAATGCGACAGGGCCACAGCCTGCATCACCGCCGCAAGTGCCGCGTCATCGGCCTGCGGATCGGCAATGCGGAGATTGTTGGCCAGCGATCCGGCGATCAGCGCGGGCCGCTGCGGCACCAGCGTCAGCCGGGCGCGCAGATCGGATTCGGGCCATTCGCACAGATCGCGGCCCAGAAGGGTGATCTCGCCCGGCTTTGACGCGGCTGCTCCGGCCAACATTGCCAGAAGGGTGGATTTGCCCGCGCCCGATGGCGCATGGATCGCCAGTGTTTCGCCAGGGTACAGCGTGAAATCCAGAGGCGCGCTCAGCTCCCTGCCGCTGCCATGGGCGCGCACGACAAGCTTGTTGACGGTCAGGAGTGCTGCGCCGGGGCGAAGGGGTGCCGGCATCTCCGCCGTCGCCGGTTGGGCATCCGGAACCCGCCGCGCAAGATTGCGGGCCGCAAGTTCTATCCGACCCCGCTCGGACCAGCCACGCCACAACAGCCGAAGGCATTCGGTCAGGGCAAGATTGATCAGGATCACCGTCAGCAGCAGCGCCGGCGAAAGGCTGCCCCCTAGGATCAGCGTCGCGGCAATCGCCATGCTCGGCGTGAGGTGCATCACCACCCCCGCCAGACGACCCATCAGATCCTGACCGCTGCGCGCCAGAGCCGCGTGGGCGATCGCCGCCTTTGTCTGGTCAAGCCCCTGCGGCAGCAGCCCCTGCATCAGCAGATCGCCGCGCAGCGCCAGCAGCCCAGCCGAGCGTGACCGGATCGCCTGCAAAGCCGCCTCTTCCCGACGGGCCTGGGCGCGCTGTCCGGCCCCGGCCAGCCGCGCAAGGCACAGGATTCCCATCGCCCAGATGGCCGCCAAGGCCCCGGCAAGCGCCCCGCCGCCGATGATCCAGATCACCGCCAGCCCGACCAGCAGCGACAGCGCCGCCGCAATCGTCGGGAAGACCAGACGGATCAGCAGCCCTTCAAGCGCCTCCACATCGGCGGTCAGCCGGTTAAGCATCTGCGCCGAATGGCGCCGCGCCAGCGTAGGAAGCGGCACAGCGGAAAGATCACGGAACAGCCGCAGCCGCAGCCGTTCCAGCGCCCGCAGCGTAGCATCATGCCCCAGCAGCCGCTCGCCATAGCGCGAGGCGGCGCGGATCAGCGTCAGCGTTCGGATGCCACCCGAGGGGCGCAGAAAATCGAAGACAAGGCCAAGCCCGGCCGCACCCGCCATCGCGGATGCGGTGATGAACCATCCCGAGAGGCCCAGAAGGGCGGCCCCCGCAAGCGGCACCATCGCCGCTAGAACGGCCGCGCGCCGCAAATGACGACCATTGCCCGCGTTCATTTCCCGGATGACGGCGGCAAGATGTCTCATGCAGCCTCCCTCCCGGCCCGCAGCGCGATGACGTGATCCATCGCCCCGATCAGCCGCGCGTCATGTGTCGCGATCAGCAGCGCGCTGCCCAATTCGCGCAGTGCCAGAAGCGCCCCGGTAATCTCTTGCGCGGAGGTCGCGTCCAGATCCGCAGTCGGCTCATCCGCCAGCAGAAGCGTCGGGGGGGCAAGCAGCGCGCGGGCGATCATCAGCCTGCGCGCCTCACCGCCCGAGACACCGCCGCCGGTCTCGCCAAGACGGGTGCCAAGGCCCTGCGGCAGCGCGGCCAGGACATGACCGGCGCGCGCGCGATGCAGCGCCTCGGTCAGGGTGTCGTCAGTGGCATCCGGTGCGGCAAGGCGCAGCCAGCGGCGCAGGCTCATCGCCGGAAAGCGCGGCTGTTGCGGCAGCCAGCCTATTGCACCGCGCAGACCTGTAGCTGTCGCGTCCGAGAGACGGATATCGCCATAGCGGATGGTGCCGGACAGGGCCGGGCGCAGTCCCGCAAGCGTGCCGAGCAATGTGGTCTTTCCGATCCCGCTTGGCCCCGTGACCGCCGTGGCCGTCCGGGGCAACAGGCATCCGTCCGGCACAGCAATCGCAGCATCCTGCCCGGGCGAAATTACCAGCCCTTGCCAGCGCAGCGGCAAGGGCCTGTCGCAGCGGGCAGGAGGGGCTGCGCCCTCGCCCAGGATGCGCGGCCCCTCCTGCGCCAGAGCGGCCCGCGCCTCGTCCATCACCGCCATTGCCGCCGCCCGATCATGCCAGGACGCTGCCAGATCCCGCATCGGCTGATAAAACTCCGGCACGATCAGCAGAACGAAGATCGCCCCGAAGGCGCTGATCTGTCCGCCCCACCCGCCCCAGGACACCAGCCCAAGAAGCGAGACCCCCATCTGCACCGCGACCAGCGCCACCCCGAGCGAGGCCATCAGCTCCAGCACCGTCGAGGACAGGAAGGCAAGGCGCAGAACCTTCATCACCCGTTCGCGCAGATCAGTGGCGCGGGTTTCCAGATCGGCTCCGGCCTGGCCCACGGCGCCCAGAAACCGCAAGTCGGCAAGGGCCGCGATGCGGTCCATCAGCAGCCGGTTCAGCGCCCCCGCTTCGACCAGATGATCACGCGAGGCCGCCTGCGCCGCATAGCCGATCAACATCATGAAGACCGGGATCAGCGGCCCTGTGACCGCAAGTGCCAGCGCCGCTGTCCAGCTCTGGCTGGCGACCAGCCCCAGGATCACCAACGGCACGATCCGGGCACGGGCCATGGCGGGCAGGAACTTCTCCAGCCAGGGGCGCAGCATAGCCGCTTTCTCGCCCATCAAAGCTGCCTGTGCGGCCGCATCCTCGCCCGGTCCCGAGGGGGAGCGCCAGACCGCCGCCTCCAGCAGCTGCAATCGCAGATCGGCAATGCTGCGCGATGCCTCGACCTGCGCCGCCGCTTCGGCCCGCCAGTCCAGACCCGCGCGCACCCCGCTGAGCAGGATGAACAGCAGCGCCGCATACCAGGCCGGCACCTCGCCCGCGATCAGATCCGATATGGCCCAAGCGATCAGCGCCGCCTGCACCGGCCAGACAAGCACGGACAAAATAGAAAGGATTGCGGCCCTCCGCAGTGCCGGAGATCCGTCCAGCCTTGCAAGCGTACGGCTTCCATGCCGAGTGGATCGGTTAACAGTCATGAGTTGTCCGCATGGTTCATCAGAGCGACCACTTCAAAAGTGGCCACATGCTGGTTCTGCCCAAATAACTCATCTGATCTGCAGGATTTGACGATTGGACATTATGTCTCTGACAATTCGCCGCAGCAGCCAAAGTTCAATTTAACGCGACCTCAAAACTCCAGGGAAACGATCAAGGTCTTGGGCTGAATTTCACCAAGCCAGCTCATAAAATTTTCAGCGCTATGGTGGCCAAGCATTCTGAGCATCCAAACCAATGCCTCGAGCCTGCGCCCTACATGACAAGTCGCAAAGTCTGACTGGAGGCTAGAAGCCGTCAGCAGTTGACCTCTGGGCTCTGTTGCGAATAACTTGCAACTGCAAATCATTCGCAACAGAGTCGCCATGACAGTCAAGGCCCCCACTCCACGCTTCCAACCGTCCGAAGGCTGGCGCAGCCAAAGCCCGATGCCCTCGCTGTCCGAGGTCTATGGCTCGGTCGTGGTGCCGCAGGGGCGCACGCCTTGGCGGCGGTTTATGGCCTTTGTCGGGCCGGGCTATCTGGTCGCCGTAGGCTACATGGACCCAGGCAACTGGGCCACCTCGCTGGCTGGCGGGGCGAAATTCGGCTATACGCTGCTGTTCGTTGCGCTGTTGTCGAACATCATGGCGATCCTGCTGCAATCCTTGTGCGCGCGGCTTGCCATCGGGTCGGGGCGCGATCTGGCGCAGGCCTGCCGCGACGCCTTTCCGTCCTGGGTCTCCTGGCCGCTCTGGCTCTTTGCCGAAGCCGCGATCATCGCCACCGATCTGGCCGAGGTGATCGGCGTCGCCATCGGCCTGAACCTGCTGTTCGGCATCCCGCTGGAGATCGGGGTGTTCCTGACTGCCGTCGACGTGTTCCTGATCCTCTGGCTGCAAAACCGCGGCTTTCGTTGGGTCGAGGCCTTTGTCATCACGCTGCTTGTGGTGATTTCGGCCTGTTTCTTCGTGCAGATCGCCATGGCCGACCCGGACTGGAATGCGGTGATCATAGGTTTTGCCCCTTCGGTCGAGATCGCGACCAACCCCGAAATGCTATATCTTGCGCTTGGCATCATCGGGGCAACGGTGATGCCGCATAACCTCTATCTGCATTCGGGCATCGTGCAGACACGTAACTGGGGCACCGCCCCCGACGCACGGCATCAGGCGCTGCGCATGGCGACATGGGATTCCACCATCGCGCTGATGCTGGCGCTGGTGATCAACGCCTCGATCCTGATCCTGGCGGCGGCCACCTTCCACTCAACCGGCAATACCGAGATCGTCGAGATAGATCAGGCCCATGCGCTGTTGGCCCCGCTTCTGGGTGGATCACTGGCGCCGACGCTGTTCGGTATTGCACTTCTGTGCTCGGGGCTGAACGCCACGGTGACTGCGACCATGGCTGGGCAGATCGTGATGGAGGGCTTCATCAATTTCCGCATCAGCCCGGTTCTCAGGCGGCTTATCACCCGCTCCATCGCCATCGTGCCGGCAGTGCTGGTTATCCTGATCTGGGGCAGCGCCGAGATGGGGCGACTTCTGATCCTCAGCCAGGTGGTACTGAGCTTTCAGTTGCCCTTTGCCATCGTGCCGCTGGTCATGTTCACCGCCAGCCGGAAGAAGATGGGCGATCTGGTTGCGCCGCTTTGGCTGACCTCACTATGCGCCGTGATCGCCGTCACCATTATCTGGCTGAATCTCAACCTGCTGACATCCATCGCCGGGGGCTGAACAGGAACCGTTGAGACCTTCGAATAGGTTGGGCAGGATTCTTTGTCTATTGGGTCTGGAATGAGCGGCACTGGCCAATCGCCTCCTGCTCACGAAGCCTCATATTCCTGTGAGGGCAGACGTCCAGCCACATATTGGTCTTGAACCTCAAGTAGCTAGAGGTCCTATCACCCCCGAAATAACCCACCTTCCGACCGGCCGCCTTAAAGGCAGGCTGCTGGTTCACTGTCCCGTCTCTGTGTCGGCACAGAAGCGCCGATACTGCGAAAGGACCGAGAACCGTGAGCACTGAGAGAAGACCCAGATTGCGCTCTGGTGCGTCCCGTCGACACATTCTTGGAATGATGGCGGGAAGCGGGTTGATGGGGTTGGTGCCTCGGCAGGTGTTTGCGCAAGGATTCCCGGCTTTCAGCTTTGCATTGGCAGAAAGTGTCTCCAATGACCCCGGGCTGGCAACCTTTTACCGGGAGACCAACTATGCACCGGTCTGGACCGGTTCCGAGCATGCTGCGCGCAGATCGGCGCTTGTTACCGCCCTGTCGCAGGCGGGAAATCACGGATTGCCAACAGATAGCTACGATCTGGAGGGCCTTATCACTGCTTACCGCGAGGTTTCGAGCGAACGGGACAGGGCAAGGCTGGAAGCGCGGACCTCCAGCCTTTTCGTGCAATATGCCAAAGACATCAGCAGCGGTGTTCTGGAACCCATCCGGATCATCCCGCAGATCGTTCGCACCCTTCCCCGGCCCGATGTGGCGGAGCTGATGCACGGGTTCGTGGCTGCCGAGCCCACGATGTTCATGCAAAGTCTGGTGCCAACCTGCCCCGAATATTCCCGCCTGCTGCGCGCGATCTACCAACTGAAGGAACGTATCGCCGGTGGAGGCTGGGGACCGCAGATCACCGCCCGCAGGCTCGGACCCGGCGATACAGGCGAATCCGTGGTGATCCTGCGCAATCGCCTGATCGAGATGGGATATCTGCCCCGCACTGCAACGGCGTCCTACGATCACCGCATTCAGGCCGCCGTTGCCGCCTTTCAGCGTTTCCACGCGCTTGCGCCCAACGGTATCGCCGATGAGGCCACGCAGGACGAAATCAACCTATCTGCCGATGCGCGCCTGCGGTCCCTGACTGTAGCCCTCGAACGCGAACGCTGGCTCAATGTGCCGCGCGGACAGCGTCACATCTGGGTAAACCTTGCCGATTTTACCACCCAGATCATGGACAACGATCTGGTGACACTGGACACGGTATCGATCATCGGCAGTCGGCCGGATGACATGCAGACACCAGAGTTCTCGCACGAGATGTCCTATTTGGAGGTCAACCCCGATTGGACCCTGCCGCGCTCGATCATTGCGCGCACCTATTGGAACAGCCTCTCAGCGGGTGGGGCAAGGCAGCTGGAGGTCATTGACAGCGCAGGCCGTGTCGTGCCGCGCAGTTCGATTGATTTCTCACGCTATACGCCGCGCAATTTCCCCTACAGCCTGCGGCAGGCACCGGGGCCGACCAATCCACTTGGAACGGTCAAATTCATGTTTCCCAACCCTTGGGCGATCTATCTCCACGACAGCCCGGAACGAAACCTGTTCGACAACACGCTGCGCGCCTATTCCGCCGGCTGCATCCGGCTGCAAAGACCACACGATTTCGCCTATGAACTCCTGTCGCGCCAGACCGATGACCCAGTGGGCCTATTCCAGTCGACGCTTCGAAGCCAGCGGCAAACCCGGATCCAACTGGCCGAACATGTCCCGGTTCATCTCGAATACCGGACGGCGTTCACCGATGCCCGCGGCGGGGTTCACTTCCGCAAGGATGTCTATGGCCGCGATGCCCGGCTCTATGAGGCGCTGGATCGGGCGGGTGCTGTTTTCAGGATGAGTTGACAGCACCCGAACCCGCCACACCCAAGATCTAAATTTCACTAACAAACCAAGGACATCCTGCCAGATGACCAACACCAAAAATACGATCGCATTGCTCTTAGCCCTTCTGGCGGGCCCACTTCACGCCGAGGCAATTCCAGCAACAGATACCGACACCCCGTCCGTCGTGACAACGACCACCAGCGAAGCTGTTATCGCAGTGGGTGACTCTCTGGACCGGGTTCTTGCGCGCAGCGGTATTCTGCCGGCCAATCGTTTAGAAGCTGCCTTGGCGCTTGAGGGCGTCTATGATCTCCGAGACTTGCGACCAGGAGATTTGCTGCGCTGGACCACTCAGGCAGGCGATTCCAGTCGGCTTTCCAGCCTTCAGCTTTTGGTCAGCAATGGGGTGGAAGTATCGCTGTCCTTCACTGATGCGGTCGAGGCCGTAAGACTCGAGCCTGAGGTCACGACACAGGATCGTCAGGAGGCATTTGTGCTCGATGGCTCGCTCTATGACGCTCTGGTCGCGGCGGATGCTCCGGCGCGCCTTGCTGTCGATTTGACGGCATTGATGGCAGGCCAGGTGGATTTCAGGCGCGATCTGCGCGGTGGCGAGGAATTCGCGCTGGTTTGGCAGGAGGATCGATTGCCCGATGGGAGCCTGGCAGGCGAACCGCGCATGTCATACGCTCGTCTTTCACTCAATGGGCATCAGTTTGAATTGGTCGCCACAGATCCGACAAGTCCGGTCCTGCTCTTCGAGGACGGCGAACTCGTTCAACGAAGCTCGCCACCGATCATGGGCGCCAGATTGTCCTCTGTATTCGGAAATCGCAACCACCCGGTTCTTGGCGGGCGCCGTATGCATACAGGCATAGACTATGCTGCCGCGACCGGAACACCTGTAAGTGCAACCGGAGCCGGGCGGGTTGTCAGGGCCGAAACAATGCGGGGCTACGGATTGACCGTCGATATCGACCATGGAGGAGGCGTAACCACCCGCTACGCCCATCTCTCAGCATTCAACGAAGGAATTGTCCCTGGGGCACGCATCCGTGCCGGAGATCGCATCGGCGCCGTTGGCGCGACAGGTCTCGTGAGCGGCCCTAATCTTCACTATGAGGTTCTGGTCGACGGTCGCCCGGTAGATCCTTTGGAGGAAGAGGTATTGCAGGCCCAGGAATTTGCAAGTGCGGCCGATATTGAAGCTCTTACAAAAGGTCGAGCGGCCACAGGCTATTCGACTGAGCAAGATAGCTGACCGTCATTCCTGAATTAATTGCCCGAAGGCTGACGCATAAAAGGTGAGTGTCCTAAAGTCTGTGTATCTGCGCCGGACCATGCGGTTTCACATACTCAAGCGGCGAAGCGCTCGCCGAACATTATCGCGAACTGGTTGCGGGCCGCAATTCGACAGAAGCAACACGAGTGAGGTCAGATCCCTTGGCCGAAACTTCGCTGCAGAGCTAGCCGAACGTCGGCTTTCGAGGATGCGGCAAAGGAGCATTTGTTGAGCTCGACCGCCGGAAATGAGCCGCGTTCTGCCGACTAATTCAGAATTTGTGGCGGGTGGCGTCAAAGTAGTTCCGCAAACCCGCCAAGCTCTGCCGCCGTGGCGACCAGATCAGTTTGCGTCAGGGTACCGAGATAGTAGTCGACGCTGTAGAGCGGATTCTTCAGCCGGGCGCGCACCTTGCGGACCGAGGCGCAGAGCAGGCCGGGTGCTAGGTGCAGATGGTTGACCAGGAATTCGTCGGGGTGTTGCACATCGATGCTGAAAGGCGTCAGCGCATCGACCGGGAAGTCAACGAGGTTCTGGGTCACGATCACGTCGCAGCGCCCGGTGATGGCGGCGGCCAGCACGTGCCAGTCTTCAGGATCGGGCAAGCTCAGCGTCGCGATCAGTGCGTGGTGCCCCTCGATCAGACTGTCTCGCGTGGCCCGGTCCAGCAGGTCACGGGTGAGGCTTTGGCGACCCTGGTGGTGAACAAGCTGCGCGGTGGCCTGAAGATCGCGGCGGTCAAAGCGCCGGGCTTTGGTGATCGTCGCAAGGCAATGCTGCAGGATATCGCCATCCTCACGGGCGGCACTGCGATCAGCGAGGAACTGGGCATCAAGCTGGAAAACGTCACGCTCGATATGCTCGGCCGTGCGAAGAAGGTCGTCATCGACAAGGACAATACGACCATCGTCGATGGGGCAGGCACCAAGGCCGATATCGAGGCACGCGTCACCCAGATCAGAGCTCAGATCGAGGAAACCACCAGCGACTACGACCGCGAAAAGCTGCAGGAGCGGCTGGCAAAACTCGCAGGCGGCGTTGCGGTGCTCCGTGTTGGCGGTGCGACGGAAGTCGAGGTGAAGGAGAAGAAGGACCGCGTCGACGATGCACTCCACGCGACCCGCGCTGCCGTGGAGGAGGGCATCCTTCCTGGGGGTGGTACGGCGCTGCTGCGTGCGGCGAAGGTTCTGGACAGTATCGCAACCGAGAATGCTGACCAGAAGCACGGCTGAACCGCTCCGGGTTTGCCGGAGGCTGTTTGGTTTAAGTTATGCGGCTATGGTCTTAGTTACCAGAGCTGCGTAGAAGTTTGCCTCTGCTTCCGCTGGTGGGATGTTCCCGATGGGCTCGAGGAGGCGGCGATTGTTGAACCAGTCGACCCATTCCAGAGTGGCGTATTCCACGGCGTCCAGACTGCGCCACGGGCCACGGCGGTGGATGACCTCCGCCTTGAAGAGACCATTGATTGTCTCGGCCAAAGCGTTGTCATAGCTGTCACCGACGCTGCCGACCGAGGGTTCGATTCCTGCCTCGGCCAAGCGTTCGGTGTATTTTATCGCCAGGTATTGCGATCCGCGGTCTGAGTGATGGATCAGTCCCACACCAGGCTGCCGCTGATGAACAGCCTGTTCCAAAGCGTCGAGAACGAAGCCTGTGTGAGCCGTGCGGCTGACGCGCCACCCAACGATCCGGCGCGCGAACGTGTCGATCACGAATGCCACATAAACGAACCCTTGCCAGGTGGCGACATAGGTGAAATCGCTGACCCAGAGCATGTTCGGTGCCGGCACCCGGAATTGCCGGTTTACCTTGTCCATCGGGCACGGCTGCTTCTTGTCAGGGATCGTCGTTTTATGCGGCTTGCCCCGGATGACGCCCTGCAGGCCCAAATCCTTCATCAACCGGGCTATCGTGCATCGGGCCACATCAAATCCTTCCCGCCGCATCTGGCGCCAGACTTTGCGCACGCCATAGACCTTGTAATTCTCATCGAACACGCGCTCGATCTCGGGGCGAAGCTCGTCGTCGCGCTTGAACCGATCCGAGCGCAGATCAGGGTCGGCCCGTTTGGCCAGATGATCGTAGTATGTGGACGGGGCAATCGGCAGGTGCTTGCAGATCGGCTCGACCCCGAGCTCTCCACGATAATCGTCGATAAAGGCGATCATGACTTCGGTCGGCGGTCGAGCTCCGCCATCGCAAAATACGCCGACGCCTTCCGCAGGATCTCATTCGCCTGCTTGAGTTCGCGGTTCTCGCGCTCCAGCGCCTTCATCTTCTCGGCCATCTCGGTACTGACCCCAGCACGGTCGCCACGATCAATCTCTGCCTTTTTGACCCAGTCATTCAGCGTGTTCGTCGAACAGCCTATCTTCGCCGAGATCGATACGATCGCTTGCCAGCGGCTCTCATGCTGACCGGCGTTGTCCAAAACCATACGAACCGCTCGCTCGCGCACTTCAGGGGAATATTTGTTCGTTGTCTTGCTCATGATGCTCCATCCTACTCAAGAGTTGGAGCCTCCGGCAAACCCGGAGCGGTTCACATGATAGTATCTGCAACTGTCGTCGTTGCGGGAGCGATGGTTGTTGCAGGCATAGTCGCCTCGTGACGCTTGGAGTGGTACGTTGATCAGCGCCGGTGAAGACGGGGAAGCCTTGGGCTTTCAGCAAGCACTTGATCGCGCGTCCTCGCTCCTGCGTACTCATCCTCGCATCGTCTTCATGATGTGCGGGATAGCAGGATCAGGGAAGACAACCTTCGCCCAAGCATTAGAGGGCATGGGCTGCCGACGGCTATCTATAGATGAGGAAATTTGGCGTACCTATGGTCGCTTTGGTGTCGACTATCCTGAGGATGAATATCCCATCTTGCAGGCTTCGGCAGAGAAAATACTGCGCGAGCAACTCGTCGAAATGCTGCAGACAGGAACAAAGGCGGTAATCGACTTCAGTTTCTGGAAATCCCAAACGCGAGCTGACTACCGTGAGCTTGTGCATCGTAATGGTCACCATTGCCAAATTGTGTTTCTGAAAGTTCCAGAGAACGTGCTGCGGAAGCGATTAGTTAATAGAGCTTCCCGTCGCGATGCTAATGCGGCCTTTCCAATGGGAGTGTCATGAACTATGTGTATCTGGCCCGGCCCATGCGGTTTCAGATACTCAAGCGTCGAAGCGCTCGCCGAACATTATGGCGAACTGGTTGCGGGCTGCAAACCATTCCCGGACATTTCGGCCATCCTTTTCGAATTTGCGGATTGCCAGATAGATCAACTTGGTTGCGGCCTCGTCGGTCGGGAAGGAGCCCCGCGTCTTGATCGTTTTCCGGATCACGCGGTTCAAGCTTTCTATGGCATTCGTGGTGTAGATGATTTTCCGGATCGCGGGATCGAAACCAAAGAACGGGATCACCTCCTGCCATGCCCGGCGCCAGGCCGGGGCGATGGAGGCGTATTTCCCGGCCCATTTCTCCTCGAAGGCATCGAGCTCGGCCTCGGCCATATCGGCGGTCGGGGCACTGTAAATCCGGCGTAGGTCCGCAGCCACGGCCTTGCGGTCCTTCCAAGAGCAGAAATTCAGGGAATGGCGCACCAGATGCACGATGCAGGTCTGGACCATGGCGTCCGGGAACGCGGCGGTGATGGCCTCAGGAAAGCCCTTCAGCCCGTCCACGACCGCGATCAGGATGTCCTGCACGCCCCGGTTCTTCAACTCGTTCATCACCGAGAGCCAGAATTTGGCGCCCTCGTTCTCGGCGGTCCACAGGCCCAGAACCTCACGGCTCCCATCACGGGTGACGCCCAGGGCGACGTAGACGGCCTTATTCTTCACTGTCCGGCTGTCGGCGTCACGGATCTTCACCCGTAGAGCGTCGAAGATCACGATGGGATACATCCGATCCAGCGCGCGGGTCTGCCATTCCCTGACCTCGTCCAGCACCGCATCGGTGACGCGGCTGATCAGGTCGGGCGAGACCTTCAGGCCGTAGAGATCAAGCAGGTGAGCCTGGATGTCCCGGACCGTCAGCCCGGCCGCATAAAGCCCGATGATCTTGTCATCGATCCCGTCGATCCGGGTCTGGCCCTTCTTCACCAGCTCGGGCTCGAAGCTGCTGTCGCGGTCGCGAGGCACCGCCAGCGGCAGTTCGCCGTCTTGGCTCTTCAGCACCTTGCTCGAGGCGCCATTGCGGCGGTTGGTCTGGCCGGGTGGAGCGTCTTTGCCTTCCTCGTAGCCAAGATGCGCCGTCAGCTCCGCGCCCAGCATTCGTTCCATGAGCTTGATCTTCAGCTCTTTCATCAGCCCGGCATCGCCGAGCAGATCCTCAGGGCGCTCCACACCCTTAAGCAGTTCGTCCAAGATGTCTTTCGAAATAGTCATTCATGCTTCCTTTCGGTGCAGCATGAACCGGATCAGCCATACACAAAAGGTCGGACACTCTCTTTCCAATTACAGACGATCTCCTACAGCGCTACATCCAAGGCTTTGAGCCTCCCTCCGGTCAAGATGCGTGGACCGTAGAATAATCCATTGTCGAAGACTTTTTGTGGGCAAGTCAGGTCGTCTATTTTCGCTCGTCAACTCCACTGAAGCATATTCCGTTGATATCAACCACATCTCCAGGTTGGTCAGTTCGGCACGAACGGTAGGCTACGCGCCGCGCCAGATTACTAAGGGCGCTGCCCTCGCGCGGCACAAGGGAACTCTCCGGCCTTTCGCGGCATAAACGGCCCACTCCCCGCAAGCGGGTCCCCTCTCATTTATTCCACGGTGCCAAAGACTTCCCTTGCACCTTGCTACCCCGGTCTCGCCGACGGGCAAGGGTTCAGGAGCGGCGCTTCGCTTCTCTGAACCCCAAACCCAAAGGAAGAAAGACATGACCGGCAACACCGATACCTCCCGCAACGTGATTTTCAATGCCGATTGTATCCAGGCGATGCGCTCATTTGACGGGGGATCAGTGAACTTCATTCTGACCGATCCGCCCTATCTCGTGAACTATCGCGATCGTAACGGCAGGAAGGTGGCGAACGACGACAACTCCCGCTGGCTGCGGCCCGCTTTCAATCAGATGCATCGCGTTTTGAAGGATGGTGGTTTTTGCGTCAGCTTCTACGGCTGGAATAAGGTCGATTTGTTCATGGACGCATGGAAGGCGGCAGGCTTTCGCGTTGTCGGGCATATCGTTTTCCGCAAGCGTTATGCGTCATCGGCGAAGTTCCTGCGCTATCAGCATGAGCAGGCTTACTTGCTGGCGAAGGGCAATGTTTGTCTGCCCGAAAACCCCATCCCGGACGTGATCGACTTCCCCTATGCGGGTAACAAGCTTCATCCAACGCAAAAGCCCGTCGAGGCCCTGACGCCGCTCATCGAGGCGTTCACGAAGCCCGGCGACATTGTGCTGGACCCGTTCAGCGGCAGTGGTTCCACCTTGGCGGCAGCGCAGCAGCTCGGCCGCAACTGGATCGGCGTCGAACTGGACAGCCGGCACCACGAGACGGCCAGCAGACGGCTTGCATGGATGCAGCAGCAGAACGGAAGGGCGGCGGCATGAGCCGCCCCACCTTTCCAACGGACCGAGAGAGGATTTTGCAATGCGCTGGATCGTGACCGCCGACTATTGGGGAAACTGCCTTGGCATGGGAGAAGACGCGGACGGCGTTCCTACCCGTGGCACGCCGGAACAGGCCGACGCCCTGCCGATGGAGTTCTGGCTTTGCGACGCAAAGGAAAACGTGGTGTTCGAAGGCCGTTGCGGCGACATTGAAGCGGATTGGTGGCATGGCTTTGAGCCGCTTATCGCGACTTGGAACACGTTCCGTTGCCGTCGCCTCTATTATCGCCGCGCTGGAAGCAAAGAACCCTGGCGCTTGCTTAAGCAGCCATAAGCCGAACGCTAAGGCGGGAGTTGAAGGAGTTCCGAAGCCTGTGCTTGGCTCCGTGCTCTGCCAAAAACAATGGAAAGCATCTACCAGATCAGTTGGAACGATCTGCTGTTACTGCATGTCCCACTGGCCGCGTTGGAAATTGCGCTCGCCGGCACCGCCGGCTCGCGAGTCGAAGCGAACGGGGTTTTGAGGGCGCACACATCCAATGCGTTCATTGGATATACGATCCGGTTATCTTGAAAGAATGGCTACCTCCGCCACTGGCCATGGCTGACGCTTGTGATAGGGGCGGTAGTACTGAAATCGAAACGCCGCCCTACATAGGGAGGTGACGCCATGCTGTTGGGCATCGATTGGCGTACATCGGCGGACTACAGACATACGAAGACCATCCCTGCCGCCGGTTTCGCTTGGGAATATCTGCGGCGCGACGACGAGTATCATCACGATTTCCGCGCAATTTCGCGAATGAAGAACCCTACAGGCTCCCGGCTCGATGCATTCGCACGACGCTGGGGGTTGCGATTTCCCCTGCGATCCTGAAACGCTCGCCGACCGGCAATCCCAATTCTGGATTCCGAGCCTTCAGCCCCAGGCCGTCATGTTGTCGCCGGCGCCAGCGCCGGAGCCGGCCAGCGCCGAGACGCCGGGCTTCACGCTCGCCCACCTCGATGGTCTCGATCTGCGGCGGGCGGACGATGGCTGGCATGGACTCTGGCGCGTGGATGGCGTCGCGCATCAGTTCTGGCTTCCCGAGGCGGTCCCCGACGCGGCGGCGTTCTATACCGTCACCCTGCCAATGGATTCCTTTCTCGAGCTGCGTGCCCATGCGGCGCGGCGCTTGTGGCGGTCCCTGAACGGGCGCGCGCCAGGCCCGGATTTCCGCACCATGCCCTCGCAGCTGCGCCAGTTTCATATCCTCTCTCTGCGCGCGCTTGACGCAAAGCTGCATGGCGAGAGCCATCGCACCATCGCCGAAGTGCTGCTCGGTTTTCGCGGCGACAAGACCGATTGGGAGAACGACCCGCGCCGCAACAGGGCCCGCCGCCTGGCCGCCCATGGCCTCGCCATGATGAAAGGCGGCTACCGTCTGCTGCTGCACTATCCTGTCAAGCGCCGACACGAATAGCCCCGCCATCGCAGACGGCCGCAATGGGGGCCGTGAAAGTATAGACACAAATTCGGCCCGCTACAGGTCGCCGATTCCTCGCCAAGGTTCGCCACAGCCCGCTGTCGCCGCTGACAGCAGCATCGACCGACGAACCTGAGGTGATCCCATGCCCGACCCGCTGGCGGACCTGCCACCGAGATTCCTGCGCACCAAGGAGGCCGCGTATTTCCTCGGCCTTTCGCGCCGAACACTTGAGAAGCATCGCACCTATGGCACCGGCCCGGTTTATCGGAAGGTTGGCGGCCGCGTCCTCTATTCGATCCGCGATCTGGAAGCCTGGACCGAAACTGGCGCCCGCAAATGCACGCGGGACAAGGACGCCGGCACGGTCTTTCCCCCGCACCCGCTCACGCCCGACGAACGGAATCGGCTCTGAATGTTGCGGGACAACGATCACAGCCCCGCCCGACCGGAGAGCGCCAGCGAGCGCAGCCGCCTCCACCCCTTCGTGGTCGCAACCGGCGACGCCGCACCGCGCGACCAGCGAGACCTGATGGAGCGGCCTTTCTTCTCCCTGGCGAAATCGCCGCGCACCAAGCCGATTCTCTACAAAGCCGCCGATGTCGAGGTTCAAGTCCTCGGTATGCCCGAGCACGGCATGGCAACCATCTGGGACGCCGACGTGCTGATATGGGCGGCGAGCCAGATCGTCGCGGCCGAGAACAACGGCCTCATCACGTCGCGCTTCTTTCGCTTCATGCCCTACCAGCTTCTGCGCGCCATCGGGCGGGCGACGGGCAACCGGGACTATCTTCTGCTCAAGGCGGCACTCGCACGGCTGCAATCCACTGTCATCGCCACCACGATCCGCAACGGCGCGCATTGGCGGCGGCGGCAATTTTCTTGGATCAACGAATGGGAGGAAATGACCACGCGCGCCGGCCGCGTCGAGGGCATGGAATTTGTCCTGCCCGAATGGTTTTACAACAGCGTCATTGATCGCTCGCTCGTGCTGGCGATTGATCCGGCCTATTTCCGGCTGAAGGGTGGCATCGAGCGCTGGCTTTACCGCGTCGCGCGCAAGCACGCCGGCCGCCAGCCGGAAGGCTGGTCTTTCGAGGTCGCTCACCTTCACCAGAAGTCCGGCAGCCTCGCCCGGCCGTCCGACTTCGCGCTCGACCTCCGGCGGATCGCTGCCCGCCAGTCGCTGCCCGGCTACCTGCTCCAGATCGAATGGGAGAACGGGCAGGAGCTGCTGCGTTTCCTTCCCGAAAAACTATCCACAGTGCCTGTTGATAACCATGTGAATCCTATCGGGACATCAGGCGCACGCAATATCGGGACATCAGGCGCAAATCGTTCGCCAGACTCTATAGAAGAATCTAACAAAGAATCTTCTTTAACTGTTTCTGTGGGTGTGAAGCACGCGCCCAGTGCCACCCGCGATCATCTTGCCAATGATCCTGGGCGTTCGCAACAAGCAGCATATGAGCCATCCCGATCTGTCCGTCTTCCGTGGATTCCAGCCATCAAGCCGGAGGACACGCCATGAGCGGATCATCGATATCACCCCGAGCGGCTCACGCTTCTTTCCGTGGTCGATATCAGGATCGCCACAAGCAGGGATCGGAAGGTCGGGCGGCCAAGCTAACTCGCGTCTTCGCTGTCGCAGAATGCGATGCGGACAAGATTCTCAACGTGCTCACCCGAACCCTCGTCCCCTCGGGGGACATCTCTCCGCGGCAGCGGAACTCTCAGCCTATGTCAGCCGGCATCCATGCGGATGACAGGCAAACGGCGTTAAACAGAAGGACTGGGCTTCGGCCCGATTGCCTGACCGTCACCCGTCTTCCAGAGGAAGGTGGTTCCCTCGACCCAAATGCGGTGCATCAGAACGGCCATCCGGCGCGCAAGCGCGGTGACCGCGCGCTTATGGCCCCGGTTTTTCACCAGCCGCATGCCCCATGCCTTGAGCGACGACCAGCGCTTCACGCGGATGAGCAGGATGTGCGCGGCCTCGTAGAGCGCCGCGCGTGCCATCGCGTCACCGCTCTTGGACACGCGCCCAGTCCAATCGACCTCGCCAGACTGGTAGGCGCGCGGCGTCAGCCCCAGATGTGCGCCTACCGATTTGGAGCGCCGGAACCGAGATGGCACGTCGATGGTCGCACGATAGGTCAGCGCCACAATGGGACCGACGCCGGGAACGGTCATCAGCCGGCGGCACACGTCATCGTCACGGACGAAGTTCATCGCCACCTTTTGCAGGTTGGCATATTCGACAGCCAGAGCGCGCCTCGCGGTCAGCATCGGATTGAGCGCCCGCATCAGCATCGCACGGTCGCCGGCGAGTTCCAGAACGCGCACCTCGAAGTTGCGCTTGGACACCACGCCCATCTTCAGACCGAAGCTGCGCAACATGCCCCTGATCGCCAGCTCGATATCCATCAGCTTGCGCACCAGCGTCTGCCTGGCCACCAGCAGGAAGCGCAGTTCCTGCGCGGTCTGCGTCTTCACATGCACGGCGCGGAACCAGCCGGTGCGCATGATGTTGGCGATCCCGCGCGCATCGTTGCGGTCGGTCTTGTTCGGCATGGCCGACAGCGCCGCCTTGGCGTGCCGCGTCTCGATGCACACGACTGGCAGACCGGCTTCGGCCATGCCGCCGTAAAGCCATTGCGACGGAGCGCCGGCTTCAAGGCCAATCCGCTTCATCACCATGCCGCACTGCGCGAAGAACGCGACGAGGTCGTCCGGTGTCCGTCGTCAGATAATTTGGGGCAGTTAGTTGGCTGAACTAAGAGAGGGTCTGGCTCATCCGGTTGATTTAATTATGCGGCGGAATTGCGGTGAAGCAAACGTCGCGTTTCGATGGTTTTTCGTTTGATCCTCTCTCGTTGTTTTAGAATGGCTTGTCCGCGACCGAAGTAGACATCGGCGGGCGTGAGGTTATGCAGGCTCTCATGATAGCGCCGGTGGTTGTAATGCTCGACGAAGGCCTCAATTTGGCTGCTGAGTTCGCCGGGCAGGTAATAGTTCTCCAGCAGGATCCGGTTTTTCAGGGTCTGGTGCCACCGCTCGATCTTACCTTGGGTTTGCGGGTGATATGGGGCACCGCGAACATGCTCCATTTTTTGATCTTCCAGCCACTCAGCCAGTTCAACCGAGATGTAACTGGCTCCGTTGTCACTGAGGAGCCGCGGTTTGTGAACGACGGTTGCCTGATCGCAGCCGGAGGCCTGCAACGCCAGATCCAGCGTGTCGGTCACATCCCCCGCCTTCATCGTGGTGCAGAGTTTCCAGGCGATGATATAGCGACTGTAATCATCCAGGATGGTCGACAGGTAGAACCAGCCCCAACCGATGACCTTCAGATAGGTGAAGTCGGTCTGCCAAAGCTGGTTGGGTCTCGTCGTCTTGTCCTTGAACTCATCGGCGGCGGATAAAACCACGTAAGCCGGGCTTGTGATCAGGTCGTGCTCCTTGAGGACGCGATACACGGAAGACTCTGATACAAAATATTTTTCCGTGTCCGTGAAGCGCACGGCCAGTTCCCGCGGCGACAGTTCGCTTTCCTCCAGCGCCAAGCTAACGACCTTCTTGCGAACAGGCTCGGGAATACGGTTCCAGACCCGTGACGGTCTCGAACTGCGATCTTCCAGCGCTTCGGGGCCGCCCGATAGATACCGATCATACCAGCGGTAGAAGGTAGCCCTGGGGATGCCCAGCTTGTCCAAGGTTCGCTTCGTCGGCAAGTGCGACTGCTCGACCAAACGAATGATCTCCAGCTTCTCGGATGCAGGGTATCTCATGAGTCGTCGCCCCCATCCCCGAGAATGCTTTTTTTGAGCAGGCGAAGCTCGAGCGCCTGCTCGGCAACAACTTCTTTGAGTTCGCGGGATTCACGACGCAGGGTTTTGACTTCGGTCGAGTTTGCCTCTCGCGCCGTGTCGCCGGCGAGACGCTTCTTGCCGGCCTCGAGGAATTCCTTCGACCAGCTGTAATACAGGCTCTGAGCGATACCTTCCCGGCGACACAGCTCAGCAATGCTGTCCTCACCTTTCAGGCCATCCAACACGATCCTGATCTTCTCTTCCGCTGAATACTGTTTGCGGGTTGCGCGCCGGATGTCTTTGACAACCTTCTCGCCATGGCTCTGTTTGGGTACGGATTTCTGTCTCATCTTCACTCCTTGGTGGTTACGATGAGCCAGAAATCCTCTCTTATCAAATCGCCCTAAGCTGTCCCATTGGCGCTGACGTCACACAGCGCCGCCCAGCGGCCTGTGGGTTTCGGCCGGGTCCAGTCGCCGTCATAGATCAGCAGCCGGCCACCGGGGCGGAGGATGCGGAACCAGTCGGCGAAGGCGGCCTCGGGCTCCACCAGTGTCCAGACGAGATGGCGGCAGAGGATCGCGTCATAGCTTTCGCCGTGTTCCATCGTGCGTCCGGCATCCGCCAGCAGAAAGCGCAGGCGCGGCTTTCCGGCGTGCTTGTCCCGCGCCACGCGCAGCATGTCCTCGGAAAAATCAAGTGCCGTCACCTCATGTCCGAGATTGTGGACCAGCCGCGTGACCTCGCCCGTGCCGCAGGCAAGCTCCAGCACCCGCGCCGGGTCCGGACCCAAATGGTCGCGCATCGGCTGCGCCCAGGCGTCCGCCTCCGGCCCCGGCGCGATGCGGTGGCCGAAGGCCAGATCGAAGGTCTGCGCCCGGCGCGACCAGTAATCGCGGATCTCCTCGGTCAGATCGTGATTTGCCGTCACCGGGCCACCGCCTCCAGTATTTCCTCGAAGCGTTGCCGCGCGCGGTCCGGCAGATCCTCGGGCAACTCGCGTGCGGTCGGCCCGCCGACCTCTATCAGCATCACCATGCCCATGGCGTAATGCGGGCTGCACTTGATGCCGTAGAGGCCCGGCTCGGTCAGCGTCACCGTGACATCCTCGTCGATCTGGGTTTTGAACGGCTCTGCCCCTTCGGGGATCATGCCGTCGATGACCGCGGCATTGTGGCCCGGCTGGGCCGGGACGAAGCGCACGCTGTCGCCGGGCGCGATGGCCAGAAACTGCGGCTCGTAGATCATCGGCCCCTGGTCGTTCCGCGTATACATCCCGACCTCATGCGTCTCGGCCAGGGCGGTGCCTGCCGTGAGGCAGGTCAGAAGAAAGGCGGCAGCGGTTTTCATCGGACATTCTCCAGACAATGGAAACGGAAGATCGTGGCGCCGTCGGCCGGATCGTGCAGCGGCGTGGCGCGCACCCGGAAGATGGCGGCGAGGCGGTCGGGCGTCAGAACCTCGGCCGGCGGGCCGCAGGCGATCAGGCGTCCGTCTTCCATCACGCCGAGCCGGTCGCAGCCCATCGCCTGATTGAGGTCGTGCAGCGCCATGATCACCGTGACCGGCAGGTCGCTGACCAGCCGCAACAGCGTAAGCTGGTGGTGGATGTCGAGATGGTTGGTCGGCTCGTCCAGCATCAGAAGGCGAGGACGCTGCGCCAGCGCGCGGGCGATGTGGACGCGCTGGCGCTCTCCGCCCGAGAGGGTCGACCAGGCGTCGCGCGCCATATGCGCCATGTCGACGGCGGCCAGCGCCTCCTCCACGATCCGCGTGTCGGCGGGGCCGAAGGGTGCCAGCGCCGAGAGCCAGGGCGTGCGCCCCAACTCCACCGCGTCGCGCACGCTGAGCGCCTCGGAGGTGTCGGCCATCTGTTCGACCAGTGCGATCCGCTGCGCCACCTCGCGCCTTGTCAGCGCGGAAAGCGGCCGGCCGTCGAGATGCACCGCCCCCGCCGGGCGCGGCGCAAGACCGGCCAGCAGGCGCAGCAGCGTGGACTTGCCCGATCCGTTCGGGCCGACAAGGCCGAAGGTCTCGCCGGGTTCGACGTCGATGCTGACGCCATCGACGATGCTGCGCCCTCCGGCGCGCCAGCCCAGATCGGTTGCCCGCAGCTTCACGGCCGCCTCCGGTTGCGCACGAGGATCAGCGCAAAGCCCGGCGCGCCGACCAGCGCGGTGACGACGCCGATGGGCACCACCTGTCCCGGAATGAGAATGCGCGAGGTGACGTCGGCCGCGATCAGGAACATCGCCCCCGCCAGCGCAGCGGCCGGAATGAGCCGCCCGTGTCGCGGACCGACGACGAAGCGCATGGCATGGGGGATCACCAGGCCGACGAAGCCGATGGAGCCCACGAGGCTGACCATCGTGGCGGTCATGAGCGTGGTCGCCCCGATCAGCACGACCTGCACCTGACGCACCGGAATACCCAGCGCGGCGGCCGAGGACGTGCCGAAGGAAAAGGCGTCCATTGCGCGGGCGAACCACAGACAGGCGAGGAACCCCAGCGCCACCGCCGGCGCGGCCAGCGTGACATCCGGCCAGCGCACGCCCGACAGGTTGCCCAGCAGCCAGAACATGATGCCGCGTGCCTGTTCCGCATTGGCGGATTTGGCGATGAAGAACGATGTCAGCGCGTTGAACAGTTGCGAACCTGCGATCCCCGCCAGCACCAGATGCGCCGAACCGCCCCCCGCCGCCCGCGCCAGCGCTGCGACCAGCAGGAAGGCCAGCGCAGCCCCGCCAAAGGCGCCGGCCGATATGCCGACAAGGCCGCCGCCGACGCCGAGGATCGTGACCGCCACCGCCCCGGTTCCGGCCCCGGCGGAAACGCCCAGAAGGTAGGGATCGGCCAGCGCGTTGCGCACCAGCGACTGCAACACCACGCCGGACAGCGCAAGCCCCGCGCCGCAGGCCGCGGCGACCAGCGTGCGCGGCAGGCGGTAGCTCCAGACGATGCCGGCGTCGATGGGATCGACCGCATGGCCCGCGCCCCACAGGTTGTTGGCAAAGACTGCCGCGATGGTGGCGACGGGCAGGGGGGTCTCGCCGATGATCACACCGGCGAGGATCGAAAGCGCAAGCGCGGCCGCCCCCGCCGCTGCCCAGAGCGCGACGGGCCGCAGCACTGCGGCGGGGGCGGCGGTATCCGTCATTGCAGGTCGAACTCCGCCAGCGCGTCGGAGAGTGTTTCCAGCGCGCCGATATTGCGGATCGACGGATCCATGCCATGCGCGTCCAGGATGACGATCCGGTCGTTCTTCACCGCCTCCATCTGGCTTGCGACGGGATCGGAGCGCAGGAATTCCAGCTTCCGCTCCACATCGTCGGCCTCGAACCGGCGGCGGTCCATGCGGGCGACGACGATCACGGTGGGATCGGCGCGGGCGATGGTCTCCCAGCTTACGGTGGGCCATTCCTCGTTACTGTCGACCACGTTCCTGAGCCCGAGCGCCTGCATCATGTAGGCCGGCGCGCCGCCCTGGCCGGCGACATAGGGGTCGATGTCCATCTCTGCCGAGGAAAACCAGAACACCGCCGATGCCTCCTTCAGGCCGAGGCCCTGCGCCTTCTCGATCGCCGCCGCCTCGCGCGCCTTCAGATCGGCGACCAGCGCCTCGCCGCGCCCGGCCACGTCGAAGATCTGCGCCAGGTCGCTGATGCCCTGATAGAGGCTGTCCATGGAATACAGCTCCAGCCGGGTGCCGTCCGAGCCCGCGGTGTTGTCCTTGCCGACGCAATCGGCAGGCAGCGTATAGGTCGGGATGCCGAGGTCGGCGAACTGCTCGCGCGTGGCGACGATCCCCTGCGCGCCCACATGCCATTCGTATTGCACCGCGACCAGACCGGGACGCTTGGCCACGACGCTTTCGAAGCTCGGATCGTTGTCGGCGAGCCGTGCGACCCCGGCGTTCAACTCGGCGAATTCGGGCAGCACCTCGGTAAACCAGACGGAGGTTCCGACCACCTTGTCGCCAAGGCCCAGCGAATAGAGGATCTCGGTCGCGGCTTGCCCGACCGTCACCACGCTTTCCGGTGCCGCGTCGAACGTCACCTCGACACCGCAATTGGCGAGCGTCAGCGGGTATTGAGTTTCGGCCTGCGCTGGCAGCGCAAGCCATGCGGCGCCCAGGGCCGCCGCGGTCAGGGGTCTGATGAACATGAATCGTCTCCGGTATGTGATGCGACCGGAGACAGGGAGGGAATGCCGACCCGCAGGCCGACGGCCATCGCCGGAATGGCGGCGGGTGGGTCCGTTCTGGCTGTGACGGCCGCGACGGGACGTCTTTGGGAAGACTTCATTCGACACCTCCCCGGACACCCCGTCCGGGCCGCGTTGCTGACAGTGTCGGCAGGTCTCCTGACTGGCGGGTCATTGCTGACAGCAGCCTTCCCATGGCCCATGGCCACAGTGGCATTATCGCTGCGCGCTCGCCGCCTACAGTTGCGGGGGCAGTTCCGGTTCGCCGGCGGGCCGGCGGCGGATTCCCTTTTGATTCCTTGCGGAAACCGACAACGGACAAGTAACCAACCGCCTTTTCCAAAGCAAGCGCGCAAAAAGTTATGGAGGGCAGAGTTAGACAATGGTGTTCAGAATGCCTGCCTTCGCATTCAGAGACGATAGGGGCGCAGGTCGCGGAACCAGCCGGTGTTCACCTACTCCAGCGCTGCCGCCTCATTGCGGAGGATCGGGGCAAAAGCCGATAAAGCGTTTCGGCTTTAACCCGAGACATATCCAGCAGCCTTGAAGTAGTTCCAGCACTCTGTTGGGTCGTAGAGCTCGCAGATTGCGCCGATGGCGTCGAAGACTTCGGTGAAGGTTCTGGCGCCGATCTTTCGAAGGTGAGCTTTCAGTTTGGAGAATGCTTGCTCGATGGGATTGAGATCCGGCGAGTAAGGCGGGAGGTACAGAAACCAGCAGCCGTGGTCGTGCAAGGCCTGAGCCGCCTCCTTGTTCCGATGGGTCGCCAGATTGTCCAGGATGACAACGGTGCCGGGGGCGATCTCCGGGACAAGCACTTCTCGGATGTAGACGGCAAAGGCGGGGCCATCCATGGCACCCTTGATGACCCATGGTGCGATCAAAGCATCCGAGGCCAGCCCGGCGATCAGCGTTTGGGTTCCCCAACTGCCAAACGGTGCATCCATGGTCAGGCGATGACCCCGCTTGGCCCGGCCACGCAGACGGGTCAGGTTGGTCTTCACTGCCGTTTCATCAATAAAGACAACGCGTTCGGGAAAGGCCGCAATGGCAGGCAGCCGATGCTTGAACCACTCAGTCCGCTGCTGTCTTACCTTGGCGCGACCGCGCTCGGTGGCGACCAGCGACTTTTTTTGTATGTGAAACCGAGCCGGGACAGCAGGTTGGCGATGGAAGAATGATGCACCCGCACGCCTGCCGCGGCCGCCAGCGCGTCGCGCAACTCAAAGAGCGTGATGTCGGGGTCTTGCGCGACCAGTTCCTTCAGGAAAGCCTGATGCGCTGCCAGCTTTCCCCGACCACGTGGCGGGCCTTGCGGTGCGGGCTCCGCATGGCCCTTGGTCCGAACCTGACGCGCCCACCGCGCGCCTGTCGCCGCAGACACTTTCAGGCGCAACGCCGCCGCCCGCCCGCTTAACCCTTCCTCAATATACTCCTGAAACCGCGCCCGAAGCGCATTCGGCAAAGGTGCTGACATGATCCATCCTCCCAAACAGGATGAATCACATCAGCCACCTCAAGGAAACCCCCGCCGATTCAAATTCAAGCCGAAACGCTTTAGGCCCTGACGGCAAGGGCCTCGACCAAGTCGTCCACACGATTGCCACTTCCGCTTTCCGGATCGCTCATCGCCTTACTCCGCCGTTGCCATACCAAGCCGCTGAAGAACTCGTCGCTCAACGAGGACCACCGCCAGGTAAAAGAGCACAGACAGCAGAACCGAGACGGCTGCCACGGCCCAGATCATGCCGTAGTCGAGAAATCCGCGGGACTGGTTCAGAAGATTGCCCAGGCCTTTCCCGGTGGCCAGCCATTCTGCAATCATCACGCCCAACAGCGCGCGTGGCACGGTCAGGCGCGTCGCAGCGAACAGATATGGCAGCGAGGTGGGGAGCGTCACCATGCGCATCTCTTTCCAGCGTCCCGCCCCGTAGGCGCGGGGCAGATCCTGTGCGCTGCGTGGTACCAGCGCCAGTCCCTGGGCCAGCGTCACGAAAGCAGGAAAGAACGTCACCGAGATCGTCGCCCAAAGTGTCAGCGACGTGCCGCGCCCGAGGATCAGCACCAGAAGCGGCGTCAGAGCCACCAGCGGCATGGTCTGCGTGACCAGTGCCACCGGCATGAAGGCCTCGATGGCGCGGGGAAACAGCCGTGACGAGATCGCCAACAGGAAGGCAAACCCGAGCCCGGCGGCCATGCCCGCAAACGTGATCGGCAAGGTTTCGGCCAGTGCGGCCAGCAAGCGGGTCTGTGCGCTTTCGGCCGTTGGGGCCAGAAACAGGTAGTCGACCACGCCCCAGGGTGTTTTCGAGATCAGGTCCGGGACACCTGTTGCTTTGATGAAAGCCCACCAGACGAGGAAGGGGAGCGCGATGGTGCCCAGCGTCAGGACAATCCGCTTGGCGGGGCGCCCAGCGGCTTTGGACTCCTGGGGCATGGCGGTGTTCAGCGTCACCGCACGCGTGGCACCGATGGTCCGGGTGGCGAGAAGCGCGAAAACACCATAGGAAAGACCTGCGATCAGCGTGGCCACCAGGCCGATGCCCCAGAGCCGGTCAGGCTCGCCGCGTCCGAGCGAGCCCAGCAGATAGGCACCCAGCCCCCAGCGTCCGCCGCCGCCAAACTCGGCCAGGATCGCGCCTAGAACAGCATTGGGCGCGGCCACGCGAAGCCCCGCTAGGATCGAAGGCAATGCGCCCCGGAACTGCACCCGGCGCAGGATGTCCCATCGGGTGCCGCCATAGGCGCGGATCACGTCTGTCGCGCGGCTGTCGGCCTGGCTCAGCCCGATCACGGTGGCTGTCATCGTGACGAAATAGACCCCGAGCGCGGCGAGAGCGATGCGCGGTGCCATTCCGGAAAGCGTCAGAACGAGGATCGGTGCGATGGCGATGGGAGGGAGCGCGAAGGCTGCGATATTCACACCCCGAAACAGCCGCAGCGCCGTGGGCGAGAGCGCAAAGATGACTCCCGCGCCGATCCCCAACGCGTTGCCGATCAGGAAACCGATTGTGGAGGCATAGAGTGTCGCCCAGATGTGGCGGGGATAGTCGCCCCAATCGATCCAGAGCCGGATCAGGATTTCGGAGATGCCGGGCAGCGCGCCGCCCGCGACAAGGTCCAACCGTCCGACAATTTCCCAGACTGCGAACAGGATCGCCGCATTGCGCAGTCCGCGCCAAGGTCCTGTTGTCTCAGCCGCCATGCAGCACCTCGGCGACGTGGTCGCAGACGCGGTGGAAATCCGGGTTTGAGAACAGTTCGGGCGCGCGGGGTCGATTAAAGGCCACGTCGATCACATCGACGATCCGCCCTGGGCTCGCATGCATGACCACAACGCGGTCGGCTAGAAAGACGGCTTCGTCGATGCCATGTGTAACGAGAAGTGCGGTTGAACCGGTCTCAGTCCAGATCCGCTGCAATTCGAGGTTCATCTGGCGGCGCAGGATCTGGTCCAGAGCGCCAAAGGGTTCGTCCATGAACAGGATCTGCGGATGTGTCACCAGCGCCCGCGCGATGGCGACCCGCTGCCGCATGCCGCCGGATAACTCGCCGGGCAGCGCATTCTCGAACCCCTTGAGCCCGACGAGTTCTATCATGTTCTGGATATGGCCTGCGGCTTTGGCAATTGGACGCCCCAGAACCTCTAACGGGACTTCGATGTTGCGCCGGACGCTGCGCCAGGGCAGCAGCGCTGCGTCCTGGAAGGCAATACCGGTCTCGCCCGCCTTTGCTGCCGCCATCGGCACCTTGCCCGCGATCCGCACGTCTCCAGCATCGGGAGTCTCTAACCCAAGCGCGATACGCATGACCGTGGACTTGCCGCAGCCCGATGGGCCGATGATCGCGGTGAACGATCCCTTGGGGCAGGACAGGGTGATGTCGCGCAGCGCTTCAACCACCTTACCCCGCCCCGTGAAGGTCTTGCAGACACCAGAAAGGGAGATCCCGTCCGGGGCCTTCATCAGATCTCCTCGATAAGCGTGGTGTCGAACATGTCACGACTGCCGTTGATGCCGACCTCAGCCAGCGCGCGCAGGTTCGCCTCAATACCTTCTTCGGTCATCGCCATAAAGCCCGCCGGGCTTTCCATAAGCGGCTGCTGGGCATTGTTGAAGAAAATCTCGTTTTCGATGGTTCGGCCGGTACCCGCAAACCACGAATCGGCCCATTTCGGCGGCCAGAGATTCGGGTCTTTGAAGTTTTCGACCCAGCCCTTGCGCGAGGCACGCAGCCAAGACACCAGCTCGGCCCGTTTGCTGGCCAGCGTTTCCTCGGTCACGACGACCGTATCGTTGTAGATCGTGAAGCCGAAATCGTAGAGCAGGAAGGACGTCGCCTCGACGCCGTGCTGGCTGATCGTGTACGGGACGTTTGTGGTGAAATCGAGACTAGCGTCGATCTCGCCCTGGATCAGCGGCGTGGGGTCATAGGCGTAAGGAACGATGTTGACCTCGGACGGATCGATCCCGTTCAGCGCCAGCATGGCGTTCACGGAAATCACATTGACCGGCGGCACGGCCAGTGTCTTGCCGATCAGCTCCTGGGGTTCGTTGATGGGGTTGGATACGAGTGAAACGATCCCGATCGGGTTTTTCTGGTACTGCGCACCGATTATCTTCAAGGGCGCGCCCTGATCGGCAATCGCCTTTATCGTGGTGTCGGGCGTGGTCAGGGCAAGGTCCGCGCGGCCAGCGATGATCGTGCTTTCTGGGATCACGTCGGGGCCGCCGGACAGATAGGTCAGGTCCAGCCCTTCCTCTGCGTAGTAACCTTCGTCGATGCCGAGGAAATACCCCGCAAATTCCGCGTCATTGATCCATGCAGCCTGCATGGTGAGGGGTGTGGCGGCGCGTGCGCGCAGGGGAACGGCAGCAGCGGCAGCAGATGCTGCTGCCGTCCCCAGGAAGTGACGGCGGTTCAGTCGGAGGGTCATTGTGAGGGCTCCTCTGGTTGGGATGGATCAGGCGAGGCCTTGCAGACGCTGAAGCTCCTGCAAGGGCGGTGTGTCGGAAATCTGTTTGGGCTCGAGCAGGGGCCATTTCACGCCACAGGGCCGCTTGGCCCGGCGTTTGACGACATGGACGCGCGTGGGGGTAAATATGGTGTCCACCAGAATGTCGGTTTCCGACGGTTGCAACTGATCCTCGACCAGCTGCACGTCATGCACCACTGCATGAACGGGCGTGTCCTCGTCCACGAGGCCGAGGTCGGTGAACATGCCCCATTCCAGGTCAAAGAAGCCATGCCCCTTGCCAAAGCGGACTCCGTTGAGCGACACCGCCGAAGCGCCCGTCACGAGGTAGTCGAACCGGCCTTTCCGCGCGATTTCCTCGAGCGTGATCGGCACAGCGAAATGCTCCATGCCGTCCAGCCAAGAGGCGTAAAGCGCGGCACCCTCAGGCACCGTAGCGGGATCGAGGTAAAGGAAACCGCGGTAAATGCCATAGGTCGACATCACGAAGGGCTTACCGGCCTCGATCATCCGACGCCGGAGGTCCGCAAGGCAGTTGTCGGGCGTGATGAATGCAAAGCTGCTGTTTTGGTAGGCGGGATCCTGAACGACACGCTCGGTTGCCGCCTCGGACCCTTCGAAATCGGGGATGACTTCTGCAAAGTTCATGTGAAACCGAGTATCCGGTCTCGCCACATCCTTCAGTTTCGCCCATATCTTTTCACGGATTGTCTTGGAGGTCGACATTTTGCCCATTTCGTGCGTTTCATTGTTTCATAAGAATGAAACATTGGTTTCATACATCAAGAGAAATCGTACCCTATGGCCTCTCGCCTGATCCTCAGAATTCAGGAGCGTTCCGCGCGACTGACGTCGAGTGAGAAGAAGATCGCTCAGGTTCTGCTGCAAAATCAGAGCCTTGTTGAAACGCATACCGCCACGGAGCTGGCCCGACTGGCGGGGGTTTCGAAAGCGACAACTGCCCGTTTTTTCCGCAGTTTGGGGTATGCGGACTTTGAAGAGGTCCGGCTACAGGCCCGTGAAGAGCGCAACCGGCGCGAACCCTATGCGGACAGCGAATCGGTCGCCCAGCCTGCGACATTCGGACGAACCATTTCCGATCACCTGGAGCTGGAACTGCGCAACTTGACACGCACGTTCGAGGAGCTGCGGTCGGATCTTTTGCCCGATATCGCCCAGGTTCTGGAAGATGCGCCCCGTATCTGGTTCGTGGGCTTTGGCGATGAACAGGGGCTGGCCCGGTTGGGTCAGTCGCTGTTTGCGCGATTGCGTCATGGTGTTCACGAATTGAGAGGGCAAGGGCAGTCTTGGGCGAATGAGCTTTCGATGACAGGGCTCCGTGACGCATTGATACTTTTGACCTTCGAGCCGCGTCCAAAGGTGCTGCGACCATTATTGGCCCATGCCCGCACCACGCGCATGCGGGTGATCACGCTCACGGATCATGTCTATGCACCTCAGGCGGAGCGGTTCTCCGAAATTGTCCTTCCGTGCCATGTCGCCAGTTACGGCGCCTTTCCGACACACGCCACGATGTCATCGGTCTTGCGGTTGATCGCTGTGGCTTATATGGGCCGCAATCCCGAGGCTGTCGGGCAGCGCATCTCCACCTTGGCAGCTATTGATGAAGAGCTGGACCTGTTCGAGTAGCCGCAAAACGTCCCGGATGTATCCAGTTTGCCGTAGAGCGTAGCGTCGATTTCGCCGCGTTTGGGGCTTGGCGTGAGTATGATCTGCTTCGGCCGCTTCCTGACGCTCGGCAGAGAGACAGGCCTCTTAAACTTTGCGACCTTTTTTGCATAGATCGCCGAAGCCGTCGGCAGCGGTCTGGTTGGTCCTCCGGCGCATGGGCGAGGAGAGCCGTCAACTCGGCCATGCGGGCTTCGAATGCGGTCATCTTCTCCTTTATCGGTGGATGACACATTCCTTAGGCAACGGACTCGACATTCTGGTCACTCGGCAGGATCACCCCGTTCCCGGCGTAGCTCTTCCCGCCCTCTTATTAGGCAAACGGATATTTCGTTTGTAGCTTTTGTAGCTGTTCGCTCCCCGCATGCCTCGTCCCGACGAGGGAGGCCGCAGAAAAGATGTGCGCCGCCATGGTGGATGGAGCAGCGTTGTCGGGAGTGAATAAAGTCGCCGTTTCAGGTGTTTACCTTTCGGTTCGATCAACGGGCATTCATATCCGTGGGCGGAAGAATAGGGGTAAACTTATATGTGCTGAAAATAATACCCGGAATAGTCGGTATTAGACCGCCGCTGCGAATCGGACCTAGAGTTCGGGGGTGAATGATGGTTCCTCCGACCTCCAAGGCAGGCAAATGCACGGCACAGCAAGCGACAAAAGCGTGATCGAAACGCCCCGGATTTTGCCCTGGGTTGTCGCCGGGGTATTCTACCTCGACAATTTCGACGCCGCCGCCATCGTTTCGATCCTGCCTGTCGTGGCGCGAGATTTTGGTGCTGGGGTGGGTGCGGCGAGCATGGCCGTTACCGCCTATCTGGTCGCCCTGGCGATCTTCACCCCGGTGTCCGGCTGGATGGCCGATCGGTTCGGGGGACGGCGGGTGCTGGCCAGCGCGCTCGCGGTCTTCGGGCTGGGCGCAGCAGGGGTGGCGCTCGCGAGCGGGTTGACGGGACTTGTGCTGGCTCGGGCGGTGCAGGGGGTCGGCGGAGCGATGATGGTCCCGGTCGGACGGGTGGTTATGATGCGCAGCTTCCCCCGGTCGGAATTCGTTCGGGCAATGGCGATCGTCACCACACCAGCGATTCTGGGCGGTGTGTTGGCACCCTCGCTTGGCGGCGCGGCCGCGACATGGGGCTCTTGGCGATGGCTGTTCTGGGCCGAGTTGCCAGTCGCCCTGGCGGCAGCGGTGCTGGTGCTGCGCCATGTGCCAGCCGGCGCGCCGATCGCGCCGCGTCCTCTCAGCCCCGCCGCCTTCGTGCTCTTCGGCGTTGCGCTGGCGGGACTGACGATTCTTTTCGGTATGGTATCGGCCGGCGCGGCAAGCGGTCTGCTGTTCTGGGGCTTGATGGCGGTGGTGTTGCCGACGGGCGCGCTTGCACTCTGGTACAACCGGCGCGCGGCAGTGCCGCTGTTCGATTTCGCGCTTTTGCGCCGCAGGAGCTTCGCCGCCGCCATCGGCCCCGGCACTTTGTTCTTCATGACCGCCGGCGCGGTGCCCTTCTTGCTACCGATGCTGTTCCAGATCGGTCTTGGCCGTAATGCCTTCGAGAGCGGAATGTTCACACTCGTCTGGGCGCTTGTTGCGCTGGTGATGAAGGCGACGACCCCAACCGTGCTGCGCCGCTTCGGCTTCCGCACGGTGCTCTGCACCAATGCCGCCATCCTCGCTGCCGCCAGTCTGGGTGCGGCGATGATCGGCCCGGCGATGCCGATCGTGGTGCTGATGGGGGTGCTGGTCGCCTACGGGGTAGCGCGGTCGCTGCAATTCTCGGTGGTGGCTTCCTTCACCTATGCCGAGATCGAGCCGAACGATGTCGGTGCCGCCACCGGCTTTGCCGGCATGGTGCGGCAATTGTCCAACAGCCTTGGTGTCGCGCTCGCCGCCGTGGTGCTTGTGCTGATCGCGGGGGGAGGGGAGCCGTCGGCGACCGACATCAACCTTACTTTCGGGATACTGGCGGCGCTGCCGGCCGTGGCTGCGCTCATGTTCCTGCGGCTGCCGCGCGATATCGGTGCGGCGATGAGCGGACACCTGCCGCGCGGGAGGGCGGCCCCGACGTGACGGACTGGCCTTGAGGGGGAGGGGAGGCCCGGAAACATAAACAACAGGGAAATACGATGACACTCAACCGCAGACGATTCCTCCAGACCGCCGGAACGCTCGCCGGGGCCGCGATCCTCGCTCGACCCGAACGTGTCCTCGCCGGCGCCGATGCCACGCTCACTGTCGCGCTCGAATCCGTACCGAACCAGCTCGACCCGCTGCGCTACCAGACCAATCCGGGCTACCGGGTGATGGCCAACATGTACGATACGCTGCTGCGGGTGGATTATGCCGCTGATGGCGCGCTGCGCCCAGGTCTCGCCGAGAACTGGACGCGGGTCGATGCGCAGACAATCGACCTCGTCCTGCGGCAGGGCGTCAAATTCCACGACGGCAATACAATGACCGCCGAAGATGTGATATTCTCGCTCTCGGAGGTGCGTCTCGCCGATCCGGATTCACCCGGCTTCGGTACCGCCCAGCAATTCCTTTCGACCATTTCCGGCGCGGCGAAGATCGACGACCAGACGGTACGGGTAACGTCCTCGGTGCCCGATCCGGCGCTGGAGAAGCGGCTCAGCACCTGGGGGTCGCAGATCATTCCCAAGGCGGCGTTCGAGGCAGCGGGATGGGATGGCTTCGCACAGGCCCCGATCGGTACCGGCCCGTTTCGGTTCAAGGCGCTCTCGCCTGAGGCGGTGACGTTGGTCACCCACGCGGAATACTGGGACGGGGCGCCGGGTGCGGCGGGGCTTGTGTTCCGCTCCGTGCCCGAATTGTCGTCGCGTATCGCCGGGCTGCAGGCGGGCGAGTTTGACGTGATCGCCGATGTTCCGCCCGACCAGTTCTCTGCTGTTGCCGGTTCGGATGACCTCTCTATCACCGGCGGACCCATTTCCTCGATCCGGGTGGTCAAGTTCGACACCCGCAACGAAACGCTGAAGGACGCCCGCGTGCGCCGCGCGCTCGGTCTCGCGATCGACCGGCAGGCAATCGTCGACGCGCTCTGGCAGGGGCTGGTCGACGTGCCCAACGGTCATCAGCTGAAGTCCTACGGCGAGCTCTACTTCGCTGATCATCCAGCCTATGTCTATGATCCGGAACAGGCGAAGTCACTGCTTCGGGAAGCCGGCTACGACGGCACGCCGATCCCCTACCGTATTCGCACCAACGCGTACGGCCCCGAACTCGCGACGGCGCAGATCCTCGTCTCGATGTGGGAAGCGGTGGGCCTGAAGATCGACCTTCAGATCAAGGAGAACTTTGCCCAGATGCTCGAGTTCCCCGGTACCGGAATGCGCAACGGCGTCGATCCGGTTCTGGTGAACGAGCCGCTGTTCGGTATCTGGCGCTCCTATAACGAAAGCGAGCGCGAGGTTTGGTCCAACGAGGCGTTCTATGAGGCGGGTCATATCTTCGAATCGAGCATGGACCTCCCCACCCGGCAGACCGCGCTGCGCAAGATGCTCGACATCTTCGACGCCGACCCGCCGGCAGTCATCCTGCACAACATGGGCCTGTTCTACGGCAAGCGGAAGGCGCTCGGCTGGACGCCAATTCCCAATGTCTACATGGACTTCCGTGGCGTCGTGGCGTGATGGAGGGCGGTTTGGGAAACGGGCCCCGGACGGGCCGCAACGACAATCCTCGCCGGGTCTGCATCGTTGAGAATCTGGGCGTGGCGATCGAGGGCGGGCGGCAAATTATCGAGGATGTCTCCTTCACCATCCGTCAGGGCGAATATTTCGCGCTGGTTGGCGAAAGCGGCTCGGGCAAGAGCGTAACCTGCCATGCAATGATGCGGATCCTGCCGTTCCGGCCGAAGATCTCGGGGAGGATCATCGTCGACGGCTCCGATGTCTGGACGCTGTCGCCGGGCCACCTGCGACAGTTCCGGCAGCGTTCTGTCGGCATGATCTTTCAGGATCCGCTGGCCGCGCTCAACCCGGTGCGCCGGATCGGGGCGCAGATGGTCGAAACGCTGCGCCTGCATCATCCCGATGCGCCGAAATCCGAGCTTGAGGATCGCGCGGTCGAGGCGTTGCGTGCAGTGCGGGTGGCCAAGCCCGGCGAGCGCCTCTCGGTCTATCCTCACCAACTTTCGGGCGGGCTCAATCAGCGGGTGATGATCGCCTTCGCGCTGATGGGCGACCCGGCGCTGCTGGTTGCCGACGAGCCGACGACCGCGCTCGACATGTCGGTACAGGCGGAGATCCTTGATCTGATCGACGAGTTGCGTGCCGCAAAGGGACTTACAGTGCTGATGGTGACGCATGACCTGGGCATCGTGGCCGACCGCGCAACCGGCCTCGCTGTAATGCAAGGAGGGCGGCTCGTGGAGGCCGGACCGACGCGCGATGTCGTGGCGGCGCCGAAGGCCGAATATGCGCGAAAGCTCTTTGCCGCTGCGCGGGTGGAATGGAACACCGCGCCGCTGCCGCCCGCGATGCGCCCCGTGCCGGTGCTGCGTTTCGAAAGTGTCAACAAATCTTATGCGCCGCAAGGCCGCGCGGGGGGCGAGCGGGTGGTCGCGGCTGAAAAGGTGTCCTTCGAAGTTGGCGCGGGCGAGATCGTTGCGCTGGTGGGCGAGAGCGGCTCGGGCAAGACCACGGCGGCGAAGATGGCCATGGGCCTTGTGCAGCCCGACAGCGGCCGGATCGAACTGCCGCGCAACGATGGCCGACCGTTGCGGCCGCAGATGGTGTTCCAGCACCCGCGCGATTCGCTCGACGCGCTGATGACGCTCGACGCACAGTTCCACGAGGTGCTGCGGGTCCACGGCTGGCGTGACGCTGCCCGTCGCGAGGCTCGGATCGGGGAGATCTGCGACAGCGTCGGCCTCGGTCGGGCGCTGCTCCACCGGCGCCCCGGCTTTCTGTCCGGCGGTGAGGCGCAGCGCGCCGTGATCGCTCGGGCGCTGCTGCTGGAACCGGATCTGCTGCTCGCCGACGAACCGCTCTCGGCGGTGGATGTTCAGATCCAGAAACAGATCGTCGCCTGCTTCCGTCGCCTGCGTGACGAACTCGGCATCGCCATCCTGCTTATTACCCATGACCTGCGGATCGTGCTCGAACTTGCCGACCGGGTAGTGGTGATGCGCGACGGTCGCGTCGTCGAGGACGTGCCGCTGGCTGATTTCGCCGATGGCGCGCGCGACCCTTACACCCAACGGCTGATCGATGCGATCCCTGGCCGGAATCTCGTCGCCGGCTCTGTGACCGAGGAGCGGGCCCCGGCATGAACTCGAGGCACAGGAGAAGGAGATTCCGATGAACCTTTCCATACGTCTGTTGCGCGCGGTGATCTCGCTCTGGCTGATCGTCACGCTTGTCTTCGTCTGCCTCAGGCTGACCGGGGATCCGGTACTCGCCGTAGTCAATCCCGACGACATGTCGTCCGAGATGCTTGAGAGCTATCGCCGACAGTGGGGCTATTCAGGTTCTATCTTTGACCAATATGCCACCTATTTCCTCCGCGTGGTACAGGGCGATCTCGGCACCTCTCAGATCAGCGGCAAGCCGGCGGTGACGGTGGTGCTGGAGCGCCTGCCGGCGACGCTCCAGCTCGTGGCGATCGCCACGGTGCTTATGGTGGGCATCGGCGTGCCTCTCGGTACGCTCGCAGCGATGAACCCGGGCGGGCGGCTCGACACCGTGATCATGACCGGCTCGACCGTTGGCTTCGCTTTGCCGAACTTTGTCCTCGGCATCGGTCTGATCCTTGTGTTCTCGGTGATGTTCCGCCTGCTGCCTTCGGGCGGTACCGGCAGTGCACAGCACCTCATCCTGCCGGCGCTCACTGTCGGGCTGGCAAAGGCGTCGATATTCACCCGCTTCGTACGCTCTGCCGTGCTTGATGCGATTAAGCTGCCCTGCGTGACCTCGGCCACCGCGCGCGGTCTGCCGCCGGGGCAGGTGTTCTTCCGCCACATCCTGCCCAACTGCATGATCCCGCTCGTCACGATGCTGCCCTTGCTCGTCGGCGCAATGATCTCGGCAGGTGCGGTGGTCGAGACCGTCTTCGCCTGGCCCGGCATCGGCCGCCTGGTGATCGACAGCGTCTCGCAGCGCGATCTCGCCGTATTGCAGGCCACGATCATGCTCATCGCCTTTATCATGATCACCACCAATCTGCTGGTCGATGTCGCCTATGCCTGGCTCGACCCGCGCAGCACCGTGAGGAGCGCCACATGACCGATATGCCGATCCCCAGGCGCCTCCACGTGGGTAGTGTCCCGCCCGGCGTCGCTCTGTCGATGCTGTGGCTGCTGGCGGCGGTGCTGACGATCGTGCTTGCGCCGTTTCTGCCGATCCCCGCGCCTGACAAGCTCGACCTGCTCGCGCGTCTCAATCCGCCCGTTGGCCTCGGCGGCGTGCCGGTCCATCCGCTCGGCACCGACGATCTCGGTCGCGACATCCTCGCCCGGCTGATTGCGGCGATGCGCACCAGTCTGCTGCTCGCCTTCTTCGCCACCATCCTCTCCGCCGTCCTCGGCACGCTGCTCGGCATCCTCGCCGCACATTTCGGCGGCTGGGTTGATCAGGCCGTGGTTGGCGCGGTCGACGCACAGGCCTCGGTGCCCTTCGTTATTGTCTCTCTCACCCTCACCGCCTTCTTCGGCAACCATCTCATGCTGTTTCTGTTCATCCTGAGCCTCTTCGGCTGGGAACGCTTCGCGCGGCTGTCGCGGGCGATGACACTGGTTGCGCGCGGGCGCGGCTATGTGCTGGCGATGTCCACGCTTGGATTTTCCTGGCCGCGGATCTACCTGCGCCACGTCCTTCCCAACATCGCCTCCTCCCTGCTCGTTACCGCAACGATCAACTTTCCCGAGGTGATTCTGCTGGAGACCTCGCTCTCCTTTCTCGGCCTTGGGATTCAGCCGCCGATGTCCTCGCTCGGCTCGATGGTCGGGCTCGGGCGCAATTACCTCACGACTGCCTGGTGGATCGCCGCGATGCCCGCTGCGGCGATCTTCCTCTCTACTCTCGCCGTCAGCCTGATTGGAGACTGGGCACGCGCCCGGATCTCGCGGAGTTGACCTCCCGCCGACCACACCCAGACCCCCTGCTGCCTCGGCGGCCACCGGGCCCGCGCCTGCAACCGACCGGAGCCCAGAACCGGAGCTCCGCATGACTTTCCCCCAAAAAACTGTCGCCCGCACCGCTCTGGCGCTACTGCTCGCCGGCTGCGGCGGTGCGCTCGCCACAGCGGCGGGCGTATCCGCAGGTTGGCTCTGCGGAGCAGCCTTGTTTGTCGCCGTCGCGGCGATCCGGCAGGTGCCGCTGGCGGTGCCTCCGGCGCTGGTGATGCCGGCCTATGTCGTACTCGGCGCCGGCATGGGCTCGGCGGTCCGTCCCGACCTACTCCTGGACTTCGGGCATCCCGCCGTTTCTGCCACCGCCATACTCCTCGCGATTCTCGCGACCACGGCAGCGGGCTATGTCGTGCTGCGGCTGTGTGGTTGGGGGGCGGAGACGGCCTTTTTTTCCGCCGTGCCCGGTGCGCTGGTGCAATCCGTCGCGCTGGCCGAGGCGGTGCCTGGCGTAAATGTGCCAGTGGTGGCGATGGTGCAGACGCTGCGGCTGATCGTGCTGGTTACGGTGGTGCCGCTGATCATCGGGTCGGTCGGCGCGCCCGTTCCGGTGCCTGTGGCGGAAGTGCCGTTCGACCTGCCGCTCTTTCTTCTGCTGGCGACCTGCGCGATAGGCCAGTTCCTCGCCCACAGGCTGCGGCTGCCCGCCGCCCTGCTTATCGGCCCGTTTTTCGCCAGCCTCCTGTTGCACGGTTCCGGGCTCAACGCCGCGCATGTGCCACAGCCACTGCTGATCCCGGCCTATGTCGTCATCGGCGCCCATATTGGTACCCGATTCGGCCGCACCAGCCCGGATGTTCTGCTCCGCCTGATCCTGCCTGCCCTCGCCTCGACCGGCAGCGGGATCGTCGTCGCGTTAGGCGTCGCCTGGGGGGCCGCTGCGGTGCTTTCGGTGCCGCCGATGCTTGCCTTTCTTGCTTTCGCGCCGGGTGGCATCGACGCAATGTCGATACTCGCCCTTGCGCTCCACCTCGACGCCGGTTTCGTCGTGCTGCTCCAGGTCGCCCGGTTCCTTCTGCTCACTGTGCTGCTGCCGTTCTGTGCTCCGCGGATGCAGGGTGGAGCAGAAGAGTAATGCTGCGATGCAAATATATATCCCATGCATTCATATTGGACCAAGATGATTTCCTTTGGCTAACCTTCTCGAGAACTCTCTGTCCGATCCCGAGGCAGAGGCGGTGTGCCTCCGCTGAGTCCGGGCGGCAACGGCAGATCAAGCACAAGGAGACTTGCCAGATGGCCTTACCCAACGCGGTCGATACCTATACCGACGATATCGCTCAGCTGATGGCGCATTACATTGTCAGGGCGGATGCCCGGCTCGACGACAAGCTGAAGGCGGCAGCCCGGCGTGCGCTGTCGGATTCGATCGGCGTGGCGCTGGGCGCATTCGCCTATCCCGCCGTCGCCGTTGGGCGCCGGTTCGTTGCGCCCTTTTCGGCTGAGAGTGGTTGCGTGATTTGGGGCACCCGGATGCGCGCCGCGCCCGACCGCGCCGCGATAGTTAACGGCGTGCTGCTGCGCTGCTACGACTACAATGACTTCTTCGTCGGGGAAAAGAACTCCGGCCATGGCAGCGATCTGATCACCGGCGCGGTGGCGGCGGCCGAATGGGTGGACGCGAACGGCACCGAACTGCTCGAAGCAATCGTCATCGGCTACGAGCTCGTCGGCGCCGCGATGGATGCCTTCTCCACCGCACCGGGCGGCTGGGACTACACCACGCTCAGCCAGTTCGGGAGCTGCGCCGCGATCGCCCGGCTACTGAAGCTCGACGAGAAGCAGACGCGCGAGGCGCTCGGCATCATGGTCGGCAATCACCTCGCCGCCGATGAGGTCGAGAGCTGCGAACTGAACGAACGTGGCGACCTGACTATGTGGAAGCGGTTTAATGCCGGCGATGCCTCGCGCAACGCGCTGGTCGCCTGTCTGATGGCGCAGGCTGGGGCAGAGGGCGCGGTGCGCCCGTTCACCGGCCGGCAGGGCTTCGTCGCAAAGCTCGGCATCAATTGGGATCCGCTGCCGATCCTCGCCGCGCGGCTCGACCCGGCGAAGCGGCCCTCGCGCGTGGCTGGAACCTATATGAAATATTGGCCGGTCGGCTCGATGGCGCAATCGGCGATCCGCGCCGCGCTCGAGGCTCGGGCACAGGTGCCTGACCTTTCGCGGATCAAGCAGGTCCGGGTTTATTGCTGCGAAGGGGTGTATCAGCAATTCGTCGAGATGCGGCAGGACCCATGGCACCCGATCTCGCGCGAGACGGCCGATCATTCGATGCCCTACGTCGTCGGTGCCGCCATCCTCGATGGTTATATCCGGACCGAGAGCTTCGATCCGGCCCGCGTGCTCGATCCGGTGCGACAGGCTTTTGTCGCGGCAGTGAAGGTCGAGAAGGAACCTGCCCTCGGTCGTCTGTCGGATCCGAAGATCTCGCGTGCGAAGGCGGGTTATCTGTCGCGCGTCGAGATCGAACTCGAGGACGAGACTGTGATACATGGTTCTGCGCAGCCCTTCCCCGGACACCCCGAGGCGCCCTTCACCGACGCGGAGATTGCCGAAAAGATCCGCGTCAACGCCGTTCCCTTCGCGGGCCCGGCGCTGACCGAGCGGATTATCGAAACACTGGCGCGGATCGACAGCCTGAAATCCGTGCGCGAGCTCACTGATCTGCTGGCGTTCGATGCGGAGGCCGCGCGCGTCGGCGTGGCGGCGGAATGATCGGCGTGGCGGTGAAGGGCGAGACGCTGCTGCGCCTTTGCGCGGCCGACGATGTCCAGGAGGATCTGCCCCTGCGCGTCGAGGTCGGGGACATGAGCTACGCAGTTTTCCGGCTCGGCGATGCCTTTTACGTACTGGCAGACCTGTGCTCGCATGGGCCTGGCTATCTGTCGGACGGGTTCGTCGAGGGCTGCGAGGTCGAGTGTCCGTTTCATCAGGGCCGCTTCGATATCCGCACCGGCGTGGCTACGGCGGCGCCCTGCGAGCATCCGGTGTCGGCCTGGGCACCTGTGGTGATCGACGGTGCGATTCATATCGACCCTCTCAACCCCGTCTGAAGCATTGGCGCCCGTGCCTTGTGCGGGCGCCGTTCAGCGCATCATCTCCTCGACAAAACGATCACGCAGGCCGTTCTCCGCTTCGCTGTTGGAGATCATGATGACCCGGCTCGTCAGGTCCGATGCAGTTTCCAGTTCCTTCCACACGATGTCGCTGATCCTGATCGCGCCAAGGGCCTTCGGTGCGATCGTCAGCCCCACACCAGCCGCCGTCAACCCCAAGATCGTTGCGGCCTCTTCTGCCTCCTGCACGATCTCGGGCACGAAACCCGCCTCGGCGCAGAGCGCGAAGACTTGTTCATAGAAACCAGCCCCGGTGCCGCGCGGGCGTAGCACGAAGGGCTCGTTGTGCAGACGTCCGATCGGTACCGGCCCCTCATGTGCCGCCAGCGGATGATCCACCGGCAGCACAAGCATCAGTCGGTCGGTGAACAGTTCGTGGACCTCAATGCAGCGCGGCAGGATCGTATGCAGCGCGGGCCGGATGAAGCCGACGTCGATGGATTTCAACAGCACCGCGTCGACGATCTGCTGTGTGGTGCGGATGCCAAGTTCGAGATGCACCTCGGGATTCTCGATGCGAAAGCGGCGGATCGCACGGGTGAACACATCGATCAGCGGCAGCGAGGTGACGTAGTTGAGCCGCACCGTTCCGGTCTCTCCGCGGGCAGCGCGCCGCGCGGTTTCAACCGCGCGGTTGAACTGTGCGATGGCGAGTTGTGCTTCCTGGAGGAATTGCTCACCCGCCGCGGTCAACTCGACCTTGCGCTTGGTGCGCTTGAACAGAACCACCCCCAACTCACGCTCAATACCCTGGATCGCAAGCGATAGCGGCGGCTGACCGATATGCAGCCGCTCGGCCGCGCGGGTAAAGTGCAACTCCTCGGCGACGGCTACAAAGTAGCGGAGTTGGCGCAGTTCCATCATTCACCTCACCGAATTAACTGATGCAATATTTATATTGGACTGAATATTTGTCGGAGGTCAATCTTCCTCATGACCTAGCAAAGCCGCGAGAGGAACCTGCCATGATTTCCGAAGAACAGAACGAATACCTCTGCCGTACGGGGCCGGGAACGCCGATGGGTAATCTGTTCCGCCGCTACTGGATTCCGGCTCTGTTGTCCGAGGAACTGCCGGCGCCGGACTGCCCCCCGGTGCGTGTCCAGTTGCTGTCCGAGCGGCTGATCGCATTCCGCGACACCGACGGCAAGATCGGGCTGATGGATGAATTCTGTGCCCACCGCGGCGTGTCGCTCTGGTTCGGCCGTAATGAGGAGGGTGGGCTGCGCTGTCCTTATCACGGCTGGAAATACGACGTCACCGGCCAGTGCGTGGAGGTGCCGTCGGAGCCGGTCTCCTCGGGCTTTTGCCAGAAGATCCGTTTGAAGGCCTATCCCTGCGTGGAAACAGGCGGCGTCATCTGGACTTATATGGGGCCGTCTGAGCATAAGCCAGCACCGCCTACCTTTGAATGGGTCCACGTCCGCCCGGAGCAGCGCTATCTCTCCAAGCGCTGGCAGGAGAGCAATTACCTCCAGGCGATGGAGGGCGGCATCGATTCGAGCCACGTCTCCTTCCTTCACAGCGGTGACCTGAACCGTGACCCGCTGCACAAGGGCACCGACGGCGCCAAATATGCCCGTTCGACCAGCACCACCTTTGACATCCATGAATCCGGCGGCGGGCTTCTGATCGGCGCACGTCGCCAAGCCGATCCAGGCTATCATTACTGGCGCATCACGCAATGGATGCTGCCGTGGTATACATTGATTCCGCCTTACAAGGGCAATGCTCTCAACGGCCATGCCTGGGTGCCGATGGACGACAACAACTGCATGGCCTGGACAATGACCTTCCATCCGACCCGCGACTTGACCGAGGCCGAGCTCGCCACAATGAAGGCGGGCGGCGGCGTTCATTGCGAGCTGATCCCAGGCACTTTCCGCCCGCTTGCCAACAAGGACAATGACTACCTCATGGACCGCGAGGCGCAGCGCAGGAAAATTCACTATTCCGGTATCAAGGGGATCTCTATTCAGGATTCTTCACTACAGGAGAGCATGGGCTTCATCGCCGACCGCACGAAGGAGAATCTCGTCTCGACTGACAATGCGATCATCATGGCGCGGATGCGGCTGCGCAAGGCGGCGAAGGCGCTGGAGGCGGGGAAGGTGCCGCCGGGGCTCGACGCGGCGGCACAGGAGGTTCGATCCGCAAGCTTCATCCTTCCCGAAAACTCGCCCGAGTTCAAGGAGACGGCCTTTGCGGCCTCGCAGATGAAAATCGGCGAACCGTTCGTGGCGGTCTGATGCGGGTCGTCATTCTCGGCGCTGGACAAGCGGGGGCCTGGGTCGCACTGACGCTGCGAGAGGCTGCACCGGAGGTGCAGATCACGCTGATCGGTGCCGAAGCGCTGCCGCCCTATGAACGCCCGCCGTTGTCGAAGGCGGTGCTGGCAGGGGCGGACGTGTCGACGGCGCTGATCCGCCCTGCGGAATTCCAGGCCGGGGCCGGAGTCGATCTCCGCCTCGGCACTCGGGCGCTGCATATCGACCGGGGGGCACGTTGCGTGCATCTCTCGCAGGGCGGGCCGATTGCCTATGACAAACTGGTGCTGGCTACTGGCTCAGCTCCCCGGCGGCTTCAAGTGCCTGGGGCGGAACTGCCGCATGTCCGGGTGCTGGGAGATGCGGAGGATGCGCTTGACTTGCGGGCGCGGCTGCGGCCGGGCCTGCGGGTGGTCTGCCTGGGTGCTGGCTTCGTCGGACTCGAATTCGCCGCCATGGCAGTCCGGGCAGGGGCTGAGGTGACCGTGCTCGACACTGCTGCGCGCGCGCTTGGCCGGGTGCTGCCGGCCGAGGTCGCCGAGGTTCTTGTGGCGCGACATCGGGCCGAGGGGGTGCGGTTTGCCTTTAACGTCGGTGTCACCATGATCACCCCCGAAGCGGTGCGCAGCACGGCGGGCGACATTCCGGCTGATCTGGTGCTCATGGGCATCGGCAGCAGGCCGCGGACGGAACTCGCCGAGGCCGCCGGCCTCGTCTGTGACGATGGCGTGATGACCGACGAATTCGGCCGCGCCTCCGACCCCGACATCTTCGCCGTCGGCGACATCTCGCGTCATCCGAACCCGCTTCTGGGCCGCACGATCCGACTCGAAAGCTGGGCCAATGCCCAAAATCAGGGGATCGCTGTCGCGCGGGCGCTGGCGGGAGGGCAGGAGCCCTATGCCGAACTGCCCGCGTTCTGGACCGAGCAGTACGACTGGATGGTGCAAATGGCTGGCCTGCCAGCCGCCCATGACCGACTGATCTGGCGCGGCATGCCGGGCGACCGCAGCTTTCTCGCAATGCAGATGCTTGGCGACCGTGTCGTCGGCGCGATCGGCTTCAACGCGGCACGCGACATTCGGGTGTTGCGCGGGCTGATCCTTGGCGGCCGTCCAGCGGATGTCGCCTTCCTTGCCGATCCGACCCGCAACCTCCTCCGCTATCCAAAGGACGCCGCATGAGCCCCATTTTTTCTCTCGATGGTCGCCGGGTTCTGGTGATCGATGCATCGCACGGCGTTGGTCCCGCCGTCGCCGATACGGTCGAGGCTGCGGGGGCTGCCGTGCTGCGCCGCGACCTGGACGGGTCCGAGCCCGACGCCTGGTTGGACGGGATCGAGGAGGCGGAAGGACCGATTGATACCCTGATACTTGCCGCGCCGCCGGTGAGCAACAAACCGGTGCTGGAAATGACCGCGGCGGAAATGCGTGCAATTGCCGAGGCCGAGATGGTCGGTCCCGCGCTCGTCATGCAGGAGGCGGCGCGGCGGATGGCCGCGCGCGGCTTCGGCCGGATCGTGGTCTTTGCCTCGATGTCGGCCAAGACCGGCCTTCACCATCACGTCGCCCCCCATGCCGCCGCAAAGGCCGGGCTTCTTGCCTTCATGCGCGTGCTTGCGGCCGAGATCGCTGGCAGCGGCGTGACCGCGAATGGTATAGCGACCGCGCTGTTCGAGCCGCAGACTGCGCGCATGAGTGAGGAGAAGCGGAGCCGGCTGCTGCGCGAGGTGCCTGTCGGACGCTTCGGTCGCTCTGTCGAGGCGGCGCATGCGGTGTTGTTCCTGCTGGCGCCAGATGCCGGTTACATCACCGGCGAGACCCTGAACATGTCCGGTGGACGTTTCATGGACTGAGCCCTATCCACAGATACATGCGAAAGGACAGCATAAATGGCCATCGGCACGCGTATTCATGGCTACCGCAATTCGGTTCCCCGCAATATCAAGCTTTTCGGTGCAAGCGCCGGGGCGCAGAGACTGGTAGCGGACATCCTCTATGAGGGTCCGCCCAATCTGCTTTGCGACCGGGTAGCGACGGAAGGCGTGCGGCTCGATCTACCGGTGGCAGGACAGGTGCCGAACGCCGTGATCGTTGTGCATGTTAACGGTGAGCCAGTGGTTTCGGCTTTACCCGTGCTGCGCACGGCGTCGATGTTGTCGCTGGTGGTGATCGAGGCAAACATAGACGTTATTGTCCCGCCTGCGCCGGAGCTTCGAGCCCTTCAAGGAGTGGCGGATCTGTTCGTCACCACCTCGGACTGGGATTTCGTCGCCGAGCTTGTGGGCAACCTGGCGAGTTGACCGAAGCGCAGGGTGTGACAGAGCGCCTCGGGCTCTGGCTAAAAACCACCCGTTCTCATATCCCCTGTATCAGGGTCCGCACGAAAATTCCCGCTTTTTAAGTCGGCGAGGCATGGGGTTGCAGCCTTTTTCGCATGGGTTTCGGCGCTCGTGGCCATGCATGTCACACGGCATTCCGAATTCGTGGAGACGACGACCGGTATTCTGACGACGTGGCCGACGCGATGGATTCTGCCGGTGGTGGGGTTGGTCGTCGCCTTGGAGGCCATGAATGCGGTCTCCCTCGCACCCTTTGCGACCTCGTCCTATTACGCCATGTGCAGGGCGCCGGTTCCGACTGCCGCGGACTGGCAGGACAAGCGCGCCCGCGTCGCCTCGGGCACCCAGGCGCTGCTCCTCGAAAGGCTCGGCGCGACGCGCGTGGTCGTGACGGCGCCGGAAATTGCCGAGGCCATGGCGCGTGGACAGATCGACTGCGCCATCATCCCCTTCACCTTCCTGAAGTCCTATTCCGTCGCAGATTCCGCGAAGTATATCGTCGACCTCCCGATCTTGGTGAGCTGGGCGATTTCACCCCGCATTATTCGCCGAGCCGGCTCGGCGGCGCGCTGGAGGCGGGTTGAAGCCGTTCTTGCCGGCTTCTGGGCACCAGCATGTTGCCGATGAGAGCTACGCATCCCGGTTTGGTTGAGAGAGTGGACGAGACGACATCCTTTGGATGATTTCGCCCTTTGGATCGGCCACGACTTCTGGCCGCCCCTGGGCGTTCATTCTGTCGGCGGCATCTGCAACTTGCTCGCGATTATGGGTCGGCCCCGCGTAGCATCTGGATCTGCGGCCAGATGGCGGCCCAGTAGGGCGCGGCCGTTGCGGCAAGTATCAAGGTCATGCGCCGGGCTGAGATGATGAGACGAGCGCCGGCGCGCAGCACGCGTTCCCGCAGGCGGCGCAGGCTCCAAGGGGCTTTCGTGGCGCGCGCCATGGCCCGGCGCGCCACGTGCATGATCTGGTAGGCGAGCATGGCGACGAGCAACCGGACTTCGTTGCAGGCGAAGGCATCGATGGGGGGCGTGACCGATTTCGGCTTCTTGCCGCGCAGATGGGTCTTGGCGCGATTGGTGGAGGACAGCGCTGGAGACAGCACGTCCATCAGCTCGCCCATGTGGCCTTCTGCTTTGCCGCGCTGGCGATAATGGTCCAGCAGGGCCTGCCCCTTCATCTGGAAGCGCGAGATCGAGGTGACGAGGAAGAAGCGGTCGAGCAGCAGATCGCCCTCGCGCTCCTTGACCACCAGCACCACACGGCGGGGCTCGTCCCAGCCCTGCGCCTGGTATTCCAGCTCATGCGTCCAAAGCCGCGGTTCCGTCGGCCGTCGTCCCGGCGGTCGCTTCATGTGCGGCGCCGCGAGCCTGTCGAGGGCTGCGTTCGCCCGCAGGCGGGCGACGTGGTGGATGCCGCGCCCCTCCAGGCCCGACAGGAGCGCGCCAGAGGGGAAGCCTGCATCGATGCGCACGGTCGTGATCTTGCACAGGCTGGCCTCGGCCCGATCGACGACGTCGAGAATGACGTCCAGCGCACCGTCGGCAGTGCCGACATTGCCGGGGCGTAAACGCGCGTCGAGCATGTCGCCGGTCTCGGCGATGGAGGTGACCAGCGGGTGATAGACCCGGGTCCGGTAGTGCCCGTTCCACTCGGCCTTCGGTTGATGGCCATGCACCTCGATGGGCAGACTGTCGACGTCCAGCGTCATGCGAGTGCGCCGCTGCCCGCCATTCTCGGCGCGCAGGTTCCGACCGGCGAGTTCGAGGGCAGCCTCCCGCAGAACCTTCAGGTTGCCTGGCTCCGCCAGCATCGCTGTGCAACGCGAAAGCGTGGGCTGAGAGGCCAGCCCAGGGTGCCCAGTCAGCGGCGTCAGCCCGGCCGACGAGGCGGCCGCCACACGCATCGCTGGATCATGCCGCAGGGCATCCGCATCGTCGTGGTCCTGCCAACCCTGAGCAACCAGGAGCACCATGGTCCGCAAGAGCGACGGCAGGTCATGCACGACATCGGCTTGGCGGCGGCTGTCCTTCATCCGCGCCGCCATCCAGCCGATAATCCCGGTCGCGTCGAGAGCTTCTCGCAGCAGTACTGCGCCAGGATCGCCCGTCAGGCGCTCGGCGCGAGTTTCGATCGAAAGAGAGCGGTTGAATCCGGCCGTGACCGGCCGTAGCGTTTCACCCATGCGTGCGTCCGAAGCTGCTGGCGGATTTTGGTGTAGCAACTTGATTCTACGGCGCTTTCAGGCGCACGCAACCTGCCCCCATCGATTTGGATGAATAAACCGGGTTCACTCGACCCCAACTCGGATTGCTCCGGTGTGAAGCACTGAAGAACCACCAGCTCCTTCGCCAGAGCGGCAATGAATTGGCGGTCCTTCTGAGCTGCTCCGTTGCCTTTATCCATGCTCTCTCCATCGACTCAGAGGCTTGTTCCACAAGCGGTTCCGATCCCGCGGAGCTTAGCCGCACGGGGGACGCGCGGGTCAAACCCTGCTCCTCCTGTCCTCGCAGGCCGCAGACCGCGCCCGCCCCTGCGCGGTAGAGGGGGGTATATGCCCCGGCATCAGGAGGCCATGCGCACGGGCGCAATCGCGTGGCATGCGCGTGAGGCTGGTTCGATGGCCGACGCCCGCACATGGCCCGGACCCCGCCCGGAGGGTCGAGACCCCTCACAGTCTCGGCGGCGTCCGCCCCTGCTGCGGGTCTTTCCCCGGCTCAATCCGGGGGACTGTCACAAAACCTTCGCGGCCACGTCGTAATGCACGGGCGGGAAAGGGGGCTGACATGGCAGCGATCGAGATGGAGGGGGTGTCACGGGCCTTCGGTGCAACGCCGGCGGTCGACAGGATGTCCCTGGCCGTGCCCTCGGGCACGTTTCTGGCGTTGCTGGGACCCTCGGGGTGCGGCAAGACCACCTTGTTGCGGCTGATCGCGGGGCTGGAGCGGCCCGACGCGGGATGGATCGCCCTTGGCGAGCGTGTGGTCGCCGGCCGCGGGCGGTTCGTCCCGCCCGAGGCGCGGGGGCTCGGGATGGTCTTCCAGTCCTATGCGCTCTGGCCGCATATGACCATCGCGGGCAATATCCGCTTCGGCCTGAGGGCGAAAAGGATGTCGCGCGCCGAGGAACAGGCGCGCATCGGCGAGGCGCTGGAAATGGTCGGCCTCACCGGAATGCAGGACCGGCGCCCACATGAGCTGTCGGGCGGGCAGCGGCAGAGGGTGGCGCTGGCCCGCAGCCTCGCGGTGCGGCCGGGCCTGATCCTGCTCGACGAGCCGCTGGCCAATCTCGACGCCCATCTGCGCGAGACGATGCTGGCCGAGTTCCGCCGCATTCACGCCGCCTCGCGCACCACCTTCGTCTTCGTCACCCACGATCAGGACGAGGCGATGGCGGTCGCCGGGCTGGTCGGGGTGATGAACCGGGGACGCCTGGAACAACTGGCCAGCCCCTCCGATCTCTATCGCCGCCCCGCCACGCCGATGGTCGCCCGCTTCGTCGGGCATGGCCGGACGCTGCCGGTGCATGTGACCGGACGGGAGAACGGGCTGTGCCGGTTTTCGGTGCAGGGGCGGAGCGTCGTTTCGCCCGGCGATGCGCCGCCCGGTCCGGGCTGGTTGTGCCTGCGTGCCGGCGATCTTGCGGCGGCGCCGGGAGGCGGGCTGCGGGCACGGGTCCTGGATCATCGCTTCCAGGGCGGGAGCTATCGGGTCACCGCCTCCCTCGAAGGGGTGGAGGAGGGCGGCGTGGTCGAGGTCATGCTGCCGCGCGCCCCCGCCTCGGGCGAGAGGATCGAGCTGTCGCTACGCGGAGGCTGGGTTCTTTCGCGCGAGGCACCGAGGGGCGAGACGGCGTTTCAGGACCGGCTGCTGGCGGGCGCGACGGCATGAGGCTCACGGCGCTTTCGGGGCTGGGCACCAAGGGGCCGGCCTGTTTCCTGCTGGAGATCGCGGGGCGCCGGCTGATGCTGGACCTCGGGAAGGGACCGGACGGGGACACCCTGCCGGACCTGACCGGGGTGGGGCCGGTCGATGCCATCCTGTTCTCGCATGGCCATGCCGATCATACCGGGGGGCTGCCTCTCGCGGTGCGGCTGGGCGATCCGCCGCTCTTCGCTCCCGAACCCGCCATCGCCCTGTCCCGCGATCCGGCGATGAAGACGGCGCGCCCGCTCGCGGCTTTCGCCCAATTCGGCCTTCCCTTCGACTGCGGTCCCGCGGGCCATGCGCCGGGGGCCTGCTGGATGCGGATCGGCGGTGACGGCGGGATGGTCTATACCGGCGATGTGTCGGCGGAAAGCACGCTCTACCGCGGCACCCTGCCGCCGCCGGCGCGGGTGATGGTCTTCGATGCGTCCTATGGCGCGGCGGACGAGCCGCTGGCCGATCAGGTGGCGGATCTTTTGACACTCGCGGAGAGGCCGCTGCTGCTGCCCGCCCCGGCGGGTGGGCGGGGGCTGGAAATGGCACTCGCCTTCCGGGCGGCGGGGCACCGGGTCTCGATCTGCGCGGCGCATCGGGCGGTGGCCGGGGCGATGGCGGACCGGCCGGACTGGCTCGTGCCGGGCGGTGCCGGGGCGCTGGGGCGGCTTCTGGCCGAGGCCGGGACGCTGACGCCCGACGGGCCCGTCTCCGGTGTCATGGTCGCCGCCGGGCCCAATGCGGAACGCGATACCGCCGCGGCACTGGCCCGGCGCATGATTGCGGAGGGCAGCGGGCGCGTGGTCTTCACCGGCCATCTGGCGCGGGGCACCCCGGCCCCCGGTTGGGTCGCCGCCGGGAGCGCCCTGTTCCGCCGCTGGAACGTGCATCCGACGCTGAGCGGGCTCCGCGATCTGTTCGGCGCCGTGCGTCCGGCCCAGGCGATGCCGGCCTTCTGCGCCCCCGAGGCATCGGCGGGCCTGGCTGCTGCGCTGGGCCGTCCGCTCGTCACGACGCCCGAGGTGGTGTGGTGATCCCGCTCCTGTCCCATCCCTTTCTCTTCCTGCGCCACGGGCAGACGGCGGCGAATGCGGCGAACCGGATCGGCGGGACGACCGACGACCCGCTGGACCGGACTGGCCTTGCGCAGGCGGAGGCGGCGGCGCGGCTGCTGGCGGACCGGCCGCTGGGCGCGATCTGGCATTCGCCGCTGGTCCGGGCGCGGCAGACCGCGCTGGCGGTGGCGCGCGTGACCGGAGCGCCGATGAGATCGCTGCCGGGCCTGGCCGAACGCAACTGGGGCGTCTGGGAGGGGCAGGACCGCGCCGTCCTGATCCGTGAGGCCACCCCGCCCGGCGGCGAGGGGCCGGAAGCCTTCCGCGCCCGTATCCGCGCCGCGCTCGCGGAGATCACCGCGCCCTTTCCCGTGCTGATCGTCGCCCATTCCGGCACGGCACGCGAACTCCATGCGGTGCTGACCGATGTGCCGTTTCGCCGCCTTGGGAACGCGGAGGCGGTGGAATGGCGGCAGGACCGCGATTGTCACTGGATCTGCACGAAACTGTCACCCGACCGTTGAAAACCGCCGTTACCAACCCGGCGAACGACAACCGACGAGGACAAGATGAACACCCTCCGCCTTCTTCCCCTGCTGGCCGGCTCGCTGGTGGCCGGCGCCGCCGCTGCGCAGGATGCGCAGACGATCACCGTTTATACGTCGCAGCCGCAGGACCAGATGGCCGGCGTGGTCGAGGCGTTCAACAGGGACCATCCCGAGATCACGGTCGAGATCTTCCGCTCGGGCACGACCGAGCTGATGGCGAAGCTCGCCGCCGAATTCGCCGCCGGCCAGTCCCCCGCCGATGTCATGCTGATCGCCGATGCGGTGGCGATGACCCAGCTGAAGAACGAGGACCGCCTGCTCGCCTATGAGGATGCGCCGGTCGCTGGCATCCCCGAGGCGGTGATCGACCCCGACATGACCTTCTTCGGGACCAAGCTGATCACCACCGGCATCATCTACAACACGAACATGGTGGAGCAGGCGCCGGCGTCCTGGGCCGATCTGGCGCGCCCCGAGGTCGCGGGAAGCCTGATCATGCCGAGCCCGCTCTATTCCGGGGCGGCGGTGATCCATGTCGGCACCATGACGCAGCAGCCCGAGTTCGGCTGGGAGTATTACGAGACGCTGGCCGATGGCGGCGCGGTCGCGGGGCAGGGCAACGGCACCGTGGTCGAGGCGGTCGCGCGCGGCGAGAAAGCCTATGGCATCATCATCGAATACATGGCGCTGAACGCCAAGGCCAAGGGCTCGCCCGTCGATTTCGTCTTCCCGGAGGAGGGCGTCTCGGTCATCACCCAGCCCGTCGCGATCATGAAGGACAGCGACGCGGTCGAGGCAGCCAAGGTCTTCGTGGACTGGCAATTGTCGCAGACCGCGCAGGAGCAGTCCGTCGCGCAGGGGTATTTCCCGATCCTCGAAGGCGTCGCCCCGCCCGAGGGCTATCCCGATCCCGCCAGCCTGAAGATCCTGCCCGCGGATCTGGCGACGATGCTGTCCGAGGACCGCGCCAACAAGGAAGCCTTTGCCGAGATCTATGGCGGCTGACCCGGCCCTGTCGCGGCCGGTCCGGGGCGGCGAGCACCTGCTCGTCGCCCTCGTTTTCGTCTGGGTGGCGGGCCTGTCGGTCTGGCCGCTTGCGCGCCTGTTCCTCGAGGCGTTCGGCCCCGGCGAGGACGGCCGCGCCCTTGGACTGATGGCGGAGGTGCTGGGCGCCCGGTCCACCCGGCGGGCGCTGTTCAACACGCTGGCGGCCTCGGGCGGGTCCGTCGCCGTGTCGCTGGTGCTGGGGGCCGGTCTGGCACTGGCGACCGGGCTTTTCGCGCTGCGCGGGCGGGTGGCGATGACCTTCCTCGTCCTGTCGCCTCTGCTGATCCCCTCGCAGACGCTGGCGCTCGCCTGGATCGAACTGACGGGCAGCACCTCGCCCGTCCTGCGCCCGCTCGGGCTCGCGCCGCCGCCGGGGACGACCAATCCGATCTATTCCGGCTGGGGCATCGCGCTGCTGATGGGGATCGAGCACATGCCGCTGGTCTTCATCGCCATGCGCGCGGCGCTGACCGGCCTGCCCGGCGACCTCGTCGAAGCCGCCCGCGTCGCCGGCGCCGGCCGGGCGCGGATCATCGCGCGCATCCTGCTGCCGCTGGCGTTGCCCGCGGCGCTGGCGGGCGGGATCCTCGCCTTTGCCGCGGCGGTGGGAAACTTCGGCATCCCGGCGCTTCTGGGCATTCCGGGGCGGTTTCCGATGCTGACGACGCTGATCTATCAGCGGCTGAACGGGTTCGGCCCCTCGGTCGCGGGACAGGTGGCGGTGCTGGCGATGATCCTCGTGGCGCTCGCGCTGGCCGCGCTGGGGCTGCGGGCGCTGGTGCTCGCGCGGCTGGCGGTGCCCGCCGGAAGCGGTGCGCCCCTGCGGCCTCTCGAGGCCGGTCGCGCGCGGCTCTGGATCCAGGCGGCGGTCTGGGCCGTGCTGGCGGGCATCGCGATCCTGCCGATGCTGGCGCTGCTGGCCACGGCGCTGTCGCCGGCGCTGGGGGTGGAGCTTCGGCTGTCCACCCTGACCCTGCGCAACTTCTCCGATGCCTTCGCCAATCCGACAATCCTGCGCGCCTTCGCCAATTCGCTGGCGCTGTCGGTCGCGGCCGCGGCGCTGTGCGCGCTGGTGGCGGTGCCCTTCGCCTTCCTGCGGGTGATGGTGCGGCGGCCGGTGATCCGGGTGCTGGACTGGCTCGCGGACGGGCCATGGGTGGTGCCCGGCACGGTGGTCGCACTGGCGATGATCCTCGCCTTCCTGCGTCCGCTGCCGCTGATCGGCTCGCTCTACGGCACATGGACGATCCTGCTGGTGGCCTATCTGGCGCGGTTCATGCCCCTGGTCCTGCGCCCGGTTCTGGCGGCCGCCGGGGCGATGGAACCCGCGCAGGACGAGGCCGCGCGCCTGTTCGGGGCGGGGCCTCTGCGGCGGATGGGGGCGATCCTCGCCCCCGCGGTCCTGCCGGCGCTGTCGGCGGGGGCGATGCTGGCGGTGATGACGGCGGTGAACGAACTCACGCTGTCGGCGCTCTTGTGGTCGAGCGGCAACGAGACCATCGGCGTCATGGTCTTTGCCCTGCAATACGAGGGCAATTCCACCGCCGCCGCCGCGGTCTCGGTTGCCTCCGTCGCGCTCGTGCTGGGGATCGCGCTGGCGCTCGACCGGCTTGCCCCGCACCTGCCGCGCGGCACATTGCCCTGGCGGAGCTGACGGGGTGGACAGGATCAGCGCCGGCCTTCCGTCTCGCGCCGCCACTGTCGCACATGGTCGACCAGGGCGCGCAATTTCGGCGCAAGGTTCCGGCGTTGCGGGAAATAGAGGAAGAAGCCGGGAAACGGCGGCAGGAAATCCTGAAGCAGGGGGACGAGTTCCCCTGATTTCACATAGGGGGCGAACGTCTCCTCCATCGCAAAGGTGATCCCTCCGCCGCAAAGCGCGCTGCGGAGCATCAGTCGCAGATCGTTGGTGGTGACCTGCGGTTCGATGGCCACGTCGAAGGCTACGCCGTTCTCTTCGAATTCCCAGCGATGCGGCGCGATGTTCGGTGCCGGCCGCCAGCCGATGCACCGATGATGGATCAGGTCGCGGGGATGCGCCGGTGCCCCGTGCGCCTCCAGATAGGCGGGGGCCGCGACAACCGCCTCGCGCTGATCGCCAGTCAGCGGAACTGCGATCATATCCTGCTCGATCACCTCGCCCAGCCGGACGCCCGCATCGAAACCGGCGGCCACGATGTCGAATTCCTCGTCGGTCACGGTGATGTCCAGGGTGATGCGCGGATGGGCCTGCGCAAAGGAGGCGATCAGCGGCCCCGACAGGAACTGCTCGGCGATGGAGGTGGCCGCGATCCGCAAGAGCCCGCTCGGCGCGGTCTCCTCGGCGATGTGTTCGAGTGCGCCGCCGACGTCCGAGAGCGGCCCGCGCAATGCCTCATGCAGGCGCGCGCCCGCTTCGGTCAGGCGGACCGAGCGGGTCGTGCGCAGGACCAGCGCCGTGCCGAGCCTGTCCTCGAGCCGCCGGATGCCCTGGCTGACGGCCGAGCGCGTGACGCCGAGCCGGTCGGCGGCGGCGCGGAAATTGGGCTCCTCCGCAACGGCGAGAAAGAGCGGCAGGAGGTTGAGGTCGATCTTCATTGTCGAATCCTGCTAACCATAGGGTCCATCGCTGGATGGATACCGAAGACAGCGTCTTGCGTCCATATTGGCTGTGGACAAGGAAAAGGAGCATGTCATGGACAAGGTCGTGCTGATCACCGGCGCTTCCAGCGGGATCGGTGAGGGAATCGCAAGGGAACTCGGGTCCGCCGGCGCAAGGGTGCTGCTGGGCGCGCGCCGACTCGAGCGGGTCGAGGCGGTCGCCGCGGAAATCCACGCCGCTGGCGGCACCGCAAAGGCGCTGGCGCTGGACGTCACGGATCGCCGGTCCATGGCCGGTTTCGCGCAGGCTGCGATGGACGAATGGGGGCGCATCGACGTGTTGGTCAACAATGCCGGCATCATGCCGCTTTCGCCGCTGGCCGCCGGCAAGCTGGACGAATGGGATCGCATGATCGACGTCAACATCAAGGGCGTACTTTGGGGCATCGGCGCCGTGCTTCCCGTCATGGAGGCGCAGGGCAGCGGCCAGATCGTCAACATCGGCTCCATCGGGGCCCTGGCGGTGGTCCCGACGGCGGCCGTCTACAGCGCGACCAAGTTCGCGGTGCGCGCGATCTCGGACGGGTTGCGGCAGGAAAGCGCGAAGGTCCGCGTCACCTGCGTCAATCCCGGCGTCGTGGAAAGCGAGCTTGCCGCGACGATCACCCATGAGGAGACGATGGCGGCGATGGACGCCTATCGTGCCATCGCTCTGCAGCCCGCCGACATCGCCCGCGCCGTGCGGCAGGTGATCGAGGCGCCGGACAGCGTGGACACGACGGAGATCACCATCCGCCCGACCGCCTCGGCCAACTGAGGGATCAGCGAGCCGCCGCCGTCGCGATGTCGTTCCCCGGATCGGCCGACCCGGTCAGAAGCCGCGCAGGGGGTTCGACCAGGCGCGTCTGCCGGCGCGGTCGATCACGGTGACGCGGATCCACGGGCTGTGCGCGAAGCGGTCGAGCGGCATGGCCGCACGGGTCATCGAGGCGCCGTGGATCGCCCTGGCCGCGCAGCCGTGGCCCTGGACGATGACCGCGACGGCGGCGGAACAGGCGACATGAAGCGTGCCCTCCTCGACCCGGACATCGTGCAGCGCGGGGCCGGTCGAGGCGTAGAACGCGCCCGCCTTCAGCGCGTCGAGCAGGGTCTCGGGCGCGTTCTCTTCCGCCTTCACCATGACCCAGCCGCCGAAATGGTCCGGTTCGGAGAAATGCGCATCGTCGGTGGCGACGAGCGACAGCTCGCGTCCCTCGGAAAGGAGCAGGTCCGCGATCTGGAACCCGTCCGCCCGGTCGCAGCCCGTCGCGCAGCCGTGGTTGTAGATCTCGACCGCATGGGCAGCGGTGATCGAGCGTGCGTCGGCCAGCGTCATGCCGGACCATTGCGGATGAGCAACGGCGACGAAGGCGCCGGCCTCTGCCGCACGGGCCGCAAGCTCCGGCCCGCTCTCCTGATCCGCGACGGGATGGAACCCCGGCGCGTTGGCGGGGGCGAAATCGCCGGGCAGCCCGACGGCGAGGATATGCCACAACTCGCCGTTCTGCATCGCCCCGGAATGCAGCTCGGCGCCGAGGAGCGTGGTGAACTGCGCGTCGCGAAAGGGCCGCGTGTCGGCGATGGGATAGCCGTAGAGGCCGATCATGTGATCGGTCAGGGCGATGAAGTCATAGCCTTCGGCCTTGTACCGGCGACAGACTTCGGCCGGGTCGAGGACGCCGTCGGACAGGGTCGAATGGGTATGGAGATTGCCGCGCCAGAACCTGCCGGGGGCGGAAAATGCGGTCAGCTGCATGTGGTCTCTCATTCTGGAAGGACAAGGAGATCGGAGCCGGAAAACCACAGGTCCGCCGTCTGGCCGACCGGCGGCATGCTTGCCCCTGCCTGGTTGAACATGTCGAAGGAGATGGGCCGGCCCTGCACCTCGACCTTCGCGCGGATCACCGAGCCGAGGAAGCTCACGTCGAGCACCCGGCCCGAAATCGGCACATCCGCGGCGCTGCGGCGCGTGAGGGCCAGCGCCTCCGGGCGCAGGGCCACGGTCACGGGCGCGCCGCATTGCAGGCTCGGGAGCGGGCGCGGCGTGGGCAGGTGGTGCCCGGCGAAGGCCACATGGGTCTCGCTCGCCTTCTCGGCCTCGAACATGTTGAGATGGCCGACGAAACCGGCGACGAAACGGGTTTCGGGCCGGTTGTAGATCTCGGCGGGCGTGCCGGTCTGGTCTGCGCGGCCCTCGTACATCACCACCACACGGTCGGAGATCGACAGGGCCTCCTCCTGATCGTGGGTGACGAAGACGGTGGTGATGCCGAGGTCGCGCTGGATGGCGCGGATGTCGTCGCGCAGCGCCACCCGGATCTTCGCGTCCAGCGCGGAGAGCGGTTCGTCGAGCAGCAGCAGTTGCGGACGCGGCGCCAGGGCACGGGCGAGGGCCACGCGCTGCTGCTGGCCGCCCGACATCTGGTAGGGGTAGCGGTCGCCGAGATGGCCGAGCTTGATCAGCGCCAGCATCTCCTCGACGCGGGCGTCGATCTCGCGCTTCGGCAGGCCCGCGATCTTCAGCCCGAAGGCCACGTTGTCGCGTGCGGTCATGTTCGGGAAAAGCGCATAGGCCTGGAATACCATGCCGATCCGCCGCCGGTTGGCGGGCAGGGCGGTGACATCGGTGCCGCCGATGCGGATCTGGCCGGAGGTGGGCGTCTCGAACCCCGCGATCATCCGCAGCACCGTGGTCTTGCCGCAGCCCGAGGGGCCGAGGAAGGAGACGAATTCGCCCTGTCCCACCGACAGGTCGAACCCCTTGACCACGGTGTTCGTGCCGAAGGTCTTGGTGATGCCGTCAAGTTTCAGGAAGCTCATGCGTTCTTTCTCCGAAGGAAGGGCAGGAGGCCCTGACCGGGCCGGCGCGTGGCGAAGAGGTCCATCAGCGCCATGCAGGCCCAGGTGAAGGCGAAGGCCATGATGGCGAGCGCGGCGGGCTGGTAAGCGTAATCCTGCCCCATCTGCACGAGATAGGGGCCGAAGGCAGGCCGGTTCAGGAGCGAGGTGATGACGAATTCGCCGAGCGAGATGGAAAAGGTCAGGAAGGCGCCGGACATGATCGCCGAGCGCACGTTGGGAAAGATCACGGTGGCGATGGTGCGCAGCCGCGAGGCGCCGAGGCTTTCGGCCGCCTCGGTGAGCGTCGCGACGTCGATGGCCGACATGCCGTTGTCCACCGCGCGGTACATGTAGGGCAGCGACAGCACGGTATAGCCGATGATCAGGAGCAGGTTGGTCCCTGCATCGCTCATCGTCAGCGGCAGGATGGAGGAGGTGCCGTAGATCCGCACATAGCCGAAGACCAGCACCACCGGCGGGATGATCAGGGGCATGAGCGACAGGAATTCCGTCACCGGGCGCATCGCCGGGAGTTTCAGCTGCACCCAATAGGCGGTCGGCACGACCAGCAGCGCGCCGAGCAGGATCGCGGCGAGCGAGGCGGCCGCGGAAAAGCCAAGCACCGAGACGAAGGTGTCGTCCTGGAACACCCAGCGATAGGCCTCGAGGGAAATCTCGCCGCGCTTCATGCGCAGCGAGAAGTTGATCGTGGCGGCCAGCGGGATCAGGAAGAAGGCGGCGCAGAGCAGCGCCACGAGGCTTGCGAAAAACGGGAAGCGCGTCATTTGCGCCACCTTTCCGCGCGGTTGCGCAGCAGGAAATAGAGCGTGTTGGACAGGGCCATGATCAGCACCATCCCGAGCGCCAGCGCGTAGCCGAGGTTCGGGTTGTAGAGCACGTTGCCGCGGATCTGCTGGAAGAGCACGATCGGCACCACCGGGAAGTTGGCGGAGGTCAGCGCGTAGACCGTCGCCAGCGTGCCGAAGGCGTTGGCGAAGAGCAGCAGGAAACAGCCGAGCGCGGAGGGCGCGAGAACCGGCAGCGCCACCATGCGCCAGAACTGGCCGCCGGAGGCTCCGAGGCTTGCCGCCGCCTCGCGCCATTCGGGGCGCAGCCCCTCCATCGCGGGCATCATCAGCAGCATCATCAGCGGCAGCTGGAAATAGAGATAGGTGATCGCCAGCCCCCAGAAGGAGAAGAGGGTGAACCCCTGGCCGTAGATATTGATCCCGAAGACGTCGCGCAGGATCAGCGTCACGAGGCCGAGCCGTCCGAGCGTGGCGATGAAGGCGAAGGCCAGCGGCACGCCGGCGAAGTTGGAGGCCACGCCGGAAAACGTCAGGAAGGCGCGCTTGACCCAGCCCGGCAGGCCGCCCAGGTGCACCGCCCAGGCGAGAAGCGTTCCGAAGATGCCTCCCAGCAGCGCGGAGGCGAAGCTCAGCCGGATCGACAGCCAGTAGCTCGGCCAGATCTCCGGGCCGGTCAGGGCGATGAGGTTCTCGAGCGTAAAGGCGCCCTCGGCGGTCCGGAAGGCGCCGTTGATCAGGTAGAAGATGGGGAAGATCAGAAAGAGCGCCGTGAACAGGATGAAGGGCGCGACGCCCAGCCAGGACAGGTTCACCCGGCGCGGAGCGCGGGCGGCCTGCGGCAGGGGCGCTGCATGGGCTTGGTCGGCCAAGGCGATCTCCTTCGGAAGCGATCGGCGGGAACGGCGAATGGCGGCCCGATGACCGCCATGCGTCCATGTCTGGCGGGGCGGCTTACTGGACGCCCATCTCCGAGCCCCAGTTGGCGGCCACGGCGTCCTTCGCCTCGGACTGCTCCGGGAGCGTGGGGAAGATCGCGCGGGCGTAGTTTTCCGCCGGTGGAAGGTTGTCGAGCAGCTCCTGCGGGATCACGCCGCGCTCCGCCATGTCGTTGAAGCGGATCGGGTGGCAGTAGCCTTTCAGCCAGCCAAGCTGGCCTTCGTCGGAATAGAGGTATTCCATCCAGAGTTTCGCGGCATTCGGATGCGGGGCATGGGCGGAGATCGCCTGCACATACACCCCCGCGATCACGGCATCCGTGGGCACGACCACGGAGACCGGCGGGTTGCCGTCGAGCTTGTCGCGCATGGCGAGCAGGTTGTAGTCCCAGTCGAAATAGATCGGGGTGGTGCCCTGTGCGATGTTCTGCGCGCTGCCGTTGACGGGCACGTAATTGCCGCTCTCCTTCAGCTCCTTGAAGAAGGCGATCCCCTTGTTCAGCGCATCCGCACCCGGTTCCCCGCCTTCGGCGATGCCGGCGGCATAGACGGCCATCATCACGGAGTTGCCGGTGCGCGGATCGCCCTGAAGCGCGACCGAATTCGCGAATTGCCCGTCCTTCAGCTCCGCAAAGGACTGCGGCGCGTCGGGAAAGATGTCATTGTTCACGGCAAAGCCCAGCACGCCGTAATAGTCGCCGTACCAGTAGCCCTCGTCATCCTTGGCATCGGCCGGGATGCTGTCCCAGGTGGAGACCTTGTAGGGTTGCAGCAGCCCCTGTTCCTTGGCCGTCGGACCGAAGGACAGGCCCACGTCCAGAACGTCCGGCGCCTGCGGGCCGGTGTTGCCCCTGTTGGCCTTCACGGCTTCCAGCTCGTCGGCGGATCCGGCGTTCGGGTTCAGCTCGTTGACCTCGATGCCGTATTTGTCCTTGAACGCCTGGATGACCTCGCCATAGCCGCACCAGCTGTGGGGGAGGGCGATGGTGGTCAGCATGCCTTCGGCCCTGGCGGCGGCGATCAGTTCCTCGGAGGGTTCGGCACAGGCCCCCGCGGCGATGGTCGCAAAAGCGGCCACGGAAAGCGTGAGGCGTCCTTTGGACGTGATGGTCATCTTTGGCTCCAGTCGTTTCTGCCCCGCCACCCGCGGGAAGTTGCGCTGTTTCCGTAGAACCGGGCCATGACAGTACCGCGTCGGTTTTGTAAAAGTTTTCCCGCGCCGTGGTGAGGCCGGACCGGGCGCCGCCGCCGGATCTCCGGCCCATGCCGAGGGCGCCGCCTCACCGCGCCGGGAAGACGCGCGCGCCATCGCGGGGCTTGCGGTCCGGCCGTCGTCGGGGGAGACTGCCGGACAGGCCGCGCGGGCCCGCGGAACCGCCAGGGCTTCGACCGGTTTTCCGTATGATGCAGATTGGATGGAGATCGAAGGGGCGGGATGGCGAGATGAACACGGCAATTTCCTCCGACATGATGACACGGCGCACCAGGCGCGTACTCATCCGAATCTGCGACAGGGGGCTGAAACTGACCACCGCGGAAAGTTGCACCGGCGGGCTGATCGCGGCGCTGGTGACGGATATCGAGGGCTGTTCCCACGCCTTCGAACGCGGTTTCGTCGTCTATACCGACGCGGCGAAGCATGAGGTGCTGGGCGTCAGCCGGGAGATGCTGCGGCGCTGCGGCGCGGTGTCGGCGGCGGTCGCGATCGCCATGGCCGAGGGGGCGCTGCACCGCTCGGACGCGGATATCGCGGTGTCGGTCACCGGCTATGCCGGACCGTCGGCCGAGGGCGGCGAGGAAGGCCGGGTGCATTTCGCCCTGGCCCGGCAAGACGGCGAGACCCTGCACCGCGAGGAGGGCTTCGGACCGCTTGGCCGCGATCCGATCCGGCAAAGATGCCTTGAAACCGTGCTGGACATGCTGGAAGACATAGTCGCATGACCGGAACCGCACATGCCCCCTTTGCCGCCTATCATCGTCACGGCTTCGTCCGCGTCGCCACCAGCACGCCGCGGGTGCGCCCCGCCGATGTCGCCTATAACCGCGACAGTCTGCTGGAGGAGATGCAGCGCGCCGACCGCGCCCGCGCCGACCTGCTGGTCTGCCCGGAACTCTGCCTCTCCTCCTATGCCATCGACGACCTGCACATGCAGGAGGCGCTCCTGGCCGAGGTCGAGACCGCCCTCCTCCGGCTGGTCGAGGCGAGCGCGGCGCTTTCCCCCGTCGTCCTCGTCGGCGCACCGCTGCGGCGCGAGGGGCGGCTCTACAATTGCGCGGTGGCGATCGCGCGGGGGCGGATGCTGGGCGTGGTGCCGAAATCCTACCTGCCGAACTACCGCGAATTCTACGAAAAGCGCTGGTTTGCCCACGGGCGCGGCCTGGACGGGGAGATCACCGTTGGCGGCGTCCGCGTTCCCTTCGGCACCGACCTGATCTTCGAGGCCGCCGACCTGCCCGGCCTGATCTTCCATGTCGAGATCTGCGAGGACCTGTGGACACCGGCACCGCCGTCTTCGGAGGCGGCGATGGCCGGGGCGCTGATCCTCGCCAATCTCTCCGCCTCGAACATCGTGATCGGCAAATCTTCGGACCGCCATGTGCTCAGCCAGTCGCAATCCATGCGCGCCTTTGCCGCCTATGCCTATTCCGCCGCCGGGCCGGGCGAAAGCACGACGGACCTGTCATGGGACGGGCAGGGGATGATCTATGAGCTGGGCGACCTTCTGGCGGAATCGACGCGCTTTCCGGTGGAGCCGGAACTGACGCTGGCCGATGTGGACACGGGGCGGATCCTGTCGGAGCGGATGCGCACGGGCAGTTTCGACGATGCCGCCCGCCACCACGCGCCCGCCTTCCGGCGGATCCGCTTCGACCACCACCCGCATTGCGAGGAGGCGGGGCTGATCCGCCCGGTGCGGCGCTTTCCCTATGTGCCGAACCGGGAAAGCCATCTCGACCAGGACTGCTACGAGGCGTTCAACATCCAGGTCGAGGGGCTGCGCCGCCGGTTCGAGGCGACCCGCGGCAGGACCATGGTGATCGGGGTCTCCGGCGGGCTCGATTCCACCCATGCGCTGATCGTCGCGGCCAAGGCCTGCGACCGGATGGGGCTGCCTCGGGACCGCATCCTCGCCTTCACCATGCCGGGCTTCGCCACGTCCGAAGGGACGAAATCCAACGCCTGGAAGCTGATGCGGGCCATGGGGGTCACGGCGGAGGAGATCGACATCCGCCCGGCCGCGCGGCAGATGCTGACCGACATGAACCACGCCTTCGCCCGCGGCGAGCCGGTCCATGACGTCACCTTCGAAAACGTGCAGGCGGGGCTGCGCACCGATTACCTGTTCCGGCTGGCCAACCAGCGGCAGGGTTTCGTCATCGGCACGGGTGACCTGAGCGAGCTGGCGCTGGGCTGGTGTACCTATGGCGTGGGCGACCAGATGAGCCATTACGCCGTGAACGCGGGCGTGCCGAAGACGCTGATCCAGTACCTGATCCGCTGGACCACGCGCAGCGGCCAGTTCGACCCGGAGACGGACCGCGTGCTCGAGGCGATCCTCGCGACGGAGATCTCCCCCGAGCTGGTCCCTGTCGGCGAGGACGAGGAGATCCAGAGCACCGAGGCCATGATCGGCCCCTACGAGCTGAACGATTTCTTCCTGTTCCACATCATGCGTTACGGGCTGCCGCCGTCGAAGACCGCCTTCCTCGCCTGGCACGCCTGGCATGACACGGAGCAGGGCCGCTGGCCCGAGGCCTTCCCGGCCACCCGGCGCAATGCCTATGACCTCGCGACCATCCGTCACTGGCTGGAACGGTTCCTCGTCCGTTTCTTCGCCACCAGCCAGTTCAAGCGCTCCGCCCTGCCGAACGGTCCCAAGGTCAGTGCGGGCGGTGCGCTGAGCCCCCGCGGCGACTGGCGTGCGCCCTCCGACAGTGTCGCGACTCCCTGGCTCGAGGAGCTGCGGGCGAACGTTCCGCTGCACTGGCCGTCGGACTGAGACCGCGGCGGCGACCGGATCCGGCGCCGCAGAACGTCCTGTCGCATCGGTGGCGGCCGAGCGGGAGCCCCGCACCTCTCCGGGTGCAGGGCGCCGGCCGGACGCGCTGTCGCAGATTTCTCCTTTCCTGTCATTCCCCTGTTACCTGCATGGCCTATCCCAGATTCATCCGAATGAATGGTGGACCATGGTCAGAGAGAAATGGCGTCTCGTCCGCGACGGGATCGAGAAAGAGATAGCCACGGGCGCGTGGCAGCCGGGCGACAGGCTTCCGACTGAGCCGGAACTGGCCTTGCGATACGGCACCGGGCGCCACTCGGTCCGCCGCGCGATTTCCGAACTGGCGCGCGAAGGCTCGGTGAGCGTCGAGCAGGGGCGGGGCACCTTCGTCGAGACCGGGCCGATGCTCGAATACGCGATCGGGACGCGCACGCGGCTGCACCGCAACCTCATGTCCCAGGGCGTCGAGGTCTCCGGGGACCTGCTGGGGGCCGAGCGGGTTCCGGCCGCGGGGCGGGTCGCGCGTGCCCTGCGCCTGATCGAAGGCGCGCCGGTGATCGAAAGCCGACGCATCACCTATGCCGACCGGCTGCCGATCTCCTTCGGCACCTCCTGGCGGAGCGCGGAACGTTTCCCCGATTTCGCCACGCGCCGCGATGTCATCGGCTCCACCACGGAAACCTACAGATCCTACGGGATCGACGACTACCTGCGCGCCGAGACCACGCTGCACAGCCGCCTGGCGCGTCCCGACGAGGCGAAGATGCTGCGCCAGCACCCGCAAACCCCGGTCATGGTCATTCGCGCCATCGACCAGACGCTCGACGGCATGCCTCTGAGTTTCAGCGAGGTCATCTGGTCGGCGGTGCGGGTCAAATTCACCATGGCGAATGAAAAGGACTGAACGGATGATATCACCCCACGGCGACACCCTGAGCATTCTGGCACGGGCCGACGCGGAGGCGCTGAAGTCCTTCGCCGAGCGCCTGCTGCCCCGTCTCGATCCGATCGACGTGCTCGCGAACCGGACCGGCCTCGTGATGCTGCCCATGCGCGACACCGCGCAGGGCACGGCCTTTCACCTCGGCGAGGTCCTGATGAGCGAGGCCCATGTCCGCATGGCCGGGCATGACGGCTACGGCATGCGGCGCGGCCGCGATCTCGAGGCGGCCATGGCCATGGCTCTGGTCGATCTGGCGCTAGACGCGGGGCGGGCGGTCGCGGATTGCACGGCTTTCGTGGCGGAACAGGCGCAGATCCAGATGGCGGAAGACGAGGCCACCCTGCGCCGGGTCGAGGCGACGCGCGTCGACATGGAGACGTTCTGATGCTGAAGACTCCTATTCCTTCCAAAACGGAAAACCTTGCGAACACGGCATTCGACGCGCTGATCCGGTCGCTGAGCCGTCCCGGCCGGATCCGGGATCTGCCGGAGCCGGGCGAAACGCCGATCATCGCGGCGCTTCTCGACCGGGAATGCCGCGTGTTCTGCGCCGATCCCCTGCTCATGCCGCAGGTTCTGGCAAGCGGTGCGATGCTTTCGGAGATCGAGGAGGCCGATCATGTCTTCCTCGGCGCCCTGACCGATCCCGACGCCCTGCGGCCTGTGCGCCTCGGGTCCGATCTCTATCCCGACGATGGCGCGACGGTGGTGGTCCGCGCGCGCCTCGGCGAGGGGCAAGGGCTGCGCCTCACCGGGCCGGGGATCGAAACCGGTGAGACGGTGCGGATCGGCGGTCTGCCCGACGGGTTTTGGCGGCTGCGTCGTGATCTTGTCTGCTATCCGAGGGGGTTCGATGTGTTTTTCGTCGACGGGGCAAAGGTCATAGGCCTGCCGCGTTCGACCGAAGTGGAGGTGCTCTGATGGCCTATGTGGCGACGCGCGGCGGAGAACGTGCGATTGAACAGGCGGAGCGTTTGTTCCGCTCCGAACTGGGCGAGATCGCGCCTGAACGGGTGGCCGAAGTCAAATCCGCCCTGCCTTATCTGATCGACCGGGTGATGGGGGAGGCCTCGCTCTATGACGAAGACCTCGCCGCGCTCGCACTCGCGCAGACCGGCGGCGAGATGTTCGAGGCGGTTCTCCTGCTCCGGGCCTGGCGCACGACCCAGCCACGTATGCAGGTGGCGCGCCCGGTCGGGCAGGAGGCGCTGTTCACTCATCGACGGATTTCGGCGGCGTTCAAGGATATTCCCGGTGGCCAGGTTCTTGGGCCGACGTTGGATTATTCGCACCGGGTTCTGGCGACCGCGGTGCTGGAGGGGGAGACCTGCGCGCCTGCACCGGTCGATCCCGCCGCCGAACCGTCACCGGCGTTTCAACCCTCCGTTGCGGCATGGCAGGCGGACAACGGTCTGGTGGATCTGCCGCCGCGTGACGAGACGGCGCCGGAGGACATTCCCGATGTGACCCGCGAGCCGCTGCTGTTCCCGGCGAAACGCGCCCATACGCTGCAAAGCCTCGCGCGGGCGGAGACGGGCGGCGCGCTGGCGCTCGGCTATGCGGCGATGCGTGGCTATGGACAGGCGCACCCGACGGTCAACGAGTTGCGGCTGTCCGAGGCGGAGATTGTCGTGAAACATCCGAAGGGGACGGAATTTTCCGCGGGGCGCGTGAAGGTCTCTCAGGCGGAGGTGGTGTCCAAGAAAGGCGAAAAGCTCGACCTCGGATTTGCCGCGACTTTGGGCTGGAACGAGGTGAAATGTATCGCCGCGGCCACGCTCGACCTCAACAGCAAGGGGGCGCCGAAGGGCGCGCCGACGGAGGAGGAATTCTTCCTCTATCACACCGAGGGCGTGGAAAGCTCGGGCTTCTGCATCCACTTCAAGCTGCCGCATTACGTCACCTTCCAGTCCTCTCTGGATGCGATGCGGGACGCGAATTCGAAACGGAAGAAAGCACAGGAGCCGGCGCAATGAGCCTCAAATCCCTGACACGCGACTGGGAGGCGATGAGCTATGGTTTCCTCGATGCTTCCGCCAAGCGCGAAATCCGTCGCAAGATGATCAAGGCCGTTGCCGTTCCCGGCTGCCAGATGCCCTATGCCAGCCGCGAGGTGCCGATGGCGCGGGGCTGGGGAACGGGCGGTTTGCAGGTTTCGCTCACGCTCATCAATCCGAAGACGCGGGTGAAGGTGATCGACCAGGGGGCTGACGACAGCGTGAACGCGGCTTCGATCCGACGCTTTCTGGCGCGGGTTTCCGGCGCGCCGACGACGCTCGACACGCTCGAGGCCGACCTGATCCAGTCGCGTCACCGCATCCCGGAGGAAAAGCTGCGCGAGGATCAGGTGCTTGTGTTGCAGGTGCCGAACCCCGAGCCGCTGCGCCCGGTGCAGCCGAACATGTCGGTGGCGCGCCAGATGCATGCCGATGCCGATTACGGGCGGATGTGGCTTCAGCTCTATGAGCAGATCGTGCGGTCGGGCCGGGTGATGCAGGGGGCGAGCTATCCGTCGATGGTCAACGGGCGCCATGTGATGACGCCCTCGCCGATTCCGCGCTGGGACGTGCCCAAGCTGCACATGGCCCGTCACCTGACGATCCTGTCTGCGGGGCGCGAGAAACGGATCTTTGCCGTGCCGCCCTATACCCGCGTCGAACCGCTCGTGTTCGATGACGTGCCTTACAAGGTCGAGGAGCACGGAGCCCTGACCTGTTCCCGTTCGGGGGCCAAGGGGTTCTTCATGAATGAAATTCCGCAGGATGACGGGTCTTCGAAATACGAGATCTCCGACAGCGAATATGGGGTGAAGACCATACGCCACGCGGATGGCGAAGAGGTCAGGCTCGGCGAAACATGGTACAGGAACGGGGAGATGCCGGCATGAGTATCACATTGGATGCCCCGCGGATCGTCACCACGCGGCCCTTGCTGACCGTGCGCAATGTCACGAAAACCTACGGCAAGGTCCAGGCGGTGAAAAACGTCTCAGCGGAGGCGTTTCCCGGCGAGGTGCTCGGCATCGTCGGCGAAAGCGGATCGGGCAAATCGACGCTCTTGCGGATGATGAACCTCGAGGAGACGCCGGACAGCGGAAGCTACACCCTCGATCTGCCCGACGTTCAGGGCAACCTGTTCGAGCTCGACCGTTTCGCGCGCCGGATGCTCTGCGCCACGAAAATCGGGATCGTCTATCAGAACCCGCATCTTGGCCTTCTGATGAAGCATTCCAGTTCCGGCAATGTCGCCGAACGCCTGCTGGTCGCGGGGGAGCGGCGCTTTGCGGTGCTGCGCGAGAAGGCGGGCGATGCGCTGGCCGCGTCCGAGTTCCCGCTCGAGCGGCTGGACGCGCCCCCCATCGAACTGTCCGGCGGGATGCAGCAACGGGTGCAACTGGCCAAGGCGATCGCGCTGGAGCCCGCGCTTTTGCTGCTGGACGAGCCGACCACGGGGCTGGACGTCAGCGTGCAGGCGCTCGTGCTCGATACGCTCAAGCGGCTTCAGCAGGAGCGCAGGATCACCATGGTCATCGTGTCGCACGATCTCGGTGTCATCCGCACCCTGGCCGATCGTGTCATGGTCATGCGGCGTGGCGAAGTGGTCGAGGCGGGGCTGGTCGACCAGATCTTTCAGGACCCGCAACATCCTTACACACAACAACTGGTGCATGCGAAACTATGAATATCGTTCTCGACGTCCAAGGCCTGAGCAAAGGCTTCACCATGCACCATCTGGACAGCCGGCTGGCGGCATTTTCCGATATTTCCTTCGACCTGCGCGCGGGGGAGTTCCTGTTGCTCAAGGGACAGAACGGTGCGGGGAAATCCACGTTGTTGCGCACGCTCTATCGCACCTATCTTGCACAGGATGGCAAGGTCCTGTTCCATTCCGACCACGGGGTGATCGACCTCGTGCGCGCGGCGGATGTGGATGTGACCCATCTGCGCCGCACGGAGATCGGCTTCGTCACCCAGTTCCTCGTCGCACGTCCGCGTGTTTCCGCCGAGGCGCTGGTCGCGGAACCGTTGCGCATGGCGGGGTGGAGCGCGGAGCGGGCACTTGAGGAGGCGCGGCACTGGCTGCGGGCTTTCGGGGTGAAGGAAAGCCTCTGGCGTGCCTATCCCACGACTTTTTCCGGCGGGGAACAGCAAAAGGTGAACCTCGCCCGCGCGCTGATCCTGCCGCAGAAACTCCTGCTTCTGGACGAGCCGACCGCCTCGCTCGACGCGGGCGCGCGGGCGGCTCTGGTCGCGCGCCTGCGTGAGCTGAAAGACGGGGGCACGGCGATGATCGGCGTGTTCCACCATCCCGATGACGTCGAGCACCTGATTGATCGGGTCATCGACCTGACCCCTGATGCCCCTCAAATGGAGGACCGCGAAGATGTGGTTGTCTAATCTCTCCCTGGTCCTGCCGGACCGTGTCGTGGAAAACGGCGCCCTGCGCATTGAGGGGGACCGGATTGCCGAGATCGCGGACCGTCCCATGACCGAGGGAATGGATTGCGGCGGCAGGTTGCTGTTCCCCGGCTTCATCGACATGCACGGCGACATGATCGAGATCGAGATGGAGCCGCGTGCGCGGGTCGATTTCCCGATGGAGGTGGCTCTGTCGCATCTCGACGCGCGGCTCGCGGCGGCGGGCGTGACCACGGCCTATGCCGCGGTGAGCTTCTCGCGCGGGGCGAAGGAGGGGGAGCGGCGCTCCTTCGAGCACACGAGCCAGACCATTCGCACGCTGCACGCGCTGCGCGGCCATTGCCGCGTCGATCACCGGATCCATGCGCGGTTCGATATCACCTTCGACAATGCGGTCGCCGTGCTGGCCGCCCTGATCAAGGACGAGCAGGTCGATCTGGTCTCGGTCATGGACCACACGCCCGGACAGGGTCAATACCGCGACATCGAGCGTCACATCACCCTCGTCGCCGCCCGCGAGGGCATCTCCGAAATGGAGGCGCGGCAGATCGTGGCGACCCGGATCGCGGAGCGCACGCGCCCGCAGGAGATCCTTCTGGAAAACCTGCGGCAGGTGTCCGAGCTGTGCCGTGCCCATGGCGTCGCCCTGGCCAGCCACGACGACGACACCGCCGAGAAGGCGCATCTCATGGCGGAGATGGGGGCGGCGATCAGCGAGTTTCCCGTGATCGTCGAGGCGGCCGAGGTCGCCGCGGAGCGTGGCATGTTCAACGCGATGGGCGCCCCCAACGCGATGCGCGGGCAGAGCTATTCCGGCAACCTTTCGGCGCGCGAGGCCCATGCCAGGGGGCTCTTGCACATCCTGGCGGCGGATTATCACCCCGCGGCGATGCTGGCGGCGGTGATGATCCTCGCGGAGAGCGATCCGAAGGGGCTGCCGGGGGCGGCGGCGCTCGTGACCGCCAATCCGGCGAAGGCGCTGGGGCTGAGCGATCGCGGGCATCTCGCGCCGGGCTTGCGGGCCGATCTTGCCCTTGTCGAGCGCGGGCCGATCACGCGGGTCGCGGCCACGTTCGTGGCGGGCGAGATGGTGCATTCGCTCGGGCGGCTCCGGGGAAGGGTGCCGGCGCGGTCCGAGTGGCGGGAGACCGCCGGCGTCACCGTTCTGTCGTAAAACTATAAGCGCATCGTCACCCAAGTGTCGGCGGGACGTCAAGCTGGGCGCGTAAACCTCAGGGCGAAACATCCGAATGAATCCCCGGAGTCCAAGCCATGAGTTCCGCCCTGATCCTGTCCAATGTCTCGCGCCATTTCGGAGAGACGCGCGCCGTCGACACTGTCTCGCTCTCCATCGAGCCGGGCCAGTTCATCGGCGTGATCGGCCGCTCCGGGGCCGGCAAGTCCACGCTCCTGCGCCTTCTCAATCGCCTTGTCGACCCCTCCGCGGGGTCGATTTCCTTTGGCGACACCGAGATCACGGCGCTCCGGGGCCGGGCGCTGCGCAGCTGGCGGCGCGACTGCGCGATGATCTTCCAGCAGTTCAACCTCGTGGAACGGCTCGACGTCCTGACCAACGTCCTGATCGGGCGGCTTGCGGAACACGGGTTCCTGTCGTCCATGGCGATGCGCTTCACCGACGAGGAACGCGCCATGGCGATCCGTGCGCTCGACCGGCTCGACCTCGTGCCGCAGGCGCTCCAGCGCGCCGGAACGCTCTCGGGCGGCCAGCAACAGCGGGTGGCCATCGCCAGGGCGCTCGTGCAGCAGCCGCGGATCATGCTGGCCGACGAACCGATCGCGTCGCTCGATCCGGCCAATGCCTCGCTGGTCATGGACGGGCTCAGGACGATCAACCGCGAGGACGGGATCACCGTCCTCGTGAACCTGCACACGCTCGACACCGCCCGCGCCTATAGCGACCGCATCATCGCGATGCGCCATGGCCGGGTCTATTTCGACGGAACCCCCGCACAGCTCACCGATGATGTGGTGCGGGATATCTACGGCCTCGAGGGGCTGCGCGAATTCGACGAAGCGGTCACCTCCACGTCGGTGGCCCCGGTCCGGGCCGTCGTTTCGGCCTGACCTTCACCTTACCCGAAAACGCTGAAATGGGGAGATCCACATGCGTTTCATCACTGCCACGGCCCTTGCGGCCCTGATCGCGGCCCCGGCGCTCGCCGAGGGTTGGAAAGAGGACTATCAGGTCATCAAGTTCGGCATCCTGTCGGGCGAGAACGAAAAGGATCGGCTGATCCGTACCGAGCCGCTGCGAGACTATCTGCAAGCCAGGCTGGGCGTGGAGGTCGAGATCTTCACCGCCGGCAATTACGACGGCGTCGTCCAGGCCCTCGCCGCCGACCAGATCGAGATCGCCCAGTTCGGCTCCTCCGCCTATGCCGCGGCCTTCACCGCGACCGATGGCGGGGTCGAGCCGGTGCTGACCGGCATCAAGGAGGACGGCAACACCGGCTATCGCTCCATCGTCGTCACCCGATGCGACAGCGGGATCACGTCCCTCGAGGACGCGAAGGGCAAGGTTCACGCCTTTGCCGATCCGGACAGCACCTCCGGCTATGCCGTTCCCTATTTCAACTTCATCACGAAGGAAGGCTTCAAGCCCGAGGAGTATTTCGCCGCCGTGCCCTTTTCCGGCTCGCACGAAGCCGGGGTGAGCGGTGTCGTCAACGGCACGTTCGACACGGCCGCCACCTATGAGAACAACGAACATGACGGGATCTATCAGCGGATGGAAAGCAAGGGGATGATCGAGCCCGGCGTCATCTGCAAGATCTGGGAGAGCCCGGAAATCACCACCGGCCCCTGGACCGTCCGCACCAATCTTCCGGCGGGGCTGATCGCCGATCTGACCGACGCCATCGAGGCCTTCCCAAGCGAGGATCCCGAGGGCTATGCCCAGTATTCCTCCTTCAGCGAGGACGATCCCAATCCCGAGGTGGGCTACACCCGCGTGGATCGGGAACGCTACCAGTGGATCGTGGAGATGCGGGACTGGATCAAGGACCAGCGCCGCGGCTCGTAAACTTTCCGGGCGTGAAGGGGGCGGTCGTTTCGCCCCCTTTCCCCGTTCACGCATGACCTTGACGAGGTGCCCATGGCCTTCACCGCCGCCCCGACGGCCGCCGGCGTTCCCGCGCCCGACCGCCTGTCGCAATTCGAGACGGATTTCGCCGGGAAACGCCGCCGCGCGCGGCGGGCCTGGGGCGTCGGCGCGCTGATTTTCGCGCTGCTCTTCGGCTTTTCCGCGTGGATCGGAGATTTCTTCCGGGTCACCCAGGTGACGATGCCGGATGGTTCGCGCGACTGGCGCTGGATCATTCCGGCGGGCATTCCGCGGCTGGGCGAATATATCGTCCAGACCTTTCCGACGCTGCATTGGGACACGTTCTGGTCCGATTTCGCGAACTGGTTCTGGCGCTGGAAAATCTGGCTGTCCCTGCTGCTGGAGACGGTCCTGATCGCCTTCATGGCCACGACGCTCGGCGTGGCGGGCGGGTTTCTGCTGTCCTTCCCCGCGGCGCGGAACCTCTCGCCCAACCGCTGGGTCCTGTGGCTGACACGCCGGTTTCTCGAGATCACGCGCACCGTGCCGGACATCGTCTGGGCGCTGATCTTCGTCTTCTGTTTCTCCGTCGGTCCCCTGGCCGGCATCCTGGCCATCGGCACGCATGCCACGGGCGCGCTGGGCAAGCTCTATTCCGAGGCGAACGAAAATCTGGACATGCGCCCGCTCGAGGGCGTCCGCGCGGCAGGCGGCACATGGTTCGACCAGATCCGCTACGGCGCCGTGCCGCAGGTGCTGCCGAACATCGTCAGCTATACCCTGCTGCGGTTCGAGCTCAACGTGCGCTCCTCCTCGATCATCGGCTATGTCGGCGCCGGCGGGCTGGGGCAGGAATTCCGCATCGCGATGAGTTTCCAGGAATACACCGACCTCTCGGCCCTGTTCCTCATCATCCTCGTGACCGTGATCGTCATCGACTACGGCTCGGAGAAACTGCGACACAAGATCATCGGACTGGAGGAGCGGACATGAGCCTGACACCCGCACAGATCGAAGCAGCGCGCGCCCGTGCCCCGCAGGCTTTTGAAACCCCGCTGTCCCTGCGCATGCGCCGGATCGCCCTCTGGACCGGGTTCGCGCTGCTGACGGGCTATTGCCTCTGGGCCTTCGACGTCTCGCCGCTGCGCATCTGGACCGGGCTCGGGCGGCTCGGGGACGTCCTCGGCTTCATGTTCCCGCCCTATGTCTGGAAAAGCTGGGCGGAATTCTCCGAGATCCTGAAGGGGCTGGGCGAAACCCTCTCCATCGCCTTCCTCGGCACGGTGCTGGGGGCCATCGTCGCCTTCCCGCTGTCCTTTCTCGGAGCGAAGAACATCAACCGGCTCAATGTCCTGCGCCTCGGTGTGCGGCGCGGCTATGATGTCATCCGCGCCTTCGAGACGCTGATCATCGCGCTGATCTTCATTCGCGCCTTCGGCCTCGGCCCGCTGGCCGGCATCCTCGCCATCGCCATCTCCGAAGTGGGCACCTTTGCCAAGCTGTTCTCCGAAGCCATCGAGAACACCTCCACCAGGCCGACCGACGGGGTCAGGGCCTCGGGCGGAACGAGGCTTCAGCAGATCCGCTTCGGCATCGTGCCGCAGGTCAACCCGGTGATCCTGTCGATCCTGCTCTACAATTTCGAATCCAACGTGCGATCCGGCACGATCCTCGGCATCGTGGGCGCGGGCGGCATCGGGTTCCTGCTCTCCGACCGGATCGCGGCCTACAAATGGGACGAGGCCTGGTCGATCATCTTCCTGATCATCGCGCTGGTCTATGTGATCGACTATTTCTCCGCCTTGATCCGGGCCCGGATCATCGGCAACTGGGAGGGCGTGAAATGAGCGGCGCAGGATCGAAGAACAGCCTCACCGAGGCTCCCACCATTCACCCGGAGGCGAGCGTCAGCGATTGTGACCTCGGCGCCTGGACCGAGGTGGGCAAGGGCACGATGATGAAGGCGTCGCGGATGGGGGATTATTCCTACATCACCCAGGACTGCCATGTGGTCTGGACCACCATCGGCAAGTTCTGTTCCATCGCCAATGCGACGCGCCTCAATCCCGGCAACCATCCGACATGGCGCGCGGTGCAGCATCACTCCGTCTATCGCGCCGAGGCCTACGATCTGGGCGAGGACGACCGCGATTTCTTCGAATGGCGCAAGAGCGACTGGGTCACCATCGGCCATGACGTCTGGATCGGCCACGGCGTCACGGTGACGGCGGGCGTGACCATCGGCACGGGCGCCGTGATCGGCGCCGGTGCGGTGGTGACGAAGGACGTCGCGCCCTATATGATCGTGGGCGGCGTGCCCGCACGTCCCATCAGGCGCCGGTTTTCCGAGGCCCAGGCGGAGGCCCTGATGGAGATTGCCGTCTGGGACTGGCCGCGGGAAACATACAGGGCGGCGCTGCCGGACATCCGGGCGCTGGATATTGATGCGTTCATTGCGAAATACGGCGGCTGATCCGCCCCCGGAGCCGCGCCGGCGCAGGATCGTCGACGGCGGCTTCCTCGTTCTTCTGAGCCTCACGCTCGTGTCCGGCGGTCTGGTCCTGCTGACCCGCGGACCGCTCCGCGTCTGGGAGATCACGCAGGAGACCTTCGGATTTCTGCTGCTGCTTTCCCCGAAGATCGTCGCGGGCGTCTTCATCGCCGCGACATTGCCCCTCGTGCTTCCGGGCAAGGAGATCGGGCGCTGGATCGGCGCGGAAAGCGGGCTGCGCGGGCTCGTCCTGGCCACGGTCGCGGGGGCGGCGATCCCCGGCGGACCGATGATGACCTTTCCCCTCGCGGCAGGCTTCGGCATGGCCGGGGCGGATATCGGGACCATGCTGGCCTTCGTCACGGGCTGGAGCCTCCTGAGCCTGAACCGGACCCTGATCTGGGAATTTTCCTTCCTTCCCCATGATCTCGTCTGGACGCGCTACCTGCTGTCCCTGCCTTTCCCCGTGCTCGTGGGGCTTGGTGCGCGGGCCTTGCGGGGGAGGGTGCCGGCGTGAACATCCTGTTCGGCACGATCCTCATCTGCACGGCTGCGGTCTGGCTCTGGAGCACCCTGCCGAATGCCGAATGGCGCCGTGCCTCCTATGCGGCCGCGATCCAGACGCTGAAATTCACCCTGCCGCGTGTCCTCGTGGCGCTGCTCGGGGCGGGGTTCTTTGCCGACCTGCTCCCCGCCGATCTGGTGCGGAGCTATCTGGGGCAGGATGCGGGACTGTCGGCCCTTGCCCTGGCCATGCTGCTCGGGCCGCTGACGCCGGGGGGCGCCTTCGTCAGCTTCGCCATCGGAGCCGCCGCGCTGAAGGCGGGGGCGGGTGTGTTGCCGGTCCTCGTCTATGTCACCGCGTGGTCGCTCTTTTCGCTGACGAAACTGCTTTCCTACGAACTCTCCTTCATGGGACGGCAGGCCACGATGATGCGCCTCGCGGTCAGCCTGCCGATCCCGCTGCTGCTGGCGGCGCTGGCCGGGCAGGTGATCTGATCCCGGTGCCGGCTCCGCCGGAGACCGGTCAGCCCACGCGTGCGATGAGCTTGCCGGTATTGCCACCCTCGAAGAGCGTGAGGAAGGTTTCCGGGATCCTTTCGAAATCCTCGATGAACTCTTCTCTGTATTTGATCCGGCCCGCGGTCACCCAGGGCGCGACCTCCTCGAGAAAGGCGGGATAGCTGTCGAGGTGATCGAGAATGGAGAAGCCGCGCACCTGGATGAAGCGATAGAGGATCAGGTTCAGCAGGCGGGGCAGGTGATCGCGCCGGTCGGGAAGCCCGGTGTCGCTATAGCCGGCGATCGTGCCGCAGATGACCGCCTGGGCGTTCAGGTTGAAATGCGGCATCACCGCCTCGAACATGTAATCCCCGACATTGTCGAAGAACCTGTCGACGCCATCGGGCAGGGCGCGCGCGAGCTGTGCCTCGAAGTCGTCGGCCTTGTAATCGACCGCCGCATCGACGCCGATCTCGTCCCGCAGATAGGCGATCTTGCGCGCGCCACCCGCGATGCCGACGACGCGATGGTCGCGCAGTTTTGCCATCTGCGCGACCATCGAGCCGACCGATCCCGCCGCCGCGCTGACGACGAAGGTGCCGCCGGGCATGTCGTCGAGGTATTTCGTCATGCCGACCCACGCCGTCAGCCCGGTATGCCCCAGCACGCCAAGCGCCGTGGAGAGGGGCGCCATGCCGGGATCGAGCGTCCTGAGGTCGGATCCGTCGGAGATCGCGTAGTCCTGCCAGCCGGTCCAGGTCTGAACGTAGTCCCCTTTCGCGAAGTCCGGGTTGTGGCTTTCCTCGACAATGGCGACGGTCGGACCAGACATCGGAGTTCCGAGCTCCATCGGCGGCAGTTCGGAGGATCCGTTGCCCATCAGGTTGCGCTGGTAGGGATCCATCGAGATGAGTGTGTTGCGGAGCAGCACCTCGCCCTCCTTCGGGGCGGGGATCGCCGTTTCCACAAGCTCGAAATCGCTCTGCCGGGCCCTGCCGTCGGGGCGGGTCGCCAGGAGGATCCGGCGGTTTGGGTGGCTTGCCATCGTCTTTCCTTGTCTCGGGCGGAGCTGCGGCGAGTCCTCGAGTCCTCGTCGCAGCCCGCATCGCTTATTGTGTATCGCTCACTATTTAAATGGCTAGAAGGGTTGCCGGAGCCTGTCAACCAATTTATATAATGACCGATGCAAAAATTGGATTCGACCGGCAGGAACGACAAGGCCCCGGCACGCGCGCGCGGCCGGCCGCGTGCCTTCGACCGCGAGGCGGCGCTGGCCAAGGCGACCCGCCTGTTCTGGGCGCGGGGCTACGAGGCGACCTCCATCTCCGAACTGACCGCGGCGATGGAGATCGGGGCGCCGAGCCTCTATGCCGCCTTCGGCTCGAAAGAGGCGCTCTATGCGGAGGCGGTGCGGTACTACCGGGAAAACTACGAGTCGGTGGTCTGGGGCAGGTTCTTCGCCGCGGCCACGGCCCGCGAGGCGGTGAACGTCCTGCTCATGGATTCCGCCGCCGCGCTCACCGGCAGCGTCGTGGATATTCCACACGGCTGCATGGTGACCCTGTCCTCCGTCGGCAGCGAGGGCCATGCGGAGCTCGGCGATCTTGTGCGTGCGGCGCGGGCGTTTACCTTCGACAGCCTGAAGGCGCGGTTCGGACAGGCAATGGAGGAGGGCGAGATCCCCGTCGGGTCCGATATCGACGCGCTCGCCCGTTTCGTGCAGACCGTCCAGAACGGGATGTCGATCCTCGCCCGCGACGGGATCGGCCGCGCCGAACTGGAAGCCGCCGCAGACCTCGCGATGGCCGCATGGGATGCCCGTACCGGTGGCGGGGCCGGAGGGTCCGCCCCGTCCTGAACCGCCGCGCCGTGCGGGTCAGCCCTTCCCCTGTGGCAGGTTGTCGATATCCGTGATCAGGCCCGGCCCCGCCGGATGCCAGTCAAGCCGTTCCTGCGTCCATGCGCTCGAGGCCGACATGTCGCGACCGGCAAAGGCCGCAAGCCATCCGAAATGCTCCGCCGCCTCTTCCGCCGGGATCGGGGCGACAGGCAGGCCGAGGCGGCGGCCAACCGCCTCCGCGATGTCGCGGAAGGGGATCGCGCCTTCGGCCGTGGCGTGGTAGCGGGCGCCCGGCTCCTGCCGTTCGAGCGCCAGCCGGAACAGCCGAGCCGCGTCGGAGACATGGGCGGCCGACCAGCAGGTCGCGCCGTCTCCGACATAGGCCGAGATGCCCTTGTCGCGGGCCAGGTCGATGACATTGCTGACGAGCCCTTGCCTGCGGGTGTCGTGGATCTGCGACAGCCGCATCACCGAGACGTGGACGCCGCGCGCCGACAGCATGCGCCCCGCCAGTTCCGAGGCAATGCGCGGATTCGGGTGCTCTGGGTCGAAATGATCCTCGACGGCCGGCCGGCCCGGCGCCGGCGTGCCGATCGCGGTGGTCGAGGTGAGGACGAGGGGCCGGTCCGTTCCTTCCAGCGCAGAGCCGAGCGCCGCGATGGCGTGCCGGTCCTTTTCGCAATTCTCGACGAAGCGCGTGAAGTCGTGGTCGAAGGCGGTGTGGATCACCCCGTCGCAGAGGGCGGCGCCGGCGCGCAGGCTGTCGGGATCGGCAATGTCGCCGCGATGGATCTCGGCCCCTGCCGCTTTCAGCGCCTGCGCGCCCGGCTCCGAGCGGGTCAGGCCGAGCACCTCATGGCCGGCGGAAAGAAGTTCGGAGAGGACGGCAGAGCCGATGAAGCCGGTGGCCCCTGTCAGAAAAACGCGCATGTGCTGTCTCCCACATTGCTGTGCACGGCACCATCGCGCTATTCTCTATCAGGGAAAAGTAGGGACTTTATCCCGGTATAAGGACCAACAGGCTCGGCATGGGCACACCGCCAGACACTGCCCTCGGACGCTATCTGAGAGACTGCCGCGCGCGCCTCGATCCGGCGGCCTTCGGTTTTTCCGGCACGCGCCGGCGCACGCCCGGCCTGCGGCGGGAGGAGGTCGCGCAGCGCGCGAATATCAGTCCCACCTGGTATACTTGGCTCGAACAGGGGCGGGGCGGTGCGCCCTCGGCGGATGTGCTGGACCGCATCGCCGGGGGGCTGATGCTGACGGATGCGGAGCGGGAACATCTTTTCATGCTGGGCCTCGGCCGCCCGCCCGAAGTCCGCTACACGCCCCCGGAGGGCATCACGCCGCGGCTCCAGCGCCTGCTCGACGCGCTGGAGATCAGCCCCGCCATCGTCAAGACCCCCCTCTGGGACGTCGTCGCCTGGAATCGCGCCGCGGCGGCCCTGCTGACGGATTACGGCGCACTCCCGCCGGACCAGCGGAACATCCTGCGGCTCGTCTTCGGCAATGCCCGCATCCGGTCGGCGCAGACGGATTGGGACAATCTGGCGAGCTTCCTGGTCGCCGCCTTCCGCGCCGATGTGGCCCGTGCCGGGGCGATGTCCGAGGTGGGCGGCCTTGTGGCGGAACTCTGCGCCATCAGCCCGGACTTCGAACGCCTGTGGCATGGCAATGACGTGCGCGCCCATGGCGAAGGGGCCAAGCGCATCCGCCATCCCGAGCTGGGCCTGATCGAGCTGGAATATTCGAGCTTTGCCGTCGATGGCCGTCCCGACCTGGGCATGATCGTCTACAACCCGGTACGGCAGGGCGATGCCGACCGGATCCGGGCCCTGCTGCGGTCGCACCCCGCCGGGTGACCGCGAGGCGGGTGATGACCGCATTGTCCGGGGCATGAGCCGCGGCGCGACCGGCGCGCGGTCTCCCAAACCATCGCGTTCACGGTTCCCCGACACGCCCGAGCGGAGGTGCGGGGCGTGCCGATCCCGAGGCCTGGGCGGGGCGGTCAGCGGCTCGCGCGGTCCTCTCCACGCAATCCGGTCCGGAGAATTGTAATTAATAATGAATTGCAGTTGCAAAAATTCTGACGGGGGCTATTGATATTGCGACTCGCTCGCAATCTAATGGGGGCGAGCGGGTGCCGGATCTCGACAACAGGAAAGGAACGCTCATGTCTTTGAAACCGATACGACTGGCGGGGGGCGTGGCCGCGACCGTGCTGCTGGCCGGTGCGGCGATGGCTGCGGAGGACCGGATGAAGGTCGTGACCACCTTCACCGTGCTCGCCGACATGGCGCAGCATGTGGCGGGGGACGCGGCGGAGGTCGTCTCGATCACCAAGCCGGGGGCGGAAATCCACGGGTACGAACCCACGCCGCGAGATATCGTGGGGGCGCAGGATGCCGATCTCATCCTCTGGAACGGGATGAACCTCGAGCTGTGGTTCGAGCAGTTCCTGACCAATCTCGGGGACGTTCCCTCGGTCACGCTGACCGAGGGCATAGATCCGATCCCGATCGCGGCGGGCGCCTATGAGGGCAGGCCGAACCCCCACGCCTGGATGGGGCTCGACAATGCGCTCGTCTATATCGACAACATCCTCGCCGCCTTCAGCGCGCAGGATCCCGACAATGCGGCGACCTATGCCGCGAACGCCGCGGCCTACAAGGACGAGTTGCGCGCCACGCTGGAACCGCTCCGGGCCGAGATCGCCACGATCCCCGAGGCGCAGCGCTGGCTCGTGACCTGCGAGGGCGCGTTCAGCTATCTTGCGCGGGACTTCGGCATGAAGGAGCTCTATCTCTGGCCCATGAATGCCGACCGGATGGGCACGCCGCAGCAGGTGCGCGCGGTGATCGACGGGGTGCGGGAGAACGACATCCCGGTGGTCTTCTGCGAGAGCACGGTCAATACCGCCCCGGCCGAGCAGGTGGCGCGCGAGACCGGGGCGCATTACGGCGGCGTGCTCTATGTCGACAGTCTGTCGGAGGCCGGGGGGGCCGTTCCCTCCTATCTCGACCTGCTGAAGGTGACGTCCGAGACGGTCGCGGAGGGGCTCCGGGCCGGCATGAACTGAGACATTTCGCCAACGGGCGTGCCGGACGATGCGCGTCCGGCAGCTCATATCCGCATCAGGCGCCGGCCCTGCCGGCAGAAAGATCAAGATGAGAGACGAGACCCGCAAGACCGCACCCCCCACTCCGGAAGGCGCAGCTTCGGGGGGCGGCATCGCGGCGCGGGACGTCACCGTCACCTATCGCAACGGCCATACGGCGCTGCGGCATGCCTCCTTCGAGGTTCCGCGCGGCACCGTCACGGCGCTGGTGGGGGTGAACGGGGCGGGGAAATCGACGCTCTTCAAGGCGATCATGGGCTTCGTGCCGGTGGCACAGGGGGAGATCAGCCTCCTGGGAATGAGCGTGAAGGAGGCGCTGAAGCGCAACCTCGTCGCCTATGTGCCGCAGGCCGAGGAGGTCGACTGGTCCTTTCCCGTGCTGGTGGAGGACGTGGTGATGATGGGGCGCTACGGCCACATGGGCTTTCTGCGCCGCCCCGCGCAGGCCGACCGCGACGCGGTAGAGGCGGCACTCGGCCGCGTCAACATGCAGGAGTATCGCCACCGCCAGATCGGGGAACTGTCGGGCGGGCAGAAGAAGCGGGTCTTCCTCGCCCGCGCGCTGGCGCAGGACGGGCAGGTGATCCTGCTCGACGAACCCTTCACCGGCGTCGACGTGAAGACCGAGGAACAGATCATCGCGCTGTTGCGCGAGATGCGCGACGAGGGGCGGGTGATGCTGGTCTCGACCCACAACCTCGGGACCGTGCCCGAATTCTGCGACCGGGTGGTGCTGGTGAAGGGCACGGTGCTGGCCCATGGCCCGACCGAGACGACCTTCACCCGCGAGAACCTCGAGGCGGCCTTCGGCGGCGTGCTGCGGCATTTCACCCTCGGCGGGGCGGACCTGCACGATGACGACGACGGGCGCCACCTCTCGATCCTGACCGATGACGAGCGGCCCTTCGTCCAGTACGGCGACAAGGTCCATGTTTCGGAGGGGCGGAAATGAGTGCGCTGCTCGAGCCCTTTTCCTATGGCTACATGACCAACGCGATGTGGGTCTCGGCGCTGGTCGGCGGGGTCTGTGCCTTCCTGTCCTCCTATCTCATGCTCAAGGGCTGGTCGCTGATCGGCGACGCGCTGTCGCATTCGGTCGTGCCGGGCGTGGCCGGCGCCTATATCCTCGGCCTGCCCTTCGCGCTCGGCGCCTTCCTCTCCGGCGGGCTGGCGGCGGCGGCGATGCTGTTCCTGTCGGACCGCTCGGGGCTCAAGGTCGATGTGATCATCGGCATCATCTTCACCTCCTTCTTCGGGCTGGGGCTGTTCATGGCCTCGGTCAACCCGATGTCGGTGTCGATCCAGACCATCACCATGGGCAACATCCTGGCGATCACACCGGAAGATACGCTGCAACTGGCGATCATCGGCTTCGTCTCGCTGGCGGTGCTGATCCTGAAATGGAAGGACCTGATGGTGGTCTTCTTCGACGAGAGCCATGCCCGCTCCATCGGGTTGCGTCCCGGCCTGCTGAAGGCGGTGTTCTTCGTGCTGCTCTCGGCCTGCGTGGTGGCGGCGATGCAGACGGTGGGGGCCTTCCTCGTCATCGCCATGGTGGTGACGCCCGGCGCCACGGCCTACCTGCTCTGCGACCGCTTCCCGCGGCTGATCGCGACCTCGGTGGCCATCGGCACGGTCACGAGCTTTGCCGGCGCCTATGTCAGCTATTTCCTCGACGGCGCGACCGGCGGGATCATCGTGGTCCTCCAGACGCTGATCTTCCTCGCCACCTTCGTCCTCGCGCCGAAACACGGGCTTCTGGCGGCGCGGCGCAAGGCGGCCGAGGCGCTGCGGGCGGAGGAGGTGCAATGATCGACATGCTCCTGATGCCGTTCCAGTTCGGCTTCATGCAGAATGCCTTCTGGATCTCGCTCATCGTTTCGGTGCCGACGGCGCTGCTCTCCTGCTTCCTCGTGCTGAAGGGCTGGGCGCTGATGGGCGACGCGGTGAGCCATGCGGTGCTGCCGGGGATCGTGCTGGCCTATCTGCTCGGCCTGCCGCTGATCCTCGGGGCCTTTGTCGCCGGCATGGTGACGGCGCTGGCCACGGGCTACCTGTCGGAGAACAGCCGGGTGAAGCAGGACACTGTGATGGGTGTCGTGTTCTCCGGCATGTTCGGGCTGGGGATCGTGCTATACGTGGCGATCCGCACCAATGTCCATCTCGACCATATCCTCTTCGGCAACATGCTGGGCGTCGGAACCGGCGATCTCTGGACCGCCGGGGTGATTTCTGTCTGTGTCGCCGCGGCGCTGCTGCTGAAATGGAAGGACCTGATGCTGCACGCCTTCGACCCGGCGCAGGCACGGGCCTCGGGCCTGCCGGTGGGCCTGCTGCATTACGGGCTGCTGACGGTGCTGTCGCTGACCATCGTCGCGACGCTCTCGGCCACCGGCCTCATCCTGGCCGTGGGGCTGCTGATCACGCCGGGCGCCATCGCCTTCCTCGTGGTGCGCAGCTTCGGACGGATGCTGGCGGTCTCGGTCGCGGTCTGCATGGTCGCGATGCTGGCGGGGACCTATCTCAGCTTCTTCCTCGACAGCGCACCCGCACCGACCATCGTGCTCATCCTCACCGCGATCTTCCTCGCCGCCTTCATCCGCAGGGGACTACAGACCCGCCGCGCCTCCGCACGCAGTCCCGTCTGAGACCGGATGCGGAGGGCGGGGCGCGGGGCGGTGTTCAGCCGAGATGGCTCCGCACAAGCTCTCCCGCGCGGGCAAAGGCGGCACGGGCGCCGGCGACGGCACGGTCCTTCTCCGCTTCGCTCAGGGCCGCGGCATCGAGGGCCGAGGTGAACTGCCTCCAGTGTTCCGCGCGCCCCTCTGGCGCCGGTGCGAGATGCCGGGCGCCGCGGGTTTCCGACAGGCCGAGCCGTTGCGCGGCCTTGAACAGGAAGGCGGCTCCGAGGTTGGAGCCCTCGACGACATAGAGCCAGCCGAGCGCCTCGGCGGGGTCGGAGATTCGCGTGGCCGCGGGCGAGGCCCCGCTGACGGGACCGTCCCCGCCCAGATCGGCGAGGTCGCGCGCCACAGCCTCGTATCGCGGCAGGGCGGAGAGGCCGGGGATGATCTCGCCGAGGGCGGGCATGTCGTAGAGCGGGCTGACGTCGCGGTGCAGGTCATGCTGCATCTTCAGGAAACGCCGGTAATTCCCGAGGCTGTCGAAGGGGTTTGCATCCATGATCCTCCGGTCGAGCCGTTCATGGGTGTCGCGGGTCTCCGCTTTCAGCCTCTTGCTCAGGGGCAGCGCGAGCGTGGCGGTCGTGTCGGTCATCTGGCAGTCCGGTCCTTGAAAGGGCGCGGCCCGACCTTGGACTGGCAGGGCCGGCGGGTGGATGGTGTGCGCACCGGGGTGGCGGTGGCGGGTCGCGCCCCGCCGCCCCGGCCGCGCATCTCAGAACGTGGTCTCGAGGTTCAGGCGCAGGGTCCGGCCCGGAGCCGGCGTCCAGCCGTCCAGGGCGTCGATATAGTAGCGGTCGGTCACGTTCTCGACGCTGAGCGACAGGCGCGTCCGGTCGTTGAGATCGTAATCGACGAAGAGATCCCCGACGGCATAGGGCCGCCAGACCGCGGTGCGCTGCCGGTCGCTGGTGGTCAGCGGGGCCATGCGGCTGCCGGCGTGGTGGATCGTCGCCCCGACCGTCAGGCGCTCGTCGAGAAACCGCATGCCGGCGGTCAGGCTGGTCATCAGCTCGGGCGGCAGGTGGTTCGTCGCGTAGTCATAGAGCACGGCGGTATCCTGGCAGCCCTCCGTGTAGCAGAACTCGTAATCGAGATAGTAGGTGGCGGACGCCTCCGCAAAGAAGCGGCGGCTGTCGTAGCGGCCGGAGAATTCGAGCCCGGTGAACTCGGCACGCGACAGGTTGTCGAAGGTGAAGACCGGCTGGCCCGGCACCGGATCCGCGGGGACGCGCGACACATAGTCGTCATAGCTGTTGTGGAAGGCCACGAGCTTCAGGCCGAGCGTGTCTTCGGCCAGCCACAGATCCTTGCGCAGCAGATTGGCGCCCAGCTCGACCGTATGTGCCGTCTCTGCCCGCAGGTCGGGGTTGGGCGTGGCATTGGCGTCGCTGCCCATGGTCTCTCGCAGGGTCGGCGGCCGCACGCCTTCGGCATAGCGGGCAAAGAATTGCAGGCCAGGAACGGCCTCCCACATCGCGCCGACACTGGGGTTCAGCCGGCCGCCGTCGCGGGTGGCGTCGGCGGAGTCCGTGGCATTGCGGTCCTTCAGCCGCCAGGCGTCATAGCGCAGCCCGGCCGAGAGCGACAGGTTGCCCGCCGTCCAGGTCCCGCTCGAGAAGACGCTGGCCACGTCGCGGGTGCCGTTGCTGGGCGACATCCGGACGCAGGGCGTGTTCGTCATGGAGCGGCTGCAATATTCCTCCGCATCCATGTCTTCCCTCAGCCAGGAGATCCCGTAGCGCAGGCTCAGCTCCCCGACGCCGGCGGTCAGGCGGCTGGTGTTGGTCACGTCCACGCCGTAGGTCAGCGTCTTCGAATAGCGCGGCTCGTCGGCCGGCAGGATATTCGGCGGGAAGTAAAGAGCACCGCCCACCGCGCGCGTCGTGCCGGACACGTCGGTCATCCAGAGATTCGCCTCGAGGTCGATCAGGTCCGAACCGGGCTGCCAGCGGTAGCGCGCGGTATAGGTCTTCGCCTCGATGTCGCTCAGTTTCACCTGCCGGAACCCATTGTCCTGCATGAAGAGCAGCGAGCCCATGGATTCACCGAATTTCGTGCGGTGATCCGTGTAGCCCAGTTGCAGCGCCTGCCCGTCCTGCCAGTAGAAGGTCGCCTTGGCCATCAGCGTCGAACTGTCCTCGGAACTGTTGAAGACTTCCTCCCCCGGTTTGGTGAAGGACAGCGGATAGTCGCGGCCGTTGAACTCGTATGTGGTCGGCCCCTCGGTGCCGGCGAAATAGTTGCCGCGCTTGCGGCGCGCATAGGCGAGGAACAGGTCGACATTGTCGCCGAGATATCCATAGGCGAGGCTGCCGGAGAGGTTGTCGGCCTCCGTCAGCCCCGGCGCGTCGTCGCGCTGGTCGTAGACCGGGGACTGGGGCGTCGAATGCGGCGCGGAGGCGGCGTTGTCGCCGGCGCCGAAGCGCAGGCGCCATCCCTGGGTCTCCCCCTCCGGCACGATGTCCTTGGCGGTGAGCGTGCGCACGGCGACGACGCCGCCCGTCGTTCCCGCGCCCTGCGCCGTGTCCGTCGGCCCCTTGGCGACGCCGATGTCCGCGATCAGGTCCGGGTCGAGGTAGACCCGCTCGTCCACGCCGATATAGCCGCGCCAGGTGGTCGATGTCTGCTGCGTGCCGTCGATCGCGACCTTCGTCCGGTTCTGCCCCTGCATGCCGCGGATGTTCACGTCGAGCTGGCTGCCGTTGTGGTTGGCCGAGGCGATCACGCCCGGCGTCCCCTTGAAGATGTCGCCGGGCGAGGCCCCGCGCCGTCTGGCGATCTGGTCGGGGGAGATGTAGCTGGCGGCGGAGCCGGTGCGATAGGGCGCCTCCGCCAGCCGGGCGGTCGTCATGGTGATCGGATCGAGGAGCGTCTCGCCCTCCGTGCCCGCCGCATCGGTGCTCACGGGGCGGAACAGCACGATATGCCCCTCGCCGGCGGTGCGCCAGGTGAGGCCGCTGCCGGCCAGCAGGCGGTCGAGCGCCGTCTCCGCCGACATCTGCCCGCTGAGCGCGGGGGCCGTCCGCCCGCGCAGCAGGGTGGCATCCGCCGCCACCTGGTAGGAGGTCACCCGGCCATACTGCGCCAGGGCACCGGCAAGGGATTGGGCGGGAATGTCGAAGGAGATCGTGCCCGTTTGCGCGGCCTCCTGCGCCCATCCCGCGGGCGCGGCCACCGGTCCCATCGCCAGCGCCGCAAGCACCAGCGGCCGTCCGAAGAGCTTGGAAAATCTTGTCATCTTGTCTGTCCCATGATCTGCGACCTCGCCTGGGACAGCGTCTTGCGGCTACCTGGGGTTCTTTCGGTCTTCCCTGTCAGGACGATGGACGGGCGCGGATTTTCGGCTCCGGCGCGATTTTTTTACGTCGCCCCGTAGATCAGCCTCAGGCTGCCGACCCGGCGGACCACGAGGTCCAGCGAGGCGGCGAAGGTCCGCAGCGCCTCCTCGGGGCTCGACAGGTCGAAATAGCCGGTCACGCGCCGGTCCCTTGCCCCGCCGATGAGGATCACCGTGCCGCCCGCCTCGCGTTGCAGCCGTTCGGCGACCTCGAGCGCCGGGCGATCCTCGACAAAGAGCTTGCCCTCGCGCCATTCGGCAAAGGTCGCGGGATCGCCGCTCCCCTGGGAAAGCGTGCCGTCGGCCTCCAGCCTTTGCCAGTCGCCCGCCTGCAACACCGCCTTCGCCCCGGTGCCGGACAGCCCGTCGAGGCCCACGGATCCCTCCGTCACCGAAACGCTGGCCGAGGCGCCCATCCGGTCGACCTCGAACGCCGTCCCGATGGCGCGCGCTTCCAGCGTCCGGGTGGACACCACGAAGGGACGCGCGGGATCGTGGGCGACCTCGAAGAAGGCGGTGCCCTCCAGAAGCGTGACGCCCCTCCGCGCCCCGGAAAATTCGAGGGCGACGGCACTTCCCGCGGCCAGCGTCACACGGCTGCCGTCGGACAGCGTCAGGTGCTGTATCTCGCCGGGACGGGTCATGTAATCCGCCCGGAGACGCATCGTCAGCTCGGGGCCGAAGAGCAGCGCCAGCATCAGCACGGCCGCGAGCGCCATGCCTCCGGCGAGGCGCACACCCAGGCGGGAGGCGTGACGTTTCGGGGCAGGGGGGACGGGGGCGGGGGTGGCGGGCCATGCCTCCCGCGTTCCGAGCATGTCCCAGCTGCGGCAGGCCAGCGACCAGGCGTCCGCACGGTGCGGGTCATCGCCCAGCCACCGCTCATGTGCGGCCCGCAGGTCCGGATCCGTCGGGGCCTCGCGCAGCCTCATCAGCCAGTCGATCGCCTGCTCCTCGATCTCCGCGCCTGACAGGAGGGGCGGTTCGCTGCTCCGTTGATCACTCATGCTCGCCATCCAAAGCTCGACTGCACGCTATCAGCCCCTTGCGCACGAGGCCATGCGCCGTGCTGACGGAAATCTTCATCTCGTCGGCCACCTCCTGAAGCGTGCGCTGCTCGAGGCGGTAGAGCTCCAGCGCCCGGCGCGTCCGGGGCGGCAGCGCCTCGACCGCCCGCAGGACCAGCCGGACCCGCTCCCGGTCCGCGACGATCGTCTCGGGGTCCGGGCGATGGTCGGGCAGGTTCTCCCATATGTCGTCCGCCACCCGCATCTTCCGCTCGCGCCCCTGCCGCCGGCCGGTGTCGAGCGCGAGGTTCCGCACGATCCGTTTCAGGTAGCCGAAGGGTTCCGAAAGCCGGGCCGGGGCGCGGGTGGCGAAGCGCAGATAGGCCTCCTGCACGAGATCCTCGCTCATCGTCCTGTCCCCGAGGAGCCGGGCGGCATAGTCCACGAGATCCGTCCTGTGGCCGGTCATCTGGAGAAGGGCTCGTTTTCGATCCGTCATCTGAAACTGAAACGCCATGCCTGAAGGGAGTTCGGAGGTGTGGCGGATCTGTCGGGCCTGGCTGCACCGCAGCAGCGCCTATCCCATGCCCGCCCGCTTGTCCAGTCCCGGCCGTCGGCGCCCGATGCCGGAGAGGAGACGCAGGCGCGTGCCGCCGGAGAGGGCGGGCTCCCGTCCGCCGACCGCTTTCGGACCGCACCCGACGGCGCAGGACATTCCCGGAAGCACGCCGGGGAGCGGGGGCAATCCGAGTGTGACATGCGCGGAGAGCACCGGGCAGGCGGCCGGCGCAGGAGGTGCAGGGCGGGGAGATGTCCGCGCCGCAAGGAACCTCGTCATTCCTGCGGCGCGGAAGGGAGAGGGGGCGTCAGCCGCGCGGCGCGAGCCGTTTCTCGCCCGCTTCCACCCGGAGCGGCAGGAGGTTCTCGCGCGGGGGCAGCGGACAGACGGCGTGGGGGGTGAAGGCGCAGGGCGGATTGATCGCGCGGTTGAAGTCGATCACCACTCTGTCGCCGCTCACCTCCTCGCCGAAGACGAACCGTGCCTTGGGATAGGTCTCGTCGAGCGAGGTGAGATCGCGGAACACGAATTGCGGCCGGTCCGCCGTGCCGTAGGTCGGCAGGAAGGCGACCTCCTGCCCGCCGAGATCGAAGATCGCGCGGCGGGTCACCGGCACGCGGGTCGGAATGCCGATCACCGTGTCGAGCACCAGATCCATCGGCTCGGGCAGGTCCTCCCACCTCGCGGTGATGCGCAGCGCAGGGTCGAGCGGGAAGAAGGCGATCTTTCCCGGATCGCGGGGCAGCGCGGCGTCGCGGATGCGCAGTGCGCGCCGCTCGTTCAGCGTGGTGATCTCCATCAGGAAATCCCCGTCCCGCCAGCAGAACCGCCCCTCCGCCCGGTCCAGATCCACCGGGGCGCCCTCCGCGGGGTCGTAGCGGCCGCGGTCGCCCGTCCCGAACTCCAGCGTGCCGAGATGCTCCGGCGCGCGTTCGAGCGGGATGTCCGCCCCGGCGCCGCTGCCGATGCGGTAGCGGCCCGGCGTGATCCACCAGCGCCCGGCCAGATTGAGCCAGCCGTCCTCTGCGGTCAGCCTCGCGAGGCGGTCCTCGAACCAGGCTCTGTGGGCGCGGGCGAATGTGTCGGTCATGGCAGGATCCTTTCGGTCGGAGGCCAGGGGGCAGGGGGCGCGGCCGGCATGCGGGGGATGCTGGCCAGAAGGGCACGGGTATAGGGATGGCGCGGCGCACGCAGGATGTCGGCGGTCGCCCCGGCCTCGACGATCCGGCCGCGGTCGAGCACCACGAGCCGGTCGCAGAGCGCGGCCACCACGCCCATGTCGTGCGAGACGAAGATCATCGTCACCTGCTGCGAGATCTCGCGGAACAGGTCCACGATCCGCACCCGCGTCGAGAGGTCGAGCGCGCTCACCGCCTCGTCGGCCAGCACCAGTTCGGGACGGCTGACGATGGCCCGCGCGATGGCGATCCGCTGGCGCTGCCCGCCGGAGAACTGGTGCGGGAAGCGGGTGAGGACGTCGCCCGTCAGCCCCACCGCCTCGATCGCGGCACGCGCCATCTGCCGGTGGTCGCCGGGGATCTTCAGGGACCGCAGCGGCTCCGTCACGATCCGTTCGACCCGGTGGGCGGGGTTGAGCGAGGAATAGGGGTCCTGGAACACCGCCTGCACCCGGCGCCGGTATCCGCGCATGTAGCGCGCCCGGCCCGCCTCCAGCGGTGCGCCGTCGAACAGGATGCGTCCGCTGTCCGGCCGGTCGAGGCCGAGAAGCAGCCGCAGCAGCGTCGATTTCCCCGACCCGCTCTCGCCCACCAGCCCGACATTCGCCCCGCGCGGCACGGTGAAGGAGACGTCCTCGAGCACGGGGCCGCCTCCGGGATAGGCAAAGCCGACATTCTCGACCGAAACCAGGCTCATGGCCGTCCCTCCAGCGCGGCGTCGAAGCGGCGCGCCGCCTCGACCAGGGTCCGTGTATAAGCCTCCGCCGGCGCGGTCAGCACCTGTCGGGCGGGCCCCGTCTCGACCGCGCGACCGTCGCGCATGACGAGGACCCGCTCGGCCACCTGCCCGACCACGGCGAGGTCGTGGCTGATGAACAGGAGCGCGATGCCATGCTCCTCGACCAGTGCCAGCAGCAGCTTCACGATCTCGTCCTGCGTTGTCACGTCCAGCGCGGTGGTCGGCTCGTCCGCGATCAGCAGGCGGGGGCGGCAGGCCAGCGCCATGGCGATGGCCACCCGCTGCCGCTGTCCGCCGGAAACCTCGTGCGGGAAGGCGTGGACGATCCGCTCCGGCTCCGGCAGGCGGACCTGTTCGACCAGCGACAGGACCTCGCGGTTCACGGCCGCCCGGCGCGTGTCCTCTCCGGTACGTTGCCGCCGCCGTTTCACCGGCAGCGCGATCTGGCGCCCCAGCGTCATCAGCGGGTCCAGCGCCGTCAGCGGTTCCTGGAACACCGTGGCCACGGCGGAGCCGCGCAGCCCGGCAAGCCGCCGCTCCGGCGCGCCGACGACCTCCTCGCCGGCGAGAGTGATCCGCCCCTCGGGCCGGATCGCCGCGGGCAGGATGCCGTTCACCGCCAGCGCGGTCAGCGACTTGCCCGACCCGCTCTCCCCGATCAGCCCGAAGCGTTCGCCCTCGCCGATGGTGAAGGAGAGGTCCTCGACCAGCCGCGTCCCGGTCGTGCCGAGGCAGAGCCCCTCGACGGTGAGGATATCCGCCATCAGCCGGCCCTCCCCGTCGGGTCGAACCGGTCGCGCAGCCCGTCCGCCACGAGGTTCACCCCGATCACCAGCGCAAAGAGCGCCAGCCCCGGCAGGATCGCTCCCCAGGGCGCCGCGTAGACCGTGCCCTGCGCCTCCTGTAGCATCCGGCCCCAGGAGGCGTTCGGCGGCGGTGCGCCGAGGCCGAGGTAGGACAGGGACGCCTCGGCCATGACGGCGAGCCCGAATTGCAGCGCGAGGGTCACGCCGAGGAAGGGCGCGATGTTGGGCATGATGTGCCAGAGCGCGATGGCCGGCCAGCCCGTGCCGGACACGCGCGCGGCGGTGATGTAATCCTGCGACAGGATGCGCTTGGTCAGGATCCGCGTCACCCGGCCGACGATGGGCGAGACCCCGATGCCGAGCGCGAGGATCGCCGTGCCGAGGCTCGCCTGTTCCCGCGCGGCGACCACCAGCATGGCGATCAGCAGCGTCGGAAAGGCGATCAGGATGTCGAAGACCGCGGCGAGGGCGTCGTCGAGAAAGCGCGTCGCGAAGGCCGCGAGCATGCCCGTCGTCACGCCGATGACCGCGCCGATCGCCACGGCGCCCGCGCCCACCACCAGCGCGATGCGCGCGCCGATCATGAGCTGGGTGAACAGGTCGCGGCCCAGCCGGTCGGTGCCCGCCCAGTGCGCCGGGCCCGGCGGCTCGAGCCGGCCGCCGATCATGTCGTTCAGCGCGTAGGGGGTCCAGAAGAAGGACAGGATCCCGCAGGCGAAGATCACCGAGACGATGGCGATGCCCAGCCAGTGCACCGGGTTCATCCGCCGTTTCGCGGCGCGGGGTGCGGTGCCGCCGCTCATCGCCGCGCCCCTCCGCGCAGCCGCGGATCGAGCAGGCGCTGGAGGATATCCGCGAGGAAGCCGGTGATCAGCACGAGAAGCGTCGAGACGAGGAGCACGCCCTGGATGTTCGGATAGTCCCGCTGCTGGATGGCGAGGAGCAGCATCGAGCCCATGCCGGGCAGGGAGAACACCTGTTCCACCACCACGGCGCCGAGGAAGGTCGTCGACAGCTCGATCCCCAGCACGGCCACGACCGGCACCGCGCCGTTGCGTAGCCCGTGGCGCAGCAACGCGCCGGTGAAGCTCTCTCCGAGCGCCCGCGCGGTGCGCAGGAACTCGCTGTCGAGCACCTCCAGCGTCGCCGCGCGCACGTAGCGCATCAGCGAGGCGGACATGACGAGGGCGATGGTGAGGACCGGCAGGATGATCGAGCGGATCGCGCGCGCCGGGTCGTCGTAGCCGCGCAGCGGAAAGCCCCCCGAAGGAAGCCAGCGCAGGTTGAGCGCGAAGATGTAGACCATGATGATGCCGAGCCAGAAGACCGGCACGGCGATCCCCGCCTGGCTGATCACCGACAGGCCGAGCCCGGACCAGCGTTTCGACGTCACCGCCGCCAGCACGCCCAGCGGCACGGCGAGGAGAAGCGCGAGCACGAAGGCGGCGAAGGTGAGCGGCAGGGTCACGCTCAGCCGCGCCCGGATCTCCTCGATCACCGGGGCGCGCGAGACGAAGGAGCGGCCGAGGTCGAAGCGCAGCAGGTCGTGCAGGTAGGTCAGGAACTGTTCGCCGAGCGGCAGGTCGGAGCCGACCTGCTCCTGCGCGGCGGCGATCTGCTCCGGCGTCGCGCCGACGCCGACCAGGGCCGCCGCCGGATCGCCGGGCAGCAGCCGCAACAGGACGAACAGCACGAGCGCGGCAACGAAGAGGGACAGCAGCAGGATCACGATCCGCCGCAGGAGGTAGCGCAGCATGGCGGGTTGCACCCTTTGGGACGCAGGGCCAGGCACCGGCCCCGCCTTTCGGTCAGTTGGCCTTCCGGATGTCCGAGACGAAGAATTGCGAGTTCAGCCCGTTCAGCGGATAGCCGGTCACGTTCGAGGTCGAGACCACGATCTGCGGGTAGAGGTAGAGCCACATGCTCGCCGCGTCCTCCGCGATGATCCGGTTGGCCTCGGCCAGCATTTCGGTCTGTTCCTCGACACTCGCGACATTCTCGCTCCCGGTCACCAGCCGGGTCACCTCCGGGTTGTCGTAGCCCCAGTAGAAATCCGGGTTGCCGTAGAAGACGATGTCGCGATGGTTCACATGTTCCTGCAACGTCGCCTCGAAGTCATGCGCCTTGTAGATCTTCGTGTACCATTCGTTCGCGGTGATGATGTTGATCTTCACCTCCACCCCGACCTTGGCCAGCTCGTTTTGCAGGAACTGCGCCACCACCGGGTGCGGGTCGTAATCCGGCGTGTCGAGCGTGAAGCTGAAGCCGTCGGCATAGCCGGCCTCCGCGAGCATCTCGCGCGCGCTGTCCGGATCGTAGGCGTTCACGCCGGTCAGGTCGGTATACCACGGATCGGTCGGCGGCACGAAGGAGCCGATCAGCGTGCCGTAATCGCCCCAGATCGCGCTCAGGAGTTTCTGCCTGTCCACGGCGCGGGCCAGCGCGGCGCGCACCGCGGGATCGCTGAACGGTTCGATCCGGTCGTTATAGGCCATCAGTTCCTTGGTCGTGGAGGCGCCCTCGGAGACGGTGAAGTCCGGGTTGTCGGTGAAAAGCGACAGGGCGTCCGGGCTCTGCACCGAGGTGATGATGTCCACGGCGCCGGTCAGCAGCGCGTTGTTCTGCGCGGTCGCATCGGTGAAATACTGGAACATCACGCCGCCATTCGACGGGGCCTCGCCCCAGTAGCCCTCGAAGGGCACCAGCGCCAGCGCCGAGCCGCGCCGCCATTCCTCGAGCGTATAGGGACCGGTGCCGTCCTCGCTGGCGGAAATGTCGGTGGCCGCGTCGTTGACGATCCAGACATAGGACAGGTTGTAGGGAAGCGAGATCGAGGGGGTTTTCAGCGTGACCACCACGGTGCGCTCGTCCGGCGTTTCGATCGTCTCGATCACGTCGAGCGTGCGCTTGCGCGAACTGGCCGAGCTTTCCGCCGTCACCCGCTCGATCGAGCTCTTCACGTCGGCGGCGGTCAGCGGATCGCCGGAATGGAAGCTCACGCCCTCCCTCAGGGTGAAGGTATAGGTCAGCCGGTCTTCGGAGATCGTGTACTCCTCGACCAGCTTCGGCTCGACATCCCCCGCGTCGGTCAGGACGAAAAGCGCCTCGTAGACGTTGCCGTTGAACGCCTCGTTGATCCCCTGTCCGGCACCGGCGGTGTTGTCGAGGTTCTGCGGCTCGTAGAGCGACCCGATGCCGATCGTGGCCTGCGGGTCGTGGTCCTGGGCGAAACCCGCCGCCGCGCCCAGCGAGAGGACGGAGGTCGCGGTCAGCGCGGCGATGGCGTTTGGAAGGAATTTCATCGGGGCAATCCTCGGAAGTTTCTGTGCGGACGGGCGGGGTCGGGGCGGCCGGAGGCGGACAGCTTTCAGTATAAACCGTTCGGGCTCCTCTTGAAAACGGCCTGCGGGACGGACCGCCGGACCCACAACGGTGTGTCATGTCCCGCAGCGGTGTTCAAGGGAAAGGCACGCGCCCGTATCGTGGGCGTGGCCGCGGGCCCGGCATGGGCGACGGACGAAAGGCGCCGCCTTTTCCGTGTCGCGGGAGTGCGGCGCCTGCGCTTCGGCGGCTTCTCCTCCCCCCTGTGCCGGTGCTATGTCCTCTCCATGCGCTACCATCACCTTGCCCGGCATCACGGCGTCGAACTCTACGAGGCATCCTTCAGCCGCCAGACCTTCGCCCGCCATGCCCATGAAGGCTTTGCCATCGGCGCGATCGCCGAAGGTGCCGGAGGCTATGTCTGCCGGGGCGAAAGCCTGATGCTGCCGGCCGGATCGCTGTCGCTGATGAATCCCGAGGAACCCCACACCGGCCATGCCGCCGCCGGGCATGTGCGCTACACCATGCTCTATGCCTCCGAGGCGGCGGTGCGTGCGATGCTCGGTCTGCGCGAGCTGCGCGGCTTTTCCGCCCTGGCGCCGCGGGACAGGGGCCTGCGGCTGACGCGGGCGCTCGCCCGGCTGGCCCATGTCCTGAATACGCCGGAACCGTCCGACCGGCCGCTCGCGGTCGACGAGGCGCTTCACGAGGTGCTGTTACTGGCCTTCAGCCAGTACGGCGGGGCGGAGCTGCGCCCGGCCGGACGGGAGCCCGCCGCCGTCAGGTTGCTCCGGGCGCGGATCGCGGCGGGGATCGCCGCCGGTGAGGCGCTGAGCCTGTCCGATCTGGCGGAGGAGGCCGGTCTGAGCCCGTCCTACCTGATCCGCAGCATCCGGCGCGCGACGGGGCTCACCCCGCATGCCCATGTCGTGCGGGCGCGGCTGGACCATGCGCGCCGGTCGCTGCTGGAGGGCCTTCCGGCCGCCGAGGCAGCCCTCGCCGCAGGGTTTTGCGACCAGGCGCATCTGATCCGGCAGTTTCGCCGCCATTACGGCGTGACGCCCGGTGCGCTGATCCGGCACTGACAGGTCAATTTCGTCCAATCCCCGCCGGCCGGATCCATGGCAGAACGCTCCGAAAAAGGGATCGTTTCTCATGTCGTTCAAACCTGTCCTCATTCTGTCCGCGGACCTGCCGCTGGGCCTCAAGACCAATTTCGCCGCCGTTCTCGGCATGAGCCTCGGACAGTTGCGCTCCGACCTGATCGGCGCGGAGACCCGGACCGGAGACGGGGTCGCGCTCGCCGGGATCACCCGCGTCGCCCTCCCGGTGCTCGGCGCGCCCGCCGCCGACCTGCCCGCGTTTTTCGCGGCGGCCGGGGACCTGCCGGTCCGGCTGGCTTACATGCGCGCGGCCTTCGAGGCGAAGGACTATGACGATTACGCCGCCCGGATCGCCGCCGCGCCGCTGGATGGTCACGCGCCCCAGGCGATCCTGCTCGGCGGTCCCAGAAAGGCCGTGGACCGGATCTGCGGCCGCCTGCCGCTGCTGCGCTGAGCCGTGCCGGCCTCCGGGAGGCATTGCGGGGACGTCGCCTGCGCGACCTGCGCCACGGTCAGGCGAAGCCGCCGTTCGCCCGCAGGATCTGTCCGTTGATCCACGCCCCGTCCGGCCCGGCGAGGAAGGAGACGGCACCGGCGATGTCCTCCGGCGTCCCGAGCCGTTCCAGCGGCGGCACCGCGGCGAGGCGCGCGATGTCCTCGTCGGTCTTGCCGTTGAGGAAAAGTTCCGTCGCGACCGGCCCCGGCGCCACCGCGTTCACCGTGATATTGCGCCCGCGAAGCTCGTTGGCGAAGACCCGCACGAGGCCCTCGACGCCGAGCTTAGAGGCGATATAGGCGCCGTATCCGGGAAAGTTCTTTGCCACGACGCTGCTCGAGACGGCGATGAACCGCCCGCCTTCGGCCATGTGCCGCGCGGCGCCGCACATCGCCAGGTAGGTGCCGCGCAGATTGGCCGCGATGGTGCGGTCGAAACTGTCGAGCGCGTCCCGCCCGATCGGGGCCAGATCCATGATGCCGGCGCAATTGACCACCACCGAGATCGGCGCGACCGCCTCGGCGGCATCGAACAGGCGGACGATATCGGCCTCCTCGGCCACGTCGCCCTGGACCGCGAAAGCCCGGCCGCCCGCCTGCGCGATCCCGGCGGCGACGGCCTCGGCCGCGTCCCGGCCGCTCCGGTACTGGAGCGCGACGGTGAAGCCGTCGGCGGCCAGCCGCGTCGCGACGCTGGCCCCGATGCCGCCCGAGCCGCCGGTGACGAGGGCGAGTTGCCGCGTTTCTGTCGTATGGTCTGCCATGTCCTGTCCTTTCGGAAACCCCGGCCGCTGCTGCGGCCCTGCACGGCAGAGAATGGGCTCCGGGATGACAAGTAAAACCCCCTGCGTGCTACTTGCTTTGAGTAGAATTTCTAATCAATGGGGATGTGATGCGGCCTTCGGATCTCGAAACCTTTCTCGCGGTCGCGAAGGCGGGAAGCTTTCGCGGGGCGGCGCAGGACAGGGGCGTCACCGGCTCCGCGCTGAGCCAGTCGGTGCGGGCGCTCGAGGAGGCGCTGGAGGTGCGGCTGTTCAACCGGACGACCCGCAGCGTGGCCCTGACCGAAGCGGGCGAACTGCTCTACGAAAGGCTTGCGCCGGCCTTCGACGACATCTGGACGGCGGTGGACGAGGTGCGGTCGCTGGGGCGGCGGCCGCAGGGCCGGGTCCGCATCAATGCGCCCGCCCCGGCGGTGGAGTGGCTGATCGCCCCGCATGTCCCCGCCTTCCTGGATGCCTATCCCGGAATTTCGCTCGAGGTGATCGCGGATGCGGGCCATGTCGATATCGTGGCGGAAGGCTACGATGCCGGGGTGCGCATGGGGCTCGAGATGGCGCGCGACATGATCGCGGTCCCCCTCGGGCCGGAACAGGATTACCCGGTGATGGCCGCGCCGGACTATATCGAAAGGGCCGGGCGCCCGGAGCGGCCGGAGGACCTGAGCCGGCACAACTGCATCCGCCACCGCTTTCCGGGCGGAACGATCTTCGGATGGTCCCTGTCGAAGGGCGAGGAGGAGATCACGCTCGCGCCGGAGGGCACCCTGACGGTGAACGACTCGCGCCACGCGGTTCATGCCGCCGTCCACGGGGTCGGGGTGGTCAGCGTCGCGGCGCCCTATGCCGCGGGGGAGCTCGCGGCGGGACGGCTCCTGCGCCTGCTGCCGGACTGGTCCACCGCGCGTCCGGCCTGGCATCTCTACTATCCCGGCCGGCGGCAGGTGCCGCCCGCGCTCCGTGCCTTCCTGCAATTCTTCCGCGCCGCGGCGCGACAGCCTCCGTCGCAGTCACCGGGCGGGGAAGGGATGTAGCGGGGCCGCAGCGGCGCGGGGTCAGTTCTCCCCGTCCGGGCCGGAGGGCGCCGTCGCCCTTGCGTCATAGTGCGCCTGAGCCGCCTCGATCTTTTCGAGGTGGCGAAAGGCCCACAGGCCGACCGACTGTATGGGATCCGCCAGCGAGTGCCCCAGCCCGGTGAGCTCGTAATCCACCCGCGGCGGGATCGAGGGCGTGACCGTGCGCGTGACGAGGCCGTTCCGTTCGAGATTACGCAGCGTCAGCGTCAGCATGCGCTGCGAAATGCCATCGACCCCGCGCTTGAGTTCGCTGAACCGCAGCGGCTGCTCGCGCAGGAGCATGATGACGAGCACGCTCCATTTCCCGGCGATGCTCGAGAGCACGCGCGAGGCTCTCAGGCAGTCGGCCGTATGGCGGATGACGGGTTCGGTTTCCTTCATGTGACCTCGGTCTCATTCCTGTGCCGTCTTGCGGCGCCTGTTCTGCGCCTCATATACCGGGTTACGAAAAGGAACCAGAAGTTTATCGACCCTCCTCCTGATCCGCCGGGAGGACCGGGCGTCCGAGGTACCGGACGCCCCGCCAGAAATCGGAGTGTGACATGACCGAGACCATCGACCTCGACAAGGCCCTTTATCCCGACCTCTCCGAGCGTCGTGTCGTCATCGCCGGGGGCACCGGAGACGTGGGCGAGGGCCTCGTCCGCGCCTGGCTGAAGACCGGGGCGCATGTGGTGGTGCCCTCCCGCAGCGAAGGCAAGGTCGGGGAGTTCCGGCAGGCGCTGTCCGATATCGGTACGCCGGAGACGCTGAGCTTCGCGGTCGGCGACTACACCGGCTTCGACGCGGCGCAGCGGATGGCGGAGCGCATCACGGCCGAGCACGGTCCGGTGACGGATGTCGTCGCCTCGATCGGCGGGTGGTGGCAGGGCAAACCGCTGTGGGAGATTTCGGAACAGGACTGGCAGCGGTATTTCGTCGGCATGACCACCGCCCATGTCGCCACCGCCCGTGCATGGAGCCCGCGCCTGCCGCGCACCGGCACCTACCAGCTGATCCTCGGCGGCAGCGCGGTCGCGCCGGTGCCCGGCGCCTCGATCATCAGCATGCAGCAGGCCGGGCTCCTGATGATGCGCCGCGTGCTGTCGGAGGAGGCGGGCGAGCGGCATCGCGTCGCGGCGCAGATCCTCGGCCCGGTCGTCACCCGCGCCCGCCGCCGCATCGACCCGGACTGGGTGACCAACGAGGAGGTGGGGCTGGTGTCCGCGGGGATTGCGGCGCGCCCGGAGGCGACGGGCGAGGATTACATCAGCCATGACAAGACACAGATGCTGGGAACGCTCCGGGGTCTGGGGCTTTATCCGCAATGACCGGACGTGTGGTATGACACGGATGGCCGCTCCTTCGACTCGGGCGAGGCGAGGGACGGTCCGCCCTCCCGCCCTGCCGCCGGCAAGGCGGAACACAAGATGGAGAATGCCATGAAAGCTGTGCAGTTCAGTGAATACGGAGGACCGGAGGTCCTGAAACTGGTCGAGATCGACGAACCGCATGCCGGCCCCGGCCAGGTGCGGATCGCGGTTCGCGCGGCCGGGGTCAATCCCGCCGACTGGAAGCGGCGCGCGGGGTATTTCCGCGATTTCATGCCGCTGGAGTTTCCCTATACCGTCGGGTTCGAGGCCGCCGGGATCGTGGACGAGATCGGCGAGGGCGTGTCCGGCGTCTCGGTGGGGGACGCGGTGTTCGGCCTCGGCTCGGGCGCGACGGCGGAATATGCCGTGCTGAAGAGCTGGGCCGGAAAGCCCGAGGATATGCCCTTCGAGGTGGCCGGCGGGCTCGCGGTGATCGCGGAAACCGCGGCGCGCAGCCTTGACGAGGCCGGTGCCAAGGCCGGCGATACCGTCCTGCTGAGCGGCGCCGCCGGCGGGGTGGGCACTGCCGCGATCCAGATCGCCCGCGCGCGCGCCATGACCGTCATCGGAACCGCGAGCGAACCGAAACACGACTACCTGCGCAGCCTCGGCGCCATCCCGACGACCTATGGCCCCGGACTTGCCGACCGCGTGCGCGACCTTGCGCCCGAGGGGGTGGATGTGGCGATCGACATCGCCGGATCGGACATCATTCCCGAGCTGATCGGGATCGTCGGGGATGCCTCGCGAGTCCTGTCCATCGCGGATTTCACCGCGCCGGAACAGGGCGCCAAATTTTCCACCACACCGCAGGAGCATCCCGAGCGGGCGCTCGAGGAGGCGGCCCGGCTCTATTCCGAGGGGGCGCTGCGCCTGAAGGTGGAGCGGGCCTTCCCGCTTGCGCAGGTCGGGGAGGCCCAGGCGCTCAGCGAAACCGGCCATGTCACCGGCAAGATCGTCGTGACCGTCGACGCGTGAGCGGTCCGGTTGCGCGGCCACGGGACGGCTGCGGCCCCCCTTGCGGGGAGGGGCTGCGGGCATGGCCGCGCGGGATCGCCCCGGTCACGACCTCCTGCACCCCGGCCGCATGGCGTGGCCGGGGTGCATCGAGCCTCTGGATCAGATCGTCTTGATGATCGGCGTGATGCCGCCATCGATGATGAAATCCGAGCCGGTGACCCAGGCCGACTCGTCGGAGGCCAGGTAAAGCGCGCAGCCGGCGATATCCTCGGGTTGCCCTGACCGTCCCATCGGCTGCATGCTGTTCATCTGTGCAAGCTGCTCCTCGCTCAGCACGCCGAGCGCCGGCGTCAGGATCGTGCCGGGAGAGATCGAGTTGACGCGGATATTGTGCGGCGCCCCCTCGGCCGCCAGTTGCCGTGTCATCGACAGCACCCCGCCCTTGGCCGCGGCATGCGCCGTCTGTCCGGCCGCGCCATAGCCGCGATGGGCCGTCACCGAGGAGGTGTTGATGATGACGCCGCCGCCCTGGGCGAGGAAGTGGTTCCACACCGCGCTGACCGCGTAGAAGACGATGTCGAGTTCGGCGCGGATGGTGTAGGACCATTCCTCCCGCGTCATCTCGCCGATCGGGCGCATCTTCGGGTTGCCGGCATTGTTATAGAGCACGTCGATCTTCCCGGCGGCGGCGATGCCGTCCTCGATCCAGCGCGTCACCGCGTCGGGGTCGGTCAGGTCGACGATGGAGGAGTCCATCCTGCCGCCGGCCTCGCGGACCATCGCGGCGGTTTCCGCCGCTTCCTTCTCCTTGAGGTCGCAGCCGATGACATGCGCGCCCTCCCTGGCGAAGAGAAGCGCGGCGGCGCGCCCCTGTCCGCCGGCCGTTCCGGTGATGAACACGACCTTGTTGTCCAGTCTTCCCATAATGTTCTCCTGCTTTAAAAGAATAATGATGTCGGGGCGTTATCTGGTAGGCACAGAGCCGTCCGCCCCCGACGGCCTGTTTCCCGCGCGCGAATGTCGCCCTTTTCCGCCGAACGCCGGTGGACCGGCGGGCGATCGCACCCCGCGCTGCGCCGTCGCATGCGGGACTGGTCCTCCTGCGAGGGCTCTACGGATTTCTGTTGCGCGGAGAAGAGCGCGCCATGTCCGCCGAGCACCGTCAGGATGCGTTCCGAGGGTGCCCGCGACGTCCAGCCCACATGGTCTAGGTGGTCGTTTGACATGGTCTCGCGGATGCTTTTCAAAGCTGACACTTGTTTTATTATCCGCTCGGGCCGCATGGTGCAAGTCCGCTTTCACCGACCGGCGATGCGGGCCGGCCCGTCGGCGGCGCGGGATCGGGCGAGCATGCCCTTTTCCCCCGCAGAGCCCTCCGGCAGGAGATCCCGGCGGTATATTTTTCAAAGTGAGTGCTTGACATATTTGCCGAACTCTTTTTCAAAGAAACATCTTGGAAAAATAGAGTCGCCACCCGGAAAATCCGGTGCGGACTCGGCAAGGAGGCTAACATGTTGTCCGTTTTCACCTGGTGCAGCGGCGGGGCGCGCGGCGTTTCACGATTTGCGGACCGCCCGGAGACGGGCGCGAAGGCCCTGGTCCTCACCGTCCTCGCGGGACTGTCCTCCGCCATGGCCCTCCCGGCTCACGCCCAGGATTTTCCGCCGAGCGCCGTCGGCGTCATGATCGCCGAGCCGCAGAGACTGGCGGTCGCTTCCGAGCTTCCGGGCCGGATCAGCGCCACCCGCGTTGCCGAGGTCCGGCCGCGGGTCAGCGGCATCATCGAGAGCCGGGTGTTCGAGCAGGGCAGCCTCGTCTCGGAGGGCGACGTGCTCTTCCGCCTCGACCGCGCCACCTATGAGATCGCCGTGGAGGCCGCGCGGGCAAACGTCGCCCGCGCCGAAGCCGTGCTGGCCGACGCGCGGCAGACGGAACGCCGCTACACCTCGCTGAACGAACGCAACGTCACCAGCCGGGCGGATTTCGACTCGGTCGTCACCGCGCGGTTGCAGGCCGAGGCGGGGCTTGCCGAGGCGCAGGCACAGTTGCACGCGGCCGAAATCAACCTCGGCTATACCGAGATCCGGGCGCCGATTTCGGGACGGACCGGCCGTGCGCTCACCACCGAAGGCGCACTCGTGTCGGCGCAGGGCGAGGTGCTGACGACGATCCAGCAGCTCGACGTGGTCTATGCCGACATGCAGCAGCCGGTGTCCGAACTCCTGCGCCTGCGCCGCGCATTGGCCGCCGGGGAGCTGACGGAGGTCGTGCCCGGCGAGGCCAAGGTCGCTCTCTATCTCGACGACGGCACGCTCTATCCGCATCCCGGCCGGCTGCTCTTTGCCGAGGCCTCGGTCGAACGCTCGAGCGGGCAGGTCACGCTGCGTGCGGAAGTGCCCAATCCCGAGGGCACGCTGCTGCCCGGCATGTATGTGCGGGTTTCGGTCGAGCAGGCGGTGCAGGAGGATGCGATCCTGATCCCCCGGCAGGCGCTGCGCCGCGACGCCTCGGGAGAGGCGCAGGTGATGGTCGTGGGGCCGGAAGGCACGGTCGTGATGCGCCCCGTCACGCCGGGCCGCAACGCGGGCAACAGCGTCAATATCGACGAAGGGCTGGACGAAGGCGAGATGGTGATCGTGGACGGGTTCCAGAAGATCGGCCCCGGCGCGCCGGTGCAGCCGGTCTGCTGGAGCGATCCGGCGGCGCAAGACGACGCTCAGGCCGATGCCTGTGCGCGGCGTGTGGACACGCTCACCTCCGAACAGACGAACTGAGGCCCGATCATGGCTAGATTTTTCATCGACAACCCGGTTCTGGCCTGGGTGATCGCCATCTTCATCTCCATCGCCGGGCTGTTGTCCCTGCCGATGCTGCCGGTGGCGCAATATCCCGATGTGGCGCCGCCGCAGGTGACGATCTCGACACGCTTCGCCGGCTCCTCGCCCGAAGATCTCTATCAGCAGGTCACCCAGCCGATCGAGGAGGAGCTGAACGGCATTCCCGGCATGCTCTATTACGAATCCACGTCGGAGGCGACCGGCGCGGTCACCATCACCGTGACCTTCGCCTCGGGCACCAATATCGCACAGGCGGTGGTGGATACGCAGAACCGGTTGCGCCGGGTGGAATCCTCCCTGCCGCCGCAGGTGCAGCAGGAGGGGCTTCTGGTCGAGGAGGCCAGCTCCGCCTACCTCTTGTATGTCTCGCTTTCCGCCACGGAGGGATCGGATCTCGACCTCGTCGCCCTGGCCGATTTCGCGACGCGCAACGTGCTCAACGAGATCCGCCGCGTCCCCGGCGTCGGCAAGGCGCAGCTCTTCGCGGCCGAGCGTGCCATGCGTGTCTGGATCGACCCGGCCAAGCTGGTGGGGCTCGACCTGTCGGTGACCGACATCACCGCCGCCATCACCGAGCAGAACGCTCAGGTCGCCGCCGGCTCGGTCGGTGTCGATCCCGCGCCCGCGGGGCAGCAGACGCAGGCGACCTTGCTCGTCACCGGCCAGTTGCGCAGCCCCGAGGAATTCGGCCAGATCGTGCTGCGGGCGCGTGACGACGGGGCCCTCGTGCGCCTGTCGGATGTCGCCCGGATCGAGGTCGACGCGGAGCTCTATTCCTTCCAGTCCTATCTGAACGGCCAGGAGGCGGCGCAGATCGGCATCCAGCTTTCCCCGACCGGCAACGCGCTCGACACCGCGCAGGGGGTGAAGGACCTTCTCGAGGAGCTCGCGCCGACCTTCCCCGCGGGCGTAGAATACGCCATCCCCTATGACACCACGCCCTTCGTCGCCGCCTCGATCGAAAAGGTGGTGCACACGCTGATGGAGGCGGTCGCGCTGGTTTTCGTGGTGATGCTGATCTTCCTGCAAAGCTTCCGCTACACCGTCATCCCGATGCTGGTCGTGCCGATCGCGCTCGCCGGGACGATGGCCGTCATGCTCGGGGCGGGCTTCTCGATCAACGTGCTGACCATGTTCGCGATGATCCTCGCCATCGGCATCCTCGTCGACGACGCCATCGTGGTGGTCGAGAATGTCGAACGGATCATGTCGGAGGAAGGGCTTTCTCCGAAGGAGGCCGCGAAGAAGGCCATGGACCAGATCTCCGGCGCCATCGTCGGCATCACGCTGGCGCTGATGGCGGTCTTCGTGCCGCTCGCCTTCTTCCCCGGCTCGGTCGGCATCATCTATCAGCAGTTCTCGCTGACCATGGTGGTCTCGATCTTCTTCTCGGCCTTCCTCGCCCTGTCGCTGACGCCGGCGCTCTGCGCGACCTTCCTCAAGCCGATCCCCAAGGGGCACGGCCATGCAAAGCGCGGCCCGGCGGGCTGGTTCAACCGCAATTTCGACCGCGCTTCCAGGGGCTATGCCGGGCTGGTGGGCAGGCTGGTCCGGCGGTCGGGCAGGATGATGGTGATCTATGCCGCGCTGGTCGCCGGCCTCGCCTGGTTCTACGTGCAGATCCCCGCCGCCTTCCTGCCGCAGGAGGACCAGGGCTACCTGATCGCGAGCATGCAGTCCCCGCCGGAGGCGACGTCCTACCGGATGCGGGAGGTGACGAAGACGGCCGAGGACTTCGCCCTCTCCACGGAAGGGGTCAAGGACATCATCACGATCCAGGGCTTTTCCTTCTCCGGGCAGGGGCCGAACTCTGCCGTCAGCTTCCTCACGCTCGAGGATTGGGAGGAGCGCAGCACGCCCGACCTCAGCGCCGGCGCGCTCGCCGGAAAGATGTCGGGAATGCTGTTCTCGATCCGCGACAGCTTTGCCTTCGCCATCTCGCCGCCGCCGATCCAGGGGCTGGGCACCGGCTCGGGCTTTTCCTTCCGGCTTCAGGACCGCGGCAACCACGGCAATGCCGCGCTTCAGGAGGTGGCGGGGCAGATCATGGCCGGCGCGGCCGCAAGCCCCGTCCTCGGACAGGTCTATGTCGAAGGGCTGGAACCGGGACCGCAACTCAACCTGCGGGTCGACCGGGAAAAGGCCAATGCCTTCGGCGTCACCTTCGGAGAGATCAACCGCACGATCTCGGTCGCGCTCGGTTCCGGCTATGTCAACGACTTCCCCAGCAACGGCAAGATGCAGAGCGTCATCGTGCAGGCCGAGCCCTATGCCCGCGCCAATATCGAGGAGGTGATGAAGCTGAACGTGCGCAACGTGCAGGGCGGGATGGTGCCGCTGTCCTCCTTCGCCTCGGCGGACTGGGGCTTCGGCCCGACGCAGATCGTCGGTTACAATGGCTATCCCTCGATCCGCATCAACGGCGAGGCCGCGCCCGGCTATTCCTCCGGCGAGGCGCTCGCGGAGATGGAGCGGCTCGTCGCCGACCTGCCGCCGGGCTTCACCCACCAGTGGACCGGCCAGTCCTTGCAGGAGATCGAGAGCGGCAGTCAGGCGCCGATCCTGATCGGCCTGTCGGTGCTGTTCGTCTTCCTCTGCCTTGCGGGGCTCTACGGAAGCTGGTCGATCCCCTTCGCGGTGATGCTGATCGTGCCGATGGGCGCCATCGGGACGGTGGCGGCGGTGACGCTGACCGGCCTGGCGAATGACGTGTTCTTCACCGTGGGCCTCATCACCATCGTCGGGCTGTCGGCCAAGAACGCGATCCTGATCGTCGAAGTCGCGAAGGATCTCATCATGGAGGGACGCGGATTGCTCGACGCCACGATCGAGGCCTGCCGGCTGCGCTTCCGGCCGATCCTGATGACCTCGCTCGCCTTCACCATGGGCGTGGTGCCGATGGCCATCGCCACCGGTCCCTCGGCCGCGAGCCAGAACGCCATCGGCACCAACGTGGTCGGCGGCATGATCTCCGCCACGGTGCTGGGCGTGCTGTTCGCGCCGGTGTTCTTCGTCTTCGTGATGAAGCTGACATCGACCCACAAGCGGCTGCGGCGTCCTGCCGCCGGTGAGGAGACGTCCTCCGTCTCGCAACCGACCTGAGCGGTGGTGCGGCGGGGAGGGCGGCCGGATTTCGGCCGCTCCTCCCCGGTCCGCCGGTTTCGCGCCCTCAGGACGGTGTCGCGGCGCCCGGACCGGCGGGGCTTTCCAGAAGCGCGAAATTCCGCCTCAGGCAGTCGGCGAGCGGACGCCCGTCCTCCTGTGTCCGCCTCTCATCGAGGGCGAGGCGCAGGGCGCCCGCCGCCATCATCGCCATGACGCGCAGGCCGTCCCGCCGGTCCGGCGCCGGCCATATTTCGCACATGGTCTCGAAGAGGACCTGCTCGATCTCGATGAACAGCGCGGTCTTGCGCGCCCGCAGCGCCTCGGTCGAGCGCAGCAGCCGGTCGATCGTGACCGATTCGCGGGTTTCGTAGCGCGAGGCGAGGTGCAGGAAACAGTCCAGCGCGGCGGCGAGCGGGGTCTGGTCCGGCGGCTGTTCCCGCATCGCACCGCGCAGCGCCTGGGGAAAGCCGCTGCCATCCCGTGCCAGCAGCACCTCCTCCTTCGAGCGGAAATAATAGAAGAACGTCCGGCGCGAGATCCCCGCCGCCGCCGCGATCATGTCGAGCGTCGTGGCCTCGTAACCGTTCTCCACGAAGAGTCTCAGACCGGCCTCGACGATCCGCTCGCGCGTCTCGCGGCGCTTTCGGGCGCGCAATCCTCCGGTGTTTTCCGATGTGCTGTCCATGCCCTCCTTTTGCCATGCCGCGACAGACTTGAAAAGTTGCACCGAGTGCAATATTAAAATCGCACCAAGTGCAATTTTATAGGAATTGGCTCATGTCCCACGAAAAGGTCTGGTTCGTCACCGGCGCCTCCGGCGGTTTTGGTCGCCTCTGGTCGGAAGCGGCGCTCGAGCGGGGCGACAAGGTCGTCGCCACCGCCCGCAAGCCGCAGGCGCTCGACGCGCTCGTGCAAAAATACGGCGACGCGGTGCTCGTCTTGCCGCTCGACGTCACAGACCGCGCGGCGGTGTTCGACACGGTGGCACAGGCGCACCACCATTTCGGCCGGCTCGACGTGATCCTCAGCAATGCGGGCTACGGCTACATGAGCGCGGTCGAGGAGATCGACATCGACAAGGCCAGGGCGAATTTCGAGACGAATGTCTGGGGCACGCTGAACGTGCTCCAGGCGGTGCTGCCCTGTCTGCGCGCGCAGGGCAGCGGCCATATCCTGACGCTGTCGAGCATCGCGGGCATGGTCAGCCTGCCCACGGGGGGCAGCTATATCGCCTCGAAATGGGCGGTGGAGGCGCTGTCCGAGGGGCTGGCGGGCGAGGTCGCGGGCTTCGGCATCAAGGTGACGATCGTCGAGCCGGGCAGTTTCTCCACCGGCTTTCGCGCGGCGACGCAGCTCGAGACCGCGATGCCCGCCTATGCGCAACTGCGTGCCGACCAGCACGGCAAGTTCAACGGCGCGATCATCGGGGATCCGGACGCGACGGTGCCTGCCATCCTCAAGCTGGTGGATTCCGAGGATCCGCCGCTGCGCCTGATCCTCGGCAACTGGCTGCTGCCGATGGTCAAGGACCACTACCGCAGCCGGCTCGAGACCTGGGAGGCCTGGGCGGACGTCTCGAACGCCGCGCAGGGCGCCCCGCGCGTGTGACCACTGCGGGCCGGGGGGAGGGGACAGGCGTTCCCCGGTCCGCCGACCGGCGAGGAACGGCGGCGCTACCGATCCCGCTGGTGGACGAAGCGGCGCAGGATCTCGAAGAAATTCAACAGGTGCGGACGCCGGTTGTCGAGCCGTGCGTGGATCGTCAGGCGGGTGCCGGGATTCTCGCCCGTGAAGGGGCGGAAGGTGACGCCGGGGCGGCTGACCTGGCTGACGCTGCGGGGCACGACCGAGAGGCCCACCCCCACGGAAACGAGGGAAATCGCGGTCTGGTAGTCCTGCGCGAAGGCCTGATCGCGCGGCGTGAACCCGTTCATTTCGCAGCAGCGCAGCACATCGTCGGCGAAGCTCGGGCGCGGTCGGCGCGGGTAGAGGACGAAGGTCTGGGATTCGAGTTCGGACAGGGCGACGGCCGCGCTGCGGGTCGCGAGGGACGAGTTGTCCGGCAGGGCGAGCACCAGCGGTTCGTCCGTCAGCAGGACCGAGCGCAGATCCTGCCCCTTCAGCGCGGGGCGGGCGACGGCGATGTCGATGTCCTGCTGGACGAGCGCCCGTTCCAGTTCGGCGTTGTTCATCGCGGCGAGCGAAAGGTCGACGCCGGGATAATGCGACCGGTAGGATTTGATCAGCGTCGGAAGGGGGCCGTGGGTGGCCGAGCCGACGAAGGCGATGCGCAGCCGGCCGGCCCCGCCGTGGCCGATCAGCCGGGCCTCCCGATAGGCGCTGTCGAGGCGGTCGACCAGATCGCGGGCCCGCTCGAGAAAGACCTCTCCCGCGGGCGTCAGCCGGATCTGGCTGCGGGAGCGGTCGAAGAGCTTTGCGTCGAGGTCGCGTTCGAGTGCGGCGATCTGCCGGCTGAGCGGGGGCTGGGCCATCTCGAGGCGCGCGGCCGCACGACCGAAATGCAGATCCTCTGCGACCGCGATGAAATATTTCAGCCGTTTCAGTTCCACGCGGAGCCCGCCTTTCGCCTCCCCGATCTAGCCCATGCGGGCGAGCGCGTCGAGAAAGTGCGGCCGGAAGGCCTCGGGGTTCTCGCTCATGGGAAAATGGCCGATGCCGGGCATCAGCGCAAGCGTGGCTCCCGGAATCGCCCGCGCGGTGCGTTCGGCATCCTCGGGCGTGCAGGTCATGTCGTATTCGCCGACCATGATGTGCAGGGGCCGGGTCGAGGTGTCGATCTGCCCGAGCCGTCCCACGAGGCTGTCGTCGCGGGTGTAGAAGCTCAGGTCGCCGCGGAACACGCCCGGTCCCGACTGCATGAACATCCACTGGGTGTTCCAGCGCTCGACCTCCGGGCCCTGCGGCGCGATATTGGCCGAGACGAGGGCGGCCCCCATCTCCCCGCCATGGGCGTCGGGACGATGGAACCAGTCGATGTCGTACCAGGCGGGCTGGAAGTCCGAGGCCTCGATGGCGATGAAGCCCCTGAAGGGTTCGGGATGGCGCAGCGCCAGTTGCAGCGCGATCCGCCCGCCCATGGAACAGCCCGCGTAGACCGGTTTCTCAAGCCCGAGCGCGGCGACCATGGCGAGCACCACCTCCATGTAGAATTCGGTGGTCAGGAGATATTCCTCGGTCTGCCAGCCCTCCGGGGGCAGGGACTTGCCATGCCAGGGCATGTCCACCGCGATGATGCGATGGCTGTCGGTCACCGCGGGATCGTTCATGATGTGGCGCCATTGCCGGGTATCGGCGCCTGCCGTGTGAAAGCAGATCACCGGCTGGCCCTGTCCCGCTTCCTCGAAGAAGATGCGGTACGGGCGGCCGCCGGCCTCGATGGTCACGTAGCGGCCGGTGATGGGTTCGAACTGGCTCATGCGGAGACCTCCCGGCCGAGGGCCATGAATTCCTTGAAGAAGCGAAGGTTCTTGACCAGGACGAGGATGTCTCCCTCGATCCGGCCGCGGCCCGTCTTCACGAAGCCGAAGATGTCGTGGAAGCCCGGTTCGGGCACCGGCTCCCAGAATTTCATCAGAGCCGCATGGTCGACGCGCAGGGCGAAACGCCAGGGGATCTTGCGGGAGGGGCCGGTGCGGATGTCCTCGATGCGCCCGCGGTGAAAGGTCAGGTAATATTCCGCCGGACCCACCTCGATCAGCACGGTTTCGGAAAAGAGTGCGCCGAGGCGCGCCAGATGCGCCCGGCCCGCCAGCATCTCGGCCATGGCGGACAGGCGGGGCAGCAGATCGGTCTCGCCCATGGGTCAGTCCTTCCTTGAAAATTTCTCGATGATGTCGTGGTCGGGGGTGATGCCAAGCCCCGGTCCCTCGGGCAGGTGCACCTGGAAGGCCTCGTAGCGCAGGCCCTCGGTCACCAGATCCTCGACCAGGATCTTGGGGCCGAACTGTTCGGTGCCCCATTCGAGCCGCGGCAGCGTCGCGAAGACATGCAGATGCCCCGCCGCGCCGATCGAGCTTTCCAGCAGGCAGCCGCCGTAGAGCTGCACGCCGCCCGCCGCCGCGATCCCCGCGACGCGCTTGAGATTTCGCGCGCTGCCATGCTTGCAGAGCTTCAGCGAAAGCACCGATCCCGTAGCCGCGGCGGTCTCCGTGGCCGCCTCCGCGAGGGTGGAGACGCCTTCGTCCATCATCACCGGAACATCCGCGCGGGCGGCCACGCGGCGCGACGCCGCGGTCTGGCCGGCGGCGAGCGGCTGCTCGATCAGGCTCACGCCGAGATCCCGGAGCGCGGGAAGGTAGCGGATGCACTCCGCCTCCGACCAGGCCTGGTTGACGTCGGCCACCATCGGCGTGCCCTCCGGCAGCGCCTTCTGGAGCGCGGCGAGCCGCGCGAGGTCGGTGGCGGGGTCGGCAAAGCCCAGCTTGATCTTGAAGCGCCGGAACCAGCCGCGCGCGATCATCGCCTGCGCTTCGTCGACCTCCTGCGCGGCATCGCCGGAGGCCAGTGCCCAGATCGCGTCAAAGGAGGTCCGGACGGCACCGCCGAGCAGGATATGCGCCGGAACGTCGAGCGTCTTGCCCATGGCGTCGAGCAGGGCCATGTCGACGGCGGATTTGGCGGTGAAGTTGCGCTTCGCCGCGCGGTCCATGCGCAGGCTCGCCTCCTCGGCGAGACAGGCGGGATGGCCGATCAGCGCGGGCGCGAGATAGGCGTCGATATTGGCCTTCATCGCCTCGACGCTTTCCTCCGCCCAGCGGGGCCCGCCGAGGGTCGATCCCTCCCCGTATCCGGTCACGCCGTTCTCGAGCTCCACGGCCACGAAGATATAGCCCTGATGGCTGACCGAGGTGTTGGAGAGCTTGTGCTTGCGCGTGGTCGGCGCCTCGACGATGCGCGCGGTGATGCGGCGAATGGCGGTGGCGCGGCGCAGGTCGGTCTCGGGAAAGACGGTGGAAGCCGGGACGGGTGTGCCGGGCGAAGATGTCATGTAGGGCCTCATTGTTGTGCCGGACAGGGGCGTGCCCCCGTCCGGCAGGGATCATTCCGCGGCGTCCGTCCCCAGAAGGGCGTTGTCGCGGATGACGAAGTCGAAGGTCATCACGAGATCGGTGTCCGCGCCTTCGGGCGCCGGCGTCAGCTCTGCGATCAGCTCTTCCTTCACGGCAAAGACGCTGTCGTTGTCGAGATAGTCCGTCGTGCTGTCGTAGATCTGCGAGATCAGCGTCTTGTAACCGTCCTTCATCACCATGAAGTGGATATGGCCGGGCCGCATCGGGTGGTGGCCCATGTAGTTCAGCAGTTCCCCCGCCGCGCCGTCATAGGGGATCGGATAGGGAACCGGACGGATCGCGACCAGTTCGTATTCCCCCTTCTCGTCGGTCTCGAAGCGGCCGCGGAGGTTCATCTCCGGCTGGTCCGGGTCCTGCTGTTCGTAGAGCCCGTTCGGCGCGTCTTCCCACACGTCGATGGTCACGCCCGGAAGCGGCGCGCCGTCGGTGTCGCGCACGGTGCCGGTGATCCGCACCGTCTCCTGCCCCTCGAAATCCTTCTGGATGATCGAGGCGCCCTTCGGCAGGACCGGCGGGTTTTCGCGGTAGAACGGCCCGAGCACGGTGGAGATCGTCTCGTTATGCGTCGGCTTCTTGTCGATCATGTCCGCCAGCACCTCGACCCCGAGGATGTCGGAGATCAGGATGAATTCGTTGCGGGACTCGTCGGAGATATCGCCCGCCCGCCGCAGCCATTCCATCGCCCCCAGCCATTCGTCATAGGTCAGGTCGACCTCCTTCATGAAGGCGTGGATATGCCGGATGGCGCTTTGCAGGATTTCGCGGTTGCGGGGCGGAATGTCGTCCGAGAGGGCGGAAATGACCGCCTCGGTGATGGTGTCCAGGGTAATGCTTCGCATGAGTTCCTCCCTCGTGAATGCCAGGACAGGATGCGCCCTCGGGTCATACCGATCAATGCCCGCCAAGGTCTGTTGTGATACCTTTTCGGTATTTCGTGCCCCTGCCGGTGTCGGGCGGGGACACGTCTGCCGGAGAGATCAGCGGGTCAGGACCAGCGGGAACAGCGTCTCGATCATCAGGAAGATGACCACCATCGAGACGAGGTTCAGCCAGACCCCGGCGCGGACCATCTGCCGGATCGACACCTCGCCGGAGCCGAAGGCCACGGCGTTGGAGGGCGTCGCGACCGGAAGCATGTAGGCCGAGCAGACGGCGAGGGTCATCACCGCCGTCATCACCAGCGGGTCGATCCCGACGCCGATGGCCACGGAGCCCATGATCGGAAAGAAGGCGGCGGCCGTGGCGGTGTTGCTGGTCAGTTCGGTCAGGCCGAGGCCGACGATCGCGGCGGTCATCAGCACCACCAGCGCGGGCATCTCGCCGAAGGCGGCGACCTGGTTGCCGATCCAGACCGACAGGCCGGTCGCGGTGAAGGCGGCCGAGAGGCTCAGCCCGCCGCCGAAGAGCAGGAGCAGGCCCCACGGGATCTCGCGCGAGGCGCTCCAGCTCAGCAGCGCCACGGGGCGGCCGCTGTCGTCCCTCTCGCCCGAGGAGACGAGGAAACAGGCCACGGCGGCGGTCATCGCCACCTGGTCGGAGGAGATCCCCGACAGGAAGGGCAGCGCCGCGTCCACCGCGGCGATCCGGGTCAGCAGGGGCACGGCCACCCAGAAGAAGATGGCGCCGAGAAAGATCAGCGCGACGCGGGATTCGGCCTTGGTCATCGGGCCGAGGGCGTCGATCTCACTGCGGATCAGCGCCGCGCCGCCGGGAAGCTCGCGCATTTCCGGGCGGAAGATGAGCTTGGTCAGGAGGAGCCAGCCGACGACCAGCATGATCGCCGCGAAGGGCACGCCGATGGCCATCCACTGCGCAAAGCCCATGTCGTAGCCATGCTGTTCGAGCAGGTAGGCCTTCATCAGCGCGGTGGGCGGTTGTCCGATCAGCGTTGCGGCGGAGCCCATGGTGACGCCATAGGCGATCCCGAGCATGATGGAGGCGGAGAATTTCGCATCGCCGCCCTCGCGTCCCTGCTCGCGGGCGATGTCGCGGACGAGATGCAGGATCGACACGCCGATCGGCACCATGATCACCGCCGTCGCGGTGTTGGAGATCCAGGCCGAGATGAAGGCCGAGGCGATCATCAGTCCCAGCACGATCTGGTCCGGTCGCGTGCCGACGGCCCGGATCGTGCGCAGGGCGATGCGGCGGTGCAGGTTGCTTTGTTCCGTGGCGAGGCCGAGGATGACGCCGCCGAGCACGAGGAAGACGACCGGGCTCGCATAGGGCGCGGCCATCTGGCCGAAGCTGCCGACGCCGAGCAGCGGGAAAAGCACGAGCGGCAGCATCGAGGTCACCGGGATCGGCACCGCCTCGGTCATCCACCAGATCGCCATCCAGAGCGCTCCGCCCGCCGCCATGCGGCCGGGCAGCGCCAGGCTCTCCGGCAGGATCAGCCCGAGGATGAGGCCGGCGACCGGCCCCAGTGCCATGGTGGTGAAATTGATCGTTTCGCGAGCCCCGCCGCGCGAGGCGTTCTGCCTGTCTGCCATCCGATGTCCTCCATCCCTTCCTCGCGGCAGGCGCCGCGGCCGGTCGCACGGGGGCCCGAGGCGGGCGAAACGGTGCGGTCGGTGTCTTCGGGCCGGAGCGCCGGCCCTGCGTGATCCGCAAGACCTCCGGTGTCGGACTGCAAAACGCAATGCACCGCAGGGTATCCGTCGATACCCAACGCGGCATGAGAGGCCAGATTGGAGGGGATTTGAGGGTATCGCGCGGCCGGGCGCACAACCTGTGCGGGAGGTGCCCCGTCCGCTCCCCGGCCAGAGGTTGGCTGGCCGGGGCAGGACCGCAACGCGAGAATGGTCGGCCTGGCCCTGCGCGGGCCGGTCCGTTCAGTGCAGTCCGAATTCGGCCATGAGCTGCCGGCGGAAGCCGACGAAGCGCGCTTCGCTTCGGTCGCGGGGCCGGGGCAGGTCGATGTCGATCAGGCGCGGATGGCCGCCCTTTTCCTTCGGCAGGACGAGCACGCGATCCGCAAGGAAGATCGCCTCCTCGAGGTCGTGCGTCACGAGAACCATCGTCACCTGCTGTTCCGCCCAGATCCGGGTGAGTTCCTCCTGCATCGTCAGCTTGGTCATCGCATCCAGCGCGCCCAGCGGTTCGTCGAGGAGCAGGATCTCCGGCTGTACGGTCAGCGCACGGGCGATCCCCACGCGCTGGGCCATGCCGCCGGAGAGCTGGCGCGGCCAGGCCGTCTCGAATTCGGCGAGGCCGACGAGGCGGATGTAGCGCCGCGCGCGCTCTTCCGCCTCGCTCCGGGAAACGCCCTGGACCTCGAGCCCGAAAGCGACGTTGCCGAGCACCGTGAGCCAGGGCAGGAGGCGGGGCTCCTGGAAGATCACCGCCCGTTCATGTCCGAGGCCGTGAACGGGCTGGCCGTCGATCAGGACGGTTCCCGTGTCGGGTTGCTCGAGACCGGCGAGGATCCTGAGCAGGGTGGTCTTGCCGGAGCCGCTCGCCCCCACGACGGCAAGGCTTTCGCCGCCGCGGATGCGCAGGTCGAGGTTCTTCAGGACCGTCAGGGTTTCGCCTTCGAGCTGAAAGGATTTGGAGAGGTCGCGGATTTTTACCTCTCCCCTGGTCAGGGGCTGTGTATGAAGCATGGGCGTGCTCCTCAGTTCGTCACGTTCTGGTCGCCACTGACCAGAAGGATGTCGGATGCGGTGATCTGGCCCTCGGCGAGCGCGCCTTCGCGGACAAGCACGTCGATCCAGAACTGCACGTCGCGTTCCACCGGCAGACCGCCCTTGCGCGTGCCGTAGCCCTGGAAATACTGGGCGACCTCGGGGTTTTCGCCGCGCTCCTCGAGCAGGCGGGCGAAGATCTCGCGGGTTTCCTCGGGATGGTCCTGCGCATAGTCGAGGGCGCGGGCGGATTGCTCGATGAAGGCGCGGGCCGCCTCCGGGTGCGCCTCCGCCCAGTCGCGCCGCAGCACGGTGAAGCCGCCGGCGATCTCGCCCAGCACATCGGTGTCGTCGAAGACCGCGCGCAACCCGCCGCGGCTGCGGGCCGCGCCTTCGAACGTGGTCTGCCAGTAGCCGAAGGCCGAAATATCGACCTGTCCCGACCGGAGGACCTGCTCGAGTTGCGGCCCCGGCACGACGACGAGGTTGGCGGCGTCCTGCGGCAGGCCCACCGAATGCAGCGCCTCACGCACGGTATAGTCGAGGTGCGCGCCGAGCGTGTTCACGGCGATGGTCTTGCCCGCGATGTCCTCGATCGACCGGATCGGGCTGTCCTCGAGGACGTGAAAGATGGATTGCACCTTGTCGTTGATGCCGTTGGAGGGGTAGGCGGCCACGAAATCGTTGCCGCCGGCGATGGAGTTGATCACCGCCGAGGTCGCGGCCGAGCCGATCTCGACGCTGCCGGAGGCCAGCGCGAAGAGCGACTCGGGGCCGCCGCCGCTATAGCCGACATTTTCGAAACGGACGCCGGTGCCTTCGAAATAGCCGAGCTCCTGGGCGAGTTCGTGAGCCGAGACGCCGCCGTGGCCGGCGAGAAAGCGCATCGTCACCTCTTCGGCATGGGCGGTTCCGGCGATGGCGATCGCCGCGGCGGAGAGAAGGGTTTTGAATCTATGGGTCATGGGTCTGTCCTGTCGTGAGGTGCGTGGGTCAGGAATTGAGGCTCCAGCGGCAGAGGCGCCGCTGAAGAAGGACCAGAACCTGGTTCGCGGCGAGGCCGAGGACGGCCAGAAGGAAGATCGCGGCGAACATCAGCGGGATCTGGAAATTGTATTGCGCATTCATCACCTGGAACCCGATGCCCTTGTTCGCGCCGATCATCTCGGCCGCGATCAGCAGCAGCAGCGCGGTGGTGGCCGACAGGCGCAGCCCGACGAAGATCGACGGCACGGAGGCCGGCAGGACCACGCGGCGGAAGATCGTCGCGCGCGAGGCGCCGAAGCTGTGCGCCATCTCGATCAGCTTGCCGTCCACCTCCTTCACGCCGCCGATGGTGGCGAGCAGGATCGGAAACAGCGTCGCCCAGAAGATGACGAAGACCTTGGACGCCTCGCCCAGCCCCAGAAGCAGGATGAAGACGGGATAGAGCGCCAGCGCCGAAGTCTGCCGGAAGAGTTGCAGGATCGGGTCGAGCGCCCGCTCGACCGCCCGGATCTGCCCCATGAAGAGGCCGAGCGGGATGCCGAGCGCCACCGCGCCCAGAAAGGCGATGCCGGCGCGTTGCAGGGAGATCGCGATATCGTCGACGAGCGCGCCGGAGGCGATCCCCTTCCACAGTGCCGATGCCACCCGGTCGAGCGGCGGGAAGACCGCCGGATTGAGCCAGCCCGCGCTGCTGGCGATCTGCCATCCGGCGAAGAAGGCGACGAGCAGCCCGTAATCGGCCACCCCCCGCGAGAGCACGCGCCGCAGGGCGGGGGCGGCCGTGGCGCGGGCGGATCGTTTCGGGCGCGCGCGCCGCAGGGTGTCGGTCAGTTCATAGGTCATGTCATGTCCTCCTCGATCACTCGGCGGCCTCGACGACGCGATGGCGCGCCGCATGGCGATTGGCGGGGAAGGGCAGGCCGAGATTCTCGCGCAGGGTCCGGCCCTCGTAGGCGGTGCGGAACAGGCCGCGGCGCTGAAGTTCGGGGATCACCAGGTCGACGAAATCGTCGAGCGCGGTCGGCAGCCAGGGCGGCAGGATGTTGAAGCCGTCTGCCCCCTCGTTCTCGAACCACTCCTGCAACATGTCGGCGACCTGCCCGGCCGTGCCGACGATCGTGAAATGACCGCGGGCCGAGGCGATCCACTGATAGAGCTGGCGGATGGTGAAGCCGTTCTCGTCCGCGATCTGCCGGATCAGCGCCTGGCGCGACTTGTTGCCCTCCGTCGGCGGTGCGGGCGGCAGGGGACCGTCGAGGTCGTGGCCGGTCAGGTCGAGCGTGCCGCCGGTCAGCCCGTTCAGCAGCGCGATGCCGTCCTCCTCGAGGATATAGGAGGTGAGGCGGTCGTATTTCTCCCGCGCTTCCTCCTCGGTCCGTCCGACGAAGGGCGAGACGCCCGGCATGATCAGCACATGGTCCGGGTTGCGCCCGTTGGCCGCGGCGCGGGCCTTGATGTCGCGATAGAATTCCTGGGCCGTGTCGAGATGCTGATGCGCGGTAAAGATGACCTCTGCCGTCGCGGCGGCGAGCCCGCGCCCGTCCTCGGACTGTCCCGCCTGCACGATGACCGGATGCCCCTGCGGCGAGCGCGACACGTTGAGCGGTCCCGCCACCTTGAAATGCTCTCCGGCATGATCCGCGCCATGCACCTTGGCCGTGTCGAAGAACACGCCGCTGTCCTTGTCGCGGAGGAAGGCATCGTCCTCGAAACTGTCCCAGAGCTTCTTCACCACCTCGACATGCTCCTGCGCGCGCCTGTAACGGGCGGCATGGGGCAACTGCTGGTCGAGGTTGAAGTTGCGCGCGGCCGCCTCCGTCGCCGTGGTCACGACGTTCCAGCCAGCCCGGCCGTCGGAAATCAGGTCGAGCGAAGCGAATTTGCGCGCTGTGTTATAGGGCTCCTCATAGGTCGTGGAGGCGGTGGCGATGAAACCGAGATGGGTGGTGAGGGGGGTAAGCGCGGAAAACAGCGTCACCGGCTCAAAGCCCGCGACCTTCGCGTTGCCGCCTTCCACGCCGCCGCTGAAGGCCGCGGCAAGCCCGTCGGCGAGGAAATAGGCGTCGAACAGCCCGCGTTCCGCCGTAAGGGCGAGTTGCTTGTGAAATTCGAAATTCGTGGCGCCGTCGGCCGGCTGGTCCGGGTGTCGCCAGGCGGCGATATGCTGGCCGCCGCCGGGAAGAAAGGCGCCGAGTTTGATCTGTCTGGTCATGAGTCAATTCCTGTCTTGCTGAAAAAAATTCGGGGGTCAGGCGAGCGCCGCGCTTTCGCGTCCGTCGACGCCGACGGGAATGTCGCCGTCGATCGTGACGCGCCGCACGACGCGATGCGCATCGCCGTAATCGTTGACGGCGACATGCTGGGTCGCGCGGTTGTCCCAGATCGCGACGTCGTTGGGCTGCCACTGCCAGCGCACGGTGTGCTCGGGCGCGGTGATATGCTCCTGGAAGATTTCGTAGATCTTCTGGCCATCCGCACGCGACAGGCCGGAAATCCGCTGCACGAAACTGCCGAGGAGCAGGGTCCGCTCCCCCGTCTCGGGATGCACGCGCACCACCGGGTGTTCGGTCTGGAAGGCCGTCGAGGAGAAGACCTCTTTGTAATGCTTCGTCTCGGTCTCCGTCGCCTTCGGCCGCAGCGCGGCATAGTCGTAGGCATTGCTGTGCACCGCGCGCAGCCCGTCGGCGAGCTGTTTCAGCGCCGCGGGCAGGGCGTCATAGGCCGTCGCCGTATTCGCCCAGATCGTGTCGCCGCCCGTCTCCGGGATGACGACGCCGCGCAGCACCGAATATTTCGGATAGGCGGGAACGAAGGTCACGTCCGTATGCCAGTTGTCGGCCCGGCCGCCGTGGTCGGAATCGAGTTCGAGGAGGCTCGAGGTCCCTTCGCGGATATGCTGGGTCGGATGCGGGACCAGATCGCCGAGCCGCTTGGCAAAGGCTTCCTGTCCGGCATCGTCGAGGTGGTCCTGGTCGCGGAAGAACAGGACCTTGTGGCGGGCGACGAGCGCCTTCAGCGCGCTGACGACCGGCTCGGGCAGGTCGCCCGAAAGGCGGATGCCGCGGATCTCGGCGCCGATGACGGGCGTGATCGGACGGGCGTCGAGTACGGGTGTGTCCGGGGTGAGGGTTTCGTGCTGGGTCATGGATATGGTTCCTTTCGATGGACAAGGCTCCGCCGGTGCCGGTCCGTCGCGGGACCGGTTCAGCGACATGGCGGATCGGGGCAAGGGGGGAGGTCAGGCCAGGCTGTAGGCGAGGTCACGCGACCGTGCGGGTCCGCGCGTGCCTATGGCGAGGGCAAGCTGGCTCGCTGCATCCTGCAACCGGGCCAAAAGCGCCGGCGATGTCGGCTGCCCCTCGTCGAAATCCTCCGACGCGGCATAGACCCCGGTGGCGAGTGTCGCGGCCTCGAAGAAACCGAAGAGCGGGCGAAGCTGGTGCTCGATGACCAGCGCATGGCGGTGGCCGCCGCCGGTTGCGGTGAGCAGGACGGGCTTGCCCTTCAGCGCGTCGGGATCGAGCAGGTCGAAGAGATGCTTGAAGAGGCCGGAGTAGCTTCCCTTGTAGACCGGGCTGCCGACCACGAGCGCGTCTGCGGCAATGAGACGGTCCACCGCGTCACGGGCTTTCGGGCCGAGATCGGCATATCTTTGCGCGGTTCCGAAGGAGGCGTCCAGATCCCCGAGGTCGAAGACATGGCTAGTGCGTCCCGACAGGGCCGCGCTTTGCCGCACGGCCCTGTCGACCAGCGCTCTCGTGCGGGACGGGGCGCTCAGACTGCCCGCGAATCCGATGATGTCCGTCATGTCGTCTCCTATCACGATTAAATCTATCGTATTTAACGTGTAATGGATCGACGGGCTTCACTCCATTCCAAAGATCGGCGGGGAGAGAGGTGAAATCGCGTGTCGGCGGCGCGCTTCGGAGAACCTCAGCCCCCCTGGCGGGCGGAGCGGCCAGAGCGGTCGAGGAGCGTGCGGGCCAGGGCGGCGGTCTGCTCGCGGATGTCGGGAATCGCGGTGATTTCCCAAAGGGCGCCGCGTGCCGCGGGGCCGATGGCCTGAAGGCGGCGGGAGGCGCGCCCGGCGCCGTCGATCACCTCCGCGGCCGGCGTCGTGTCGAGACCGAGGCCGAGCGGGTCGAGCCGTGCGGCGCCGCGGGTCAGAAGCTCGCGGATCACCGGGGCGGCGTGTTCCTCCGGGTTGCGGCGGATGCCGCGGCAGTCGATCACCTCATCGACGACCAGCTGTCGCGGGCCGCCGTCCTTCCACGGGTCGATGTTCAGGGTGATCCGGCCGTTGGGACGCTCCTGCGCCCCCTCGAAGCGGCCGCGCAGGATGCAGAGCTGGCCGCTCGCCGTGGCGCGCGAAATGCGGTCGGCCGAGACCGGGGGCATCCGGTGGCGATGCACCTCCCACCAGGAGGCGGCATGGCGCAGGAAGCGGGACCGGTCCTCGAGCGACCAGTTCCGCCAGATGCTTGCGACATGCGGTCTCACGCCGTCGACGGCGTCCCGCCAGGTGCCGCCCTGCGCTTCGGCGCGGCGGGCGAGGCTGCGAAGCCAGTGAACCGTGTCGCTGACCGAGGCGCCAAGGGGAATGTCCTGTGCCTCCAGCCGGAGGGGCTGTGTGGTGGTATGCGCCTGCGGCAGGAGCCCGCGCCGGGACAGGCAGTAGATCGGCCCCCGGTGTCCGGCGGCGAGGAGTGTCGCGACATGATCGACCATGCTCAGGCCGGTGCCGATGATCGCGACCGTCGCATCCGGGTGGTCGGGGGGCGTGAAATCCCACCCGCCGCGCAAGGGCGGGGGAGGGGTGGCAGGGACCGCGTGGCCGGTCGCGAGCACCGCCCGGTCGGCCCGGACGGTCCTGCCGTCGTCGAGTTCGGCGACCACGCCCTCCCCGGTCTCGTGCAGGCGCAGGCATTCGCCGCGGATACAGTGGAGCCGCGCGTCGCCGGAGCAGGACCGCCACGGATCGAGCAGGCCGGACAGGTAGCGCCCGTAGGTGCCGCGATCGACGAAGCTCATGCCGGACACAGGCAGGCCCTCGGCATCCAGCCAGCGCTCGAAATGATCCGGCTCGTCGGGCAGGGCGCTCATCTGCGAGACGCGGGTGTTGAGCAGGTGATCGGGATCGTCCGTGCCATAGGCGATGCCGCAGCCCAGCAGTTCGGCGCGTTCGATGATCGTGATCTCGACCTGCTGCCCCGGCAGGCGCAGCAGATGTGCCGCCATGAGAACCCCGCTCGCCCCGCCGCCGACGATCAGGACGTGTTCCGGCGAGTTGTGCCCCCTGTGTGCGGCCCCGTCCATCAGGAGACCAGCATCAGGAGGGCCATCACGCCCGCCGCAGCGAAGACGGCCAGCGAAATGGCGAGGATGTCGTGGTCGGGCTCGGGTTCGTAATCCCCGTCGCCGAGGGCGAAGAGGAGGAAGCCGGGATCATATGCGCAACAGGGAAACATGTCGCGTCTCCTTTCAGACAGGTTACGACAAAAGGACGAAGGCGAAAAGGGTCACGTAGCTGGCGCCGAAGATGAGCGCGGGCATCGCCTTGCGGAGCCGCGTCAGGGCGAAGTGAAACATCATGGCCGTGCCTCCATGCCGCCGGCGACCGACACGGACACCGACGCGCGCAGGGGCCGCTCGGCGGCGCTTGGCGGCCAGAGCAGGTCGCGCAGCGCCTTGCCTTCGGGCCAGGGGCCGTGACCGGACTCGACATTGATATGTCCGGCATTGCCCATGTCGATGAAGTCGGCCTCCCAGTTCCGGGCCAGGCCGCGGGCGCGCTCCTGCTCCATCCAGGGATCGTTCCGGCTGGCCGCCACGATGGTCTTGGTTCCGAGCGGGCGCTGCGGGATGCGGCCGAAGGGCGCCGTGCGGTCGCTGCGCTCCGGTTCGGCCGGAGCGACCAGAAGCGCGCCGGCGATCCTGACCTGGGGCCAGGAGGCGAGCAGGCGGACGATGGCGATGGCGCCGAGGGAGTGGCCGACAAGCACCGAGTCCGGGTGGACCAGCGTCGCCGCCGCGATTTCCGTGAGCCAGGCCTCCGGAGAAGGCTCCGACCAGGAATGTTGCTCGACGATCTTGGCCGAGGGATCGGTGGCGGCCCACCAGTGTTGCCAATGCGGAGCCGGCGAACCGTCGAGGCCGGGAATGAGCAAGGTTCTGATCATGTCGGTTCTCCTTTCCCTTAAAGACTACCAAGTTAATCGTGTATTTGGATTCCAAAGTGTCAATGAAATCGAGAAGGATAATCTCCGGAGGGGGTGGTTGCCCGAAAAAACGGCGAAACTCCGCCTGAAAGAGGCGCGGAGGGCGGTGGCGCGACGCGCCGGCCCCCGCGGAGGGCGCGGCTGCGCCGTGACAGGCGATTCCCGGCCGCAGCGGGAGATCGCTACCGCAGGCGGCTTTCGATCAGGAGTCCTTCCTCGTCGAGGATCGGATGGGCGACCGCCACGAGATGCGCGCTGATCCGTTTCAGGTCGCGCAGGATGTCGAGATGCAGGGAGGAGGTCTCCCGCGTCTGCTGATGGCCTTCGCGCAGCCGCACGAGATGGCGCTGCGCCGACTGGCGCTCGCGGTTGCGGATCTCGACCTTCTGCTGGATCAGTTGCCGGGCGAGTTCCATGTCGCGGGTCATGAAGATCGTCTGCGCCATCCGCAGCGTCTCCGCCGTCATCAGGAACATGGCGTCCAGTTCGTCATAGCCCGCATCCGAGAAGCGGAGCTGCAAGCCGACCTTCTTGCGCACATTGGCGGCGAGGCCCTTTTCGATGATGTCGCCGACATGTTCGAGGTTGATCACATAGTCGAGGATCGTGATCGCGCGGCGCCGGTCGTGCTCGTCGGCGTCGCGGCCGAGGCGCGAGAGATAGGTCTTCACCTGTTGCTGGCGCAGGTCCACGCGATTTTCCAGGGCGCTGACCTCGGCCAGGGGGCTGCTGTCGTTCCTGCGGAAGGCCAGCCGGGTCAGGTCCAGCATCCGCGCGATGTCGTCCCCGATCGACAGGGCCTGCCGGCTCGCCCCGCCGAGGGCGAGAAGCGGGACTTCGAGCGCCTGTTCGTCGAGCCATTGCGGCGGCGCCTCGCCGTCCGGCTCTGGCTCGGGCAGCAGCAGTTCCAGACCGCGCGAGAGCAGCCCCGCAAAGGGCGCGACGCAGAGCGACAGGAGAATGTTGAAGGCGAGATGGGCCTCGACGGCGAGGCTGGTGATGGGAACCGGCAACCGTTCCAGCGTGGCGCCGAAATATCCCGCCAGCGGCAGCACCAGAAGGCATCCGGCGGCGCGCACGAAGAGGTTGCCCAGCGTCAGGCGGCGGGCGGCGACACCGGATTTCGCGGTGACGAGGACCGGCGGAATCGCGCCTCCGAGGTTGGCCCCCAGCACGAGGGCGACGCAAAGCCCGGCGGGGACGTCCAGCGTCATGACGAGCATCACCGCCGCGAGCGAGGAGGAGCAGACCGCCGCGATACAGGCCGCGAACAGAAGCGCCACCGGCCGCGCCGCATCGAGCATCGCGAGAAACGCCGCCAGTTCGCTGGCCTCGCGCAGCGGCGTGGTCGCGGCCTCGAGCAGGGTCAGGGAGATGAGCATCAGCCCGAGCCCGATCAGGGCGCGGCCGCTGCCGCTCACGACCGGTCTTTCCCGGCGGCTCGCCGTGAACCCGATCAGGATCAGCGCCGGTGCGATGGCTCCGAGCCCCACCGAGATGATCAGCGCGGTCAGGGCGGTGCCCACGTTCGCGCCGAGGAGCACGACCTGGGACATGCGGCCGCCCATGAGCTGCCGGTCGAGAAACGAGGCGGTGAGAAGCGCGGTGGATGTGGAGGATTGCAGCCCCAGCGTGGCCACGAGGCCGGAGAAGAAGGCGCGCGGGCCGGTCCGGGTGCCGAGGCCGAGCGCGGTCTTCAGCCGGAGGCCGAAGGCGGTCGTGACCCCGTCGCGCACGAGGCCCAGCCCGAACAGGAGCAGGGCGACAGCGCCGCCGATCTGGAAGAAGACAACGAGTGATGCCATGGTCCGCCCCGTCGCGTTTCACCCTGTGCCCGTCGTGGGCAGGGCTTTTGCCAATGATCTCCCGTTTTCGCCGAAGATCAATGGCGGGCCGCTCCTGTCGCGGCCCGCCGGGCGCCGTTTCGCTTCCGGCGCCGGTCAGTCCGGCTGCCGGGTCTTCCGCAGATAGGGAAGAACCCGCTCGAATCCGCCGAAGCGGGTGTTCGCGTCCTCGTCCGACACCGAAGCGGTCACGATCACGTCCTCGCCCTGCTTCCAGTTCGCGGGCGTCGCGACCTGGTGCTTGGCGGTGAGCTGGATCGAATCGAGCGCGCGCAGGATCTCGTCGAAGTTGCGGCCGGTCGTCATCGGGTAGGTGAGCGACAGCTTGATCCGCTTGTCCGGGCCGACGACGAAGACGGTGCGCACGGTGGCGTTGTCGGCGGGCGTCCGGCCTTCGGAGGAGCCTTCGATCGAGGCCGGCAGCATGTCGTAGAGCTTGGCGACCTTGAGCTCGGGGTCTCCGATCATCGGATAGCCGACGGCATGGCCGGTGGCGGTCTGGATATCCGCCTTCCATTTGTCATGGCTTTCCACCGGGTCGACGGAAATGCCGATGATCTTCGCGTTGCGTTTCGCGAATTCGGGCGCGAGGCCCGCCATCAGCCCGAGTTCGGTGGTGCAGACGGGCGTGAAATCCTTCGGATGGCTGAACAGCACGGCATAGCCGTCGCCGATCCAGTCATGGAAGCGGATCGGACCCTCGGTGGTGTCGGCTTCGAAGTCAGGGGCGATATCATTGATGCGCAGGGACATTGGATTCTCCTTTCCGGGTTGCAGAATGATCGGTTCCGCGCTGCGTCTCAAGCAGTGTCTTGACTGCAAGGGCGACCAGCGCGATCAGCGTCAGTGTCGAGGCGGCCGCGAAGGCGCCGGTGGTGTTGAGGTCGTTGAACAGAAGCTCGACATGCAGCGGCAGGGTGTTGGTCTGGCCGCGGATATTGCCCGACACGACCGAGACGCCGCCGAATTCGCCCACCGCCCGTGCCGTGCACAGCACCGCGCCGTAGAGCAGCGCCCAGCGGATATTCGGCAGGGTGACCCGCGAGAACACCTGCCAGCCGCTCGCGCCGAGGGTGACGGCGGCTTCCTCCTGCTCGGTGCCCTGTCCCTGCATCAGCGGCAGCACCTCGCGCGCGACGAAGGGTGCGGTGACGAACAGCGTCACCAGCACGATGCCGGGCAGGGCGAACATGATCTGGATGTCGTGTTCGCGCAGGAACGGCCCCAGCAGGCCCTGCCGCCCGTAGAGCAGCAGATAGCAGATGCCGGCGATGATCGGCGAGATCGAGAAGGGGATCTCGATCAGCGTCACCAGAAGCCCGCGGCCGGGAAAGCGGTGCTTGGCCACCGCCCAGGCGGCGGCGAGGCCGAAGAGGATGTTGACCGGCACCGCGATGAGCGCGACCACGGAGGTGAGCCACATCGCGTGCAGTGTCAGCGGGTCGAGGATATTGGCGGCATAGACCTGCCAGCCGTCGGCAAGGGCACGCGCGAAGATGAAGGCCAGCGGCGCGACCACGAAGAGCAGCGTCAGCACGGTGGCGAGGGCGATCAGCAGGCGCGGGACGAGGGGGCGCGGGGGACGCATCACATGGCCTCCCTGTAGCGGGCCGCCCAGAATTGCAGCAGGTTCGAGGCGAGCAGCAGCACGAGCGCGAAGCCCAGCAGCGCCAGCGCGATCACGGCCGCGCCGTTATAGTCGTATTCCTCGAGGCGGATATAGGCCAGGAGCGATGCGATCTCGGTCTTCATCGGCAGGTTGCCGGCGATGAAGACCACCGCGCCGAATTCGCCCAGCGAGCGCGCGAAGGCGGTGGTGCAGCCGGCCAGCCAGGCGGGCAGGATTGCGGGAAAGACGACACGGACAAAGATGGTCCAGGGCCGCGCGCCCAGCGTCTCGGCCGCCTGCTCGAGCGCGGGGTCGAGATCCTCGAGCACCGGCTGCACGGTGCGCACGACGAAGGGAATGGAGGTGAAGGCCATGGCGATGGCGATCCCCGCAAGCGTATAGACGACCTGAAGGCCGAGCGCGTCGAGAAGCGGCCCGAACCAGCCCGACGACGAAAACAGCGCGGTCAGCGAAATCCCCGCCACCGCGGTCGGCAGGGCGAAGGGAATGTCCATCAGCGCGTCGAGCAGGCGCTTGCCCGGAAAGTCGTAACGCACCAGCACCCAGGCCATCAGCAGCCCATAGACGGCATTGATCGCCGTCGCGATCGCCGCCGCGGTCAGCGTGACGCGGAAGGCCGCCAGCGCGCGCGGCGAGGTCACGATCCGCATGAAATTGTCCGGCCCGATCTCCGCCCCCTTGAGGACCAGCGCGATGACCGGGATCAGGATGATCAGCGTCAGGTAAAGCAGCGTCGTGCCGAGGCTCAGTGTGAACCCCGGCAGGACGCGTTTCGCACGGATGGGTGCGGCCACCGTCATTGGTTGACGAAGACCTCGTCGAGGATGCCGCCTTCGGCGAAATGCTCCGCGCTCACGGCCTCCCAGCCGCCGAAGACCTCGTCCACCGTCACCAGCTCCACCTCGGGCAGCCGGTCGGCATAGTCGGCGGCGACCGTCTCGTCGGCGACACGGTAATAGTTGTCTGCGACGATGCGCTGGGCTTCGGGCGAATAGAGCCATTCGAGATAGGCGGTCGCGGTCTCCGCCGTGCCGTTGCGCTCGGCGTTCTCGTCCACCACGGCCACCGGGAAGGCGGCGAAGAGGCTGAGCGAGGGCGTCACGCGCACGAGGTTCTGGTCGGCATAGGCGGCGGCGATGCCGCCGGTCTCGGCCTCGAAGGTGACGAGGACGTCACCGATGCCGCGCTCGGCGAAGGTCTGCGTCGCGCCGCGCCCGCCGGTGTCGAAGACCGGCACGTTGGAGAAGATGCTGCGCACGAACTCCTGCGTGGCCTCATGATCGCCGTCGAACTTCCGCAGCCCGTAGGCATAGGCGGCAAGGTAGGTGTAACGCGCATTGCCGCTGGTCTTCGGGTTGGGGAAGACCGGCTGCACGTCCTCGCGGATCAGGTCGTCCCAGTCCTCAATCCCCTTCGGGTTGCCGTCGCGCACCAGGAAGGCGGGCAGCGAATACCAGGGCGAGGCGCCGTTGGGCAGCTCGTCGCGCCAGCCCTCGTCGATCAGGCCGCCCTCGACCAGCACGTCCACGTCGGTTTCCTGGTTGAAGGTCACCACATCGGCCGGCAGCCCCTCGAGGATCGCGCGCGCCTGGCGCGACGAGCCGCCGTGCGACATGTCGATGGTGATCTCGCGGCCGGTGTCCTCCTGCCATTGCGCGGCGAATTCCGGGTTCAGCGCCTCGAACAGTTCGCGGGCGACGTCGTAGCTGGTGTTGAGCAGGTGGTCCTGCGCCAGCGCGGGGCCGGCGCCGAGGATCAGCGCGAGGGCCGCGCCCTTGATCGGTGTGAAGGTCATTGAACGGTTTCCTTTCATGCAAGTTCCGGGGTCCGGCCCGCGGGGGCCGGGGAGGCGAAGAGGGCGCCCGCCGCGATATGCAGCCGGACTTCACAGCCTTCGGACAGGGTGGGATCGGCGCCGCGGCGCGGGATCTCCGCCTCCGCCGCGGTCGCGCTGTCGTCGGCCAGCGCGAGATGCAGCCGGGTGCCGTTGCTGCTGCGCGAGGTGATCCGCCAGCCGGCGCCCGTCGCGGCTTCGGGGCGGATATCCTCGGGCCGCAGGAACAGCTCGGCCGGCCCGTCCGGCAGGTCGGCGTCGGGCAGGGCCGAGAGGTCGAGCCCCGCGGCCTGCGCCCGCCCGCCCTGGATGCGGACCGGCAGCGTGACGGTGGCGCCCATGAACCGCGCGACGAACGGGCTCGCCGGACGGTCGGAGATGAGATCGGCATGGCCGATCTGTTCGATCCGTCCCTCCCCCATCACCACCACGCGGTCGGCCAGTTCGAAGGCTTCCTCCTGGTCGTGGGTGACGAAGATCGTGGTCGAGCCGGTGGCGTCGTGCACCTCGCGCAGCCAGCGGCGCAGGTCGCGCCGGATCGCGGCGTCGAGCGCGCCGAAGGGCTCGTCGAGCAGCAGCACCTTGGGCTCGATCGCCAGCGCGCGGCCAAGCGCCACGCGCTGCTTCTGGCCGCCCGAAAGCTGACCGGGATAGCGGTCGGCCAGATGCGGGATTTGCAGGAAGCGCAGCAACTCGTCGGCGCGGGTCAGGATGTCGGCACGGGAAGGGCGCGTCGCCTTCGGCCGCACGCGCAGCCCGAAGGCGATGTTCTCGCGCACGCTCATGTGCGGGAAAAGCGCGTAATGCTGGAACACGAAGCCGATCCGGCGATCCCGCGCCGGCAGGGCGAACCAGTCCTCGCCATCGACGTCGAGCGCGCCGGTTTCCGGCCATTCGAGCCCGGCGATGATCTTGAGCAGGGTCGTCTTGCCGGAGCCCGAGGGCCCGAGCAGGGCGACGAGTTCGCCCTTCTCAACGGCGAGATCGACGCCCTTGAGCACCGGTGTCCCGTTGAAACTCTTGGTGATGTTCCTGACCGTGATCGACATCCAGCATCTCCCCTGCTGTCCGTTCACTAGTGGCGGCGGATACCGGCGGCAAGTCCGCGGCCGGTCCGCCGCCACATCGCGAAAAGGCAGCGGTCATCCCGCGCGCGGGATTCCTGAAAAAGGCGCGGGACGGAGGCGCCGGGGCGCATGTGCATCGTTCGCGGTTTCGGGCATTTGAAAGAACATCCTTCTTTTTCGTGTCCCGCCGGGATTTCGCGCGGGGCGCAGGGCCGGTCCGCGGAAATCGCGTCAGGCCGTCGCCACGTCGATCGGCAGCGCGGTGGTGGTCTGGACGGTTTCCATCACGAATTTCGACGTGATGTTCCGGCAGGGCAGCGCGCGGGTGAGCTCGAGGTAGAATTCGTCGAAGGCGGACATGTCGGAGACGGCGACCTTCAGCAGGTAGTCGATGTCTCCGGCCATCCGGTAGACCTCCACGATCTCGGTGAAGCGCGGCACCACGCGCCGGAATTCCGCCCGCCATTCCGGGCTGTGATCCGTGGCCTCGATCTCCACGAAGACCATCAGGCCGATGCCGATCTTCTCGGGATCGACGAGCGCGACGCGCCGGGTGATGATCCCGGCGGCCTCGAGTTTCTGGACCCGTTTCCAGCACGGGGTCTGGGACAGGCCGACCCGTTCGGCGAGTTGCGCCACGGGCAGCGTGGCGTCGTGCATCAGTTCATGGAGGATCTTCCTGTCGATCCTGTCGAGTGTCAGAGTGCTCATCGGTGTGGCCTCGCCATCATTCTTGTCCAGGGAGGCGCAAGCCGAGCCATGAGATCATGCTCGGCCTGGGCCAGGAGCCGGGAATCCGGCCCGTGTTCGGCAAGTCCCAGCTCATGCAGTCGGTGCTGGAGCAGGGCCTGCCAGGCCGTGTCGGCCACGCCGTCCCAGGGCCGGGGCATCACGATCACGCGCAGGCGGCGTTGGGCCTGCGGATGGTTGCGCCAGATGCAGGCCCATTTCGGCGCGGCGGCGCGCAACGTCCAGCCCTCGCCGGTCCCGGCAGGCAGGGCAGGGCGCCCGCCGTGCAGCCGGGCCGTCGTGAACCAGAGGGCCGCGCGCAGCCAGATCGGCGGACCGGACGGGGGCGGCGGTCGCATTGCACCGGTCCATTCCCTAGGCCGCCGTGAAGGTGCGGACGAATTCGCTGGCCGGGTGGGCGCGGATGTCCGTCGGCTTGCCGACCTGTTCGATGCGGCCCATCGACATGACGACCACGAGATCGGCCAGTTCCATCGCCTCTTCCTGGTCGTGGGTCACGAAGACGGTGGTCAGCCCCGTCGTGTCGTGCAGCTCGCGCAGGCCATGGCGCAGCTCCTTGCGCACCTTCGCATCGAGCGCGCCGAAGGGCTCGTCGAGCAACAGCATCCGCGGCTCGATGGCCAGGGCGCGGGCGAGCGCCACGCGCTGACGCTGGCCGCCCGAAAGCTGGCTGGGATAGCGCGCGCCGATATCGGGAAGCTGGATCAGGTCGAGCAGCCGGTTGACGCGGCGGCCGATCTCGGCCTCGGTCGGGCGCGTCTTGCGCGGCCGCGCCCGCAACCCGTAGGCGACATTCTCGAAGACGGTCATGTGCCGGAACAGCGCGTAATGCTGGAACACGAACCCGGCCCGGCGCTGCTGCACCGTCATGCCGGTGGCGTCGTGCCCGTCGAACAGGACCCGGCCGGAGGTCGGGTATTCGAGCCCCGCGAGAATGCGCAGGAGTGTCGTCTTGCCCGACCCGGAGGGCCCGAGGAGCGCGATCAGCGCGCCCGAGGGAATGGAGAGCGAGACCGGATGAAGCGCCCGCTCGGCGCCGTATTCCTTGGCGATTTCTTCGATTTCCACATGCATGTGGGGCACTCCTTTCAATGGCGCCGGGTGGCCGCGAGCAGGTCCGCGTAACGCCATTCGAGCAGGGATTTCAGGGCAAGGGTGACGAGCGCGAGCAGAGCGAGGGTCGCGGCGAGCGAGAAGGCGGCGACCGAGAGATATTCGTTGTAGAGCATCTCGATCGCGATCGGCATGGTGGTGGTCTCGCCCCGGATCTTGCCGGAGATCACGGCGACCGCGCCGAATTCACCCATCGCGCGCGCGTTGCAGAGCAGCACGCCGTAAAGCAGCGCCCAGCGGATGTTCGGCAGCGTCACGGTGAAGAACGCCCGCCAGCCCGAGGCCCCGAGGGTGAGCGCGGCCTCTTCCTCCGCCCGGCCCTGTTCCATCATCACCGGGATCAGCTCGCGCGCGACGAAGGGGAAGGTCACGAACATCGTGGCGAGCACGATGCCGGGGAAGGCGAAGACGATCTTCAGGTCGTTGGCGATCAGCCAGGCGCCGAGGGTCGAATTGGCCCCGAAGAGCAGGACGAGCGCGAGGCCCGCGACCACGGGGGAGACCGAGAAGGGCAGGTCGATGAGCGTGATCAGAAAGGCCTTGCCGCGGAAGTCGAACTTGGTGATCGCCCAGGCGGCGGCGACGCCGAAGATCGCGTTGAGCGGCACGGCGATGGCCGCGACGATCAGCGTGAGCCGGATCGCGGCGCCCGCGTCGGGCGAGGACAGCGCCGCCACCGAGGCCAGCCAGCCGTCCCGCAACGCCTCGGCGAAGACCGCCAGAAGCGGGGCGAACAGCAGGATCGCGATCAGCACCGTCACGATGCCGATGAGAAGGGCACGGGCGAGGCGCGGCTCCGTCGTGACGGAGGCCGTGCGCGAGAAGGGGGCGGCATCAGACATTCACGGATCTCCCGAAAGGCTCTTCGCCGTCTCGAAACCGGCACCTCCCCGACGCGCAGGCGGCGTCCGTCTGGCGGGTGAGGACGCGGAGCAGGACCGCGGCGGTGGCGAGGATGTTGAGCGCCAGCCAGCCCGTGAGGGCCCAGCCCGCCCCCAGCCCGGCGATCCAGGCCGTCACGGACAGCAGGAAGCTTCCCGCGCCGATGAGGATGACGAAGAGGGGCGTTCCGGCACCCGGCCGGATCCCGCCGCCATGGTTGCAGGCGTTGCAATAGTCGGTCGTTCTAGACATCTCCGATCCTCCGTCTGCTCCAGATTTGGATGATGTTGATGATCAGCAGCATCGCGAAGGAGATCAGCAGCATGGCCAGCCCGATCGCGGTGGCGGCGTCGTAATTGTATTCCTCGAGCCGGATCACGATCAGCAGCGGCGCGATCTCGGTCTGGTAGGGCAGGTTGCCCGCGATGAAGATCACCGATCCGTATTCCCCGACCGAGCGCGCGAGCGCGAGGGCGAAGCCCGTGAGCAGCGCGGGCGTCAGCATCGGCAGGACCACCCGGCGCAGCGTGTAGAAGCGCCGCGCGCCAAGGGTGGCGCTGACCTCCTCCACTTCCCGGTCGCATTCCTCGATCACCGGCTGGACGGTGCGCACGACGAAGGGCAGGCCGATGAAGATCAGCGCGAGCCAGATGCCGAGCTCGGTATAGGCGACCTGGATGCCGAGCGGCGCCAGCAGCTTGCCGAACACCCCGTTGGGCGCGTAGAGCGCCGAGAGCGAGATGCCCGCCACCGCCGTGGGCAGGGCGAAGGGCAGGTCGATGGCGGCGTCGATCAGCCGGCGCCCCCAGAAGCGGTAGCGCACCAGCACCCAGGCGAGCGCCAGCCCGAAGACCAGGTTGAACAGCGAGGCGATCAGGGCCGCGCGGAACGACAGCGCCAGCGCCGAAAGGATCCGGCGCGAGCTGACCATGGACCAGAGATCGGCGGGGCCGATGGCCAGTCCCCGGCCGAGCAGGGCGACGATCGGCAGGAGGACGACGATCGACAGGACCGTCATCATGATCCCGAAGCTCAGCCCAAACCCCGGCAGGGGAGAGGGCGAGCGGAGAAGACTCGCCCTCATGGCTCATTGCTCCTCGAAGATCTGGTCGAACACGCCGCCGTCGCCGAAGAAGGCCGGCTGTGCCTCTCCCCAGCCGCCGAAATCGTCGATGGAGACCAGCTCGACATCCGGGAACCGGGCGATGTCCTCTTCCGACGCGGCCGAGGTGTCCCAGGCACGATAGAAGTTCTTCAGGGCGAGCGCCTGTGCCTCGGGGCTGTAGAGATGTTCGAGATAGGCCTGCGCCACCTCGCGTTGCGCGTCCGAGGTGATGTTGCCGTCGACCAGCGCCACCGGCGGCTCCGCCAGCATGGAAACCGAGGGCACCACGATGTCGAAGGCATCCTCGCCCTGTTCGGCGAGCGCGAGGAAGGCCTCGTTCTCCCAGGCCAGGAGGACATCGCCGATGCCCCGCTGGGCGAAGGTGTTGGTCGAGCCGCGCGCCCCCGTGTCGAGCACCGGCACGTTCTGGAAGAGCGAGGTCATGTAGGCGCGCACCTGCTCCTCGTCACCGTCATATTCCGCCAGCGCCCAGGCCCAGGCCGCAAGGAAGTTCCAGCGCGCGCCGCCGGACGTCTTCGGGTTGGGGGTGATGACCTGCACGTCCTCGCGCACCAGGTCGTCCCAGTCCGCGATCTCCTTCGGATTGCCCTCGCGCACGAGGAACACGATCGTCGAGGTGTAGGGCGAGGAGTTGTGCGGCAGGCGCGATTGCCAGTCCGCGGGGATCTTGTCGGTATTCTCCGCGATGGCCGCGATATCGGCCGAAAGCGCGAGCGTCACCACCTGCGCCTCGAGCCCGTCGATCACCGACCGGGCCTGACCGCCGGAGCCGCCGTGCGACTGGCGCAGCGTCACCGGCTCATGGCCTTCGCTCGTCCACCACTCGTTGAAGAGCTCGTTGTATTCGCGGTAGAATTCCCGCGTCGGGTCGTAGGAGACGTTCAGGAGCTCGACCTGCGACTGCGCATGCGCGCCGGAGACGGAACTGGCGAGAAGGCCGATGGCGGAGACCGCCGAAAACAGCCCGGCCCGCCAGTGCCCGGCGGAAAGAACCGCCCGCAGCGCCGAATGCCGGCTGTCCGCGCGGGCCGCGTCCTGCCCGGCGGGGGTCTTGGCATTCACGTCATCCGCGATGTGACCGTCGTCGAACCTTCGGATGAGCCGGCCTTGGGCGGGCCCATGGGCGCCGGTGCTGAATTTGCGGGTCATCATGACTTCCTCTGCTGAACCTGATCTTTGTCGTCGTGCCAGGCTGGCGGGCGGCCCCCTTTCCCGCGGATCGCTCCCCGGAAGACTCGGACCGGCCGTCACCGCCTGACATCAAAATTACGACAGAGATAGTCGTGTATTGCAAAGGAAAAAGCGCGCCTTATTTCCGCGCGATAGGAGAAAATTATTCTCCGGCCGCGAATCCGGGAAGGGCAAACCGTTCCAGCGGGCGCGAATCCTCCATCAGATCCGCCAGCGTCAGCGATTCGATCATCAGGATATAGGCGGAATAAAACCCGCCGAAGACCGCCCGCACCCGGCAGGACACCTCGTCGGTGCAATCGTCGCATCTCTGGTAGGCCCGGCGCGACAGGCAGGGCAGGGGGGCCATCGGCCCGTCGATCAGCCGAAGGATCTCCGCCAGGGAGACGCGCCGCGGATCCTTGATCAGCTCATAGCCGCCCTTTCGGCCGCGCCGGCTGCCGATCAGCCCGGCCCGCTTGAGATCGAGGAGGATATGTTCGAGGAACCGCTTCGGCGCTCCCGAGCGCTCGGCGATTTCCTCGATCCTCAGGGCTGCGCCGTCCCCCGTCTTCTCGTCGGCCAGTACCATGAGCGACTTGAGGGCGTATTTTGTTTTTTGGGTGATCATGTGGTCCGGACAACAGAAAAAGGGCGACTAAGATGGTCGATTTTATCAGCAACGAAACAAAATGCGACCATAGTTTGCGTTTTGCAGGCGTTTCAGGGGCCGGACCGCGGCGGCAGGTCCGGTTTGCGATGATCAGCCATGTAATCAGTCCTTGCCCCGACGTCCAGTCCGGCGGGCGCAATGGACCGGAGCCCCGGCAAAGCCGTTTCGGAGACCGGCGATCTCATCTGGCCAGTCTTCGCCGCGGATCGGGCCGATCGTGGGGGGCATGGGCGTTCCTTTTTGGGGAAGAAAACGGCGCCGGTCTGGGGCATACAAGGAAAGCGTGCGTGCGTCCGTCCTGCGGACGGGCGTCTTTCACGTCTTGTGTCATAACGCGCCTCGGGCAGGATCGGGGCAAATCAGGGAGGCAGCCATGAAACTCTATCATTCTCCGGGAACCTGTTCGGAAGGCATCCTCGTCCTTCTCGAAGAGATCGGGGCCGATTACGACCTGGTGATCACGGATCTGAAACAGGCGGCGCATCGCGAGCCGGAGTATCTGCGCGTGAACCCGAAGGGCAAGGTGCCGGCGCTGTCGCTCGGGGACGGCTCCGTCCTCACCGAATTTCCGGTCATCGCCTTCTGGCTCGCCAGGCGCCATCCCGAGGCCGGGCTTCTGCCCGAGGGGCTGGAGGCGGAAATCCGGGTCATGGAGCTGACCGAATACATCGTCTCGACGCTTCACATGCGCGGATCGGTCTTTGCCATGAAGCCGCAGAAATTCACCGCGGATCCGGCGGCGAGGGAGGAGTTGCGCGCGCAGGGCCGCGCCGTGGTCGCCGCCGGCTACGAGCGGCTCACGGAGCAGCTCGGGGAGAAACCCTGTCTTTTCGGGAGCTTCTCGATTGCGGATGCGGCCGCCTTCTATCTGCTCTCGTGGAAGGAGGGGATCGGCGTGCCGGTGCCCCCCGCCCTCGCCGCCTATGAGGAGCGGCTTCGCGCAAGGGCGGCCTTCGGACGGGCAAGGGAGGCCTCCGACCGCGCCGCGGCGTGACCGGGTGAGGGGCCGGGCGGCCCCCTACCTCAGCGGCGCGCGGCGGCCTCGGGCGGGTGTCCGCCCGTGCCCGCCTCCTCCCGGAGGTCCGGGCCGGACGGCATGCGGGCGAAGCTCATGGAGATATGCCCGCGGCGCATATGGCCGACCGCGTCCAGGTCGCCCAGTTCGAGCGCCTTCAGGATCTCGCCGGCCTCGCCCGCGAAGATCTCGATTTCCTGCACCAGGTCGATCTGCGAGGCGCCGACCTGGTGCAGCCAGATGCGCGCGGTGCGGAAATAAAGCCGTGCGGCAATGAATTTCAGCGGCTCGTTGGCGGTCAGCTCGAGCAGGATCAGAAACAGGTCGCGGTCGAGCTCGGTGAAGGCGCGGGCGGAGGGCGCCGCCTTCAGCGCCTCTGCCCGCCGCGCGACCGCGCGGGCCCGCGCCAGCAGTTCCGGCGACGGCGGCAGGGGGTCGAGCGTGGTCTGGAGCACCGCAAGTTCCTTGCGGAGCCGGTAGACCTGCGCCATGTCGTCGAAGTCCAGATCGGTGACCATCGTGCCGACGCCATGGACGGAGGTGAGCAGCCCCTCGTCCTCGAGCCGCGCCAGGACCCGCCGCAGCGGCGTGCGGGAGATGCCGAATTCCGCAGCCAGCGCCGTCTCCGACAGTTTCATGCCCGGCGGATAGTCCAGCATGCAGATCCGCGCCCGGATCTCGTCATGGATCCGTTCGAAGCGGTCGCGCCCGCGTTCGGCCTGTGTGACCGGTTCGAAAAGGGCGGGGTTCCTCCCCAGGGTCGTGTCGAGCTCAGCCATGGCGCGCTCCCAGTCGTTTCAACATCCCGATCGCCTGTGCAAGCTGGTCGAGCGACACATATTCGTCGGGCTTGTGCGCCTGGTCAATGGAGCCCGGCCCGCAGATTGCCGCGGACATGCCGATCTGCTGGAACAGGCCGGCCTCGGTGCCGAAGGGAACGCGCCCGGCGCAGTCTGCGCCGGTGAGGCGGAACAGGAGGTCGCGGGCGGCGTTCTCCGCCCTCGGCACCAGCCCCGCCACCTCCCCGATCACCTCGGTGCGGATCCCGGCCTCGGCGGCGGCGCGGCGCATCTGCGGCAGCAGCTCGCTCCCGACGAATTCGGCAAGCGCGCCGTTCACGAAATCCGTGTCCTCCGGCACGACCGGCCGCATCTCCCAGTCGAGCCGCGCCTCGCCCGCGATCACGTTATGGGCGTGCCCGCCGTGCAGCGCGCCGATGTTGATCGTGGTATGGGGCGGATCGAAGCGGGAGCCGTCCGGCCGGCGCGCGATCAGCGCCTCGCGGAGCTCGAGCAGCCGCGCGACGTAGCGCGTGGCGTATTCGATGGCATTCACGCCGTGGCCGGGTGCGGAGCCGTGCCCGGCGCGGCCCGTGAAGGTGACCGAATATTCGCAACAGCCCTTGTGCCCGTCGATCACCCGCATCCCGGTCGGTTCGCCGATCAGGGCCATGGCCGGGCGCGTCCCGCGGTGGCGCAGGACTTCCACGAGGCGGCGCGCCCCGAGACAGCCCACCTCCTCGTCATGGGTGAAGGCAAAGTGGATCGGCCGGTCGCGCGCCGCGGCGGCGAGCGTGTCGAGCGAGGCGAGGCAGGCGGCGATGAAGCCCTTCATGTCGCAGGTGCCGCGCCCGTAGAGCCGCCCGTCCCGCTCCGTCAGCGTGAACGGATCGCTGCTCCAGTCCTGGTCCGCGACCGGCACCACGTCGGTATGACCCGACAGCATCAGCCCGCCGTCCCGGTCGGGGCCGAGGGTCGCGAAGAGATTGGCCTTGCTCCCGCTCTCGTCGGGCAGCAGCTCGACCCGCGCGCCCGCCGCCTCGAGCCGGTCGGCGATATAGCCGGTCGCGGCGAGGTTGCTGCGGGAGGAGACCGTGTCGAAGGCGACGAGATCGCGCAGGATCCCGCGGCAGCGCGTCAGATCCGTCATCGTCACGCCTTCACGAACAGTTCGCGCGGGACGTCGCAGAGGCATTCGGCGGGGCCGTCCTCGCGGATGAGGATCGTCTCCGTGGTCTCCATGCCCCAGCCGTCCATCCACAATCCCGGCATGAAATGAAAGGTCATTCCCGGTTCCAGCACGGTTTCGTCGAAGGCCCGCAGGCTCACCGTGTGTTCGCCCCAGTCCGGCGGATAGGACAGGCCGACGGCATAGCCGCAGCGGTTCGGCCGTTCGATCCCGACCTTCAGGAGCTCCGCGTCGAGCGCGCGGGCGATGTCGCAGGCGCGGTTGCCGGGGCGGGCAACCTCGATGCCGGCATTCAGCCCCTCGGTCAGGGCCTGGGCCGCGTCGACCATGTAATGCGGCGGCTTGCCGAAGAAGATCGTCCGGCAGAGCGGGGCATGGTAGCGCCGGTAGCAGCCCGACTGCTCGATGAAGGTCGCCTCGCCCGTCTTCAGCGCTTCGCCGTTCCAGGTGAGATGCGGGGCGGAGGCGTCCGCGCCGGAGGGCACCAGCGGCACGATGGCGGGATAATCGCCCCAGCTGTCGTGTTCGCCCTGCACCGAGGTGCGGAACAATTCGCCGACGAGGTCGTGCTTGCGCAGGCCGGGTTCCGCGATCTCCATCGCCCGGCCGATCACCAGTTCGGAAATCCGCGCGGCCCGGCGCATGAAGTCGAGCTCCTCGGCGGACTTGATCAGCCGGTTCCAGTTCACCAGCGTCGAGGCATCGACGAACTCCGCCTCCGGCAGGCCGTCGACCAGCACGGCAAAGGCGCGGGCGGTGAAATAATAGGTCTCCATTTCCAGGCCGATGCGCTTGTCGCCATAGCCCATGATGCGCAGGTGGGAGGCGAGATCCTCCATCGGGTGAATGTCGGCGGCCTGCACGTAGCGGTCGGCGTAATGGAGGATCCGGTCCTCCGCCATCCAGACGGTGCGCCGCGCGCCGTTGGCATCCTGCATCCGGCCCCACCACCAGGGCTCGCCGTCCATGGGCAGAATGACGCCCTGATGCACATAAAATGACCAGCCGTCATATCCGGTCAGCCAGTTCTGGTTCGACGGGTTGGTGACGAAGAGCACGTCGATGCCCGCCTCCGCCATGGCCTGTCGGGTCAGGCGGAGGCGCCGGTCGTATTCGGATTGGCTGAAAGGCGGGGTCTGGGCGGGCATATGGGCTTTGCTTTCTGAATGTTGTGCACAACGAGGGAGGGCATGGCCGGGCACTATGCCGAAAAACTCCGGAATTTCCGCAATAAAGCCGGACCGGCAACCTTGACTCTGGGAGGTTTCGGGTGATGTTGTGCACAACATTGAGTGTGCACGGGAATGCCCGTCAACAAAAAACAACCGGGAGAAAGTCATGAAGAAGACGATCAGAACCGCTGTGGCCACCGGCCTCGCCCTTGGCGTGAGCGCGACCGCGCTGATGGCCGGACCGCTGACGGACCGGATTGAAGCGGGCGAGCCGATCCGCATCGGGTTCGCCAACGAGGTGCCCTGGGCCTATCCGGGGGAGGACGGCGCGGCCGAAGGCTTCGTCAACGCCTATGTGATCGGCGTGCTCGGCGAGATGGGCTATGACAATATCGAACCCGTGGTGACCGAATGGGGCGGCCTCGTGCCCGGCCTCAACGCCGGCCGCTTCGACATCATCACCGGCGGGATGTATATCCTCGGCTCGCGCTGCGAGAACGTGACCTTCTCCGAACCGATGGCGAAGGTGGGCGACGCCTTCATCGTGCCCGCCGGCAATCCGAAGAGCCTCAACAATTACGAACAGCTCGCCGAGGCCGACGCGACGTTCGTCACCGGGGCGGGGTACAACCAGATCGAGGCCGCCGAGCGCGGCGGGCTTCCCGACTCCAACGTGATGACCGTGCCCGGCCCGACCGAGATCCTCGCTGCCGTGCGCGCGGGCCGCGCCGATGCGGGCGGGGTGACCTATTTCACCGCGCTCAACCTTGCCGAACAGTCCGGCGGCGACGTGGAGGTGTCGGACGTCAGCCAGCTTCCCGACTGGACCCAGAGCTGGGTCGGGGTCGGCTTCCGCGACGACGATGCCGATTTCGTGGAGCAGTTCAACGCCGCGCAGGCCGACTACCTCGGCACGGAGGCGATGATGGAGGCCGTCGCGCCCTACGGCTATGCCGAGGGCAACCTGCCGGGCGAGATGACCACCGCGGAAGCCTGCGAGACGAAGTGATCCGCAACGGTCCGTGCGGGAGGCCCCGCGCGGACCGACAAAGCGCGGATCGGAAGCACCGTTTCCGGTCTGCGTTTTCCATTCCCCGCCAGCCTCGGAGACGCCGTTGAGCCTTTGGGACTTCATCGCGGCCTACTGGCCGGACTTCCTGAACGGGACGGCCGTCACCGCCGCCCAGTTCCTTCTCGCCACCCTGCTCGCCATCCTCATCGCGCTCGTCGCGGGGCTGATGAAACTGTCGTCCAACCGCCTCGCCCATGGCGCCGCGGTGGTCTATATCGAGATCTTTCGCGGCACCTCGCTCCTGGTCCAGCTCTACTGGATCTTCTTCGTGCTCCCGTTCTTCGGCATCACGCTCGAGAAATTCACCGCCGGTTTCGTCGCGGTGGGCATGAACCTCGGCGCCTACGGGGCCGAACTCGTGCGCGGCGGCATCCAGTCCGTGCCCAAGGGGCAATGGGAGGCGGCCTATGCGCTCTCGATGAGCCCGGCGACGCGGATGCGCCGGATCATCCTGCCGCAGGCGCTCGTCAACATGCTGCCGCCCTGGGGCAACCTCCTGATCGAACTGCTGAAGAACACCGCGCTCGTCGCCCTGATCTCCGTCACCGACCTGATGTTCGTCTCCAAGCAGATCAACGGCTCCACCTTCCTCTCGGCGCAGTCCTTCGGCCTCGCGCTCATCATCTACTACATCCTCGCGCGCTTTGTCGTGACCCCCTTCATGCGGGGGCTCGAACGGGTCATGCGCCGCAAGCTGGGGAGGGGCTGAGCCATGGGCTTCGAATGGAAATGGGATTTCACCTTCGAGATCCTGCCGCGCCTCCTGGCGGCCACGCTCAACACGCTGATGGCGGCGGGGATCGGCTATGGCATCGCCATCCTGCTCGGCCTCGTCTTCGCGCTCGCGCAGCGCACGCCCTCCCGCGTCCTGACCTTCGTGGTGCGGGAATTCGTCGAATTCGTGCGCTCCACGCCGCTGATCCTCCAGATCTTCTTCGTCTATTACGTCGGGCCGCAATTCGGCATCCGGCTCGGTCCCTGGGTCGCGGGGATGATCGCCATCGGCCTGCACTATTCGGCCTACCTGTCGGAGGTCTATCGCGGGGGCCTCGAAAGCGTGCCGAAGGGCCAGTGGGAGGCCTGCACCGCGCTCAACATGTCGACGGCGAAAGCCTATCGCCGGATCATCTTCCCGCAGGCGATCCCGCCCGCGCTCGCCGGGATGGGCAATTACCTCGTCGGGATCTTCAAGGACACGCCGATGCTTTCGGTGATCGGCGTCGCGGAACTGATGCACACCGCCAATGCCATCGGGTCGGAAAGCTATCGCTTCCTCGAACCCTACACGCTGGTCGGGGTGATCTTCCTCGCCATCTCCCTTCCCACCGCCGCACTGATCCGCGTCTTCGAGACGCGCGTGCGCCGCAAACTCGGACTGAAATGATGGAAGACATGTCGCGCTACCCGCTGGAACTGACCGGCGACGATACCCCCATGGTCCGCTTCATGAACGTGACCAAGCGCTATGGCGAGCTGACCGTGCTCGACCATCTCGACCTCGACGTGGCCGAGGGCGAGATGGTGACGATCATCGGCCCCTCGGGCTCCGGCAAGACCACGGTGCTGCGGATGCTGATGACGCTCGAGACGATCAACGAGGGCGTGATCTATGTGGACGGAAAGCCGCTGACCCATATGGAAAAGAACGGCGCGCTCGTGCCCGCCTCGCCGAAATACCTGCGCCGGATGCGCAGCCAGATCGGCATGTGTTTCCAGCATTTCAACCTGTTTCCGCACATGACCGCGCTCGGGAACTGCATGGAGGGGCCGGTGCAGGTCCTCGGCATGCCGAAGGCGGAGGCGCGGGCGCGCTCCGAGGAGCTGCTCGAACTCGTGGGGATGGCCGACAAGATGGACCAGCACCCCTCGCGCCTGTCCGGCGGGCAGCAGCAGCGCGTCGCCATCGCCCGCGCGCTCGCGATGCGTCCGAAGGTCATGCTCTTCGACGAGGTGACCTCCGCGCTCGATCCCGAGGTGATCGGGGAGGTGACGAACGTGATCCGCGATCTGGTGGACGCGCACAACCTGACGATGCTCATGGTCACGCACCAGATGGGATTTGCCAAGGACATCTCCGACCGGGTCTGTTTCTTCTACGATGGCGCCATCGAGGAACAGGGCGCGCCCGAGGATCTGTTCGGCAATCCGCAGCGGGAGCGCACGCAGCAATTCCTGAGCGCGGTCAAGGAAGCCGACTGATGGTCGTGCTGGCGGATATCCTTTCTGCCGCGAAGACGATCCGGGGTGTCGCCGATGCCACCCCCATGGTGCCCTCCGCGACGGATGTGGGCGGCACGCTCTGGCTCAAGCTCGAGACCTGCCAGCCGATCGGCGCCTTCAAGCTGCGCGGGGCGGTGAACGCGCTCGCGCATCTGCCGGAGGGGGCGGCGGGCGTGGTGTGCTGTTCCACCGGCAATCACGGGCGTGGCGTCGCCTGGGCGGCGCGGGAGCGCGGGCTGCGCGCCGTCGTCTGCATCTCCGCCCTCGTGCCGGAGGCGAAGGTCGCGGGCATCCGCGCCCTCGGTGCCGAGGTGCATGTCGCGGGCCGCTCGCAGGACGATGCGCAGCGCGAGGCCGACCGGCGTGCCCGCGCCGAAGGGCTCGTCGCGATCCCGCCCTTCGACGACCCGCATGTGATCGCGGGGCAGGGGACCATCGCGCTCGAGATGCTGGCGCAGCGCCCCGAGATCGACACGCTCCTCATCCCGCTTTCGGGGGGCGGGCTCGCCGCCGGGATGGCCGTGGCGGCGCGCGCGATCAGGCCGGAGATCCGCCTCCTCGGCATCACGATGGAGCGCGGGGCGGCGATGGCCGCCTCCCTCGCGGCGGGCCATCCGGTCGCGGTCGAGGAGGTGGCGAGCCTCGCCGACAGCCTCGGCGGCGGGATCGGGCGGGAGAACCGGCATACGTTCGCGCTGTGCCGCGACCTTCTGGATGCGGTGGTCTGCGTCAGCGAAGACGAGATCTACCGCGCGATGCAGGCGCTCTACCACGAGGACCGCCTGGTGGCCGAAGGCGCCGCCGTCGTCGGCCTCGCCGCGCTCATGGCCGGAAAACTCGCCCCCTCGCCGGCGATGGCAACCGTCCTCACCGGGCGCAACCCCGACATGGCGCAGTTCACCCGTGTGATCTCCGGCGGGGATGTGGTTCTGGGCGCGGTGACGGTGAAAGGTGTGCGCCATGGCTGAGGTTCCCGTGCTGACCGAGGCGCAGTTGCGCGAGGCCGTGACCCTCGATGCCGCGCTGGTGGACGCGATCGAGGACGGCTTTCGCGCGCTGGCCGCGGGCGGGGTGGTGATGCCGCCGGTGGTGTCGATGGCCATCGCGGCGCATCGGGGCGAGGTGGACGTGAAGACGGCCTATGTGCCCGGCCTGGACGGATTCGCGATCAAGGTGTCGCCGGGATTCTTCGACAATCCGGCGCAGGGCCTGCCGAGCCTCACGGGGCTGATGGTCCTGCTCTCGGCTCGGACGGGGATGACGCAGGCGGTCTTCCTCGACAACGGGTATCTCACCGACCTGCGCACCGCGGCCGCCGGGGCCGTCGCCGCACGGCACCTCGCGCCGGCGACGGTGGAGACGGCGGGTGTCATCGGCACCGGCGTGCAGGCGCGGCTCCAGATGCGGGCCGCCTTTCTCGAACGGCCGTTCCGCCACGGCCTGGTCTGGGGGCGGGACAGGGAAAAGGCGGTGAAATGCGCCGCCGATCTCAGCGGGTCGCTGGGCATCGGAGTGGATGTCGCGACGGATGTGGTGCAGCTCGTCGCGCGAAGCCAGCTTGTCGTGACCGCCACCCCCTCGACCGCCCCGCTGATCACCGCGGAGATGCTTCATGACGGGCTGCACATCACCGCGATGGGGGCCGATCAGGCCGAAAAGACCGAGATCGCGCCAGAGGCGCTCGCGGCGGCGCAGCTCTATGTCTGCGACCGGGTGAGCCAGTGCGAAACGCTCGGAGAGCTGCGCGCCGCGCGGGCCGCGGGGCTGATGCTGGCGCTTCCGCCGGAGCTCGGCCAGATCGTTGCCGGCGCCGTGACCGGGCGGACCGATCCGCGCCAGATCACGATCTGCGACCTGACCGGGACGGGCGTGCAGGACACGGTCATCGCCGCCCATGTCGCGCGCCGTCTGGCGGCCGGGCCGGCGGAAGGGGGGCCGGGACATGTCGCATAGGAGGTCGCCATGAAGCTCGACGCCCGCGATCTCGCCATTCTGCGCGTGCTGGCCCGCGAGGGACGGCTCTCGAAAACCGCGCTTGCCGACAGGATCGGGCTCTCTCCCACGCCGGCCTGGGAACGGCTCAGGAAACTGGAGCGCGCCGGGCTGATCGAAGGCTACCGCGCGCAGATCAACCTCAGGAAGCTCGGCCCCTCCGTGACCGTGTTCGTCGCCGCGGAGCTGGCCGACCACACCCAGGCCTCGTTCCGCACCTTCGAGGCGAGCCTCCAGGCCCATGAGGAGATCGTGACCTGCTGGGCGCTGGGCGGCCGCTACGACTACCTCTTGCAGATCGTCACCCGCGACATCGAGGCCTATCAGCACCTGATCGACACGCTCCTGGACGCCCGGATCGGCATCGCGCGCTATTTCACCTATGTCGTCACGAAACAGGTCAAGGGCGGCGGGACGCCGCCGCTCGAGCTGTTTCTGGACCGAATGGACTAGTCCTGACCGTCCACGCAGGCCGGACGGACTGTTCCCGCGGTCCTTTTGGTCTCCCTTTCCGCGCGGCGGCGTCAGACTGGCAGGCGACGGCCGGACCGCGCCGCCGCGCGGCGCCGTGGTCCGGCGCAAGGAAAGGGGAAAGGCATGCTGACCAACGACCAGCTCGACACATGGGATCGCGAGAATTTCTTCCATCCCTCCACCCATCTCGCCCGGCATGCCCGCGGCGAGGCGCCGGGCCGGATCGTCAGGACGGCGCGGGGCGCCACGATCGTGGATCGCGACGGGCGCGAATTCCTCGACGGGTTCGCGGGGCTCTACTGTGTGAACGTGGGCTACGGCCGGCAGGAGATCGCGGAGGCCATCGCGGAACAGGCGCGCGAGCTGGCCTATTACCACGCCTATGTCGGCCATGGCACGGAAGCGTCGATCACGCTCGCGAAAATGGTCCTGGACCGCGCCCCCGAGCATATGTCGAAGGTGTATTTCGGCCTGTCCGGCTCCGATGCGAACGAAACCAACATCAAGCTGATCTGGTATTACAACAACATCCTCGGCCGGCCGGAGAAGAAGAAGATCATCTCCCGCCGCCGCGGCTATCACGGCTCCGGCCTGATGACCGGATCGCTGACCGGGCTCGAGCTGTTCCACCGGAAGTTCGACCTGCCCCTGGACCGCGTGCTGCACACGGAAGCGCCCTGTTATTTCCGCCGCGACGACCTCGCCATGTCCGAAGCGGCCTTCGTCGCCGATTGCGTCGCGAAGCTCGAGGAGTTGATCGCGCGGGAAGGGGCGGACACGATCGCGGCCTTCATCGGCGAGCCGGTCCTGGGCACGGGCGGCATCGTGCCGCCGCCGGCCGGTTACTGGGAGGCGATTCAGGAGGTGCTCGACCGGCACGACATCCTTCTGGTCGCCGACGAGGTCGTGACCGGTTTCGGCCGGCTCGGGACGATGTTCGGTTCCGGGCGGTACGGGCTGAAACCGGATCTCATCACCATCGCCAAGGGGCTGACCTCCGCCTATGCGCCGCTTTCCGGCACGATCGTGTCGGAGAGGATGTGGAAGGTGCTCGAACGGGGAACGGACGAGAACGGGCCCATCGGCCATGGCTGGACCTATTCCGCGCATCCGGTGGGGGCCGCGGCCGGCGTGGCCAACCTCCGGCTTCTGGACGAGTTGGCCCTCGTCGAGAATGCCGCAAGCACCGGCGCCTATCTGACGGCGGCGATGAAGGACGCGCTGGGCGATCATCCGAATGTCGGGGAGATCCGGGGCGAGGGCATGCTCTGTGCGCTGGATTTCGTGCGGGACCGGGACAGCCGCAGCTTCTTCGACGCGGGGGATCAGGTCGGGGCCTCGCTCGCCGCGGCGCTTCTGGCGGAGGGGGTCATCGGGCGGGCCCTGCCGCAGGGCGACATCATCGGCTTCGCGCCGCCCTTCTGCCTCACCCGCGGCGAAGCGGACCGGATCGTGGATGCGATGAAGGTGGCGGTGGACACCGTGCTGCCCGGCTGAGACCGGCGGAGAGGAGGCCAGGGGGACGGCCGGGCCATGCCGCCGGCTGCGTCCGGTTGCGGGACTGCCCAGCCGCGGGAGCGGCCGGGCCATCCGGGGCTCCGCCCGGATCGTGCATCCGGCGGCGCCCCGAAAGATCCCGGTGATCGTCACGGCGAGGGTGCGGGCGAGGGGTCGGAACGTCATCATCATGGATCTGCCTTTCAGCCGGAGGGAGGACCGGCGCCGCGAGTTGCGGAGGTTGCGGCACCGGTCTCTCCACCCTATCCGGCGCGGGTAAAGATCCCGTTACCACACCGTTCGCCCCGTCTTCCGGCGCGGGGCGAGGGCGCGTGGGAAAACCAGATATTGACAAGCCCTCGTCGAAACCATCAATATGATGTTGCTTCGGTTCCGTCGGCACGAGTCGCCGGCTAAGAGGGAAGCCGGTGAGAGTCCGGCGCTGCCCCCGCAACTGTAAGCGGTGAGCGAGGCCGATCACGCCACTGGACGCACGTCCGGGAAGGCCGGCCAAGCGGTGAACCGCGAGTCAGGAGACCTGCCGGGCATATGACAATGACCACGAACGGAGGGTTCGGGGGCGTGTGTTCGGCGGGGCGCCTGCGGTCCGTCGCTCGCGGCCTCGACGTCTGAGAGAAGCGAGAGGACCGACATGAGCATCACCGTCTATTCCAAACCCGCCTGTGTGCAATGCACCGCCACGACCCGCGCGCTCGATGCGAAGGGGCTGTCCTACGATGTCATCGACCTGACCCAGGACAGCGACGCGATGAGCCGCGTGACCGGGCTCGGCTATCGCCAGGCGCCGGTCGTCGTCGCGGGAGAGGACCACTGGTCGGGCTTCCGCCCGGACATGATCGCGCGGCTCCTGTGATCCCATGCCCCCGGATGCTGCCGTCCCGGTGCCGCCGCAGGGCCTGCCGGAGATCGTCTATTATTCCTCCGCATCGGGGAACACCTTGCGTTTCGTCGCGCGGCTCGGGCTGACGGTCCGGCGCGTGCCGATCTCCCCGAAGGAGGCGATGCCCGGCATCGCCCGCCCCTTCGTCCTGATCTGTCCGACCTATGCCGACGGGACCGGGCGCGGGGCGGTCCCGAAACAGGTGATCCGGCTGCTCAACGACCCCGACACCCGCGCCCTGATGCGGGGCGTGATCGGGGCCGGAAACCGGAATTTCGGCAGGCTTTATGCCATGGCGGGCGATGTGATCGCCCGCAAATGCGATGTTCCGCTGCTCTACAAGTTCGAGCTGGCGGGATTTGACAGCGATATCGCCCGCGTCCGCGCCGGGCTCGAAAAAATGGGATCCGCGCCATGCTCGACACCGACCTGAACGGCCTCGATTACCACGCGCTGAACGCGATGCTCAATCTCTACGACGGGGAGGGCCGGATCCGCTTCGAGGCGGATCGCATGGCCGCGCGTCAGTATTTCTTGCAGCATGTGAACCAGAACACGGTGTTCTTTCACTCGCTCGACGAGAAGCTCGGCTATCTCGTGGAGGAAGGCTATTACGAGGCGGAGGTCCTGGACCAGTATTCCAGGAATTTCATGCGCAGGATCTGGGAGGCGGCCTATGCGAAGAAGTTCCGCTTCCCGACCTTCCTCGGCGCGTTCAAGTATTACACCTCCTACACGCTGAAGACCCGCGACGGGCAGCGCTATCTCGAACGCTATGAGGACCGCGTGGTGATGGTGGCCCTTGCGCTTGCGCGCGGCGACGAGGCGCTCGCGATGGCCTTCATGGAGGAGATCCTGTCGGGCCGGTTCCAGCCGGCGACGCCGACCTTCCTGAACGCCGGGAAGAAGAGCCGCGGGGAGCTGATCTCGTGCTTCCTTCTGCGGCTCGAGGACAACATGGAGAGCATCGGGCGGGGCATCAACTCCGCGCTGCAACTCAGCAAGCGCGGCGGCGGGGTGGCGCTCCTGCTGACCAACATCCGCGAGCACGGCGCGCCGATCAAGGGGATCGAGAACCAGTCCTCCGGCGTGATCCCGGTGATGAAGCTCCTCGAGGACAGCTTTTCCTATGCCAACCAGCTTGGCGCGCGGCAGGGGGCGGGGGCGGTCTACCTCAACGCGCATCACCCCGACATCCTGCGCTTCCTCGACACGAAACGCGAGAACGCGGACGAGAAGATCCGTATCAAGACGCTGAGCCTTGGCGTGGTCATTCCCGATGTGACGTTCGAATTGGCCAAGAAAAACGCCGATATGTATCTCTTTTCGCCGCACGATGTCGAAAAGGTCTATGGCGTGCCCTTCTCGGAACTCTCCGTCACGGAAAAATACGAGGAGATGGTGGACGACAAGCGCATCCGCAAGAAGAAGATCAACGCCCGCGCCTTCTTCCAGACGCTCGCGGAGATCCAGTTCGAGAGCGGCTATCCCTATATCCTGTTCGAGGACACGGTGAACCGCGCGAACCCGATCGCGGGACGGATCAACATGTCGAACCTCTGTTCGGAGATCCTCCAGGTCAACGAGGCCTCGGACTTCAACGAGGACCTGTCCTATGCCCGCCTCGGGACGGATATTTCCTGCAACCTCGGCTCGCTCAACATCGCGAAGGCGATGGATGGCAAGCAGCTCGGGCAGACGGTCGAGACCGCCGTGCGGGCGCTCACCGCCGTGTCGGAGATGTCGGCGATCGACGCCGTGCCCTCGGTCCGCCGCGGCAATGACGAAAGCCATGCCATAGGCCTCGGCCAGATGAACCTGCACGGGTTCCTGGCGCGCGAGCACATCCATTACGGCAGTCCGGAGGGGATCGAGTTCACCTCCGTCTATTTCGCCGCCGTCGCCTATCACGCGCTCCGCGCCTCGAACGCGCTGGCGCGGGAGAAGGAAACGACCTTCCGGGGGTTCGGGGACAGCGCCTATGCCGACGGCAGCTTCTTCGACAAATATGTGGAACGCGACTGGCTTCCCGAGAGCGCCGCGGTGAAGGCGCTGTTCGAGGGCATCGACCTGCCGACGCGGGGGCACTGGGCCGCGCTCCGGGAGGCGGTGATGCAGGACGGGCTCTACAACCGCAACCTCCAGGCGGTGCCGCCGACCGGCTCGATCAGCTACATCAACAATTCGACCTCCTCGATCCATCCCATCGTCTCGAAGATCGAGATCCGCAAAGAGGGCAAGATCGGGCGGGTCTATTACCCGGCCGCCTTCATGAACAACGACAATCTCGACTATTATCGCGACGCCTACGAGATCGGGCCCGAGGCGCTGATCGACACCTATGCGGCGGCGACGGAACATGTCGATCAGGGCCTGTCGCTCACGCTGTTCTTCCCGGCGGAGGCGACGACGCGCGACATCAACCGTGCCCAGATCTATGCCTGGAAGAAGGGCATCAAGACCATCTATTACGTGCGCCTGCGCCAGACGGCCCTGGAGGGGACCGAGGTGCAGGGCTGCGTCTCCTGCACATTGTGAGGTTCCGATGAAAGACATGACCGACATTCGCGTGCCGCGCGCGATCAACTGGAACCGGCTCCAGGACGAGAAGGATCTCGAGGTCTGGAACCGGCTGACGGTGAATTTCTGGCTGCCCGAGAAGGTGCCGCTGTCGAACGACATCCCGAGCTGGGCGACGCTGAGCGAGGAGGAGCAGCGGCTGACCATCCGGGTCTTCACCGGGCTGACGCTGCTCGACACGATCCAGAACACGGTGGGGGCGCCCTCGCTCATGCCGGATGCGGTGACGCCGCATGAGGAGGCGGTGCTGACCAACATCGCCTTCATGGAGGCGGTGCACGCGCGCTCCTATTCCTCGATCTTCTCGACGCTCTGCTCGACGCGGGAGGTGGACGAGGCCTTCCGCTGGTCGGAGGAGAACCCGCATCTCCAGGCCAAGGCGCGCGCGATCCTCGAGACCTACGCGCCGGGAAGCGATCCGCTCAAGCGCAAGATCGCCAGCGTGTTCCTCGAGAGTTTCCTGTTCTATTCGGGCTTCTACCTGCCGATGTTCTGGTCGAGCCGGGCGAAGCTCACCAACACCGCCGACCTGATCCGGCTGATCATCCGCGACGAGGCGGTGCACGGCTATTACATCGGCTACAAGTTCCAGCGCGGGCTCGAACGGCTGTCCGGAGAGAGGCGGGCGGAGCTGAAGGACTATGCCTTCGCGCTGCTCTTCGATCTCTACGACATCGAAAGCGCCTATACCGAGGCGCTCTATGACGGGATCGGTCTGACCGAAGAGGTGAAGGTCTTCCTGCATTACAACGCCAACAAGGCGTTGCAGAACCTCGGCTTCGAGGCGCTCTTCCCGCCGGAGGTCTCGGAGGTGAACCCCGCGATCCTCGCCGCGCTTTCCCCCGACAGCGAGAACCACGACTTCTTCTCGGGCTCCGGCTCTTCCTATGTCATCGGCAAGGCAGTCGCGACCGAGGACGAGGACTGGGATTTCTGAGCGCCGCAACCGGCCCCGATCCGGGGCCGGGCCCCGCGCCGCGCGGCCGCTGTTTTTCCGTGTCCGGGCGCTTGCGGGGCTTGGCTTTCGGGGGCAAGCCAATATATGACGGTCCATGTTTTCCACAGGGGGACCCGACCTTGCTCGATCTCAGCCACGTGCGCTCGACTCTCTCCGAGCGCTTCGACCTCGCACCGTCGCCGGATCTGGCCGCGTCCATGCAGGACGTCTACGCGCGCATGGACCGTGTCGTCTCCCCGGTCGACTGGGCGGTCTATGCCCCCTATGTGAAGGCCATCAACGAGCTCAAGGCGGCGCGCAACGCCGTCATCCTCGGCCATAACTACATGACGCCGGAGATCTATCACGGCGTCTCCGATTTCGTCGGCGACAGCCTCCAGCTCGCGATCAAGGCGGCCGAGGTCGAGGCGGATGTGATCGTGCAGGCGGGCGTGCATTTCATGGCCGAGACCTCGAAGATCCTGAGCCCGCAGAAGACCGTGCTCATGCCCGACATGGAGGCGGGCTGTTCGCTGGCCGAAAGCATCACCGCGGACGGGATCGAGGAGATGCGCGCGAAATATCCCGGCGCGCCGGTCGTCTCCTACGTGAACACCACGGCGGAGGTGAAGGCCGCGTCCGACATCTGCTGCACCTCCTCGAACGCGGCGCAGATCGTCGCGGCGATGGAGAGCGACACGGTCATCATGACGCCCGACCAGTACCTCGCGCAGAACGTCGCCCGCGACGTGCCGCAGAAGAACGTGGTCTTCTGGCCCGGCTCCTGCATCGTGCACGAACAATATACCGCCGAGGACATCAACGAGTTCCGCAAGTGGAATCCGGAGACGAAGATCATCGCCCACCCGGAATGCCCGCCCCCGGTGATCGCGGCGTCGGATTTCTCCGGCTCGACGAGCGGCATCATCCGCTTCGTGTCGGAGAACCGGCCGAAACAGGCGATGCTCGTCACCGAATGCTCGATGGCCTCGAACATTTCCGACGAGTTTCCCGAGGTGGAGTTCCTCGGGCCGTGCAACATGTGCCCCTACATGAAGAAGATCTCGCTCGAGAAGATCCTCTACGTGCTTGTCACCATGGACAACCAGGTGGAGGTCGATCCCGCGATCGCCGAAAAGGCGCGGCTGTCGGTCCAGCGCATGATCGACCTGTCGCGCGAACTCGGCCTGTGATCCGGAGATGAAGGAGCTCGCCACGGACCGGGTCGTCATCGTCGGGGCGGGCCTCGGCGCGCTCTATGCCGCGCTCAAGCTCGCACCGCGCCCGGTGGTGATGATCTCGCCCGAGCGGCTGGGACAGGGGGCGAGCTCCGCCTGGGCGCAGGGCGGGGTGGCCGCGGCGATGGATGTCGCCGACAGTCCCGAACGCCATGCGGAGGACACGCTGCGCGCGGGGGCGGGCATCGTCGATGCCGGGGTCGCGGCGCGGGTGACGCGGGAGGCGCGCGAGCATATCCTCGATCTCACCACCCTCGGCACGCCGTTCGACCGCACGCCGGAGGGCGGCTATGTGCTGTCGCGGGAGGCGGCGCATTCCTTTGCCCGCGTGGTGCGCGTGCGCGGCGACCAGGCCGGGGCGCAGATCATGGCCGCGCTCGTCGAACAGGTGCGCGCGACGCCTTCGGTGCAGGTGCTCGAGGGCACGATGGCCATCGGGCTCGACGTCGTGGACGGGCGTGTTACCGGCGTGGCGATCCAGCGGTCGGACGAGGCGCGCTCCGCCCCGGTGATGGTGCGCGGCGCGGCCTTTCTTCTGGCCGGGGGCGGATCCGGGGGGCTCTATGCGATCACGACCAACCCGCCGCGCATCCGCGGTCAGGTGATCGGCATGGCCGCGCGGGCGGGCGCGGAGATCGCCGATGCCGAATTCGTCCAGTTCCATCCGACCGCGATCGACGTGGGCGAGGATCCCGCGCCGCTCGCCACCGAGGCGCTGCGCGGGGAGGGGGCCATCCTCGTGAACGCGGCGGGCGCGCGGTTCATGTGCGACATTCATCCCGATGCCGAGCTTGCCCCGCGCGACATCGTCGCGCGCGCGATCTTTGCGCAGGGGCAGGCCGGGAAGCGTCCGATGCTCGACACCCGCGCCGTGCTGGGCGAGCGGATCAAGAGCCAGTTTCCCGCCGTCGCCTCCGCCTGCGCGCGCAACGGCATCGACCCGGCGGTGGAGCCCATCCCGGTGGCCGCCGCCGCGCATTACCACATGGGCGGCGTGGCGACCGATGCGGAGGGGCGCGCGTCGCTCGGCAATCTGTGGGTCTGCGGCGAGGCGTCGTCGACCGGGCTGCATGGTGCGAACCGGCTGGCCTCCAACGGGCTGCTGGAGGCGCTGGTCTATGCCCGCATCTGCGCCGAAAGCATTGCCGCCGCCGTGCCGGAGGGGGCCGGCGCGGCGCCGGTCGACATCGCCTTCGAGACGGGCGGCAGGGCGCCGGATGCGGAGGCCGTGGCCGAGCTGCGCCGGACCATGACGCGCAGTGTCGGTGTGGTGCGCGACGCCGAGGGTCTGCGCGAGGCGCTGCATGTGATCGCGACGCTGGAGGCCGCCCATGGCGACAGCCCCTCCTTCCTCAACATGTGCGCCACCGCCACGCTGATCGCCGCCGCGGCGCTGCTGCGCAAGGAAAGCCGGGGGGCGCATGCGCGGTCCGATTTCCCCGACCCCCTGCCCGGCGCGGGGCGGCGGTCGCGCATGACCCTGTCCGAGGCGCTCGCCCTGCGTGCGCAGGTCTGCAAGGAGCCGACATGAGCGTCGCCGCATGAGGGTCGGGACGAGATCGGGGCCGCGCTGGGGAAACCGCGCGGCCCTTTTCCGTCAGCCCGCAAGCAGCGCCGCATTGCCGCCGGCGGCGGTCGTATCGACGCAGAGATGGCGCTCATGCGCCACATGCGCCTTGTCGGGCCGCGCGGTGATCAGCGGGACGAGTGCGCCGCCGCGGCTGGCCAGCGCCTTTGCATAGGCGCGCGCGGTCGTCGCGTCGCCCCACCAGAGCGCCGCGGAGATCCCGTCGAGACGCGCAAGCTCGCGCGCGGAGAGCCTGCCCGCGACCGCGACCGCATGCCCGCCGAGCGCCCGGACCGCCGCCGCCTGCGCCCGCGCCGTCTCCGCGCCCGGACCGAGGCAGAGCAGCGGGGCGCGCGTGTAGAGCGCGAGCCGGTTGAGCTCCCCCGTCGGTCCCGGCATCAGCCGCTCCTCGAGACGGATCTCGCCCGGTGCCGAGAGCTCCGCCGCGAGGGACTTCGGATCGGCATCCCCGGCGAAGCGTTCGGCCTCTGCAAATCCCGGTTCGGGGGCGAAGAAACGGTCGAGGTAGAGCGGCCCGCCCGCCTTCGGCCCGGTGCCCGACAGGCCCTCGCCGCCGAAGGGCTGGGAGCCGACGACGGCGCCGATCTGGTTGCGGTTGACGTAGATATTGCCGACATGGACCGCCTCGCTCACCGTCTGCACCCGGTCGTCGATCCGGCTGTGCAGCCCGAAGGTGAGGCCGAAGCCGCGGGCGTTGATCTGCGCCACGATCTTTTGGAGATCGCGCGCCCGGAAGGTCGCGACGTGCAGCACCGGGCCGAAGATCTCGCGTTCGAGGTCGTTGATCCCCGACACCTTGAGGAGCGTCGGCGCGACGAATGTCCCGGTCTCCGGCGTGGCCAGGCGGTGCAGGACGGCGTTCGATTTCTTCGCGATGTAATCCGAGATCTCGTTGCACGCCTCCGCGTCGATCACCGGGCCGACATCGGTGGCGATGTGCCACGGATCGCCCAGGGCGAGTTCGTCCATCGCGCCTTTCAGCATGTCGAGGACATGCGGTGCGCTGTCTTCCTGAAGGTAGAGGCATCTGAGCGCGGAGCATCGTTGTCCCGCCGACTGGAAGGAGGAGGCGACGATGTCGCGCACCGCCTGTTCCGGCAGCGCGGTGGAATCGACGATCATCGCGTTGAGACCGCCGGTTTCCGCGATCAGCGGCGTGCCCGGTTCGAGATGGTCGGCCATGCTGCGCGCGATGCGCTTTGCGGTGTCGGTGGAGCCGGTGAAGACGACGCCCGCCACGCGCGGATCGGCGGTGAGCGCCGCGCCGACGGTGGAGCCGCGTCCGGGCAGGAGCTGAAGCGCCTCGCGCGGCACGCCCGCCTCGTGCAGCAGTTCGACGGCGCGGAAGGCGACGAGCGGCGTCTGTTCGGCGGGTTTCGCAAGCACGCCGTTGCCGGCCATGAGCGCGGCGGCGATCTGTCCGGTGAAGATCGCGAGCGGGAAGTTCCACGGGCTGATCGCGGTGAACAGGCCGCGGGGCGGACGTGGATCGTCCTCGCCCTGCTGCGCGTAGTAGCGCAGGAAATCGACCGCCTCGCGCAGTTCTCCGACGGCGTCGGGCAGGGTCTTGCCGGCCTCGCGTCCGAGGATGGCGAAAAACGCGCCATACTGCGCCTCATAGAGATCGGCGGCGCGGCGGAGCACGGCGGCGCGTTCGGCGGCGGGGGCGGACCAGGGGCGGGCATCGTCCAGTGCGCGGGCGACGGTTTCCGGGTCCGCTTCGGTCACGGTGGCGACGGTCTCTCCGGTCGCCGGGTTGGTGACGGGCCGGGTCTTCCCGCCCGGTTCGGAAAGGGTGAGCGGGCGGGCGTCGGGGATCGCGACGGCGCGGGCGCGGTCGATCTCCGCCAGGACGCTTTCGTCGCTCAGGTCCCAGCCGCGGGCATTCTCCCGCGCCGTCCCGAAGAGGCGCGCGGGATGCACGAGACCGGCGGGCGCCCTTGCCTCCGCCAGCGCGGCGAAGGGATCGGCGGCGATCTCCGCCGGGCTCACCTCCTCGTCGACGATCTGGTGCACGAAGGACGAATTCGCGCCGTTCTCGAGCAGCCGCCGCACGAGATAGGCCAGAAGGTCGCGATGGGCGCCGACGGGCGCATAGATGCGGCAATGGCCTTTCGTTTCCTTCAGGAGGATGTCGTGCAGCCGTTCGCCCATGCCGTGCAGCCGCTGGAATTCGAATTCACGGCCCCCGGCCAGTTCCATCACCGCAGCGGCGGTATGGGCGTTATGGGTGGCGAATTGCGGAAAGAGCCGGTCGCTCAGATCGAAGAGCTTCTTCGCCAGACAGATATAGGCGACATCCGTTGCGGCCTTCGACGTGAAGAGCGGGAAATCGGGCATGCCCGCGACCTGCGCGAGCTTCATCTCCGTGTCCCAGTAGGCGCCCTTGACGAGGCGCACGTTCATCTTGCGGTCGTAGCAGGCCGCCATGTCGTGCAGCGCGTCGATGGCCGCCTCCGCGCGCTTGCCATAGGCCTGCACCACGACACCGAGCCCGTCCCAGCCCGCAAGGTCGTCATCGGACAGCACGGCCTCGATCACCTTGAAGGACAGCGCGAGCCGGTCCTGTTCCTCCGCGTCGATATGGAGCGCGATGCCCGCCTCCTTCGCCTGCCGCGCGAGGCGGGAGACGACGGGGACGAGTTCGGCCATGACGCGGGCCTCTTTCGCCACCTCGTAGCGCGGGTGCAGGGCCGAAAGCTTGATCGAGATGCCGGGGTTGTCCACGATCCGGTGGTGTGTCGCGTGGGCGCCGATCGCCGCGATCGCGTGCGCGTAATCGCGCGCGTAGCGCTCCGCGTCGGCCTTCGTCCGCGCGGCTTCGCCCAGCATGTCGAAGGAATAGGTATAGCCCTTCTCCTCCTGCGCCTCGCCGCGCCGGAGTGCGCCTTCGATGGTCTCGCCCAGCACGAACTGGCGCCCCATCTCCTTCATCGCGCGACCCACGGCGGCGCGGATCACCGGCTCGCCCAGGCGCTTGACCGCGCCGCGCAGCACGCCCGCCACCCCCGGCTGGTCGTCGTCGAGCACCTTGCCCGTCAGCATCAGCGCCCAGGTCGAGGCGTTGACGAGGGAGGAGGCGGCGCTGCCGATATGCCTGTTCCATTCCGAGGGCGCGATCTTGTCCTCGATCAGCGCGTCGATGGTGAAGCTGTCGGGCACGCGCAGCATCGCCTCCGCGAGGCACATCAGCGCCACGCCTTCCCGCGTGGAGAGGCCGTATTCGGCGAGGAAATGCTCCATGAGGGTCGGTTTCGCCTCCTCCCGGATCCGGCGCACGAGCGTCTCGGCGCGGGCGGACATGGCCCGGCGCGTCGTCTCCGACAGGGCGGCCCCGGCGATGAGGCGGTCGAGAAGGGCGGCCTCCGGCGCGTATTTCGCCGCGGGCCCGAGCGTGGGGAATGCGATCCGGGTCATCATGTCCTCATGGGAAGGGTGCGTATCTGCCTAAGGATAATCGCCACAGGCTAGACAAAGGATCCAAAATTTCCGACAATGTTAGTGAAAAAGATCAATATGTGGAGACTCCGTGGATGGATGTGAAGCTCGATGCCACCAACCGGAGAATCCTCGCCCATCTCGTCGCCAACGCGCGCATCCCGATCACCGAGCTTGCGAAGGCCGTCGGCCTGTCGAAGACGCCGGTGGCGCTGCGGATCCGGCAGTTGGAGGAGATGGGCCTCATCACCGGCTATCGCGCGATCCTCTCGCCGCTGAAGCTCGGCCTGACCCATGTCACCTATGTCGAGGTGTCGATCTCGGACACGCGCCAGAAGGCGCTCGAGGCGTTCAACGCCGCGGTGCGCCGCATTCCCGAGGTGGAGGAGTGCTACATGATCGCGGGCGGCTTCGACTATCTGCTGAAGATCCGTTCCCGCGACATGACCCATTTCCGAAAGACGATGGCGGAGGAGATCTCCGCCCTGCCGTATCTCGGTTCCACGCGCAGCTATGTCGCGATGGAGGCGGTGGTCGAACAGAACTGGATCGCGCCGGAGGGGTGAGGCGCGGTGCTCCGCGCTCAGCTTTGCACGAATTCCACCGCGCCGGCCCGGATCAGCGCGGCGGTGAGCCGCCCGGTCGCATAGGCCCCGGTATCGACGGAGATCACGCCGTTGCGCTCGCGCGGCATGTCCACGATCGTATGGCCGTGGGCGATCCAGACGCCGTCGCGGCGCGCGTCGCGCCCGAAGCGGGGATGGCCCCAGGTCAGCGTGTCCGGGTCCTGGTCGTCGAGCTCCCGCGCCGGATCCGCGCCGGCATGGACGACCGCGACATTGCCGTTGCGGTAGAGGCGGGGCAGGTCGCGCAGCCAGGCTTCCTTCTGCGCGCCCAGGCGGTCGCGCAGGTGGTCGCGCGCCTCGGTCAGCCGGTCCGGCCCGTTGCGCTCCGTCAGGCCGCCGAAGCCGAAGCTCGCCATGGTCTGCAATCCGCCGTGGCGCATCCAGCGATTGCCGTGGCGGCCCGGATCGTCGAGGAAATCGAGCATCAGCTCCTCGTGATTGCCGCGCAGGAGCACCGTATCCGGCCGGGTGAGCGACAGGAAATGCAGCCGTTCCAGCACCGTCGCGCTCTCCTCGCCGCGGTCCACGTAATCGCCGGCGAAGACGAGCGGCAGCTCGGGCGCCTCCTGCGCCAGCCGTTCAAGCAGGAGATCGAGGCATCGGGCCGCGCCGTGGATGTCGCCGACAAGGGCGAAGGCCCTGTCCGGGGCGGGCGGTCCTCCCTCGAAGCGGGGAGAATCCGCGGAGGACATGTCGCCGAAACTGTGCTTGAGGCTTCTGATCACCGCGTCTCCTCTGCTTTCTCCAGCCCGATGTGTTAGTCCTGATGCCATATGCCGCCGCCGGTTGGTAGTCGCGGCGCGGCGGCACCTCCCCCTAAAGTGGAGCGAAACCGCGCAAAGACACGCCTGCCTTGCGCGATTTCCTGCTCAAGCCCGGCCGCACCGCACGCAACTGAGGCGTTCGTGAAACGCTTGCCGGAAAAAAGCGGGGACCGAGGATCGCGCTATGGTTGTGCCTCGGGTTTTCGAGTAACGATGCGCCAACGCGGCGACCCCGATGGGACCACAGCGGCAGAGAACAGGGACCGGCTCATACATGACATTGCGTTTTCTTTTCCCGCTCGTTTCCGCCGCGTTTCTGGCGTCCTGCGATGCAATCTACCAGACTTCCGACGTGATGCCGGGCGTGTCCCAGGGGGCGAAGGTGAGGGTTCTGCCGATCACCCCTCAGAACGTGCTCCTCGCGAACCGCTCCGCCTATACGCCGCAGCAGCTTCCGGCGGTGTTCGCGGCGACCGCGGGCGCGGGCAGCGGGATGATCGGGGCGGGAAGCCTGCCCGACGCGCCCTATACCGAGGAGCAGCGGCCCGGCATGCCGGTCGCGGACCTGCCGCCGCAGGTCACGCCGCAGCCCTACGAGATCGGGATCGGAGATGTCGTGATCCTCGCGACCCCGAGCGGTGATTCGATCGCGGAGCTTTCGGGCCTGCTCGCCGCGCAGAACAGCCGGCAGGGCTATACGGTGCAGGACGACGGGGCGATCGCCATTCCCAATGTCGGCCGCGTGGCCATCGCCGGGATGAACGTGGAGGATGCCGAGGCCGTCCTGTTCCAGCGCCTCGTGGAGGCGCAGGTCGAGCCGACCTTCAGCCTCGAGATCGCGGAGTTCAACTCCAAGAAGGTTTCGATCGGTGGCGCGGTGAACCAGCCGGGCGTCGCGCCGATCACGCTGAGCCCGCTCTACCTCGACCAGGCGCTTGCCGGGGCGGGCGGGGTGACGGTCCCGGACATGGACTATGCCGTGGTGCGGCTCTATCGCGACGGCAACCTCTACCAGATCCCGCTCGACGATCTCTATTCCCGGTCGGGCATGCAGCGGATCCGGCTCGTGGCGGGGGACAGCGTCTTTGTCGACAACGGGTTCGAGCTCGACCAGGCGCAGGCCTATTTCGAGCAGCAGATCCGCCTGTCCGAGTTCCGCCTCGACAGCCGGGCCACCGCGCTCGCCTCGCTGACGAACGAAATCAATCTGCGCCGCCAGGAGCTTACGGAGGCGCGCAGCAATTACCTCGCCCAGGTCGAACTCGATGCGGTGGACCGCGACTATGCCTATATCGTGGGGCAGGTGAACGATCAGAGCCGCTATACCCTGCCCCTCGGGCGCCAGGGGACGCTGGCCGACGCGCTCTATGACGAGGGCGGGGGGCTCGACCTCACGCGGGGCAATCCGCGGCAGATCTACGTGTTGCGCGGCTCCGACGACCCGATGGATTTCGACGCGGTGACCGCCTGGCGCCTCGACGGCAAGAACGCCGCCGCGCTGATGCTGGCGACGCGATTCGAGTTGCGGCCGAACGATGTCATCTTCGTCTCGGAGCAGCCGGTGTCGAAATGGAATCGCGCCATCACCATGATCACCCCCTCGATCATTTCCCTGAGCGCGAACGCGGCCTCCGGCGACTGAGCCTTTCGCCGCAGCCTTTTCCCGCAGCCTTTTCCCATGCGGCGGAGGCACGGTTTCCGTGCGCGGCCGGCCGTGATCCTGCGGAAACGGGCCGGGGACGGCCGGAACCGCCATCTCGCGCGACGCCGCGGAGATTTCACGAAATCGCGGCCATTAAACTCTTATTAAGGAAGAAAGTGGAGACAGGTTACATCAAAAAAACCTGCTTGATCCGGCGTTTGCGAGGAGCCGGAAGGAAGGCTCGTGTGTCCCATGGTGAATTCGCTCAAGAGACGGAATGCAACCCCTGCGCAGGCCCTCGCGGTCTCGGCCGCGGTCCCGGTCGCAGCGGAGGCGGTGTCGCGGCAGGCTTACCGCAATTTCGGCAAGAGGCTTTTCGATCTCACGTTTCTTCTGCTCTGCGCGCCGCTGGTCGTGCCGCTCGTGCTGGTCTTCGCCCTCATGGTCAGGCGCGACGGCGGGCCGGCCTTTTTCGTGCAGGAGCGCATCGGCCGGAACGGGCGGGCCTTTGCCTGCTATAAGCTGCGCACGATGCGCGCCGATGCCGAGGCGGTGCTCGAACATCTCTGCCGGACCGATCCGGAGATCGCGGCGGAATGGCGGACCTATCAGAAGCTCGCGACGGATCCGCGCATCACCCGCCTCGGAAAGCTTTTGCGCGCGACCAGCCTCGACGAGTTGCCGCAGCTTCTCAACGTGCTGCGCGGCGACATGAGCCTGATCGGTCCTCGCCCCTTCCTGCCCTCGCAGATGTCGATCTATGCCGCCGCGAAGGGGCAGGCCTATTTCCGGCTGCGTCCCGGCCTGTCCGGGCCCTGGCAGGTCGTCGGACGCGGCGCGACGGCCTTTGCCGACCGCGTGAAATTCGACGAGGCCTATGATCGCAACCTGAGCCTCGGCCATGACGTGAAGCTGACGGTGCAGAGCTGTCTCGCGGTGCTCCGGCGCACCGGACGCTGACCGGGCTACGGCCGGTTGGAGATCCAGCGGCACTGGTAGGGGGCAAAGCGCAGGTTGGGCCGCGACAGGTCGATCTTTTCCCCCGACAGCAGGTCGTACCAGTCCTCCCCGTCGATGAGGTTGATCGAGATATGCGGCACCTCGACCACCGCGTCGGTCACGTTGTGGAGCGCGAAGATCGACTGGTCCCGCGCCGGGGACTGGCGCCACAGGCCGAAGATCTCCGGCCCGAGCTGCATGGTGAACTGGGTGGCGTTGGGGTGGAAGGCCTTCTGCGCCATGCGGATCGCGATCCGGCGTTTCATCTCCGCCAGCACCTGCGCATTGACGCTTTCCGGATCGTCGAGGAGGGTACGCAGGCTCGGGTAGTCCCAGCGGTGGCGGTTGATCGCCCGCTTCACGCCGGTCTTCTCCACCCCGGCATGGTCGTTATGCGTTGCCAGAAGCGAATGGATGTAGAAGGCCGGCACGCCCTCGAGCGACATGATGATGGTCTGCGAACAGAGGAAGCGGTCGATCTGGAGCCCGTCCTCGCCCTTTCCGATCGTGCCCTTGAGCGCGTCGAAATAGGTGATGTTGAGTTCGTAGGGTTTTTCCGACCCGTCCGAGAGCGCGCGCATCGACACGAGGCCGCCGAAATTCTGCACCGTCTTGATCATCTGCCCCATCTCCTCGCCGGACAGGAGCCCCTCGGCGCCGCGCACGCCGATCCCGTCATGGGAGGCGGAGAAGTTGAGATAGGCACAGCCGAGCTGCGCGGGCGGCATCCGCATCAGCCAGTGGTTGAGATGGACCGAGGTGCCGGAGAGAAGCGCGTGCAGCAGCAGGGGCGGCAGCGAGAAGTTGTAGATCATATGCGCTTCGTTGCGGTTGCCGAAATAGCTGAGATTCTCGGCATTCGGCACGTTCGTCTCGGTCAGGAGCACCACGCGTTCCTCGGCATAGTCGCACAGCAGCCGCATCAGCCGCACGATCGCATGGGTCTGGGGCAGGTGGATGCAGGAGGTGCCGATCTCCTTCCAGATGAAGGCGACCGCATCGAGCCGGATGATCCGCACCCCGTTCTCGATATGCAGGCGCATGATCCGCAGGAATTCGAGAAGCACCTCGGGATTGCGGAAATCCAGGTCGATCTGGTCATGGCTGAAGGTGCACCAGACATGCTTTCTGCCCTGGGCCGTGTCGACTTCGCGCAGCAGCGGCGAGGTGCGCGGGCGCACGACGTCGGACAGGTCGGCGTCGGGGCTGGCCTCCACGAAGAACCTGTCGTAGGGCGCGTGTCCCTGCCGGTATTCGGTGAACCAGTAGGACATGGAGGAGACGTGGTTGAGCACGAGATCCGACATGAGCCGGAATTCCTCGCCGATGCGCTGGACGTCGCTCCAGTCGCCGAGCTGGCTGTTGACCACGCGGTAATCCGTGACCGCGAAGCCGTCGTCGGAGGTGAAGGGGAAGAACGGCAGGATGTGCACGCCCTTCACCACGCCGCGCAGGTAGCGGTTCAGGAAGTCGCGCAGCAGGTCGAGCGGCTTGTGCTGTCCGTCGACGAGCGTGTTGCCATAGGTGATGACCAGGGTGTCGGTCTCGTCCCAGAGGCTGTGGCCGGGCTGGCGCGCGCGGGAGCGGTAGCCGGTTCCCTCGGGCCAGAAGGCGGCGACGACCTCGCGCCGGAGCGTCGCGAGATTCTCGCCGGGGTAGATCTGCTGGAGGAGCGCTTTCAGTCGGCTGTCGAACTGGGCGGACTGTCTGGCCACGGGCATCCCCTTCTCCTGTGTCGTGCCCCGGATAGATCAAACCGTGCGCGCGTGATCAATGGATGAGCGGGGCGAAAGGTGGCGAAAAGCCGGGAAAAACCGGGTCTGATCGCCGGGATGTGAAGGGAGCGCCTAATTTGGAGGCGCCCGAAACCGTTTCGGACGGCGCGGCCGGATCAGGCGCGATCCCCGAGCGCGGTGTCGATGAGCCAGCCGCCGGGGCCGGCGATGCGGTCGGGAAGCACGACGATCAGCAGCTCGCGGATGGCGATGGTCGTCATGATGGCCAGGGCCAGCTCGTCGAAGGTGATCGCGGTGAGATCCATGGCAGGTTCCTCGTTTCCACGCACAGGGAATGCCTGAGGAATCGGGCCGAAAAAGGGCGCGCAGCGGGCGGGATTTCGGAGATCCGCTCCGGCTCAGGTCGCGGCCGGCGTGGCGAAGGGATCCTCGGGATAGCCGACGCCGGTGAGATAGAGCCCCTCGGGCGGGCAGACCGGGCCGCAGGCCGCGCGGTCGCGGGCCGCGAGCGCCGTCGTGACGTCCTCGGGCGTCCAGGCGCCCGCGCCGACGCGTTCGAGCGTGCCGACGAAGCTGCGCACCTGGTTGTGCAGGAAGGAGCGCGCGCGGAAGTGAAAGCGGAATTCCCTGCCATGGGAGAGCTCGAAGCTCTCCACGCGCGCCTCGTCCAGAGTCTTCACCGGGCTGTCGGCCTGGCACATGGTCGAGCGGAAGGTGGTGAAGTCGTGCCGGCCCAGAAGCCGGTCGGCCCCCGCCTGCATCGCGTCGGGGTCGAGCGCATGGCCGACCCGCCAGGCGAGCCCCGCGTCATGCACCAGCGGCGCGCGGCGGGAGACGAGCCGGAAGGTGTAGCGCCGTTCGAGGGCCGAGAAGCGCGCGTGCCAGTCCTCCGCGACCCGCGCGGCCTTCAGGATCGCGACGGGGGCGGGTTTCAGGTGATGGTTCAGCGCCTCCGACAGCCGAAAGGGATCCCAGTCCTTCGCCATGTCGCAATGCGCCACCTGTCCGGTCGCATGCACGCCCGCATCGGTGCGCCCCGCCGCCCCGATGCCCGGACAGTCCGGTTCGAGCCGCCGCAGCGCGGCCTCCACCGCCGCCTGCACGGAGGGGTGGTCCTTCTGGCGCTGCCATCCCGCGAAGGGCGCGCCGTGATATTCGATGAGCAGGGCATATCTGGGCATGGGGGCGCTTTAGCCGAAGCCGGGGCGCGGCGTCCAGAGCTTCTCCCTTTGATCGGATGGCCGAGGCGCTTATGTTATGGGCATAAACACTTGTGCGAGGCGACGGGCGTGATCATCGGGGACATGGCAGACCGCATCTTCCGGGGCGTGGAAAGCGTTCAGGAGGGCGTGAACGAGGCGCTGTTCGAGCCGGTGATCCGGCTCGGGGTCACCGGCCTGTCGCGGGCGGGGAAGACGGTGTTCATCACCTCGCTCGTGGCCAACCTGCTCGACCGCGGGCGGATGCCGCAATTCTCCCCCGCCACCGCGATCACCGCCGCCTATCTGCAACCGCAGCCCGACGACACCGTGCCGCGTTTCGACTACGAGGCGCATCTCGCCGCGATCACCGCGCGGGAACCGCACTGGCCGGACAGCACGCGGGCGGTGTCGGAACTGCGCCTGTCGTTCCGGGTGCGGCCGACGGGACTTCTGGGCGCGCTGCGGTCGACGCGGACCGTGCATCTCGACATCGTGGATTATCCCGGCGAATGGCTGCTCGATCTCGGGATGATGGACAAGAGCTTTGCCGAGTGGTCCGCCGAGGCCCTCGACGCCGCGCGCAGGCGGGCCGAGGGCGCGGCCTTCCTTGCGACGCTCGCGGGCGCCGATCCGGCGGCGAAGCACGAGGAGCCGGCGGCGAAGACGCTGGCGCAGGGCTTCACCGCCTATCTCCAGGCCGCGCGCGCCTCGGGCTATTCCGACTGCACGCCGGGGCGGTTCCTGCTGCCCGGAGAGATGGAGGGGTCGCCGGTGCTCACCTTTGCCCCGCTGCCGGAGGGCAGGGCGCCGCGCGGGTCGCTCGCGCGCGAGTTCGAGCGCCGGTTCGATGCCTACAAGCGCGAGGTGGTCCGGCCCTTTTTCCGCGACCATTTCGCCCGGATCGACCGTCAGGTGGTGCTGGTCGATGCGCTGGGCGCGATCCATGCCGGGCCGAAGGCGGTCGAGGATCTCCGCCGCACCATGTCCGATATCCTCGGCGCCTTCCGCCCCGGTCGCGTCGGACGGCTGCTGTCGCTGCTGGGGCAGCACAAGGTCGAGCGCATCCTCTTTGCCGCGACCAAGGCCGACCATATCCACCACAGCCAGCACGGGCGGCTCACCGCGATCATGGAGGCGCTCGTGCGCGACGCGCGCGACCGCGCCGATTTCGCCGGGGCGAAGACCTCCGCCATGTCGCTTGCCGCCTTGCGTGCGACGGTCGAGGAGACGCGCGACCATGGCGGGGCGACGCTCGATCTGGTGCGCGGCACCACGCTCGAGGGCAAGCGCGCGGCCTTCTATCCCGGCGAACTGCCCGAAGATCCCGCCCATATCCTGAGCCCGGCGCGCAAGGGCGCCGAGAGCTGGCTCGACGGCGATTACGAGGTGATGCGCTTCGCCCCCGCGCCGCTCACGCTCAGGCCCGGCGAGGGGCCGCCGCATATCCGCCTCGACCGCGCCGCGGAATTCCTGATCGGAGACAAGCTATGAGCGAGACACCGAAACGCGGGCCGGTCCTGATCGAGATCGAGGAGGACGCGCTGCCGCATGTGACGCCCGCGACCGCCGACCCGGTGCCGGATGTGGCGCCGCCGCGCGGCTCCGCGGCGATGCAGCGCGCGGCGGTGCTGGCGGCGCGCAAGCCCTCGTCGCTCGCGCGCTGGTTCTGGCGGCTGTTCGGCGCGCTCTTCGCCTTCACGGTCTCCGTCGTCAGCTATCAGGCGATCGCGGCGCTCATCGCCGCCAACCCGATCCTCGGCTATGTCGCGCTCGGCCTGACCACGGCCTTCGTCGTGGTGCTCATCGCCATCGCGCTCAAGGAGCTGTCGGCCTTTGCGCGCCTCAGGCGCGTCGACACGCTGCACAAGGCCGCCGTCGAGGCCTCCGCCGCGCAGGATCTGACCGCGGCGCGGAATGTCACCGCACAGCTCCTGACGGTCTATGCCGGGCGCAACGAGCTGAACTGGGGCAAGGAACGCTTTGCCGAGCGCGAGGCGGAGGTGTTCGACGCGGACGGGCTTCTGGGGCTTGCCGAGGTCGAGATCCTCGCGCCGCTCGACGCCGCCGCGCGCCGGGAGGTCGAGGGGGCGGCGCGTCAGGTCGCCGCGGTGACCGCGCTCGTGCCGCTCGCCCTGGCCGATGTCTTTGCCGCCCTCACCGCCAACCTGCGGATGATCCGCCGCATCGCGGAGATCTATGGCGGACGGTCGGGGACGCTCGGGTCGTGGCGGGTGACGAAATCCGTCCTGACGCACCTCGTCGCCACGGGGGCGGTGGCGGTCGGGGACGATCTGATCGGGACGATGGCCGGCGGCGGCGTGATGGCGAAGGTTTCGCGCCGCTTCGGGGAAGGCGTCGTCAACGGTGCGCTGACCGCGCGTGTCGGCGTGGCCGCCATCGAGGTCTGCCGCCCGCTGCCCTTCGTGCGGGGGGTGAAGCCCTCCGTGTCGGGCACGGTCAAACGGGCGCTGACCGGGCTGTTCGACAGGGCCGAGCCGTCAGAATAGCCGCGGCGGTGCGTTCTGCGGCTGGTCGCGCTGGAGGATCCCCATGCGGAAGGCCGCGCCGATACGATGCGCGAGCGCCGACCATTTCCTTGCCGTTTCGGGCGCCAGCTCTTCGGCGAGCGTTTCGTCGAACAGGCCGAGCCAGATCGGGAAATGCCCCTCCTTCACGTCGCGCGCCTGAAGATGCACGCGCTGCGGAAAGCCGTCGTAATTGCGTTCGTGCAGGATCGCATTGCGCCAGAACCGCCCGATCTTGTCCTCATGCGCGGGCCAGTCTCCGACATGGGCGCCGAAGACCGGGCCGAGCTCCGGGTGCCGGCGCACCTTTGCATAGAAGCGTGCGACGACACGGTCGATCTCTGCGGCGGTGATCTCGAATTTCGGGGGCAGGGCGCTGCGGCTTTCGGTCATGGGATCTGTCCTTTCGGGGCAGGATGCGTTCTAGCGCATTTCGCGGGAGGCTTCCAGCGCGGCGGCGGGATACCTGACTGTTTTGGTTGTCGAGAAAAACAGTCAACTATTTGATTTTATTTGATAAATGCTTGACACCCCCGGTCGCGAGTCCTATATCGGGATCAGCCAAGGACGAAGAGCCACCTGCCAGGCCCACGGGGTTCCCAGCGCGGTAGCCATTCATCCCAGCCAGACACATCCAAGTGCAACCGTGACAAGGGAGATGAGCCATGTCCGAGACAGCCTGCAAGGTCTGCGCCTTCTACGAGGTCAAGGCGACCGCCTCCGACAAGGACGGCGAATGCCGGTTCAACCCGCCTGTCTTTCTGAACGAACAGGAACACCGCGGCAAATGGCCGGTGGTGGAATCCGAAGACTGGTCGGTCATTTCGAGGAAGACGCCGCCTGATCGAAAGGGGCGGCCCCGTGCCGCCTGTCGAAGGTGATGAGAAAAGGGACGCCCCGCGGCGTCCCTTTTTCCGTTCCGCCCCTGTTTTGACGGGTTTACCGTCCCGCGAGGCGGCCCTATAAGCGCAGGCATGTTCTTTCCGGCCGCGATCATTCGTCGAATTACCGGCCCGGCGCTCTGACGAACGAGCCGCCGGGACAAGGCGCCTGGATCCCCGCGCCGACCTTCGACAGACAGCCAAATCCTCCCAAGGACCGATCCGACATGTGTTCCGAAACGACCACGCCCGACTACAAAGACACGCTCAACCTGCCGAAAACCGATTTCCCGATGCGCGCGGGCCTTCCCAACCGCGAGCCGGGCTGGCTCGACCGCTGGGCGCGGATCGGGATCTACGACCGCCTGCGGGAGAAGGGCAAGGCGGAGGCGCGGCCTCCCTTCGTGCTGCATGACGGGCCTCCCTATGCCAACGGGCATCTGCATATCGGCCACGCGCTCAACAAGACGATCAAGGACATCATCACGCGCAGCCATCAGATGATGGGATTCGATGCGCGCTATGTGCCCGGCTGGGACTGCCACGGGTTGCCGATCGAGTGGAAGATCGAGGAGCAATATCGCGCCAGGGGCCGCAACAAGGACGACGTGCCGGTGGTGGATTTCCGCCAGGAATGCCGTGCCTTCGCGGAGGAATGGGTCGGCATCCAGCGCGAGGAGTTCAAGCGGCTGGGCGTCTACGGCAACTGGGACGATCCCTATCTCACGATGAATTTCCACGCCGAGGCGGTGATCGCGGAGGAATTCATGAAATTCCTCATGAACGGCACGCTCTACCAGGGCTCCAAGCCCGTGATGTGGTCGCCGGTGGAGAAAACCGCGCTGGCCGAGGCGGAGATCGAGTATCACGACCACAAGTCGCATACGATCTGGGTGCCGTTCCGGGTGGTGTCCGGGGCCGGGGGCGATCTCGCCGCCGCCCGTGTCGTCATCTGGACCACGACCCCCTGGACCATCCCCTCGAACAAGGCCGTCGCCTATAATCCGAAGATCGCCTACGGCCTCTACGAGATCACCGGAACGCCGGAGGAAAGCTGGGTCTCCGTGGGCGACAGATACCTTCTGGCCGATGCGCTGGCCGGGGACACGCTGACGAAGGCGCGGCTCGAGGCGGGACAGTGGACGCGGCTGCGCGATGTCTCCGCCGGGGAACTGGCGGAGCTGACGCTCGCCCATCCCTTCGCCGGGCTCGAGGGCGCGAACGGCTTCTGGGACTACGACGTGCCGATGATCGACGGCGACCATGTCACCGACGATGCCGGCACGGGCTTCGTGCATACCGCGCCCTCGCACGGGGCGGACGACTATGAATGTTTCGTCAGGCGCAACTGGATTGACCGGATGACGCACAACGTCGGTGAGGAGAGCGAATTCCTCCCGCATGTGCCGTTCTTCGCCGGGCTCCAGGTGTTCGACCAGAAGGGCAAGGAAGGCAAGGCCAACACCGCCGTGATCGACAAGCTCGTGGAGGCGGGCGGCATCATTGCGCGCGGGCGGATCACGCACTCCTATCCGCATTCCTGGCGGTCGAAGGCGCCGGTGATCTTCCGCAACACGCCGCAATGGTTCGCCGCCGTGGATCGCAAGCTCGACGACGGCATGGGCACCTATGGCGACACGATCCGGGAGCGGGCGCTGACCTCCATCGACAAGCTGGTGAAATGGACGCCGCCCTCGGGGCGCAACCGGCTCTATTCGATGATCGAGCACCGTCCCGACTGGGTGCTCTCGCGCCAGCGCGCCTGGGGCGTGCCGCTCACCTGCTTCACGAAGAAGGGCGCGCTGCCGACCGATCCCGATTTCCTCCTGAAGAACGCAGAAGTCAATGCCCGGATCTCCGCCGCCTTCGAGGAGAAGGGCGCGGATGTCTGGTACGAGGACGGGTTCAAGGACCGCGTTCTCGGCAATGTCGTGAACCCCGACGACTACGAGCAGGTCTTCGACGTGCTCGACGTGTGGTTCGATTCGGGCTCCACCCATGCCTTCGTGCTGCGCGACCGGGAGGACGGGACGCCGGACGGGATCGCGGATGTCTATCTCGAAGGCACCGACCAGCATCGCGGCTGGTTCCATTCCTCGCTGTTGCAGGCCTGCGGCACCAGGGGCCGCGCGCCCTACAGGAATGTGGTGACCCATGGTTTCACGCTCGACGAGAAGGGCATGAAGATGTCCAAGTCGCTGGGCAACACCATCCTGCCCGAGCAGATCGTCAAGCAATACGGCGCCGACATCCTGCGCCTCTGGGTGGCGCAGACCGATTACACCGCCGACCAGCGGATCGGGCCGGAGATCCTGAAGGGCGTGGCCGACAGCTATCGCCGGTTGCGCAACACGATGCGCTTCATGCTCGGGTCCCTGTCGGATTTCACCGAGGCCGACCGCGTCGAATATGCCGAGATGCCGGAGCTCGAGCGCTGGGTGCTGCACCGCCTCTCCGAGATCGACCAGGAGGTGCGCTCGGGCTACGAGCGGTTCGATTTCTCCGGCGTGTGGCAGGTCGTCTTCAACTTCGCGACGGTGGACCTGTCGGCCTTCTATTTCGACATCCGCAAGGATGCGCTTTACTGTGACGGGGACACCGCGCGCCGCCGCGCCGCGCGCACCGTGCTCGACATCCTGTTCCACCGGCTCACCACCTGGCTCGCGCCGATCCTCGTCTTCACGATGGAGGAAGTCTGGCTCGAACGCTTTCCCGAGGAGGGCAGCTCCGTCCATCTCGTCGATTTCCCGAAGACGCCGGAAAGCTGGCTCGACGGCGGGCTCGCGGCGAAATGGGCGGGCATCCGCAAGGTGCGTCGCGTCGTCACCGCCGCGCTCGAGGTGCAGCGCCGGGACAAGGTGATCGGCGCCTCGCTCGAGGCCGCGCCGGTGGTGCATGTCGAGGACGAGGCCGTGCTCGAGGCGCTGAAGACCGTGGCCTTCGACGATCTCTGCATCACCTCGCAGATCACCCTGACGGGCGATCCGGTGCCGATGGAGGCCTTCCGCCTCGCCGGCGAGATCGAGGGGGTCGGCGTCGTCTTCGAGAAGGCCGAGGGCGAGAAATGCGGGCGCTGCTGGAAGATCCTGCCGGATGTGGGCAGCCATGCCCATCCGGGCGTCTGTGCGCGCTGCGACGCCGCGCTGGGCTGAGGCGGCCGGCCGGGGGAGGGGCCTTGCCCCTCTTGCGCGCCTCGCGGCGCGCAATTCACCCCAGGATATTTCGGAGCAGATGAAGGGGCGCCCGCGGGCGCTCTTTTCGTGCCGATTGCCGGGGCTGTCGCTCAGTCGCCCTTGGCGCGCGGATGGGCGGCCTCGTAGACCTGCATCAGGCGGGCGGTATCGACCGCGGTATAGGCCTGTGTGGTCGAGAGCGAAGCGTGGCCGAGAAGTTCCTGGATCGCGCGCAGGTCGCCGCCGGCGTTCAGGAGATGCGTCGCGAAGGAATGGCGCATCGCGTGGGGCGTGACGCTCGAGGGCAGGCCGAGCTGCATCCGGGCCGTCTCCGTCACCTTCGCGATGAGGCGCGGGTTGAGCGCGCCGCCGCGCTTGCCGCGGAAGAGGGGCGCGGAGGGAGAGAGATCGTGCGGGCAGAGCCGCGCGTATTCGGCCACGGCGCGGCGGGCGACGGGCAGGACGGGAACGATCCGCTCCTTGTCGCCCTTGCCGGTGATGCGCAGGACCTCGCCCAGGGGCAGATCCGCGCCGGTGAGCGACAGCGCCTCCGAGATCCGCAGGCCGCAGCCGTAGAGCAGGGTGACCACCGCCGTGTCGCGGGCGGCGATCCAGGGCTCTTCCGATTGCATCTCCACCGTCGAGAGCATTTCCTGCGCGGCCTCGGCGGAGAGCGGGCGGGGCAGTTTCGCGGTGAATTTCGGAGAGCGGGTGGAGAGGATCGCGGTGGGATCGAAGCCCTCGCGCTCTGCGAGCCAGCGGGTGAAGGTCTTCACCGCGGAAAGGGCGCGGGCGAGCGAGCGGGGCGCGACGCCGCGGCCGCGCTCATGGGCCATCCAGGCGCGCATGTCGGTGATGCCGAGTCTGCCGATCCGGGCGGGGCCGAGGCTTTCGCCATGGTGATGTGCGAGGAAGGCGAGCCATCCGGTCACGTCGCGCCCATAGGCGGCGATCGTATGGGCGGAGGCGGATTTCAGCGCGCGCTCGTGCGACAGCCAGGTCTCGAGCGCGTCGCGCATCGCGGCGGAGAGCGCGAGGCTCATCCGAGCCAGCGGCGCATCAGCCGTTCGAAGACGCCGGCGAAGAAGACCAGGAGGTCCGTGCCCTGGCTCGGGCGGAAGAGATGCGGGTCCTCCGCGCCGAGGATGAGAAGGCCGGGGAGGCGGCCGGGACCGAGGTCGAGCTTCATCACCGCCTCGGAGCGCATGAAGTCCGCCTGCGCACCGTAGATCATGCCGCCGTCGGGCGAGATCTGGCGCAGCGTCACCGGGCGCACCGGAAGGTTGCGGCCAAGGGTGACATAGCCGTCGGCGAAGCCCGGTTCGGCGGTGACGAGCACTTCGCCCAGCCGCTTGACCGCCGGATCCTCCGCCTCCACCTTCGTCTCGAGGAGCAGGCGGACGGCGTCGACGCGGAGGATTTCCGCCACCTCCCCGGAAAGCGTTGCCAGGAAGGCGGTGAAATTCGCCGGTTCGAGCAGCTTGAGCACGGCGCGATGGACCTGGTTGGTGCCCGCGAGGTTTTCGTAGGCCGCGGCGATGACGCCGCGATGGGTGTCCTCGAGCCGGTCGAGCCGTTCCTCCAGCCGCTCCATCGCGATGCCGCGCAGGTCGACGACATTGGTGCCGGAGGCGCGTTCGTCGGCGGCGATGAGGGCGCGCATCACGTCCTGATCGTCGAGTATCATCTCCGGCGCGGAGATGATCTTCTCGCGCAGCTCGTCTGCCATGGACGGGATGGCCCGCGGAAACTGGGTGCTCATGATGCCTCTTTGCCTGCGCCGGGTTCTGCCGGTCGTTGGCCCGATAATGCCCGTCAGGGGCCGGCGTTTCAAGGGGCGGCGGGAGCACGGGCGAAAGCCTGCCGCCCGGCCGGGCCTAATCCGCGGTTTCGGCGTCGGCATCGGCATCGGCGGGGGCGCGATAGGCCTCGGGCACCGTCTCGCCGCGCCAGGCGTTGCTGAAGATCCAGCGCTTGCGCGTCTCGAACTCCGGCACGCCCCCGAGCGCGGCGATCCGCGCCTCATGTGCGGCGCAGCAGGCCGCGTGCAGCCGGGCGAGCTCGGGGTCGGAGAGCAGCCGGTCGTATTCCGCGCGCACCTCGCCGGCGATCCGGGACAGGTCGCTGTCGGTGTAATCATGGTGGTTGCGGGTGCGCCAGTAGCGGTTCGACACGCTCTTGTTGGCGACCACGACATCGCCGCGGTGCATCTTCACGAGGAAGCATTCGAGCGAGCGCAGCGGGAAGTGGTCGAGCGACACGAGATCGTAGGCGCCGCGGCAGTCCCAGCCGTTCGCGGTCTCGTCCTCGAGAAAGTCGCGACGGTCCCGCCCGGAGCCGTCGAGCCAGCGCACCGCGCCGAGATCCTCTCTCAGGTCGGGGCGGTGGTTGCGGACCGCGGTGACGCGCGGGCTCAGCCGGGTGATGCTCTTGACGCCGCGATGGGCCTTCTTCTGTCCGGGGTGGGGGCTCTGGTGGCCGGGAAAGAGTTCGGTCACCCAGCCGCGTTCATAGGCGATGCGGTCGTTCGAGCCGTGGTTGAGCTCGGAGATCGAGAGCACGTCGAACTCCCCCGCCGCGTCGAAGAGATCGGCGAGGCGTCCGCCGTCCACGCGCACGTTGATGAATTCGTCGACATCCATGGAAATGACGATGTCGGCCTCCCGGAACTGCCGCGTGTGGGGCAGGTAGCGCAGCATCATCGGCTGGAAATTCGCCGCTTCGGTGGCAAGGGCGGGGTTGGGCATGTGGCGCACGAGACCCATGTCGTCGAGCCGGTCGAGCAGCCTGTCCGACCCGTCGGTGCAGTCATTGGTGAAGACGAGGAAATCGGTAACGCCGACCACGCGGTGCCAGGCGAGCCATTCGAGGATGAAGGGCCCCTCGTTCTTCATGCAGGTGGGGACGAGCACGCGCGGGTCCGCGATCGGCCAGCGGCGATAGGCGCGGCGCGGCAGGGCGGCCTCGCTCGGGGCGGCGACGGAGATGTGGTCGAAGCGCCTGACCGAGGAGCCGTGTGGGCCGTCGGCGGGCAGGAAGCCCTTCTCCCCGAGCCGGTCGACGATCCGGCGCAGCCCGTCCTGGCCATAGACCTTGGGGTGGAGCTCCATCACGATATGGCGCAGGCCCGAGAGGTCGGCCTCGTCGAGCAGGCCGAGCTCGCCCCCCTCGATGTCGCAGGACAGCACGGTGGGGCGGAATTCGGCGATGATCCGGTCCATGCCGGCCGCGGGCACCGTTTCCACCCGCTCGTAGGGGCGCGAGTCGGGCTCCATCGAGCTGGCCCAGAAATTCGCGCGCACATAGAAACTGACCGGATCGCCGCTGCGTGCCATGGCGACGCCGTTGCGCAGCTCGGCATTGGTCACGCCGTTCAGCCGCCAGGTCTCGCGGATCATCGGGATGAGGGTGGGATCGGCCTCGATCGACAGCACCGCCTCGACCCCCGGCACCGCGGCCGCCGCCGCCGAGACGACCCCAACGCCGGCGCCGAGCTCCAGCAGCCGGTCGCCGGGGCGCAGGATGTCGCGCATCAGCTCGACCTCGCCCTTCTCGTAGGCGCCCTTGCGCATCGGGCGCTCGATCTTCGGCGTGATGATGTCGGGCACGAAGGCGACGGTGACGCCATGCACCGTCAGCGTGTCTTCATAATCGTACATTCGGTCCCCCGCCCGGCTTCGTCCTGTTCCGTGCTCGCCGCGGCAGCCTCACCTATTCCGGGGGCCATTTCAACGGGGCAGGCGGCAAAACCCGCGCCGCGCGAAAGAAAACGCCCCCGTGCGGCACGGGGGCGACAATCCATTGCGGCGGAGCGGTGCCGTCGCAGGGTCAGACGATCCTGATGCCCGCGTCCTTCGCATCCTTCACGAAGGCGTCGAGGCCCTTGTCGGTGAGCACATGGCTCGCCATCGCGCGGATCACGGCGGGGGGCGCGGTGATGACGTCCGCGCCGATCTTCGCGCATTCGGTGATGTGGTTCACGGTGCGGATCGAGGCGGCGAGCACTTCGGTCTCATAGCCGTAATTGTCGTAGATCGTGCGGATGTCCTCGATCAGGTCGATGCCGTCGAGGTTGATGTCGTCGAGGCGCCCGATGAAGGGGGAGATATAGCTCGCACCGGCCTTTGCCGCCAGAAGCGCCTGGTTGGCGGAGAAGCAGAGCGTCACGTTGATCCTGTGGCCTTCGCCCGAAAGCGTCTTGCAGGCGCGGAGCCCGTCGAGGGTGAGCGGCAGCTTGATCACGACGTTGTCGGCGATCTCGGCGAGCTTGCGGCCTTCGGCGATCATCGCGTCGTAGTCGAGCGCGATCACCTCGGCGGAGACGGGCCCGTCGACGAGCTCGCAGATTTCCTTCGTCACCTCGAAGATGTCGCGGCCCGATTTCTTGATCAGCGAGGGATTGGTGGTCACGCCATCGACGAGATTGAGCTCGTGGAGCTCGCGGATGGCGTCGATATCGGCGGTATCGACAAAGAATTTCATGGCAAGTCCTCCTTGGCCAGGTTCGGGGCGGAACTTAGTGCATGTTAGCGCCATAAGAAAGGGGGTCTGGCGGGGCTCCGGCAAAAGCCGTATTCCGGGATCATGGACGAGGCAGAGTTTTATCCCGAAGGCGCGTTGGTCGCGGTTCTGACCTGCGAACCGCTCGACCGGACGCTCGACTACAAGGCGCCCGCGGGCGGGATCACGCGCGGAGCCTTCGTGGAGGTGCCGCTCGGCCCGCGCAGGGTATTGGGCTGCGTCTGGGGGCCGGGCGAGGGGGGCTTCGACCTGTCGAAGGCGCGACCGGTGTCCGCGGTGCTCGACGTCGCGCCGATGCGCGAGGAGATGCGGCAGTTCCTCGAGAAGACCGCCGCCTATACGCTCACGCCGATGCCGGCGATGCTGCGGCTCGCGACCCGTGCGCCGGGGCTGATGAACCCGCCGTCGATGCGCAAGGTCTATCGCCGCGGCGAGGGGCGCGTGCCGCGCGAGACCGATGCGCGGCGCCGGGTGATCGGAACGCTGGAGGAATACGGCGGGCTTTCGTTCACGCTGAGGGAACTGTCCGATCTCGCGGGGGTCACGAGCTCGGTGATCCGGGGCATGCTGCCCTCCGGCGCGGTGATCGAGGAGGACACGCCGCGCGACCTGCCGTATCGGCGGCTCGATGCGGAGGCGCCCGGAAAGGCGCTGACCGGCGCGCAGGAGGCGGCGGCGGCGGCGCTGCGCGAGGCGGTGGCGGCGGAGGCCTATTCGACCACGCTGCTCAAGGGGGTGACGGGGTCGGGCAAGACCGAGGTCTATCTCGAAGCCGTCGCGCAAGCCCTGCGCCGGGGGCGTCAGGCGCTGGTGCTCCTGCCCGAGATCGCGCTGACGGCGGAATTCCTCGCGCGGTTCCAGGAGCGGTTCGGCGCGCGGCCGGCGGAATGGCATTCCGGCGTGACCATGACCGAACGGCGGCGCCTGTGGAAGATGGTCGGCGAGGGTGGGGCCGAGGTGGTGATCGGCGCGCGCTCGGCGCTGTTCCTGCCGTTCCGCAATCTCGGCCTGATCGTCGTCGACGAGGAGCACGACACCTCCTACAAGCAGGAGGACGGGGTGCTCTACAACGCCCGCGACATGGCGGTGCTGCGCGCCTCGCTCTGTTCGGCGGCGGTGGTCCTGGCCTCCGCGACGCCCTCGCTCGAGACCTGGGCCAATGTGGAGGCGGGCAAATATCGCCGCCTCGATCTCGAAAGCCGCTTCGGTCCGGCGGTGATGCCCGACATGCACGCGCTCGACATGCGCGCGGAGAAGCTGCCGGGCAACCGCTTCATCTCCGAGGCGCTGGCCAATGCGGTGCGCAAGCGGATGGCGCTCGGGGAGCAGTCGCTGCTGTTCCTCAACCGGCGCGGCTATGCCCCGGTGACGATCTGCCGGGCCTGCGGCTATCAGATCGCCTGCGACCATTGCGACGCGCGCATGGTCGAGCACCGGTTCCTCAAGCGGCTGATGTGCCACCAGTGCGGCGCAACGAAGCCGATGCCCGAGGCCTGTCCCTCCTGCGGGGTCGAGGGGCGGCTCGCCGCCGTCGGGCCGGGGGTCGAACGGCTGGCCGAGGAGGTGGCGGAACGCTTCCCCGAGGCGAAATGCGCGGTCCTCTCCTCCGATCTCTTCTCCACGGCGCGCGCGCTGAAGGAGCAGATCCAGCTCATCGCGGAGGGCGATACGGACATCGTCATCGGTACGCAGCTCGTGGCGAAGGGGCACAACTTTCCCAACCTGACGCTGGTGGGGGTGATCGACGCCGACCTCGGGCTCCAGGGCTCCGACCTGCGCGCGGCGGAGCGCACCTTCCAGCTCATGCGGCAGGTCGCCGGGCGCGCGGGGCGGTCGGAAAAGCGCGGCGTGGCGCTGTTGCAGACCTATCAGCCGGACCATCCGGTGATCCGCGCGATCATCGCCGGAGACGAGGAGGGGTTCTGGCGCGCGGAGGCGGCGGAACGCCGGGCGGCGGGCGTGCCGCCCTACGGGCGGATGGCGGGAATCATCCTATCGGGACCGGACCTTGCCGTGGTCAACGATGTGGCCCTGCACCTGACGCGGGTGGCCGGGCCGCTCCAGCGGATCGGGGCGCAGCTTTTCGGCCCCGCGCCCGCGCCGATCGCCCGCGTGCGGGGGCGGCATCGCGTGCGCCTGCTGGTGAAGGCGGAGAAGGGCGCGGCGCTCCAGGTCGGCGTGGCGGACTGGCTGCGGCAGGTGAAGCTTCCGAACGCTGTGCGGCTCCAGATCGACATCGACCCGCAATCCTTCTGGTGAGGGGGCTCCGGCGAGGGGCGCTGCCCCTCTTGCGCCTCGCGGCGCAATTCACCCTGGGATATTTCCGAGCAGATGAAGGGGCGTTCGCCGGGTGCGGGCGGCGGCGCGGCGAGATCCGGCTGTGGCGAAACGGCGAGATACGGGTGTGCGCGAAAAGATGCTGTTCAAATCCCGCACGGGGCCGTATCTGCGGCTCATGAAGCGCTCCTTGATCTCCCTCGACGATGCCCGTCACCTGCCGCTCTGGCGCAGGCCGGAGGCGCTTTTGTTCCTGATGGCCTTCGCGATGCCGGTGGCCTTCGCCACCTGGAACGCGCTCCTGAACAATTTCGTCATCGAGGCGGCGGGGTTCACCGGGGTCGAGATCGGCTGGCTGCACACCGTTCGCGAGATCCCCGGCTTCCTCGCCATCGGGGTCATCGCGCTCATCCTGTTCGTGCGCGAGCAGGTGCTGGGCCTCGTGTCCCTGCTGATGCTCGGTGCGGCGACGGCGGTGACGGCGTGGTTCCCCTCCTTCGGGGGGATCCTGGCGGTGACGATGCTCTCCTCGATCGGCTTCCATTATTACGAAACGGTCAACCAGTCGCTCCAGCTCCAATGGCTGCCGAAGGAGCGCGCGCCCATCGTGCTTGGGCGGCTGCTGGCGGCGGGGTCGGCGGCCTCGCTCATCGCCTACGGGCTTCTGGTCGTCACCTGGAAGACCTTCGATCTCTCCTATAATTTCGTCTATCTCGTCTCCGGCGGCTTCACCGCGGTGGTCGCGCTGTTCGCGCTGTTCGCCTATCCGCAGTTCGAGGCGCCGAACCCGCAGTCCAAGAAGCTCGTGCTCAAGCGGCGCTACGGGCTCTACTATGCGCTTCAGTTCATGGCGGGGGCGCGGCGCCAGATCTTCGTCGTCTTCGCGGCCTTCATGATGGTCGAACGCTTCGGGTTCCAGGTGCATGAGGTGACCGCGCTCTTCCTCATCAACTACCTGGCCAACATGATCGTCGCGCCCTTCATGGGCAAGATCGTGTTCCTGAAGGGCGAACGCTTCGTCCTCGTCTTCGAATACGCGGGACTGACGCTGGTCTTCCTCGCCTATGGCGGGATCTACTGGCTGGGCTGGGGCGTGGTGGTCGCGGCGGGTCTCTACGTGATCGACCACATGCTGTTCGGCCTCGCCTTCGCGCTCAAGACCTATTTCCAGAAGATCGCAGACCCTGAGGACATTGCGCCCACCGCTGCCGTCGCCTTCACGATCAACCATATCGCCGCGGTCTTCCTGCCCGCCCTGCTGGGTTATCTCTGGCTTGCGAGCCCCGGCGCGGTGTTCGGCCTCGCCGCGGGGATGGCGATGACCTCGCTCTGCCTCGCGCTGCTCATCCCGCGCCACCCGGAGAAGGGCAACGAGTGGCGCATCCTGCCGCTCGTGCGTCCGGCGGGAACGCCGGCGGAGTGATCCCCGCGCGGTCGTGTCTGGCAGGCGCGGGGCGATGCCCTATATATGGTCCGACGCTTTCACGGGAGGTTCGCCATGTTCAGTGCGTTCACGAAGAAACTCACCATGCCCACGCCGGACGAGGCGCTGCCGGGGCGGACGGAGCCGATCCCGACCGCCACGGAGCATTTCGTCTTTCATACTCCGCTCGTCACCGACGTGCCCGAGGGCATGGAGGAGGCGATCTTCGGCATGGGCTGTTTCTGGGGCGTCGAGCGGATCTTCTGGAGCCTCGACGGTGTGGTGAACACCGCCGTCGGCTATCTCGGCGGCTATACGCCCAACCCGACCTACGAGGAGGTCTGCACCGGGCGGACCGGGCATAACGAGGTGGTGCGGGTGATCTATGATCCCTCGCGGATCTCCTATGCCGAGCTTCTTAAGGCGTTCTGGGAGGGTCACGATCCGACGCAGGGCATGCGCCAGGGCAACGACCGCGGCACGCAATACCGCTCCGGCATCTACTACACCACCGATGCGCAGCGCGCGGCGGCGGAGACGAGCCTCGCCGGATATAACGTGCTGTTGCAGGACAAGGGCTTCGGCGCGATCACGACGGAGGTGCGGCCGGCGGGCGAGTTCTATTATGCCGAGGATTATCACCAGCAATATCTCGCGAAGAACCCGAACGGCTATTGCGGCATCGGCGGCACCGGCGTGAGCTGTCCCGTGGGCCTGTCGATGGACAGGCCGTATGGCTGGAACGAGGAGGTCGAGCGGCCCGAGACGCCGGGCTGACCCCGCCTCCCGCACGCTGCACCGTGCCTGACCCGCGCTTGAGTAAGGCGCGGGTTCGCTTTATGGCGGGAGGGAATTCACACGGAGTGCCGCCATGCCCACCTTCACCGCCTTCACCAAGACCGCCGGAAAAGCGCCCGCGGAGGCGCTCGGCGTGGCGCTCGAGGATCTCTGGCCGGAGCCGACGGGGGTCGGCGTCTTCGAGATCGAGGACGGTTCGGGGCTTTGGGAGGTCGGGGCCTATTTCACCGAGGCCCCGGACGAAATCGCGCTCGCGCTGCTCGCCAGGGCCCATGATGCCCCGGATTTCGTGATCTCCGAACTTCCCGAAACCGACTGGGTCGCGAAGGTGCGCCGGGATCTCGCCCCCGTGGAGGCGGGGCGGTTCTTCGTCTACGGCTCGCATGACGCCGACCGTTTGCCGGAGGGCAGGGTCGGGTTGCTGATCGAGGCGGCGATGGCCTTCGGCACCGGGCATCATGGCACCACGCTCGGCTGCCTGACGGCGTTCGACCGACTGCTTTCCGACGGCCGCCGGTTCGGGAACGTCGCTGACATCGGCTGTGGCACGGCGGTGCTTGCGATGGCGGCGGCGAAACTGTCGGAGGAGCCGGTCCATGCCTCCGACATCGACGAGGTGGCGGTCGAGGTGGCGCAGTCGAATGTCGCGGCGAACGGGCTCGCGGGCCGGGTGATCTGCCTCGAGGCGGCGGGATTCGACCATCCGGTGCTGCACGAGAAGGCGCCCTTCGACCTGGTCTTCGCCAATATCCTGAAAGGCCCGCTCGTGGCGCTCGCGCCCGACATGGCGCGCCATGTCGCACCGGGCGGGCATGCGATTCTGTCGGGCATCCTCACGCCGCAGGCCGATGAGGTGGTGGAGGTTTATACACGCGCGGGCTTCAATCTTCTCGACCGGCAGGAGATTGTCGACTGGACCACGCTCACCTTCACCAGGATTGACGAAAATCAGGAATAAAAACCGTGGTTTCGCCGCGGTTGCCCAGATTTTGCCACATTTCGCCGCAATATTGTCACGGTCGGTGGGGGCCGACATGCGAGGAGCGCTGCCATGGCAAATGCCGGTTCGCAGCAGTTGGAAAAACGCCTGACGCGGATCGAGGCGCGGCGTCGCGCGCTCAGGCGCGGGGCGGTCTATTCCGTCAATCACGATGGCCTCATCATCGCCCGCCCGCGCCGCCGCGGCCTGCGCCGGCCGCTGCATCTTCTCATCGTGGCCCTTGCCGCCGTCCTGCTGTTCAAGGCGGCGCTGTACGCCACGCTGGGCGCGGCGACCTATGCCGGCCGCATCGCGGAGCTGGCAGAGGGAAGCGCGCCCGAACGCGTGGCGGCCTGGGTGATGCAGGCCGACGGTGTCACCGTCTGGCTGGCCATGCAGGGCAGGATGCTGCTGCCCTGACGCCTTTGCTGCGTCGCCCCCAGGCGGGCGACATCCCGTGCTTGGCAAATGTTCTCGTTTCGTGCTAACCCTTTCGTAACGACAAGAAAGGGCAGGGTGAGAGCATGCGGGTGATGGGCATCGACCCCGGTTTGCGCAACATGGGCTGGGGCATCATCGACGTCGCCGGGCCGCGCATCAGCCACGTGGCGAACGGCATCTGCCGCTCGGCCGCCTCCGACGATCTCGCGGCGCGGCTCCTGTCGCTCTTCGACCAGCTCACCGCCATCGTCGACAGCTACAAGCCCGATTGCGCGGCGGTCGAACAGACCTTCGTCAACAAGGACGCGGTCGCGACGCTCAAGCTCGGACAGGCGCGCTCGGTCGCGCTGCTCGTTCCGGCGCGGGCGGGGCTGCCGGTCGGGGAATACGCGCCGAACGCCGTGAAGAAGACGGTGGTCGGCGTGGGACATGCCGCCAAGCAGCAGGTCGAGCACATGATCCGGCTGCAACTGCCCGGCGCGACGCTCGCGGGGCCGGATGCCGTCGATGCGCTCGCCATCGCGATCACCCATTCCTACCATGCGCAAAGCGCCTCGCGCCTTGCCGATGCGGTGCGGAGGGCCACGGCATGATCGGGAAACTCACCGGCGTCATCGACTATATCGGCCCGGATCACGTGATGATCGACGTGCGCGGCGTCGGCTATATCGTGCATGTCTCCGAGCGCACGCGCCTCGCCCTGCCGGGGCAGGGGGCGCCGGTCGCGCTCCATACCGATATGCTGGTGCGCGAGGACCTGATGCAGCTCTTCGGCTTCACATCGCTGCTCGAGAAGGAATGGTATCGCCTGCTGATCTCCGTGCAGGGGATCGGGTCGAAGGCGGCCATGGCCATTCTCGGCACGCTCGGACCGGAGGCGACGGGGCGCGCCATCGCGCTCGGCGACTGGTCCGCGATCAAGGCGGCGCCGGGCGTCGGGCCGAAGATCGCGCAGCGCGTGGTGAACGAACTGAAGGACAAGGCGCCCGCGGTGATGGCGATGGGCGGGAAACTCTCCGCCGCGCTCGAGGCGCCGGAGACGGGCGAGGTCGTCGAACCCGCCGCGCCCGCGCCTGCGCCGAAAGCGAAACCCGCGCCGCAGAAAGCCAACGCGAGCGCGGAGGCGGAGGCGCTCTCCGCGCTCCAGAACCTCGGCTATTCGCCCTCCGACGCCGCGGGCGCCGTGGCGCAGGCCGCGCAGGAGGCGCCGGAAGCCGACACCTCCGGCCTCATCCGCACCGCCCTCCGCCTGCTCGCGCCGAAGGGATAAAAGATGGAAACCCCCGACCCCACCCTGCGCCCCGACCGCCGTCCCGAGGATGCCGATCGCGCCTTGCGTCCGCAGGCGCTCGGGGAGTTCATCGGGCAGCAGGAGGCGCGGGCCAATCTGCGGGTGTTCATCGAGAGTGCGCGGATGCGCGAAGAGGCGATGGACCATGTGCTGTTCCACGGCCCGCCCGGCCTCGGGAAGACGACGCTCGCGCAGATCATGGCGCGCGAGCTCGGGGTGAATTTCAAGATGACCTCGGGTCCGGTGCTTGCGAAGGCGGGCGACCTCGCCGCGATCCTGACCAATCTCGAGGCGCGCGACGTGCTGTTCATCGACGAGATCCACCGGATGAACCCGGTGGTGGAGGAGGTGCTCTATCCGGCGATGGAGGATTTCGAGCTCGATCTGGTGATCGGGGAGGGGCCGGCGGCGCGCACCGTGCGCATCGAGTTGCAGCCCTTCACGCTCGTCGGCGCGACCACGCGGCTCGGGCTTTTGACGACGCCGCTGCGTGACCGGTTCGGGATCCCGACGCGGTTGCAGTTCTACACCACCGGGGAGCTGCACGAGATCGTCACCCGCGGCGCCCGGCTTCTGGGCGTGCCCGCCGATCCCGAGGGGGCGCATGAGATCGCCAAGCGCGCGCGGGGCACGCCGCGCATTGCCGGGCGGCTGTTGCGCCGGGTGGTGGACTTCGCGGTGGTCGAGGGCGACGGACGGATCACGAAGCCGCTTGCGGACGGCGCGCTGACGCGGCTCGGGGTGGATCTTCTCGGGCTCGATGGCGCGGACCGGCGTTACCTGTCGATGATCGCGGAGAATTACGGCGGCGGTCCGGTGGGCGTGGAGACGCTCGCCGCGGCGCTGTCGGAGAGCCGCGATGCGATCGAGGATGTGATCGAGCCCTACCTGTTGCAGCAGGGCCTGATCCAGCGCACCCCGCGCGGGCGGATGCTGACGCAGAAGAGCTGGCGGCATCTGGGGCTCGAGGCGCCGAAGGGGCCGGACCAGACCGATCTGTTCGGAAAGTGAGTATTTGGGGCAGCAAAAAGCGCAGCAGGACCTCAGGCCAGAAGACTGGCGAGATGCGCGACGGCAAGCCGGTAGCCGTTCACGCCGAAGCCCGCCATGACCGCGTCCGCGCGCAGCGAGACATAGGAATGGTGCCGGAAGGCCTCGCGCTTGTGCACCTGCGAGATATGCAGCTCGATCACCGGGCCGTCGAAGGCGTTGAGCGCATCGAGGATGGCGACGGATGTATGGGTATAGGCGGCGGGGTTGATGATGATGGCATCGGCGGCCTCCCGCGCCTCGTGGATCAGTTCGACGATCTCGCCCTCGTGGTTGGACTGTGCGAAGACGATGTCGAGATCGTGGGCGGCGGCCTCGGCGGCGCAGAGCGCCTCGACATCGGCCAGCGTGTCGGCGCCGTAGATCTCCGGCTGGCGTTTGCCCAGCAGGTTCAGGTTCGGGCCGTTCAGGATATGGATCGTCTTGCTCATGGGGCGCCTTTCGCGAATTTGCGCCGAGGTTAGTCGGGGCGGGGGTTGCTCTGCAAGCGCGGCTCGCGCAAAAGGCGGGCGAAGCGAAGGGGATGGCGATGAACGAGATCACACCGGAGAGCGTCGAGGCCTTTTTCACCCGTGCAACGGGGGAATACGTGTTCGCCCGCTGGGGCCGTCCGGTCGCGCCCGTGGTGTTCGGTATCGAGGAGGAGACGCTGGTCACGGTGAAGAGCGCGATCGAGGCCTGCGTTGCGATCGCGGGTCACCGGATGGCGGAGACCGATCCCGAGCTCGGCTCGAACCTCATGATGTTCTTCCTGTCGGACTGGGCGGAGCTCATGGAGGTGCCGCATATGGGGGATCTGATCCCGGATCTGGCGGCGAAGGTCGCGACGCTCACGGAGCGGGGGGCGCATCAGTATCGTGCCTTCCGTTTCGACGAGGCGGGCGCGATCAGGGCCTGTTTCAGCTTCGTGCGCATGGGCGGCGCGATGGACGAGGTGCCGGCCGAGGTGATCGCGCTGTCGCAGGCGGTGCAGGCCATGCTCCTCTGGTCGGACCGGGTGTTCACCCAGGACAGCCCGCTGGCCGTCGCGCCCGAGGGCACGGTGGTGCGGCCCGATGTCGCCAATGTGCTGCGCGCGGCCTATGATCCGATGCTGCCGGCGGCGGCGCGCGATGCCGCGCATGCGCTGCGGCTCTATGCGCGGGCGGGGGCGGGCTGATGCGGTGTTTCGTCGGCCTGCCGCTGCCGGAGGATCTGACCGACCGGCTCGAGGAGATCGCGGGAGGGCTGCGCGTCGGGCGCGCGGTGCCGGCGGAGAACATGCACCTGACGCTCGCCTTTCTCGACGACCAGCCGGAGGCGGCGCTCGACGCGCTTCATGAAGAGCTTGAGGGCATGCGTGCGACTGCGCCGCGGATCCGGCTCGAGGGGCTCGACCTGTTCGGCGGGGACAAGCCGCGGGTCCTGTTCGCCGCCGTCGCGCAGGATGCGGCGCTGAGCGAGCTGCGCAGGACGGTGCGCGGGGCGGCGCGGGCGGCGGGGATCGAGCTGCCGCACGAGCGGTTTCGCCCGCATGTGACGCTTGTCCGCTTCAGCCGGTTCGCGCCCGGAGAACGCGATGCGCTCGACCGTCTGATGGCGCGCCATGCGGGCTTTGTCTGGCCGGCCTTCCGGGCGGCCGAGATGGCGCTCATGCAGTCGGTCCTGACCCATGAGGGCGCGGTTTACGAGGCGCTTGCACGCTATCCGCTCGCTCCCTAGGCTGGCGCGCAGGACGAGAGGATTTCCGGATGACCCATCGCTTTGCCGTGCACGTCTATTACGAGGATACCGACCTCGCGGGCATCGTCTATTACGCCAATTACCTCAAGTTCATCGAACGTGCGCGGACCGAATGGGTGCGCGATCTGGGCGTCGACCAGATGCGTCTGAAGGAGGAGGAGGGCCTTGTCTTCGCCGTGCGGCGGCTCGAGGCGGAGTATCTCGCGCCGGCGAAATTCGACGACGATCTGACCGTCGAGACCACGCTCGACACCCTTGGCGGCGCGCGGATCGTGCTCGCGCAGGTGGTGTCGCGCGGCGAGGAGCGGCTGTTCGAGGCGAAGGTGACGCTGGTGGCGCTCTCCGGGTCCGGGCAGCCGGCGCGGCTTCCGGCGATTATCCGCCGAAATCTTCACTGACCACGCAAAAAGTTTATCGTTTTGCGCGCCCTCTCACAGGTTCGTGTTGGCGAGGGCCCTGCTCATAGGGTAAATCTCGCGATAATGATGAGAGCCGTGTGGATGCGGCCCACTGGCGAAAGATGCCGACTGGCGGAATAAAAGAGCAGGTTCATGGACCAAAACACCCTTGCGATGGCGCAGGAGATCGACTTCTCCCTGCTGGCGCTGTTCATGCGCGCGACCTTCACCGTGAAGATCGTGATGATCCTTCTGATCGTGGCCTCCTTCTGGTCGTGGTCGATCATCATCCAGAAATTCATCAGCTACCGGAAGGCGCGGGAGAATGCCGCGGCCTTCGACCAGGCCTTCTGGTCGGGCGAGCCGCTCGACGAGCTCTACGACCAGATGCAGGGCGGCCAGATGAGCGCGCCCGAACGGGTCTTTGCCGCCGGGATGACCGAATGGCGGCGCTCGCACCGTGCCGACGGCGTGCTGATCGCGGGGGCGCAGTCGCGGATCGACCGCTCGATGGATGTCGCCATCGCCAAGGAGGCGGAGGACATGAACGGCGGTCTGTCCTTCCTCGCCACCGTGGGCTCGACCGCGCCCTTCGTCGGCCTGTTCGGCACCGTCTGGGGGATCAAGACGGCCTTCGAGGACATCGCCATGGCGCAGTCGACGAACCTCGCGGTCGTGGCGCCCGGCATCGCGGAGGCGCTCCTCGCCACCGCCCTCGGCCTGCTCGCGGCGATCCCGGCGGTGATCTTCTACAACAAGCTGTCGGCGGACAGCGACCGGATCCTCGGCGGGTACGAGGCCTTCGCCGACGAATTCTCCACCATCCTGTCGCGCGAGCTCGATAGCTGACATGGGGGCCGGGGTCATCAGGAAACAGGGCGGAGGCGGACGGCGCGGACGGCGCCGGGGCCATTCCGCCGCGATGAGCGAGATCAACGTGACGCCCTTCGTGGACGTCATGCTCGTGCTTCTGATCATCTTCATGGTCGCGGCGCCGATGATGACCGTCGGCGTGCCCGTGGAGCTTCCCGAGACGGCGGCGACGGCGCTGCCGCAGGAGGAGGAGGAACCCCTCTCCATCACGCTCACGGCGGACGGGCGCGTGCTGCTGATGTCGAACGAGACGGAGGAGGGCGATCTCGTCACCAAGCTTCAGGCGATCGCCGCCGAACGGCAGGACGACAAGATCTTCCTGCGCGCCGACGGAACCGTGCCCTATGAGCGCGTCGCGCAGGTCATGGGGGCGCTCAACGCGGGCGGTTTCCGCAAGATCGGTCTCGTGACGGAGCAGGGCGGACCGCGCCTTGACGGCTCCGGCAACTGAGTGAGGGCTCACGCGTGAACGCTGGCCAATATATCTCCGGCGCTGGCCATCTGGTCCTGATCGCCTATGTGCTTTTCGGGGGCATGTTTCTCACGCCCGAAGAGACGCAGGACGTGGCCGTGCAGGAGGTGGATCTGATCTCGGAAGCCGAATTCGCAGCGCTCGCGGAGCGGTCCACCGCGCCCGAGACCTATGAGGAGGCGCCGGTGCTTCGGGCGCCGCCGTCCGACACCGCACCGCAGATCCGGCCCGTCCAGGAGGAGACCCCGGCGCCTGCCGCGCCGCAGCCGCCGGCCGAGACGCCGCCCGAGCCGCAGCCGGAGGTGAGCGAGGAACTGACGCCGCCCGTGGAGGTCGATCCGACCCCGCCCGCGCCGCAGACCGAGCCGGAACTGTCGCTCGAGGATCCGGGCGCAGGCGTGCCGGACCGTCCCGACAGCCGTCCGACGCCGAAACCCGTGCCGCGCATTTCCGACCAGGTGGTGACCGCGCCCGAGCCGCAGCCCCAGGTGGCGGATGCGCCCAGCGAGGCCCCTTCCGAGGAGGCCGAGACCGAGGAGATCGTGGAGGAGGTGCAGGAAGAGGCCGGGCCGCAGGAGACCACGACGGAGATCGTGACCGAGGCGGAGACGCCTTCGGGCATGTCCACCTCGCCGCGCCCGAAATCGCGCCCCGCCAATCTCGCGCAGCGGATGGCGGAGGCCGAGCGCGCGGAGGCGCCGGCGCAACCGCAGCAGCCCGCAGCGAGCGAAACCCCGCGCGAGACGCCGCGGGAGGACACATCCGACGCCGTGGCCGATGCCGCGGCGGCCGCCGCCGCGGCGCTTGCCGCGGAGAGTGCCGAGACGCCCGCCGCGCCGTCCCGCCCCGTCGGCCCGCCGCTCACGGCGGGCGAGCGGGAAGGGCTGCGTGTCGCGGTGTCGCAATGCTGGAACGTCGGGGCGATGTCCTCGGACGCGCTGCGCACGACGATCACCGTGGCCGTGTCGATGAACGAGGACGGGACGCCGCAACAGGGCTCGATCCGGCTTCTGAACCACCAGGGCGGCACCGAGGCGGGCGCGCAGAGCGCCTTCGAGGTTGCCCGTCGCGCGATTATCCGCTGTGGCGCGCGCGGTTTTCCCCTGCCGGTCGACAAGTTCGACCATTGGCGCAATATCGAAATGACGTTCGATCCCGAACAGATGAGGTATAAATGAAACGTCTGACCGCACTTGCCTGTGCCTTCGCCGCCGCGATGTCCGTCACCGCGACCGCGCCCGCCGTGGCGCAGGATCCGGGGCCGCTGCGCATCGACATCACCCGCGGCGTGATCGAGCCGCTGCCGATCGCGATTCCCGATTTCGTCGCGGAGACGCCGGAGGCCGCGCAATACGCCCGGCAGATCTCGGACGTGATTGCCGCCGATCTCGTGGGCACGGGGCTGTTCCGCGAAATCCCGCCTTCGGCCCATATCAGCCAGGTGACGAATTTCGCGGCGCCGGTGCAGTATTCCGACTGGAAGGCGATCAACGCGCAGGGGCTCGTGACGGGGGCCGTGGCGATGGGCGGCGACGGCAATCTCGTCGTCAAGTTCCGGGTCTTCGACATCTATGCCGAGGCGCCGCTGGGCGAGGGGCTGCAACTCGGCGGCTCCACCGGGAGCTGGCGGCGGATCGCGCACAAGGTCGCCGATGTCGTCTATTCGCGCATCACCGGCGAGGGCGGGTATTTCGACAGCCGCGCGGTCTTCGTCTCCCAGTCGGGGCCGAAGAACGACCGCAAGAAGCGGCTTGCCATCATGGATTACGACGGCGCGAATCTCCAGTATCTCACCGACGACAGCTATATCGTCTTCGCCCCGCGCTTCTCGCCCACCGGCAACAAGGTGCTCTACACCTCCTACGAGGCCGGGACGCCGCAGATCATGGTGCTCGACGTGGGCACGGTGACGCGCACCCGGCTTCCGGTCGCGGCCGAGGCGATCACCTTCGCGCCGCGGTTCGCACCCGACGGGCAGTCGATCGTCTATTCGCTCTCGACGGGCACGAATACCGATCTCTACCGGATGGACATCAACAGCGGCCAGATCAGCCAGCTCACCAACACGCCGGCGATCGAGACCGCGCCGAGCTTCTCGCCCGACGGCTCGCAGATCGTCTTCGAATCCGACCGCTCCGGAACGCAGCAGCTCTACATCATGCCCGCAGGCGGCGGCGAGGCGCGGCGGATCTCCTCGGGCAAGGGCCGCTACGGCACGCCGGTCTGGTCGCCGCGGGGCGATCTCATCGCCTTCACCAAGCAGAACGAGGGCCGGTTCCACATCGGCGTGATGCGCACCGACGGGTCCGAGGAACGGCTGCTGACCGCCTCCTTCCTCGACGAGGGCCCGACCTGGTCGCCCAACGGGCGCGTCATCATGTTCACCCGCGAAAGCCAGGGGACAGGCGGGGAAAGCGCGCTCTACACGGTCGATATCTCCGGCCGCAACCTCAAGCGCGTGCCGACCAATACCGGCGCCTCCGACCCCGCCTGGTCGCCGCTTCTCAAGTGATCATTCCGGCACCCTCCCCAAGCCATTGGGAGGGTGCTATAGTTTCTTCGAACCGAGCAGTTCCCGAGTTTTCTCAAAGGACGACCACATGCCGAACATCCTGACTTCCTCCGCTGCCCGTGCGCTGCTTCTCGTCGCCGCGCTGGGGCTCACCGCCTGCACCAATCCCGGCCGTTTCGGCGCCAATGGCGCGAATGGCGCCAACGGGATGAACGGGGCCAACGGCGGCATCGTTCCGGGCTCCGCGAACGATCCGCGCTCGGTGGCCTATTTCAATCAGACGGTGGGGGATCGCGTGCTCTTCGCGGTCGACCAGTCGACGCTTTCCGATCAGGCGCGCACGATCCTCGCCGGCCAGGCCCGCTGGCTTTCCGACAATCCGGGCTACACGGCGATCATCGAGGGCCATGCGGACGAACAGGGCACCCGCGACTATAACTTCGCGCTGTCGGCGCGGCGCGCGGCGGCGGTGCAGCAATATCTGATCAGCCAGGGCATCAACCCCGGCCGGCTCAAGACCATCCCCTATGGCAAGGAACGCCCGCTCGCGATCTGTTCCGACGAAAGCTGCTACAGCCAGAACCGCCGCGCGGTGACCGTGCTGGCCGCGGGCGCCGGCGTGACGTCGTGACGGAGCCCCGCCGGGAGAGAGGAGTCATGCGATGAAACGGTTGATCTTCGGAGCGGCGCTGGCCTTCGCCGTCGCGGGCGGCGGGGCGGTTGCGGCACAGGATGCGCAGACGCTCGCCGACATCCGGCAGGAGGCCTCCGTGCTCTCGGTCGAGATCGCGAAGCTCCGGCGCGAGCTGTCGACCACCGCGGCGCCCAATGCGCAATTCTCGGGCGGCTCCACGCTCGAGCGCGTGGACGCGATGGAGGCCGCGCTCGCCGCGCTGACCTCCAAGGTCGAGGCGCTCGAATTCCGGGTCGAGGCGGTGGTGAAGGACGGAACCAACCAGCTCGACGATCTGAACTTCCGGCTCTGCGAACTTGAATCGGGATGCGACGTCGGGAACCTCCCGCCGCTCACGCCGCTCGGCGGAGAGAGCGGGGCGACGGATGTCGTCCTGCCCGCGCCCGGCGCGCCCACACCCGCGCCGGCGGCGCCCGAGGGCTCGCTCGCGATGACCGAGCAGAGCGATTTCGACGCGGCGAAGGCGCTTTACGACGCCGGCAACTATCAGGAGGCGGCCGATGCCTTCGGCACCTTCGCCACCACCTACACGGGCGGCTACCTGACGGGGGAGGCGCATTACATGCGTGGCGAGGCGTTGTCGCAGCTCGGGCGGACCGCGGATGCGGCGCGTGCCTATCTCGACAGTTTCTCGGGCAGTCCCGAAGGCGATCGCGCGCCCGAGGCGCTGCGCAAGCTCGCGGGGTCGCTCGGTACGCTCGGGCAGGTCGAAAAGGCCTGCGTGATGTATAACGAGGTGCAGGCGCGCTTCCCCGGCAGCGCGACCGCGCAATCCGCGGTCACCGAGGCGCGGAGCCTCGGCTGTCAGTGACGGGCGGGCCGGCCGATGGGCGAGGTCACGGCACAACGGGCGATGCTCCGGCATTTCGTGGCGCAGGCCTTTTCCTATGACAAGCCCGACCATCTTGCCGTCGCCGTTTCCGGCGGCGGCGATTCCATTGCGCTGCTGCACCTTCTGGCGGAATGGGCCGCAGAGGAGCGCGTGCGGCTCCAGGCGGTGACGGTGGATCACGGGCTGCGCCCGGAGGCGGCGGAGGAGGCGCGTTTCGCCGCGGAGGTCGCGCAGGGGCTGAAGGTGAAGCACACGACGCTCGCCTGGGGCGGCTGGCGCGGAGAGGGCAACCTCCAGGATGCCGCCCGCCGCGCCCGCTACCGGCTCATGGCCGACTGGGCGAAGGGGCAGGGGATCGGCACCATCGCGCTCGCCCACACGGCGGACGACCAGGCGGAGACCTTCTTCATGCGCCTGTCGCGGGCCTCGGGCATCGACGGGCTCACCGGCATGCAGCGGCGGCGCATGGCGGACGGGATCGCCTGGGTCCGCCCGTTGCTGATGCAGGAGCGCGCGGAACTGCGCGCCTATCTGCGGGAGATGCGTCAGCCCTGGATCGACGATCCTTCCAACGAGGACGAGGCGTTCGACCGGGTGAAGGCGCGCCGGGCCATGGCCGCGCTCGCACCGCTCGGGATCGACGCCCATGTCGTCGGCCGGGTGATGGATCACCTCTCGCAGGTGCGCTCCGCCCTCGATTTCGCGACTCACGATCATGCGCTGTCCTGCGTGCGCGAGGATCGCGGCGACCTCATCATCGGCCGGCGCGCCTTTTCCGAGGCGGCGCCGGAGGTCAACCGCCGTCTCATCGCCCATGCGCTGCGGTGGATCGCCTCGGCGGATTACGGCCCACGCGGCATGAAGCTCCAGGAATTCCTCTCCGCGATGCTGCGCGGACGCGACGCGACGCTCCACGGTGTGCGGCTTCTGGGCGGCAAGGAGAGCTTTCGGCTGACGCGCGAACATGCCGCGGTGGCCGGGACACGGGGCGTGCCCGGCGCGCTCTGGGACGGGCGCTGGCGGATTGAAGGCGTTGAGGGCGAAGGATTAATCGTGCGTGCGCTGGGTCAGGACGGGCTTTTGCAGATCGGCGAACTGCCCGCGGACGCGCCCCCGCGCGAGACGCTGTCGGCCTCGCCGGCCGTGTTTGCCGGAAACACGCTCGTCGCGGCCCCTCTCGTCGGGTTCGGTCCCGCCACCGCACGGCTCCAGAACGGCCGCGGCGACTTTTTCACGACCCTTTTATCGCATTGAACTTGAGGCCCCGATGCCTATTTTAAGGGGAAACGCCCACGCCTGCGTGGGAGGAGACTTTTTTCGAGGAGACAACCCTTGGGTAATGCACGCAATCTCGCCTTCTGGCTTGTGCTCCTGATGCTCGTGCTCGCACTGTTCCAGGTGCTCGGCGGCAATCAGGCGTCCATGTCGTCGGAAGTCGTTCCCTACTCCGAATTCATGTCGAAGGTCGACGAGGGAACGATCACCTCGGTCGATATCGACGGGGAGCGGGTCTACTATACGGGCGAGGACAACCGCCGCAAATATACCATCAATCCCGGCGACGAGAGGCTGGTCTCCGACCTTCTCGACAATGGCGTGACGGTGCGCGGCGAGCCGCAGGAGGAAAGCGGGTTGATGCCGATCATCATTTCCTTCCTTCCGTTTCTCCTGATCATCGCGGTCTGGATCTATTTCATGAACCGGATGCAGGGCGGCGGGAAGGGCGGGGCCATGGGCTTCGGCAAGTCCCGCGCCAAGCTGCTGACCGAAAAGCACGGCCGCGTGACCTTCGACGATGTCGCCGGGATCGACGAGGCCAAGGAGGAGCTCGAGGAAATCGTCGAATTCCTGCGCAACCCGCAGAAATTCTCCGCGCTCGGCGGCAAGATCCCCAAGGGTGCGCTGCTCGTCGGTCCTCCGGGGACCGGTAAGACGCTGCTCGCGCGGGCGATCGCGGGGGAGGCGGGCGTGCCCTTCTTCACCATTTCCGGTTCGGACTTCGTCGAGATGTTCGTCGGCGTCGGCGCGAGCCGCGTGCGCGACATGTTCGAACAGGCGAAGAAGAACGCGCCCTGCATCGTCTTCATCGACGAGATCGACGCGGTCGGCCGCTCCCGCGGTGTCGGCTATGGCGGCGGCAATGACGAGCGCGAACAGACGCTGAACCAGCTCCTTGTCGAGATGGACGGCTTCGAGGCCAATGAAGGCATCATCATCGTCGCCGCGACCAACCGTCCTGACGTTCTGGACCCGGCGCTTCTGCGTCCGGGCCGGTTCGACCGTCAGGTGCAGGTGCCCAATCCGGACATCAAGGGGCGCGAGAAGATCCTCGGCGTCCATGCCCGCAAGGTGCCGCTCGGGCCGAACGTGGACCTGCGCATCATCGCGCGCGGGACGCCCGGCTTCTCGGGCGCCGATCTCGCCAACCTGGTGAACGAGGCGGCACTGATGGCGGCCCGTGTCGGACGCCGGCAGGTGACGATGGAGGATTTCGAGAACGCCAAGGACAAGGTGATGATGGGCGCGGAACGCCGCTCCATGGTCATGACCGAGGACGAGAAGAAGCTTACCGCCTATCACGAGGCGGGCCATGCGATCGTCGGCCTCAACGTCCCGCAGCACGATCCGATCCACAAGGCGACGATCATCCCGCGCGGCCGTGCGCTCGGCCTCGTGCTGTCGCTGCCGGAGCGTGACCAGCTTTCCGTGAGCTACACGAAATACACCTCGAAGATCGCGATGGCGATGGGGGGACGTGTGGCCGAGGAGCTGACTTTCGGCAAGGAAAACATCACCTCCGGCGCCTCCTCCGACATCCAGCAGGCCTCCAAGATCGCGCGCGCCATGGTGACGCAATTCGGTTTCGCCGACGAACTCGGCTATGTCGATTACGCCAATGAACAGGACAGCTACCTTGGCTCCTACGGCGGCGGGACGAACCACAGCCAGGACACGCAGAAGCTGATCGACGAGAAGGTCAAGGCGATCATCGACGAGGGCTACGAGACCGCGCGGCGGATCCTGACCGAGAAACATCAGGATCTCGAGAACCTTGCACAGGGGCTTCTGGAATACGAAACTCTCACCGGGCTCGAGATCCAGAAGGTCATCAACGGCGAACCGCTGCGCCGGGGCGACGATGACGACAACTCCTCCTCGGATACCGGCACGCCTTCGGTGACGGCAATTCCGAAGACGCGCAAGAAGCCGAAGAGCGAGGGCGGGATGGAGCCCGAGCCGACGGTGTGATCATTCGGGGCCCTTTACAATCGGGTCGAAACCGCGCTCCATCGGGGCGCGGTTTTTCTTTGGACAGGAGGCGATCATGAGCGACTGGAACCCGGCGAGATATGCGGAATTCACGGATCTGCGGCTGCGCCCCGCGCTCGATCTTCTCGGCGCGGTGGGCGAGGTGCCCGCGGGCGGCATCGTGGATCTCGGATGCGGCGCGGGCGTGGTCGGACCCTTCCTTGCCGCCCGCTTTCCGGGGCGGGAGATCGTCGGCCTCGACAGTTCTCCGGCGATGCGCGAGCAGGCGCTCGAAACCGGCACCTATGCCGAGGTCGTGCTGGACGACATCGCGACCCATGATCTCGGCTCGGGGCTCGCGCTGATCTACGCCAATGCGGCGCTCCAGTGGGTGCCGGATCATCACGCGCTGCTGCCCCGGCTCGCGCAGGCGCTCGCCCCCGGCGGCTGGCTCGCGGTGCAGATGCCCTATCAGCACGATGCGCCCTCCCATGTGCTTGCCCGTGAGGCCGCGCACCGGCTCGCGCCCGAACGCTTCCCGGATACCGAGGCCGATCCCAATGTCCTGCCGCCGCGCGTCTGTTTCGGACTGCTGACCCCCTTCGGAGAGGCGCGCGTCTGGATGACGGAATACATGCAGCCGCTCGCCCCCGCGAAGGGGCATCCGGTCCGCCGCTTCACCCAGGCGACCTACCTGCGGCCCTATCTCGATCATTTCGAGGCGACCGGTCAGGCCGTGGCCTTTCTCGCCGCCTATGACAGCGCGCTCGGCGCGGCCTATCCGCTCGACGGGGCGGGACGGGCCTGGTTTCCCTTCCGGCGGCTTTTGCTCACCCTGCGCCGGTCCTGACGCTTTCCCCGCGCCCCCGCGCATGGTAAACGCCTCGCGAAAGGATCGCCCTCTTGACCAATACGTCCCGTTACACGCCCCCCTCCGAGATCGCCACCATGACCGATCTGCGCGCGCAGATCGACCGGCTCGACACGGAGATCGTCCGCCTTCTTGCGTTCCGGCAGGCGCATATCGACCGGGCGGCGGAGCTCAAGCCCGGCGAGGGCATGCCCGCCCGGATCGAGGCGCGGGTGCATGCGGTGCTCGACAATGTCGAGGCGAAGGCGCGGGAGGCGGGATTCGATCCCGCGCTCGCCCGTGGGATGTGGGCCGAGATGATCGAAGCCATGATCGCGCGCGAGGAAGCGGTGATCGGAACGGGAGAAGAGGAATGACGGCAACCCTGATCGACGGGACGGCCTTTGCCGCCACGGTGCGGGAAAAGGTCGCGGCGCATGTCGCGCGTCTGAAGGAGGTGCAGGGCGTCACCCCCGGCCTCGCCGTGGTTCTCGTCGGCGACGATCCGGCCTCGGAGGTCTATGTCCGCTCCAAGGGCAAGCAGACCGTCGGGGTCGGCATGAATTCCTACGAACACCGGCTGCCTGCCGAGACCTCGGAGACGGAATTGCTCGATCTCATCGCGCGGCTCAACGCGGACAAGGACGTGCACGGCATCCTCGTGCAGCTTCCGCTTCCGTCGCACCTGGACGAATCGCTCGTCATCAACGCGATCGACCCGGCGAAGGACGTGGACGGCTTTCACATTTCGAACGTCGGGCGTCTGGGGACGGGGCAGAAGGCCATGGTGCCCTGCACGCCGCTCGGTTGTCTCATGATGCTGCGCGATCAGCTCGGCAACCTGTCGGGTCTGAACGCCGTGGTGATCGGGCGTTCGAACATCGTCGGCAAGCCGATGGCGCAGCTCCTCCTGGGCGACAGCTGCACGGTGACCATCGCGCATTCGCGGACGAAGGATCTGCCGGATGTGGCGCGGCGCGCCGATATCCTCGTCGCCGCGGTGGGGCGGCCGAATTTCGTTCAGGGCGACTGGATCAAGCCGGGGGCGACGGTGATCGACGTGGGCATCAACCGCATTCCCGCCCCCGAGAAGGGCGAGGGGAAGACGCGGCTGGTGGGCGATGTCGATTTCGTCGCGGCGCGCGAGGTGGCCGGGGCGATCACGCCGGTTCCGGGCGGCGTCGGGCCGATGACCATCGCCTGCCTGCTCGCGAACACGCTCACCGCCTGTTGCCGCGCGCATGGCTTTGCCGAACCCGAAGGGCTGACAGCCTGAGCCGGGCTCAGCGCGGCATCGGGAACAGGAGCGGGTGCGGACCGGTCAGCACGACCTTGGCACCCTCCCCGAACAGGGCCGATATGGCCGGGTCCGAGGTCCAGAGCCCGCCCGTATAGGCGCCGAAGGCCGGCAGGATCAGCCGCCGGGCATCGAGTGCGAAACAGGCGCGCGCGACCGCGCGGCCCGACAGCGCGATCCGTGCCTTCGGGTGGTAATGCCCGGTGATCTCGCCCGCGGCCCCGGCCTCCGCGATATGGCGGAAGGTGAGGGGGCCGACCCCGACCTCGTCGCGATGGCTGCCGCCGAGTTCCACCGGTCCGGCGTCGTGATTTCCCTCGATCCAGATCCAGTCCCGCCCGGCCTGCATCGCGGCGAGGCTGAGCCGTGCCGGCTCCGCCAGCGCATCGGCGGCGGCGAGATCGTCGAAACTGTCGCCGAGGCAGATCACCGTTTTCGGCGCGTAATGGCCGATCACGTCCCCGAGGCGGCCCAGCGTCTCCGCCGTGTCATAGGGCGGCAGCATCGTGCCGCCGCGCCGTGCGATGCGCTCTGATTTCCCCAGGTGCAGGTCCGACACGCAGAGGAGCCGTCGCGCCGGCCACCACAGGGCGCCCGAGCCGCACAGGTGCAGGACTTCGCCCGCGAAGGAGATCGCGACCTGCCTCATGTGAGCCCCGCCACCTCGAGCGCCCGCGCGGCCTCCGCGGCCAGCAGGCGTTCCGTCGCGGCGCCCTCGATGGGCACGCGCCCGACCTCGAGAAAGAGCGGCGCGGCAAGCGGGCTCACGCGGTCGAGCCGGAGGAAATCGACCTCCTCGGTGCGCGCCAGCATCTCCTCGATCCGGCCGAAGTCGACAAGCCCCTTGAGTGCCTCCTCGCGGGTGATGTCGAGCATCAGGTGGTCGGGATCGTGTTTCGTCAGCACGTCATAGAGGATGTCCGAGGAGATCGTCGTCTGGCGCCCGGATTTGCGCAGCCCCGGCAGGTTCCGCTCGATCAGCCCCGCGATGGTCGCGGAGGCCTTGAAGGTGCGTTTCATCACCGCGTTGCCCGAGAGCCAGCGGTCGAACCCCTCCGCGAGCGCCCGCGCATCGAGGAGCGGCGCGGGATCCTCGACCCGGTCGAGCCCCCAGATGAGGAGGGCGTAATCGGTGGAGACGAAGCCCATCGGCGCAAGCCCTTCCTCCTCCATCCGCTTCGTGAGCATGAGGCCGAGCGTCTGCATCGCGTTGCGTCCGGCAAAGCCGTAGACGCAGAGATGCTCGCGCCGGTCATGGGGAAAGCTCTCGATCAGCAGGCGATGGCGCGCGGGCAGGCGCGAGACCTCCGCCTGGAGCCTGAGCCAGTCGGCGGTGTGAGTAGGCAGGCGGGAGAAATCGCGCACCTCGAACATGTCGAGGATGCGGTGCGAGAGCTGCGTCGAGGTGGCGAATTTCGTGCCCATGAAGGTGGCGATCTTCGGCTTGTCCGCGGGGTTGCGGGTCACCTCGACCACCATCTCGCGCAGGCCCTCGTAGCGCACGACCTCGCCGCCCATCAGGAAGGTATCGCCGGGCGTGAGGGTGGAGGCGAAGCCTTCCTCGATCTCGCCGAGCGGCGCCCCGACCGCGCGGCCACGGCTCCTGAGCCTGACCTTGAGCTTGTCCGTCTCCATGATCGTGCCGAGGTTCATGCGGATGCGCTGGCTCGCGCGCGGATCGCGGAGCTGGTAGTTTTCCGGTGCGGTCTCCTTCAGCCGCTTCCACTGGTCGTAGGCGCGCAGCGCATAGCCGCCCGTGGCCACGAAATCGAGGCAGCGGTCGAATTCGGCGCGGGTGAGACCGGCATAGGGGCCAGCGGTGCGGATCTCGCTGTAGAGTTCGCCCGCGGTGAACGGTCCGGCGCAGGCGCGGATCAGGATATGCTGGCACAGCACGTCGCGCGGTCCCCTCGGCTGCGCTTCGCCGTCGAGTTCGCCCGCGCGCATGGCGTCGAGCGCGGCGACGCATTCGATCACCTCGAAGCGGTTGGCGGGGACGAGCCGGGCCTTGGAGGGGGCGTTGTAGCGGTGGTTCGCGCGGCCGATCCGCTGCACCAGGCGCTTGACGTTCTTCGGGGCGCCGACCTGGATCACCAGGTCCACATCGCCCCAGTCGATGCCGAGATCGAGCGAGCCCGTCGCGACCACCGCGCGCAGCCTTCCCTCCGTCATCGCGGCCTCGACCTTCTCGCGCTGTTCGCGGGCGAGCGCGCCGTGGTGGATGCCGACCGGCAGGCCGTCCTCATTGGCAAGCCAGAGATTATGAAAGAAAATCTCAGCCTGTGCGCGGGTGTTGTGGAAGATGAGCGTGGTTCTGTGGCGCTTCACCTCCTCGAGGATGGCGGGGATCGCGTATTTCGCACCGCCGCCGGACCATGGCGGCAGCTCCTCGGTCTCGAGCATCGCGATGTCGGGGGGCGGGCCGGGGTCGGCGCGGACGATCCGGGCGGGCGCAGGATGGGGGGCGAGGTAGCGGCCCATGGCGGGCACGTCCTCCACGGTCGCCGAGAGGCCGACGCGGCGCAGGCCGGGGCAGAGGGCTTCGAGCCGGGAGAGTGCGAGCATGAGTTGATCGCCGCGCTTGTTTTCGGCGAGCGCGTGGATCTCGTCCACGATGACGCGGGACAAGCCTCTGAAAATACGGTTTGAATCCGGGTAGCTGACGAGCAGGGCGAGGCTTTCGGGCGTGGTCAGCAGAATATGCGGCGGATCGGCGCGCTGGCGGCGTTTCACCCCGGCTTTCGTGTCGCCGGTGCGGTCCTCCACCCGGATCGGCAGGCCCATCTCCCCGATCGGGGTCATGAGGTTGCGGCGGATGTCATTCGCAAGCGCCTTCAGCGGGGAGATGTAGAGAGTGTGCAAACCCTGATGCGTTCCCCCGGCGAGTTCGGCCAGAGATGGCAGGAATCCTGCAAGTGTCTTGCCGCCGCCGGTGGGCGCGACGAGGAGCAGGGCCTTCTCGTCGCGTGCCGAAAACATCTCTGCCTGATGCGGATGGACCTCCCAGCCGCGGGTGGCGAACCAGTCGTCGAAAAGGGGAGGGAGGGGACTCATGCGGCACAGTATAGAGCGCGGCCGCAGGAGAACAAAGGGCGAAAATCCGGCCGATATCCGGGGTTGGATTTGCGTCGGACTTCCGTCGGGCAGGCGACCGGCCCGGATCAGTGGGCGAAATCGCTCTGCTCGACGAACATGTTGGCCCAGGCGCGGTCGATGAGGTCGGGGGTCATGCGGTAGGGAATGCCCTCGAAATCGCAGATCGACATCATCTGGTCGATCAGGAAGACCGGCTGATAATTCGCGAACGCATTGCCGATGGTCGGATACTTCCTTTTCAGCAGGTGCACGAGCGTGGCCTCGTCGAGCGGCATCCCCTTCTTGCGCGCGACCCTGGCGAAGATCTTGAGAAAGCCCTCCTGGTCCGGCCCGTCGATCCTGATCTTGTAGAAGATCCGGCGCAGCGCGGCCTGGTCGAAGATCTGGTTGGGGTGGAAGTTGGTCGAGAAGATCACCAGCGTGTCGAAGGGCACCTCGAACTTCTCGCCGGATTGCAGGGCGAGGATGTCCTTGCTCTCCTCGAGCGGCACGATCCAGCGGTTGACGAGCTTTTGCGGCGGCTCCGCCTGGCGGCCGAGGTCGTCGACGATGAAGATCCCGCCGGTGGACTTGAGTTGCAGCGGCGCCTGATAGGTGCGGGCGGTCGGGTTGTAGACGAGGTCGAGCATGTCGAGCGACAGCTCCCCGCCGGTGACCACGGAGGGCCGTTCGCAGCGGACATAGCGGCGGTCGAAGCGGTTCGCGGTCTTCCGCAGCGCGGTTGCATCGTCCTCCGCCTCCTCGCGCCGCACATGCATGAGCGGATCGTAGACGGTGATGACCGAGCCGTTGTATTCGATCGCGCGGGGCACGTAGATGAGATCCCCGAGCGCGTCGCGGATGCCGTTGGAGATGGAGGATTTGCCGTTGCCCGGCGGGCCGTACATCAGGATGGAGCGGCCGGCGCCGACGGCGGGGCCGATCTGGTCGAGCAGCGCGGGCGGCAGGATGAGATGGCCCATGGCGCGCAGGAGCGCCTCGCGCGTGATCTTCATGTTGCGCACGGACTGGCGCCGGACCTGTTCGGCATAGCGTTCGAGCGGAACGGGCATGGCGCCGTAATATTCCGATTGCGAAAGCGCATCGAGGGCGCGCGCCTTGCCGGTGTCCGAGAGGCGGAAGCCCATTTCCGAGCCGGCCCCGGCATGCAGGGTGCCGGTCGCCTCGATCAGCCCCTGTTCGCGGGCGCGGTCCACGAGATCCTGCGTGCAGGCGACCGGGAGGCAGAGCACCTCAGACAGGCGGGAGACCTGTTCGTGATGGGTGCGGAACATCGTCTTGAGGAGGATGTCGCGCATCATCACCGGTGACAGCCCCGTCTCTTCGATCCGGCGGGGGACGGGCGGGGCGGTGACGTTCGGGATCACTGGCATGTTCATGGCGGTTCCGATCCTTGCGCTTCTGCGGCGAAATGGGACGTATCCCGCGCCAGGAGGCACGATTTTCATGGTCAGAATGTGGCGAAGCTTTGCATTGTTCGGGATATCGCCATAGATTTGCGAAAAATCGAACGGGCGCACGGGCATGAGCAGAATTTCTCCCGGCCGCTACGCGGTCTTTCTGGCGGTTTCCATCCTGGTCTTCGGCGCGGCGGGGCTCGCCAAGGGCGGGCTCTATATCGGGCGGCACGAGGGCGACACGGCGCATATGATCGAGATCGTGCTGCGGATGCTCGACGGGCAGGTGCCGCATCTCGATTTCTCCACGCCCATCGGGATCTTTGCCTTCCTGCCGGTGGTGGCGGTCGCGAAAGCCGGGCTGGGCCTCGGCCAGGCCTTTGTCGCCGGGCAGATCGTCGTCGCGGTGCTGCTCGCGCCCGCGATCTGGCGGGTCGGGATCTCGCGACTCACGGGGATCGCGGCCTGGGGCTACGGGCTCGTGTCGGTGGCGATGATCCTCGCGCTGGTGCATGGCGAGGACGTGGCCGCGCTGTCGGTGTCGATGTATTACAACCGCTGGGCCTGGGCGGCGGCCTTTGCGGCGATCCTGCTCTCGCTGCTGCCGGCCGATCCGCGGCGCGAGGCGCCGGGGCTCGACGGGGTGTTCACGGGTGCGCTGCTTGCGGTGCTGGCGCTGGTCAAGCCGACCTTCTTCGTCGCCTTCGTGCTGCCGGTCGCGCTCGGCTTCATCCTGCGCGGGGCGTGGCGCAGCCTTGCGGCCGGGATCGTGACGGGGCTGGTGATCGCGGCGGCGATGGTGGCGCTTTACGGCGTCGATTTCTTCCCGGCCTATATCGCCGATCTCCTGTCGGTGACGCGGTCGGAGACGCGGGCGGCGCCCGGTGTGCCCTTCATGGAGATCCTGAACGGGCCGCGTTTCCTGATCGGGACGGTGGCGCTGCTGCTGTCGGTGATCGTGCTGCGCCAGTCGGGGCAGGGGCGGTCGGGTCTGCTCCTGCTGCTGTTCGCGCCGGGCTTTCTGTATGTCACCTACCAGAATTTCGGCAATGATCCGAAATGGCTGATGCTCCTCGCCGTCCTGCTGCTGGCGCATCGTCCGCCGCGGGGGATGCGGGTGCTGTTCAACGCGGATGCGCGAAATGCCTCCGCCGCGCTGGCGCTGGTGGCCTTCGCACTCGTCGCGCCGTCCTTCCAGAACATCGTGACGAGCCCCTTCCGGCACCTCGCGGAGGATACGGAAGGCTATGGCCTGCAATTCCCCGAGCGGGCGGAGACCTATGACATCTTCGTGCGGGTGCAGCGCACGCAGATGGTGCTCGCGCGCGAGGCGCTCGTCGACCGTTACGCACAGCTTGCGCCCTATGTGACCGAGGACGCGCTGTTCGAGCCGGTCACCTTCCTTGGCGAGCGGCTGCCGCGCTGTACGCTCGATTCCGGGGACGGGGCGATGCACCGCTACATGGCCGACCGGCTGAAGGAGGTGCCGTTCAACTATCCGCCGGAGGCGCAGTTCTTCGTCGCCGATATCGCCTCCGCGATCTGGATTCTCGGGGATTTCGCCCCGCTCGAGGGCGGGGCGCCGTGGTATTATTCGGGGGCGCCGGGGGTCGGCCATGCGGATGCGATCATCGTGCCGACCTGTCCGATCGCCCCGGAGGTGCAGCGCAATGCGCTCGCGGCGATCGAGGCGGCGGGGCTGACCCTGCGCCCGCCGCTGCGCGACGAGATGATGCTGGTCTATCCGGTGGTGAAGTGAGCCGCGCGGGTCAGAGCACGATGGCGAGGGCGAGGTAGCTCACCATCGTGCCGGCGAGTGCGAGGCCCATGGGGAATTTGTGGTGGTCCCAGGAGACCCAGTCGGGCGCCGCGCGGCGTATGGCGGGGAGGGCGCGCAGGGCGCGATGGGCGGCGAAGGCGCCGAGCAGGAAGACCGCGAAGAGCGTGAGCACGGCGGTGGCATCGGCCAGCGGGATGAAGAGGGACATGGCGGCGGCGAACTTGCCGTCGCCCGCGCCGACGCCGAGAAAGGCGAAGGCGAGCATGCCGAGGAGATACATCACGACGCCGTGGGAAAAGCCCCAGAGATACTGGTCGAACGGCAGGAGGAACGGACCCATCGCGACATAGACGAGCGCGAGCGCGATCACGAGCGGGTTCGGCAGCTTCATCCGTTTCAGGTCGTTGAAGGCGGCGAGGAAGGAGACGAGCGCCACGGGCAGCAGGAACCAGGTCGCGGCGACCGGAGGGAGGGAGAGCATGGCGCGCTTCAGCCGTTGGACACGTTGGTCTCGAGGGCGCGCAGGCTGCGCACCGCCGCCTCGAAATGCTGCGGATGGGTGTCGATGGCTTCCCGGATGAGGCCCTTGCCGATGGAGACGTCGCCCGCCTTCACCGCGGCGAGGCCGAGCGTGTAGAGGAGCTGGGCACGTTCGGTCTGGGTCATGTCCATGACCGGGAGGTCGTATTTGCCCTGCGCGCCGCGGGCGAGCACGAGGTTGTTCTTGGCGGTGAACAGGCCGGGATCGTAGGTGACCGCCTGGGCGAAGAGCTTTTCGGCGCCGGCATATTCGCCGCGGGTGAGTTTCGAATAGCCCCAGTTGTTCAGGACGCCCGCGGGCCGGGTCGTCAGCCCGGCGGCGGTCTGGTAGAAGCTGTCCGCCTTCCGCCAGTCCTGGTGGCTGTCGGCAACCATCGCCTCAAGCCGGTAGCGCTTGTAGGTCTCGTGGGTGGGCGGGACGCTGTCGAGCTGGGCCTCGGCGGCTTTCCAGTCGCCGGTGCGGATCAGCGCGTCGGCATAGTCCACGCGGTCGTCCATCCCGGCGTCCTTGTGGGCGACCACCTTTTCCCAGGCGGCGGCCGCGGCGTCGGGCTGGTTGGCGCGGAGCAGGGATTTCGCGAGGCCGCGCTGGAGGTCGAGGCGGTCGGGGTTCTCGTTCGTGGCGCGCAGGAAATAGGAGACGGATTCGTTCGGATCGGCGGCGTTGAGCATGATGTCGGAAAGCCCCGTGCCGTCGATCGCGTTCACCGAGGTATCGGCGCGGCGCACATCCCCGCCAAAGGGTTTCTGACAGGCCGAAAGGGCCAGTGTGCCCGCGAGCGCGAGCGTGATCATGGAAATATTGCGCATGGCGCCTGCCACCTCTTCGTCTGCCCCTTGTCGCCCCCGGCGGTTTCGTCGGACCGGCCCGTTTCCCGGATCTCTGGTCCACCGCTCTGTCTTCAGCGCGCGAGAAGGAGATACTCCCCCGACCCGCGACGCACCAAGGCGAAATCGCTCTCGTTTTCCTCAATATATCCGGGATTTTCGAGTTTTGCGAGCGCCATGCGCAGATTGTCCCGGATCTCGGCAGATCGGCCACTATCGAGCGCATAGGCGGTGCGGAAGACCCGTTCGGCCTCGCCGTATTTGCCGGTTTCCATCAGCACCACGCCGAGGTTGTTCCAGGCGGGGACGAAGCTGTCGTCCATCTCGATCGCGCGGCGCAGGTCGGTTTCGGCCTGGCCGAGGCGCCCGAGCCGCAGTTTCGCGGAGCCGATGGCGGAAAGGGTATCGACATTGATCCCCTGACGGGCGGCGGCGCGGTAATAGGCATCGAGCGCGAGCTCGTATTCCCCGGCGGCCATGAGGCGGTGTCCGACGGTGAGCCCGTCGACGGACGTCCCGCGCCGGTCCACGCCCGGCGGTGCATTGCCCGCCTCCCGCAGCGGGCGCAGCGCGCCGGTGTCGCCACAGGCGGCCAGGAGGCTCGTCAGAAGGGCCGCAACAATGAGGCGGCAAAGGGGGCGCGGCATGGGGCCTGTCGTCTTCCTGTCTTTTTCCGACCGCCGATAGGGTGAACGGCGGAAAAGGCGGGCTAAAAATTGTTCTCGTTCAACATCACGTAAATATCGTAGACCGACGGGCCGATCAGGATGATGAGCAGCGGCGGCACGGTCAGCATCATTGTGGCAAGTGTCATCTTCGTAGGCAACTTGTTTGCGGTTTCCTCCGCGCGCATCACGCGCTTGTCGCGCATCTCGCCCGCGTAGATCCGCAGCGCATCCGCGATCGAGGTGCCGAACTGCTGCGACTGGATCAGCACGGTGACGAAGGAGGCGACATCCGGCACGCCGCAGCGTTCGGCCATGTCCTTGAGCACCACGGACTTGTCCTTGCCCGCCTTGATCTCGGAGGAGACGATCTCGAATTCGTCGGCAAGGGCCGGGAAGCCGGAGCGGATTTCCTTCGACACGCGGATGATCGCCTGATCGAGCGACTGGCCGGCCTCGACGCAGACGAGCATCAGGTCGAGCGCGTCGGGAAAACCGTTGACGATCTCCTCCCGGCGGCTTTCGAGGCGGCGGGTGATCCAGTATTTCGGAGCCATATAGCCGATGCAGGCCGGCAGGAGCACCGTCAGGACGAGGGATTTCGGCGTCATCTCGGCCTGGGACGACTTGAGCAGGGCGAGCAGGAGGCCGATGGCGAGCGCGCCGAGCCCCATGGTGAACTGCGCGAAATGGAACATCCGCACCGCGTTCTTGCCGCGGTAGCCGGCCTGGATCATCCGCAGTTGCGCGGCGGAATATTCCTCCTCGTCCTGGGGTTCGAGGAAGGCGGAATATTTCTCGAGCCGGGCGCCCTTGCTGTCCTGCGTGCGCAGTTTCGCGGATGTGTCCACCGCCCTCTTCGCCTGGGCGGTCCGGGTCTGGTCGCGCAGCCGGTCGAGCGGGTCGCGCTTTTTCTTCAGCACGGCCGGCAGGGCGATGAGGATGAGCACGGCGCCGAGCGTGCCGATGAGGATCAGCGGGCCGAAGGGGCCGAGCTGGTCGCCGAGAAGGGAGGTGAAGATGTCTTGCATGGTCGGTTTCCTGCCCTGTCAGACCTTGATGTTCACGAGGGCGCGCATGACGAAGATATTGGCGACGAGGAAGCCGGCGACGACGAGGCAGGCGGGGATGAAGGCGGGGGTGTCCTTCACGCGGTCGTAATAGTCGGGCTTCATCACGGAGATCAGGACGAGCGCGGCAAGCGGGAAGCCGGAGAGGAAGTTGCCGGACCATTTTGCCTCGGCGGTGATCGCCTTGACCCGGCGGAACAGCTTGAAGCGGGCGCGGATGACCTTCGACAGGCCCTCGAGCACCTCGGCGAGGTTGCCGCCCGATTGCTGCTGGATCGAGACGGCGACGGCGAGGAAGCGCAGGTCCTGCATGTCGAGCCGCTCGGCCATGTCCTTGAGCGCCTCGCCCACGTCGCGGCCATAGGCGCTTTCATCCGCGATGATGCCCATTTCCGTACCCAGCGGATCGGGGATCTCCCGCGAGACGATGGTGAGCGCGTTGGAGAAGGGGTGGCCCACCCGCAGCGAGCGGACCATGAGCTCGACCGCGTCGGGGAGCTGTTCCTCGATCAGCGCGAGCCGTTTCTTGGCCTTCGTCTGCACCCAGACATAGACCGCGCCGATCCCCATCGCGATCGAGATCACGATGCGCAGCGGGGCGGAGGTGGCGGTGCCGATCGACAGGCCGACGAAGGCGACCATGCCGAGCACGATCATGACGAGCACGAGCTGGAGCGGAGAGAAGGCGATATTCGCCTTCTGCGCCTTCTCGGCAAGGAGGGAATAGAGCGGGATCTGGCGCGAGCCGAGGTGCTGGCCCATTTCCTTGCGGAGCTGGTTGAGCACTTCCTCGCGGCTGCCCTTGCCCTTCTCGAGGAGTTCGTAGCGGCGGTTGACCCGCGAGTTGAGCGAGATCGACTTGCCGAAGACGGTGAGGTAGATGCCTTCGACGAGCAGCAGCACGGCGATGAAGACGACGCCGTAGATGACCGGTTCCATGGAGATGATCATGAGCGTGGGTCCTCAGCGCGGGTTGGTCGGTTCGAAGAGGGACGGCGGCAGGTCGTAGCCCCACATGCGGAAGCGTTCGGAGAAATGGCTGCGCACGCCGGTCGCGGTGAAATGGCCGATGATCCTGTTGTCCGGCGTGAGGCCGGTGCGCTGGAAGCGAAAGACCTCCTGCATGGAGATCACGTCGCCTTCCATGCCGGTGATCTCGGTGATCGAGACCATGCGGCGCGAGCCGTCCTGGAGGCGGCTGGCCTGCACGATGAGGTTGACGGCGGAGGCGATCTGCGAGCGCACGGCCTTGAGCGGCATCTCGATCCCGGCCATGGCGATCATGTTTTCCAGACGGGAGACGCCGTCGCGGGCGGAGTTGGCGTGGATCGTGGTCATCGAGCCGTCGTGGCCGGTGTTCATTGCCTGGAGCATGTCGATCACCTCCTCGCCGCGGGTCTCCCCCACGATGATGCGGTCGGGGCGCATCCTGAGCGCGTTGCGCAGGCAGTCGCGCTGGGTCACGGCGCCGCGGCCCTCGACGTTCGGCGGGCGGCTTTCCATCCGGCCGACATGGGTCTGCTGAAGCTGGAGTTCGGCCGTGTCCTCGATGGTGAGGATGCGTTCGTCATTGTCGATGAAGGAGGAGAGCGCGTTGAGCGTCGTGGTCTTGCCCGAGCCGGTCCCGCCGGAGACGATCACGTTGAGGCGGCAGGCGACGGCGGCCTGGAGGTAGGCCGCCATTTCCTCGGTGAAGGCGCCGAAGCGCACGAGGTCGTCGATGCCGAGCTTTTCCTTCTTGAACTTGCGGATGGAGACGAGCGAGCCGTCGACCGCGATGGGCGGCACCATGGCGTTGAAGCGCGAGCCGTCGGCGAGGCGGGCGTCGACATAGGGGTTGGATTCGTCGACGCGGCGGCCGACGGCGGAGACGATCTTGTCGATGATCCGCAGGAGGTGGCGCTCGTCCTTGAAGGTGACGTCGGACAGTTCGAGCTTGCCGCTGCGTTCGACGAAGATCTGCTGCGGGCCGTTGACGAGGATGTCGTTGATGCTGTCGTCCTTGAGCAGCGGTTCGAGCGGGCCGAGGCCCTTCACCTCGTCGTAGAGATCCTGGTTGAGCGTGATGCGCTCGTCGCGGTTGAGGACGATGCCCTGGTCGGCGAGGAATTCGGCGGTGATGTCGGAGATTTCGGCACGCAGCTCCTTTTCGGGTGCGGTCTCGAGCGCGGCGAGGTTCAGATCCTCGAGCAGGCGCTTGTGCATCTCGACCTTGATCTCGCCCAGCCGTTCCTTGCGCCGGCGTTCCTTGTCGACCGGCGCGGCCTGGCCCGGCCGGGCGGACTCGCGGCGCGCGATCCTGGGTTTCGGCGCCGGCTCGGGCGCCTCGTGGCGCGGTTCGGGTGCGGCGGGGCCGGGCCGGGCGGCGGTGGGCGCCTCGACGGGCTGTTTCGCGTCGGATTTCCTGTAGCGTGAGAACATCGGCGCCTCCCTTACTCGGCCGCTTCGAGCCGGTCGCTCTGGCGGGCGTGGATCGAGGCCGCGAGCTTCTGGATTTCCTTGCGCAGCGGGTTCTTCGCGGCCTCGATGGCAAGGGGCAGACCCTGGTCGCAGGCGTCGCGAACCGGGCGGCCGCCATCGGGAAACTGCACGTCGATCGCGATCTCGAGCGTCTCGGCCATCCGTTTCGTGCGGCCCTTCGCGGCGAGGTCCATGCCCTTCGGCGCGCGGTTCAGCAGGAAGCGCAGCTTCTCGAAGGGCAGTTCCTCGGCGCGCAGGGCGTTACGCAGGCGCAGGATGTTCTGGGCCGAGCGCAGGTCGAGCTCGAACGGGGCGAAGTAGAAATCCGCGGCGTTGAGCACGGTCTCGGTCCAGTTGACGAGGGTCGTCGGCATGTCGATCACGACATAGTCGAAATGCGCACGGGCGCGGTCGAGCAGGCGCGCGACCTCCTCGGGTTCGATGAAGTCGAGCGGCAGGATGTCGGGCGGCGCGGTCAGCACGGAGAGCCGGTCGTTGAAATTCATCAGCGCGCCGCGGAAGGCGTCGTCGTCCATCGTGTCGGTGGAGGAGAGGAGTTCGTAGACCGCTTCGCGGCGCGGCAGGTCGAGATAGGTGGAGACGGAGCCGAATTGCAGGTCGAGATCCATCAGCAGGACGCGCGGCTGCGGGTCCTTGCGCTCGATGCCGGCGAGTTCCCAGGCGAGGTTGACGGCGATGGTGGTCGCGCCCGCGCCGCCGGAGACCGACTGAACCGGCAGGACGATGCCATGGGCGCCGGGCTGGGCGGCGGGCAGGGGCGCGCGCGGGGCGGGGGCGGCGGACATGTCGACGAAATCGGCGGCGGCGGCCTTTCGCGGGGTGTCGAGCCGGGCGATCGCGTCCCGGAGCGCGCCCTCGGGGAGCGGGTAGGGGATGAAATCCTCGGCGCCGAGCTGGAGGAGCTGGTGGAGCGCCATGGGCGAGACCTCGTCGGCGACGAGGATCACCTTCACGCCCTGGGCCTTCGCCGCCTCGATCAGGTCGGCGACCATCGCCAGATGGTCCCCGTCGTCGTGGTCGAGCGCGATGGCCACGAATTTCAGCGCGCCGCTTTCCGGCTGGCGGAAGAACTGGCGGGCATCGGCAAAGGAGAGATCGCCCCAGGCTTCGCCCAGTTCGGTTTCCATATCCTCGATCAGCAGATCGAAATTCTGCACATCCCGGCTGACGGTGCAGGCCACCAGCGGGGCCGGATCGTCCTGCACCTGAGCTTCACTCGTCATTGCTCCCACGTGTCCTTTTTCCGAACGCCGGAGAGGGCAGGCGGCGCGGCGCCCCCGAAGGGAAAGGCCCGGTCCCGTCGTCCCCGGCGCGTAGATCCGACTCGTTGGTCGGACATACTGCTCCTGATGGGGACAGGATGCCGGGCAACTGGGGCAACAATGGGGCCGAAATCGCGTAATAATTCGCTGATGCGCGACGATCCCGGCCCGGAGCGCCTATTGGCCCTGGCTGATTTCCCGCGACCCGAAATCGACGAGGTCGGAGGGGGCGGTGGCGCTCTGGACATATTCGCGGTGGATGATCTCCGCATAGCGCGCATCCATCACCAGCGGCGCGGAGGAGACGAAGCCCGACACCTCCGTCACGGTGCGGCGGTTGCGCCGTTCCGGGTCCTGGGTCACGACGAGCGGCCGCGTTTCGCCATAGGAGACGAGCGCCTCGAGCCGCGAGCGGGAAATGCCGTTGCGCGCGAGCTCGGCCACGACCGCCTTGGCGCGCCGGAGGCCGAGGGCCTTGTTATAGGCGTTCGAGCCGACGAGATCGGTATGGCCGTAGACGCGGAAGCGGACTTCGGGGAATTGCGCCATGAACTGCGCCTGCTTGCGGATCGCGTCGCGGGCCGCGCCGTCGAGCACGTCGGAATTGAACCCGAAGGTCACGGTGGTCGGCACGGCGGCGGCGAATCTCTCGTTCAGGTCGATCACGTAATTGCGTTGTCCGGTCTGGACGAGCGTGTTGTTCATCGTGGCATTGCCGAACTGGCCGCCGTCGAGATAGCCGCCCGCCTGATCGGAGCAGGCGGACAGGCCGAGAAGGGCCGCGCCCGCGAGGGTGAGGGGGAGTGTGATCCGCATCGCGCTTACTCCATCACATAGCCGTAGGAGCCGGAGAAATCCTGCTTTGCCACTTCCGCGGCGCCGCCGGATTTCGGGCCGGACACCCCGCCGAAGGTCTTGCCGAAGAGGAAGAGATCGCTTTCGGAGGGGATCTTTACCCGGTCGGTCGGGAGTTGCAGCGCAAGCCCGTTGGTGGGCGTGACCAGATGCGGGGTGACGATGATCACGAGTTCGGACTGGCGGCGCGAATAGTCGGTGGAGCGGAACAGCGCGCCCAGCACGGGAATGTCCCCGAGCCAGGGCACCTGGCCCACGAGATCCTCGAAATCGTCCTGGAGAAGGCCGGCGATGGCGAAGCTTTCGCCGTCCCGCAGCTCCACCGTGGTGGAGGTCTCGCGACGCTTGAAGGAATTGAGCGTGAAGCCCTCGACGGAATAGTTGACCGTCGAGTCGATGCCGGAGACGGCGGCGCGCATCTCGAGGTTGACCTGGTTGCCGTTGATCACGCGCGGAATGAATTCCAGCTCCACGCCGAAGGGCTTGTAGTCGATCGTGACGCCGTCGTTGTCGCGGACCGGGATCGGGTATTCGCCGCCGGCGAGGAATTTCGCCTGCTGGCCCGAGAGCGCGGTGAGGTTCGGCTCCGCGAGGGTGCGCACGACGCCCTTTTCCTCCATCGCCTCGAGCATGATGGCAAGCTCGGTGCTGCCCATCGACGTGCCGATCTTGAACTGGCCGAGCGTGTCCGAGCGGGCCGGCACCGGGCCGGTGATCGGGTTGGACGAGCCCATGTAGGTGCCGGTGCGATAGCCGGTGAAATTGGTCGAATCGTTGCTGCCCGCGAGCGAGGCGGCGAGGTTCTTGGACACGGAGCGCGACATTTCGGCAAAGCGCACCTTCAGCATGACCTGCTGCGTGCCGCCGATGTTGAGCAGGTTCGACACCCGCCCCGGCGCGTAGCGTTCGGCAAGCTCCACCGCGCGGTCCATCATCGTGACCGAGGAGATGACGCCCGAGAGCACGATGCCGTCATTGGCGGTGCGCACCTCGATGCTTTCGTTCGGCATGATCTGGCGCAGGCGTTCCTTGAACTCGGTGATGTCGGGCGTCACCTGGATCTGCACATTGGTGATGAGCGAGCCGTCGGGCGCCAGAAGCGTCATCGTCGTGAGGCCGGGGCTGCGGCCGAGCACGTAGATCGAGCGGTCCGAGAGGGTGGAGATATCCGCGATTTCCGCGTTCGCCACCGAGATTTCCGCAAAGGGTTCGTCGCTTTCCACGACCACGGCGCGGCTCATCGGCACGTTGAGCACGCCTGAGGGCGAGCCGGTCATGACCCGCAGCTTTTCGGCCATCGCGCCCTCTGGCGCTGCGCCGATCACGGCACACCCGAGGAGGGCGGCCTTCATCAAATTCAGCACTTTCATGTGATCCTGCCTCTGTCGACCACGCCACAACACTCTGGACTCTTGCGGTCCATTTGGGCGGAGAGTGCGTCAAATTCCATTTTTTTGCAAGAATCAATCCGTTATGTGCCGCTGATAATGTGGATAAGGGCGCGCCTGCCTCAGTTCGTGGCGCAGGGGATCTGCGTCTCGATGATGTCGCCGCCCTTGCGCGTGCGCACGGTGCAGATGCGTTCGGCGGGCGCCTGGACGGTTTCGGGGGCCCGTTCGATGCCGAGGAGCGTGAGCTGGTCCACTTCCACGCCGCTGACGACGGTGTCGTCGTTGCGTCCGACGAGGGCGAGGGAGAGGCGGCCCGAGCTTTGCGCCGTCGCGAGGGCGGCGACCTGGGTGGGCGTGGCCTCCACCGTGACGGTGCGCGCAATGGTCGCAGCCGCGTGTTCGCTGTCGGAGGTCTGGTCGACCGCGACGAGGGGGATGGCGCTCTGGATCAGCTTCGTCGCCTCCGAATTGCTGCCCGGCGGGCGGCCGGTCCAGTAGACGTCGACGCGGTCGCCGGGGCGCAGCAGGCCCGAGACGCCGGTGGAGACGTCGACACGGATCGCGAAGGCGCGCATCCCCCGCGACAGGCGGGCGGCGACGCCGGCGGTCTCGCCCGGCAGGGTCACCTTTGCCGGGATCAGCGGTTCCATCGGCTCGATCGTGCGCAGGGCGAGGCGGGGGACATCCGGCCCCTCGGGGAAAAGCTCCTCCTCGGTGCGGAAGGGTTCTGCCGGCAGCGCCTCGACGGGCCAGCGGACCTTTTTGACCATGCCGGGGAGGATCGGCTGGCCGTAGGTGACCTGCGCCGTCGTGACGAAGATCTCCTCGGTCTGTACGGCGGTGGCCCGCATCGCCTTCTCGTGGTCGAGCTCGGCCTGGTAGGTGGACAGGTAGCCGCGGGTCATGTGCACGGCGAAGCCGGCAAGGGCGACCCCGACGACCAGGATCAATCCGAAAATTGCGCGCATGAAATATGTCCCTCTGCTGTCGGGCCGGACGCTTGCGCGACCCGGCGCCTTCCCCGGCATCCTCGCCGCCAAATGCGGCGATTTGGTGGTGCTGGGGCGGCGCCCCGGTGAATTTTTGCGTGCCCGGCGACAAAGCCGCGCGCGCAGGGCGGATGTTGACGGGTCCACGCCGGCCGGGGCGCCGCGTCAAAGGGAAAGCCGCACCTCCGGGGAGATGCGGCTTTCTGCAAGAGGTCGGTCCGGGGACCAGTTATTCGTCTTAGTAGTTCACGACCTGGCGGGTAGCGAGATCGCCGGAGATGTTCGAGCCCAGCGACTTGGTGCCGTTCGCGACGGTGCTCAGGACGACGATGCCGAGGCCCACGACGGCGGAGGTCAGCACGACCCAGTCGACGGTCACGGCGCCGTCTTCGTCACGGGAGAATTTGTTCGAGAGTTTGAAGAATTTCATGGTGTTCCCTCCAAGGATACAGTTCAGCTTCATTTCCTGTCTCGGCGCGTCGGGAGCGGTGGCTTTCCTTCTGGCCTGCCGGCTCCGTCGCGCTTTCGATGAGGCTATATGGCCGTCGAACTGGGGCGAGAGTTGGGCAGCATTGGTACGATTTTAGAAACGCGGTGTTTTTCAAAGGAAATTCATATAACATATTGATTATGAAAGATTAATTTTTTTTAACCTTGCTGCGGGATTTCGCTTTTCCGGGCTGTTGCGGCGCCGGGAGCCGGGCCGGACCCGACTCGGGTCTCCCAAATCTCTGGCCGTGGGGGAAAATTTTTGCCAGACTGCGCGCAAGGCAAGAGCAATCGCCGCCGGAGACCGGGAACCGGCATACCGCGGCGCATGGGGCAGTCGGGATGACATCACCGGGACAAGCCGGCCGAAAGGGCCGTTTCGCGGCGCGGTGCGTGGCGCCGGGCGTCGCGCTGGGCCTTGCGCTGTGGGGGGCCTCCGCCGCGCCGCTCCGCGCGCAGGAGGCGCCGGCGGTGAAAAGCCCGCCCGCCGTGGCCGAGGCCGCGCCGGACTGGCCCGTGGTGCGTCCGAAGCGGATCGGCGTGCCGACTGCGGCGCGGGCGGGCAATCTCATCACCGTGCAGATCCGGCCGGGGCCGAAGACGGTGACGGCGCCGCCGAAGCCGCAGCCCGCCGCGGCGCCGGACCCGGCGCCCGTGCCGGCGGAGCTTCTCGACTGGTACTGGAGCGCGGTGCCGCACGACCTCGGCGGGGCGGGGCCGGAACGGTTCGTCGCGGCGCTGGCGGCGCTCGACCTCGATCCCGGCCAGAGCATCCCGCGGCCGAACTTTCAGCACATCACGACGCTCGCGAACCGCTACGGCGCCTCGCTGCTGGCGCATTCCATAGGGACGAATGTGAGCCCGGCGCTCGCGCTCGCGGTGATGGCGGTCGAATCCGCCGGCGATCCCGATGCGGTGAGCGGCGCCGGGGCGCAGGGGCTGATGCAGCTCATCCCGGCGACGGCGGAGCGTTTCGGCGTGGACGCGCGCGACCCGGACCAGAACATCCGCGGCGGGATCGCCTATCTCGACTGGCTGATCCGCGAATTCAACGGCGACGTGGCGCTGGCGCTTGCAGGCTATAATGCGGGCGAGAACGCGGTGAAGGCGAACAACGGCCCGCCGCCCTATGCCGAGACCCGCGCCTATGTGCCGAAGGTCCTCGCCGCCTGGCAGGTGGTGCGCGGGCTCTGCCTGACCCCGCCCGAGCTGTATTCGGACGGCTGCGTCTTTGCGACGAACGCGGTGAGGGCGTCGAACTAGATCGACATCTTCTTGAAGACGGCCTCGGGGATGAGGCGGATCACGAGCATGATGTAGCGCCAGAAGAAGGGCGTGTAGATCACGTTGCGCCGTGTCGCGACGGCGCGGAGGATGTCGCGCGCCACCGCGTCGGGGGAGGCGACGAGGAACATGCCGTCTGTGCCCCATGTCATCGCGGTGTCGACGAAACCGGGCTTCACCGTCACCACATGGCCGCCCGCCCGCGTGAGGCGGTTCCTGAGGCCGGAGAGGTAGGTGGCAAAGCCCGCCTTGGCCGAGCCGTAGACGTAATTGCCGATCCGCCCCCGGTCGCCCGCGACGGAAGCGACGCCGACGACCGTGCCCGCGCCGCGCGCCTCGAGCTGCGGGGCGAGCAGGGTGAGGAAGGTGGCGGGGCCGGTGTGGCTGTCCGCGATCACGCCTGCGATGAGCGCCGGGTCGGCGTCGAGCGCGGACTGGTCCGGCATGGAGCCGACGAAGACGGCGCAGTTGAGCGTGCCGGGAAGATCGGCGGCCGTCGCGACGATCGGGGCGAAGGTCTCCGCGTCGCGCGCGTCGAAGCGCATCGCGTGCGCGCCTGCCGCGCCGCGCGCCCGGCAATCGGCGGCGGTGGCCGCGAGGTCTTCCATGTCGCGCCCGCAGAGGAGGAGCGTCGCGCCCTGCGCCGAGAGCCGCCGCGCCAGGGCGCGCGCCATGGCGGAGGAGGCGCCGAGGAGGATCCAGACCTGTGCCGTCATGCCGTGCGCTCCGGGTCGCGCAGGCCGAGGCGGCGCACGAGATCGGTTTCATAGAGCCGCTCCGGGTCGGCCTTTTCGACGGCCTCGCGCCATTTGTCGCGTTCGGGATACATGCCCGCGACCTGCCCGGCGGTGGCGATACCGTCCTTCGCGAAATAGATCCGCCCGCCCGCGTCCGCGGTCATGTCGGTGAGTTCGGAGAGGAGATCGGCGGCGCCGGGGCGGTTCGGGACATCGACGGCGAGCGTGTAGCCCTCCATCGGGAAGGAGAGATAGCCGCCGCTGCCCGCGCCCATCTTCTTCAGCACGGCGAGCGGGGAGGCCCGGCCGGAGCCGCCGATCCGCTCGAGCATCTGGCGCAGCACTTCGGCGCGGGCGGGCGGCAGGACGCATTGGAACTGGTAAAAGCCCGCCTTCCCATAGAGCCGGTTCCAGTCGCGGATCCGGTCGAGCGGGAAGAACGGGCCGTCGAGGGGCTTCACGCCGGTGCGGCCCTGGGTGGGGATGCGGTGGTAGTAGAGCGTGTTGAAGCCGCGCACCACGGGGGCGGAGAGCGCCCAGCCCGGCGCGTCGCAGGGGACGGAGGCGGTGCCGCGCCGCGGCTTGCGGGGGAGGAGGCCGGCGGCGATCTCCCCCTCCTCGAGGATGCCGCGCCCGAGCCGCGCGCCGGTGGCGGCGGCGTCGATCCAGCCGACGGTATAGTCGCTGCGGCTGTCGTCGAGGGCATGGAGGAAGGCGTCGAGGTCGGGCATCCGCCGCTCGCTCAGCACCATCGCGTCGCCCGTGCAGGGCATGAGCCGGATCTTCGCGGTGGCGATCGCCCCGGTCTGGCCGAGCCCGCCGAGGGTGGCGCGCCAGAGCGCGCCGGAGCGCGGTGTGATCCTGCGGCGGCGCGGTCCCTGGAGGAGGACGATCTCCGTCACATGCTGGCCGAAGGAGCCCATGACGTGATGGTTCTTGCCATGCACGTCATTGGCGATGCAGCCGCCGACCGTGGCGAAGCCGGTGCCCGGCATGACCGGCGGGATCCAGCCGCGTCCGGCGAAGGCGCGGCACAGGTCGCCGATCGGCAGGCCCGCCTCGACCTCGACGATCCCGGTTTCGGGATCGAAGTCCAGGATGCGGTCGAGCCGGGTCATGTCGCAGGCGCGCCCGCCGTGGTTGAGCGCTGCATCGCCGTAGGAGCGGCGCATGCCGACGGCCGGGGCGGGGGTGTCGGCCATGAGGCGGGCGAGGGCGGTTTGGCGTTCGGGGCGCGCGATCTGCCCGGTGGCGGAGAGGGCGCGGCCCCAGCCGGTCTGGCGGCGGTCAGTCCAGGGCATCGGAGATCCTTCTTGAGTGGCGTTCCGCGACGGGGAAGACGGCGGCCCCGATCGCGATGGCGAACCAGAGCGTCGTGAGGCGGATGAGGACGGTCGCGGGGACGGAGACCGCGAGCGGCACGCCCTCGAGCGACAGGAGCGCGACCATGGCCGCCTCCGCCCCGCCGAGGCCGCCGGGCGCGCCGGTGAGGCCGCCCGCGAGCGTCGCGAAGAGAAAGATCGCGATGGCCGTGGCCGCGGAGACCCCGGCGCCCATCCAGTGCAGCAGCAGGAAGAAGGCGAGCCCCTCGGCCAGCCATCCGAACAGCGCGAGGACCGAGCCCCGGAGCAGCACCCCGCCCGAGGCGAAGGGCGCGAGCGCCCGTGCGGCGCGGCGCAGCCGGGCGAAGAGGCGGCCGAACCGGCCGGTGGCGCGGTGGCCGAGGCGCGCGAGCGCCGCCAGAAGCCGCGGGCGGGTGGCGAGCACGGCGGCGAGCAGGGCGAGGGCCAGCACCGGCCCCCCGCCCGCGATCCGAAGGCCCGAGGCCAGGACCGCCGCCCCCGTCAGCACCGCCATCGCCGCAAGGTCGGAGGCGCGGTCGACCAGCAGGAGCGGCGCGGCGCGTTCGAAGGCGACGCCCGTCTCCCGTGCGATCCAGCGCATCCGCACCAGCTCGCCCAGCCGTCCGGGCGTGACCGCCATGGCGAAGCCGCCGAGGAAATGGCGCAGGTTCGCCCGAAGCCCGAGGCCAAGCCCGATATGGCGGGCGAACAGGTGCCAGCGCAGCCCGCGCGCTGCGTAATTCGCCAGCGACAGGAGAAGCAGCAGCCCGACCTGCCACGGCGCGAGTTTGGCGACCTGCGCGCGCGCCTCCGCCCATCCGGTCGCGGAGACCGCCCCGGCCAGCCCCAGCACGACGAGAGCCAGAAGCCCGGCCATCACCGCGCCCTCGCGCAGCGGGCTGCGGCGGGACGGGGGACGGGGCTGTTCGAGACTCGGTGTCATTCTGCGGCCGGGCGTGACGGGGCGGGAATGGCCCGATGACTAGAAAACAATTTGGGCGATATTGTGATGCTGTTCGGGAAAACCGGACAATCGGCGCGGACAGCGTGCGGCGGGCCCGGTGCCGGGCGCCGCCTGCCGCTTTTTGCTGCCTGAAATACTCAATCGACGATGGTCGCCTCGGTGGCGGCGCGCAGCTCCTCCTCGGTGACGCCGTCGGCGAGTTCGACGATCCTCAGCCCGCCCTCGACCACGTCGAGCACGCCGAGATTGGTGATCACCCGGTCGACCACGCCCGCGCCGGTCAGCGGCAGGGTGCATTCATGCAGCAGCTTGCTTTCGCCATGCTTGTTGGTGTGGTCCATCACCACCACCACGCGGCCGACGCCCGCGACCAGATCCATCGCGCCGCCCATGCCCTTCACGAGCTTGCCGGGGATCATCCAGTTGGCAAGGTCGCCCTTCTCGTCCACCTCCATCGCGCCGAGGATGGCCGCCGCGATCTTGCCGCCGCGGATCATGCCGAAGGACATGGAGGAGTCGAAATAGGCGGTGTTCGGCAGTTCCGTGATCGTCTGCTTGCCGGCGTTGATGAGGTCGGGATCCTCCTCCCCCTCATAGGGGAAGGGCCCCATGCCGAGCATGCCGTTCTCCGACTGGAGCGTCACGCTCACCCCCTCCGGGATGAAGTTCGGCACCAGCGTCGGAATGCCGATCCCGAGGTTCACATAGGTGCCGTCCTCGAGCTCCTGCGCGGCGCGTGCCGCCATCTGATTGCGGTCCCAGGGCATTGTCTTTCCTCCTTTTCCCCTCCGAGGGGTATCTCTTGCGCGGTCAGGCCGGACCGGCGCCGATGGTCTCGTATGCGGTGAGGACCATGCGCGTCGCGGCGGAGATGCCGGCGGGCGTGAGCCTGCGCAGGTCCGGGTCGTAAAGCCTGTTTCCCGCCGCCGGGCCGGTGAGCAGTTCGAAGGCGGGGGCATAGTCGACATCCTCATGCGCAGCGGCAAATTCTCCGGCGGCGGCGCGCAGGACGGATGTCGCGTGAGTCGCCGCGCTGAGCCGCTCCATGTCTGCCGCCGCGGCGGGTGGCACGGGGGAGAGCATGAGCAGCAGGCGGATGCCGGGGCGCAGCGTTGTCAGAAGAGCGCGCAGAGCGGCCAGATCCGCGCGCAGTTCCGGCAGGGTCGGGGCGCGCTCCGCAGGGGCGGCGGGGCCGTCCCCGGCCGTGCCATGCTCCGGCATCGCCGCCGGGCCGAGCGTCAGGACAAACAGATCGGCATCGGCGAGCGCCCCGCGCAGCGCCGCGAGGTGATCCGCCTGCGCCGGCCGCATCGTCTCCGGACTGTCTCCGCCGGCCGGGGATCTGTTTGGGGGCTGCGGCGCGCCGGCCCGCCCGTCCCGGTGCCGCACCGGTCCGGCGGGTGCGATCTCCCCCGTCGCCTCGCGCAGCCGTCTCAGCATGTGGCGCAGGCTGTCGGCGCTGTCGTCGCAGGCGGGGGAAAGCTCGCGGTCCCGCGCCTCCGCGTCGCGTCTCTCCTCCGGCGCGGGCTCAGCCTCGGTCACCGTCCAGCCGCGGTTTGCCAGCGCGCGATGGAGATGCTGCGAGAGACCGCCTCCCGCCGTCACGATCCGCGTGTCCGGGCCGACCGCGAATTTCGGCACGAACAGCGCCTCAATCGCCTCGGGAGGCTGAAGCGCGACGCCCGATCGCCAGAAGGCGCGGGACGGAAGGTGATCGTAGGGAGACCCCATGCGCCTGCGATCCGGCTCAGGCCGCCGGGCGGGGCCGGGTGGTGCGCTGTTCGATCCGCTTCTCGTGCTCGCCCTGTATGAGGCGGTGCACGTAGATGCCGGGCAGGTGGATGCAATCGGGATCGAGCGTGCCGGTCGGCACGATCTCCTCGACCTCCATGATGCAGACCCGCCCGCACATCGCCGCCGGCGGGTTGAAGTTGCGCGCGGTCTTGCGGAAGATCGCGTTGCCGGTCTCGTCCGCCTTCCAGGCCTTCACGATGGAAATGTCGGCAAAGATGCCTTCCTCGAGGATATAGGTCTCGCCGCCGAAATCCTTGTGCTCCTTGCCCTCGGCGATCTGCGTGCCGACGCCGGTCTTGGTGTAGAAGCCGGGAATGCCGTGGCCGGCGGCGCGCATGCGCTCCGCAAGCGTGCCTTGCGGGTTGAATTCGAGCTCCAGTTCGCCCGACAGGTACTGGCGCATGAATTCCGCGTTCTCGCCCACGTAGGAGGACATCATCTTGCGGATCTGCCGCGTCTCGAGCAGCTTGCCGAGGCCGAAGCCGTCCACGCCGGCATTGTTGGAGGCGACGGTCAGATCCTTTACCCCGCTTTCCACCACCGCGTCGATCAGCAGCTCGGGGATGCCGCAGAGGCCGAACCCGCCCGCCGCGATCAGCATCCCGTCGAACAGGAGCCCGTCGAGCGCCTCTCCGGCGCTGCCGTAGATCTTCTTCATGTCTCTCTCCCTCAGTCTTTGCTTGCCCGGATTGGACGCAAAAGCCATCCGGAAGTCAATGACATGCTGCACCTGCACGGAAGACGGGTTGAAAGCGCCCTGCGGCAGGTCCTATTCAAGCGGGAGAATTGAACGTCCCCGCGCAGGAGAGAAAGATGAAGATCTTCCCAGCTTCCGGAAAACCGGGCAGTCCGGATGTCGCCGCCTTTTACGAGAAGACGACCGGGTCATGGCAATATGTGGCCTCCGATCCGGCGACGAAAGCGGCGGTGATCGTCGATCCGGTGCTCGATTTCTCGCCCGAGGCCGGGGCTACATGGACCGCGAGCGCCGACGAGATTCTCGCCTATGTCAGGGAGGAAAGGCTTAATGTCCTCTGGGTGCTCGATACCCATCCGCATGCCGACCATTTCTCGGCGGCGCATTACCTCGCGACGGAACTCTCGGTGCCGCAGGCGATCGGGGAAAAGGTGCTCGAGGTGCAGGATCTCTGGGCCGACCTCTATGCCGAGGACGATCTCGCCGGGCATCCCGAATACTGGGAGCGGCTGTTCCGGGACGGCGACAGGTTCGATATCGGCGATCTCGCGGCGGAGGTGATCCTGTCGACCGGGCACACGCTTGCCTCCGTGTCCTACCGGATCGGCGACGCGATCTTTGCCCATGACACGTTCATGATGCCCGACAGCGGCACCGCGCGGGCGGATTTCCCCGGCGGCTCGACCGGAGAGCTGTGGGACACGCTTCAGACCCTCCTCGCGCTGCCGGGCGACACGCGGGTCTTCGTCGGGCATGATTACGGCAAGGACGGGCGCGATCCCGACTGCATGGCGGTGGTGGCGGAGCACAGGCGCGCCAATATCCACGTGAAGGACGGCACCGACCGGGAGGAGTTCGTCGCCCTGCGCGCGGCGCGGGACGCGACGTTGCCGCTGCCGAAACAGATGCTCCATGCGCTTCAGGTCAATATCCGGGGCGGCCGGCTGCCGGAGCCCGACGGGCAGGGGCGGGCGGTGTTCCGCATTCCGGTGAACCGTTTCGCGCCGCAGGCGTGAGGGGGATTGAAGAGTGACATGGAAAGGGCGCCCGCGGGGGCGCCCTTCGCTCAGGTGGCGGATTTCTTCGCGGCCGCCTTCTTTGCCGCCGGTTTTTTCGCGGTCTTCTTCTTTCCGCCCTTCGCGGCCTTTTCCGCGATGAGCGCGACCGCCTGGTCCATGCTCAGATCCTCGGGCTTCACGTCCTTCGGCAGGGTCGCGTTCACCTTTCCCCATTTGACATAGGGGCCGTAGCGCCCGTCGAGCACCTGGACGGGGCCGCCCTCCTCGGGATGCTCGCCCAGCTCCTTCAGCGGCTTGGCCGCCGCGGACCGCCCGCGCCCCGGATTGTTGCGCTTCTCGGTGATGAGCTCGACCGCGCGGTTCATCCCGATCTCGAACACGTCGTTCGGATCCTTGAGATTGGCGTAGACGGGCTTCGCCTCTCCGGGCATCTGGTGCATCAGGTAGGGGCCGAAACGTCCGAAATTGGCGGAGATCGTGCCGCCCTCGGGATGCGCGCCGATCTCGCGCGGCAGGCTCAGGAGGGTGAGCGCCTTCTCGAGATCCATGTCCTCGGCGCGCCAGCCCTTCGGCAGGGACGCGCGGTCGGGCTTCTTGTTTTCCTCGCTCACCTCGCCGCGCTGCACATAGGGGCCGAAGCGGCCGGAGCGCAGGGAGATCTCGTTGCCCGCCTCGTCCATGCCCAGCACGCGGTCGCCGTTTTGCTCCTCCCCGCCGCCGATGGGGCGGGTGTAGCGGCATTCGGGATAGTTCGAACAGCCGACGAACCCGCCCGAGCGGGAGGTCTTGAGGTGAAGCTGGCCGGTGCCGCAGAGCGGACAGATGCGCGGGTCGGTCCCGTCCTCGCGCGGCGGGTAGAGCGTCGGCGCCAGCGCATCGTCGAGCTTGTCGAGCACTTCGGAAATGCGCAGCTCGCTCGTTTCCTCGATGGCGGCATGGAAGTCGCGCCAGAATTTCGCGAGCACTTCCTTGTAGTCGAGATCGCCCGCGGAGATCTCGTCGAGCTCCTCCTCGAGATTGGCGGTGAATTCGTAGCCGACGTATTTGCGGAAGAAGTTCATCAGGAAGACGGTGACGATCCGGCCCTTGTCCTCCGGGATGAGGCGGTTTTGTTCCTTGCGCACATATTCGCGGTCCACGATCGTGGAGAGCACGGAGGCATAGGTCGAGGGCCGGCCGATGCCGAGCTCCTCCATCCGCTTCACGAGGGTCGCCTCGGTGTAGCGCGGCGGCGGCGCGGTGTGGTGCTGGAGCCCCAGCACGGCATCCTGTCCGCCCAGGACGGCCTCCTTCCCCTCGGCCTGCGCGGCGAGCCCGCCCGCCACCTTCTTCACCGCCTCGCCCTGCGTGATCTGCGGCAGGCGGCCCTCGTCGTCCTCCTCCACATCGTCGCGGCCCTCGGTATAGACCGCCATGAACCCGTCGAAGACGACGACCTGGCCGGTGGCGCGCAGCACCACCTCGCCGTCGTCGGAGGCGATGTCCACCGTGGTGCGTTCGAGCCGGGCCGTCTCCATCTGGCAGGCGATGGTGCGTTTCCAGATCAGGTCGTAGAGCTTGCGCTGGTCGGCGTCGGAGAGGCTCACGCTGTCGGGGGAGGCGAACATGTCCGTGGGGCGGATACATTCGTGCGCCTCCTGCGCGTTCTTCGCCTTGTTCTTGTAGAGGCGCGGCGAGCCGGGGACGTACTTCTCGCCGTAGCGCGCCTTGATCGCCTCGCGGGCCTGGCTCACGGCCTCGGGCGCCATGTCGATGCCATCGGTCCGCATGTAGGTGATGAGGCCCGCCTCGTAGAGACGCTGCGCGGCGTTCATCGTCTGGCGTGCGCCCATGCCGAACTTGCGGCTCGCCTCCTGCTGGAGCGTCGAGGTCATGAACGGCGCCGAGGGGTTGCGCGTGCCGGGTTTCGCCTCGACGGAGGAGACCGTGAGGGCGCGCGAGGACACCGCCTGCACCGCCATTTCGGCGCTCATCCGGTCCTTGAGGTCGAACTTGTCGAGCTTCCTGCCCGAAAGCTGCGTGAGCCGCGCCTCGAAGCTCTGGCCGCGCGGGGTTTCGAGCAGCGCCCTGACCGACCAGTATTCCTGCGGGTTGAACGCTTCGATCTCCATCTCGCGCTCGACGATGAGCCGCAGGCAGACGGATTGCACGCGGCCGGCGGAGCGCGCGCCGGGCAGCTTGCGCCAGAGCACGGGCGAGAGGTTGAAGCCCACGAGATAGTCGAGCGCGCGGCGGGCCAGATAGGCCTCCACGAGGTCCTCGTCGACCTGGCGGGGATGTTTCATCGCCTCGAGGATCGCGGGCTTGGTGATGGCGTTGAAGGTCACGCGGGAAACGGCGGTCGTCTTCTTGATCGCGCGGCGCTTGGTCAGCGCCTCCTGGAGGTGCCAGGAAATCGCCTCCCCCTCGCGATCGGGGTCGGTGGCGAGGATCAGCGCGTCGTCGTCCTTGAGCGCGTCGGCAATGGCCTTCACATGTTTGCGACTGTCCACGCCGATCTCCCATTCCATCGCGAAATCGTGGTCGGGATCGACCGAGCCGTCCTTGGGCGGAAGGTCGCGGACATGGCCGTAGGAGGCGAGAACGGTGTAATCCTTGCCGAGGTATTTGTTGATCGTTTTGGCTTTCGCCGGGGATTCAACAACGACGACTGGCATGGACTGTCCTTCATGGTCTGGAATTGCGGGCCTTATGGCGGCGCAAAATGGGCTTGGCAATCACGGATTGTCAATGCGGCAGGATGCGGTTCGGTTGCAAATCGCCGTGGGATGCGCCGTGCGGCTGGATCTGTGGGCAATATAGGCACGGTGTCAGCCAAGTGCCAGAAGACCGCCCGGTTTGCGCGCGATCCGGCCCTCGAGTTCGAGCGCGAGGATCTCCGGGGAGACGAGATCGGCGGGGGCGCCGATGTCGCGGATCAGGTCGTCCTCCGGCAGCGGCGCGCTTGCCAGGCGGGAGAGGATCTCGCCATGCAGCGCCGCGTGATCGGTGAGCGAGCGGCGTTCCGGCGGCGGGGCAGGGACGTGGCCGGCGGGGGCCGGTCTCTCCCCGGCGGGGGGCGCGGGCGGCGCGGCGGCGGCGAGGGCGTCGATCACGTCCTGCGCGCCGCGCACGAGCACGGCGCCGTCGCGCAGCAGGCCGTTGCAGCCCGAGGCGCGCGCGTCGAAGGGATGGCCGGGCACCGCCATCACCTCACGCCCCTGGTCGAGCGCGTTGCCCGCGGTCAGCAGCGAGCCGGAGCGCGCGGCGGCCTCCACCACCACGGTGGCGCGGGCGAGGCCGGAGACGATCCGGTTGCGCATCGGGAAATGCCGCGCAAGGGGCTTCATGCCGAAGGGCTGTTCCGAGAGGAGCAGCCCGCTTTCCCCGATCCGGCGGTAAAGCTGCGTGTTTTCCGCCGGATATATCATGTCGATCCCACCCGCGAGCACCGCGATCGTGCCGGTGCCGAGCGCGGCCTCATGGGCGGCGGCGTCGATGCCGCGGGCGAGGCCGGAGACGATGGCGAAGCCTTCGGCGCCGAGGTCGCGGGCGAGGGTGCGGGCGAAGCGCAGGCCGAGGGAGGAGGCGTTGCGCGCGCCGACGATGGCGAGGGCGGGACGGCCGAGCAGCGACAGGTCGCCCTTTGCCCAGAGGAGCGGCGGCGCGTCCTCGATCAGCGCGAGAAGGGGCGGATAGGCGGGCTCTCCGCGGGCCACGAGCCGTGCTCCGGCGCGGCGCCCGGCGCGCAGTTCCGCGGCGATCACGGTGTCGGGGCAGGGCTGGTAATCGGAGACGCCGGCGGCGCGGGCGATCTCCGGCAGGGCAGCGAGCGCCGCCTCGGCCGAGCCGTGCTCCCGCATCAGCCGGTAGAATGTGGTCACGCCGACACGGCGGGAGCGCAAGAGGCGGAGCCAGCGGGCCCGATCTTCCTCGGTGTGGGGTGGGGTGAGGGGGTGGTGGGAAGGGATGAACTCCAATGGACCAGCTCTCTCCGTCTCTTGCCCCTTCAGATATCCCCCAAATTGGTTAACGAGCGGTTAGCGGAGTCCGGGAAGATCGAAAAAAATCGCCGCGCGCCGATTTTTCGAGTTTCACGGGGATAAAGGGGCGCGCGGCGGCGCCTCCTTTCATCCCGCGGAGCGAAATCCCGCCTCAGGTCGCGGAGCCGCCGACCGTGAGTCCGCCGATCAGGAGCGTCGGCTGGCCGACGCCCACGGGCACGGACTGGCCCTGCTTGCCGCACATGCCGACCCCCGGATCGAGTGCCATGTCGTTGCCGATCGCGCGCACATGCTTCATCGCGGTCGCGCCGTCGCCGATCAGCGTCGCGCCCTTCACCGGTGCGCCGATCCGGCCGTCCTGCACGCGGTAGGCCTCGGTGCAGTTGAAGACGAACTTGCCGTTGGTGATGTCGACCTGCCCGCCGGAAAAGCCCACGGCATAGATCCCGTCCTTCATGTCCGCGACGATCTCCTCGGGGGCTGCGTCGCCGCCGAGCATGTAGGTGTTGGTCATCCGCGGCATCGGGGCATGGGCAAAGCTCTCGCGCCGGCCGTTGCCGGTCGGCTCGACCCCCATGAGGCGCGCGTTCTGGCGGTCCTGCATGTAGCCGACGAGGATGCCGTCCTCGATCAGCGTGGTTTTCGAGCTCGGCGTGCCCTCGTCGTCGACGGTGAGCGAGCCGCGCCGGTCGGGGAGCGTGCCGTCGTCGAGCACGGTGACGCCCCGCGCCGCGACCTGCTGGCCCATCAGGCCGGCGAAGGCCGAGGTCTTCTTGCGGTTGAAATCGCCCTCGAGCCCGTGGCCCACCGCCTCGTGCAGCAGCACCCCCGGCCAGCCCGGCCCGAGCGCCACGTCCATCACCCCGGCGGGGGCGGGTACGGCCTCGAGATTGACGGTGGCGATCCGCAGCGCCTCGCGCGCGACGGGCTTCCAGTGGGCGGGATCGACGAGGCCGGTCAGGCCGAAGCGCCCGCCGCCGCCGGCGTTGCCGCTTTCGCGCCGCCCCGCCTGTTCGACGATGACGGAGATCGACAGCCGCGCGAGCGGGCGGATGTCGGAGACGAGCGTGCCCTCCGGCCGCAGGATGAACACCTCCTGGTGGGAGGCCGCGAGCGAGGCGCTGACCTGGACCACGCGCTTGTCGAGATCGCGCAGGTAGGCGTCGATCTCGGAGAGGGTCTCGATCTTGGCCTCGAAGGATGTGCCCTCGAGCGGGTTCTCGTCGGTGTAGAGGCGCAGGTTGGTCGCGCGCGGCCCCTCGGCCAGCGTGCCGCCGCCGTCGCCCACGGCGAGCCGGGCGGTTTCCGCCGCGCGCCGGATCGCCGCCTCGGAAATCTCGGTCGAATGGGCATAGCCCGCGGTCTCGCCCCGCACGGCGCGCAGGCCGAATCCCTCTGAGGCGTCGTAGGAGGCCGTGCGAATCCGTCCGTCATCGAAAACGAGCCCCTCGGATGTGCGCCGTTCGAGGAACAGTTCGCCGTCATCGGCGCCTTCGACGGCATCGCGCAGAGTCGACAGGGCGCTGTCGCGATCGAGTGTATCTGTAAATGGTTCAAAACGTCGCACAGGCACGGATTTTTCTCCCTCGGGGCTTGATCCGGATCAAAAAAACCGCTCAAAGCGGAGCAGAATTCTTGTCCCATCTGGCCTAATATGGTTTCTGATGGAGCAGACTCAAACGAAAATGCTCCCGGTTGAACGGGGCTGCGGCGCGAGGGGTGAGATCCTTGGTCGCAACACTAGGGAAGAGACTATGCGCACATATCCCCTTCGGGCCGCTCTTTCGGCCGCATTTCTCACTACCATCGGTGCGGCTCAGGCCATCGCCCAGGACACCGGCGATCTCGTCGGGGAGCCTATCAACGGCAAGATGGGATTCCAGCCCGCGGCGACCGAGCTCGCCCGCGACCTGCACGGCCTCGACCACATGCTCACGATCATCACCGCGGTGATCGTCGCCTTCGTCACGCTGCTGATCCTGTGGGTCGTGGTGCGCTACAACGCCCGCGCCAACAAGACCCCGGCGAAATTCACCCACAACACCCCGATCGAGGTGGCCTGGACGCTTCTGCCGATTCTCATCCTCGTGGTGATCGGCGCCTATTCGCTTCCCGTCCTGTTCAAGCAGCAGGAAATCCCGGACGGCGACATCTATATCAAGGTGACGGGCTATCAGTGGTACTGGGGCTACGAATATCCCGACGAGGGCATCGCCTTCGACAGCTACATGATCGGCCAGCCGGCGACGGGCGGCGAGTACCGGCGCACGCCCGAGGTCGAGCAGATGCTCGTCGACGCGGGCTATACGCCGGACCAGTTCCTCCTGGCGACGGACACGCAGGTCGTGGTCCCGGTCGGCAAGACGATCGTGATGGGCGTGACCGGCGCGGACGTGATCCACAGCTGGACCATCCCGGCCTTCGGCGTCAAGCAGGACGCCGTGCCCGGCCGCGTCGCGGAGCTGTGGTTCAAGGCGGAGCGCACCGGCACCTTCTTCGGCCAGTGTTCCGAGCTTTGCGGCAAGGACCACGCCTATATGCCGATCACGGTGCGCGTCGTGACCGAGGAGGAATACGAGACCTGGCTCGAGGGCGCGCGCGAGGAATATGCCAGCGCGGAAACCGCGCCGCGCACGGTCCGGCTCGCCTCCGCCGACTGAGCGGCGACGCAACGAGACGAAGGGCAGGGGCGGAACCACCGCCCCGCCCGCATATGCAAGACCCACGCACGAAAGCCCCCGTCCGATCAAGAGGCAAAGCCCGGATCGCGGCGGGGCAGATGAATAGGCACAGGCGATGACTGACGCGACGATCATTCTGGACGACGACCGGGAGGCGGGTTTCGGCGATTACCTCGCCCTCCTGAAGCCGCGGGTGATGTCGCTCGTCGTCTTCACGGCCTTCGCGGGGCTCGTCGTCGCCCCCGGCGGCATCCATCCCTTCCTCGGCTTCTTCGCGGTGCTCTGCATCGCCATCGGCGGCGGCGCCTCGGGCGCGCTCAACATGTGGTATGATGCCGATATCGACCGGGTGATGAAACGCACGAAGGACCGGCCGATCCCCGCCGGCCGGATCGCACCGGAGGAGGCGCTGGGCCTCGGCCTCGTGCTTTCGGGATTCGCCGTGGTCATGCTCGGCCTCGCGACCACCTGGGCGGCGGCGGCGCTGCTGGCCTTCACCATCTTCTTCTATGCCGTGGTCTACACGATCTGGCTCAAGCGCGCGACGCCGCAGAACATCGTGATCGGCGGCGCGGCGGGGGCCTTTCCCCCGATGATCGGCTGGGCGGCGGTGACGGGCGACGTCTCGCTCTCCTCGGTGCTGATGTTCCTGCTCATCTTCATGTGGACGCCGCCGCATTTCTGGTCGCTCGCGCTGTTCATGAATTCGGATTACGACAAGGCGAAGGTGCCGATGCTGACCGTGACCCACGGCAAGCGCGCGACCCGGACCCATATCCTCGTCTACACGGTGATCCTCGCGCTCACCGCCGCCGCGCTCTTCGTCACGCCGATCGCCGGCTGGGCCTATCTCGCGGTGTTCCTCGTCATGAACGGGCTGTTCCTCGCGGGCGCGGTGAAGCTCTACCGCCGCGACGAGGCGGAGGCGGAGGCCGACGGCTACCGGGCGGAGCGCGCCTTCTTCAAGCTGTCGCTCGTCTACACGTTCCTGCATTTCATGGCCCTGATGGCCGACAAGGCGCTTTTTGCCTTCGGGATCGGAGGCCCGTTCTGATGGCGATCACGAAACTCCACGAAATCCACGACCGCCGCCGCTCGCGCAATGTGGGCCTCGGCCTCGCGCTCGGCATCTTCGTGCTGCTGATGCTGGGGCTGACGGTGGTGAAGGTGACCGTGCTCGATCCGTCGCGCATGGCGCAAGAGGAGGTCGCGCGGTAATGGCGCTCCGGGGCCCGCAGAAGACGGTGGTGCAGCTTGTCGGCGTGGTCGTCGTCATGGGCGCGCTCGCCTGGGCGGCGGTCCCGTTCTACAGCTGGTTCTGCCGGGTGACGGGCTTTGGCGGCACCACCGCGCAGGCCGCCGAAGGCTCCGACGTGATCCTCGACGAGACGATGAAGATCCGCTTCGTCGCCAATACCGATCCCGACATGCCCTGGGAATTCAAGCCGGTGCAGAACACGATGGACCTGCGCATCGGCGAGACCGGCCTGGCCTTCTACGAGGCCTACAACCCGACAGACCGGGTGATCGGCGGGACGGCCTCCTACAATGTCGCGCCCTACGAGGCGGGCGGGTTTTTCACGAAGATCGACTGTTTCTGTTTCACCGAACAGGCCCTGGAACCGGGCGAGCGGGTGCTCATGCCGGTGACCTTCTACGTCGATCCCGACATCACCACCGACAGGGACGCGAAATATGTCCATCGCATCACCCTGTCCTACACGTTTCACGAAGCGGATCTGCCCGAGGATTACGCCGCCTATGACGACGGCGCGCCGAAGGCCAGCGATCTCAACTAACCCCGCACGGGGCCACTACCTCAAGGGAGAGGGACGCATATAATGGCGCATGAAAAGAACCACGACTACCACATCCTGCCGCCGTCGCCCTGGCCGCTGATGGCCGCCGTTGCCGCCTTCATCATGCTTTTCGGGGCGGTGATGTGGATGGCCAACGACAATCCTTACATCTTCCTCGTGGGCTTCCTCGGCACGCTTTACGTGATGTGGAGCTGGTGGGGCGACACGATCCGCGAAAACGAGGCGGGCGACCATACGCCGGTGGTCCGCATCGGCCTGCGCTATGGCTTCATCCTCTTCATCATGTCGGAGGTGATGTTCTTCGCGGCGTGGTTCTGGGCCTTCTTCAAGAACGCGCTCTACCCGATGTGGACCTATGCCGGCACGGAATACGCGCGGCCGGAGATCGTCCCCGTCGACGCCTTCCACCTGCCGCTGATCAACACGCTGATCCTGCTGTGTTCGGGCGCCGCCGTGACCTGGGCGCACCACGCGCTCGTGCATGGCAACGTCCGCAAGGACCTGGTCGCGGGGCTTGCCATCGGCGCCGGGCTCGGCGGCATCTTCACCGTCTTCCAGGCCTATGAATATTACGAGCTTCTCGTGCACGAGGGCTGGACCTTCGGCGGTGATTTCTTCTTCGGCTCCTTCTTCATGGCCACCGGCTTCCACGGTTTCCACGTCATCATCGGGACGATCTTCCTGCTCGTCTGCCTCGTGCGGGCGATGAAGGGGCATTTCACGCCGGAGGACCACATCGGTTTCGAGGCCGCCGCATGGTACTGGCACTTCGTCGATGTGGTGTGGCTTTTCCTCTTCGTCGTGGTCTATATCTGGGGCCAGTAAGCGCCCGGTTGTCCGAGACACGATTTCCGACGGATATGAAGGGCGCGGGATCCGCGCCCTTTTTCCGTGGGGCGGTCCGGGCAGTTGTCATGGAGGGGACATGGTTCGACGGATGATCTTCCCGCTCGCGATCGGGCTGATCGGCTGCGCGATCCTCATCGCGCTCGGCACCTGGCAATTGCGCCGCCTCGAGTGGAAACAGGGCGTGCTCGCGGAGATCGAGGCGGAGATCGGCGCGGAACCGGTCGCGCTGCCCGAGGACATCGACCCGTCGATGAAATACCTGCCCGTCCGGGTGGCGGGCGTGATCGGGGAGGAGGAGCTTCATGTGCTGGTGTCGCGCAAGCAGATCGGCGCGGGATACCTGATCGTCGCCCCCTTCACCACGGAGGACGGGCGGCGCGTTCTGCTCGACCGCGGCTTCGTCGGGGACATGGAAAAGGACGCGGAGCGGGAGACGGGCGCGGCGACGGTGACGGGCAACCTGCACTGGCCCGACGACATGAACAGTTCGACGCCGTCGCCCGACCTCGGGCGGAACATCTGGTTCGGACGGGACATTCCGGCGATGGCCGCGGCGCTCGGCACCGAGCCCGTGCTGATCGTCGCGCGCGAGGCGACCGGGCCGGGGATCGAGCCGATGCCCGTGGGCACGGAGGGCATCCCGAACGACCATCTGCAATATGCGATCACGTGGTTTTCGCTCGCCGCCGTCTGGTTGGGGATGACACTGTTTCTGTTGTGGCGTATCAGGGCCAGAACTGTCTGACGAGCGGAGACCATGCGTTACATCTCGACCCGCGGCGATGCGCCGGTGCTGAATTTCGAAGAGGCCATGCTCACCGGGCTCGCCTCCGACGGCGGGCTCTACGTGCCCGAGACGATCCCGACGATGAGCGCGGCGGAGATCGCCGCCATGGCCGGCCTGCCCTATGAGGAGATCGCCTTCCGCGTGATGCGTCCCTTCGTCGGCGACACGTTCGGCGACGAGGAATTCCGCGGGATCATCGCGCGGGCCTATGCGGGCTTCGGCCATGACGCGCGCGCGCCGCTGGTGCAGCTCGGTCCGAACCACTTCCTGCTGGAGCTGTTCCACGGGCCGACGCTCGCCTTCAAGGATTTCGCGATGCAGCTCATCGGCCAGCTCTTCCAGGCGGCGCTGTCGCGGCGGGGCGAGCATGTGACCATCGTCGGCGCCACCTCGGGCGACACCGGCTCCGCTGCGATCGAGGCGTTCAAGGGCCTCGACAACGTGGATGTATTCATCCTGTTCCCGAACGGGCGCGTTTCCGACGTGCAGCGGCGCCAGATGACGACGCCGCCCGAGACCAATGTGCACGCCCTGGCGGTCGAGGGCGATTTCGACGATTGCCAGGCTGCGCTCAAGGAGATGTTCGCGGACATCGGCTTCCGCGACCATGTGAAGCTCGCCGCGGTGAATTCGATCAACTGGGCGCGGGTGCTGGCTCAGGTGGTCTATTACTTCTCCTCCGCGCTGTCGCTCGGCGCGCCGCATCGCAAGGTGTCCTTCACCGTGCCGACGGGCAATTTCGGCGACATCTTCGCGGGCTATGTCGCGAAACGCATGGGCCTTCCGGTCGAGACGCTGGTGATCGCGACGAACCAGAACGACATCCTGCACCGCACGATGGAAACCGGCGCCTATACGAAGGAGGGCGTCGCCCCCTCGATGAGCCCCTCGATGGACATCCAGGTCAGCTCCAATTTCGAGCGCGCGCTGTTCGACGTCTACGACCGGGAGGGCGCGGCCATCGCGCAGCTCATGGACGAGCTGAAGTCGGGGCAGTTCGCGATCAGCCAGGGCGCGATGGAGCGGCTGCGCGACATCTTCGCCTCCGGCCGTGCCTCCGAGGAGGAGACCACGGCCACCATCGCGGCGATGCACGCGCGCACGGGCGAGGTGCTTTGCCCGCATACCGCCGTCGCGGTCAAGGTCGCGGAGGAACATCTGGGGTCCGAGCCGATGATCACGCTGTCGACCGCGCATCCGGCGAAGTTCCCGGCCGCCGTGGAGGCCGCCTGCGGGATCCATCCCGCGCTGCCCGAGCGCATGGCGGACCTTTTCGCGCGCGAGGAACGTTTCACCGTCGTGCCGAACGACCTCGACCGGCTGAAATCCCTGATCAAGGAGCGTCTTGCTTGAGTCCCCGCCTCCATACCTTCCCCAACGGTTTCCGCGTCGTCACCGAACTGCAACCCTCGATGCAGAGCGCCGCTGTCGGCGTCTGGGTGCTTGCGGGCGGGCGGCACGAGCGGATCGAGCAGAACGGGATCGCGCATTTCCTCGAACACATGGCGTTCAAGGGCACGACGCGGCGCAGCCCGCTGGAAATCGCGGAGGTGCTCGAGAATGTCGGCGGCTATCTCAACGCCTATACGACGCGGGAGACGACGGCCTATTACGCGCGGGTGCTGAAGGACGACGTGTCGCTCGCGCTCGATGTGATCGGGGATATCGTGCTCAATCCGGTGTTCGATCCTCATGAGCTCGAGGTCGAGCGCGGCGTGATCCTGTCGGAGATCGGCCAGTCGCTCGACACGCCGGATGACGTGATCTTTGACTGGTTGCAGGAAGCGGCCTATCCGCGCCAGCCGCTCGGGCGCACGATCCTCGGCCCGGCGGAGCGGGTGAGCGCGTTTTCCCGCGACGATCTCGCGGGCTTCGTCGAGGAGCATTATTCGCCGGAGCGGATGATCCTTTCGGCCTCGGGCAATGTCGATCACGACCGCATCGTCGCGGAGGCGGGGGAGATTTTCGGCGGGCTCAGGCCGCATGGGCAGGACCACGCCGATCCGGCCCGGTTCGAGGGCGGCGAATTCCGCAAGGTGAAGAAGCTCGAACAGGCGCATTTCACGCTCGCCTTCGAGGGGCCGGGCTATCGCGATGCCGACATCTACGTGGCGCAGGCGGCGACCACCGCCCTGGGCGGGGGGATGTCCTCCCGGCTGTTCCAGGAACTGCGCGAACGCCGCGGCCTCTGCTACACGATCTACGCCCAGTCCGGCGCCTATTTCGACACCGGGCTCACGACGATCTACGCCGGCACCTCGGGCGAACAGGTGCGCGAACTGGCGGAGGTCACGATCGACGAGATGAAGCGCGCCGCCGGGGAGATGACGGCCGAGGAGGTCGACCGCGCGCGGGCGCAGATCAAGGCCGGGCTCCTGATGGGGCTGGAGAGCCCGTCCTCGCGCGCCGAGCGCAATGCGCGGATGATAGGCATCTGGGGCAGGGTGCCGCCGCTCGAGGAAACGGTGGCGCGGATCGACGCGGTGACGCTCGATCAGGTGCGGGCCTTCCTGGCGGCCTCCGGCACGGGCCGGGCCTCCATGGCGCTGTACGGACCGGTGAAATCCGCCCCGGAGCTCGAGGATCTGCGCGAGAGGTTCGCCGCCTGATGCTCAAGCGCCGTCCGAAGGTCAGGATCGACACGGAGCGCCTCGTGCTTCGCCTGCCGCAACATTCGGACTATCGCGACTGGTCCCGGCTGCGCGCGGAAAGCGCGGCCTTCCTGCAACCCTCGGAGCCGACCTGGTCGGAGGATCACCTCTCGCGCAAGAGTTTCACGAACCGGGTCTTCTGGGCGGAGCGCAGCGCGCGCAGCGACAGCGCCCTGCCGCTGTTCCTGATCCGGCGGGAGGATGCGGCGCTTCTGGGGGCGGTGACGCTCGACAACATCCGCCGGGGACCGGCGCAGATGGGCACGGTGGGCTACTGGATCGGCGCGCGGTACGCCCGCCACGGCTACATGCGCGAGGCCGTGACGGCTCTCCTGCACCATGCCTTCACCCGGCTCGATCTCAGCCGGATCGAGAGCGCCTGCCTGCCGGAGAACACCGCCTCGCGCGGTCTGCTCGAGAAATGCGGCTACAAGTACGAGGGCGTGGCCCAGGCCTATCTCCAGATCAACGGGCGCTGGCGCAACCATGTGCTCTATGCCGCGCTGCGCCACGACCGGCGCGGTCCGACGCAGATCGGGCTGGCCTGACGCGCACGGCCTTGTGAAGAGGCGTGACGGGGGATTCGCCGCTATCCTCTGCCCGTTCGAGCGGCGGGAGAGCGCGATGCGGTCGGCATTTTACGGTCTGTCTTTCGGAGTTCTGGCCTCTGCCGCGGCGGCGCAGGAGGGGGCGGAGCGGATCCCAAGTCACTGTCAGGCGCTGGCACAGGAGACGCCGGGTGTCGACTATCTGTGGAAGGCCGCGGTCGGAGAGCCGCTGCCGGAGGACACGGTCCGCATCCATTATATCGCCCATGCCATGCTCGCCATCGAGGCCGGAGACATTTCCGCCGTCACCGATTTCAACGGCTATATCGGCGCGACGGGCTGGCTGCCCGACGTGGTCACGATGAACCACGCGCATTCGAGCCATTACACCACGAACGTGCCCGAGGGCATTCCGCATGTGCTCGAGGGCTGGGGCGAATTCGGCAAGGGGGCGGAGCACGATCTCGATCTCGGCGCGATGCGCATCCGCAATGTCACGACGGATATCCGCATGGGCGGCGGGCGGGAGGAGAGCGGCAATTCGATCTTCCTTTTCGAGGCGGCGGGGCTCTGCATCGGCCATCTCGGCCACCTGCATCAGGAACCGTCGGAGGAACAATATGCCGCGATCGGGCGGGTCGATGTGCTGATGGCGCCGGTCGATGGCGGCTATACGATCCCGGTCGACCTGATGGCGCGGATCGTGGAGCGGATGCGCTCCTCCATCGTGATCCCGATGCACTGGTTCTCGCGCTACGGGCTCGAACGGTTCCTCGACGAGATGGGCGAGCAGTTCCAGGTGATCGAGACACAGGGGCCGGAACTGCTCGTCTCCCTCGACCGCCTGCCGCAGCGGCCCACCATCATGGTGCTCGAGCCGCAAATGCTTTCCGATTGAGACCCGCGGCGCGGCGGGGTACACCTTCGGGCAAAGGACGTCCCGATGCCCAAGACCGCTTCTCCCGCCTTCCTCCAGACCCTCGAAGAGAGCCTGCCGCCCGGCAGCCTGCGTGCGCTGCGCGAGGGCGAGCTGGCCGATCCGCGCGGGCGTTATCAGGGGCAGGCCGCGGTCGTGGCGCGGCCGGCCACGGTGGAGGAGGTCGCAACGGTCCTGCGCGTCTGCAACGCGGCGGAGGTGGGGGTCGTGCCGCTCGGCGGCGGCACGGGGCTGGTGCTCGGGCAGGTGCTCCACGAGGGGCCCGCGCCGGTCGTGATCTCGCTCGAGCGCATGGCGCGGATCCGCGCGGTCTATCCGGAGGAGAACGTGATCGTCGCCGAAGCCGGTGCGATCCTCGCCGATGTGCAGGCCGCGGCGCGGGCGGCGGACCGGCTCTTCCCGCTTTCGCTCGGGGCGGAGGGCTCCGCCCGGATCGGGGGCAATCTCTCGACCAATGCGGGCGGGCTCAACGTGCTGCGCTACGGCAACGCGCGCGAGCTGTGCCTCGGGATCGAGGCGGTTCTGCCCGACGGGCAGATCCTGCACGGGCTGAAGCGGCTGAGAAAGGACAACACGGGCTACGATCTCAAGGACCTGCTGATCGGGGCGGAGGGCACGCTCGGCGTGATCACCGCGGCCTCGCTGCGTCTCTTTCCGCTGCCGGAGCGCGCCGGCGCGGCGATCTTCACCGTGGCCTCGCCGGCGGCGGCCATCGGGCTGCTGCGGCTCGCACAGCGGCTCGTGGGGGAGGAGATCTCCGCCTTCGAACTGATCTCCGGCGTCGGGCTGCGCTTCCTCGCGGAGACGTTCCCGGCCGTGCGCCAGCCCTTTGCCGTGCCGCCGGACTGGTCGGTGCTGGTCGATCTCGGCGTCTCCGGGGCCTCCGATCCCGACGCGATGCTCGCGGCGGTGTTCGAGGCGGCGCTGGAGGCGGGTCTCGTCAGCGACGGCGTGATCGCCCAGAGCGAGGCACAGCGCCAGGCCTTCTGGGCCGTGCGCGAGAGCATTCCGCTCGCCAACAAGGCGGTGGGCGCGATTTCCTCGCATGACATCTCGGTGCCGATTTCGCGGATCCCGGAGTTCATTCCCGAGGGGCAGCGGCGGTTGCAGGCGCTCGGCGAGATCCGGGTGAACTGTTTCGGGCATCTGGGCGACGGCAACCTGCATTACAACGCCTTTCCGGCACAGGGCCGCGACAGGTCGGACTACGACGCGATTCGCGGCGAGGTCGCGCGCGTGGTCCATGACCTCGTCGCCGAATATGACGGTTCCTTCTCCGCCGAGCACGGGGTCGGGCGGCTCAAGGTCGGGGACCTCGAACGCTATGGCGACCCCACGGCGCTCGCGGCGATGCGCGCGATCAAGAAGGCGCTCGATCCCAAGGGCATCATGAATCCCGGTGCGGTCCTGCGCGGCTGAGGCGGCGGGAGAGGCATTGCTGCGGAAAGGGAAGGCCGCCCGACGTTGGGGGGGTGGTCGGGCGGCCGATGTGAAAGGTTTCACATGTGGTGCAAACAGCGTCCCGGCTCCTTCGGGACGGGTTCACTTTCGCCCGACTTCGTTACCAAACCGTTTACGTCGCGAAAATAGATGCAATTCTTTTCACGCCCCGTCGAACCGGCAAAGGGCGTGAATGTCGTAGCCCAGTTCCTCGAGCTTCCTGCGGCCGCCGAGATCCGGCAGATCGACGATGAAGGCGCAACCGACGATCTCTCCGCCGAGCCGTTCGACGAGCCGGATCCCCGCCGCCGCCGTGCCGCCCGTCGCGAGCAGGTCATCGACCATGAGCACTTTCTCCCCGGCCTCGATCGCATCGTGATGGATCTCGACCACGGCCTCGCCGTATTCGAGCTGATAGTCCTCCGAGATCACCGCGCCGGGAAGCTTGCCCTTCTTGCGGATCGGGACGAAGCCGATGGACAACTGGTGCGCGATCGCCCCGCCGAGGATGAAGCCGCGCGCCTCGAGCCCCACGACCTTGTCGATGCGCTGGCCGACATAGGGATCGAGAAGCTGGTCGACGGCGAGGCGCATCCCGCGCGGATCGGCGAAAAGCGTGGTGACGTCGCGAAACAGGATGCCCTCGTGCGGGAAGTCGACGATGGTGCGGATATAGTCGCGGACGGTCTTCGTCTGCATCGGATCACCCTTTCAGCACACGACCCGCCACGGTCGAGAGTTTCGAGACCAGTGCGGGGTCGCGCTTTTCCGGGGCGGTCATGATCGCATGTTCGAGCGCGCGGTCGCAGCCGTGGGGGCAGGGGGCATGGGTCGCGCCGAGAAGGCCGGGCAGGGCGGCGACGAGCGCCTTCGCATTGGCGGTGTTCGCCCTGAGCGTCGCGAGGATATCGGTGATCTCCACCGCGCCGTGACCGGGATGCCAGCTGTCGTAATCCGTCACCATCGCCACGGAGGCATAACAGATCTCCGCCTCCCGCGCGAGTTTTGCCTCGGGCATGTTGGTCATGCCGATCACGTCGCAGCCCCAGTCGCGATACATCCTGCTTTCGGCCACCGAGGAGAATTGCGGACCTTCCATCGCCAGATAGGTGCCGCCCCGGTGGACGGAGACGCCGGTCCCGCGCGCCGCCTCGAAGGCGATGTCCGACAGGCGGTCGCAGACCGGATGCGCGACAGAGACATGCGCCACGCAGCCGCTCGTGAAAAAGGATTTCTCCCGCGCGAAGGTGCGGTCGATGAACTGGTCGACGATGACGAAATCGCCCGGCGCCATCTCCTCGCGGAACGAGCCGACGGCGGAGACGGACACGAGATCGGTGACGTCGAGCTGTTTCAGCGCGTCGATATTGGCGCGGTAGTTGACGCTCGAGGGGCCATGGACATGGCCGCGCCCGTGGCGGGGCAGAAAGGCCATCCTCACCCCCGACAGCACGCCGGTGAGAACCGCGTCGGAGGGCGCGCCCCAGGGGGTCTCCACGCTCTGCCATCGTGCCTCCTCGAGACCCTCGATCTCGTAGACTCCTGATCCGCCCATCACGCCGATCACGCGTTCCATGCCTTGCCTCCGCCGTCTCCGTTGCGCGGGGCGAGTTTGCGGTGCCGCGCCGCGGCACGCAAGCGGCAAAAGCGACGCGGCGGGGCTTTCCCGGCTCTTGCCAAAGCTCCGGGGACCTCTTTACATGCCGCCCACCTTGCATGGGGCGGAGGAGCGATGCGGATCGAGTTCGACAGGGGGCCCGGCGGGCGCGGTGCGGTCTTCGACGGCGCGCGGGAAATCGTGCGCGCGGAGCGGCCGGAGCAGGTCGAGGCGGCCTTTGCGCGGCTCGCGGCGGCGCAGTCGGGCGGCGCCTGGCTCGCCGGCTATTTCACCTATGAGCTCGGCTATTGCTTCGAGCCGCGGCTCCTGCCGTGCCTTCCGCGGGAGCGGCACTGGCCGCTTCTGGAGGTCGGGCTCTATGACGCGCCGGGCGGGCCCGTGCGGCGGCGCGCGGCGGCGCACGGCGGCACGTCCCTCCGCCCGGCGTGGAGCGCCGACGACTATGCCCGCGCCTTCGACAGGGTCGCGCGGTATATCCGTGCCGGCGACATCTATCAGGCCAACCTGACCTTTCCGCTCTCCCTCGCCACCGCACTTTCGCCCCGCGCGCTCTATGACCGCCTTGCCGCCCGGCAGCCGGTCGGGCATGGCGTGCTGATCGAGTGCGGCAACGGCGACGCGATCCTGTCGCGCTCGCCCGAACTCTTCTACGAGACCGACGGGCAGGGCGGCATTTCCGTGCGGCCGATGAAGGGCACCGTGCCGCGCGGGCGCACGGAGGCCGACGACAGGGCCGCGCGGGACTGGCTCGCCGCCTCGGAAAAGAACCAGGCCGAGAACCTGATGATCGTCGATCTGCTGCGCAACGACCTGTCGCGGATTTCGGAGGTCGGATCGGTGAAGGTGCCCGATCTCTTCACCATCGAAACCTATGCGACGGTGCATCAGATGACTTCGACCGTGACCGCGCGGCTGTTGCCCGGCCTCCGCCTCGGGGATATCTTCCGCGCACTCTTTCCCTGCGGCTCCATCACCGGCGCGCCGAAGATCCGCGCGATGCAGATCCTCCGCGACCTCGAGGCGGGACCACGCGGCGTCTATTGCGGCTCGATCGGCTGGGCCGCGCCCGACGGGCGTTCCGAATTCAACGTGGCGATCCGCACGCTGGAAAAGGCGGGGGAGATCCTTCGCCTGCATGTCGGCGGCGGGGTGGTTTACGACAGCGACGCGCGGGGCGAATATGACGAGGCGCTTCTGAAGGCGCGGTTTGCCGAACTGGAGGAGGGCGGCCATGGCTGACGGGTTCCGCATCATCGAGACGCTGGGATACGCCCCCGCCGGGGGCGCAGAGCGTGCCGCGCGGCATGTCGCGCGGATGGGCCGGACGGCGGCGGCGCTCGGCATCGCCTTCGACGCGGGGCGCGCGGCGGCGCTTCTGGACGGGTTCTCCCACGAGGCGCCGCGCCGCCTGCGCCTCACGCTTGCCCGCGACGGGGCGCTGGAGCTGGAGGACGGGCCGCTCGCGCCGGCAAAGCCGCTCTGGCGTGTCGCGCTGCATGAGGCGCGGCTGTCGAGCGCCGATCCCTGGCTGCGGGTGAAGACGACCGAACGCAGCCTCTATGACGAGGCGCGCGCCAACCTGCCGGAGGGGATCGACGAATGGCTCTTTCTCAACGAGCGCGGCGAGCTCTGCGAGGGCACGATCACCAATGTCTTTCTCGAGATCGAGGGGCAGTGGCTCACGCCCGCGCTCTCGAGCGGCCTGCTGCCCGGCATCCTGCGCGAGACCCTGATCGGGACGGGCGACGTCACCGAGGGCGTGCTCACCGCCGCGGACCTGCATGCGGCGCGGCGCATCCGGGTCGGCAATGCCCTGCGCGGGCTGATCGGAGCGGAGCTGGTCGCCTGAGGGCGCGGCCGCGGGCCTGTGGCGCTCCTGCCACGCGGCCTGGCCCCGCCATGGCATTTTGCCTTTCGGTCGGCGCCCATCCGCGTTAAGAGGGGCGGCAAACGCACCCTTCCTGACATCCGCCCGACATCTGGGGACTCCCGTGATCCAATCCGCGCTCGCAAGTTTTGCGAAAACCCTCTCCATCAGCTCCTCGCCCTCCTACCCGCTGACCCCCGCGCAGGCGAAGACCGATCTGCTCTCCGGCCTGACCGTCGCGCTGGCGCTCGTGCCGGAGGCGGTCGCCTTCGCCTTCGTCGCCGGGGTCAACCCGCTGGTCGGGCTTTACGCGGCCTTCCTCATGGGCCTCGTCACCGCCGTGTTCGGCGGACGGCCGGGGATGATCTCGGGGGCGACCGGGGCGATCGCCGTGGTGCTCGTGAGCCTCGTGGCCGATCACGGCGTCGAATACCTCTTTGCCACGGTGGTGCTGATGGGCGTGCTGCAACTGCTCGCAGGTGTCTTCCGCCTCGGCAAGTTCATCCGCCTCGTGCCGCATCCGGTGATGCTCGGCTTCGTCAACGGGCTGGCCATCGTCATCTTCCTCGCCCAGCTCACCCAGTTCAAGGTGCCGGGCACCGACAGCTACATGACCGGCCTGTCTCTGGCCATCATGCTGGGGCTCGTCGGGCTGACGATGGCGGTGATCCATTTCCTGCCGAAGCTGACGACGGTGCTGCCCGCGCCGCTCGCCGGGATTCTCGTGACCGCCGCCGTGGTGATCGCCTTCGGCATCGACGTGCCGCGCGTCGGCGACATGGCGACGATCAAGGGGGGGCTGCCGGAGTTCCACATTCCCGCCGTGCCGATGTTCGAAAGCCCCGAGCAATTCCTGACCGTGCTCGGCATCATCTTTCCCTATGCGCTCATCGCCGCCGCCGTGGGGCTGATCGAGAGCCTCCTCACGCTCAACCTCGTCGGCGAGATCAAGGGCGAGCGCGGCGGGGTCTCGCAGGAATGCCTCGCGCAGGGCGCCGCGAATGTCGTCACCGGATTCTTCGGCGGCATGGGCGGCTGCGCGATGATCGGGCAGTCGATGATCAACGTGAAATCCGGCGGGCGGACCCGCCTTGCGGGCATTGCCGCCGCGCTGTTCCTCCTGCTCTTCATCGTCGCGGCGAGCCCGCTCATCGAACAGATCCCGCTCGCCGCGCTCGTCGGCGTGATGTTCATGGTGGTGATCGGCACCTTCGCGTGGAATTCCTTCACCGTCATGCGCAAGGTGCCGCGGGTCGATGCCTTCGTGATCGTGCTCGTCACCGTGGTGACCGTGCTCGAGGATCTCGCCGTCGCGGTGGTCGTGGGCGTCATCGTCTCGGCGCTCGCCTATGCCTGGCAGAACGCGCGGCGCATCCATGCGAAGTCCTACGAAACCCCGGAGGGCGCAAAGGTCTATCAGGTGCAGGGGCCGCTCTTCTTCGGCTCGGCCGAGGGCTTCCTCGAACTCTTCGACCCGGCGCAGGATCCCGCGCTGGTGATCGTCGATTTCTCCGACAGCCGCGTGGCCGACCAGTCGGCGCTGAACGCGATCGAGAGCCTTGCCGCGAAATACGAGGCGGCGGGCAAGCGCATCCAGCTCCGGCACCTGTCGCGCGACTGCCACCGCCTGCTGAAGGCGGCGGGCCATCTGATGATCGACAGCGATGACGACCCCGATTACGAGATCGCCACGGACTACCAGGTCCGCACCGGCGTGCTCGGCGCCGGTCACTGAGGCGACAGGTTCGAAAATGACAGGAAGTTGGCGCCCCGGCGCCCCCCTGCCGTTTCCTTTGCTGCAAAAATACTCATGCCACGGCCGGGCCCCGGCGTGGTCAGTCGTCCGGTCGCGCCAGTTCGAAGATCTCCGTCACCTCGGTGTAGTCGCGATAGCCGAGGCGGGCGAGCATCCGCGCGTGCACCACGTCGAACCGGCCGTCGATCACGCAATCCGGGCGGATATGGATGCCCACCACCTCGCCGAAGACGACGTGGTTGTCCTTCCCCGCGAGCCGCAGGATCTGCGTCATGCGGCATTCGAGCGAGGCGGGCGCGTCCTCCACCCGCGAACAGGCGATTTCCCGGCAGGGCGCGCGCAGGGCGCCGGAATGGGTGAATTCGTCCTCCGCCCGGCCGAGTGTGGCGGAGGAGGCGTTCATCACCGCGATCTGGTTCGCTCCCACGAGGTTGACGCAGAAGACGCCGGTCTGTTCGATATTGGCAAGGCTGTCCTTCCGGCCCGTCGAGGCGAACATCACCTGCGGCGGGACATAGGCGACGGCGTTGAAGAAGGAATAGGGCGCGAGATTTTCGACCCCGCGGGCCGAGCGCGTCGAAATCCAGCCGATCGGCCGCGGCGACACGATTGCGTTGAAGGGGTTGTGCGGCAGACCGTGGCCGTCCTCCGGGCGGTAATACATTGCGCGCTCCTTTCCTTGACCTGTCTCAGGATTAGACCGTCCCGGCGTCGGGGGAAACCGCTTTTGCGGGCGCAGGACCGGCGGATGCCGGACCCGGCGCGCGGCATGGACGCCGCCCCGGACAAGTGATAGCAGGTGAGCGACCGGCGGGCGGACAGGGACAAGGGACGGGCGTGTATCGGCTGGAAGTGGAAAGCGAGGCGGACTGGTGGGAGGTCGAGGCCCTCTATGACACCTGTTTCGCGCCCGGACGCGAGCTTCTCTCCTCCTACCGCCTGCGCGACGGTGTGCCGAAGGTCGCCGATCTCTGCCTCGTCGCCCGCGACCAGGACGGCGTGCTCGCCGCCGCGATCCGCTACTGGCCGATCCGCGTCGGGGCGGGGGAACACCGCGCGCTCCTGCTCGGTCCCGTGGCGGTCCACCCGACGCGCCAGGGCGAGGGGCTCGGCGGAATGCTGATCAACGAGAGCATGGCGGAGGCGGTGAAGCTCGGCTGGGAGCGTGTGATGCTGGTGGGCGACGAGCCCTATTATTCGCGCTTCGGGTTCGAAAAGCTCGATCACGTCGAAATGCCGCCCCCCACCAACCCCGACCGGGTGCTCGGCGTCGCCCTGCGCCCCGGCGCCTGGGACGGTGTCGAAGGGCTTGTCCACAAGGACGTCTGACACCACATTACCGGGCATGACACCCAGACGACCGCCCGCGCTCACCGATGGAACCCATGCCGTGCTCCAGGCGCCCACGCCGGAGGCGGTGCGTGCGATCGCGCGGCGGCTGAAGCGGGCGAACAATCCCGGCATGCAGCTTCTGAACCTCGTCGGCGGAACGGCGGACGGGCTTTTCGGCCGGTTGCCCGCGCCGGTGCGCGGCCGGCTCGAGGGGGCGACGATGTCCGCGCTCGAGATGGCCTTCGACGGCGCGGCGCGCGGGCGGCGGGCTGTGAAGGGCGGGACATGGCTGTCGCGGGCGGTGACTTCCGGTCTCGGGGCCGCGGGCGGGGCGGGCGGGCTGCCGACGGCGCTCGCGGAACTGCCGGTGACGACGACGGTGCTCCTGCACGCGATCCAGGGCGTTGCGGAGGACTACGGCTTCGATCCCTCCCGCGACGACGTGCGCAAGGCCTGCATCCAGGTCTTTGCCGCCGCCGGCCCGCTCGAGAGCGACGACGGGGCCGATCTCGGCTTTCTCGCGGCGCGCACGACGCTGACCGGCGCGACCCTCCAGGGCATCATCGCGCGGGTCGCGCCGCGCCTTTCGGTCGTGCTGGGGCAGAAGCTCGCGACCCAGACCGTGCCGGTTTTGGGTGCGGTGGCGGGGGCGGCGACGAATTACGCCTTCACCGCCTATTATCAGGACATGGCGCATGTGAGCTTCGCGATGATGCGTCTCGCGGAGGACAGCGACCGCAGCTTCGACGAGCTCAAGGAAATGCTGCGCGCGGAGCTGGCGCGTTAGTCCCGGCGTTCCGGGGGCCGGATCCCGCTCACACGATGATCCCCGACCGGCCGAGATGGGCCGCGAGATCGGCGCGCACGGATTGCGCGCCCTGGGCGGCCGCGTCCTCGATCACCTTGCGCACCTCGTCGAGGTCGAGCCGCCGCAGCACGGATTTCACCGGGCCGATGGAGGCCGGGCGCATCGACAGGGTGCGCACGCCCATGGCGGCCAGCGCCACCGCCTCGAGTGGCCGCCCGGCATCCTCGCCGCAGAAGGAGATCGGTGTGCCGAAGGTTTCGCAGCGTTCCACGATCTGACGGATGAAGCTCAGGAACGAATAGTTGAGCGTGTCGTAGCGCCGCCGCACCCGCTCGTTCTCCCGATCCGCGGCAAAGAAGAACTGCTTGAGATCGTTGCCGCCGATGGAGAGGAAATCGGTTTCCTCGAAGAACCGGTCGGGCGCGAAGGCGAGCGACGGGGTTTCGAGCATCGCGCCGATTTCGACGCGGGAGGGCACCGTGTGGTGGAGCTTGCGCTCGTTCTCGAGCACGTCGTCGAAGATGGCGCGCGCCTCGCGGAACTCCTCGAACTGCGCGACGAAGGGAAACATGATCGTCAGCGGCCGCCCGGCGGCGGCGCGGATCAGCGCCTGGAGCTGCATCCGCATCACCCCGCGCTTGTCGAGGCCGACGCGGATCGCGCGCCAGCCCATCGCCGGGTTCGGTTCGTCCTGCGGCTTCATGTAGGGCAGAACCTTGTCCGAGCCGATGTCGAGCGTGCGGAAGACGACGCGCTTGCCGCGCGCCGCGTCCATCACGCGGGCATAGAGCGAGGCAAGCTCGCCCCGGCGCGGCACCTTGTTGCGGATGAGGAACTGGAGCTCGGTGCGAAACAGGCCGACGCCTTCGGCGCCCGAGCTCGTGAGCGAGGGCAGGTCGGCCATCAGCCCGGCATTCATGTGCAGTCCGATGCGCCGGCCGCAGAGCGTTTCGGCGGGCAGGTCCCTCAGCCCGGCATAGCGTTTCAGCGCCTCGGCCTGCATCGCGATCTTGTCGCGGAAGGCGGAGGCGACGGTCTCCTCCGGCCGCAGGTGCACGATGCCCTGGTCGCCGTCCACGAGGATCGCGTCGCCGTTCAGCGCCTCGGTCGTGATCCCCTCGGCATGGATGACGAGCGGGATCGCCCAGGCGCGCGCGACCACCGCGGCATGCGAGCCGACCGAGCCCTGTTCGAGGACGATGCCCTTGAGATCCTTGCCGTAGTCCAGAAGCTCCCCCGGACCGATGTTGCGCGCCACGAGGATGGGATTGTCCGGCATTTCCGCGCCGGTCTCCTTGCCCTGTCCGGTGAGGATGCGCAGGAGCCGGTTCGACAGGTCGTCGAGATCGTGGAGCCGTTCGCGCATGTAGGGATCGGGTACGGTGGCGAGGCGCGTGCGCGCGGTGGACTGTTCCTTTTCCACCGCTGCCTCGGCGGAGAGCCCGCGGTCGATGTCCTCCTCCATCCGGCGGCGCCAGCCGCGGGAATTGGCGAACATCCGGTAGGCTTCCAGAACCTCGTTCTGGTCCTTGTCGGCGGGCCCGACATTGGCAAGCATGTCGTCCACCGACAGGCGCAGCCGGTCGATCGCCTCGCCCAGCCGGGCCTTCTCGCTCTCGGGATCGTCAGCCACGGGATTGGTGACGACGACGCGGGGTTCGTGCAGGTAGACCCGGCCTTCGGCCACGCCCTCCTGCCCGGTTGCGCCGCGGAAGAGCACCTGATTCTGATGCAGGGCGCGCATTCCGCTCTCTTCGGAGACGAAGGCGCCGAGTTCGGTCATCTCCGCGAGCACCATCGCCACGACCTCGAGCGCATAGACCTCGTCGTCGGTATAGGCGCGGGCCTGTTTCGACTGGACCACCAGCACGCCGAGGATTTCCCCGAGGCGCTGGATCGGCAGGCCGAGGAAGCTCGAATAGATCTCCTCCCCCGTCTCCGGCATGTAGCGAAAGCCGCGTTCGGAGGGGGCGTCGGCGGTATTGACCATCCGCCGGGTGCGCGCGACGCGGCCCACGAGGCCCTCGCCGATGCGCATGCGGGTCTTGTGCACGGCCTCCGCCTTGAGGCCCTCGGTCGCGCAAAGCTCGAGCGTCTCGGAATCGCGGAAGAGGTAGATCGAGCACACCTGGGTGTGCATGCTGTCGGCGATGAGATGGGTGATGCGGTCCAGCCGCGCCTGACTGGCGCTGTCTTCGGCCAGTGTATCCCTGAGCCGTCCAAGCAGCTTGCGCGACTCGCTCTCCAGATTATGAGGCATGGATCCTGCCGTCCCTTTCGCGCCCGTTCGCGGGCGTCGCTTCTTTAGACCATAGATGTGGGGCTTCGCCAGAGAAAATCAACTTGCGGGGAGGGCGCAGGCAAAGTCTTGCGTGTAAAAAGTGCAGAAATATCCGTAGTTTGATGCTGCATGTGCAAAAACAGCATGCCGCAGGCGCAGCCTCGGCAGCCGCGCTGCGGGACGGGGCGCCACGGCCGGAAAAAGGCGCCTGCGCCATGCGCGGCGGTCCGTCGTGCCGGTGGCGGAAACCGGGCGATCACCCCGCGGGCCCGATCCGGTGTCGCCGGGGCGGCGCAGGGCGTTGCGGATTGGGCAGGCGCGGGGCAGGGAGGCGCCCCGGCGCCGGAGTGGCGCGACCGGGGCGGCGGGGACGAAGGGCTCAGGCCTTCTCGAGTTCGAAGGCGTCGTGCAGCGCCTGGACCGCGAGTTCGGCATACCGGCGGTCGATGAGCACGGAGATCTTGATCTCGGAGGTGGCGATGACCTTGATGTTGATGCCCTCGTCGGAGAGCACCCGGAACATCTTGGCCGCGACGCCGGATTGCGACCGCATGCCGATGCCGACGAGGGAGATCTTCGCCACCGTCTCGTCCGAGATCAGCTCCTCGAACCTGAGATCGCCGCGTTCCCTGGCGGAATTGAGCGCGGCCTCGGCGCGTTTCACCTGGTCGACCGGACAGGAGAAGGTCATGTCGGTCGCCCCGGCATCGGAGATGTTCTGCACGATCATGTCGACATTCACGCCCGAATCCGCGAGCGGACCGAAGATGGCGGCGGCGATGCCGGGACGGTCCTCGACGGAGACGAGGGTCATCTTGGCTTCTTCGCGGGAGGCGGCGATACCGGAGACGGGTTTGTTTTCCATGATTTCCTCCTCGGCACAGATGAGCGTGCCGGCATTGGGGTCATATTCCTCGAAAGACGACAGCACGCGCAGCTTCACCTTGTAGCGCATGGCGAGCTCGACGGAGCGGGTCTGGAGCACCTTCGCGCCGAGCGAGGCGAGTTCGAGCATCTCCTCGAAGGAGATCTTCTCCATCTTGCGCGCCTTGCTCTCGACCCGCGGATCGGTGGTATAGACCCCGTCCACGTCGGTATAGATGTCGCAGCGTTCGGCATCGAAGGCGGCGGCGAAGGCCACGGCGGTCGTGTCGGAGCCGCCACGGCCGAGCGTGGTGATGCGGCCCTCGGGCGAGACGCCCTGGAAACCGGCGACGACGGCGACCTTCATGCCCTCGGCGAACTTGGCGAGGATGTTCTCGTCGGGGATCTCCTCGATCCGCGCGGCGCCATGGGCCGAGTTGGTCCTGAGCGGCACCTGCCAGCCTTGCCAGCTCCGTGCGGGGATGTCCATTTCCTGAAGCGTCAGCGCCATGAGCCCGGCGGTCACGTTCTCGCCCGAGGAGACGACCGCATCATATTCGCGCGCGTCGTACATGGGGGAGGTCTCCCCGACATAGCCCACGAGCCGGTTGGTCTCGCCCGCCATGGCGGAGACGATCACGATCACGTCGTAACCGTTGGCGACCTCGCGTCCCACGCGCTTTGCGGCGCGGCGGATGCGGTCGAGCGTGGCGACGGAGGTGCCGCCGAATTTCATCACGAGAATTGGCATGAGCCGCCCTCTTCCCCTCTGCGATTGGTCACGGTTTCCTAAGTGTCCGGTGCAGAAAGCGCAAGAGCGTGCTGGCGGGCGACCTGTCGAATTTTGCCCGCCAAAACCCGCCTCAGAACGGGTGCGCGCGCCCGTCCCATGTCTCGAAACAGCCGGTGGTCGCGAGGGACAGGGCCTGGACGCGATCCGAGAGGCCCCGCGCGGCCTCCCCGGCGGTGATCTCCGCGCTCGCGCCGCCCATGTCCGTCTTCACCCAGCCGGGGTGATAGATGCCGACCGCGATGCCCTCCGGCCGCAGGTCGGTGGCGAGGTTGCGCCCGAGATTGAGCGCGGCGGCCTTCGAGGCGCGGTAGATATAGGAGCCGCCCGGCGCGCGGGTGTGCGAGGCCATCTGCGAGGAGATGATCGCGATCTTGCCCCCGGCGGCGCGCAGGGCGGGGAGCAGGGCCTGGACCGTGAGAAAGACGCCGGTGACGTTGACCGCGAACTCCTGCGCCCACATCGCCGCCGGATAGCCGGTCTCGAGGCTTTGCCCCTTGTCGAGATAGAGCCCGGCATTGCAGACGAGAAGGTCGAGGGCGCGCGCGCCGCGGGTGTCGGCGAGCCGTTGCGGCGCGGCGGGGTCGGTCAGGTCGAGCGCGTGGAGCCCCTCCGCCCCGGCGGTGGAGGTGCCTTCCACCGCGTATCCGCGTTCCGTCAGCTCGCGTTTCAGCGCTGCGCCGATGCCGCGCGAGGCGCCGGTGATCAGGGCGTCGGGCATGTCAGTTCATCTTTCGCCGCGGTGTGAAGGGGAGGGGCAGGACGGGAACGCCGTCCTCGATCAGCTTGCGCGCCTCGTCGGGTTTCGTCTCGCCGTAGATCGCGCGCGGCGGGGCCGCGCCCTCGTGCATCCGGCGCGCCTCGGCGGCGAATTCGAGGCCGACGTAATCCGAATTGGCCTCCACCTCCGCCCGGAGCTTCGCGATGGCCTGTTCGATCTGTTCGGGAGTGGGGGCGGTCTGCGCCGGCACGGGCGGCGGCGGTCCGGCGGGCGCTTCCTCCCGCGCGGTGCACACCTGCGGCGCCATCATCGCCTTTCCCACCCGCGTCTCGCCGCAGTCCGGGCAGCCGACGAGCCCGCGCGCCGTCTGCGCCTCGTAATCCTCGGCGGAGCGGAACCAGCTTTCGAAGCGGTGGTCATTGGCGCATTTGAGCGTGTAGCGGATCATGGCGGCCGGTCGGTGGTTGTGTCAGGGGGTGCGCGGGACACGCGGAATGCCGCGCATCCCACAGACATAGGGACGGGACGGAAGTTTTGCAATCGCGTGCCGGGGCCGGCCTAGCGCAGCGCCTCAAGTCCGGGAACCTCCGCGAGCACGCTCCAGAAAGCCTCCTGCTGCACCGCGCTGTCGCGCAGCGCGGCGAGGGCGGCGCGCCCTGCCTCGGCCATGGTCCGGGCCTCCTCCGGCCGGGTGACCAGCACGTCCAGGGCCGCGGCGAGATCGTCGAGGCCATGGACCGGGCGCGCGCCGCCCGCGGCATCGAGGGCGCGATAGGCGGCCTGGTGGTTGGCGACATGCGGCCCGTGAAGGACCGCCGCGCCGAACTGCACGGGTTCGAACGGCGTATGCCCGCCGCGTGCGACGAGCGAGCCGCCGACGAAGCAGATCCCCGCCAGCCGATACCAGAGCGGCATCTCGCCCAGCGTGTCCGCGAGGTAGACCGGCGCGCGCTCCGGCGCCTCGCCGCGCCCGCGGCGGGCGAAGGCGAGGCCGGAGCGGCGCAGCTCCTCCGCCACGGCCTCGGCGCGGGCCGGATGGCGCGGGGCGAGGATCAGCCGCGCCTGCGGATCGGATTTCAGCACCCTGTCGAAGGCCTCGAGCACGATCCGCTCCTCGCCGGCATGGGTCGAGGCCGCGAGAATCGTCCTGTCGCGGAGGAAGACGCCGGAGAGCCCGCGCGCCTCCGCCTCTCCGGCGCCGGTCCCGTTGCCGATTTCCACCGTGCTCTTGAGGTTCATCCGTGGCAGGAGCGCGCGGGCGGGCAGGCCGAGTTGCAGCAGCCGCTGTTCGGAGGCGGTGTCCTGCGCGGCGAGGCGGGTGATCGCGGCGACGGTCTGTCGCGTCGTCGCGCCGAGGACCGGCATCATGCGCAGCCAGCGCCGCGCCGTGCGCTCCGACATCCGCGCGCCCGCGACCACGACGGGAATGCCGCGCCGGGCGAGGAGCGCGAAGCGGTTGGGCCAGATCTCGTTCTCGATGGAGACGAGCGCGGCGGGGGTGGTCGCGTCGAGGAAGCGGTCGAGCACCGGACGCAGGTCGAGCGGTGCGAGGCGCACGGAGACCCGCGGCAGGCCCCAGCCGCGCACCATCCGGCGCGCCGACACGGTGTTCGCGGTGACGAGGATCTCGAGCGATGGCGCGCGGGCGAGCGCCTCCTCGATGAGGGCGCGCGCGGCGGTGAGTTCGCCGTTGGAGGCGCCATGCACCCACAGAAGCGGCCCCGCGCCCGAGGGTCGCGTGACGAGCCCGGCGCCCAGCCGTTCGCCGAGATCCGGGAGCCGCTCGCGTCCGCGCAGGATCTGGCGGAGGAAGACGAGGGCGAAGACCGGCGAAAGGGCGGTCAGGAGAAGGCGGTAGAGCAGCACGGAACCTCGCAAGCGGCGCTGTCGGGTGTCTTCGGGACTTACGCGGGCCGCGGGGGGCTTGGCAAGGGCCGGGCAAGCGACCGGAATTTACGTTAGAATTGATCTAAGTCATACTCTGTTAACCTTTGGGCAGCTAATGTCGAAGCCGACGCGCGAAACGTCTGCTCTGAATCTGCTCTGAATGAGGGAGAAAACAATGAAATTTGGTCCTAGCCAGTTTGTTCTGACGGGGGCGGTCTTGCTTGCCGCAGGCGGCGCGATGGCCCAGGAACTTCGCGAGGACGCCCTGGACATTTTCCGTCCACTGCCGTCGACCGTGCCTGCGGTTGCGGACAACCCGATCACTCCGGAGAAGATTGATCTGGGCAAGGCGTTGTTCTTCGATCCGCGCCTGTCGGCGTCCGGCGTGTTCTCGTGTTATTCGTGCCACAACCTCACCACCGGCGGGGACGACAACATGGAGACCTCGGTCGGCCACGGCTGGCAGAAGGGTCCGCGCAACTCGCCGACCGTGCTGAACGCCGTGCTCAACGCCGCGCAGTTCTGGGACGGCCGCGCCACCGACCTGAAGGATCAGGCGAAAGGCCCGGTCCAGGCCGGTGTGGAGATGGCCAATACGCCCGACAACGTGGTGGCGACCCTGTCCTCCATGGGGCAGTATGTCGAATGGTTCACCGATGCCTTCCCGGAGGACGCGGACCCGGTCAGCTTCGACAACATGGCGAAGGCGATCGAGGCCTTCGAGGCGACGCTGCTGACGCCTGCGCCCTTCGACGCATGGCTCAACGGCAACGATGCGGCGCTCGACGAGACCGAGCTCGCGGGGCTCCAGCTCTTCATGGACAAGGGCTGCATCGCCTGCCACAACGGCGTCAACGTCGGCGGCCATGACTACTATCCCTTCGGCCTGATCGAGAAACCGGGCGCGGATGTCCTGCCCGAAGGCGACAAGGGCCGCTTCGCGGTGACCGACACGGTCGATGACGAATACGTCTTCCGCGCCGCGCCGCTGCGCAACGTCGCCGTGACGGCGCCCTATTTCCACTCCGGCAAGGTCTGGGATCTCAAGACGGCGGTGCAGATCATGGCCGAAAGCCAGCTCGGCGAAGCCGTGACCGACGAAGAAGCCGATCAGATCGTCGCCTTCCTCGGCGCGCTGACGGGCGAGATGCCGCAGGTCATCACCCCGGTGCTGCCGGCGGAAAGCGGAACCACGCCGCGTCCGACGCAGGACATCATCATCGAATGAACTGCCGGCTCGGGTAATCACGGATCGCCGCCGCGCGCGGCGACCTTCCGGCCCCTTCCTCCCACCGGAGGGAGGGGCTATCTCGTGTCGTGGGGCTGCGACATGCGCGCACGGGCGCGTTCGAGGAAGGCCTGAAGGAGTTTCGACCCGATGCGGTCCACGATCTCCGAGAGGTGATCCTCCCCGTCGTCCTCATACTGGATACATTCGTCGATCAGCCTGTCGATCAGCGCGCTTTCCTTCTCGCTCAGCGCGGGAAAGGTCTCGACCGTACCTCCGCCGGGCAGGCACAGACGGTTTGCGGGCGCGGGAAGCGTGGACGCCTGTATGAGCGACAGGCCGAGCCTCCGTGGCGATCCCTCGATCGTCAGGCGACGCAGGCGCGCGGGTTTCTTCTCTCGGTCTGGCGGGGTCGGTGGCATGGATCGGGCTTTGCAGGGCTGGCTCCACGGCGGTCCGGGCAGCGCTTCGGGTATCAGCCTAGCAGATAGAGTGTGCAAGGACAGAAACCAAGCCCTCACCCGCTGGCGTTTCGGGCAGGAGCGGCTTTGCGGCGGTGGTGCCGGGCAATGCCGGTTTCTTGGGCGGTGGACGCCCGGCACGCGCGTCGGGGCGACGTTGCGCGCCTCGAGCTGGAGGGCGGAGACCGGCAAGATCGGCGGCGCCGTGGCGGGTGTCCGTGCCGCAGGCCGCGCGCGCCGCACCCGTCGCGGAAACCGGCCATCGGGAACGAAGACCTCGGACCGGGTTGAGCGGAGGATGTCGGGACCGGAGACCGCGCATGGACCGCGCACCGAGGACCGCGCGGGTCCGACCCCGACGCGACGGCACGCGGGCCGCACCCGTCGCGGGGAAGGCCGGTCGCGGCCCGCATCTCCACAGGGAGCGCGCCATGGCGACGGCTCCCCCGTCAGGCGCGTGAGCGGATCCCGCGGACGCCCATCGGAGCGGGCGGGGCGCGGGCCGGAGGCGAGAGGGCCGCCCGACGCCTTCACCCGCGGGACAGGATGTTCCGACAGGCCGTCTCGTCGCCGCCGCAGCAATCCTCGAGCAGGAATGTCACCAGATCGTTCACGGTCTCCAGATCGGGCGCGTAGAGCACTTCTCTCTGCTGGCGTTGCGCCGTCACGAGCCCCGCGCGTTTCAGGATGGACAGATGGCCCGAGACCGTCGAAGGCTTCAGATCCAGCAGGCGCCCCACCTCCATCGCCGGCGTCCCGCCGGGGCCGCGCCGCACCAGCAGGCGGAAAATGGCGAGCCGTGTGCCGTGGGCGAGGGCGCCGAAGGCGTCGATGGCGAGGTCCTGTTTCATGTTTCGAGAATATCCGAAGGTCACGAATCTTGACAAGGCCGCCAGCCGGACGCTATTCCGAATTCAATTCGTGAATCCACGTAATGACGAATTCATGCGGGGCACATGTTCCCGGAGCGAGGCCAGATGACCCCCGTCCCCGACACCATCTCCGATCCGGCGCCGATGGGGCGCTTCGAGCGTCTGCTCACGCTCTGGGTGGCCCTCGCCATGCTCGCGGGGCTTCTCGGCGGGGCCTGGCTGCCGGGCCTCGTGCAGGGAATCGCCGGTGCCGAGATCGCGTCGATCAACCTCGTGGTGGCGGTGCTGATCTGGGCGATGGTCTATCCGATGATGGTCAGCGTCGATTTCGGTGCCGTGATCGGCGTGGCGCGGCAGCCGAAGGGGCTGCTCGTGACGCTGGCGGTGAACTGGCTGGTGAAGCCCTTCACCATGGCCCTGCTGGCGGTGCTGTTCTTCGACCATGTCTTCGCGGCCTGGATCGCGCCCGAGGACGCTGCGCAATATGTCGCGGGTCTCATCCTCCTGGGGGCGGCGCCCTGCACGGCGATGGTCTTCGTCTGGTCGCAGCTCACGCGCGGCGATGCCGCCTATACGCTGGTGCAGGTGTCGGTGAACGACCTGATCATGATCATAGCCTTCGCGCCGATCGTGGCGCTGCTGCTCGGCGTGACGGAGATCGCGGTCCCCTGGGACACGCTCGTTCTGGCGACCGTGCTCTATGTCGTCCTGCCGCTTCTGGCGGGCCTGCTGACCCGGCGGCTGCTTGGCTCGGCCGGGGCGATCGACGCCTTCACCGCCCGCGTCAAGCCGCTCTCGATGATCGCGCTGGTCGCGACCGTGGCCATCCTGTTCGGGTTGCAGGGGGAGGTGATCCTCGCCCGCCCGACCGTCATCGCGCTCATCGCCGTGCCGATCCTGATCCAGAGCTACGGCATCTTCGCGCTGGCCTATGGCGCGGCCTGGCTGCTGAAGGTGCCGCACCGGATCGCCGCCCCCTGCGCCCTGATCGGGACGTCGAACTTCTTTGAGCTGGCGGTGGCGGTCGCCATCAGCCTGTTCGGCCTGAATTCGGGCGCGGCGCTCGCCACCGTGGTCGGCGTGCTGGTGGAAGTGCCGGTCATGCTGTCGCTGGTGGCCCTTGCCAACCGGACCCGATCCCGCTTTGCGGAGGAGAGGGCATGATCGTCCTCCATCACAATCCCGACTGCGGCACGTCGCGCAACGTGCTCGACATCATTCGAAGATCCGGGACGGAGCCGGTGGTGATCGACTATCTGAAGGAGGGCTGGACCCGTCCGCAACTGCTGGCGCTCTTCGCCGCCGCCGATCTCACCCCGCAGGGCGCCCTGCGCCGGACGGGCTCCCCCGCCGCGGAGCTGGGACTGCTCGGGGAAGATGTCTCCGACGAGGCGATCCTCGCGGCGATGCTGACCCATCCGATCCTCGTGAACCGTCCGATCGTGGCGAGTCCCAGAGGCGTGCGGCTCTGTCGCCCGTCCGAGCGTGTCCTGGACCTGCTCGAGCGGCTGCCCACCGGCCCGCTCTTCAAGGAGGACGGCGAGATGATCCTGAACGCGAAGGGCGAGCGCCCCGGAGGAGACGGTTCCGACTGACCGCCGCGCGGGGCCCCACCGCGACGGGGTGATGCGACCGGCGCAGGCCGGATCGCGGCTGTCCCGAGGTCTCCCCTTTAAGAAAAACGGCGTTCGGAAGGGGAAACGGCATTCGGAGGGGACTGGATCGCGGAGAGGACGGTCAGGGGCAAGACCCGGCAGCGCCGCCTATCGGGCGCGGTGACGCAAATGCTTGAAAAATTTGGAGGCGAGTACCGGAATCGAACCGGTGTACACGGATTTGCAATCCGCTGCGTCACCACTCCGCCAACTCGCCGAAATGGTGAGCCGGTGTCTATACCATGGCGGAACTCTGTGCAAGACGCGTTTTCCGGCCTTGCGGCGGCGCATGACATGTTGCTCCTCAAACGGGGTTGTGGCAAAACGGCCCGTGAATGACAATGAACGGAAGAGTTCAGCCCATGCCCGATTTCGCCCAGCTCCGCACCACCATGGTCGACACGCAGGTGCGTCCCTCCGATGTCACCAAATTCCCGATCATCGAGGCGATGCTGACCGTCCCGCGCGAGAATTTCGTGCCGCCGGCGAAGCGGGACGGGGCCTATGTGGGCGAGCATATCGATCTGGGAGCGCGCCGGGTGGTGCTCGATCCGCGGGTCTTCTCCAAGATGCTCGACACGCTCGACATCCGCAGCGACGAGCTCGTGCTCGACTTGGGCTGCGGGCTCGGCTATTCCGCCGCCGTGATTGCGCGCATGGCGCAGGCCGTCGTCGCGGTCGAGGAGGACGAGGCGATGGCCGCGGAGGCCGTCACCGCGCTGGCCGAGAACGGATCGGACACGGTGATCGTGGAGACCGGCCCGATCGCGGAGGGCGCGCCGCAGCACGGACCCTATGACGTCGTCCTCATCGAGGGCGGGATCGAGGAGCTTCCCGAGGCGATTGAGGCACAGATCAAGGAAAAAGGACGCATCTGTGCGATTTTCCTCAATGGCGCCCTTGGAGTTGTGCGTATCGGATATAAAATCGACGGTGTAATCAGCTGGCGCATGGTGTTCAATGCCACCGCGCCGGTTCTTCCGGGATTTGAAAAACGCGCGGCCTTCGCGCTGTGAGGCAGAACGTGTGAGTGGCCGGGCCGGCCCCGGCGTTCGAAAGACAAAAGGGGCAGGAAAGCCAATGAGCATCAAGACAAGATTCAGGAAAGCGCTTCTCGCCGGTGCCGCCGCGGCGGCGCTCGCCGCGGCACCGCTCGCGGCAATGGCGGAGACGCTCGCGGACGCGATGGCCTCCGCCTACAGGACCTCGGGGCTTCTCGAACAGAACCGCGCGACGCTGCGCGCCACTGACGAGGGCGTGGCACAGGCGCTCGCGGCGATGCGCCCCTCCTTCAGCTACAACCTGGAAGGCGGGAAATCCTTCGTCGGCAACAGCGTCTACGAGGACTGGTCGAGCACGCTCTCCTTCGTCGCCTCGATGGAGCTGTTCACCTTCGGGCGCAACAGGCTGAACATCGATCTCCAGAAGGAAGTGGTGCTCGCCACCCGCGCGAGCCTCGTCAATGTCGAGCAGCAGGTGCTCGCCACGGCGGTCTCCGCCTATATGGATGTCCGCGAGGCGCAGGCGCTCGTCAACCTGCGCGACAGCGCGGTGCGGCTCAACGAGGAGAACCTCGGCGCCGCGCGCGACCGCTTCGACGTGGGCGAAATCACCCGCACCGAGGTTTCCGCCTACGAGGCGCAGCTCGCCTCCGTGCGGGCCAACCTCGCGGCGGCGCGCGGCGATCTCTCCGCTGCGCGGGAACGCTACCGGGTCGCGATCGGGCATTATCCCACCGACCTGTCGAGCCCTCCGGCCATCGCCCTGCCTGCGCGCTCGCTCGAGGACGCGGTGCAGACCGCGCATCAGCGTCACCCGGCGATCATCGCGCTCCAGCATCAGGCGGCGGCCCAGGATCTCGCGGTGGAAATCGCAGAACGCAACATGCTCCCGACGCTCGAAGGTTCCCTGCGCCACGGTTACGATCCGGAGGATTTCGACTTCGACGACAGCACGACCTCGCTCTCCGTCGGCCTCTCCGGCCCGATCTACCAGGGCGGGACGATTGCCTCGGTCGTGCGCGAAACCATCGCCAATCGCGACGCCTCGCGCGCGGAACTGCTCCAGACCTCGCGCGAGGTGGAGCAGGCGGTGCGCACGAACTGGGCGCTCCTGACGGTCTATGCCGCGTCGGAGGAGGCGTCCGACGCCTATGTCCGCGCGCAGCGGATCGCCTATGAGGGTGTGCGCGAGGAGGCGGATCTCGGCGCCTCGACCACGCTCGACGTGCTCGACGCGGAACAGGACCTGCTCGATGCGCAGGTCTCCGCGATCCAGGCGCGGATCGCGCGCGAGACCCAGATCTATGCGGTGCTCCAGTCGCTCGGTCTGCTGACCGTTGAACAGCTCAACCTGAACGTGCCGGTCTACGACCCCTCCGCCTATTACAATGCGGTGAAGAATGCGCCCCTGCGCCGGGTCAGCCCGCAGGGCGAGAAACTCGACCGCGTGCTCGAGGGCCTCTTGCGCGGCGAATGAGACAGCGCCCCTGTCCCGGCCCACCGGTCCGGGACAGGGGCATCTCTCCGTCCGAATCGACAACCTGTTGTGTGTGAGCCCGAAGCTGGCTACCATCAGGGGAGTGTGTGAGGGAGTCGGGATGTCTGATCCGATGACGAATATGGACGCCGAGGACGTGCTGGCCTCGATCCGCCGGCTGGTGGCGGAGACGCATGCCGCGCCCGCCCGTCCGCCCGAACGCTCCGCCGCGCGGGACAGGCCGTCGGCGCTCGTGCTCACCCCCGCCTTCCGCGTCGCAGATCCCGAACCGGCGCGCGCGGCGGAAACCGACCCGTCCGAAGCCGGTCACCGACCGGCGGAGGGGCAGGATCTTTCCCCCGCCGATCCCGAATCCGACGTCCCGGACACATCCGGACCGCTCGTCCTTTCGCTCGACCAGGCCGTGCGCCTGCCCGACAGGGAGGAGGCGCCGCAGCCTTCCGCCGCCGCCGGGCCGGAACCGGTGGCCCCCGCCGCGCCGCAGCCCGCCACGGAGGAGGACTGGGCGGCGAAGCTCGACGACACGCCCGCGCCCGATGCCGCGCTGCATGCCGCCCGCCTCACGCTCGAACAGCGTATCGCCGAGCTCGAGGCGGCCGTCGGCGCACAGCCCCACGACTGGGAGCCGGACGGGTCCGAGGATCTCGAGGCCGAAATCCCGCGCGAGATGCCGCGCGCCTTCACCGAGGCCGGCGCCCGCGTGCTCCGCTTCCGCGCCCTGCAGGAGGATCCGCTCTCCATGCCCTTTCCCAAAGAGCCTTTCGACGACATCGCCGATGCCGAGGTGATCGAGGAGGGGGTGGCCTCCGCCGGTCCCGCCGCCGCCGATCTGCCGCCGTTTCGGGAGGAGGGGCCGCAGGACCCCGCCGCGGCGGAGGCGGTCGCCCCCGATCCCGATCCGAGCCTCGAGGAGGAACTGGCGCTCGCCGGCTATGCCGAGGACGACATGATGGACGAAGAGGCGCTGCGCGAACTCGTGGCGCAGGTGATCCGGGAGGAGCTCCAGGGCGACCTCGGCCGCCGCATCACCCGCAACCTCCGGCGCCTCGTGCGCCGGGAGGTGCAGCGCGCGCTCACCCTGCGGGAATTCGAATAGTCAGACCTCCGCGGCGAGGCCGAGGAGCGTCTCGAGATCGAGATGCGCCTCGACATGATCCGCAAGCGCCTCGAGCGCGGCATCGACCCCGTCCTCGAAGGCGGTGACGCCATGGGCTAATCCGAATTGCCCCAGCCAGGCGGCGCGGAAGGTGTCCGAGGCGAAGAGCCCGTGCAGGTAACAGCCCCTCACGCGCCCGTCGGCACTCCCGGCGCCCTCCGGCCGTCCCTCGACCGTCAGCCAGGCGCGGGCGCAATCCGGCCCCTCGGTGCGCCCGATATGGATCTCATAGGCCGTCACCGCTGTCCCGGAGGCGCGATCGGTCGCCTCCACCTCGGCCAGCCGCTTGTCGCCCTGCATCACCGTGGTGACGTCGAGCAGGCCGAGCCCCGCGTGCCGGCCGGCATGGCCCTCGATGCCGTCGGGGTCGTCGATCCAGCGCCCGAGCATCTGGTAGCCGCCGCAGATGCCCAGGACATGCCCGCCGCGCCGGACATGGGCCATCAGGTCGATGTCCCAGCCCTGCGCGCGCAGGAAGGCGAGATCTCCGATCGTGGACTTGCTGCCGGGCAGGAGCACGAGATCGGCGTCGCCGGGCAGGGCGCGGCCCGGCTCCACGATCTCCACCCGCACCTCCGGCTCCGCGGCGAGCGGATCGAGATCGTCGAAATTGGCGATGCGCGAGAGCTTCGGCACCGCGATCCGGATCGCCCCCGTGCCGCGCGAGGAGATGTCGAGCACGTCTTCCGCCGGCAGCCTGTGCGCCTGGTCGAACCAGGGCAGGGTGCCGAGATCGGTCCAGCCGGTGCGCTCCGCGATGGCCTGCGCCCCCGCCGCGAACAGGCCGATGTCGCCGCGGAACTTGTTGACCGCGAAGGCCCGGATCCGGTCGCGGTCCGGTGGCGGCAGCACGGCATGCGTGCCCACGATCTGCGCGATCACGCCGCCGCGGTCGATGTCGCCCACCAGCACGACCGGCAGGCCCGCCGCCTCGGCAAAGCCCATGTTGGCGATGTCGCCCGCGCGCAGGTTGATCTCTGCCGGGCTTCCTGCGCCTTCGACCACCACCAGATCGGCCGCCGCAGAAAGCCGGTGGAAACTCTCGAGAACCTTCGGCAGCAGGCGCGCCTTCGCCTGTCCGTAATCGCGCGCCCTCAGCGTCCCGGCCCGCCGGCCCTGGACGATCACCTGCGCGCCGGCGTCGCTTTCGGGCTTCAGCAGCACCGGGTTCATGTCGCTGTGGGGGCGCAGCCCGCTCGCGCGCGCCTGAAGCGCCTGCGCGCGTCCGATCTCTCCCCCGTCCTCCGTCACGGCGGCGTTGTTGGACATGTTCTGCGGCTTGAACGGCGCGACCCTCAGCCCGCGCCGGGCGAAGGCGCGCAGGAGGCCGGCGACGAGCATGGACTTGCCCACATTGGAGCCCGTCCCCTGGATCATGATCGCCCTTGCCACGCCAATCGCCTCCCTGCTGTCCGGGACATGAGTATTTGAGCAGCAAAGGAGAAGGAAGCGGTTTCCTTTGCTGCGGAAATACTCAGTCTTCGCCGGGGCCGCGGCGCCGGATGTCGGTGTAGGGCGTGCCGTCGAGATGGTGGTAGAATGCCTCGCTCGAGGTCTCCGCCATCAGGTCGCGGCCGGGATAGAACACCCGCTCGCCGGGATCGCGCGTGCCGATCTCGAGCAGGACCACGTCCTCCTCGGTCTCGTTGCGCAGGCAATGGCCGGTCTCCTCGCCCGCCGGAAAGCCGGCGCAGTCGCCGGGGGAGAGGCTTTCCGTGCTGTCGCCGACGACCAGTGTCGGATGGCCGGAGACGACATAGACGAACTCGTCCTCGCGCATGTGCCAGTGCGGCAGGGCGGAGCTGGTTCCGGGCGGCAGGGTGGTCAGGTTCACGCCGAACTGGGTCAGTCCGGCCTGGTTCCCGAGCGCGCGCTTGACGCGGGCGCGGGTGTCTTCGTGGAGCGGCGGGGGATAGAGCGTGCCGACTTTCGGCACGATGGCGGCGATGTCGATCTTTCCGGTCATGGCAAGGCTCCTTTCCCCCGAGTATGCCACAAAACCGGCGCCGCAAAAGAAAAGACGCGCCAGCGGTCAGCGGGGCGCGTCTTTCTCGACAACCGGTGCGGGCGGGACCTAGGCGGCCTCGGCCGCCTCCTGCGCATGGCGGCGTTCGCTTTCCTCGCGCGACAGCGCGACGGAAGTGCGGATGCCCTTGGAAACGAATTCCATCAGTCCGGAGACGACCCGTTCGCACGGATCGATCCCGGCGCAGGACAGAACCTCGCGCCCGTCACGGGAGCGGGCCCAGCGTGCGATTTGTTCGGGTCCGTTGCCGTATTTCTTGTCATCGGCGATCGCATCGTCGAGCGCGGCGAGAACGACAGCCGCAAAAAGTTTGCGGGCGCGTTGGCCTTGCTCGTAGTTGAATGCGGTACCGTCCACGAATTCAGCCATGATTTATCCTTGTTTTCTTGCTCTTGTCTTCCTGGCGTGCGGGCCCTTATGACAAATCCATGGCGATTCGGATACGCCATGGACGCATACCACGTATGCGTCCTTTGAATGGCTTCTCTGCCCGTTGCGCCTGTCTTTGCCTGCCCCGCTGCGCCTTGTCAGCCAGCGACCGGGCAGATATAGGATGGCGCGATCCCACTTCAACCAATTGTCACGGTTTAGTCAGATGCCCAAGATCAACGGTAACGAAATCCGCCCCGGCAACGTGCTGGAGCATGACGGGGGCCTCTGGGCCGCCGTGAAGGTCGACCATGTGAAGCCCGGCAAGGGCGGGGCCTTTGCCCAGGTCGAGCTCAAGAACCTGCGCGACGGGCGCAAGCTCAACGAGCGCTTCCGCTCCGCCGACAAGGTCGAGCGCGTGCGTCTCGAGCAGAAGGACATGCAGTTCCTCTATGAGGATGCCGGGCAGCTCATCTTCATGGACACGGACACCTATGATCAGGTGCAGCTCGAGGCCGATATCCTCGGTGAACGCCGCCCGTTCCTCCAGGACGGCATGACCATCCTGGTGGAATTCTACGACGCGGAGGCGCTGAACGCGACCCTGCCGCAGAAGGTGACCTGCAAGATCGTGGAGACCGAACCGGTCGTGAAGGGCCAGACCGCGGCGAATTCCTTCAAGCCGGCGATCCTCGACAATGGCGTGCGCGTGATGGTGCCGCCTTTTGTCGGCACGGACGAGGAGATCATCGTCAATACCGAGACGATGGAATACGCCGAACGCGCCTGAGCCGGACGGGCCGGCGAGGCGAGGAGGGGCGCGTCATCGGGCGCCCCGCGCGACAGGCCGCCCTTCGGGGCGGCTTTTTCGTTGCCGGGCGGGCGGGACGTTGCGCGGGGCTCAGGCGCAGGCGTCGAGGCAGCGTTCCACCAGGCCGCGATAGCCCTCTCCGAAGAGCCGCAGGTGCACGAGCGCGGGGAAAAGCTGATAGAGGGGCAGGCGCGCGCGCCACTCGGGCGCCGGTTCGCCATAGCCGTCCCAGAAGGCGGCGGGGGGTGTGCCGAAGAGGTGCAGCATCGCGAGGTCGACCTCGCCATGGCCGCGATAGCAGGCCGGGTCGATGAAATAGGCGCCGCCGGTCGAGAAATGGACATTTCCCGTCCAGAGATCGCCATGCAGCAGGCCCGTCGCCGCTTTCGGCAGGAGTTCCGGCAGCCTCTGCGCCAGCGCCTCCAGCCTGTCGGCGAGATCGGGAAACTCGGGGGCGAAGGGCAGGAGCCGCCGTTCGGCCCAGAAACCGGGCCAGTCCGGCGCGGGGGCATTGGACAGCCAGACCGTGCCGAAGGCATAGTCCTCCGGCCAGCCGTTGTTGGTGGCCGGCAGGGCATGGAGCCGCCGCAGGGCGTGGCCGAGATCGCGCCAGCCCGTGTCGGAGGACGGGGCCTTCGGCAGGTAATCCATCACGAAGAGCGTTTCGCTGATCGCGCGCACCCGCGGCACGGGGGCGCCCGCCGCCGCGAGGGCCCGCAGCATCCGCGCCTCGGTGCCGGCATGGGGACCGGACTTGGCGACGCAGGGAGGCGCATCGGACGTCTCGAACAGGACCACCGCAGACAGGTCGCCGCCCTCGAGGGGGCGCAGGCTCTGGGCCTCGATCCCGAGGGCGCGCAGATCCTGCCTCAGCCGATCCTCCGTCATGCGGGACGAAGGCCGAGGAGCGCGCGGGCCTCGGCGGGGGTGGCGATGGGACGGTCGTATTGCGCGACGATTTCGGCGGCGCGTCTCACCAGCGCGGCGTTCGACGGCGCGAGGGTGGTGCGGTCGAGGCGGATATTGTCCTCGAGCCCGGTGCGCAGGTGTCCACCCGCTTCGGCGGCCCAATGGTTGAGCTCGGCCTGATGCCGGCCGATCCCGGCGGCGCACCAGGGCGCGTCGGGGCCGAACAGGTGTTTCACCGTGTCCACATAGATGTCGAAAACCCGCTTGTCGGCGGGCATCGCGTTCTGCACGCCCATGACGAACTGGACATAGGGCGGCGAGCTCAGTTCGCCCCGGTCTGCCATCGCCTTCGCCTGATAGATATGCGACAGGTCGAAGGCCTCGATCTCCGGCCTGATGCCGTAGCTGCGCATTTCCGAGGCGAGCCATGTCACGAGGTCGGGTGGATTCTCGTAGACCCGCGTGGGGAAATTGTTCGAGCCGACCGAGAGCGAGGCCATGTCGGGGCGAAGCGGCAGCATGCCGCCGCGGGTCCGTCCGGCACCCGACCGGCCGCCGGTCGACAGTTGCACGATCATGCCGGGGCAATGGCTCTCGATCCCCTCCATCAGCCGCGCGAACCGCTCCGGATCGGAGCTCGGTCTGCCCTCGTCGTCGCGGACATGGCAATGGGCGATCGTCGCACCGGCCTCGAAAGCCTCCTGCGTGCTTTCGATCTGTTCCGCGACGGTGATCGGCACGGCGGGATTGTCCGCCTTCGTCGGCAGGGAGCCGGTGATGGCGACGCAGATGATGCAGGGTGAAGTCATGGTCCGTCAGTCTCCGGCGGTGATACGGGCATCTCCAGCATGGAGCACGCCGCGCGCGCGGTCAAACCGCAGAAACGCGATGGCTTTTTCCCCCGACCGGGTAAAGAGCGTCCCGGCCGGCTTGCCATCCTCCGTCACGATTTCCGTGCCGACGGGCGCCTCGCCGGCGATCCCGACCGTCCGGAGACCCTTTCTCAGGTCGGTCTTGTGTTTCATCCGGGCCGTGACTTCCTGTCCGACATAGCAGCCCTTCCTGAAATCCACGCCGTGCAGCCGCTCGAATCCGGCCTCGAGGATGTAGGTGTCGGGCGTCAGTTCGATCCCCGTCTCCGGGATACAGTTGGCGACCCGGATCGCGTCCCAGTCGACGTCCTGGGAGGGACGCCCGTCATAGGCCCGCCAGCCCATCTCCGGAGCGCGGGGATCGGCCACGGCGCCTTCGCCGGGCTCCCAGATCCCGCGGGAGACCTTGCGGTCGGTCTTCGTCAGCCCGACCCTGGAGCGCAGCTTGTAGAGCGTCAGCCGCTTCAGGAGCCCGTCGGCCTCCTCCGCTGCGACGTCGAGCAGGATCTTGTCTCCCTCCGGCACGAGGAAGAAATCCACGACGAACTTGCCCTGCGGCGTGAGCATCGCGGCATAGACGGGGCCGTCGGCGAGCCGGGCGGCATCGTTGGTGATGACGCCCTGGAGGAACTTGATCCGGTCCTCGCCGGTGATCTCGATGATTGTTCTTTCCGCCACAGATCCCTCCATTTTCATGCGCCCGGCTTCGCGCCCTCACCGGCTTCATATATGAAGGCGCCAGACGCTTCAAAACACAACCCGGTCAAAACCTCCGAAACCCCATGCGTGCGCCCATCTCCGTCGTCATTCCGACCCTCGATGTCACCCCGAAGCTCCGGGCGACGCTGCTCACGCTCATGGAGGGGCTCGACGCCGGTCTCGTGCGCGAACTGATCCTGAGCGACGGGGGATCCGGCGACGGGGTGGCGGAGATGGCGGATTTCGTCGGTGCCGAGCTCGTGACCGGCCCGGCGGGGCGGGGCGGCCAGCTGCGGCGCGGGGCGGAGGCGGCGCAGGGCGACTGGCTCCTGTTCCTGCACGGGGACAGCTGGCTGCCGGAGGGATGGGCGGAGGAGGCGATCCGCCACCTCGCGCATCGCCACGACCGCGCGCTCGTCTTCTCGCTCGGCTTCCGCGAGGCGGAGGGGGTCTGGCCGCGCCTCACCGCCGGCTGGGCCAACCTGCGCACCAGGCTCTTCGACCTGCCCTATGGCGACCAGGCGCTCCTGATCTCGCGCGAGCTCTACGAGGAGGCCGGCGGCTATCGCGACCTGCCGCTGATGGAGGACGTGGATCTCGCCCGGCGGCTTGCAGGGCGGATCGTACTCAGCGCCTTGTGCGTCCGAACAGACCCAGCACGCTACCGACAGCGCGGCTGGTTGCGGCAAGGAGCGCGGAACCTTCTGCGTCTTCTGCGGTTCCGTCCCGGCGCGGACCCGCAGTCGCCTTCCCGCGCCTGCCGCCGTCCGTGACCGTCCGCCCGTCGGAATACTGGAGCCGGTAGAGATCGGCATAGAGGCCGCCACGGGCCAGAAGCTCCTCATGCGTGCCCTCGTCGACCACGCGGCCCTTGTCCATCACAACGATCTTGTCGGCATTCTTGATGGTCGAAAGCCGGTGCGCGATCACCAGGGTGGTGCGACCCTCAGAGAGCGTTTCAAGCGCCTCCTGCACGATCTTTTCCGATTGCGCATCGAGTGCGGAGGTCGCCTCGTCCAGCAACAGGATCGGGCGATTGCGCAGCACGGCGCGGGCGATGGCGACGCGTTGCCGCTGGCCGCCCGACAGGCCCGATCCGCGCGGGCCGACGGGGGTGTCGAGGCCGTGGTCGAGCTGGCCTGCGAAATCTGCGACATGGGCGGCCTTCAGGGCGGCCTGAAGCGTGGCCTCATCCGCTTCCGCACCCATCAGGATGTTGTCACGCAGGCTTTCGTCGAACAGCAGCGCGTCCTGTGACACCACGGAATAGAGCCCGCGCAGACCGGCCAGATCGAGCGCAGTCGTGGCCACGCCACCGATGGTGATCTTGCCCTTCACCGGATCGGCCAATCGGGTCATCAGGTTGAACACCGTGGATTTGCCCGCCCCGGAGGCGCCGACAAGCGCTGTCGTCTTGCCGGCCTCTGCGGTGAAATTGGTGCCACGCAACACCGGGCTGTCGGCATAGGCGAAGTCAACCGCCTCAAACCGGATATCGGCCTGGCTGGGCGGGACAGGCAGAGGGACAGGTTTGGCCGGGGTGGTGATCTGCGGCCGTTCCGCGAAAATCGCATAGATGCGATCGAGCGAGGCGCGCGCCGCCTGCCAGATGCCGGACACGTTGCCCAGACGCCGCAGCGGTTCGAACACCAGCGCCATCGCGGTGAAGAAGGACATGAATTCACCGACGGTCTTCGTGCCCTCGATGATCTGATGTCCCCCGTAAAGCAGCACGCCGAAAAAGCCGAGACCGGCCACGATGTCGATCAGCGCGGGAATGGCCGCCTGTCCCGCCGCCGCCTTGATCTGGGCGTGGAGCATGTCCGCCATCTCGGACCTGAACCGCCCGGCTTCACGTTTTTCCGTGCCTGCGAGCTTGATCGTGGTTGCGCCGTGGAAAATCTCGTCGAGCCGGGTGGAGACCCGCGCGGAGGCGCTCCGGGCGACGCGCGTGGTGCGCCGCACGAGGTTCTGCAACAGGACGAGCGGTACGGCCAGAAGCGGTGCACCGGCCACCGCGACGAGGGTCCAGCGCCAGTCGACGGAAACCGCCACCGCCAGAAGCGACACGAGCGAGATCGCATCGCGCGCCACCACCGAGAGCACCGTGCCCCAGACGGTTGCGGCGGCGCTGCTGTCGCCGCGGGTGCGCTCGATCAGCGTGCCGGGGGAATTGTCCTGAAAGAATTTGCCATCGAGTGTCAGCATATGCGCGACGAGACTGCCCTGAAGCGAGGCGGCGACTTTCTGGCTGATATGCGCCATGATCACACGCTGCCCGAACGAGGCGAGCGCACGCAGGGTGAACACGCCGAAAACCGACAGCGCCACCCAGAGGACGGCATCCGATTGCCCCGCGACCAGCACCCTGTCGAACATCGGCTTGATCAGATAGGACAGCAGGCCGAGCATCGACCCTTCGATGGACATGAACAGGACGGCGATGAGGACGAGGCCGAGATGGCGGCGCAGGTAGTCCCGCCACAGCCAGAGGATCAGCGTTGCCGAGGATTTCTCCGGGATGTCCTGCTCGAAGCCGTGGGGAGGTCTGGTCATGACGTGGTGCGGGCCTGTTTGAACTGTTGCGCCTTTTCCCGGTCGTAGCGGGTCAGGAACCAGTCCCGGATCGGGATCGGCCCATAGGTTTTCAGATCCTGTTCATAGCTGTCGAGGATGTAGTCCAGAACGCCGCTGTCCAGGGATCTGAAATGCATGAATCTGGGGGAAAGCATCTTTTTCGCATCCTGGATGCTCGCCGCTTCGGAATGCAGGAGATAGAGGGCAGAGGCCATTCCCGTCCGATCCGCGCCGGATTTGCAATGAATGAGAAACGGTTTTTCCAGCGTGTCCATCAGGTCGATGAGATGAACGTAGTCTTCGCCCCGCCTCGCCGTGCGGGCCCCGGTCTTGCGGGACGTGACCAGCTTGATCCCATGCGCTTCGCAGGCCTGGCGTTCCAGCAGGTTGAACGAGACATTGCTGTCGCCCCGGAGCGACAGGATGGTCTTGATCCCCATCTTTTCATAGCGCGCGATACGTCCGGGCGACGGTTGGTTCGACCGCCAGACACCCGGTGCGATCTCGTAGAGATTGCTCCAGATCGTGCGCAGAAAGGCGTGATCGAACAGATGCGCATGCCAGATCGCCCGGCGCCGGTCGCGTGGCGTCGAAAGGTCGTCCCCGAAACTGATGCGCTTGAGGGTACTCAACTTTCTTTTCAACGCTCCGAACATGGACATCTTCTCGCTGTCATCGGGCCTCTTTATCGCGCTTTGGCGTGCCCAGCAAGCCGGGCGGACCCCGCCGGAGCCCCCGTGCCCGAGCGGCTTGCCGGGGCCGCGCATCGCAATATGACGCCGGGGCGGCATTGACCGGCGCGGGGCGCGGGAGTACCGGTTGAAGATCGCGACAGATCGAGGACTTCCCATGACGCTCGCCAACGGCCGCCATTATCTCGCCATTCCCGGCCCCTCCGTGATCCCCGATCCGGTCCTTCAGGCAATGCACCGCCCGGCGCCGAACATCTATACCGGCGAATTGCTCGATCTGACGCACAGCCTCGTCCCCGACCTGAACCGCATCGCCGGCACGACGGGCAACCTCGCGATGTATATCACCAACGGCCACGGGCTCTGGGAAGCGTCGCTCACCAACATGATCTCGCGCGGCGACAGGGTGCTCGTCTGCGTCACCGGCAATTTCGGCCATGGCTGGGCCGGCGTGGCACAGGCGCTGGGCGCGCAGGTCGAGGTGATCGACTTCGGCACCCGCGCGCCGGTCGACGCCGCGCGGCTCGAGGAGGCGCTGCGCGCCGACACCGGCCACGAAATCCGCGCGGTGCTGGGCGTCCATGTCGACACCGCGACCTCGGTGCGCAACGACATCGCCGCGATGCGCCGCGCCATCGACGCGGCGGGCCACCCGGCGGTCTTCGCGGTGGATTGCATCGCCTCCCTCGGCTGCGACCGGTTCGAGATGGATGCCTGGGGCGTCGACGTGATGCTCACCGCTTCGCAGAAGGGGCTGATGACGCCGCCGGGCATGGGCTTCGTATGGTTCTCGGAAAAGGCGCGGGCGGCGGGCGAAACCGCAAACATGCGCACGCCCTATTGGGACTGGACCATGCGCGCCAGGGCGGAGCAGCTCTATCAGTTCTTCGACGGCACACCCCCGACCCATCACCTCTACGGGCTGCGCCAGGCTGTGACGATGATCCTCGAGGAGGGGCTCGAAAACGTCTGGTCGCGCCACGCCACGCTTGCGGGCGCCTATTGGGCCGCCATCGACACCTGGGGGCAGGAGGGGCGGCTTTCCTTCAACATCGCCGATCCCGCGCATCGCTCCAATGCGGTCACGACGCTGTCGCTCGGCGGCAATGACGGCACGCGGCTGCGCGACTGGCTGACCGGGCACCTCGGCATCACGCTCGGTATCTCGCTCGGCTTCGGCGAGATGGGATCGGCGGAGGCGGACGGTTATTTCCGCATCGGCCATATGGGCCATGTGAACGCGCATATGGTGCTGGGCATCGTCGGGGCGATGGAAACCGCCTTTGCCGCGCTCGACATTCCGCATCGGACGGGCGGGTCGGTGGCGGCGGCGCAGTTCCTCGCGACGGCCGCGGCCGGGGAGACGGTGCCTGTGGCCGCCCCCGCGAGCTGCTGCGCCTAACCCGCCCCGAGGTCGCGGAGCGCGAGGGGCAGGCGCTCGGCCAGAACGTCGAGCTCCGCCTCCGTCCCGACCGAGATGCGGATGCAGCGGTCGAGCGGGGCGACGCCCGGCATCCGCACGAAGACCCCGCGCGCGGTCAGCGCCGCCAGAAGCGCACGGGCATGGTCTCCGTCCCGGCCGCAATCCACGGTGACGAAATTGGTTGCGGAGGGCAGGGGCGTCAGCCCGTTCTGTTGTGCGATCCGTGCAATCCGGTCCCGCCCCCGCGCGACCTGCTCCACGACGTCGGCAAGCCAGGGCTCGTCCCCGAGCGCGGCCAGCGCCCCGGCCTGGGCGATGCGGTTCACGCCGAAATGGTTGCGGATCTTGTCGAAGCTCCCGGCGATCTCCGGGTGCGCAATCCCATAGGCGATGCGCGCGCCTGCCATCCCGTAAGCCTTTGAGAAGGTGCGGAACCGGATCACGCGCCGGTCGGTCGTGTCGATCTCCGGGCGGCTGGATGCGGGCGCGAATTCGGTATAGGCCTCGTCGAGCACCATGAGACAGCCCTCGGGCACGCTGTCGATCATCGCCTGCACCGCCGCGGCATCATGGACGCTGCCCATGGGATTGTTCGGATTGGACAGGTAGACGAGCTTCGCCCCGACCTCCGCTGCCCTCGCGACCAGCGCCTCGGGATCCTCGAAATCGCCGCGATAGGGCACCTTGTGCAGCACCCCGCCCACGCCCGCGACATGGTAGTTGAAGGTCGGATAGGATCCGTCGGAGGTCACCACCGCATCGCCCTCGGCCACATAGAGCCGCACCAGCGTGCCGAGCAGCCCGTCGATGCCCTCGCCCACGGTCACCGCCTCCGGCGCGATCCCGTGCCGTGCGGCGATCGCCCCGCGCAGCGCGGGCATGTCCGCGACGCCGTATTTCCAGATATCCTCCACCGCCTCCGCCATCGCCGCGCGCGCCTTCGGCGAGGGGCCAAAGGGCAGTTCGTTCGCGCCGAGCCGGGCGTCGAAGGTCACGCCGCGCTCGGCCTCGAGGCGTTCGGGGGCGACGAAGGGCACGGTCGAGGGCAGGGACCGGACCAGCGGGGTCTGACGGGGATCGCTCATGCGCAACGGTTTTCCGGGTCTGTGGATCGGAAAAGACCCGCGCGGCGGCGGGTCTTCATGTCTTCGGATCGGCTCAGCCGAGATCGGCGAGGCGGGCGAGGGCGGAGCGGATCTTCGCCTCCTCCTCTTCGCGGGCGGCGAGGGTCTCGCGCGCCTCCTCGACGACCTCCTCGGGTGCGGAGGCCACGAAATTCGGGTTGTTCAGCCGGCCGCGCAGCCCGCCGAGCTCCTTTTCGAGCTTGCCGAGCGTCTTTTCGAGCCGGGCCTTCTCCTCCGCGATGTCGATCACCCCTTCGAGCGGCAGGGCGAAGGTGCCCCCCGGCACGGAGATCGTAATCGCGCCCTTGGGCATCGGTCCCTCGGTCACGCCGTCGAGCCGCGCGAGCTTCAGGATCAGCGCCTCGCTGTTGGCAAAGGCCCTGCGCCCCGCGGCGTCGAGGTCGACCTGCACCATCGGGATCTTCAGCCCCGCCGGCACATGCACTTCGGCGCGGGAGGAGCGGATCGCCTCGACGAGGTCGATGACCCAGTTCATTTCCCGGTCGGCCTCCGCGTCGATCAGCTCGTCCGACAGCTCGGGCCAGGGCGACACGGCGAGCATCGGGCGCGCGCCATGGACGGTGCCCCACAGCTCCTCGGTGATGAAGGGCATGATCGGATGCAGCATGGCGAGCGCCTGGTCGAGCACCCAGCCCATCGTCTGCCGCGTCTCCGCCTTCGTCGCCGCATCCCCGTCGTAGAGGAGCGGTTTCGACAGTTCCACATACCAGTCGCAGAGCTTGCCCCAGACAAAGGCATAAAGGGCATTGGCCGCGTCGTTGAAGCGGTAGTCGGCAAAGGCGGTGTCGACCTCGCGCAGCACCTTCACGGTCTCTCCGACGATCCACTTGTTGACCGTCGCCGTCGGGGTCGGCACGACGCCCGGCGTGTAGCTTTCGAAGACCTCGTTCATCTCCGCAAAGCGCGCGGCGTTCCAGATCTTCGTGCCGAAGTTGCGATAGCCCTTGATCCGGTCCACCGACAGTTTCAGCACCCCGCCGATGGAGGCCATCGCGGCATTGGTGAAGCGCAGCGCATCGGCGCCGTATTCGTCGATGATCTCGAGCGGGTCGATGACGTTGCCGGTCGTCTTCGACATCTTCTTGCCCTTCTCGTCGCGGACGAGCTGGTGCAGGTAGACGGTCCTGAACGGCACCTCGTCGACCACGGCGAGCTGCATCATCATCATCCGGGCGACCCAGAAGAACAGGATGTCGAATCCGGTCACGAGCACGTCGGTCGGGAAATACTTCTTCGTGCTTTCGTCCCAGTTCGGCCAGCCGAGCGTGCCGATGGGCCAGAGGCCGGAGGAGAACCAGGTATCGAGCACGTCGGGATCGCGCCAGACCGGGTAGACGAGCTTTGTCGGGTCCTGCGTGAGATTGTATTCAGCAAGGCTCGCGGCGAAGCGGTCATAGGCCTCGTCCCGGTCCGCGACCTCGATCACGCGGGCGTGGTTGAGCGGGGTCGGGACGTCGTCGATCTCGACGAAGAACTTCTCCTTCACCGCCTCGAAATCCGGTGCGCAGTGATAGACGTCGCCGAGATGCAGCATCCCGCCCTCGGTCAGGAGGCGCATGATCTCCACCTCGTCCAGCGCCCCGTCGCCCTCGTCGTCGCGGAAATTCGGCGCGCCGAGATCGAGCCCGTACCAGACCGGGATCTGATGCCCCCACCAGAGCTGGCGGGAGATGCACCAGGGTTCGATATTCTCGAGCCAGTGGAAATAGGTCTTCTCGCCGCTCTCGGGCATGATCTTCGTGCGCCCGTCGCGCACGGCGTCGAGCGCCTTGCCGACGATCCTTTCGGCGTCCACGTACCACTGATCGGTGAGCATCGGCTCGATCACCACCTTCGAACGGTCGCCGAAGGGCTGCATGATCGGTTTGTTTTCCACATAGGGGATCGCGAGCGTTTCCTCGGTGCCGTCCTCGTCCTTCACCGTCTGCGGCTGCGTGACGGCGAGGCCCTCGGCGTTGATCTGCTCGACGATGCGGTCGCGCGCCTCGTAGCGGTCGAGACCGCGCAACTGGTCGGGCACGAGGTTGATCGTGTCGACTTCCGCCTCGGTGAAGGGCTTGCCCGCGAGGATCTCGGCGGCAAGGATCGCGCTGTCCTCGTAGGACAGCCCGTCCTCGCGCATCCGCGCCTGCGTGTCCATCAGCCGGTAGAGCGGCAGGCCCGCGCGTTTCGCCACCTGATAGTCGTTGAAATCATGCGCGCCGGTGATCTTCACCGCGCCGGAGCCGAAGTCCGGATCGGGATAGTCGTCGGTGATGATCGGGATCAACCGGCGGTGTTGCTTCGGGCCCACCGGAATCTCGCAGAGCTTGCCGACGATGGGGGCATAGCGCGCGTCGTCCGGGTGGACCGCCACCGCGCCGTCGCCGAGCATGGTCTCCGGCCGGGTCGTGGCGATGGAGATATAGTCGCGCTCCTCGGAGAACAGGACGTTCCCCTCCTCGTCCTTCTCGACATAGGTATAGGTCTCGCCGCCGGCGAGCGGGTATTTGAAATGCCACATATGGCCCGCGACTTCGAGGTTCTCGACTTCGAGGTCCGAAATCGCCGTCTCGAAATGCGGGTCCCAGTTCACGAGCCGCTTGCCGCGATAGATCAGCCCCTTGTCGTACATGTCGACGAAGACCTTGATCACCGCGTCGTGGAAATTGCCCTCCTCGCCGGCGGGGGCGCCCGGCGCGCCGGACATGGTGAAGGCGTTGCGCGACCAGTCGCAGGAGGAGCCGAGGCGCTTGAGCTGGTTGACGATCGTGGAGCCGTATCTGCCCTTCCACTCCCAGACCTTCTCGAGAAAGGCCTCGCGGCCGAGCTCGGTGCGGGAGGGTTGCTGCGTCTTCGCGAGCTCCTTCTCGACCATGAGCTGCGTGGCGATCCCCGCGTGGTCCTGACCCGGTTGCCAGAGCGTGTCGAACCCGCGCATCCGGTGCCAGCGCACGAGGATATCCTGGATGGTGTTGTTGAAGGCATGGCCGACATGCAGCGCGCCGGTCACGTTGGGCGGCGGGATCATGATGGTGAAGGTCTCGTCGCGCGTCCTGCCCGCGCCCGCCCTGAAGGCACCGGCCTCTTCCCAGGCCTCATAGATGCGTGCCTCGGCGGCCTGCGCGTCGAAAGTCTTTTCCATGGCCATGATCGTCTCACCCGCTCGGATATTTCGGTCCCGGCCTACTTATCGCGCCAGACCTGTGAGGGGAAGGGTGAAAGCCGCCGCGCGGCGCGGGCGGCCTCTTTGGCGATCCCGGCGCGGAGCCCGCGCGCGGCCTTGCCGCCCCGTCAGATCGCGCGGTCGAATTTCGTCGCGAGATGGATGAGGCTCTCCAGATCCTGCACCCCCGTGATCGCCCCGATCCGGTCGAGCGTCGTGTCGATCTCCTCCGTCGTCTCGCAGGCGATCTGCGCGATCAGGTCCACGCGCCCCGTCGAGGTGGCGACCATCTCGACCTCCGGGATTGCCTTCAGCTTCGTCACCACGGAGGCCGAGCTGCGCGGTTCGACCTGGAGCAGCACCGTCGCGCGGATGCGCCGCGCGAGCGCCACGTCGCCGAGCTTGATCGTGTATCCGGCGATGGTGCCGTTCGTCTCCATCCTCTCGAGCCGTGCCTGCACGGTGGAGCGCGCGACCTTGAACCGCCGCGCCAGACGGGAGACCGAGGTCGATGAATCGGCTGCCAGCGCCGTCAGGATTTTCTGGTCGAGATCGTCCATCGTGGACCCTCCGAAACGCGGATTTTCCGCCCATGCCGCCATGTCCGGCGGTTTGATCAAATTTCATCGTCAATTTGTATGGTGCTGTTGTCGAAATGACCAGCATTCTGTATGAATTTACCGTTTCATTCGGTCATTTCAACACGCATATAGCGCATACAAACAACAGGAACACAGGGCGCCCGCCGACGCACGAGATCACCGGCGCGAACGCACCTGGCCTGGTTCGGATAACCGCGTAAGCGCAATCCCAACCGGACAATTCCCGGGCAAGATGTGGCTGCGCCTTGTTGGTAAAGGACAGACCAATGGGGCTCTCGAAGACGATCTGGGCGACGCCCGGCGAATACCTGCGCAATCATGCACCCGACCACCCGGTGCTGTTCTTCTCCCCCGCCATCCTGCAAGCGACCGCGCGCCGGTTCATCAAGGGGTTTCCGGGACTTGTCACCTATGCGGTGAAATCCAACCCGGATGAGGAAGTGCTCGCCAACCTCGTCGCCGCCGGCATCCGCGGCTTCGACGTCGCCTCGCCCGTCGAGATGGACACGATCGCCCGCATCGCGCCCGGCGCGGCCATGCATTACAACAACCCTGTGCGCTCCCGCACGGAGATCCTCCATGCGGTGAAGCTCGGCGTGAGATCCTATTCGGTCGACAGCCATTCCGAACTCGTGAAGCTCGGCGAACTCGTGCCCGCCGACGGTGTGGAGATCTCCGTGCGCTTCAAGCTGCCGGTGGAAGGCGCCGCCTATAACTTCGGCGCGAAATTCGGCGCGACCGTGGAGAAGGCCGTCGAACTCCTGACGCTCGCCTCCCAGCTCGGCTTCACGCCCTCGCTCACCTTCCATCCGGGCACGCAATGCACCGACCCGCATGCCTGGGACAAATACATCCGCGCCGCTGCCGGGATCGCCCGCGATGCCGGTGTGAAACTCGCCCGCCTCAATGTCGGCGGCGGCTTCCCCTCGCACCGGCTGAGCGACATCGCGCCGCAGCTCGAGACGACCTTCGACCTGATCGGCCGCGTCGCGCGCGAAGCCTTCGGCGAGGACGTGCCCGCGCTCGTCTGCGAGCCGGGCCGCGGCCTCGTGGCCGAAAGCTACTCGCTCGCGACCCGCGTCAAGGCGATCCGCGACGACGCCCATGTCTTCCTCAACGACGGCGTCTATGGCGGCCTGTCGGAGCTGCACCTCGTCGGCGTGATCGACCGTATCGGCGTCTTCGGCCCGCATGGCGTGGCGCGCGGCGGCGAGCCGGTGTTCCGCACCGTCTTCGGCCCGACCTGCGACAGCCTCGACAAGCTCCCCTCCGAACTGGCCTTCCCGGCGGAGATGGAGGAGGAGGACCACGTCATCTTCTACGGCCTCGGCGCCTATTCCGTCGCGACCGCCACCAAGTTCAACGGCTTCGGCCAGATCACGGTCGAGACTGTCCAATCGCACCGCTGATCTGACGTCACCCGTTTGACTCGGAACCCCTCGCCGTTACTGTCGCGGCGAGGGGTCTTTTTATTTGGGCTCAGAGTTTTAACGAAACGGTCAGGCGCGCATCATGGCGGAGCGAAACGGGATTTTCGGGCAACTGGGCCTCTTGTTCAAATTCCGGCAGAAGGTCCGCACCTCCGGCGGGCATCACACGCGCGGTCCGCTCACCCATGTGATCATCCTCGACGGCACGCTCTCCTCGCTCCTTCCCGGTTACGAGACCAATGCCGGGCTGGCCTACAAGCTCTGCGCGGAGGCGGCGCAGGGGGCGAACATGCTTGTGCGCTACGAGGCCGGGATCCAGTGGCGCGGCTGGCAGGACACGATGGCGGTGATCGAGGGGCGCGGCCTCAACAACCTGATCCAGCGGATCTATGGTGCGCTCGCCTCGCGCTACCGGCCCGGCGACAGGATCTATCTCTTCGGCTATTCGCGCGGCGCCTATGCGGTGCGGTCGCTGTCGGGCTTCATCGACCTCGTCGGCCTGCTGCGGCCGGAGGCCGCGACGGAGCGCAACATCCGCACCGCGTTTCGCCATTATCAGGTGAACCCCTCCTCCCGCGCTGCCCGCGCCTTTGCCGCGGCGCATTGCCATGATAAGGTGCCGATCGAATTCCTCGGCGTCTGGGACACGGTCGCCGCCGTCGGCCTGCACATGCCCGTCGTCTGGCGCTATTCGAGCGTGTTCCATGAGTTCCACAACTTCATGCCCGCCCGGAACGTCAAGGCCGTCTATCACGCGCTGGCCTATCACGAGAGCCGTGACGCCTATCTCCCGGTCCTGTTCGAAAGCAACCCGGACCTGCCGCAGCAAAAGCTCGTGCAAATGTGGTTTCCCGGCACCCATGGCGACGTGGGCGGGATGCTGTCGGGCTACAGCCCGGAGCGGCGGCTGTCGAACACGACGCTCGTGTGGATGCTCGACAAGGCGGAGGCGGCGGGCCTGCCGCTGCCGCCGGACTGGCGGATGCGTTACCTCGTCGATCCGCACGCGCCCTCGATCGGCCAGAACCGGGGCTGGGGAAAGTTCTTCCTCCTGCGCCACCGGCGGCTGGTGGGAACGGATCCTTCCGAGATCCTTCACCCTGCTTTGAAAGCCTGACCCCCTCGGGGCCTCAGCCGGTGACGCCGAGGCGGGCGCAGACCGCCTTCGTCAGAGTCGGCCGGTTCAGCGTGTAGAAATGCAGATCGCCCACCCCGCCGGCGATCAGCGTCTCGCAGAGTTCGGTGCACAGATCGACCGACAGCGCCTCGCGGTCCACGGCGCTCTGCGCGGCCTCGAAGGCCGTGGCATAGCGGTCGGGCAGGGGGGTGCCGCAGGAGGCGGCGAATTTCTGCACCCCCGTCCAGCTCGTGATCGGCAGGATGCCGGGAATGATCGTGCCGGTGATCCCCGCCTTGGCGCAGCGGTCGCGGAAGCGGAAGTAGGTGTCGGGATCGAAGAAGAACTGGGTGATCGCCGAATCCGCCCCTGCCTCGAACTTGCGCCTGAGCCAGGTGATGTCGCTGTCGGGGCCGGTGGCGTCCGGGTGCGGATCGGGATAGGCGCCGACGCGGATGCGGAAATCGCCGGTTCCGGCCAGCGCCTCGACCAGCTCCGCGGAATTGGCGAAGCCGCCCGGCGCGGGCGTGAACCGGCCCTGTCCCTTCGGCGGATCGCCCCGCAGGGCGACGATCTCGTTGACGCCGACGGCCTTGTAGCTCCTGGCGATGGCAAGCGTCTCTTCCTTCGTCGCATTCACGCAGGTCAGATGCGCGGCGACGTTCCAGCCATATTCCTTGTTGAGCAGCGCCACCGCGTCATGGGTCAGCTCCCGCGTCGTGCCGCCCGCGCCATAGGTCACGGAGACGAAGGACGGGTCGAGCCCCTGAAGCGCCTCGACCGTTTCGAACAGGCTGAAACAGGCCTGGATGTTCTTCGGCGGGAAGAATTCGAAGGAGATGGCGGGGGCGCGGGTCATATGGTCTTTCCTCTGGTCTGGCGGCCCTTGTGTCAGACCTCGGCCTGTGAGACAAATTCATAATTCTCAAGATCAACATGAGTGCTGCTCAAATGCACCTGGAATTTCGCCATCTGCGCACGATCAAGGCCATCCATGAGGAGGGCGGTCTCGCGCGTGCCGCCGACCGGCTCAACATCACGCAATCGGCGCTCTCCCATCAGGTGAAGGGGCTGGAGGACCAGGCCGGGGTAGAGCTTTTCGTGCGCCGCTCCAAGCCGCTGAAACTGTCGGCGGCGGGGATGAAGCTGCTCGCGCTCGCCGAGGACGTGCTGCCGAAGATAGAGGCGCTCGAGGCCGAATTCCGCGGGATCGAGGAGGGCACGCAGGGGCGCCTGCATATCGCGATGGAATGCCATGCCTGTTTCGACTGGCTCTTCCCGGTGCTCCACCAGTTCCGCAAGGCCTGGCCCGAGGTGGATGTGGACATCCGCCTGCGCCTCGCCTTCGGCGCGCTGCCCGCGCTCGAGCGCGAGGCGGTCGACCTGGTGATCTCCTCGGATCCCGAAGACATCCCCGGCGTCATCTTCGTGCCGCTTTTCGATTATGCGCCGATGTGCATCATGTCGGCGAAATCGCCGCTCGCCGCGAAACCCTTTGTCGAGGCCGCGGATTTCGCGGAGCAGACCCTCATCACCTATCCGGTGGACCGCGCCCGGCTGGACGTGTTCAAGGAACTCCTCACGCCCGCGGGCATCGAACCCGCCGCCCAGCGTCAGGTGGAGCTGACCGACGTGATCCTGATGCTCGTCGCCGCCGGGCGCGGGATCGCCGTGCTGCCCGACTGGGTCATGCGCGACATCCGCACCCATCCCGATTACGCCGTCCGCCCGCTCACCGCCACGGGGCGGACACGCCGCATGTATGCGGCCGTGCGCGAGGCGGACGCGACGAAACCGTACATGGCGCATGTGATCCGTATCGCGAAGAGCGAGGCGGTGAAGTTCCAGCGCGGCTGAGCCGGGCAGCGTCAGCTCCCTTCGAAGACCGGGGAAAAGCCGCCGTAGATCATGCGCTTGCCGTCGAAGGGCATCTCGCCCATCTCCGTCCAGCGCTCGTCGCTCTCCATGCTCGCCACACAGGAGTCGCAGCTCGTCTTGTCGGGCCACAGGATCCAGGAGAACACCACCGTCTCGTCCTCCTCGAGCTTCACCGCCATCGGAAAGGAGGTCACCTCCCCCTCGGGCACCTCGTCGCCCCAGCATTCGTAACAGGCGCTCGCGCCGTACTCCCTGAAGATGGGCCATGCCTTTCGGGCGGAGGCGATATAGGCCTCCTTGTCGGCATTGCGCACCGGCACCAGAAACCCCTGAACGTAACTCATCGCGCGTCCTCCTCGTGGCTGTCCGTGCCGACGAGCCTGCGCCTTTTCCGCGATCCTGGCAAAGAAAACCGTCGTCCGCCGCGGCATCGGGCGATTTCCCGCCATCAAGGCGCTTCACAAGCCCGCCCTCGCGTCGTATACGCGCCCCCTGAACATCCCATCCCATCGCCACCCCGGAGACCGGACCATGCAAGGCAGTGCCAACCTCAACGTGATGATCAAGGCCGCGCGCGCCGCCGGCCGCTCGCTCGTCAAGGACTTCCGCGAGGTCGAGAACCTTCAGGTCTCCTCGAAAGGGGCCGGCGATTTCGTGTCGCGCGCCGATATCCGTGCCGAGGAGATCATCCGCGAGATCCTCATGGAGGCGCGGCCGAACTACGGCTGGGTGGGCGAGGAAAGCAAGCCCGTCGAGGGCAAGGACCCGACCCGGCGCTGGATCGTCGACCCGCTCGACGGCACCACCAACTTCCTGCACGGCCTGCCGCACTGGTCGGTCTCCATCGCGCTCGAGCACAGGGGCGAGGTCGTCTCCGGCGTCGTCTTCGATCCGGCCAAGGGGGAACTGTTCTGGGCGGAGAAGGGCGCGGGCGCGTGGATGAACGACGGCCGGATCCGTGTCTCCGGCCGCACGAAGATGATCGAGGCGGTCTTTGCCACCGGCCTGCCCTTCGGCGGGCGCGGCGACCTGCCGGAGACGCTGCGCGACCTCGCCCGGCTCCTGCCCGCCACCGCCGGCGTGCGCCGCTGGGGCTCCGCCGCGCTCGACCTCGCCTATGTCGCCGCCGGACGTTACGACGGCTACTGGGAACGCCGGCTGAACGCCTGGGATATGGCGGCGGGCCTTCTGATCGTGCGCGAGGCCGGCGGTTTCGTCGAAGGCATCCGCCCCGAGGAAAACCCGCTCGAGGCGGGGGAGATCGTCTGCGGCAACGAGGCGCTGTTCGAACGCTTCGCCGGGATCATCCGCTCCGCCTGAGATCTCATCACAATCCCTTGATCTCGCCGTATTTCCAACATTTTCCCTGCGGAGAATGGACGGCGACTCTCGGAGGAACGATGGGGATTGAGATGAACAGTGCTGCAAGGTCTGGCCGCCGCTTCGCGGCCCGCGAGGACGGGGCGGTGACGGTGGACTGGGTTGTGCTCGTCTCCGCCATGGTCGGGGTTGCGATCATGGTGCTCGCGCTCGTCTGGCAGGGGTCGGCAGCCTTCGCCTTTCGGGTGAATTCGGAAATCGAGAAGATCGAGGTCGCGACGAGCGACTGAGCGCGTCCCCTCCGCCGCGCGCCGATCGTCCTAGCGCCTGCGGCGCACCGCCGGGACCGAGGTTTCGGTGAAGCGATAGCGCGCCTGCGGATGCGGCGGCCGCCCGCGGGACCGGCGCCAGAAGCCGCGTCCGCCGAGGCGCCGCCAGACCGGCAGGCTCAGCGCCACGCCCGCCACGAACCCGCCGAGATGCGCGAGATAGGCGACCCCGCCGGCCTCGAGGTCGGCCTCGACGCCGCCGAGGAGCTGAAAGGCGAACCAGACGCCGAGCATCACCCAGGCGGGCAGGGGGATCACCTTGAAGAAGATGATGAAGATGAAGAGCACGTCGACCCGCGCCCGCGGGAACAGCAGGAGATAGCCGCCCATCACCCCCGCGATCGCGCCCGAGGCGCCGACCATCGGGACACGCGCGAAGGGCGCGGCGAGATATTGCGCGAGCCCTGCGGCGAGCCCGCAGAGCAGGTAGAAGCCGAGGTAGCGCAGATGCCCGAACTCGTCCTCGAGATTGTCGCCGAAGATCCACAGGAACAGCATGTTGCCGAGGAGGTGCAGGAGACCGCCATGCATGAACATGGAGGTGAAGAAGGTATAGAACCCGTCCCCTGCGGAAATCCGCGCCGGGATCAGCGAGAATTCCGCATAGATCGGAAGCAGCGCCCGCTCGTCGCCATAGCTCGGCAGCACCGCGAGGAAGACCGCGACATTCACCGCGATCAGCGCATAGGTGATCAGGGCCGGCCGTCTCGAGGGGTTGTGGTCGCGGATCGGGAACATGAGGCATTTCTGACGAAAGCCCCGCTAAGGTCAAGCCCGCGCGGCAGGAATCCCCCTTTAACTCGGCGGGTGCGCTGAGTATGGTCCCGCCCACCGGCGCATGCCCGCGTGGTGGAATGGTAGACACAGGGGACTTAAAATCCCTAGGCTTATGCCGTGCCGGTTCGAGTCCGGCCGCGGGCACCACATTGACAAGTAAACATTTTCTGAAATCTGTTTGGTGCCGACGCTGCCATAATTTGCTACTGCGCCCACTTGTTACTCCCACTCTACTCATTCCTATGCGCAGCTTTCGACAAAATCTTCCGGCTCGCGCGCCTCCGATAGTAGGCTACCATTTCGGGACTCTGGTTCGTTACCGCCTGAATTTGCGCGTCGGTACAGCCTGCCTCGGCAAGCCGCACGATCGCCAGTTTTCGGAGCCCGTGGAGGCTGTATTTTTTTGCGTCTTCGCCCAGGCTCTTGCGCCATTTCTGGAACGCCGACGCGATGCCGTCATAAGTCAGGGGTTCGGTCAAATTCCTTGCGAGGATATGGGCGCCCGATTTCGTCACGGTCTCAAGGTACGCTCGCAGCGGCACTGGACAGTAGACGGTGAACATCTCGTCGCCCTTCTCGTCGTATACGTCCATCCAGTCGCCGTCGACCTGCGCCCATTTCATCGCGATTGCCGCGCCCGGTCTCTGACCTGTGCCGAGGATCAGCTCGGCGGTCGTTTGGACATTCCGCGGAGCGGTCGAGAGCTTGCTGACCATCCATTCAGGCCAAGGCTCGTATTCCCGTTGCCGGCCGAAAAGCCCGATCTTTGCGGCGGGATTGTCGTCCAGTGGCCAATCAAGGTCATTTTTTGCGTAGTTCCAGAGGCGACGGATTGTCTGGAGATATTTATCAGCCTGGCGAGGCGTTCCAGACAGCTTATCGTGCGCCGCCCGGACCGCGGCGCGCGTGGTGCGGCGCACGTCCTTGTCGCCGTTCTTTTCCAGAATATGGTCCATCGTTTTGCGATAGAACAGCTTTGTTCCCCTCGACAGTTTCCCCTGAACGCGCGGATCCGTGCGCCAAGCCTTCACGAGCGCATTCCAGGAGTATCTTGGCTCCACCTGTTGCTTCTCATGGCGCCCTGCTTCGCAGGCCCAATAAAGGCGGTCGAGTTCTTGCGCATCCCCTTGCCAATTGAGCTTGACGGTTCTCTCCCGGCGCTTGCCGCCGTCTGCCCAAGTGACCCGGTGGTATGGATCCCATGCCTTGCCGCTCCACTTCCAGTGCAGTCTCGGCTTCGCGATCCGCGGTTTCGAAGGCCTCACAACGTGAACCCGTCATCTTGGGGTCACCGAACAGCAGAAAGCGCAGATCAAGGCGATGGCGGAGGCCGGGGATGTCGCCGGAGCACAGGCGCTCATCCTCGACGAGCTCAACCGCCAATATGCCGGACAGGCCGAAGCGCTGCGCAACCTGCCTGCCGGTCAGATCAAGGCGGCGGGCATGGCCATCGGCGATGCGACGGAGAAGGTCGGCGACGTGGTTCTGCCGGTGGTCGCGCAGATCGCGACGCATGTCGAGGATCTGGCGGTTCGCTTTCAGGCTCTTGATCCGGAAATGCAGAAGGCGATCGTCACCGGCGGCGCGCTCGCCGCAGCTGTCGGACCGCTCGCCCTGGGCTTCGGCGCGCTGGTCGCGGCCGTGGGCGTGATCGCCTCGCCGATCGGGCTGGCGGTGGCGGGCTTCACCGCGCTCGCCGGCGGGGTGGCCTATGTGGCGCTGAACTGGGACCGGCTCGTCGAGAGCTGGTCCGGCGCAGAAGGGATCTTCGGGCGGCTCAACTTTCTGGTGGCGCTGCCGGTGATCAAGCTCGTCGAGCTCGGCCGCAAGACCACGGCCGTGATCCGCCAGCTCGGCGGCTTCGGCAAGACGATGGTGTTTCTCTCCGATCTCTCGGGCGAGGTATGGGAGCGGATCGGCATGCTGGCTGCGGGCTTTGGCGCGCGGTTCGAGGCGATCGTCGGAAAGGTCAAGGCGATCTGGGCCCAGGGCGTCGCCTATCTCGCGCAGAAATGGGCGGAGTTCGTCGGAACGATCGCGCCCGCGTTCAACGCCGTGGCCGAAAAGGTCGGATCCGATCTGCGGCTGGACGCGCTGGGGGCTGCGAGCTGGGCCTCGGGGCTCGAGAATGCGGCCGCGAATGCGGGCACGCTGGCCGCCAATGCCGACCTCGCGGCGGATGCGCTGATTGCGGTGGCCAAATCCCCCCTCGCCACGCTCGAGCGGCTCAACACCACTGTGGGCGAGGTGGCCGAAACCGTCGAGGAGGATCTGGGCGAAGCCGGTGCGCTGGCCGTGAAGGAGACCACCGAGGTCACAAAGGACCTCGAGGACGTATTGAATGATGCCGGATCGGCCGGCGGGTCTGCGGGCGGGAAAATCGCCTCCGGTCTCGCCGAGGCGATCCCGGTGGCAGAACGGCTTGCGGACACGATCGCGGAGATCGGCCGGCAGACCTTCGACAGGATGGGCGACAATCTTGCGCACGCGCTGGCCGGAGGCAATGTCGCAAGCGGCGTGCGCGGTGTGTGGAACGACTATGTCGGCGGGGCGAGCGATATCTTTGCCTCGACGCTCAGGGATGCCTTCACCGGCGGCGGCTTTGCCTCGATCGGCGCGAGCCTCTCGGGCGCCTGGGGCGGGATGACCACGGCGCTCTCGGGGCTCTCCTCGGTCAGCTCGCTCGGCGCACTCGCCGAGCTATGCTTGAATTTGGGTGACGCGCATCATCAGGCGGCGCGGTTTTCGGTATCGTTTGTGTGTTCGATACCGTCTGTGAACTTGATTCCTTCGATAACCTTTGGCAACTGATTTCTGCCCTTGAGGCGCAGCCATTTTTTCGATGCTGCCTGAATGAGGGTGAAGACCATCAGTTTTGCGGTCTTTTGTGACAGCGCCCCTTTGGTCCTCACCGTTCGGTGCCGAACAGTGGCGAACACGCTTTCAATCGGGTTCGAGGTGCGCAGATGGCCCCAATGCTCAGCTGGGAAGTCGAAGAATGCAAGCATCGCCTCTTCGTCCTTTGTCAGGCAGGCAACACCTTTTGGGTATTTGACGCCATACTTTTCGGAGAAAACTGCCAACGCAGCATCGGCTTCTGCGCGCGTTCCGGCGTGCTGGATGTCGTCCAGATCTGACTTGACCGCCAGGGCCATCTGCTTGGGAAAACAGTTCTGGACGTTCTTTACCTTATGCACCCAACACCGTTGGTGCTTTGTGCCTGGAAACGTTTTGTCCAGTGCGTTCCAGAACCCCATGGCTCCATCCCCAACCGCAATTTCCGGTGCGACGGACAGCCCGCGGCCTTTGATGTCGGTCAGCAACTCATGCCAGCTCTGCGCGCTCTCCCGCAGGCCGACCTGAAAGCCGATCAGCTCTTTCTTGCCCTCCGGTGTCGCGCCGATGATCACCAGCATGCATTCGGCATTTTCCTCCATCCGCGCCTGAAGATAGACGCCGTCCGCCCAGATGTAGACATAGTGGCGGGCAGACAGATCCCGCCGTGCCCAGGCATCATATTGAACCTGCCATCCGGCAGTCAGACGCGAGATGACGCTTGGCGAGAGGTTGGGTGCATCCGGCCCCATGATGGCCGACAGCGCGTCCTGGAAATCGCCCGTCGATATGCCCTTCAGATAAAGAACAGGCAGCAGCGCGTCCAAGCTGATCGAGCGGCGCGCCCATTTCGGCAGAATGTTCGAGGTAAAGCGGATTTTTTCTGCCCCATCACAGGACGCCATCCGGTCGCGCACCTTGGGCCGCTGGACATCCAGAGCACCGATCCCCGTCTGAATCTTCCGTTCAGGGCCAAATCCATGCCGCACAATCCGCTGGCGGCCATCCTCCAAGTGCTCAGCGGCAAAACTGGCGACAAACGCATCAGCTTCGGCTTTCAGCGCCTCCGCCAGCATCCGGCGCGCACCTTCCCGTGCAATTTCTGTCAATGGATCCGCTATCGATTCCGATTGGCGAAAGGGCAGGATCGTTGTATCGTTCTTCATAGGCGTATTGCTCCTCGTGAGGTTCTGGCCGGCTTCAACACCCGCCACAATACGCCGCACTTCAAATCACACCATCACCCAAATTCCCGCATAGCTCGCACTCGCCACGGGCATCGGCGGCGCGCTCTCGGCGGCCATGCCGCTGGTCGGCGCGGCCACGGCTCTCGTCGGTCTCGTCAAGGGCTTCAGCTCCAAGAAGCTCACCGGGGCCGGGCTCGAGTTCAGCTGGACCGGCGACGCGCTCGCCGGCGGCACCTATGAGACCTGGAAGAAGAAAAGCTGGTGGGGCCTGAAATCCTCCACCAGCACCAAGCTCAAGGCCTTCGATGAGGAGACCAATGCCGCGCTGACGGAGCAGGCGGAAGCGGTGCAAAAGGCGGTCGCTGCGGCCTACAAGGCCGCCGGCGTCGCCGTCGAGGACGGCTTCATCGAAGGCTTCCGCTACAGCTTCGGCAAGATCTCGACGAAAGGTCTCTCCGAAGACGAGATCGAGCAGAAGGTCGCGGAGGCGTTCGCGGGCTATGGCGATGCGATCTCGGAGGCCATCGGCGGGGTCGGCCTCGAGGTCGCGGCGACCTTTGCCCAGGTCAAGGGGGTGCTCGAGCTGGCGGGGCAGGGGTTCCGCGGCACGTTCGAGGAGATGGCCGTGGCCGCCGGGGCGGTGGCCGATCTCGTTGGGGGGCCGTCCGGGCTGGCCTCCTCGGTCGACAGCTTCGTTGCGACGTATTTCAGCGCAGCTGAGCGCTTCGAGATGGTCACCGATCAGGTGCAGTCGGTGTTCGACGATCTCGGGCTGGCGGTGCCGGGGACGCTCAAGGGCTTCCGCGAGCTCGTGATGTCGCTGGATCTGATGACGGAAAGCGGGCGGGAGGCCTATGCCGCCCTTCTGGGCGTGTCGGATGCCTTCGCCTCCGTCAAGGCCGGGCTCGACCAGAGCTTCGACACCTCGGGCGGCTGGTTCGTCGATGAATTCGAGGCCCGGCTCGCCCAGGTCGCGGACATGCGCGGATACGGTCGCGTCACCGAAGCCGCACAGACTGCGGGCACGACCCAGCCCGGCCGGACTTCTCTTGGCGGCGAGGACGGGGCGGCGGTGCAGCTCCTGCAAACCATGGTGGGGATCTTCAAGGACTGGGACGAGAGCGGCTATCCCAGAGAAAGGGACTTCTGATGCTTGTCTGTGAACCGCTCGGGATTGATCTCGACAGGGTCTCCGTCTCCCTGCCCGAGGACGATGCGCCGCCGTGGGAGGCGGAGACCTCCTACGGGCTCGGGGCGCAGGTCCTGCGCGGGCACCGGGTGTTTCAGAGCATGGTCGAGGACAATCTCGGGATCGATCCGCTGACGGTGGATCCGACGAAACTCTCGGCGGACTGGCTCGAGGTGGAATATTCCAACGCCTATCGCTGCTTTGACGGGGTGATCGCGCGTCCGACCGTGGCGGACGGCGCGCTTGCGCTGTCGGTGCGTGTCACCGAGGAGTTCGACATGTTCGCGCTCTTCGGGGTCCGTGCCGCGCGGCTGTCGCTGCGGCTGTACGATGCGGCGGACCGGCTCGTGGGCGTGCGCACCGCCGTTCTCGGCGGGCGTGTCGTCTCGAGCTGGTGGGACTGGTTCACGGTCACGCCGGCACCGCGGCGCAACAAGATCGCCTTCGACGGGCTGCCGGTCTCGGCGCGCCGCGCCGATCTCACCCTCGAGGGCGGCGGCATCCGGCTGGGCGAGGTGTTCCTTGGCAGGTCCTTCTATGTCGGAGAGGCGCAGCCGCAATCCTCCGGGCGCGCGGTGACCGCCTCGCGCTACGAGGTCAACGACTTCGGGCGCACCATCTGGGTGCAGCGTCCGACGCGATCGGAGATGAGCTATGTGGTTGCCGCCGATCGCGCGGAGTTCGAGTCGATCGAGCCGCGCATGAGCGAGCTGGCGGGCTCGCTCGTGGTCACGGTCGGTGCGTTCGCGATTCCGTCCACCATTCACTTCGGCATCCTCGGCACCATCGACTGGGTCGAGGACAGCCCCGACGATTACCTGTTCAGCTTTACGACGAAAGGTCTGTCCTGATGAGCTTCACCGAGATCACGCCTTATGGCGGGCAGTTTCCATCGAGCGATGATCCCGCCTCCTTCGATCTGCGCGCACGCGAACTGATGTCCTGGCTGGTGGCGAACTTCGCGCCCGAGGTGGCGGCGCTCTCGGTCGAGCTCGCCACCGCGCTCGATGGCGCCTCGAGCGTGCTCGAGGCCATCGCGGGCGGCGCGATGCTTCCGATCGGCGGCGAGATCTTCTGGACCGGCACGACCCTGCCGGACGGGTTCCTCGAGGAAAACGGCGGCGCCCATGAGCGCGCGCTCTATCCGCGGCTCTGGGCGCATGCGCAGGCGAGCGGGATGTTCGATCCCACGGGGGACGATCCGGCGATGTTCGGCCCCGGCGACGGCAGCACCACATTCACCCTTCCGGATGCCCGCGCCGAGTTCCTGCGGGTCTGGGATCACGGCCGGGGGGTGGATGCGGGGCGCGCGCTCGGCTCATCTCAGGCGGAGGCGCTCGGAGCGCACACGCATGATCTGACGGTGCGCAGCTGGCAGCGAAACACGGATGGCGGCACGACCGACCGCTTTGATCTCAACTCCGGCGGAGGGTCGACCGTCACCACATCCGAAACAGGCGGCGAGGAAACCCGTCCGCGCAACGTCGCGCGCATGCTCATCATTCGCGCGAGGTAGCGCGCCACACCGTCTTTACATCCAATGCTGCCGCCTCCGGGCGGCGTTTCCTTTTATGCGCCTCGGGAGATATCAATGGCGATCACCAAAACCACTGTCGTGGGCCCGGCTGTGCTGCCCAACGACACCCGTCCCAAAAACGGCAACATCATCTTCACGCTGTCCGCCTGGGACATCGAGGACGGTCAGGCGGTCGTTATTCCCGGCTCCATCGTCGTGCCGCTTCTGAGCAATGGGGATTTCTCGGTCGGGCTGTTCTCCACCACGGCGGGCACGCGCGGCGTCGTCTATTCCGTGGCGGTGGAGCATGAGCCGTTCACCGGGCGCAAGGTGCGCACGGACCTCGGCCAGATCGCGCTCTCGGGTCCCGGCCCGGTGCGGCTCGAGGCGCTGCTCCAGCAGCCCGCCGCGCCGCCGACGGCGCCGGACGTGCTCGCCCAGGTGCTTGCGGCACGCGCAGCGGCCGAGGCTGCGGCGGCTCTTACCGTCGACGCCGGACAGGACGCCGACCGGGCGGAGGATGCCGCGGCCGTGTCGGAGGGCGCGGCCGCCACGGCGCAGATCGCCGCGGCGAGCACCGGCGCCTTTGCCGAGGCCACGCTCGCGGCGGCGATTTCCGCAGGCCTCGCGGCGACCGCGCAGGGGCAGGCATTCCATGCCGCCGGGGCGGATGTGGATTACATCGGCCTCTACCGCCATGACGCAGGGTCGGTGGCGAGCGAGCTGGCGCGCTATCCCACCGCGCCGGCGGTGTCGGCCGCGCAGGTGCAGGCGGATGGCGCCTTCGCGCTCGCCCGCACGCTCGCGGTGCGGCCCGCCCTCGAGGGCGCGGAGATCCTCGCGGACTTCGGGCGCGGGGCCTATGCGGTCGGGGATCGGGCGGGGCTGAAGCGCGCGGTGCGGTTCGGGGATCTGTTCCAGTTCTCGCGCGCGAGCACGGCGACGTATTACGACGCGGAGGGCGTGCTGAGGACGGCGGCGGTGGGTGTGCCGCGGTTCGACCATGACCCGGTGACGGGCGCGGCGCGGGGCGTGCTCATCGAGCCGAGCGCGACGAATTTCGAGGTAAACAGCGGGCGGATCGCCGAGAGATGGACCGTCTCCTCGGGAATCCAGCTCGCCTATGGTGCGGACGCGCCCATGGCAGGCGAGAAATGGACCGTGGTGACCACGGACGGCACCTTTGCCCAGCGGACATTCGGGAATGCCATGAGCGTCGCCCCTGGGGCGACAGCGACGGGATCCATATTCATCGACGCCGGGCAATCTGACGACATGGACGGAGAGTTCACGTTTTATGTGGGACTGTCCTCATCGTATCGGGCACAGGCACATATCAAAATCGAGGGGGACGTTGTGTCTGTCTCCTCTGCTCCGACCGATATTTACGAACAACTCTCGACTGGCGTCGAGCGGGTTGGCCGTGGCGTCTATCGAGTGTGGATCACGGTTCGAAATGTGTCCTCTGCGGCTTCGCCCACAGTCGTCGGCCTGTGGGAGCGGGTGGCCGAGGGCGCAGGCGTGAAATCCATCGCAGTATGGGGGGCGCAGATCGAGGCCGGTCGGCTTGCGACCTCCTACATCCCGACCACCGGCGCGCCGGTCACGCGTGCCGCGGATGATCTGATCATCCGGGCCTCGGCCTTCCCGTTCGGGATCATGCCCGAGGCGGTCTCGCTGTATTTGCGAGGAGACATGTCCTACGCGGACACTGACAGCCTCTATGAGATGACCATGTTCCGATGGGAGACATCGGCCACAAATTCACTGCTGCACCGCCTGTCCACGCTCGGGAGCGCCACCGGACAGCTCGGTGTGCGGCAGATTTCGAATGGTGGGGCTGCCCCGGTCGTGGCGTCGGTACCAGATCTGTATGGACCCGGTCGTGGCCGGCGTTTTGCGATGGCGTCCCGGCATGGTCGGAGCCTCATCAACGGCGCCGTCAATGGCACGGTCCTGACCGAGGCAAACGAAAGCGACCTGCCAAATCTGATTGGCGGCGCGCTCCGCTTCTCCACGTCCGGCGTGCTGCGCATCGCGCAATTCGCGCTCTGGCCGCGCGATATCGGCGACACCATGCTTGGGGAGATCACCGCATGAACATGATCGACGCAATCCTCTACATCGCCTCGCTCGACGATGCCGGCGCCTGGTATCGCGATCACCGGCCGGACCTGCTCGCGCGCGACGAGGCGGGCGAGATCGCCGTGCCGGAGGTCGTCGCCGGGATCGCCCGGACGCCGACGCATATCTCCGGCGATCTCGGCCTGTCCTATGTGCGCGTGACCGCGGGTCAGCTCGCCGAGCTGGTCGCCTGCCCGCAGATCACCGTGCTCGCCCGGAGGCCCTACGCGCCGGGCGTGCAGGATCAGGTCTACGCCGACCTCGCCGCCGATCCCGAGGCCTCCGCGCTCTATGACAGCGTCTATTCCCGCGCGCCCTACGAGGTCGAGGACGGGGAGGGCGGCACCGTCACCGTCACCCCGCCCGCCCGCTTCGGGCAGATGGGGTAACCGGCCCTCTCCAAATCATTCACCTGCAACTGAGAGCCGCCCTCCGGGGCGGCTTTTTCCATGACTCGAGGACACAATGAGCAAGCTTGAACAAATCGCATCGACCAAGGCCTCCCTGGCGATCTCCGGAGGGTCGATCGCCTGGCCGCTGGTGGCGCCGTCGCCCGACCAGTACGCCAATTTCCTGAACCTGATCGTGATCCCCACGATCGGCGCGGCGATTGCCCTGGTCACGCTGCTGATCAAGGGCCGCGAATGGCTGCGCGGCCGCACCGCCGCCTTCCACCGCGACGAGAGCGGCGCCATCGGCAAGCGCGGCGTCGCCGGCGTCACGGCCGCCGCCGTCTTCGCGATCGCCGTGCCCTTTGGCATGAAATGGGAGGGCACGGTGCTCACGCCCTACTGGGACCGCTTCGCGAAGATCTGGACGGTCTGCACCGGACAGACCGGGGTCGAGATGCGCACCTACACCCTGCCGGAGTGCATGGAGATGCACGAGACGCGCATTGCGGAGGGATATGCCCGGATGATCAGGGCCTATCCGAAGCTCCAGACCGCACCCGTCGAGGTGCAGGCGATGGCGGTGGATCTGGAATACAACGCAGGCCTGGGCACGATCCGGGCGGCGCGCAACACCAACGCCGCGTTGCGCGACGGCCGCTGGCGCGACTTCTGCAACATCCTCCCGCAATGGAACAAGAGCGGCGGGCGCTTCGTGCAGGGGTTGTTCAACCGCCGCAAGGAAGCGCAGCAGATCTGTCTGGCGGGGGTGGAATGATCGGCGGGCGGTGGGCGGTGCGCCTGGCGCTCGCCGCGGCGCTGGCGGCCGCGCTGCTCGGTCTGTGGGGGTGGGCGCAGGCCACGCGGGCCAAGGCGCTCGAGGCCAGGCTGGAGGCGGCCGAGGCCGCGATCGCAGGCTATGAGGAGGCGGCGCGGATCCGGCGCAAGACCGACCGCGTCCTCGAGCAGCTCCGCGGTGAGGCTGCGCAGCTCGACACCTATCTCGACACCATGGAGGGCGGCGATGCGCCTTTATCTGATTTTCTGTCTGACGCTGCTCGCCGGCTGTGGCCATGAGCCGGCCCTCTCGCTCCTGGATCTCTCACCGTGTCCGGGATGGCAGGGAGCTCCGCCGCTGACCGAGGCGCAGTTCGCCCGCGCCGCTGCAGCCGAGCGGGCAGGGCGGCTCTGTGCCAATGCGAAGCTCGAGGGGGTGGGCGAGGCCGCGCGTCGATGATCTGGTCGACGTAGCGCAAACGGCACAGGAGTTTGAGGTGGGCGATCCCGCTCATCCCATGGCAACGGGCGAGTTTCAGACGGCAAGCGGCGCATACCGCGAAGCTCTTGCGCCGCATTGTCCGGGCTTTGATCTGGACTACCGAGTGCGAATTGAGACGAGGCGAATTCGCAGCGAGCTTCAGCGGTTGCTGCCAGTCGAGGTGCTGGAAGGGGGTGAACGCAGCAAAATTGACATAGGAGCGCAATGAACCACCTGCTGTCTACGCCGCGCGCCATGTCCCGACGGACTGTCCCGGCAGCGCGCTTGCAGACTAAAAAGGAGCATCTTCATGGAAGCTCAGGTAATCGCTTTCCTCATCCTGTGTCCCTTCGCACTGGCCTTTGTCTATGCGGCCGTTCACGAGATCCGACGCTACAAATCCGAAGGCCGCGCGACCTATGGCCTCGTTTACAACGAGGAGACCGGGACCACCCACGTCACCGGAATTGCCGAGGGCGAGGAGGGGTATGATCCCGAGAGCTACGACCCGAACGATTACAGCGATCCGGACATCAGCGATGGGTCCGACGATGACAGATCGAGGGATACCTCCAAATGACTTTTCCGGATGCGATCACGCAGTGTTTTCGCAAATACGCAGCTTTCGGAGGCCGGGCGTCCCGCTCCGAATATTGGTGGTATACCCTGTTCATCTTGCTCGTCATGGTGGCGCTGAATGTGATCGTCATGCTTCTTTTCCGCCAGGCACGCCTGGCGCAGCTGCTTACGCAGGTGTTTTCGCTCGCAACCTTTCTGCCCACGCTGGCTGTGAGCTGGCGGCGGATGCATGACAGCGGGCGTCCGGGCTATCTGGTGATGGTCTGGGCGCTTGGCACGTTTCTGGGCCTGCTGGTGATTGCAGTCACTGCGGCGATAATGGTGCCAGATACGAGCAATCCAGAGGCTGTCCAGACCTTGCGCACAATTGGTGTCGCCACTTTCGCCTTTTGCCTTGTCGTGACGGCCATCATGATCTGGTGGATGACACGGCGGAGCGATCCGGCGGTCAATCGTTTTGGTCCTCCATCCACGTAATCAGGCGGTCTCGTGCGGCGTGCGGCGCTGGTGGGGAGGTGAGGGACGGGGGGCGGCTTACGCTCGTGCTGCCGGGAAGGGCGGGAAGCCGACATTCGCTGCGTCCTGGACGAACGGCAGCGGTGCGCAGGAAATGGACATCGACAATGTGGCGACCAGAGATCGTTTTGGAAGGCGCATCAGGTTCACGCCATGGAGACGCGTGAGGCAAACTACAAGTGGCGCAACCGCATCGAGATCATGTTCGTCCGCCTCAAGGACTGGAAGCGCGTTCCGGCCCGATATGAACGATGTCCAAAGGTCTTCCTTTCGGCCATCGCCCTCGCAGCTCTCGTCATTTACTGGTCATGAACCTTTGTAAGTCGCGCTCCCCCGGTCACCGTCCGCTATGGGCTGACACCGGTCACCCGACGCGCCTGGCACCAAGGTCGGCTCAGGGCCGGGAGCGACTGCGGGACCTTCTAGGCGGCTATCTCCTGCCGCCGCGCTGCCGCATGTCCGCTCCGAGTCCATTCGAACCGATCGCGGGCCAGCGGACGTCAAGCTTCGCTCCGTTCCGGGCGGTTTTCGCGAAGCCGGAGCGCGATCAGCCCGACCAGTGGACACCACGCAGTCATGTCGAAGGTCGTGGCGATGCTCGTGACATCCGCTAGCCAGCCGAAGGCGGCCGATGCCAACCCGCCGACCCCGAAGGCCGTGCCGTAGAACAATCCCGAAACCACGCCGATGCGCGACGGCGCCAATCCCTGGGCATGCACCACGATGGCCGGGAAGGCCGAGGCGATGATCGCAGACGCCAAGATGGCCGCTGCCACGGCGGGGAAAAGACCCAGGTGCGGGAAGGCCAAAGCAAAGGGCACCGCGCCCCAGAACGAGAACGCGATCACCCGGCGCGTGCCGATCCGGTCGCTGACGGTCCCCCCGATCAGGCCTCCGCCCGCCGTGGCCGCGTGGAAGCAGAAGAGCACGACGAGGCCGGATGCGACCGGAACGTCGAATTCCGTCTCGAGGTAGAAGACGAGGTAGCTTCCGAAACAGGCGAGGTAGACGTATTTCGCGCAGACAAGCGCGAACAAGACGCCCAACTGCCCCGTCGGCGCGGCCTCCGACATCGGAGCCGTTTGCGCGATGGTCGTCACGGGCGCCATGTTACCCGTCTCGGAAGGCGAGGCGTCGGCGCTCCACAGAAACACCGCCAAAAGCACGCCCACGGCCGCAAGCGCCGAAAACCAGGCGATCGAGCCCTGTCCATTGGGCAGCACGACCAAGGCCGTCACCAAGGGACCTGCCATCGACCCCAGGCTTCCGCCAAGCTGGAAGAGCGACTGCCCCCAGCCGAGCTTCTCCCGCGCCCAGCGACGGGCCAGCCGGGCGGCTTCGGGGTGGAAGATGGCCGAGCCGAAGCCAAGGAGCACGCTGGCGATCAGCAGCCATGCATAGCTGTCCGCCATTCCGAGTGTGAAGATGCCCGACCCGCTCAGGCTCATGCCCAGCATGAGGCTCCAGCGCGGCGCATGGCGGTCGGTGAAGGCACCGACCAGCGGCTGAAAAACCGACGCCGTGAACTGGTAGACAAGGGTCAGAAGGCCGAGCTGGGAAAAGTCCAAGGCAAGGTCCGTGTGGATCAATGGGTAGCTTGCGATCAGAAGCGCCTGGAGCAGATCGTTTAGAAAATGGGACGTGGACACGGCAAGCAAGGGCAGCTGCCGTGCCCGTGGCGATAGATATCTCGCGGCCTGATCGGACATTCTTTGCTTTCAACTCTATTTTGTGTCCGCTCATGTTTCTCCTTCCGGCCTCACTCTGATATCGATACCGGGACAGATTCTATCGAGACTGGGCCATTATGTTGAATTCCGTCGGTACAGAAGACATCATTGGCCTCGGGCGCCGATATCCGGCCGGCAGCCATTTGGAGCCGCATCGGCACGACCGCTCTCAACTGCTGTACGGGCTGACGGGGACCGTCGTCGTCACTGGCACTGCGGGACGTTGGATGATGCCGCCGGACAGCGCGTTGTGGATTCCCGCCCAGGTGCTGCACGAGGTCGACATGGTCGGAGAGGTTCACATGCGAAGCCTCTATCTCAGGCCCGACTTGCCTCTTCAGATGCCGCGGAATTGCGCCGTCCTCTCGGTCAGCCCGCTTCCGAGAGCGCTTCTCGACGAGATCGCCGGCGGCGCGGCGGAGGCGACGCAAAAGCGCAAAATGTTGGAGAAATTGGTCCTCGTCGAGATCGCGAGCCGTCCGATCCTGCCTCTTTCGTTACCCCTTCCCGAGGCGGGGCCTATGCGCGACCTCTGCCAGGCATTCAGTGCCGCCCCGGATGCTCATGCCAAGCTGGACGAGTGGTGCGTCGCCCTGAACGTGAGCCGGCGGACATTCACCCGTGCCTTCCGGACCGCGATCGGCCTCAGCTTCGTCGAATGGCGAACCCGCGCCTGCGTCCTGGCGGCGATCAGCCACCTTGCCGAAGGTCAGACGGTCACCCGCATCGCCTTCGACCTCGGCTACGACAGCTCAGCGTCTTTCACGGCCATGTTCCGGCGCTCCACTGGCAGCCCACCCTCCCGGTATCGACATGGCCCAGATGATCCCGAGTAACGAGAAGGGTGGATGACCGTTCTGTCCCGCAAAGTGTGAGTTCGAAGCTGCCTCGATCTCGCGACCGCAGCGAACGGCCGGTTCGGCGCGCAGCGCTGCGGCATCCGGAGAAACGGTGAACAGCGGCTTTGGGCCGGTCGCTTCCTTTGCGCAGCAAGCGGGGCATGAGCGAGGTGCTAAATGCGCTTCTGCTATGAATAGCTATCCTGTGAATTAGGATTTGCAATCCGCCGCGGCCTCGGCCCGTAAGCCCCGGCGAAAATTCTTCCGCTTCCTTCATCTTTCCCATGTTGTTTCCATCGTCGCGAAAGTGACCTCGCGCGGTGGCTGCGCAGGGGCGCGATAGGGTATTCCCGCCGCATGAAACTGTATGGCATGCCGCTCTATCAGTTCAGAAATGCCCAGCGAGGAGAGAAGCGATCTCGCCTCTGGATCATTTCCGACATTCATCATGACAAGCGTGCCTGAAACATTGGGTTCTGCCGATTCAAGCGGAGGCTTCACGCGCCAGTGGGGGCGGATCCGCGCGAGGTTTCCCGTATAAAAATAGTTGCTCCCCAGAAGCGTGATGTCGTGAGCCGCCGGGGATGCCTGTTCGATGATCCTCGCGAGATGTTCCATGTCCAGTGCATTACCCGTTGTCCCGCTCAGCCTGTTGGCTGCCATGCCGGTGAGTGTCAGCGCGGCGATCGCAGCCGACACCAGAAGGATGGCCGTTTCCGAGCGCGGCCTGGCCTTTTCCATGCTCCAGATAAACATGGCGACGCTGACGGGGACATACGATGGCAGAAGCCAGCGTGCCTGGAAGGACTGCGTCTTGAATAGGAAGGCGAGGAAACCGCAGAGCAATATCCCCAGAAGGCCGGCGCCGAACAACCATCTCGTTGCCTTTTCCACGTCATATGACCGCTTTTGAGCGGGGCGGTCGGTCATGAATTTGAACGACAGGATGGCGACGGGAAAAACCAGGGCCAGGAAACTCTGTTCCAAAAACGGATAAAGCCCTGCGAAGCTGCTGGTCGCTTCCGAATAGAGCTTATGACTGGCCGCAAGTGAAAGGTCGGGATGGGTGATGGACCAGGAATAGGGGGCGGCCAAAAGAACCGCTGCAACAGCAGCAGAAATGAACAGGTTGCGGCACCATATCGCGGATCGGTAGTCCCTGATGCAGAGCGCGCTCAACCCGAGCGTGATCGAAAATATCCAGAAATTATACTTGCTGAGCCCACCTGCGGCAATGGCGACGCCGAGGGCCGCCCAGTGCCACTTCCGAGGATCGTCGATGAGTCTCGCGAGTAGGTTCAAATAGACCGACATTGTCGCCAGTAAGGCGATGCTGTGTGTCCCCGCGCGCTGGCTTTCCCAGAAGATGTTGGGCAAGAGGAACGCGCCCAGTGTTCCGAACAGGGCGATCCGGTTCGGGACGAGACGTTTCATACCGTCGAACAGCGCGATGTAGAATGTGCCAAGGAAAAGGCTTTTGACAATTACCAGCGCAAAGGTATTCGTTCCGAAAAGCGCGAAACTTATGGTCTGCGCCCAGTTGTAGAGAGGGAGTTGCGGGCCATAGCCGAGATGGAATTCCCCCGCCATGAGGATCATTTCTGCCTCGTCGCGCTCCAGATTGCCGCCGACGATACTCCGTATTGCCGTGTGCGCGACGAAATAAAGAATAACCAGACTGTTAAAGTGCTTGACGACATAATCTGTCATTGGGCTTCCCAGAATAATGCGGGCTCAGACAAATCGTCCGATGCTGGCAAAATGAAAATCGCTGGTTGGCAAATTTTGGTGCTGCCTTGCAAGCAGCCTCGCCATAAATGAAAATTGTTTCCCTTGTGCTGGGGTCCCGCACACACATACGTGCTACGCAGGCCGTTCTCAATTCTCCTGAAATCTTCCGCGCAAGTTCGCTGCCGCCGCCGTCATTGAATTTTTCGAGTGTTAGATAAATCGAAACAAAAACGCAATGGCCAGCCAGCGCGGTTCGGACATCTGCCGTCCTGCCGCCTCATCTCTCTCCGCTGGGCGGCTCGGAGAGCAGCCTGTTGTGGGCATTGATCACTGTCACCCGTTCCACCGCTTCCGTCACGGAGAGCACACGCCGTGCTGGCGGGCGGGTGCGCCCGACGTCGCTCGCCGCGATTGAACCAAGCATAGGCAAGAGGTCGATGCCGATCCCAACCCTTTAGGGGCAAGGTGCTCCCAAATCCTCATTTGTTCCCGTTTTGTCCATGGGCGTGATCATATTTATAGTATTGATTTTAATAAATAAATTTAAAACTTAAAATCCCTAGGCTTATGCCGTGCCGGTTCGAGTCCGGCCGCGGGCACCAGTTCTTTTCCGGCTCGCGGCGCGGGCCGCGGTTCCGGCGATCTGCGCCGATGCCGGATCCTTGCGATGCAACTTGTGCTCGGGGAGTGCCCCGATCCGTTCCCGCGGGGCACCCGGATCAGGCCGGGGAGGCGAGACGCTCCGCCGGCAGGGCCCGGTGGATCAGGACGAGGCATCCCGTCCGCGACCGGACGCGATGTGCGCTGTCCGGTGCATTGCACGCCATGTCGCCACATGGATTTCGTGGCCTTCGCTCTGCGCGCGGTCCAGCACCAGGAGCGTCTCCTCCCGGATGGCGGGGTGCGGCGTGGACGCGCCCGGTCGGGCAGCAGCGCCCGTTGGCCTTGCGTTCGCGTGCCGCGCCACGGCCTGCGGATCCCGACGCCCTTCCTGCCCCCGGAAGGCCGGAGAACACGGGTCAGGGCCTCACGCCGAGACCAGTTTCAGGACGTCCTCCGAGGTGCTGACGCAGCCGAAGACGCCGCCCTGCATCTGGATCATGCGCAGCGCGGCCTCGTGGTTGGCGCGATCGGTCGCGCCGCAGCAATCTTCCAGCAGGACACATTCGAAGCCACGGTCGTTGGCTTCGCGCATCGTGGTATGGACACAGACATCCGTGGTGATCCCGGCCAGCATCAGGTTCTCGACACCGCGGGTCCGCAGGATAAGTTCGAGATCGGTGGCGTAGAAGCTGCCCTTGCCGGGTTTGTCGATGACCACCTCCCCCGGCAGGGGAGTCAGTTCGCCGATGATTTCCCAGCCCGGTTCGCCACGGACGAAACCGCCGCAAAAGGCGCCGGATTTTCGTTGCGTGTCTCGACGGTTGTCTCGTCGGGTGTTTTCGCGCAGGGTCGGCAGAGAGGGGTCGGTTTGGAGGTTCGTACATGCTTTATCCGGTCATTCTCTGCGGCGGGTCCGGGACGCGGCTCTGGCCGTTGTCGCGCAGGAGTTATCCGAAACAATTCGTTCCCCTCGTCGGCGAGGAGACCCTGTTCCAGGCCTCGGCGAAGCGGCTTTCGGGGTCGGAAACGCCCGGTTTCGCCGCGCCCGTCGTGCTGACCGCGTCCGATTTCCGCTTCATCGTCACCGAACAGCTCCAGGCGATCGGCATCGACCCCGGCGCGATCCTCATCGAGCCGGAGGGGCGAAACACCGCGCCCGCCGTGCTTGCCGCCACGCTCCATCTCCATGCGCAGGATCCCGAGGCGATCCTGCTCGTCGCGCCGTCGGACCATGTCGTGCCGGACCGGGAGGCCTTCCATGCCGCGATTTCCCGCGGGCTCGAGGCGGTCGCGGAAGGCAAGCTCGTGACCTTCGGGATCACGCCCGGCCATGCCGAAACCGGCTATGGCTATCTCGAACTGGCGGCGCGGCCCGACGGGTCGGGCGGGGCCATCGACCTTGCGCAATTCGTCGAGAAACCGGATCTCGCCGCCGCCGAACAGATGCTCGCGGCGGGGAATTTCCTGTGGAATGCCGGGATCTTCCTGTTCCGGGCCGCCGATATCCTCGCGGCCTTCCGCAGCCATGCGCCCGACCTGCTCGCGCCGGTCGAGGCCGCGGTCGGGGAGGCGGAGGCCGATCTCGGCTTCCTGCGGCTCGCGCCGGGGCCGTGGAGCGAGGCGCGGGACATCTCCCTCGATTACGCGGTGATGGAGCGGGCCGACAATCTCGCCGTCGTGCCCTTCGACGGGGGCTGGTCCGATCTCGGGGGCTGGGACGCGGTGTGGCGTGCGGCGGGGCCGGACGCGGCGGGGGTCGTGACCGCGGGGGAGGCGGTGGCGATCGACTGCGCCGATACCTTGTTGCGGTCCGACAGCGAAAGGCTGGAGATCGTCGGGATCGGGCTCCGCAACGTGATGGCGATCGCGATGAACGACGCGGTGCTCGTCGCCGACATGAGCCGGGCGCAGGACGTGAAACAGGCGGTGAGCGCGCTCAAGGCGAAGGGCAGCCTCCAGGCGACCCATTTCCCGAAGGACCACCGCCCCTGGGGCTGGTTCGAGAGCCTCGTCGTGGGATCGCGCTTCCAGGTGAAGCGCATCCATGTCCATCCCGGCGCCTCGCTCAGCCTCCAGAGCCATTTCCACCGATCCGAACACTGGATCGTGGTGTCCGGCACGGCGCGGGTGACGGTCGATGACGAGGTGCGGCTCGTGACGGAGAACCAGTCGGTCTACGTGCCCCTGGGCGCGGTGCACCGGATGGAAAATCCGGGCAAGGTGCCGATGGTGCTGATCGAGGTGCAGACGGGGTCCTATGTGGGGGAGGACGACATCATCCGCTATCAGGATGTCTATGCCCGCGGACAGGGGGCAAAGGGCTGATCGCCGGGAAGCCGAGCTTGCGACAGTGATCTTTCCTCCACGCCAGCGGGGGCTCGATCCTGTCGTGGAGGGAGCGCCTGCGGTCCGCGCCGGATCCGAAGGCGGATCCTTCCGCCTGGCGCAGCGCAGGGCGGCTCGGGCGGAATGGGCGAAACAGGCGTCTCAAGGCGACGGATGACCGCGGCGGCTGCGTTTGCAGCGCGTCGATCCGTCGGATCCTTCCGCCTGACGCGGGAAGGGGCACGCGATGCATTGCGGCGTGGCCCCCCGGTGGAGGGCCCTCATTTCATCGAGCCGGTGTCGATGAACCTCTGGTGCCAGCTCAGCGCCTCGCGCAGGTCGTGCGGGGCGTGGCCGCCGAAGGAGCTTTTCTTCGCCCGCTCGTAATAGTCGCGCAGGGCGTCGCGATAGGCCGGATGGGCGCATCTTTCGATGATGATCTCCGCCTTCTGCTTCGGATCGAGGCCGCGCAGGTCGGCAAGCCCCTGTTCGGTGACGATCACCTGGACGTCCTGGTTGATGTGGTCGACATGGCTTGCCATCGGCACGATGGCGGAAATCGCGCCGCCCTTCGCCGTGGAGGGGGTCATGAAGATCGACACGGCGGCGTTGCGCGCGAAATCGCCCGAGCCGCCGATCCCGTTCTGGATCTTCGAGCCCATGACATGCGTCGAGTTGACATTGCCGTAGATGTCGGCCTCGATCAGCCCGTTCATCGCGACACAGCCGAGGCGGCGGACGAGTTCCGGGTGGTTGGAAATCTCCTGCGGGCGCAGGATGAGCTTGTCGCGGTAGCGGTGCGCGTCGGCGTTGAAGCGTTCGGCGGCCTCGGGCGAGAGCGAGAAGGCCGTGGCGGAGGCCATGCGCAGCTTTCCGGCGTCGAGCATGTCGAGCATGCCGTCCTGGATCACCTCGGTGAAGGCGGTCATGTTCTCGAACGGGCTGTCGAGGAGTCCTGCGAGCACGGCATTGGTCACGTTGCCCACGCCCGACTGGAGCGGCAGGAGTTCGCGCGGCATCCGCCCCATCTTCAGCTCGTGTGTCAGGAATTCGAGCAGGTGGCCGGCGATGGCGAGCGCCACCGCATCGGGTTTGGCGAAGGGCGCGTTGCGGTCGGGGGTGTCGGTCTCGACGATGGCGACGATCTTGTCGGGATCGACCCGGAAATGCGACTGGCCGATGCGGTCGTCGGGCCTCACGAGCGGGATCGGCACGCGGTTCGGCGGCAGCGCCGTGCCGTAATAGATGTCGTGCATCCCGTCGAGGGCCTCGCTTTGCCAGGCATTCACCTCGAGGATGATCTTTTCGGCGCAGTCGAGCCAGGTCTTGTTGTTGCCGACCGACGAGGAGGGGATGAGATCGCCCTCCGGCGTGATGCCGGAGACCTCGATCACCGCCGTGTCGAGCGGGCCGAGGAAGCCCTGCCACGCCATCGGCGCGACCATGCTCAGGTGCATGTCGAAATAGTTCATCTCGCCCGCGTTGATCTTCTCCCGCGCGATGGGATCGGAATTGTAGGGCAGGCGGAAGTCGATCCCGTCCGCCTTGGCGAGCGCGCCGTCGAGCTCCGGGCCGGTGGAGGCGCCCGACCAGATGCGGATGCGGAACGGGTTGCCCGCCGCATGCTCCTCCTCGATCCGGGCGGCGAGGGCGAGGGGCACGGCCTTGGGATAGCCGGAGCCGGTGAAGCCGCTCATGCCGACGGTCGCGCCGTTCGTGACGAGGGCGGCCGCGTCTTCGGCGCTCATGATCCGGGAATGGAGGGATTTGGGGGCAATCCGGCTCTGTGCAGTCAAAATGGGGTCTCCTCGAACGGCATGGCGCGGAACCGTCTGGCCGGAGGGAAGGGCATGGGCCCGTCCTTCCGCGCGTCCACGATCCGCTTCTAGGCAGGATCACCGGCGGCCTTCCACCAGGATTTTCAAAGGCAAGCCCGCATCGGCAAATTCGCACAAATGAATTGCAATATATTTGCAAACCCGCTTCTGGGAGGCGGATTTGCAGAGGCCATCTGCCCCTGTTTTGCAAAGTCTGGGCGGGCAAAGGGGCCGGAGCGCGGCGGATATCCGCCGGCACCGCCCGGTCCCCCTGCCGCAGACCGGCTCAGGCGTTCTGGCCGCGTTCGACGCGCAGGAACTGTTTCACGCGGGAGGCGTCCTTCGGCCCCTTGCGCGAGCGATCGAGCCGGTCCCAGACGCTGCTGCGGCCGGAGGCACGTTCGATGGCGAGATAGTGGCGCAACCGGGCGCTGCCGGCAGGTTTGTGGGTCTGGTCGATGATGTGACGTGACATGACAATCCTCCTTCTCTGCGGTTTCATCCTAACAGATTGGTGCGCTCCTGTCCGGGGGCAAGATCAAACGGCGTTCAAACTTCGCTCATGGCCTGGCCGGGACGACCTGCTGGCGGGTGCGCCAACGCAGGAGGATCGCCCCGCCGAGCGCCACGATCAGAAGCGACAGGAGGAAGGGCGCGCCGGGCAGGTAATGCGCCGTGCCGGGGCGGGAGAAGATCGCGAAGGTCTCCGTCATCACGAGCGGGCTCACGATCATCGCGAGCGCGGCGATGGAGGCCGTCACCCCCTGCAACTCGCCCTGCTGGTCGTCGGGCGCGGCGCGGCTCATCATGCCCTGGAGCGCGGGAATGGAGATTGCGGAGATCCCCGAAAGGGCGCTCATGATCCAGATCATCGTGGTGCTGCCGGTCAGCCCGAAGCTGAGGAACACGACCATGTCGAGCGCGATCCCGCCGATTGCCACGCGGAACGCGCCGAAACGGCGCACCAGCGGGCCGACGAGCACCGCCTGCGCGAGCCCCATCGAGACCCCGAAGACGAAGAGCGTGAGGCCGATCGTGCGCGCGTCGAAGCCGAATTTCTCCTGTCCATAGAAGGACCAGATCGCGGGATAGACGAAATAGGCGAGTTCGTAGAGGCCGAAGACGACGAGCAGGCTGCGCACGCCCTGAAGCGCGCCGATGGCGCGGAAGGCGGCGAAGGGATTGGCACGGGCGAGGCGGAAGGGACGGCGCCGGCCGGCGGGCAGGCTTTCGGGCATGACGACGAGGCCGAAGACGAGGTTCGCGCCCGCCACGAGTGCGGCGGCGACGAAGGGCGCGCGGGTGTCGATCCCGGCGAGCAGCCCGCCGGCCATCGGCCCGAGCGCGAAACCCACTCCGAGCGCGGCATGGACATAGCCGAAATTGCGCTCGCGGTCCTCGGGCCGCGAGATGTCGGCCATGAAGGCCGCGGCGGTGGAATGGGTGGCCGCCGTCAGCCCCGCGAGCAACCGCGCGACGAGCAGGAGCCAGATCGTTGGCGCCAGCGCCATGACGATATAGTCGACGGTCAGGACGAGCAGCGCGGAGATCAGCACCGGCCGGCGCCCGAAACGGTCGGAGAGATTGCCGACGACGGGACCGAAGAGGAACTGCATCACCGCATAGCCGGTGGCGAGCACGCCGCCCCAGATCGCCGCATCGGCCAGCGTGCGCCCCGTCAGCTCCCGGATGAGATCGGGCATCACCGGAAAGATCAGGCCGATCCCGATGCTGTCGATCAGCATGGTGAAGGTGATGAAGAGGACGGGCAGGCGGCGGGACATGGCATTTCGGCTCGCAGTCGGGGCCTGCCTTTGTGACCCGCTCCCGCGTTCCTGTCCATCGTGGCGGTGTCAGGCGTGTCCGATCTCGCGCAGGAAGTCGCCCAGAAGACGCGCGAAGTCTTCCGGCGCATCGACCGGCGGCAGGTGGCCGGAGCGGCGCATGAGTTCGACTCGGGCGCCGGGAATGACGCCCAGCGTTTCGCGCACGAGATCGGGCGGGGTGGCGCCGTCATGTCCGCCGGCGATGCCGAGGCAGGAGAGCCTGAGCCCGGAGGTGGGCGTGTAGAAATCCGTGCCCGCGATCGCCGCGCAGCAGCCGAGATAGCCCTCGGGCGGCGTGTCGCGCAGCGCCTCTGCCCATCTGCGCGCGCCCGCGCTGCGGCGGAAGGCGGGGGAGAACCAGCGCTCGAGCGTCGGGGCGACGAGGCTTTCCATCCCGTCGCGTGCGATGCCCTCCATCCGGCGCTCCCAGGTTTCCCGCGTGCCGATCTTCGCCGCCGTGTTCGACAGCACCAGCGCGCGCACCTGGTCGAGGCGTTTCACGGCGAGGCCCTGCGCGATCAGTCCGCCGAGGGAGATCCCGACGAAGACGGCGTCCCTCACTTCGAGCGCGTCGCACAGCCCTTCGGCATCGCGCACGAGCGTGCCCATCGAATAGGGGCCGGGCGGCACGTCGGAGCCGCCATGCCCGCGCAGGTCGTAGCGCACGAGGCGCAGCCCCGGCGGCAGGTGCGGCAGGACCTCGTCCCACAGGTGCAGGTCGGTGCCGAGCGCATGGGCGAAGACGACGGGCGCGCCGGTCTCCGGCCCGCTCACCTCGACATTCACTCCGATCTCGCCGACCTCGATCCGCATCGCCCGTCTCCCTTGCGGGCGCGACCATAGAGCCTCGGGACGGGGGGCTCAATGGGCCTCAGCGGGCGCCGACGCGGTCGAGGAAGGCGGAGAGGACGGTGACGCTCTCCGCCTCGTCGAGAAAGGGCACATGGCCGCGGTCCGGTACCTCCGCGGCGATCATGTCGGGGCGGCGGCGCCGCATTTCCCGCATGGTCTCGCGGCTCAGGAGATTGGAGTTCTCTCCGCGCAGAAGGGCGAGCGGCAGGCCCGCGAAGGCGTCGAAGAGCGGCCAGAGATCGGGCACGGCGCCGGTCACGCTCTGCACCTCGATCGCCTCGCGCAGCCGCGGGTCATATCGGTTCTCGAGCCGGTCCGGCCCCTCGTTCCAGATCCGGCGGGCATAGCGCAGCCAGCCCTCGCGGGAGACGCCGGGGAAGTCGCGGCCGAGCGCGCGGGGCAGGCGGTCGGCGGCCTGTTCGAAGGAACGGTAGGCGGAGGGGCGGCCGAGATAGTCCATGATCGCGGAGAGGCCCGCCGGCTCGATCACCGGCCCGATGTCGTTGAGGACCACCCCCGCAAGGCGCTGTTTCGCCGTCGCGGCGAGGCTCATCGCGATCAGCCCGCCGCGCGAGGTGCCGAGGATGGCGGCGCGGCCGATGCCGAGATGGTCGAGCAGGGCGAGCGCATCCGCGCCCTCCTGCGGGACGGTGTAGGTGAGGGGGTCGGGTGCGGGATCGGAGCCGCCGCGTCCGCGGCTGTCGAGGCGGATCACCTGTGCGCGGCGGGAAAATTCCGCCACGACCGGCTCGAAATCGTCCATGTTGCGCGTGAGCCCGGCAAGGCAGAGGAGCGGCGGCCCCTCCCCGGCGATGTCATAGGCGAGGCGGAGCCCGTCGGGCGTGGTGAAGAAATCCGGCATGCTGTCGTCCTTTCGCGCGCCAGCGTGGCACGGCCGGCGCCGGGAGGGAAGGGGTCAGATCAGGCCCTTGATCAGCCAGTAGCCGCCGAGGAAATGCGTGGTCAGCACGAAGGCATAGCTCGCCATCACCAGAAGCGCCTCGTTCGCGCTGAGCCGGTCCTGCGCCGGGCGGCGGCGGTGGAACAGGCTCTGGAGCCCCGCCGCGGCGAGCATCCCCATCGCAAGCGAATGGTCCCGCAGCGCGGCGATGGCGAAGGCGGCGGTCATGAACAGCTTCGCCGCGAGGCCGAGGCGGGGCCAGAAGGCGTCGGAGACCGCCTCCGTCACCCGACCGCCGCAAAGCGGCCTGAACGGCAGGAGCATGACGAAATTGAAGGCGCCGATCATGATCGCCGTGGCGCGCAGGAGGTTCGCCGTCATCGGAAGGACCGGTGCAAGCACCGCGAAGAGGCCGAAGGCGAGGGTCATCGGCACGAGCGCGAGCGCGGGGGCGTAGAGGGCGACGAAACTTTCCTCGAGCGCGTGGTCGAAGCCGCGGTCGGAGCGCGGCCGCGCGAGGCGGGGCAGCGGGACGAGCCGGATCCGCGCGATCTCCTGGCCGGCGATGCGGCAGGCGAGGGCGGAGCCGGTCTCGTGGATCAGGACGGCGACGAGGAAGCCGAAGCCCAGCAGGGGAGAGGTCAGCGCCGCCACGGCGAAGGTGACGACGAAGCCCGCGAGAACGCCCTTGCCGTCGAACCCGCTCATGGCGATGCGTCCGGTCCGGGGCAGCGGCCCCCAGAGGAGCGGCAGCGCGAGGAGGGCGAGGGCCAGGGCGAGGAGGAGGACGGTCATGGGCGGGGGGGGGAATCGGCCTGTGCGTTCGGGGATACCGGGGCGTTGGTGGGAGTGAAATGTGGCGACAGTGTGGCGCCGCCCTGTGGCGCGGACGTGTCTTTCGGGAAAAACGAAATGTTTCCGAATTGTCGACGTGCGCGGCTTCGGCAAAGATGAACCGCGCGGCCGGACAGGTCGCGGGACATGCCGGAACGGATCGGAGTGGACATGGTCAACACGGTGGAGAAATGGCGCGAGAACCTGCGCGAGCTTCAGGCCCAGATCGAGCTCGAGGCGCTCGAGGCGCGGGAGAGATTCCAGTATCGCTTCAGGAACGGGCGTGTCGTCTTCGAGGAGGAGGCGCGGCGGCGCGGGCGCGAATGGCGGGTGCGCTGGTCGGTCTTCCTCGCCCGCGCGCGCCCCTGGGAGATCATCAGCGCGCCGGTGATCTATGCGCTGATCGTGCCCTTCGTGCTGCTCGATCTCTGCGTGACCCTCTATCAGGCGATCTGTTTCCCGATCTACGGCATCCCGAAGGTGGAGCGGCGCGCCTATATCGCCGTGGACCGCCACAAGCTGACCTATCTCAACGCCATGCAGAAGCTCAACTGCGTCTATTGCGGCTATTGCAACGGGCTTCTGGCCTATGTGCGGGAGATCGCGGGACGGACGGAATATTACTGGTGCCCGATCCGGCACGCCCGGCCGCTGCCCGACCGGCACGCGCATTACAACGACTTCCTGCCCTTCGGCGACGGGGTGCGGTTCGACGAACGCTTCATCGAGATGAAGAAGCATGCGCGGGCCTGTGAGGGCTGTGACGGCTGTTCGCACTGAGGTGCGCCCGCGCCCGGCACGGATGCGAAAGCCCCGCCGGGGGCGGGGCTGCGTGATCTCTCTGTGCCTGCGGCGGGGTCAGAGGTTGTCGAACTGGGGCATGCCGATGATGTGATAGCCGCCGTCGACATGGATGATCTCGCCGGTCGTGCAGGCGCCGCCGTCGGAGTTCAGGTAGACCGCCGTGCCACCGATCGCCTCGAGCGTGGCGTTCTCGCGCAGGGGGGTGTTCTGTTCGGCGTGCTTGAAGGTGCGCCGGGCCCCGCCGATGGCGGACCCTGCGAGCGTCTTCATCGGACCGGGGGAGATCGCGTTGACGCGGATCTTCTGCGGGCCGAGATCGTTGGCGAGATATTTCACCGAGGTCTCGAGCGCCGCCTTGGCCACGCCCATGACGTTGTAATTCGGGATCACCGTCTGCGACCCCTGGAAGGTCAGGGTGATGAGCGAGCCGCCGTCCGGCATCAGTTCGGCGGCGCGGCGGCCGACGTCGATGAAGCTGTAGCAGGAGATGTGCATCGAGTTCTTGAAATTCTCGACGGTGGTGTCGCGGAACCGTCCCGTCAGTTCGGACTTGTCCGAATAGGCGATGGCGTGCACGACGAAGTCGAGCTTGCCCCAGCGGTCCGCGATCATCGCGAAGGCGGCGTCCATCCGCTCCGGGCTGGTCACGTCGACGTCGATCATCAGATCCGAGCCGACGCTTTCGGCGAGGGGGGCGAGGCGCTTTCCGAACGCCTCGCCCTGATACGAGAAGGCAAGGTCCGCGCCCTCGTCGGCGCAGGCTTTCGCGATACCCCAGGCGATGGAACGGTCGTTGGCGACGCCCATCACGAGCCCGCGTTTGCCTTTGAGAAGGTGTGCCATTTTCGTCCTTTACCCGTGATATTTCGACAAGAGCATGGACCCGTTGGTGCCGCCGAAGCCGAAGCTGTTGGTCATCACCGTGTCGAGCCCGGCGTTCTCGACGAGCCGTGTCGCGATCTCGCCCTCGTGGATCGCCGGATCGAGGGTCTCGACATTGATCGAGGGGGCGATGAAGTCGTTCTGGAGCATGAGGAGGCAATAGACCGCCTCCTGCGCGCCGGTGGCGCCCTGGCTGTGGCCGGTCATGGATTTCGTGGAGGAGATGAGCGGCGTCGTGCCCTCGCCGAAGACGCGGCGCACCGCCTCGACCTCGCCCACGTCGCCGACCGGGGTCGAGGTGCCGTGGGCGTTGATATAGCCGACCTTGCGGCCTTCCCCGAGCGTCTGGAGCGCGAGCCGCATCGCCCGTTCGCCGCCCTCGCCCGAGGGTGCGACCATGTCGGCCCCGTCGGAGGTCGCGCCGAAGCCGGTCACCTCGGCATAGATCTTCGCGCCGCGCGCCCTGGCATGTTCGAGCTCCTCGAGCACGAGGATCGCGCCGCCGCCGCTGATCACGAAGCCGTCGCGGCTCACGTCGAAGGCACGGGAGGCCTTCTCCGGCGTGTCGTTGAATTTCGAGGACATCGCGCCCATCGCGTCGAACAGGCAGGACAGGGTCCAGTCGAGTTCTTCGCCGCCGCCGGCGAACATGATGTCCTGCTTGCCCATCATGATCTGTTCCGACGCCGAGCCGATGCAATGCAGGGAGGTCGAGCAGGCCGAGGTGATCGAATAGTTGATCCCCTTGATCTTGTAGGAGGTGGCGAGGTTCGCGGAGATCGTCGAGCCCATGCATTTCGGCACGGCGAAGGGGCCGATCTTCTTCGGGCTGCCGGAGTTCAGCACGGTCTGGTGCGCGGCAAACATCGAGGAGGTGGAGGGTCCGCCCGAGCCTGCGATGAGGCCGGTGCGGGGGTTGACCACGTCGCCCTCCTCCAGACCGGCATCCGCGATGGCCTGGGACATGGCGATATAGGCATAGGCGGCGCCCGGTCCCATGAAGCGCAGGGCCCGCTTGTCGACATGCTCCCTGATGTCGATCTTCACGTCGCCCGCGATCTGCGAGCGGAAGCCGTGTTCCTTCATCTGCTCGTTGGCGGTGATACCGGATTTGCCTGCCCTGAGCGAGGCGAGCACTTCCCCGGCGTTGTTGCCGATGGAGGAGACGACCCCCAGTCCGGTGACGACGACGCGACGCATGGCGTATTCCTTTTCGATATGTCTGAGGGCCGGGGCGGCCCGGCCGGTGACTGTCCCTGGCTCAGCTTTCGGAGAGCGCGACCTTCATGTCGGTGACCTGGTAGATCAGGTCGCCATCGGCCTCCACGATCCCGTCGGCGACGCCCATGGTGAGGCGGCGGCTTTGCACGGCCTTCTTGAAATCCACCTTGTAGGTCAGCATCTTGCGGTCCGGGCGCACCATGCCGGTGAGCTTGACCTCGCCCACGCCGAGCGCATAGCCGCGCCCCTGCCAGCCGCGCCAGCCGAGGTTGAAGCCGGTGAGCTGCCACAGCCCGTCGAGGCCGAGACAGCCGGGCATGATCGGATTGCCGGGGAAATGGCATTCGAAGAACCACAGGTCCGGCGTGATGTCGAATTCCGCAACGACATGCCCCTTGCCATGCGCCCCGCCGTCGGCGGAGATGTCGGTGATGCGATCCATCATCAGCATCGGCGGGGCCGGAAGCTGGGCGTTGCCCGGACCGAACAGCTCTCCTGCGGCGCATTTCAGCAGGTCTTCCTTGGTGAAACTCGTCGGGTAATCGGCCATATAAGGCTCGTGCCTCCCAGAAATTCTTGTAAGTCGTCCCCCTCTATCATCCGCGCCGACCCGCGTGCAAGGCGCAAGACGCCCGGCCCGGCGCGGCGGCGCCGCAGGAAAACAAGGGTTTTGCGATTGAAATTCGGGTTGGGCTGCGCTTATAGTATGTTCCAGACTCCAGGGAGACGAACGCGAACAGGCGCCATGACCCAGATCGACGAGACCATGACCCGCCGCGGTGAAACGTGGCTTTCCGGCGCGAATGTGCGTCCGACGCGGCAACGCGTCGCGCTCGCGAGCCTGCTGATCGGCGACGGCCACGACCGGCACGTCACGGCCGAAAGCCTTTTCGCCGCCGCCCGCGATGCCGGGGAGAAAGTGTCGCTCGCGACCGTCTACAACACGCTGCGCGCCTTTTGCGAGGCGGGGCTGATGCAGGAGGTGACGGTCGACGGCTCGCGCTCCTATTTCGACACGAACATGGACGAGCACCCGCATTTCTTCTGGGAAGACAATGGCGAGTTGACCGATGCGCCGGCGCGCGAGCTGAAGATCGAGCGGCTTCCCTCCGCGCCCGACGGGATGGAAATCGCCTCCGTCGATGTGGTGATCCGGCTTCGCCCGAAAGCGCAGTGACCGCATCGCGCCCGTGACCGCGGCCCTGCCGGATGGCGGGGCTTTTTTCTTCCGGAACTTGGCAGGGGGCCGAATGTCGCTTTTCGCCGATGAGGCCGGTCTGCACCGCTGTGGCTGGTGCGCCTCCGATCCCGAATATATCCGCTATCACGACGAGGAATGGGGCTATCCGGTCGCCGACGACCGGCGCCTGTTCGAGAAGATCTGTCTCGAAGGGTTCCAGTCGGGCCTGTCCTGGTGGACCATCCTGCGCAAGCGGGAGAATTTCCGCGTCGCCTTCGCCGGGTTCGACTTTCACGAGGTCGCGCGGTTCGGGGAGGGGGATGTCGCGCGGCTCCTTGCCGATGCGGGCATCGTGCGCCATCGCGGCAAGATCGCCGCGACGATCAACAACGCCGCCCGCGCCATCGAGACGGAGCGTGAATTCGGGTCGCTCGCGGCCTATTTCTGGTCCTTCGAACCCGAGGCGGACGAGAAGGGCGGGGCGGAGATCGTCGCCACCACGCCGACCGCCATCCGCCTGTCGAAGGATCTCAAGCGGCGCGGCTGGGCCTTTGTCGGGCCGACGACCTGTTATGCCTTCATGCAGGCGATGGGGCTGGTGAACGACCATTTCGCCGGCTGCGCCCATCGGGCGAAGGCCGAGGAGGCCCGGCGGAGTTTCACCGTGCCGCGGCGCTGACGGGAACGCTGCCGCGGGTTTCGCGTTCCTTCTTCAACCCGAAAAGGAGAGCGAAATGTCCACGCTTCTGACGCTTGAGAAGAACGAACCCGTCACCCATGACACGCGACACCTGGTGTTCACGAAACCGGAGGATTTCAACTTCACGCCCGGCGAGGCGGTCAAGATGAAGATCCTGCGCGAGGGCCTGCGCGACGAGGAACGGCCGTTCTCGCCGGTGAGCGATCCGGAGGGCGACACGATCGAGTTCATCATCAAGTCCTATCCGGACCATAATGGCGTGACGAAGGAGATCCCCACCCTGCGCAAGGGCGAGATGGTGGAGGTCTCCGATCCTCACGGGGCGATCCACGACAAGGGGCCGGGCGTCTTCATCGCCGGCGGCGCCGGGATCACGCCCTTTCTGGGCATTCTGCGCGAGCGGCTGCGACAGAACGGATCGCTGTCCGATTGCACGCTGATCTTCTCCAACAAGACGGAGAGGGACATCATCTGCCGCGAGGAATTCGAGAATGCGCCCGGCCTGCGCACGGTCTTCACCGTCACCGAGGAGCCGGATGGTGAGCATGTGGCGCATCGGCCCGTCGACCGCGATTTCCTCGCCGATCACATCGACCCGACGGGCAAGCATTTCTACGTCTGCGGTCCGAAGCCGATGATCTCGGACGTGGTCGATGACCTGAAGTCGCTGGGCGTGCCCGAGGCGCGGATCGTGATCGAGGATCTGGACTGAGGCGGGCCTCGGTCTCGCGTGCTGCGCGCTCGCCCCGTGGCTCAGCGCGAAGCGCGCCGCTCCCGGCGGGGCACATGGGCGGCGAGGCCCCTCAGCCAGTGCCGCGCCTCCGCGATCTCCGCCCGCTCCAGCGCCCCGGCATCGTTCTGCGCGCGTTCGAGCCGCGACAGCCAGGCGCGCCGCTCCCCCTCCTGCGCCGCGGGAAGCGGCAGGGTGGCGGCGGCGACGAGCATCTGGCGCAACTCCTGGATGTCCCGCATCCGGCGAAAGGCCCGCATCATCGGACGGGTGAGCGCAGGATCGTCGCGCCATGTGCCGGCGAAGAGCGCCGTCACCCGCTGCCCGGCGCCGAGACAGTCGAAGCGCACGCAGCCATGATAGCCGGCCTCCGCGAGCCCCGCGTGGATCGAGCAGGAAAACCCCTCGAGATGGCGGCAGGGGTAGCCCGCGGGCTTGTCATGGCCGAAATCCTCGCCCGCGTCGAAGGCGAGTGCCATGCAGCAGAGTGCCGCGCAGCGGGAACAATCGGCGGAGAAGTCATCGGCGGACATGCGGGCATTTGACGCCGATGCGCGGCGGATTCAACGAAAAAAGCGGCCCGCCGTTCCGCGCGCCGCTTTCCGTCCTCCGCAGGGGCGGACCGGCTCAGGCGGCCGGAAGGATCTCCACCACTTCGATCGCGAAGGTGAGGTCCTCCCCCGCGAGGCGGTGATTGGCGTCGAGCGTGACGGCCTCGTCGGTGACGTTCACGACCGTGACGGGAATCACCTGGCCCTGCGGGCTCTGCATCTGGAGCTGGAGGCCGACCTCGAGCGGGATCTCCGGCGGGATCTGTTCGCGCGGCACCGCCTGCTGGGCGTCGGGCTGGCGCTGGCCGTAGGCTTCGTCCGCGACCGCGACCACGGTCTTCTTCTCGCCGAGGCTCATGCCCGGCAAGTGCTTGTCGAGGCCCGGAATGATCTGACCCGCACCGACGGTGAACTCGAGCGGCTCGCGGCCCTCCGAACTGTCGAAGACGGTCCCGTCCTGCAACGTGCCGATGTAGTGGATACGGACTTTGTCGCCCGATTTGACTTCGGTCATAAGCAATCCTTCATGTCGCTGGTGAATTTCGAGGCTGCGCCGGTTTCCGGGGCGCAGGTTCTCGTCGAATTGCCCGAAAGGATAAGGGGCCTGTCCCAGATGTAAAGGGCAGAGGCCGAAACAAGGGAAAAAGGCCGTATTTCGCGCGCTCGCCGGGTCAGAACCACTGGCCCGGTTCCATCAGCCCGAGATCGAGGAGCTGCTGGCTGTGCCATTCGAATTCGGTGGAATTGTGCCAGCGGAAGCTGTGGATGTCATAGGTCGAGCCCGCATTGGCCTTGAGCGCCTTCGCGGTGCGGAAGGACACGATCGCCGCGGTGAGGTTGTGGTGCCACGGGCAGGCATAGGTATTGTATTCCTCATCGTCGAAGAGGTGCTCCTCGGAGAGGTGCAGGCCCTTCTTCGCGCGGAACAGGGCGATCCGGTCGATCCGGCGCCGGTGCGGCGGCATGTGTTCCTCGAACCGCCACCTGAGCCCGCCGAAGAAATCGAGCTGCCGCTCCTTCGCGCCGCCCTGCGCGTCCTTGCGCCCGAGCGCGTAATAGCCCGACTTGTCGAGGCACGCATCCTCGAGCGAGACCGCGTCGGGATGCGCGTCGAGATCCGCGGCGTAGAGATCGACCACATAGGCCAGCATCGCGTCCCGCCGTTCTTCGGTGTGGAAGGTCAGCATGTCGGTGATCGTGCGCGTCTCGCAGAACGGAAAGAACAGGTATTCCGCGTTGTAGCAGTAATACAGCCAGATGCCCGGCGCGGCCGCGATCACCTGGTTTACGGCGCGGCTCAGCATGCCGGGCGCGCGGGTGGCGTAGCGGATGCGGTGGATCTGCCGCTCGAGCGGTTCGGGCAGGACCAGCTCTTCGGGGGCGAAGAGCAGCAGGCTCCTGAACCCGAGCGAGAGGTGGTGGCGCAACGTCGTGTCGACCTCGGTCAGATCCTCGGCAAAGACCATCGCGACGGGACCCTTGGCGAGGGCGTCCCGGCCGTCCTTGAGAAAACTGTCGAGGCTGTCGTGGCGCATGATCGTTCCTGAGCGGGGCGAGCGTCGCCTCCGCGGGTCAAAAAGCCATGAAGCAGAGAGGATTGCAAGGCGGCAGGCGGGCGCGCAGGGCGTCCCGCGGCTCCGGGCGGCGGCCGGGCGCGGGAAGGGGGCGGCGCAAAACCCGTTTGATCCGCAGGGCGGCTTGCGCTAGAGAGACGCCTTGATTTCCCCCAGAGTGCAGGCCGGAACCATGTCCGAGACCAAGACCGACACCAAGAAGCTCTATATCAAGACCTATGGCTGTCAGATGAACGTCTATGACAGCGAGCGCATGGCCGAGGCTCTGGGCGGATCGGGCTATACCGAGGTCTCCTCGCCGGAAGAGGCGGACATGATCCTTCTGAACACCTGCCACATTCGCGAGAAGGCGGCGGAAAAGGTCTATTCCGAACTCGGGCGCTACAAGGATCTGAAGGATGCGAAGCCCGGCCTCAAGATCGGGGTCGCGGGCTGCGTCGCGCAGGCCGAGGGCGAGGAGATCATGCGCCGTCAGCCGATGGTGGACCTTGTCGTGGGGCCGCAGTCCTATCACAAGCTGCCGCAGCTCGAGGCCAAGGCAGGGCTGGGGGTGAAGGCGCTCGACACGGATTTCCCGGAGGAAGACAAGTTCGAGCATCTGAAATCCCGCCCGAAGGCGCGGCGTGCGCCGGCGGCGTTTCTCACCGTCCAGGAGGGCTGCGACAAGTTCTGCGCCTTCTGCGTCGTGCCCTATACGCGCGGTGCCGAGGTGTCGCGCCCCGTCACGCGGGTGCTGTCGGAGGCGCGCGACCTCGTGGAGCGCGGGGTGCGGGAGATCACGCTTCTGGGCCAGAACGTCAACGCCTATCACGGCGCGGCGGAGGGGGGCACCTGGGGGCTTGCGCGGCTCATCCGTGCCCTGGCCGAGGTGGAGGGGCTCGAGCGCATCCGCTTCACCACGTCGCATCCGAACGACATGGAGGACGACCTGATCGCCGCGCATGGCGATTGCGGGAAGCTCATGCCCTATCTTCATCTGCCGGTGCAGTCAGGCTCCGACCGGATCCTCAAGGCGATGAACCGCAAGCACAGGGCGGAGGACTATCTCCGCCTCATCGGCCGCATTCGCGCGGCCCGTCCCGACATCGCGCTTTCCGGCGATTTCATCGTCGGCTTTCCGGGGGAGAGCGATCAGGATTTCGAGGACACGATGGCACTTGTGCGGGAGGTCGGTTACGCCTCCGCCTTCTCCTTCAAATATTCCCCGCGTCCCGGCACGCCAGCGGCGGAGAAGGGCGACAGGATGGTCGATCCGGAGGTCGCCTCCGAGCGGCTCCACCGCCTTCAGGCGCTCATCACGGAGCAGCAGCGTGCCTTCCAGGACGCGATGGTCGGCCGTGAGGTCTCCGTCCTGTTCGAGAAGCCGGGGCGGATGCCCGGCCAGATGGTCGGCAAGTCGGACTACCTCCATGCCGTCCATGTCACCGGTGCGGAGGTCGCCGTGGGCGATATCCGCCGGGTCAGAATCATCGGGAGCGGGCCGAATTCCCTCGGCGGTGAAATCGTCGGCTGACGCCGCCGGTGCCCTTCCGGCGCCCCTGCATGTGCCGGATCGCGGGACAATCGGGCGGCGCGGCGCGCATCGTTTCCTGAACAACCCCAATATCTTGGAATTTTTCTTTTCTCCGCCCCGGAGTTTGCTATCTTGTGCCAGATTTCTGGTGAGCAGGACACGACGGTGCTGTGCCGTCGCTGCGGCGCATGTGGGGTGCGACCCGAAAGCGCGAGCATGGGGGACGAAAGGTGACCACAGGATTCCTGGCAAAGGGGCGGGCGGTACTGACCGCATTTTCGGTGGCGGCACTGGCCGCCGGTACGGGGGCGGCGACGGCGCAGATGGTGCCGGGCACGGTGAACGGCGAGGTCTACACGCCGACGATCTGGATCGACCCGGACGGCTGCGAGCACTGGGTGATGGATGACGGCGCCGAGGGCTACATGGATCTCAAGCGCGACCGCCAGGGCAATCCGACCTGCCATCCGGTGAAGACCTGCGCGGTGATGAATTCCGACCAGCTCTTCGCGACCGACAGTTCCCGGATCTCCGCCGCGGGGCGTCAGCGCCTGGGCGATTTCTTCCGCCAGGCGGGCGCGATGGCCTATATCATCGTCGGCCATACCGACAGCCGCGCCTCCGACGAATACAACATGCGCCTGAGCTACAACCGGGCGAATGCGGTGGCGAAGATCGCGCAATCGGCCGGGGCGCGCATCGCGGATGTGCGCGGCTATGGCGAACGGATGCCGAAGGCGTCGAATGCGACCGCCGCCGGCATGGCCCAGAACCGCCGCGTCGAAATCATCTGCATCAAGTGAGGAGAGAGAGATGAAGATTTTCAGGGGCATTGCTCTTCTCGCGCTGGCCGCCTCCGTGTCCGCCTGTGCGGACAGCGAGATCTACGAGGCGCACAAGACCGACAAGACCGTGGACCGCGGCTTCGACAGCAAGCACCTGTCGCAGCTACAGGCCGGGATCTGGATCGACCCCAACGGCTGCGATCACTGGATCATCGACGACGGTGTCGAGGGCTATCTCTCCGCCCGCGTCGACAAGTACGGCAAGCCGGTCTGCTCCGGCGCCGGCCCGGCGAACACCGCCATCGGCCCCTACAAGGCCGGCTCGCGCGTGTCCGATCCGATCTGATCCACACCGGCGCCGCGCGCCTCTCCACGGCCGTCCGTGCGGGCGGCCGTTTTCGTTTCCCGCCTGTTTTTTGGGCGCCCGGCGGAGGCCAGCCGCCGGCCTGTCTCCGCGTGCGTGAAGATTTTGTGTCCCCGCTTGCTTGAAGCGCAATCCGTTGGCACCATCATATGAAGGAGACATCTAGAGTCGGAGACAACTGTTTGGGCCTGAGCGCGTTGACCCCCCCGAAATCACAGGACGCAGTCCACGAAACGCTTCTGGAATTCCACGACAACAGGTTGCTGATAGACCTGTGCGGCGAATTCGACCGGAACCTCGCTCAGATCGAACACAAGCTCGACGTCCAGATCGTCCGGCGCGGCAACATGCTCTCCGTCATGGGCACGGGAAGCGCGCGCGGACGCGCCTCTGCGGTGCTCCAGGACCTCTATGCAAAGCTCGAGGCCGGGCGGGAGATCGACCCCGGCGACATCGACGGGATGATCCGCATGGGCGAGGGGGAGACGGAAAAGGGGCTTCCGGGCGACCAGATGGAAATGTTCCGCGGCGGCGATGTGGAGATCAAGACCCGCAAGAAGCTCGTCGAGCCGCGCACCGCCGCGCAGAAGGACTATGTCGCCAACCTGTTCCGGCATGAACTCGCCTTCGGCATCGGGCCGGCGGGGACGGGCAAGACCTATCTCGCCGTGGCGGTGGGCGTGAACATGCTGATCAACGGCCATGTCGATCGCATCATCCTGTCGCGCCCGGCGGTGGAGGCGGGCGAGCGGCTCGGCTTCCTGCCGGGCGACATGGGGGAGAAGGTCGATCCCTACATGCAGCCGCTCTACGACGCGCTCAACGATTTCCTGCCGTCCAAGCAGGTGCAGAAGATGCGCGAGGAAAAGACCATCGAGATCGCGCCGCTCGCCTTCATGCGCGGGCGCACGCTGAGCCGGGCCTTCGTGGTGCTCGACGAGGCCCAGAACGCGACCACGATGCAGATGAAGATGTTCCTGACGCGCCTGGGCGAGGGCTCGCGCATGGTCGTCACCGGCGACCGCAGCCAGGTGGACCTGCCGCGCGGGGTGCAGTCGGGGCTGCGCGATGCCGAACGCATCCTTGCCGGGCTTCCGGACATCTCCTTCAACTACTTCACGGCGAAGGACGTGGTGCGCCACCCGCTTGTCGCCGCGATCATCGAGGCGTATGAGGCCGACGAGGCGCAGTGAGCGCCATCGGAGGACCGCTTGAGCATCGACGTGATCATCGAGGATCCGCGCTGGGAGGAGACCGGGCTCGGCGCGCTGGCGGAGGCGGCCGCGCAGGCCGTGCTGAGCCGGCTCGGGCTCGATCCCGAGATGTGCGAAGGCTCCGTCCTGGCCTGTGACGACGCCCGCATCCGGGCGCTGAACGCGGATTTCCGCTCACGGGACAGGGCGACCAACGTGCTGTCCTGGCCTGCCGCGGAGCGGGCCGCGCCGGGACGCCGCCCGCCGCTGCCGGAGCCGGAGTTCGACGGGACGATCGAACTCGGCGACATCGCCATCGCCTATGAAACCTGCCTGCGCGAGGCCGGGGAGCAGGAAAAGCCGGTTTCCGACCACGTCACCCATCTCCTCGTTCATGGTCTGTTACATTTGCTGGGGTACGATCACGTCACCGACGCCGATGCCGAGATTATGGAGGGTACGGAGACGGAGATACTTGCAAGCATGGGGGTTGCCGACCCATATTAGGCGAACGGCCGAACCGGGCCGGCACAATTCTGGAAAGGACGTATGGGCGACACAGAGCCTGGGTCTTCTACGGCAGCGCAGAGCGCGCCGATCGACCCGATGAGTATGACGCAGACCGCCACCGGCACGAGACCGGCCTCCCGCAAGGGGCGCAACTGGTTCGACCGCGTGGCGCAGGCGTTTTCCACGAAACCCGGACAGCAGGGCGCGGTGACGGAAGCGCCCGCGACCGTTCCCGCGCCGTCGGCGCGCCCCGGCATGATGAACCTGCGCAGGATGCGCGTCGACGACGTCGCCATTCCGAAGGCGGAGATCGTCGCGGTTCCCTCGGACATCCGCAAGGACGATCTGGTGCGCGTGTTCCGCGAGAGCGGCATGACGCGGCTTCCGGTCTACAAGGGCACGCTCGACACGCCCGTGGGCCTCGTCCACCTGAAGGATTTCGCCCTCAACTACGGGTTCAACGGCACGGGCGAGCGTTTCAACCTCAAGAAGATGCTGCGCCCGCTGATCTACGCGCCGCCGTCGATGCCGATCGGGGTGCTCCTTCAGAAGATGCAGTCGGACCGGATGCACATGGCGCTGGTGATCGACGAATATGGCGGCGTGGACGGCCTCGTGACGCTCGAGGACCTGGTCGAACAGGTGATCGGGGAGATCGAGGACGAACACGACATCGACGAGGGCGCATTCTGGACCCAGACCGCCCCCGGCGTCTATATCGCGCAGGCCAAGGCGCCGCTCGAGGAATTCGAGGCGGCGGTGGGCATGAAATTCACCGACGAGGAGGACGAGGAGGAGATCGACACGCTCGGCGGGCTGGTCGTCGTCCTCTGCGGACGGGTTCCGGCACGGGGGGAGGTGATCCCGCATCCCTCCGGTTCCGAATTCGAGATCGTCGATGCCGATCCGCGCAGGATCAAGCGGGTGCGCGTGCGCCTGCCCTCCGCCGTCAAGAAAAAGAACGAGGCCTGAGGCGTGCCGATCCGCGCACCGCGTCTGAAGGCGGCGTTCACGCGGGCGCGGCTGTCGGCCTTTGGGGCGGGTCTGCTCGTGGCGGCGGGGCAGGAGCCGCTCGGCCTCTGGCCGGTGGCGCTCGCCGGGCTCGTGCTCGTCGCGCTGTTCTGGCGGCGGACGGCGGGCGCGCGCGAGGCCGCCATCTGCGGCTGGGCGGCGGGGTTCGGCACCTTCCTCGGCTCGATGACCTGGCTGGTGAACCCCTTCCTCGTGGAGCCGTGGCGGCACGGGGCGCTGATCCCTTTCGCGCTCTTCTTCATGGCCGGCGGCCTCGCGCTGTTCTGGGCGCTGGGCTTCTTTCTCGCGAAGAGGCTCGGAACCGGGCTGCCGGGCCTCACGGCCTTCTGGGGCGCGGCGGAACTTCTGCGCGGGCATGTCTTCACCGGATTTCCCTGGGCGATGCCCGGCTATGTCTGGCTCGACACGCCCATTGCTCAACTCTCTGCCCTTGTCGGCCCCTACGGGCTGACTGCGCTCACCTTCGGCCTTGCGGCGCTGATCGCGGCGGCCTGGCAGGCGCGCTCCCTGCGCCTCGCGGCGCTGGCCCTCGTGCTCTTCGCCGGGGCGGGGGCGTTCGGCTGGATGCGCACCGCCGCGCCGCTGCCGCCCGACCGCGATGTGGTCGTGCGCGTCGTGCAGCCCTATGCACCGCAGCGCCTCAAATGGGATCCCGAGCATGTCTGGACCTTCTACGAACGTGCGCTGGATCTGAGCGATCCGCAGGGCGCGGATCTCGTGATCTGGCCGGAGACCTCGGTGGCGATGCCGCTCCATGCCGCGGGCCCCGAACTCGCCGAGATCGCCGCGCGGACCGCCCCCGCCCGCGCCATCGTCGGCCTCAACCGCATCGACGGCATGCGCGGCTACAATACGGCCGTCTTCCTCGACACTTCGGGGCGCCCGGTCGACAGCTACGACAAGCACCATCTCGTGCCCTTCGGGGAATACATGCCCCTGCCGGGGCTGATGGATCTGCTCGGGCTCAGGGCCTTCACCGCCAAGGAGGGCTATGGCTATTCGCCGGGGCCGGGGCCGCATCTGATGGAGACGGGGGCGGCGGGCCTTGCGCTGCCGCTCATCTGCTACGAGGCGATCTTTCCGCGCGATCTGCGCACGCAAACGCGGCCGGACTGGCTGCTCCAGATGACGAACGACGCCTGGTTCGGCACCTTCTCCGGGCCGCAGCAGTCGCTCGCGCAGTCGCGCTTTCGCACGATCGAGACGGGATTGCCGATGGTGCGTGCGGCGAACACGGGAATTTCCGGCGTGATAGATCCGCATGGCCACATGCGGGTAGCGATCCCGCTCGGTCAGCCGGGCGCGGTCAATGCCGCTCTGCCGGCGGCCCTGCCGAAGACCGTCTATGCCGCTCTGGGCGAGGGGCCGGCGATCGCGCTGCTGATCCTTCTGGCACTGACGGGCTTTGCATCCCTGCGCATAGGCCGCGGCGGAAAATCCGATTGACCCACAGATGCCGCAGTTATATCGCAGTTCCATCAAAGGCCCGCACAACGGCTTCCTGGCGTGCGGGAGAAACAATCCAATGGAGCAGTCCCCATGTCCCGCAAAGACTACGTATTCACTTCGGAATCCGTTTCCGAAGGGCATCCCGACAAGGTCTGTGACCGCATCTCGGATGCCGTTCTCGACGCGCTGATCGCGGAGGAGCCGGAGGCGCGCGTCGCCTGCGAGACCTTCGCCACCACCAACCGCGTCGTGATCGGCGGCGAGATCGGGCTGCGCGACCGGGACAAGCTGCACGGCTACATGGAGCATATCGACCGGATCGTGCGCGACTGCGTGCGCGACATCGGCTATGAGCAGGACAAGTTCCACTGGAGCACGCTCGAGGTGCAGAACTACCTCCACGAGCAATCCGCCCATATCGCCCAGGGCGTCGACGCCGCGGGGAACAAGGACGAGGGCGCGGGCGATCAGGGCATCATGTTCGGTTTCGCGACCAACGAGACCGACGCGCTGATGCCGGCGCCGATCCAGTTTTCCCACGCGATCCTGCGGCGGCTGGCGAAGGCGCGCAAGACGGGGGAGGAGCCGGTGCTCGGCCCCGATGCGAAGGCGCAGCTTTCCGTGCGCTACGCCGGTGGCAAGCCGGTGGAGATCGCCTCCCTCGTCCTGTCGACCCAGCACCTCGACGAAAGCCTCACCTCGGAGGACGTGCGCGCCATCGTCACGCCCTATATCGAGGAGGTGCTGCCCGAGGGCTGGCTGACCGCGAACACCGTCTGGCACGTCAATCCGACCGGCAAGTTCGTGATCGGCGGACCGGACGGGGATGCGGGGCTCACCGGGCGCAAGATCATCGTCGACACCTACGGCGGTGCGGCGCCGCACGGGGGCGGGGCCTTCTCCGGCAAGGATCCGACGAAGGTGGACCGCTCGGCGGCCTATGCCGCGCGCTACCTGGCGAAGAACGTGGTCGCGGCCGGGCTGGCCGACAAGGCGACGATCCAGCTTTCCTATGCCATCGGTGTGGCCGCTCCGCTGTCGATCTATGCCGACCTGCACGGCACGGGAAAGGTGGCGGAGGCGGAGATCGAGGCGGCGATCCCGAAGGTCATGGACCTCACCCCGCGCGGCATCCGCACCCATCTCGAGCTCAACAAGCCGATCTACCAGCGCACCGCGGCCTATGGCCATTTCGGGCGCGCCCCGGATGAGGACGGCGGCTTCTCCTGGGAGCGCACGGATCTGGCCGGAGCGCTGGCGAAGGCGCTCTGATGGACCCGCGCGTCGTCACCGGCACGATCACCGCGCTCGAGGTGGAGGCGATCGTGAATGCCGCGAATGCCTCGCTGCTCGGCGGGGGCGGGGTCGACGGCGCGATCCACCGGGCGGCGGGGCCGGGGCTGCTCGAGGAATGCCGCCGGCTCGGCGGCTGTCCGACGGGCGAGGCGCGGCTCACCGGCGGGCATGCGCTCCCTGCGGAATACGTGATCCACACAGTCGGGCCGGTCTGGCGCGGCGGCGGACAGGGGGAGGACGACCTGCTCGCCTCCTGCTATCGCGAAAGCCTCGGGCTCGTCCGCGCCCATGCGATCCGCTCCGTCGCCTTCCCGGCGATCTCCACAGGGATCTACGGGTTTCCGCGGGAGCGCGCCGCGCGCATCGCCATCGGCACGATCCGGAGGGAGAGCGCGGGCTGGCAGGATGTCGACATCCTGCTCTGCGCCTTTTCCGGCGAGGATGCCGCGCTGTTCGAGACTGTTCTGGCGGAGGAGATCTGACATGCCGAAAACCGATACCTCCGGGCTGACGCAACTGGGCGGCGCCGCCGCGCTCCCGGCCTCTCCCGAGGAGGCGGTGCTCGAGCGCGTGCCGCACAGCCACGAGGGCGAACGCTATGTCGCGCGCTTCACCGCGCCCGAGTTCACCTCCCTCTGCCCGATGACCGGCCAGCCGGATTTCGGCCATCTGATGATCGACTACATCCCGCGCAAATGGCTGGTGGAGAGCAAGTCGCTCAAGCTCTTCCTCGGCTCCTTCCGCAACCACGGGGCGTTCCACGAGGATTGCTCGGTCTATATCGGCAAGCGCCTCGCCGAGCTTCTGGAGCCCGAATGGCTGCGCATCGGCGCCTACTGGTATCCGCGCGGCGGCATCCCGATCGACGTCTTCTGGGCGACGGGACCGGAGCCGACGGATCTCTGGATCCCGGACCAGGGCGTGCCGCCCTATCGCGGCCGGGGCTGAGGGGCGCGCGGCGCCGCCCTTGCGGAATTGCAGGGCGGACAGGCGATCTTGCCCGTTGATCCTGCAAAAATCCATCGTAATCTCGCCCCTGAGCGAGAGGAAGGGCCGCCCATGTCAGACACGTTGAGAGATCCGGTCGTCATGCTGCTGGCGGGGATCGGCATTCCCGTCTTTGCCGCGCTCAACGCCCAGCTCGGGGCGCGGATCGGGTCGCCGGCGCTCGCGGGCATGGTCTTTACCCTCGTGGCCTTCGCGACGATCTGTCTCTACCGCCTCGCCGTCGCGCCGGGGACCGGTCTCGCGGCACTCGGGGGCCATCCTGCCCACCTTTATTTCGCCGGTGTGCTCTTTGCCTTCTACATCCTGTCGATCACGACCATCGCGCCGCGGTTCGGGGTCGGCAACGCGGTCTTCTTCGTCCTGCTCGGCCAGATCCTCTCTGCGGGCCTGATCGACCAGTTCGGCCTGTTCGGCGCGGTGCGTGTGCCGATTTCCGCGCTCCGGGGCCTCGGGATGGCGATGATGGCGGGCGGGCTCTACCTGATCCAGCGCGGCTGAACCTTGCCCCGCGGGCGAATCCTTGGCAAAAGCCCCGCCGAACGAAGCTGGGCTTTCCGATGTCTGACGAGACCAAACACAAATCCGGCGCGCCGTGGAGGAATTTCTACGGGCGCATCCACGGCAAGACGCTGAACAAGGCGCAGGTCGACTATCTCGAGGAGGATCTGCCGCGGCTGGCGCCGGGGCGGGTCTCCTGGGAGGAAAACCCGGAGCGGGAGAAGATCGACCTCGCCGCCCGGTTCGGCGGCCGGCCCGTCTGGGTCGAGATCGGCTTCGGCGGCGGCGAGCATCTCGTCCACATGGCGCAGACCTATCCTGACGTGGCGATCATCGGCTGCGAACCCTTCGTGAACGGCGTCGCCATGTGCCTCGGGCGGATGCGGCGCGAAGGCCCGTTCGACACGATCGCGATCCACGCCGGCGACGCGCGCGACCTGTTCGACGTGCTGCCCGACGGATCGGTGGAGAAGGCCTTTCTCAACTATCCCGATCCCTGGCCGAAGAAGCGGCATCACCGCCGCCGCTTCGTGACGGCGGAGCATCTCGCGCCGCTTCACCGGGTCCTGCGCGCGGGTGCGGAGTTTCGCGTCGCCACGGACATTCCCGATTACGTGCGTCAGACGATGGAGGAGGTGCCGAAGGCCGGGTTCGACTGGCTGGCGGAGGGGCCGGAGGACTGGCGCCGCCCGTGGTCCGACTGGATCTCCACCCGCTATGAGCAGAAGGCGATCCGCGAGGGCCGCACCCCCCATTACATGACCTTCCGCAAGTCCTGAGCGCGCCGCCGTCTCGGCCTGCGCGTCAGGGAAAACATGCGGATAGACCGTCCGGCCGGCTTGCGCTATCAGGACCGCAAGAAACCCGAGGAGAGAGCATGTCCAGCCAAGCCACCCCGATCCCGATGTCCGCCCGCAGGCGCGGGCCGCTCAAAGGCACAGCGGCGGTGCCCGGCGACAAGTCGATTTCCCACCGCGCGCTGATCTTCGGCGCGATGGCCGTGGGGGAGACGAAGATCACCGGCCTTCTGGAGGGGGAGGACGTCCTCGACACGGCGCGGGCGATGCAGGCGCTCGGCGCCTCGGTCACGCGCGAGGGGGCGGGCGAGTGGACGGTCCACGGTGTCGGCGTCGGCGGCTTTTCCGAACCGGAGACCGTCATCGACTGCGGCAATTCCGGCACCGGCGTGCGCCTCATCATGGGCGCGGTGGCGACGCATGACTTCTGTACGACCTTCACCGGGGACGGCTCGCTGCGAAAGCGCCCGATGGCGCGGGTGACCGATCCGCTGGCGCTCTTCGGCGCGCGCGCGGTGGGGCGTTCGGGCGGGCGGCTGCCGCTCACGCTCGTGGGGGCGGCCGATCCGGTGCCGGTGGACTACATGACGCCTGTGCCTTCGGCGCAGGTCAAGTCGGCGGTGCTGCTCGCCGGGCTGAACGCGCCGGGCAGGACCGTGGTGACCGAACGGGAGCCGACCCGCGATCACACCGAACGGATGCTCACGGGCTTCGGCGCCGAGGTGGTGACGGAGACGACGCCCGAAGGGTTCCACAGGATCACGCTCATCGGCCGGCCCGAACTCGTGCCGCAGGAGGTCGCCGTGCCGCGCGACCCTTCCTCCGCGGCCTTCCCGGTCGCCGCGGCGCTGATCGTCGGGGGCTCCGACATCCTCGTGCCGGGCGTCAGCCAGAACCCGACGCGCAACGGGCTTTACACCACGCTCGTGGAGATGGGGGCCGACATCGCCTTCGAGAACCCGCGCGAGGAGGGGGGCGAACCGGTCGCGGACCTGCGGGTGCGGGCCTCGGCGCTCAGGGGGATCGAGGTGCCGCCGGACCGCGCCGCCTCGATGATCGACGAATACCCGATCCTGTCGGTCATCGCGGCCTGTGCCGAGGGCACGACGGTCATGCGCGGCGTGAAGGAATTGCGGGTCAAGGAGAGCGACCGGATCGACGCGATGGCGCGCGGGCTCGAGGCGTGCGGCGTTGCCGTCGAGGAGGAGGAGGACACGCTCGTCGTCCATGGCTGCGGCCCGGACGGGGTGAAGGGCGGGGCGGTCTGCGCCACCCGTCTCGACCACCGCATCGCCATGTCCTTCCTCGTGCTCGGCATGGCGGCGCGGGAGCAGGTCTCCGTCGATGACGGCGGGCCGATCGCGACCTCCTTTCCCACCTTCGAGAAGCTCATGACCGGCCTCGGCGCCGATGTCTCCCGCGACAACTGAGCGCTTGACCTCGGCTGCGCGAGGAGGCAGCGTGAGCCTCCCGAACAGGAGGACGCCATGAGTTTCTGCATCGCGATCGACGGTCCCGCGGCGGCGGGCAAGGGCACGATCTCGCGTGCCGTGGCCAAGCATTTCGGCTTTGCCCATCTCGATACCGGGCTGCTGTACCGCGCGACGGGGGCGAAGACCTTCGAAGGGCTCACGCCCATCGAGGCGGCGCGCTCGCTCACCGCGCGGGATCTCGACCGTCCCGATCTGCGCTCGGGCGATGCCGGGCAGGCGGCCTCCCGCGTCGCCGCGATCCCCGAAGTGCGCGCGGCGCTCGTCGATTTCCAGCGCGCCTTCGCCCGGCGCGAGGGCGGCGCGGTGCTCGACGGGCGCGACATCGGCACGGTGATCTGCCCGGACGCGGAGGTGAAGCTCTATGTCACCGCGACCGACGAGGTGCGCGCGGCGCGCCGGCACCGGGAACTCGTCGACAGCGGCGAGGCGGTGACGGTGGAGGAGGTGCTCGCGGAACTGCGCGACCGGGACGAGCGCGACAGCGCCCGCGCGACCGCGCCGCTGAAGCCGGCGCCGGACGCCATCGTGATCGACACCACGGAGATGAACATCGAGGAGGCGGTCGCCCGCGTCATCGCCCTGATCGCGGAGGCGCGCAGGCAGTGAGCGCGCGGGTCGTCCTGCATCTGCCAGACGACCACCGCGCCCGGCTCGAGGCGGGAGAGACCGGCACGCTCTATGCCCGGATCCGGCAGGCGGTCGCCACGCGCGGCGGCACGGTGGTGCTTCGCAACAGGTTCCCGCAGATCGAGCCTGACGGCGACTTGCATATCGTGGACAACGCGCGCAGGCCTCATCCCGATACGCTGATCTCCGCCCAGGCCTATCTCGACGGCTGCTGGCATCTCGACCCCGAGGGCGTGCTGGCGGACAGTTCCATCGCCGGGCGCGCCTTCGACCCGGCCTCAGTGGATCCCGAGGCGGCCGCGGCCTGCCTTGCGCGGCTGCGCCACCGCTACGTCGCGCCGCGCCACAGCCGCTATCATCAGAAGCGGGCGCGGGAGGAAATCGACCCCTCGGGCGTCGTGATCTTCCTTCAGGGGCCGCCGCCCTATGTGCGCGGCCATGCCCATCTCGGGCGCGAGGAGATGATCCGCACCGTGGTCGCCGGCGCCGGAGGGCGGCCGGTCTATGTGAAGCCGCATCCCCTGCGCAAGGAGGAGGGCGTGGCGATCATCCGCAGGTTGCGTGCCGAGGGGCTGCCGCTGAACCGGACCAACGCGAATGTCCATGACCTGCTGTCCCAGGCCGCCGTCACGGTCTCCGCGAATTCCGCGGCCTCGTTCGAGGGCTTCCTGCACGGCACGCCCGCCATCCTCTTCGCCCGCGCCGACTTCGCGGCGATGGCGGAGGTGGTGACCCAGGCCGCGGCCTTTCCCGCCGCACTGGCGCGTGCGCTTGCGACGCCGCGCGACTACGCCCCCTTCCTGTCCTGGTACCTGTCGCAATGTCTCTGGCCCGGCGCGCCGGATTTCGAGGCGAGGCTCTTCGCGATCTTCGGCGCGGCGGGGTTCGACGCCGATCGCCTCGGCCTTGCCGCAGCGGGGTGATCCGCGCGCGGCGGGGCTACTGTGCCGCCCCGGTCACGTCGGGGCGCGGGGAGGACATGCGACGTGGATTTGTCTTGCCAGATCAGCCGAAATAACGCAGCGTCTCCTTATAGTTGTCCAATTTCGTCCGAAATTCTCATTTCGGATGGCCACGCCGACGGGAGGCGGCCTCAGATGTCTCACACGCTCGTTCTCTACCGGTCCATTGCCACCTACGACGACTTTCATCCCTCCGATCTGGAGATCCTGCGCAGGTCTCTCGCGTTCAATTCCCGGCACGGGGTGACGGGGCTCCTGCTGCGCGTCGATGGCCAGTTCGTGCAGGCGTTGCACGGCGCCGCGCCGGTCATCGCGGAGTTGCTGCAAAGGATCGCGCTCGACCCCCGCCACCGCGAGATGGACATCCTGCTCGAGGAGCCGGCCGATGCCGTCTCCCCCTATGGCGACTGGTCGATGGGATACGATTCCCTCCTGGGTTTCCAGTTCGGCCTCGACCTGGCCGCCGACGGCAGCTATCCCCCGCTCCCGGAGAGCCGCGTGCAGAAGATCCGGGACTTCATGGAGAACGCCGCCCGCGGCGTTTCCGATTTCGGCTCGGGCTTTCCCTATGCGCGCAAGTCCGGCGAGGACGACCGCGCCTATATCGCCCGGCTCGAACGGCTGGCATGATCCCGCCCGCAGCGGGCAAAAGCGGCGATTTCCCTTGCTTTCCTGCCCGAATGACCTTAAGTCGCCCCTGTCCGGCGAGGCCGCAGGAACATGGGAAGACCGAATGAGGGGCGCGGGAAACCGTGGGCCCCGATCCTCTCATGTGTGGTGAGCAGAGGCATGACAAACCCCAAGACCCGCGGAGACAACCGCGTGGCCCGAATAGCGACTTGAAAAGGAAACTGACCACTTATGTGCGCTAAAGCAACCATGGAGGAATTCGAAGCCCTCCTGAACGAAAGCTTCGAAATCGACACCCCCGCAGAGGGCTCTGTCGTCCGGGGCAAGGTGATCGCCATCGAGGCGGGCCAAGCCATCATCGACGTCGGCTACAAGATGGAAGGCCGTGTCGATCTGAAAGAATTCTCCAATCCCGGCGAAGCGCCGACCGTCGCCGTGGGCGATGAGGTCGAGGTCTTCCTCGACCGTGTCGAGAACGCCCGTGGCGAGGCCGTCATCTCCCGCGACAAGGCCCGCCGCGAGGAAGCCTGGGACCGTCTCGAGAAAGCCTATGCCAACGAGGAGCGCGTCGAAGGCGCCATCTTCGGCCGCGTCAAGGGCGGCTTCACCGTCGATCTCGGCGGCGCGGTCGCGTTCCTGCCCGGCTCGCAGGTCGATGTGCGCCCGGTGCGCGACGCCGGCCCGCTCATGGGTCTCAAGCAGCCGTTCCAGATCCTCAAGATGGATCGCCGCCGCGGCAACATCGTCGTGTCCCGCCGCGCGATCCTCGAGGAATCCCGCGCTGAGCAGCGCGCCGAGGTCATCGGCAACCTGCATGAAGGTCAGGCGGTCGAGGGCGTGGTCAAGAACATCACCGAATACGGGGCCTTCGTGGACCTCGGTGGTGTCGACGGCCTCCTTCACGTCACCGACATGGCCTGGCGCCGCGTGAACCACCCGTCGGAGATCCTGTCGATCGGCGAGACGATCAAGGTGCAGGTCATCAAGATCAACAAGGAGACGCATCGCATCTCCCTCGGGATGAAGCAGCTTCAGGACGATCCGTGGGATACGGTCGAAGCGAAATACCCGCTCGAATCCGTGCATACCGGCCGCGTGACCAACATCACCGACTACGGCGCCTTCGTCGAGCTGGAGCCGGGTGTCGAGGGTCTCGTGCACGTCTCCGAGATGTCCTGGACCAAGAAGAACGTCCATCCGGGCAAGATCGTCTCCACCTCGCAGGAAGTGGAAGTCATGGTGCTCGAGATCGACACCGCGAAACGTCGCGTGTCCCTCGGCCTCAAGCAGACCATGCGCAACCCGTGGGAGCTCTTTGCCGAGACCCATCCGGAAGGCACCGTCGTCGAGGGCGAGGTCAAGAACATCACCGAATTCGGTCTGTTCGTCGGCCTGCCGGGCGAGATCGACGGCATGGTCCACCTTTCCGACCTGTCCTGGGACGAGCGTGGCGAGGATGCGATCCAGACCTATCGCAAGGGCGACATGGTGAAAGCCGTCGTGACCGAGGTCGACGTGGACAAGGAGCGGATCTCGCTCTCGATCAAGGCGCTTGACGACAGCTTCTCCGGCGCCGTCGAAGGCGTGAAGCGGGGCTCGGTCATCACCGTGACCGTGACCGCGATCGAGGATGGCGGCATCGAGGTGGAATATGAAGGCGCGAAATCCTTCATCCGCCGCTCCGACCTGTCGCGCGACCGTGCCGAACAGCGCCCCGAGCGCTTCCAGGTCGGTGACCACATCGACGTGCGCGTGACCAATGTCGACCAGAAGACCCGCCGCCTCGGCCTGTCGATCAAGGCCCGCGAGATCGCCGAAGAGAAGGAAGCCGTCGAACAATACGGTTCCTCCGACTCCGGTGCATCGCTCGGCGACATTCTCGGCGCCGCCCTGAAGGGCAACGAGTAACGCCGCGATCCCGCGACGAGACGACATTTGCGAAGGCCCCGTTTCGGCGGGGCCTTTCCGCGTCCGGGGGCCGGCTGTGCGCGCCGCGGGACGAATCGTCGGCCGATGCCGCGGCGCGGCATTGCGGAGAGCTGTCACCTGCGGTTGTCACGGCAGGGGCTTTGCCGAATTTTGCGCGAAATCTCAGCGCATTACTTTGAAAAAATCCGCTTTCGGCCGCCGCAGGCTATTTCCCGTTTGCAACGGTCGCCCTATATTCGATCCCTATAGGAGATCGTCACAGAAACGCATCTGAACATCAGGGGAGGATTCATGATCCGGTCTGAACTGATCCAAAAGATCGCAGACGAAAATCCGCATCTCTACCAGCGGGACGTCGAGCGGATCGTGAACACGATCTTCGAGGAGATCATCGAGGCGATGGCCCGCGGCGATCGGGTGGAGTTGCGCGGTTTCGGCGCCTTCTCCGTCAAGCGGCGCGATGCCCGCGTCGGACGCAACCCGCGCACCGGCGAAAGCGTGCCCGTCGAGGAGAAGCATGTGCCCTTCTTCAAGACCGGAAAGCTGCTGCGCGATCGCCTGAACGAAGACTGACAAGCCGGGAGGGCGCCGATGCGCTACATCCGATATGCGTTTCTCGCCGCGCTCGCCGTGGTGCTCGTGACCGTGGCGCTCGCAAATCGCGAGGTCGTCACCCTTCATCTCCTGCCCGCCGATCTCGCGGAGCTCACCGGGCTGTCCTTTGCCGTCTCCCTGCCGCTTTTCGTGGTGATCGTCGGCGCCATCGTCGCCGGGCTGCTGATCGGCTTCGTCTGGGAATGGATGCGCGAATACAAGCATCGCTCCGCCGCCTCCACCCACAGGCGTGAGAAGGAAAAGCTCGCGCGCGAGGTGGACCGGCTCAAGACCGACAAGGCGAAGAAGGACGGCGACGAGGTGCTCGCGCTTCTCGAGCGCTGATCCCATGGACACGCGCGTGAAAATCTGCGGGCTGACGACGCCCGAGGCGGTCGGCGCCGCGGTGAAGGCCGGGGCGCATTACCTCGGTTTCGTCTTCTTCCCGAAATCGCCCCGCCATCTGGACATCGCCGCGGCCCGCGCGCTGGCGATGGAGGTGCCCGTGGGCATCGCGAAGGTCGCGCTCGTGGTGAATCCCACGGATGCAGAGCTCGACCGGATCACCGGCGAGGTGCCGGTCGACATGCTGCAACTCCACGGGTCGGAAAGCCTCGGGCGCGTGCGCGAGATCCGTGTGCGCCATGGCCTGCCGGTGATGAAGGCGGTGGGCGTGGCCGGGCCGGAGGATGTCGCGGCGCTCGACGCCTATGGGATGGTGGCCGACCAGCTCCTCGTGGATGCGAAGGCGCCGAAGGGCGCGGATCTTCCGGGCGGCAACGGCCTGCCCTTCGACTGGCGGCTGATCGCGAGACGCGGCTGGACGCGGCCCTGGATGCTTGCCGGCGGGCTGACGCCCGAGAATGTCGTGCAGGCCGTGCAGATGACTGGAGCGAAGCAGGTCGATGTCTCCTCCGGCGTCGAACGCGCGCCGGGCGAGAAGGACGTCGCGAAGATCCGCGCCTTCGTCGCGGCGCTCCGGGCGGCCTGACCGGGCTTTCATCTGCTCTCAAATATCCCCGCCGGAGGCTCCCGCACCCGCCGCCGGACGCTCCGCGGGGGATATTTGAGAGCAGATGAAGGGGCGGCGGCTTTACCGCCCGCGGCGCATGGGCTACATCTCCCCCGGCATCCAGAGGAGTGCGCGCGATGAACGATCTTTTCAACAGCTTCATGAACGGCCCCGACGAGAAGGGGCGGTTCGGCATCTTCGGCGGGCGGTTCGTGTCGGAGACGCTGATGCCGCTCATCCTCGCGCTCGAGGAGGAATACAGGCGCGCCAAGGACGATCCGGAGTTCTGGGCGGAGCTGCGCGATCTCTGGAAGCATTACGTGGGCCGGCCCTCGCCGCTCTATTTCGCGGAGAAGATGACCGCGGAGCTCGGCGGCGCGAAGATCTATCTCAAGCGCGAGGAGCTCAACCACACCGGCGCGCACAAGGTGAACAACGTGCTCGGCCAGATCCTTCTGGCACGGCGCATGGGCAAGACGCGGATCATCGCGGAGACGGGCGCCGGCCAGCATGGCGTGGCGACGGCGACGGTCTGCGCGAAATTCGGCCTCGACTGTATCGTCTACATGGGCGAGACCGATGTCGAGCGGCAGAAGCCCAACGTCTTCCGCATGCAGCTTCTCGGCGCGAAGGTCGTGCCGGTCAGGTCCGGGCGCGGCACGCTCAAGGATGCGATGAACGACGCGCTGCGCGACTGGGTGACCAATGTGCGCGACACGTTCTATTGCATCGGCACGGTGGCGGGCCCGCATCCCTATCCGGCGATGGTGCGCGACTTCCAGGCCATCATCGGCCAGGAGACCCGCTGGCAGCTTGCCGAGCAGGAAGGCGAGGGGCGCCTGCCCGACAGTGTCGTGGCCTGTATCGGCGGCGGCTCGAACGCGATGGGGCTGTTCCATCCCTTCCTCGACGATTCGGGTGTGCGCATCATCGGGGTGGAGGCGGGCGGCAAGGGCGTCGACGAGAAGATGGAGCATTGTGCCTCGCTCACCGGGGGGCGTCCGGGCGTGCTGCACGGCAACCGCACCTATCTCTTGCAGGACGAGGACGGGCAGATCCTCGAGGGGCATTCGATCTCGGCCGGCCTCGACTATCCCGGCATCGGTCCGGAGCACAGCTGGCTGCATGACGTCGGACGGGCGGAATATGTCTCCGTCACCGACCAGGAGGCGCTCGAGGCGTTCCAGTTCTGCTGCCGTACCGAGGGGATCATTCCCGCGCTGGAATCGAGCCACGCGGTCGCCCATGTGATGAAGATCGCGGGTGATCTGCCGAAGGACCATATCATCGTCGTCAACCTCTCGGGGCGGGGCGACAAGGACATCTTCACCGTCGCGCGCCATCTCGGCGAAAACATTGCCGGGGCGGAGGGGCGCGACGCCGGCTGAGGGCCCGACGCCCGCCCGGACGGGGAGGCCGCCTAGGCGGAGGTGTCGTGCGCATGCGCCTCGAGCACTGCGCGCGGCACGATTTCGAGCGCCCGGATATGGGTCGAGACGAGCGAGACCTGCGGTGCGCAGCCTTCGTCATGGGCTTGGAGGAAGCGTGCGGCGCAGAGGCACCAGCTGTCGCCCGGCTTCAGCCCCGCAAAGCCGAATGCGGGACGCGGCGTCGAGAGATCATTGCCGACATATTTGGAATAGGCGAGGAATTCCGCCGTCATCACCGCGCAGACGGTGTGGGAACCGGTGTCCTGGACGCAGGTGTTGCAGGCGCCGTCGCGGAAGAAGCCGGTCATCGGCGCGGTCGAACAGGGCAGGAGCGGGCCGCCCAGAACGTTGATCGAAGGGTCTTGCTGCATCGGGTCTCCTCCTCCTGGACAGGGGGTGCGGTCAGGGGGCGCGCCAGTCGATCCAGCGGCCGTGAAAATCCATCCGGCCGCAGTCGATCACCTCGCCCCCCGGCCAGAGCGTGAGCACCATGCCCGCGCCCGGTGTCTTTCCGTCCGCCTCCACCGCGAAGCGCGCGAGCGGCGCCTCGCGGGACGCAAGCGCGCCCGCCTGCGCAAACAGGGTCGCGCCGCGCTCCCGGACCGCCTGCGGGAAATATTGCCAGGCCAGGGTATGATAGACCAGATGTAGGCCATCGGGGCAGGGAGGCGAGAGCCGGCGGTCCAGCCAGTCGATCGCATCGCCCCTGTCGACCTTGGCGGGATGCCGGCCCGCGAGATCCAGCGCCGCGGAGATCCGGGCAGCGCGCGCGCCCTGGTCCGGCCAGATGAAGGACAAAAGCCGCAGCCGGTCCGCGACCGGATCGCGCGGCGACAGGTCGACGCCGCGGCGCGCGGTGATCTCGGGCGGGCAGGGATCGGGCACCATGCTGCCGCGCCATTCCGGGGCGAGGCGCACGGGGCTGTCCTCGGGGCCGAAGCGCCCGCCGGGCAGGTCGAGGCGGAAACGGTCGAAATTCAGGTTGAGCCCCGCGCTTGCGCCGAGTTCCGACACCCGGATCGGCAGTCCGAAGCGCGCGGTCAGCCAATGGCTCACGAGGATGAGGGCCGCGGCGCGGGCGACCTCGTTGGTCTGGGGCGCGAGATCGAGCCGGGCGTCGATCCAGTCCGGGTGGCGCAGGATCGCCGCCGAGGCCGCGCGCCAGAGCGCCTCCTCCTCCGGCAGGTCGGCGGGCGGGTAGACGGCGGCGAGGGACGGGTCGCGCCCCTCCAGCACCAACCCGTGCAGCGCGCCCGCAAGCCGCAGCGGCACGGAGATGCCATGGGAGCCGAGCGCCCCCTCCCAGCGTTCGATCCGCGACGCGACGGGGCCGGGCGGCAGGCCGCGCGCGGCGAAACCGTCGAGCAGGCGGGCGGTGAAGGCCGAGCCGAGCTCGCGGCAGGCGTCTGCCTGGTCGCGAAAGGCGGCGCGCCAGCTCATCTGAACCGGTCCGCGAGCTTTTGCAGCGGCGTGCGGGGATCGTCCTTCGGTGCCTCGGGCGTCTCCGGCGCGGCGGTCTTCGCCGGTTTCGTGCCGGTGGAGGGGCGCGGCGGCGCAGTGCGCAGGGCGACCGCATTCGAAAACCGTGCCGCATCCCCGTCCGCGAGCGCCGCCGCCCCGTCCGAACAGCCGCGCAGCACGTCGTCGAGCCAGTCCTGCTCCGCCTTCGCGAAATCCGACAGGACATATCCCGAGACGCGGTCCTTGTGCCCCGGATGGCCGATGCCGAGCCGCACGCGGTCATACTCCGCGCCGATATGCTGGTGGATCGAGCGCAGCCCGTTGTGGCCCGCATGGCCGCCGCCCGACTTCACCCGCACCTTTCCCGGCGCAAGGTCGAGCTCGTCGTGGAACACCACCACGTCGGCGGGCGTGAGCTTGTAGAAGCGCATTGCCTCCCCGACGGACTGGCCCGACAGGTTCATGAAGGTTCCGGGCTTCAGGAGGATCACCTTGTCGCGCCCGAGCCGCCCCTCGCTCACCTGGCCCTGGAATTTCGCGCGCCAGGGCGGGAAGCCGTGGTCGGAGGCGATCCGGTCGAGCGCCATGAAGCCGATGTTGTGGCGGTTCTTTTCGTATTTCGCGCCCGGATTCCCGAGGCCGACAAACAAACGCATGGGCGGTCTCCTTTGCCTGAAAGAGGTAACCCGTCCCGGCACCGATGGCGAGTCCCTCCAGGCGCTTGACCTCGGCGCGCCGCTCGGCTCTGGTGCGACGGGAGCCAGCCCGCGCCAGCCTGACAGATCATCAAGGAGAGAGACATGGGCTTCATCGCCATGAACCGTTTCAGGATCACGCCCGGCCGCGAAGAGGAGTTCGAGGCCATCTGGCGCAACCGCGACAGCCGGCTGAAGGAATTGCCGGGCTTCGTCGAATTCCGCATGCTCAAGGGCGCGGTCACCGAGGAGCACGCGCTCTACGCGAGCTTCACCCTCTGGCGCAGCAAGGACGATTTCGAAGCCTGGACGCGGTCCGAACAGTTCCGCGACAGCCACAAATCCGCCGGCGCGCGCGATCGGTCGATCTTTGCCGGACCACCGCAGTTCGAGGGGTTCGAGACGGTGATCCACGAGAGCTGACCCCGGTCCGGCCGCGGCAACGAAAAACGCGGGCCCCGAGGGGACCCGCGTGAGACGGAGCGCAAAGCGCGGGGAGGGTTACTCCTCGGCGGCTTCCGCGTCTTCTTCCTCGTCCGCGCCCGCGCCGAGGCCGGCCGGAGCCGCGATGTTCGCGATCACGAAATCGCGCTCGATCACCGGCTTCACGCCTTCGGGCAGAGTGACGTCGGAGATGTGGTAAACGTCACCGATCTTGCCGCCGGTGATGTCGAGGGTGATGTGGTCCGGAATGTCGGACGCGGTCACGACCAGTTCCACCTCGGTGCGCACATGGGTCACGACGCCGCCGCGTTTCACGCCCGGCGCGGCCTCTTCGCCCACGATTTCCACGGGGATGAAGAGGTTGATGCGCGAATTGCGGTGCAGGCGCATGAAATCGACATGCGTCGGCAGGTCCTTCACGACATCGCGCTGAACGCCGCGGCAGATCACCCGCACGTCGTCATGGCCTTCGACCTTCAGGTTGAAGAGCGTCGCGAGGAACCGGCCCGCCTTCAGGCGCTTCAGCAGCTCGTTGAAGGGGATGTTGATCGGCAGCGGCTCTTTGTTGTCGCCGTAGACGATGCCCGGAACGAGGCCCGCGCGACGGGCCTGGCGAGCGGCGCCCTTGCCCGTCCCCGCGCGTTCCGTGGCAATAAGATCAGGAATCTCACCAGCCATTTTGTAATCTCCATTGGTAAGGGCGGGGCTCCTCCAAGGCTGTAGCCCCGCGTGAAGCCGTGCCCATACACCGGAATCGGGGAAAGGGAAAGGATTAACTTCGCCCGGCGCGGCACGGCGGCGCGCTCGGTGACGCGCGGATCGGGCCTGTTCGTCTCCCGGAGCCGCGGCTATGGTCGCGCGGCGGAGCACGGCCGCGCCGCGATGCGTTCCGCGAGAGCAGGTGAGAGACAAGATGAAACGCGCCCTTCCCGAGACCCTCGCCCTGTCGCGCGCCTCTTTCGCCGCCCTCGGCACGATGGGCGCGATCTGGGGCGCCTTTGCCGCCATGGTGCCCGAACTCAAGGCCCAGGCGGGGGCGAGCGACGCGCAATTCGGCACCGCGCTTCTCGGATCCGCGGCGGGCGGGATGGTCGCGATGCTCCTTGCGCCCCGGCTTCTCGCCCGGCTCGGACGGGCGACGCTTCCGGTCCTGGGCCTGGCCGCGCTGCTGGCCTCGCAACTGCCGCTTCTCGCCACGCGTCCCGCGGCGCTCTTCCCGGTCCTTGCCTGCATGGGGCTCGCGCTTGCGAGTCTCGACGTCTGCACCAACCTGCGCCTCGCCCATCTGGAGGCGCGCCACGGCCGGCACCTGATGAACATGAACCATGCGGCCTATTCCCTCTGTCTCGGCCTTGCGGCGCTGGCGGTCGCGGCGCTGCGCCGTGCCGGCTGGGGCGTGGCGGATCTGCTTCCGGTGCTTGGCGCCGTCCTGCTTCCCGTCGTCCTTCTGACGATCGAGCCGCGCGCCGCCTTTGCCGAGGAGGCCGGGAGCGACGCCGGGACGCCGCCCGCGTCACTCCCCTGGGCGGCGATCCTGCCGGTCGCGCTCATGCTCTTCGTCGCCTTCCTGTCAGAGAATGCGATTGAAAGCTGGTCGGCGCTGTTTCTCGAGCGCGAGCTGGGCGCCATGGCCGGCGCCGGCGGCTTCGGCCCCTCCACGCTCGGGTTCACCATGGCCGCCTTCCGCCTCGCCGGCCATCTCTCGACCCGGCGCTTCGGAGAGGCGCGCACGCTTTTCTGGTCCGGCGTCTCCGGCATGTGCGGCGCGCTGGTCCTGGCGCTGTCGCCGACGGAACCTGTCGCGCTCGCGGGGATTTGCCTCACCGCCGTGGGCATGGCCGTGGTCGTGCCCACGGCCACCTCGCTCCTCGGCAAGCGGGTGCACCGCCGCCAGCGCGATCTGGCGATCTCGCGCGCCTGGCTCATCGGCTTCACCGGGTTCTTCGTCGGACCGACCGCGATCGGGCTGATTTCGGAGCTCCACGGGCTGCGCGTGGCCTTCCTCGCCGTCGCCGGGCTGATCTTCCTGATCCTGCCCGCCGTGCGCCTTTTCGGTCGCGTCACATCCAGCGGCCGGTGAAATCCTCCGGCACGCGCAACATGTCGCGGTCGAACTCCTGCACCGATTTGCGTCCGCAGAGCGCCATGGAGATGTCGAGCTCGCGCCGGATCACCTCGAGCGCGGCAGTCACGCCCTTCTCTCCCATCGCGCCCAGCCCATGCACGAAGGCGCGGCCGATATAGGTGCCTTTCGCCCCCATCGCGAGCGCCTTCAGCACGTCCTGGCCAGAGCGGATGCCGCTGTCGAGATGCACCTCGACGCGGTCGCCCACCGCATCCAGGATCGCCGGCAGCATGCGGATCGAGGAGAGCGCGCCGTCGAGCTGACGCCCGCCGTGATTGGACACCACGATCGCGTCGCAGCCGGTCTTGGCCGCCATCACCGCATCCTCCGGCTCCATCACGCCCTTGAGGATGAGGGGGCCGCCCCACATGTCCCGGATCGCCTCGACCTTCGACCAGTCGAGCCTGGGATCGAATTGCTGCGCCGTCCAGGTGAACAGGCTCGAGGGATCGTCCACGCCCTTCGCATGGCCGATGATGTTGCCGAAGCCGCGGCGTTTCGTGCGCAGCATCTCGAGCCCCCATTGCCATTTCGTCGCGAGGTCGGCGATTACCGCGGGGGTCAGTTTCGGCGGCGCGGAGAGGCCGTTCTTCAGGTCCTTGTGGCGCTGGCCGAGGATCTGAAGATCGAGCGTGAGCACGAGGGCGGAACAGCCCGCATCCTGCGCGCGGCGGATCACGTTCTTCAGGAAGTCCTGGTCGCGCATCACGTAGAGCTGGAACCAGAAGGGCTTTGTCGTATGTGCGGCCACGTCCTCGATCGAACAGATCGACATGGTCGAGAGGGTGAAGGGCACGCCGAACTGTTCCGCCGCGCGTGCCGCCCTGATCTCCCCGTCGGCGCGCTGCATGCCGGTGAGCCCCACGGGCGCGAGTGCGACCGGCATGGCGACATCCTGGCCGATCATCTTCGCGGCGGTGCTGCGGCCCTCCATGTCGACGGCCACGCGCTGACGCAGGCGGATCCTGTCGAAATCCGTGGTGTTCTCGCGGAATGTCTGTTCCGTCCAGGAACCGCTTTCGCAATAGTCGTAGAACATCTTCGGCGTCCGTTTCCTGTGGAGCCTCTTGAGGTCGTCGATACAGGTGATCACGGGCATGGCAGGCACTTTCGGAGCGAACGGGTTTGGAACGCGCCCCAGTTCGCACATATTTTTCCCCGGTGAAAGGGCGTTGTCGCCGCATCGGGACAGGTTTCTGTGGCATCTGCTGCGGAGACGGGGCAGGGTGCGCTCTCGCCACGGCGGGTGCCAGGGGCAGGATAGAGGAAAGGCGGGACCATTCATGAACATCATTCTCATCGGGATGCTCGCATCCCTCGGGGCGGGAATGATGACCGGGGTCGGGGCCGTGCCGGTCCTGTTCGGCCGCAGCATGTCGAAACGGACCAATGACGCGCTTCTGGGCTTTGCCGCGGGGGTGATGATCTCGGCCTCCTATTTCTCGCTCATCCAGCCGGGGCTCGAGGCCGCGGAGGCGCTCTATGGTTCCGTCCTCGCCTCTGCGCTGATCGCGGCGGGCGGGATCGCGCTCGGGGCGGGGATCGTCGCGCTGCTCAACGAGAAACTGCCGCACGAACATTTCGTGACCGGTCCCGAGGGCGCGGATCCCGGCGCGCTTTCGAAGATCTGGCTCTTCATCATCGCGATCACGATCCACAACTTTCCGGAGGGCATGGCGGTCGGGATCGGTTTCGGCGGGGGCAATGTCACCAACGGGATGTCGCTTGCCACCGGCATCGGGTTGCAGAACGCGCCCGAAGGCCTCGCCGTCGCCGTGGCACTGCGGGGGCAGGGCTACGGACGCTGGCGCAGCTTTCTCCTCGCGACGGTGACGGGGCTGGTCGAGCCGGTGGGCGGGCTGCTCGGCGTGGCGCTGGTCCATGCCTCGGTGCATGTCCTGCCCTGGGGGCTGAGCTTTGCGGCGGGGGCGATGCTCTATATCATCAGCCATGAGATCATTCCCGAAACGCATCGCAACGGGTATCAGAACCAGGCGACGCTCGGCTTGCTGAGCGGGCTCATCCTGATGATGGTGCTCGACGTGACGCTGGGATGAACCGGGCATCGCTCAGAGCCTCATGAAGATTGCAAGCGTGTCCTCGAGCTCCCGGTCGAGAAATTCGATGCCGTAGGACATGTCCTCGAGGACGCGGCGGGTCTCGGCGGTGGCATCGGGGCTGGCGAGCGCGGTAAAGAGCGGGCGCTGGCCGTTCCAGTCGATCCAGACGGCGGTCGCGGCGGTTTCGAGCTCGGGCGAATTGGGCATCTCGGGCGCCGCGGCCGGGCGCAGGAAGGTCAGGGCGAAGACGTTGCGGTCGAAGGTGTCGATGGCCTTGGCGAGCCGGTCCGCCTCCCGCGGGGCCGCCTCCCGTCCGCCGGCGAGATCGACGAGGCAGGCGGAGCTGCCGGCCGCCTGCAACAGGCGGCTCTGTGCGCCGGCGGTGGCGATCACCTGCCCGCGCAGGACCTCCTCCCCGGCGCCGGCGGTCCGGTGGGCCTGTTCGATCGCCTCGTGCAGGTCATGCCAGAGGGTTTCGAGCGCGGCGGCGCGCGCCGACAGGGTGACCAGCGTCTCCGTCGTGACCTCGTCCCCGGCAAGCAGGGCCTGCGCCGGGTCGGTCAGGCGGGTTCGCAGGGCGTTGGCCCGGTCGAGCCGGCCGCGCATGGTCGCGTCGGGCGGCGGGACGCCGAGCGCCGCATCGCCGTCGTAGAGCGCCGCGAAGCCGCGGTCCATTTCCGCGAGCGTCTCCTGCACCACGCGCTCGTTCTGCGCCAGGGCTATGCCGCTGCGGATGAAGCACATTCCCCGCACCAGCCGGTGCGCGAGCGCCCCCTGACGCGCGATCAGGCGGGTCTGCTGGTCCGTTCCCATGGCCTCCCCGGCCGCGGCCGGGAGCGCAAGCGCGATGGCCATCGTCAAAAGCAGCCCGTGCAGGATCCGGTTCATGTCGCCCTCCAGAAACACACCTATGTGCCCTGTCTAGGCGATTCGCCTTACCGCGGATTTAACGCCCCCACAGCACAAGACGCCCGCCTTGCGGGGCGGGCGTCTCGCGATATCGTCGGTGCCGGGGCGCTCAGGCGTTCCAGGCCCTGTCCTCGCCGTCGAGCCCGCCGATGCGCATCCGCGTCGGAAGGCCGAGGCGGTCGAGCAGGGTGAAGAACGGCTTCGGGTCGAGCTCCTCGACATTCCTCATCGTCTTCGCATCCCATTCGCCCGTGGCGACCAGCATCGCGGCGGCGACCGGCGGCACGCCCGCGGTGTAGGAAATCCCCTGCGATCCGACCTCCTCATACGCCGCCTCGTGATCCGCGACATTGTAGACGAAGACCTCGAACTCCTCGCCGTCCTTCACACCTTTCACCAGGTCACCGATACAGGTCTTGCCGGTGTAATCGGGGGCGAGGCTCGACGGGTCGGGCAGCACGGCCTTCACGACCTTGAGCGGCACGACCTCGAGCCCCTCGGCGGTGGTCACCGGCTGTTCGGAGAGCAGGCCGAGGTTCTTCAGCACCGTGAAGACGTTGATGTAATGTTCGCCGAAGCCCATCCAGAAACGCACATCGGCCTGCGGATAGTTGGTCGCGAGCGAATGCACCTCGTCATGGCCCGACTGATAGGCGCGCTGGGTGCCGACGACCGGCAGATCCCAGTCGCGGCCCGAGGCGAACATGGAGGTTTCCTTCCACTGGCCGTCTTCCCAGTAATAGACGGTGCCGGTGAATTCGCGGAAGTTGATTTCCGGATCGAAATTCGTGGCGAAATACCTGCCGTGGGAGCCGGCATTGATGTCCACGATGTCGATGCTCTTCACCTCGTCCATCATGTCGATCGCGAAGCGCGCATAGGCATTCACCACGCCGGGGTCGAAACCCGCGCCGAGGATGGCGGTCACGCCCTTCCCGGTGCAGAGGTCGCGTTTCTTCCACTCGTAATTGCCGTACCAGGGCGGAGTTTCGCAGATCTTCGCCGGATCCTCGTGGATCGCCGTGTCGATATAGGCCGCGCCGGTCTCCAGGCAGGCGTCCAGCACCGTCATGTTGACGAAGGCCGAGCCGACATTGATCACGATCTCCGCGCCGGTCTCGCGGATGAGGGCGGCCACCGCCGCGCTGTCCATCGCATCGACCTGATGGGCCGCCAGAACGCCCTCCTGCTTCATCGCGCCCTTTTCCCGGACGGACTCAAGGATCGCCTCGCATTTCGAAAGCGTCCGGCTCGCGATATGGATATCCCCGAGCACATCGTTGTTCTGCGCGCATTTATGCGCCACGACCTGAGCGACGCCGCCTGCGCCGATGATGAGAACGTTGCGTTTCAACTGTCCAAGACCCCCTTTGGTTCGGGTGGGTGGGTTGTGAGCGGGCTCAGCCGAGCGCCGCGGCGAAATCCTCGTAACCGAAGTCACGCACCAGTCTGACGGAGCCGTCGAGCTCGCGCAGGGCGATCCCCGGCATCTTCACCCCGTTAAACCAGTTCTTCTTGACCATTGTGTAACCGGCCGCATCGTCGATGGAGATGCGGTCGCCGATCTCGAGCGGGGCCTCGAAGGAGGCATCGCCGAAAATGTCGCCGGCGAGGCAGGTCTTGCCGGCGATCTGGTAGGCATGCGCGCCGTTCCGCGGCAGTTTCGCGGTTTCGCGGTAGATCAGCAGGTCGAGCATATGCGCCTCGATCGAACTGTCGACGATGGCGATCTTCTTGCCGTTGTCGATGATGTCGAGCACGGAGACCTCGAGCGTGGTCGAGCGGGTGACCGCCGCCTCGCCGGGTTCGAGATAGACCTGCACCCCCATCGCGTCGGAGAAGGCCATGAGCCGGTCTGCGAGTTTGTCGAGCGGATAGCCCTCGCCCGTGAAATGGATGCCGCCGCCGAGGGAGACCCAGTCGAGGGTTTTCAAAAACGAACCAAAATCGCGTTCGATCCGCGTCAATTGCTCTGAAAACAGGTCAAAGTCGTCATTTTCGCAATTGTAGTGGATCATTACCCCGGTGATGCGGTCTCTGGCCGCCTCGAGCCGGGCCATGTCCCATTCTCCGAGCCGGGAGAAGGGGCGGGCCGGGTCCGCAAGGTCGAAGCCCGAGGTCGAGAAACGCGGATTGAGGCGCAGGCCGGTCGCGATTCCCGCGGCCTTCGCGCCGAAGCGGTCGAGCTGGCCGAGCGAGTTGAAGATGATCTTGTCGGCATGGGACACGGCCTCGTCGATCTCGTGATCGGCCCAGCCGACGGAATAGGCATGGGTCTCCTTGCCGAATTTTTCGGCGCCGAGGCGCAATTCATAGAGCGAGGAGGAGGTCGTCCCGTCCATGTAATCGCGCATGAAGTCGAACACGGGCCAGGTCGAGAAGCACTTGAGCGCAAGCAGCGCCTTCGCCCCCGAGGCGTCGCGCAGGCGGGCGATCTTTTCCATGTTCGGAAGAAGGCGCGCCTTGTCGATCAGGTAGTAAGGCGTCTGGATCATCGCGGTCCCCCCAGCAGACAAAGGAACGGATTGCATAGGGGGCTGCACTTAGGGCGATTCAGCCGAAAGAACAAGGTATAATCTGCGCTTCCGCAGGAAAATGTATATACGTTCCGGGGCCGCCGGGTCAGGCCTCGTGCGCGCCTTGGGCCAGGGCGGCGACATAGGCCGAGATCTCTGCCACGGAGCGGCCCTGCGCGATCTCGTTCACGATGGCGGAGCCGACGACCGTGCCGTCCGCGATCCCGGCGATCTCGCGCGCCTTCTCGGGCGTCTTCACGCCGAAGCCGACGACCACCGGGAGATCCGTATGCGCCTTGATCCGCGCGACCTCCGGGGCGACATCGGCGCCGGAGGCCTCTGCCGCGCCGGTGATGCCGGTGATCGAGACGTAATAGACGAAGCCCGAGGTGTTGGTGAGCACCTTCGGCAGGCGCGCGTCGTCGGTCGTGGGCGTGGCGAGGCGGATGAAGTTGAGCCCCTGTTTCTGCGCCGGGATACAGAGCTCCTCGTCCTCCTCGGGCGGCAGGTCCACGACGATCAGCCCGTCGATGCCCGCCTCCACCGCCTCCGCGAGGAACCGCTCGACGCCGCGCGCATAGATCGGGTTGTAATAGCCCATGAGCACGATCGGCGTCGTGTCGTCGCCCTCGCGGAAGGCGCGGGCGAGATCGAGCGTCTTCGCGAGCGTCATGCCCTGGTCGAGCGCGCGCTGACCGGCGAGCTGGATCGTCGGCCCGTCGGCCATCGGATCGGTGAAGGGCAGGCCGAGCTCGATGATGTCCACCCCCGCGCCGGGCAGCGCCCTGACGATCTCGAGCGAACGCGCCGCATCCGGGTCGCCCGCCATCACATAGGCGACGAAGGCCTTGCGCCCCTCGGCTTTCAGCGCGGCGAATTTGGCGTCGATGCGGGTCATGGGCGGCACTCCTTCGAAGATGGCACGAAGGAAGTGCCCCAAATGCCGCAGGATCGCAAGGGGCGCCGGATCAGGCGGGTTCGACGGCGGGCGCACTCGCCGGAGTGGTCAGCACGATCCAGTGGGTGCCGAAGCGGTCCTTCACCATGCCGAAGCCGGGGGAGAAGAAGGTCTCCTGGAAGGGCTGTACCTTGATCCCGTCCTCGCCCAGTGCCTCGAAGATGCGCCGGCTTTCCTCCGCCTCGCCGGTGGAGAGGGTAACCGACACCGCCGCCTGGCTGACGCCCGGCACGCCCGGCGGGAAATCCGAGGCCATCAGCGCGCCATGCGGCGAGGTGAGCGCGGCGTGCATCACCGCTTCCGACGCGGCGAGCTCGGGCGGGACCTCGGGCATCTGGTTGTAGCCCATGATCTCCAGATCGCCGCCCAGGATGTCGCGATAGGCCGTCATGGCGGCGCGGCAGGTGCCGGGAAAGTGCAGATAGGGGGTGATCATGGCATCCTCCTCTTCGCTTTGATCAGGCCATAATCCTACGCCCGTGCGGGCGCAGGACCAAGCGCGGCCTTGCGCCAGGGCGGTCGCCCGCCTAGAAGCGTCGCGACAGTTTGACGAAAGGCCGGATCATGGGGTTCAAAATGGGTATCGTCGGTCTGCCGAATGTCGGCAAATCGACGCTCTTCAACGCGCTGACGAAGACCGCCGCCGCGCAGGCCGCGAATTTTCCGTTCTGCACGATCGAGCCCAACGTGGGTGACGTGGCCGTGCCCGACCCGCGCCTCGAACGGCTCGCCGCGATCGCCGGATCGAAGCAGATCATCCCCACGCGCATGACCTTCGTCGACATCGCCGGGCTGGTGAAGGGCGCCTCCAAGGGCGAGGGGCTCGGCAACCAGTTCCTCGCCAATATCCGCGAATGTGACGCCATCGCCCATGTGGTGCGCTGTTTCGAGGATGGCGACGTGACCCATGTGGAGGGCCGCGTGGATCCGGTGGACGATGCGCAGGTGATCGAGATGGAGCTCATGCTCGCCGATCTCGAGAGCATCGCCAAGCGCCGCGCCAACCTCGTGCGCAAGCTCAAGGGCAACGACAAGGAAGCCCAGCAGCAGGACCGCCTGCTGGCCGCCGCGCAGGAGGCGCTGGAGAACGACCGCCCGGCGCGCACGGTCGAGGTCTCCGACGAGGATGCGCGGCAGTGGCGGATGCTCCAGCTCCTGACGCAGAAGCCCATCCTCTATGTCTGCAACGTCGAGGAGGAGAACGCGGCCACGGGCAACGCGCATTCCGAGGCGGTGGCGAGGATGGCGGCGGAGCAGGGCGCGGGGATCGTCGTGATCTCCGCGAAGATCGAGGAAGAGATCTCCCAGCTCGATGCGGAGGAGGCGGAGATGTTCCTTGCCGAGATGGGGCTCGAGGAGGCCGGCCTCGACCGGCTGATCCGCGCGGGCTACGAGCTCCTGCATCTCGAGACCTATTTCACCGTCGGTCCGAAGGAGGCGCGCGCCTGGACCATCCGCAAGGGCACCGCCGCACCGCAGGCCGCCGGCGTCATCCACGGCGATTTCGAGCGCGGCTTCATCCGGGCCGAAACCATCGCCTATGACGATTATGTGCAATTCAACGGCGAGACCGGCGCGAAGGACGCGGGCAAGATGCGTGCGGAAGGCAAGTCCTACATCGTGCAGGACGGCGACGTGATGCACTTCCTGTTCAACACCTGAGCCCGGCCGCGGTCCGGTCTGTCCGGACCGCCCCTGCCGACCCGGTCGCGGCGCCGGCCCCCGGAGGCCCCACCCCCTCCGCGGGCGCGGAGGCCGTGCCGCCCCGCGCCCGGCGATCCCGCCCGCGCATGATGCGCCATGCCTCCCGGTGTTGCGCCGCAGGCACCCGGCCGCACGCCTGGTTAGCGCGATCCTAACTGCTCCCGATCCATCATCGGGCCTCTCACGAACGAGGCTCGAAGATGAAATGCAGCTCGACATTCGAACGCTTCATTCGAAGCGGCGGGCATGCGGCGATCGTCATCCCCCTGGGAGGAGACGCGGCACCCGAGGTCAAGGCCGGACCTGAGCCGGAACTCCCTGTCCGGTCCCTCACCGGGCAGGTGAACGCCGACAATATCGCCTGGCTCACGCAATTTCTGGGTCAGGAGGCCCGCACCGCGATCGCGCGCGTCCCCGTGCACGATCTGGAGCTCCGGGCGCAGGATGACCTGCGCCGCCGGCTCGCCGCGACCGGAGGCGCAGGTCCCGGCGACGACCCGGTGCTGGCCGGTCTCCTGCACCGGTTCGAGGCGCGGCTGAACGCGCAGCGGCAACAGGCGCTGGGCATTTCGCACTATGTCTGGCGCTCGCAGGACGACGACCGGGTGCGCGCAACCCACGCCGCCTGGGACGACCAGGTGTTTTCCTGGGACGACCCCCCGCCCGACGGCTTTCCCGGCGAGGCGTTCGGCTGCCGCTGCTACGCGGAACCCGTCATCGCCGGCGATGTCTGCGCGCCCAAGACCGGCCTCGCCCTCGGGGCCGCGGTCGAGACTGCCGCTCTCGCGGGGTATGCCGAAGCGGCGGTGGACTTCGGGCTCGATCTGCTCGGCGGTCTGGTCGATCTGGCGCAACTGGCCGTCGGCACGGTCGATTTCGGCATTTCCGAACTGGCGGTCCTGCTCGGGATCGCGGGGGACGCGCGGCAGGCCGAAGTGGCGCGCGTTCACGCGCGGATCGCCCACGAGGTCGAACATTACGACGCACGCCTGCAACAGCTGGCGGACGCCCTCGCCGGCCTGCCCGACCTTGCGCAGGCCTTCCTCGGCTATGTCGATGCCGTGAGCCGGCACGCGACCGACATGCGCGAGGCCTATCTGCGCTGCGAGGTCAGCGAAACCGAGCTGCGCGAGGCCGTCCGGGAAGACGCCTATCTCCGGGCCAGCATCGCGATCGCCGCCGTTCCCGCGATCGGCACGGTCGGGGCCGTCGCCGGCCGCGCGCGCCGGCTCCTGACGGTTCTGGGCGACGACGCCGGGGGGCTGGGCGATGCCGCGGCGCTGCGCAGGCTGACCGACCGGATCCTGGTGCCGGGCCTGCCGCGCGGCTTTCGGCAGACCGGGCGCGGCGACGTCGATTGGGGCGCCGGCTCGCACAAGGACCGCGGGCTGTCCTACGAGCGCAGCCTGGCGGAACGGGCGGACGGCGAGGGCCGCGGAACGTGGCTGGAGAAGGAGTTCCGGGATCATCCCGGAGTGGATTTCTTCGATTTTGCGACCGGACAGGCGACCAGCGTGAAGACGCTCGATCTGAACGCCTATACCTACCGCACGTCGCCGTCGCAGATTTACGGAACCTTAAGCCGCTATGTGCGAGACTTGGCGGAGTTTGAGGGCGGCGAAGGGCTGATCAGGCGCGAAGAAGTTAGGCTCAGGACTTCGGTAACGGGGGCGTCCCAGTCAAGCGGTTTTGCGCACAACAATTGACCCGCCGTAGAGGTTACTTTGATATACTTGGTGCCGGTCCTGGCTTCCTTCGCGGCCTATAGCTGAGATCCTTGGGGAACATGCTTCGGTTCGTGGTCAGCGCGATGGCTGCCAACATGATGCTGGTTCGATGTAATTCCGATGTGCCCATCTCATAGGCGTGCTTGGCAAAAACCAGCGACAGTCCTGACCACGGCATCATCGGAACCACGTCCCTGCGGGACCTCAAAGGCCTGCGATCAGGCAGGCAACGGGTGGGGTGTCATCCTGTTAGGCAGGGTTTGGCGCCGCATCTGATTGGAAGGTTGTGCCATCGACCCAAATCCGATGCAGTATGACAGCGATGCGGCGTGCGAGGGCGACCATCGCAACTTTGCGTCCGCGCCGCTGCACGAGTTGGGCTCCCCACGTTCTCAGCCAAGTCGATCGGCCACGGTTCATCATGACAGTTGCAGCCTGGCACAACGCCCTTCTCAGATTGACATCGCCAGCTTTGGTTATACCACCCGACACGTCCCGTTCACCGGACTGGTTGCGTGAAGGCGTCAAACCAACCCAGGGTCCGACCCTTTTCGAAGACCGAAAGCGGGCCGGATCATCGACCGCAGCACGAAATGTCAGTGCTACGACGACACCGATTCCTGGCATCGACATAAGGCGTTGGCAAACCGGATCATCCCAGGCCAACCGCCGCACGCACTTTTCGAGATCGGCCAGTTCCTGTCGTAGGGACGCTCGGGCCCGCAGCATCGGTTCAGTCGCGGCTTCCAGCATCGGATTGCCATCTGCCAATTCCCGAATGCGTGTCTCGAACTTGCCGCGGGAGATCGCACCGACCTTGAGGCCAAAGTTCCGCAGCAATCCGCGCACCGACATTTCCAGAGCGATCATGTTCTGCTGGATAGCCTTTCGAGCGCCGAGAACTGCCCGGGTTTCCTGAGCAGAGACGGATTTACAGTGAACCGGGCGGAACCAGCCGAGATGAAGAAGGCGTGCAATCCCTTCTGCATCGCGGCGATCCGTCTTGATCGGCATCGCCTTCAACGCTCCTTTCACCTGGCGCGTTTCCATGAGCACCGCTTCCAGTCCAGCTTCGGTCAGCCCTCTGTGCAGCCATTGCGACAGTGGCCCGGCCTCCAGGCCAATCGCTGCGATACTGCCGTCAAGTTCGTCCAACCAATGCGCCAAAGCTTCCGGTTCACTTTCAGTCTCCGCCTCTTTGACGATCTGGCCATGCTCGCTGACCACACAAACTGCGGTCTTCGCCAACGACACATCCAATCCAATAAATAGCTTCATCCCGTCATCCTCCATCTGGGTTCAATACGGGAATGGCGACAGCGCGGTGCTGATCTGACAAGTGGCAACGGTCGTGCGTGACGCAGGCCCCGTTACAGCATCTCATAGCCAGAAAAGGACGGTTGCGGCGAGGGCGATGGCTGAGAGAAAAACCTTCGGGCACCTGTCGTAGCGGGTTGCAACGCGCCTCCAGTCCTTCAGTCTGCCGAACATGATCTCGATCCGGTTGCGGCGCTTGTAGCGTCGCCGATCGTATCGGACTGGTGTCTTCCGTCCCTTTCGGCCCGGGATGCAGACCCGCAAGCCCTTGTCTTGCAGACTTTCTCTGAGCCAATCGGCATCATAGCCGCGATCGCCGAGAAACCACTTCGCAGGTGGGAGATCGCGCAGCATCGCCCGTGCGCCGGTATAGTCGCTCACTTGGCCCGCGGACATGAAGAAGCGCAGGGGGCGGCCCTCGCCGTCAGTGACCGCGTGGAGCTTTGTGTTCATTCCGCCTTTCGTTCGGCCGATGAGGCGTCCGCGCCCCCCTTTTTTGCTCGCAGGCTGGATGCCGTGCGATGCGCCTTCAGGTAGGTTGCATCGATCATGATGGTCTCGGGCTCAGGGGCCTCCGCGGCCAGCCCCTCGAAGATCCTGGCAAAGACACCGAGCTCGCTCCATCGCTTCCAGCGGTTGTAGAGCGTCTTTGGAGGCCCATACTCCGAAGGCGCGTCACACCACCTCAAGCCGTTGCGATTGATGAAGATAATGCCGCTCAGGACACGACGATCATCAACGCGAGGGCGCCCATGGCTCTTTGGGAAGAAGGGCCGAAGGCGCTCCATCTGCGCCTCCGTCAACCAGAACAAGTTGCTCGTCATATCGGCCTCCTTGCGGAGCCGTGAATCACGACAAGCCCGACAAATCAATGGGTCCTGAGCCTAAGGCAAGGGTAATGAATTTGGCGGTTCCCGAGGGCACGCCGGAACAGATGTCGCAGATCCGGCGCGCCGTCGATCTGGCCGAGAGTTTGGGGATAGAGATGATCGTGGAGGTGACACAATGAAGGAAGATCGCAGCTATTACGATCTGCCGAATGGAGATCGACGCGAAAACTACAGCGTGACGGCAAATGCCTTCACCAAGTTCTACCTGATTGAGTCAAAAGTTTGCTATCGCGCCGCGCTGCCCGACCCCGAGGGGGTCCGCCACGTCCTGCCGCCCGAGGCGAGCGCGGAGGAGATCGGCGCCGCCATTCTCGACGCGCTGGCCCACAGCCGCTTCATCCCGCCCTCGCATCCCGAGTTCGACGCGCTGTTCACGCAGCGCAAGGCGGCCGAGCTCGTCGATACCTATGACGCCGAGCTGATGCGGCTGGCCGGGGTGAAGACGAAGGCCAGCCTCTATCGCGGCGCGAAGGGCGTGAACGTCACCCATCACGCCGACTGGGGCGAGATCACGATCTTCGCCTGCGCGCGGCGCAAGGGGCGGTATTTCTGGAGCCAGACCACGGATGTCTCGGGTGAGGAAACCGTGCCCTTCGGCGCCAGCGCCCGCGAGGTCGGCGAAGCCTATCTGCGTGCCCTGGCCAAGGGCGGGTCGGTGTCGTGAGAGCAGTCCGGCGCGCCGTCGATCTGGCCGAAAGTTTGGGGATAGAGATGATCGTGGAGGTGACACAATGAAGGAAGATCGCAGCTATTACGATCTGCCGAATGGGGACCGGAGGGAAAACTATCGTGCGACCGCAAATGCCTTCACCAAGTTCTACCTGATCGAATCAAAAGTTTGCTATCGCGCCGCGCTCCCCGACCCCGAGGGCGTCCGCCACGTCCTGCCGCCCGACGCGAGCGCGGAGGAGATCGGCGCCGCCATTCTCGACGCGCTGGCCCACAGCCGCTTCATCCCGCCCTCGCATCCCGAGTTCGACGCGCTGTTCACGCAGCGCAAGGCGGCCGAGCTCGTCGATGCCTATGACGCCGAGCTGATGCGTCTGGCCGGGGTGAAGACGAAGGCCAGCCTCTATCGCGGCGCGAAGGGTGTGAGCGTCACCCACCATGCCGACTGGGGCGAGATCACGATCTTCGCCTGGGCACGGCGCAAGGGGCGGTATTTCTGGAGCCAGACCACGGATATCTCGGGCGAGGAAACCGTGCCCTTCGGCGCCAGCGCCCGCGAGGTCGGCGAGGCCTATCTGCGCGCCCTGGCCAAAGGCGGGTCGGTGTCGTGAGGGGGTCCGGCGCGCCGTCGATCTGGCCGAGAGTTTGGGGATAGAGATGATCGTGGAGGTGACACAATGAAGGAAGATCGCAGCTATTACGATCTGCCGAATGGGGACCGGAGGGAAAACTATCGTGCGACCGCAAATGCCTTCACCAAGTTCTACCTGATTGAGTCAAAAGTTTGCTATCGCGCCGCGCTGCCCGACCCCGAGGGGGTCCGCCACGTCCTGCCGCCCGAGGCGAGCGCCGAGGAGATCGGCGCCGCGATCCTCGACGCGCTGGCCCACAGCCGCTTCATCCCGCCCTCGCATCCCGAGTTCGACGCGCTGTTCACGCAGCGCAAGGCGGCCGAGCTCGTCGATGCTTATGACGCCGAGCTGATGCGGCTGGCCGGGGTGAAGACGAAGGCCAGCCTCTATCGCGGCGCGAAGGGCGTGAACGTCACCCATCACGCCGACTGGGGCGAGATCACGATCTTCGCCTGCGCGCGGCGCAAGGGGCGGTATTTCTGGAGCCAGACCACGGATGTCTCGGGCGAGGAAACCCTGCCCTTCGGCGCCAGCGCCCGCGAGGTCGGCGAGGCCTATCTGCGCGCCCTGGCCAGGGGCGGATCGGTGTCGTGAGGGGGGTCTGTCCCCGACGCTCCGGTCAGCGCAGGCGTCGCGTCAGCGTGAGGAGTCTGCGCTTCGTCCCGGTGTAGGGCGGTTCGGTAAGGCCCATCGCGTTCCATTTCGCCTGCCGCATCACCGATTTCATGTGCGAGAACCGTTCGAAGCCCGCGCGGCCGTGATAGGCGCCGATCCCGGAGGCGCCGACCCCGCCGAAGGGAAGGGTCTCGACCCCGACATGGAGCATCACGTCATTGACCATCGCCCCGCCCGACAGCGTCCGCTCGAGCCAGAGATCGGCCTCCGCGCGGTCCTCGGCAAAGACATAGAGCGCAAGCGGATGATCGCCGGAGGCGACGAGGGCCAGCGCCTCTTCCGGCGTATCATAGGGCACGAGCGGCAGGATCGGGCCGAAGATCTCCTCGCGCATCAGGGCGAGATCCTGGGGCGGATCCACCACCACGGCGGGGGCGAGTTTGCGTGCGGTCGCCGTGGCCTCCCCGAGCGTGAAGATTTTGCAGCCGCGTGCCCTGGCTTCCTCCAGAAGGGCAGTGAGGCGGTCGCGATGGCGGTCGGAGACGATGGCGGCGTAATCGTCGCTTTCCGGCCCCTCGGGATAGAAGGCCGCGAAGGCGCCCATGAGCGCCTCGGCGAGCGGCAGCATGCTGTTGCGCGGCGCCAGGACGTAGTCGGGCGCGACGCAGGTCTGGCCCGCATTCGCCGCCTTGCCCCAGGCGATCCGGCGGGCGGCCCGGCCGAGATCGGCGGAGGGCATGAGCACGGCGGGGGATTTGCCGCCGAGTTCGAGCGTCACCGGCGTGAGATTGCGGGCGGCGGCCTCGTAGACCTTGCGCCCGACGGCGGTCGATCCGGTGAAGAACAGATGGTCGAAGGGCAGGGCGGCGAAGGCCGCGGCAACCTCGGCATCGCCCTCGACCGTCGTCACCTCCTCGGGAGCGAAGGCGCCGGCGAGCATTTCCGCGAGCGCGCGCGCGCTGCGTGGCGTCAGTTCGGAGGGCTTGAGCATCACCCGGTTGCCGGCGGCGAGCGCGGCCAGGAGCGGCGCGAGGGCGAGCTGCACCGGATAGTTCCACGGCGAGATCACGCCGACGACGCCGAGCGGCTGCGGCCGGATCTCCGCACGGGCGGGACGGAAGGGCAGGGGCATCCTCACCCGCCGCACCCGCATCCAGCGCGCGAGGTTCCGGCGCGCGCCTTCGAGTTCCGCCAGGGTGACGTCGATGTCGAAGACGCGGCTTTCGACGGCACTGCGATGCGAGAAATCGGCGGAGATGGCGGCGGTGAGCGCCTCTTCCGCCCCGAGCAGCGCCGCCTTCAGCCGGGCGATCCGGTTGAGCCGGGTCTCCAGGTCCACCACCGGCGCAAGCGCGTGGGCGCGCCGCATCGCCGCAAATCTTTCGCTCAGCTCCGCCATCCCGGCACCTCCTTCTGTCCCGGTCATTCAGACAGAAAGATCGCGACGACGCAAAGCCCGTCTTCGCGGACGGCGTTTCAGCGCCCGAGGAGCCGGCGCAGCGTCGCGCGCAGGCCGCGTTCGGAGGGCTCGATCAGGCAGCCCAGCACGAAGGCGAGAGGGCGGATCTCGGTCATGTCAGGGGTCCCGTGCTCCCGGTGTCGATGCCGTCCTGATAGGACGGGTTTGTCTCGATTGCGTGACAATCTTGCAAGGCTATCGCGACGCATTGCCGCAGCGTGAAAATATTTTGTCAGGGCCGCGGTGTTTCGATGTATACGCCGGCCGCCGGCGGGGACCGGACGTGCGCGGGAATCGCGCGACAGGTTCACGTGGGGTGACTTTTCATGACGACGAAGACGAGGCACGCGCGGGGCGCGCGGGCCGGGCATGTCCGTGTGCTGCTCTGGGCGGTGGCCTGTGCGGTCCTTGCGCTGGCGCCGGGGCCGTCGGGGCGGAGCTGGGCGGCGCAGCCGGGATCGGTGACGCCGGGGGCGACCATCGTCATCGGCAACGACCGGGGCGGCAGCGTGCGGGCCCGCGTCGGGGAGATCCAGCAGATCATGCGCCTCGGTCAGAGGGTGGAGATCCGCGGCCGGCGCTGCATGTCGAGCTGCACGATGTTCCTCGGGCTCAGGGACCTCTGCGTCTCGCCGCGCACCGTCTTCACCTTTCACGGCCCCTCCTATTACGGCCGGACGCTCAGCCCCGCCGAGTTCGAAAGCTGGTCGCGGGTGATCGCCGCGCATTACCCAGAACCGCTTCGCAGCTGGTACCTGAGCACGGGGCGGACGCGGATCTGGAACGGCTACGAGATGAGCGGTGCCGAGCTTGCCCGCTACGGTATCGCGCTCTGCCGCTGACCCGGCGGTGCGGCGGCGGGCGCATTTGCCTTTCGCCCCGGTGACTTGACATTCCGACCCGGATTTGTGCCATGTCGTGCAGCAGACACGCGGGCGGACGGAGCGCTCCCTGCGGCTTCCGCGCGCCCTGGCGGCGAAGACGGCGGCAGGCCGGGGCGTTGTCGCGATCCCGTGTCGCATGTGACGAGATCGCCAGGAAAGGAAATTCCATGAAAATTGCCGTCGCAGGGATCGGTTACGTCGGCCTCTCCAATGCGGTGCTGTTGTCGCAGCATCACGAGGTCACCGCCGTGGATATCTCCGAGGACAGGGTGGCGATGGTGAACGCGCGCCGCTCGCCGATCGTCGACCGCGAGCTCGAAGATTTCCTCGCCAGCCGCGACCTGAAGCTTTCCGCGACCTGCGACGGGCCGGCGGCCTACCGGGACGCGGATTTCGTCATCGTCGCGACGCCGACCAACTACGATCCGAAGTCGAACTATTTCGATACATCGTCCGTCGAGACGGTGATCCGTGCGGTGACTGCGGTGAACCCGACCGCGACCATCGTCATCAAGTCGACCATCCCCGTGGGCTATACCGACGAGGTGAATGCCGAACTCGGGATCGACCAGGTGATCTTCTCGCCGGAATTCCTGCGCGAGGGGCGCGCGCTCTACGACAACCTGCACCCGTCGCGGATCATCGTGGGCGAACGCTCAGAGCGGGCAAAGGTCTTCGCCGACCTGCTGCTCGAGGGTGCGGAGGAGACGGAGGTGCCCGTGCTCTTCACCGATGCGCGCGAGGCCGAGGCGATCAAGCTCTTCGCCAACACCTATCTCGCGATGCGCGTTGCCTTTTTCAACGAGCTCGACAGCTATGCGATGGCCGGCGGGATGGACAGCCGCCAGATCATCGAGGGCGTCTCCCTCGACCCGCGCATCGGCGGCCATTACAACAACCCCTCCTTCGGCTATGGCGGCTATTGCCTGCCGAAGGACACGAAGCAGCTCCTCGCCAATTACAGCCAGGTGCCGCAGAACCTGATCCGCGCCATCGTCGACGCCAACCGCACGCGCAAGGATTTCCTGTCCGACCGCATCCTGATGAAGGGGCCGAAGGTCGTCGGCATCTATCGCCTGGTGATGAAGGCCGGTTCGGACAATTTCCGGCAGTCCTCGGTCCAGGGGATCATGAAGCGGCTGAAGGCGAAGGGCGTCGAGGTGATCGTCTACGAGCCGGTGCTGGAGGAGGAGACCTTCTTCAATTCCCGTGTGATCCGGGATCTCGACTCGTTCAAGGCGGAGGCCGATCTCATCGTCGCCAACCGGATCACCGAGGATATCCGCGACGTGACCGACAAGGTCTTTACCCGTGACCTGTTCGGCGCCGATTGAGGAGACCCCCCATGCCCACAGCCCTCGTGACCGGCGCCGCCGGCTTCATCGGATCCTTCGTCTGCCGCACCCTTCTGGAGGAGGGCTGGCGGGTGATCGGTCTCGACTGCCTGTCCGATTACTACGACGTGGCGCTGAAGGCGCGGCGGGAGGAGACGCTCGCGGCCTATGACGCCTACCGCTCCGTGCATGACAAGGTGGAGACGCCGGGTCTTCTGATGCGGCTCTTCGAGGAGGAAAAGCCCGATGTGGTGATCCACCTCGCCGCCCAGGCGGGGGTGCGCTACTCGATCGAGAACCCGCGCTCCTATCTCGAGAGCAATATCGTCGGCACCTTCGAACTTCTCGAAGCCGCGCGCGCCCATCCGCCGCGCCACATGCTCCTGGCCTCCACCTCCTCGGCCTATGGCGCCAACGAGGCTATGCCCTACCGGGAGACCGACAAGGCGGATCACCAGATGTCGTTTTACGCGGCAACGAAGAAATCGACGGAGAGCATGGCGCACAGCTATGCCCATCTCTTCGATCTGCCGATCACGATGTTCCGCTTCTTCACCGTCTACGGTCCCTGGGGCCGGCCCGACATGGCGCTGTTCAAGTTCACGAAGGCGATCCTCGAGGGCAGGCCCATCGACGTCTACAACCACGGCGACATGAAGCGCGACTTCACCTATGTCGAGGATCTGGTCCACGCGATCCGCCTGCTGATCGACGCCGTGCCCCGGCGGCCGGAAGACGGCGTGGTGGAGGAGGGCGACAGCCTCTCGCCGGTCGCGCCCTTCCGCGTGGTCAATATCGGCAATTCGGACGCGGTCCAGCTCACCGATTTCATCGCCGCGATCGAGACGGCGACGGGCCGGACGGCCGCGCGCAACCTCATGCCGATGCAGCCGGGCGACGTCCCCGCCACCTGGGCCGACGCGACGCTCCTGAAGCGCCTGACCGGCTACGCGCCGAAGACCTCCGTCCCCGAGGGCGTGGCGAAATTCGTCCGCTGGTATCGGCAGTATTACAACGCCTGACCGCCCACGCCCCGCCACCGCCTTTTAGCCCTTGTCTCCGCCGGATCGCTCCATTACACGGGTCGGCGGAGACGTGGCCGAGTGGTCGAAGGCGCTCCCCTGCTAAGGGAGTAGGCGGGAAACCGTCTCGAGGGTTCGAATCCCTTCGTCTCCGCCACCTTAATTTTAGGTGTGTTTTTTTATATTGTTTTAAAACAAAGTGTTGAGCCTATACTTGCTCCGGATGCGAGCTCGGTCTTCTTGATTTGCTACCCATTCTGCTCCACATTTTGCTTCACAATGCGATATTGTGAGGGTGCAGACATGTCAAAACCTGTCTTGCGTGGAATGACTTGGTATCTCAAGCGTCGGGTGCCTAAACGCTATGAGACAGTCGAACCGCGATCTGTGGTATGGGCGAGCCTGAAAACCGACTCCTACAGTATCGCTCTGCAGAAATCAGCGGGCGTATGGGCCTCCTACATTGAAGGATGGGAGGCATTGCTGGCCGGCCGGGACGGAAATGCGAACGAAAAATTTCGAGCGGCGCAACAGTTGGCGGCCATTCGGGGATTTCAGTTTCTATCCGTCGATCAGGTGGAGCAATTACCTCTGGAGGATATCTTGCGGCGTGTTGAAGCGACGCGCGGAGCAGATGGCGCACCTGATGAAGTGGCGGCCGCCGCGCTGCTTGGGGTGGTTGAGGAACCAAAGCTGCGGTTGTCGGACCTCGTTGACCATGTTGAACAGCTCCCTGCCTATGATAACCGTTTCAAAAGTAGTGAGCAGATGCGCCTGTGGCGATCCCCTCGCTTGCGGGCAGTCAAAAATCTGATCAAAGCTGTCGGCAAAGACTTGGCTGTAGTTGATGTTACGGGGTCCGAGGCTCGCAAACACAAGAGGTGGTGGCAAGCACGACGGGCCCAAGAAGGACAGTCTGCAGAAACAGCCAATAAGGATTTCGCCAACATGGCCGGCATGCTGGCTCGCTTCTACGAAGAACTCGAATATGAGGATCCGCCGCGCCCCTATGCGAGAATTTCCATTCGTGATCGCCATCAAGAACCTGAGCAAAAACGCGAAGTGCCCGTGGATTGGATCGTTGAACACTGGTTTGCCCCCGATGCGCTCAGCGGATTGAACGATGAAGCCCGAGATATTTTGTTGATTTCCATCGAGACAGGGTGCCGCCAGAACGAGATCTATAATCTGCCTGCATCTGCCATCCGCCTTGAAGGTCCTATCCCGCATTTGCACATCGCACATGAAGAATCTGAGAACCCGGAAGAGCGCCGCGAGGTCAAAAACTTGCCATCGCATCGGGAAGTTCCACTTGTAGGAGTTGCCTTGGCTGCAGCTAAAAGACACCCGGAGGGCTTCCCGAGGTACCGAAACAAGAGCAGCTATAGCGCGTCGGTTAATAAATACCTGCGAAACAACGGGCTGTTGCCTGAAGGGGTCACCATCGGTGGAACGCGTCATAGTTGGGAGGGCCGTATGAAGCGCGCAGGTTATGAAATGGATGATCGCGGCGAACTGATGGGGCATTCACTCAGGTCGCGCCGTGGGCGCGAGGTCTATGGGGATGGAATGACGTTGTCCGACCGCCTTCAGATCGCGCAAGAAATCATGCTGCCCGTCCCTGCGCACCTGAAGTAAGGCCATCCAGAAGGGGAGCGGTGACAGCTATTGCGGCGTGGTGCTGAATGCACTGATCCTGGAGGGACAACCTGACAAGCGGCCTTCAGAGAGCGGTATTTCTTTCTTCCACTGGCAGCCTGACCTCGGAGGGGCGCTTGGAGTGTTGGCCTATTGTTTTCTGGTTGCAATCCACCGCTATTTCGCGGGTGTCTCCTCTCTCTAGCAAGACCGCTGTCATCGTACATTCAGCCATTTCATTTGCTCCAAAGGAGTCCAGACCAATCAGTCGGAGCATTAATTTCGTCGTGCCGGTCACGCGTGACAACGAAATGAGAATGGCTTCATCCGCCGCGCAACGCGTAAACAGAATTCAGCGAAAGAAAAGATCGGGATCATTCTGGGTGGATGAAGGGTGAAGACAGTATAGCTGAGCGTTGCTGGCGTCCTGAACTGCGTCTCGACCGCGCACTCGCGCATATAACTGCTGATGGTGTTGCGAGATAGCCCCGTGCGTCAGGATATCTCTCGAATTGGCATTTTATCGAGCAATGCCCTGCGTTGAATGGCACCCATATCTCCCAGACCTAAAGCGTCTGGGCAACATGTTTACATGGGGCAATTCGCACCGAAAAGCTATGGGGCCTACTGGCTCCTTCTCGGCGGAAGCTAACACCTTAGAAGCCAATAGGGCGGGGTGGTTGAAGATATGCCCAAGAATGTTTCTTGACAGTCGATATTATATAAATAACATTTATGAAATAAATAACACTCAAAGACTCGCGCTGGGGAGAGGAGCCCTGGCGAGAGGCGCGCATATCCGGCGCGTGTTTGGAGTTGGTTTCTCTGGAGGAGAGGGGCCGGAAATTGAGCATGCATGGAGGCATGCTCGCAATGGGAGGAAACTATGAGAAAACTTATGCGCGGTCTTTCGGCCGCAGCCTGTGGTATCGTGTTTAGCACAACGTTGGGCGCAACAAGCGTATCGGCCCAGAGCGCCGTGCCTGAGATCAAGGACGAATATCGTTTCGTGATGATCCCAATCCTTGCGCAGGCCTGGTTCGACATCGTTCATGACGCGGCGGCGGATTCGGCGGAGCAGCTGAGCGCCCAGCTCGGGACCACGATCACCATCGATTACCAAGCCCCGGCGCAGGCCGATCTGGTCGAACAAAACACGCTTTTGGAGCGCGCCATTGCGACGAAACCCGACGGCATCGCCATCGACGCCATTGACGTAAATGCCAGCATGCCGATCCTTAACGAAGCTCGCGATCGCGGCATACCGGTCGTGCTTTTTGTCTCGACCGCTCCGCAGGGCTCGCAATTCACCTATATCTCCAATGATTTCTACGATCAGGGGCGGATTTTGGGCGAAGAACTTTTGAAGCGCATCGACAACAAGGGCAAGATCGCGATCCTGCACGGTGTGCCGACCAACTCCGCCCATGCGGACCGTTACAAGGCGTTGACGGACCTGTTCGCGCAATACCCGGATGTCGAGATTGTCGATGAAGGCTTCGATTATGACGATGTGCAAAAGGCGCAGACAGAAGCCTCGCGCATGTTGGCGGCCAATGCCGATCTCGATGCTATTGCCGTTGTGGATGCCGCCGGTCCCGTTGGTGTGGGGCTCGCACTGCGCGAAGCGGGGCGTGTCGGTGAGGTGCAGTTCGTCGGCATCGACGATGTGCCGCAGCTCCAGGAACTGATGCGCGACGGGGTGCTCGATCTTTCGATTGCCACGCGCCCGCGCATGATCGGCGAATGGTCCACAGTGGCCCTGATGCTTCAGAATATGGGGGTGGAAACGCCGTCCTGGATCGACACGGGCATCGGCTACATGACACCTGACATGGTGGCCGAGGGCAATATCGACGGCTTCTAAGAGCCGGTTTCAGAACATCGGCCGGGCGCATCCTATGATGCCCCGGCTTCACTCTCAGGCCAATCTAAGGGAGACCGATATGAGTCTTTTGGAAGCCCGTGGTATCACCAAACGCTTTCCCGGCGTGATCGCGCTGGATGCGGTGGATTTGCGGTTCGAACGTGGCGAAGTGCATTGCATTGTGGGTGAAAACGGTGCGGGGAAAAGTACGCTGGTCAAGGTGTTAACTGGTATCTACCGCCCCGACGAGGGCGATTTGCACTACGATGGCGAGACACCTCCGGCGATCGGCTATGTGCCGCAGGAGTTGAACCTCTTCGACAATATGACGGTTGCGGAAAACATGTTCCTGCCGCTGGACAACGGTGCGCTGTTTCAGCGCAAGGCGCTTGAGGCGGCGGCGCGACCTTTCCTCGATGATCTGAAGATGACCTGTGCGCCGGAAGATCTGGTGCGCGACATTTCGGTGGCCGAAAAGCAGCTTTTGCAAATCGCCCGCGCGCTGGCGAGCCGCCGATCCGATATTCTCATCCTTGATGAACCGACCGCTTCCTTGACGGCGACGGAAATCGAACGGCTCTTTGCGATTGTCGAAGAGTTGCAGGCACGCGGTACGGCGATTGTGTTTATCACCCACCGGCTCGACGAAGTGATGAGGCTGCATTCCGTGGTCTCCGTGCTTCGCAACGGCTGTGTGGTCGGAAATTCCGATGGCGAGGATGTCTCCGAGGCCTGGATTGTTTCCAAGATGACCGGCAAGGAGATGGATTTGAGCACGCTTTATCGTCCGCGCACGCCGCGTGGTGATCGTGTGTTCCGGGTCGAGGGACTGTCTGGCCCTGGCTTCGAAGAGATTTCTTTCGATCTTTACGCCGGTGAGGTCCTCGGTTTTGCGGGTCTGGTGGGCGCTGGGCGCTCCGAGGTTCTGCAAACACTCTTTGGGATGCGCAAGCCGACGGCGGGGCAGGCTTGGTTCGACGATGAGCCATGGGTGTTCAACAAGCCGGCCCGCGCGATTTCCAAAGGGGTGATGTATCTTTCGGAGGAACGTAAGGCGCATGGGATTTTCCCGCATATGTCTGTGCGTCAAAACGTCGGAGCAGGTCTGTTACGTGACGTGGCGCATCTGGGCGTGGTGTCAAACGCGCGTGAGGCAGAGGCCTCTGCCAAGATCATCGGCGACTATCGGGTCAAGACTGCCTCATCCGAGACAAAAATCATGAACCTCAGCGGTGGTAATCAGCAAAAGGTGCTGATCGGGCGCGGTCTTATGGCCAATCCGCGGGTGATGATTTTCGACGAACCGACGCGCGGCATCGACGTCAATGCCAAGGACGAAATTTACCGCCTGATGCAACAGGTCGCTGAGGATCAACAAATCGCCGTGGTGCTGATCTCCTCGGAAATCGAAGAGCTTTTGAAGTGCAGCAACCGGGTTTTGAGCCTCTATGACGGACGGATCAATGCGGAGATCGCAGGGGAGGAACTGAGCGAAGAACGCTTGCTGTCCTCGATTATCAACACGGGCGGCGCTTCTGATGCGACGGCCGCAAACAGGGAGGGTGCCCATGTCTGACGGGCTGGTGAACATGACGCAGAGACGAGGTTTCAATCTGAAAGGCGGCGGTCAAATCGTCGGGGTTCTGATCGCTTTTGTGGTGATATGCGTGGTCGCGTCCCTGGTCGCGCCGCAATTCCTGACAAGCTACAACATGACGATCATTTCCCGCGATCTCGCTTTTATCGGCATCGTGGCCATCGCGCAGGGTATGTTGCTTTTGCTCGGGGACATTGACGTCTCCATCGGCGCAATCGCAGGGCTGTGCGGCATCGTTTGTACCAAGCTTCTGGTCGATGCGCAGCTCGATCCGGCGCTCGCCATTTCGGCGGGGTTGGCGGTCGGGGCCATTGCCGGCGCAGTGAATGGCACGATCATCACCATGTTCAACCTGAACTCACTGGTGGTGACCATCGGCATGCTCAGTGTCTATTCGGGTCTCAATCTCTGGATCACCAAGGGCCGCACCATCGTGGGCCTGCCGAAAGAGGTGACGGTTCTGGGCGGCGGCACGCTCATGGGGGTGCCGCCGCCGGTCTATATCATGGCGGGGGTGTTTCTCGTGATCCTGTTCCTAACCACGAAAACGGTCTACGGGCGCCGCCTTTATGCCGTGGGCAATAGTCGCGAGGCCGCCAAGATCATCGGCATCCACGAACAACGTGTCCGCATTACCGCCTATGCCGTGGCGGGCGCATTGGCCGGGCTGGCGGGGATGCTTTTGTGCTTCCGCCTTGTGTCGGCGCAGGCCTCGATGGGGCAATCCTGGCTTTTGCCGTCGATTGCCGCGCCTGTCATCGGCGGGATCGCCACCACGGGCGGCATCGGCACGATCTGGGGCGCTCTTCTGGGCGCGGCCATCATCGCGGTGATCGGCAATGTGATCGTGCTGGGCGGTGTCGACGTTTACCTGCAACAGGTGGTTACGGGTGCGATCGTGGTGATCGCCGTCGCTCTCGACGCCATCACACGCAAAATGGGCCGGGGGTAATCCCCCGCCCGCAAATTCATTCCAAAGGAGGAGATAGGAATGTCCGAGGAAACCAAAATCACTCAGATCGGTGTCGTCGTGCGCGATCTCGATGCGACGATGAAAATGTATCACCAGCTTCTGGGCTGGGGGCCGTGGAATGTTTACGAACACACTGCTCCCGTGCTGCATGACACCCATCTGCACGGCAAGCCTGCCACCTATTCGATGCTCTGCGCCGAGGTGATGGTGGGTGACATGTGTTACGAGCTGATCCAGCCGCTTGAGGGCGACTCGATCTACAAGGAATGGCTCGAAGAACATGGCGAGGGCCTGCACCACGTTGCCGTGATGAAACACGGCCAGAACGCGGCCGATCAGTTCAAGCAGGACATGGATGCGGCGGGTGCGAAGATGCTTATGGGGGGGCGCATCGGTGAGACCATCGAGTTCTATTACCTCGACAGCGAGCCGCAACTAAAGGTGATCCTCGAATCCGGCACCGGCCATGCCATCGACCTGAAGCCGATCCGCACATACCCTGAGTGAACGATCCCGGTCCCAAGACAAAGCCCCCGCATTGCGGGGGCTTTTTTAGGTCTCGCTTTGTGGCGCTTTAGGCCGCGATGCGCTGATCATCCTTGTCAAAGACCATGATATGTTCGGGCCGAATGCCAAGCGCGAGGGTCGCAGGGCGCTCCGTGTCGCTGCCTTGCCGGATCACCTCGATCTCACCGTCGCCAAGAGTGGCGAAATAGCTCGTCGAGGTGCCAACGACCTGTTGAGTGGTGACATCGAGTGTCAGCCGGTTGGCCTCGGAGGTGCCGTCGAGGAAATGTTCGGGTCGGATGCCGAGGGTGACCGGGCCTGTCGCGGCGGTGGCGCTGGTCAGAACCGTGCCGTCGCTCAGTGTCATCTGATGCCCGTCGGCCTGCGCGGTGACAAAGCTCATCTGCGGCGAGCCGATGAACCCCGCGACAAAGCGGGTTCTCGGCGCGGTGTAAAGCTCGGCCGGGCTGCCGACCTGTTCGATCCGCCCGTCCTTCATCACCACGATACGGTCCCCCATGGTCATTGCCTCGACCTGATCGTGGGTCACGTAGATCGAGGTCACGCCGATCCGCTGTTGCAGGGCGCGGATTTCCTTGCGCATCTGGACGCGGAGCTGGGCGTCGAGGTTCGACAGCGGTTCGTCGAACAGGAAGGCATTGGAATGTTTGACCATGGCGCGGCCCATGGCCACCCGTTGACGTTGCCCGCCTGACAAGGCGCGCGGGCGGCGGTCGAGATAGGGGGTGATCGCCAGAATGTCGGCAGCCCATTTCACCCGCTTTTCGATCTCCTCGGCGGCGGTCTTGCGCACCTTGAGGCCGAAGGCGAGATTTTGCGCCACCGTCAGATGCGGGTAGAGCGCATAGTTTTGAAACACCATCGACAGATCGCGCTCCTGCGGCGGCAGATGCCCGACTGGCGTGCCGTCGAATAGAATGTCGCCGCCCGAGATCGGGTTCAGCCCGGCCACACAGCGCAGCAGGGTCGACTTGCCACAGCCCGAGGGGCCGACGAGCACGATGAATTCGCCATCGTCGATCTCAAGGTTCAGCCCGTGAAGTGCCTTCACCTTGCCGTAGTGTTTTTCGAGGTTCTGGATGTTGATTGAGACCATGGGTTCTCCTCCCAAGAATGGTGGCGTCGCAGGGCGCACGCTATTTGATGCTGCCCTGTGTCAGGCCGCCGACGAGATGTTTCTGAAACAAGAATGCGATGAGGTAGATCGGCACCATGCCGGTGAAGGAGGCCGCCGCCATCTGTCCGAAATTCACCAGTCGCTCGCCCTGAAAGAGCGACATGCCGACCGTGATCGTGCGGCTCGCTTCGCTGAATGTCAGGGCGGAGGCAAAAAGAAACTCGTTGTAAGACAAGATGATACAGATCAGCGCGGTGGCCAGAATGCCGGGAAAAATCAGCGGCAGGATCACCGCGAAGAGCGTGTGCCAATAGCCCGCGCCGTCGATCCAGGCGGCTTCGTCGATCTCTGCCGGGATGTCGCTGACAAAACTCTTGAGCAACCAAAAAGCGACGGGCAGGTTCATCAGCCCGTGAACCAGCGCAAGGCCCGGAATGCTGTCCATCAGCTGTGCGGTTTGCAACAGATAGAACAGCGGGATCAGCGCGATGATCGGGGGCGCGGCATAAGAGGCCAGCGTGATGTTGGGGACGGTCCTGCGAAAAGCGCCGAGTTTGATCGTGGCATAGGTCGCAGGCACCGCGATCACCAGGGTGATCACCCCGCTCAAAAGCGCCACGGCGACCGAGTTCCAAATCATGCGCAGAACCGGGACATGTGCGAAGGCATTGGGGTAATTCTTGAGCGTCGCGGCCTCTGGCAGGAGCCGACCTTGCAACACATCGTCGGGCGTTTTGAACGAGGTCGAGAACAGGTAGACGATGGGCAGCGCGAAAAAGATCAGCATCGCGGCCAGAAAGCCGAACCGGATCAGGCGATCCGTGCGGGTGTCCTGAACAGAGGCGGTCATCGACGTTTCTCCAGATGATTATGCAGCAAAACGATGGGCAGGGTGACGACAGAAACGGTGATCGCGAACATCAGCGTCTGGGCCGCGGCGAGGCCGACATCGAATTCCCGCAGCGCGGTTTTCCAGATCTCGAAAGTGGCGATGTTGGTGGCATTGCCGGGGCCGCCGAAAGTGAGCGTATAGACCAGATCGAAGGTCTTGAGCGCCATGATCACCCGCAGCAGGTAGACGGAGAGCAGCGCAGGCGCGATCATCGGCAGGGTGACGGTCCAGAAAATCCGTTTCGGATAGGCGCCATCGAGGGCGGCGGCCTCTTCGACGTCATGCGGCACGCCTTGCAGGATCGCAAAGCACAGGATCACGATCAGCGGTGTCCATTGCCATGTGTCCGCCAGCATGATCGCCGGAAAGGCGAGGTCATGGTTGCCGAAAAACGAAATCGGAGCGTCGATCAGCCCGGTGCGCAGCAAGATGCCGTTCAGCCAGCCGCCTGACGGGTTGAGGATCAGCTTCCACGCGATCCCGACCATCACCGGCGGTGTCATCAGTGGCAAAAGCACGATGGTCCGAAGCCACCGCCCGCCACGCACGATCTTGCTCAGGATCACCGCAAGGTAGAGCCCAAGCGCCAGTTGCACCAAGGATACGATCAGAGCGAACAGGATGGCATGGCCCACGGAGCCCGAAAAATTCGTGCCGCTGAGCGCCCAGTCGAAATTCTCGAGGCCCACAAAGCCTTGAAACTGTTGACCGAGATCGGAGCGGGAAAAGGCCAGAAGCACGAGGTACACCAAAGGGTAGCCCGCGAAAATCGCAAGCCCGGCCATCAAGGGCAGGGTCATGCTCCATTCCGCACGCTTGCGCTGGTTTGCGCCGCGATCTGATCCGAAAGAAGCTGCCGGTGGCGTCGCCATCATGGGGCCTCCTCTGTGTTGTCATTTATGAAATTATACCCCTTGGGCGCGGCATCCGCGATGCGCGTCCAAGAGGCAGGTCCTGTCCGCAGGGGACTTAACGCAGCAGGCGTTCCCAGCTTTTCTGCGCCAGCTCCATCGCCTCTTCGGGCGTGCTTTCGCCGGAGATCATGATGGCGAGCTGTTCGGACAGGCTTTCGAGCATGCGCGGCGCTTGCGGTCCGGTGGGCCAGGCCATCGCCCCATTGAGCGAGGCGCTCGCGGCCCGTTGGCTTCGGGCGTTGAAGGCCTCGTACTCCGGGCTGGTCAGAGCGGAGATGCGGGTCGGATCGATGCCGGAGCCGGTGGTGGTCAGCAAATCGAGATGCATCTTCGCCGACGACGCCAGTTTGATGAACTCCCAGGCAAGATCTTTCTTGCTGCCATAGGCCGCGATGCCAAGCGCCCATCCCGCGTTGAGCGGCGCGCGGCTTTCGGTCTGGCTGCCGCCGACCGGCAATTGCACCACGTCCCATTTTCCGGTGATCTTCGAGGTCTCATTATCCTCGGAATAGGCGCCGAGGTCGATCCAGCCTTCTGTCATTGCGGCGCGTCCGCCGACAAAGGCGGTGAGCGCCTGATCAAAGCCGGTTTCCGCGGGTGTCGGCAAAGCCGAGGGCACCGTAGCGACAAGGTTCTGTGCCGCCATGAGCGCGGCGTCGCTGTCGAGCGCCGGACGCCCATCCGCATCGAGAAACTCGCCGCCATAGTTGGCAAGGCGGTTGGCAAAGACGGAAATGTTCTGAAGCGGGGCGCGAATGCCCATCAAGGCCATGCCATAGATGCCATTGGCGCTTTCGGCCTTGGTGATGGCCTCGGATGTGGTGATGACCTCATCCCATGTTTTCGGGGCCGTCAGACCGTTTCGCTCGAAAATCTCGGTGTTGTAGAACAGCGCATGAGTGTCGCCATCGAAGGGCAGGGCGTAACGACGGTCATTATAGAGGCTGTAGGGATCGTAGACGGTCGCGATGAAATCCTCCGGCATGATTTCGTCCGCGTCGGCTTCGATCCGGTCGGTGATGTCTTCGAGGACGCCGGTTTCGACCAGCGATCCTTTGGAGATATACCAATAGTCAAAGGCGTCGAATCGTTTCGCGCCGGATTGCAGATCGAGTGTGAGTTGCTGCTGAATCTGGTCGAGTGGGACGGGGACGATCTCCACCTTGACGCCGGTTTCCGCCTCGAAAGCGGCGGCGACAATGCGAGCACCGCCCACCTGAGGCTGGGACATCAGCACGGTGATGGTCTCGCCCGCCTGCGCATAGGCCCGCGCCGATAGCACGCCACTGCCCAAAGCGGCGCCGACCGCCAGTCCCATACCACCGCCCAAAACCTGGCGCCGCGATAGCGCGGTCCCCGTGCTTTGCGGTTTGGTCCGATTATTCGTCTGAGTTTTGCTGTTCATATTTTCCTCCCTTTGGGCTGGGCCCTGTTTCCTCCCGGACCGGCAGCCGCATAAATGACCTTGACATGAAATTAATATCAGTCAAGTTATTTATAACATCTGGAAGACATGGAATGGGAGGACGACATGGAAAAACTCAAGATTGCCGCCATCGGCGATCAATTCATCACCTCGGCGGTTTTTGAGACTGCGGTGCGCGATGCGATTGGCGCGGAATGCGAGGTGGTCACGCGTGATTTGCAATGGCCCGAGGTGCCGTTCTTTGCGCATGACGGACCGGCGGGAACGGAAATCAAGGAATACAGTGGCAACCCCAAGGATCTCGAAGCCATGCTGGCGGAGGCAGAGGTTCTGGTGACGCATTTGGCGCCTGTGACTGCAGAGCTTTTGGAAAAAGCACCGCGCCTCAAGTTCATCGGTGTGTCGCGAGGTGGCCCGACCAATATCAATATGGAGGCGGCCCGCACCCGCAATGTGACCGTGTGCAATGTCCCCGGTCGCAACGCCTCCGCCGTGGCGGAGTTTACTGTCGGGGCGATCCTCGCCAATGTGCGCCGCATCACCCTGGGCCATGCCGGGCTGTCCCAAGGCATCTGGCGCGGCGATCTCTACCGTTACGACCGCACCGGCGACGAGCTGTCCGATCTGACGGTCGGGCTTTTGGGGTACAGCCATATCGGTCAGCGGGTGGTGCGTCTGCTCAAACCCTTCGGCTGCCGGATCTTGATCTGCGATCCCTATGCGAAACTGACCGTGCAGGATGCCATTGACGGCATCGAGCAGGTCGAAATCGACGATCTGATTGCGCAATCCGATATTCTGAGCCTCCATGCGCGGGTGACGCCAGAGACGATGGGTATCATCTCGGAGGAGCGGATCGCGAAAATGAAAAGAGGCGCGGTTCTGGTGAACTCGGCGCGGGGTGAACTGGTTGACCAACCAGCGCTTTGCGAGGCTTTGCTCAGCGGACATCTCGGCGGCGCGGCGCTTGATACTTTCGAGGTGGAGCCGCCTAAAAAAGATGATGAATTGTTGCGATTGCCCAATGTCACGCTGACCCCTCATATTGCCGGTGCATCGCGTCGCGTGGCGACATTCGCCGCCGAACAGATCGCAGAAGATCTGGCGCGCTTTCTGAAAGGGGAAAAACTCAGAAACCCATGTAACTGAGGCAGAATGCGAGACATTTCGAGACGGTGCGGGGAGGCATCGTCAGGGAGGACATGATGAAGACAGCCTATGTGATGGCGGTCGATGCCGGCACTGGCAGCGGGCGCGCGATTATTTACAACACGCGAGGTGAGATTGTCGGAAGCGCCCAGGAGGAATGGGGGCATCCGGCGGTGGAAGGTGTCCCCGGCGGTCTGGATTTCACGACCGGGCCAAATGGTGCGCTGATTGACCGGGTGATTGCCCGGGCGATTGCCACCGCTGAGATCTCCGCCGGGGAGATCGCCGCTGTGTCGACGACCTCGATGCGTGAAGGGATCGTGCTTTACGACGATGCGGGCGAGGTGCTTTGGGCCTGTCCGAATGTCGATGGGCGCGCGCAGGTTCAGGCCGAGGCGCTGACCGAGGCGGGCATTTCGGATGAGATTTACCGGCGCGGTGGCGATTGGGTGTCGATCACGGCGCCTGCGCGGTTGCATTGGCTGCGTGACAATCGACCTGATGTGTTCGCGCGCGTGCATCGCCTCGGGATGATTTCCGACTGGATGGCGACCCGGCTGACCGGCGCCTATGTGACCGAACCCACTGCGGGCTCGTCGAGTGCGCTTTTCGATCTCTCTCAGCGCGGCTGGTCCGAAGAGTTGCTCGAATTGATCGGGCTGTCGTCAGAGATCGTGCCGCCGGTGGTCGAGGCCGGAACCAAGATTGGTGACGTCACCGCAGAGGCCGCCGCGCGCTGTGGTTTGACCCCCGGTACGCCGGTGGTCGCGGGCGGCGGCGACACGCAGCTTGCGCTTCTGGGGCTGGGCCGTCGGGCCGGTCAGGCGACATTGGTGGGCGGAAGCTTTTGGCAGATGACGATCCTGTCGGATCAGCCGCTGGTCGATCCGGCGTTCGGGCCGCGCACGCTGTGCCACGCGCGCCCGGAAGAATGGATGGTCGAAGGGATCGGCTTTCTGAGCGGCTTTGCGCTGCGTTGGGTTCGGGACGCGTTTTTTGAGCCTTTGTTAAAGCTTTCTGGTGGCGAGGGTGACGCCTTCGATCTGATCGAAAAGCTGGCGCAAGACACGCCTGCGGGCTCCGCTGGCGCGATTGCCGCCACGGCCTGTCCGATGCAGTCGGATGCGTGGAAACAGCCGCCGCTGAGTTTTCTGGGCCTTGATCTGAATGCGCCGGGACTGGCGCTTGGACAGGTGGCGCGCTCTGTGATGGAGGCGGGGGCCTTCCTGGCCAATCACCACCTTGAGACGCTCGCAGCCCTGTCGGGGCAGCGCTACGACACGCTGCAATTCACGGGTGGATCGAGTCAGGGCACGCTTTGGCCGCAGATCATTGCGGACGTGACGGGTCGGGACATTGAGATCCCGGTGGTCAAGGAAACCACCGCGCTGGGGTGCGCCATGTTGGCGGCTGTGGGGGCGGGACTGTTTGCGACGCTGGACGAGGCGGTCGCGGCAATGGCCAGCCCGATCGAACGCCGCGTGGTGCCCGATCCGGACAACATGGCGCTCTATGCGCCGTTGAAAGCGCGTTGGTCTGAGGTGACTGACGGTGTGCGCGACCTTGGTGAGGCCTCCGGTTTGGAGCCGATCTGGCGTCCGGCGGGGGCGCGGGTGAAACAGTAATTATGGAAAAGGACATGTGATTATGAAGTCTCTTTGGGACGAAGCGGAAGCGGAGCGTTTGCGTCGCGCGGCGGGGGATGACCCGGCGGAACAGGATCTTGCGATGCGGGTCTATACGTCGCAGCTGATCGGGCAGGAGCCGGATCTGGTGCTGCATGGTGGGGGCAACACCTCGGTCAAAACCCGGCGGCGCGACGAGAACGGCGCCGAACACGATGTCATCCATGTGAAGGGCTCCGGCTGGGATTTGGCGACCATCGAGGGGCCGGGTCTGCCCGCGATGTGGCTCGATCCGCTTCTGGAGGCCCGCAAGACGGCGACGATGTCGGACGAAGAGATGGTCGCTTTCCTGCGCCGCGAGATGTTGGACCAAAGCGGGCCGAACCCGTCGGTGGAGGCGTTGCTGCACGCATTTTTACCGGCGAAATTCGTCGACCACACCCATTCCTGTGCGGCGCTGGCCATTGCCAATCAACCGGACGCCGCCGAGCGCGCCCGAGAGATTTTCGGCGATGAGCTGAGCATCGTGCCCTATGTCATGCCCGGTTTTAAACTCTCGCATGCGGCGGATCAAATCCATGTCCAAGAGGGCGCGGGAACGTCGGGGCAGTTTCTGGTGAACCACGGCCTGTTCTCCTTTGGCGACGATGCCCGCACCTCTTACGAGCGCATTCTGCGCTATACGACGATGTGCGAAGAGTATCTTGCCGCGAAAGGCGCGGCTTTGTTGCCCGAAGAGGTCGGCACGAAGGCGCAGGACCCGGAGGCGCATACCTCGGTTGCGGCGCTGCGGGATGCTTTGAAAGAATGGGGATTTTTTGCGGACAGTCTGGCGCTCGATTTGCGTCTCAGCGATGCGAATGACCGTTTTCTGGCGCTGGAGGGACTGGCGGAGATCACCGGGCGCGGCACCGCGACGCCGGATCACGTCATCCGCATCAAGCCCCGTCCGGTCATCGGTGAGGCGACATTCGGTGTCGAAGACTGGCGCGCGGCGATCAAAGATTTTGCGGCATGGTATGAGGCCTATTTCAACCGCAATGCGCCCCATGCCGACGAGCCGAAAACCATGCTCGATCCGTTGCCGCGTGTGGCGCTGATCCGGGGGCTTGGGATTGTCGGCATCGGGCGGACGCCCAAAGAGGCCGGTGTGGCCGCCGATCTGGCCGAACAAACCGCGCGGATCGTTTTGGCCGCAGAAGGGATCGGGCGTTTCACGCCGCTCAACGAGCGTGATCTGTTCGACATGGAATATTGGTCGCTGGAACAGGCCAAGCTCAAGCCGAAAGCCTAAAAGAGGCCGCTACTCGGCGTCCAGAATACGCTGGGCCACGCTATAGGATGAAATAAAGCCATTGAGCAGGCCCGAGCGCAGCGCCGCACGGGCCGCTTGCCATTTCTCGATCCCGGCGCAGACGGCGACGATTTCGCGGTCATGCATCAGGTCGCGCTCCATCCCCAACATGCGTTTTGCGATGCCGCTGTCGATAAAGGCGCCTGTATCGTCGATCAGATTGCCCGCAAGGTCGGCGGCCACGCCCTGGCGGATCATGTCGCCCTGTTCGGCTTCGGTGATCAGACCGAAAGAGCGAAAAAACGAGCCGGGGCCGACATGCCCGACACCTATCATGATCATGGAGGCGTCGCGCAACCGATCAAAGGATTCCCGGATACTGCGTTGACGCAGGAACAGGGTGCGGTCCGCTTCGCTGTCGACGATCAAGGGGGCGGTAAAGGCGTACCCTTTGCCTTCGGTCTTGTCGATCAGGGCGTGAATGACTTCGAAGGGGTTGGCGTCACTCAGGGCCGCGAAATCGCCAGTGACGGAAATGAACTCCGCTTTCTTGCGTTTGATCGCAGGCATGGCTTTGACAATCGCGGACATGGTGCGCCCTGACCCGATGCCGAGGATCATCTGATCCGTGCTTTCCAACCGGCCATGCAGGAACCGCGCCCCGGCACTGGCGACGGCGGGCATCGAAATATCCATGGTCTGGAGTTCGTTCACATCCGGCACGATGGTGCAACTCGACAGACCGTAATCCTCGATCAGGCGGCTTTCGAGCTCCATGCAATTCGTCGGGACATTGTTCACGAAAATCTTGACCAGCCCCTGTTCATGGGCGGCTTGCACGAAGCGATGGACTTTCATCTTGCTCAGACCGCGACGCGTGGCGATTTGCGCCTGAGTCAGGCCGCCAACGTAATGCATCCATGCGATTTCGCGTATCTGGTCTTGCGTGTCAGAGTTCGATCCCATGCGCTTTATGTCTTGATTCCGAAATATACTGTCAGGTGCCGCATATGATAGTCATGTGATTGTACGTCGCAATAGTTGTCTATGATGTGCAATTCTGGAGAGGCCATCAAGGCTGGGACCTGTCGTTTCATCCGCTTGCACTCGGTTGAAAAGACCTTCCGGTTTTGCCAGAAATCGCCCTTTACACTTTTGCTTCACGTCAAAATAAGGCCTATTCGTCGACCGACGTGATCAACAAGCGATACAAGCGATAGAAGAATAGAAGATCCTCGGATAATATCGCGGTTGACTGCTAAAATAGCCTTTGGTTCTCAGAGAGATGCGAATGAGAAAACCTACCAAGCCTGCCAATAGTCAGACCTTGCTTCGCGGCCTTTATGTTCTTGAATGTGTGGCACATATGCCGCGCAGCATTCCAGAGATTGCCGAAGAAGCAGGTATTTCCTATCAGACGGCGCATCGGATTGTCTCTGTTCTCACTGAAGTTCGATACCTGCGACAAGTCGATAGTAGACTGTACGGGTTAGGGCCGAAAGTTGTGGAGTTGGGTTTCGCGGGCTATCAACAAGCCGATGTCACCAAGATCGCAAAGCCTTGTCTTACAAAATTGGCGCAGGCGACCTCCGACACAGTGCATCTCGCCAGATTAGAGGATGGTGAGGTGATCTATCTGGACAAGTTGCAAAGCCGCCGCCCGATCGAGATCACATCGCGGATCGGAGGCAGAAAACCTGCCGTTTCAACGGGGGTTGGCAAGGCCTTGTTGCTGGACACTCCTGAAGAAGAGTTGCGGCAGCTGTTCAAGAGAGACCGCCACCTTATGAAGGTTAAGACATCTGAGGTCGAATGGTTCGAGCGGATGCGGGTCTATCAAGATGGTGGATATGCTTATGACCTTGGCGAGGACGAACACCAAATCCGTTGCGTTGCCGCGCCCCTGAGGGACGCGACTGGGCGTATTGTCGCTGCGATCAGTGTTTCTTCGACACTGGAATACATGCAGCAAGATCGCATGGAGGCCTTGATCCCGGTGGTCAAGTCCACGGCCGCCGAAATCAGCCGTGGACTTGGTTTTGTGGACAGCAGGGACGTTTAAAGCACCTTGCCGGGGTTGAGGATGCCCTTCGGATCAAGGGTTTGCTTCAACTCGCGCAGCAGGGTCAGTTCCTCATCGCTGCGGCTGTATTTAAGCCAAGGTTTCTTGTGCAACCCGATGCCATGCTCGGCGGAGACACTGCCGGAAAAGTTTCGAACGATTTCGTACACGAGGGACTCGATCCGGTGTTCGACATTTGGATCCGCAGGCAAGGGCCCCGTGACGAGGTGAATGTTGCTGTCGCCGATGTGTCCGAAGAAAAAGCGGTTCATCTCCGGGAAGTCGGCCTCAAGTGCTGCGCGCATGTGTGCGACACACTCACCGATTTTTGCAATGGGCACGGAAACGTCGAAATTGATCGTCGGGCGAGTGGTCATCAAAAGTTCGGTCACGCCATCGCGCAAGGCCCAGAGATCAAGCGCGTCTTTTTGCGATTGTGCCAGAGCTGCATCGAGCACCCAGCCTTGCTCCATCGCCTCAGCGAGCATGTCGTGAAACAGGTCGTTTTCCTTTTCCGGATCAGGCCCTTGCATGTCGATGAGGACGTAAAGCGGTGCCTTGGATTCAAGCGGGGCACGTAGGCTTGTCACATCGAGCACTGCATCGAAATAATCTGCCCACATCACTTCGAAGGCGCTTACGCGGTCGGAGAGCACGCGTCGAGCGTGTCCCAAAAGAGCAAGAGCAGAGTCAAAATCGGGAAGGGCGACCAGAGCTGTATTCGCACCGGCAATCCCCGGATGCAATTTCAGCACCGCTCGCGTGATGACCCCAAGTGTGCCTTCGCTGCCAATGAACAGGGGTTTCATGTCCAGTGCGGCGTTGTTCTTTGGCATCCGGTTGAGCATCGATAGGATACGCCCGTCCGCGAGCACCACCTCGAGCCCCAGCACCAAATCGCGGGTCATACCGTAGCGGATGACACGATTGCCTCCCGCATTTGTCGAGATATTGCCCCCGATCTGGCAGGACCCACGCGGACCGAGGTCGAGGCCGAACATCATTCCCTCCGCCTCGGCAGCCTCCTGAATGGTTTGCAAGGGCGTTCCGGCAAGAACCGTCGCCGTGGCGGAGGCGGTGTCGATCTCTTCAATGTCACTCATGCGTGCGAGTGACAAAAGCAAAGCTCCATCGCTGGCCACCGCACCGCCGGCGAGCCCCGTACGCCCGCCCTGAGGCACAACCGGGATGCTGTGGCGATTGCACCGTGACAAAACCTCGGAGACCTCTTGAGTGCTGCGCGGCAGGGCGAGGCCGATCGGTTTCCCGGGAATCTCTGTGCTCCAGTCCTTGATATCCGTTTCCGAGACATCTGCGCCGCATATGAGGTCGTTTGGAGAGAGGCACTGAGCCAAGGCTTCCCAGAAGGCCTCAATATCCTGTTTTTCCAGAATTTGTGTCTGCATGTCTTCCTCCTCGAAGTATAAATCTCTCATATATTGAGATGTCATTTCACTATTTGACATAAGATGATTTGAATCGTTAGAACGTTCAAGGGAAATGGCAGGGGTGTCCTGTTGTTGCCGGAGGAAACGGGCCCGCATGAGGGGCTCACATGACTGAACCTGGGAGGATTCCATGATTCATTTCAACGCGGGCGTAAGCCTGCGCAAAACCGCTATTGCGATTTGCCTTGTGGCGACGTCTTTGGGGGCGACCCAGGCGGTGGCCGAACCTGAGCTGACGATCAAAGCGGCACATGCTGCATCGGCCACCAACACCGGCCACCTCGCACTTGAGTTTATCGACGAGCAAATGCGTGAAAGAACCGAAGGACGGATCGGGCTTGAGATTTTTCCGAACGGGCAGCTTGGTGGTGAACGCGAATTGATCGAGAGCCTGCAACTCGGCAATCTGGATATGGCCTTTGTGTCCTCGGCGCCGCTTGGCAGTTTCAACAAAGAGTATTTCGCGCTCGATATTCCGTTCCTGTTCAAGGACCGCGAAAGCGTCTACCGCGTGCTGGACGGTGAGGTTGGTCAAGGCCTTCTCGACAGCCTTGAGCGCGTCGGCCTGCATGGCGTCGGCTATTGGGAAAACGGCTTCCGTCAGTTGACCAACAACGTGAAGCCGATCTACACGCCCGCCGATCTCGAGGGCATGAAAATGCGCACCATGGAAAACGAGGTGCATATCGCGGCGTGGCGTGAAGAAGGGGCAAACCCGGCGCCGTTGGCGTTTTCCGAGCTGTTCACGGCACTGCAACAGGGCACTTTCGATGCACAAGAAGGGCCGATCAACCTCTTCTATGACATGAAGTTCTTCGAAGTGCAGAAGTACATCACCAAGACGAACCACATCTATTCCCCGTTTGTGGTGCTGATGAACCCGGAAGTGACGGCACGGATGTCGGATGAGGATCGTGCGATTTTCGAAGAGGTCTTCGCGGAGTCCAAAGCCTATCAGCGCAAACTCGCGCAGGAAGCCGACGACAAGGCCGAAGCCGCGATGCCTGAGATTACCTTTGTCGAGCTCACGGCAGAACAGCAGGCCGAGTTCGCCGGTCGTATGGGCCCGGTCATCGAGATGGTGAAAAAGAAAGTCGGTGCGGAGGCGGTGGACCGCATCATGGCCATTGCCAACGGCGAATAAGTCAAACGGACGGAGCGCAACACTGTAGCGCGCGCTCCGTCAGACCGACCTCCTATTGACTGGAGTATCCCCTTGAAATTCATCAACGAGAAACTCGAAGAGACGCTTCTGGTCGCTCTTCTTGCCTCAATGACTCTTCTCATCGGACTTCAGGTTTTCATGCGCTATGTGATGGAAGCCTCCCTGACCTGGTCAGAAGAATTGGCGCGTTATCTGTTCATCTGGGCAACCTACATAGGGGTGAGCTACGGTGTTCGAAAACAGGCGCATATCCGCGTCACAGCTTTCAGCGATCTGCTGCCGGATCGTGGCCAGATCGTTGTGCGGATTTTGATCCATCTCGTGTTCGGCCTTTTTGCAGCTCTGGTGATTTGGGAAGGGACGAAACTCACCGCAAAAATCTATGGCTTCGGTCAGACCTCGTCTTCTCTGGGGGTCCCGATGGCCTATGTCTATGCCGCGCCGGTGGTGGGTTTTGGTCTCGTGGTGATCCGTCTTATTCAACACATCGTGCTCGATATCGCCCGGTTGAGTGGTCGCGCCCCGGAGGCTGAAGAATGATTTCCGCTCTGCTCTTTATTCCGTTCCTCGTTATGCTTCTGGTGTCGGTGCCGATCGGCATCGCCTTGGGGCTGGCTTCGACGCTGGCGCTGTTGGTCAGTGGCAAGGTGAGTTCGAGTTATATTGCACAGGGGCTTGTCACCTCGATTGACAGCTTTCCTCTGATGGCGGTGCCCTTCTTTGTGCTCGCGGGCGATCTCATGGGGCACGGTGGCCTGTCCAAACGGCTCTTGAAGGTCGGGCTTGTCCTCTTCGGGCGCTATTCCGGTGGCTTGGCGATCATCGCGGTTGTCACCTGTATGTTCTTTGCCGCGATCTCCGGTTCCGGTCCGGCCACCGTGGCCGCTGTTGGCGCGATCCTGATGCCCGCGATGGCCAAAGGGGGCTATCGCCCGCCCTTCACTGGCGGGCTTATCGCCTCTGCGGGGAGCCTCGGGGTCATCATCCCGCCGTCGATCCCGATGGTGATCTATGCCACGTCGGCCAATGTCTCCGTGACCAAAATGTTCATGGCCGGTGTCGTGCCGGGGGCTCTGATCGGCATTGCTCTTATCGTATATGCCTGGTTCCAAGCGCGCCGCGAAGGCATCGAACGCAGCACGGAACGCCATAGCTTCAATGACATCGTCGTCACCATCTGGGAGGCGAAATGGGCCCTCATGGTCCCCGTCCTGATCTTAGGCGGCATCTATGGCGGTGTCTTCACGCCCACAGAGGCCTCCGCGATCGGCGTGATCTATGGCCTCATCGTTGGGCTTTTCGTCTATCGCGAATTGAAATTCTCGGACCTGCATCACATTTTTGCGTCCTCGGCGCTCACCTCGGCCACGATCATGCTGATCGTCGGGGCCGCCACGATTTTCGGGCGCGTTTTGGCGATCGAGCGCATCCCGGTGATGATGGCGGACTATATCACGCAACTGGTGAGCAACCCGCTGATGATCCTTATCCTGATTAACCTGCTGTTGCTGGTGGTGGGCACATTCATGGAGACGCTCGCCGCGATCATCATCCTCACCCCAATCCTGTTGCCGGTCGCCGCCGCGTCTGGGGTGGATCCTGTTCACTTCGGCATCGTTATGATCGCCAACCTCGCGATCGGCATGGTGACGCCGCCTGTGGGTGTAAACCTCTTCGTCGCGTCGCGTGTGGGCAATATCCCGTTGGAAAGATTGATGCGCTCCGCTGCGCCTTTCCTAGTGGTGATGCTCCTGATCCTCGCGTTGATCACCTATGTGCCCGCTCTGTCTCTCGGCCTGCCGGCCCTCTTCGGAATGTAAATTTAAAGGAATTGCACGATGACAAAGAAACTGCGTGCCGTGATTATCGGTCCCGGCAATATCGGTACGGATCTGTTGATGAAAATGCAGCGGTCCGACTGGGTTGAGCCGGTTTGGATGGTTGGCATTGACCCGACCTCCGAAGGTCTCAAACGCGCGGCGGCCATGGGGATCAAGACCACGGCCGAAGGCGTGGACGGGATGCTGGACGCTGTAGAGGCTGATGACATCCGCATCGCTTTTGATGCGACCTCAGCCTATGTCCATGCCGAGAACAGCCGCAAGCTCAATGAGAAAGGCGTTCTCATGGTCGATCTGACACCCGCCGCCATCGGGCCTTATTGTGTGCCGCCGGTCAATCTTGCGGAACATGCCGCGAAGCTCGAAATGAACGTCAACATGGTGACCTGTGGCGGTCAGGCGACGATTCCCATGGTCGCCGCCGTCTCGCGCGTTCAGTCGGTCGCTTATGGCGAGATCGTGGCCTCTGTCGCCTCGCGATCTATCGGACCGGGCACGCGCAAAAACATCGACGAGTTCACCCAGACAACCGCCCGCGCCATCGAGAATGTTGGCGGCGCAAAGAAAGGCAAGGCGATCATCGTTGTGAATCCGGCTGAGCCGCCGCTTCTCATGCGCGACACCATTCATGTTCTGACCGAGGACACGCCCGACGAAGCCGCCATCACCGAATCTGTCAAGTCGATGGTCGAAGAGGTTCAGAAATATGTGCCGGGCTACAAGCTTGTGAACGGCCCGGTGTTTGATGGAAATCGCGTCTCGATCTTTGTCGAGGTCGAGGGGCTTGGGGATTTCCTGCCGAAATATGCGGGCAATCTCGACATCATGACCTCGGCCGCGCTGCGCACGGCTGAAATGTTCGCACAAGAAATCGCAGGCGGTGACATCGCCCTGCCCAAACGCGCTTGAAGGAGGCCAGAATGAGCATCGAAGGCCGCAACGTCACATTGCACGAAATGAGCCTGCGCGATGGCATGCATGCCAAGCGCCAGCAAATCTCCATCGAGGAGATGATCACCATCGCCAAGGCGCTCGACGCCGCAGGGATGCCCTGGATCGAAGTGACCCATGGGGATGGTCTGGGCGGCAACTCCGTCAACTACGGTTTCGCCCCGGCCACGGACGATGAATATCTCGCCGCCGTGATCCCGCATATTAAGAACGCGAAAGTCTCTGCGCTGCTGCTTCCCGGCATCGGCATTCTGGACGATCTCAAACGTGCAATGGATCTCGGGATTTCCGGTGTTCGGATCGCCACGCATTGCACCGAGGCGGATGTCGCCGAACAGCATATCAAATTTGCCGCCCAGACCGATCTCGATACGGTCGGTTTCCTGATGATGTCGCATCGCAACAGCCCCGAAGGGTTGGTGGAAGAAGCGCTGAAGATGGAAAGCTATGGCGCCAACTGCATCTATTGCACCGACTCCGCAGGTTATATGCTACCCGACGACGTAAGAGCGCGGATCACTGCGCTGCGCGAGGCGCTGTCGCCGGAGACGGAACTCGGATTCCATGGTCACCATAACTTGGGTATGGGGATTGCCAATTCCGTCGCTGCCGTTGAATGCGGGGCCAACCGCATCGATGGGGCTGCCGCCGGTCTCGGTGCCGGTGCGGGCAATGCGCCGATGGAGCTGCTCGTTGCGGTTTTCAACCGTATGAGCGTGCAGACCGGGGTCGACCTGTTCGGTATTATGGATGTCGCCGAAGATCTTGTCGTGCCGATGATGGACCATTTTGTCCGGGTGGACCGCAACTCTCTGACCATTGGTTACGCAGGTGTCTACAGCTCCTTCCTGCTCTTCGCGAAGCGGGCGGAGGAACGCTACGGCATCCCGGCGCGCGAATTGCTTATGGAATTGGGCAAGCGAGGTATGGTCGGTGGTCAGGAGGATATGATCGAAGATCTCGCACTGACCTGGCGGCGCGAGCGTCGTACGTAAATAAATGAAATCCCCGGCCTGATGCAGTCCGGGGATCCATAGGTTGGGGATTGCGGGCCATGTGGCTGTTGCAAAATTTTGTGTGTTACCAACCTCATGTTGGGGAAATGAAGGTGAGTGATTAGCCGAACCGTAGAGGTTCGGGTCGACTTTTACTCATTGAGCGACCCGCGCCGGTTCCCTCTCTTAATCGTCATTGCCCATTTCTGTTCAGGATCCTTCTGTTTCGAAAGTCTTATGACAAATGTATCGGACTTGCTGCGTAGGCGTCGGGCGATATGAGCGTTTTCGAGCTGGAGGTCTGCAGCGGAGATCTCGCCATTTGCCAGATGTTCTTCGTCGTGGGCCCGGGCAGCCGCCTTTTGCTTGGCACGTTCTTCTGGTGAGTATGCCATATGGGGGTCCTGACCCTGCTGCTTATCATCTGAAGCTATGACAACATTGAGACCGCCTCAAAGCAAGGGCAACGTGAAGCGGCGATCCGGTGGACGGCGTACAATTGGACAAGCGTTCGAAACGGAGCCGATCGGCGACAGAAGCATGGGGCGGACTTTGCTTGCCTGCGTCGCGAAAGAGGTCTCTCCCACGGCCTTCTGATGGAAGCCGAAGGTCCTTGCGGCGTTTCATGAGCGGCTCCAAAATGATCAAAATACGGGAGATCGTGCGTTTGCGAAAACCCATACTTCGCAACTGTCGTTGCCATGATTTTGTCAATTGCGACAGGCATTTCCCCGAATGGAAAGGTCTTGCGAAAAAAAGGCCGTCAAACGATGCGAAAAAAATGCGAAGTAGTAAATTCGCAAGCATTATCAAAAGCCTATTGGGCTGCTCTGGATGCAATCGCCTTCCACTTTCATCACGTTCTTGGTATGTTCCTTGTGGGGCCGCGGTAACGACGACTTTCTGCTGAAACATCACTTAATGGGCCGATCGAAAGCATGCTTTTGCGTGAGCGGTGCCCCTTTGCTTGGAGGAACCCTGACCATGTCTAAGAACCATCATACGCCAGATTGGAAAGTCATGGCCTATGGCAAGCTCCGCGAATACGTGGCTGCTGAAGCAGTTGATGAGGCTGCAAATGAACTTGTGTTGTCCATGAAGAAGCCAGGTTAGGGGATCATGGATTTTGGTGCTTTTTACGGGACGAAGTGTTGATTTCCCACAAAGCGAATAACAACCTGAGTTTTTTAATCCATGGCCAAGGGGGCTATGGTGACGGATACGAGATCGCGTGGGGGGGCTGGAGGGGTGCAAGGCGTCGCGCAGTCACTGCCAGACCAATCGTCCTGCCCCGCACGCTGGCGCACGATTGCATGGGCGCGAGAGAGCGTGTCCTGTTTTTTTACCAGTGCTTCACGCTCTGCAAGCAGGCGCTCGAAGAGCGGCATGTAACGGCCGTCCCCGACAACCAACTGCGCGGCATCGGCGATCGCCGCATCGAGACGCTCCACAGTGATCGAAGGCCGCGCACGCATCACAACATCTCCTGTCTCAGGAGGCAAGCACAGCAAAGGTGCGGTGATGTCGGGCGGAGGGTAATCATAGGATTAAGTGCGTCTCGATGAGTGGCGTCGGAATAAGCTATCCGTGCTGATGAAATCCTTGTTACAGGTCTTCCTGTAGTTCTTCTTTCGCGCGCTCGAAGACCAAGAGAAATACCTCCTCCAAACCTCCATTGATTTCGATGCCGCAGGCCTGGGCCGCATGCTCACTGCGGGCGGCCATACTCTGCGCCATGCGCATCCACTGCTGCTCATCAAGCACCTGCTCATCTTCAAAACCGGACATCTGTACGATCTCGAGATCGGTCGCCAGAGCATCGTAGACCCATTCCTTTGCGTATTTGACGTGAGGGCGTGCGTCACCCACATATGCATGAGCATTGGCGGTATCATTGGCTGCCGTGTTCGGGTCGATCTGGCGCCATTCGGAGGCCTTGTTCAGTCCAAATTTTTGCATAACAGTTCCTTTCTTTACTTTGCATTTGGGAAATACGCGTAAATTATAAAAGCGCAAATTTTTTCTATATTATTATTTATATTCAATATCTTAATGGGTTCCCATTTGAGACTGGTTCGAACAATTCCAGAGAGAAATCGCATCCTCCTCTTGACCAGAACGACGTAGATGCCCACGTTCCTTGTCATGATGACCAAAGTCACGATCCACACGATACGCTGAGCATTTTGTTCAGTTCTGCCCCCGCTGAGATATCGGGCGGCAGATCACGTGTGATCGGGCTCTTCTCCCGCACAACTTTTGACCAGATGAGCGCCAACGCTGTCTAGGAGCGTTGCGCTGATATTCGGACGGGAATGTCACCATGACGACTTCAAACAATGCGATGCGCAGCGCGCGCAACTTTCATCTCCTCGCGATTACCATGGCGAACCTGATCGTTCTCGCGGATGATTTTATCGGGATCATGTTCGACGCCATGTCATTGATCATCTCGGCGATCGGATAGAGCGATGAAGAAGTCGGCTTACATGATCCGCGAGACGCGCGAGGAGGCAAAGACCCGCGTTTGGAAGAAGATTCTCCGCGCCACGCGCAAACGCGCCTACATGCGCCTCAAATCGGATGCCGGCGATCTCGGCATTCCGTTCGAGGAGGTATTTGATGTCGATATTGACGAAGAAAGCTATGAAGTCCGCGTGTTTCAAAACCACGATGTTGAGTTTGAGCACTTCCGCATCCCGATCACGCAGCTTGCGTCTCTGGCGTCTCCGGAGACAATCCGCGCCCAGTACGACTTATCGTATCACCGCACCTGTGCGATCATTGAAGATGCTATCAATCAATCGACCGCGCAGAAGAAACGCATTGAGGCTCGGGCCACGCGATACGCGCGGCGCTTCCCCGTGTCCCGTCAGATCTCCGCAAGAACCGATGGGGAGACGCTCCAACTGCTCAAATCCGCATCGGGGCCGCTGGCATATGCGGGGCCGCGTACGGTACATGAGGTCGATGAACTTGTCGCCAAGCTCTTCGCTGACGCGCCGTGGTTGCAGACCCCGTTGAGCGTGATCTGGACTTCTCTGAAAGTGCGGATGGCGGAGGATCAATTTTTCGGGCTGACGCCTACCCTTCTCGTCGGCGCGCATGGCACAGGGAAATCAACACTGGCGAGGCATATCGCAAAAAATGCCGGCATCCACCACGTCGAGATTGACGCCGGTGCAGGCACCTCCGCGATGCGTATCGCGGGCGTCGAGGCGGGCTGGGCATCGCGCCAGATCGGCGAGGTTTTCCGTTCGGTGATCGACAGCCGGTCACCGAACCCCATGATCATCATCAATGAGATCGACAAAATCGGCTCCGGTCAACAATCGAGCGGCGGCTATCGCACCTCTATGTCTGATGCGCTGTTGCCGCTCCTCGAACGTTCCACCGCCCAGCATTTTCGCTGCCCCGCCACGGGGGTGACGGTTGACCTTGGCGACGTCAGTTTCGTTTTGACTGCGAACAACATCGAAGCAATTGACCCAGTTCTCCTGTCGCGCATGCGTGTCATTCATATCCCGCGCCTGACGATTGATGATGTGATGTCGTACATCGAGACGCACCATGGGGATCTCGACCAACGGACCTTGTTCGACCTGCAGATGGCCATCATCCGTGGATGGTCGCGCGCTGTTACACTGAGGCATATCGAGCGCATCATCTCGGAGTTGAAATCCGAAAACGCGCGCCCTCTGCTTCACTAATTCCATGATCGTTAAACAACCGTGGTGGATGCCAGTTGGTTATTAAACGATCAGCAGCCCCATGTTTAACGATCAGCAACGAGGACTGTTCACGCCCTATCCACGTCATCAGAATTTCCTCGCGGTTTCCGTCATCATCGCAACTGTCGGTTTCGGGGGAGAGGTTCTGAAAAACTGGGGCGGATGATCGGATTTACTTCCTGCTTTTGGGGCAAGGTCGCGATACGTTGCGAACAATTATGGCCTTGCCGATCTTTAATTTTGGCGTCCTCAGGCACTCTCACTCGATACCCTCGATTTTCCACAGGTTGCGTCCTGCGCGTTTCTTTGACGTGAGCCTGACGCCACCAAGGTCAAGGCCACGCAGCTTGCCGAGAATGGCCGCGACGCTGCGGTTGGTCAGGGTCGGATCAGAGTCCGAGATTTCGCGGATTAACTCGCCGAGTTCAGTGCTCCCGATGATCGCCGAGCGGGCATCGTTGGCTTCGAAGTCCCCGCCCCCAATAACGTTATAGAGCGCCTCAAGGAAGGTCCGATATGTCTCATCATCAAACGCGTTTTTCATTGCATCATTGAACAAATCGAGCGGATCACAGAGATTGAGTTCCGGCACCTCCTTCATGAGCCGGATAATCGGATCACGGACAAGTCGCGTCCAGGTTTCAAACGATCCCAGAGTGCCGTTGAATGGCTTGTCGGGCTGTGCTGCAATGGCGATGCTCAACGCCGCGGCGACGATCTCCGGACGGTGAAGCCTCGCCTCACCCTGTGGCGTGAACCCGAAATCCGCTGTGATGTGGTTCTCACAAGGAGGCCGCAGGTCGATGAGCAGGTAACGGCGGCTCATGCCCCGCGGAAAAGACATGTTGACCCCGTTTGTGACGAGGAGCGCCGTGTTGCGGATACTGCCGCCCGTGCGGCTCTCACCGAGCACACGGTCCGACCAGACCGGTGTCGTGATAAATGACGTGAGAACTTCATTGCGGAACGTGCCGTCCATATTATCATAGACCATCACAGGGTTCTGTTCGAGCAGATCCGCAAAAAGCATTTTGCGCATTTCTGACGAACTGGACCGTTCGACAGATTTCATTTTCGGCAGGTCGCCTGTGGCAATGACACCAAGCGCCTGCGCGATGAACGACTTTCCCACGCCGATTTCAGGGCTCGTCACGGCGATCATCGGCGCCGTTTCCATCGCAGGGCGCAGAACCGCCGTCAGAACCGCGGCAAGCGTGGCCGTACGGCCTTTGATGTGGTCCGCGTAGTTGTACCGGCGAAACGGCCTAACGCAGGTCTCTACGAGGTCTTTGATGCCCTCAGGATCGAACTCTGTTGCGATTTCCGGAAAACGCGCGACTCCGTTCCGAACATAAATCCCCGTTGCTGCATCATATCCCGCCTGCGCGATCAACGTCCCGTCGGGACGTAGCACGGGGTGATCCACGACCGCTGAGAGCTTGGGCAGGTGATCTACCAGAAGCTCGTGAATCTGGTTGAGCGTCCTCGGCGGCAGTTGGACCGGTTTCCGCGCCTCCTGGCCCTTCTTTGCAACAGTCTCGACTGGCGCCACGATTTTTGACAGTTCGTAGTCAAGGCGATTAATAGTCAGGCACCGCGCCGTACCATTACGCATCACGAAAGGTGTATCACCAGACATGAAATATGCACCGGTTTCGGCCAACGCGACGACGCAACTATCCACTGTGGATGCGGGATCCACACGAGAAACAAGAACCTCACGACGTGGTATTTCGATATCGTCGATGTGCTTGAACAGCTGATACCTTTTGCTGCTGCTGGAGTAGCTGTCCAGATGTGGCTCATCACCTTTCAGGCGAAGCTTGCCGACGACCCCCGCCTCCGTGGGATCCGTCCCCATCGGATCGAATGCATCCCAACCATCGAACACTGCCTTGTTCATCAAAATTTCGGACACGGAATGTCTCCGCAGAGATCCGGTCCGCGGGCACCTCAAGGACAGCAAGAACGCACCAGAGAGCACCTTATCATCGATGGCACGCTTCAGCGCCTCCCGCGCTACCGCCTCGGGTAACTCAGTCATGTCCTCGGCACGCTCCACGATCCATACCTCCCGCTTTTCATCTGCGGCAGCCTGAACGGCCTTGATCGCTTCCTCCCTTTTTTGCTGGGCGAGGGCCAAGGTTTCCTCGTCCACAGTGACTGTTTCAGCATCGAGGAATTTCTCTGACATATCCATCATACCAACTCCGGAAGGCCGCGTTTCTGAATGATGCCTTGGCCAGTACTGGCACCTGCCGCGAAATCGAGGCGAGAGGGCTGATAAACGCTCTTGTCAAAGAAGGCCCGCTTGAGGATCTGGCCAGCTTTGCTCACCATGATCGACCCATGTCCTGCTGCCCATGCCCTGTCCCAGAGCGCGTTTGCAAGGTCGGGAATTCTCCGTGCATTGGAAACAGGAATGTAAAGGCGCTGCCCCCGCAGACCGCGAAGTTCGCGGCCATCATCTGCGTAAATGTAGCTGCTCGAAGAGGGATACCAAATCATCAGCACATCACTCAGTTCTGGTGCGACCCTGCGCACAATCGCTATGGCTTCTTCTTTGGAAAGTGCGGGCCCATCTTTCGGCGGGTCGATATCAATCATAAAAATACCGGGGCCATCGGACCATTCGAAATGATCGTTGGTCCGTGCGATATGTCCCTCGCGCTTGTTTTCGGGCATTGCCGCGAGTTTGGATTTTGTCACAACAACCCCAGCGGCAGGGCCTTTGGGCACGCCGTAGACCAGAGCTTCATTGGTGCGCAGCGCCCCCAACATCTCCGCGAACTCAGCAAGCGTGTCAAACGCGCGCACAGCATAGGTGCCGCGCAACAAATGACCGCCAGACTCGGTCATGAGGTCCTCGCCCTGCAGTGTGATGCGTTTCGTCAAACGGCGCGGCTCATCACTCGAAATAACCGTTACCATAATCGCCATATGCTCTTCCTCAATTTGTTCTCAACAACAAAGGAAGGAGGTCAGGCTGCATCCCGCAAGCACTTTTATCACCCGAAAAATCGGAAGTTTAGGACAAAAAATATCAGCTTTTTGAACTCACTACAGTTTTTCAGATGGGTCGTCCGAAGTTTTTTGCTTCTCCGACACAGGGCGCGACGAAGCCGAATTCTAGGCAAAATCATTTCCTAAAATGTAGGTGTAGTAATGCAGTGATTTACTGTTCTGAGGGGAGAGAGAGTAAGCATGGGACGAATGGTGTGGAAATGGGGCGGGTTTCACTGCATTAGATCCTCAATCGACCTTCTCAAGTTTTCGAAAACATCTCGGCAATGCCATTCGACCCGATCAGTTTCGCCAGCCTGCGCCCTTTCGGAGTTCGGCGCCATGTCAGGAATATGATTTGGTCAAACGTGCTGGGGAGGGGCATGATGCGATGATTTTCGACAGCTGTCGCGTGGAGCGGCAAAATGCTGTTTGCCGTCCCGGAATGCGCCATGTTCACAATAATCGGCAGAGAGTCGATTTCGACGAGGGATGTCAGGCTGCGCCAATCCGGCCCGGCATAGGTGTCGAGAAACTGTTCTGCCCGTTGGCGCAGGCCACTGCGCCTGGATTGCAAGACCAGAGGCTGACGTTTCAAAGCCCGCCGTAGCTCTGCCTGATTGCGGTAATCTTCGGGCAAATGAAGACCGGCCATGGCAACGCTGCCACGCAACACCGGCGATTGCGCATAGGTCGGATCATTCAGCGCGGCATCCAGAAGAATGCAATCGAAGCGCCCGGTATCGAGGCCGATCAAAAGATCCTCTGCAAGCGTCGAGGCGATAGAGACCCGAAACCCCTGCCGATTGTGCATCTCCGTATTGAGTCCGGCCAAAAGCGTGGACAGCTCCCCGAAGGGTGTGGCGGGAATGATCGAGCCCAAACTGTAGCGCCGGGACACCTGACTATGCTGTGGCTCCGACACTTGGGACAAGGCCCGCCATTCGGCTTCGAGCTGACCGGTCAGGTTGACCAGCCTGAGGCCTTCGGGCGTCGGGTCGATGCCCTTGGGGCCACGCAGGATAAGCTTTGTGTCGAGGGTGCGCTCCAGGAGGCTGATTTGCCGCGTCAGTTGCGGTTGTGCCAGATTCATCTGTTCGGCCGCACGGCGGATGGAGCCGACACGCAGCGCTTCGGACAGGCGAAACAGAGCCGCGAAACTGATGGATTTATCTGGCACGCGCTCGGCTTCGCAGCTGAGAATCTGACGGCAGAGAGCGGCGAGGCGCGCGATGGCGGGGGTCCTGCGCTGCGCGTCGATCGTTAGCGAAATACCGTCTTCGCCGCGACGCACCAGAGGAAACCCCAGATCGTCCTCAAGCCGCGTCAGGGCGGCTCCGATGCTGGACACCGGCTGGCCACAGGCGCGGGACGCGGCGCGTATGCCGCCGTGCCGCAACGCGAGATCCGCCATAATGATCGTGGAACTTCTCATGCCTTTGCGTATCCCGTGTCCATATTTTGGCATATGCCATAAAAAAATATCCGATGCTATGCTGATCGAAAGAAAAGACAGGGACGGGGCCGGAATCGGCGTGTCATAGGCGGCGGCCCCTCGGTGAAAGGAGACATTATGTCGGATTTCGATTTGGTTCTGACCGGGCATGTCGTTTTGTGCGACCGCGAAGTGGAAAACGGCTTCGTCGCCGTCCGCGCGGGCAAAATCGCGCTTTTGGGCGAAGGCGCGGCGCCTTCTGCGCGGGAACGTCACGATCTCGGGGCGGCTATGATCCTGCCCGGCGCCGTCGATGCCCAGGTGCATTCCCTGTCGCAAAAAGGCGCTGAAGGCTTTGCCGCATCGACGGCCGCAGCCGCGGCGGGCGGGGTCACGACCATCGTGGATATGCCCTATGACGAGGGCAATCTCGTCTGCTCCGCCGAGGCCGTTCGCATCAAAGCCCAAGAGGCCGAGGCAGAGGCCCGCGTGGATGTGGCGCTCTACGGCACGATTGACCCGACAGAGGGCGCGGCGCGGATCGCGGAACAGGCCGAAGCCGGTGTCTGCGCTTTCAAATTCTCGACCTTCGGCACCGATCCCAAACGTTTCCCCCGCATTTCCCCGGCGCTGCTGATGGCCTGTTTCAAAGAGGTCGCGAAAACTGGGCTGGCCGCCGGGGTCCACAACGAGGACGACGCCTTCGTGCGCGAGGCGATCGCCGCCGTCGAGGCCGCAGGTATCACCGATTGGCGCGCCCATGGCCTGTCGCGCCCGCCCATGACGGAAATTCTGGCGGCACTTCAAATCTATGAAACCGGCGCAGCCACCGGATGCCCGGCGCATGTGGTGCATTGCTCGCTCGGGCGCGGCTATGAAATAGCCAAACACTATCGCGACGAAGGGCATCACGCCACGGTTGAATGCTGTATCCATTACCTGACGCTTGATGAGGAAAACGATGTCGCCCGGCTGGGTGGCAAGGCCAAGATCAACCCCCCGATCCGGCCGCGTGAAGAGGTGGAGCGGCTCTGGCGACACGTTGCGGCGGGCAATGTCTCCATGGTCTCGACCGATCATGTGAGCTGGTCCGAGGACCGGAAAACCGATCCGGAGATGTTGAAAAACGCCTCCGGGGTGCCGGGGCTGGAAGTGATGATCCCGCTCTTTGTCAAAGGCGCGCTGGCGCGGGGAATTCCCCTGACCTGGGCCGCGCGGCTTTTGGCCGAGAACCCGGCACGACATTTTCGCATCGACCATGCCAAGGGTGGTCTCGCTGTGGGACGAGATGCTGACCTGACCGTCTTGGAGCCGGTTGCGAAAACCTATGACGCAGGTGCCAGCACGGTCTCGGTTGCGGGCTGGTCGCCCTATGACGGAATGGAGCTGCCGTGGACGACGGCGGGCACATGGCTGCGCGGAGCGCAGGTGTTCGACGGCACGACGGTTCTGGCAGCGCCCGGAAATGGAGCCTTCCTGCGTCCCGAGCGTCCGCTGGGCCTGCGCAAGGCGGTGCGCGCATGAGCAATCTACGCGTTCGCACCGACCGGATCGCCGCCGATCTGACGGCGCTGTCAAAGATCACCGACCCGGATCGCCCCTGGACACGTCGCGCCTTTTCGCCATGTTTCGACGAAGGCCGCAATTGGTTGGCCGCGCGTTTCGCGGAGGCCGGGCTTGCGGTCACGACGGATGCCGGGGGCAACCTGATCGGGACGCGGAAGGGCACAGAAAGCCTTGGCACCATCATGCTGGGATCGCATTCCGACACAGTGCCGGACGGCGGCCGGTTTGATGGCGTGGCCGGTGTCATTGTGGCGCTGGAAGTGGCCCGGAGCCTGGCGGAACGCGGGATCGAGCTGCGGCACGATCTGGCGGTGACGGATTTTCTGGCGGAGGAGGTTTCGGTCTTTGGCGTCTCATGTATCGGATCGCGCGCCATGGCAGGGGTCTTGCCCGACAGCTGGATGCCGTTGCAGCATGAGGGCCGGTCGCTCGACCAGGCGATGCGCGATGTCGGTGGCGACCCGGCTTCGATGACGGCACGTAGCGACATCCGTGCCTTTCTCGAACTGCACATCGAGCAAGGGCCGGTGCTGGAAAGCTCCGGCACGGAAATAGGACTAGTCACCACGATTGCCGGCATCACCCGTGTGGAGGTGATCCTCACGGGTCGCCCGGATCACGCTGGGACGACCCCGATGGGGCATCGCGCGGATGCGCTCGTGGCGGCCTCCGATCTGATCAGCGCGATTGATGCTGAAGCCACTGCACGCAGCGAACAGGGATCGCATTTCACAGCGACCGTGGGCGAATTCTCGATTGAACCGGGCGCGGCGAATGTGGTGCCCGGGCGGGTGCGGATGTTGATTGATGCGCGCTCTGAAGAGCGGGCGCAGATGCTCGCGTTCCTCGATTGGCTGGAGGCACGAACCCAGAGCCTGCCGATGGGCATCTCAGCCGAATTGACCCGCCTCTCCGACAATTTTCCGACACAGATGGATGGGGGGCTTGTCGATCATCTCGAAAGCGCTTCGGCGCGGGTCGGTGCCTCTGCCACGCGCATGGTGTCGGGTGCCGGGCACGATGCGGCTTTCATGGCGCGGATTGCGCCTGCGGCCATGGTGTTCGTGCCCTGTCTCGGCGGGCGCTCGCATTGCCCCGAAGAATGGGCGGAGGCGACGGATATCGCCCTTGGGGCAGAGGTCCTGGTGGAAACCGTCATTGCCGTGGATCAGACTTAAAGGAAGGAGCAGAAATGCGTCGTATTTTGACAGAAAAAGACGTCGAACCCGCCGTGCGCGGTGGTTCGGTCTATGCCGCCGGGGGCGGTGGCTGGGCCGATCACGGGCGCCAGCTGGGCTATGCCGCCGTCGGGGCAGGGCAACCGGAACTCGTCAGCATCGATGAGTTGAACGAAGAGGATTGGGTCGCGACCGCCGCCGCCATCGGTGCGCCGGCCTCGACCACGCCCTGGGAAATGCGCGGTGTGGATTACATCAAGGCGGTTGAATTGTTGAACGAGGCTTTGGGCACGCCCGTGGCCGGGCTGATGGTTGGGCAGAACGGCAAAAGCTCCACCTTGAATGGCTGGCTTCCGGCCTCCATTCTCGGGTGCAAGGTGATCGACGCCGTGGGCGACATCCGGGCGCATCCGACGGGCGACATGGGCTCCATCGGCATGGCCGGATCGGACGAGCAGATGATCCAGACCGCCGTCGGCGGCAACCGTGATCAGAACCGTTACATCGAGCTGGTCACCCGGGGCGCGACGGCCAAGGTCTCGCCGATCCTGCGTACGGCTTCCGATATGTCGGGCGGCTTTATCGCCTCGGCGCGCAACCCTCTGCGGGCGAGCTATGTGGCGCGCAACGCGGCGCTGGGCGGGATCTCGATGGCGCTCGATCTCGGGCACGCGATCCTGGCCGCCGAACCTAAAGGCGCGACCGCCGTCATCGACGCCATCGTCGAAAAGACGAAGGGCACGATCCTGATCGAGGGCAAGATCACCGCCAAGGATGTGCGCTACACGAATGAGGCCTTCGACATCGGCACCGTCACGGTGGGGCAGGGCGATCATGCGATGACGCTGCATGTGATGAACGAATATATGGCCGTCGACGATGCAGGAGGGGCGCGTCAGGCCAGTTTCCCGGATGTGATCACCACGCTGTCGAGCGAGGCCGAGCCGCTCTCCGTCGGTCAATTGGAGGTGGGCATGACGGTGCATGTGCTGCATGTCTCGCGCCAGGTGATCCCGTTGGGCGCCGGGGTGTTGGACCCGGCCGTTTATCCGCCGGTCGAACGGGCCATGGGGATCGAATTGGCGCGCTATGTTCTGGAGGGCCACAATGCCTAAAGATAACCCACGCCACCCTGATTTTCCGATCCCCGGCGGGCCTGAACGACGCGCGAAATCCTGGCGTGCCGAAGGACTATTGCGGCTCATGGAGAATGTGCTGGCGGTTGGCGAAGCGCCGGAGAAACTCATCGTCTATGCGGCCCTTGGCCGGGCGGCGCGCAACTGGCCAGCGCATGATGCCATCGTCAGAACGCTCTGTGAGATGGAGGAAGACCAGACCCTGGTGATCCAGTCCGGCAAGCCGGTGGGGCTTTTGCGCACCCACAAGGGCGCGCCGATGGTGGTCATGGCGAATTGCAACATCGTGGGGCAATGGGCCAAGCCCGACGTGTTCTATGAGTTCGAGCGCAAGGGGCTGATTTGTTGGGGCGGTCTGACGGCGGGCGCCTGGCAATATATCGGCAGTCAGGGCGTCATTCAGGGCACCTATGAAATCTTCATGCGGATCGCGGAGCGTCGGTTCAACGGTTCTTTGGCCGGGCGATTCATCCTGACCGCCGGTCTCGGCGGTATGGGCGGCGCACAGCCTCTGGCCGGGCGCATGGCCGGGGCGGCCATTCTCTGTCTCGATGTCGATGCGGAGCGGGCGAAGAAACGTCAAGAGATCGGCTATCTCGACGAGATCGCCCCGGATCTCGACACCGCTCTGGCTATGATCAAGGCGGCGACGGACGAAGGCCGCGCTGTCTCCGTGGCACTGGTCGCGAATGCGGCAGAGGTCTATCCCGAAATTCTGGCACGCGGGATCGTCCCGGATATCGTCAGCGATCAGACCTCTGCGCATGATCTGGTCTATGGCTATGTGCCGGAGGGCTATGACCTCGCCCGCGTGCAGCGGCTGCGCGATCAAAACCCGGAGGAATTGATCGAAGCCGGGCGCGACAGCATCGCGCATCAGGTGACGGCGATGCTCGGCTTTCAAAAGGCAGGCGCTGAAGTCTTTGACAACGGCAACCTGATCCGCACCCAGGCCAAGGCTGCCGGGATCGAAGACGCCTTCGATATTCCGATTTTCACCGAAGCTTACCTGCGCCCGCTATTTGCGCGCGCGATCGGGCCGTTCCGTTGGATGGCGCTGTCGGGCGAAGAAAGCGATATCGCGAAAATCGACGACGTGTTGCTGGAGATGTTCCCGGACAATAAGATTGTCACCAACTGGATCAAACTGGCGCGTGCGCATGTGCCCTTTGAAGGTCTTCCCGCCCGTATCGCCTGGCTAGGGCATGGCGAACGCACGGCTCTCGCGCGTCGGGTGAACGACATGGTGGCCGCAGGCGAGCTGGCCGGACCCGTCGCCTTTTCCCGAGATCACCTCGATGCCGGGGGCATGGCCCATCCGAACATCATGACCGAAGGGATGCGCGACGGCTCTGATGCCATCGCCGACTGGCCGTTGCTTGATGCGATGACCCTCTGTTCTTCGGGGGCCGATCTCGTTGCGATCCACTCGGGAGGTGGCGGCTATTCCGGGTTCATGACCTCTGCGGGGGTCACCGTGGTGGCTGATGGCACCAAAGAGGCCGACACCCGGATCGACCTGTCTTTGACCAATGATACCGCGCTGGGTGTGATCCGATATGCCGATGCCGGCTACCCGGATGCGCTCGATGAGGCGCGGGTCGGAAAGGTCGGTCACATCGCTCTCTGACCGATCCTGCCGGGAGCGACTGCTGCGTGGCTCCCGGTCCTATAAAAAACTTTAAAGACCTCTCAACAACAGGGAAACCATCATGAGACAACTTAAATCATTTCTGGCTGCGACCGTCTTGCTGGCTGCTCCGGCCTTTGCTCAGGAGAGCGTGACGCTGAAGTACTCGTCCTTCCTTCCTGCGACGACGGTCAACAACGCCTTGTCGGCACCCGCTTTGGCGGCACGTCTGGACGAGTTAACGGAGGGTGCATTGAAAATCGAACTTTACCCCGGCGGTTCTTTGGTGTCCGGCGGTGAGGTCCAGATGAAACTGGTGCTTGACGGTGTAGCCGATATCGCGGAGATCCCGCTGCCCTATACGCCGGGCCGTGTCTCCGGGCTCGATGTTTTCGAACTGCCGAACATGGCGCAGAGCAATTCCGACGGCGCGCTGGCGAGCATCGCGTTGATCGACCAAGGATTGATCGGCGGCATGGGCGATCTGATCGCCCTGGGCATGTTGCAATCCGGGCCATACTACATCCACACCAAAGATGAGATCGGCAGCCTGGACGATCTACGCGGCAAGAAACTGCGCGTTTCGGGTCAGACACAGGCCCAGATCGTCAGCCGTCTCGGCGCCGTGCCTGTGTCCAACATTCCGGCCACTGCGATGGCTGAAAACGTCAGCCGAGGCCTGATCGACGGCGCTTTGGTCGACACCGGGAACCTCTATAACTTCGGGGTCGGCGATCTTTTGACCTATCACGTCACCAACCTGCCGCTTGGCTCCTTCGCCGTGCTCTTCGGTCTGTCCAAAGCGAAATACGACACGCTCCCGCCTGAATCTCAAGACGCTATCGATAGCGTGAAGGGCGATTGGTACACCACCGTTCTGGGCGGCAACATGGACAAGCAGACCCAAGATGTCGTGGCCCGGCTGGAGGCCTCCGAGGTACATCATTTCGTCACACTGAGCGACGACGATCTGGCGCGTGCCGATAGGGTCTTGTCGCAGGTCACCGAGAAATGGGTCGCGAAAGCCCCGGAAAACGCCGCCATTCTCGAAGCTGCGCGTACGGCGCTTGGCCAGTAGATCACAAGAGGTGAGGTCATGTTGAAACTGGCAAATTCAATTGCCATCATCGGCCTCACCGCCTTGCTGGCGGTGACGGGGCTGGTGTTGTTCGAAGTGGCGCTGCGCTCCGAAGCCATGCTGGCGCTCAGGGGTGTCTGGCCTTGGCTGGACGACGTCTTATTCGGTCTCGGCGTGGATGGGATCAGCGATCTCTACGCTCCTCTTGGCATCGTGGCCGTCGCCGCCTGTTTTCCGGCGATGGTCGCGACCCGCTCGGCTATCACCGTGCGTTTTGTCACGAAAACCCTGCCCTGGCGTTTGCGTGAAGGCTTCGAAGCTATGGGGTCTCTCTGTCTGTCCGCCATGTTCGCGCTCATGGCCTGGTGGGTAACGAGCTACACGCTCGATCTCTGGCGCAGCGGTGAAACCACCTGGCTTATGGAGCTGCCGCGCTGGCATGCGTGGGCCGTGGCCTGCCTCTGTCTTTGGGTGGCCGTGGGCATTCAGGCAGTCGTCAGTCTCAAACAGCTTCTGCGCGCCTGCGCCCGCCATGAACCCGAGCCCCTCCCGCAACCCATTTCTGATCTGGAGTAAGTCATGTCCCCCATTCTCATTGGAGGTCTCGGACTTCTGTGCCTTCTCGGCGTGATCCTTCTCAATGTACCGATCGCGGCCGCCATGGCGCTTGTCGGTGTCATCGGCACGCTGGTGCTCGACCCGCTGGCCTCGGTGTTTTCGCTTTTCGGCACCTCGACCGTGCAAGCCCTGTCTTCTCAGGATCTGATCGTCATTCCGCTGTTCATTCTTATGGGCGGTTTCGCCATCGTCTCCGGCCTTTCGACTGAAATCTACCGGCTGGCCCATGCCTGGGGCGGTCATCTGCGCGGTGGTCTGGCGATCACGACCGTGGGGACCAGCGCGATCTTTGGTGCAATCTGCGGCTCCTCCGTGGCGACCACCGCAACCATGGTGCAGGTGGCACTGCCGGAGATGCGCCGCCGCGGCTATTCCGATGCGCTCATCGCCGGCTCCATCGCCGGGGGCGGCACATTGGGCTCGCTCATCCCGCCTTCTGTGATCATGGTCGTCTACGCGATCCTGACCCAGCAAAGCGTGCTAGATCTGTTTCGTGCGGCGGTCATTCCCGGTCTGGTCGCGATTGCGCTCTATTTTCTCGCCATCCGGCTGTTTCTGATGCGTCACCCGGGCGATGGCCAACCAGCGCCGCGCGCCAATTGGGGCGAACGGGTGCGCGCCACGACGCAGGCGCGGCTGACCCTGCTTGTCGCCGGTGTCATGCTGGGCGGGATTTACAGCGGCATCTTTACCGTCACGGAAGGGGCGGCCATCGGCGTCCTTCTGGTGCTGGCGGCGAGCCTGTTGCGCAAAAAACTGACGCGGGAAAACTTTGCTGCGACCCTTATTCGGGCGGCGTCGAATATCGGCATGATCTACCTGATCCTGATCGGCGCCGAAATCTACAAGAGCTTCCTGACGCTGTCCGGTCTGCCAGCGGCCACCGTGGCTTGGGTCGGCGGGCTCGATCTTCCGCCGATGGTGATCATTTCGGTGGTGATCCTGCTCTATCTCGCTTTGGGCTGCGTGTTCGATGCCATGGCGGCGATGATCCTGACGATGCCTTTCGTTTTCCCGCTCGTGGTCAGCCAGCTCGGGTTCGATCCGGTGTGGTGGGGCATCATGAACGTGATGATCATCGAGATCGGCATGATCACACCGCCTGTCGGGATCAATATTTTCGTACTGAACGGCATGCGGCCGGACCTCGCGATCAAGGATATCTATCGCGGCATCACGCCCTTCGTGGCGGTCGATCTGATCCGCATCCTGATCTTTTTGCTGTTCCCCGGGCTGATGCTGGTTCTGGTGTAAAGGAGAGTGTGATGACACAGACGATCAACCGCCCGCTGGAGGGGGTCCGCATCCTCGATTTCACCCGTGTGCTTTCCGGGCCGTTCTGCACCGCCATGCTGGCCGACATCGGCGCCGAGGTGATTAAGATCGAAAGCCCGACCGGCGACGATCAACGCCATATGGGGGCGATGCGGCATGGGCAATCCGTCAGTTTCGAACTGATCAACCGCAACAAGAAAAGCCTCTGCCTCGATCTGAAATCCCCGGAGGCCAAAGAGGTTATTCTTGACCTCGTGGCATCCTGCGATGTGGTGGTCGAAAATTTCCGTCCCGGCGTCGCGGCACGTCTGGGTGTGGATTACGACACATTGCGCAGGGTGCGCCCGGATTTGATCCATTGCGCGATTTCCGGCTTCGGGCAGGAGGGTCCCCTGACCAAACGCCCGGCCTATGATGTGGTGGCGCAGGCAATGAGCGGGTTCATGAGCCTCACCGGCGAGCCGGGGCGCCCGCCGGTTCTGGCCGGCGACTCGATTGGCGACACGGTGCCCGGCATCTATGCCGCCTGGGCAATCTGCGCGGCGCTGTTCCGGCGCGAGCGCACGGGGCAGGGGGGGGAGATCGACGTCGCGATGTTCGACTGTCTGTTTTCGCTTTTGCCGACCGCTCTGGCGCAGTTCCAGACCACCGGCACAGCGCCAGAGCGCACCGGATCGACGCATCCTTTGTCGGCCCCCTTCGGTGCGTTTCAGGCGCAGGACGGGCATTTCGTGCTGGCCGTCGCCAATGCGCCGCTCTTCGCGCGGTTGTCCGAGGCGATGGGGCTGGCCGATCTGCCCTCCGATCCGCGATTTGTCGACGACCAGAAACGCCGCGCACATGAGGACGATCTGCGCGCCATCATCGAAGGCTGGAGCGCTGACAAGCCGGTCGCAGAGGTGATCGATCTGTTTGAGGCCAAGGGCATTCCTGCCGCGCCGATCTGGAACATGGCGGAGGCCGCCGCCAGCCCGCAGGTTGCGGTGCGCGATTTGCTCTCACGTCAGGTTGAGACGGCGGCCGGGCCGCTCGATTTGCCGGAGCAACCGGTGCAATTCGTCGGCTGCCTCCGTGGGGGGCAAAAAGCGGCACCGCGTCTTGGAGCGGATGAGGCGCTCCGGGCCGCTCTGGATATTTGAATTACCCATCAGGAGACTTCCATGAATCTTGACTTTTCCCCCGAGGACCGGGCTTTTTTCGCGCGCGTAAAGGACAGGCTGTCGAGCGCTCTGCCCGAAGATATCGCGGCCACTATCCGCACCAACCAGCCGCCCTCGAAAGAGGAGATGCTGCGCTGGCAGGACGTGCTGGCGGCAGAGAACTGGCTGGCGGCCGGATGGCCTGCCGAACATGGCGGCCCCGGGCTGACCCCGACCCAGCGCTATCTGTTCGAACAGGCCTACGGGGCGCTCTATGCGCCGCCGCCTGTGCAATTCGGCATCACGATGGTCGGCCCGATCCTCTACACCTATGGCTCGGATGAGCAGAAACAGCGGTTCCTGCCTCGGATCCGCGAAAACCGGACCTGGTGGTGTCAGGGCTATTCCGAGCCGGGCGCGGGCTCCGATCTGGCCAGCCTGCGCACCACGGCGGTGCTGGACGGCGACAGCTATGTCGTCAACGGTCAGAAAACATGGACGACCTGGGCGCAATGGGCGGACTGGATGTTTTGTCTGGTGAAAACCGACCTGACGGTCAAGCCGCAGGCGGGCATCAGCTTTCTGTTGATCGACATGAAAACCCCCGGCATCACGGTGCGCCCGATCCGCACCATCGACGGTGATACGGAAATCAACGAGGTGTTTCTGGACAATGTGCGGGTGCCTGTCGAGAACCGTATCGGCGGTGAAGGACAGGGGTGGACCTATGCCAAGGTGCTTCTTGAACACGAACGTTTCATCATGTCGGGCGCGGCACGGTCGCGGCGGGACCTGACGGCGCTTCAGGCGCTGGATCAGGGCAGGTTTGCGGCACGGATTGAGGCGCTCGATACGGAACTTCTGGCGCTCGAATATCTGGAATTGCGTTTGCTGTCGGCGATGAATGCCGGGGGCAATCCGGGGCCACGCACATCGGCGCTGAAAATTCGCGGCACCGAGATCACCCAAGCGATTTCCAAACTTCGCCTCGATATGGCGCGCGATTGGAGCGGCGAGAAACCGGAGGTTTTGCAAAACGCCGAGAGCAGTTGGCTCAACCTGCGCAAGCTCACCATCTGGGGTGGTTCGAACGAGATTCAGCGCAATGTGATGGCCAAGGTCGTTTTGGGGATTTGAAGGGATAGGATGATGGATTTTGAACTGAATGACACCGAGCGCATGCTGTCCGACACGCTGGATCGTTTTGCCCTGAGCGCAGCCACAGAGACCGGCGCGCATTGGCAACATTGTCTCGACATGGGCTGGCATATTGCCTCCGTATCCGAAGAGCTGGGGGGCTTCGGTCTCGGGCTAAACGGGCCGGTTCTCGTGGCGCGTAGCCTTGGTGGGCTTTTGTCACCGCTGGACTGGGCGCGGGATGCGCTTCTGCCGGCTATACTTCTTGCTGGCTTGTCGCCGGATGATCCGCGTGCCGCGCAGGCGCTCGATGATTTTCTGGCAGGGACGTTGAAACCCGTGGTCGCAGCCGCCGATGCGGAAAACCGAGTTTCCCTGCCCAAGACCGTGAATCTGGCGCTGGCTCTGACAGATGGGGGGACCCGGCTGATCTGGATGGAACAGCCAGAGCTGACAGGTGCGGAGACGATTTCGGTCGCCGGCGAAGAGACGGTGTCGATCCCCTTGCCTGACGCGCCGGGGCTGGCCTTGTCCAAAGACCTCACTGATCGTCTGCGGACTGCCGCCCATGTGGTCGCCGCGGCGGATCGTTTGGGGGCGATGGAGAAAGCTTTTGCCATGACGCTGGACTATTGCCGGACGCGGCATCAGTTCGGGCGGCCTTTGAGCGGGTTTCAGGCGCTGCAACATCGTCTCGTCGATATGTCCATCGCTTGCGACGAGACGGAGGCGCTTGTCCTGGCCGCTGCCATGGCGGCGACCGGCGATCGGCCTGACGCGATGCGATTGGCGACGGCGGCCTGGGCCCGCGCAAGCGATTTGGGACAGCGCTTGGGCGAGGAGGCGATCCAGCTCCACGGTGGCATCGGCATGACCGAGGAATGCGAGGTTGGATGCTATGTGAAACGCATGATGGCACGACAGCCCATTGTGAGTACCCCATAAAGTGGGCATTGGCTCAAGCGACACTTTGCCTGCGGGATGAATAAAAGAGGGCAGGGAAAATGGCCTGCGGCGTATTGCTCTCGGAACACGCGGCGTCTGCGTCACGATGCTCGGAAAGGCTTGGCTTGGGGGCGGACAAGAGGCTTTCCTTTGCTTCACGTCGTTTCAGACATAAGTGAACTCGCCCTATATTGGGGCGGCATCACGCGCCTGTCATTTCATTGCCTGCTCTACGATTGCAGGAACAGTAACAGTGAACCGCTCCGGGTTTGCCGGAGGCTCCAACTCTTGAGTAGGATGGAGCATCATGAGCAAGACAACGAACAAATATTCCCCTGAAGTGCGCGAGCGAGCGGTTCGTATGGTTTTGGACAACGCCGGTCAGCATGAGAGCCGCTGGCAAGCGATCGTATCGATCTCGGCGAAGATAGGCTGTTCGACGAACACGCTGAATGACTGGGTCAAAAAGGCAGAGATTGATCGTGGCGACCGTGCTGGGGTCAGTACCGAGATGGCCGAGAAGATGAAGGCGCTGGAGCGCGAGAACCGCGAACTCAAGCAGGCGAATGAGATCCTGCGGAAGGCGTCGGCGTATTTTGCGATGGCGGAGCTCGACCGCCGACCGAAGTCATGATCGCCTTTATCGACGATTATCGTGGAGAGCTCGGGGTCGAGCCGATCTGCAAGCACCTGCCGATTGCCCCGTCCACATACTACGATCATCTGGCCAAACGGGCCGACCCTGATCTGCGCTCGGATCGGTTCAAGCGCGACGACGAGCTTCGCCCCGAGATCGAGCGCGTGTTCGATGAGAATTACAAGGTCTATGGCGTGCGCAAAGTCTGGCGCCAGATGCGGCGGGAAGGATTTGATGTGGCCCGATGCACGATAGCCCGGTTGATGAAGGATTTGGGCCTGCAGGGCGTCATCCGGGGCAAGCCGCATAAAACGACGATCCCTGACAAGAAGCAGCCGTGCCCGATGGACAAGGTAAACCGGCAATTCCGGGTGCCGGCACCGAACATGCTCTGGGTCAGCGATTTCACCTATGTCGCCACCTGGCAAGGGTTCGTTTATGTGGCATTCGTGATCGACACGTTCGCGCGCCGGATCGTTGGGTGGCGCGTCAGCCGCACGGCTCACACAGGCTTCGTTCTCGACGCTTTGGAACAGGCTGTTCATCAGCGGCAGCCTGGTGTGGGACTGATCCATCACTCAGACCGCGGATCGCAATACCTGGCGATAAAATACACCGAACGCTTGGCCGAGGCAGGAATCGAACCCTCGGTCGGCAGCGTCGGTGACAGCTATGACAACGCTTTGGCCGAGACAATCAATGGTCTCTTCAAGGCGGAGGTCATCCACCGCCGTGGCCCGTGGCGCAGTCTGGACGCCGTGGAATACGCCACTCTGGAATGGGTCGACTGGTTCAACAATCGCCGCCTCCTCGAGCCCATCGGGAACATCCCACCAGCGGAAGCAGAGGCAAACTTCTACGCAGCTCTGGTAACTAAGACCATAGCCGCATAACTTAAACCAAACAGCCTCCGGCAAACCCGGAGCGGTTCACCCGAGCGCTTCGTTCGGAATGAAAGTTGGATCTGTCAGGATGAACTCAAGCTCTTTGACACTTTCCAATTCATCACGCAGCGCTTCATATGCAAAGATTGAGAAGCAACTGGCCGCCACCCGGATTTTCGCGCCAGCTTCGAATCCGGCCTTCAGCTCATCCCCCAAGAGGACAGAAATGTTGTCGATGATTTTCAAAAGATTGCCCTGAATTCGAATGGTTTTTCCTGAACGTAACGCTTAACGGTCCGTGTTCACAGATCAAATTCTATCTGTGTAGGCGGATTGTCCACCAGCGCCCAAAAGCATGGTCCCGATAGACCTGAGGTCGACCATGCACTAACATTTACGCCGGACTACTCGATGGGGGCAGGCAACTGGAGGCAGCAGGAGTTTCTGAGGATGTTCGCCATGTGCGAAATCATCTTTCTCGCCTAATTTGCTACACATTCTGCTACACTCATCCTGAGTTGGGGATCATATAATATTTTGTTTTAATTTAATAATATTCTGGATTTATGGGCAGTGTGGCAGACTTCGTCTCCGCCACCAACGCACCTGTTTTCCACCATCAGAGTTGCGCATTCTCCGCTGCACGCGAGACGTGATGGCCGGTCAATACATCAAATCACAGGCAATGCGGTTTCCGGGTGTAGTCTCAGGCACCGAACTGGCTTTCCCTGGCGTGGACGCTGACGCGCCTGCTCAACGGTCTTTTGATCAGGAGGCCTCCTTGCGGCCCGGTTCGTCCGGTGTTTCCCAGGTGACGGTCCGGTGGCTCCGGAAGCCTGTCCTGACCGGCTTCGAGGCTATCCTCTCGACGCCTTGCCCGTAAACACTGCCAGTTGCGCGGCGAAGGCGCGCTTGTAGGCGGGGCGGGCTTCACCGCGTGCGACATAGGCGGCGAGGTTCGGGACGTCGTTCAGCATCGGTGAGGAATGGCGTAACCTGAGCAGCACGGAGACCATCATCAGATCGCCGGCGCTGAACGCCCCGTCGAGCCACACGGCATCGCCGAGATGGGCGGAAAGCTGGCTGAGGCGGGGGCGGATGCGCGCTTCGGTGAGGCGCAGGCGCTCTGGGCCCCAGCTCCTGTCGCCCTCGAAGAGCCTGGTGGTTTCCCGGTCGAGGATCGGCGGTTCGACCGTGTCGAGCGCGGCGAACATCCAGGTGATCGCCCGTGCCCGTGCATTGGCGTCCTCGGGCAGCAGGCCCGCGTGGTGCCGGGCGAGGTGGAGGACGATCGACCCGGTCTCGAACAGGGCGAGATCGCCTTCTTCATAGGTCGGAATTTGCCCGAACGGGTGCAGCGCCAGATGCGCCGGCTCCTGCATCTCCTTGAACGAGACAAGGCGCACGTCATAGGGCCGGCCAACCTCCTCGAGGGCCCAGCGCACGCGCATGTCGCGCGCCAGCCCCGCGCCGCGGTCGGGTGAGTTTTCGAATGCGGTGATGATCGGGAGCATGTCAATCCTCGATTGCGTCGTGTCCAAGGCGTTCGGGGTCCTCAAGCTGGTCCGTCTTCGGCCTGTGTCTCCTCCGGTCATGGGGTGTCCGAGGCGGCCGCCTCGAGTGTGGCGATGTCGATCTTGCGCATGGTCATCATCGCCTCGAAGGCGCGTTTGGCCCGAGCAGGGTCGGGATCGGTGGTCAGTTCCATCAGGCGCTTCGGCGTGATCTGCCAGGAGTGACCCCAGCGGTCCTTGCACCAGCCGCAGGCGCTTTCGGTGCCGCCGCTGCCGACGACGGCGGTCCAGTAGCGGTCGGTTTCCTCCTGGTCTTCCGTGATGACCATGAACGAAACGGCCTCGTTGGGTGTGAAGATCGGCCCGCCGTTGAGGCCGAGGAACCGTCTGCCGAGCACGGTGAATTCCACGGTCAGCTCGTCGCCTTCCTTTCCGCCCGGATAGTCCGATGCGGCGGCGTTCACCCGGTCGACATGGCTGTCGGGAAACGTGGCGGCATAGAATTCGGCCGCCTTCCTGGCTTCGCCGTGGTCATACCACAGGCAGGTTACGAGATCGGTCATTTCAGGTCTCCTTCGGTTCTGGACGTGCGCGTGCGGGCTCTTCGTCGGCTCGGCGGGCGCCCCGTCACGCCGCCGCGTCGTCGGTGCTTCATATCCGGAGGACGAACCGCGGTGCCCTTTTCCGACAGGCCAGCAGATTTTTTTGCACCGGGCCCACCCCGCATGTCCGGTGGCGGGGCCGTATCCTCGGGCACACCCGCCGAAGGCGGGGACATGCCGGCCCGTCGCGGCCTTGCCCGCTCCGCCGCTCTAGCCCTCGAGCCGGTCGAGATGCTGGCGGATATGCGCGGCTTCTGCCGGCGTGGTGGCGAGCGCGATGGCGCGGACGAAGGCATCGCGCGCCTCGCTGCCGCGGCCCAGCTGTTCCAGCAGGTTGCCGCGCACGCCGTGGAAGTAGAAATAGCCGTCCAGCGGCCCGGCAAGCGGTGCGATCATCTCCAGCGCCGCCTTGGCGCCGTGAAGTTTCCAGATGGCCACGGACCGGTTGAGCGTGACGACGGGGGAGGGGGCATGACGTTCCAGCGCCTGATACAGCGCGTCTATGCCGGCCCAGTCCGTGTCCTCCGGCCGTTCTGCCCGTGCGTGCAGCGCGGCGATCGCTGCCTGGATCTGATAGGGGCCGGGCCGGCGGTGCAGCATGGCCTTGTCGATCATCGCGAATGCCTCGGCGATCTGGCGCCGGTTCCAGAGCGTCCGGTCCTGATCCTCCAGCAGGATCGGCGCACCCGCCTCGTCGAAACGTGCGTTCCGGCGGGACTGCTGAAGCAGCATCAGCGCCAGCAATCCCATCATCTCGGGCTCGGCGGGAAAGAGGCGCAGCATCAGGCGCGCCAGTCGGATCGCCTCGTCGCAGAGCCTGGTCCGCTCGCTCTTTGGGGTGGCGTCGGTATATCCCTCGTTGAAGACGAGATAGATCATCGCGGAGACCGCGGCGAAACGTTCCGCCCGCTCTTTCGGTCCCGGCGTCTCGAACGGAATATCGGCTTTCGCTATGCGGGCCTTGGCGCGCGTGATGCGCTGTTCCATCGCCCGGTCTCCGACCAGGAAGGCCGCGGCGATCCGGGGAACGGGCAGGCCGGCGACGATCCTGAGGGCCAGCGCGATCTGCTGCGTGGCGGGCAGGTCGGGATGGCAGCAGACGAAGAGGAGACGCAGGATGTCGTCACGATACTCGGTGGCGTCCAGCCGCTCGACCAGGTCCGCCTCGGTATCCTCGCGGTCCGATATCGCCGCTTCCTCGGGCAGGGCCGTCAGCCGGGCCTGCCGGCGCTTGTGATCAATCGCGGCATTGCGCCCGACCATGATCAGCCAGCCTGCGGCATTCCGCGGCGGGCCGTTCTCCGGCCAGGATCTGAGCGCGCGGAGACAGGCCTCCTGAAACGCCTCCTCGGCGAGATCGAGATCGCGGAAATAGCGCAGGAGCGCGGCGACCGCCTGCGGCCGCGCGCCGACCAGCCGCCTCTCGATCCAGTCGGGTTCAGGGGGCTGGGGCATCTTCGATGGCCTCTCCATCGGGGTAGTAGAGCGCAATTGGGCGAAGTTCGTATGCTCCGCCCGGATTGGCCTCGGCCATCTCGCGCGCGATCCGGATGGCCACGTCGAGGCTTTCGACATCGAGCACATAGAAGCCGAGCAACTGCTCCTTGGTCTCGGCAAAGGGGCCGTCCGTCACGATATTCTCGGACTTGCGCAGCGTCGTCGCCGCGCTTGTCGGCATCAGCCGGGCGATGGGGCCGAAACTCTTTGCCCATTTGCGGTTCACCGCCTTGAGCTTGTCGATCACCTCGGCGTCCTCCTCCTCGGTCCAGGCCGAGGTGATGTCCTCGTTGTGATAGCAAAGGATCGTGTAGCGCATGGCTCGCATCTCCGTTCTCGTGACAGTGTCAGTCTGCACGATCCCGCCAAGGCCTGTCACCGGTCCACATGGCGCCTGAAACGGTCGAGGATCGCCTGCCAGCCGGCGCGCTGCTGCTCCACCGGGGTCCCGGTTTCCGCATCGAAGGTGACGCGCAGGCGCAGGCGGCCGTCTTCGGGCAGGAAGTCCACCGCGGCATGGCGGCCGCCGAATTCGTATTCGATCCGCCGGTGCGGCTCGATCCGCGTGTAGGTTCCGGCAAAGTCGAATCCCGTGCTGCCGTCTTTCGCCTCCATCGGCGCGCAAAAGGCGCCGCCCTCGCGCAGATCGACCGACGCGGCGGGTGTATGCCAGTCGTCGGAAGCCGCGTTCCACTGCATGATGTCTTCGGGGCGGGTGTAGGCGTCCCAGACCCTTGCGACGGGCGCCGCAACCGCAACTTCGACGGTAATCTCCTGGCGTGTCATCGGATGACCTCCTCCGGTGGGATCAGGGGCGTTCCGGCGAGATGCCGGTTACTGGCTGATCTCCGGTTCCACGAGCGTCGCCAGCTTTCGCAGGCTCTCCTGCCAGCCGAGATAGCAGGCTTCCAGCGGGATCACGTCGGGAACGCCCTCCTGCACGATGGACATGTCGGTGCCGACCGAAACCGCCTTCAGCACCACGGTCACCTTCATTTCGCCGGGCAGGTTCGGATCGTCGAACCGATCCGTGTAGACAAGCCGCTCGCCCGGAACGAGGTCCCTGTATTCGCCGCCGAAGGACTGGCTGTCGCCGGTCGTGAAGTTGCGGAACGACATCCTGTGCCTGCCGCCGACTTCGGGGTCCAGTTCGTGCACGGTGCAGAGAAAGCCGTAGGGCGGCAGCCAGCTCGCCACGGCATCGGGTTCGATGAACGCGCGATAGACCTTCTCGGACCTGGCGGCGATGACGCGGTGCAGGCGGACGGTATTGGGCATGATCGTTTTCCTTTCGGGCCGATCTGGCCGTGTTCCGGTTGTGCTGAACGGCGTCTGCGGCCAGAGTTCGGCGCCGTTCCATCTTTAAGACGTCCCGCCGAAGGGTGGTCCGACAGCACGAGAAATTTTTTTGGCGTGCGGGCCCGTCGCGGCGGGAGTGCCGTTCAGACAAGTTGCTCCGCGCTTACGGGTTGGCCTCCAGGTGCCGGGAAGGGGCCGCACTCCACCATGCGCGTCACGCCCCTGGAACGCCGCGCATTTATTCCGCCGGGCAGAGGCCGTTCGCTGCGGGGGCTTTCTGGCTGTGCTCCATTTCCATGGCTGCCAGGGGTTCGGTCCCGGCATCGGGGCAATGGCGTCGCCGAAGTGACACTTTTCGAGCGCGGCCGTCCGCATGGTCAGCGCAGCATTCCCTGTTGGACCCGATGTCGAGGTGTCGGAATCAGGGTTGAAACCCCGGCGAGGCGGATATAGATAGCAGGCTAACAGGTAGCAAGCTATCTATATCATCGGACTCCGGATCATGCTCTACGCCAACCCCAACACGGAATTCGTGCGGAAATTCACGACGGCGAATCGCAAGCTGCGCGTGCTCTTCGATGCGCGCACGGGAGAATACGGGCTGACGCAGGCGCGGGCCCGCGTGCTTCTGCTGCTCGCGCGCAACGCGCCCATGACGCAGGCCGAACTGGCCGACGCGCTGGATGTCGAGCGGCCGACGATGGCGCGTCTGATCGACGCCATGGAAGGAAGCGGGCTCTTGCGGCGGGAGACCTGTTTCGAGGATCGCCGGCAACGCAACATCTCCCTCACCGAGGCGGCCGAGGGCGAGGCCCAGGCGGTGCTCACCCTGACAAGCCGGCTCAGCGACGATGTGCTCGCGGGGATTTCCGAGGCGGATCTCGCGGTTCTCGACCGCGTCCTCAGCCGGATGCTTGAAAATATCGAAGGCGCGGGACCGAAATGAGCGAAGAGGGCGAACCGAACCGGGACACGGCCGCGGGGCAGCGCGCCGGCACGGCACCGCAGGCACCCGATGCCGCCGCCGGGAGCTGGCTCACGATGCCGGCCACGCGCGCCTGTTTCTATTTCGCGACCGCCGCCATCCTGGCCGTCGCGCAGGGCTTCGGGCAGAGCATGGTCTCTGCCAACAGCCAGCAGCTTCAGGGCAGCTTCGGGACGACAGAGGCGGAAACCGTCTGGCTCACCGCCGCCTATATGGCGCCCAATGCCTCCCTCACGCTGGCGCTGATCAAGCTGCGCGGCCAGTTCGGGCTGCGCCGCTTCGCGGAGGTGGCGATCCTCGTATTCCTTGCCTCCGGCCTGCTCAGCTATGTCGCGGATGATTTCTGGTCCAACATCGCCGTCCGGTTCTTTGCCGGCTGTGCCGCCGCGCCGACGGCGTCGCTCGCCTTCCTCTACATCCTCGAGCCGCTTGCGCCGCAGCGGAAGATGAACGTGGGTCTCTCCGCCGCGCTCACCCTGATTTTCATGGGCTCGTCGCTGACCCGGCTGATCTCCCCGCATCTGCTCGAGATGGGGGGATGGCACGGGCTCACGGCGCTGGACGCGGCGCTTGCGGCCACGAGCTGTGGGCTGATCTACCTCTTTCCGCTCCTCAGCCCGGCCCAGCCGATGAAGATCGAGGCGGGCGACGTGATCTCCTTCCTCTTCATCGCGGTGGGCTTCGGCTGCCTTTCCGTCGCGGCGCTCACGGGGCCGGTCTACTGGTGGATGGAGCGCGGCTGGATGGGGGTCGTGCTGGCCACCGGTGTCGCAACGCTCGCGATCGCCGCCGTCATCGAGCTCAACCGGGAGCATCCGCTGCTGGATATCCGCTGGCTGATGAGCCCGGCCATCCTGCACTTCGCCGGGACGCTGCTGCTGTTCCGGCTGGTGCTGAGCGAACAGACGGCGGGGGCGGGCGGGCTGTTCCGCGCGCTCGGCCTGCTCAACGAGCAGACGCAGGGCCTTTGGTTCGTCGTGCTGGCGGTGACCATCCTCGGCGGCGTCATCTGCGCGATCTTCCTCAAGCCCGGCCGGGTGGCGGAATTCCATGTCGTCGCCCTGCTGCTGCTGATCGGCGGATCGCTTCTGGACGCCCGCTCCACGGTGCTGACCGGGCCGGGCGATATGTACCTGTCGCAGGCGATGATCGCACTCGCCTCGGCGCTTTTCCTGCCACCGGCGCTGCTCACGGGGCTGATGTCGGCGCTCGCGAAGGGACCGAACTACATCCTGACCTTCATCATCGTGTTCCTGACCACGCAGAAGATCGGCGGCCTGATCGGCAGCGCGGTATTTTCCACCTTCGTCACCGTCCGCCAGTCCGTTCACACCCAGCACCTTCACGAGGCGCTGTCGGTCACCGATCCGCTCGTCACCGAACGCATTTCCACCTATGCCGGCGCGCTGTCCGGCACGATCACGGATGCCGGGATCCTGAATGCCGAGGCCGCGGCGCAGCTCGCCACCGATCTCGGCAGGCGGGCCGCCGTCATGGCCTATGATGACGCCTTCCTCTCGGTCGCCGCCGTCTCGGGCGTGGCGCTGGTCCTGCTGATCGGCCATACCGCCTTCCGCCAATGGCAGGCCCTGACCGGGCAGACTGCCGCCGCAGACGGTCCCGAAGACCCGCAACCCAACCCCGGGACAGGGCCTGCCGCCGCGGCGCCGGCGCAGCCTGCCTGAAACGAGACGCAAGATGATTTCGAAATACACCCGCCACATTGCCACCACCCTCGCGATCCTCGTCGGCGTCCTGGGCGTCCTGGGCGTCCTGTTCGCCTGGGGCCTGCCGCCGTTCCGCTCCGACACGCGGATGACCGAGGACGCCTATGTGCGCGGCCAGGTGACCACCCTCGCCCCGCAGATCTCCGGCGTGGTCGCAGAGGTCGCGGTGCAGGATTTCGAGCGCGTGTCGAGGGGCGACGTGCTGATCCGGCTCGACGATGCCACCTATGCCCAGCAGCTCGCCCAGGTCGAGGCGCAGCTCGACGCCGCCGAGGCGGCGCTCGACACGGCGAGGCAGGACCGCCGCTCTGCCGAGGCCGGTGTCGCCTCTGCCGAGGCCAGCGTGGACTCCGCGCGCGCGGCGCTGAAGGTGGCCGAGGCCGATCTCGACCGCAGCCGCGAATTGCTCGCCCGCGGGGTCACCACCGAACGCGAGGGCCAGAGGCAGCAGCTCGTCTACGACCAGGCCCGCACCACGCTGCGCAAGGCCGAGGCGGAGGCCGAGACCGCCCGCCAGACGCTCGCCTCCGTCGCCGCCGAGCGCCAGGGCCGCGTCGCTGCGGTCGAGGAGGCGAAGGCCGCGGTCGAACTGGCCCGGATCAATCTGCGCAACACGGTGATCACGGCGCCGGTCGACGGCCGCCTCGGCGACGTCTCCGCGCGGGTGGGGCAATATGTCGGCGCGGGCACGCGGCTCGTCTCCCTCGTGCCCGACCAGGTCTGGGTGATCGCGAATTTCAAGGAAACCCAGCTCGCCGGGATGGACGTGGGGCAGAAGGTCAGTTTCGCCGTGGACGCCTTCGGCGGCAAACGGCTGAACGGCCATATCGAACGCTTCGCGCCGGCCACCGGCTCCGAATTCAGCGTGCTCGGCGCTGCCAATGCGACCGGCAACTTCATCAAGGTCGTCCAGCGCCTCCCGGTCCGGATCGGCGTCGACCCCGGCCAGCCCGAGGCCGACAAGCTCACGCCGGGCATGTCCGTGGTGGTGGAGGTCGATACGGGAAGCTGACGGCCACGCCGGTGTCCCGCCCGAGCCCCGCGCGGCATGCGGCCCCGGCAGCCTTGGCCGCGCGTCACCCGCCGGACGGAGCAGGACAGCGGCCCCGGACGAACGCGTCGACCTGACGGCGGTGGATGGTTTGTCCGGAAGCCTCCGGGCCCTGCCGGTCGCGGCACATGGAACCCGGCGCGATGCACGTCAAAGGGCCGTCGGCGGCGGGTTTTGGACGCTTGACGAAAAGAGGTTCGGGAAAGCGGCGGCAAAGGCCGATCTCGCGGCAGGAGCCCGGAGGCGCCCGGCCCCCCGCGACCGATGGAAACGCCGGACAGCGGAGATGGTCCCATCCTGAAAGGCTCGGGTGCGACAGGCGCAATATCAGGTGATTTAAGTGGTGCCCGGGGGCGGAATCGAACCACCGACACGAGGATTTTCAATCCACTGCTCTACCCCTGAGCTACCCGGGCACGGGTGAACGCGCGTTGCGTTCGGGTAGCGGGTTTCTAGTCGGGGGGCGCGGGACTGTCCAGAGGGAAATTGCAGTTTTCAGTGAGGTTTTTTCGGCGTCGCGTCGGGATCCTCGCGCAGCGCTTCCTCGAGCGCCTCGGCGATCTCTTCGGGGTCTTCCTCGCGCAGGCTCGGCACCGCGTAGGAGCCGTTCATCCACCGCGCAAGGTCGAGATCGGCGCAGCGTTTCGAGCAGAAGGGACGGTATTTCTTCACCGTTGGATTGCCGCAGATCGGACAGCTCATGACAAGGCCTCCGCGAGCGGCAGGCGGGTGCGCTTCTTCTGGATCTCGTAATTGCCGAGCGGGGTCCAGCCGGCGAGCACCACGTCGCCGCCTTCGGGGCGGAACGCGGCCTTGAGGCTCTGCTCGAACTGGCGGCGGTCCTTCTTGGCCATCGGCGCGAGGTCGAGAAAGATCTGGCCGGCGAGGCCGCGCAGGCGCAGCTGGCGCGGCAGGTCGCGGGCGAGGGCAATGTTCGCCTTGAGCCCGGCCGCGGGGGAAAACTCGCCGCCGGTGTTCACGTCGACCGCGACACAGGCGCGGGTCGGTTCGATGAAGGCGGTGCCCGTCCCCTTGAGCGGCACGCGCGGGGAAAGGGCGGCCTCGATCATCTCGTGGATGCCGTGGTTGTCGAACGCATCGGCGCCATCGTCGAAGATGTCGGGCTCCGGCCAGTCGCGCCAGGCGGCTTCCCAGGCGTCGGGACCGGCCACGAGCAGCTCCGGCTCGCCCTTCTCATCGGCGAGCACCGCTTCGGCCAGGGCGCGGGTGGCGGCGATGTCCTCGGCGATCACCTCCGCGGCGATCCCCTCGCAGGCGGAGCGCAGGATCAGGCCGAGCGCCTCGCCGGCGCCCTCCATGCCCTCCTCGGCCAGATCGTGCAGGCGGATGAGCTCCTCCTCGCCGGTGATCCGGCGGGAGATGTTGAGGCCGGGCGCGCCGGGGGTGATAATGGCGTATTTCGACTTGAACAGGAGGCGCGTGGTCACCGGTACGGCCTTTCCGTCCTCGGCCAGATGGGTCACCTGCACGAGCATCGGCGCGCCGGGTTTCAGCCCCTTGTTGCCGCGCAGATAGGCCTGTTCCCCGTCCGGCAGGTCGAGCAGGGCGCCGCCCATGCCCTTGAGGCTGCGGCCGCCCTTCGCGCGGTAGATCGCGCCCGGCGCGGCGGGGGCGTCCTCGCCCGCATCCACCAGCAGGTCGTCGAGCTGCCCGTCGCGGACCATGGCGGCGGCGCGGCGGCCGCGGATTTCGCCCAATGCGATGACTGTGCCCTTCATTCTCTCTCTCCGTAGACCGGGTAGCCCGCGCTGGCGAGCAGTTTCGCGGTCTCCGCGACCGGCAGGCCCATGACCGCTGAATAGCTGCCCTGGATCCACGGGATGAAGGCGCCGGCAATCCCCTGGATGCCGTAGCCGCCTGCCTTCCCGCGCCAGTCGCCGCTCATCAGATAGGCGTTGAGCTCCACGTCGGACAGTCGTTTCATCTTCACATCCGTGACCACGTCGGCCTCCCAGAGGCGCGTGCCGCGGGCGACCGCGATGGCGGTGATGACCTTGTGCCGGCGGCCGGACATGGCGAGCAGGAACGCCGCCGCCTCCTTTTCGTCGGCGGGCTTGCCCATGATGCGCCGCCCGAGCGCCACGGTCGTGTCGGCGCAGAGCACGATCTCGTCCTCCGCGCGCGGCACGGCCATCGCCTTTTCCCGCGCCATGCGGGCGCAATAGGGGCGGGGCAGCTCGCCCTTCCGCGGATCTTCGTCGATGTCGGGGGAGCGGATGTCGTCGGGCACGAGCCCGAGCTGCGCCAGAAGCTCCTTCCGGCGCGGGCTGCCTGAACCGAGGATCAGTTTCATGAAGATGCTTGCCGCCTCAGCGGAAGCGATAGTTGATCCGACCCTTCGTCAGATCGTAGGGGGTCATTTCGACCTGCACCTTGTCGCCTGCGAGGACGCGGATGCGGTTCTTGCGCATCTTTCCCGCCGTATGCGCGATGATCTCATGGCCGTTTTCCAGCTCGACCCGAAATGTCGCGTTAGGCAGGAGTTCCTTCACGACACCGGGAAATTCGAGCATTTCTTCCTTGGCCATGTTTACTCCTTGGTTACCTTCGCCCATCACTCTGTGGGCGGCTAGTAAATGCGCCTTTGCCGCCGCTTTTTCAAGATGTTTTAGCGCAAAATCGTTCGGGGAAACGCGCGGGGGCCGGTCTCGGTTTCGGTCCAGTGCCCCCGGACGCCGACCTGTCCGCCTTTGCGCGCCCGCTCACGCTCGGCCTCCAGGCCGTTCAGAATCGCAAAGCCGGGTGCGTTGCGCGGTCCTGCGGCGAGCGTGCCGTCGGGCGGCAGGCCCGTGTCGGGCGGACAGAAGACGGCGGCGCGGCCGAGATTCACGTCCACCACCTCGCACTCCGGCACCTCTCCGACGAGCGGGGCCATGGCGACGAGCATCTGCCCCTCGAGTGCGCGGGCGCGGCAGCCGATCTCGACGCGGGAGGCGCCCTGCTCGGTGTCGGTGCAGGAGGGGACGAGCAGGATCTCCGCTCCGGCTTCGGCATAGCTGCGGGCGATCAGGGGGAATTCGCTGTCGTAGCAGATGATCGCCGCGAGCGCGCCGAAGCGCGTCTCGATCAGCGGGGCAGGGCGGCCGGGGCGCAGGCCGAGGGTGCGCTCGTAGGGCGTGGGCATCCGCTTCTCGACGGCGACCTCGCCCTCGGGCGCGCAGAAGAGCGCGCGATTGACGATCCCCTCGCCGTCCCGCGCAAAGCCGGATCCACCCAGAATCGTGGCGCCGGTCTCCGACACGAGGGTGCGGATGCCATCGCAATAGCTGTCGAACGACGCCGCGCCGCGCGCCATCCACTCCGCGGCGGACCCGCCTCCGGCGCCGTGAAAGGCGGCTTCCAGCGCGGCATATTCGGGAAAGACCACGAGCGTGTCGCGATCCGCCCGGATCTGCGCCAGCGCGCTGCGGTAGCGGTCGAGCCATGCGCCGGGACGGTCGTGCCAGACGGGGGCCCATGTGGCCGCGGCGAGCCTCACAGGCGGCGTCCCCAGAACTGGAGCGATTTGCGCGTGGCCTCGGTCTCGTCCACGTCCTTCCAGCGGAACCGCGCCACGACGCCGGCAAGCGGCGCATAGCCGCGCCCGCGCCAGAAGGCGTCATGGCTGCGCGCGCCCTCGGGGCGCAGCGGGTGGTCGTCGGGGCGGATCACGGAACAGAAGGCGCTGTAGCCCAGACCCAGCGCGCGGGCATGGGATTCGCGCGCGTCGAAGAAGGCATGGCCGGCGCCCCGGCCGCGATACTCCGGCAGAAGGACGGATTCGGCGCAGTAGAAGACCTCTTCCATCGGCCAGGGATGTCCCTCGAACGCTTCCGCGAAATCCGCGGCATGTCCGGCGAGGGGCGATCCGGTGGCCGCGCCGACGAGCCTGTCGCCGTCGAAGGCCGCGACGAGCACCGCCGCATCGTTGCCGGCATAGCTCGACATGTAGCGGCGTTCATAGGCGAGATCGCCGTCGTAGATATAGGGCCATTCGCGGAAGACGGTGATGCGCAGCCGCGCGAGATCGTCGAGCGCGCTGTCCACCTCGGCGCCCCGCAGGATCCGGAACCCGAGGCTCATGAGACCTGCGCGACCCAGTCGGCCGCGTTGTAGAAGACGGAGACGCGCGCGATCCGCCCGTCGCGGATCTCGAAGAAGGCGCCGGCGGGCAGGTCGTAGCGCTGTCCCCGCGCCTCGGGACAGCCCTCGGCGGTTTCGAGATATCGGCCAAGCACCCGGAATTCGGCGGCCGCACGCGTGCCGTCGTCGGAGGCAAACAGCACCATCTCGGTGAGCGTCTCCTCATAGGCGCGGTCCATCGCGGCCATGAAGGCGGCGAAGGCCTGCTTGCCCCGTTCGACCGCGCCCTGGTTGATGCGGTGTTCCACCTCCTCGTCGAGGCAGGCGAGCATGCCGGCATGGTCATGGGCGGCGAAGGCGTCGTAATAGCGCTTCAGAAGGGAAAGGCTGTCCTGTCGCGGGTCGTTCATCTGGATCCTTCGTTGGTCTTTGCGGCGCCGAAGCGGTGTGTCATGCGGTCGATGATCTGATCGCGCGCCTTGCGGTAGGCGTCAAGCTTCGCGTCGCGCGTCTCGCCGATGCCGGAGGGATCCATGATCGGCCAGTATTCGACGTCCAGGTGATAGAACCGGGTCAGCTCGAGGGCCTGCCTCTGGGAGGCGGGAGAGAGCGCCACGATCAGGTCATAGGAGGAAATGTCGTCGCCCCATTCCTTCAGGTCGTCGAAGGAGCGCGTCTGGTGCCGGTCGAGTTCGACGCCCATCTCGCCGCAGACCGCGACCGCGAACCCGTCCACGTCCATTTCCGAATGCACGCCCGCCGATTGCACATAGACCTCGGTGCCGTAGAATTTCTTCATCAGCCCTTCGGCCATGGGCGAGCGCACCGAATTGTGGTCACAGCAGAACAGAACCGAATGGGGAAGATCCGCCGCCACCCTGTCAGCCTCCCCAGTGCAGCACGCAGATCAGGGTGAAGAGGCGGCGGGCGGTGTCGATGTCGATCTCGGCCTTGCCCTCGAGCCGCTCCTGCAACACGCGCGCGCCCTCGTTGTGGATGCCGCGCCGGGCCATGTCGATCGCCTCGATCTGCGAGGGGGGCATCGTCTTCACCGCCTCGAAATAGCTTTCGCAGATCTGGAAATAGTCCTTCACCACCTGCCGGAACGGCCCGAGCGAGAGGTGGAATTCGGCGGCCTTGGACTTGTCCTCGTTGGAGAGATCGAACACCAGCCGCCGGTCGCGGATCGCGAGGAGCAGGTTGAACGGTCCTTTCGCGACATCCCGCCCCTCGCGGGCGGGAAGGGAAAAGGAATTGTCCTCGAGCAGGTCGAAGATCGCCACGCGGCGCTCCTGTTCGATCTCGGGCGTCGTGGGGGGAAGGCCCGTGTCGTCAATCTCGATGGCCAGAAGTTTGCTCATGTCGCGCTCGAACGCTCCGAAAGGTCACGTATCCGTGGTGATGTGGTCCCAGTCCCGACCGGACGAGCCGATCAGCCAATTGAACGCATAATGGCGTTCGCAGACAACCCCCGGATCGAGATTCGAGGGGGCGGTGCGGCGGTTGGTCCGTGCGTTGGCACAGGCCCAGCGATAGCGCGCGGTCAGGTCCGCGGCGTCGAGGATCTCCGCGAGCGGCCGCAGCCGCGCCTCCGCCACCAGCCCGTCGCGGCCGAGCCGGCTCATGATCTGTCCCATCGCGGGCACAGGGGCGAGCCCGGCGGGGTAGGGCAGCGCGTCGAGGAGCCGCACCGCCCAGAGCAGGACCTGGACCTCTTCCGAGCGCCAGACGAAGGTCGTGCAGTCCTCCTGCGACGGGGCGGGATCGTCGATGAAGGCGCGCTCCAGCGGGGTGAAGACGTCCTCCGCGCGATATTGCGCGATCACCTTCGCGATGAACCCGTCGTCGCGGGTCTCGGCCTTCACCGCGGCGATCATCGCGCCGAGCGCGCGTTCGACCACTTCCGCCTCCGGGCGTGCGAGCGCGGTCACCCCGTCCCCGACCGGCGGCAGATGCGGATTGACCGGCACGCCCTCCTCGCGCAACCGCGCCTCCGACCGTGCCTTGCGCGCGGCGGCGGGGGCCGTGGCGGTCCTGCGACCGAAGAGGAAAGAGCCGAGCCCCATCGCCTGACCGCCCCGCGCCGCGATCACCGGGCGTTCAGCCGGTCGAGCCGGGCGCGCACGGACAGGCCATGCGCCTCGAGGCTCTCGGACCGCGCAAGGCGTTCCGCCGCCGGGCCGATGGCGGCGAGCGCGGCAGGCGACATCTTCGCAAGCGTGGTGCGCTTGAGGAAATCGAGCACGGACAGGCCCGAGGAAAAGCGCGCCGACCGTGCCGTGGGCAGGACGTGGTTCGGCCCCCCGACATAGTCGCCGATCGCCTCCGGCGTCCAGTTGCCGAGGAAGATCGCGCCGGCATGGGTGATCTTTGCCGAAAGCGCCTCCGGGGCCTCGACGCAGAGTTCGAGATGTTCGGGCGCGAACCGGTCCGACAGCGTGGCCGCCTCGTGGAGATCGCGCACGGTGAGGATCACGCCGAACGCCTCCCAGCTCCGCTTTGCGATGGCGCGGCGTTCCAGCGTCTCGAGGCGGGTTTCCACCGCCCGCGCGACCGCCTCGCCGAAGGCCGCGTCGTCGGTGATCAGGATCGCCTGCGCGCTCTCGTCATGTTCGGCTTGGCTCATCAGGTCGACCGCGATCCAGTCGGGATCGTTGTGCCGGTCTGCGATCACGAGGATTTCCGACGGGCCGGCGATCATGTCGATCCCCACCTTGCCGAAGACGCGCCGTTTGGCGGCGGCGACGAAGGCGTTGCCGGGCCCGGTGATCTTGTCCACGGGCGCGACGGTTTCCGTCCCGTAGGCGAGCGCGGCGATGGCCTGGGCGCCGCCGATACGGTAGATTTCGTCCACTCCGGCGATGCGCGCGGCCATCAGCACGAGCGGGTTCGCCACCCCGTCGGGCGTCGGCACGGTGATCGCGAGGCGCGGCACGCCCGCGACCTTCGCCGGGATCGCGTTCATCAGCACCGAGGACGGATAGGAGGCAAGGCCGCCCGGCACATAGAGCCCCGCCGCCGAAACCGGCGTCCAGCGCCAGCCGAGCGTCGCCCCGTCCGGATCGGTCCAGAGCGCATCTTCCGGCATCTGGCGGACGTGATAGGCGCGGATGCGCTGGGCCGCGAGTTCGAGCGCCTCGCGTTCCTCCGCGGAAACCTGCGCGCAGAGCGCGTCGACCTCCTCCCCGGAAAAGCGCAGCCCCTCCGGGGTGAGCGCGAGCCGGTCGAATTTTTCCGTGAGCTCGAGCACCGCCGCATCGCCGCGCGCGCGCACATCCGCGATGATCGCCGCCACCGCCTCGTCCACATCCGGGCTGTCCTCGCGCTTCATCGTCAGGAGCTGCGCGAAACGGCGTTCGAAATCGGGGTCGGTGGTGGACAGGACATGGGGCATGGCGGTCTCCTTCAGCACGGGCATACCTTGGCTTTTGCCCGCGCTCAAGCGCCGGAACATGTCTTTCGCCCGTGGGATGCGGCAGGAGCGTCCCGCGGGCGAGGGGATGCGCCGCGCCGGCCAGCCTGTCAGTCGAGATCGTGGGCCGGCCTGTGCCGCGACGGGGCGAGATAGGGCCGGGTGACGTCCCGCAGCGTCACGTCGAGCGCCTCGACCTCCAGCGCGATGACGCCGTCTCCGGCGAGGGTGATCTCGATCCGGCCCATGCCGTCGTCGGTGGGCAGGAAGGCCACGGAGAGGATCGACAGCACGATGTCCTTGTCCCCGCTCGGCACATCGAGCGAGCGGGCCGCGGTCACGTCGTCGAAACAGAGCACCGCCTGGACCCGCTCGACCGGACGGCCGCGCCGTTCCGCGGCTTCGAGGTCTTCCCAGCGGAAGCGGTTGATCAGCATCGCGAAGCGCCGCTCGCTCGCCTTGAAGGAGATCTCTCCCATCGGCACCACCGCGTCCTGGCAGAGCGCCGAGAGCACGGTCAGATCCTCCGCGTCCAGCGCCTTCAGTCGCAGCGGGCGATCCCCGCCATCCTCGAACCGAGCATCTTCCACCATCAGGCCTTGATCCTTTCGATATGTGCGCCGATGCCAGATAGTTTCTTTTCGACGAATTCATAGCCCCGGTCGAGGTGATAGACCCGGCTGACCACGGTTTCGCCCTCTGCCGCGAGCCCCGCGAGGATGAGCGACACCGAGGCGCGCAGGTCGGTCGCCATCACCGGCGCCCCCTTCAGCCGCTCGACGCCGTGCACCGTGGCGTGCCCGCCATGAACCTCGATCCGCGCGCCCATCCGCATCAGTTCGGGGGCATGCATGAAGCGGTTCTCGAAAATCGTCTCCTCGAGCACCGAAGTTCCCTCCGCAAGGCAGAGAAGCGCCATCATCTGTGCCTGGAGATCGGTCGGAAATCCGGGGAAGGGTTCGGTCGTCACGTCGACTGCGCGCACCCGGTCGCCCGTGCGCCGCACCGTCAGGCCCCGGTCGCTTTCCGTGACCTCGATCCCGGCCTCCGCGAGCTTTCCGACGAAGCTCTCGACCAGGCCGATCTTGCCGCCGAGGCAGGTCACCTCGCCGCCGCAGATCGCCGGGGCAAGCATGAAGGTGCCGAGCTCGATGCGATCAGTCACGACGGGGTGGGTCGCGCCGTGCAGCCGGTCGACGCCCTGGATCTCGATCCGCGGCGTGCCCTCGCCCTCGATCTGTGCGCCCATCTTCCTCAGGCAGGCGACGAGATCGACGATTTCCGGCTCGCGCGCGGCGTTCTCGAGCACCGATGTGCCCTTGGCGAGGCTCGCCGCCATGACGAAATTCTCCGTCGCCCCCACCGAGGGAAAGCGCATCCGATGCACCGCGCCCCTCAGCCCGCCCGGCGCCTTCGCGTGAAGATAGCCGTCCCGGAGGTCGATCTGCGCCCCGAGCGCCTCCAGCGCCGTGGTGTGCAGGTCCATCGGCCGCGCGCCGATGGCGCAGCCGCCCGGAAGCGACACCACGGCATGGCCGAGCCGTGCGAGAAGCGGTCCGAGCACGAGGTTGGAGGCGCGCATCTTGCGCACGATGTCGTAATCCGCGACGGGGGTGATCTCCCCGTGGCAGGACATCGCCTGCACCTTGCCGTCCTGAAGCGCGGTGACCTCGGCCCCGAGCGAGGCGAGAAGGGCCGTCATCGTCTTGATGTCCGACAGGCGCGGCGCATTGGTCAGCGTCAGCGGCTCATCCGACAGGAGCGTGGCGGGCATCAGCGTCAGACAGGCGTTCTTCGCCCCCGCGATCTCGATATCGCCACGAAGCGGCCCGTTGCCGCGCACAAGGATCGAATCCATCCGCTTGCCTCACTCGTCCTCTTTCCCGCTCTCCCCGGCCGCCTGGCGGGCACGCGCCTGCGCCTTGCGGCGTTGCAGGTTCGCCTTCAGCGCCGCCTTGAGCCGCGCCTCGCGTCCGCCTGCCGCCGCCTTCGCCGCCTTGCGGGAGGGATCGGGTTTCTTGTCCATGGCTCCCATGTAGCCAAAGCGCCCGGTTCCGTCCAGCCTCCGCAGGGCTTTCGCCGCGGCCCGCGCAGGCCCCCGCCCGCCCCGCTCCGGCGGCCTCGCTCCCGGCCCTGCCGGAAAGTTCCGGACGGGACGAGATTTTTCTCAAAAAGGCGCTTGCACCATGCGGCGATCACGTCTAATTAGCCGCCCACGGCGACGGTGATCGAGATCACCCGCAGGGCGCTGCTGTAGCTCAGTGGTAGAGCACTCCCTTGGTAAGGGGGAGCTCTGAGCGGCGAAGGCGCTGAAACTAAAGGGTTCCTCCAGAGCCCGCTTGCATTGGGGTAACGCCCGGGGTAGCTATCTGGAGAAAAGTGTGCTGCTGTAGCTCAGTGGTAGAGCACTCCCTTGGTAAGGGAGAGGTCGACAGTTCAATCCTGTCCAGCAGCACCATCCTTCCCCAGAAAATCAAGCGGTTAGGCGGATCGGATGTGTGGTGTAGGCCGTTACCCTTCGTTACCCCTGCTGGAATCATCCCCATCCCAACCAGCCATTCCCGGTGGAGGCACCCTATCTCCTCTCCAAGTCATGGCCGACGATGGATCGCAAGAGTTCATACACTTCGACACGACTGGAACTCGCAGATGCAGAGCGAAGCAGCTTGTCAAAATTTACCAGCAAGGCGGAGTTCCTGCGGGGATTCAGCAGCAGACAATCAGACCACACGTCCAGCTCGCCTTCGATGGACGAGGCATACTTCAGGACCCAGTACATCAGGACCTGCCGGAAGTCGCCCGAAACAAAGTTCCGGTCCGTATGTTTCACCTCGATCAGAATGCTTCCTAGGGAGAAATCCGCCGCCCCGGTTGCGATCCACCCCATCCCCGGGATCGCCGGGCTGGCCTCCAGCTTGAATTTGGGGTGCTGCTCCTGCACACCCCGCAGCATCACGACAAGGTTTTGAGCCGAGTGCTCTGCAACCTGCTTGTCACATTCAGCTATAGCCGCCGGCACCTTGGCATCATAGTGCCTGCCCTGCCGCTTCGCTGCGACCCGCAAACAGTCGTCCCAATCAGGTTCCGGCTTCCCGGAAAGGAGGCGCTCCGCACGGACGATGGCCAATTCAAACAGCATCGCCTTCTGAAGGGCGCTCTGCGCGACCAGCTCGTCAGGAACAGCAGCTAAGCCTTCAAATGTGAAAGCTCTCCGGTTGAGGGATGCCACGAGCCCGCCGCTCAGGCGTGGGAACAGCACATCCAGAACCCCAGGGATGTCCCGCGCAACGGTTCGTGGGTCCCGAAAAGGGAGCCGCCTAAGCGCCATTTTCTGACCACTTCACAAAACAGCCTGCGAACGTAGGCCCGTTGTTAGGTTCAAAGCCAAGACGCCATGCTTGTCCGAGCGAACGGCGAAGCTGATACCTTGTCTTCTCACCTTCCTCACCGAAATCTCCCGCCGCCAACCAAAACATGCGCTGTTCATCTGGGCTCAGGTTCTGCCACTGGTTTCTCAGGCGGTTAAAGCTCGCCCTGTCGGGCCATTGGCGCCAGCAATCAATGCAAGCGCGCTTTACAGCAGGAGAAGAACTGTTGTCGAATACGCGCCGGACATATGCCCCCCTCGCATCTGTTCGTGCAAAGCGTATCGCGCGCAGATAGTGCAAGTTGTTCGCCTCTGGCATCAGGAGGTGCGGTGCTGACTGCGGCACTTGGTCAAGAAGATCGTCAATCTGCTTGAACACGGCTGCAAAATCAGCGTTCGCTCGAACCGAGTAGACACCACGCATTATCTTGGACCACGAGGCCCGGAATGAATCCAAGTTCTTTGGATCCAGCAGTGTGGCACACAATTGAGCAGCGACCTTTGGCTCTTGGAACTTCAAGGCGCGACCGATCTGCGCAAGAACGAAACTGTCAGGCTGCGACTTCTCCTTTTCAAGGTCGAGCAGGAACTGGACATCTATGTCATCAAATGACTTCTTTAACTGTTCATACTCCGTGTTAGCCGCATCCGAGTAAGGATCGAAGTGCAAATCAAGTTCGCGCAGGGCAACGCTCGCGTCCTCACCATCCCCCAACTGTGCAGCCACATAGTCCGAGTAGTGCTTGGCACTCAAAATGGTCGTCTTGGTTCTATTCAGCGAAAGTCCATAGTCAGCAAGCGCGTGGGACAGGACCGAAAGCGCCTTGTATGCATCGTGCTGGGAACTGCATATCAAAGTGAAGTCGTCAACGTAACGATGCCATACGATGCCAGCGTCTGAAAGCGACCTGTCAATTGGCGTCATCATCACTTCTGCCAAGATACGCGCGCATTGGCCGCCGACAGGAAGTCCGAAGGACCGGCCAGCCGCAAGTTTGCTTAGGATGCGGTCAACCTGCACCGCAACCGTCGAGTTTGCAGCGCCTAGATCGCGGATGACATTCTCAAGCCGGTGATGGTAGATGTGTTCATAGAAGCTCGAAATGTCTGTCTGCACTACAACAGTGCCAGCCGCTTTCAGTGCTTCCTCCGCAAGCGTGGCCTCTTTGTAGGTTCGCCAAGACCTTGTTCTGTCGAAGTAGGAGAGAGCTTCTCCACCCAGCCTGTAGGAGTGTGCCCTCGGACTGCGGTTCGGCTCGTTTGCCTCAGCAATAGCAATGCCGAGTCCATTCAAATAAAGATTCCAAAAAGGGTGAATTCTTGTGGTTATCCTAAATCCATGGGAACCCGAGGGAGTCAGCAAGCGCTCAGATCCAATCGTCAGCTCATTCACATAAGCAGCCGCATTTTTCTGATTTTTCGCATTTATTGCTTCAAACAGACTAAAGCAAATAACTGAGAAATCTTCGGCCCGATCTCGAATGAAGGCGGCGTCAATATCGTAAGGTAAGGTATCGTTCTCGCCGCTCTGCCCTATTTCCAGTGCGGCTCGTCTAAAGTGATCTTGGGAAACGTGCAAAGCATTGCCCTCATTGCTGCATCAGAACTTGCAGCCTACGCAGCAGCGTGTTCTTTCCGCAATCATTGCAAGAGTATAGGGAGAAAGTCTAGAGTGACGGCCTGCGCGAAGCCGCGATCTTGACCGCCGGGCTGCCTGTGACCTCCCCACAATATTTCATACCCCGAAAGGGCTTTTCGAGTGTCCCAAAGGGGGGCCCAAGGAAACTGGGCTCACGATCAGATCAGGAATGCCCCCCGTTTCCGGTCGATTTCGGGGTAGCCTCCTATCCCATTTGCTCAAGACACTGGCGTAGAGTAGGGTTCGCCTAGGGCTGACGAAAGCGTTGGTCCTGGGGCGTCGTAACCCCGCCGCAAGCGGCTGGTGCTGGCCGCAACAAGCACCTCCTCAGCCTATGGCCGGGGAGGCTGCGACGTATGTCCAGGGCTCCGGCCTAAAGGTCGTGGCGGTCGTCTTGCGGCGGCTTACGAACTCCCCGGTCACCAGAGCAATGCTTTGGTGACCATTTCGGGTCAATATCTCTGGGGAGTAATCAAATGGTCATCATCACTAATATTCTTGCGGCTCTTACGATTGCCGCGTTCGTCGGGCTGTTCTTCAAACGCATTCGGAAGCGAGCTGCGCTTGTGCTCGCGGTTTCGTTCGTGGCTGGCGCAGTCGCTCAGGGTATCGAGACCGCCAGATTGGACAAAGAAGCACAGGCGGCAGGCTTCATGGACCACAAAGATTTCTTAGCAGCCGAAGATGCCGATGTGGAATCGCCCGAGGAATGGCAGACAGTGCGGTCCGAGCGGGACGCGGAGGAACATAGTCGTGCTGAACAGGCGCGCTTGGCGGAAGAATGTAGCGACCGTCATTCGGCGGAAGCCTTCGTGATGTCACAACGCCCCGTCAAGGCGGCCCTGCGGGCTCCCGCGACGGCAGATTTTCCAAGCATCAACACGGTTACGGTCACGCGGGCAGAGGGCTGCCGCTACGTCGTCAACGGCTATGTCGACGCCCAGAACGGCTTCGGCGCTCAAATCAGGACCAGCTACCGGGCGGTTATGCAGCGCGATCCTGACAACGGTTCTTGGAGCGTCGTCGAACTCGACATGTAGTGCTCCTAGTGCAAGACCGGCTCGCGCAGGCGCAGCCAGCCTAGGTCGGTCGTGGCGCAGAACCAGCCGAAGGCCCGGACCACCTTGTGGTCGTGCTGGCGGATCAGGTGCGGCGTGGCCGCGTCGGGATCGCGCACGGCATCGACCCAGACGGCGCGGCGGTCGCATCCGACCTGCCGGGACAGCATCCCGACCAAGCCCCCGAGGGTGCCGCGCGGCACACCGTAGAGGCGCGCGAAGCGCTCCACATCCGAGGGTGTGGGCCAGCCGTCAGGGTTGGCCTCCTCCGCCCGGGAGACAAGCGCCGCGTGGGCCTGCCGGAGGCGGCGCGGGAACAGCGCCGGGTAGGCGTCTGCGATCCGCTGCGACCAGACCAGATCCATCACACCCCCTCCACCGGCTCGCGCGCGTTCTTCGCAATGTCACGCTCGGCCAGAGCCTGCGAAATGCGCGCCGTGGCGTTGCGGCGGCCCGATGCGAACTCGCGGTCGGCATTCAGGGCGCGCTGCTGCGCCTGCTTCACCGAGGCAATGGCCGCACGGGCCTGCCGCACATCGTCACCGATCAGACGCTCGGCCAGCTCCCCGGGCGAGACGGCGCGGCCCTTGTGCGGCATCCGGTCAAGGAGCGCGGCCACGGCAGCGCCAAGCACCCGGTCTTCGGTCGCCACGGCCAGCACTGCCGCCGTCTTCAGCTCCGCCGGGCCAGCGCCAGAGAGCTGCGCCATGTGGTTCGTGCGCTTGTCGCTGCCGATCCCGGCGCGGGCAAGGGCGACCACGGGCGAGGTCCACAGCGCCTCCGAAGCAGAGAGGCCCGAGGCCAGCGCGTCGAGCTGACGCAGGATCGCCCAGCGGTCATCGTCGGACAGCTTGCGCACGTCATTGCGTGCCTTCACGCCCATCTTGCGTCCGGCGTTCTCGGCATCGAGCTTGTCGAACCCTGCGCGGCGGGCGCTGTCGGCGGCGTCCTGTACCTGCTTCTGGATCGCGGCTTCCAGCCGGTCGATCAGGGCGCGGTGCTTCTCCTCAAGGCGGGTCGCGGTTGCGACGGCCTCGGCCAGCTCGGGCAGGCCAAAGAGGGTGCCTGCCGGCGGCAGGGTCGGAGGATTGTCGTCTCGGGAAATCGTTGCGGTCATTTGTCAGTCCTCTCAAGTTTGGGCCGACGCGCCGCCACTGCGCAGTCAGGGTCGCCATCGCCCCATTTCCTGCGAACAACTATAACGTGTGTCTCTGGGGCGTCAGAGCGCTATTCGTTGTTGCCTAAGCCCAGAAGGCGAACTGCGGATCACCGGCCTTGCCAGGGTTCGCGCGGCGGGTCTTGGCCGAATGGTCCGGCAAGTGCGGTTCGGGGTCCTCAGCCACCATCGCCACGGCATACCCGACCACCACCGGCGGCGCGTCGGTCACGAGCGCGGCCACCGGACGCGGGCCATTGGCCCCTACCCAAGCAGGGTCGAAGCGGGCCGCGTAGCCCAGCCGGAGCAGCAGCCCGGCGGCGTTCGCATAGACGGTGGCGCGATCTTCGGACACCTAGTCGCCCCGCTTGGTCTCGGGGTCCAGAACCGCCTCAATTGCGCACTGGCCGGGGACGCGCTCTACCGCGTCGGGCCGGATCGGGCTGGCATACCGACCCGCCTGCCGCTCGGCCTCAAGGAACTCCTCCATCGTCATCTTGTTCGGCACCAGCAAGACGCCGCCGGTGTCGATCTTCACGTTCACCCCGACCTGCTCGCCCTCGCGGTATCCGTGCCGGGTCTTCAACAGGAACATCGCCGGCACGTATTGGCCCGCCATAGCCTGCTCATGCAGGATGCCCACCAGCTTGTCGTGTTCGACGGCGCGGCCACGGTCGATTGCCTCCTGCACGGCAGGGTCGCGGTTCTTGGCAGCACGGAAGGCATCTTTGCCCATCCGCAGGGCCTTGGCCATCGTCGCCTCGGCAACGCCCCGGGCGGCCAGCTCCTCCACGATCTTCAAGCCGCGCCGCCCGATGCGGTAGGCAGGGCCGCCGGGGCTGCCATCCGAGACGCGGCGCGCGATTGCGTCAAACCTTTCCTCATCCATGTTCCATCTCCTTGTCGAACTCTTGGCAAACGCGCTGGCTCAGCCCCTTGCCGCATTTCAGGTTCCGCGCGATCCGGTCCATCCCCATCCCGTCCGCGCGAAGGGCGCGAATTGCGTCGATCAGCGCGTCAGAGGCCGGGGCGCGACCGATCTGCTTGCCGCGCGCCCGGGCGCGGGCCATCCCGGCTTTCGTGCGCTCCACGATCATCGCCCGCTCGAACTCGGCAAACACGCCCGACATCTGCAACAGGGCGCGGCCCGCCGGTGTCGAGGTGTCGAGCGCCTGCTGTTCCAGAAAGAGGTCGCAGCCGACGCTGCGCAGCGTCTCGAACAGGTCCACCAGATCGCGCAGGGATCGCCCGAGGCGCGATACATCCCACGCCATCACCACGTCGAACCGGCGGCGTGCGGCGTCCTTCATCATCGCGTCCAGCCCGGGCCGCGCGCGGCTGGCGCCGGATGCCGTCTCGACATATTCGCACACAACCGCCCAGCCCGCGCGCTCCGCCACCTCTCGCAGGCGGATAAGCTGGTTTTCGGGCGTCTGTTCGCCGGTCGATACCCGGGCGTAGATCGCGGCGCGGCGCGGGGGTGTTTTCGGGCAGTCCATTGTTGTTGCTCCATTTCTTTGCTCAACCATAGGCAGAACATACCGCGAACACAGTTGGGCCGTCTATCTGAAATCACCCTGCGCCGGTCGGTCTGGGGGTGGCCTTCGGGGCGGGGATAGACACCCGCGACTATGGGCTTTCAGGCTGTCAGATCGCGCGACCCTTACGGGGTGGCCATTGCCCAGCAAGATCGGGCAAAGGGGATCGGCGCGGCGGATCGCGAACCGCGACACCAAGGCCAGCCCGGCGGGGCGCGGAATCGGGCGTGGCCTTTTTGGAGCGGCGCACAACGCGGGTTTCGGTGTTTCACCAATGGGCCATCCGGCCATCTCAGGGGTTTCAGGGGTTTCAGGGCTTTCTTCCCCCCGGCGCGGAGGATTCACAGAGGTGAACAGTAAATCCCGGTATCCGTAAGTCGCGGAGCCCGGCAGAGCCCCCCGGATACGCTTCAAAGGAAGCGCCGTGCGCGGCGGGGGGTAGGAAACCCCCGGAACCCCTGAAACCCCGCCGTCAGCCACCGACCACCTCCAGCCGGTAGGCGAGCATGTTGTCCTCGCGCCCCACCGCCACGATCCGCCGCCCCCGGATCACGCGCCCCTTCACCTTCTTGAGATACCAGCCGACCGTCTTGGGGCTCGCCCCCCTCGGGCACGCGGCGTCTAGTGCCAGCATGAGGCCATCCCCACCGGGCCGCGTGGCGGCCTCCTCGCCCGCCCGCCGGACCAGCTCGCCCGCCGTCACCACGACGCCGACGCCAATCAGGTCCTCCCAAGCCTCGATCAGGCTCGAAAGCTCCTCGCGCACTGAGTCCACCGCCGCCACCTCGGCGCGGGTGTCGCAGGGGTCGGCTTCACCACACCAGACCAGCGCGCCGCGCACGAGGTCGGACCAGTCCTCGAAGCTGCCGAAGGGCGTCAGCCTGTCGAGCCCGGGGCGTCCGGCCACCACGAATGCGCGCAGCACCGTCAGCGCCGCCGGGACCAGCGCACCGCGCCGCCTCGGCACCTCCACCTTGAGGTCCACGTCAAAGGGGCGCTCCTCGGGGTTCTCCATGCCCGCGTCCATCGTGCAGAGGATCGCGCGTCGGCTCATGTCCTCGCGGAACTCAAGGTTGTTGCCGTTCGCCAGCCACAGCGTCCGCGTCGAGACGTGGCCCTGGTCGTTGCCGCCCAGCAGCCGGTCCTGCCACGTCTCCTGCGTCAGGATCGAACACATCCGCGCGCCCGACATGGGGCGGTCGATGTTGTCGATCACCACCACGGGGTCGCCCTGCATCAGGATCGACATGAGGCGCTTGCGCTCCTCCTCCCCGTCGCCGTCGCTGGTCTGGTTCAGGACGGTGGCGGGCCGTCCCATCGCCATCATCGCCACTGAGTCGGTCAGCAGGCTCTTGCCGGTGCCGCGCGTCGGCGCGGTGAAGCCGTGCATGGGGGCCGTGCGCAGGGACCGGCGACACACCGCCGTCAGCATCGCGGACAGGGCCACCGAGCGCGAGGCGTCGTCCACGAACGGGAAGCCCGCAAGGACCCACTTGAGCTTGTCGAGCGCCGACATGGCATCCGCGCGCGTCGGCTCCCCCGGCACGGGGTCGAAGGTCGCGCCGCCGGTGTCAAGGATCAGGCCCGTGGCCCGGTCATACCCGTCCTCAGACAGGATGGTGCCGTCAGGTCGCAGCGTCGGGCACTCCACGATGCCACGCAGGACCGGCAGCCGCCCGCCGCCCTCCCGCACCCTCTGGATGTAGGCCAGCGCCATCGACACGGGCGGGCCGACAGGCTTGTCCTCTGTGCCCTCCTTGGTCTCGACCACCTTCACGAAGTTTGCCACGCGGGTCATCAGGTCGCGGAGGCTGTGGGGCTGCACGTCGCGCACGACAAGCGCGCCCTCCTGCCGCACAATGGCACCACCGTCCTCGCCCTCGGGCTCATCGAGCCTGACGGCCCGGACCAGCCGCCCCATCTGCTGGTAGATCGGCAGTCCAGCGCTGAGCATCGCGGCCTCCGCCGCGTCCTGCGTCTCGTGCAGCCGGTTCTCCGACAACACCACCCGGGTCCGCCCGTCCTCGCGCGGGGCGATGCCCAGCCAGAGCCGGAACCGCTTTCCTACCGCCTCAGGCAGGCCCAGCATCTCGACCACGCGCGGGATGCCCGTCGCGGCCTCGTCTGCCTCAACCTTGGCGGCTGTCTGCCCGGCCTTCCGGCGCTTGCCCGCCTCCTCGTCGCCAGCGACCTCAGCCACCCGGACAACGCACCTGTCCGCCTCATCGGGGGAGAGGCCAGCCGCCAGCAGCGCGCCCGCGAGCGCCATGCAGAAGTCATCGCGCGAGCCCTGCGCGGGGTAGAACCGCGCCACCACCGACAGGAAGGCCAGCAGCCCGGCCCGCTGGTAGATGCCCTTGGCCGTGTCCTCAAGCAGGGCACTGTCGCGCTCCCATGTCACGGCCTCGCCGCTTGGGTGGATCGAAGGCGGGGCCATCGTGTGGCCGCTCGCCCTGACCTCCAAGACGCACACGGCGTGTTCGTCCGGCAGGCCCTCCACGCCCTTGAGCTCCGGCATGTCGAACTTCTTGGACGCCACCGCATCCGAGCCGCGCAACAGGTAGTGCGACCCGCGCGCGCCCTCGCGCCCGAACCGGGCGAAGCGGTCCAGCAGCAGGCCCCCGAGCCGCCGCGCCTCCGGCCAGTCAAGGTCGAAGTCCACCAGCCCGCCGTGGTCCGGCCCGAGGCGGAGCCCGAGGTTGTAGCCGCCGTGGTCGATCAGCCGCGCCGCGTTGTCGGCGGTGATGGCGTTGGCGTCGTGCTTGCCGAGGGGCTTCTTGCTCTTGGGGCCAAGCCGGATCGGAGACAGGCCACGCGCAAGGTAGCTCTGCGCGGCTGACAACAACGAATTTCTGTCGGTCCCGGTGGGGGTTTCGGCTATACTATCCCCGGAAGTGGTGTGATGATGCCTGTCTTCCGCGCCCCCGGCTCGCTGTCCAGCGCCGGGGGCGTCCTCTTTGAAGTCACTCATTCCGCCGCCCTCGCCTCCGCGCGGGCCGCGACCCACTCCCCGACCTCGCGCTCAAGCCACGCGACCTTGTTGGCGCAGAGGCGGAGCTGGCGGGGGAAGTGCCCCTGCCGGATCAGCTTGTAGATGGTGGGCTTGGAGAGGCGGGTGCGCACGGCAACCTCCTCTATCGTCAGCAGTGTGTCGGCCATCGGTTTATCCCCGGATATGTCGCTATCTGGGGAGAGACTAGCGGGGCCTAAGTGCCTCGGCAGTCTCGCTAATGGGGGCGGCTTCTGGCGACCATTGGCGCTACGCCCTCAGCCGGGCTTCGATTGTCTGGAGGAGCTTCTCCCGGTCGGGGCGGCGCATCCCGGACGCGCGGGCTACCGCCTCGGGCGACATGACGGCGACCACCGCCTCCGCGACGAAGGCGAGGAAGGGTCCGGGCTCGCGGTTGTCCGCTTGGTCGCGCCACACGTTCACCTTGGGGGCCTCGTTCCCCCGGTCACGCCAGACCGCCACCGCCTCCGCCACGGCGAGGTTGAACCCGAGGTCCCGGTGACGGTTGCCGCCCGTGCTCTTGCCCGCCTCCACGGCCCGGTGAGCGGCTAGCCCCACGTCAAGGTCGTGCGGGTCAACCGCAAGCTCCGCGTCATCGCCCCCGGAGGCGAGCCGCGCCAGCTCGAACGAAACCGCCGCGCGCTCCTCCACGTCCATCTTGTCCCACACCCGCATCAGCGCGCGCAGCGCGTCCCGCTCGCCCCTTGTCTTGTCGAGGGCCATCCGCTCGAACGCGGCGTTGCTGGCGCTTTCGTATGCCCGCCGGATGCGCCCGGCTTCTTCGTCGGTCAGGCCCACTGCGCACCCCACAGTTCCAGCGCCGCGCGCTTCTCGGTCAGGTAGCTGTAGCGGTTGTAGGTCCCCGCCACCCCCTCGATGGCGTGGCCGAGGACCCGCTCGATGTGTTCCTGCGGGATGCCGAGCCGCGCCATGTGGGTCGCGGCGGATCGCCGGAGGTCGTGCAGCGTCCAGTCCTCCACCTTCGACAGCCGGTCCAGCCGGGCCTTGGCCTTGGAGAAGCCCGAGACGGGCCGCTTGCCGCCGGTGGTGGAGAGGAGGAAGTCGCCCCCGTTCCACTTCGGCAGGGCCTCCACCAGCGCCAGCGCCGGGGCGGAAAGCGGCACCACCTGCGGGCGGTCGGTCTTGTAGTGGCTTCCCGGGACCTCGAACGCCCGCTGGTCGGGCAGCAGCCAGCCGCGCTCAAGGTTCGCCACCTCCGCGCGGCGCTGCGCCGTCAGGATCAGCAGCCGGACCATCGGCCCGAACGGGTAGCCCATCTCGCCCGCCGCGCCCCAGACCGCCCTCAGCTCGTCCATCGACAGGACCCGCTCGCGCGGCGCGTAGGTCAGCTCGGGGCGGCGCATCCCGGCGACGGGGCTGGCGGCGAGGAGCCCCCGGTCAACCGCCCAGTTGAACAGCTTCGTGATGTGCTTGCGGACCTCGCGCGCGGCCCCGGTCCCATGCTCCATCGTTACCTCGTCCAGAAGCTCGTGCGCCGCCGCCCGGTCGATCCCGTCGATGGGTCTCCCGCGCCACGCGGGGACCGCGTAGGTGTTCAGCAGCCGCTCGGTGTCGCGCCACTTCTGGGTGTGGGCCTTGGCGTGCAGCTCAACGAAGCGCTTGCAGATCACCTCGAAGACCCGCTCCCCCTTCTGGCGCAGCTCGTCCTTGCGGAGGTCCGCCGGGTCGTCGCCCCGGTCGGCAAGCTCCAGCGCCTCCCGCGCCCGCTCTCGCGCCGCCTTCAGGTCAATCAGGGGGTAGGCCCCGAGGGTCATCCGGCGCAGCGGCCCCCGGTTCCCGCCGGTCCCCCGGCCCGCGACCCGGTACATCACCGACCAGCTCTTCTTGCCGCCCTCGGTCACGCGCAGGGCGAGCCCCGGGGTCAGGGCGTCGAACACCTCCAGCCGCCGCCCGGCCTCGGGCGCGATCTTGGACACGGCCATCTCAGTCAGCTTCTTCTTCATCGCAGGCTCCGGGGTAACGGCGGGGTAACGGACTGGTGGGCTATTCGGCGTTACGGGCCTTTACCACCGGAGACGAATATAGCCTCCAAATGCTTGCAATTAAAGGGGTTTCGGCTATGGCGGGAGACGCCCGGAGACGGGCCCAGACTGGCGGCCCGCCTCTTGGTAAGGGAGAGGTCGACAGTTCAATCCTGTCCAGCAGCACCATCATTTCCATTCAGATATGAAAACCTTAAGTAAGGAGCCTTGCTTGAGGTTGTCTTTGGTGAACGGACCTGGCGTTCATGCGGACACGACCGGAAGTGCCAGGCGATCTTAAGCTCTTGGATGTCTTCGAAAAGCGGATCCGCCTGTTACGGTCCTGGACCGCGGCGTCATGGGCGGTGCGGCCGGCGCTCGTCTCGGGGTCGGGAGAAAGGCGCGAGGCAGGATTTGCCTGTGTGGTCACGGAGAGCGGGAGCCGCGCTGCGAGCGCGATGGCGGTCGGGCACGCAGGGTCAGCGCGACCTTCACCACTCGTGCGCGGCGGGTGCCTTTGCGTCGGGCAGGGCGCGTCGCACCCTGCCTTTTCGATCCGCCGGTCCATCCGACGCTCTGGCGCCATCCGACGCTCTGGCGCGGGTCAGACCTCTTCTCTGACCGTGTCCGTGGATGTGCTGGCGTCCCGCTCGGCAGCGGCTTGGCGCAGGCTGCGCAGCAGGGCGTGGCGGAGTGCGCGGTCCTCTTCCGTGATGGCGGGCAGACCGATTGAAAATGTTTCGATCCCAAGGTCGTAATAGTCCATGACTGCCGCTGTGACGGTCTCGACCGAGCCCACGAAGGCCGGTCCCACGCCGCCCTGGAACAGGACCGAGATGCCGGTGAACAGCGCGCGATCGTGTCGATCCGACCGCTGGGCGGCCTCGACGATGCGCTGTCGTCCCACCGCTTCGGCGGGAATGCCGCCGAACTTCCCTGACGCCAGGATGCGGTCCCGGATCCGTTCGGCCTTTTGCCAGGCCGCGTCGTCGGTCTCCGCGACGATGACATTGGTGTCCCGCCAGAACTTCAGCCGACGCCCGGTCTTGGCCGAGGCGGCGCGAACCTTGTCCAGGATTTCGACGGTTCCGGCGATCGGTTCGCCGGTGATCGCGAAAGTGGAAGAGTATCGTGCGGCGAGCTCGATGCCCTGTTGCGACGATCCGGCACTGGAGATCGGCGGATGCGGGAGCTGGATCGGCAGCACGTCGGAGCGTGCGTTCGTCACCCGATAGAACTCGCCCTCATAGTCGAACGGCTCGGTCGCGGTCAGTTCACGGACGAAGATGTCCAGGAACTCGGCCGAACGGCGATAGCGTTCCTCCTTGGGAAGATGGTCCCCGTCGCGGCTTTGGTCGGCATTCGTCGAGCCCTGGATGATATGGACCGAAGTCCGCCCGCCCGAGTAGCGGTCGAGCGTCGCAAGAGACCGTGCCGCAAGCGTCGGGGCCTGTAGCCCGACCCGATGGGCGGAGGCGATGCGCAGGTTGTCGGTGGCTGCCAGGGCCAGGGCACTCAGCACCCAGACATCGGGCGAGGCCGAGGTCTGCGCGATGAGGGCACTGTCGAAACCGGCGTCTTCAAAACTGCGGGCAGTCTTCTGAAAATGCGGCGCGTCAAAGGCCGTTCTCGGCAACGCCAGTCCATAATAGGCGGCCTGGCGGTCGAAATCGCTGTCCTGGTCGCTCAATTGGTTCGAAATCCCGCTCAGGCGGGCCCGGAGTTCGATGGGCATCAGGCATCCTCTTTCTGGTTATGGACGCGATCGCGCTCTGCTGCTCCCTCGCGCAACAGGCGCAGGAGTTCGGCCCGCAACTCGCGGTCTTCTTCCGTTTCCGTGGTTATTCCGATCGAAAATGTCTCGATCCCGAGCTCGTAGTAATCGAGCACAGCCGCCGCTGCCGTCGCCGGTGTCCCGACGAAAGCCGGGCCCGAGCCCGACACCTTGGTCAGACCGGTATAGAGCGCCCGGTCGTGCCAGTCTGTGCGATCGGAGATCTGCCGGGCACGCTGCCCGCCGATGCTTTCGGGAGAAAACAGGCTGGACGCGCGTGCCGGATCGACGGCGCGAAGCAGTTCCTGCTGATAGAGGCGGGCCTTGTCATGCGCGGCCGCCTCAGTGTCTGCCAGTACGAAGTTGGCATCGCGCCAGAACCTGATGGTCCGGCCGTAATGATGCGCCCGGTCGCGCACATGGGCGACGATCTTCCGTGTTTCGGCCAGTGGCTCGGCGCTCAGCGCATAGGTGTCGAAGAAGCGCGCGGCCAGGTCCTGTCCGATCTCCGCCGAGGACGCAAAGGACAGGACGGGCCGCGGGTGCTGCACCGGCCTGACCGAAGGCAATGCGTTCTCCACCTGATAGAACTCGCCCGCATAGTCGAAGGGCTCCGTCGCGCCGAGTTGACGGATCAGGATCTCCACATATTCGGCGGCGCGGCGGTAGCGGTCCGCCTTGGCCACGAAGTCGCCGTCACGCCGCTGATCGGCATCCGTGCTCCCGAGGATGACGTGCAGGTTCGCCCGCCCCCCGGACAACCGGTCGATGGTCGCCAGCGCGCGCGCTGCCGACGTCGGAGTTTGCAACCCGATGCGATGCGCCGAGACGATACGAAGCCGTTCGGTGGATGCCAGGGCCCAGCTCGCCCGCGCCCAGACATCCGGCCAGGAACTGCGTTGCGCGATCAACGCGCTGTCCAGTCCCGCGGCCTCGTAGTCGCGGGCGGTCCGGACAAGATACTCCGGGTCGACCGAAAGGGAGATCGGCGAGGCCCCGTAGTAGAAGGCCTGGTTTGCCTGGGTGGACGTGTCATGTGTGGCACGGCGGTTCTCTGGCAGAAGCCTGCCGCGAAGTTCGATCGGCATAAGGAATCCTCCCGTCTCAGAAGCCCCAGATCGCGCCAGCCTTGCTGCGGAAAGCCGCAAGGATCTCCGCGGCCCTGTCGGCCGGGATGTCCTCGAAGCTGTAGTAGCCGATGTCGGGCAGGGTCTCGGGCCCGGGCGTTCCTGGCAGCGTGCCGTAGCTGTTGGTTTCGCTCGCGAAAAGGGCTTGCGCCTCCGGGGTATAGAGCCAGGCCTTGAGAAGTCGCGCGGCGTTCGGATGGGGCGCCCCTTCGAGCAGGCCGAGACCCGGCCCCCAGACGCCCGAGGAATCCTCGAGCAGCCGGATCCCCAGGGGAGCGCCGTCTTCGATCAGCGGTACGGCGCTTTGGGTCGGCGTCCACAGGTCGAAGAGAGCCCGGCCCTGAGCGACATACTGGAGCGCGGCGGCATTCGATTCTGCCGGCACCGCATTCGCGTGGATCCTTTCCAGCTGCTCCTGGGTGAGCGCCTGATTGTGATCGAGGATCGCCAGGTTGAAATCGGTCGCCCCTGTGCCGGTCACCTGTCCGTAGGTGATCTTGCCCTTCCATCGGTCGGCAAGCACCTCGTCGAGGGTGGACGGCAGGTCCTCCTCGGTCACGAGGCGGGTGTTGTAGACGACCGTGAAGAGATTGAGGAACGGTATCTGGAAATGGCCGCCCGGCTCCCTGTAGCGGTCGGGAAGGCCGGCCACGGTCGAAGGTTCGTCGGGTTGCAGATAGCCGTCGCGCTGGAGCACCGTCACCGTGCTCAGATTGCTGAAAAGCAGGTCGCCCGCATAGGCTCCCGTCGTCCGTTCGGCTTCGAGGCGCGCAAAAAGCGGCGCGCCCGTGGTCACCACGACCGTGGGCGTGATCGCCGGATAGGCGGCTGCGAAAGCGTCCCAGAGCGGTTGATGATTGCCATAGGGGGTGTAGATCACCACCTCCGTCTCGCCGGCAGCCTTGGCGGCGTCATAGAGGGTCGAAAGCTCGGTTTCTGCGGACAAGGCGGATGTGCTCAGGACGACGCTCAGCACAGCTCCGGATATGGATTTGAACAAGTTCATTTTGATCCTTTCGAAAAGGTTATTCAGCCGCCTGCGTTCCCGGCGGGGCAACTCGCACGCCTTCGCGCGGGTGTTCCGCAGGCGTGGTTTCGGGGGAGGTTTCGGGGTCGGGCAACAGCAGGATTTCCGATGGCTGGATGCGGATATGGACGTATCCTTCGCCGGCCCGGACGCCGCCGTGCCCGCTCAGCGGGAGCGAGACCGTGAGGGTATGGCCGCCCGCGTCGACCTGGGCATCGAAGCGTTCGCCGGTGTAGCTGGTTGCGATCAGGCGGGCGGAAAAGCCGCGGTCATCGTCGGGGGTGGCGACCGCGGTCGCGGAGGAGGTCCGGAACCCCGCTGTCGCACGGGCGCCGATCGCGGGGCGGGAGGTCGAAGCGACGTTCAGATCGCTCTGCCAGGTGTCGGGACGAAAGGTCACGCCGTGAGCGGTATGGCCGGTGATCCTTCCGGGAAGGAAATTGTGAATACCCACGAATTCGGCGACGAAGCGGCTTCGCGGGGCCAGGAATATCTCGTCCGGCGTCCCTTGCTGCTCGATCCGCCCCCGATTGAGCAGAACAATGCGGTCGGCCAGGGTCAGCGCCTCGGCATGGTCGTGCGTGACATAGATCGAGGTCCGACGCCGGGTCGAGTGGATGCGACGGATCTCGTCGCGCAGGCGAATGCGCAACTGGGCGTCGAGGTTTGACAGTGGCTCGTCGAAAAGCACCAGTGCCGGATCGGCCACCAGCGCACGCGCCAATGCCACCCGCTGCTGTTGTCCGCCGGAGAGTTCGGCCGGATGGCGTCGGGCAAAGCCGTCCAGCCCGACCAGCTCGAGCAGTTCGGAGGTCTTGCGGCGGATCGTCGCCCGATCGGCGCCGCGAGCCCGCAGCGGATATCCGACATTGGCTTCGATCGTCATGTGGGGCCATAGCGCGTAAGACTGGAACACCATGCCGATCCCTCTCCGGTGGGGAGGAACGAAGAGACTGCTCTGGGGGGCGACAACCTCGCGCCCGCCGATGTGGATCGTCCCCGCGTCGGGATATTCCAGCCCCGCGATGCAGCGCAGGGCCGTCGTCTTGCCACAACCTGAGGGACCGAGCAGGACCACGAATTCGCCATCCGCGATGCCGAGGTCCAGGGCATTCAGCGCCGAGGCATTGCCGAACGACTTGGAAAGGCCGGAAATATCCACCTGGCTCATGCTGTAGCTCCGTCGTTGAGCGTGACTGCGGGGCGCCCGCGCAAGAGATGCAGGAGCACGCGGCCGGCAATGCCGGCGATGACGACCAGCCCCAGAAGGATCAGCAGCATCGCCGCCGCCTGCGCGACCTTGCCTTGCAGGTTCAGGTCGAAGACGCGGGCGGCAACCGTGGTCAGGCCGGGGCCGCCCAGCAGCAGCGGCACGTCCAGATTGCCTGCGACCGACACGCCGGTGATGTACCAGGCGAACAGAAAGTGGGGCGCGACCAGAGGAACGGTCACGTCGCGGAAGGATCGCGTCGGGCTTGCCCCGTGGATCTCGGCCGCCTGCCGCAGGTCCGGTGAGATCTGCGCAAGCGAGGCCGTGGCCAGTTGAACGGCATAGGGAATTACGACGATGACCAACGCGAGCGCCATCAGGGTCAGCGTTCCGTAGAGCTGGCGCAGTCCGGGAATGGAGATGAAGGCGGACGTGATGGCGATCGCCGCAACGACTCCCGGCAGCGCGAAGGGGATCGTTGCCGCCAGCTTCAGCGCCGTCGCTCCGCGACGGGACAGCCCCTGCGCGAGGCTTGCCACCCAGAAGGCGAGGGCGGTGGCAGCCGCACCGACGACCACGGACAGCGTCACTGTGTTGCTCAGGGCGACCCGCGTTTCGGGGGCGGCGAGCACGCGCTGGAAATGAACGAGGGTCAGTTCGCCGTAAACACCGGGAAATGGCTGAAACGTTGTGAAAACCAGCGTCAGGATCGGCAGGAGTTCGACCACGGAGAGGTAGGTCAGGATGAAGAGGCCGGCAAGCCAGCGTCCGCGGCCGAGGCGATAGGGCTCGCGGTTCCCGCCCTTGCCGCCGACCGTCACGAAACTCCGCCCGCCCAAGAGCCGGTATTGCAGGTATCCCAGCCCCATGGCCAGCAGAACGACAACCGACCCCAGCAGGCTGGCAGAACCGAAATCCGGCGGCATGGACCGGTTTGTGATGTCGTAGATCTGGGTGGCAACGGTTCGGATGCCTGCCGGTTCGGCCAGCACCATCGCAATGTCGAAAGTGTGCAGCCCGGCAATCACGGTGATGATCGCAGCCCCCGTGATTGCGGGGGCAAGCAACGGCAGGTCGATCCGCCACAAGGTGCCGAACCGCCCGACACCGCTGATCATGGAAGCATCTTCCAGCGTCCGGTCGATGGCGCGAAAACCGGCGACGATGAAGATGTAGGCAAAGGCCACGACGCGGAAGGTGGTGACGAAAATCAGGCCCGCAAGACTCTCCACATTGAACGGTGTCGCACCGGGCCCCATGACCAGCCGCGCCAGATCGTTCAGGACGCCGGTATAGGGGTTGGCCAGCAGGCTGAAACTGAGCGCATAGAAGAGTGTCGGGGTGGCATACATCACGAGCATCGCGGGCGTGATGATCCGCCGGAACGGGGCGTCCGAACGTTCGGACAAAAAGGCAAAGATCGTCGCGAGCGCGATACCCGCAACGGTGGTGGACAGCCCCAGCAGCAGCGAGACGGCGAAGGCGGAATGTACCGCCGGCTCCCACAGCCGCGCCAGTGCGGCCGTCGTCCATTCGGCATCTGGCGTCAGCGGACTGGTGCGGAAACCGGCGACGAACAACATGACAATCGGCAGTATGAACAGCACCCCCAGCACGATCCAGGTCGGGACCAATGCCAGCAGCAGCCGGCGCTGGCGTCGCCGATGCAACGGAGTTGTGCGCGGAGCGGCGGGTTCGGACAGGGCGAGGCTCATGTCTCCGCCTCCGGGAATTCGGGGCGCTTCGAGACTTCAGGCCGGCGACGACTTTCCACGATCACCCCTCTTTCCCAGTCCAGGTGGTTCCTTAAAAATTGCCTTTAAATAACGATAAAGTCGATGGAATCATTGTAGTATCAACTTCCATATTTACAGGCCCCGGCAGAATATCCATGCCATCGGCCGGCAGCTTGGAGAGCGGGTTGTTCTTCGAAGCCTCGATGGCTTTTTGTTCCTGTCATCTGCGATGGGCAGTCCATGAATTTCATGCGATTCCGGAGCGCCTGCTCGTCCTTTCGGGATGGCGGGGAAGGGGTGAGGAAGGACGCTCTCCCGGTCGCGGTTGTCTCAGGGCCGACGCTCAGCATGCGGCGCTTCCGGCGTCCGGCCCTGCGCGGCGATCAGATCGCCGATCGGGCTGTGCGCAGGTCCTGAGCGATGGCAAGCGGTTCAGGGGTCAGCCATTCCTCCAGCGGCACGCGACGCGGAATGAAACCGTTCTCATAGAGGAAGTCCGTCTGGGCCTCGAAGGCGGAAAGGATTTCCGCATCCAGGCGCGGGGTGAGGTCCAGATTGAAGTCCCGGCCAAAGATCTCTTCCACCAGTTCCTCGGCGTTGCCACTCTCGGCAGCAACGGTACGGCGGACGAAATCCTTGTTGTCGCGCGCGAAATCTGCGCCGTCCAGCACTTCGGCCAGAAGCGCCGCCACCAGGTCGGGATGGTCCTCGACCAGCCGGCCTTCGGCAGTGAAGGCCAGGAGCGACGGATTGTTGACCCGCGCGGTTCGAGGGAGGAGGGCGGTCAGATCCGCCACGACCCGTGCGCCGAGGAAATGTTTCAGCGCGACGCCATAATGGCCGGGGGCGAAGATCGCGTCCACCTCGCCGCGGACCAGGGCGAAGGCTTCGGGGCGCTGGCTGGACAGGGTCATGACCGCCGTGCCGGGCGGTGCTTCGGCGCCGCTGTGGGCGCTGTCCGGAAACGGGGACTGGAGGTTTTCCAGAGGGACCAGCGTCACATCGCGCAGGCCGAGTCCGGCGGCGGCCAGCGCGTCGGCTATGCCTTTCAGCACCGTCGCGCGCCAGAAGTCGATCGGATAATTCGGCCGGTGCGGAAGGGCGATCCGCCGCTCGCGCAGATCGGAGAGGTCTTCGATACCACTGCCGGGCAGGGTGAGGATCAACTGGGACTCCTCTGTCCAGGAGAGGCCGAGAAGGCGGACGTCACGGCCTTCGGCGCGGGACCAGAGCGGAGGGATATGGCCGCCATGACGCAGCATGCCGGGCAGGTCATGCCGGAAGTGGCTGATCCGGAACGCCAGATCCCGCGCGTGGCGGATGGACCCGAGCCGGAGGCCGTGGCGGTCGAGCAGGCTTGCGAGCGCGCCGTTGTGCATGATCAGCGAAAAGGCCGTCGGAATGGGGCAGCGCGTGTACCAGACGGTATCAAGGGGCATGATGAGCTCTCTCTGTGCGCGGGAGCGGATGGGGGTCGCCATGGCCGGGCAGAAGATCTCCCAGCAGAAGATTTTTCAGTTCCTGAAAGTCGGGAGAGGTGCGGTTGCGGGGTTTGGGCAGGTCCACCCTCAGATCGCGGCGAATGCGCGCCGGTGGTCCGTCGAGCAGGATCACCCGATCCGAAAGCACCAGCGCCTCGTCGACGTCATGCGTGATCAGGAGGACATTGGGGATCGAGGCATCGACCAGATCCAGCAGATGGTCCTGCATCCGGATCCGGGTCAACGGATCCAGGGCGCCGAAGGGTTCATCCAGCAACAGCAGCCGCGGGTTGCCGACCAGCGCCCTGGCAAGGCCCACGCGCTGTGCCATGCCTCCCGACAGCGATTTCGGCAGCGCATCGGAAAATCGTGACAGGCCGACACGGGCGATCACGGCCTCGACCGCCGGCCCGATGCGATCGCGCGGCCAGTCCCAGATGCCGAGCGCGATGTTTTCGCGCACGGTCAGCCAGGGCATCAGCCGCGGATCCTGGAAGGCCACACCGATCTTTTCCTGCGGGCCCTCGATCGCGGAGCCGTCCAGCGACATCGTGCCCCGGCTGGGCGTTTCCAGCCCCGCCAGCAGTCGCAGCAGCGTGCTCTTGCCGCAGCCGGAGGGTCCGAGGACAGCGACGATCTGCTCGGTCCCGATCGTCAGATCCAGCGGACCGAGCGCGTGGAAGGGCCCGAACTCCTTCACGAGATGCCGTGTGGTGATCATCAGGCGGCCCTTTCGTGGGTATCTTGCCAGGACAGCAGGCGCCGCGAGATGCCGGTGATCGCCATGTCGGTGGCCTTGCCGCAAAGCGCGAAGATGATCATGCAGGCGACGACGATCTGCGGGCGGCCGGTCATCTCGCCGTCGAGCAGCAGATACCCGATGCCGGAACTTGCCCCCATCATCTCGGCGGCCACGACGACCAGCCATGCCACGCCCATCGACTGGCGCAGACCCACGAACAGGTAGGGCATTGCCGTCGGAAGGAGGATGCGGCGCACCAGTTGGGCATTGGTCATGCGATAGACCTGGCCCACCTCGATCAGGCGGCGGTCGGCATTCACGATGCCGGACATGAAGTTCAGATATGTCGGGAAAAAGGCGGCCTTGGCGATCAGCGCGACCTTGGAGGTCTCGTCGATCCCGAACCACAGGATGAACATCGGGATCCAGGCGAGGCCCGGAATGGTCCTCAGCCCGTGGATCATCGGATCTATCAGTCGCCTCCAGAAGGCGGAATAGCCGGTAACCGCCCCCAGCAGCACCGCCACGGCGACACCATAGCCGAAGCCGAGGAATACCCGTTGCACCGAAATCCCGAGATGGCGCCAGATGGTGCCTTCGGAGAAGAAGCGCCACAGGACCTCCGCCACCTGCAAGGGCGAGGGCAGAAACAGCGGGTTGATCCAGTGCCATACGCTTGCCGACTGCCACAACGCCAGGATCGCCAGCGGCAGGAGAAAGGGCGCAAGCCCTTTCCACAGCACGCCCGGATCGGGCAGCTTCCGGTCCCGCAGGAAGCCGGTCCGGATTGCGGCCGCTTCCTCCCGAAGGCTCATCTTTGGGATCCTTCGGGCCTGAAGACGTCGTAATCGAGCACGGCATCCACCACCGCAGCGACATCGGTATCGGCAGGGATCGACCCCAGATCGTTGTAGATGTTGCCCCAGTTGATCAGCGCCTGGCGATCTTCCGGGATCAGGGCCGGGCGCGTGATGTCGTTGCGGCGGACCACGCTGGCCGCGACCTCGAGGCTGACACCCGAGGTCTTTGCGAAATCCTCGATGGAGGCGTCCAGGTTGTCCAGCGTGTATTGACGTGCCCGGTCATAGCCCGACAACACGGCCGCCACGATCTCGGGATGGTCCTCGAGGATGTCGTCGCGAATGGCGATGCCGCCCCCGCCAGCCAGTTCCGGATCGGCATAAAGCACCGTGGCGCCGGTTTCGATCTCGGCGATGGACCAGTCGGGTTCAAGTCCCGACCAGGCATCGACACGACCGGTCGCGAGCGCGAGACGGCCCTGGCTGTGGGGCAGGGAGACCACCTCGACATCCGTCTCGGACAAACCGTGCTTCTTCAGTCCGGCCAGCAGCGCGACATGCGGGCCGGTGCCGGGAGTGGCGGCGATCTTCTTGCCCTTCAGATCCTCATAGCTGGTGATCTCGGAATCTTTTGCCACGAGCAGGGGAGCGCCGGTCGCATCGCGCGCCGTCCAGTAGACATACCGGATCGGCGTGCCATTGGCGCGGGCCAGAAAGGCCGAGGCTAGACTGAGTGTGCCGACATCGAGACTTTCGCCGCGCAGGAATTCCACGGTCTTGTTCGACCCGAGGGACTCGACCCATTTCACCTCCACTTCATAGGGGGCCACGGCCTCTTCCACCCAGCCCCGCTCCTTGGCAAGGACAGTTTCGGGAACGATCTTGCTCCAGGCGACGGTGATCTGCTTCAATTCCTCCGCAGCAGCGGCATGAGCCGTCAGGAGCAGGGCTGAGACGGTGGCGAGCGCCTTGAGGCCGGTGAATTTCATGGGACAACTCCGTGGTCTTTCGGGCAAAAGGAACTCCCAGCCTCCCCAAAAGTCTATCGGTTTCATCGTGTATTATTCAGAACGCCTGTTCTGATCTCCTGAAGGGCAGAGAGAAAGTGGTCCGCTTCCCCCCCGAAGCCGGTCCCGAAGGATCTTCTTCCTCGGGAATGCCCTCCTGCGTCGCGGCGCGGAGCAGTTTCTCGAATCGCGAGGCCCTCTCAACGCGGGCTGTCGTGACGCTTGGGGACGTCGCGCTGGCGGGATCGCCGCGGCATCGGGCAGGGCGGCGGGCAGGGCGGTCTCGTCGATCCGGCCGGTGGCGCTGTGGGGTGCTGAGGAGCACGACGAGGAAATCGGCCTTTCGCGGCATCCGGTCCGGCATGTGCAGCACGTCGGAGACCCTTCGGAAGGCCCATGTAGACGTTTGCGGTCTCGCGGCCGCGGCCGCGGGCCGGCTGGCGGTGCCGGTGACGTGCGGCGCGCTGGCGGGATCGCCGCGGCCGGGGCTGCATCGCTCGCCGTCAATGAAAATCCCGGCTCGGGAAGAGGCGTTTGGCCTGTTCGCGCGGGTGGCGGGCCGAAGGTTTGGGGCGGAGCGGGCGCGGAGCGTCGTCGGCCTGGGGGCGGGGGATCCCGATCGCCTCGTCGAGCGGGTGGCCCAGTTCGGAGAGCCTGTGCGACAGATCCTCGACATGATCCGCGATGAGGTGGACGACGATGCCCTCCCGTTCGAGCCGTCCGGTGACCCGCAACAGGCGCCCGCCCATGACCGTGCGGCGGTAGCGTTCGTAGATCTTCGGCCAGACGACGACGTTGGAGACGCCGGTCTCGTCCTCGAGCGTGAGAAAGATCACGCCGGAGGCGGTGCCGGGGCGCTGCCGGGTGATGACGAGGCCGCAGACGGTGGTACGGCCGGGCGGCACCACCGTCAGGCGGTCATGCGGCGTGAGGCCGGGCAGGGCGGGCCGCAGAAGTTCCATGGGATGGGCGCGCAGCGTGAGCCGGGTGGCGATGTAATCCTCGACCACCTCCTCGCCCAGGTGCATGGGCGGGAGCCGCACCGCCGGTTCGCGCAGGCCCTCGCCGTCGAGCGGATCGGAAAACAGCGGCAGGGGCGCCGGCGCCCGGATCGCCCGCACCGCCCAGAGCGCATCGCGCCGCGTCAGGCCCATGCCGCTGAAGGCGTCGGCCTCCGCGACCCGCTCGAGCACCGGGGGCGTGACGCCCGCCCTGAGCCAGACGCTTTCGGGATCGGGATAGCCGTTGCCGCGCGCCGCCACGATCCAGCCGGCATCCTCCTCGCGAAACCCCTTGATCTGGCGGAAGCCGAGCCGGAGCGCGAGGGTGCCGTCGGCACGGCGCTCCAGCGTATTGTCCCACAGGCTCGTGTTGACGCAGACCGGGCGCACCTCCACCCCGTGCGCCCGCACGTCCCGCACGATCTGGGCGGGGGCGTAGAATCCCATCGGCTGGGAATTCAGCAGGGCGCAGGCGAAGACCGCCGGGTGATGGCATTTGAGCCAGGATGAGACATAGGTGAGCATGGCGAAGGCCGCCGCATGGCTTTCGGGAAAGCCGTAATCGGCGAAGCCCTCGATCTGGGAGAAACAGGCGGCGGCCACCTCCTCGGAATAGCCGTTGGTCCTCATCCCGCGCAAGAAGCGCGCGCGATGCTGGCCGATCGTGCCCATGCGCCGGAAGGAGGCGAGCGAGCGGCGCAGCTGGTCGGCCTCCTCGGCCGAATATCCCGCGCCCACGATGGCGATCTGCATCGCCTGTTCCTGGAACAGCGGCACGCCAAGGGTCTTTTCCGTCACCTTCGCAAGCGCCGGACCGAAGGGAATGGGCTCCTCGAGCCCCTGGCGGCGGCGGATATAGGGTTTCACCATGCCGCCCTGGATCGGGCCGGGCCGGACGATGGCGACCTCGATGACGAGATCGTAGAAGGTCCGCGGCTTCATCCGGGGCAGGAAGTTCATCTGCGCCCGGCTTTCGACCTGGAACACGCCCACCGCATCGGCCCTTTGGAGCATGGCATAGGTCTCCGCATCCTCCTGCGGCACGGAGTCGAGGCTGAGCGGCGTCCGTTCATGCGCCTCCAGGAGCTCGAAACTCTTGCGCAGGCAGGTGAGCATGCCGAGCGAGAGCACATCGACCTTGAGGATGCCCAGGGCGTCGATGTCGTCCTTGTCCCATTCGATCACCGTGCGGCCCTCCATCGCCGCGTTCTCGATCGGGCACAGCTCGTCGAGCCGTCCGCGCGTGATGACGAACCCGCCGACATGTTGCGACAGGTGGCGCGGGAAGCCGATGATCTCGCGGATCAGCCGGACCGTCTGGGCCAGGCGCCGGTCCTTCGGATCGAGGCCAAGCTCGCGCACCCGCTCGAGACTCGTGCCCCCGTTCGTCTGGCCCCAGATCTGTCCCGAAAGGGCGGCGGTCACGTCCTGGGAAAGCCCCATCACCTTGCCCACTTCCCGGATGGCGGCGCGCGAGCGGAAATGGATCACGGTGGCGCAGAGACCCGCCCGCTCGCGCCCGTATTTCCCGTAGATCCACTGGATGATCTCCTCGCGCCGCTCGTGTTCGAAATCCACGTCGATATCGGGCGGCTCGCCGCGATGGCGGGAGATGAACCGCTCGAAGACCATGCCGATCATGTCGGGGGAGACATCCGTGATGCCCAGCAGGTAACAGAGGATCGAATTGGCCGCCGAGCCGCGCCCCTGGCACAGGATGCCGCGGGACCGGGCCTCATGGACGATGTCGTGGACGGTGAGGAAATAGGCGGCATAGCCGAGTTCCGCGACCAGCCCCAGCTCCTTGTCCACCAGCCCCGGCACGCGGTCCGGCGGGCCGTCGGGATAGCGGCGCGCGAGCCCCTCGCGGGCGAGCCGTTCGAGACGGGCCTGCGGGCTTTCTCCCTGCGAGATCTCGTCGGGATATTCATAGCTGAGTTCCGACAGGTCGAAACTGCACCGCGCGGTGATCTCCAGCGTCCGGCGCAGGGCGGCGGGGTGGTGGCGGTAGAGGCGCGCCATGTCGGCAGCGCCCTTGAGCCGGCGCTCGGCATTGGGCAGGGCCTTCCGCCCGATCCGGTCTATGGTGATCCCCTCGCGCAGGCAGGTCAGGACATCCGCGAGCTGGCGGCGCGCGCCCCGGTGCATGAGCACGTCGCCCACCGCCACCATCGGCGCGCAGGCCGCGAGCGCCACCCCCGCGCAGGCGTTGAACCAGGCCTGGTCGGACCCGTCGTAGCGCGGCGCCGCGCCGAGAAAGACATGGCCCGGATAGCGCCTCCGGAGCCGTTCGAGGGGGCCGCGTGCCCGGTCGGGTTCCCGCGGCGGCAGGGCGATGAGGATCATGCCCCGGCAGCCCTCCTCGAGATCGTGCAGATCGAGATGGCACCCGCCCTTCTCCGCCCGCCTCTTGCCCCGCGTCAGGAGGCGCGCGAGCCGGTGATAGGCGGGCCGATCGGTCGGAAGCGCGATCCATTCCACCGGGCAGTCGCGCAGGACCAGGCGGCAGCCGACGATCAGCTTCGGCAGGCGCGGCATGTCCGCAAGGGGCGCCTCCCCCGGCACACCGGCATCCGGGACATCCGGCCGCGCCTGCGCGCCGGCCGGGGCGGGGGAGGGCAGGCGCGCCGCCTCCTCGATCTCCCTGCGCAGCGACTTGAGCGCGGACCAGGCCCGCACCACCCCGGCAAGCGAATTGCGGTCGGTGATCGCGATCGCCTCGAGGCCCAGCTCCGTGGCGCGCAGCATCAGTTCCTCGGGATGGGAGGCGCCGGTCAGGAAGGTGAAATTCGAGGTCACGCAGAGTTCCGCATAGCTCATGCGAATTCCCCCTGCACGAACCAGCCGGGATCCTGCGGCGTATGGAACAGCCAGAGGCGGCGGCCCTCCCGCGTGTCGACCTTCCAGTAATCCCGCAGGCCCGAGCGCCAGCCCTCGTCCTCGAGCCACCATTCCGGGGCGATGCGTTCGGGGCCGGTGGCGCGCGCGGTGGTCAGCGACATGCGCCGCCAGCGCAGGCGGGCGGGCGGATGGCTGCCCGAGCCTGCGACGGGTTCGGGCGGGAAGAGGCGGAGGGGGCGCGGGCGCGGACAGGACCAGCCGCCGCCGGGCGCGGTGAAGGCGGCGGGGGCGATGACGAAGGCACGCTCGGGGATATGGCTGTCGGCGGGCAGGAAGCGCTGGACGTTCTCCAGCCCGATCCGCGTGCCGATCCGGGTGATGAGATCGTCGAGCCGGTCGGGGGCGGAGCGGGCGGCGGAGAGGCCGGTCTGCCGGACGGGCAGCGGCTCGACGAGGGTCGCCTCGAGCCGGACCTGGTCGATGCCGAACCCCGCCTCCACCTCGCCCACGCCGCGTTCGAACAGGGGCAGGATCCGCTGCGCATCGCGCATCGGGGCGGCAAGGCGCAGCTCGACCTGCTGGCTGCCCCGGTCGACACGCCGCAGCGTGAGGGTGAGCTTGCGCGCGCCCATCTCATGCGCCTTGAGCCGGTCGCAGAGCGGGTCGAGCAGCCGCGCGGTCACGCCCATGACGTCCTCGACGAGCCCGATCGGCTCGGGCAGGGACATGCGCAGCCCGTAGCGGGGCGGGTCGGCCTCCGGGGCGATCGGATCGGGATGGTGGCCGAGCGCCTGGTCGAGCCGGGTCAGCAGCTCCGGTCCGAACCGGCGCGCGAGCGGCGCGCGGGGCGTCCCGGCGAGGTCCGCGATGGTGCGCAGGCCGGATCGCTGGAGCGCGACGACGATGTCCGGATCGGGGCGCAGGGCGGCCACCGGAAGCTGCCGCGGGTCGTCGTCCGGCCCTTCCCCGTAGCGCGCGACCGCGCCCGCCGCGGTGCGCGTCGGGCCGCAGCCGAGCCGCAGGGTCAGCCCCGCCCGCGCCGCCCGGTCACGCATGTCCCCGAGCATCGCGGCCTCTCCGCCCCACAGATGGGTCGAGCCGGTGACATCGAGCACCAGCGCATCCTCCCCGTCGCGGGCGACCCAGGGACAGTAGCGCGTGGCCCAGCGGTGCAGGGCGGAGAGGAAGCGCGCGTCGAGATCCGGCCGGGCCGGGGCGCTGAGCAGGTCGGGGCAGAAGGCGCGGGCATCGGACCAGGACATGCCGCGGTGGAGTCCCTGCCGCTCGGCTTCGGCGTTGAGGCAGTAGAGGCGGTCGGCATTGCCGGTCCTGAGCGTGAGGGCAAAGGGCCCCTCCACAGGGCGTGCGCGCAGAACCCGCTCACTGGGGAGCCGGGGAAACCACATGGAGACGACGCGTTTCTGAGGCCCACCGAACATGCCAGGCTCCGAATGTTCCTGATTTGTTCTTGATAATTTCCCAGCGCATCAGAGTCGAGTCCTCCCTGTCGGGATCGTGAACGGGCGTGGCACGCCATCGCGTTTCGGCGGCATTCGATCCCATGCCCTCGGGGATGATGCAGAGCCCGGTTGTGCCGCCGGCCTTCGCGGCAAGTTGCAGCCGCCGCCCCTCGCGCAGGTCGAGGGGACGGGTGAGGTCCGCCACGACGAAGGGAACCGCCCCGTCCCTGAGCGCCTCCTCCGCGGCGGCAAGGCTGTCGGTCTGGTCCTTCGGCCGGGCGACGAGGAGCCGCGAGGGATCGAGGAAGGGCGCGATCCCCAGGGGCATCAGCCCCTCCGCCATCCAGGCCTCGCGCAGCCAGACCACGGTCCCCTGCGCCGGGGCGGCGAGCAGGGCAAAGGCCATCGCGCCGGGGCCGCAGACCTCGTGGACGCGGCCGGGGCGCAGGGGAAAGCTCTCGTGGAAACCGCTCGGCATGGGAGAAGGATAAGGCGAATGCCGGCGCTTTCCAATGCCGGATCGGGGGGCTGCGGCCCTGTCCTGCCTGGGGCGCCAGCCGCCTCCGTTCCGTCCCCGAGCGCCTCCTCCGTCGCGGCAAGGCCGTCGGTCCGGTCCTTTGGCCGGAACGCCCGCGCCTGCTCCTCCTCCGCGAGAGGGCTCGATGCCGACGGGTTTCGCCGCCGTGACCGAGGCGGCCGCCGCGGGCTCGGCGCTCGCCCTGTGGCTGTCCGCTCACGCGGGGTCGGCTGCGCAAGCTCACCGGCGGGCTCTTTCCGGCGTAGGCCAACGCTCGGCGGTCCCTTCCCCGACAGCGTCCAGGCGGTCGAAGCCCCTTCGCGCTGACCGCGCCCCTGGTGCCGTTCCATCCCGTGCCGGGCTGCGTCATCGACGGGCTGTCCCGCATCGTCACGCCCGCGCGGTCCGGTCCGGGGTCTTCCCCGTCGCGGGACGCCGTCACGCCCGCCGCGGCGTCAGCCGATCTCCACCACCACGCGCCCACGGATCCGGCCGGCGAGGATGTCGCGCGCGAGATCGGGCAGGTCGGACATCGGATGGACCGTATACATCTCCGACAGGAGGCCCTTGTCTAGATGGCGGGCGAGCAGGTCCCAGGCCGCCGCGCGCTTGTCCTGCGGGGCCATCACCGAATCGACGCCCAGCAGCGCGACGCCGCGCAGGATATGCGGCATCACCGTCGCCGGAAGGTCTGCCCCGCCCGCCAGCCCGCAGGCCGTGACCGCGCCGCCGTAGCAGGTCTGCGCCAGCACATTGGCCAGCGTGTGCGAGCCGACCACATCCACCGCGCCGGACCAGCGCTCCTCCTGAAGCGGCTTTCCCGGCTCCGACAGATCGGCGCGCGCCACGAAGCTCCGCGCGCCGAGCCGGGACAGGTAGTCCTGCGTCTCCTCGCGCCCGGTGGAGGCGGCGACCGGATAGCCCAGGGCGGCGAGGAGCGCCACGGCGACGGAGCCGACGCCGCCCGCCGCGCCGGTCACGAGCACATCGGGCCCCTCCGCCGCGATCGCGCCCCAGCCGAGCAGGGCGTCGACGCAAAGCGCCGCGGTGTAGCCCGCCGTGCCGATCGCCATCGCCTGTTCGGCGCTGAACGCCTCCGGCCGGCGCAGCAGCCAGTCCGGCTTCACCCGCTGGTATTTCGTGTAGCTGCCCCATTCCGTCTCCGACAGGCCCCAGCCGTTCAGGATCACCTCATCGCCCGGCGCCCATGCGTCGGACGCGCTCTCCACCACCGTGCCGGCAAGGTCGATCCCCGCCACCATCGGCAGCCGCCGCGCGATCCGGCCCTTGCCGGTGAGGGCGAGCCCGTCCTTGTAGTTCACGGTCGAGTGGCTGATCTCCACCAGCACCGGCAGGTCGGGAAGCTCCTCGCGCGTCAGGGGGCGGAAGGCGGCCTCGGTCCGGTGCTCGCCTGCATCGGTGATCATCATTGCGGTGAAGCTCTCGGACATGTCTTGCGCCTTTCCCGGTGGTTCCGCCTGCGCCGCCTCGGGCGCGTCGGACCTCATGATAGGCGCCGGGCGCGTGAAGTCTAACGCTTCCTGTCCCGCCCGGCGGCCGGCCTCCGGACCCGGCGGGGATGCGACGAACCCGCCGCCGTCCCGGCTTGGGCGTTGAACCCGGATGCCAGCCGTGCACTATGGGGCCGATCGCACGCGACAACAGCGGAGAGAGAGATGTCCCCATCCTTCGGCACGAGCGGCCTGCGCGGCCTCGTCACCGACCTGACGCCCGACCTGGTTGCGGGCTATACCCGTGCCTTCCTGGCAAGCTGCCCGCATGGCGGAACGGTCTATGTCGGACGCGACCTGCGGCCCTCCTCGCCGGACATCGCCGGGAGCGTGATCGCGGCGGTGCGCGGCGCGGGGCTCGCCTGCGTCGATTGTGGGGCGGTGCCGACCCCGGCGCTCGCCATGGCGGCGATGGCGGCGGGGGCGGCGGCGATCATGGTCACCGGAAGCCATATTCCCGCCGACCGCAACGGGCTCAAGTTCTACCTGCCGACCGGCGAGGTGTCGAAGGCGGACGAGGCGCGCATCCTCGCCGCCCGCGCGACGCAGGAGGGGTTCGCTCCGGCGACCGCAGGGGCGGGGCAGGGGCGGCTCGCGCGCGACGGGACGGTGAACGCGCGCTACCGCGACCGCTATGTCGCGGCCTTCGGCCCGGAGGCGCTCGCGGGTCTCACCCTTGGTGTCTACCGCCATTCCTCGGTGGCGCGTGACGTGATGACGGAGACCTTCGAGGCGCTGGGCGCCAGGACCGTCCCGCTCGCCCATTCGGAGGCGTTCGTGCCCGTGGACACGGAGGCCGTGGACGCCGACACCCGCGCGATGCTGCGCGACTGGTGCGCGCGCCACGGGCTTGACGCGGTGGTGTCGACGGACGGCGATGCCGACCGGCCGATGCTGACCGATGCGGCGGGCACGGTGATCCCCGGCGATGTGCTCGGCGTGCTCACGGCGCGGCATCTCGGGGCAAGGATCGTCTGCACGCCGGTCTCCTCCAACGACATGGTGCGGCGCATCCCGGACTTCGACGCGGTGCGCCTCACCCGGATCGGCTCCCCCTTCGTCATCGCGGAGATGGAGCAGGTGCTCACGGAGGACCCGGAGGCGCGGGTGGTCGGCTTCGAGGCGAATGGCGGGTTCCTTCTCGGCTTCGCGGCCGGCCTCGCCGGGCCGCTCGCCCCGCTGATGACCCGTGACTGCCTGCTGCCGGTCATCGCCCCGCTCGCGGCGGCGCAGGCGGCGGGCGGGTCGGTGGCGGATCTCGTGGCCGAACTGCCGCCCTGTTTCACCGCCGCCGACCGGGTGAAGGAGATCGACCGCGACAAGGCCGCGGGCTTTCTCGCGGATCTCGTCGCGGAGGCGGGGGCGCGCGAGGCGTTCTTCGCCGCCGAGGGGCCGATCGCGGGGGTGGATCTCACCGACGGGCTGCGGCTCGATTTCGCGGACGGCTCCGTCACCCATCTGCGCCCCTCCGGCAACGCCCCGGAATTCCGTGTCTACGCCCAGGCGGACAGCGCGGAGGCGGCGCGCGCGCGGGTCGAGGCGGTGATGGACCGCGTCGCCGCGCGCGTCAGGTAGACCATGCTCAGCAAGCACAGGAGAGCGACATGAAACTGGTGCGATACGGAGAACCCGGCGCCGAACGGCCCGGCCTGATCGACGCGCGCGGCAACCTGCGCGACCTGACGGATCACGTCACCGATATTGCCGGCGGCGCGCTGGCCCGGCTCGGCGATCTCAAGCGGCTCTCGCCCGACAGCCTGCCGCTCGTGCCCGACACGCCGCGGCTCGGTCCCTGCGTCGGCAATGTCGGCAAGTTCATCTGCATCGGGCTCAACTATGCCGACCATGCCGCCGAAAGCGGGATGTCCCCGCCGCCCGAGCCGGTGATCTTCGCGAAGTTCACCTCCGCGATTTGCGGCCCGGACGACCCGATCATCCTGCCCCGCGGTTCGGAGAAGACCGACTGGGAGGTGGAGCTCGCCGTGGTGATCGGAAAGCCCGCGAAATACGTGTCCGAAGAGCGCGCGATGGAACATGTGGCGGGGGTCTGCCTCGCCAACGACGTCTCCGAACGCAGTTTCCAGACCGAGCGCCAGGGACAATGGTCCAAGGGCAAGTCGTCGGACAATTTCGGCCCGCTCGGGCCCTGGCTCGTGACCCTCGACGAGATCGCGGACCTGAACGCCCTTCCCATGTGGCTCGACGTCAACGGCGAGCGCATGCAGGACGGCTCCACCGCGGACATGATCTACAAGGTGCCCTTCCTCGTCTCCTACCTGTCGCAGTTCTTCACGCTCCGACCGGGCGACGTGATTTCCACCGGCACGCCCGCGGGCGTCGGCATGGGGATGACGCCGCCGCGTTTCCTGCGCGCGGGCGATGTGGTGGAACTCGGCATCGAGGGGCTGGGGCGCCAGAAACAGCTCGTCGTCGAGGACGCGTGAGCCATGCGCATCCTCTTTGACCTCGACGGCACGCTGATCGACAGCGTGCCCGACCTCCGGGCCCTCGCGAACCGGGTCCTCGCGGGCGAGGGCTGCGCCCCGATCACCCTCGAGCAGGCGCGCGACTTCGTCGGCAGCGGCGCGCCGGTCTTCGTGCGCCGGATGCGCGCGGCCTGCGGCATCCCGGACAGCGAACAGGACCGGCTCTACCGCGCCTTCCTCGACGGCTACGAGACGGCGGTTGACCTGACCCGTCCCTGGCCCGGTGTGCCCGAGGCGCTGGAGGCGCTCAAGGGGGCCGGTCATCGCCTCGGCGTCGCGACGAACAAGCCCTGGCGTCCGGCCTGCGCGGTGCTCGACCATCTCGGCCTGTCGCACGTCTTCGACACCGTGCTGGGGGGCGACAGCCTGGCGACGCGCAAGCCCGACCCGACGATGCTCCACGACGGCTTCGCCGCGCTGGGCGGCGGGCTGCGCCTCTTCGTCGGCGACAGCGAGATCGACGCGGAGACCGCCCATGCGGCGGGGGTGCCCTTCCTGCTCTACGCCCATGGCTATCGCAAGGCGGAGATCCCCGAGCTGCGCGCCGAGGCGGTGTTCGACCATTTCGCGGACCTGCCGGAGCTGGTGGCGGCCACCGCACGGGCGCACGCGCTCTAGCAGGCGGGCCGCCGTCTCCGCACCCCCGCGGAGACGGGCGGGACGGGGCGAGGACACACGCGCCTTCCCGGCCCGGAGGCGACCTGTCGGGGAGGGATCGGATCTCGGCGAACGCACCTGCGACGGCCGCATCAGCAGGGGTGCGGGAACCCGATCCCGCCGGCCCTCGGCCTGCACGCGGCCGTCACCTCCGGCATCAATCCGGGCTTGCCGTTGGCGGCGGTTGTCGTGGCGATCAACCTCGGCACCTGGAGGGGCTGTCCGGACGGGCAGAAGGCCTGCGCCGCCCGACCGCTGTACCTTCCGGTTCCGGCGGGGAGGCTGACCCTCCGGCCGCCGGGCGCCGCGACCGGACGGCGCGTGGGCGTCATTGCCGCCGGCCGCGCGCTCCCGCCTTGTCGGTCTGACCTCTGCCCTTTGCCCGCCGGGCAGGAGGGAGCGAACATCCGACGCCCTGCCTCTCGCGGCCCGGACGCCGGCCATTCCCCGCCATTCGTTGGGGTGGGGCCTTCCGGCAAGTCGCGCCGGAGGGAGCGGTTGCGGCACCGTGACCCGGACCGACGCGGCGGGGTGTCCCCGCCCGATCCCGCCCCGGCTCCGCCGCCCGACCGCGCCGGCGCCTTGCCGTTCCGGCCTCCGCCCCGCGCCCCCCTCGGACCGGAGCGCCTCCCGCGTCCACGTCGACGGGAGGGGCCTGCCGCATCATCCGCCGGGTGCGCGGCGTCGACCCCCTCGGATGCCGCCTGTTTTTTGCGCATGCGGCCAGGCGTCGGGAGCCCAATCGGGCGATATGTCTTCCAATTCGGGGGGCGGGCACCTATATTGACCTCGGGTCACCGCGGCAGACCCCTTGGTTCTCGCGAGCCAACCCGTCGAGCGCATTGCCTCCGCCACGCCCCCTCTCGGGTGGACCGGACAGGCTCAGACCATACCCGTGCCGCGCGAATGGAACCCATTCGCCGGGCGCGCATTGATCAAAGTGAGACAGTGACACAGAGCACCCAAAAGGAGCTCCCCATCAAGGATTCTGCCACACAGACCCCGCCCGAGCCCTATGCCCGCCTCGCCGTTCTCGGCGCCGGCAGTTGGGGCACCGCTCTCGCGACCGTCCTCGCGCGCAACGGACGCCATGTGCGCCTCTGGGCGCGCCGCCCGGACCTTGCGAACGCGATCAACGCCGATCACCGGAATGACGACTATCTGCCCGGTGTCGACCTGCCGCCCGCGCTGGGCGCCACCTCCGATCTCGCCGCCGCGCTCGAGGGCGCGGAGGCGGTGCTGATCGTGACACCCTCCTCGACCCTGCGGCAGATGAGCCAGGCCATCGCCCCGCACATCCCCGCAGGCATTCCCATCGCCCTTGCCTGCAAGGGCGTGGAGAAGCGCACCGGCTACCTGCTGTCGGAGGTGGTGGCCGAGGAACTGCCCGGCCATCCGGTCGGCGCGGTCTCCGGCCCGACCTTCGCGCGGGAGACCGCGCTCGACCACCCGACGGCGGCGACCGTCGCCTTTCCCTTCACCTATGCCGACCGGCTCGAACCGCGCAACAGCCCGGCGGCGCGGCTTGCGCTGTCGCTCTCCGGCGGTGGCTTCCGGCCCTATGTCTCCGACGATCTCGTCGGCGTCGAGGTCGGCGGCGCGGTCAAGAACGTGATCGCCATCGCCTGCGGGATGATGTCGGGCGCGGGCTTTGCCGAGAACACCCGCGCCGCCCTCATCACCCGCGGCACGGACGAGATGAAGCTGCTCGCCCAGGCGCTCGGCGGGCGGCGGGAGACGGTCACCGGCCTTTCCGGGGCGGGCGATCTCACCCTCACCTGTTCCTCCACCACCTCGCGCAACATGTCGCTGGGCTTCCAGCTCGGCCAGGGCATCCCGCGCCCCTCCTGTTTCGAGGGCCGCCCCGTCGTCGTGGAGGGCGAGGTGAACGCGGTCTCCGTCACCGATCTGGCGCATCGCATCGGCGTGCCCATGCCGATCTGCGAGACCGTGCATTCCGTGCTCCACAAGGGCGCCGACCTGCGCGCGGCCTTCACCGCGCTCTGGGCCCGTCCGATCGAGGCGGAGCCCGCCGCGCTCGATCTCTCGCTCGATCATCCCTTCCCCGACCTTCCGCTGCAATTCGGAGACAGAACCCCATGAACGTCCACGCCTCCCCGCGCCCGGTCATCGCCGACCGGCGCTTCACCCTCGCCACCGATCTCGACGGCACGTTCCTCGGCGGCACGGAGGCCGACCGCCGCCGCCTCTACGACTGGATCGAGGCGAACCGCGACACGATCGGGCTGATCTTCGTCACCGGGCGCGACCCGGAATTCATCATGCAGATGTGCCGGGAACGCGGGCTGCCCTGGCCCGAATACGTGGTGGGCGACGTCGGCACCACCATCGCCCATGTGCGCGGGGACGGTCATGTGGAGCCGATCCCGGAGCTCGAGGCCGATATCTCCTCGCGCTGGAAGGACGCCGGCGCGGCGGTGCGCGAGGCGCTCGACGGCCATCCCGGCCTCACGCTCCAGCCGACGCCCTTCCGCTACCGGGTGAGCTACGACCTCGACGCCGAAAGCTTCGATGCGGGCGCGAAGGACAAGGTGGCGGACATGGGCCTCGACTGGCTCATTTCCGACAACCGCTTCTTCGACGTGCTGCCGAAGGGCGTTTCCAAGGGGCCGTCGATCCGGCGGCTCGTCGACCATCTCGGCATCCCGGAGGCGCGGGTGCTCTGCGCGGGCGACACGCTCAACGACCTGTCGATGCTGATCTCCGGCCTGCCCGCCGTGGCCGTGGGCAATTCCGAGCGCCCGCTCTGCGAGCGGCTCGATGCGCATGAGGGCGACCAGGACCGCATCTACCGCGCCTCCGCCCATGGCGCCGCCGGCATCCTCGAGGCCGTCGACGCCTTTTCCCTGCACGACACACCGAAAGGAGACTGATCCCATGTCCTCCAATCTCGTCATCGTCTATCACCGTCAGCCCTATGAGGAAGTCGAGGTCGACGGAAAGATCGAATACCGCGAAAACAAGAGCCCGAACGGCATCGTGCCGACGCTGAAGAGCTTCTTCGGCAAGTTCGAGCGCGGCGCCTGGATCGCCTGGAAGGAGGCCGAGGATCCCGCCAATCCCGATTTCGAGCGGGTGGTGGAGATCGACGACGCCTATGGCACCTACAACGTCTCGCGCCTGCCGCTGACCAGGGAGCAGGTGTCGAGCTTCTACCACGTCTCCTCCAAGGAGGCGTTCTGGCCGGTGCTGCACGGGTTCAAGGAACGCTACAACTATGACCCGGTCGACTGGCCGACCTTCCGCGAGGTGAACTGGGCCTTCGCCGAGGCCGCCGCCGCCGAGGCCGCCGAGGGGGCCGTGGTGTGGATCCACGACTACAACCTCTGGCTCGTGCCCGGCTACCTGCGCCGGCTGCGCCCGGATGTGAAGATCTCCTTCTTCCACCACACGCCCTTCCCGAATGCCGATATCTTCAACGTGCTGCCCTGGCGCCGCGAGATCCTGCAAAGCCTGCTGGCCTGCGACGTCGTCGGCTTCCACATCCCGCGCTACGTGAACAATTTCGTCTCCGCCGCACGCTCCCTGCTCGAGGTCGAGACGCAGAAGCGCGAGAAGGTGAAACCGGAGATGAACGCGGAGACCTCGGCCCTGTCCGAGCAGTCCGTGGTGACCGAGCTGGCCTATGAGGGCCGCACCGTGCGGCTCCAGGCGAGCCCCGTGGGCGTCGATGTCGACTATATCGAAAGCCTGGCCGGGCGCGAGGCGACCGCGAGGAAGGTCGCGGAGATCGAGCGCGAGCTGAACGGCTGCAAGCTCGTCCTCTCCGTCGGGCGCACCGATTACACGAAGGGCGGGATCGAACAGCTCCAGAGCTTCGAGCGCCTTCTGGAGAACCGCCCCGACCTGCGCGGCAAGGTGCGGCTCATGCACGTCTCCGTCGCCGCGAACCGCAACATGACCGCCTATGAGGAGATCCAGCGCGCCCTCGAACACCAGGCGGGGATGCTGAACGGCCGCTTCGGCTCGCTCGAATGGCAGCCCGTGGCGCTGATTTCCCGGCCCATCCCCTTCGTCGATCTCGTGGCCTATTACCGCGCCGCCGATGTGGCCTGGATCACGCCGCTCGCGGACGGGATGAACCTCGTGTGCAAGGAATATTGCGCCGCGCGCACCGATGGCGACGGGGTGCTCGTGCTCTCCGAATTCGCCGGGGCGGCGGTGGAGCTTCCCTCCGCCGTGCCCACCAACCCGTTCTCGCACAAGTCGATGGACGGGGCGATCGCCTTCGCGCTCGAGATGCCGGAGGCCGAACGCCGCGGGCGCATGGAGCGCGCGCGGGAGATGGTGCGCAAGCAGGACGTGCGCTTCTGGGCCGAGGACCAGATGCGCGCCTTCGACACCTCCGACCTCCCCGGCGGCGTGGATTTCGCCGCCGCGTGATTTCAGGCGTTTCTGAGGTGTTTTGGGATGTCTTGTGGTCTTGCGCCGTTGGCGAGGTCGATGGCGGCCTGCCAGATGTGTCGGGCGCGGCGGCGGGGCAGGGTGCGGGGGGTGGTGATGCTGCCGTCGGGCAGGGTGATCTGGCGGTCCCAGTCCGCGTCCGTCAGGTCGCGCCAGCAGACGTTGAGATGCACCGCGGAATGGTGGAACAGGTGCCGCAGCGCGCGCGCCGGCAGGGTTGCGGCGAGATCGGGGGAGGGCAGGGCCTCGGGCAGCTGCGGGATCGCGCCCACGCCGCTGCCCTCGTCGCCCCCGGCCAGCGCCTCGAGCGCCAGCGCCTCGTGGCGGGCGGCATAGCTCACGCGGGCCACGACATGCGCGCGCGTCAGCCCCGGCAGGGCCGAGGGCCCGGAGAGATCCGCATCCGGCAGTTCCATCAGCTTGCGCGCGAAATAGGCCGTGCCGCGGCGCGCCAGCAGCAGGTCCTCCGCCGGGGCGCGGGCGGCGTCGTAGCGCGCGCCCTTGCCCTGGCGGGCCTTCAGCGCGGCCCGCGCCGCGCCGTCGCGGTCGCCCGCAGTGTCGTCCGGCATGTCTTCCGCGGCCATCAGACCTGCCCCTCGACCTTCCTGCGCATGAAGGACAGCGCCTCCATGATCGGCGCGTCCGAGAAGCGGAACAGGTCGAACTGCGTCTCCGCCTGCAACGACCACGGCACCCAGGAGGGCACGACGAACATGTCGCCCGTCTCGAGCGGGGTCCTCTCGCCGTTCAGCACCACCGCGCCCCGGCCCTCGAAGACCTGGAACACGGTCGAGCCGACCTCGTTGCGCGTCGCCGTCTCGGTCCCCGCGCGCAGCCGGTGGAATTCGCAGCGGATCGTCGGCATCACGTCGCCGCCGGTGGTCGGGTTGACGTAACGGATCGCGGCATGGCCGGGCGCGACGGTGGCGGGCTGGCCCTCGTCCTCGAGCAAAAGCTGTTCGCTCAGCGCCCGGTCGGTGAACTCCCAGCGATAGGCGCCGATCGGCGAGGCGACAGTGTCCTGCAGCCCCGAGAGCGGCCGCAGGCCGGGATGGCACCAGAGCCGCTCGCCGCGCGAGAAGTTCGGCGTCGCGTAATCCGTCACCCGGTCCGAGCCGAATTCGAAGAAGCCCACATCCATCTGCTGGCTGAACGGAATGTCGAGCCCGTCGATCCAGGCCATCGGATGATCCGTGTCGTTGTGATGGCCGTGGAAACACCAGCCCGGCGTCAGCAACAGATCGCCGCGGCTCATGCGCACCGGATCGCCGTTCACCACGGTCCAGACGCCCTCGCCCTCGACGACGAAGCGGAAGGCGTTCTGGCTGTGGCGGTGTTCGGGCGCGGTCTCGCGCGGGCCGAGATACTGGATCGCCGCCCAGAGCGTCGGCGAGATATAGGCATGGGGCGCGAGGCCGGGATTGGCCAGCCCGATGGCCCGGCGCTCGCCGCCGCGGCCGACCGGCACCAGCTCGCCCGCCTTCTCCGCCAGCGGCAGCAGCGCGGACCATTTCCAGACATGCGGCACCGCCTTCGATTTCGGATGGATCGGCATCAGGTCGCCGAGCTGGGTCCAGAGCGGGATCAGGCTTTCGTCCTCGAACCCCTTGTAGAGCGCGCGCAGCTCGGGCGTGTCCTCGGGCTGCATCGCATGGTCGACGGTGTCGTGGTCGCGGGTATCGGTCAGCATGGCTGGGCCTCCTTGGGAAGGGAACGCCTTACGCGGCGTCCGGTTGATTGGGCGGGGCCGCCCTGGTGAAGGCGGGCAAATGCTCGAGCGCCTCCTGGATGCGCGCGAGGGTGGGCCAGGTGTCGAGCGGGATGCCGAAGCGGCGGTTGTTCCAGACCTGCGCATAGAGGCAGCAATCGGCCAGGCCCGGCGTCTCGCCATGGCAATAGGTGCCGGTGTCCTGCGATCTCGACAGCTCGGCTTCCAGCGCGTCGAAGGTCAGCGTCACCCAATGGGTGAACCAGTCCTTCTGCGCCGCCTCGTCGGCCCCGAACTGGTCGCGCAGCCGGAACAGCACGCGCAGGTTGTTGAGCGGGTGGATCTCGCAGGCGATCATATAAGACAGCGCCCGCACCCGCGCCCGCCCGTCGGGATCGGCGGGCAGGAGCGGCGGCTCGGGGTGGGTCTCCTCGAGCCATTCGATGATCGCGAGCGACTGCGTCAGGAACCGGCCCTCCCCGGTCTCGAGCGTCGGCACCAGACCCTGCGGGTTCTTCGCGAGGTAGTCCGGCCTGCGGGTCTCCCCGTCGCGCAGCACATAGGGGATATAGTCATATTCCAGCCCCTTGAGGTTCAACGCGGCCCTGAGCCGCGTCGAGGTGGAGGAGCGGAAGAAATTGTGCAGCTTCAGCGTCATCGCCTCAGGCTCCTCAGTCTTCGCGCGGGCCGATCGGGGTCTCGATCCTGCCCAGGCCTTCGATCTCCACGACGCAGGTGTCGCCCGGCACCAGCGGCCCGACGCCCGCGGGCGTGCCGGTCATGATCAGGTCGCCCGGCTGGAGCGTCATCGACTGCGACAGGATCGCGATGATCTCCGGCACCGACCAGATCAGCTCCGCGAGATCGGCGTCCTGTTTCACCTCTCCGTTCACCGTGAGCCGGATCGACCCCGTGTCCGGATGGCCGACCTGCGACACGGGATGCACCGGGCCGATGACGGCGGAGCGGTCGAAGGCCTTGCCCCAGTCCCACGGCCGCCCCTGTTCGCGCGCCTTGAGCTGAAGGTCGCGCCGCGTCAGGTCGTTGCCGATGGCATAGCCCCAGACATGCGACAGCGCGTCGGCCTCCGCAATGTCCTTCCCGCCGGTGCCGATCGCGATGACCAGCTCGGCCTCGTAATGGAAGTTCTCCGTCTCCGGCGGATAGGCGACGGTCTCGCCGCTGTCGACCACCGCATCCGCCGGCTTGGTGAAGAAGAACGGCGGCTCCCGGTCCGGATCGCGCCCCATCTCCCGCGCATGCGCCGCATAATTGCGACCAACACAGAAGATCCGCCGCACAGGCAGACGCTCGTCCACCCCCTCAACCGCAACGCTCGCAGGCAGCGCAGGCGGAAATACATAGCTCATGAGATCGGTCCTTTCGTATTCGGGAGGAAATGTCATTCTGCCGCGGCCCTGACGCCGCTGTCGTCGAGCCCGGTCGAGCCGTAGATCCACGACAGTTGCCGGTACCAGTCCTGCGGGCTCATGCCGCGCATCACATGGTTGCGCACGGCGGCCTTCGCGTCGTCCGGGTGATAGATATATTCGCCGATCAGGCGCGAGTTCATCTGCACGCGGGCGGTGCGGACCTTGCGCATCTCCTGATAGATCTGGAGCGCGTTTGCGATGTCCTCGCCGTGATGCTCGAGGCAATGCGACAGCGCCACCGCATCCTCCATCGCCATGCAGGCGCCTTGCGCGAAATATTGCAGCATCGGATGGGCGGCATCGCCCAGCAGCGCCACGCGGCCGTCGACCCAGTTGGAGATCGGCTCGCGGTCGCAGAGCACCCAGAGCTTCCAGTCGGAGCCGTGTTCGATGATCTGGCGCGCCTTCGGATGGATGTGCTCGAAGCCCTGCGCGACCTCCTCCTTGCTCACCGGGCGGCCGGAGATCGCCTCCTGCACATCGCGGTGATAGGTCACCACAAGGTTGAACACCTTCCAGCCCTTGAGCGGGTAATGCACGATGTGGCATTTCGGCCCGGCCCAGAGCGTCGCGGCGTTCCAGCGCAGGTCCTCGGGCATCTGTTCGGTCGGGATCACCGAGCGATAGGTCGTGTGGCCGGAGATCCGCGGCTCGCCGTCGCCCACCATCTGTTGCCGGATCGGGGAGCGCAGCCCCTCCGCGCCGATGAGCAGGGCGCCCCGGATCGGATCGCGGTCCTTCACCTTGAGCGTCACCGAACTGCCGTCCTGCTCGTAGCCTTCGACGACATGGCTGGTGCGGATGTCGACGAGCGGGCTGTCCTCGCAGTATTTCAGCAGCACGCCATGCAGGTCGGCCCGGTGCACCACCGCATAGGGATTGCCGAAGACGTCGCGGAAGGGCTGGTCGAGGGGGATCGAGGTGATGTCCTCCGCGGTCTGCGCGTCCATCAGGCGCAGCGCGTCGATATAGACCGCCTTCTCGCGCGCCTCGTCGCCGACGCCGAGATAGTCGAAACAGTGGAAGGCGTTCGGCCCGATCTGGATGCCCGCGCCGATCTCTCCGAGTTTCGCGGCCTGTTCGACGACGATGGAGCGGCGCCCCTTGCGGGCAAGGCCGCAGGCGGCGGCGAGGCCGCCGATCCCGCCGCCGGCGATGAGGATGGGAAGGTCGGACATGAGCGTGTCTCCTGTGCTGGGGTCAGCCGCCGATGAGGCGCGGAACGGTGAGGGTGAGCGCGGGGATCATCAGGATCAGACCCACGCGGATGACTTCGGAGCCGAGGAAGGGCATGACGCCGCGGAAGACCGTCGACATCTTCGTGCCCTTGGCGAGCGAGGAGATGATGAAGACGTTGAGGCCCACGGGCGGGGTGATGAGGCCGAGCTCCACCACGATCAGCGCGAGGATGCCGAACCAGATCTTCAGGCTCTCGGTGTCCATGCCGTAGGCGGCGGTGTCGGCGGTGGCGAATTCGCCGCCGTTGAGCGCCACGAGCGTCGGCCAGAAGAAGGGCACGACGACGAGGATCATCGCGAGGCTCTCCATGAAGCAGCCGAGCACGACGAAGGCGATCAGCATCACGATCAGCACCAGCATCGGGTCGAGCCCGGAATTGAGCGCCCAGTCCGACAGCGCCTGCGGCAGGCCGGTGCGGGTGAAGAAGCCCTTCAGCACCTCCGCGCCGAACAGGATGAGGTAGATCATGCCCGAGGTGATCGCGGTGGCGCGGATCGCGCGGACGAGCCCGGCGAAATTGAGCCCTTCGCCTGTCAGCCCGCGCAGCACGAAGCCGTAGAGCGCGATGAGGAACACGCCGATGGAGGCGGCGGGCGTGGGGGTGAAGAGGCCGAAGCCGAGCCCGAGGATGATCGCGCCGAAGATGGCGATCACCGGAAACAGGCGCCTGAGCGCGGCATTGCGTTCCGCGCGCGCCATCGGCCGCGGCTCGGGCGCGAGGTCGGGGCGCACGCGCACGAGGATGGCGATCACCGCGATGAAGGAGAACACCGCCAGAAGGCCGGGGACCACGGCGGCCTGGAACATCCTCAGGATCGAGCCCTCGACGATGATCGCATAGATCACCAGCGCGACGGAGGGCGGGATCAGGATGCCGAGCGTGCCGCCCGCGGCGAGGGCGCCGGCGGAGAGGCGGTCGTGATAGCCGAGCTTCTTCAGCTCGGGCAGGGCGACCTTGCCCATCGTTGCGGCGGTGGCGAGCGAGGAGCCGCAGACCGCGCCGAACCCGCCGCAGGCCGCGACGGCGGCCATGGCGACCCCGCCGCGCAGGCGCGAGAGCAGCGCCTCGAGCCCCTTGAACAGGTCCGAGGACAGCCGCGCCTCGGCGGCGATATAGCCCATCAGGACAAAGAGGGGGACGACCGAGAGGTCGTAATTGGCGACATTCTCCCACAGCAGCGACTTGAACTGCCGCAGGTAGGGGACGAAGCGCACATAGGGAACCGCATGCGACAGCACCCATGTGCCGCCGACCCCGACGAGGATCATCGCGATGCCGACGGGCATGCGCAGCATGAGAAGGCCGAACAGGACGACGAGGCCGAGGACGCCGATGGTGATCGGATCAGGCATAGTTGTGGTCTCCGATCATCTGGGAAAGGCAGGTGAGCGCCCAGAGCACGAGCGAGGCGATGCCGGGAATGTAGAAGGGCCAGATCGGCCAGCCGAGCACGCCCGCCTCGGCCGCGTCGCCCTTCGCCTCCAGCAGGCCCTGGCCCATCCACCAGGCGAGGAACAGCGCGACGGCGGCGGTCAGCAGCAGCCAGGCCCGGTCGAGCGCCCATCGGACACGCTGCGGCGCGTTCGAGACGAAGAGGTCGACGGCGACATGGCCGCGGCTCGCCTGGCAATAGGGAAAGAACATCAGCGCGGCGCCGGAAATGGCGAGCTTGACGAAATCCTCGTAGCCGGGAAGGCCGGCGACGTCGCGGCCGAGCGGGGCGACGATGCGGTCGAGGATGAAGGCGCCGGTATTCGTCGTGGTGACCAGAACGATGGCGGCGAGGATCACTCCGCCGAGCATGGCGAAGGCGTCGGCCAGACGCGAGATCAGTGCATGCATAGCGTGACCTCCCTTCCTGGGGGTGGGTGGAACAGGTGATCTGCCGGAGGGAGGCACGCGCGTCCCGCGCGCCTCCCCCCGAAGCTCATTCGCCGTGGGCTTCGGCCACCGCGGCGCGCGCGGCCTCGACGAGCGCGGCGCCGTCGATGCCCTTGGCGGACACTTCCTCGATCCAGCGCTCGACGACGCGCTCTCCGGCGGCGTCGAATTTCGCGGCCTCCTCCTCGGAGAAGGTGTTGCGCACCACCCCGGCCTCGTCGAGCGCGGAAATCCCCGGCTCCTCGAAGGTTTCCCACATCGTGCCGATCTCCTCGGCGACGTTCATGCGGGAATTGTTGTCGATCACCGCCTTCAGGTCGTCAGGCAGATCTTCGTAGACGTCCTTGTTCATCGCCACCATGAAGACGGCGGTGCCGAACCGGTCTCCGTCGGGCAGCTCGGCGGTGTATTTGTCGAGCTCCTGGAGCTTCAGCGCGGGCGCGATCTCGTAGGTGGTCATCGCGCCGTCGATCACGCCCTTGGACATGGATTCCGGGATCGCGTTGACCGGCAGGCTCACCGGCTCTGCGCCGATCTCCTCGATCAGCCAGGCACCGGTGCGCGAGGGCGTGCGCAGCTTCATGCCCGCGACATCCTCGTAGGTCGTCACCTCGCGGTTCGCGGAATGGATCAGGTTGCCGTCATTGGCCTGAAGGAAGAGCACATGCACGTCCTTGAAATCCTCGGCGAGAAGGTCGAGCGAGGCATTGAGCGCGATCGTGGTGTCGCGGGCCGATCCCTTGTGCACGGTCGGCAGTTCGAACACCTCGCTGCGCGGGAAGACGCCGGGCGTGTAGCCGAGCAGCGTCCAGACGATGTCGGCGGTCCCGTCGCGGACCTGGCCGTAGAGCTCGGCGGGCGTGCCGCCCATGGACATGGACGGATAGATCTGGATGTCGATCCGCCCGTCGCTTTCCTCCATCACCTTCTCGGCCCAGGGCTCGAGCATCACCTTGTGGGCATTGGCCACAGGGGGCAGGAAATGATGCACGATGAGGGTGACGTCCTGGGCGACGGCCGATCCGGCGGCGACGGTCGCGAGCGCCGTGGCGGCAAGCAGACCGCGCAGTTTTGCCTTCGAAAACATGTAGAGCTCCTCCTGATTTTCGCGGGCGCACTCCCGTTGCGCCACTTCGTGAGTATGATTACGCTTGATCTGAGTCAAGTTGATAAGCACACTTATTATTGATGCAGGTCAGGGCAGGGGAGACGGCCGGGGACGCCGCGCCGCCGCCTAAACGGGGGAGATTCCACATGAAACTCGAGATTCACAACATGGCGGGTCACCTGATCCGGCGGCTCAACCAGATTTCCATGTCGGTCTTCACCGAGCGGATGAAGGCAGAGGGACAGGCCATCACCTCGGTGCAATTCGCCGCGATGAACGCGATCCGGGCGAATCCCGGCCTCGACCAGGCGCGGCTGGCGGAAATCATCGCCTATGACCGCGCGACGATCGGCGGCGTCGTGGACCGGCTGGAGGCCAAGGGCTTTGTCTGCCGCGAGGTCAGCGCACGCGACCGCCGGGCGCGGGTGGTCACCCTCACCGCCGAAGGCGAGGCGGTGCTGGCCCGGCTGATCCCGGTGGTGCGCGACTTTCAGGACGACATCCTGTCTGGCCTCGACGCGACGGAACGCGCGCAATTCCTGAAACTCGCGCAAAAGGCGGCGGATTCGGGCAACCACCTGAGCCGCGCACCGCAGGTTCTCGAGCGAAAGGGCTGATCCGCCCGTTCCTGCACCGCAGACCCCGTTGCTCCGCCCGCCTTCCGCGCGCGGGGTTTTTCATTGGAAACAAGGTCCAGGCCGGTTTCTGCGCCTGCGTAATCAGTTCCGTTTTGTAATTGTTCATTGACATAACAATTAAGCGGCCGCATGTTTTCGCCAAAGGGAGGATTTCGATGCGGATCGAGGGAATGACCGCGGTCGTGACCGGCGCGGGAAGCGGGCTCGGGCTCGCCACCGCGAAACGGCTCGCCGCGCAGGGCGCGAAGCTGGCGGTGCTCGACCTGTCGCCGCAGGCGGCGGAGGCGGCGGCGCGCGAGGTCGGCGGGCTCGGCCTGGCGGCGGATGTGAGCGACGTGACCGCGCTCGAGGCGGCCTTTGCCCGCATCGAAGACCGGCTCGGACCGCCCCGCATCGTCGTGTCCTGCGCGGGCATCGGCACGGCCGCCCGCATCCTGCCGCGCGACGGCAGCCTGACGGTCGACAGCTTCGCCCGGACGCTCCAGGTCAACCTGACCGGCACCTATGCGGTGATGAACCTCGCCGCCCGCGCCATGGCCGCCGCCGATCCGGTGGAGGGCGACGAAGACGGCGCGCGCGGCGTGATCGTGAACACCGCCTCCGTCGCCTTCGAGGACGGCCAGATCGGCCAGGCGGCCTATGCCGCCTCCAAGGGCGGGGTGGCCTCGATGACCCTGCCCGCGGCCCGCGAACTGGCGCGCTTCGGCATCCGGGTGATGGCGATCGCGCCGGGCCTCTTCGAAACCGCGATGAGCGCGGGCCTGCCTGAGGACATCCGCGCGGAGATCCTGAAATCCGTGCCCTATCCCTCGCGGATGGGGCAGCCCGACGAATACGCCCGCCTCGTGCAGGCCATCGTCGAGAACCCGATGCTCAACGGCACGGTGATCCGGCTCGACGCCGCCACCCGCATGCCGATCAAGTAAGAAGACCAGACAATGACCAGCGAGATCCTCAAGACCGAGATCGAGGGGCCGATTGCCACTCTGACCATGAACCGCCCCGGCAAGCGCAACGCCATGTGCGACGCGCTGCTCGCCGCGCTCGACAGCTTCTTCTCCGCGCCGCCGGACGGCGTGCGGGTGGTGATCCTGACCGGCACCGAAGGGCATTACTGCTCCGGCCTCGACCTGTCCGAACATGTCGCCCGCGATGCGGAGGGGACGATGCGCCATTCGCGCAACTGGCATGCGGTGATGGAAAAGATCCAGTTCGGCGGCCTGCCGGTGGTCTCCGCCATGTTCGGCGCGGTGATCGGCGGCGGGCTCGAACTGGCGGCGGCCACCCATGTGCGGATCGCGGAACCCTCGACCATCTTCCAGTTGCCCGAGGGGATGCGCGGCATCTTCGTCGGCGGCGGGGCCTCGGTGCGGATCGGGCGCATCCTCGGCGCCGACCGGCTGTGCGAAATGATGCTGACCGGGCGCAAGTACGATGCGGAGGAGGGGCTGGCGCTCGGCCTCGCCCATTATACGGCGGACGAGGGCGAGGCGATGGACCTCGCGCGCAAACTCGCGGCGAAGATCGCGAAGAACGCCACCCTGTCCAATTACATGATGATCCAGGCCATCGCCCGGATCGAGGACATGTCGAAAACCGACGGGCTGTTCATGGAAAGCATGTGCGCCGCCGTGTCCCAGACGAGCAAGGATGCGGAGGAGGGGCTTCGGGCCTTCCTCGAAAAGCGCCCGCCGGTCTTCCGGTAGGATGCTTCGGGCGGGGCGGCCGGGGAGGGCGGCCCCGTCCCAAGAGGTGAAGAGCCCGGACAGCGGGCCGCATGTCATGATCTTGGGAGGACTTCACATGACGCAGATGACCCGCCGCATGGCGCTCGCGACGATGGGCGCCGCCCTCGCGACCCCGGCCTATCTCGAAAAGGCACATGCCGCCGAAGTGACGCTGCGCGTCGCGCATTTCCTGCCCGGCGTCGCGCCGATGCAGACCCGCTTCTTCGATGTCTGGGCAAAGGAGATCTCCGACGCTTCCGAGGGCGCGATCGAGTTCCAGATGTTCCCGGCGATGCAGCTCGGCGGCAAGGCGCCGCAACTCGCCGACCAGGCGCGCCAGGGGATCTCCGACATCTCCTGGACCCTGCCGGTCTACACGCCCGACCGCTTCCCCGTGGCCGAGACCTTCGCGCTGCCCTTCATGGTCAGGAACGCCGAGAAGACCTCCATCGCCATGCACCAGCTCATGGAGGAATTCGGCCAGGACGAATACCGCGGGCTGAAACCGCTCGCCTTCCACACCCATGACGGCGGCAAGTTTCACATGCGCGGGCAAAGGATCAATGCCGCCGAGGACCTGAAGGGGCTGAAACTGCGCGCCCCGAACCAGGCGACCGGAGAGATGCTGACGCTCATGGGGGCCGAGACCGTGTTCTTCCCGGTGACGGAGATGGTCGTCGGCCTGTCGAACGGCGTGATCGACGGCTGTTGCCTGCCCTATGAGGTGGTGCCCGCCTACAAGCTCCAGGAGCTGACCACGGTGAGCAACGAACCCGAGGCGGGCGGGCGCGGCATCTATTGCAACACCTTCTCCCTGGTGATGAACGAGCGCAAGTACGAGGGCCTGTCCGACGACCTGCGCAAGGTGATCGACGACCATTCCGGCGCGGACCTGTCGCGCCGCCTCGGCGCCCAGTTCGACGAATTCGAGGCCTTCGGCCGCTCGATGGTCGAGAAACAGGGCAACGAGATCCACACCATCCCCGCCGCCGAGATCGAGCGCTGGCGCGAGATGGCCGCGCCGATCTACGACACCTGGGCGAAGAAGCTCGAGGATGCGGGGCTCGACGGCACCGCCATCGTCGCCCGCGCCGACGAGCTGCTCGACGCGCAGGGGTGAGCCATGGCCGAACGGCTTTCCGATGAGACGCCGGAGCAGGGGGAGCACACCCCCCTGTTCCGCGCCCTGCGCGGCCTGTCGCTGCTCTGTGCCGGGGCGGGCGGGGCGGTGATCTTCGCCTCCGCGCTGCTCGTCACCCTCTCCGTGGCGATGCGCAACCTCGGGCTCGGCGGCATCCGGGGCGATTTCGAGCTCGTGGAGCTGGCCTGTGCTGCCTGCGCCTCGCTCTTCCTGCCGCTGTGCCAGTTCAACAAGGGACACGTCATGGTCGATCTCTTCACCCTCTGGCTCCCGGCCAGGGCGCAGCGCCGGCTGGACGGCCTCTGGACCCTCGCCTTCGCCTTCGCCTGGGCCTTCGTCGCCTGGCGCCTCACCGTCGGACTCGGCGAGATGCGCGGCTACGGCGACCGGACCATGCTGCTGCGTGCGCCGATCTGGTGGGTCTATCTCCCCGCGATCCTCGGCACCGCGCTTTCCGCGCTGATCGCGGCGCTGCAATCCCTGCCGATGCTGTCGCAGGGCCTGCGCGCGCTGGAGGTGCGGTGATGGACCCGCTGACGATTGCCGTCGTGATGGTCGTGGCGCTTCTCGGCCTCATCTTCATCCGCATGCCGATCGCGCTCGCGATGGGGCTGGTCGGCGGGCTGGGCTATGTGGCGCTCGCGGGCCACTACGCGCTCTTCGCCTATCTCAACACCGTCTGGGTGGACAAGTTCATGTCCTATGAGCTCGCCATCGTGCCGCTGTTCATCCTCATGGGCCATCTTGCCACCCGCGCAGGCATTTCCTCCGCGATCTTCGCCGCCTCGAACGCCTGGATCGGCCACCTGCGCGGCGGGCTCGCCATGGCTGCGGTGGCGGGCTGCGCGATGTTCGGCTCGATCTCCGGCTCCTCGCTCGCCACCGCCTCGACCATGGCGCGCGTGGCGCTGCCGGAAATGCGCAGGCACGGCTATTCCGGCGCGCTGGCCTCCGGCTCGCTCGCGGCGGGCGGCACGCTCGGCATCCTGATCCCGCCCTCGGTCGTGCTCATCATCTACGCGCTTCTGACCGAACAGAACATCGTGAAGCTCTTCCTCGCCGCCACCCTTCCCGGCATCCTCGCCGTGATCGGCTTCTGCATCGCCATCGCCGTCTATGTCCGCCTCTTCCCCGCCGAGGGCCCGACGCATGCCCGCGCACCGCTCGCCGTGCGGCTGAGGGCGCTCGGGGACATCTGGCATATCGTCGCGATCTTCGTCGTCGTGCTGGGCGGCATCTACGGCGGGTTCTTCACCCCGGCCGAAGGCGCCTCCGTCGGCGTGGTCCTCATGCTCGTCGCCGGGCTCGCCACCCGCGGCCTGACCGGGCGCGCGATCCTCGACTGCCTGATCGACACCGCCGGATCCACCGCGATGATCTTCGCCATCGTCTTCGGTGCGGACCTGTTCAACGTCGCGCTCGCGCTCAGCCGCATGCCCGCCGATGTCGCCGCCTTCTTCTCCGCCGCCGAGGTGGCGCCGATCGTGGTGCTGCTGGGCATCATCGCCTTCTACCTCGTGATGGGCTGCGTCATGGACAGCCTGTCGATGATCCTCCTGACGGTGCCGGTCTTCTTCCCCACCATCATGGCGCTCGACTTCGGCCTCCTGCCGGAACAGCAGGCCATGTGGTTCGGCATCATTTCCCTCGTCGTGGTGGAGATGGGGCTCATCACCCCGCCCGTCGGCATGAACCTCTTCGTCATCTCCTCGATGGCCAGGGACATCCCGACCGCACAGATCTTCCGCGGCACCACCCCCTTCATCCTCGCCGAGGTGGTCCGCATCGCGGTGCTCGTGAGCTTCCCGGCGCTGAGCTTCCGGCTCGTCGACCTGATCGGATAGAAAGGATTTTTCATGGCCAAGGACATGCAAGAGATCACCGACGAAAACCTGCGCCAGTTCGCGGGCTACAACATGAAACGCGCCTTCCTCATGGTGCGCGACGACCTCGGGCGCACGCTTCAGGAATTCGGGCTGCGGATGACCTCGTTCTCCGCCCTCGCGATCATCATCGAGAACCCCGACGTGTCGCAGAGCCGCCTCGCCGAGGCGCTCCATATCGAACGCTCGGGCGTCGTCGTGCTGGTCGACGAACTGGAAAGCGCCGATCTCATCGCGCGCAACCGGGTCGAGGGCGACCGGCGTCAATACGCCCTGCGCGCCACGCCCGAGGGAGAGGCGGTCTGGACCCGCGCCGAGGCGGCGGTCCATGCCCATGAGGAACGCATCTTCGCCGGCCTCGGCGCCGGGGAGCGGCAGAGGCTGGCGGATCTGCTCAGGAGGGTGGGCCGTGGCTGAGGCGGAACTGAGGGAGGACGGTATCATGACGGACGAAACGACGGGCCTCACGCTCGCGCCCCATGCGGTGCAAAGGACGGTGCGCGACACCGGCGACATCCTCCTGACCTCGCGCGTGCCGCTCGATCCGGTGGTGGAACATACCGGCGTCTGGCTCGAGACATGGGCGCGGGAGACGCCGGAGGCGGTCTATCTCGCCGAACGCTCGGGCGAGGGCTGGCGCGCGCTCGGCTATGGCGAGGTGCTCGACCGGGTGAAGGCCATCGCGGCCGCGCTCGCGGCGCGCGGGCTCGATGCCTCCACGCCCGTTCTGATCATGTCCGGCAATTCCGTCGACCACGCGCTCCTGTCCTTCGCCGCGCAATGGGCCGGCGTGCCGACCGTGCCGCTGGCCGAACAGTATTCCCTCATCGAGGAGGCGCATTTCCGCCTGCAATACGCCATCGCGAAGACGAAGCCCGCGATGGCCTTCGTCGACGATGCCGGGCGCTACGCAAAGGCGCTCGCGCTGCCCGATCTCGACGGGATCGAGATCGTCGCCTCCCGCACCGCCGGCGCGCCGCGCCCGGTGACCCCCTTCGCGGAGCTGCTCAGGGGCGATGCGTCCGTCGATCTCGACGCCCTGCACGCGAAGGTCGGCCCCGACACGGTGGCCAAGATCCTCTTCACCTCCGGTTCCTCCTCCGACCCGAAGGGCGTTCTGACGACGCAGCGGATGATGTGCGCCAACCAGGCGCAGATGGCCTCCGTCCTGCCCTTCATGAAGGAGCGCAAACAGCGGATCGTCGACTGGCTGCCCTGGAACCATGTCTTCGGCGGCTCGCACAACGTCAACATGATGCTGATGCACGGCGGCGCGCTCTATATCGACGACGGCAAGCCGACGAAGGCGCTGTTCGGCCGCACCGTCGCGAATGTCACCGACAAGGCGGGCACCGTCGCCTTCAACGTGCCCGTGGGCTTTTCCATGCTCGTGCACGAGATGGAACACGACCGCGCCCTGCGCGAGGCCTATTTCCGCGACCTCGACATGATCTTCTACGCCGGCGCCTCCCTGCCGCAGGACGTCTGGACCCGGCTCGAGGACATGGCGCGGGAGGTGCGGGGCCGGCTGCCGCTGATGATCTCCTCCTGGGGCCTCACGGAGACCGCACCGGCCAATGTGATGGTGCACGAACCCATCGGGCGCTCCGGCGTGATCGGCGTGCCGCTTCCCGGCGTCGAGGTGAAGCTCCTCCCCGATGCCGAGATGCGCTGCGAGATCCGGGTGAAGGGGCCGAACGTGATGCCCGGCTACCTGAACGATCCCGAAAAGACGGCGCAGGCCTTCGACGCCGAGGGCTTCTTCATCTCCGGCGATGCGGTGCGCTTCGTCGATGCGGAGGATCCCGACCGCGGGCTCCGGTTCGACGGCCGCGTGTCGGAGGATTTCAAGCTCCTGACCGGCACATGGGTGCAGGCCGGGAAACTGCGGCTCGACGCGCTCGAGGCGCTGCGCGGGCTCGTGCAGGATGTCGTGATCTGCGGCCATGACCGCGACGACATCGGCCTGTTCATCTTCCCGCGCCCCGACCGGCTCACCGGCGACAACCGGTCCGAGGGCGCGGTGATCGACGCGCATCTCCAGGCGGAGATCCATCACATCCTGCGCAAGATGGCCCGCGCCGCTTCCGGTTCGGCCCGGCGCATCGCCCGCGCGATCATCCTCGCCGAACCGCCCTCGGTGAAGGACGGGGAGATCACCGACAAGGGCTCGCTCAACACCCGCAGGATCATCGCCCGCCGCGCCGACCTGCTCGAACGGCTCTACGACAACAACGATCCCGCGCTCATCCGCGTGTAAGGAGACGACATGGTTGATTTTTCAAAGGTCCGCGCGATCGACTTCCACACCCATGCCGAAGAGGCCTGCGGCTGTCACGACGATGACGGCTATGACGAACTCCAGGCGACCATGGCCGAATATTTCGGCGCCCCCTGGAGCCATCCTCCGACCATCGACCAGACCGCCGCGCATTACCGCGACATGAACATCGCCGCGGTGATCTTCCCGGTCGATGCGGAACGCGAGACGGGCTATCGCCGCTACGACAATTACGAGGTGGCCGATGCCGCCGCGAAACATTCCGACATCCTCATCCCCTTCGCCTCCATCGACCCGGCAAAGGGCCGGCTCGGCGCCCGCGAGGCCCGCGATCTGGTGGAACACCACGGCATCCGCGGGTTCAAGTTCCACCCGACGATGCAGGGCTTCTACCCCAACGACCGCGCCGCCTATCCGCTCTACGAGGCGATCGCGGAAAGCGGCAGGCCCGCGCTGTTCCATACCGGACAGACCGGCGTCGGCTCCGGCATGCGCGGCGGCAACGGGATGCGGCTCAAATATTCCAACCCGATGTATACGGACGATCTCGCGGTCGATTTCCCCGACATGCCGATCATCCTCGCGCACCCGTCCTTCCCCTGGCAGGAGGAGGCGCTCTCGGTCGCCAACCACAAGCCCAACGTCTATATCGACCTGTCCGGCTGGTCGCCGAAATACTTCCCGCCGATCCTCGTGCGCTACGCCAACTCGCTGCTGAAGGACAAGATGCTCTTCGGCTCCGACTGGCCGATGATCGCGCCGGAGAAATGGCTCGCGGCCTTCGACAGGGCCGAATTCAAGGACGAGGTGCGCCCGCTGATCCTCAAGGAGAACGCGATGCGGCTTCTGGGGGTCTCCGCATGATCCCGTTCGCGGCCCCGGTCGAGGACATCCTCCTCTGCCTGCGCGACGTCGCCGGCGCCGACCGCCTGCCCGACTGGGACGACGAGACGGCGGAGGGCATCCTCCGGCATTTCGCCGCCTTCGCGGAGGGCGTCCTCGCCCCGCTCGACGAGACGGGCGACGCGCAGGGATGCCGGCTCGAGAACGGGCGGGTGATCCTGCCCGACGGGTTCCGCGACGCCTTCGCACAGCTCGCCGCGGGCGGCTGGCAGGGGCTCACCGCGCCCGAGGCGTTCGGCGGCATGGCCCAGAACGCGGCGATCGCGGCGGGCGTCTCGGAAATCTTCTCCGGCGCGAACCACAGTCTCCAGATGGTCTGCAACCTCGTGCCCGGCGCCATCTCGACGCTGATGAAATTCGGCTCCGAGGCGCAGCAAACCCGTTGGATCCCGCGTCTGGCGGCGGGCGAAACGCTCTCCACCATGTGCCTGACCGAACCGGGCGCGGGGTCCGATCTCTCCCGCATCCGCACGCGCGCCCTCCGCGAGGGAGAGGCGTGGCGGATCGAGGGAGAGAAGATCTTCATCTCCGGCGGCGATCAGGACCTGTCGCGCGACATCCTGCATCTCGTGCTCGCGCGCACCGGCGCGCCGGGCGACGGGGTGAAGGGCCTGTCGCTCTTTCTCTGCCCCTCCGCGACCGGCGGCGCGCGCAACGCGGTCAGCGTGACCCGGATCGAGGAAAAGCTCGGCCTGCACGCCTCGCCCACCTGCCAGCTCGCCTTCGACGGCGCCGGGGCCGAACTGATCGGGCAGGAGGGCGGCGGGCTCGCGGCGATGTTCACGATGATGAACCACGCCCGGCTCGACGTGGCGCTCCAGGGCGTCGCCCACGCCTCCCGCGCCCACCAGATCGCGGCAGGTTATGCCGCGGAGCGCCGGCAGGGGCGCAGGGCCGACGGCACCGGGGCCGTGCTCTCCGACCACCCGGACGTGCGGCGGATGCTCGGCGAACAGCGCAGCCTCGCGCTCGGGGCGCGGGCGATGGCCTGCCTGACGATGACCGAGCTCGCGATGGGGGACGCCCCGGCGCTCGTGGATTTCCTCACCCCCGTGTGCAAGGTTTTCTGCACCGAGGCGGGCATCCGCGCTGCCGATCTCGGGATCCAGGTGCTCGGCGGCTACGGCTATCTCACCGAATACCGCATCTCCCAGACCTGGCGCGACGCGCGGATCACGTCGATCTACGAGGGCGCGAACGGGATCCACGCGAGCGCGCTCGCGACGCGCGGCCTGCGCGACCCTGCCGGCGCCGACGCTTTCGCGGCGCGTGTCGGGGAGCTTGCGGCGGGCGATGCCGGCTGCCTCGCGCTGCGGGACGACTGGCAGAGGATGCGGGCAGGGATGGGAGATGACCCCCTCGCGCAGGCGCATGAGTTCATGGCGCTGACCGGGGAGCTTCTGTTCCGCGCGGTCTGGTGCCGGCTCGCCGCGACGGGCGGGCCGGAGCTTCTCCGCCTGTCCCGCGCGGTGGCGCGCCGGCCTCTGCCGGTGGCCCTGCCGCGCGCCGCCTGAGCCGCCCCTGCGCCGCCTGTCCCCCGCGGATCATGGATGGCGCTCATCGCTCCGGCAGGCTGCGCGCCTCTATGGCCTCGGCGATCTCGTCGGCGGATTTCAGCGTCCGCACCACCATCGGGACGAGCAGCGCACGCAGGTTGCGCCCCTGTCCGCGGGCGTGCTGCGCCTCCCGCACCTCGTCGAAGATGCCGCGCACCAGCGGGATGAAGCGCCACACGAGCGACATGGCCAGCGCGATCTTGTCCTTCGGCACCCAGCCGGGCGCGTGTTTCAGCCCGGCGAGGATTCCCTCGATGAACTCGCTCGCGCGCGTCGTCGAGGTGACGAGCGCCGCCGCCGCCAGCAGGCAGGCGAGCCGGAGCGCCACGAAGGCCGCCTGCGACGGGCCGGCGAGCCAGAGTTGCACCACGAAGATGAGCGCGAGCACCGGGACGGCGGGCCGGAGCGCCGCGACCGCGTGGCGCGGCGCCAGCCCGGCCCGCGCATAGCCGAAGACCACGAGCGCCACCGCGAGGGAGAGCACGGCCCAATGGGACAGCAGGAAGACCAGCGTGCAGAGGACGAAGAGCGCCAGCAGCTTGCGTCCCGGCGGAGCGCGGTGCAGCGGACTGTCGCCCGCGATATAGAGATCGCTCAGCATGTCGCCCGCGCGACATAGGCGGGGATCACCGCGCCGGGCGGGCCGTCCCCGACGATCCGCCCGCCGTCGATCCAGAGCACCCGGTCGAACGCCCCGATGAGGTCGAGATCGTGGGTGACCACAACCGCGGGCCGGGGCAGGGCGTCGAGCACCCGCGCAAAGCGGGTCCGGTTGGCGAGGTCGAGCAGGGTCGTCGGCTCGTCGAACACCACCAGATCGGGCTCCGTCACCAGCACGCCGGCGAGCGCGACCAGCTGCTTCTCCCCGCCGGAAAGCTGATGGGTGAAACGGTCCTTCAGATGCGCGATCTCCAGCGCCGCGAGCACCCGCGCGATGCGGTCGGCCACCTCCGCCTTGCCGAGCCGGCGAGATCTGAGCCCGAAGGCGAGGTCTTCCTCCACGATGGGAAAGACGATCTGGTTGTCGGGGTTCTGGAACACGAATCCCACATGCCGGCGCAGGTCGTCGTCGGTGTCGCCGAACCGGACGGTGCCCGCCGTGGGCGTCTCGAGCCCGTTGAACAGCCGCAGGAAGGTGCTCTTGCCCGCGCCGTTCGAGCCGATCACGCCGATGCGGCGTTCGGGGAGCGTGAGGTCGATCTCCGACAGGATCTCGCGATCCCCCCTGGTCACGGTCACCCCGTCGAAGATCATCATGGCCGGGCCTCAGGCCGCCTGCCCGATGATCGGGTAGGACCGCTTCACCGCCACCATGACCGCCGCCGCGATCACCGCCTTGACGATGTCGCCGGGGATGAAGGCGGCCGAGCCGGCGAAGGCGGTGGACAGCGGCACGCCGGCGGCAAGGGCGACGCCGGGAATGCCGAAGGCATACATCACCACGATGCCCCCCGCGACGCAGATCAGCGTGGCGGTGACAAGGGACAGCCCGTCCCAGAACCTCTCCGTCATCCAGCCGATCGCAAGCGCCGCCGCGACCCAGCCCAGAAGGAAGCCCGCCGTCGGCCCGACGAAGACCGCCAGCCCGCCGCGCCCGCCCGACAGGAGCGGCAGGCCGATCGCCACGAGCACGAGCAGCAGCAGGATCGCGAGCCCGCCGCGCCTCGCCCCCAGCACGCCGCCCGCAAGCATCACGCCCAGCGATTGCGCGGTGACCGGCACCGGCAGGAGCGGCAGGGTGATCGGCGGGAAGACCGCCATCACGGCGGTGATCGCCGCGAACAGGGCAATGAGAACGATGTCGCGCGTGGTCATCGGGTGTCCTCCCAATGGGGCGGGCCGTCGCCGGGCCCGCCGGGTGATCCTGTGGCTGCGAGTGATACGCGCCGCCCCGACCCGCGGTAAACCCCCTTTCGCGCCGGCGGAGGCGGATTTGCGGCCGCGCGCGCCCCCCGTCTTGTCCCGCATCCGCCCTCTCGACCGCCGCGCGTCTTTCATGTTATGATATGCACAGATTTGAATAATTATAGAGGAAGATCATGACAGGACGGACACCGCCGCGCCTCGGCCGGCGCGCATTTCTGGGACTGGCCGCGGGTGCGGGCGCCCTGGCCGCCGCGGGGCAGTCCGCCGCGCAGGCCGCCCCCGTCGCGACGAAGGCGAAGATCGTCATCATCGGCGCCGGGGCCGGGGGCACGTCGCTGGCCAACCGCCTCGTGCGCCGCCTCGAGGGGGCGCAGATCACGCTCATCGACCCGCGCCGCGCGCATCTCTACCAGCCGGGCCTGTCGCTCGTCGCCGCCGGGCTGAAGCCCGCGGGCTACGTGGTCTCCGACACCGCCGCCTGGCTGCCCTCCGGCGTGACGCTGATCGCCGAACGCGCCGCGGCCATCGACCCGGAGGCGAAATCCGTCATCACCGGGACCGGGACGCGCTATCCCTACGATCTCCTCGTGGTCGAGCCGGGCCTCGTGCTCGACCACGACGCGATCGAGGGCTTCTCCCTCGACATGGTCGGCGAAAACGGCATCGGCGCGCTCTATGCCGGCCCCGACTATGCCGCGAAGACCTGGCGAGCCGCCTCGAAATTCACCGAGGAGGGCGGCATCGGCCTCTTCACCCGCCCGGCGACGGAGATGAAATGCGCCGGCGCGCCGCTCAAGCACACGTTCCTCATCGAGGATATCGCGAGCCGGGGCGGGGCGGCGGGCCGCTACGAGATCGCCTATGCCTGTCCGCAGGCGGCGCTCTTTTCCGTGCCGATCGTCGCCGAAAAGGTGCGGATGCTGTTCGCCGGACGCAACATCGCCTCGCATTTCGGCCATAGGCTGACCGCGGTCGATGCCGGGGCGAAACGCGCCACCTTCGCGGTCAGGGGCAGGGATCCGCTGACCGGAGAGGACACCGCCTCCACCGTGGACATGCCCTATGACTACCTCCACGTCATCCCGCCGCAGCGTGCGCCGGAGGTGATCCGCCAGTCCGGCCTTTCCTGGAGCGACAGATGGACCGACCAGGGCTGGGTCGAATGCGACATGCACACCCTGCGCCACCTGCGCTATCCCGAGATCTGGGCGCTGGGCGACGTCGCCGGCGTGCCGAAGGGCAAGACCGCCGCCTCCGTCAAGTGGCAGGTGCCGGTGGTGGAGGACCAGATCGTCTCCACCCTCGCGGGAGAGACGCCGCGCGAGACCTACAACGGCTATACCTCCTGCCCGATGATCACCCGCGTCGGCCGCGCGATGCTCGTGGAATTCGACTACAACAACGATCTCGTGCCCTCCTTCCCCGGCATCGTCCCGCCGCTCGAGGAGCTCTGGATCTCCTGGCTGATGAAGGAGGTCGCGCTGAAGGCGACCTACAACGCCATGCTGCGCGGCAAGGCCTGAGGAGGAGACGCCATGAAGGACCTGACCCTTGAAACCATCATCGCCGTGCTGGAGGAAATCTTCGGCCGCGGCCTGTTCTGGACCATGGCGGGGCTCGCCGCCGCGGTGACGCTCGCCTATCTCTACGTGCTGATCCGCGACCGCGCGGTGAGCTGGCACAAGTTCCTCTGGGCGCAGCTCTCCATGCCGCTGGGCGCGGTGCTTGCCGTCTGGTTCGTCCTCGCGATCACCCATTCGCATGTCTCCGACATCGGCGGTGCGGTGGACCTGATCGTCTTCCTCGGCATCGCCACGCTCGGCGCGGTCGGGATGGCGATCCTCGTCTACACCGTGCAATCGCTGATCCGCCCCCTGCGCCGCGCCGGCGGGTCCTGACCCGCGGCCGGCGGCGGATCCCTCGGGCCGCCTCGTGCCCTGCGATCCGGGGGGCGGGCGCCCCCTCCGGCCGTGACGGCCGGGGGCGCCCGCAGCCGCCGCTCCTCCGCCGCGCGGGGGGCTTTCGCTTTACATCGCTGGGCCGCTCCGGTAATCGCGGGGAAAACCCAAGACGAGGCGGCGAGGCCCATGTCCGACGCGACCTGCATCTATTCCATTGTCATCCCCGCGCGCAACGAGGCGGAGAACATCGCGAGCCTGCTCGACGGGATCGCGGCGGCCTGCGCGCCCCTGGGGCCGTGGGAGGTGATCGTGGTGGACGATGCCTCCGATGACGGGATGGCCGACCTGCTCTCCCGCCGCATGGAGGTCATGCCCGAGCTGCGGGTGATCCGGCACGACCGCGCGGGCGGGCAATCCGCCGGCGTCCATTCCGGCGTGCGCGCCGCGCGCGGCACCTATGTCTGCACGCTCGACGGCGACGGCCAGAACCCGCCTTCGGAAATCCCCAACATGGTCGCGCCCTTCGCCGGACCGGGCGCGGCGGAGATCGGCCTCGTCGCCGGCCAGCGGGTCGGGCGCCAGGACACCGCCTCCAAGCGCTACGCCTCGAAATTCGCCAATGCCCTGCGCGCGCGCATCCTGAAGGACGGCACCCGCGACACCGGCTGCGGGCTGAAGGCGTTCCGGCGCGACGACTTCCTCACGCTGCCCTATTTCGACCACATGCACCGCTACCTTCCCGCGCTCTTCGCCCGCGACGGCTGGACGATCGCCCATGTCGACGTGAGCCATGCCGCGCGCGGCGGCGGGCGGTCGCATTATTCCAACGTCCAGCGCGCCCTCGTCGGGATCGTCGACCTGGCGGGCGTCGCCTGGCTGTTGCGCCGGCGCAAGAAATCGCGCCCGACCGAGGTCATGCCCGCGCGCGGGGAGGTCTGAGCGATGGACTGGCTCATGGCGATCCTGCATGTCGAGACCGTCACCGAACTCTGGTGGGTCGTCTTCGGCCTGCTCGCCCAGCTCATGTTCACCGCGCGCTTCCTGCTGCAATGGATCGCCTCCGAACGGGCCAAGGACAGCGTGATGCCCGTCGCCTTCTGGTATTTCTCCCTGGCCGGCGGCGTGATGCTGCTGACCTATGCGCTCTACCGGCGCGATCCGGTCTTCGTGCTCGGGCAGTCCCTCGGCGTCGTCATCTACGCCCGCAACCTCTGGCTCATCTATGCCAAGCGACGCGTCGGCCAGACCCCGAGCGAGTGACTGGCTCGCCCCCGCGCTGGCGCTCGTCGCCGTGGCGGTCGCGCTGCGGCTTCTCGCGCTCGCCTTCGACCGCACGGACCTGTTCGTCGACGAGGTGCAATACTGGTTCTGGGGGCAGAACCTCGATTTCGGCTATTACTCCAAGCCGCCGCTGATCGGCTGGCTCATCCGCCTCGTGACCGATCTGGCGGGCTCGGATGCCGCCTTCTGGGTGCGGATGCCGGGGGCGGTGCTGCACGGGATCACCGCGCTGCTGCTCGGGGCGCTGGCCGCGCGGCTGGCGGATGGCAGGGCCGCGCTCTGGACCGTCGCGATCTATCTCACGCTGCCCTTCACCGCGCTCGGCTCGGTGATGATCTCGACCGACACGGTGATGGCGCCCGCCTTCGCCGCCGCGCTGCTGTTCCTCTTCCGCCTGACGGAAAGCCGACGGACGTCCGACGCATTGCTGACCGGCCTTTTCGCCGGTCTCGCGGTGATGGCGAAATATGCGGGCGTCTATTTCCTGATCGGCGCCGGGCTCGCGATGCTGGCCTGTCCGGCAATGCGGATCGGCTGGCGCCAGGCCGCGCTGATGCTCCTCGCCTTCGCCGTCGTCGTCGCGCCGAACGTGGTCTGGAACCTCTCCCACGACCTCACCACCGTCTCGCATACGATGGACAATGCCGGCTGGGTGCGCACCGGCGCGCGGTTCCATCCCGGCTCGCTGGCCGAGTTCTTCTTCAGCCAGTTCGCGGTCTTCGGCCCCGTGACCTTCGCCGCGCTGCTCTGGGGCTATGCCCGTCCGCGCCTCGGGACGCGGCGCGCGCTCGCGCTCCTGTCGGTGCCCGCGCTGATGGTCGTCTCCGTGCAGGCGCTGCTCGACCGGGCCTATGCCAACTGGGCAATCGCCACCTATTTCGCAGGCACGGTGCTCGCCGTTCTGGTCCTGCCGCGGGCGGGCCGCATCGCCGCGCTCTGCGTCAACCTCATTCCCACGCTCGCCCTGCCGGTTCTGATCACCCTCGCGCCCTGGCCCCGGACCGACTCCGGCCCGCTCCTCGAACGCTACCTCGGCAGGCACGCCCTCTCCGGGAGCATCCTCGCCCTCGCACGGGCCGAGGGCCTGCCGGTGGTGAGCGACAATCGCGATATTCTCGCCGATCTCTTCTATATCGGGCGGGACGACACCGTGAGGTTCTACGCCGCGCCGGAGGAGGGCCGCGCCTCGAGCTATTACGCGCAGATGCGCCCGATGCCGGAGCGCCTCACCGGCGAGGTGCTGATGATCTCCACCTCGGACACCGGCTGCCCCGGCGCGCGGCTCGAAGGGCTGACGCTGACCGGCGTATGGGCGGGCCGCGACGTGGTCGCTCAGCGCGTCGCGGCGACCTGCCTGCGCGGGCGCTGAGCCGCGCGCGGGTTATATCTCGGGCGGGACGGCGGTGTGAGGCTGCACCCTGCGCCGGAGGAGGCGACCGCGATCAAGAGCGTTTCGGGCAAAACCTGAATCGCGGGGGCCTCCCGATGCAGCCCAGATGTGATTGCTCCTGACCGGGAGGATGGATCATGTCAGCACCTTTGCCATCTGCGCCACGGGCGCGGTTTCAGAAATCTGTTGAAGACGGGTTAAGCGGGCGTGCGGCGGCGTTGCGTTTGCGGTTGTCGCCCGCCACGGGCGCGCCGGTGGGCGCGACAGGTCGGAGCGAAGCGCGGCGCCGATCCTGCGCCGCAGGAACGTCCATCTGCGCAGGGCAAGCTGGCGCCGCGCCGGACATTCTTCGAGGAGTCGACCGCGCAGGACCCGGACATCACATTCTTTGAGTTGCGTGATGCACTGGCTGAGGCCGAGGGCGCGATGGCTCATCACTCTTCCATCGCCAATCTGCTGTCCCGGCTCGGGTTCACGTACAAAAAAGTCGCTGGTGGCCTCCGAGCGCCGTCGCGCCAAGGTAAGGCAGCAGCGTGCCGATTGGTTCAAACATCGCCTGCCAGCCATTGCCGCACTGCCGGACCGCTTTGTCTTTCTTGACGAAACAGCGGTGAGACAACGCTGGCACGCTTGCGCGGCAGGGCCAGACGAGGCCATCGCCTGACCATGGACGTGCCTTTTGGCAACTGGGGAAAGCAGCTGATGCCGGGCTGACCAGTGACGCATTGATCGCGCCTTAGGTCATCAAGGGCGCGATGCCTCCCGTGACATCCGCTTTGCGCATGCACTGCCGGTAATGGACGGCCCGGCCTTCCGCCTACGTCCGCGAGGTGCTGGTTCCCGAGATTGCGCCCGGCACCGTGGTGGTCCTCGACAATCTGGCAAGGCACCGGAACAAGGAAGCCGCGGAAACCTTGCGTGATCAAAGCCCACCTCAGGCGCACCGGAGCGAGAACCTTCACCAAGATCTTTAACGCCATCGGGGCAATCTGCGATCGCTATGATCCGCTCGAACGCTGAAACTACTTTAAAACTGCCGGATATGTCTCAACTCAATCTCGAAATGCTTTAGGACGCGCAGATGCGTCCGATGCCGGAGCGCCTCACCGGCGAGGTGCGGATGACCTCGAACACCGGCTGCCCCCCGGCGCGGCTCTGGGAGCTCACGCTGACCGGCGTATGGGCGGGGCCGCGACGTGGTCGCGCGTCGGGTCGCGTCGCGGCGGCCTGCGCGGGCTCTGAGCCGCGCGGGGGTTGCCATCTCGGGCGGGACGGCGGTGTGAGGCTGCACCCCGCGCCGGAGGAGGGCCGGGCCTCGAACTGCTCCGGCAGATGCGTCGCCGGAGCGCCTCACCGGCGAGGTGCGGATGACCTTGGACACCGGCTGCCCCGGCGCGCGGCTCGAAGGGCTGACGCTGACCGGCGTGTGGGCTGGCCGCGACGTGGTCGCACAGCGCGTCGCGGCGACCTGCCTGCGCGGGCGCTGAGCCGCGCGGGTTATTGTCCGGTGGAGCGCAGCACCACCACCGTCGTCCGCAGCATCAGCCGCAGATCCGTCCCCAGGCTCAGCTTCCTGTGATAGAGCTGATCGTAGCGCACGCGATCGGTGAAGCTCGTCACGCCCCGTCCCGACACCTGCCAGAGACCGGTGATCCCCGGCCGCATCTCGAAATAGGCACGGCCGCGCGCCGCTTCGTAGAGCGACTGCTGGCTCGGCAGGAAGGGGCGCGGGCCGACGAAACTCATGTCGCCTTTGACGACATTGAAGAATTGCGGCAACTCGTCGAGGCTGGAGGCGCGCAGGAAATGCCCGAGCGGGGTGATGCGCGGATCGTGGTCGAGCTTCTGGTACCTGTGCCATTGGGCCGCGATCTTCGGATCCTCGCGGCAGAGCCGTTCGAGATGGGCGTCGGCGTCGGGCCGCATGCTGCGCAGCTTGTAGCATCGGAACAGCCGTCCGTTCCGCCCGACCCGGTGCTGCGTGTAGAAGGCGGAACCGCCGTCGAACCGGACGAGGGCGGCGAGCAGCAGGATCGCCGGGACCACGAAGGGCGCCGCGCAGAAGGCCACGAAGAGATCGAAGACACGCTTCCCTCCCTGCCTGTAGACTTGCATTCCGGCCTCGCGGCCAAAGCGCTGAAGATCGGCAGGGCGCAAGGAAATGTCGGGACGTTTGGCCATCGGTGGAGTGTCCGGTCTGATGCGCAAAGAGAATTTTCTCGGCTCGAGAGCGATGCTTTCCGCAAAACTATACTACCTGTGATTGTATTTTGAAGTGGATGTTTTTTGCATCCGCAGAAAATCGCCCATCGGGTGCGAAGCGACGGAGGCGGCGAAGAGAGGGCAGGGAGGCACCCCGACCCGATCCGGACCTGTCCGAAATCGCCCTTCGCGGCGCCCTGGCCGCCCCTTGTGATGCGTCTCCCGAAGAGGCTGCCGCAATGCCGACCCGGTCTTCGGAATGAATATGAAGGCAGACCGGCGTCCGGACGAGAGCCGACATGCCCCCGTATCTCCTTGATCGCCTTCGCCATGCCTGCCCGACCGGCCGTCTCCGGGACCGGTTTTCGCGCCGGGCAGCCGAGCGTCGGATGGAAGCCCGCCTGCGCCCTGGACGAAGGTCGCGACCGCATGTCCGGGGCGCGCACCGCCGGCACCGGCGCCTCGCCGGGCGTGACGGAGGGCGGGCGCGCCGCGGGGCGGCAGAGGCCCGCGCATGCCGGGGATGCCGCGCTCGCGTGACGGATCGGGGGAGGGATGCGCGGTGCGTGGCCCAGGCGCCGCCATGCGACCAGGCGCAAGGCGATCCCGCGCACGGCGAATCGCAGGCTGCCTCCGGGGGGATCATGCTGCGCCTGCCGCGGAAGGGCGCACGGCTGTTCGAAGGGGGCTCGCCACCCATGGACCCGCCCGCGCCGCCCGCGCCGCCCGCGCGAGGACGCGGGTGTGCGGGCTGCACGGCGGCGAGATCTATGACAGTGGCAGTCGGGCATCTTACCCCGGCCCGGCTGCGAAACGCGCTCCGGGCGCGGGATGAGTTTCAGCCAAAGCCTCCCGGCGCGTTGGACCGGCCTGCGCCTGCCGGGGACCGGGCCAGCAGGTGCACGGTCGGGGGCGTCGGCCGCCGCCTTGCCGTCCGTATCAGGGGTGGGGCGGGAGAGGGACGTCTCCTCTCCGAACGCGCCGGGCAGGCGCGGCGCGCCTCCGGCGGGAGCGCGCCTGAGCGATCCCGTGCTGCCTCCGGCGCGGGAAAGGTGCCCCGGCCGGGGGGCGGAATGCGCCTGCGGGGCGACCGCAACGCAAAACATGTCCGGCGTCCGTTCCACGGCCGGTTCAGGCGCTGCGGGCGAAGGCCCGGTCCTGCCGGTCGGGGCGGGCCGGGGCGGCGGCCTGGGTCCCCGCCGGCCGGCCCCTGCCGAAGAAGGAGATGTCGGCCTCCATCGCGGCGATGTTGCTTTGCAGGTTGACGGTGGCGGCGTTGGTTTCCTCCGACATGGCGGCGTTCTGCTGCGTGGTCTGGTCGAGCTGGTTGATGGCGGTGCTCAGTTCACTCAGTCCGCTGGCCTGTTCTGTGGTCGAGGTGGCGACCTGTTCGATGCCCTCGTGGATCGTGCCGGCGACGTCGCGGATCTGCGACAGGGCGGTGCCCGCCTCGCGCACGAGTTCCACCCCGGTCGACACCTGCTGGTTCGAAGTCGAGATCAGCGCGGCAATCTCCCGCGCGGCGTCGGAGGAGCGCTGCGCGAGCGCCCGCACTTCGGAGGCGACGACGGCAAAGCCGCGCCCGGCGTCCCCGGCGCGCGCCGCCTCGACGCCCGCGTTGAGGGCGAGGAGATTGGTCTGGAAGGCGATGTCGTCGATGACGGAGGTGATCGAGGCCACCTTCTTCGAAGAGGATTCGATCTCGTCCATCGCGGCGATCGCGCGGTCGATGACCTGTCCGGCCTGGACCGTATAGCCCTTTGCCTCCTCGGATTTCGACCGGACGCTGCCGGCGGTGCCCGCCACGCCCTTCACCGAGGCGACGAGCTGGTCGAGGGCGGAGGCGCTCTGTTCGAGCGTGGCGGCCTGGCTTTCGGTGCGGCGGGCGAGATCGCTCGTCGCCTGGCCGATCGCCTCCGCCTCCGCGCGGATGATCCGGGCGCTTTCCGCAACGCCGAGGATCGTCCGGGCGAGCTTCGCCACGGCGGAGTTGAAGGTCTGGCGGATCGCGTCGAACCCGCCGAGATCCGTCGTCAGTTCGATGCCGAGATCGCCCTGCGACAGGGCCCCGAGGCCGGCGCTGAGCGTGTCGGTCGTCGTGTGGAAGATCGTCGTGTCCACCGCGAACTTGACGACCTTGACCACCTCGCCGGAGGCGTTGCGGATCGGATTGTAGCTCGCCCGGATCGCGACGCGCCGGCCATCCTTGCCGAACCGGTCGAAATCGTCGCTGATGCTCTCCCCGGCGCGCAGCCGCGCCCAGAAGGCCGCGTGTTCCTCGGTCCCGGCATGGTCCCGTCCGACGAAAAGGCGGTGATGCTGGCCGACGATCTCCTCCTCGGCATATCCCATCGCGCGGCAGAACAGCTCGTTGGCGCGCAGGACGGTGCCGTCGGGGCTGAATTCGATCACCGCCTGCACCTTCTGGATGGCGTCGATCTGGCCCTGTGCCTCGGCCTCGAGGTTGCGGGCGCGGGTGATGTCGAAGGCGTGTTTCACCACCTTGAAGGGCCGGTTTTCAGGGTCGATCAGCGTTTCATAGGTCGCCTCGAACCAGAGGGCCCGGCCGTTCCGGGCGAGCCGCCGGACCTGTCCCTTTTCCGACGCGCCTTTCGCCAGGCGGTCCCAGAAGAGGCGATAGGCCTCCGACCCGGCCTCCTCCTGCGGGACGAAGAGGCGGTGGTGCCGGCCGCGGATCTCCTCGAGCGTGTAGCCGGTCGTGTCGAGGAAATGGTCGTTGGCACTCAGGATATTGCCCTCGAGATCGAATTCGACGACCGCCATGGACCGCCGGATCGCGTCCTCCTTGGAGCGGTTGTCGCGGCGGCGCAGGTGAAGTTCGGACATCTCCCGGCCGACGATATAGACGGTGCGCACCGCGCCGGTCTCGTCCCGGAAGGGGCTGTAGGTGGCGGAGAGCCAGATCTCCCTTCCCTGCTTGTCGAGATGCGGCGCGATCATCTCCCGCGGTTGGCCCGACCGGAGGTCGCGCCACAGGGCCCGCGCCTCCTCATGGTCCTTCCGGCGCACAAGGATGGTGCCGTCCTTGCCGAGCACATCTTCCCGCGTGTAGCCGGTGACGGTGCAGAACACGTCGTTGACGCGTTCGATCCGTCCCTCCGGCGAGCACACGATCAGGATGTGGTTCGCCTCGATCACTGTTTCGAGCGGGGTGGCGGGGCGGGCGGTCGTCTTTTCCCCGCGCGATTTCATGAGTCTGGCGAACATTCGGGACATCCTGGGCTATAGGCGTTCCCCGCCACCCTAGGGCACAGGCCCTTACCGATTGGTTTATGCCCGCCGGTTTTCCCCGAATGTTTCGGGGGCGCATGAAAAAAGGGCGCCCGAAGGCGCCCCATTTGTCAGCTGACAATCGCTCAGCCGATGATCGCGTTCAGCGTTGCGGAGGGGCGCATGACCGCGGCGACCTTCGCCGGATCGGCATGGTAATAGCCGCCCATGTCGACGGGTTTGCCCTCCCCGGCCTGAAGTTCGGACAGGATCGCCTGTTCCCCGGCGGCGAGTTTTTCCGCGATCGGGGCGAAATGCGCTTTCAGTCCGGCATCGTCATCCTGTGCCGCAAGCGCCTCCGCCCAGTAGCGGGCGAACCAGTAATGCGAGCTGCGGTTGTCGTTCTGGCCGACCTTGCGTTCGGGCGACTTGCCCTCGAGCAGGAGCTTCTGCGTCGCGACCTCGACCGCGGCGCCGAGGACGGCGGCCTTCGGCTTGTCGCGGGAGGTGGCGAGGAACTTGTAGCTTTCGCCGAGTGCGCAGAACTCGCCGAGGCTGTCCCAGCGCAGGTGGTTTTCTTCCTGCAACTGCTGGACATGCTTGGGCGCGGAGCCGCCGGCGCCGGTCTCGAACATGCCGCCGCCCTGCATCAGCTTCACGATGGAAAGCATCTTTGCGGAGGTGCCGAGTTCGAGGATCGGGAAGAGGTCGGTGAGGTAGTCGCGCAGCACGTTGCCGGTGATGGTGACGACATCATGGCCTTCGCGCATCTTCTCGAAGGTGTAGCGGGTCGCGGCGCGGGGCGCCATGATCGGAATGTCCTTGCCCGCCGCCTCGAGGGCCGGTTTGACGTATTTGATCAGCTCCGCGTCATGCGCGCGCGTCCCGTCGAGCCAGAAGGCGGCGAGGCCGGTCGCGTCGAACCGTTCGATGCCGAGCTGGATCCAGTCGAGGATCGGCGCCTTCTTCGCGGTGGCGGAGCGCCAGATGTCGCCCTTTTCGACCTCGTGGGAATGCAGCACCTCGCCGCCCTCGAGCACGATGGAGATGGTGCCGTCCGCCTCCGCCTCGAAGGTGGTCGGGTGGGAGCCGTATTCCTCGGCCTTCTGCGCCATCAGGCCGACGTTCGACACGGCGCCGCAGGTGGTCACGTCGAGCTTCCCGGTTTCCTTGAAATACTCGATCGTCTCGTCATAGACGGGCGCATAGCAATTGTCGGGGATGCAGCATTTCGTGTCCGCTTCCTTCCCGTCCGGGCCCCAGCCCTTGCCACCCGCCTTGATCACGGCGGGCATGGAGGCGTCGATGATCACGTCGGAGGGGACGTGCAGGTTGGTGATGCCGCGGTCGCTGTCGACCATGTAGAGCGGCGGACGGGCGGCGAGCGCGGCCTTCAGGTCGGCTTCCATCTCGGCATTGCCCTTGATGAGCCTTTCGAGCGCACCGAGGCCGCCGTTGGGGTTGAAGTCGAGCTTGTCGCCGTGTTTGGCGAGGAAATCCTCGATATAGACGGCGACGAAATGGCCGAAGAGGATCGGGTCGGAGACCTTCATCATCGTGGCCTTGAGGTGGACGGAGAACAGGACGCCCGGCTCCATGCTCTCGATTTCCTTGCGGATATAGGCGCGCAGGGATTTCGCGGAGAGGTAGGTCGCGTCAACCACGGTGCCCTCCTCGTATGTGAGCCCGTCCTTCAGCACGGTCTCGCCGCCGTCCTTGCCGCGGAACACGATCTTTGCGCCGCCGGCCTGCGCGGCGGTGATGGTCGCGGCCTTCTCGTTGGCGAAGAAGTCGTCGCCGGGCATCGAGGCCACGGTCGTCTTGCTGTCCTTCGACCAGTCGCCCATGCGGTGCGGGTTGGCCTTTGCATATTCCTTCACCGCCTTTGCAGAACGGCGGTCGGAATTGCCCTCGCGCAGCACCGGGTTCACGGCGGACCCCTTCACCGCGTCGTATTTCGCGCGCACGGCCTTTTCCTCCGCCGTCTTCGGGTCGGCGGGATAGTCCGGGATCCCGTAGCCCTGGGACTGGAGCTCGGCCACGGCGGCCTCGAGCTGCGGCACCGAGGCGGAGATGTTCGGCAGCTTGATGACATTCGCCTCGGGCGTCTTCACATAGTCGCCGAGGGCCGAGAGATCGTCGGAGATCTTCTGCGCGTCGGTCAGATAGTCGGGGAACTGGGAAAGGATGCGGCCCGCGAGCGAGATGTCGCGGGTCTCGACCGAAATCCCCGCCGCGTTGGAGAAGGACGTGATGATCGGCAGCAGCGAGCCGCGCGCCAGCTCCGGCGCCTCGTCCACGATGGTATAGATGATATCTGCGGTTTCCTGGGCCATGGGCTCCTCCAAGTGGCGAATCCTTCGGTCGGGACGGACGTCCTTCGTGCTTGGAAGCCGGGGTAACCGAGTGCCCTGCGCAAGTCAATGTATCCCGAGGTATACAATGACGCGCCGCCGGGGGCGGCAAGAGCCCTTCGGGCGCGCTTCGGCGCGGGGTGGGGGCGCAGTCCCGGCGGCACCGGGTGTGATTGCACAAAAAACAGGCGATTTTGCCGCTAAAGACCAATGCGCGGGCATCGGGGCCGAAAACGTGTTGGTGGCCGGGGGCCGCAGCACTAATTTCGGATCATGAGCGAGAAGATCTTTGACGAGATGTGGGGCAGGGAGGACGCGCTGCGCGCGCCCTATGCCGGATTTCAAGGCTGGTTTCAGGACGAGGATCCGAAACGGCTGAGGGCGAAACAGCGCGAGGCGGAGGAGGTGTTCCGCCTCACGGGCATCACCTTCAACGTCTATGGCCGGGCGGAGGCCGAGGAACGGCTCATTCCCTTCGACATCATCCCGCGCATCATCTCAGGGCGCGAATGGCTCAAGCTGTCGCGGGGCATCGAACAGCGGGTGCGCGCGATCAATGCCTTCCTGCACGACATCTACAACCGGCAGGAGATCATCAAGGCCGGGCGCGTCCCGAAGGAGATGATCGCGCGCAACGACGCCTTCCTGCCGCACATGATCGGGATGACGCCGCCGGGCGGGATCTATACCCATATCGTCGGCATCGACCTCGTGCGCACGGATGACGACCAGTTCTATGTGCTCGAGGACAATGCGCGCACGCCCTCGGGCGTGTCCTACATGCTCGAGAACCGCGAGACCATGCTCCAGATGTTCCCCGAGCTCTTCGCGCGCAACCGGGTGCAGGCGGTGCAGGATTATCCCGCCAACCTCCGCCGGTCGCTCGCCGCCTCCGCGCCCGCGGCCTGCGCGGGGCCGCCGACGGTGGCGGTGCTGACGCCGGGGATCTACAACTCGGCCTATTTCGAACATGCCTTCCTCGCCGACAAGATGGGGGTGGAACTGGTCGAGGGGCACGATCTGCGGGTCGTGGACGGGCGCGTGGCGATGCGCACGACCCAGGGCTACAAGGCGATCGACGTGCTCTATCGGCGGGTGGACGACGATTTCCTCGATCCGCTGAACTTCAACCCCGACAGCGCGCTCGGCATTCCGGGGATCATGGATGTCTATCGCGCCGGCGGCATCACCATCGCCAATGCGCCGGGCACGGGCATTGCCGACGACAAGGCGATCTACAGCTACATGCCGGAGATCGTCGAGTTCTACACCGGCGAGAAGGCGATCCTCGAGAACGTGCCGACCTGGCGCTGCAACGATCCCGACAGCCTTGCCTATGTGCTCGACCATCTCGAGGATCTGGTGGTCAAGGAGGTGCACGGCTCGGGCGGCTACGGCATGCTGATCGGCCCCACGGCGACGAAGAAGGACCTTGCGGATTTCCGCCGCAAGCTCAGGGCGCGTCCGGGCAACTACATCGCCCAGCCGACCCTGTCGCTCTCGACCGTCCCGATCTTCACGAAGGCGGGGCTCGCGCCGCGCCATGTGGACCTGCGCCCCTTCGTCCTGTGCTCTCCCGAAGGCATCAACATCACGCCGGGCGGGCTGACCCGCGTCGCGCTGAAGAAAGGGTCGCTGGTGGTGAACTCCTCGCAGGGCGGGGGCACCAAGGACACCTGGGTGCTGGAAGACTGAGGGCGGGAGAGGGATGGGAATGCTCGGCAAAACGGCAAACGGCCTCTACTGGATGTATCGCTACCTGGAGCGGGCCGAAAACACCTCGCGCCTGATCGAGACCGGCCAGCGGATCGGGCTCACCCGCCTCGGCCAGGACGACGGCGAATGGAACTCGGTCATGCAGTCGGCCGGGACGCTTCCCGGCTTCCGGGAGGTCCATGACGAGGTGACGAAGGAGGCGGCGATCGACTGGATGCTGCGGGCGCGGGAGAATCCGTCCTCCGTCCAGTCGGTGATCGCCTCCGCGCGGCAGAACGCGCGCATGGTGCGCACGGCCCTGACCCACGAGGTCTGGGAGGCGGTGAACGGCTGCTACATGAAGACGCAGGAGATCCTGTCGCGCCGGGTCGCCGAGCGCGACCTGCCGGCGGTGCTCGGCACGATCCGGCAGCGCACGGCGCTGGTGCGGGGCGCGACCCATGGCACGATGCTGCGCAACGACATCTACGATTTCGCGCGGATCGGCACGTTCCTCGAACGCGCCGACAACACCGCGCGGATCCTCGACGTGAAATATTACGTGCTCCTGCCGTCCTCGGTCGCGGTCGGCTCCTCCATCGACAACGTGCAATGGGAGACGATCCTGCGCTCCGTCTCCGCCAGCGGCGGCTACCGGATGGCCTACGGCTCCCAGGTCAACGCCCGCGACATCGCGCATTTCCTCATCCTCGACAAGCGTATGCCGCGCTCGCTCTATTTCTGCTCGTCGAAGATCCGCGACAACCTGCGCTACCTGTCCTCCGACTATGGCACGAAGTACCGATCCTGCGATCTCGCGGACGGGCTTTTGCGCCGGTTCATGTCGCACGATATCGACGCGGTCTTCGATTTCGGACTGCACGAATACATCCAGAACGTTCTCAGCTCGCTCGGCCAGCTCGGCATGCAGATCGAGCGGGACTTCCGCTTCTACGAGTGATCCCGATGCGCCTGTCGATCCGCCACACCACCCGCTACAGTTTCGACCATCCCGTGATCTACGGGCTCCAGCAATTGCGCAAGACGCCGAAATCCGGCCACGGCCAGGAGGTGATCCGCTGGTCCACCTCCGTGACCGGCGGGCGCAAGGAACTCGAATACCAGGACCACATGCACAATGTGGTCGAGCTCATCTCCTTCGAGCGCGACGTGCACGATCTGGTCGTGCAATGCGAGGGCGAGGTGGAGGTGGCGGAGACCCATGGCGTCGTCGGGGCCCACCGCGGCCCCGCGCCGCTGTGGATGTTCGAGCGGCCGACGCCGCTCACCCGCGCCGGGGCGGGGGTCCGGGCGCTGGTCCGCAGGGCGGAGGGCGAGACCGCGCTCGCCCGGCTGCACGAGCTGTCGCGCATCGTCGCGGAGGCGGTCGCCTACGAGATCGGCGCCACCCATGCCGGCGGCAGCGCCGAGCAGGCGGTGGAGCAGGGCAAGGGCGTCTGCCAGGACCATGCCCATATCTTCATCGCGGCGGCGCGGGAGATGGGGCTGCCCGCGCGCTACGTCTCCGGCTATCTGATGATGGACGACCGCGTGGCGCAGGACGCCTCCCACGCCTGGGCGGAGGCGCATGTCGACGGGCTCGGATGGGTCGGCTTCGACGTCTCCAACGGCATTTCGCCCGACACGCGCTATGTCCGGGTCGCGACGGGGCTGGACTACAAGGGCGCGGCTCCTGTAACTGGCACGCAGATCGGCGGGGCGGGGGAAACGCTCTCCGTCGAGATCGAAGTCGCACAACAACAATAAGGCCGGGGCAGGGGAAAGACATGACCTATTGCGTGGGCATGATGCTCGATCGCGGACTCGTCCTGATGTCGGACACGCGCACGAATGCTGGCGTGGACAATATTTCCACCTTTCGCAAGATGTTCACCTGGGAGGCGCCGGGGGAGCGGGTGCTCACGGTGATGACGGCCGGCAATCTCGCCACCACGCAGGCGCTCGTGTCGATCCTCGACGAGCGCACCAAGGCGCCGGAGGAGCGCGAGCCCTCGATCCTGTCGGCGCCCTCGATGTTCCAGGTCGCCCGCCTCGTCGCCGGCACGCTGAAGGACGTGATCTCCACCCATGCCGAGACCGGCCAGCGCGCCGACAGCGCCTTCAACGCGACGGTGATCCTCGGCGGCCAGATCAGGGGGGCGCCGCCGCGCCTGTTCCTCATCTATCCCGAGGGCAATTTCATCGAGGCGGGAGAGGAGACGCCCTTTTTCCAGATCGGGGAAACGAAATACGGCCGGCCGATCCTCGTGCGCGCCTATGACCGCGGCATGTCCTTCGAGGAGGCGGTGAAGCTCCTGCTCGTCTCCTTCGACAGCACGGTGAAGGCGAATCTCTCGGTGGGCCTGCCCTTCGATCTCCAGGTGATCGGGCGCGACGCGCTCGGGGTCACGCATCAGCACCGCATCCAGGCGGACGATCCTTATTTCCTGACGATTTCCTCGGGCTGGGGCGAGGCGCTGAAGGCGGCGATGGACAGCCTGCCCGACTTCACCTTCTGACGCCCGAGGCGAGACCCCTCGCGCATGAGGCGTCGGGGATGAATGGCGCGGATCCTGGGTGTCTTGCAACGAGCGTGGAGCGGCTGCGTCTCGCGGTTCGGGTGGGGCGACAGCCGCCGGGCCCTTGCCGCTATGGCATTTCCAGCGGCAGGTTGGGTTTCGGCACGAGATCCGGCTGCACGCCGCGGTCCAGGTAGTCCCATGTCGCCATAGCGATCATCGCCGCATTGTCCGTCGCCCAGGTCACGGGCGGCAGGCAGAGCGCGACGCCGTGTCGGTCGGCCACCTCCGCCATCGCGGCGCGGAGCTGCGGCGACGCCGCGACGCCGCCGACGATGACGAGCGATTTCGGCCGGCATTCGACGAGCGCGCGCTCCGCCTTGGCCGCGAGCACCTCGATGCAGGCGGCGACGAAGGAGGCGGACATGTCCTCCGGCGAGATCTCGGGATGGGTTTCGACATGGCGCGCGACGGAGGACTTGAGGCCGGAGAAGGAGAATTCGTAGCCCTCGTTCTTCATCGGCCGGGGCAGGCGCAGCGTGGCGGTTCCCGCCTTTGCGGCACGGTCGATCGCGGGGCCGCCCGGCATCCCGAACCCGAGCATCCGCGCCACCTTGTCGTAGCTTTCGCCGACGCTGTCGTCGCGCGTCGTACCGAGCAGGCGGCAGGTCCAGGCGTCCGTCACTTCCGCGATCAGGGTGTGCCCGCCGGACACGAGCATCACCACCGCGGGATGATCCGTCACGCCGCCCTCGAGCGCGACGGAGCGGATATGGCCGCGCAGGTGGTTCACCCCGTAGGCCGGCACGCCCCAGCCCATCGAGAGCGCCTCCGCCGTCGAGAGACCGACGAGCAGCGAGCCGATCAGCCCCGGCCCGCGGGTGACGCCGATGGCGGTCAGGTCGCGCGGCGTGACCCCGGCCTCGTCCATCACCTCCCCGATCACCGGCAGGATCGCCTCGAGATGGGCGCGGGAGGCGAGTTCGGGATAGACCCCGCCGAAGGAGTCGTGAATCTCGAACTGGGAGACGGTCCGGATCGCGGCGACATGGCCGCTGCGGTCGACGAGCGCCGCGGAGGTGTCGTCGCAGGAGGTTTCGATCCCGAGGATGAGCCCGCTCATTGCACCGCTCCCGTGAGTGCGGCGATCTCGGCGGCGGGGATCGCGCCGTGGCGTTCGATCTTCACCGGCGAGAGGCGGCAATTGACGATGGTCGAGGGGGCCGCCGCGCTGCCGGAGCCGGGGACGGTCATGTCGGGCGCACCCGCGAGCTGTGCTGCGGCCTCCACGGTCGTCGCCGGCGTCTCCGCGCCGGAGCGGTTGGCGGAGGTCACGAGGAGCGGTCCGGTCTCGCGCAGCACGGCGAGCAGTCGGGCGTCGTCGGGAATGCGCACCGCGATCTCCGCGCGGCCCGCAAGCCAGCCGGGTGCGCGGGTCTGGTCGAGGCCGAAGACGAGCGTCAGCGCGCCGGGCACGAAGCGGCTCGCGAGCAGGGCGTCGGCCGCCGGCGGGATTTCCGCCCCGAGGGCCGCGATCTGGCCGGCATCCGCGACCATCACCGGCAGGTTCTTGTCGCGCGGGCGCATCTTCAGGGCGTAGAGCCGGTCCACGGCGTCGGACCGGGCGGGCGAGACGGCGAGGCCGAGCACCGTGTCGGTCGGGAGGAGCACCACGCCGCCCTCGGTGAGGCAGCGGGCAATCTCTGCGACGCCGTGGGTCATGTGAGCACCTCCACGATGGGGTGGGCGCGCGCACCGGGGGCCGGTTGCGGAGCCGTGAGGGCGAGCCGGAGCAGCGTCGCCATCGACGCGCGGTTGGTCGCGGGCGGGGGGGCGCCCTCGACGGCGACATTCCCGGCGAGGACGTAATCGTCCAGTTTTCCAAGCTGCTCGCGCGCTTTTTCTTCGAGACAATGTTCGTAATGTTCAAGTTTTCCGGCCCGATAGAGGCCGAAATGCACATGCGGACGGGCCGCCCGGCGCAGCAGCGCGACGGGGGTCGTGCCGTCGTCGAGCTCCGCCCCCAGCGCCTCGAAGGCGGGAATGGAGAGGACCGGCAGGCCGAGCGCGAAGCCGAGGCCGTTGGCGAAGGCGGCGGCGGTGCGGGTGACGCCGAGCCCGCCGGGGCCGGTGTCGCAGGCGATGAGCGTCAGCTCCGGCAGGGTGGCGCCGCAGGCCGAGAGCCCGGTGTCGAGCAGCGCCCGGTAATCGCGCGAGCCGTCGAGGGCGGGGATCCGCGCGCTGTCGAAGACGACAGACCCGTCGCGGCCGAGACCGAGCGAGGGCACGCCATTCGATGCCTGGAGCAGAAGGACAAGGCTCATGCGACGCCCTCCAGCGCGTCGAGCACGGGGGACCAGCGCGCCGCCTCCGCCCGCAGGGTGATCCGGCGCGTGCCCTCCCCGGCGCCGAAGTCGAGCCGGATGGAGAGCGGCGCATCGAAGAAATCCCCGAGCCGTTCGCCCCATTCGATGAGTGACAGCCCGCTCTCCACCTGCTCCTCGAGGCCGAGGTGGTGGAAGTCCTGGGCGCCGCGCAGCCGATAGGCGTCGACGTGCAGCACCGGCAGGCTGCCGGTCTCGTAGATATGGGCGATGGTATAGGTGGGGCTCGTGACTTGCTCGGTGCAGCCGAGCGCGGCGACGAGGGCGCGCACGAAAAACGTCTTGCCGGCCGCGAGCGCGCCGTCGAGCAGCACGACATCGCCCGCGCGCAGATGCGGCGCGAGCGCGGCGGCGATCCGGGCCGTCGCCGCCTCGTCCCGCGCTGTCAGGGTCAGGTCCCGTGTCACGTCGTCCCCGTCTTCCGTACCGTCTTTGGCAGCCTCCCGGCGCTGGCCGGTTGACAGCGATTTAGGCGATCGGCGGGCAAAGGTCCATGGGGAGACGCAGACGGCACGCCTCAGCGGCGCAGCGTCCGGCGCACGGTGGCTCCGGTCTCCATGCCTTGCAGGAAGGCCTCGGTCAGCATGTCGCCGCGGTACGGATCCGCGGGCGGTGCGGCGGGCACCGGCGGGATGGCGGGGGGCGGCGGGGTGGCGATGGCCAGCAGGACGAGCCCGACGCCGAAATAGGCGCCGCCCACGATCAGCGCCGCGATCGGCAGCGTGGTCACGAGCAGGAGCGCGCTGAACGCCGAGACCGTGAGAAAGACGAGGCCGACGAGAAGGAACGCCGCCGCCGTCGCGCTCAGGGCGGCACGGCGGGCGGCGCGTCTCAGTGTCAGGGACAGGGCCGTGATCATCGGCGGCTCAGCGGCGCGCCGCCAGCAGACCGACGAGGAAGCCGAGCCCGGCGGCGAGGCCCATCGCGGCGGAGGGATTCTCGCGCACCCTGTTTTCCATTTCCCCATAGGCGTCGAGCGCCGATTGCTGTGCGTGGGCGACATGTTCCGCCCCGCGCGCCCGCGCCTCGGTCAATGCGGCCTGCGCACTCGCCTTCGCCGCCTTGCCCTGGGCGGAGCCATAATCGGCCATCGTCTTGGTCAGCGCGGCGATGTCGTCCTTGAGCGTGGCGATCTGGGCCTGAAGTTCTTCGGTGGTCACTTCGGTGGGGGAATTTCCAACGCGGGCCATTGAGATATCCTTTTGGTGCCATGGTTTCCCCCGGACAACGCACGGCTGCGCGGAAAGTTCCACGGCTCATGCCGATGATCCTGAAAGGAGATTTGCGGGAACCGACCGGGGCGCGGCGGTGTTGTCCTGCCAGAACGCGCAGATTTCTGCGCCTGTCAACAAAGGAGAAACCCCATGCTTGGCTGGGCTCTTACATTTCTCGTCGTCGCGCTGATCGCGGGCTTCCTCGGGTTTGGCGGTATTGCCTCGGCTTCCGCCGGCATCGCGCAGATCCTCTTCTTCATCTTCATCGTGCTCTTCATCGTCGCGATGATCGCGCGTGCCGTCCGTGGTCGCCCGCCGGTGTGACCGCGGGATGACGCAGCCGCGCTCCGGCGGGCTGCGACGACATCCGCACGCACGAACCCCCGCCGGATTGGCGGGGGTTTTTCGATTGTCCGGGCTGTGGTCCGCGGCCCGTGAGGCCGTCGGCATGTCAGGCGGTGAGGGATTCCGTCGAGGAGAAGAACATCGCCTGCGACACGGCGGAGAGCACCTGCTCCTCCGAATAGGGCTTCGTGATGACGAAGGCGGGTTCCGGGCGCTCGCCGGTCAGCAGCCGTTCGGGGAAGGCGGTGATGAAGATGACGGGAATGTCGCCCGCCTCCGCGAGGATCTCGTTCACCGCCTCGATGCCGGAGGAATTGTCGGCGAGCTGGATGTCGGAGAGGATGAGATCGGGGCGCTCCCGGTCCGCAAGCTGCACCGCGCCCTTGTGGGTGCGGGCGACGCCGGTGATCTCATGTCCCATCTCCGCGACGATCGCCTGGAGGTCGAGCGCGATGATCGCCTCGTCCTCGATGATGAGGACGCGGCCGGCGACGCTGTCTTCCATCTCGGTGCGCGCGGTGCCGAGCAGGCCCTCGACCTCCCCGACCCCGGTGCCGATGATTTCGGCGATGTCCTTCGTCGAGAACCCCTCGATCGTGGCGAGGAGCAGCACCTCGCGGGAATTCGGCGTCAGTTTGGACATATGCGCCTGGGCGCGGCGGGCGAGCGTGCCGTCCTCCTCCGCGACGGGCGCGCCGGCGCTGTTCCAGATCACATGGAAGGCCCGGAACAGCGCGATCTTCGCATCCGACACCTGGTCGAAGACCGACCGGTCCTCAAGCAGCGCCTCGAGCGTCGCCATGGCATAGGCGTCGCCCGAGCTCTGCGAGCCGGTGAGCGCGCGCGCGTAGCGGCGCAGGTAGGGAAGATGTTGCGCGATCTTGTCGGCCAGCCCGGCCGTCTCGTTCATTTGGGACATTTAGTGGATCCATTATTTCCTTTTGTCGGGAACCAAACGTCTTCGGGTTACGTTCGGTTCCAGAAGACTTGAAAAAAATGACGCATGCAGGACGAAATATGGCGCGTGAAATGAAGGACTCCGCCTTGGGGTCGCAAATAGAAGACAATCTTCGTCGCGTATACGAGCGGACGCTGAACGAGGATGTACCGGACCGGTTCAAGGACCTCCTGGCGCAGTTGAAGGCGCAGGAAAAGACGACGGAAAATTCCGGGAGCAGCAACTAGATGACGGGTTCTGTGAAGGGGGACGCCGCGCGTGATCCCCGAGACGAGATCGTGGAACATCTTGGGGCGATGCGGGCCTTCGCCCTGTCGCTGACGCGCAATGTCGCGCAGGCCGACGACCTCGTGCAGGACACGATCGTCAAGGCGTGGTCGAATATCGACAAGTTCCAGGCTGGCACCAACATGCGTGCCTGGCTGTTCACCATCCTGCGCAACACCTTCTACTCCGGCCGCCGCAAGATGCGCCGCGAAGTGGCGGATGTGGACGGGGTGATGGCCGCGAGCCTGTCCGAGAAACCCCATCACGACGGGCGCCTCGCCATGCGCGATTTCGAGGTCGCCTTCGCGGAGCTTCCCGATGAGCAGCGCGAGGCATTGATCCTTGTCGGGGCGACCGGGTTTTCCTATGAAGAGGCGGCGGAGACCTGTGGCGTGGCCGTCGGGACGATCAAGAGCCGGGTCAATCGCGGTCGCAAGCGGCTGGCCGTGCTCCTGAACCTCGATGAGAACGAAAATTTCGAGCTCACGGACAAGGCCACGATGGCCGTCGTCGCAGGACAGACGGTGCAAGGAGGCAGTTTGTGATAAGACGTCTGCGGGCCGGCGTGGACAGCCTGACGGTGCGCGTCGCCGTCATGCTCGCGGCGGCCCTGTTGCCGATCGGCGTGATCGCGATCGCCCAGTCGCGCGCCCTGATCCGGGACAGCCGGGACCAGAGCGAGGTGAACCTGCTGGCGCTCACGTCCGAGGCCGCGGCCAACGAGGAGGCGCTGATGCGCACCGCCTTCGGCGCGGCGCAGGCGCTTGCCGGGATCGCCCCGGAACTCCTCTCGCTCGGCGACGACTGCCATGAGGCCATGACCAGCTTCGTCTCGGACGGCGCTACCTTCGCCTTCGCCGGCATCGTGAGCGCGGAAGGGCTCGCGCTCTGCTCCTCCGGCGGGGAGGTGGCGGACCTGTCGGGGACGACGCTTTATCAGAAGATGCGCGAGACGCCGCACCCCCGCGCGACCCTCAGCGAAAGGGGCGCGGTCTCCGGCCGGTCCGTGCTCGTCGTCTCCTATCCGATCCTCGACGAGGAAGGCCGGTTCATGGGCTACACCGCCGTGTCGCAGCCGCATGTGCAGTTCTTCCGCAGTCTCGAGCAATTGTCGGCCGAGCGCCCGGTCGATCTCGTGACCTTCAACGAGGCGGGGGAACCGCTGTCGATCAAGAACGGGATGGAAGGGCTCGAGGAGAACCTGCCCGAGGGCCGCACGCTCGATTCCTTCGTCGGCAAGCCCCAGCACGCCTTCACCGCCCGCACCGCGAGCGGGGAGCGCCGCGTCTTCGCCTATGTCCCGATCGTGCCCGGCCTCGTCTACGGGCTCGGAAGCTGGGACGCCCAGAACCTTGGGCTGAGCTGGAACCGGGTGACCGCCATCGTCCCGCTGCTCTTTCCCGTGCTGATGTGGCTCGCCTGTCTCATCGTCGTCTATATCGCCATCCAGCGCCAGGTGATCCAGCCGACGCGCGACCTGCGGGCGCGGATGCTCCTGTTCATGCGCTCGCGCCGGATCGCGCCGGTGCGCGCCCAGGCGCGGCCTGCCGCCGAGTTCCGCGAGATGGACGAAACCTTCGTGCGCATGGCCAACAGCATCCTGCATGACGAGGCCGAGCTCGAGGACGCGCTGCACGACAAGACCGTGCTGCTGCGCGAAGTGCACCACCGGGTGAAGAACAACCTGCAACTCATCGCCTCGATCCTCAACATGAAGATCCGCAAGGCCCACACGCCGGACGCCAAGGTCGCCCTGCGCGATCTCCAGACCCGCGTGATGGGGCTCGCGACCGTGCACCGCAGCCTCTATGAAACCTCGCTTCAGGGCCGGGTGCAGGCCGACGAGCTGATGCGGTCGATCGCCATGAACGTGCTCAACGCCGGACAGGTGGAAAGCAAGGCGATCGAGGTGGAGGAAAGCTATGCACCGCTCGTGCTCTATCCCGACCAGGCCGTGCCCCTGTCGCTCATCGCCTCGGAGGCGCTGAGCAACGCGCTGAAATACGGCGGCTCCGATCCGGGCGGGACGGCCCGCGTCTCCATCCGCCTCGACGCGGAGCCGGACAGCGGCGATGCGGTGCTCACGGTCGTCAATTCCCGCGGCTCCGTGCCGATGACGGAGACGGAGGACATGGAAGGCAGCGGTCTGGGCAATCAGCTGATCCTCGCCTTCACCTCCCAGCTCGAGGGCCGGGTGGAGCAGGAGGACGAACCCGATCACTACACGATGCGGCTGCGCTTCCCGCTTGCGGAATTCCGCGAGGATGCCGAGGAAGCCGCCGAGTGAGCGGCTCCGGTCATGCCTCGGTATCGAGCCAGATCGTCACCGGCCCGTCATTGACGAGCGACACCTTCATGTCCGCGCCGAAGATCCCGGTCTCCGCCGGCACGCCCGCCGCGACCAGCGCGCGGGTGAACGCGCCGTAGAGCGCCTCGCCCTCTGCCGGCGGGGCGGCGGCGGAAAAGCCGGGGCGGTTGCCCTTCGTCTCGGCGGCCAGGGTGAACTGGCTCACGACCAGTGCGCTGCCGCCGATGTCGCGGACCGACAGGTTCATCTTGCCCGCCTCGTCCTGGAAGATCCGCAGTTTCGCGATCTTCGCGGCCAGCCTTTCCGCCTCCGCCTCGCCGTCGCCGCGCATCGCGCAGACCAGCACCAGAAGGCCCGGTCCGCAGGCGCCGGTGATCTTTCCGTCCACCCGCACCGCCGCTTCGCTCACGCGCTGGACCAGGGCCCTCACAGCTCGTCCTCCCAGGGCGGGTTGGCGCCCGCGCGGCTCACCGTCACCGCCGCGGCACGCGCCCCGAGGCGCAGCGCCCCGGCGACGCTGTCCGTATCGAGGGCCGCGACCGCGGCCTTGCCGAGCCTGCCCGCGCGCCAGAGGCCGGCCAGAAGTCCGGCGTTGAACGTGTCGCCCGCGCCGACCGTGTCGACCACCGTCACCCGCTCCGACGGCACATGCACCACCCCCTGCGCGCCGTAACCGGTCACGCCGTCCTTGCCCATCGTCAGGCATACGAGCTTCGGTCCCATGGCGAGGATCTGCTTTGCCTGCGCCTCCGCGTCCCCCGGTCCGAGCAGCCAGCGGAGATCCTCGTCGGAGACCTTCACGATATCGGCATGGCGCAGCATATGTTCGATTCGTGCACGATACCGCGCCTCATCTGCGATGAAATCGGGCCGGATGTTCGGATCCAGCATGGTGACCCGCGTCGCAGAGGCGGCCACGAACAGCGATTCATAGGCCGCGCCACAGGGCTCCACCGGCAGGGAGATGCCGCCGCAGAACACGGCCTGCACGCGTTCCGGCAGGGCGGGCAGGTCGGCGGAGGTCAGCATGCGCCCGGCCGTGTTCTCGTCGTAGAAGGCATAGGTGGCATTGCCCTTTACGAGCTTCACGAACGCCACCGTGGAGGGGCGGTGCGCGGTGATCGCGAGGCTTGCGTCGACATGGCTTTCGGCCAGTCTTTCCTTCAGCAGATCGCCGAAGAAATCGTCGGAAAAGCCGGACAGGAACATGGTCGGCGCGCCGAGCCGTCCGAGCGCGATGGCGGTGTTGCAGACCGCGCCGCCGGGATAGGGCGCATAGGCATCCTCGCCCTCCGTGCTCTTGCGCGGCAGCATGTCGATCAGGGCCTCGCCCGCACACAGGATCATCGCATCCTCCTCTCCGTTTGTCCCTCCTTCTAGGGCCGTTAGCGTTAACGGAGCAAGAGAAAAGGCGCGCAGGAGCGCTACTGGCTCATCGCGTAGACATATCCGATCACGCCCGCCACGATCAGCCCGGCGAGCACCGCGAACGCGATCTTCCACGCGGACCAGGGCCGTTCGCCCTCCACCCGGCCGGTGCGGCCGTTCACGACGAAGCGGTAGCTCTTGCCGCGGTATTTGTACGCGGCCATCCAGACGGGCAGGAGGATATGCTTGAAGGTCACGCCCGTGACCCCGGTGTGCAGGTCGTGCACCCTTTGCCGGTCGCCGCCGATGTCGAATTTCACGTCCCGGAGGATCACCCGGTCCATATAGGCGCGCGCCTCCTCATAGCCCTCCTCGAGGCCCACGGAATAGGCGGTGGCGCGGAAACCCGCGAGATAGTCGGGGATGTAGGGTTCGAGGTCCGAAAGATCCCAGGGGGCGAGCCCGTCGGTGAACTTGCGCGGCAGGGCGTTGGAGGCGAGCACCAGCACGTCGTCGAAGAACCGCGCGACGCGCCCGGAGGCGGCGCGCCAGCGGGTGTGGCGCTGTCGCACCGTCTGGCGCTTGCCGTTCCGGGTGACGGTGCGGGTGGTGTAGTAGTCATCCCCGCGCTCGCCGCGATAGGCCGTGTCCGTCTGCGCGTCGAAGGTCCAGTAGGGCAGGTAGAGCCCGGACAGGCGCCGCCCCTTGCGCGCGTAATCCTTCAGCCCGTTCGGCGCGAACCAGAGCCGGCCGAGCCAGGCGGTCATCGCCTCATGCGCCTCGGCCTCCGTCAGGGCGAACGGCAGAAGACCGCGCGGCTTGATCTGTCGATGTGCGCCGGTGCTGGTCACGACGGGGGTGGCGCAGAACGGGCATTCGGTCGCGTGCAGATCCGCGTCGAATTCGACCTCCGCCCCGCAATTGGGGCATTTGGACACGCGCGTTTCCTCGATGTCCTGCGCCGGAAGCTGCGCGGCGAGGGCGGCGCGGAAGTCGAGCTCGCGCGGGGCATCGGTGCCCTCCGTGTCGAGCGTCTGGCGCGCGCCGCAATGGTCGCAGATCAGAAGTCCTGCCGCGGGGTCGAAGCGCATGTCCGCGCCGCAATTCGTGCAGGGAAAGCGGTGATCGCCGCCGGTCGGGGCCGGATCGGGCGCGGGCGGCGCGGGGGGAACGGGCGGAATGCGCGTGCTCATGCCCGCTCCCGGCGTTCGAAGCTCACCACCTGCGCAAGCTCGCGGCAGCTTGCCGAGGTGAAGCGCAGGACGTGGCAGAAGAGCGAGGTGCCTTCGCCGTCGCGGGTGAACCGGCCGGAGACGGAGCCGGCCCTGCCATGGGTCGAGACCTCGCTGACCGAAAGGCTCACCGGCGGTGTCACCTGTGCTACCGCGTCGGAAATCGCACCGCGGCCGATGAGGCAGGGCGCGCCGGTGCGGTCCCAGCTTGCCCCCTCGGCCAGCAGGTCCGGTTCGAGCCGGGCGACGCCCATGAAGGCGAGGGCGATCTCCACCGCCCTGGCGTTCCTGGGGGCGTTTTCGCAGCCGGCGGGGAGGGTGACGCGCGTCTTCCCGGCCATGGCTCACGCGCCGGGCGGCGGCGGGGGCGGGGCGATGGTGAAAAGCTGCGCAAGCTCGCGCACCTCCTCGGCCCGGAGCCAGCCGTCCTGGCCCGGCGTCCAGACATAGCTTTCCCGTTTCAGCGTGCCCCTGGCGGCCATCTGTCCCATTTCCGCCCTGGAATAGGGGCCTTTGGTCGCGCCGTTCTCGGCAATGTGCCAGACATGTTCCACCGGCGGCGGGGGCGGCGCTGTGCTGGCGGCGGCGGGACGCGCGCCCCAGGGGCCGCTCTGCGTCGCCATGCCCATGCCCATCCCGGCGCCCATTCCGGCCCCCAGGCCCGCGCCCATCGAGGCTCCCATGGCGGAATTCTCCGATCCCATGGCCTCGGCGGCGTTGAACTTCATGTAGCTGTCGAGATCGCCGACGATGCCCATGGAGGTGCGCTTGTCGAGGGCCTTCTCCACCGCTTCGGGGAGGCTGATGTTCTCGATGTAGAATTCCGGGATGGTCAGCCCGTAATCCGCGACCACTTTCGAGATCTCGGTGGCCACGAGCGTGCCGAGCCCGTCCGTGTTCGCCGCCATGTCGAGCACCGGAATGCCCGAGCCTGCGATGATGCGGGAGAAGGCCTGGACGATGATGTTGCGGATCTGGAAGGAGATCTCGTCCATGGTGAATTCGCCGTCCGTGCCGACGATCTCGGTGAGAAACAGCGCGGGATCGGCGACTTTCACGGTGTAGGTGCCGAAGGCGCGCAGGCGCACCGGGCCGAATTCCGGATCGCGGCAGATGATCGGGTTCTTTGTGCCCCATTTCAGGTTGCCGAACCGGGTCGTGTCGACGAAGTAGATCTCCGACTTGAACGGCGAGCGGAAGCCGTGGTCCCAGTGCTGGAGCGTGGTGAGGATCGGCATGTTGTTGGTCTCGAGCATGTAGAGACCCGGCGGGAACACATCCGCGAGCTGGCCCTCGTGGACGAAGACGGCGGCCTGTCCCTCCCGCACGGTGAGCTTCGCGCCGTATTTGATCGCATGGCCCTCGCGCTCGAACCGCCAGACCATCGTGTCGCGCCTGTCGTTGGTCCAGTGGATGACGTCGATGAATTCGCCGGAGAGGAAGTCGAAAATACCCATGTCGGGGCCTCCTTGGTCTCGTCAGATATCCTCGCCCATCAGCTCGTAGGCGATCTCCGTCGCGATCGGACGGGCGATGTCGGGGGTCATGCCGGGCGCGAGCCGGGGATCGTAGAGGATGCGCAGCAGAAGTTCGTCATGGCGCGTGAGCAGCGCGAATTCCTCGTCGTCGTTGAAGATCGAGGGACGCGCGCGCGGGCTGTCGTTGGCCAGGCCCAGCCCCTGTGCCAGCTCCTCGTGGAAACAGGACTGGCGCAGCAGGTCGGGATGTTCGGCACGGATGATCGCCACCGCGTTGCGATAGGCGCCGTCGTCCTTCGGATCGGAGGCGATGACGAGGCAATAGGAAGAGCGCGGCATGTCCTCGATCGAGCGGATCGTGTCGGCGCCGAGCCCCGGTATGAGCTCCGCAAGGCGCGGTCCGATGGCGCGGCGTTCGTCCTCGCTCAGGACGAGCACATGGAAATTCGGCCGCGCGGAGAGGGAGATCTGATGGCCGCTCGCCCGCGCCAGCTGCGCGATGAGGCTGCTCAGCGTCCTCCGGTCTGTCTGGCGCCGGTCTTCCGGCACGGAGGGCCCGAATTCGAGGCCGATCCGCACCGGCACGTCCCAGCGATGCAGGTTCGAGGGCACGGCCTGTGCCACGTAGCGACCGTTCACGAGCGTGTATTCGTCGTGCAGGGCGATCGCGTCGAAATTCGCCGCGAGCTGGCGCGCGAAGAAGGGCGCGTCGGGCCCGCCGCCATCGGTCCTGAGCAGGTTGTTGGACAGCAGGTCGCGCTGCACCCGCGCATAATAGACCTCGAGCAGGCGGCTTTCCTCGCTGCGGACCGTCGGGTCCGGGCGCGGGGCGGGCAGGGCGGCTTTCGTCGGCGGGCGCGTTTGCGGCGGGATGCCGGGGGCTTTCGGCGCGCAGGCCGACAGGGCGAGGCAGAGCGCCACGCCCGCAAGCGTCTGTCCGGCCCGCGCCGCCATGCGCATCAGCGCACCGCCGGTCCGGCAGCGTTGCCGCCCGATTTCGCGGAGGCGAGCGTGTCGCGCAGGTTGGCCTCGAGCGTCTGGAGCTCCTGTTCGGCCTCGGCGCGCTTGCGCTTGCCCTCGTCGGCGATGGCGAGGCTTTCCTCGATCGTGGCGATCAGCTCCGCATTCGCGGTCTTCACCGCCTCGATGTCGAACACGCCGCGCTCCATCTCGGTGCGGATCGTCGCATTCGCCTCGCGCAGGTTCTTCGCATTCGCGGTCAGAAGCTCGTTGGTGAGGTCCGTCGCCGCGCGGATGTCGCGTGCGGCCTCGGAGGAGCGCTGGATCGTCACGGCCTGGGCAAGCTGCGTCTCCCAGAGCGGCACGGTGTTGACGAGGGTCGAGTTGATCTTCGTCACCAGCGACTTGTCGTTTTCCTGCACGAGCCGGATCGAGGGCAGGGATTGCATCGTCACCTGGCGCGTCAGTTTCAGGTCGTGCACCCGCCGTTCGAGGTCGTCGCGCGCGGCGCGCAGGTCGCGCAATTCCTGGGCGCGGATGACCTGATCCTCCTCGGGGGCGGCGTCCACGGCGGCGGCGAGCGCGGGGATCTCCGTCGCGTCGAGCTCCCTGAGCTTGAGCTCGCCCGCCGCGATATAGATTGCAAGCTCGTCGTAGAAGGTGAGCGTCTTCTCATAGAGCAGGTCGAGCGACTTGATGTCCTTCAGCAGCTTGTGCTCATGGGTCAGCAGGCTGTCGGTGATGCGGTCGATCTGGCCCTGCACATCCTCGTAGCGCGCCACGAATTTCGCCATCGGCGCCGCCCGGCCCAGGAGCTTCTCCCACCAGCTCCGCTTGCGCCGCACGTCGAGTTCGGAGACGGAGAAGCCGCGGATCGTGGTCACGATGGAGCTCAGGCTGTCGCCCGCCGGGCCGACATCCTTGTTCTTCACATCCGTCAGCATCGCCTGGGAGATTTCCTGGAGCTTCACCTGCGCACCGGAGCCGAAACGGACGATGGAATTCGTGTCCGTCATGTCGATCTCGGCCTTCGCGCGCTCGACTTCCGGCGCCGCGGGCGTGGCCGCGAGCCTTTCGGGATCGACCAGCTCGCCCTGCGGTTCGGGAAGGACGACGGACGTCACCTCCTCGACATCTTTCAACGCGGCCTCGGCCTTCTGGCGAACGGTGTCGGACATATGTGGTCCCCCTGTTGTCCCGGATTAAGACGTGATGCCCTCGCGGGCGAGGCGGTCGCGCAGCACCTCGATCTCGATATCCAGATCGGTCTTGCTGTCGATCAGCAGCGCCTCGGTGCGCGCGGCGAAATTCTGTTCGAGATCGTCGAGCAGCGCGAACCAGTCCGCCCGCGCCTCCGCATTCTTCGAGCGTGTCCAGAGATCGGCATATTTCACCGTCGCGTCGCGCGCGCCCAGAAGATAGACGCCGAGATACCTGCGCGCCGCGGTGAGGTCGCGCGGATCGTCCTCGACGGTGCGGAACATCGCGCGGGCGGTGGCGGCGAAGCGGTCGAACCGGCCCTGGGCCTGGCGGTCGCCTGTCCGTTCGAGCGCTTCGCGCATGGCGTTCAGATGGGATTCGGCCTCGTCCACGGCGCGGGCGACGCGGTCCCGCTGGAACATGTCGACCTCGTCGAAGCCCTTGTTGCGGAGCGGGTCGAGCCCGAAGGCAAGGCTGTGCAGCACGGTGCCCAGAACGGCGAAGATCCCGGTTTCCACCGGCCCCCAGCCGAACCAGCCGACGAGGCCGAGGCCGAGCCCGGTGAGAACGGAGCCGAAGATCTTGCGCGGGATGGCGGGGCGGCGGGCGACGCGGCGCGCTTCATAGGCCTCCTCCGCCTTCAGCCCCTCGCGGGTGAGGACGGCCGCGCCGACGAGACAGCCGAGGGCCAGAAGGTATCCGGCCATGGCGACGGGCGGGGCGGTGAACGCCTTCCACGCGAGCGGCAGGGCGGCAAGGAACAGGAGGTTCGAGCGCGCCCCGACCCGCGTGGGCCGCTTGCCGTCGAAGGGGCGCGCGGCTGGCGGGCGGGGTGTGGTGCCGTCCCTGGGGCGGGACGACCCGTCGGGGGAATAGGTCGAGCCGTAGCGTCGCGCCATGGATCACATTCCCTGCGCCTTGATCGTCACATAGAAGGTCAGCGCCACCAGAAGGTAATAGGCGAGTTTGGAGAACACGCTGTCGCTCATTCCGGCCCTTTCGATCGCCCGCTTGCGTCATATCCAGATATAGGAAGGAATCGCGCAACGTGAAAGGCTTGAGGGGACCGGCGCATGTGCTTTCCCCCTCGGCTCAGCCTTTGGGCGGTTTACCGCCGCCTTTCGGCCCGTTGTGCGATTTGAACCCGGCGGAGCGGGACTTGCCGCCTTTCGGGCCGCCATGCGACTTGAATCCGCGCGACTTGAACCCGCCGGGTTTGTCGCCGCCCTCGCGGCGCCGCGGTGCGCCGGAGCTGTCTCCCTCGCGCGTCTTCGCGCCCTCGGGCTTGCCCGCGCCATCCCGGCGCCTGAACCCGCCCGGCTTGCCGGAGTCCTCGCGGCGCTTGAACGGGCCGGGTTTCCCGCCCTCGGCACGGGGGCCGGTTCCGGCGGGCCTGTCGCCGCGCGCGGGCCGGTCCGGGCGGTCGCCCTGCGCCTTGAACCCGGCGGAGCGGGGCTTCGGGCCGGGTTTGCCGGGGCGCGGATCGCGGCCGGGCGTCTCCGTGCGCGGCCCGCCCTTGCCCTTGCGCATCACGTCGCGGCGCGGCTTGCCGTCCTCCTCGCGCTCGAGGCCGAGCTGGTCGCGCAGCACGCGCCCGCGCACCTCCTCCACCGCGCCGGGCGCGAGCGTGCCGAGCCGGAAGGGCCCGTAGGAGATGCGGATGAGCCGGTTCACCGTGAGGCCGATATGCTCCATCGCGCGGCGGATCTCGCGGTTCTTGCCCTCGCGCAGGCCGACGGTGAGCCAGGCGTTCGCGCCCTGCTGGCGGTCGAACACCACCTCCATCGGCTGAAACTCCTCGCCGTCGATCACGACCCCGTGGCGCAGCGGCTCGAGCATCGCCTCGCTCGCCGTGCCCTTCACCCGGACCCGGTATTTCCGCAGCCAGCCGGTGTCGGGAAGTTCGAGGCGCCGCTTGATCTCCCCGTCGTTGGTCAGCAGCAGAAGCCCCTCGGAGCTGAGGTCGAGCCGGCCGACGGTCATCACCCGCGGCAGGTCCGCGGGCAGCTTGTCGAAGACGGTCTCGCGCCCCTTCTCGTCCTTCGCCGTGGTCACGAGCCCCGCGGGCTTGTGATAGAGCCACAGGCGCGGCGGCTCGGGCTCGCCCACCTCCTTGCCGTCGACGAAGATCCGGTCCTTCGGCATCACGTTGAGCGCGGGAGAGGCGACCGTGCGCCCGTTCACCGTCACGCGGCCTTCCGCGATCATCGCTTCCGCATCGCGGCGCGAGGCGATGCCCGCGCGCGACAGCACCTTCGCGATACGCTCGCCGGGCGGCGTGCCGGGCGTCTTCGGCGCCTCGGAGGAGGGGGATGCGGGGCGGGAGGGGCGTTTCTTGTCCATGCGCTGCCCATAGCCGAGAGCGGGAGGGTTGGGAAGAGCAAACAGGAGCCGGCCCGCGCCATCAGGACGCGGGCCGGCCCACGAGGGTCTCCTCTGGCGGCGAACCGCCGAAACCTCGGTTTCAGAACGTGTGGACGTAGGCCACGCCGAACACCCAGGGGTCGATCTCGGCCTCGCCGATCTTCGCCCCGTCGAGCTTCACGTCGCTGTCGATGTCGATCCAGCGCACATCGGTGCGGAAGGCGTTCTTTTCGTTGATCTTGTAGTCGAAACCGGCGTGGAGCGCGAGGCCCCAGCTGTCGTCGAGGTCCAGATCGCTGCCCGCGACCGCGCCCTTGGCCTTCTCGTCGAAGAAGGCGGTGTAGTTCACGCCGACGCCGACGAAGGGGGAGAAGGTTTCACCGCTGTTGAAGTGATACTGCACGGAGACGACCGGCGGCAGGTGCTTGGTCGAGCCGATCTTGCCCAGACCGTCGGCGTCGATGTCATGCAGGAAGGGAAGCGCGCCGAGCACCTCGATGCCGATGTTGTTGGCGACGAAATATTCGAAGGTGACCGTGGGGCGCACGTTGTCGCCCACGTCGAGATCGGTCGAGCCGAGGATCGTGCCGTTGTCGGACTTCGGCATCACGCCGTGCAAGCCGAGGCCGAGCGTCATCGTTCCGGCCTCCTGCGCGCTCGCGAGCGTCGGCAGGACACAGCTCATGGCCAGGGCGGAGGCGAGGAGGAGGTTGGTTTTCATTGGATATCCCTTTTCGTGTTCCTTGATCGCGCGCAGGGGAAGGCTTGGGACAGGGACGGCGGCGCGGCCTTGATTTGGGTCAATCCGCGGCCGGGGTGCGACAAGCTGCCTCAGTTGGCGGCGGAGCGGGCGCGCGGGGCGCTTGCCAAGTGCGCGCGGGCAGGTCAGGAAGGGGCATGAGGTTCCGGTCCCACATGGATATCGCCTTCGAGGAGGCGCGTGCCGCGGAGGCGCGCGGCGAGGTGCCCGTGGGCGCGGTCGTGGTCTCTCCCTCGGGCGAGGTGGTGGGGCGCGGCGGCAACCGCACCCGCGCCGACAGGGATCCGACCGCCCATGCGGAGATCGTCGCGCTGCGCGCGGCCTGTGCCGCGCTCGGGCGCGACCGGCTGCCGGGATACGATCTGTATGTGACGCTCGAACCCTGCGCGATGTGCGCCGCCGCCATCGCGAACGCCCGCATCGCGCGGCTCTACTACGGGGCGGAGGATCCGAAATCGGGCGGCGTGGCGCATGGCGCGCGGGTGTTCTCCCACCCGCAATGCCACCATGTGCCGGAGGTCTACGGCGGGATCGGCGCGCGCGAGGCCGAGGGGCTGCTCAGGGCCTTCTTCGCCGCGAAACGCTGAGCCGTCAGGCGTCGAACATCGCGTAGCGCGCGATGCCGTAGACGTAGAATCCCGCAAAGAGGATGTTGATCCACTTGAGCTGGCGTTCGCTGCGCAGCCATCCCATCGCGATCCAGATCAGGCAGAAGGGCAGCGACAGGAACAGGTTGAGCGGATACCAGTTCTGCACGATCGCCACGGTGGAGGCGATGCCGAGGGCAAGGGCGAGATTCTTCAGGGCGCGTTCGTGGCGCAGGAGCATGAGTTCGAGCATCGGAACATCCCGGCGACACCGCAGCCGCCAAAGGCCGCGGTCGAAATTTTCAAGGGTTGCAAGCTGTTGCGGCGCGAAGGCGCGGCAGGGGTGTTCTAGGACGAAACCCCGCCGGAATGCAAGGACAGCGGATGTGGCGGAGGGGCGGGCCCTCTGCGCGGAGCTGGCGCGGGCGCCGGGACAGGGGGGGAGAGGGGGCGTGCGCAGCGCGGATGGACGGGCGGGCGCATGGGCGCGCAGGCGGGGCGCGGGACGCGTGGTCTCCGGCCCTCCCGCCGTCGGGGCGACCGCGCCGGACGTCCGGCCCGCCATGCCGCGTGCCGGTGCGATGACACGGGCACGGGCGGCGGCGGGCCGGGCGGGCTCAGATCTCGATCGGCACCAGCACTTCGGGCACTTTCACCACGCCGTCCTCGAGCGCATAGACGAGTTCGTCGCAGCTTTGCGCGAGAAGCGGGAAGGTGCCCCAGTGGCAGGGAATCACCGTGTCGAAATCGAAGAATTTCTGGCAGACATAGGCCGCGCGCTTCATGTCCATCGTGTAATGGCCGCCGGCGCAGAGGATGCCGATATCGGGTTCGTGGAAATCCGCGAACCATTCCATGTCGGCCATGATGTCGGTGTCGCCGGAGACATAGATCGTGTGGCCCTCGCCCGAGATCATGAAGCCCGCCGGCTGGCCCGCATATTGCGGCGCGCCCTCCCCGAAGTCGATGGACGAGGAATGGACCGCGTTCACCATCGTGACCGAGACCGCGCTCTCGTCCTCGCCGAGCGTGATCGTGCCGCCCTTGCCGAAGCCGGTGACCTCCGCGCCGTCGCCGCCGAGGAGGTTCGACAGTTCATGGATGCAGTAGATCGTCGCGCCCGTGTCCTTCTGGACGGTCAGGGCGGTGGAGGCATGGTCGCCATGCCCGTGGGTCAGGAAGATCGCCGTCGCGCCCCCGGTCGCTTCCTTCTCGCGGCCCTCGGGGAAGGAGGGGTTGCCCGCGATCCACGGGTCGATCAGAAGAACCTGATCCGAGATCTCGATGCGAAAGCCGGAATGGCCGAGCCAGGTGATTTTCATGGGATGCTCCCTATGTTGCTTCTGACGGGAGTTTAGGGCAGCGAGAGGGAAAATCATATGTGGAGCGAACAATTCGACGCCTATTGCGAGCGCACGGATTTCACCTTCTGGTCCGAGCCGGTCAACGCGCTCACCAACGCGGCCTTCCTGATCGCCGCGCTCTGGGTCTTTCCGCGCACCCGCGGACTGCCGCTGGCGCGGGCGATGGCGGTGGTGCTCTTCGTCATCGGCCTCGGCTCCTTTGCCTTCCACACCACCGCGACGCGCTGGGGCGCGCTTGCCGATACCGCGCCGATCCTCGGGTTCATCCTGCTCTATATCTTCGCGGCAAGCCGCGATTTCCTCGGGCTCGCGACGTGGAAGGCGCTGCTCGCCACCGCGCTCTTCTTTCCCTATGCCGCCGTGACCGTGCCGGTCTTCTCCGCCCTCGGCCTCGGTTCCTCGGCGGGATACGCGCCGGTGCCGCTGCTGATCCTCGGCTATGCGCTGATCCTTGCCCGGCGCGCGCCCCGGACCGCGCGCGGGCTCGCCCTTGGCGCGGGGATCCTGTGCCTGTCGATCGCGATGCGCTGGCTCGACGATCCGGTCTGTGCCGCGCTGCCGCTCGGCACGCATTTCCTGTGGCACATCCTCAACGCCACGATGCTCGGCTGGATGATCGCGGTTTATGCGCAGCACATGCTTGAAGGCCGCGCCCCCGCGCGGTAAAGCGCAGGGGACGCGCGGCCCGCGCGACCGACAAGACGAAGGAGCCTGCCCCATGTCCATCGACATCGACACCGCGCGCCGGGTGGCCAAGCTCGCGCGCATCCGCGTCGAGGAGGACGCGCTGCCCGCGCTCGCCTCCGAGTTCAATGCCGTCCTGGGCTTCATCGAACAGCTCTCCGAGGTGGATGTGGACGGCGTCGAGCCGATGACCTCGGTCACGCCGATGCGGCTCAAGCGGCGCAAGGACGGCGTGACGGACGGCGGCATGCAGGAGAAGATCCTGTCGAACGCGCCGGACGCGCGCGAGGGTTTCTTTGCCGTGCCGAAAGTGGTGGAGTGAGCGCGATGACCGATCTGAACAAACTCACGCTGGCCGAGGCCCGCGACGGGCTGCGCGCGAAGGAGTTCACCTCCGCCGAACTGACCGAGGCCTGTCTCACGGCGATCGAGGGCGCGGGCGCGCTCAACGCCTTCGTCCACGACACCTCCGAGATCGCCCGCCTCCAGGCGACGGCGGCCGATGCGCGGATCGCGCTCGGCGATGCGCCGGCGATGTGCGGGCTGCCGGTGGGGATCAAGGATCTGTTCTGCACGAAGGGCGTGCCGTCGCAGGCCGCCTCCGCGATCCTCGAAGGCTTCACGCCGGAATACGAGTCGACCGTCACCGCGAAACTGTTCGACGCGGGTGCCGTCATGCTCGGCAAGCTCAACATGGACGAATTCGCCATGGGCTCCTCGAACGAGACCTCGACCTATGGCAATGCGGTGAACCCGTGGCGGCGCGGCAACGAGGACACGCCGCTCACGCCGGGCGGCTCCTCGGGCGGGTCCGCCGCCGCCGTGGCCGCCGATCTCTGCCTTGCCGCGACCGGCACCGATACCGGCGGCTCGATCCGCCAGCCCGCCGCCTTCACCGGCATCGTCGGGATCAAGCCGACCTACGGGCGCTGTTCGCGCTGGGGCATCGTGGCCTTCGCCAGCTCGCTCGACCAGGCCGGGCCGATGACGAAGACGGTGCGCGACGCCGCGATCATGCTCGGGGCGATGTGCGGCCATGACATGAAGGACAGCACCTCCGCCGACATTCCCGTGCCGGATTTCGAGGCCATGCTGACCGGCGACATCAAGGGCAAGAGGATCGGCATTCCGCGCGAATACCGCATGGACGGGATGCCGGCGGAAATCGCGACGCTCTGGGACGAGGGCGCGGCGATGCTGCGCGACGCGGGGGCGGAGATCGTCGATATCTCCCTGCCGCACACGAAATACGCGCTGCCGGCCTATTACGTGATCGCGCCGGCCGAGGCGTCGTCGAACCTCGCGCGCTATGACGGGGTGCGCTACGGCCACCGCGCGACGCTCGCGCAGGGCGAGGGCATCGACGACATGTACGAAAAGACCCGCGCCGAAGGCTTCGGCCATGAGGTGCAGCGCCGGGTGATGGTCGGCACCTATGTGCTGTCGGCGGGCTTCTATGACGCCTATTACAACCGCGCGCGCAAGGTCCGCACGCTGATCAAGCGCGATTTCGAGACCGTCTTCGCCGATGGCATCGACGCGATCCTCACCCCGGCGACGCCTTCGGCGGCCTTCGGCCTCGGGGAGATGTCGGACAGCGATCCGATCCGGATGTATCTCAACGACGTCTTTACCGTGACCGTGAACCTCGCGGGGCTGCCCGGCATCTCCGTGCCTGCGGGTCTCGACAAGACCGGCCTGCCGCTCGGGCTCCAGCTCATCGGGCGGCCCTGGGAGGAGGGCGATCTGCTGAATATCGCACATTCGCTTGAGGCCGCTGCCGGTTTTGTTTCCAAGCCGGAAAAATGGTGGTAAGGGACGCATCTACCGTTCAACCACCTTCGGAGACTGTCGCGATGCGTCGTGCCTCTATCGCCCTGATGTCCCTTGCCGTCCTGGCCGCCTGTGAACCGCCGGTGCCGGACAGCGGCACCGGGGTCGGATTCGGCTCCTATGCCGATTACCAGGCGGAGCGCGAGGCGCAGCTCATCGCCAATGGCGAGGGGCAGGGCGTGCCGGGGGCACCGATGGGCGCCGCCCCGGCCTCGCGGCTCAACACGCAGCAGATCTCCGAAGAGGCGCTGTCGGCGATCGACGCCTCCCAGGGCGCTGTCGGCGCGCCGACGCCGACCGTGGCATCCCGGCCGCAGGCGTCGAATGTCACGCCGGGGCCGGCCGTGTCCAATGCGATGGGCATCTCCGCGGAGAACAATTTCGACGCGGTTTCCGCCGAGCGCTCCATCGAGGAAGACGCCGCGCGCGTGGCCGCGAACCGGCAAGCCTATGTGACGATCCAGCCCACCGTCGTGCCGAACCGTCCGGTGTCCGACGCGGGCACGATCGTCGAATTCGCGCTCTCCACCACGAACACCGTCGGTCAGCCGATCTATTCCCGCCTGATCCCCGGCGCCGCATCCCGCGCCGCGCGCAACTGTGCGAAATATCCCTCGCCGGATCTCGCGCAGGAGGATTTCCTCAGGAGCGGCGGACCGCAGCGCAATGCGAAGGGCCTCGATCCCGATGGCGACGGTTTCGCGTGCAGCTGGGATCCCGCGCCCTTCCGCCTGGCCGCGCAGAACCGCCGCTGAACCCTTGCCCGCCCCCGTGATCCGCGACCACCCGTCTCCGAATTTCGGGGACCGGCGGGAGGGCGCGCGTCCCGATCTCGTGGTGATCCACTACACTGCCATGGCCAGTGCCGGCGCTGCACGCGACCGGCTCTGCGATCCCGCCTTCGAAGTGTCCGCGCATTACCTGATCGACCCCGCGGGCGGGGTGTTGCGCCTCGTGGAGGAGGACAAGCGCGCCTGGCATGCCGGGGCGGGGCAATGGGGCGGGGTGAGCGACGTCAACTCCCGCTCCATCGGCATCGAGCTCGCCAATCCCGGCACCGTCCCCTTCGCCGCCGCCCAGATCGAGGCGCTCGAGGCGCTGTTGCGGGATATTCTCGACCGTTGGGCGATCCCGCCGGAGCGGGTGATCGCCCATTCCGACATGGCACCGGAGCGGAAATTCGATCCCGGCCCGCGGTTCGACTGGAGGCGCCTCGCGCGGTCGGATCTGTCCGTGTTTCCGGCGGTGACGGGCGACGAGGCGGTGGATGAGGTGCGGTTCGTGCAGGATCTTTCCCGCTTCGGCTATCCCGCCGCGCCGCTTCAGGCGCTCGTGCCGGCCTTCCGTTCGCGCTTCCGCCCGCATCATGCGGGGCCGCTCGACGGGCGCGACATGGCGCTGGCCCGCGACCTCGCGGTTCGCTTTCCCGTTGACCGCGGGCGCGGCAGGGCCTAAATCCGGCGCGCGCGGATGGCCGGATAACCGCCGCCGAAAGGGTAAGCCTTCGGGGGAGGAAAGTCCGGACTCCATTGAGCAACGGTGCCGGGTAACGCCCGGCGGGGGCAACCCCAGGGACAGCGCCACAGAGAACAGACTGCCTTCCATGCGGAGGTGATGGTGAAACGGTGGGGTAAGAGCCCACCGCGGGACCGGCAACGGGACCGGCACGGCAAGCCCCACCGGGAGCAATGCCAAATAGGGATCCGGCAGCGGTCCGGGGGGCGCGCCCTCCGTCCGCAAGGTCGCTCAAGCCTTCGGGATCCGGGTTGGCAGCTTGAGCCCTCTGGCGACAGGGGGCCTGGAGGAATGGTTATCCACGGGGGCTCCGGCCCCCCGGACAGAATCCGGCTTACAGGCCGTCCGCGCGCTTTCCCGCCCCCTTCCGGAGGGGCGCTGCCCCTCTTGCGCCTGCGGCGCAATTCACCCCGGAATATTTCTGAGCAGATGAAGGCGAGGCGGAAGGTCTTGCCGTGGAGGCAGAATCTGCGACACTCGGGGAAATGGTCCGGCATCAGGGAGGTTCCGATGAGTTTCGTGAGGACACTGGCAACGCTGGCGATCGGGTTCGCGGCAGCCAAGGGCGTGGACAGGTATCGCAGGATGGGCGGCATGGACGGCATGCGGGAGGCGATGCGCCAGGTGGGCAATCCCGGCGGCATGGCCGATCAATGGGGCCAGATGGCCGAGAAGATGGGAGTCCCCGGCGGCGCGGGCGCGATGCGCGAGATGATGGGCCGGTTCGGCAACCAGGCGGCCGACATGTCGGAGGCGACCGAGGCGGGCATGTCCTCGCTGATGAACGCGATGACGGGGGCGGCGGCGACGGGGGCGGCCTCCATGTCGGACATGTTCGCGGCGATGACGAAGGGCACGCCGGTCGGCGCGGCGACGGAGGAGAACGCGCGGCTGATGATCCGGGCGATGATCATGGCGGCGAAATCCGACGGGGAGATCGACGCGGAGGAGCGCACGAAGATTCTCGATGCGCTGGACGACGCCTCCGAGGAGGAGATCGCCTTTGTCCAGGCGCAGCTCGACGCGCCGGTGGATCCCGCGGCGCTGGCGAAGGATGCGGGGCAGACCGCGACATCGCAGGTCTATGCGGCGGCGCTCATGTCGATCTCGGTCGATACCGATGCGGAGAAGGCCTTTCTCAAGACGCTCGGGACCGCGCTGATGCTCGATCCGGTGAAACAGGCGGAGATCCATCAGGCCATGGGCAAGCCCGTGATCTGACCGCGCGTCGCGGCGCGGAGGGAGGAGGGGCGGCCGGCATGGGCCGCCCTTTCGCCGCCACGCGGCGAGGTGTCTGATCCGACGGTTTAACGGTGTGATCCTTTCGCATGAATGGAAGGAAGCGTTACGGGACAAGGTCGTCACGGGAGCGCCAGGACCATGTCCGCGGTCCGAGCAGCAATAGAGCGATCGCAAGCTTCGATCACGGAGTTAAGCCGGGAGCCTGGGATCAATCCCGAAAAGGTTGCACGGTGGCGCAATCTGCCGGCGCGATCAGGCCCCGCGCGGCAGCCAGGCGCATCATATCGCTGTCGGCGGAGGCGATTTTTCATGATACCCCATTGACTCGGGCAGCCAAGGGCTTAAAAGGCGGGCTTCAAGGATTTCACGGGTTGGCCCGACCACCCGCCCGAACGAGACAACTGGAGTAACGAAAATGGCGAAGCCGACGACGATCAAAATCCGTCTGAACTCGACCGCGGACACGGGCCACTTCTACGTGACCAAGAAGAACGCACGCACCATGACCGAGAAGATGGTCGTAAAGAAATACGACCCGGTCGCGCGCAAGCACGTCGAGTACAAGGAAGGCAAGATCAAGTAAGACCTTCCGAAGACCGAAAGATGCGAAAGCCGCGTGACCCGAGAGGGAAGCGCGGTTTTTCAGTTTGACGACCAGGCAACCCTCTCCCCCCCGACGCGCCGCCTGCGGGGCAGGCAGCCGAACCCGGCCAGGACGGCCGACAACAGGAGAGAGACGATGCTGGAATGTGATCCCTACGAAAGAGACCCCGACTGTATGATGGCGGGCACCGTGGCGGCCGGGACGGTCGCGCATGCTGTTCCGCCGTTCGTCATTCGCGCCGCGATGCCCGCCGACACGGCGGAGATCGACGCGCTCTTTCGTGCCTCCTATGGCACGCTTCTCAAACAGGATTACGATGCGGCGATTCTGGCGCAGGCGCTTCCCTCGCTCCTGGTGACCTCGCCGCGGCTTCTGGCCTCCGGTTCCTTCTTCGTGGCCGAGGCGGGGGGAGGCGAGCTGCTGGCGGCAGGCGGCTGGACGCAGGCCACACCCTTCGGCGGCGTCGGGCCGCGGGAGATCGGCCATATGCGCCGGGTGGCGGTGCGGCCGGACTACGCCCGGTGCGGCATCGGCAGCGTGGTGCTGGAGCATATCCTCGACCATGCCCGGCTGACGGGGGTGACGCGGCTTTGCGCGCTCTCCACCCTGACCGCGCGGGCCTTCTACGAATGCCATGGATTCGCGGCCTCGGGCGAGGTCGAGCTCACGCTGCGGCCCGGCGTCCGGCTGCCGGCGGTGCAGATGGCGCGGGATCTCTAGGCCAGGGCCATGAGCACGGCGCCGGTCGAAATCAGGCCGACGCCGATCCAGCCCATGAGGCTCAGCTCCTCGCCCAACAGGAAGGCGGCGAGGAGCGCGACGAAGACGACGGAGAGCTTGTCGACCGGGGCGACCTGCGAGGCCTTGCCGATTTGCAGCGCGCGGAAATAACAAACCCAGGAGGCGCCGGTCATCAGCCCCGAGAGGACGAGGAAGCCCGCGCCTTTCGGGCTGATGCGGGACAGCGGCTCGATGTCGCCCAGCGACCATGCGAAGAGCCCGGAGGCGAGGAGCACGACGCCGGTGCGCAGGAAGGTCGCGAAATTGGAGTTGATCTCTGTGACGCCGATCTTGGCGGTGATCGCGGTCAGGGCGGCGAAGAGGGCGGAGAGCAGCGCCCAGAACTGCCAGTTGTCGGTCATGGTGCTGTCTCCCGAAAGAATAGGGCCGGTCAAAATAGAAAAGGGCCGGTCGAAACCGGCCCTTCGTATGTCGGATCATGCCCGCATTATTCGCGGTTGCCGAGGAACTGAAGCAGGAACATGAAGAGGTTGATGAAATCGAGGTAGAGGTTCAGCGCGCCCATGATCGCCGCCTTGCCGAGCCATTCGCTGTCCATCGCGTGCGCGTGCGAGATGTAGTCGGTCTTGATGCGCTGCGTGTCATAGGCGGTGAGGGCCGCGAAGATCAGCACGCCGATCGCGGAAATCGCGAAGGCGAGGCCCGAGGAGGCCAGGAAGATGTTCACGATCGAGGCGATGATGAGGCCGATCACGCCCATGATGAGGAAGGAGCCCCAGCCGGAGATGTCCTTTTTCGTGGTGTAGCCCCAGAGCGACAGACCGGCGAAGGCACCGGCGGTCACGAAGAAGGTCTGGGCGATGGAGACGCCGGTGAACACGAGGAAGATCGAGCTCAGCGACAGGCCCATCAGCGCGGCGTAGAGGTAGAAATAGGTCTGTGCCGCGGCGGCGGAGAGGCGGTTGATCACGGCGCCGAAGGCGAAGACCATGATCAGCGGCGCGAACATGATGAGCCATTTCAGCGGGCTCGCGTAGAGCGCGTAGCCGAGGCCCGTCAGGTATTCGCCATTGCCGAGCGCGTATTCGGTCGGTGTCCCGGTGACGGAGAGGTTCGCCAGCGCCCAGGCGGCGAGCCCGGTGATCACGAGACCGACGGACATCGTCCCGTAGACTTTGTTCATATGGGCCCTGAGACCCTGGTCGATCTCCGCGGTGCGGGTGCCTGCACCTGCGTTGACCGTTCTGTAGTTCGCCATTGGCTTTCACTCCTGTGCGTCGAATTTCCTGTGCGTGGCGCCGGAAAACGGCGGTATCGCCCTCGATATTGGCAGCGTCGGGGGGAAATTCAAGACCTTCCGGAGGATATGAGAGACTTTCCCGGCGGATTGGGGCGGCTTTGCTTCGGCCGCGGGCGCGGAGGGGAAAAAAGGCCGCGATACCAGGGGGATCTCGGCCAGGGGGGACGTCGGCAAAGCGTCGGCAAAGCGCCGGAATTCCGTCGGGCTCAGCGCAGCCAGTGACGCGGCACGTCCCAGAGCGGGCGCGCGGCCTCGCGTAGCGCCTCGTCCCGCGTGAGGCCGATATCCGCGAGTCGCTCGTCGCTGAGGGAGGCGAGGGCGCGGCGCTGGCGGCGCAGGGCGCGGGCCATGCGCAGGCGGGCGAGAAGGGAAGGCCGGCGCGCCGCGCCGCGCGCGGAGGTGAGGGAGGCCGTTCGGGTCACCATCGTGTTTCCTTTCCAATTCATGAACATAACGGCGGCTTGAATCATCTACGGTGATAGGTATGCTGGAGATCCATTGATAAGCAAAATGAATGATTGTTTATCAATCCATCACGAGGCTTGATATGGCGCGAAATCTGGACCTGACTGCCCTGCGCTCCTTCGTCGCCGTGGCCGATTGCGGCGGCGTCACGCGCGCGGCGGGTTATCTGAACCTGACGCAATCGGCCGTGTCGATGCAGCTCAAGCGGCTCGAGGAGGGGCTCGGGTGCCGGCTGCTCGACCGGAGTTCGCGCACCATCGCGCTCACCGCGGCCGGCGAACAGCTCCTGTCCTATGCCCGGCGGATGCTCGAGCTCAACGACGAGGTCTATGCGCGGCTCACCGCTCAGGAATTCGAGGGGGAGATCACCCTCGGCGTGCCCCATGACGTCGTCTATCCGGCGATTCCGCAGGTGCTCCAGCAGTTTCACGCCGATTATCCGCGGATGCGGGTGACGCTGCTCTCCTCCTTCACGACCCATCTCAAGGAGCAGTTCGCGCGCGGCGAATGCGACATGATCCTGACGACGGAGGACGGTGTCGAGGCGGGCGGGGAGACGGTGGTCGAGCTGCCGCTCGTCTGGATCGGCGCGCCCGGCGGGACCGCGTGGAAGCAGCGCCCGCTGCGGCTCGCCTTCGAGCACCGCTGCATCTTCCGCAAGGGGGTGCAGGAGGCGCTTGACCGGGCGGGCATCCCCTGGGAGATCTCCATCGAGAGCGACCAGACCCGCACCATCGAGGCTTCGGTCTCCGCCGACCTGGCGATCCATGTCATGCTGGACGGCAGCGCGCCGCCCTATTCCGAACCGATCCAGCACGGCGGCGCCCTGCCGGAGCTCGAGAGCAAGAAGATCAACCTCTATTGCTCCGACCTTCTGAGCGGGGCGGCGGCGGAGAACCTGCGCATGCTCATCCGGCGCGCCTATGGCAACGGCGCGGGGACGCGCCTGGCCGCGCAGTAACGGCCGGGCGGATGGTCAGGGGGCTGTCAGGGCGTGACGACGATCTTGCCGGCGGCCCGGCGGCTGCGCAGCACGTCGAGCGCCTCCCCGGCCTGTGTGAGCGGAAGGCGGCGGGAGACATGCGGGCGGATCCGCCCCGCCGCCGCCCAGTCGAACAGCGTGGCGAGCGAGGCGCGCAGCGGCGCCGGGTTGAAGCGCATGTAGCCGCCCCAGTAAAAGCCGATGGCGGTGATGTTCTTCACCAGCATGTGGTTCGGTTTCATCACCGGCAGATTGCCTCCGGCGAAGCCGATCAGCAGGATCCGCCCGTCGGGATTCGTCGCGCGAAAGCAGTCCTCGTAAAGCGCCCCGCCGACGGCGTCATAGACCACGTCCGCCCCGCCGAGCGCCCGGATCCGGTCGCGGATGCCCGGCGCGGTGGCGTCGATCACATGGTCCGCGCCGGCCTCCCGCGCGATCGCGAGCCTGTCCTCGCCGCGGGCGATGGCGATGACCTCCGCCCCCATGATCCGCCCGATCTCCACCGCCGTAAGGCCGACCCCGCCCGCCGCGCCGGTGACGACGAGCCGTTCGCCGGGCTGAAGCCTCGCCTTGTAGCCGAGGGCCATGTGGGAGGTGCCATAGGCGATCTGGAGCGCCGCCGCCGCGTCATAACCGAGCGCGTCGGGGATCGGGACGCAGCGCTCCGCGGGGAAGTTTCCCGCCTCGGCCAGCCCGCCCTGGCCGGAGAACACCGCGACGCGCGTGCCGGGCGGCAGGCCGGTCACGCCGGCGCCGCAGGCCTCGACATCCCCGGCCAGTTCGAGGCCGAGGGTGAAGGGCGGCTCCGGCGTGTCCTGATAGGTTCCGAGACACATGAGCGTGTCGGCGAAATTGAGCGCGGCGGCGCGGATGCGCACGCGCAGCTCTCCCGCACCGGGGGCGGGAAGGGCGATCTGCTCGAGGACGGGCGGCCGGTCGAAACCGTGCACGCGGAAGGCTCGGGTCGTCTCTGTCATGCCCGCTTTTCGCCTCTCGCGCCGCGCCTGTCCATGAAAAACGGGGAGGCCGGACGCGATCCGCGGCGCCTCGGGAGGGAGAATCCGGGGCCGCGGGCGCCGTGTTCCAAGGGCCGGAAAAGGCGACTCGCCCGGTGCCGGATCCGCCGGGTTCTTTGCATAATGCAAAGATGTGCGGAAAACACGCGCAGGTTTAGTGTCACGCCTGCTTTCAAATTCTCTAAAAATAAGCTAAAACTACAGGGGTAGAAACAAAAACAGGCGAAAAATCAAAGCGGTAAATCTCAGCGGTAAAATCCTATCCAAAAAGACAGGTTGAGCCGGAAGCTCAGCTTTACGAAATGTGCTAATACACGCATAGGTTAAGATGTGTGCTTGATACAAGGAGCGGTCAGTATGAAACATCCCGTGGACGTCCACGTGGGCAAGCGCATTCGCCACCGTCGCTGGATGGTGGGCATGACGCAACAGCAACTAGCGGAGAAGGTTGGGATCAAGTTCCAGCAGATCCAGAAGTACGAGACGGGCATGAACCGGGTTTCGGCCTCCCGTCTCTGGGACATCGCCGAGGCGCTCAGCGTGCCGGTCGCCTTCTTCTTCGAAGGCATGGATGTGCCCGCCGCGGACATGCCGCAGGCCACGTCCGCAGAGAGGGCCGTGCCCTCCGACATTCTCGCAGACAAGGAGGCGCTGGAACTCGTTCGTTCCTATTATGCCATTCCCGAAAACCAACGTCGTCGCCTGTTCGAACTGGCGCGCGTATTGTCCGACGTCGCCTGAGGCGGATCTGTTCCGCGCGCTGGGGGTGACGCGCGGGGGACAGGGCTCCGATCGGAAACCCGAGAGCGACCGGCTCCTGTGCTGCATGCACCGGAGCCGTCTCTCTTTTCCGGGGGGATTTTTCCCCGATGGATTTTAAGGATATCTGACGCCCGGACCGGTGTCCCGGCAGCAGGAGCAGGGGCGGCGACTTGACCGCCGGCGGGCGACAGGCTACCGCGATGGGGCGCCCGGACCAAAGGATCAGGTCATGACAGCCCAGACGAGTTTTCCCGATTTCGCGCCCGCTCTGCGGGCGGAACTGATCGCCACGGCGCAGGCCGCGGCCGATGCCGCCCGGCAGGTGACGCTCGGCTATTTCCGCGGCGCGCAGCTTGGGACCGAATCCAAGATGGCCGCGGGCTTCGACCCCGTCACGCTGGCCGATCGCGGCGCGGAGCAGGCGATGCGCGCCGTGATCGCGGCGCGGCGGCCGGAGGACGGGATCCTCGGCGAGGAATTCGGCCCGAAGGAGGGCCGCACGGGCCTGACCTGGGTGCTCGACCCGATCGACGGCACCCGCGGCTTCATTTCCGGCACGCCGACCTGGGGGGTGCTCGTCGCGCTGCGGGGGCCCGAGGGGGCGCTGCTGGGCGTGATCGACCAGCCCTATATCGGCGAACGCTTCCTTGGCGGTTTCGGCCTTGCCCGACTCGACGGCCCGCACGGCTCCCGGCCGCTGCGCGTGCGCACCGGCGTCGGTCTCGACGAGGCGGTGATCTTCACGACCTTTCCCGAGGTGGGCAGCCCGGCGGAGGGTCGGGCCTTCCACGATCTCGCGCGGCGGTGCCGGCTCACGCGCTACGGCATGGACTGCTACGCCTATGCCCTGCTCGCCGCGGGCCAGATCGACCTCGTGGTCGAGGCGGGGCTGCAATCCTACGACATTCTCGCGCCGCTGGCGGTGATCGAGGCGGCCGGCGGCATCGTCACCGACTGGAGGGGCGGACCGGCGCATGACGGCGGCCGGGTGATCGCCGCGGCCAGCCCGGAGCTGCATGCCGCGGCGCTCGAGATCCTCTCCCTCGCCTGAACCCGGACCCGGAGGCCCCCATGCACCGCTGTTTCCTCATCCGCAACGCCGAGATCGTGCTGACCATGGACGACGACCGCCGGGAGATCGCGGGCGGCGACATCCTCGTGCGCGACGGGGTGATCGAGGCCGTGGGGCAGGGGCTTTACGACGACGATGCGCAGATCGTCGATGCGCGCGGCTGTCTCGTGACGCCGGGGCTCGTGAACACCCATCACCACCTCTACCAGACGCTCACCCGCGCGGTGCCCGCCGGGCAGGACGCGCTGCTTTTCGGCTGGCTGAAGACGCTCTATCCGATCTGGGCGCGCTTCGGCCCCGAGCACATGTATGTCTCCGCGCTCACCGGCCTTGCGGAGCTGGCGCTCTCGGGCTGCTCGACCACCTCCGATCATCTCTATCTCTTTCCGAACGGCGCGCGGCTCGACGACACGATCGCCGCGGCGCAGGCCGTCGGGATGCGGTTTCACGCGACGCGCGGGGCGATGTCGATCGGGGAGAGCCTGGGCGGTCTTCCCCCCGACAGCCTCGTGGAGCGGGAGGCGGATATCCTCGACGACTGCATCCGCGTGATCGACGCCTTCCACGATCCGAAGCCCGGCGCGATGGTGCGGGTGGGGGTGGCGCCGTGTTCGCCCTTCTCCGTGTCGCGCGAGCTGATGCGGGATGCGGCGCTCCTGGCGCGGGACAAGGGCGTGATGATGCACACCCATCTCGCGGAGAATGACGAGGACGTCGCCTATTCGCTCGAAAAATTCGGCTGCCGTCCCGGCCAATATGCCGAGGAACTGGGCTGGACCGGGCCGGACGTGTGGCACGCCCATTGTGTGAAGCTCGACGGGCGGGAGATCGACCTTTTCGCCCGCACGCGGACGGGCGTCGCCCATTGCCCCTGTTCGAACTGCCGGCTGGGTTCCGGGATCGCGCCGGTGCGGGCGATGCGGGATGCCGGGGTGAAGGTCGGCCTCGGCGTCGATGGCTCGGCCTCCAACGACAGCGGCAACCTCATCGCGGAGGCGCGGCAGGCGCTGCTGTTGCAGCGCGTCGCCTTCGGCGCGGACAGGATGAGCGCGCGCGAGGCGCTGGAGATCGCGACGCGCGGCGGGGCCGAGGTGCTCGGCCGGGACGACATCGGCCGGCTCGCGCCGGGCACGCGCGCGGATATCGCGATCTGGGACATGTCGGGGGCGGAGGCCGCGGGAAGCTGGGACAAGGCGGCGCTCCTGCTCGCCGGGCCCATGGCGGTGACCCATCTCTTCGTCGAGGGCCGGCAGGTCGTGGCCGATGGCCGTGTGGCAACCATCGACCTCGCCGGGACGTTGAGCCGGCAGACCCGCCTGGCCGCAGCACTGGCCGCGGGATAGGCAGCAGCGGAGGCGACGCATGGGATGGGCACGCAAGGCGGGCGGTCTTCTGCTCCTCGCCTCTGTCCTCGGCGGGTGCGGGGCGGCGCCGGGAAACGGCCCGGTCCCCGCGGGGATGAACGGGGCGGCCCCGCGGCAGGCGGCACCGGCGGAGGTGCGGGCGCGGCTGCTCGCGGCGATGAACGCGGAGCGCCGGACACGCGGGCTTGCGCCCCTCGCGGAGGACCGGCGCCTGACCCGCGCCGCGCAGGCCCATGCCGACGATCTGGCCCGCCGGGGCTATTTCAGCCACAGCTCCCCGGAGGGGGCGACACCGCTCCGGCGCGTGACGCAGGCGGGTTACACCGGCTGCCTCGTGGCCGAAAACCTGTCCTACGGATGGGGCAGCGCGGAGCGGGCGGTCGCGGAATGGATGCGCTCCCCCGGCCACCGCGCCAACCTGCTCAACGACGGGATGCGCGAAGCCGGGGTCGGTGTCGGGCCGAACGCCCTGTTCGTCGCGGTCTTCGCCGCGCCCTGCCGCTGAGCCTCAGGCCGGCCGCGCCTGCACGCCCGCGACGCAGGTGGCGAGGATCGCGCGGTCGTCGCCCATCATGATCGTGGGGAAAAGCTCTTCCCAGATCGTTTCAGCCCGGATCGCGCGCTGGGCGATGGCGGGGGTGGAGGCGAGGTCGAGCACGGTGAAATCCGCCTCCATCCCCGGCGCGAGCGATCCGATCCTGTCCTCGAGCCGCAGGGCGCGGGCCGAGCCGCGCGTCGCGAGCCAGATGAGCTGCGCCGGATGCAGCGCGGTATGGGTGAGCTGGCCGATCTCATAGGCCGCGGCCATGGTGCGCAGCATGGAAAAGGACGAACCGCCCCCCGTGTCCGTGGCCAGCCCGACGCGCTGCCGCTCCGCCTGGCGCGCGCCCATGTCGAACAGGCCGGAGCCGATGAAGGTGTTCGAGGTCGGGCAATGGATCAGCGCGCAGTCGCTGGCGCGCAGGTGGTCGATCTCCCGCGGGGTGAGGTGGATCGCATGGCCGAAGAGCGCACCCTCGCGCACGAGCCCGTGCGCCTCGTAGGTGTCGAGATAGTCGCGCGCCTCGGGATAGAGGCCGCGCACCCAGTCGATCTCGTCGGTCTGTTCGGAGAGATGCGTCTGCATGAGGCAGGAGGGATGTTCGGCCCAGAGCCGCCCGAGCGCGTCGAGCTGGTCGGGCGTCGAGGTGGGCGAGAAACGCGGCGTGATCGCATAGGTCGCGCGGCCCCTGCCGTGCCAGCGTCCGATCAGCGCCTTGCTGTCGTCATAGGCCGATTGCGCCGTGTCGCGCAGGGCTTCGGGCGCGGTGTCGCGGTCCATGCAGGTCTTGCCCGCCACGATCCGCATGCCGCGCGCCTCGGCCGCCTCGAACAGCGCATCGACCGAACCGGGATGGATGGTGCAGAAGCTCGCGACCGTCGTCGTCCCGTTGGCGAGCAGCAGGTCGAGGTAACGCTCCGCGATCGTCGTCGCATAGCTGCGGTCGGCAAAGCGCGCCTCCTCGGGAAAGGTGTAGCTGTCGAGCCAGTCGATGAGCCGCTTGCCCCAGCTCGCGATCATCGCGGTCTGCGGGTAATGGGCGTGGGCATCGACGAATCCCGGCACGATGAGGCCGGGGCCGAAATCGGTCAGCGCGGCCTCGGGATGGTCCGCCTGCATCTGCGCCCGCCCGCCGATTGCCGCGATCCGCCCGTCGCGCAGGAGCATCGCCGCGTCGCTGTCGACCCGCACGGCCTCGGTCGGCGGGATCTCGAACGGATCGCCGTGAAACGTCATCACCTGACCTGCTACGAGTGTGTCCATGAGAGCCTGTCCTGCCGTGAAATGTCCTGCCGCCCGTCGCGGCCCTGCCGGGGGACACTATGTGCCCCCGCGGCCAAGGTAAATCAATCTTGCCCCTGTTTCTCCCCCCAAAGCTGCCTTAAAGTCGCGGGGACGAGCAAGACAGGCGGATCATGGTCGAAGAGCAGCACGAACTTCCCGAGGACGAAGAGCGAGACGAGGACACCTATTCGATCAGCTCCAGGGCGCTGAGCTCGATCCTCTATGCCGTCGACACCGGGGATCGCGAGAAGCTCATAGAGCTGATGGAGCCGCTGCACGCGGCCGACATCGCCGACCTCCTCGAACAGGTGAACGCCTATGACCGGCGCCGCCTCATCTTGCTCTACGGCGCGGAATTCGACGGGGAGATCCTGTCGGAACTCGACGAGGGCATCCGCGACGAGGTGATCCACGTCCTGCGGCCGGAGGTGCTGGCCGAGGCGGTGCGCGAACTCGATTCCGACGACGTCGTCGACCTGGTCGAGGATCTCGACGAGGACGCGCAGGCGGCGATCCTCGCGACGCTCGAGGCCTCCGAGCGCGTCGCGGTCGAGAAGTCGCTCTCCTATCCCGAATATTCCGCCGGGCGCCTGATGCAGCGCGAGGTCGTCATGGGGCCGGAGCACTGGACCGTCGGGCAGGCGATCGACTTCATGCGCAGCGCCGAGGAGCTGCCGCAGGATTTTTACCACATGGTTCTGATCGACCCGAAGATGCACCCGGTCGGCCATGTCACCCTCGGCAAGATCCTCGGCGCGCCGCGCAGCCAGCCGCTGAGCGAGTTGCTCGAGCCGGGTTTCCGCACCTTCCGCGTGGACGAGAGCGAGACCGACGTCGCCTATGCGTTCAACCAGTATCACATGATCTCCGCCCCGGTGGTGGACGAGGACGACCGTGTCGTCGGCGTGATCACCATCGACGACGCGATGAACGTGCTCGACGAGGAACACGAGGAGGACATCATGCGCCTCGCGGGCGTCGGCGAGGGCTCGCTGTCGGACCGGGTCCGGGATACGGTGAAACAGCGCCTGCCGTGGCTCGCCGCCAATCTCGTGACCGCGATCATCGCCTCGCTCGTGATCGCGCTCTTCGAGGACGAGATCGCGACCATCGTCGCCCTCGCCGTGCTGATGCCCATCGTCGCCTCGATGGGCGGCAATGCCGGGACACAGTCGCTCACCGTCGCCGTGCGCGCGATCGCGACGCGCGACCTCACCGGCGCGAACGTCTGGCGGGTGATCCGGCGGGAGATCCTCGTGGGCCTCGCGAACGGGCTGTTCTTTGCGGTGGTGATGGGGCTCGTGAGCTTCTTCTGGTTCGGGTCGGCGGAACTGGGGCTGGTGATCGCGACGGCGATGGTGATCAACCTCGTCGTCGCGGGCCTCGCGGGGATCGGCGTGCCGGTCGCGCTCGAACGGCTCGGCGTCGACCCCGCGCTCGCCTCCGGCACCTTCGTGACGACCGTGACCGATGTCGTGGGCTTCTTCGCCTTCCTCGGGCTGGCGGGGATGGTGCTGCTATGAGCGATCTCACGGCACGCAAGGCCGCGCTGCGCGCCGAGGCGCGGCAGCTTCGCCAGGCGGCCCACGACGCCGCGCGGGAGAGCGACGCGGCCGGACAGGCCTGCCGCCTCCTCACCGGCTTCCTGAGCGGGCGCGCGGGCCAGGCGATCGCGGGCTACATGCCGATCGGCACCGAGCTCGACCCGCGCCCCGCGATGGCCGAACTCGCGCGCCTCGGTCCGGTCGCCGTGCCGGTGGTGGAGGCGCCTGCCGCGCCCCTGCGCTTCGACCTCTGGACGCCGGAGACGGAGATGGTGGCCGGGGCCTTCGGCGCTGCCGTGCCCGCGCGCTCCGAGCCGGTCGAGCCCGATGTGCTCATCGTGCCGCTGCTGGCCTTCGACCGCGCCGGGCATCGCCTCGGCTATGGCGGCGGGTTCTACGACCGCACGCTCGCGCGGCTGCGCGAGGGGCGCGACGTCTTCGCCGTGGGCCTTGCCTTTGCCGGGCAGGAACTGTCGGGGCTCGGGCTCGAACCCACCGACGCGCCGCTCGACGCGGTGGTGACCGAACGCGAGGTGCTCACCTTCTGAGCCGCGTCTTTTCGACCGGGACGGACGCCCGCACGCTTGCCAAGAGGGCGCGGCGCGCCTAAGCCTCTCAGTTATGAAAATTCTCTTTCTCGGTGACATCGTCGGCAGCGCGGGGCGCAAGGCCGTCATGGAGCGCGTGCCGGCGCTGCGCGCGGAATGGGGCCTCGACTTCGTCGTGGTCAACGGGGAAAACGCCACCAACGGGATGGGCCTGTCGGGCGACCATGCCAAGGCGCTTCTGGAGGCGGAGATCGACTGCCTCACGCTCGGGGACCATGCCTTCGACCAGAAGGACATGATGCAGTTCTGCGAGCGCGAGACGCGCATCGTCCGTCCGATCAATTTCGCCAAGGCGGCGCCCGGACGGGGCCTGCGCGTCTTCGAGGACCGGCGCGGGCGGCGCATCCTCGTCGCGCAGGTGCTGGGCCAGGTCTTCATGAAGCGGCCCTTCGACGATCCCTTCTCCGCGATGGACCAGGTCTTCATGACCCACAAGCTCGGCGGTGCGGTGCAGGCGGTTCTCGTCGACATGCATTGCGAGGCGACCTCGGAGAAGATGGCGATGGGCCATTTCTGCGACGGGCGCGCCTCCGTCGTCGTCGGCACGCATACCCATGTCTGCACCGCGGATGCGCAGATCCTGCCCGGCGGCACGGCCTATCTGACCGATGCCGGCATGTGCGGCGACTACGATTCGGTGATCGGCATGGACAAGGCCGAGCCCCTGCGCCGCTTCGTGACGGGCATGGCGAAGGGACGATACGAGCCCGCGAAGGGCGAGGCCACGCTTTCAGGCCTCTATGTCGAGACCGACGACCGCTCCGGGCGCGCGCGGGAGATCCGTCCGGTCCGGGTCGGCGGGCGGCTGTCGCAAAGCACGCCCTGAGGCGGATTTTGCCACGATTCCCCGCGCTTTGGCCAAGGGGCCGGGCCGTCGCCGGGGACGTTTTGCCGCTTGTGAAGCGCCGGGGAACGGGGCCATATTGCGCGGAACGGCACGTAAAGCGCGAGGGCTTATGGACCTTTTCAATTTCCCCCCGATGACCGAGGCGATCATCGCGCTCCTGGTGGTCGGGGTCATGTTCGTGCTGTTCGTGCGCGAGAGCTTTCCGACCGAGGTCGTCGCCATCGCGGGGGCGGCGCTGATGCTCGTCCTCGGGATCCTGCCCTATGACGCCGCGCGCGAGGTGCTCTCCAACTCCGCGCCCTGGACGATCGGCGCGCTGTTCATCGTCATGGGCGCGCTGGTGCGCACCGGCGGGCTCGAATGGTTCACGCGGCAGGCGGGAAACTATGCGGAAACCCATCCGCCGGTGGCGATCGCGCTGCTGCTCTTCGTGGTCGTCGTGCTCTCCGCCTTCGTCGCGAACACGCCGGTCGTCGTCGTGATGATCCCCGTCTTCATCCAGCTCTCCGGCCGGCTCGGCGTCGCGCCCTCCAAACTGCTGATCCCGCTGTCCTATGCGGCGATCATGGGCGGCACGATCACGCTGCTGGGCACCTCGACCAACCTGCTGGTGGACGGCGTGGCGCGGGCCCAGGGGCTCGAGCCCTTCGGCGTGTTCGAGATCTCGCTCCTCGGCATGATCGTCGCCGCCTCCGGCACGGTCTACCTCTATTTCATCGGGCGCCACCTCCTGCCCGAACGCGACAGCCTCGCCGCGATGCTCTCCTCCGGCCGCTCCCGGATGAAGTTCTTCACCGAGGCGGTGATCCCCCCCGACAGCAACCTCGTCGGACGCGAGGTCACCGGCGTGCAACTCTTCAAGCGTGACGGGGTGCGGCTCATCGACGTGGTGCGCGGCGACAAGTCCTTTCGCCACGAGCTCGAGGGACTCGTGCTCGAGGTCGGGGACCGGATCGTCCTGCGCTCGCAGATCACCGAGCTTCTGAGCCTCCAGCGCGACAAGTCGCTCCGGCGCGTCGACCAGGTCTCCGCCGTGGAGACGACGACGATGGAGGTGCTGATCACGCCGGGCTGCAAGATGGTGGGGCGCGCGCTCTCCTCGATGCGCCTGCGCCGGCGCTACGGCGTCTATGTCGTCGCCGCGCATCGCCGCAACCAGAACCTCGGACAGAACCTCCAGGATCTCGTGGTGCGGGTGGGCGACACGCTCCTGCTCGAAGGCGCGCCCGCCGACATCCAGCGGCTCTCCGCGGATATGGACATGGGCGTGATCTCGCGCCCCGCCGAACGGGCCTACCACCGCTCCCATGCGCCGATCGCCCTGGCCGCGATGGCGGGGGTCGCCATCCTTGCCGGCCTCGGGGTGGCGCCGATCCTCGTGCTGTCGGTGATTTCCGTCGCGGTGGTGCTCGTCACCCGCTGCATCGACAGCGAGGAGGCGTTTTCCTTCGTCGAGGGGCGGCTCCTCGCGCTCATCTTCGCCATGCTCGCGGTGGGCGCGGGGCTCGATGCCTCGGGCGCCGTGGAACTCGTGGTGGGGGCGATCGCCCCCCTGCTCGAGGGCCTGCCGGCCTATGGCATCATCTTCGCGGTCTTCCTGCTGACCTCGGTCCTGACCGAACTGGTGACGAACAACGCGGTCGCCGTCGTCGTCACGCCGATCGCCGTCGGGCTCGGGCAGCAGATGGGCTTCGATCCGCGCGGCCTCGTCGTGGCGGTGATGTTCGGCGCCTCGGCGGCCTTCGCCACGCCGATCGGCTACCAGACGAACACGATGGTCTACGGCCCCGGCGGCTATCGCTTCACCGACTACATGCGCGTCGGCATCCCGCTCAACATCCTGATGGCGGTGGTCGTGAGCTTCTTCATCCCGATGATCTGGCCGCTCTGAGCGCGATCCGCCCCGATTTCGGCCGGTTTTGCGCGGCAGGCGAGCGCGCGATCTTGCGGCCCCCATGGCGCTTCGCCTATAGAGGCGCGACAGCAGACATTGGACTTGTGGAGGCACCACATGGCAGGCCATTCAAAATGGGCAAACATCCAGCACCGTAAGGGCCGTCAGGACGCCGCGCGTTCGAAGCTCTTCTCCAAGCTCGCGAAGGAGGTCACCGTCGCGGCGAAGATGGGCGACCCGGACCCGGAGAAGAACCCGCGCCTGCGTCTTGCGGTGAAGACGGCGAAAGCGGCGTCCTGCCCGAAGGACGTGATCGACCGCGCGATCAAGAAGGCGCTCGGCGGCGATGCGGAGAATTACGACGAGATCCGCTATGAGGGCTACGGCCCGGACGGGATCGCCTTCATCGTCGAGACGATGACCGACAACGTGAACCGCACCGCCTCGAACGTGCGCAGCTATTTCACGAAGGCCGGCGGCAATCTCGGCACCTCGGGCTCGGTCGCCTTCATGTTCGACCGCGTGGGGGAAATCACCTACGGTCCCGAGGCCGGCGATGCCGATACGGTGATGCTCGCCGCCATCGAGGCGGGCGCGGAGGATGTGGAAAGCGACGAAGAGGGGCACTGGATCTACACCGCCGACGGCGATCTGGCCGCCGTGTCCGACGCGCTCGAGGCGGCGCTGGGCGAGTCGAAGGATGCCAAGCTGATCTGGAAGCCGCAGAACCGCACCGAGGTCGATCTCGACACCGCGCAGAAGCTCATGCGCCTCGTCGAAATGCTCGAGGACGACGACGACGTGCAATCGGTCACCGCCAATTTCGACGTTCCCGAGGACGTGGCCGAGCAGCTCTGAGCGCCGGGCCTTCCTCGGTCTGAACCCCGCCGGACCGGCGGGGATTTTCACTGTACCAGCGCCGCGACCGCCGCGACGCGCACCGCCGTCGTCAGCGGCGCGAGCACCGCGCGGTTGAGCCGGGAGACATGCCAGTAGAGCGGGATGTCCACCGGGTTGGGGGAGAGTGCGACGAGCCTTCCCCGCGCCAGGTCGTCCGCCAGCAGGGCGGCGGGATTGAGCCCCCAGCCGAGGCCCGCCCGCGCGGCATCGACGAAGCCCTGGGTGGAGGGAATGCGATGCGCGGGCAGGGGGACGCTGCGCCCGGCGATCCGCCGCGACCAGTTGTCCTGAAGCCGGTCCTTCTCGTCATAGACGAGGGAGGGCGCGCGGGCGAAGGCCTCCGCCGTGAGCCCGTCGGGGAAATGGCGCGCGACGAAGGCGGGGGTCGCTACCGCGAGGTAGCGCAGCGCGCCGAGCGGGTAGATGTCGCAGCCCGCGACCGCCGTCTCGCGCGCAGAGACCGCGCCGACCACCTCGCCGCGCCGCAGCCAGTCGGCGGAATGGTCCTGATCGTCGATCTCGAGCCGGTAGAGCGGCCCCTCATGCCCGGCCATCGCCGCGACGAACCAGGTGGCGAGGCTGTCGGCATTCACCGCAAGCCGGAGCGGCGCGGGCGCGGGTGGGGCGCCGAGGTCGCGGGCGAGCTGCGCCTCGAGCAGGCCGACATCCTCGGCATGGCGCGCGAGCCGCAGCCCCGTCTCCGTCGGTCGGCAGGGCGAGGCGCGGAGCACGAGCGGCGTGCCCAGCCGGTCCTCCAGCCCCTTCACCCGCTGCGACACGGCGGACGGCGTCACCCCGAGCGCGGCCGCGGCCGCCTCGAAGGAGCCGGTGCGCAGCACGGCGGCGAGCGCGGAGAGGGCAGGGTAGTCGCCGGGGTTCAGCATTTCTGATCCAGGGAAAGATTGTTTAATTTGTCTAACCTCGATCCGCGGCCTAGTCAAAACCGACCTGAGGGAGCCGCCATGCAGACACACGCCCTTCTCACCGGGTTCTTCACCGGCCTCGGCCTGATCGTCGCGATCGGGGCGCAGAATGCCTTCGTGCTGCGGCAGGGGCTGCGGCGGGCGCATGTCCCGGCGGTGGTGCTGACCTGCGCGCTGTCGGACGCGCTGCTGATCTGCGTCGGCGTCTTCGCCTCGGCCCGGATCGCGCAGGCGGTGCCGCCCGCGCTGCCGCTCATGCGCTGGGGCGGGGCGGCCTTCCTGCTGCTCTACGGCGCGCGGGCGGCGCGGTCGGCCTGGCGCGGCGGCGGGCATCTGGAGGCGGCGCGGAGCGAGGGGCAGAGCCTGCACGCCGCGCTCCTCACCTGTCTCGCGCTCACCTGGCTCAACCCGCATGTCTATCTCGACACGGTGGTGCTCCTCGGCGCGGTCTCCACGAAGTTTCCGCAGGCCCGCCCGGCCTTTGCCGCGGGGGCCATGACCGCCTCCCTCGCCTTCTTCCTCGCGCTCGGCTACGGCGCGCGGCTGCTCGCGCCGGTCTTCGCCCGCGACACCGCCTGGCGGCTGCTCGACGCCGGGGTGGCGCTCGTCATGTGGACAATTGCGCTCGGGCTTGTGCGCGGCTCCTGAATTGCGCCCCGCCGGCAAAGGCGTACCTTCCCGGCCATGACCGCGCCCTCGAAACCCGTTCAGGGCATCCTCTGGATGCTGTTCACCACGATCAACTTCGTGCTCGTCAATGCCGTGGTGAAATATATCGGCGACACGCTGCCGGTGCTCGAATCCGCCTTCCTGCGGTTCCTGCTCGGCCTGGTCTTCCTCATCCCCGCGCTCGGCGCGGTGCGGACGGCCACCTTCACGCCGCGCATCTGGAAGCTCACCTTCGGCCGCGCGATCTTTCACGCCATCGCCATGAGCACATGGTTCTTCGCGATGACCCGCATCCCGATGGGAGAGGTGACGGCGATCAACTTCATGAACCCGATCTATATCACCATCGGCGCGGTGGTCCTGTTCGGGGAGCGCATCGCGCTGCCGCGGATCCTCGCGCTCGTGATCGCCTTCGCGGGCGGGCTCGTGATCCTGCGCCCCGGCTTTCGCGAGATCGACCCCGGCCATCTCGCCATGATCCTCTCGGCCGTGGCCTTCGCGGGCTCCTACCTCATCGCCGGGGCGCTCACGCGCGAACTGCCGCCGGCGGTCGTCGTCTTCCTGATGTCGGTGACGGTGCCGATCGTCCTGTCGCCCTTTGCGCTGATGCACTGGCAGACGCCGACGCTGCACCAGCTCGTGCTGCTCTTCTGCGTCGCCGCCTTCGCCACGCTGGGGCATTATTCCATGATCCGCGCCTTTGCCTGCGCGCCGCAGACGCTCGTGCAGCCCGTCGTCTTCGTCCAGCTCATCTGGTCGATGACGCTCGGCTTCCTGCTGTTCGGCGAACCGTTCGATCCCTTCGTGATGCTGGGCGGGGCGATGATCATCGGCGCGATCTCCTTCATCACCTGGCGCGAGGCGCGCGGCCGGCGGGCGGAAGAGGCGCCGGTGCCCTGATCGCTTGATCCGCGTCAAGGCGCGGTGCGGGTGCTGCCGTCAGACTGGGACTGTGACACGGCAAGAGACAGAGGAGACGCGCATGTCCAACACCCCGCATCAACTGGCCGCAGATTTCCCCGACCATATCGGACGGATTTCCGCCCTGCTCGCGACGGAGCCCCATTTCGCCCGTCTCGTGAAGCAATACAACGCGGTGAACGAGGAGGTGCATCTGGCGGAAACCGACCTCCGCCCGATGGAGGATCTGGCCCTCGTGGAACTGCGCAAGAAACGGGCGATGCTGAAGGACGAACTCTACAGGATGCTGACCATGACCGCCTAGACCCGGCGCGCCGGCGCGCCGCCTGCGCAGCGTTCTTTCCCCGGATCCCGAGCGCCGGCACACCGGCCGGATCGGGCGGTGGTGCCGGGAAAGACCGAGGCGCGCGGCGGCGCCCGTCACGGCCTGAAGGGGACGGTCCTGAACCTGCTGGAGCGCCGCTTGAGGAGCCAATTCCGCCAGTAGGACCGCGTCAGGTAACGCGCCTTCGGTCTGGCTTTCTGAACGGCCTTCAGTCTCCGGCGCTCGCCTTCGAGGGTGGAGACCTTTCCCTTCTCGGGATGATCGACAAGCCGCGGCACCACGACATGCGTGGACAGATCCCGCAGCTCGCAGGGCCAGTCCGCCACGAATCTCACCGGTGTCGCCGCTTCGACAAGGGCGGAGGCGCAGTCTTTCCTCACGGTGTAGCCGGTGGCGAGATTGGGGGAAAACATGACCGGCCGTGCGACGATGTCGCCGTAAAGCGGAACCGTCGCGCGGCCGAGGAACACCGGACCGTAATCCAGCATGAGCATGGAATGGTCCCGATAGGCGCCGCTGCGGACGAATTCCGCAAATCCCGGACCGACGATCGCGTCGTCCTCGAGGATGATGCCGCCGTCCTCCCCGTTGTCGAGGATCATCTGGCAGACGTTCCGATGCGACAGCGCGCAGGCGAATTCCCCGTCCGACAGGGGCCGGTGCTTGCGCCTCTCCGCCGTGGCGCGGTCGATCTGGCTTTCCCAGACGGCGGGAAGACCGTTGCGGCCGTCCACGCCGGGCACGATCTCATATTCAAGCCCCAGTTGGTCGAGCGCCTCGATGAGCGGCCTGCGTCTCTGTTCGTCGCTCTCCAGGGAGATGACGCGAATTTTCCACGGGGTCTGGATCATGGTTCGTCCTGAAATTGAAGATGCGGTCTGAAATGACTGAAAGAAATCACGCGCTGCCGTTTGGGCCTGTCATGCGCCTCCCCGAGACCTTGTGCCGACGACACACAGAGCGATCTCCGCGTCGGCCGGAGGCGGCCTGCGCGCCGCGTCGCCCTCGGGCGAGAGGGCGCGAATCTTTCCTGCGGGGTTTGTCATGATCGGTCGGTCTTGCGGGTGGTGGGGGACGCGGGTTCAAATCGGTAAACGCGGCAACTCTGCTCAAATATGAATGAAAACCTATTATGATATGTTAATGTTTTTGCAAAGCGTTTTCTGTGGGGATATGTCGCGACGGCCTCGGGCGCGGACCGTTCTCCGCATCCCGCGGAGAGGCGTGCGGGCCGGACACCGCCCGGCGCCGGTGCCGGCCATGTCGGAGAGTCCCGTGAACGGGAAATATCGCTCGGAAATGGTGCCCCCACACGGACTCGAACCGCGGACCCACTGATTACAAATCAGTTGCTCTACCAGCTGAGCTATAGGGGCACTCCGACGCTCCATTACCAGCAGGCGGGCGGAGGTGCAAGTGAAACGCCGGCAGGCGTCAGAGCGGCAGGACCACGGGCAGGAGCGTCACGCAGAAGGCGAGGGTGACGAGGGTGAAGGGCGTGCCGATCCGCACGAAATCGCCGAAGCGATAGCCGCCGGGGGTGAGCACGAGGAGGTTCACCGGGGAGGAGACCGGCGTCATGAAGGCGGTGGAGGCGGCGAGCGCCACGCACATGACGAAGGGATAGGGCGAGGCGCCGAGGCTGTCGGCGATGGCGAGGGCGACGGGGCCCATCAGCACCGCCGTGGCGGTGTTGGAGATGAACAGGCTCAGCAGCGTCGTGGCCGCGAAGAGCGCGGCGAGCAGGAGGCGCGGCGGCCCGTCTCCGAAGAGCGAGACGACGGCCTGCGCGGCGAGGTCGACGCCGCCGGTGCGTTCGAGGGCGAGGGCGAAGGGGATCATGCCGGCGATGAGCACGAGCATCTGCCAGTTGACCGCGCGATAGGCGGAGCGCAGGTCGATGCAGCCGAACGCGCCGAGCGCGAGGCAGCCGATGAGGGCGATCTGGGCGTTGGGCAGCAGGCCGAAGGTCATGGCGAGAACGATGGCGCCGAGCACGGCGATGGCGACCGGGGCGCGGCGCCGTTCGGGGACGAAATCCTCCGCCTCCTCGGGGAGGTCGAGGAAGACGAGGTCGCGGCGCTGGCCCTGGAGGCGCCGGATCGTGCGCCAGGGGCCGGAGAGCAGGAGCGTGTCGCCGGGTTTCAGCCGCGTCTCCGCGACGGAGGAGGTGGCGGCGTTCTGCGCGCGCCGCAGGCCGAGCACCGACAGGCCGATCGTGCTGCGGAACTGCGCCTCGACCGGGGAGAGGTCGGCATGGGCGGAACCGGGCGGCACCATCGCCTCGACGAGGCCGATCTCGCGGCTCGGCATCCGGGCGGCGACCTCCGCCGCGCTGCGCCGGATGAGGCGATGGCGGGTGGCGAAGGCGTCGAGGTCGAAATCCTCCTCCGGCACGAGGAGGATCAGGCAATCCCCGGCGGCGAATTCGCGGTCGCCCTCCGGCAGGAGGAGCTCGGTCCCGAGCCGGCCGCGGCGTTCGATGGCGAAGAGGGTGATGCCGAGGCGGGCGTGCAGGCCGAGCGTGTCGAGCCGCTGGCCGACGAAATCGCTCGCCGCGGGGATGGCGAGCCGGGCGACGCGCTCCGTCAGGGCATAGGTTTCGAGCAGGTCGGCGATATGCGGCCGGTGCGCGCGCGCCTCGGCGGGACCGGCGGCGGGGGCCAGCCGGCGGCGCATCGCGAGCATGTAGAGGATCGCGAGGGCGAGCACCGGCAGGCCGAAGACGGAGAAGGCGAAGAAGCCGAAGCCGTCGTGGCCCTGGCGGATCAGTTCGGCGTTGAGCACCATGTTGGGCGGCGTGGCCACGAGGGTGAGCATGCCCGAGATGAGCGCCGCCATGGAGAGCGGCATCATCAGCCGTCCGGGCGAGAGATGCGCAGTGCGTGCGATGCGCAGGACGATCGGCACGAAGATCGCGACGACGCCCGTGGAGCTCATGAAGGCCGAGAGCCCCGCGGCGGAGAGCATCAGCATGACGATGAGCGGGCCTTCGCGCCCGCCCGAGCGGCGGCTGAGCTGGTCCCCGATCCATTGCGCGACGCCGGTGCGCACCAGCGCCTCGCCCACGACGAAGAGCGCGGCGATCAGCACGACGCTCGGATCGGCGAAGCCCTGGAGGGTTTCGGAGACGGAGATCGCGCCGGTGAAGGGCAGGGTGACGATGAGCAGGAGCGCGACCACGTCCATGCGCGGCCGCCCCCAGGCAAAGAGCAGGAGGGCGACGAGCAGGAGCCCGAGGACCGAGGCCAGTTCTGATGTCATGCCCGCGCCTTTCTGCCGGAGGGTCCGGGGCCGGCGGCCCGGATCGTCTCCGGTGGGGAAGTTGCGGCCGACGATAGCAGCCCCGGCGGCACGATCAATGTCCCGCGTGCCGCCGGGGCCGGATCAGGAGAGGCCGGATCAGGACAGGCCGCCGAAGCAGAGGTTCTTGATCTCCAGATAATCGTCGCAGCCGTATTTCGAGCCTTCGCGCCCGATGCCCGATTGCTTCACCCCGCCGAAGGGCGCCATCTCGGTCGAGATCGCACCGGTGTTGATGCCGACCATGCCGACCTCGAGCGCCTCGCCCACGCGCCAGGCGCGGTTCAGGTCGGAGGTGTAGAAATAGCCCGCGAGGCCGAATTCGCTGTCATTCGCCCAGCCGATTACCTCGTCTTCCGTGTCGAATTTCACGAGCGGGGCGAGCGGGCCGAAGGTTTCCTCCCGCGCGAGTTTCATCTCCTGGGTGACGCCGGTCAGCAGCGTCGGCTCGAAGAAGCCCTGCCCGAGACCGGAGCGCCTGCCGCCGCGCAGGACCGTCGCGCCCCTTGCGGTCGCGTCCGCGAGGTGATCCTCGACCTTCGCCACGGCGGCGGCGTTGATCAGCGGTCCGGTGGTCACGCCGTCGGCAAAGCCGTCGCCGAGGGTGAGGCGCTCCATCGCCTCCGCGAGTTTGCCGGCGAAGGCGTCGTAGATCCCGGCCTGGACGTAGATCCGGTTGGCGCAGACGCAGGTCTGGCCGTTGTTGCGGAATTTCGCGACCATCGCGCCTTCCACCGCGGCGTCCACATCCGCGTCGTCGAAGACGATGAAGGGCGCATTGCCGCCGAGTTCGAGCGAGATCTTCTTGATCGTGTCCGCCCCCTGGCGCATCAGCAGCTTGCCGACGCGGGTCGAGCCGGTGAAGGTGAGCTTCGCCAGCTTCGGGTTCGCGCACATTTCCGCGCCCATGCCCGCGGCATCGAGGCCGGGAAGCACGTTGAACACCCCCGCCGGCACGCCCGCGCGCTCCGCGAGCTTCGCCAGCGCCAGCGCGGAGAGCGGCGTGAATTCCGAGGGCCGCGCGACCACCGTGCAGCCGACGGCGAGCGCGGGCGCCATCTTGCGCGCGAGCATCGCGTTGGGAAAGTTCCACGGGGTGATCGCGCCGACGACGCCCACCGGCTGTTTCACGATGACCATGCGCTTGTCGGACTGCGCGCCGGGGATCATGTCTCCGTAAACCCGCTTCGCCTCCTCCGCGAACCATTCGATATAGGCCGCGCCATAGAGGATCTCGCCGCGCGCCTCGGCCCAGGGCTTGCCCATCTCGGCGGTGAGGATCGTGGCGAGATCGTCCGCATTCTCCACCAGAAGATCGAACAGGCGGCGCAGGATCGCGCTGCGCTCCTTGCCCGCGCGCGCGGCCCAGCCGCGTTTCGCCGCATGGGCGGCCCCGATCGCCGTTGCCACATCGGCGGCGGAGAGGTCGGCGACACGGGCGATCACCTCGCCGGTCGCGGGATTCTCCACCGGGAACGTCGCCGCGCCCCCGATCCATTCGCCGTTCACGAAGCCGCGGGTCTCGAGCAGGCTTTCGTCCTTCAGTGTCCGCATCTCAGGCTCCCTTCACCGCTTTGGCGGCCGCTTCGAGAATGTCCAGCGCCTCGGCGAAGACATCGTCCTCGATGGTGAGCGGCGCGAGGAAGCGGATCACGTTGCCATGCACCCCGCAGGTCAGCAGCAGGAGCCCGCGGTCGAGCGCGGCGCGGCGGATCGCCTCGGCAAGCTCGGGCAGCGGCGTGCCGGCCTCGTCCATGAACTCGGCGGCGATCATGAAGCCGGGACCGCGCACCTCGGCAAGCTCGGGGAGAAAGGCCGCCTGCATCGCCCGGAGCCGGGCCTTGAGCACGCTGCCGAGCGCGGTGGCGCGGGCGCAGAGGTCTTCCTCCTCGATCACGTCGAGCACGGCGTTGGCCGCCGCGATGCCGAGAGGATTGCCGCCATAGGTGCCGCCCAGCCCGCCGGGCGCGGCGGCATCCATCAGCTCGGCACGGCCCACCACGGCGGAGATCGGGAGCCCGCCGCCGAGGCTTTTGGCCATGGTCGTCAGGTCGGGCGCGACACCGTGGGCCTCCATCGCAAAGAGGGTGCCGGTGCGCGCAAAGCCCGTCTGCACCTCGTCGGCCACCATCACGATCCCATGGGCGTCGCAGAGCGCGCGCAGGCGGGTGACGAAGTCCTTCGGCGCCGGGTTGAAGCCGCCTTCGCCCTGCACGGGTTCGAAGACGATGGCGGCGACGCGGGCGGGGTCCACATCCGCCTTGAACAGCGCCTCGAGCGCGCGAAGGCTGTCCTCCACGGAAATGCCGTGCAGCGCGTTGGGGAAGGGCGCATGGAACACGTCCGCCGCCATGGGGCCGAAGCCGAGCTTGTAGGGCGCGACCTTGCCGGTCATCGACATGGTCATGAAGGTGCGCCCGTGGAACCCGCCGTCAAAGGTGATCACGGCGGAGCGGCCGGTCGCGGCGCGCGCGATCTTCACCGCGTTCTCGAGCGCCTCCGCGCCGGTCGTGACGAAGAGCGCCTTTTTCGCGAAGTCCCCCGGCGCGAGGGCGTTCAGCCGCTCGGCAAGGCGCACGTAGCTTTCATAGGGCACGACTTGGTGGCAGGTGTGGGTGAAGGCGTCGAGCTGCGCGCGCACGGCGGCCATCACCTTCGGGTGCCGGTGGCCGGTGTTCAGCACGGCGATGCCCGCGGCGAAGTCGATGAGGCGGTTGCCGTCGGCATCCCGGATCTCCGCGTTCCGGGCGCTCACCGCGTAATGATCGGTGAGCACGCCCACGCCGCGCGCCAGCGCCGCCTTGCGACGGGTCTCGAGCCCGGCATTCTCGGTCTTTTCCAACATGTTCGGTCTCCCGGCTCCGCGCAGGTGGTGGCTGCGGCTGTGGTTGCGAATCCGGCGTCAGGGTACCGGTTTGGCGGTGGTGAAAAAGTCTGTTTCTTCTGTGCCGCAAGTCCTTGTAAAGTCGAGGGGCGAAGAAAAGGTTTTGGATATAATGAACAGTCGCAACACCACGGCCGGCGATCCGGCGCTCGGCCACCGCCTTCGGGTGCTGCGCGAGAGGGCGGGGCTGTCGCAGCGGACGCTCGCGCGCAAGGTCGGGGTGCCGAATTCCACGATCTCGCTGATCGAATCCGGCAAGACGAACCCCTCGGTCGGCGCGCTGCGCAAGATCCTCGACGGGATTCCGGTGAGCCTTTCGGAATTCTTCGCCTTCGAGCCGGCGCCGGAGCGGCAGATCTTCTACGCCGCCGAGGAGCTGGTGGAAATCGGCCAGGGCAAGCTGTCGCTGCGGCAGATCGGCACGACGCCCTTCGGCCGGGCGATGATGCTCCTGCGGGAAACCTATGCGCCGGGTGCCGACACCGGCCGGGTGATGTATCGCCACGAGGGTGAGGAAGGGGGGATCGTGATCTCCGGCCGGATCGAGGTCACCGTGGGCGAGGAGCGCAAGATCCTCGGGCCGGGGGATGCCTATTACTTCGACAGCCGGCAGCCGCACCGGTTCCGGCAGGTGGGGCCGGAGCCCTGCGTGCTGTTCTCCGCCTGCACGCCGCCGAGCTTCTGACTTGTCTCGCCGGCGATCCCCGATCAGACTGGGGCGGACCAGGAAGGAAATCCATCGTGCTCGACAAGCTCGACATGTTCATCGCCGTCGCGCGCGAGCGGCATTTCGGGCGCGCGGCGGAAAGCCTCGGCATCACCCAGCCGACGCTGTCGGCGGGGATCAAGCAGCTCGAGGACCAGCTCGGGGTGCAGCTCATCTTCCGCGGCTCGCGCTTCGGCGGGCTGACGCCCGAGGGGGCGCGCGCACTCGACTGGGCGCGGCGGATCACCGGCGACGCGCGGCAGTTGCGCGAGGAGATGCGCTCGGTGCGCCACGGCCTCTCCGGGCAGATCCGGCTCGCCGTCATCCCGACCGCGCTCAGCCTCGCCGCCCGTCTCGCGGCACGGGTGAACGCGCGCCATCCCAAGGTCCGCTTCACCATCCTGTCGCGCCCCTCGCGCGACATCCTCGCCATGCTCGAGGGCTTCGAGATCGACGCGGGCCTGTCCTATCTCGACAACGAGCCGCTCGGGCGGGTGGAGACGGAGGCGCTGACCGAGGAGCGGCTGGTGCTCGTCTGTGCGGCGGGATCGCCCCTTGCCGGGCGGGCGGAGATCGGCTGGGCCGAGCTCGACGGGGCGCGGCTCGCCCTGATGACGCCGGACATGCAGAACCGGCGGATCGTCAACCAGGCCTTCATGGCCGCGGGCGTTGCGCCGGATGCGGTGATCGAGAGCAATTCCATCATCGCGCTGATCGCGAATGTCGGGGAGGGGGACTGGGTCACCGTGCTGCCCGACGACATCGCGCGCGTTCTCGCCGCCGGAAAGGGGCTGTCGCTCGTGCCCATGGCGCCGCTCGCGCATCGCGTCGCCCATTGCGTCGGGCTGGTCGTGCCACAGCGCGCGCCGCACACGCCGGTGATCGAGGCCCTGCTCGAAGAAGCGCGGCGGATGCGCGTGGATTGATAGAAGATTTCTATCAAGTCACGGGATAGCGTTATTGACCCCTTGCATGTGCCCGTGATTGTCTGGGCGGACGATCCGGCCAGCCAAGGCCCCTGTCCTTGTGACGAGAAGGGAAACACATGCCCACGCACGCCCTGCCCGCGCCCGAAGAGGTCGCGGGACTCATCGCGCCGCTCGAGGCGCTCGAAGGTCCGCTCCTGCCGATGCTGCACAGGGTGCAGGAGACCTATGGCTACCTGCCGCAGACCGCCCATGACCCGCTGTGCAAGGCAGCCGGGATCACCCGTGCGGAACTGGCGGGCGTGATCAGCTTCTACCACGATTTCAAGGACGCGCCCCAGGGCCGGCACGTGCTGCGGATCTGCCGTGCGGAGGCCTGTCAGTCGATGGGCGGGGCGGGTCTGGCCGAACGTCTCCTCGCGAAGCTCGGGCTCGACTGGCACGGCACCACGCCGGACGGGAGGGTGACGGTGGAGCCGGTCTATTGCCTCGGCCTCTGCGCCTGCGCGCCGGCCGTCATGGTCGACGACACCCTGGTCGGACGGGCGGACGAGGCGCGGGTCGCCAGCGCTCTGGCGGAGGTCAGGGCATGAAGATCTACGTTCCCATGGACGCCGCCGCAAAGGCGCTCGGCGCGGACCGGGTGGCCGAGGCCATCGCCCGCGAGACCGCCGCGCGCGGGATCGAGGCGGAGATCGTGCGCAACGGCACGCGCGGGATGATCTGGCTCGAACCGCTGGTCGAGATCGAGCACGACGGGGAACGGCTGGCCTACGGTCCGATTGCGGCGGCGGATGTTCCGGCACTTCTGGACGGCCGGATCGACACGCTGGGCCCCGTCGCGGAGATCCCGTTCTTTGCGCGCCAGACCCGGCTCACCTTTGCCCGCTGCGGGCTCACCGACCCGCTCTCGCTCGCGGATTACGCGGCCCATGGCGGGCTCGAGGGGCTCGACCGGGCGCTCGCCATGTCGGGGGAGGCGATCATCGACGAGGTGAAGCTCTCGGGGCTGCGCGGGCGCGGCGGCGCGGGGTTCCCGACCGGGATCAAATGGGACACGGTGCGCCTTGCCCATGCGCCGCAGAAATACATCGTCTGCAACGCCGACGAGGGCGACAGTGGCACCTTCGCCGACCGGATGCTCATGGAGGGCGATCCCTTCACCCTGATCGAGGGCATGACCATCGCCGGCCTCGGTGTCGGCGCGACGCAGGGCTATGTCTATATCCGGTCCGAATATCCCGACGCGATCCGGGTCATGCGCCGCGCGGTGGAGATCGCGCGGGGCGCGGGCGTGCTCGGCGCCGATCTGCGCGGTTCGGGGCGGGCCTTCGACATGGAGGTGCGCGTGGGCGCGGGCGCCTATGTCTGCGGCGAGGAGACCTCGCTTCTCAATTCGCTCGAGGGAAAGCGCGGCGTGGTGCGCGCGAAGCCGCCGCTTCCGGCGCTCGAGGGGTTCCTCGGCCGCCCGACCGTGGTGAACAACGTGATCTCGCTCGCCACCGTGCCGGTGATCTTTGCCAGGGGCGCGGCGCAGTACGCGCAATTCGGCCTCGGACGGTCGAAGGGCACGATGCCGATCCAGATCGCGGGAAATGTGAAATACGGCGGATTGTTCGAGACGGCCTTCGGCATGCCGCTCGGCACGCTGGTGAACGAGATCGCGGGCGGCACCGCCTCCGGCCGGCCGGTGAAGGCGGTTCAGGTCGGCGGACCGCTCGGCGCCTATCTGCATCCCGACCAGTTCGACACGCCCTTCGGCTATGAGGAATTCGACGGGCAGAAGGCGCTGATCGGCCATGCCGGGCTCGTGGTGTTCGACGACAGCGCGGACATGCGCGCGATGGCGCGGTTCGCGATGGAATTCTGTGCGGTGGAAAGCTGCGGCAAGTGCACGCCCTGCCGCATCGGTGCGGTGCGGGGCGTCGAGACCATCGACCGCATCGCGGCGGGCGAGGCGGCGGCGGTCGAGCTGCTCACGGATCTCTGCGAGGTGATGCAGGACGGCTCCCTCTGCGCGCTGGGCGGCTTCACCCCGTTTCCGGTGATGTCGGCCCTGCGGCATTTTCCCGAAGACTTCGCAACCCGGAAGGAGGCGGCGGAATGAAGGATTTCATCATCCCCTGGGGCGACGGGCTCCAGGACGAAACCGATCGCGGCACGCCGGAGAAACACGGCAAGCCGGTGACGCTCACCATCGACGGGATCGCGATCACCGTGCCCGCGGGCACCTCGGTGATGCGCGCGGCGAGCGAGGCGGGCATCCAGGTGCCGAAGCTCTGCGCGACCGACAGCCTCGAGGCCTTCGGCTCCTGCCGGCTCTGCGCGGTGGAGATCGAGGGGCGGCGCGGCACGCCCGCCTCCTGCACCACGCCCGTCCATGACGGGATGAAGGTGCACACCCAGACCGACAAGCTGCGCCGGATCCGCCGCGGCGTGATGGAACTCTACATCTCCGACCATCCGCTCGACTGCCTGACCTGCGGCGCGAACGGCGATTGCGAGTTGCAGGACATGGCCGGGGCCGTGGGCCTGCGCGAGGTGCGCTACGAGGCACCGGCGGCGGGCGGGCTCGCCAACCATTTCGAGCCGCGCAACACCTCGGGCGAGGCCAATACGGAATGGCTGCCGAAGGACGACAGCAACCCCTATTTCACCTACGATCCGAGCAAATGTATCGTCTGCAACCGCTGCGTGCGGGCCTGCGAGGAGGTGCAGGGCACCTTCGCGCTGACCATCGAGGGGCGCGGCTTCGACAGCCGCGTGTCGGTGGGGGCGGAGAATTTCCTCGCCTCCGACTGCGTGTCCTGCGGCGCGTGCGTGCAGGCCTGCCCGACCGCCACGCTTCAGGAGAAATCCGTGCTCGAGATGGGCACGCCCGACCGCTCCGTCGTGACCACCTGCGCCTATTGCGGGGTCGGGTGCAGCTTCAAGGCGGAGATGCAGGGCGACCAGCTCGTGCGCATGGTGCCCTACAAGCACGGCAAGGCGAACCGCGGCCACAGCTGCGTGAAGGGCCGGTTTGCCTATGGCTATGCGACCCACAGGGACCGCATCCTCAACCCGATGATCCGCGACACGGTCGCGGAGCCCTGGCGGGAGGTGTCGTGGACGGAGGCGCTCGACTTCGCCGCGGCGAAGATGCGCGGGATCCAGGAGAAATACGGACGGAAATCCATCGGCGTCATCACGTCCTCGCGCTGCACGAATGAGGAGACCTTCCTCGTGCAGAAACTCGCCCGCGCGGTCTTCGGCAACAACAACACCGACACCTGCGCGCGCGTGTGCCATTCCCCGACCGGCTACGGGTTGGGCCAGACCTTCGGCACGTCCGCGGGCACGCAGGATTTCGACTCGGTCGAGCACAGCGACGTGGTGATGGTGATCGGTGCCAACCCGACCGACGGCCATCCGGTCTTTGCCTCCCGGCTGCGCAAGCGGCTGCGGCAGGGGGCGACACTGATCGTCGTCGATCCGCGCCGCATCGACCTTCTGGAGACGCCGCATATGGGTGCGGGGCACCACCTCGCGCTGAAACCCGGCACCAATGTCGCCGTGGTCTCCGCCATCGCCCATGTCATCGTGACCGAGGGGCTGATGGACGCGGCCTTCATCGCAGAGCGCTGCGACGGCGAGGCCTGGGAGGATTACCGCGCCTTCATCGCCGATCCGCGCCATTCGCCGGAGGCGGTCGCTCCGCTGACCGGCGTTCCCGCCGACAAGCTCCGCGAGGCCGCGCGCGCCTTTGCGACCGGCGGCAACGGGGCGATCTATTACGGGCTCGGCGTCACCGAGCATTCGCAGGGCTCGACCACGGTGATGGGCATCGCCAACCTCGCCATGCTGACCGGCAATGTCGGGCGTCCCGGCGTGGGCGTGAACCCGCTGCGCGGGCAGAACAACGTGCAGGGCTCCTGCGACATGGGCTCCTTCCCGCATGAGCTGCCGGGCTATCGCCATGTGAAGCTGCCGGAGGTGCGCAAGATCTTCGAGGACACCTGGGGCGTGGAGATCGACCCGGAACCCGGCCTGCGCATCCCGAACATGCTCGATGCCGCGGTGGACGGCACGTTCAGAGGGCTCTATTGCCAGGGCGAGGACATCCTGCAATCGGACCCGGACACGAAGCATGTCGCGGCGGGTCTCGCGGCGATGGACTGCGTGATCGTGCATGACCTCTTCCTCAACGAGACCGCGAATTACGCGCATGTCTTCCTGCCCGGCTCCTCCTTCCTCGAGAAGGACGGCACCTTCACCAATGCCGAGCGCCGGATCAACCGCGTGCGCCGCGTCATGGCGCCGAAGAACGGCCATGCCGACTGGGAAGTGACGCAGATGCTCGCCAATGCGATGGGGGCAGGGTGGAGCTACACCCACCCGGCGGAGATCATGGCGGAGATCGCGGCGACCACGCCCTCCTTCGCGGGGGTGGATTATGCGCTGCTCGAGGAGAAGGGCTCGGTGCAATGGCCCTGTAACGAGGCGCATCCCGACGGTACGCCGCTCATGCATGTGGACGGGTTCGTGCGCGGCAAGGGGCGGTTCATCGTGACCGAATATGTCGCCACGGACGAGAAGACCGGCCCGCGCTTCCCGCTGCTGCTGACGACCGGTCGCATCCTGTCGCAGTATAACGTGGGCGCGCAGACGCGGCGGACGGAGAACGTGGTCTGGCACGACCAGGACGTGCTCGAGATCCACCCGCATGACGCGGAGAACCGCGGGCTGCGCGACGGCGACTGGGTGCGGCTCGCCTCGCGCTCGGGGGAGACGAGTTTGCGGGCGAAGATCACCGACCGCGTGAGCCCCGGCACGGTCTACACGACCTTCCACCACCCGGACACGCAGGCCAATGTCATCACCACGGATTATTCCGACTGGGCCACCAACTGCCCGGAATACAAGGTGACGGCGGTCCAGGTCAGCCCGTCGAACGGACCCTCGGAGTGGCAGGAACGCTATGCCGCACAGGCCGCGCAGTCGCGGCGGATCGAGGCGGCGGAATGAGCGCAGCCGAGGCGCTGCCGGACGAAGTGCCGGTGGCGCTCGTCTACAACGGCTCGACGGCGGCGGTGATGATGGCGTCGCCCTTCGACCTGCCGGATTTCCTGCGCGGCTTCGCGCTGTCCGAGGGAATCGTCGCGCGGGCGGAGGATGTCACGGAGGTGAGCGAGCTCGTCCACCCGCAGGGCCGGGAGGTGCGCGGGCGCATTCCCGAAGACCGGGCCGGGGCGATGGACGCGCGCCGGCGAGCCTCGGTCGGGCCGATGGGCTGCGGATTGTGCGGCATCGACAGCCTGGCGCAGGCGGCGGCTTTTCCGGGGCATGTGGATCCCATGGCAAAGGGGCTCGAGGATCACGCGCGCGCCGCGCTCGATGCGCTGAACGCGGGGCAGACGCGGCGCGAGGATGTGGGGGCGATGCACGCGGCCGGCTTCTTCGACGCGGGCGGGCTCATTGCCCTGCGCGAGGATGTCGGGCGGCACAACGCGCTCGACAAGCTGATCGGGGCGCTGTCCGGGCGCGACCTGTCGCGCGGCGCGGCGCTCGTGACCTCGCGCCTGTCGGTCGATCTGGTACAGAAATGCGCGCGCAGCGGGATCCGGGGGCTGTTCGCCCTCTCCAGCCCGACGCGCGCGGCGGTGGAACTCGCCCGTGCCTGCGGCATGACGCTCTGCGTCATCCGGCGCGAGGCGGTGGTGCGATATGCGGGGGAAGGGACATGACGAACGAAAAGATGGTGATGATGGCGAACCAGATCGCCACATTCTTCAGGAGCCAGCCGCGTGTCGACCAGGCGGCGGGGATCGCGGCGCATATTTCCGATTTCTGGGAACCGCGGATGCGCGACCAGCTCAAGGCCTATCTGGCGCAGGGCGGCGCGGGGCTCGATCCGCTGGTGAAAAAGGCCGCCGCGACATTGTGACGGCGGCCGTCCGGTTCACATCCGCGCGGCGTGCCAGGCGACGTGATCGGCCATGAAGCTCGAGATGAAATAATAGCTGTGGTCATAGCCCTCCTGCATGCGCAGGGTGAGCTTCTGCCCCTTCGCGGCGCAGACCGCCTCGAGCAGTTCCGGCCTGAGCTGGCTTTCGAGAAAATTGTCCGCCGTCCCCTGATCGACGAGCAGATCGGCCAGCGCCGCGCCGTCCTCGATCAGCGCGCAGGCGTCGTAGTCCCGCCACGCCTCCCTGTCGGGGCCGAGATAGCCGGTCAGCGCCTTCTCCCCCCAGGGGCAGGAGAGCGGGGAGACGATCGGCGCGAAGGCGGAGACGGATCTGAACCGCGCCGGGTTGCGCAGCGCGATGGTGAGCGCGCCATGGCCGCCCATCGAATGCCCGGTGATCCCCTGCCGCGCCATGTCGGCGGGAAAGCTGCGCGCGATCACATCGGGGAGTTCCTCCTCGAGATAGGCGCGCATCCGGTAGTTCCGTGCAAAGGGCGCTTCGGTGGCGTTGACGTAAAAGCCCGCACCGAGGCCGAAATCATAGGCGCCCTCCGCGTCGTCGGGCACGCCCTCGCCGCGCGGCGAGGTGTCGGGCGCGACGAAGATCACGCGATGTTCCGCACAGGCGGCACGGTATTCGCCCTTTTCGGTGACATTCGCATGGGTGCAGGTCAGGCCCGAGAGATACCACAGAACCGGGAGCTTCTCCCCCGGTTCGTGGTCGGGCACGAAGACGGAGAAGGTCATCTCCGTCCCCGTCTCGGCGGAGCTGTGGGTGTAGACCCCCTGCGTTCCGCCATGGCTGCGGTTGGTCGAGACGGTTCCGAGCGTCATCAGAACACCACCACCGAGCGGATCGACTTGCCCTCGTGCATGAGATCGAAGCCGGTGTTGATCTCCTCGAGGCTGAGGACATGGGTGATCATCGGGTCGATCTCGATCTTGCCGTTCATGTACCAGTCCACGATCTTCGGCACGTCGGTGCGGCCCTTCGCACCGCCGAAGGCGGAGCCTTTCCAGACACGGCCGGTCACGAGCTGGAACGGACGGGTGGAGATTTCCTTGCCCGCCTCCGCGACGCCGATCACGGTGGAGACGCCCCAGCCGCGGTGGCACGCCTCGAGCGCCTGGCGCATCACGGTGGTGTTGCCGGTGCAGTCGAAGGTGTAATCCGCGCCGCCGTCCGTCAGTTCGATCAGGTGCTGGACGATGTCGCCCCCGATCTTCGTGGGATTGACGAAATCGGTCATGCCGAAGCGTTCGCCCCAGCTTTTCTTGTCGTCGTTGAGGTCGACGCCGATGATCTTGTCCGCGCCGACCATCCTCGCGCCCTGGATGACGTTGAGCCCGATGCCGCCGAGGCCGAAGACGACGACATTGGCGCCGGGCTCCACCTTTGCGGTGTTCACCACCGCGCCGACGCCCGTGGTCACGCCGCAGCCGATGTAGCAGGCCTTGTCGAAGGGCGCATCCTCGCGGATCCTGGCGACCGCGATCTCCGGCAGGACGGTGAAGTTCGAGAAGGTCGAACAGCCCATGTAGTGATAGATCGGCTCGCCCTTGTAGCTGAAGCGCGAGGTGCCGTCGGGCATCACGCCCTTGCCCTGTGTCGCGCGGATCGAGGTGCAGAGGTTCGTCTTGCCGGAGGTGCAGGATTTGCACTCGCGGCATTCCGGCGTGTAGAGCGGGATGACGTGATCGCCGGGCTTGACGTGTTTCACGCCCGGCCCGATCTCGCGCACGATGCCCGCGCCCTCATGGCCGAGGATGCAGGGGAAAAGCCCCTCGCTGTCGAGCCCGTCGAGCGTGTAGGCATCGGTGTGGCAGATCCCCGTGGCCATGATCTCGACCAGCACTTCGCCCTCTTTCGGGCCCTCCAGGTCGAGCTCGACGATCTCGAGCGGTTTCTTGGCCTCGAAGGCCACGGCGGCGCGGGTTTTCATGCGGATCCTCCATGAGCCGTTCCCGCAGGCGAAGTCGCGGAAAAAACGGTGTGCTGACAAACGTTTGAGGGCCGTCCGGCCCTTCCGACAACCTGCTTGAAATCCGCTCTCGCGTCAAACCGTCTCTGGGCTTTTTTCCGAGATGCCCCTGTGCGTCGGCGGGAATGTTCCGCCCGGCTTTCGGGCGGAACGGGCCGCTCTGCCTGCGGATCGCGCTGCGGCGGGACTGCAAAATGCGTCGCCTGTGCGGAAAACCGCCACCTCGTTCCCACGTTCGCCGAATCATGCAGAGAAGCGGCTTGCGCATCAACCGGAAGGCGAAATAGGGTCGCCGCAGATCTGGACCTTCCCGAAAGCAGGACCCGGATCGGCGCGCGGACGCTTCTGATCGCTCCTGCTGTCCGCGCGCCCTCGCGTCCCTGCCGGACGGCGCGCGCCGGAGGACCGGGCTTCCCCCGCCCGGACGGAAAACGGACGCGGGGTAGCCGTCCCCTTGCCGGGGCGCGAAACCGCCCCATCTTTCGGGCGAGCCCGACCCGCGCCGGCTGCCCTGGCAAGAGCGCTGGACGCCGCAGGGAAGGCATGCCAACATGACGCAGATGCAGAATAGCGACGAACCCGATCTTCCGACCATGACACCGCTGGACGCCGACACCGCGCGCGCCGGGATGCGCGACCGAGCGCAGGAGATCTTTCTTGCGGGCGTGAAGGCGGCGGATCCCGCCCTGGCGGTCGAGGAGGCCCTGGTCGGGCACAGTTTCCACATGCCGATGATCGTGGCGGTGGGGAAGGCTGCGCGCCGGATGGCGGCGGCGGCGATGAAACATCTTCAGGCCGATCCGGTCATCGTGGTCACGAATTACGAGAATGCCGCGCCGCTTCCGGGGGCGGAGGTGCTGGCCGCGGGGCATCCGGTGCCGGATGCCGCGGGCGCGCAGGCCGCGCTGCGGGTGGAGGAGGCGCTGTCCCATGCCAAGGGCGACGTGATCGCGCTGATTTCCGGCGGGGGATCGGCGCTTTTGCCCGCCCCGGCGAACGGCGTCAGCCTCGACGACAAGGCGGAGGTGAACCGCCTCCTGCTCGGCTCGGGGGCCGATATCACCGTGATGAACCTCGTGCGCCAGCAACTGTCGCGCCTGAAGGGGGGCGGCCTGCTGCGGGCGGCGGCACCCGCGAAGGTGACGGCGCTGATCCTGTCGGACGTCGTGTCAGACGATCTGCGCGCCATCGCCTCGGGTCCGACGATTGCCCCGATCGGCACGCGGGCCGAGGCGGCGGCGGCGCTGCGGGAGCTCGGGATCTGGGACCGCCTGCCGGCCGCCGTCCGCGCCCATCTGGGGCGCGGGGAGGTGGATCTCGGCCCGCTGCCGGAGAGTACGGCCGATCTCATCGGCTCCAACAAGCTCTCGGTCGCGGCCATGGCGCGCTTCGCCGGTGGCGGCGCGGCGGACGGGGTGCATGTCTTCCCGATCCCGCTCGAGGGCGACGTGGCGGAGGCGGCGAAGACCATCGTGGAAAGCGCGAAGACGCCCGGCATCTATCTTTTTGGCGGGGAGACGACCGTCCGGGTGACGGGCGACGGGCTCGGCGGGCGCAACCAGGAGCTCGCGCTGCGCGTCGCCACCCTGGCGGAGGCGGCGGGGCTGTCGGACTACGTCTTCCTCTCCGGCGGCACCGACGGGCGCGACGGCCCGACCGACGCGGCGGGGGCGATCGTCGATCCCGGCACGCTCGGACGGATGCGCGCGGCGGGGCTCGAGCCGGAGGAGGTTCTGGCGCGCAACGACAGCTATCACGGGCTCGCGGCGGCGGGCGACCTGCTCAGGATCGGGGCGACGGGCACGAATGTGGCCGATCTCCAAGTGTTGATCAGGTGTTGATCAGGTGTTGATCGGCGCCTGATCCCGTCCGCACCGGGATCCTCTTGGCAGCGGCGCGCCTCTGGCGTGGCCTCTGCTCAGTCCGTGCCCTGGCGCGGGCCGCCCGCGTCGCAGAACATGTCGTAGATGACTTCGAGAAGGCGTTTCGGGCGCTCGTCGCTCAGCGAGTAGTAGATCGCCTTGCCCTCGCGCCGGGGCGTGACGAGCCCTTCGAGGCGGAGGCGGGCAAGCTGCTGGCTGACCGCGGCCTGACGGGCGGAGAGCAGTTCCTCGAGCTCCGTGACCGATTTCTCGCCGGTGACGAGATGGCACAGGATCATCAGCCGGCCCTCGTGGGAGAGCGCCTTGAGAAACTGCGCGGCGTCGCAGGCATTCGCCATCATCGCATCCATGTCTTCCCTGGACATGTCTTTCCTGAATTCCGGCATAGGCGACGTCACGTTATCCACCCGTCTTCTGTCCTGTTCAAAATCATCTGATCCGGTCCGTCCGTTCCTGTGCGCCAGAGCGGAAGGCGGGTTCCCTTGCGATTGGCTCGAGCCCGCCTGTGCGCGTTCGGCGACGCGGTCCGGAGCGGGAGCGCGTGACAGTGCCGATCCCGCCATACTATAGAGCTTGCCGTCCCGATCACAAGTCCGGCGCCGGGTGCGGCGCGGTCCGGCCCCTCCGGCGGCGGGAGGGCACGGCGGGCAGGGAGAGGACACGCCTGCTGGCCCTGGGGCACCGACAGCTCGTGCGGGGTCCGGACGAGGGGACGGGAGCGCGCGAAAATGTGATGCGCGGATCGGGGCGGAAACCTGTATCAGCCATGCCGCGCGGGCGTGAATATACAGGGTCCGGGGCGAAAAGACGCCTGAGGCCACCGGGGGTGACGGGACGGCCGGCATTTTCGGCAACCGGGGGCCACAAGACCCCCGCGGGCGGCTATACTGCGGTCGTCGCCCCGCCGATCCCGCCGCCGATTCGTCCGCTGCGGCGGCGCGGGACCGTGAGCGATCCTCCGCCGATGGCGGCGGGCGCGGGGGCGGCGAGCGGCCCCGAACTGACGAGGAACACGGAATGAAACTCACCCGACGCGATGCCCTGGCTCTCGGTCTCGGTGCGACGGCGGCGTCGCTCCTGCCGTTTCGCGCCTCGGCTGCGGCGGAGGATGCCATCGCCGCCTTCACCGGCGGCGCCGAGGCCGGCAGCGGCGGGATCACCCTGACCGCGCCGCAGCTCGCGCGGAGCGGCGCCGCCGTCCCGGTCTCCGTCGAGGCGCCGGGGGCGGTCGCGATCGCCCTTTTCGCCACCGGCAATCCGGCGCCCGGTGTGGCGACCTTCACCTTCGGACCGCTCGCGGGACGGCGCCGGGTCGCCACCCGCATCCGCCTGTCCGGGTCGCAGGAGGTGGTGGCGGTCGCGAAGATGGAGAACGGATCCTTCACGCGGATCTCGCTGCCGGTGACGGTCGCGGGGCGCGGCGCCGCCCGGCAGGCGCGGTGACGGAGGCGAAGACGATGGCAGACGGTGCAGACCCCCGCGTGAAGCTCCCCGCCTCGGCCGCCCCCGGCGAGGTGATCACGATCCGCACGCTGATTTCGCATCCGATGGAATCCGGCCAGCGCAAGGACGGCGAGGGCAATGTCATCCCGCGGTCGATCATCAACCGGTTCACCTGCGCCTTCAACGGCGCGCCGGTGATCGACATCGCGATGGAACCGGCGATTGCCGCGGCGCCCTGGTTCTCGTTCGACATGCGGGTGCCGGAGGCGGGGGAGTTCCGCTTTGCCTGGCATGAGGACGACGGATCGGTCTATGAGGTCACGAAGACGATCGCACTCGCCTGACGCGGCGGCCGGCGATCTCCCCGGATCAGGCGCGAAGGAGGCCCGGCCGATGGACTGGATCACGCATTTCACCGGGCTCGCCGGGCTCGAGCCGGGCATCCGCGACCGGCTCGTGTCCCGGTCCCGCATCGTGACGCTGCCGCAGGGGACGCTGCTGTTCGGGCAGGGCAGGAGCCCGGAGACGCTGTTCCTGCTGCTCTCGGGCACGGTGCGGGTGCAGCAGGTGACCGGGAGCGGGCGCGAGATCGTGCTCTACCGCGTGCACGCGGGCGAAAGCTGCGTCCTGACGACCGCCTGCCTTCTGGCCTATGAGGACCACGCGGCCGAGGGCGTGGCGGAAACCGATGTGGAGGCGGTGGCGATCCCGCGGAGCGTCTTCGACGATCTGGTCGCGACGTCGCAGAGCTTCCGCAATTTCGTCTTCTCCGCCTATTCGCGCCGGTTCACCGATCTTTTCCAGGTCATCGACGAGATCGCCTTTCGCAAGGTGGACATCCGGCTGGCGCAGAAACTTCTGGACCTGTCGGACGGGCAGCCGCGGCTCAAGGCCACCCATGCCCGGCTCGCCGCCGAACTCGGCACGGCGCGGGAGGTGGTGTCGCGCCAGTTGCAGGATTTCCAGCGCCGCGGCTGGGTGGAGACGGCCCGCGGCGAGGTGACCCTCACCGATCCCGAGGCGTTGCGGGCGCTGGCGCGGGCGGGATAGCGCGGGCGTCGCGCGTCATTTCCTCTTCGGGCAGGTGCTGATCCCGAGCAGCGTATAGACCGGGCAGGTGCCGAACAGCCCGGTGAGGAGCGGGACGAGACCCAGAAGGTAGAGCCAGCGCAGCGACGCGCCGGGATCGAGGACGAAGCCCGCAAGGAGCGCGAGCCCCGCGAGGAGGCGCAGGACGCGGTCGATGCCGCCGACATTCTTTCTGAGCATGACGATCTCCGATGATGAACCGCCCCCGAGTCTGCGGGAGGACGCGGCGGCCGTCTGTGACAAACTCACACCGGGCTCACACCGGGGCGGATGTTCGGTCCATGCAGGAAAATGGCGGAATCCCGTCAGAGATCCCGCCACGCCGTGCGATTTATCCTGCTTTCGGAGTCAGTCCATCGCCCGGAAATTGAGCGCCGCCCCCTCGCGGATGCCGGAGAACCAGCGCGCGGTGACCTTCTTCGTCTTGGTGTAGAAGCGGAAGGCGTCGGGCCCGTACTGGTCGAGATCGCCGAAGGCCGATTTCTTCCACCCGCCGAAGGAATAGTAGGAGAGCGGCACGGGGATCGGGAAGTTGACGCCGACCATGCCGACGTCGACGCGGGAAACGAAGTCGCGCGCGGTGTCGCCATCGGCGGTATAGATCGCCGTGCCGTTGCCGTAGTCGTTGTCGAGGATGAGCTGGAGCGCCTCCTCGTAACTGTCCGTCCGCACCGTCGACAGGACCGGGCCGAAGATCTCCTGCCTGTAGATCTCCATCTCCGGGGTGACGTTGTCGAACAGGGTCGGCCCGACGAAATAGCCGTTCTCGTAGCCCTGGATCGTGATCCCGCGCCCGTCGGTGACGAGGGTCGCGCCCTGCTCGACGCCGGAGGCGATCAGCCCCTCGACGCGCTCCTTCGCCTGCGCGGTGATCAGCGGGCCGTAATCCACGTCGTCGCCTGCCGTGTAGGGGGCGACCTTCAGCTTCTCGATCTTCGGCACGAGCTTTCCGATCAGCGCGTCGGCGGTCTCCCGGCCCACGGGCACCGCGACCGAGACCGCCATGCAGCGTTCGCCCGCCGCGCCGTAGCCCGCCCCGATCAGCGCATCGGCGGCCTTGTCGAGATCGGCATCGGGCATGACGATCATGTGGTTCTTTGCGCCGCCGAAACATTGCGCGCGCTTGCCGGTGGTCGCCGCGCGCCCGTAGATATATTGCGCGATCGGCGTGGAACCGACGAAGCCGACGGCCTGGACGGTCTCGTTGTCGAGGATCGCGTCGACCACGTCCTTGTCGCCATGCACGACCTGCAACACCCCGTCGGGAAGCCCCGCCTTGGTGAAGAGGTCCGCGAGCATGAGCGAGGTCATCGGCGTGCGCTCGGACGGCTTGAGGATCATCGCATTGCCGGAGACGATGGCGGGGGCCATCTTCCACAGCGGGATCATCGCCGGGAAGTTGAAGGGCGTGATGCCCGCAACCACGCCGAGCGGCTGGCGGATCGCGTAGAGGTCGATGCCGGGGCCGGCGTCGCCGGTGAACTCGCCCTTGAGCAGCGCCGGCGCGCCCATGCAGACCTCGACCACCTCGAGGCCACGCTGGATGTCGCCCTTCGCGTCCGGGAGCGTCTTGCCATGTTCGCGCGACAGGCATTCGGCGAGCGCGTCCATGTTGTCCTCGATCAACTGGCCGAATTTCATCATCACGCGGGCGCGGCGCTGCGGGTTCACGCGGGCCCAGGCGATCTGGGCCGCGGCGGCCTTCTCCACCGCGGCATCGAGCTCGGCGGGGGTGGCAAGCGGCACACGGGCGATCACCTCGCCCGTCGCGGGATTGCGCACTTCGGAAAAGCGGCCGGAGGTGCCCGCCACCCCGGCGCCGTTGATATAGTGTGTCAGGTCTTCCATCGGATCCTCCTGTCCTGGTCGCGGGCAGGTTACTCTTGCGAAATTGGGTCAAAAAGGGCGAAGAATTCAAAAACGTTTTGCAGGAATGCAGGGAGGACGGATATGAGCCTGAACTGGGACGATCTTCGGGTGTTCCTGGCGGTGGTCCGCACCGAAAGCCTGTCGGGCGCGGGGCGGCTGCTGCGGATCGACCCGGCGACGGTCGGGCGCCGCGTCGCGCGGCTCGAGGAGGCGACGGGCACCACGCTCTTCGCGAAATCGCCGCAGGGCTATGAGCTGACGCGGGACGGCGGGCGTCTGCTCGCCCATGTCGAGAGCGCCGAGCAGGCGGTGGTCCTCGGGCTCGAGGAGATCGCGGAGGAGGGGGAGCGCGGGCTCAAGGGGGTGATCCGCGTCGGTGCGCCCGACGGCTGCGCGAATTACGTGCTGCCGCGGGTCGTCGCCCGAATCGCGGCCTTCCATCCCGAGCTCGAGGTGCAGATCATCGCCCAGCCGCGGCTCTTCAACCTCTCGAAGCGCGAGGTGGACCTCGTCGTGAGCGTGTCGGCGCCGACGGCCGGCCGCTTCCTCGTCCAGAAGATCACCGACTACCATCTGTCGCTTTCCGCGATGCGCCCCTACCTGCACGAGCACCCGCAGATCGCCACGGTGGCGGATCTCTCGCGGCACAGGATCGTGGGATACGTGCCGGACCTGATCTTCGACAAGGAGCTCGACTATCTCGAGGAAATCGGCGTGAAACGGGTCGATTACACGTCGAATTCCGTCTCCGTCCAGCTCAACATGATCCGCGCCGGGCTGGGCGTGGGGGTGGTGCACGAGTTCTGCCTGCCCTATGTGCCCGAGCTCGTGCGCGTGCTGCCCGAGGCGGTGCGGCTGCGGCGCGCCTTCTATCTCGTGCGGCACGAGGACGATCGCAAGGTGGAGCGGCTGAACCGGTTTGCCGAGGCGCTGAGCGAGCACATGCGGGCGGTGGTGCGGGAGCTCGAAGGCGGCGCTTGACAGGAGGCGCACCCTCGGAGGACGCTGATATACAGGGAGAAACCGGGGCGGAGACCACTGCATTGTCACGCCGGAGACGGCAAAAGGGAGGCGCCATGCTCGTTGGACAGATACTGAAGAACAAGTCGATCGCGGAGACCATCACGATCGCACCGGACAAGACGCTGGGTGAGGCGGCGGAGGTTCTCTCCGAACGCCGGATCGGGGCGCTGATCGTCGCGACACGGCCGGCGGTGCCCGAAGGCATCCTGTCGGAACGCGACATCGTGCGCGAGATCGGCCGGGCCGGGCCAGAGGCGCTCACGCACAAGGTCTCGGATTACATGACCGCAAAGCTCGTCACCTGCGCGCCGGAGGACACGGCGCTTGCCGTGCTCGAGAAGATGAGCGCGGGCCGGTTCCGCCACATGCCGGTGATGGAGGGGGACAGGATGATCGGCCTTGTCTCCATCGGCGATGTGGTCCAGGCGCGGCTCGAACAGCTCGCGATGGAGAACGACGCGCTCGAAGGGATGATCATGGGCCACTGAGCCCGTCGCGCGCGGATGTCGCGCGGGATTTCCTCCGGCTGCGGGGCCTTGCGCCCCGAAGCCCCTTGATTTCGCATCTGCAATATTGTTGCGTGCGCAGCAAGGCAAGAGGAGGACATCCATGCGCATCGGTCTTTACCCCGGCACATTCGACCCGGTGACCCACGGTCACGGCGACATCATCCGGCGCGCATGCGCGCTGGTGGACCGGCTGGTGATCGGCGTGGCGATCAACCGCGACAAGGGACCGCTGTTCTCGCTCGACGAGCGGGTGGACATGCTCCAGGCGGTGACGCGGGGCATGGCGCGGGAGACGGGATGCGACATCGTGGTGCACCCGTTCGAGAACCTGCTGATCCAGTGCGCGCGCGACGTGAATGCCTCGATCCTGATCCGCGGGCTGCGCGCGGTGGCGGATTTCGAATACGAATATCAGATGGTCGGCATGAACCGCGCCCTCGACAGCTCGGTCGAGACGGTCTTTCTCATGGCCGACGCGCGCCACCAGGCGATCGCCTCCAAGCTCGTGAAGGAGATCGCACGGCTCGAGGGCGACATCTCGAAATTCGTCGACCCGCTGGTGGCGACGCGGCTTCTGGCGAAATTCGACCGCTGAGCCGCCTCAGCCGTAGACCGCGGCGCGCGCGAGGGCGCAGGCGCGGCCATGGTCGAGGGCCAGATCGGCCTTCGTGCGGGCGGGCAGGGCGTCGAGCTCGGCCAGCGTGCGCCGATAGGCGGCGCGTTTCCGGGCGGCGGTTCGCAGGGAGAGGAACATGGTCATCGGTCCGGTCCTTTCGGGGCTCGGGGGGGCGTTCGGGGTGCGCGGTGGCGCTTCCCGAAATCTGGGCCTGCTGCACCGCAGAAACAACCGACATGCGGGAAAGGGCGCCATGCGCCCGCTGCAACGCCGCGGCGGATCAGAAATCCGGCAGTACGCCGATGGCGACGAACCCCTTGAGCACCGCATCGACCGCGACGGCGGCAAGCACCATGCCCATGACCCGGCTGACGATGGCCGCGCCGGTCTCGCGCAGCAGGCGCAGGATCGGCTCGGCGGCGAGCAGCAGCAGCAGGGTGATGAGCAGGATCACCGTCATGATCGCCGCGGTCATCGCCTGATGCGCATAGGAAAAGCGGTCGTTGTCCGTGAGCATCACCACGGCGAGCATCGCGCCGGGGGAGGCGATGGAGGGCATGGCGAGCGGAAAGACGGAGACGCGCCTGGCCTGGAGCCGCTGGTCCTTCTGGGGATGGGCGACCTGCGCCGCCTCGTGGGAAGGCTTGCCGTCGCCGAAGATCATCGTCAGCGCGAAGAGGAAGAGCACCAGCCCGCCCGCGATCTGGAAGGACGGGAGGCCGAGGCCGAGCGCCTCGAGCACGGTCTGGCCGAAGGCGATGAACATCAGCAGGATGACGAAGGCGATGAGCACCGCACGGGCGGCGACCATGCGCGTGAGCTTCGGCGACAGCGGCGCGGTGGCGCCGATGAAGACCGGCAGCGTGCCGATCGGATCTATGACCACCCACAGGGTGATGAACTCGCTCAGAATCGTCGTCATGCTCGGCATCGGGGGCCCTCGGTCTCCTTTCCTGCGGATGCGCGAGACACGAAAACGCTCCGGACCGACAGCCCGGAGCGCCTTTCTCCCGTTCGCGCGGGATAGCTGCGTTTCGGCAGCGAGTATAGCGTGCTCAGATCAGCTTGCCCATAGCGACCGCCGTGTCCGCCATGCGGTTGGAAAAGCCCCATTCGTTGTCGTACCAGGACAGGATGCGGCACATCGACCCTTCCATCACCTTGGTCTGGTCCGTGTGGAAGACCGAGGAATGCGGATCGTGGTTGAAGTCCGAGGAGACGAGCTTGCCGTCGGTATAGCCGAGGACGCCCTTGAGCGGGCCGTCCGCCGCGGCGCGGATCTTCTCGTTGATCTCCTCGACCGAGGTGTCGCGCGCCGCCTCGAAGGTCAGGTCCACGACGGAGACGTTCGGCGTCGGCACGCGGATCGCCACCCCGTCGAGCTTGCCGTTGAGCTCGGGCAGCACGAGGCCCACCGCCTTCGCCGCGCCGGTGGAGGTCGGGATCATCGACAGCGCCGCCGCGCGGGCGCGGTAGAGATCCTTGTGATAGGTGTCGAGGGTCGGCTGGTCGCCCGTGTAGCTGTGGATCGTGGTCATGAAGCCCTTGACGATGCCGAGCTCGTCGTTGAGCACCTTCGCCACCGGCGCGAGACAGTTCGTCGTGCAGGAGGCATTCGAGACGACAAGGTCGTCGGGCGTCAGCGCCGCGTGGTTCACCCCGTAGACGATGGTCTTGTCCGCGCCGGCCGAGGGGGCGGAGACGAGGACGCGCTTCGAGCCATTCTTCAGATGCGCCTCCGCCTTCTCCTTGGCGGTGAAGAGGCCGGTGCATTCGAGCGCGATATCGACATCGGCCCAGGGCAGCTCCTCGGGATTGCGGATCGCCGTCACCTTGATCGGGCCGCGGCCGACGTCGATGCTGTCCTCGCCATGGGTCACCTCGACCGGGAACCGGCCGTGCACCGAGTCGAATTGCAGCAGGTGGGCGTTGGTCTCGACCGGACCCAGGTCGTTGATCGCGACCACCTCGATGTCGGTCCGGCCCGACTCGATGATGGCGCGCAGGACATTGCGTCCGATCCGTCCAAATCCGTTGATAGCTACTTTCACGGCCATGTCAGCACCTCCTATGCGCTTTGGGGCGGCGGAAAGGCAGGGGATGCCCTCCCTGTGGAAAGGGGTCGTGGCGACAACGCCGCCGCGATCCGATCGTTCCGAGTTAACGCTAACATCGCGATCGTGCGTGAAACGTCAACCTCGAAGAGCCGCCGTCATCGCCAGAAGGCGACCCACCGGAGCAGGTCCAGGAATTTCCGGGTCAGGAAGAGCGACCCGTCGCCCCCGTTCAGTCCGAAATCGAGGCCGAGCAGGATCACGACGAGGATCCCGATCCCGACGGCGATCTGATTTGTCATGTCGCGCCAACCGTTCGTTCGCCGGCAGAATGCGGCAATTGCGGAGATAAAAAAAGGGGGCAGGCCGAAAACGGTAAAAAAACCCGGCGGTTGCCCGCCGGGGAAAGCCACGTCACAGGGTCGTTGCGACGTATACGTGAAGATCCGGGGGCCTAGATCAGCCGACCCATCGCCGCGGCGACATCGGCCATCCGCGCGGAAAAGCCCCATTCGTTGTCATACCACGCCAGCACGCGCACCGTGCGGCCGATCACCTTGGTCTGGTCGGGCGCGAAGATCGAGCTCTGGGTCGTATGGTTGAAGTCGATGGAGACCTTCGGCTCCGGGTCGTAGCCCAGCACCGCCCCCATATGGCCGGCGGCGGCTTCGCGCACGACCTCGTTCACGTCGTCCACCGTCACGTCGCGGCCCGCCTCGAAGGTGAGATCCACGGCGGAGACGTTCGGCGTGGGCACGCGCATCGCCGTACCGTCGAGCTTGCCCCTGAGTTCCGGCAACACCTCGCCGATCGCCTTCGCGGCGCCGGTGGAGGTCGGGATCATCGCCATCGCGGCGGCGCGGGCGCGGTAGAGATCCTTGTGCCGGCGGTCGAGCGTCGGCTGGTCGCCGGTGTAGGAATGGATCGTCGTCATGATGCCGCGCTCGATCCCGATGGCGTCGTTGAGCACCTTGGCGAGCGGCGCGAGGCAGTTCGTGGTGCAGGAGCCGTTCGACACCATGCGCTCCTCCGCGCGCAGGTCGCGATGGTTCACGCCATAGACCACGGTGCGGTCCACGTTCTTCGCCGGGGCGGAGATCAGCACCTTCTTGGCGCCGCGGTCGAGATGGATGGCGGATGTGTGGCCGTCGTTGAACTTGCCGGTGCATTCGAGCACCACGTCGACGCCTTCCCAGTCGAGCTCGTTCGGATCGTAGGTCGACATGACCTGCATCGGCCCGTGGCCGATGTCCATCGTGTTGCCCTCGATGCGGACGGTGCCGCCGAAGCGGCCGTGGACGCTGTCGTATTTCAGGAGATGCGCATTGGTCTCGATCGGGCCGGTGGCGTTGATCTTCACCACCTCGACCTCGTTGAGGCCGGCCTCGGCGATATGGGCGAGCGTGCAGCGGCCGATGCGGCCGAACCCGTTGATACCAAGTCTGATCGTCATGATACGTCTCCCGAGATGTGATGCGCCGGCGGTTTCGCCCCTCCGTATACGGAGGTGTGCAATCGAGGAAAAGTATTTAGCGCCAACATGTTAGCGAAAACATCCGCTGTTTGCGCTAACGTGCCCGGCAATGCGGCGCCTCCCCTTCATCTGCTCGGAAATATCTCGGGGTTCCAAAGGGGCAGCGCCCCTTTGCCTCCGGCGCCGCGCGCAACGGCAAAGACCCGCGCCGGCGGCGCGGGTCCGTCCTGTCCTCCCCCTGCGGCGGGGGTCAGCCCAGCAGCGCCCTGACCTGCGCCACGACGTTTCCGGCGGTGATGCCGAACTTCTCGTAAAGCTCCTCGGCCGGGGCGGAGGCGCCGAAGCGGGTCATGCCGACGAAGGCCTGCCGGCTCTCGCGACCGCGCTCGCCCAGCAGCCAGCGGTCCCAGCCGCCGGCGCGCATCGCGGCCTCGATGCCGACCCGCACCGGGCCCGCGGGCAGCACCTTGCGGCGGTAGGCCTCGTCCTGCTCGGCAAACAGCTCCATGGAGGGCATGGAGACGACGCGGGTGCCGATGCCTTCCGCCTGGAGCGTTTCGCGCGCCGCCATGGCGATCTCGACCTCGGAGCCGGTGGCGATCAGGATCGCCTCCCGCTTGCCCTCGGCCTCGGCGAGCACATAGGCGCCCTTCGCTACGAGGTTGTTGGACTTGTGCTCGGTGCGCAGCGTCGGCAGGTTCTGGCGCGTCAGCACGAGCACCGTCGGCGTCTTTTGCGAGGTGAGGGCGATTTCCCAGGCCTCGGCGGTCTCCACCGTGTCGCAGGGGCGGATCGTCAGCGTGTTGGGCGTGGCGCGGCAGATCGCGAGATGCTCGACCGGCTGGTGGGTCGGGCCGTCCTCGCCGAGACCGATGGAATCATGGGTCATGACATAGGTCACCGGCACCTGCATCAGCGCCGACAGGCGCATCGCCGGACGCGCGTAATCGGTGAAGCAGAAGAAGGTGCCGCCATAGGGGCGCACGCCGCCGTGCAGCGCGAGCCCGTTCATCGCCGCCGCCATGCCATGTTCGCGGATGCCGTAATAGACGTAGCGGCCCTTGCGGTTGGTCTCGTCGAAGACGCCGAGCCCCTCGGTCAGCGTGTTGTTCGAGCCGGTGAGATCCGCCGAGCCGCCGAGGGTCTCGGGCATGATCGGGTTCACCACCTCGAGCACCTTCTGCGAGGAGGCGCGGGTCGCGAGCTTCGGCCGCTCCTCGGAAATCTGCTTCTTGAACGCCTTGATCGTGGCGGAGAGCTTCTTCGGCGCCTCGCCCGCGAAGACGCGGTTGAACTCCGCCTGGCGACGCTCGGACTGCTCCTCGAAGCGGGCTTCCCAGGTGACGCGGTCCTCGCGGCCGCGCGCGCCGATCTCCTCCCACTGTTTCTTCACTTCCTCGGCGACCTCGAACGGGCCCCAGCTCACGCCATAGGCTTCCTTCGCGGCGCGGAGCTGGTCGGCGTCGGTGAGCGCGCCGTGGCCCTTGGAGGTGTCCTGGGCCTTGTGGCCGAGCGCGATATGGGTCTTGCAGTCGATCATCGACGGCTTTTTCGACGCCTTCGCGGCCTCGATGGCGGCGTCGATCGCCTCCGGGTCGTGGCCGTCGACGGACTGGACATGCCAGCCCGCCGCCTTGAAGCGGGCGACCTGGTCGGTGCGGTCGGCAAGGTCGAGCGGGCCGTCGATGGTGATGCTGTTGTTGTCCCAGAAGACGATGAGCTTGCCGAGCTTCTGGCGGCCGGCCAGCGCGATCGCCTCCTGGGAGACGCCCTCCATCAGGCAGCCGTCGCCGGCGAAGACATAGGTGTGGTGATCCATGAGCTTCGCGCCGAAGCGCGCGCGCAGGGATTCCTCGGCCATCGCGAAACCGACGGAATTGGCGATGCCCTGGCCGAGCGGGCCGGTCGTGGTCTCGACGGCGTCGAGCAGGAAGTTCTCCGGGTGGCCCGCGGTCTTCGAGCCGGACTGGCGGAAGTTGCGGATCTCCTCGATCGTCACTTCCTTGTAGCCGGTGAGGTAGAGCAGCGAATAGATCAGCATCGAGCCGTGGCCGTTCGACAGGATGAAGCGGTCGCGGTCGGGCCAGTGCGGCGCGGAGGCGTCGAACCTGAGATGCCTGCCGAAGAGCACGGTGGCCACGTCGGCCATGCCCATCGGCATCCCCGAATGCCCGGACTTCGCCGCGGCGACGGCGTCGAGCGTCAGGGTGCGGATGGCGGCGGCTTTCAGCCAGTGGTCGGGGTGCGCCTCGCGCAGCTTTGCGATATCCACGGGTTGGATCTCCTTCAACTCCCTAAGGCGGCCGGGAGCGTCGTCCGGGCCTCGTCCTGTCTCCTGATAACGATAACGCGCCAAAGTGCAAGGCACGCAAGGCGGGGGCGCCCCGGATCCGCCGCTTTTTCCCGCGCCCGCCCTGCCGTATTGGTAAAGCGCGCCCCATGCGCTAGGCTCTCGAATCAACGGAAGGCGGGACGAAGCCCGCCCGCTTCGGCGTTGATGCCAAAGGAAGTTTCGGCATCGCCCCGCGCCGGCGGGCACAGCGGGCGGACCGCGCCGCGATGCAACACGACCAGAGCAGGGTGTGAGTAAACACGGATGAGCGAAATTTCCCAATTCGAGGCGCGGATCAGCGCGGCGCTGGAACGGATCGGACGGGCGGTCTCCGCCGCCGAGGAACGGGCCGAGACGGCGGGGGCGCCGGAGGGCGCCGCGACCGCCGGTCTCGAGGCGGAAACCGCCCGGCTGAGCGCGGCGCTCGAGGCGGAGAAGGCCTCGAACCACCAGCTCGAGGAGCGGGTGAAGGCGATCCACGAGCGGCAGGAGGGCCATGTCGCAGCACTCGAGCAGGAGGTGGAGACGCTGCGGCGCCAGCTCGCGGATCACGACCGCGGGATGCAGACGCTGCGGGCGGTGAATGCGCAGCTGCGCGAGAACAACGCCGCGCTGCGCGGCGCCAATTCCGAAGGCGTCGGAGATCCCGCGCTGATCGACGCGGGGATGCGGGCGGAGCTCGAGGCGCTGAAGGCCGCGCGCTCGGCCGAGGCGACCGAGCTCGACGCGATCCTCGCGGAGCTGAAGGCGGTCATGGCCCGCGTGCCGGGCGCACAGCAATCCGGGGAGGCCTGAGCCATGCCTGAAGTGAGAATCTCCATCGGCGGCAAGGAATTCGACGTCGCCTGCCAGGACGGGGAGGAGCATTTCCTCAAGGCCGCCGCGGCCCTGCTCGACAACGAGGCGACGGTGCTCGCAAGCCAGATCGGCCGCCTGCCGCCGGAGCGGATGCTGCTGATGGCGGGGCTCATGCTCGCGGACAAGACCGCGGGGATGGAAGAACAGATGCGCGGGCTCGAGGACAAGCTCGGCGCGCAGGAGGCGCTGATCGAGGAGATGCGCGCCCGCCCCGCGCCCGAGCCCGAGAAGATCGAGGTGCCGGTCGTGCCCGCGGAAGTGACGGACACGCTCGCGGAAATGGCCGCGCGGGCGGAGGCGATGGCGGATGCGCTCGAGGAGCGGCTGGGGATGGTCAATGGCACCTGACCGCAGCCGTCCCCTGGCGCTGGCGCTCCTTCTCGTGCCGCTCGCCGCCACGGCGCAGGACGTCCCGGAGACGGTGCCCGCGCCCGAGGTCGTCACCTATACCTGCGAGCGCGGCGTGGAGATCGACGTGGTCTATGCCGGGCAGGATTACGCGGTGGTGCAGGCCGAGGGGCGGCTCTTGTCGCTGGGCCGCGCGGTCTCCGCCTCCGGCGCGCGCTACCTCGGGGCCACCGGCAAGGTGTCGGCCTATGAATGGTGGGAAAAGGGCGGCGAGGCCATGCTCAACTATTTCGACGCCGAGGTGGGAGAGAGCGTGACGCTCTACGCCTTCTGCAAGGCGGGCTGACGCCGGGCGCGGGGCCGGGCGATCGGGAGGCGGTCCGGGGCCGCTCGAGAGGCGCGCGCGGGGAAACACCGCCCGCGCGCCTGCGGTCGCGCCCGCTCAGGCCCCGGTCAAACGACGGTCAGGCGTTGGCGGCGCGGATCTGTTCCGCCTTCTCGCGGTCGAAGGCGACGCCCTTGTCGGCGAAGACCTGGTCGAGCTCGCCCGACAGGGTCATCTCCGTGATGATGTCGCAGCCGCCGACGAACTCGCCCTTGACATAGAGCTGCGGGATGGTCGGCCAGTCGGAGAAGTCCTTGATCCCCTGGCGGATGGCCTCGTCGGCAAGGACGTTGACGTCGAGATAGTCGACGCCCATGAAATTCAGCACGCCCGCGACGCGGGAGGAAAACCCGCATTGCGGCATGAGCTTCGTGCCCTTCATGAAGAGAACGACATCGTTCTCGTCGACGGTTTTCTGGATGGTCTCCTGGGCGGTCATGTCGATGATCCTTTCGGCCCGTGGCGGGCGGATTAGTCCGGCGAACGGGTGGTGAGCGCAAGCGCGTGCAATTCGCCGCTGTCGAGCTTGTCGCGGATGGCGGCATTCACCGCGCGCTGTTGCTGCACACGATTCATGCCCTTGAAGGAGGGGTCCACCACCTCGGCGGCGAAATGCTGGCCGTCGTCGCCCTGGACGGTGATCCGGGCGTTCGGGAAAGCCTCACGGATGAGGTGCTCGATATCGGCGGCGGTGATGGCCATGCGGGGACGCTCCTCGGCGGTTCTGTCTTCGTGGCTGAATGTAGGAGAGGCAGGCGTCCGCTGCAAGCCGCTAGCGGGCGGCGAAGGGCGCGAGCCGGTCGAGGAAGGCGGCGTAGCCGGCGGCGAGCGCATCGCTGTCCGACCAGAGCCGCGCACATCTGCGCAACAGCCGCAGGCGCTCCGCCTCGAGCTCCGGCGGCAGGTCCATCGCGCCGGCCTCCACAAGCTGCGCCATGCGTTCGTGCAGGGGTTTGAGCGCCGCGAAATCGCGCAGCATCGCCGGCAGGAGCGTCGGATCCTCGCGCCAGCTCTCGCCGTTGAAGCGCATCTGCACCACGCGCTGCCCCGCCCCGGCACAGTCGTAGAGCACGCAGCCCGGATTGCCGCTCTCCGCGAGCCGGTCATGGATCGCGCAGAGGTGGCCTTCGAGGTTCGGGCAGGGCGCGCCCGCGGGCTTGTCGAAGGCGAAGAGCTCGCCCTTCTCGAGCCTGAGGCCGACGCAGCACAGCGCGGCGCACCGGCTGCAATCGGAGGTAAGATCGGGCAGGTCGGGCAGGTCGGTCATGGCCGTGACCTTACCACGAAAGGCCCGCGGGGTGCGGGCCTTTGACTGAGTATTTGGGGCACAAAGGAGACTCAGCCGAAGATCTCGCCGAAGGTGCCGCGGTAGAGGGCGGACAGGTCGGACAGCGGCGCCTCCGAGCCGTCGAACCTCACCGTGTCGCCGCCGAACCGGCCGACCGTGGCGACGGGCACGCCCGCCTGGCCGGCGGCGACCATCAGCGCCTCGGCCTGGTCGAAGGAGCAGGCGACGAGATAGCGCGCCTGGTCCTCTCCGAAGAGCGTCGCGGTGTCGCCGCTCTCCAGCGTGACGCCGAGGCCGGCATCCTCGGCCATCTCGAAGGCGGCAAGCGCGAGGCCGCCGTCGGAGAGGTCGGTGACGGCGGAAAAGAGCGCGCGGTTGGCGCGGACGAACTCGCCGTTGCGCTTCTCGGCGGCGAGATCCACATGCGGCGCGTCGCCGTCCTCGCGGTTGAACACCTCGTAAAGCAGGGCGGACTGGCCGAGGTGGCCGGCGGTCTCGCCGATCAGCACGGCGATGTCGCCCGGCCGCGGCTGGCCCTGGATGAGATCCCCGGCGGAGGCGATGAGGCCGACCGCGCCGATCGTGGGCGTGGGCAGGATCGCCTCGCCGTCGGTCTCGTTGTAGAGCGACACGTTGCCGGAGACGATCGGCATGTCGAGGAAGGCGACCGCCTGGCCGATGCCGTCCAGCGCGCCGACGAACTGGCCCATGATCTCCGGCTTTTCGGGATTGCCGAAATTGAGGTTGTCGGTGGTCGCGAGCGGTTTCGCCCCCACGGCGGTGAGGTTGCGATAGGCTTCGGCCACGGCCTGCTTGCCGCCCTCGACCGGGTTGGCGCGCACGTAGCGCGGGGTGACGTCGGAGGTGAAGGCGAGCATCTTCTCCGTGCCGTGCACCCGGATCACCCCGGCGCCGAGCCCCGGCCGGCGCACGGTGTCGGCCATCACCTGCGTGTCGTATTGTTCGTAGACCCAGCCCCTGGAGGCGTAGTTGGGCGAGGAGATCAGCCCCCTGAGCCCGTCGATCGGGTCGATCTGCGGCACCTCGGCAAGCGGCTCCGCCACCGGCGTCGGCACCCAGGGGCGGTCGTATTCCGGCGCGGAGGAGGCGAGGGTGGAGAGCGGCAGGTCGGCCATGCAGCGGCCGTCGTGCATGATGAGGAAGCGGTCCTCCGAAATCGTCTCGCCCACGATGGCGAAATCGAGATCCCATTTCTCGAACACGGCGCGGGCCTCGGCCTCCTTCTCGGGCTTGAGCACCATGAGCATGCGCTCCTGGCTTTCCGACAGCATCATCTCGTAGGCGGTCATGCCCGTCTCGCGCTGCGGCACGTTCTCGAGATCGAGGCGGATGCCGAGCCCGCCCTTGTCGCCCATCTCCACGGCCGAACAGGTGAGGCCCGCCGCGCCCATGTCCTGGATCGAGATCACCGCGCCGGTCTGCATCAGTTCGAGCGTCGCCTCCATCAGCCGTTTCTCGGTGAACGGGTCGCCGACCTGGACGGTGGGGCGCTTCTCCTCGATCGTGTCGTCGAATTCGGCCGAGGCCATCGTCGCGCCGCCGACGCCGTCGCGGCCGGTCTTCGCGCCGAGGTAGACGACGGGCATGCCGACGCCGGAGGCCGCCGAGTAGAAAATCCTGTCCGCGTCCGCCAGGCCGGCGGCAAAGGCGTTCACGAGGCAGTTGCCGTTATAGGCGGCGTGGAAGCGCACCTCGCCGCCCACGGTCGGCACGCCGAAACAGTTGCCGTAGCCGCCGACGCCCTCGACGACGCCATGGACGAGCTGCCTGGTCTTCCGGTGCTCCTTCGTGCCGAAGGAGAGCGAATTCATCGCCGCGACCGGGCGCGCGCCCATGGTGAAGACGTCGCGCAGGATGCCGCCGACGCCGGTCGCGGCGCCCTGGTAGGGCTCGATATAGGAGGGGTGGTTGTGGCTCTCCATCTTGAAGACCACGGCCTGACCGTCGCCGATATCCACGACGCCGGCATTCTCGCCGGGGCCGCAGATCACCTGCGGACCGGTGGTGGGCAGGGTGCGCAGGTGTTTCTTCGAGGATTTGTAGGAACAGTGTTCGTTCCACATCGCCGAAAAGATCCCGAGTTCGGTGAAGCTCGGTTCGCGGTTCAGGATACGCAGGATCCGGGCGTATTCCTCCGGCTTGAGGCCATGGGCGGCGATGATCTCTTCGGTGATGGCAGGTTCGGTCATGGATTCCCCTCGGGCGGCAGTCGTCATGCTCGCGCTCTCTTAGGGCATGGCGGGCATCGGGAAAAGGGGGAAGGCATCTGCGGTGCCGAAAGGGAGCACAGGCGGGGGAGAGGCGGGGGAGAGGGCGCCGGCGCAAAAAAAAGGCCGAGCAAAGCTCGGCCCAAGTCCAACAGGGAGGTAAAACCGCCATGAGTTGCCTCATCCGGCGGCTTCAATGATGCATTTAGGGGCGGTTTGTGAACGGTTCAAGGATTTTCGCCCCTGCGCGGCGCAATGCCGCTATGCAGGGATTGCATATCCCTTGCAGACAAGGGCGAAAGCGCCGGTCCGGGCGGCCCCCCGGCGGAGGCGGCGGGGACCCGCGCCCGCGCGTTCAGAAATCCTCGTCCTCGCGCATCTGGCGGCGATGGGCGTTGATCTCTTCGGTGATGAAGTCGCGGAAGACCTCGACCCGCTTCGAGTGCCGCAATTCCTCGGGATAGGCGAGGAAGACGGGGACTTCGCCGCTTTCCACGTCGGGCAGGACGCGCACGAGGTTGGGCGAGCTCTCGACGAGGTAATCGGGCAGCACGCCGATGCCGAGGTGGTTCAGCACCGCCTGCAACACCCCGAAATAGTTGTTCACGAAAAGCTTCGAGCGGATGTCGTATTCGTTGAGCTCCTCGACGAGCCGCGCGCCGGCGGCGACCTGCGGCGCGTTCGGGTTCTGGCAGATCAGCCGGTGATGGGCGAGGTCGGCCATCGTCTCCGGCATGCCGTGGGCGTCGATGTAATGCTGGGTCGCGAACAGCCGCATGCGGATGTTCATCAGGCGCTTGCGGATGAGGTCGGCCTGGGACGGCTCCTTCATGCGGATGGCGATATCGGCCTCGCGCATCGGCAGGTCGAGCACGCGCTCCTCGAGCATCAGGTCGATCTTGAGATCCGGGTACTTGTCATAGAGCTTCGACAGGCGCGGGGCGAGCCAGAGCGTGCCGAAGCCGGTGGCGGTGGTGACGCGCAACTCGCCATAGACCTCCTCCTCGCTGTCGCGGATCCGCGCGGCGGCGGCTTCGAGCCGCTTGGCCATGGCGCGGGTCGCCTCGAACAGGAGTTCGCCCTGTTCGGTCAGGATCAGGCCGCGGGCGTGGCGGTGGAACAGCGTCGTGCCGAGCGATTCCTCGAGCGCGCGGATCTGGCGGGAGACGGCGGACTGGCTCAGATGCAGGATGTCGCCGGCATGGGTGAGCGAGCCCGCATCGGCCACCGCGTGAAAAATTCTCAGTTTGTCCCAGTCCATACTCTCACCCTGTTCCCTGTGCCCGGTCCTCCTCGGGCGCGGTCATCATACGACGAGACCACGGCCGCGCGAGGCAATTCGGGCGCTTCATTCTGGTTTTTTGCGCGGATCGCAAGGCGCAGTCGGGACGCTAACACGATTTTATGAAGACAGTCTGCACGATTGCCGGAATTTCGGGCAGGCGGACAAATTGTCCCGGTCCGTCCCGCCGGTGTAGGATGGGGCGAGGCGAGGAGACCGGACAGGCATGCGGACACACACAGGCGGGCAGGACGGGCCGTCGGCACGGCAGATCGCGCGCGACATCACCTATGCGCATTCCGCGCGGAGCCGGACGGGGCGCGTGCTCATCCGGCTGATGGAGAACGCGACCGGGCGGATGGCGCTGATCCGGCGGGCCGAGGGCTACGACCGCGAGGTGGCGGCGGGACGCGATTTCTGGGCGGTGATGGTGGAGCGATACGGGCTCGAGCTCGAGATCGCGCGCGGGCGGCTCGACGACATCCCGCGCGAGGGGCCGCTGGTCGTGGTCGCCAACCATCCCTACGGCATTCTCGATGGGCTGATGCTGGGCCATATCCTGTCGGTCCGGCGGCCGGAGTTCCGCATCCTCGCGCATCGCGTCTTCAGGAAGGCGGAGGATCTCGAGCGGGTCATCCTGCCGGTCTCCTTCGAGGAGACGAAGGAGGCGGTGGCGCTCAACCTCGCCACGCGCAGGGCGGCGGTGGATCTGCTGGGCGCGGGCGGCTGCATCGGGATCTTTCCGGGCGGCACCGTCTCCACGGCGGCGCGGCCGCTGGGGCGGCCGATGGATCCGGGCTGGCGGGCCTTCACCGCGAAGATGGTGGCGAAATCCGGGGCGACGGTGGTGCCGGTCTATTTCGACGGCGCGAATTCCCGGCTCTTCCAGCTTGCGAGCCACCTGCACGGCACGCTGCGCATGGGGCTCCTGATCCGGGAATTCCGCGCCCGCACCGGCGCGCCGGTCCGGGTCGCGATCGGGCGTCCGATCCCGGCGGCGGAGCTTGCGCGTTTCCGCGGCGATCCGAAAATGCTTATGGATTTTCTGCGCGCCGAGACCTATGCGTTATCTCCGACGCCTCTGGCCGACCCCGGCCTTGGCTTCGAGTTCGAGGAAAAACATCGGCCGGGCGCACGCGGCAGGGCGGGCGGGGCGCCGAGAAAGGGCCTGAAGGACCGGTATTGAGATGGCAGTGGGCATTTTCGACAGTGGACTGGGCGGGCTGACCGTGCTCGACGCGGTGACGAAGCGGTTGCCGGAGGTGCCTTTCGTCTATTTCGCCGACAGCGCCCATGCGCCCTATGGCGTGCGCACGGCGGACGACATCTATGCGCTGACCACGCGGGCGGTCGAAAGGCTCTGGGAGGAAGGCTGCGACCTCGTCATCCTCGCCTGCAACACCGCCTCGGCGGCGGCGCTGCGGCGGATGCAGGAAAGCTGGATCCCGCGCGAGAAGCGGGTGCTCGGCGTCTTCGTGCCGCTGATCGAGGCGCTGACCGAACGGCACTGGGGCGACAATTCCCCGCCGCGCGAGGTGGCGGTGAAACATGTCGCGCTCTTCGCCACGCCCGCGACCGTGGCCTCCCGTGCCTTCCAGCGCGAGCTCGCCTTCCGCGCGATCGGCGTGGATGTGGAGGCGCAGGCCTGCGGCGGCGTGGTCGATGCGATCGAGGACGGCGACCTGATCCTCGCGGATGCGCTGGTGCGGTCCCATGTCGACGCGCTCCGGCGCAAGATGCCCCATCCCGACGCGGCGATCCTCGGCTGTACCCATTATCCGATGATGGAGGAGGCGTTCAAGGACGCGCTCGGGCCGGAGGTCACCGTCTACAGCCAGGCGAGCCTCGTCGCCGCGAGCCTCGCCGACTACCTGCAACGCCATCCCGGCATGCTCGGCAGCGGGACGCAGGGCAAGTTCCTCACCACCGGCGACCCGGTGAAGGTCGGCCGCGGCGCGACGCAGTTCCTGCGACGAAAGGTCGATTTCGTGAAGGTCTGACCGCCGGACCGCGTCCCCTTCTTGCGACATGCCACCGCAATCCCCAGTTTTATGGCCCGATCCTGACCTGGATCAAAGGCAACGGGCCCGACAATATGAAAGAGCACCTCATGACCAGGAAAATCGCCATTCTCGGAGCCTCGGGCTATACCGGAGCCGAACTCGTCCGACTGATCGCCACCCATCCCGAGATGGAGATCGTGGCGCTCTCGGGCGACCGCAAGGCCGGCATGGCAATGGCAGAGGTCTATCCGCATCTGCGCCACATGGACCTGCCGGAGCTGTGCAGGATCGAGGAGATCGACGTCGCGGGCGTCGATCTGGTGTTCTGCGCCCTGCCGCATGCGACCTCGCAGGCGGTGATCGGCGCGCTTCCCGCAGAGGTGAAGGTGGTGGACCTCTCCGCCGATTTCCGGCTGCGCGATCCCGCGGCCTACGAGGCCTGGTATGGCAAGCCGCATTCCGCCCCGGAGCTCCAGAAGGAGGCCGTCTACGGCCTCACCGAATTCTACCGGGAGGAGATCCGCGGCGCGCGGCTCGTCGCCGGCACGGGCTGCAACGCGGCGACGGGACAGTTCATCCTGCGCCCGCTGATCGCCGCCGGGGTGATCGACCTCGACCAGATCATCCTCGACCTGAAGGTCGCCGTCTCGGGCGCGGGCCGCTCGCTCAAGGAGCACCTGCTGTTCGGGGAGCTGCACGACAATGTCTTCGGCTATTCCCTCGGCGGCCGGCACCGGCACCTGGGCGAATTCGACCAGGAATTCTCCCGCGTCGCCGGGCGCGAGGTGAAGATCCAGTTCACCCCGACGCTCATCCCCGCGACCCGCGGCATCCTCGCCACCGCCTATGTGCAGGGCGAGGCCGGGGCGGTGCATTACGCGCTCGCGGATGCCTATATGAACGAACCGTTCATCAAGGTGCTTCCTTTCGGCGCAGCCCCCTCGATGAAGGATGTGCGGGCCTCCAATTTCTGTCATATTGGCGTGGTCGAGGACCGGATTCCGGGGCGCACCATCGTCGTCGGGACGCTCGACAACCTCACGAAGGGCTCTTCGGGGCAGGCGATCCAGAACGCCAACCTGATGCTCGGACTCGAGGAGACGGCGGGGCTCATGGCCGCGCCCGTCTATCCGTAGGAGATTTTGGAGACAGCCATGGCCGGTTTGAAGAACCTCAAGAAGAAACGCCGCATCCAGATCTTCGCGGTGGCCGCGGTGGCGCTCGCGCTGTCCACCGCGATGATCGGCTATGCGATGCGCGACGGGATCAACCTGTTCCGCTCCCCCACCCAGGTGGCCGAGGAGCCGCCGCGCGAGGGCGAGATCTTCCGCCTGGGCGGGCTCGTCGAGGACGGCTCCCTCGTGCGCGGCGCCGGGACGGAGGTGCGCTTTTCCGTCACCGACGGCGGCGCGACGGTGCCGGTGCGCTTCACCGGCGTGCTGCCCGATCTCTTCGGGGAGAATCAGGGCATGATCGGCACCGGCACGCTGGTCGAGGGCGTGTTCGTCGCCTCGGAGATCCTGGCCAAGCATGACGAGACCTACATGCCCAAGGAAGTGATGGACGCGCTCAAGGAACAGGGCGTCTACAAGTCCCCCGACGCCCCCGAAAGCTGAATCTCGCGTCCTGGATAAGGATCCGTTTAAAGCCCGCGCGCTCTGGTTCGCGGGCGTTAACCTTTTTGCGCGATGCTTGTCTCATCAACTGGTGGGACAGAGGCAATGCAGACAGTTCAGCAGATCGCAGATGACATCATCGCGCGGGAGGGCGGGTTCGTGAACGATCCCGACGATCCGGGCGGGGCGACGAAATACGGCGTGACCATCGGCACGATGCGCGCGCTGGGCATGGATCTCGACGGCGACGGGCGGGTGACGGAGGGCGACCTGCGCAAGCTCACCCGCGAGGGGGCGCGCGACATCTTCGTCGAACATTACTTCCGCCGCCCGCGGATCGACGAATTGCCGCCGCTGCTCCAGGCGAGCGTCTTCGACATGTATGTGAACGCGGGGGCGAATGCGGTGCGCATCCTCCAGCGCCTTCTGAACGACATGGGGCAGGGGATCGCCGTGGACGGCCTCATCGGGCCGAAGACCATCGAGGCCGCCCTTCTCGCGCAATCGCTTGCGCCGCATCACCTCGCGGATGCCTACGGGATCGCCCGGCGCAACTACTATTATGCCCTCGCCGACCGCCGCCCGGCCTCGCGCAAATACGCGCGCCGGCGCGACGGCGGCAAGGGCGGCTGGATCCGCCGGGCAGAGGAGTTCATCTCCCCGCGCTATCACCTGACGGAGGCCGAGCATGCCGCACGGGTGGCGCCATGGGGCTGATCGGACGCATCTTCGAGCTGATGTTCGGCGACGGACGCAATGTCGTGAAGGACACGGCGGAGGTCTTCTTCGAGAATGCCGAAGGCGCGGCGGACCGCGAGGCGGGCCACCGAAAGGCGGCGATGGAGCAGTTCGCCGCCGAATTCGCCGCACCGCGCACGGGGTATTTCGACCGCGTCATGGACGCGCTCAACCGCGTGCCGCGCCCGCTCATGGCCTTCGGCACGATCGGGCTCTGCATCTCGGCCATGGTCGACCCGATCTGGTTCGCCTCCCGGATGCAGGGCATCGCCCTCATTCCCGAACCGATGTGGTGGCTCCTGGGCACCATCGTCTCCTTCTATTTCGGTGCGCGCTATCAGGTGAAGTCGCAGGAATTCCAGCGCTCCGTCGCGGCGACGATGGCGCAGGCGCCGGTGGTGAAGGCCAATCTCGCCGCGCTGAGGGCGCTCGGGGCGGGGGCGGAGGGCGCGGGACCGCCCGTTTCCGGCGCCGGGGCGGAGGCGGGCGACCTGCCCGGCGCCGGGGCCGCCAATCCCGCGCTCGCCGCCTGGCGGGAGGGACGGGGATGACCGACGCTCTCGTGCTGGCCCTCACCGAACAGGGGCCCTGGGCGCTGCTGGTGGTCTTCCTGCTGCACCGCGACCTGCAACGCGATCACGCGACCCGCGCGACGCTCGACAAGAACACCCAGATCCTCGTGGAGATGACCACGATGATCCGCGAACGCCTGCCGAGGGGGTGAGCCGATGACATGCCTTGCACGCCGGCTCGCCGGCCTCGTGAGAGACCTCCTGTCCGGGCCTTCGCTCGTCCGGGCGCTGAGACGAAACCGCGAGGCGGCCGATGCGCTCGATGCCGCCGTGAGGGAGATGTTGACCCCATGAGACAGCTCGTTTCGCTTTACGCCCTGGTCCTGAGCGCCAGCGCCCTCGCCATGCGCGGCCTCGGCTACGAGGCGGCGATGCTCCTGGCCTACGGGACGATCGCGCTCATGGCGCTGATGATCTCCGCCACCTTCCTGTGGCTGTGGCAGCTGCGCGCGACGCCGCTCGCGCTCGGCATGTCGCTCTCCTGGGCCGGATCGGGGCTCACGATCGGCTGGTGGTGGCTCCTCGAGATCGCGGACCATCCCGCCTGGGGACAGGAGGCGGCCGCGCTCTTCGTCGTCCTGTCGATCCTGATCTGCGGCGCCGTCCTTCACTTCGCGGTGATCCAGGGCACGTTCGGCCTCAGGGGTGGGGCCTTCCTCGTGCCGGTCCTGGCGGCGGCGCTCGTCTCCTTCGGGGTGGTCCTGCTCCTGTAGCGTCGGAGCGGACGGGGAAAGGAGACAGGGAGAGGGGCCCGCGCGGTCCCTCTCCCGCGCAGGCGCAGGCCTGTACGCCGGCCCTTGCGACATCGGCGCGCAGCCCATTGGCGAGGCCGGGCAATTCCGTGTAGAACATCAGACAAAGAGGAGATCCCCGATGATCGTGGAACTTGGACATTTCGCCCTCGTGCTGGCCTTCTTCGTGGCCGTGGTCCAGACCGTGCTGCCGCTCTGGGGCGCACAGACCGGCCGGCGCGCGCTGATGGCGGCCGGCGAACCCGCGGCGATGGTGCAGCTCGCGCTCATCGCCTTTTCCTTCTGCGCGCTGACCTATGCCTTCGTCACCTCGGATTTCTCGCTGAGGGTGGTGGTCGAGAATTCGCATACGCTCAAACCCATGCTCTACAAGGTCGCCGGCGTCTGGGGCAACCACGAGGGCTCGATGCTCCTCTGGGTGCTGATCCTCGCGCTCTTCGGCGGCGCGGCGGCGCTGTTCGGCGGCAACCTGCCCGTGACGCTGCGCGCCCGCGTCCTCGGCGTCCAGGCCGCGATCGGGGTCGCCTTCCTCGCCTTCATCCTCTTCACCTCCAACCCGTTCCAGCGCCTCGCCATGCCGCCGATGAACGGGCAGGATCTCAACCCGCTCCTCCAGGATCCCGGCCTGGCCTTCCACCCGCCCTTCCTCTACCTCGGCTATGTCGGGCTCTCGATGACCTTCTCCTTCGCCGTCGCCGCCCTGCTCGAGGGCCGGGTGGACGCCGCCTGGGGCCGCTGGGTGCGGCCCTGGACGCTCGCGGCCTGGGTCTTCCTCACCATCGGCATCGCGCTCGGGTCGTGGTGGGCCTATTACGAACTCGGCTGGGGCGGGTTCTGGTTCTGGGATCCGGTGGAAAACGCCTCCTTCATGCCCTGGCTCTTCGCCGCCGCCCTGCTGCATTCCGCCATCGTCGTCGAGAAACGCGAAGCGCTGAAAAGCTGGACCATCCTGCTCGCGATTCTCGCCTTCGGCTTCTCGCTGATCGGCACCTTCCTCGTGCGCTCGGGCGTCATCACCTCGGTCCACGCCTTCGCCAACGATCCCGAACGCGGCGTCTTCATCCTGCTGATCCTCGCGGTCTTCATGGGCGGGGCGCTCACCCTCTTCACCCTGCGCGCCTCCGCGATGCAGGCCAAGGGCGTCTTCTCCATGGTCTCGCGGGAAAGCGCGCTCGTCATCAACAACATCCTGCTCGCCGTCGCGGCCTTCGTCGTCTTCATCGGCACGATCTGGCCGCTCGTCGCCGAAGCCTTCTGGGACCGCACGCTCTCGGTCGGCGCGCCCTTCTTCAACGCGGCCTTCACGCCCTTCTTCACCGCCCTCGCGATCATCCTGCCCGTGGGCGCGATCCTGCCGTGGAAACGCGCGCGCCTCGGCGCCACGGCGAAAAAGCTCATCCCCTCCCTGATCCTCGCCCTCGCCGTGCTGGGCCTCGTCTGGGCGATCCAGACGCAGCAGACCCTGCTCGGCCCGATCGGCCTCGCGCTCGGCACATGGCTCGTCGCGGGGGCGGTGCAGGACCTGCTGCTGCGCACCGGCCGGCGCCCGAACCTCGGCCGGCTCACCCGCCTGCCGCGCGCCGACTGGGGCCGGCTGTTCGCCCATGGCGGGCTCGGCATCACCATGATGGGCATCGCCGGGCTGACCGCCTGGACGGTCGAGGACATCCGCGTGGTGCAGGAGGGCGACAGCTTCGAGGTCGCGGGCTACACCATCGCGCTCGATGCGGTCGAGCGCCGGCAGGGGCCGAACTACGTCACCACCATGGCGACGATACAGGTGTTCGACGGCGACAGGCGCGTCGCCACCCTCCACCCGGAGAAACGCTCCTACCCGGTGGCGCAGATGCCGACGACCGAGGCGGGAATCGACAACGGCTTCTGGCGCGACGTCTACCTCGTGATCGGCGACGTCCAGGCGAATGGCGGCTGGGCGGTGCGCACCTATATCAAGCCGCTCGCGAACTGGATCTGGGGCGGCGCGATCATCATGGCGCTCGGCGGCGTGCTCTCGCTCACCGACCGCCGCTACCGCGTCGCCGCGGGCGCGCGCAAGGCCGCGCCGGCCCCGAGGGAGGTGCCTGCCGAATGAAACGCCTCCTCCTCGTCCTGATGCTCTGCCTCGCCGCCCCGCTTCACGCGGTCCAGCCCGAGGAGATGCTCGACGACCCGGCGCTCGAGGCGCGGGCGCGCGACATCTCGCAGGGCCTGCGCTGCCTCGTCTGCCGCAACGAGAACATCGACGAATCGAACGCGGAACTCGCGAAGGACCTGCGCCTGCTCGTGCGCGAGCGGCTCGTGGCGGGCGACACGAACGAGGAGGCGGTGGACTATATCGTCGACCGCTACGGCGAATACGTGCTGCTGAAACCGACGCTCACCGGCGCCAACAAGCTCCTCTGGATCGCGGGCCCGGCGATGCTGCTCGTCGCGCTCGGCATCGGCTTCGCCTTCATCCGCCGCCGCGGCCATGCGCCCGAACAGGCCGATCTCACCGAGGAGGAGGAGAAACGCCTCCGGTCGCTGCTGAACGACTAGGCTTTTTGCTGCTCCAAATACTCATGACCCGGCCGCCGCGCGCGCCCCGGCCGGGCGCGGGCGCCCCCGACAGACGCCCGATGCCCGCACCATGGACCCATGAAATCCCTGCGTGACGGGGCGTTCCGCTTTCCAAGCGCCGGCCGATCCCTATCCTGAGGGCGACCAGGCGAGGGAGGATATCCGCATGCAGTACGAGACCATTCGCGTCGCGCGCGAGGACGGGGTTGCCGTCGTGACGCTCGACCGCCCGGCGGTGCGCAACGCGCTCAACACGCAGATGCGGGCGGAGATCACCCATGCGGTGCGCGATGCCGCGGCATCGGCGCGGGTGATCGTGCTCACCGGCGGGGGCCGCGCCTTCTGCTCGGGCCAGGATCTCGGGGACGGGGTGAATGCCGCGACGGCGGATCTCGAACGGACGCTGCGCGACGAATACGAGCCGATGCTGCATGCGATCCACGACAGCCCGGCGCCCACCATCGCCGCGGTCAACGGCGCGGCGGCGGGGGCGGGCGCCTCGCTCGCGCTGGCCTGCGACGTGGTGATCGCGACGCAATCGGCGGTCTTCGTCCAGGCCTTCTCCCGCATCGGCCTGATCCCGGACGCGGGCGGTACCTATGTGCTGCCGCGGCTCGTGGGGCTGGCCCGCGCCATGGGCTCGGCGCTTTTCGCCGACGAGATCTCGGCGGCGCAGGCGATGGCCTGGGGCATGATCTACGAGGCGGTGCCCGACAGCGATTTCGAGGCGCACTGGCGCGCGCGGGCGGCCTATCTGGCCAAGGGGCCGACGGTCGCCTACCGCAATGTGAAACGGGCGATGCACGCGTCCTTCGACAACAGCCTGAAGGACCAGCTTGCGCTCGAGGCAAAGCTCCAGACCCAATGCGGCAGCACCCGCGATTTCAAGGAAGGCGTGCTCGCCTTCCTCGAGAAGCGCAAACCCTCCTACGAGGGACGCTGAGCGCGGCGGGCGCGTCCGGGGGGGCGCGCCGCCGCCTGAGCGTCGCGGTGCGGGTGCCGGTCCCGGCATGAAAAAACCCGGCCGCGAGGCCGGGTTTTCCGTCGGGGCGAGAGCGCCGGCCTCAGCCGCGGTTCTCGATATCCACATAGGGGCGTTCGGTGGCGCCGGTGTAGAGCTGGCGCGGGCGGCCGATCTTCATCGCCGGATCCTCGATCATCTCCTTCCACTGGGAAATCCAGCCGACCGTGCGCGACAGCGCGAAGATCGGGGTGAACATCGAGGTCGGGAAGCCCATCGCCTCGAGGATGATGCCGGAGTAGAAATCCACGTTCGGGAAGAGTTTCTTCTCCGTGAAATACGGATCTTCCAGCGCTTGCTTTTCGAGTTCCTTGGCGACCTGGAGGGTCGGGTTGTTCTCGATGCCCAGAAGCTCCAGAACCTCGTCGGCGGACTGTTTCATCACGGTCGCGCGCGGGTCGAAGTTCTTGTAGACCCGGTGGCCGAAACCCATCAGGCGGAACGGATCGTTCTTGTCCTTGGCGCGGGCGATGAATTCCGGGATGCGGTCCACCGAACCGATCTCGCGCAGCATCTCGAGGCAGGCCTGGTTCGCGCCGCCATGGGCCGGGCCCCAGAGGCAGGCGATGCCCGCCGCGATACAGGCGAAGGGGTTGGCGCCCGAGGAGGAGGCGAGGCGCACGGTGGAGGTGGAGGCGTTCTGCTCGTGGTCGGCGTGGAGCATGAAGATGCGGTCCATCGCGCGGGCGAGGATCGGGTTCACCTCGTATTCCTCCGCCGGGACGGAGAAGCACATGCGCAGGAAGTTCGACGCATAGTCGAGATCGTTGCGCGGATAGACGAAGGGCTGGCCGATCGTGTATTTATAGGCCATCGCGGCGATGGTCGGCATCTTGGCGATCAGGCGGATCGTGGCGACCTCGCGCTGCCAGGGGTCCGAGATGTCGGTGCTGTCGTGGTAGAAGGCGGACATCGCGCCCACGACCCCGACCATGATCGCCATCGGATGCGCGTCGCGGCGGAAGCCGGAGAAGAATTTCAGCATCTGCTCATGCACCATCGTGTGCTTGGTGATGCGGCCTTCGAAATCCTCCATCTGCGCGGCGGTCGGCAGTTCCCCGTAGAGCAGGAGATAGCAGACTTCGAGGAAATGCGACTTTTCGGCGAGGTCGCCGATCGGATACCCGCGGTGCAGCAGCAGGCCCGCCTCGCCGTCGATATAGGTGATCGCACTGTCGCAGGAGGCGGTGGAGGTGAAGCCGGGATCGTAGGTGAACACGTCGGCCTGGCCATAGAGCTTGCGGATGTCGATCACGTCAGGTCCGGCGGTGGGCGAGAGAACGGGAAGCTCGTAGGACTTGCCGTCAAGCGTGAGTGTCGCTGTTTTCTGAGTGTCTGCCATAATCGTTCCTTCGGTTGGCAACGAACGCCCCCGCTCCGCCTTCGCGGGACGCGGATGCGCCGTTGGTGGTCAGGCGGGCACCCGGCTGCCGGGCGCCGTCCAGGCTGGGGATCCGCGGAGGATCCCGAAATTCGTCCCGCGATCCCGCGCCGCGGGGACGGCCGGAGATCCGACCCCCCGTCCGCGGACCCGACCGCTCAGGCCGCGCGTCCCTGCGCCATGAAGTCCTTGAGGCGGGCCAGCGTTTCCTCGCGGCCCAGCACGATCATCATGTCGAGGACGCTGGGGGTGACGGTGCGGCCGGCGAGTGCGGCTCTCAGGGGGCCGGCCACCTTGCCGAACCCGATGTCCTGCGCCTCCATCACCCGGCCGACGGCCTCCTCCAGATCGTCGCGCTTCCAGCTAACATTTTGCAGGTGCGGCGTCAATTCTTCCAGTATACCGTTGGATACAGAGCCGAGCTGTTTCGCGGCTTTCTCGTCGAGATCCACGGGCCGTTCGACCAGGGCGAACCGGGCTTTTTCAAGGAGTTGCGGATAGATCTTTGCCGCGGTCTTGAGAAAGGGCAGGGCTTGCCCAAGACGCGCAAGCTGGCTCTGCATCAATGCGGGTTGACCGCTCGCCTCGAGATACCCGGCGACTTCGCCCAAGATTTCAGCATCTTCCATGATCGCGAGGTGCTGGCCGCAGATATTCTCCAGTTTCTTCGTGTCGAACCGCGCCGGGGCCTTGTTGATTCCCGACAGGTCGAACCACTCCCGCGCCTGATCGTCGGTGAAGAATTCGTCGTCCCCGTGGCTCCATCCGAGCCGCGCGAGGTAGTTGCGCATGCCGGCGGCGGGATAGCCCATGGCCTTGTACTCCGCGACGCCGGTGGCGCCGTGACGCTTCGACATCTTCTTGCCGTCGGGGCCGAAGATCAGCGGGATATGGGCGTAGACGGGCAGGGGCCATTCCATCGCGGCATAGATCAGCATCTGCCGCGCGGCGTTGTTGAGATGGTCGTCCCCGCGGATCACATGGGTCACGCCCATGTCGTGATCGTCGACGACAACGGCGAGCATGTAGGTCGGTGTGCCGTCGGAGCGCAGCACGATCATGTCGTCGAGCTGGTCGTTGCGGATCGTCACATCGCCCTGGACCTCGTCGCGGATCACCGTCACGCCCTCGCGCGGCGCCTTCACGCGGATCGCATAGGGCGCGTCGGGATGGGTCTCGGGCGGGGCGTCGCGCCACGGGCTTTGAAACAGCGTCGAGCGGCCCCCGGCACGGGCGGCCTCGCGGAAGGCCTCGATCTCCTCCTGGGTGGAGAAACACTTGTAGGCCTTGCCCTCCGCGAGCATCTGGCGCGCGACCTCGGCATGGCGGCCGGCGCGGGCGAACTGGCTCACCACCTCGCCGTCATGGTCGAGCCCGAGCCAGTCCATGCCCGCAAGGATGCCCTGCGTCGCGGCCTCGGTCGAGCGCGCGCGGTCCGTGTCCTCGATCCGCAGAAGGAATTTCCCGCCGCGTCCGCGGGCGTAGAGCCAGTTGAACAGGGCCGTGCGGGCGGTGCCGATGTGCATGTCGCCTGTGGGCGAGGGGGCGATGCGGGTGACGACGTCACGGGCGGCGGGGGTCGCGGACATGGGAATGTTAAGCCTTTGGTAACCAGGATGGCGGATGAATGGTGAGAAGGGCATAGGATAACGCGGAAAGGGACACAAGGGTGACAAGGCTGCACCCCCTGCGGAGAGCGGCCGGAGGTCTGCCCGATCTCGTCGAGGCGCAGCGCGGCCGGCTGGTCCTCTGGCTGCCGGTCTGCTTCGGCGGCGGTGTCGGCCTGTTCTTTGCGCTGCCGCACGACCCCGCGCGGGCCACGCTCGCGCTCCTCGCGGTCGCCTTGGCCGCGGCGCTCCTGCTCCTGCGCCGGATGCCGCCGCGCCTCGCGCCGCTGCTGGTCGGCACGCTCGCCTTCGGCCTCGGCTGTCTCGCGGCGGGGCTGCGGACCCATGCGGTCGCGGCCCCGGTGCTGGGCTTTCGCTACCACGGCCCGGTGGAGGGACGGGTGGTCGCGATCGACCGCTCCGCCTCCGACGCGCTGCGCCTCACGCTCGACCGGGTGCGGCTCCGCGACGTGGCGCCGGACCGCACGCCCCTGCGCGTGCGCGTCTCGCTGCATGGCGCGCAGGGCTTCGTCACGCCGGAACCGGGCGCGCGTCTCGGCCTGACGGCGCATCTGTCGCCGCCGCCCGGACCGGCGGAGCCGGGGGGCTTCGACTTCCGGCGCAGCGCGTGGTTCGACCGGCTCGGCGCGGTCGGCTACACCCGCGTGCCGGTGCTGCGGCTCGGTGAGACGGACCGCGGCGCCGCGCTCTGGATCCACCGCCAGCGCCAGGCGCTCTCCGCCGCGCTCCAGACCCGGCTGCCGGGCCAGACCGGCGCCTTCGCCGCCGCGATCCTCACCGGCGACCGCTCCGGCATCGGGGAGGAGACGGCCGAGAGCCTGCGCGCGGCGAACCTGTCGCATCTGCTGGCGATCTCGGGGCTGCACATGGGGCTGCTGACGGGGGCGGTGTTCTTTGCCCTGCGCCTCGCGCTGGCGCTCGTCCCCGGCGCGGCGCTGAAATGGCCGCTCAAGAAGCTGGCGGCGGCGGGCGCGATGGCGGCGGGGCTGTTCTACCTGGCGCTGTCGGGCTGGAACGTGGCGACCGAGCGGGCCTTTGTCATGGTCTGCGTCATGCTCGGCGCGATCCTGATCGACCGTCAGGCGATTTCCCTGCGCGCGGTCGCGCTCGCCGCGCTGCTGATCCTCGCCTTCCGTCCCGAGGTGCTGCCCGAGCCGGGGTTCCAGATGTCCTTTGCCGCGACCACCGCGCTCGTCGCCGTCTTCACCCTGCTGCGCCGGGGGAGCCCGATGGCGCGCTGGCCGAAACCGCTGCGCGGCGTGGCGGCGGTGGTGCTCTCCTCCGCCGTCGCGGGGCTCGCCACCGCGCCCGTCGCCGCCGCGCATTTCAACCGGATCGCGGATTTCGGCCTGATCGCCAACCTCGCCGCCGTGCCCGTCATGGGCGCGCTCATCATGCCCGCCGCGGTGGTCGCGCTGGTGCTTGCGCCCTTTGGCCTGTCGGGCGCGGCGCTCTGGGCGATGGGGCTCGGCATCCGCTGGGTGCTTTTCGTCGCGGCGACCGTCTCCGGCTGGGAGGGCGCGGTGAGCCGCGTTCCCGCCCCGCCGCCGGAAACCCTGCCACTGCTCGCCCTCGGCGGCCTCTTCGTCCTCCTCTGGCGCGGCCGGGTGCGGCTTTTGGGCCTCGCGCCGGTGGTCGCGGGAGTCCTGGCCTGGAGCCTTGCCGAACGGCCGGCGCTGCTCGTTTCCGGGGATGGCGGGCTGGTCGGGCGGATGGGGGCGGAGGGGCGGGCGCTGTCGAAGGCGACGGGCAGCGGCTTTGCCGCCGAAGTCTGGCTCGAGAACGACGGAGACCTGCCGGATCAGGCGATGGCCGCCGCGCGCCCGATGCCGCCGCTCGACATCGGCGGGCTGCGCATCGCCCATGTCACGGGGCGCGGCTGGCAGGCGCGGGCGGCGGCGGCCTGTGCCGCGCAGGATCTGGTGATCGTCAACCGGCTCTGGGAGGGCCCGCCGCCGCCCGGCGGTTGCCTGCTCGCGGATCTCGGCTTCCTGCGGGCGAGCGGTGCGCTTGCCGTCGGGGAAACGCGCGGCGGCGTGCGGCTGCGGACGGCCCAGGCGGCCGCCGGCACGCGGCTCTGGACCGCGCCCGCCCTGCGCGGGCCGGGCGCCCCGTCCGCCGCCGCGGCACAGGCGGCGCTGCCGCAGGGGGCGTCGGGCCTGCTGTTCGATCCCGCCGCCGGGGCGCGGCTGGCCGGGCATTAGGGGAAGCCGTCCCTTGGGCAAGACAGCGCCTCTGGGATCGCCGCGCCTCGGGCGTCAGGCGAGGCCGTCGCGGCGCCCGCGCAGGCCGGGCCGTTGCTGGCTGTGACGTGGCCGGTGTCGTCCGGTTCTATCGCCAGGGCGGGGTGGTCAGGCGTCAGGCGCGGCCGCAAGCCGGACGGGCGTAAGCCGCCGGGGGCGGCTGGCCTTCGCAGGCGGTGACGTGGCTGGTGTCGTCCGGTCCCGCCGGGAGCGCGGGGGTGGTCAGGTGTCAGGCACGGCCGCATGTCGGGCGGTGCACAAACCGCGACGGCGGCGGGCTTCCGCAGGCTGTGACGTGGCCGGTGCCGTCCGGCCCCGCCGTGAGCGCCCGACCGGCCCGCGTCAGGCGCGGCCGCATGTCGGGGCGCGGGTCAGTAGCTGCGGATCAGCCCGACGAGGCGGCCCTGTACCTCGACCTTGTCGGCGGGCAACACGCGATCCTCGAAGGCGGGGTTTGCCGCCTCGAGCACGACCATGTCGCCCTGGCGGCGGTAGCGCTTGAGCGTGGTCTCGTAGCCCTCGACCATGGCCACGACGATACCGCCGGTCTCCGCGCTGGACGTTTCCCGGATCACGACGATGTCGCCGCTGTTGATCCCGGCGTCGATCATCGACTCGCCCTTGACCTCGAGCGCGTAATGGTTGCCCCGCCCGGAGAGCATCGAGCCCGGCACAGCGACGGTCACCGCCCCGTCCGCGATCGCCTCGATCGGCACGCCGGCGGCGATCTTGCCCATGACGGGCAGGCTCACGGCGGCGGCGGAGACCTCAATCGCGGCGGCGTGCGGCGGCGCGTCGGGGCGGTCGCCGTCGATCACGCGGGGGGCGAAGCCGGGCGCGGTGCCCGCCGTGCCGGCGAGGCTGTCGGGCAGTTTCACGATCTCGATGGCGCGCGCGCGATGGGCGAGGCGGCGGATGAAGCCGCGTTCCTCGAGCGCGGTGATCAGCCGGTGGATGCCGGATTTGGAGCGCAGGTCGAGCGCCTCCTTCATCTCGTCGAAGGAGGGCGGCACGCCGTCCCGCGCCATGCGCGTGTGGATGAAGTCCAAAAGCTGGAGTTGTTTCTTCGTCAGCATCTGCTCGCTCCTCTGTCCCGTCTCCTGCGGGTGTCGCCATTGCGCGCCGGTCGTGCCGCCGCCCCCGCGGGGATCCCGGAGCACCGGCACCGGCGGCTGCGCGCCCGATATGCGCATCCCGCCCGTTTCCGGCGCCCGCCCGAAGGCGACAGGTCCGCCCGTCTCCACGAGATGCCAGACGGCTTTCGACGCATGTTCTGAAAATGTTCTACCGGTGTTCCCGAAATGTGTCAACTTTCCTCTCCTTCGAAACGGAGGCGTCCGGCGCCTCGGGAGCAGGAAAGAGGGACAGCGGTTAATTCGGGGTTAAGCGTGCCGCGGCGGCGGGGCGGGCGCCTCAGATCGCGAGGTAATCGACCGGCTCGCCCCTGCGGCGGGCGGGATCGTGGGGCGGGCGCAGGATCAGCGCATCGGCGCGCGACAGGATCGAGACGAGCGAACTGTCCTGGCTGGCGAAGGGGCGGATGCCGCCGGCCTCGCGGATCGCGCGCATGTAATGGGTGCGCGGTCCGTTCGCGGCCACATCCTCGAGCAGGGGCGCGCTCTGCGGCACCGGCGGGGCGGGCGGCAGGCCCTGCATCGCGGCGAGGGCGGGCAGCATGAAGACCTGCGCCGTCACCATGGAGGAGACGGGATTGCCCGGCAGGCCCAGCATCACGGAGCCGCCCATGCGCCCGGCCATCAGCGGCTTTCCGGGCCGCATCGCGACCTTGTAGAAGGCCCGCGCGAGGCCGAGGTCCGCGGCGACCTTCCCGACGAGATCGTGATCCCCGACGGAGGCGCCGCCGATGGTCACGATCAGGTCCGCGCCCCCGGCCAGCGCGAAGCTCTGGCGCAGGAGGGGCTCGTCGTCGGGCGCGATCGGCAGCACGCGCGCCACGCCGCCCGCCGCCTCCACCATGGCGGCGAGGCCGAAGGTGTTGGAGGCGATGATCTGCGACGGGCCGGGCTCTTCGCCGGGCATCACGAGCTCGTCGCCGGTGGCGATGAGCGCGACCTCGGGGCGGCGGTAGACCTCGACCTCCGGCAGGTTCATCGCCGCGAGCAGCACGACATCGCGCGGGGTCAGCCGGCGCGGGGCCTCCAGCCGGTCGCCGGCGCGGAAATCGCCGCCGGCGGGACGGATGTTGGTGTTGTCCCCGATCGGTGCGGAGAGGGTGATCCGGTCGCCCGCCCGCGTGACGTCCTCCTGGATGACGACGCGGTCGGCCCCGGCGGGCACCGGCGCGCCGGTGAAGATCCGCACGGTCTGCCCGGTGCCGACGGTCCCGTCGAACCCGTGGCCCGCCGCGCTTTCGCCCACGACGGCAAAGGACGCGCCGGGCGCGCAGTCGGCGGAGCGCAGCGCGTAGCCGTCCATCGCCGAGGCCGCGAAGGGCGGCTGGTCGCGCCGGGCCAGCGCATCGCGCGCGAGCACCCGGCCATGGGCGGCGCGCAGCGGCACGGTCTCCGTCGGCAGCGGGGCGCAGAGGGCGAGCACGTTCTCGAGGGCGTCGGACACGGAGATCATCTAATCGGCCTCATAGGTGCCGGATTTGCCGCCTTCCTTGCGCAGCAGGCGGGTGGAGACGATCTCCATCCCCTTCTCGGCGGCTTTCAGCATGTCGTAGACGGTGAGCGCGGCGACGGTGGCGGCGGTGAGCGCCTCCATTTCCACCCCGGTCTGGCCGGAGGTCTTCACGCTCGCGCGGATGCGCACGCCGGGCAGGCTTTCGTCGGGGGTGAGGTCGAGCGTGACCTTCGTCACCGGCAGGGGATGGCAGAGCGGGATCAGGTCGGCGGTCTTCTTCGCCCCCATGATGCCCGCGAGCCGCGCGACGCCCAGCACGTCGCCCTTCTTCGCCGTGCCCTCGGTGACGAGGGCCAGCGTCTCCGGCCGCATCCTCACCGCGCTTTCCGCGATGGCGAGGCGGTCGGTCACCGCCTTGCCGGAGACATCGACCATATGGGCGTTTCCGCCCTCGTCGAAATGGGTCAGCTCCGCCATGCCGGGCCCCCTCACATCCTGCCGGAGACCGGATCGGCCAGCAGCGCGCGCGTCGCGGTTTCCACGTCCTCCTGCCGCATCAGGCTTTCCCCGATGAGGAAGCAGCGCGCGCCATAGGCGGCCATGTCGGCGAGGTCGCCGGGGGTGAACAGCCCGCTTTCGCAGACGAGCGTCCGGTCCGCCGGCGCGAGGCGCGAGAGCGTCCGCGTGGTGTCGAGCGAGGTCTCGAAGGTCTTGAGATTGCGGTTGTTGATGCCGAGGAGCGGCGATTTCAGCAGGCTCGCGCGCTCGAGTTCCCGTGCGTCGTGCACCTCGACGAGCACGTCCATGCCCCAGTCCGCCGCCGCCGCCTCGAGCTCGGCGGCCTGGGCATCTTCGACCGAGGCCAGGATGATCAGGATCGCATCGGCGCCCCAGGCGCGGGCCTCCGCGACCTGATAGGTGTCATACATGAAATCCTTGCGCAGCACCGGCAGGGCGACCTCCGCCCGCGCGGCCTTCAGATAATCCGGCGCGCCCTGGAAGGACGGCGTGTCGGTCAGCACCGACAGGCAGGTCGCGCCCCCCGCCTCATAGGCGCGGGCCAGCGCGGGCGGGTCGAAATCGGGCCGGATCAGGCCCTTGGAGGGCGAGGCCTTCTTGATCTCCGCGATCAGGCCGTAGCCGGTCTTCGCCGCCTGTTGCAGTGCCGCCGCAAAGCCGCGGGGCGCGGAATGCGCGCGGGCCTCGGCCTCGAGCGCGGAGAGCGGCACCGCCTGTTTCGCGGCGGCGACCTCTTCGAGCTTGTAGGCCTTGATCTTGTCGAGAACGGTTGTCATGGGATCGTGATACAGCCGTGACCCCGCGATGGAAAGAACCAATGCGTCACAGGCGCACCATCAGCCGGTCGAGCCCGTGGAAATGCCATGTGTCGGCATAGACCGGCGGCTCGGTCAGGTGCAGGCCGGGGCAGCGGTCGAACAGGCGCGGCAGGGCGACGCGCATCTCGAGCCGCGCGAGCGGCGCGCCGACGCAGAAATGCAGGCCTGCGCCGAAGGACATGTTCTGTTTCACCTTCCGCGCGGGATCGAAGGCATGTGGATCGTCCCAGGCGTCGTCGTCGCGGTTCGCCGCCCCGAGCAACAGCCCGATCCGGTCTCCGCGTTTCAGCTCCTGCCCGAGGAACACCGTGTCCTCGTTGACCCAGCGCTGGAACAGGTGCAGCGGCGGGTCGAAGCGCAACAGCTCCTCGACCGTGCCGTCGATCCGGTCCGCCCCAAGGAACGCGGGCGGCGTCCGCCGCTCCAGCAGCGTCTTCACGGCGAGGCCGAGCGCATGGACCGTCGCCTCGTGACCCGCGTTCAGAAGCAGCACGCAGGTGGAGATCAGCTCGTCGGTCGACAGCCTCTCGCCCTCGGATTCGGCGGCGATCAGATGGGTGATGAGATCGTCGGCGGGCCGCGCCCGGCGCTCCTCGACATAGCCGCGCAGGAATTCCGCGAATTCGGTCGCGGCGCGCGCGGCGGCCTCCTCCATCGCGCGGGTGCGGGTGGGGGTGTAGACCGCCACCATCGCATGCGACCAGCCGAGCAGGCGCGGCCCCATCTCCTCCGGCACGCCCAGCAGGCGGGAGATCACCCGGATCGGCACCTGCTGGCAGAAGGCCGGCAGCAGGTCGAAGGCCTCCCCGGCGGGGAAGCGGTCGATCAGACCGTCGGTGATCTCCTCGAGATCGGGGAGCAGCGCGCGCACCCGGCGGGAGGTGAAGGCGCGCAGCACCAGCGACCGCAGGCGCCTGTGCCGCTCGCCCTCGAGCTCGAGCATGGAATGCGCCTCGATCTCGTAGAAGGGCCGCAGGTGGTCGGGGATCGCGGGGGCGAATCCCTCCGGCGCCTCACGGCCGAAGCGCGTGTCGCGCAGCGCCATCGACACGCCGTCATGGCCCGCGATCACCGGAAGGTCGAGCTCCTCCCAATGCACCATCCGCCCGCCCGCGCGCAGCCGGTCGTAGAACGGATAGGGATCCTGGACGAAGGCGGGATCGGAGGGCGGCATGGAAAAGCGTTTCATGCCGCCAGACTGCCCCGCGCGCTCTTCCCTTTGCAAGAGAGCTTTCCTATCCTGCGCGCCCATGACCGCCCCGACGCCCGACATGCCCGCAGACCTGCCCCGGCCCGTGTTCCACCGGCTGGTCTGGCCCGTGGCGGGGCTCGTCGCGGTGGTCGCCTTCGGCCTTGCCGTCTTCGCGCTGAGCCTGCGTGCGGAACTCGACCAGGCGGCGGAGCGGGGCCGGGCGGATCTCGCGCTCGCCTCCGACCGGCTCGCGGCGGGGCTTCAGCGTTATCGCGAGCTTGCGGTGTTCCTCTCCGACCATCCGACCGTGCTCGCCCTCTCGCGGGCGGGGACGGCGGAGAGCGGCGGGGCACCGGGCGGCGCACCGGGCGCGGCGACGGTCGGGGCGGCGGTGGAGCTGATGCAGGGCATGGCCGACAAGACCGGGGCGCAATCGCTGATGCTGGTCGCCCGCGACGGCCGCGTGCTCGCCGCCGCGGGGGAGGAACAGCGGCCGAGGGGCGCGCAGGCCGCCCATGCGCGCGCGATGACCGGCGCGCTCGGCATCGCCCATTTCGTCGATTCCCGCGGACGCCGGCGCTATGTCTTCGCCGCGCCGGTCTTTGCCGGGGGCGGCCGCGCGGCGGCGGCGGTGATCGTCAATGTCGATGTCGCGCTGATCGAATGGGGCTGGCCCAGCGAGCCCTCGGCGGCATTCTTCACCGACGATTACGGCGTCGTCTTCGTCTCCAACCGCAGCGAGCTGATCCTGCGCGGCGGGCTGGCCGGGCCGATGCCGGTCGAGGCGCGGCACAGGATCGGCGGGCACGACATCTGGCGCCTCTCCGCCGGGCCCTATATCCCCTCGCCGGCGCTGCATCTGACACAGCCGCTGCCGGTCGTGGGGCTCGAGGCGGAACTGCTGATGGATCTCGCCCCGGTCCTCTCGCGCGCCGGGTTGCAGGGCGGCATGGCGGCGGTCGTGGTGCTGCTCTTCGTGATGGCGCTGATCTTCGTGGCCGAACGGCGGCGCGCGCTCGCAGAGGCCAACGCCCGGCTCGAGGCGCGCGTCGCCGCACGCACCGAGGCGCTCGAGGTGGCGAACCGCGAACTCCTGCGCGAGGTGCACGAGCGCGAGGAGGCGGAGGCGCGGCTGAAACGCGCGCAGGCCGATCTGGTGCAGGCCGGAAAGCTCTCCGCGCTGGGCGAGATGTCGGCGGGGATCTCCCACGAGCTCAACCAGCCGCTGATGGCGATCCGCTCCTTCGCGGAGAATGCCCGCACCTTCCTCGACCGCGACCGGCCGGACCGCGCCGCCGACAATCTCGAACGGATCTCCGAACTGGCGCGGCGCATGGGGCGGATCATCAAGAACCTGCGCGCCTTCGCGCGGCAGGAGCCGGAGACGATCACCGATGTCGAGCTGACCTCGGTCGTCGAGGCCGCGCTGGAGATGACCCAGGCGAAGATCGCCAACGCCGGCGTCACGCTCGACTGGGCGCCGGCGGGGCCGGTCTGGGTGCGGGGCGGGGAGGTGCGGTTGCAGCAGGTGGTGATGAACCTGCTGTCGAACGCGGTGGACGCGATGCGCGAGAGCCCGGAGAAACGCCTCGGGATCCGCATCGAGCCGGGCGATCCGACCCGGCTCCGCGTCAGCGACACCGGGGGCGGGATCGCGGAGCCGGAGAAGATCTTCGATCCGTTCTACACGACCAAGCCGGTCGGCGCCTCCGAGGGGATGGGCCTCGGCCTGTCGATCTCCTATGGCCTGATCCAGTCCTTCGGCGGGCGGATCCGCGGGGCGAACCGCGCGGGCGGCGGGGCCGAGTTCACCATCGAACTGACGCCGGCGCGCGTCACGACACCGGGGGAGGCCGCGGAATGAGCCGGACATCGACACCCGAGCGGGTGCTTCTCGTGGACGACGACGCGAGCGTGCGCGAGGCGCTGGGCCAGACGCTCGAACTGGCCGACCTCCGCCCGATCCCCGCGGGCAGCTATATCGAGGCGAAGGACCATATCGCGCGCGATTTCGCGGGCATCGTCGTCACCGACATCCGCATGCCCGGAAAGGACGGGTTCGCGCTTCTGGACCATGCCCAGTCGGTCGATCCCGAATTGCCGGTGATCCTGTTGACCGGGGAGGGCGACGTGCCGATGGCGGTGCGCGGGATCTCCGGCGGGGCCTTCGACTTCCTCGAGAAGCCCTGCGCGCCGAAGGATCTGATCGCGGTGGTCGAAAAGGCGCTGAAGACCCGCGCCCTCGTGCTCGAGAACCGGCGGCTGAAGCGCCAGGTCGAGCGCGGCGATGCCGCCGCGCGGCTGCTGCGCGGCACCTCCGATCTGTCGAAGCGGATGCGGGCGGAGGCGCGCGCGCTGGCGCGGTCGGGTGCGGATGTGCTCGTCACCGGCGAGCCCGGCGTCGGTACGGCGAAGATGGCCGAGGTCGTGCACCTGCTGTCGGCGGGCTCGATGGCGCCCTTCGTCAAGCAGCCCGCCGCGGCGATGACGCCCGACAGCCTCGCGGGGCTGTTCGGCGCGGCGAAGGAGGGCTCGGTCTTCCTCGACGAGATCATGGGGCTGTCGAGCCCGGTGCAGTTCGCGCTGCTCGAACTGCTCGAGGCGCACGACCGCCCGCGGCTGATCGCGGGCACCTATGCCGATCTCGCCGGCGAGGTCGAGCTCGGCCGCTTCTCCCCCGACCTGTTCTATCGCCTCGACGCCGCCGTGATCCGCATTCCGCCGCTGCGCGAGCGGCGCGAGGACATTCCGACGCTGTTTCGCCATTACGTCGACATCGCCTGCGAACAATCCGACCTTCCCGTGCCGGAGATCACGCCCGAGGTGATCGCCCGGCTGATGGCGCAGGACTGGCCGGGCAACGCGCGCTCGCTGATGAATGCCGCGATGCGCTTCGCCATGGGTCTGACGGAGGGCGAGGCGCAGGAGGAGCTCGGCCTCGCCGAACAGCTCGCCCAGGTCGAACGCTCGCTCCTCATCGCCGCGCTGCAACGCCATTGCGGCAACGCGACGGAAGCCGCGCGCGGGCTGAAACTGCCGCGCAAGACCTTCTACGACAAGCTCACCCGCCACGGGGTGCGGGCGGAGGATTACCGCTGAGCGGGATCGGTGTCCGGCGTGAAGATCCGTTCGATCGGCCGCCCGAAGATGCCCGAGAGGACGAAGGCCAGCGGCAGGGAGGGATCGTATCTGCCCTTCTCGACGGCGATCACGGTCTGGCGCGATACCCCCGCGCGCGTGGCGAGCTCCTGCTGGCTCAGTCCGAATTCGGCGCGCAATTCCTTGAGCCGGTTCTTCATCGGCTGCGGACGCTCACCCAGGCCCCGCCGAGAAGCCAGTAGCCGGCCATGACCGGCCAGATGGCGAAGGTCGGCAGTTTCGGCATCCCGGCATCCTCGAAGAAGCCCCAGGTGAACGTGGTCAGCGCCGTCGCGGCGAAGGCGAAGACGATCGCCTCAAAACTCTGCTTGCGCTGGTATTCGTCGAGGCTGCGGATCGTGTCCGTGACGGCCCGGAGCACCGCGAGGCAGCCGATCACCGGCAGGGCGACGAGGGCGATCTGCAGCGGACTGTCGCCGGGCAGGCGGCTGGAGAGAGCGTTCGCCGCCACAAGCAGCACAGGATAGGGCAGGAGCCCGAGAAGGGCGCGTCGGAGGGCTTTGGCGTGCATGGGACGACTCCGCGAAATGTAAAGTTTGCTTTACATATCCCGCCGCCGAGAGGCTGTCAAGCGAGCTTTACAGTCCGACAAGCCGACCGAACCTCCCGAACACCGCCCGCGCGGCGTCCGACCGCGCAGCATGGCGCTTTTTTGCTGCGCCAAATACTCACGTCGCGCGGCCGGCCAGGGGCGCGCCGTTTCGAGTATTTCCGGCAGCAAAAAGCAGGGCGCGCGCCCAGGCCGGAGGCGGACGGACCGGCGAGTCGCCGCCGGGCGATGTGCGGAATCCTGCACATGCGCAAGAAAGTTGCGTGCGGAAAATCGCACACTTGCGCAAGGTGCATGGCGGATATGCGTTTGCTGTGAGGCGTAACGGGTTGTTAAGGCGTGGCTTTCAGGAAAATTCCCGCCGACGCGCCGCTCCCCTTGCCCGGCTCTGCGCGCCCGGTCTTCCTTGGCGCAGGTGACACCGCCGCGCACCGTCGTGCGGTGTCACGGATGATCATGAACGGGAGGACAGACATGAGATTTCTTGCCACCGCAGCCACCGCGCTCGCGCTGACCACGACCGCCACCACCGCCTTCGCCGCCTGCGACGCGGGCGAGATGGTGATCAAGTTCAGCCATGTGACGAACGGCGACAAGCACCCGAAGGGGATCGCGGCCCAGCTCTTTGCCGACCGGGTCGACGAGGAGATGGACGGCACCGCCTGCGTCGAGGTCTATCCGAACTCCACGCTCTACAACGACGACCAGGTGCTCGAGGCGATGCTCCAGGGCGATGTGCAGATGGCCGCGCCCAGCCTGTCGAAATTCGAGACCTTCACCAAGGTGTTCGGCCTGTTCGACCTGCCCTTCATGTTCAAGAACATGCCCGCCGTGGACGAGTTCCAGAATTCCGAAGCCGGCCAGGCGATGAAATCCTCGATGGAGCGCCGCGGGCTCACCGGGCTCGAATTCTGGCATTCCGGGATGAAGCAGTTCTCGGCCAACAAGCCGCTGATCCTGCCGGAAGACGCGCGCGGCCTGAAGTTCCGGGTGCAGCCCTCCGACGTGCTCGTGGCGCAGATGCAGGCGCTGGGCGCGAGCCCGCAGCCGATGGCCTTTTCCGAGGTCTACGGCGCGCTCCAGACCGGCGTCGTGGACGGGCAGGAGAATACCTGGTCGAACACCTACGGCCAGAAATTCTTCGAGGTGCAGGACGGCATCACCGAGACCAACCATGGCGTGCTCGACTATCTCGTCGTGACCTCCTCGGACTGGTGGGACGGGCTCGAGCCGGAGGTGCGCGACCAGCTCCAGACCATCATGCACGAGGTGACGGTCGAGCGGAACGCCGCCGTGGAAGAGGTCGAGGCGGAGAGCCGTCAGGCGATCCTCGAGGCGGGCGGCGAGATCCGCGAGCTGACCGACGAACAGCGCCAGGCCTGGGTCGACGTGATGAAGCCGGTCTGGGCGCAGTTCGAGGACGGCGTGGGCGCCGACAACATCGCGCTCGCCCAGGAGATCAACGCGAAACACTGACCGCGCCGGCCGCCGGCCGGTCCCGTCCTCCGACAGGGCGGGGCCGCGCCGCCCGCATCCCGCGCGCGGGCGCGCGCCGCGGCCCTGCCGCCCGCCTCACGACAACCCGCCGCAACCCGCCGCGCACCCGCGGCAAGAGGGGTCCCGCACCATGACAGAGCCTCACGACATTCCGACGGGAACGCCCGTCTCCCGCGTCTTCGACGCGCTCGAGGAAAACCTGATCGCCTTCATCCTCGGGGCGATGACCCTCATCACCTTCGTCAACGTGGTGCTGCGCTACGGCTTCAACCGCTCGCTCATCTGGGGCCTCGAGGTGGTGCTGATCCTTTTCGCCTGGCTCGTGCTGCTCGGCATCTCCTACGGGTTCAAGAAGACCTCGCACCTCGGCGTCGACGCGCTCGTGAACGTGCTGCCGCATCGCGGCCGGCGCGTGCTCGCGATCCTCTCGGCCCTCGTCTGCATCGCCTATGCGGCGCTGCTGATGAAGGGCGCGTGGGATTACTGGGCGCCCTTCGCCGGGCTCCAGCCCACGGCGGGCCGCTGGTTCCCGCTCGGCTTCACCGAGAACGCCCGCGACCGCGCCTTCTACGTCACCGACCAGGTGCCGATGCTCGGCATCTTCCGCTGGCTCGAGGACCTGATCAACTACGGCGAGGCCTATGACAAGCTGCCCCGCGTCATCCCCTATGTCATCCTTCCCGTCTCCGCCGCGCTGATCCTCCTGCGGGTTCTCCAGGCGACGGTCCGCATCGTGGCCGGCAGACAGGCCAGCCTCATCGTGTCGCACGAGGCCGAGGACGATGTCGAACGCGCCGCGCGCGGCGCATACGAGGACTAATTCCCATGGACGTGCTGTTCCTTTTCGTGATGGTGGTGGGCCTGCTGCTGATCGGGGTGCCGATCGCGGTCTCCCTCGGCCTGTCCTCCATGATCTTCCTGCTCCTGTTCTCGGACACCTCGCTCGCCTCCGTGGCGCAGTCGCTCTATCAGGCGATGGCCGGGCATTACACGCTGCTCGCGATCCCCTTCTTCATCCTCGCCTCCTCCTTCATGTCGACCGGCGGCGTGGCGAAACGCATCGTGCGCTTCTCCATCGCCTGCGTCGGGCATTTCCACGGCGGGCTCGCGATCGCGGGCGTCTTCGCCTGCATGATCTTCGCCGCCCTCTCCGGTTCCTCCCCCGCCACCGTGGTCGCGATCGGCTCCATCGTCATCGCGGCGATGCGCCAGATGGGCTACACGCGCGATTTCGCGGCGGGGGTGATCTGCAACGCCGGCACGCTCGGCATCCTCATCCCGCCCTCCATCGTGATGGTGGTCTACGCCTCCGCCACCGATGTCTCCGTCGGGCGCATGTTCCTCGCCGGCGTCATTCCGGGCCTGCTCGCGGGGGCGATGCTGATGCTCGCGATCTATGTCATCGCGCGGGTCAGAAGCCTGCCCAAGGGCGAATGGCAGGGCTGGGGCGAGGTCGGCGCCTCCTTCCGCGACGCCTTCTGGGGCCTCATGCTCATCGTGATCATCATGGTCGGCATCTACGGCATTCCCGGCGTCACCGGCGCGATCTTCACCCCGACCGAGGCGGCCGCCGTCGCCTCCGTCTACGCCTTCCTCGTGGCCTGCTTCGTCTATCGCGACATGGGGCCGCTTGCGGGCGCAGAGGGGCCGGTGCCGCTCGTCAGGAAGCCCTACGCGCTGCTGACCGCCTTCTGGCACCGCGACACGCGCCGCACGCTGTTCGACGCGGGCAAGCTCACGATCATGCTGATGTTCATCATCGCCAACGCGCTGATCCTGAAACATGTGCTGACCGACGAACAGATCCCGCAACAGATCGCCAGGGCGCTGCTGTCGGCGGGCTTCGGCAAGATCATGTTCCTCGTGATGGTCAACGTGATCCTGCTGATCGGCGGGCAGTTCATGGAGCCCTCGGGCCTGATCGTGATCGTCGCGCCGCTCGTCTTCCCGATCGCCATCGAACTCGGCGTCGATCCGATCCACCTCGGCATCATCATGGTGGTGAACATGGAGATCGGGATGATCACGCCGCCCGTGGGCCTCAACCTCTTCGTGACCTCGGGCGTCGCCGGGATGCCGATGATCGCGGTGGTGCGCGCGGCACTTCCCTTCCTCGCGATCCTCTTCGTGTTCCTGATCCTCGTCACCTACGTGCCCTGGCTCTCGACCTATCTGCCGACCTCGCTGATGGGACCGGAGATCATCACGCGCTGACCGGGCGGGGCGGCCTGGTGCGCGCCCTGCTTTTTGCTGCCGGAAATACTCGAAAACGGCGCGCCCCTGGCCGGAGGCGCGCCGTGAGTATTTGGAGCAGCAAAAAGCGCAATGCCGCGAGAGCGGTGCCGTGCGCGCAGCGGCGCCGGGCTCAGTGGCGCGCGGCTCAGTGGCGCGAGGTCAGTTCCGCGAGCGCGGTCAGCCGTCCGAGCGCCTCGCCCGAGGCGATGCTCTCCCGCGCGATCTCCACGCCCTCCGTCAGGGTCGCGGCACGGTCGGCCACGACGAAGGCGGCGGCGGCGTTCATCAGCACCGCGTCGCGATAGGCGCCCTCCGCGCCCTCGAGCACGGCGCGCATCGCCGCGCCGTTCTCCTCGGGCGTGCCGCCGAGGATGTCGCGGAGCTTGTGCACCGGCAGGCCGGCGTCCTCGGGGTGGATCTCCATGCTGCGGATGTCGCCGTTCTCGAGTGCCGCGACCGAGGTCGGCCCGGTGATCGAGACCTCGTCCATGCCCTCGTGGCCGTAGACGAGCCAGGCCTTTTCCGAGCCGAGCATCTGGAGCGTCTCCGCCATCGGCCAGATCAGGTCGGGGGCGAAGGCGCCGGTGAGCTGGCGCTTCACGCCGGCGGGATTGGTGAGCGGGCCGAGGATGTTGAAGATCGTCTTGCATCCGAGCTGCATCCGCACCGGGCCGACATGTTTCATCGCCGGGTGGTGCACCGTCGCCATCATGAAGCCGATGCCGATCTCCGACAGGGCCTCCTCGACCACGTCGCGGCCGACCATCACGTTGATGCCGCTCACCGAGAGGGCGTCCGCCGCGCCGGATTTCGACGACAGGTTGCGGTTGCCGTGCTTGGCGACCGGCACGCCGGCGCCGGCGACGACGAAGGCGGTGGCGGTCGAGATGTTGAGCGTGCCGAGCCCGTCGCCGCCGGTGCCGACGATGTCCATCGCGCCCTCGGGGGCGGTGACCGGCACGCATTTGTCGCGCATCACCTGCGCGGCGGCGGCATATTCGGCCACGGATTCGCCGCGCGCGCGCATCGCCATGAGGAAGCCGCCGGTCTGGGCGTCGGTCGCCTCGCCCTCGAACAGGATGCGGAAGGCCTCGCGCGCCTGCGCCCGGCTGAGCGGGCCTTCGGAGGCGGCGAAGATCAGGGGTTTCATCGCATCGCTCATGCCAGGGCCTCCTCGCGGGTCTCGAGCGTCTTCAGGAAGGTGCGGAACATGTCATGGCCATGTTCGGAGCGGATGCTCTCGGGGTGGAACTGCACGCCCTCGATCGGCAGCGTCCTGTGGCGCAGGCCCATGATCGTGCCGTCGGCGAGCTCCGCCGTGACCTCGAGGCAGTCGGGCAGGGTGGCGCGGTCGACGACGAGCGAATGGTAGCGCGTGGCGCGGAGCGGGGAGGGCAGACCCTCGAACACGCCGGTGCCGTGGTGCAGGATCTCGCCCATCTTGCCGTGGACGATCTCGTGGCAGCGTACGACCTCGCCGCCGAAGGCCTCGCCGATCGCCTGATGGCCGAGGCAGACGCCGAAGAGCGGGATGCCCGCATCCGCGGCGGCATGGACGAGCGGGATGCAGATCCCGGCCTCGCGCGGGGTGCAGGGACCGGGGGAGAGCACGATGCCCGCGGGGTTCAGCGCCATCGCCTCCTGCACGTTCAGCGCATCGTTGCGCACCACTTCGGCCCGCCACCCGATCTCGCCGATGTAATGGACGAGATTGTAGGTGAAGCTGTCGTAATTGTCGATCAGAAGCAGCATGGCCTTGTCCTGTGGCGGTCCTGTGGCGGGATGTCCCGCGGGGCTGGGAGGGGCGCGGGCGCGCACCCTCGGGTCGGGAAAGCCGGCGCGGCGGGCGCAGCCGCGCGCCGGATGGGGGTGGCGGCGTCAAAGGGGGATGATCCCGGTTGAAAGCCGCGCTATACATGGTCACAAGCACCGCCGGGGGTCAAGGGCAGGCCTTGTGCCGGCGGCAACAATATCGGGCCTCTGACCGGGCCGGGAGCGCGGGCGCAGGCCCGTCCCCGACGCGCGGGGCACGCAGGGCAAGCAGGGCAAGGAGCACCGGGAGACAGATGGGGCGCGGAATATTCACGGGGCTGGTGTGGGGTGCGGTGGTCGGTTTCGCCATTCTGGTCTTTGCCAACGAGGTCGTGGCGCCGGTCGGCTCCGTGATCTCCGAAGCCCCCGGACCGCAGGCGCCGCCGCGTTCCGCGACCCCGGAGGCGGCTTCTCCCGAGGCCGGGACGGCCGAGGCCGACCCCGAGGCCGGATCCCCCGATGCCGCGCCCGAACCCGCCCCCGCCGGGACCGGCGCCCCCGGCAGCGCGACGCCCGCGCCGGAGCTCGAGAGACCCGCGGATCTCGCGCCGCCGGAGGCCGACGAGGCGCCGGCGCTCGCCCCGGACCTGCCCGCCGGCGAGGCGGCGCGGACCGGCGGCCTGCCGGAGGTGACCGCCCCCGAGGCCAGCTCCGAGACGGCGCCCGCGGCCGAGGATTCCCCCGCCGCCGCGCCGGAGGTCTCCCCGGTGGATCCGCGCGAGACGCCGGAGGAGGCCGGCGGGCTCGACATGGGCGCCATCGGCGGGCAGAGCCCGGTGCTGACCCCGCCGCAATCGGTTGCGCCCGAAGCCGCCGCGCCCGATGCCCTGCCCTCGGTCGAGGAGCACCTGCCGGGCCGCGCGCCCGCGCCGGAGGGCACGGAGGCGCCGCCGGCGCAGGCCGTGGTTCCCGGCACCGAGATGCCCGAGGAGCCCGCCACCGGCCCGCGCGTCACCGCCATGCCGGGCGTGGGCGCCGCGGACCGTCCGGGCCGGGTCGAGACGCAGGAGGCGCAGGACAGCCCGGAGGGGAGGATCGGCCAGCGCGCCGGCTCCTTCACCGACCGCGAGGACAGCCGCCGTTCGACACGCCTGCCGGCGATCGGCGGCGAGGCGGCGGGAGGCACGGGCGCGCCGGTGGTGCTCGCCGACGAGCTGCCCGCGCTCACCGCCTATTCGGCGGATTTCTCCGGCGCGCCGGAGGGGCCGATGATGAGCGTGATCCTCGTCGATATCGCGCGTCTCGAGCCGGAGGATCCGGCCTTCGCCTCCCTGCCGTTCCCGGTCGCCCTTGCCGTGGACGCGGTCGGGGCCGGGGCGGGCGCGGGCGCGCTGGCCTATCGCGGGGCGGGGCTCGAGGTGCTGTCGATGGTCGCGCTGCCCGAAGGCGCCTCGCCGCAGGACGCGGCGGTGACGCTGTCGCAGGCCGCCGATCTCGTGCCGGTCTCCATCGGGTTTCTCGACGTCCCCTCGGCCAGCTTCCAGAGCTCGCGTCAGGTCGCGGCCCAGGTGGTCGCCAGCGCCGGGCAGAGCGGGCGGGGCATCGTCAGCTTCCCGCGCGGGCTCAACGCCCTCGAACAGGAGGCGCAGCGCGCGGATGAGGCGCCGATGGCGCTGGTCTTCCGCGATTTCGACGGGCGCGGACAGGATGTGGACGCGATGAAGCGGTTTCTCGACCAGGCCGCCTTCCACGCCGGGATCGACGGCAAGGTGGTGCTCGTCGGCCGGGCAAAGCCCGACACGCTGCGGGCCCTGGCGGAATGGGCGATCGGGACGCGGGCCTCCTCGGTCTCCATCGTGCCGCTGAGCTACCTCCTCACCCGCTGACGCCGCCCCTGCCGCGCCGGGCGGCATGACGTCAGGGGCTTGACAGGGTGCGACATTTTGTCATCATTCCTCCCACGAGACCGGCTCGAGCCGGCAGGGAGGAGACCCATGGAACAGACCGAGGCGGTCGCGGCGGCGCCGCTTCCGGTGATCGCTCAGCTGACCCTCGCGGATCTGCGTGACGCGCTCGGCCTCGGATGGCAGGATTTTCGCCGCGCGCCCGGCTTCGGTCTGTTCTTTTCCGCCGTCTATGTCGCCATCGGCCTCGGCTTCGTGCTGAGCGGGGCGGGGACGGTGCTCTGGACCTTTGCGCTCTCGCTGGCTTTCCCGCTCTTCGCGCCCTTCGCGGCGGTCGGCCTCTACGAGGTCTCGCGCCGGATGGAGGCGGGGGCGGCGCTCGACTGGACGCGCATCCTCGGCGTGGTGAAGGCGGAGAAGGACCGCCAGATCCCGTGGATGGGCGCGATCCTCACGATCTACGTGCTGTTCTGGTCCTTCCTCGCGCATATGATCTTTGCCCTGTTCATGGGGCTGTCGGTGATGACGAATATCACGACGAGCCACGAGGTCTTCCTCTCCTCGCAGGGGCTCGGCATGATCGCGGCGGAGCTCGCCGTGGGGGGCGGGCTCGCCTTCCTGCTCTTCGCGCTCACCGTCACCTCGCTGCCGCATCTTCTCGACCGGGAGGTGGATTTCGTCACCGCGATGATCGTCTCCGTCGCCGTGGTGCGGCAGAATCCGGGGGTCATGGCGCTCTGGGCGGCGCTGATCGCGGGGGCGACGCTTCTGGCCGTCGCGCCGCTGTTTCTCGGGCTGTTCGTCGCGCTTCCGGTCTTCGGCCACGCGACCTGGCATCTCTACCGCCGCGCGCTGCTCTGAGCCTCAGCGGCGGCGCCGGGAGGTCACGAGCAGCAGCACGCCCGAGCCGACGATCACCGCCGCGCCCAGAAGCTCGGCCGCGTCGGGCCGTTCGCCGAAGACCAGCGCGGCGAGGATCATCGCAAAGAGCAGCCGGATATAGCGGAAGGGGGCGACGACGGAGATCTCGCCCATGCGCATCGCCAGCGTGAGGGCGGTATAGGCGAGCACGCCCACCGCCATGGCAAACCCGAGCCAGCCGAGCGCCGCCGGCGAGGGCATGAGCCAGGCGTCGCCGGAGGGCGAGACCAGCGCGCCCGCGACCACGAGCGCGGCGAAGCCGGTGATCCCGAGCTGGGCGAAGGACAGGATGGGCGGGGCCGCGCGCGTGGCCAGATCGCGGCCGGCAAAGCCGAACATGCCGAGCAGCGCCAGCATGGAAAGCGGCGTGAACCCGTCGAGCCCCGGCCGGATCACCAGCAGGACGCCCGCGAAGCCGAGCGCGATGATCGCCCAGCGGCCGGGCGTGACCCGTTCGCCGAAGAACGCCACCCCGGCGGCCGCGACCACCAGCGGCGTCGCCTGGAGGATGGCCGAGGTCGTGGAGAGCGCGGCGAGCGCGAGCGAGAGGGTGAAGAACAGCCGCCCGGCCACCTCGAACACCGCGCGCAGGAGCATCACCCGCGACAGCATCGCCGGATGCAGGAGCCGCTCGCCGCGGGCCCGCGTGAGGGCGGCGAAGACCGCCATGCCGCCGAGGCCGAAGAGCACGAGCAGCTCGCCCACGGGCAGGGTTTCGGCGATGCGCTTCACCGCCATGTCCTCGAGCGCGAAACAGGCCATGGCGAGCACCATGAACAGGATGCCGCCGGAATTGCCCGCCTGGAGCGGGCCGGACCGGCCGGGGGCGGCGGCGGATGGGGAGGACGGTGTGGGCATGGGCATCCTGGGTCCGGTTGGGCGTGGCGCCAGAATGGCGAAGGCGGCGGCCGGGCACAAGGCGGCGGAGCGCAGGGGCGGGGCGACCGTCGGACAGGAATGCCGCGGCGCGGAGACGGGTGTGCAGGGCGCGGGTCGGACGGAGGGGGCGTCAGCGCGGGCGGCGCGGAGGGGAAGGCCGGGGCGGTGCGCCGGGAGGGCGCGGGCCGGGTGGCCGGCAGGCGTCAGGGCCGGTCGCGGCGGCGCAGGGACGCCCGAAGAGGGTCCGACGCGGCGCCGAGGTCGATCCGACGAAAGTCCGACGCCGGGAGAGGGGTGGATGTCACTCCCGCAGGTCGTCCTCGGTGAGGATCCGCATCTGTACGGTGGGCGGCACGGTGGTCACCACCTCGAGCACATGGTTGAGCGCGGCGACGCAATAATGGTGCAGGCGATCCTCGTGGTAATCCTCGTAGATCGTCCATTCCTTCACATGGCGCAGGAAGACGGCGGAGGGATTCTCGCGGAACAGGCTCGCGGGGGCGGGCGTGTCCTCGTGGCGCGAAAAGATCTCTTCGGTGATCTTGAAGGACACGTACTCGTCGAACCGCAGGGTGAAGCGGCGCGAGCCGGGGCGGACCTCGATGACATTCGCGCCGCCGAGCAGCCCATCGATCACCGAATTCCCGGTCAGAAGCTGCTCGGGCTCGCCCGCGACACCTTCGTCGAACACGGCGGTGAGGCGGCGTTCGTTGCTCCGGCCCATGCGGAAATCGGACATGTAGAGGTTCTGGACCTTCTCGAGCTGGCGCAGGGCTTCGGCCGTCATCTGTGTCTGTCTCTCCGGAACGAAAAAGGCGACCCGTGGGGCCGCCTCTCATGCTGCGAATGCGCCTGGCTCACTCGGCTTGCGGTGCGGTTGCGGAGGCCGGCGCGGCCGACGCCGCCTTCGCGCCACCGAGCGGATCGTCGGCGCGCTGCACCGAGCCCTCGAAATGGGCGCCGCTCTCGATCGCGATCGTCTTGTGGATGATGTCGCCCTCGACCTTCGCGGTGGAGGTCAGGCGGACCTTGAGGCCGCGCACGCGGCCGACGATGCGACCGTTCACCACGACGTCGTCGGCGACCACTTCGCCCTTGATCGTGGCGCTTTCCCCGACGGTCAGCAGATGCGCGCGGATGTCGCCCTCGACCGTGCCCTCGATCTGGATGTCGCCGGAGGTCTTGAGGTTGCCCACGACGGTCAGGTCGGACGACAGAACCGATGCCGGCGGCTTCGCCTTCGGCGCGGATTGCGCGAAATCGGGGGCCGGAGACTTCGGCAGGGGGGGCTTGGACGCCGCTGCCTCGGGTTTCTTCGCCTCTTCACCCTGCTTCGGACCGGGCTCGTTGATTCTGCTTTTAGAAAACATCGTTGGCAGCCTTAATATAGATCATCGGATTGACGGCCTTGCCACCCACGCGGATTTCGTAATGAAGATGCGTGCCGGTGGAACGGCCGGAATTTCCCATAGCACCGATTTGCTCTCCGCGCGAGACCCTTTGCCCCACTTTCACCATTATTTGCGACTGGTGGGCATAGCGGGTCTCGATGCCGAACTCGTGCTGGATCTTCACCAGCCGGCCATAGCCCGACTGCCAGCCGGCGAAGGTCACGACGCCGTCGGCGGTGGCGTAGATCGGCGTGCCGTAGGCGGAGGCGAAATCCGTGCCCTCGTGCATCCGGCCCCAGCGCGGGCCGAAGCCCGAGGTGTAGCGGAAGCTGTTCTTGAGCGGCAGCGAGAACGGGGCCTTCTGCGCGGCGATGCGGTAGAGGTTGAGCGCGTCCATCCGTTCGATGATCGCGTTGGCGCGCATCGAATCCGGGTCGACCATGCCGCCCTTGGTGGAGAAGGTGATCGGCGTGAGCGGGCCGCCCTGGCCGGAATAGCCCTTCTTCACCGTGGCGATCAGCTTGTCGGGGTCCATGCCCGCGGCCTTGAACATCTTGTCGAGCGGCGCGACGGACACGGTCACCGCATCCTCGAGCTGGGAGAAGATGCGATCGTTCTTCTCTTCCATCAGCTTCAGGTCGGTCTCGAGCACCTCGGCCATCTTCATCGCCTGCTCGGCATGGACGGCCATCTCGTCGCGTTCGGAGGCGGTGTCGGCGAGCGCCGCGGTGAGCACGTCCACCGTATCCTCCATGTCGTCCGCGCTCATGCCGCCCGCGCCCTCGCCCTCGCCGGTGAGCCGGGCCTGGAGCGTGGCCTCGGCGGCCCGCGCCTCGTCGCGCTCGTCCATCGTCTCGAGCAGGTTGGCCTGGACCACGTCGACGCCCTTCTGGAGCTCGCGCACGCGTTCCTCGGAGGCGAGGAGCTGCGACTGCATCGCGGAGATCTGTTCGAGCGCGGTGGTGAAGCGGGCCTGCGCCGCGGCGGCTTCCTCGGCGCGCATGTCGCGCTCGTGGGCGAGCTCCGCAAGGCGGGACTCGAAGAGCACCAGATCCCGCCCGGCCTGTTCGCGCAGGTTCCCCGATCCGATGCTGTCCATCAGCAGCATCGCCGAGGCGATGATCATCCAGGCCGCGAAGACCGTGGTGCCGGTGACGGCGACGATTTGCGTGACAGGGGTCAGTCGCAGATAGCGGGTGTCGTTGTCGGAGCGCAGAAACACCCGGCGTTCGGGGAAACTGCGCTCAAGCAAGTGGTTGAGCTTTCTCATCATGGCTGGGCTGAAACCGTCCTCAATTCCCGTTCCCGATCCGCATGGAGTTGTCGTTGAGTTTCTTGATTACCCGTCGGATCCCCCGCCGTCTGTCGCGGCGCCGGACCCTCGTCCCCAAGCGGTCGCGACCCTGTTACCGGACGATTCCCCATGGGGCAACGCTTTTGCCCCCGCCTGGGCCGGACAGGCGGAGATTTGGCGGAATTCACATGAAATGGGCAGATTTCTGCCGAGTCTTGATCCGTTTTCGCAAAAAGGAGATCGGGTGAGGGCCCCCGCGGTGCGACAGGCTGCCGCAGGTGGCGCTCAGCTCCACGCGGCCGGAAGCGTGTCGGCGAGCGGCCAGTAGAAGTCGGGCGGCATCCCGGCTTCGGCGCGTTTTTCCTCGTTGAAGGGCGCCTTGGTCCCGCCGGGGAAATAGCGGCGCACGAGGGCGTGGAATTCCGCCGTCGGGTCGATGCCGCGACGGCCGCAGAGGAAGTTGAACCATTTCGCGCCATAGGCGACATGGGCGACCTCCTCGGCATAGATCACCTCGAGCGCGGCGACGGTCTCGGGATCCTTCGCGCCCTGAAAGATCCGGATCATGCCGGGCGTCACGTCGAGCCCGCGCGCCTCGAGCACCATCGGCACGACCGCGAGCCGCCCCATGATGTCCTTTGCCGTGTCCTCGGCCGCGCGCCACATGCCGGCATGGGCGGGCAGGGCGCCGTAGTGCGAGCCCATCGCCTCGAGCCGGTCGCAGACGAGGTTGAAATGCTTGCTCTCCTCGTCGGCCGCCTTCACCCAGTCGTCGTAGAAGCCGGGGGGCAGGTCGAGGCCGGTGAAGCGCGCGACCATGTCCCAGTGCAGGTCGACGGCGTTCAGCTCGATATGGGCGATGGCGTGCAGGATCGCGATCCGCCCCTCCGGGCTTCCGGGACGGCGGCGCGGCACGTCGCGCGGGTCGAGCAGGTCCGGGCGCGCCGGCCGGGCGGGCCGGTCGGGCGGGGCGGCGTGGCCGATCGCGGGCGGCGTGCCCGCCGCCCGTGCCTCCTGCCAGCGCGCGGCATGGCGATGGGAGAGCGCGGTCTTCTCGCGCCCGTCGGCGGTGCGCAGCACCTCCTCGGCCATCGCCGCCAGCGTCTGGCTCATCCGCGCGCCGCCGCGAGCACCTCTTCGGCATGGCCGGTGACCTTCACCTTCGGCCAGACCTGCGCGATCTGCCCCTCCTCGTCGACGAGGAAGGTCGCGCGGGTGATGCCCATGAAAGTCTTGCCGTACATCTGCTTTTCGCCCCAGACGCCGTAGTCCTCACAGACCGTGCCGTTCTCGTCGGAGAGGAGCGGGATGCCGAGGCTGTGCTTGCGGCAGAAGCTCTCGTGCTTCGTCACGCTGTCCTTGGAGACGCCGAAGACCGCGACGCCGGCGGCGGCGAATTCGTCCTTCAGCGCGGTGAAGTCGAGCGCCTCGGTGGTGCAGCCGGGCGTGTCGTCCTTGGGATAGAAATAGAGGACGACCTTCTGTCCGCGCAGGCCGGAGAGGGTCACCTCGCCGCCGCCATCGCGCGGCAGGGTGAAATCGGGGGCGGGGGAGCCGGGTTCAAGCATAAGTCATCTCCTCGGTTGGGTGTCCGGCGCATTACGCGTTGCGCAGGCTTTCGGTTTCGTTCTAGGCCGCTTTCGGAGAAGATGGAACCGACCCACGAACACGAGCGGCAAGAATGATCGACCCCGACGAGGAGGACCAGCGGGAGACCGGCGCCCGGAACCGGGCGGCGGAGGGCGGGACGGCCGCGCGGCCGCGCCGGCGCCGCGCCCACCGCATCGGCCTCTGGACGCTGGCGGTGGCCGGCATCCTCGCGCTGGCGATGATCTTCGCCGTGCTCGCGGTGACCGGGCGCACCATCGTGCTGCCGAATGCCGTCACGGAACGGATCGAGGCGAAGATCAACCGCGATCTGAACGGGCCGCGCGTCTCCATCGGCCGGATCGTCGCGATGGTCGACCGCAATCTCGTCCCCCGCGTCACGGCGCGCAACGTCGGGCTGATCGACGCCTCGGGGGCGGAGATCGCCCGGCTCAACGAATTGCGCGCGATTCTGTCGCGCGAGGCGCTGCGCGCGGGGCGGCTGCGGCCCGACGCGCTGCGGGTGTCGGGGGCGCAGATCACGGTGCGGCGGCGGGCGGACGGTTCCTTCGCCTTCGATTTCGGCGGGGCGCGCGGCTCCGTCGGCTCCGCCGCCGAGGTGCTCGAGGCGGTGGACCGGGCGTTCTCGACCGAGCCGCTCTCCACGATCGCCCGCGTCGACCTGCGGGAGATCACCGTGACGCTCGAGGACGCGCATTCCGGCCGGATCTGGTCGGCGACGGATGCGGGCGCGAGCCTGAGGAACACGCCGCAGGACATTGACATCACACTCGATTTCGAGCTGTTCAACGGCACCGAGGAGCTGTCCCGCGTCGCGATGGGCTTCACCTCCCAGAAGGGCTCGCTCGCCACCACGATGTCGCTGTCGGTGGAGGATGCGCCGACCCGCGATTTCGCGCTCCAGGCGCCCGCGCTCTCGTTCCTGTCGGTCGTGGACGCGCCGGTGTCGGCCAGCATGCGCGGCCGGGTCGGCGCGACCGGCCTGCTCGAGGATTACACCGGCTCGCTCGAGATCGGCGCCGGCCGGATCGTCGCGGAGGAAGGCGCGCCGCCGCTGGCCTTCGAGGGGGCGAAGGGATATTTCGACTACGATCCCGACCGCGAGCGGATTTCCTTCCCGCAGTTCACGCTGGCGACCGACGCGCTCGACATCGAGGGCAGCGGCCAGATCCTGCTGGGCGAGTTCGACGGCGTCTGGCCGCGCAGCTTCACCGGGCAATGGCGCTTCGGCCGGATCCGGGTCGCACCCGAGGGGCTGTTTTCCGAGCCCCTGACCTTCGACCGCGGCTTTGCCGATGTGCGCATGCGGCTGGCGCCCTTCCGCCTCGACCTGGGCACGCTCGATCTCGGCCGCGGTGACCTGTGGCTCAGGGGGTCGGGGCGCGCGGCGGCCGGGCCGGAGGGATGGGACGCCGCGCTCGACCTCTCCGTCGACGAGATCACCAATGCGCAGCTCCTGGGCCTCTGGCCGCCCGCCGCCATCGCGAAGACCCGCGCCTGGATGGCGCAGAACATCGCGGCGGCCACCTATCGCGACCTCGACCTCGCGCTGCGCCTCTCGCCGGGACAGAGCCGCCCGGTCTTCGCGCTCGACTGGGATTTCGACGGGCTCGACATGCGCTTCATGGCCAGCCAGCCGCCGGTGGCGGAGGGGCGGGGCTATGGCACGATCTTCGGCAACGCGATGACGATCGCGATGGACGGCGGCACGATCACCCCGCCGCAGGGCGGTCCGGTCGAGGTGGCGGGCACGGTGCTGCGCATTCCCGACATCACCGCGAAACCCGCGCGCATGGAGATCGGCCTGCACACGCGCTCGCGGATCGAGGCGGGGCTCTCGCTCATGGCCGAACCGCCCTTTTCCATCCTCCGCGCCGCGCCCTTCGGCCCGGACGTGGCCGAGGGGACGGCGGAGATCCGGGGCGACATCGCCTTTCCGCTGGTGCAGAAGCTGACGCTTCCCGATGTCGGTTTCGCGCTCGAAGGCACGCTCGAGAACGTCTCCTCCGACCGGCTCATGCCCGGACAGGTGCTGAGCGCGGAGCGCCTCGCGCTCGACGTCGATCCGGAGGGGCTGTCGATCGGGGGCGCGGCACGGGTCGGGACGGCAGCGGTCACGGGCGAATGGCGCAAGCGGTTCGGTCCCGACCAGCGCGGCCGCTCGGATGTCGCCGGCCGCGTGACGATCGACCAGGCGCTGCTCGACACCTTCGGGATCGTGCTGCCCGAGGGGATGGTGGCGGGCGAGGCGGCGGGCGCGCTCTCCGTCGCGCTGAGGCAGGGCGAGGCGCCGCGGTTCGAGATCACCTCGGACCTTGCCGGGCTGCGCCTCAGCTTCCCGCCGCTCGGCTGGGGCAAGCCGCCGGGCACGCGCGGACAGCTGACCCTCGCCGGACTGGCGGGGGAGCGGCCGGAGATTTCCGAGCTGAGCCTCAGCGGCGCGGGGCTCGAGGCGCAGGGCGGGCGCGTGAGCCTCGGCGCGGACGGCGGGCTCGACCGGCTGAGCTTCGAACGCTTCGCGCTCGGCTCCTGGCTCGACGTCGCGGGGGCCGTGGTGGGGCAGGGCAAGGGAAAAGCGGTGGCGGTGGAGGTGACGGGCGGGCGGCTCGACCTGCCGCGCGCGACCTTCGGCGGCGGCGCGGGCGGCGGCGGGACGCCGGCGATCCCGATCTCCGCGCGGCTCGACCGCGTGACCCTGGCCAGGGGGCAGGAGCTGCGCAACGTCTCGGCACGCCTGTCGGCGCAGGGCGGCGTCACCGGCTCGTTCACCGGCGCGCTCAACGGGCGGGCGACGCTGAACGGCACGCTGACACCCGGCACCTACGGGCCGACGATCACGCTCGGCGCGGAGGATGCCGGCGCGGTGATTTCCGCCTCGGGCGTGATCGAGCGCGCCACCGGCGGCCGGCTCTATGCCGCGCTCACCGCGCTTCCGGGCAAGGCCGGATATGACGGGCGCGTGGTGATCGACAACCTGCGCGTCCATTCCGCGCCGACGCTGGCCGAACTGCTCTCCGCCGTCTCGGTCGTCGGGCTCATCGACCAGATGGCAGGCGGCGGGGGCATCCTCTTCACCCGCATCCAGGGCGACTTCACGCTCCTGTCGGGGCGGCTTTCGCTGCGCGGCGTCACGGCGGAGGGACCGTCGCTTGGCATTTCGCTCGAAGGGCTTTATGACACGGCCGCGAATACGGTGGACTTCCAGGGGGTCATCTCCCCGGTCTATTTCCTCAACGCGCTCGGTCAGATCGTCTCGCGCAGGGGCGAGGGGCTGTTCGGCTTCACCTATACGCTCACGGGACCGGCGACGGCCCCGTCGGTCGGAGTGAATCCGCTCTCGATCCTGACCCCCGGCGCGATGCGGGACATCTTCCGCAGGAAGCCCGCCGGACAACCCCGATGAGGCGAGGCGCCGTCCATGAAACTGTCCGATTTCGATTTCGACCTGCCCGAGGCGCTGATCGCGACCCGGCCCGCGAAGCCGCGTTCCTCCGCGCGGCTGCTGGTCGCCACGCCCGATGCGATCCATGACGGGACGGTGACCGATCTCACCCGCTGGTTCCGGCCCGGAGACCGGCTCGTGCTCAACGACACGAAGGTGCTGCCGGCGCGGCTCACCGGCACGCGGGGGCGCGACACGGCGGAAGGCTACCGCGAGGCGCGGATCGAGGTCACGCTGCTGGAGCCGCAGGCGGAGGCGGGACAGTGGCGGGTGCTCGTCAAGCCGCTGAAGAAGCTGCGCGAGGGCGAGACGGTGCGGTTCTCCGACGCTCTCTCTGCCGTGCTGGTCGCGAAGGAGGACGGCGAGGCCGTGGTCGCCTTCAACCTCGCGGGCGGGGATTTCGATCGCGCGCTCGCGGAGGCGGGATCCATGCCGCTGCCCCCCTATATCGAGGCGAAGCGCAAGGCCGACAGCCAGGACAAGGTGGATTACCAGACGGTCTGGGCGAAGACGCTCGGCGCGGTCGCCTCCCCGACCGCGTCGCTGCATTTCGACGAGCCGCTCCTCGAGGCGCTGGCGCGGATGGGGGTGGAGTTCACCTACGTGACCCTGCATGTCGGGGCCGGAACCTTCCTTCCCGTCAAGGTCGACGATGTGTCCGAGCACCGGATGCATTCGGAATGGGGCGAGGTGACGGAGCGCGCCGCCGCCGAGATCAACGCGACGAAGGCCGCGGGCGGGCGGGTGATCCCCGTCGGCACCACCGCGCTCCGGCTGATCGAGAGCGCCGCGCCCGAGCCGGGGCGGATCGCGCCCTTCCTGGGGGAGACCGACATCTTCATCACGCCGGGCTACACGTTCCGCATGACCGACGCGCTGATGACCAATTTCCACCTGCCGAAATCGACGCTCCTGATGCTCGTCTCGGCGCTGATGGGGCGCGAGCGGATGCGGGAGGTCTACGATCACGCGGTGGCGGAGAAATACCGCTTCTTCTCCTATGGCGATTCCTCCCTGCTCCTGCCGCAGGGGGCGTGAGCGCGGCCGCGCCCGGCCGAATTTTGACCGGACGGTCCGCTCCGGCTTTCCCCCTCTCCGCGAATCTGGCAGGGCAGGATCATGAACCAGGTTCTCAGATCCTCCGCGCCGCTGCTCGCGGGCATCCTCCTGCTGATGATCGGCAACGGTCTTCAGGGCTCGCTGCTCGGTGTGCGCGGGGTGCTCGAGGGATTCTCGACGCTCGAGATCTCGGTTGTCATGTCGGGCTATTTCGCGGGCTTCCTCGGCGGGTCGCGCATGGCGCCGATCCTGATCCGACGGGTCGGGCATGTGCGGGTCTTCGCGGCACTCGCCTCCTTCATCTCCGCCGCGCTCATCCTCTTTCCGGTGGTCACCGATCCGTGGATCTGGACGGCGCTGCGCGTGCTGCTGGGTTTCTGCTTCTCCGGCGTCTACGTCACCTCGGAGAGCTGGCTGAACAACGCCGCCTCCAACGAGGTGCGCGGCAAGGCGCTGTCGGCCTATATGCTCGTGCAGATGTCCGGCATCATCCTCGCACAGTGGATCCTGTCGCAGGGCGATCCCTCGGGCTTCGTGCTGTTCATCGTGCCCTCGGTCCTCGTCTCCGTCTCCATCGCGCCGATCCTGCTGTCGGTGACGCCGACGCCCGCCTTCGAGACCTCCAAGCCGATGACGCTCCGGGAGCTGTTCCGCGTCTCGCCGCTGGGATGTGTCGGCATGTTCCTCATGGGCGGTGTCTTCGCCGCGCAGATGGCGATGGCCTCGGTCTATGCCTCGCAGGCCGGATTCAGCCTGCCGCAGCTCTCGAGCTTCATCGCCGCGATCTACGTGGGGGCGGTGGCCTTCCAGATCCCGATCGGCTGGATCTCCGACCATATGGACCGCCGCCAGGTGATCCTCGGTGCGGCGGGCGTGGGGGCGCTGGCCTGCGTCGGGGGAATGCTGCTGCCCGGTTCCTACTATCTCGCGCTCGGCGTCGCCTTCATCGCCGGCGGGATGGCCAACCCGCTCTATTCCCTGCTCATCGCGCATACGAACGACTATCTGAACCCCGAGGACATGGCCTCCTCCTCCGGCGGGCTGCTGTTCATCAACGGTGTCGGCGCGGTGGGCGGACCGATCGTCGCCGGCTGGCTGCTGGGCGCCGTGGGTCCGCGCGGCTACTGGCTGATGCAGGCGGTGCTGATGGGCGCCGTCGCGCTCTACGCGCTCTGGCGCATGACCCGCCGCGCCGCCGTGCCGGTCGAGGACACGTCCTCCTATGTGCCGATCATGCCCTCGGCCTCTCCGGTGGCCGCGGAGGTCGCGCAGGAAGTCGCCATCGAACGCGCCGACGAGGCGAGCGATGCTTCAGAACGGTAACCTCGCGTGATGTTAGCGTATGACGTTAGCGCGCAACAAATGTAAAATCGCGTCGCAGTTTCGGATAATTTACTTGCGCCCACCGATCATGGGTGTAACCGTTTTGTCAAAGGCAAGGCCGTCCAGAGGAGCATATGATGGCGCAACCGCAGGTTCTCGACACGCAGAAATCCCCGGAGGAGATTCTCGCCTTCTGGCTTGACGAGCTCGGCCCGGCGAACTGGTACAAGGCGGAGGCGGCGCTCGACCGGCGCATCCGCGACGGATTTCTCGCGACATGGCAAAAGGCGCAGGACGGGGCCTATTCGCTCTGGCTGACCTATCCGTCCGGGGCGCTCGCCTATGTCATCCTCAACGACCAGATGCCGCGCAACATGTTCCGCGACGAGGGCAGGGCCTTTGCCTCCGACCGCCAGGCGCTCGCCGCCGCCAAGGCCGCGATCGACAAGGGCTGGGACATGCGCATCGACCCGCCGGCGCGGCAGTTCTTCTACCTGCCGCTGATGCATTCGGAATGCCTCACGGATCAGGACCGCTGCGTGCGGCTCATGCACGACCGCCTGCCGGGGCAGGGCGACAACCTGCGCCACGCGCGGGCGCATCGCGAGGTGATCCGCCAGTTCGGCCGCTTCCCCTACCGCAACGATGCGCTGACGCGGCACAGCACCGCGCTCGAGGTGAAATTCCTCGACGGGGGCGGGTATGACGCGCTGTTGAAGACCCTCAACGAGGCCGAGGCCGCCTGAGCCTCCGCCGCTTGAACGACCCTGTGTCCGGGCTAGCTATGCGCTGCGCGGGACACAGGCTTTCGGACATTCCTCCGCCTTCCCGTTGCCCCGAAATTCGGGATAGTTTAGTGTCAAACTAATTTCAATCCGGGACCTGCGGGAGGATCTCATGGCAGACAGGAACTTCGACCTCATCGTGATCGGGTCCGGCCCCGGCGGCTATGTCGCCGCGATCCGGGCGGCGCAGCTCGGGCTGACGGTCGCCTGTGTCGAACGCGAGAGCCTCGGCGGGATCTGCCTCAACTGGGGCTGCATCCCGACCAAGGCGCTGCTGCGCTCCGCCGAAGTCTTTCACATGATGCACAGGGCGAAGGAATTCGGCCTGTCGGCGGAGAAGATCGGCTTCGACCTCGATGCCGTGGTCGACCGCTCGCGCAAGGTGGCCGCGCAGATGAACGGCGGGATCAAGTCGCTGTTCAGGAAGAACGGCGTCACGGCGGTGATGGGCGAGGCGAAACTCGCAGGCAAGGGCAGGGTCGAGGTCCGCACCGACAAGGGCACGGAGACGCTGACGGCGAAGAACATCATCGTCGCCACCGGCGCGCGGGCGCGGGAACTGCCGGGGCTCGAGGCGGATGGCGATCTCGTCTGGACCTATCGCCACGCGCTGAAACCGTCGCGGATGCCGAAGAAGCTGCTCGTCATCGGCTCGGGCGCGATCGGCATCGAATTCGCGAGCTTCTACAACACGCTCGGCGCCGACACGACGGTGGTCGAGGTGATGGACCGCGTGCTTCCCGTCGAGGACAAGGACATCTCCGCCTTCGCGAAGAAGCAGTTCGAGAAACAGGGGATGAAGATCCTGCAAAAGACCACGGTCAAGACGCTGGACCGGGCGAAGGGCAAGGTCACGGCCCATCTCGAGGCGGGCGGAAAGACCACGACGGAGGAATTCGACACGGTGATCTCCGCCGTCGGCATCGTCGGCAATGTCGAGGGGCTGGGGCTCGAGGAGGCGGGGGTGAAGATCGACCGCACCCATGTCGTCACCGACGACTATTGCCGCACGGGCGTCGAGGGGCTCTATGCCATCGGCGACATCGCCGGCGCGCCCTGGCTCGCGCACAAGGCGAGCCACGAGGGCGTGATGGTGGCCGAGCTGATCGCCGGGGAAAAGGTTCATCCGATCAAGCCGGGCAGCATCGCGGGCTGCACCTATTGCCATCCCCAGGTCGCCTCCGTCGGCCTCACGGAGGAGAAGGCGCGCGAGGCGGGCCATGAGATCAGGGTCGGCAAGTTCCCCTTCATCGGCAACGGCAAGGCGGTCGCCATGGGCGAGGCCGAGGGCTTGGTGAAGACCGTCTTCGACGCGAAGACCGGCGAGCTTCTGGGCGCGCATATGGTGGGCGCGGAGGTGACGGAGATGATCCAGGGCTATGTCATCGGCCGCACGCTCGAGACCACGGAGGAGGAGCTGATCGAGACGGTCTTCCCGCATCCGACCATGTCGGAGATGATGCACGAGGCGGTGCTCGCCGCCTATGGCCGGGCGCTGCATATCTGAGGCATGTCCGGTGCGGTGACGCGGGATGGCCGTTCCGGGCGGGAGCCGCTCGTCGAGATCGGCCGCGCCATGGGGGCGGCCGATGTGGCCCTGCTGGAGGCCGCCTTCGGAGCGACGGACATCCCGCTCGTCCTGCTGCACAGCCAGCATCACCGCAATGTGCCGCATCTCGCCGTGGCGCTGGGCGGCATGCCGGTCTGCGTGCCGCTGTCCCGGCGGGAGGAGGCGGCGGCGCTGCTCGAAGGCATCGCGCCCGTCCACCGGCTGCGTTTTCGCGGGCCGGCGGTCGTGGTCCTCGTGCTGGTTTCGCTGCTCTTCGGCGCCGTTCCCATGCCGATGAACGCCACCTTCCCGCGCTGGCGCGTGGAGGCCCCCGCCGCCTGAGCTCCGCATCCGCGCACAGATGACCCGCAGCCCCGTCGCCTGCTGCATGGGTGATATTATCTGCGCCCCTCTTGTGCGAAAATGAAGGTCATGTAATCTGCGCGGCATGACTGACTGGGATTCTCTGAGATATATCCTCGCCGTGGCGCGCGAGGGCGGACTGTCGGGCGCGGCGCGGGTGCTGGGCGTGAACCATGCCACCGTCTCGCGCCAGCTCGCGAAGGCCGAGGAGGCCGCCGGCGTGCGCTTTTTCACGCGCCTCGCCTCCGGGCTCCAGCCGACCGAGGCGGGGCAGGTCGCCATCGCCCATGCCGAGGAGGTGGAGGCGCGGATGGTCGCGCTCGACATGGCGCTCGCCGCGCGCGACGAGACCGAGGAGGGCGAGCTGAAGGTCACGATCCCGCCGCTCGTCGCGGAGAACCATTTCGCCGAGGACGTGAAGGCGTTCAAGGAACTGCACCCGGCCATCGACCTCCAGATCCTCGGCGCGACCGAAGTGCTCAACCTGCACCGGCGCGAGGCCGATGTGGCGATCCGGGTCACCCATTCGCCGGAGGAAAGCCTCTGGGGCCGGATGGTGACGCAGCAGCGGGCCGGATGGTTCGCCTCCCCCGCCTTCATCGAGGAATATCGCGACGTGCTCGAGGGGCGCGACAACGAGACCCGGCTGCCCTATATCGCCTTTCTCGCCTGGGCCTCGACCAATCCGGCCGGGCTGTTTTCCGACCTGCCGAACTGCCGCGTCGCGATGCGCACCGACGACATGGTGACCGCGCTCGCGCTCGCCCGGCAGGGGGTCGGCATGGTCCGCACCGCGCATTTCCTCGGGGAAAGCGATCCGGCCCTCGTGCGCGTGCCGGAGCTTGCGCTGACCGACCACGTCCCGATCTGGGTGCTGACCCATCCCGACCTGCGCCATGTGCCGCGCGTCACGGAATTCATGCGCTTCATCGCCGGTCGCTTCACGGCGCGGCGGCGCTTCTACATGGGGCCCGACGCCTCCTCCGCCGATACGGTGACCCGCCCGGACGGCGCGAAATTCGAGGGCACGGTCTCCGAGGCGGCGGAATAGGCGCCCGGCGCCGGCCTCCGCAAGGATCCCGTTGCCGCCCTGTCGCGCAGCCCGATCGGCACGCGCCTTCCCCGCCGCTTCCCGGCAAACCGGGCGTCGCCCCGGCTTTCGCCCGGCCTGTCCGGCACCCCGGCGGCGTCTTGCCTCCGCGACGTCCTCCCGCCGTCCGGCGCGGTCCGGCCCGGCCCTGCCGCAAAATCGGGCGGGGGTGGGCGGGTTCCCGTTCCGTTCTCATTTTCCTGTTGGATCGGCGCAGGCGCTCGACTAGATAGGAACTGCCGGGACCGGGGCGGCCCCGGCCCGCAGACAAGGGGTGGTCCAGAATGGCCGAGCTGAAATTCATCGAGGTGCGCGGCGCGCGCGAGCACAACCTGAAGGGCGTGGATGTGGACATCCCGCGCGACGAGCTTGTGGTCATCACCGGCCTGTCGGGGTCGGGCAAGTCCTCGCTCGCCTTCGACACGATCTATGCCGAGGGCCAGCGCCGCTATGTCGAGAGCCTCTCGGCCTACGCCCGCCAGTTCCTCGACATGATGGGCAAGCCGGACGTGGACCACATTTCCGGCCTCAGCCCCGCCATCTCCATCGAACAGAAGACCACCTCGAAGAACCCGCGCTCGACCGTCGGAACGGTGACGGAGATCTACGATTACCTGCGCCTGCTCTTCGCCCGCGCCGGCACGCCGTATTCCCCCGTGACCGGGCTGCCGATCGAGGCGCAGCAGGTGCAGGACATGGTGGACATCACCATGCGGCTGCCGGAGGGGACGCGCGGCTACCTGCTCGCCCCCATCGTGCGCGACCGCAAGGGCGAATATCGCAAGGAATTCCTCGAGCTGCGCAAGCAGGGCTTCCAGCGGGTGAAGGTGAACGGCGCCTTCTACGAGCTCGACGAACCGCCCACGCTCGACAAGAAGTTCCGCCACAACATCGACGTGGTGGTGGACCGCATCGTGGTGCGCGAGGGGCTCGAGACGCGGCTCGCCGACAGCCTGCGCACCGCGCTCGACCTTGCCGACGGCATCGCCATCCTCGAGACCGCGCCGCGCGAGGGGGAGGGGGAGCCGGAGCGCATCACGTTTTCGGAAAACTTCGCCTGTCCGGTGTCGGGCTTCACCATCCCGGAGATCGAGCCGCGGCTCTTTTCCTTCAACGCGCCCTTCGGGGCCTGTCCGCATTGCGACGGGCTCGGGGTCGAGCTGTTCTTCGACGAACGCCTCGTGGTCCCGGATGCGGCGCTGAAGATCGCGGACGGGGCCATCGCGCCCTGGCGCAAGGGCAAGACGCCCTATTTCCTCCAGACCATCGAGGCGCTGGCGAAACATTATGGGTTCAAGGTCTCGACGCCGTGGAACAAGCTGCCGGAAAAGGTGCAGAAGGTGTTCCTCCACGGCTCCGGGCCGGAGGAGATCAAATTCCGCTACGACGACGGCGGCCGCGTCTACGAGGTCACGCGCAGTTTCGAGGGGGTGATCCCCAACATGGAGCGCCGCTATCGCGAGACCGATTCGAGCTGGGTGCGCGAGGAATTCGAGCGCTACCAGAACAACCGCCCCTGCGGCCATTGCCACGGCTATCGCCTGCGGCCGGAGGCGCTGGCGGTGAAGATCGGCTCTGCCGAAGGCGGAGAGGACAGCCTGCTGCATGTCGGTCAGGTGGTGGAGAAGTCGATCCGGGAAGCCTATGCCTGGACGCTCGGCGTGATGGACAGCCTGACGCCGCAGAAACAGGAGATCGCCCGCGCCATCGTCAAGGAGATCCGCGAACGCCTCGGGTTCCTCAACAACGTCGGCCTCGAATACCTGACGATGAGCCGCAACGCGGGCACGCTTTCAGGCGGGGAGAGCCAGCGCATCCGGCTCGCCTCCCAGATCGGCAGCGGCTTGCAGGGCGTGCTCTACGTGCTCGATGAACCCTCCATCGGGCTGCACCAGCGTGACAACGACCGGCTGATCGGGACGCTGAAGAACCTGCGCGACCAGGGCAACACGGTGATCGTGGTCGAGCATGACGAGGACATGATCCGCGAAAGCGATTACGTCTTCGACCTCGGCCCCGGCGCGGGTGTGCATGGCGGCGTCGTGGTCGCGCGCGGCACGCCGGGAGAGATCGAGGCCGATCCTGCCTCCCTCACCGGGCAGTACCTCGCCGGCACGCGGGAGATCGCGGTGCCCGCCGAACGCCGCGCGGGCAATGGCAAGGTGCTGACCGTGGTGGGGGCGACCGGCAACAACCTCAAGACCGTGACGGCGGAATTCCCGCTCGGGAAATTCGTGGCGGTGACCGGGGTATCGGGCGGCGGCAAGTCTACGCTGACCATCGAGACGCTGTACAAGAACGCCGCGATGAAGCTGAACGGCGCGCGGGAGACGCCCGCGCCCTGCGAGACGATCCGCGGCTTCGAACATCTCGACAAGGTGATCGACATCGACCAGCGCCCGATCGGGCGCACGCCGCGCTCGAACCCCGCGACCTATACCGGCGCCTTCACCCCGATCCGCGACTGGTTCGCCGGCCTGCCGGAGGCGAAGGCGCGGGGCTACAAGCCGGGGCGGTTCAGCTTCAACGTCAAGGGCGGGCGCTGCGAGGCCTGTCAGGGCGATGGCGTGATCAAGATCGAGATGCATTTCCTGCCCGACGTCTATGTGGAATGCGAGACCTGCAAGGGCAAGCGCTACAATCGCGAGACCCTGGAAATCCAGTTCAAGGGCAAGAGCATAGCCGACGTTCTTGATATGACGGTCGAAGATGCGCAGGAGTTCTTCAAGGCGGTGCCCTCGATCCGCGAGAAGATGGATGCGCTGATGCGCGTGGGCCTCGGCTATATCAAGGTCGGGCAGCAGGCGACGACGCTGTCGGGCGGGGAGGCGCAGCGGGTGAAGCTGTCCAAGGAGCTGTCGAAACGCTCCACGGGGCGCACGCTCTACATCCTCGACGAGCCCACCACCGGCCTGCATTTCGAGGATGTGCGCAAGCTGCTCGAGGTGCTGCACGAGCTGGTCGAGCAGGGCAACACGGTCGTGGTGATCGAGCACAATCTCGACGTGATCAAGACCGCCGATCATATCATCGACATCGGGCCGGAGGGCGGCGACGGCGGCGGGCGGATCGTGGCGACCGGCACGCCGGAGGATGTCGCGGCGGTGGAGGCGAGCCATACCGGACGCTACCTGCGCCCGATGCTCGAGAAGGCCGCGCAACGCCGGGCGGCGGAGTGAGCGCGCGTCCGAAGCTCGCGGTGCTCGCCGTCTGCCGCGCAGGCGATCGGCTGTTGCTGGTGCGCCGGGCCAACCCGCCCGACGCCGGGCTCTGGGGCTTTCCGGGCGGCCATGTCGAATGGGGCGAGCCGCTGGCGCGCGCCGCCGAGCGTGAGCTGTCGGAGGAAACCGGCGTGCGCGGCGCGGCGGGCGGCATCCTCGACCATGTGGAGGTGATCGCGCGGGAGGAGGAGGGGCGGGTGACGCATCATTTCCTTCTCGTCGCCGTCGCCTGCCGCTATCTTGACGGAACGGTGGCGGCGGGCGATGACGCGCTGGAGGCGGGGTGGTTCACCCAGGCCGAGATTGCCGGATGCGCCCGTTCCGACCAGGTGCTCGAACTGGCCGGGCGCGCGCTGGCGCGGGAAGAGGGAGATCCGGGGCAATGACAGCGGACAACCGGGGAACGATCGGCCTCGCGCTCGGTTCGGGCGGCGCGCGCGGCCTGTGCCATATCGGGGTGCTGAGGGAACTCGAGGAGATGGGCATCGTGCCCGGCCTCGTCGCGGGCTGTTCCATGGGCGCGCTCGTCGGGGCGGCCTGGGCCGCCGGACGGCTCGACCAGCTCGAAGCGTGGATGCGCGCGGTGTCGCGCCGCTCCTTCTCGCGGCTGGCCCTGCTCGATCTCGGGTTTTCCGGCGGCGGCCTCATTCAGGGGCGGGAAATCCTCGCGCTGCTCGAGGAGATCGGGCTGCCCGAGCGGATCGAGGACCTGCCGGTTCCCTTCGCCGCGGTCGCGACCGATCTGGAGACCGGGCGGGAAGTCTGGCTGCGCGAGGGATCGCTCGCGCTCGCGGTGCGTGCCTCCGTCTCCATGCCGGGGGTGATCGCGCCGCTCTACCATCAGTCGCGCTGGCTGATCGACGGGGGCATGGTCAATCCGGTGCCGGTGAGCCTTGCGCGGGCGCTCGGCGCGGAGGCGATCATCGCCTCCAACCCCAACGCCCGGCTCGACGGCCGGTTCTGGCGCGCGCCGGAACCGCCCGAGCGGTCCGACGGCCTCAGCGGGTTCCAGGCCTATCTGCCGGAGGCGGCGCGGGCGCTGTTCGCCCCGCCGCCGGAGACCGGAAAGCCGCAGGGGCCGGGTTATCTCGAGGTGCTCTCCGCCTCGATCGACATCATGACCGACCACATCCGCCGCGCGCGCCTCGCCGGGGAGCCGCCGCAGGTGCTCCTCTCGGCCAACCTGCGGGACATGACGGTGTTCGATTTCCAGGAGGCGGAGCGGGCGATCGTCGACGGGCGGCGGATGGTGCGGGAACAGGCCCCCGCGCTGCGCGGCGTCGCGGGCGGCGCTCCCGGCGCGGAATCCGGTCAGCCGTGAAACGGCTCCATCTCGTGCCGGCGCCAGCCCCGGAGCGCGTAGGCCAGCAGCCAGAGCACCGAGAGCAGCGCCACCGCCACGATGCCCCAGCGGTCGTTCCAGTTGTTGACCGCGATGCCCAGGAGCCCCCATGCGACGCCCACCGGATAGAGCGGCGCGTCGGGCCGCATCCGGCAGCCGACGACGGCGAAGATCAGCGCGCCGAGCATGCCGAAATAGGCCCAGCCGATCTGGCCGTAGATGATCTTGTAGCCCGAGCCGATGAGCGAGAGGGAGACGAAGGCCGCCGCGGTGAGCCAGCCTGCGAAGAGGGCGATCGGCGCGCGGGCGAGCCAGGGATCGAGCACGGGCGATTTCTCCAGCGCGACCAGCGCGCAGACCAGCATGACGAAGATCATGATCGTCGCCAGCAGCGGCGAGAGGGTCGCGACCGTGAGCCAGGGCGTGCCGATCACGAGCGCGGCGATGAGCGGCCAGCGATGCGCGTCCCAGTCCTCCGCGCTGTGGCGCCGGAGCAGGCCGAATCCCGTGGAGACGACGAGCCAGACATAGATCACGCCCCAGATGGCGAAGGCATAGCGCGCGGGCTGGATCGGGGCGTTGAGCTGGGGAACCGGGAAGTCGTGCGGTCGATAGCCGCGGAAATCGGGCGCTAGCAGCGGCCCTGCGACGGCGAACGCGAGGGCGGCGACAAACGCGAAAATGGCCTTCATGCGCATGCGTGGTCCTTTCGTTGCAAAATCAACGTCGCGGCGCCTGAAATGGTTCACGGAAAATGCGGCTGGCCTCCGTGCGGGACGCCGCCTGTCCTGCCGTCCGGCCGCGCGGCCGGACGGGGAGGGCAGGCTCAGGCGAGCGCGCCCTCCGCGGTGAGCGTGGTTTTGCCGCCGAGATAGGGCGCGAGCACCGCGGGCAGGCGCACCGATCCGTCCGCGTTCTGGCCGTTTTCCAGCACCGCGATGAGCGTGCGCCCCACCGCGAGGCCGGAGCCGTTCAGCGTGTGGACGAATTCGGGCTTGCCGCCGTCCTTCGGTTTGAAGCGCGCGTTCATCCGCCGCGCCTGGAAATCGCCGCAGGTCGAGACGGAGGAGATCTCCCGATACCTGTCCTGTCCGGGCAGCCAGACCTCGATGTCATGGGTGCGTTTCGCGCCGAAGCCGATGTCGCCCGAACACAGCACCACGGTGCGATAGGGCAGCTCCAGCGCCTCGAGGATGTTCTGCGCGCAGTCGGTCATGCGGGCATGTTCCGCCTCGCTCTGGTCCGGGCGGGTGACGGAGACCATCTCGACCTTCTCGAACTGGTGCTGGCGCAGCATCCCGGCGGTGTCGCGCCCGGCGCTGCCCGCCTCGGAGCGGAAACATTGCGTGTCGGCCACGTAGCGGCGGGGCAGGTCGTCCTCATCCACGGTGACGTCGTTGACGATATTGGTCAGCGTGACCTCGGCGGTGGGGATCAGCCACCAGCCGTCCGTGGTCCGGTAGCTGTCCTCCCCGAATTTCGGAAGCTGTCCGGTGCCATAGAGCATGTCCTCGCGCACGAGCACGGGGGTCATCGTCTCCGTCAGCCCGTGTTTGTCGATATGGGTGTCGAGCATGAACTGCGCCAGCGCCCGGTGCAGCCGCGCGACCGCCCCCGACAGGAGCACGAACCGCGCGCCCGACAGTTTCGCCGCCGTCTCGAAATCCATGCCGGGTCTGACGCCGGCGATCTCGTAATGCTCCTTCGGCGCGAAATCGAAGCGGCGGGGCTCGCCCCAGCGGCGGATCTCCACGTTGTCCTCCTCGTCCGCGCCCTCGGGCACGTCGTCATACATGACGTTCGGCAGGCCCATCAGAAGCCCGGTGAGGCGGGCATCCTCCGCCTTCGCCTCCTCGCCGAGGCGGGCGACCTCCTCCTTCTTGGCGGCGACGAGCGCGCGCAGCCGTTCGAATTCGGCCTCGTCGCCCCGTGCCTTTGCCGCGCCGACCTCCTTGGAGGCCCTGTTCTGGTCGGCCTTCGCCTCCTCGGCGGCCTGGATCCGCGCCCGGCGCGCCTCGTCGATGGCGAGCACCTCGGAGGACACGCCCGACAGCCCCCGCCGCGCCATGGCGGCGTCGAATGCGTCCGGGTTCTCGCGAATGGCCTTGATGTCGTGCATCTCGTCTCGTCCTCGTTGGCTGGTCTGTGGGTGGTCCGTCGCGCGCGTTATGGCCGAAAACGCGGGGGGAGGGGAAGGGGAGATTGCGCCGCCCCCTTGCGCCGCGCGGCGGGTGTGGCATCCTGCGGGGCGCAGCGTTCCAGAGGGAGATCCGCCATGGCCAAGGCCATCCATTCCTGCATCCGCGTCCTCGACGAGACCCGTTCGCGGCAGTTCTACGAGGCGGCGTTCGGGCTCACCGTGGCCGAAAAGCTCGACTTCCCGGAGTTCGCGCTGATCTACCTGTCGAACGCGGAGAGCGGCTTCGAGCTCGAGCTGACGGTGAACAAGGGGCGGCAGGCGCCCTATGACCTCGGCGACGGCTACGGGCATTTCGCGGTCTCGGTCGCCGATCTCGCGGCGGAGCACGCGCGCATGACGGCGGCGGGGCTCGAGCCCGGCGGGATCGTGGATTTCGCCCCTGCCGGTGCGCGCGTCGCGAAGTTCTTCTTCATCTCCGATCCCGACGGCTATAAAATCAAGGTGATCGAGCGCGGCGGGCGCTTTGCCTGAGGCGGCGGGCCGGGGCCCGGTGCGCCGCCGTTGACAGCCGCGTGAAAGCGGTGCCGGCTTGCTTGCCAAGCCGCACGGCCCCCTATAGGGTGCGCGGCGACTTCGGGGGCGGCGAGGGGCCGCTCCCTGACCCAGGAAAAGGACCAACAACAGATGTTCGTGACCCCAGCTTACGCTCAGGCCGCAGGTGCCGGAGGCGCCGCCAATCCGATCCTTCAGTTCCTTCCGCTGATCCTCATCTTCGTGATCATGTATTTTCTCATGATCCGGCCGCAGCAGAAGAAGATGAAGGAGCACAAGGCGATGATCGAGGCGGTGCGGCGCGGCGACGAGGTGGTGACCTCGGGCGGCATCCTCGGCAAGGTCACGAAGGTGCGCGAGGACGGGCTGGTCGAGATCGAGATCGCCGAGGGCGTGAAGGTCCGCGTCCAGAAAGGCACCCTCGCCGGCGTCGTGTCGAAGACCGAACCCGCCGCCTCCTGAGGCGCACGCGACAGACCGAAGGCCCGCGCGACGCGGGCCTTTCCCATTTGAAGACCACTCGCTCGGGCTCGTATCATGCTGCAAATCCCTCTCTGGAAACGGATCGTCATCTGGGGCCTCGTCGCCCTCGGGCTGATCGCCGCGCTTCCGAACGCCTTCTACCCGCGGGTGGAGGGCCATAACGACGCGGTGGCCGCGATCGAGGCGGCCGGGGAGACGGACGAGCGGATCGCCGCGCGCGACGCCTGGCCCTCCTTCCTGCCCTCGAACCTCGTCAACCTCGGGCTCGACCTGCGGGGCGGGGCGCATCTTCTGGGCGAGGTCGAGGTCGAGGAGGTCTATGCCGCGCGCATGGACGCGCTCTGGCCCGAGGTGCGCGACGCGCTGCGCGACCTGCGCGACCAGATCGGGACGATCCGCCGGGTCGATGCGCCGGCCGGCGAGCTGCGGGTCCGTGTCTCCCGGCCCGAGGGCATGGAGGCCGCGCTCTCGGCGGTGCGGGCGCTCGGCTCTCCGGTCGTGTCGCTGACCTCCGCGGGAGAGCGCGACATCGCGGTCTCAGCGCGCAACGACGTGCTCACCGTCCAGCTTTCGGAGGCCGAGAAGGCCGCGACCGATGACCGCACCATGCAGCAGTCGCTCGAGATCATCCGCCGCCGTGTCGACGAGGTCGGCACGCGCGAGCCGACGATCCAGCGGCAGGGCGAGGACCGCATCCTGATCCAGGTGCCGGGCATCGGCTCGGCCGCCGAGCTCAAGTCGCTGATCGGCACCACGGCGAAGCTCACCTTCCATCCGGTCGTCGGGCGCACCAGCAATCCCGACGAGGCGCCCGGCGCGCGCAACATGGTCCTGCCCTCGCTGAACGAGGCGGGGATCTATTACGTGCTCGAGGAGACGCCGGTCGTCTCCGGCGACGAGCTGACCGACAGCCAGCCCGCCTTCGACCAGAACGGCCGGCCCTCGGTGACCTTCCGCTTCAACCCGACCGGGGCGCGCAAGTTCGGGGATTACACCGCCAACAACGTCGGCGCGCTCTTTGCCATCGTGCTCGACAACGAGGTGATCTCCGCGCCGCGGATCAACGAGGCGATCCGGGGCGGCTCCGGGCAGATCACCGGCTCCTTCTCGGTCGAGGAGTCGACCGAGCTCGCGGTGCTGCTGCGCGCGGGCGCGCTGCCGGCGAAGATCAACTTCCTCGAGGAACGGACCATCGGGCCGGAGCTCGGGCAGGACAGCATCGACGCGGGAAAGGTCGCGACGCTCGTCGCCTTTGCCGCGGTGCTGCTCTTCATGGGCCTGTCCTACGGGCTCTTCGGCCTCTTCGCCAATCTCGCGCTGCTGATCAACGTCGGGCTCCTCTTCGGCCTGCTGTCGGCGATCGGGGCGACGCTGACGCTGCCGGGGATCGCGGGTATCGTGCTCACGGTCGGGATGGCGGTGGACGCCAACGTGCTCGTCTTCGAGCGGATCCGCGAGGAGCTGAAGAACGCGAAATCGACCGGCCGGGCGATCGAGCTCGGCTACGAGAAGGCGCTCTCGGCCATCGTGGACGCGAACATCACCACCTTCATCACCGCCGCGATCCTCTTCGTCATGGGCTCCGGCCCGGTGAAGGGCTTTGCCGTCACCCTCACGCTCGGCCTGATCACCTCGGTGTTCACCGCGATCTACGTCACGCGGGCGATGGTCGTGATCTGGTACGGGCGCAGGAACCGCAAGGGCTGGACGCTCAGGGGCGTGTCGCTCGTGCCGGCGGAGACCTCCATCGACTTCTTCCGGCGGGCAAAGGTCACCTTCGGGTTCTCGGCCACGCTGGTCGCGGCGGCACTGGTGGCCTTCGTCGCGCTCGGGCTCAATTTCGGCATCGACTTCAAGGGCGGGACCACGATCCGCACCCAGTCGGAAAGCGCCGTGGACGTGGGCGAATACCGCGACGCGCTCTCCGGCCTCGGGCTTGGCGACGTGTCGATCACGGAGGTGTTCGATCCGAATTTCGACGCCGGACAGCATGTCGCCATGGTCCGCATCCAGGCCCAGGACGAGGTCGAGGCGATCACGCCGGAGACCATCGACGCGGTGGAGGCGGCGCTCCAGGGCGTCGATCCCTCGATCACCTTCCCCTCGGTCGAATCCGTCGGGCCGAAAGTGTCGGGCGAGCTGATCTGGACCGCGGTCGAGGCGGTGGCGGCGGCCATCGTCGGCGTGCTGTTCTACATCTGGCTGCGCTTCGAATGGCAGTTCGCCCTCGGCGCGGTGGTGGCGCTCGTCCATGACGTCGCGATCACCATCGGGGTCTTCGCGCTGTTCGGCATCCAGTTCGACCTGACGATCATCGCGGCGCTGCTGACCATCGTCGGCTATTCGCTGAACGATACCGTCGTCGTCTTCGACCGGGTGCGGGAGAACCTGCGCAAATACAAGAAGCTCGAATTGTCGGGCGTGCTGAACCTGTCGATCAACGAGACGCTGTCGCGCACGGTGATGACCTCCGGCACCACGCTTGTCGCGCTGATCGCGCTGCTGGTGCTGGGCGGCGACGTGATCCGCGGCTTCGTCTTCGCGATGACGCTCGGCATCGTCGTTGGCACCTGGTCCTCGGTCTTCGTCGCCTCGAACATCCTGCTCTGGCTCGGGGTGAAGCGCGACTGGGAAAAGAAGGATCCCGCAAAGGGCATCCAGTCCGGCGAAACCGCGAGCTGACCGCCGGCGTGCCCTGATGTCACGGGAAGGCCTCCGCGCGTTCGCGCGCGGGGGTGTGCGCACGCCACAATCCGAGCGGAAAGGAGAGCGCCATGCAGTTCAACGAAATGCCCTTCGAGGATGCGATCCCGGTGGACGGCTACGGGCCGGGCATGTTCCGGATCGGCGGCAAGGTCCATGAGGGCCCGGTCTTCCTCTGCGGCGAGCGGGTCCTGCCCTGGGGCGGGCTTGCGGATACGGAAACGGTGATGGAGGCGCGGGGCCGCGTCGATTTCGTGATCGTCGGCACCGGGGCGGAGATGACCCATCTGCCCGCCGCCTTCCGCGCGGTGTTCGACGCGGCGGGGATCGGCCTCGAACCGATGGCCTCGGCCACGGCGGCGCGCACCTACAACGTTCTCGCCTCCGAAGGCCGCCGGGTCGCGGTCGCGCTCCTCCCGGTTTGATCCGTGTCAGTTTCCCGCGCGCGAATCCCGCTATAAGCTGACCCTCATGAGCCTGATTTCCGTTTCAGATCTCGCCGTCTCCCGTGGCGGCGTCCCGGTCCTCGAGGGGATGAGCTTCGCCGTCGCGCCGGGGGAGGTGCTCGTGCTGCGCGGGCCGAACGGGGCGGGCAAGACGACGCTGCTGCGCACGCTCGCGGGGCTTCAGAAACCCTATGCCGGCACGGTCGAGGCCGCGCCCGAGGCGGTCGCCTACGCGGCCCATGCCGACGGGCTCAAGGCGACGCTGACGGTGACGGAGAACCTCGCCTTCTGGTCGGGCGTCTATGGCGGCGCACCGATCGCACCGGCGCTGGCGCATTTCAACCTCGGGAGCCTGCGCGACCGGCCCGCGGGCAACCTGTCCGCCGGGCAGAAGCGCCGGCTCGGCCTTGCCCGGCTCATGGTCACCAACCGCCCCGTCTGGGTGCTCGACGAGCCGACCGTGTCGCTCGATGCCGCCTCCGTCGCGCTCTTCGCGGCGGCGGTGCGCGCCCATGTCGGTGCGGGCGGCGCGGCGATCATCGCGACGCATATCCACCTCGGGTTCGAGGAGACGGTGTTCGACGTCACCCCCTACAAGGCGCGTCAGGACGTGGTGCGCGACGACTTCGACCGGAGCTTCGACGAGGCCTTCCTGTGATCCGGCTGTTCTGGCGCGATATCACGCTCGCCTTCCGCTCCGGCGGGGGCTTCGGCCTGGGGCTCGGATTCTTCCTCATCCTCGTGACGCTCGTGCCCTTCGGCGTCGGCCCGGACAGCGCCCGGCTCGAGACGATTGCGCCGGGCATCCTCTGGGTCGGGGCGCTGCTGGCCTGCCTGTTGTCGCTCGACCGGCTCTTCGCGCTCGATTTCGAGGACGGATCGCTCGACCTCCTGGCGACCGCGCCGATCCCGCTCGAGGGCGTGGTGGCGATCAAGGCGCTCGCGCACTGGATCACCACCGGCCTGCCGCTGGTGATCGCGGCGCCGGCGCTCGGCTTCCTGCTGCATCTCGACGGGGCGGCCTATCGCTGGCTCGTGGTCACGCTGCTGATCGGGACGCCGGCGCTGTCCTTCATCGGGGCCTTCGGCGCGGCGCTGACCGTGGGGCTGAAACGCGGCGGGCTGCTGATGAGCCTTCTCGTCCTGCCGCTCTACATCCCGACGCTGATCTTCGGCGCGGAGGTGGTGCGGCGCGGGGCGGAGGGCTTCCTCGTGGGCACACCGCTCGCGATGCAGGCGGGGATCACGGCGGGGGCGGTCGCCCTGTTGCCTTTTGCCGCGGCTGCGGCGCTGAGAGTCGCCCTAAGGTGAGTTGAGCAGGGCGAAACTTGCCCGTAATGTGACGGCGGAAAATCGGGAGAGAGACACCGACATGGCATCTATCTGGGAATGGGCCAACCCGCGCAAGTTCATGGACTGGACCGACAGGGCGCTGCCGGTGATCGCGGCGCTGGCCGCCTGCCTTTTCGTGGGCGGGCTCGTCTGGGGATTCTTCTTCACGCCCGACGACTACCGTCAGGGCGCGACGGTGAAGATCTTTTACCTCCACGTTCCCTCCGCGATGATGGCGATCAACATCTGGGCGATGATGCTCGTGGCCTCGCTGATCTGGATCGTGCGCCGCCACCACGTCTCCGCCCTTGCCGCGAAATCCGCCGCCGCCATCGGCGCGACGATGACGCTGATCGCGCTGGTCACCGGCGCGATCTGGGGCAAGCCGATGTGGGGCACCTATTGGGAATGGGATCCGCGGCTGACCTCCTTTCTCATCCTCTTCCTGTTCTACGTCGGCTACATGGCGCTGTGGGACGCGATCGAGAATCCCGACACGGCGGCGGACCTGACCTCGGTCCTGTGCCTCGTCGGCTCGGTCTTTGCGATCCTGTCGCGCTATGCGGTGCTGTTCTGGAACCAGGGCCTGCACCAGGGCGCGTCGCTGTCGATGGATGCGGAGGAAAACGTGGCCGATGTCTACTGGTATCCCGCGCTCGTGTGCATTGCGGGATTCATCCTGTTGTTCGTGACGCTGGTGCTGTTGCGCACCCGAACGGAAATCCGGGCGCGACGGCTGCACGCGCTCGAAATGCGCGAAAGGGTGGCCGGACAATGATGCCCGATCTGGGAAAATACGCAGGCGACGTGCTCGCCGCCTATGGGGTGACGCTGCTCCTGCTCGCCGTGCTCATCTGGCGCTCGCTCGCCCGCGGGGCGAAGATGAAGCGCCTTCTCAAAGAGGCCGAGGAGCGCCGCAGGAATGGCTAGAATTTCTCCGCTCGTCGCCCTGCCGCCGATCGCCTTCGTCGGGCTTGCCGCGCTGTTCATCTTCGGGATGGGCCGCGAGGATGCCGAACAGCTTCCCTCCTCGCAGATTGGACGCGAGGCGCCCTCCATTGCCGCGGTCACCCCGCTGGGCGATCTGCCGGTGCTCGAGGATCCGATGCTGCGCGAGGGCGGGGTGAAGCTCGTGAACTACTGGGCGAGCTGGTGCGCGCCCTGCCGGGCCGAACATCCCCAGCTCGAGACGCTTTCGGAGGAGGGCGTGACGATCTACGGCATCAACTACAAGGACGAGGCCCCCGCCGCGCTCAAGTTCCTCGACGAGCTCGGCAATCCCTTTGCGGCCGTGGCGCAGGACGAGCCGGGGCGCACCGCGCTCGAATGGGGGCTCTATGGCGTGCCGGAAACCTATGTGATCGACGGGGAGGGGCGGATCCGGTACCGCTTCGCCGGGCCGATCACGGTGGAGATCATGGAGAAATACATCCGGCCGGAGATCGCCAGGGCGGCCGGGGAATAGGCATTCGCCGCGGAGCGTGTTTTATAGGGGTGCAAGTCGCGATGCCCGAAAAACCCGCCGGTTTCCGGCGGGTTTCGCGTTTTCGCCGGGCTGACGTTCAGCCGAGCGCCTGGTCGAGATCCGCGATCAGGTCGTTCGCATCCTCGATCCCGATCGACAGGCGCAGCACGTTCGGGGCGGCGCCGGCCTTGATCTGTTCGGCTTCCTCGAGCTGGCGGTGCGTCGTGGAGGCCGGGTGGATCACCAGCGAGCGCGTGTCGCCGAGATTGGCGACATGGCTGAAGAGCTTCAGCTTCGACACGGCCTCCACGCAGGCATCGTAGCCGTCCTTGAGCGCGACGGTGAACAGCCCGCCGGCGCCGCGCGGACAGATGCGGGTCATGCGGTCGTGATAGGGGGAGGCGGGCAGGCCGGAATAGGTCACGCTCTCGATCCGGTCGTCGCCGTCGAGCCAGCTCGCGATCTCGCGCGCGTTCTGGACATGGCGCGCCATGCGCAGCGACAGCGTCTCGATCCCCAGAAGCGTGTAATGCGCCGCCTGCGGGTTCATCGTCATGCCGAGGTCGCGCAGCCCCACGGCGATGCCGTGGAAGGTGAAGGCGAGCGATCCGAAGGTCTCGTGGAAGTCGAGCCCGTGATAGGCGGGCTCGGGTTCGGAGAGGGAGGGGAACTTGTCGGAGGCCGACCAGTCGAACGTGCCGCTGTCGACGATCGCGCCGCCCATCACCGTGCCGTTGCCGGTGAGGTATTTCGTGGTCGAATGGACCACGAGCGTCGCCCCGTGCCGGATCGGGTTGCACAGGTAGGGCGTGGCGGAGGTGTTGTCGACGACGAGCGGCACGCCGTGGTTCCCGGCGATCTCCCCCAGCGCGTCGAGATCCATGATCGCCCCGGTCGGGTTGGCGAGGCTTTCGCAGAAGATCGCCCGCGTGTCCTCGTCGATGGCCGCGCGCACTGCGTCGAAATCGTCGAAATCGACGAGCTTCGCGGTCCAGCCGAAGCGTTTGAAGGTCTGGGTGAACTGCGTGAGCGTGCCGCCGTAGAGCCGGGTGGAGGCGACGATATTGCGCCCCGGCGCCATCAGCGGGAACAGCGCCATGATCTGCGCGGCATGGCCCGAGGAACAGCAGATCGCGCCGGCGCCGCCCTCGAGCGCGGCGATGCGGTTCTGGAGCGCCGCGACGGTCGGATTCGTCAGGCGCGAATAGATATAGCCCACCTCCTCGAGGTTGAAGAGTTTCGCGGCGTGATCGGCATCGCGGAACACATAGGCGGTGGTCTGGTAGATCGGCACCTGCCGCGCGCCGGTGGCCGGGTCGGGCTCCGTGCCCGCATGGACCTGGAGCGTGTCGAAACCGAGTGTCTTTTCCGTCATCTGAGCCTCCCTGACGTCTCGTCCGTCGGACCCTACGCCGCAAGCCCGCGCCGTTCAACGGTCGTCATGGGCATGATCTTCATGAGCCGGAGGCGAAGCGCGGCTCACCCCGCGCCGATCAGGAGCACGAAGAAGGCGAGGAGGAGCACGAGCTCCGTCACGGGCAGCGGCAGGCGGGAGAGGGGGCCGGAAGGCGAGGTGCGTTTCATGTGACCGGATCTAGCCCGGAACGGGTAAAGGAAAAGTTGCGCGCGGCGGTTTGCGGCCGGAAACGGTCCGTTTCGCTTTCGTTCTCATTGCCTCGCGCCCCCTCTGCGCCCATGCTGGCCGGCGAAGGCCCGCGGGGGCGGGCGGTGCCGAAAGGGAAGGCGATGGTCACGATCTATCACAATCCGCGATGCACGAAGTCGCGCGAGACGCTGAAACTGCTCGAGGAGGCGGGGGTGGAGCCCGAGGTGGTGCTCTATCTCGAAACGCCGGCGAGCCGCGCGAAGCTCGCGGAATTCGTTGCCCGCTCGGGGCGTCCCGCAGGCGATTTCCTGCGCCCGCAGGAGGCGGAGGCGAAGGAAATCGGCCTCACGAAGGCCTCCGATCCCGAGGCGATCCTCGACGCGATCGCGGCGCATCCCCGGCTCATGGAACGGCCGGTGGTGGAAACGGAGAAGGGCGTCGCGCTCGGTCGTCCGCCGGAGGCGGTGCGCGACGTGCTCTGAACCGGGCGCAGGCCGGACGGCAAAAGAAAAGCCCCGCGATGTGCGGGGCTTTTCTGTTTCACGGGGCGGGACTCACGCCTTGGCGAGGTTGCGCAGCACGTAATGCAGCACGCCGCCGTTCTCGATATATTCGATCTCCGGCGCGGTATCGATGCGGCACTTGACCTTGATCGTCTTCTGCGTGCCGTCGCCATAGGTGATGTGGCACTCCACGACCTCGAGCGGCTTGACCGTGTCGAGCCCGGTGATCGTCACCGTTTCGTCGCCGGTGAGGCCGAGCGACTTGCGGGTGTCGCCGTCGGTGAATTCGAACGGGATGACGCCCATGCCGACGAGGTTGGAGCGGTGGATCCGTTCGAAATTCTCCGCGATCACGGCCTTGACGCCGAGGAGCGCCGTGCCTTTCGCGGCCCAGTCGCGCGAGGAGCCGGCACCGTATTGTTCGCCGCCGAAGACGACGAGCGGGGTGCCCTGATCCTGATAGGCCATCGAGGCGTCGTAGACCGAGGTCTGTTGGCCGTCCGGACCCTTCGTGTAGCCGCCTTCGACCCCGTCCAGCATCTCGTTGCGGATGCGGATGTTGGCGAAGGTGCCGCGCATCATCACCTCGTGGTTGCCGCGGCGCGAGCCATAGGAGTTGAACTCGCGCACGGGCACCTGGCGTTCGACCAGATACCGGCCCGCAGGCGTGCTTTCCTTGAAGGAGCCGGCCGGGGAGATGTGGTCGGTGGTGACCATGTCGCCGAGGATCAGCAGCACCTTGGCGTTCTCGATATCGCGGATCTCGCCCTTCTCCCTGGACATGCCCTGGAAATAGGGCGGGTTCTGGATATAGGTCGAGGCGGGCGGCCAGTCATAGGTTTCCCCGCCGGAGACGTCCACGGCCTGCCATTTCTCGTCGCCCTTGAAGACATCCGCATATTTCTTGAGGAAGGCCTCGCGGGTCACGACCCGGTCGACCAGTTCCGCGATCTCGGCATCGGTCGGCCAGATGTCCTTGAGGAAGACGTCCTTGCCGTCCCTGTCCTGTCCGAGCGGTTCGGAGGTCAGGTCGATGTTCATGTCGCCGGCGAGCGCATAGGCCACGACGAGCGGCGGCGAAGCGAGGTAGTTGGCGCGCACGTCGGGAGAGATGCGGCCCTCGAAGTTGCGGTTGCCCGAGAGCACCGAGGTCGCGATCAGGTCGCCCTCGGCGATGGCTTCGGACAGTTCCGGCGCGATCGGGCCGGAGTTGCCGATGCAGGTGGTGCAGCCGTAGCCCACGAGGTTGAAGCCGATGGCGTCGAGATCCTCCTGAAGGCCCGCCGCCTCGAGATATTCGGTCACGACCTGCGAGCCGGGGGCGAGGGAGGTCTTGACCCAGGGCTTGCGGTCAAGGCCGAGGGCGCGCGCCTTGCGCGCCACGAGACCCGCGCCGATGAGCACATAGGGGTTCGAGGTGTTGGTGCAGGAGGTGATCGAGGCGATCACCACCGAGCCGTCGCGCAGCGCGTAGTCCTGGCCCTTGACCGGTTGGGACTTGCGCGGGTCGTTGCATTCGTCCTCCGCCGGGGTCGGGCCCTCGGCTTCCATCGCCTCGGCGGCCGCGCCGGTGTCGATGCCGCGATACTCGTTCACGACATTCATGAAGGCCGGGGCGGCCTGGGTCAGCGGCAGATAGTCCTGCGGCCGTTTCGGGCCGGAGATCGCGGGCACGATGTCGCCCATGTCGAGCTCGAGCGTGGAGGAATAGATCGGCGCGTAATCGGCGCCGCGCCAGAAGCCGTTTTCCTTGGCATAGGCTTCGACCAGCGCGATGCGGTCCTCGTCACGGCCGGTCTGGCGCAGGTAGCGCAGGGTCTCGTCGTCGATCGGGAAGAAGCCGCAGGTCGCGCCGTATTCGGGCGCCATGTTGGCGATGGTGGCGCGCTGCGCCAGCGGCAGGTTGTCGAGGCCCTCGCCGTAGAATTCGACGAACTTGCCCACGACGCCGTGCTTGCGGAGCATTTCGACGACCTTGAGCACGAGGTCGGTGCCGGTGGTGCCCTCAATCATGGAGCCGGTCAGCTTGAAGCCCACGACCTCGGGGATCAGCATGGAGATCGGCTGGCCGAGCATCGCCGCCTCCGCCTCGATCCCGCCGACACCCCAGCCGAGCACGGCCGCGCCGTTGACCATGGTGGTATGGCTGTCGGTGCCGACGAGCGTGTCGGGATAGGCCAGCTCGACGCCGTCCTGGTCGGTGTCGGTCCAGACCGTCTGGGCGAGGTATTCGAGGTTCACCTGGTGGCAGATGCCGGTGCCCGGCGGCACGACGCGGAAGTTCTCGAACGCGGTCTGGCCCCATTTGAGGAACTGGTAGCGCTCCATGTTGCGCTCGTATTCGCGGTCCACGTTCATCTGGAAGGCGCGGGGATTGCCGAATTCGTCGATCATCACCGAGTGGTCGATCACCAGATCGACGGGCACGAGCGGGTTGATCTTCTTCGCGTCGCCGCCGAGCGCCTTGATCCCGTCGCGCATCGCGGCGAGGTCGACGACGGCGGGCACGCCGGTGAAGTCCTGCATCAGCACGCGGGCCGGGCGATAGGCGATCTCGCGCGGGTTCTTGCCCCCTTGCGCGGCCCATTCGCCGAACGCCCTGATGTCGTCGGTCGACACGGAGAAGCCGTCATCCTCGAAACGCAGGATGTTTTCGAGCACCACCTTGAGAGACGCGGGGAGCTTCGAGAAATCTCCGAAGCCCGCCTCCTGCGCGGCAGGGATCGAGTAATAGGCGAACGTCTTTCCGTTCACGGAGAGTTCGCGGCGGGTCTTGGCGGTATCTTGACCGACAACAACAGTCATGGGGAATGGCCTCCCTTTATCAGGAACAGGGTTACGCTGCCCCGCTTTTGACCTATTGCCCGAGTCCATTCAAGGGGGGAGGCGCAAATATGTATACCATTGCACACAATTTTTTGCCCGCCGGGCGGAATTCCCCGCAAAACCCTTTTTATCCTAGAAAAACAGTCGGATTTAAGCGGCCCCGGCGGACCCGCAGGCGGTGCGAAAATGGCGCATACGTGTAACGCTTTCTCGCAAAACCTTGATTGGCCCCGGTGTTTCGGGAGAGGTATTCAGGAGCGGGAACAGGCATCGGAGGGGTGTATGCTGACGACGTGGCGAGGCGGTCTGGCGGGGCTGATCCTGACGACGAGTGCAGGGATCGTGCCCGCGGGCCTTGCCGCGGATGCCGCGGCGCCCGCCAGGGGGCACGCAACCGGCCCGGTCATCGTCGAGCTCTTCACCTCGCAGGGCTGCTCGTCCTGCCCGCCCGCCGATGCGATGATCGCCGAACTGGCGACGCGCGACGATGTCCTGCCGCTGTCGCTGCATGTCGACTACTGGGATTACATCGGCTGGCGCGACGGCTTCGCGCAGCCGCAGTTCACCGAGCGCCAGAAAGCCTATGCCCATGCCGCGGGAAAGCGGACCGTCTACACGCCGCAGATGATCGTGCAGGGGCAGGAGACGCTCGTGGGGACGAAGCCGATGCGGCTCGCGGACCTGATCCGCGCCCATGCCGACGGCGCCGCCGCGCCGGTCACGCTGCGCGCCGAGCGCAAGGACGGCCGGCTCGTGGTGACGGCGATCCCGATGGGGCCTCTGCCCGGCAACCTGCGCTTTCACCTCGTGCGCTTCGATCCGCATGAGCGGGTGGAGATCGGTCGCGGCGAGAATGCGGGGCGGGTGCTCGACTATTTCAACATCGTGACCCAATGGGCGCCGATTGCCGACTGGAACGGCAAGGGTCCGTTTTCCGCAAGCCTCGAGCTGCCGGGAGAGGACCGTACGGCGGTCATCCTCCAGACCGGGGGCGTCGGGCCGATTGTCGCGGCGGTGCGCGCCGACTGATCCGCCGGCCGGGCGCCGGTCCGGTCCCGCAGGCTCACCGGTCCCGCAGGCTCAGCCGCGGTCGCGGTCGATCTCCGCCTCGGCCGCCGCGAGCTCCGCCGCCTCCGCCTCCGCCCGTGCCGCCTCGCGCGCGAGCGCCTTCGCGATCCGCTCCGGTTTCCAGCGGCGGTGGATCCAGAACCATTGCTCCATGTGCTGCCGGGTGATCGCCTCGAGACTGTCGTTGAGCGCCTGGGTCATCTCCTCCGGCGTGCCGTGCGGCACCGGCGCCTCGACCTGCACCCGGAAGCTCAGCCCGTCGGGCTGGCGCACCCCGTAGATCGGCACGAGCAGCGCGTCGTACTTGAGCGCGAGCTCGGCGGCGGAGAGCGCGGTGCGCGCGGGCTTGCCGAAGAACGACAGGATCGGGGCGGAGGGCATGTAGACATCGACGAGAAAGCCGATCATGCCGCCCGATTTCAGGTGCTTGAGCAGTTGCGCATAGCCCTTGCGCCCGCGCGGGAACATCGGCTGGCCGATCTTGGAGATCGCGGCGACGTAATGGGCGTTGAAGAAGCGGTTGCGCATGGGGTTGTAGAGCGAGCCGACGTCGTAGCCATCGGCGATGAGCGCCGCGCGCGGTACGTCGTAATTGCCGAAGTGCCCGGTCAGGAGGATCACCGGACGGCGCGTGTCGCGGGCTTCGCGCAGCACCGCCACGCCCGGCCCGTCGAACTCCACGTCCTTCATCCGGGCGATGAAATCCCGGCCCGAATAGATCTCGATCAGGGTGCGTCCGGCGTTGTCGGCCACCGCGCGCATCAGCCGCCGCACCTCCGCCTCCGGCAGCTCGGGCATCACATGGGCGAGGTTGTCGCGCACCCGCCGGTCATAGCCCGCGAGCGGCGCGATCACGCGCGACACGAGCCATCCCATCATCCGCACGCGCGTCTCGTAGGGCAGGGCGAGCGCGAGGCGCAGGAGCGCCCGCACGGCGAGGTCCTCAAGGTAATGGCCGAGCGGCCCCTCGATCTCTCCGCGCCTGATCTTCATGGTTGCCCCATCTCTCCCGGTGGCACGGGCGGCGGATTGCCCGCGACCCGTTCGCGATGCCAGACATAGAGGCCCGCCGTCACGATCACAAGGGCGCCAAGGACCGTCGGCCGATCGGGCACCTGTCCGAACAGCAAAAGCCCCCATCCGGCGGCGGCGAGGAGCCCGGCATAGGTGAAGGGCGCGACCACCGAGGCCTCCGCGATGGCATAGGCGCGCAGCATCAGGAACTGGCCGAGCGCGCCGATGCAGCCGATCCCGAGCATCATGGCGATGGCCTCGGGCGGCGGCGGCAGCCAGCGGAAGGGAATGATGGCGCTCATGATCACGGTGCAGATCAGCCCGGAATAGATCAGCCCGGTGAGGGGGCTTTCCTTCGGGCCGATATGGCGCGTGGCGAGCGCGTAGCCCGCGAGGCTCGCGGCGGTGCCGAGCGGCCAGAGCGAGGCGGGGGAGAAGACGGAACTGCCGGGACGGATCACGATCAGCGCCCCGGCGAGGGCGAGCAGGATGCCGACGACCCGGCGCAGGCCGACCCGTTCGCCGAGGAACACGGCCGCTCCGAGCGTGATGAGCAGCGGCGCCAGATCGGCGATGGCGGTCGCCTCGGCAAGGCCGAGGTCCCGCAGCGCGGTGAAGAAGCAGAAGGCGGCGGTGAGCTGCATCAGCCCCCGCGCGATTTGCAGGCGCGGGTGGTCGGTGCGCAGGATCCGGGGCAGGCGCGGGGCGAAGAGAACCGAGAGCAGCACGAGCTGCCCGCCATAGCGCGCCCAGAGGATCTGGGTCGTGTCGATATGGGCGCTCAGCAGCTTGGCGGTGGCATCCATCAGCGAAAACACCGTCACCGCGGCGACGAGACAGAGTATGCCGCGGGTCTGGGCGGGAAGGCGGGCAAAGGCGGTCATCGCGCGACGCTACTGGCGGCGACAGGGCTTGTCCACGGTCAGCCGCGCGGGGCGGGGTGTGCGGCTTTCGCAGTCGCTTGTCGCGGGGTGGCCGCCGGTTGCCCGTTGTGGCGGATGGGTGTTGCAGGGGGGGCGTGGCGGGATGGTTGTCTTCCGTCGGCTGTCGCTCTGTCTGCCGTTGCCGGTCGGCTGTCGTTGGTCGGCTGTCTTCCTGTCGGTTGTTTCCTTGTCGGTCATGCTCTGTTGGCCGTTTTCAGTCGACCGTCCCTGTCGGCCGTCCCCTGCCGGTCCTGCCCGGCCAGTCGCGCCGGTCGGCTGGCCGCTGTCGGACGTCCGCTGCTGATCGTCGCCGGTCAGCCGTGCCCGGTCAGTCGGCTTCAGTAAGACGTTCCCGACCGGCTCTCGCGGACGCTCGTCTCCGGCCGGTTCTCTCCGGTCCGCAGTCTCCAATCGGTCTTCCCAGTTCGTCGTTTCCAGTCGGCCGCCCCCTGCCGGTCCTGCCCGGCCAGTCGCCCCGGTCGGCTGGCCGCTGTCGGACGTCCGCTGCTGATCGACGCCGGTCAGCCGTGCCCGGTCAGTTGTCGGCCGGTTCCCGGCCGGCTCTCGCGGACGGTCGTCTCCCGTCGGTTCTCTCCGGTCCAGTGCTCTCCTCAGCCTTTTCAGTCGTCGTGCCCTGCCGGTCGCCTTCGGCCACTCGCCCTGTTCAGCCGTCCCCTGTCGGTCCTCCCCGCTCGACCGCCCTTGAGAGCCGCCGCCGGTCGGCCGTTTCCAGTCAGGTATCCTTCGTCGCAAGTCAGCCGTCGCCAGTTACTCCTCTCCTGTCCGCCCTTCCTTTCCGCCATCTCCAGTCGGGCCCTTCCGCCCGGTCTCGCTCCTCGAGGGATCAGTGGGCCCGGAGAGTCCGCCCGGCCAATCCTCTCGCTCCTGCCCCGCATCCTCTCGATCAATCCTCCCCCGTCAGCAGGAAGAGTTCCCCGCGCGTCTCGAGGTCGCGCACGACGGCGACCACGGCGTTCATCGCCTCCTCCGCCTCGCTCTCCTTCACCTGGCCGAGCGCCTCGATCTCCTCGCGCAGGCTGTCGGCCATGCGTTTCGACATGTTCGACAGGATGAAGTCGCTCGCCGCCGCGGCCTCGCCCTGCGCGCCGGCGAGCGCCCGGATCAGCACGTCCTGCTCGACCCCGCGCACGATCTTCGAGATGTCGCGCGGGTCGACGCGGGTCGCGATGTTGGCATAGGTGAAGATGTTGCGGCGCACCTCCTCCGCAAAGTCGCTGTCGGTCTGCGCGAGCCCCTCGAGCACGCCGTCGCGGGTGGTGGCGGAGGAAAAGTTGAGGATCGCGCCGACGCGTTCGGGCGGGCCGTCGGGAAAGGCCTGCGCCGGCTGGGCCTCGAGCCGGGCGGCGATGGACATGCCGATGCGCTGCACCACCTCGGGAGAGACGCCGGAGGTGAGGGAAATCGCATAGGCGACGCGGCGGGCGCGTTCGCCCGGCAGCATCGACATGAGCTGCGCGGCCTTCGCGACCTTCAGCTTCGACAGAAGCACCGCGCCGATCTCCACGCTTTCCTCGGTGAGGATGGGCAGGAGCCGGCTCACGTCGACCTCCGCGACCCGCTCCCAGGGGTCGCCGGTCAGCGAGACCCCGGCATTCTTGCGCAGCCGGGAGGCGGTGGTGGGGGAGATCGTGCCGTCGAGCACGCTCAGCGCGCCCTCCAGGCCGCCGGGGAAGGACAGGCCGATCGCCTCCAGCTCGGCCAGGAATTCCTCCACCACGGCGGCGAGCGTGGCCTTGTCGATATAGCGCAGGCCGGTCATCTGGTGGGCGAGCTCGACCTGCATCTCCTCCGGAAAGGTGGCGAGCGGCAGCTTCACCTCCTGCGCGGCGAGAAGGCGGACGATGATCGCCGCCTTCGCCTTTTTCGACAGGCGCGCAGGCATGCGGGGCAGGCGGGCGGGAAAGCCGGTTCCTCCGGCCTCTCCCGCCGCTCCGGGCTCCTGCGAAAACTGCGGCTGTCCGTCCACGCGCCGGGGTCCTTCGGTGAATCACATGCGATCCGGCCCAGCATGGCGCAGGAGCCTTAACGCAAGGTGACCGCCGGCGCGAAAAAAGCGCTCTGCCGCGGCGTTATCCGAGGACCTGCTCGACGCAGGCGCCCTTGTCGGCATCCCAGACATAGCCGTCCGCGCAGGAGGCGGCGGAGGTCCGGCTGGGGCAGTCATAGGCCGAGGCGGCGGACGCGAAGGAGGTGAGGCAGGCCAGTGCAACGATGATGCGTTTCATGAAAACTCTCCCGAAAGCATGTGCTGTCGGGAGAGCATAGCACGGAATCGGTGCGGTCCTGAGCGGTCCCGAGGCCGGACGCCGCCTGTCGGCCTTTATTCGCCGAACACCCGCCTGAAGATCGTGTCCACATGTTTCGTGTGGTAGCCGAGATCGAATTTCTCGTTGATCTCCGCCTCGGAGAGCGCGCGGCGCACATCCGCGTCGGCCAGCAATTCCTCGCGGAAATCCTTGCCCTCTTCCCAGACCTTCATCGCATTGCGCTGCACCAGCCGATAGGCGTCCTCACGCGACACGCCGGCCTGCGTCAGGGCCAGCAGCACCCGCTGGGACATCACCAGGCCCTTGAACTTGTTCATGTTCTTCAGCATGTTTTCGGGATAGACCACGAGTTTCTCGATCACGCCCGCCAGACGGTTCAGCGCGAAATCGAGCGTCACGGTGGTGTCCGGGCCGATGCCGCGTTCGACCGAGCTGTGGGAGATGTCGCGCTCGTGCCAGAGCGCCACGTTCTCCATCGCCGGCACCACGGCCATGCGCACGAGACGGGCGAGCCCGGTCAGGTTCTCGGTCAGCACCGGGTTGCGCTTGTGCGGCATGGCGGAACTGCCCTTCTGGCCCTTCGAGAAGAATTCCTCGGCCTCGAGCACCTCGGTGCGCTGCATGTGGCGGATCTCGATGGCGATGTTCTCGATGCTCGACGCGATCACGCCCAGCGTGGCGAAGAACATCGCGTGGCGGTCGCGCGGGATGACCTGCGTGCTGATCGGCTCGGGGCGCAGGTCCATCTTCTCGCAGACATGTTCCTCGACCGCCGGGTCGATATTGGCAAACGTGCCGACCGCGCCGGAGATCGCGCCCGTCGCCACCTCCGCGCGGGCGGCTTCGAGCCGTGCCTTGCCGCGGGCCAACTCGGCGTAGAAGCGCGCGAAGGTCAGGCCCATCGTGGTCGGCTCGGCATGGATGCCGTGCGAGCGGCCGATGCGCACCGTGTCCTTGTGCTCGTAGGCGCGCGTCTTCAGCGCGGCGAGAACCTTGTCCATGTCGGCCAGAAGGATGTCGGCGGCGCGCACGAGCTGCACGTTGAACGTGGTGTCCAGGACATCCGAGCTGGTCATGCCCTGATGGACGAACCGCGCCTCCTCCGCGCCGACATGTTCGGCCAGATGGGTGAGGAAGGCGATCACGTCATGTTTCGTCACCGCCTCGATCTCGTCGATCCGCGCCACGTCGAATTCGACATCCTTCGCCTTCCACACCGCATCCGCGTTTTCCTGCGGGATCACGCCCAGCTTCGCCTGGGCGTCGCAGGCATGGGCCTCGATCTCATACCAGATCCGGAATTTCGTGGCGGGTTCCCAGATGTCGACCATCTCTTTGCGGGCGTAGCGGGGGATCATCGGCGGACCTTTCAAAACGGAAACATGTCGCGCGCCTCATACGCGCTGGGCGACGCCAGAGCAAGCCCGGCACGACCGGAACCGGGGGCCACACCGGGCGGAAACCCGTTTCTCCGACGGGGCGGCTGTGCTAATCTCGGAGCTTTGAGAGGCTGGCTCTCCGGGAGGACCGCCATGTTCGATTTCGCCGATCCGGTCCTCGTGGCACTGGCGAGGGATCTCCATGCCGCGCTGTCCCCCGCGGGGGTGGTGATCGTGCGCGCGCGGCCGGACGTCATCGAGGTTCTCGCGAGCACGGGAAACCCGCTCGGATGGAGTTTCGGCGAGCAGGTGGCGCCCGGCGACACGATCAGCCATCATGTCGTCGAGATGGACCGCGAACTGATCATCGACGATGCCTTCGCCCATCCGCTCGTGCGCGACAGCGTGTCGGTGACCGGGTGCGGGGTCGCCTCCTATGTCGGGATGCCCTATCATGCGGAGGGGCGCGTGATCGGCGTCCTGGCCCTGGTCGACATCCATGCCCGCGTCTGGGAAGACTGGGAGATCGACACGATGCGCGCGGCCGCCCGCCGTCTCGACGAGATGGCGGAGACACGGGCCGCTCCCGCCCGCGGCACAGGGACGGGGCCGGGCGGGACGGAATAGGGCAGACAGGACAAGGGATGCGATGCCACGCGGCTTGACGGATTTCGGCGGGATCTGGCGCCTCGAGCGCGAGATCGAGGACCACCTGGGCGGAGGACGCGCGCGGATGTACGGCACCTGCGCCTTTCGCCCCGACGGCACGGGGCTCGACGTCGAGGAGCGCGGCCTCCTGCACATGCCGGACGCGGCGCGTCCCTTCGAGGCGGCGCGGCGGTATCTCTGGCGCGAAGAGGGGCGGCGGATCGACGTGTTCTTCGCGGACGGGGGCTATTTCCACAGCTTCGCGCCGGAGGAGGCGCAGCCGGAGGCGGGGCATGACTGCGCGCCCGACCGCTATGACGTGCGCTACGACTTCTCGCTCTGGCCCGACTGGCACGCGCGCTGGCGGGTGCGGGGCCCGCGCAAGGACTATCTCAGCGTGACGCGGTTCAGCCGCGAGGGGGCCTGACCCGGCGGAAGCCTGTCGCCGCCCGTGCCGCCGTCGGGGGAGAGGCCCTGGCGCCGGCCGCTCCCCTCCCGCGCCGTAACCTGCCGCGACAGCAAAAAGGGCCCCCGAGGGAGCCCTTTCGCAAGGTCGTCGCACCGTTGCGGATCAGCAGGAGTAGTAGAGCTTGAACTCGACCGGGTGCGGGGTGTGCTCGTAGGCATAGACCTCTTCCCACTTGAGATCCATGTAACCCTCGATCTGGTCCTTCGTGAACACGTCACCGGCGGTGAGGAAGTCCATGTCCTTCTCGAGCTCTTCGAGAGCTTCACGCAGCGAGGCGCAGACGGTCGGGATCTGGGCGAGCTCTTCCGGCGGCAGGTCGTAGAGATCCTTGTCGGACGAGGGGCCCGGATCGATCTTGTTCCTGATGCCGTCGAGACCGGCCATCAGCAGCGCTGCGAAGCAGAGGTAGGGGTTCGCGGACGGGTCCGGGAAGCGGGCCTCGACGCGTTTCGCCTTCGGCGATTCCGCCCACGGGATACGCACGCAGCCGGAGCGGTTGCGGGCGGAATAGGCGCGCAGCACCGGCGCCTCGAAGCCGGGGATCAGCCGCTTGTAGGAGTTGGTCGAGGGGTTGGTGAAGGCATTGAGCGCCTTGGCGTGCTTCAGGATGCCGCCGATGAACCACAGCGCCTCGTCGGACAGGTCGGCGTATTTGTCGCCGGCGAAGAGCGGCTTGCCCTCCTTCCAGATCGACATGTTCACATGCATCCCGGTGCCGTTGTCGCCCGCGATCGGCTTCGGCATGAAGGTCGCGGACTTGCCATAGGCCTGGGCGACGTTGTGGATGACGTATTTGTATTTCTGAAGCTCGTCGGCCTGCTTGGTCAGCGTGCCGAAGATCAGGCCCAGCTCGTGCTGGCAGGAGGCGACCTCGTGATGGTGCTTGTCCACCTTCATGCCCATGTTGGCCATGGTGGAGAGCATCTCGCCGCGGATGTCCTGGCCGTCGTCGATCGGGTTCACGGGGAAATAGCCGCCCTTGATGCCGGGACGGTGGCCGGTGTTGCCCATCTCGTATTCGGTGTCCGAGTTCCAGGCCGCGTCGAGCGCGTCCACCTCATAGGACACCTTGTTCATCGAGACGGAGAAGCGGACGTCGTCGAACAGGAAGAATTCGGCTTCCGGGCCGCAGTAGAACGCATCGCCGATGCCGGAGGACTTCAGATAGGCCTCGGCCTTCTGCGCGGTGCCGCGCGGGTCGCGGTCATAGGCCTCGCCGGTGTCGGGCTCGACCACGGTGCAATGCACGCAGAGGGTCTTTTCGGCATAGAAGGGGTCGATATAGACGCTGTCCGGGTCCGGGATCAGTTTCATGTCGGACTGGTCGATGGATTTCCAGCCGGCGATGGACGAGCCGTCGAACATGAAGCCTTCCTCGAAGAAGTCTTCATCCACTTCGGTGTGGCGCAGCGTCACGTGCTGCAACTTACCGCGCGGGTCGGTAAAGCGGACGTCGACGTACTGGACATCTTCGTCTTTCATGGTCTTGAGAACGTCTTGGATGCTCATTTCTGACCTGGTCCCTTTGATTTAAGTGTTTTGATTTCGGCGCGGGCGGCAGCGGTTTCCCGGATCCCGCGCCGTCCCTTACAGCGCGTCCAGCCCGGACTCGCCCGTGCGGATACGGATCGCCTGTTCGACAGGCGAGACGAAGATCTTGCCGTCACCGATCTTGTCGGTCTTCGCGGCGGCGATGATCGCCTCGATCGCGCCGTCGACCTGATCGGAGGCAAGCACCACCTCGATCTTCACTTTCGGAAGGAAATCCACGACATATTCCGCGCCGCGGTACAGCTCCGTGTGCCCCTTCTGGCGCCCGAACCCTTTCACCTCGACCACGGAAAGACCCTGCACGCCGATTTCCTGCAATGCCTCTTTCACTTCGTCGAGCTTGAAGGGCTTGATGATCGCTTCGATCTTTTTCATGGACCTTCGACTCCCTAGTCTCTGTTCGCGACCCGTCAGACCATTTCTCATTTCCGGCGACAATCAGCTAGGCTGGCGCAGCCGGAAACGCTCACGGGATTCGCATCGATGTGATTATAATTTGTGCATAGTGGCGTGATAAGGGGCGAAATGAAAACTTTAGAGGCAAGACATGGCAGAATTGCTGACCAGCGCCCAAATGCGCGCCATCGAAGGCGCCGTGATCGACCGCGGAGCGGTCACCGGGCTCGACCTGATGGAGCGCGCAGGACAGGGCGTCGTTGACGCGGTTTTCGAGGAATGGCCCGAACTTGCCCGCTCTTCTCATAGGGCGACTGTCCTCTGCGGTCCCGGCAACAACGGCGGCGACGGCTTTGTCATCGCGCGTTTGCTGAAACAACGCGGCTGGGAGGTGGAGGTGTTTCTCTATGGCGATCCGGCAAAGCTCCCGCCGGATGCGACGGTGAATTACGGGCGCTGGGCGGAGTTGGGCTCCGTAAGCGAGCTTCGAAAGACCGGCGCCTGGGTCGAGCCCCTCCTTCAGGCGGATCTCTGCGTGGATGCCCTGTTCGGCACCGGGCTCACACGGCCTTTCGACGACGACCATGCCGAGGCGCTCGGCGCCTATGTGCTGGAGGCATACAACAACATATTCTCAGGGGCGCGCGCCCCCTATATCGACAGGATCGTCGCCGTCGATGTGCCGAGCGGCCTTTGTGCCGACAGCGGCCGGGTTCTCTCGGCCCAGGGCGCGGAGGAGACCGACCCCACGAAACGCAGCGGCGTTTGTTTCGGCGCCGATCTCACCGTGACCTTCCACCGCGCCAAGCTCGGGCAGTATCTGGGGGAGGGGCCGGAGCTATGTGGCAAGCTCGTCGTGGCCGATATCGGTCTGTGGGGCGGCGTCACGGGCGCGCCGCCCGTTCGGCAGGTCGATGCCGCCGTCCTGAGGGGGCACGGGCTGCGCCCCGACGTCGGAAAACGCGCAGATCAACACAAATATTCCCACGGCCACGCCCTGATCCTCTCCGGTCTTTCCGGCAAAACCGGCGCCGCCCGTCTCGCGGCCCGCGCGGCTCTGCGCGTCGGCGCGGGACTCGTCACCCTCGGCACACCGCATGCGGCCGTCACCGAGGTCGCCGCCCAGCTCACCGCCATCATGCTCCGGGAAATCGACACGCCGGAAACCCTTACCCGCGTGCTCGCCGACCAACGCCTCACCGCGCTCTGCCTCGGCCCCGGTTTCGGCATCGACCGCGCGCGGGAATTCCTGCCCTGTGTGCTCGCCGCCCATCGCGCCACGGTGCTCGACGCCGACGCGCTCACGGCACTCGCGGAAGGCGAAACCGCCTTTGCCGCCCTTCATGACAGATGCGTGCTCACCCCCCATGCGGGCGAATTCGAGCGCCTGTTCCCCGACATCGCCGCCAGGCTCGCAGAGCCGCCAACCAAAGGCCCGGCCTATAGCAAGGTGGACGCCACGCGCGACGCCGCCAGACGTGCGGGCTGTCCGGTGCTGTTCAAGGGCTCCGATACGGTCATTGCCTCACCCGATGGCCGCTGCTCCGTCAACGCCGCTGTTTATGACCGCGCCGCGCCCTGGCTCGCCACGGCGGGCACGGGCGATGTGCTCGCGGGGCTGATCGCGGGCCTCCTCGCACGCGGCTTCGCCCCGGATCACGCCGCCGAAACCGCCGCCTGGCTCCATGTCGAAGCCGCCTACAGCTTCGGCCCCGGCCTGATCGCCGAAGACCTGCCCGAGGAATTGCCGACCGTCTTCCGCACCCTCGGCCTCTGACCCTCCGCCACAGGCTTTTTGCTGCCCCAAATACTCGAAAACACAGTCCCGCCCGGCGCCCCGCGCGTGGCCTCCCACCCGCCTGGCCACGCCCGGCGCCTGCACGCCCCTTTCTCGGGCCGGCTTCGCGCGCATTTTCACGCATCACCCTCGCAAAAGGCGGCCGCTCACGCGGCAAAGGGCAGGCCGCTGTCGCTCATCACCTGGATGCCGCCCGCATAGACGACCTCCGCGCGGTCGAAAACGAGCCTGAACCGCCCCGGCGCGGGCGTGTCGATGTCGCGCAGCACGCGCAACCCGCCGCGGGTGACCACGCGATCCCCCGGTTCGAGATATTCGACCGGAAGGCAGCCCTCCGCGGTCATCACCTCGGTCCCGACGGGCAGGCCGCCGGTGAAATTCGCAAGGATATCCTGCACGGAAAACGCCGCCGGCGCCCTGCGCCCGCACCTCGTCGCCTTCCCGTGCCCGCTGCCGTTCTCGGTCATGTCGGGGCCTCTGACTGTCTGCCTCAGTATTTTCGGCAGAATATGGCAAGATCGGGTTAACGCGTAGGATTTTTTGTGACCGACACTTTCCGTCTGGCACAGGCGTTGCCCGTTTGCTATCCACGGACCCGATGCGGGTGTGGCGAAACTGGTAGACGCACCAGATTTAGGTTCTGGCGCCGCAAGGCGTGGGGGTTCAAGTCCCTCCACCCGCACCACTTTGACCTTAAAGGAAAAATCGCCATCGCGGCGCCGGCTCTGGACGGAGGTTCGGCTGCGTTTAGCACTTTGTTAGCACTTTCCCGTTATGTTTTTGGTCTGTTCCCGAGCCATCTGCGCCCTCCTGGACGCCGCGTTCTGGCTGGCATGCGCAGTATATTTCTGCCCCATTGCAAGCGTTTTGCGTCCTGTGACGGATTGGATGTCGCGTCTGTCGAGGCCGGCATCCGCCAGCTGCGTGGCGGCGGTGTAACGCCACCCATGGGGAACAGACGGTTTCGCCGGGAGGAAACCGTTTCAGCGAGCCGGCGGGCAAGTTCAGCGGCATCCATCTCGCCGCTCCATCAGATCGTTTGCGATCTTGAGAAGCACGTCTTTACTGGGGGCGAGAAGCGCGTGTGCTCGCCGCGCCGCCTCGTTCTTCAGGAAGATTCGATGGCGATCGGTGCTTCCGAGGCCGTGCCGTTCTGGACGGAGTTTCTGCGAGATCTCGTTCGCCGTGGCCTCTCTGGCGTAAAACTGGTGATCGAGGGCATCAAAGCAGCCACGGCGCGGGTGCTGTCCCCCACCTGGCGGCGCTGTCGGGTGCATTTCCAGCGCAATGCTCTGGCCCATGCGGGCAAGAGCAGCCGGAGAGTGGTCTCGGCCTTCATCGCCACGGTCTTTGCCCAGCCGGACTACGCCGCGGCAAAGACCCAGTGGCGGCTGGTCGCGGACGGCGCGCAGATGTCGTCGGCATCTTCCCCAACGAGGCCCTCGATCCGCGGATTGATGGGCGCGATCCTGATGGAGCAGATTGAGGAATGGACCGTCCGGCGCGGTCGTTACATGATGCTGGAAACGCTCGCGCGGGGCTGCGATGATGTCATGGTCAGCCTGACTGCTGCGCAGCGCGACTGACCACCTCAGCCTGCATCAGAGCTTCATATGTTTCATGGCGGCGAATGGAATGCCCCACATCAATCCCTGGGATCCACGACCTAAATCGCGACGGCAGCAAGAAAGGCGTCGATCCCCGCCTGCGCAACCGCCCGGTCCTGATCGGGCGTGCCCGACGACACACCGATGCCTCCGATGACCTCTTCCTCGAAGATGACCGGAAGTCCGCCGCCGACGACCATGAGGCGCCCGCCGATGGCGGCAGCAATTCCATAGGCAGGGGCGCCGGGCTGGCTGGCCGTCCCGTACTCATGGGTCGCCTTCTTCGCGCCGGACGCTGTGAAGCTCTTGTCGATCGCGATCGTGATCGACGTGACCTTGCCGCCGTCCATCCGTTCAAAGGCAACGAGATTGCCACCTTCGTCGGTGATCGCGATACACATCGGAACTCCGATTTCGGCGGCCTTTTGGCGCGCACCTGCAATGAGCGTGCGGGCGTCCTGAATGTCGAGGCTTTTGATCGTGCGCATGTCGGATCCTTTTCCTGATATTGGTCTGCCCGCCGTCACGCGGCATGTTTCACGCGGCGCCGCGCCGCGTGGAGCAGGGGTTCGGTGTAGCCCGACGGCTGGTGGAAAAACCAGGCCGGGCCAGAAAACCATACTGGATTCGCTTGCTCCCGCACTGGAAACCCTCAAATCCAGTGCCGAATGCACCGACGTCGCGTCTGCCGCCCGGAATGCGGCTGAAGCGGCCAAGAAGGGAGCTGACGCCACGGTTTCGCTGACCTCGTCGGTCGGGCGGGCGCGCTGGTTCCAGGATCGCAGCGTCGGAACCATGGATCCCGGTGCCTGGTCCGGCTACCTGATCATTCGGACGCTTGGCGAGCATTTGGCGGGAGAGGCGACGTGAGAGTTGCTGAACGCGTCAATCTCGATTTCGTTGACCTCGACCGGGACATGAAGTTCTTGCGCCAGCTCGGCGTGACCGATCTCGGCATCATGATCAAGGAGTGGGACAAGAATTACGGTGCCGAGCCGGCATGGTACGAGTCCCCGGCCTCCGGGTTGCGCCATACAGACTATTTCGAGCTCAAGGACCTTAGAGCGCTCAAGCAGTGGGTCGAAAGCTACGGTCTGCGGCTCTATTCGATCATGGGTCTCAATTTTGCCAGGCGCGTTCGCCTGCGGCCGGGTGAGCCCGGTTACGCAGAGGCCATCGAGAACGTGAAACGATCCATCCTGAACATGGGCGAAGTCGGCATTCCCCAGTATAGCGGAGGCTCGCGCGGCTTTGCCGGGCCGGCAATCGCGAGCCCCTTCGGGCTGAACCATTGGAGAACGTCGGTTGTTGAAGGGCGCGGTGGCGCGCAGATGGTCCGATACAGCGAGGCCGTGGCCCGCACGGCCGATCCGGCCGAAATCGCGCCGGTCAGCGAGGAGGAAGTCTGGTCCGACACCTTCGCCTTTCTGGAACAAGTCTCTCCCGTCGCCGCGGCAGCGGGGGTGACCTTGTGCCATCATCCGGCAGACCCGCCCGTGCCTGTGCAGCGCGGAGTCGCAAAGATCTTGAAAAGCCGCGCCGATTTCGACCGCCTGTTTGCGACTGTCTCGGGCGAAGCCAACAAGATGATCTTCTGCCTGGGCTGGCAGGAAGTCCGCACCGCGATCCGGAGCCCACAGGCCCCGCTTCTTCAGGTCCCGTCGCCACCCATAGATGTGCGACCGCGTGAACTCGTGCCGTCGGGCAGGCGGCCTCACTCGGTCGGTTGCGAAAAAGCACCGGGCCTGCTCGAGGAGCCGGGGGGATATGACTTGCGCCGGACGGCGCAAAGCCCAGCCCCCCTTGCATATCGTGACCCTTGTCGAGCGTGCCGCCGGTGACGATGATCCCTCCCTCATGCCCTTTGGTCTCCTGTCGCTGAAAAGGTCGCAGCAGGAGAACCAGCGGTGCTATCATGGGCAGTACGGAGATCGCGGGACGTCTAAGCGGCCGCGGTCCTCAAAGCTGTACCAGATCATCCGGCAGCACGCCGTCGGGGAGGTTCTGGTAGCACACTGGGCGCAGGAATCTGCGGATGGAAAGGGTGCCGACCGAGGTTGCCCCGAAGTTCGTCGACGCGGGATAAGGCCCGCCATGGACCATGCTGTCGCAGACCTCCACGCCGGTCGGGAAGCCATTGGCGAGCACGCGGCCGGCTTTGCGTTCAAGGACAGGCAGCAGGCGGCGCGCCAGGTCGGTATCGCCCGCCTCCATGTGCAGCGTTGCAGTGAGCTGACCATCGAAGCTGCGCGCCACGCGGCCCATCTCGGCTGCGTCCTTCGCGACGACCACGAGTCCGAGCGGGCCGAACACCTCCTCGGAAAGCGCGTGGTTGCCGAGCCAGTCGGGGGCTGCGACCTTGAACAGGAACGGTCTGGCCTCGCGACGGTCGCACATTGAGGTGAGCAGATCCTGAACGCCCGATTGCGCGCCGATCGCTTTCGCGCCAGCGCTATAGGCCTCGGCGATGCCGTCGGTCAGCATGACCTGCGGTCCCTGCTCGGACAGCGCCGCGCGGGCGGCCTCGACGAATGCGTCGGCATCAGTCCCGCCGATCACCACCGCGATGCCAGGATTGGTGCAGAATTGTCCCGCGCCCATGGAAAGGGATGCCGCCCAGCTGCGCCCGAGATCCTTGCCGCGCGCGGCAACCGCCTCGGGCAGCATGAACATCGGGTTGACGGAGCCGAGTTCGCCGAAAAACGGAATGGGCTCGGGGCGCTGCGCGCAGAGGTCGAAAAGGGCACGCCCTCCCGCAAGCGAGCCCGTAAAGCCCACCGCCTTGATCAGCGGGTGCTGCACGAGCGCCTGTCCGACGCTGCGGTCGCCGCCCTGCACGAGGGAGAACACGCCTTTCGGCATGGCGCATTTGGCGATTGCGGCGTGGATTGCCTCAGCGACGATCTCCGCGGTGCCGGGGTGTGCCCCATGGCCTTTGACCACGACCGGACAGCCTGCGGCCAGCGCCGCCGCCGTATCGCCACCGGCAGTCGAGAAGGCCAGCGGGAAGTTGGAGGCACCGAAGACCGCGATCGGCCCGATCGGACGTTGCATCATGCGCAGATCGGGACGCGGCAGCGGCTGGCGGTCGGGCAGCGCCGGGTCATGGCGGCGGTCGAGATAATCGCCTGCGCGGATATGCGAGGCGAACAGACGCAGTTGATCGGTGGTGCGACCACGCTCGCCCTGAAGACGGGCCTCGGGAAGGCCGGACTCCTGGCTGCCGATCGTGGTGATCGCCTCGGCCCGCGCCTCGATCTCCCCGGCGATGGTTTCGAGAAAGACGGCGCGATCCTCGCGGGGGGTGTAGCCGTAGGACCAGAACGCCTCCTCGGCGGCTTCGCAGGCGAGGTTCACGAGGTCGGGCGTGCCCACCGAGAAGTCATACGCCGGACCATGGGCCGGCTCCGAGCGGAAGGTCGTCTCGCCTGCGATCCACTCGCCGGCGATCAGGTGTTTGCCGTGGGGGGTGAAGGTCATGTCAGCTCCCTTTCGCTGCTTGCAAGGCCGCCGCGATATATCCGTAGGAAAAGGCGAATGCCGCTCCTTCGGGATCGACGGCGTCGATCTCCGGTACGTGGTCCGGCATAATCATATATTTATACCCGACCTCCTTGAGGACCCTGAGGACGCGGAGCATGTCCACGTCGCCGTCGTCGGGCAGCACTTCGGAGAAGCCCAGCTTGCCGCCCCGGATATTGCGGAAATGGATGTTGAAGAGCTTGCCGCGCTCCCCGAACCAGCGCACGATCCCGTCGATTTCCGCGTCCGGGTGGTCGAGGTTCTCCGCCATGGTTCCGATGCAGAAGTTCAGCCCGTGATAGGGGCTTTCGTGGGTCTGGACGAACCGCTTCATCCCCTCGAACGTGCCAAGGATGCGCGTTACACCGCGATAGCCGGGCGGGGTGTAGGGATCGTGCGGGTGACAGGCCAGCCGCAGTTTGGCGCTCTCCGCCACGGGGACGACATGGCGCAGGAAATAGTCCGCGCGGTCCCAGATCTCTTCCTCGCTCAGCGGCTCGCAGTGCGGCGGCGCATCCGGGTCCATCCTGTCCCAGCGAAACGACGGCAGCCGTGCGCCGCCGCGCCCGATCTCGTCGGCGCTGCGCGGAATGCCGATGTAATTGAAATTGTATTTCGCCGCGGGAATGCCGGCTTTGGAGCAGTTCTCGATCAGACGACAGATCGCGTCGATCTGGGCATCGCGGTTCGGCCCCGCAAGAAGGATATCGGCACAGGGCGCCTTGTCGACCGGCACGGAGGGCAGGGGGAGCTGGATCATGTCCAGGACCATCCCCCGCGCCTCGACATGATCGCGATGACGTTCAAGCGCCTCGAGCGTCCAGTCGGTCCAGGGACCCGGTGGATCGAGCGAGATATGCCGTACACCGAACTGGGTCAACATCTTGAAATCAGTGTCGTGGCGCGGCTCGCGCTGTGTGCCGATATACACGGGGGGTCGCCTCCGAATCTTGAGTCAGACCAAGTCATAGTATGACATGTCCGCAATGCAAAGCCCCCCGTGGCGGATTGGCGATCACGACGCGGGGGCGTCCCTTACGGCAAGCGCCAGAGCGCGGTATCTTGATTGCGCATTTTTGAGATGCGCGCGCATGGCCGCGCGTGCGCCCTCGACATCCTGTGCGGAAATGGCGGCGACGATCTTGTCGTGTTCCGACTGGATGGTCTCGAGATAGGCCGGGGTGCGGGCTTCGGTCAGGTTCGGAAGGTTCGCGCGCGGAATGGCGGCGGAGCCGAACTGGGAGAGCGCCTCGACGAAATAGGCGTTGTTGGAGGCGGTTGCTATGGCCATGTGAAAATCGAAATCCGCCTGGGAGGTGCGGCTGTCGTCATGAATGGATTGACGCATTATTCTGCTTTTAGACAATATTTCAAAATCTTGTGAGCTTGTTCGGCGGGCGGCGGCAAGGCCTGCGGCCTCGACTTCGATCGCGGCGCGAAATTCGATCAGCTCGATCGTGCGCGGGATGGAGCGCCGCTCGTCCTGTGACAGGGTGAGCAGGGTGTTGGGCAGTCGATCGGTTACGAAGACGCCCTTGCCCTGGATGGGATGTACGAAGCCGGCCGCGCGCAGTTCGGCGAGTGCCTCCCGAATCACGGTGCGGCTCACGCCGAAGGCTTCCATCAGCTTGGGCTCCGTCGGAAGCTGTGAGCCCGGAGGGTGCCTTCCGGCCCCCACATCCGCCTTGATTTTCTCAATGACAGTTTCGGCCAGCCGCGCCTTCGTCTTTCGGGCTTCCAACATTTCTGGTGAACTCCAGTTGCAAGTCGTCGTTAATCATACTACGAGTCGTCATATGAATTTCTAATATCATCCGTTGAACCGTCCCGATAGTCAAATGCACGGGGCACCTCGGATGCTGAGGGGAGGGCACGCGCCGCAATGGATACTGAAGCAATCAAATCAGCACTTGGGGGCGGGTTGCTGTCCTTTCCCGTGACGCCTTTTGACGGGGCGGGCGATTTCGTCGCCGAGCCTTATCGCCAGCACATCGAGTGGCTGTCGTCCTTCGATGCGTCGGTGCTGTTCGCGGCGGGTGGTACGGGAGAGATGTTTTCCCTGCGCCCCGCCGAAGTGCCGCTGATCGTTCGCGCCGCGAAAGAGGCCTCGGGCAATGTGCCGATCGTGGCCGGCTGCGGCTGGGGCACGGCCGTTTCCGTCGATCTGGCGCGCCAGGTCGAGAGCGCAGGGGCGGATGGGATCCTTTTGTTGCCGCACTACCTGATCGACGCGCCGCAGGAAGGTCTTTATGCCCACGTGAAAGCGGTCTGCAACGCGACCGGCCTCGGCATCACCGTCTACAACCGCGACAACAGCGTGTTGCAGCCCGAGACGCTCGCTCGCCTGGCCGAGGAATGCCCCAATCTTGTCGGGTTCAAGGACGGCACCGGCGACATGGCTCTCGTGCGCCGGATCACCGCGACGCTCGGCGACCGTTTGACCTATGTCGGCGGCATGCCCACGGCGGAGCTGTTCGCCGAGGCCTATCTCGGCGCCGGGTTCACGACCTATTCCTCGGCGGTCTTCAACTTTGTGCCGGCGCTTGCGCAGGAGTTCTATGGCGCGCTGCGGGCCGGACGGCGAGAGGTCTGCGAACGTATCCTGAATGAGTTCTTCTTTCCCTTCATGGATCTGCGCGGCCGCAAGCCCGGATATGCCGTGTCGGCCATCAAGGCCGGTGTGCGCCAACAGGGATTCGCCGTCGGTTCCGTGCGTCCGCCGCTGACCGATCTGAGCGGCGAAGAAGAGGAAATGCTTCAGGATCTGATACGCCCCTGGCGCAAGGCGGCCTGATCAGAGGAAAACGCGTGAGGCCGGTGGAGGTCCGGCCCACACCATATCACCCAAGGGAGGAAGACATGGATATCCGATTTCTCAAATCCGGCGTCGCATGCGGTGTGTTGGCTGCATCCTTTGCGTTCGGAGGGCTTGCGCCCGCGCTCGCAAAGACGCCGGAGGACACGCTCGTCTACGGCACGTCACTTGCGCAGGTGATCTCGCTGGACCCGCATCAGGGTCAGGAGGTCACCTCGCTAGAGATCATGGCGAATCTGTACGACCGGCTGGTGGCCTCGGATGCGGAAGGCAACCTGTCTCCGCAACTGGCGGAGAGTTGGGACATCGACGATGAGGGCATCACCTTTCATCTGCGGGATGCGACCTTCAACGATACTGGCAATCCCGTGACCGCCGAGGATGTCGTCTGGTCAATCCGCCGGGTGTTGAAGCTCAACCAGGCTCCGGCCGCGAAGCTCGGCTCGACGGGATATACTGCGGAGAACATCGACAGTCTCACGGAGGCGTTGGACGAGAAGACCTTCCGCATCAGCCTGACCGGGGACGTGGCCGCCGATTTCCTTCTCTATCGCCTGTCGGAGGTGGCCGCCTCGGTCGTCGAGAAGGCGGAAGTGATGTCGCATGACAGGGACGGGGACATGGGTAACGACTGGCTGCGCACGCATGCGGCAGGGTCCGGGCCGTTCGACCTGCAACGCTGGGCGCCCAACGATATCGTCATCATGAACGCGGACGAGGACAACTGGAGCGGCGCGCCGGTTCTGAGCCGTGTCGTCATGCGCCATGTCCCGGAAAGCCAGGCGGAGCGTCTGATGCTCGAACGCGGAGACATCGACATCGCGGGCGCGCTGTCGCCCATGGATATCGCGTATTTCCGGGACAGGGACGGGGTCGAGATCCGAGGGATTCCCACCGGCGGTTTCTATGCCCTGGCAATGAACGTGACCGAAGAACCCTACTCGAATCCGAAGGTGCGCGAGGCGATCTTCCATGCCATCGACTACGAGGGCATTGAGACGGCGATCATGGGGCCCTACGGCAAGAAGCGTCTTCTGCCCGTGCCGGAGAGCTACGCGGGCGCGCTGCCCGATCCGGACTGGACCTACGATCCGGACCTGGCGCGCGAGCTTCTGGCTGAGGCGGGCTATCCCGACGGGTTCGACACCAACATCAAGGTGATTTCCCAGACCCCGCGCGTCGAACTCGCGACCGCGGTGCAGGCGGGCCTCGCCGAGATCGGCATCACGGCTTCGATCACGCAAGGCAGCGGCGCGGACATCGTGCCCGATCACCGGTCGCGCAATTTCCAGCTTCTGATCCCGCAGACCGCCGCTTACATGCCGAACGCGATGGGGGCGATGGAGCAGTTTTCCAACAACCCGGACAACGCCCCGGAGGCCAACAACGCAGGCAACTTCGTCTGGCGGTCGGGCTGGGACATTCCCGAACTGACCGACCTGACGACCCGCACGTTGAAGGAAAACGATGCCGAAAAACGCATCGAGATGTATGGTGAGATGCAAGAGGCCTTCGTCGATGCGGTTCCCGCGATCCTTCCCATGTTCGAGCGTTTTCTGCCGTTGGCCATCTCCACGGATGTAAAGGGCTACGAAGGTCATCCACAACAGGTGACGCGTCTCGACAAAGTCTCTAAAGCGGAGTGAACATGACACGGTCGTTCATGAAAACCGTCGCGTCGATGCGGCTGGGACGCCGGATTTTCCAGCTCTTCCTCAGCCTTCTCGTGCTCATCGCGATCACCTTCGTGATCGGCCGTATTCTTCCAACGGATCCGGTCGGCACGCTCGTCGGCGAGTTGGCCGATCCCGCGGCCTATGCCGCGATGCGCGCCCGCCTTGGGCTCGACCAGCCGGTGCTGGTCCAGTTCGGGCATTACGTCTGGAACATGCTTCAGGGCGATCTGGGGGTGGCGGCGCTGACCGGCAATCCGGTGACGGAGGATCTCTGGCGGGCCTTCCCGGCCACGCTTGAGCTTGCGACACTGGCGATCGTGCTGTCGATGCTGGTCGGGGTGCCCCTGGGGCTCGCCGCGGCCCTGCGGCGCGACACCTGGGTCGATCAGACGATCCGGGTGATCTCGCTCGTCGGCCATTCCGTCCCGGTGTTCTGGCTCGGGATGATCGGGCTTCTTGTCTTTTACGCGCTCCTTCAGGTCGTGGGCGGCCCCGGCCGGGTCGATGTCTATTACGAGGGCATTGTGCCCAGCGTTACCGGCATGATCCTCATCGACAGCCTCCTGGCAGGGGAAGTTGCGATTTTCCAGAACGCGCTGACCCATATCATCCTGCCTGCCTCGATGCTCGCCTACGCGGCGATGGCCTATATCACCCGCATGACGCGCAGCTTCGCGCTTGAACAACTGTCACAGGACTATGTGATCGCCGCGCGGGCAAAGGGCGTCAGTCCCGCGCGCATCCTGAGCCGGCATATCCTTCCGAATATCGCGGTGCAGCTTATCACCGTCGCCGCGATTTCCTACGGCAGTCTTCTCGAAGGGGCGGTCGTGACCGAGGTCGTCTTTTCCTGGCCGGGCATCGGTCAATACATGACCAGTGCTTTGCTCATCGGTGACATCAACGCCGTCGTCGCCGCAACCATCATCATCGGCGTCGTTTTCATGGTCCTGAATTTCCTTTCGGACATCGCCTACACGCTGCTTGATCCCCGCACTAAGGAGGCAGGATGAACAACCTCTCCATGTCCCGTCAATCCACCGCCAGGGCGCCCCGCCCGAACATCGCACTGCGTGCGCTCCGCCATCCTTTCTGGGGGAACCTGTCGCGCGAACCGCTTGGCCTGACCGGCTTCATCCTGCTGGCTTTTCTCGTTCTGGTGGCGCTTTTCGCCCCCTTGCTCGCACCCTACTCACCGAACCGCCAGGTGCTCACGGATGCGCTCATGGCGCCTTCCGGGGCGCATTGGGCCGGCACGGATGAATTCGGCCGCGATATCCTGAGCCGTCTCATCTGGGGCACGCGCCTGACGTTGCGCACGGTGCTGTCGGTCTCGGCCATTGTCGGGCCCATCGGCCTGGTGATCGGAGTCGCGGCGGGATATTTCGGGGGATGGACGGATGCGATCCTCATGCGGATCACCGACATCGTGCTCTCCTTCCCCTCGCTCGTGCTGGCGCTGGCCTTTGCCGCGGCCATCGGGCCGGGGCTCAACACCGCGATCATCGCGATCTCCCTTACCTCCTGGCCGCCGATCGCCCGCCTTGCCCGCGCCGAGACGCTCGTCATCCGCAATTCGGACTATGTCTCCGCCGCACGCGTCTATGGGGCAAGCCATCTGCGCCTCATCGCGCTCTACGTGACGCCGATGTGCATCCCCTCGGTCGTGGTGCGCCTCACCCTCAACATGGCTGTCATCACCCTGACCGCCGCATCGTTGGGCTTTCTCGGCCTCGGCGCGCAACCGCCGGCGCCCGAATGGGGCGCGATGATCTCTGCGGGGCGGCGCTATATGATCGACTATTGGTGGGTTGCGGTGATGCCGGGCCTGGCAATCCTGCTGACGAGTCTTTCCTTCAATATCGTGGGGGATACCCTGCGCGACATTCTGGACCCTCGCCATGAACGTTCCTGAGCTCACAGCCTCCGCCACCCCGCCGACGCTCGACGTCGAGAACCTGTCGGTTACCTATGCGCGCAGCCGTATCAAGGCGGTGAACGGCGTCGACCTGCATCTTTCTTCCGGTCGGCTCGGGATCGTGGGCGAGAGCGGGTCGGGCAAGTCCACTGTCGGACGCGCGCTCATGCGCCTGCTGCCGCCATCGGCGAAGGCGGACGCTGAGCGCATGCGGTTCGAGGGCGAAGACCTGCTGAGCCTCGGGGAGCGTGGCTATCGCAAGCTGCGCGGCAAACGGATGTCGCTCATCATGCAGGACCCGCGCTATTCGCTCAATCCGGTGCGCTCCATCGGCGACCAGGTGGCGGAGGCGGCAGGGCTTCATCTCGGCTTGCGCGGCAAGGCGGCGCGGGAGGCCGCGGCAGCGATGCTTGAACGGGTGCGCATCCGTAACGTCCGCACGGTGATGGACCTCTATCCGCATCAGATTTCCGGCGGCATGGGGCAGCGGGTGATGATCGCGATGATGCTGATCGCGCGGCCGCGCCTCGTGATCGCGGACGAGCCCACCTCCGCACTCGACGTGAGTGTGCGCGCCGAGGTGCTCGAACTTCTCGACGAACTGGTGCGCGAACAGAATTCCTCGCTGATCCTCATCAGCCACGACATCCGCATGGTCGCCTCCTTCTGTGACGAGGTGGCGGTGATGTACAAGGGCCGTGTGGTGGAGACGATCCACGATCTTGCACAGGCCGAACATCCTTATACCCGCGGTCTGCTCTCCGCCTTGCCCGATCCGGCCAGGCCGGTGCGCCGTCTGGCCGTGCCGGACCGCAAGCGTCTTGACCAACTGGAGGCACAGTCATGAATGCGATCGAGGTCAGGGGACTCGACGTCGTCTATGGCGAGGGCGAGGACCGCAACCACGTCGTCCGCGCGCTTGACTTCGACGTGCGGCGCGGTGAGACGCTGGGTATCGTGGGCGAAAGCGGCTGCGGGAAATCGACGGTGTTGCGCTGTCTGATCGGTCTGGAGCGCGGCTGGACGGGTGAAATCCGCGTCGAGGGCTCGCCGATGTCCCATCGTCGGACGCGGGAGGAGCTCCGCAAGGTGCAACTCGTGTTCCAGGACCCGTTCGCGTCTCTTCACCCGCGTCACCGCATCGGGCGCGCGGTCTCCGAACCGCTCAGATGCATGGGAGTGCCGGTCGGCGAGGGTCTCGTGGGCGAGGCGCTCGAACAGGTCGGGCTTCCCGCCGACTTTGCCGATCGTTTCCCGCACGAGCTGTCCGGCGGTCAGCGCCAGCGCGTCGCCATCGCCCGTGCGCTCGTGCTCGAACCGCCGATCCTGCTGCTCGACGAACCGACCTCGGCGCTCGATGTGAGTGTGCAGGCGGAGGTGCTCAACCTCCTGTCCGACAAGAAGGAGAGCGAAGACCTGACCTATGTGATGGTCAGCCACGACCTGTCCGTGATCGCCCATATGTGCGACCGTATCCTCGTGATGAAAGAAGGCAAGTTCGTGGATGAATTCGCGCCCGAGGCCATCGCCGCGCGCAAGGCGAGCGATCCCTATGCCCAGCATCTCATAGATGCGAGCTTTGTCTGATTGGAGCGGGATGTACGCTGGAAACAAAACCTTGTCCGAGGCCCACACGCCGGAGTTCGTCGCTCGTCTCCGACGGGATGCGACGGCGCAGCTTGCCTTTTTCCGCAACAGCCTGCGTCCCGATGGCCAACTTGCTGCTTTGACGCGAGACGGGGCGCCGGTGGACGGGCCGCAGGAGCTTATCACCACGGCGCGGCTCGTGCATTCCTACGCCCTCGGCCATCTCGCGGGTGCGGCAGACTGTTGGCCGATGATCGAGGCGGGCATGCAGGCGCTCTGGCACGGTCATCGGGATGCGGAGCATGGCGGATACCTCTGGTCCTTCGACGCGAACGGGCCTGTGCTGTCCGATAAGCTGGCTTACGGGCACATGTTCGTCCTCTTGGCCGCGGCGAGCGCGGAGGCCGCCGGCCATCCCGACGCGCTGCGCCTGCGCGAGGATGTAACCAAGGTCATCACGCGCCATTTCTGGGATGAGGACGCGGGGCTGATGCGCGACGAGTTCCGGCGCGACTGGACCGTCTTCTCCGACTATCGCGGCATGAACGCGAACATGCACGGCGTCGAGGCGCATCTGAGCGCCTTCGAGGTCACGGGCGCCCCTCTCTACCTTGAGCGGGCAGGGCGAATTCTGTCCTTTTTCGTGGATGAGATCGGCGCTGCGAACGACTGGCGGCTGCCGGAGCATTACCACGCGGACTGGTCGGTGGACCGGGGTTACGCGGGCAATCCGATGTTCCGGCCCGCGGGCACGACGCCGGGGCACTCCTTCGAGCTTGGCCGGTTGCTGATCCAGCACTGGGATCTGGCCGGCCGCCCGGAAGGTCATGCGCTACGCAACGCGCGGGCTCTGATCGAAACCGGTCTCGGGGACGCCTGGCTTCCGTCGGGCGGCTTTGCCTATACGTTGAACTTCGACGGGTCGGTGAGGGTCGCGGATCGCTACTGGTGGCCGGTGACGGAGGCGATCGGCGCCGTCGCAACCCTCTTGAAGCTCGGCGGCACGCAAGGGGATCTGCACTGGTATCGCCGCCTCTGGGACACTGCGTTCGATCTCTTCGTGGACGAAGAAGACGGCGGCTGGGTGCCCGAAGTCGATGAGAATGGCCGACAGAGAGAGCGTCAGTTCATCGGAAAACCCGACATTTACCATTCTCTCCAGGCCATTCTCTATGGGCTTCACGACGGTGTGTCGCACCATTATCGCGGTGTTTCCGGCCGACTTGTAGAGAGCTGAGATGTCCATTGCGGAGGACAACCGCAATGGACAGTGATGCGACCGCTCAGACGATCCCGCCGCCTGCACCCGAAACTTCGGGACGCTCGGAGGCGACCCTGGCGCGATAGCCGGAGGCGCGGTAGGTCAGGACCGGGTTGATCGCGGCGCCCGCCTCGAACCGTGCCATTTGCAGGATCGGCTCGACGTCGGTGCGGAAGGCGGCGCGCAACGTGGCGGAGGCCATCAGTGCGTCATTTTCGTCCTGATATCCCGCAAGCGTTTCCCGGTCCACGAGGCTCGCCTGAACATAGGCGCGCTGGATTTCCATCGCCGAAATCATCAGGCTTTCGATCGGATCGGTCACGTTGTGCGACTGGTCGATCATATGCGACAGCTCCAGCCCCGGCGTCCCTTCGGCGTCGACCAGCTCGTTCCAGACCAGGAAGAGGCGATAGGGTTCGATCGTGCCGCTGTCGAGATCGTCATCCCCGTATTTGCTGTCATTGAAGTGGAAGCCGCCGAGCTTGCCCGCGTGAATGAGGCGCGAGACGATCATCTCGATGTTCACGTTGGGCGCATGATGCCCGAGGTCGACGAGGCATTTCGCCTTGTCGCCCAGTTCCTGCGCGGTCAGAAGCGAGCTGCCCCAATCCTGCACGACGGTGGAATAGAAGGCGGGTTCATACATCTTGTGTTCGGAGAACAGGCGCCAATCGTCGGGAAGGCCCTTGTAGATCTCCTTCATCGAGGACAGGTAGCGTTCGAACTGGCGGCCCATATGGGTCTGACCCGGAAAGTTCGCACCATCCCCGATCCAGACCGTCAGCGCCCTGGACCCGAGCTTTGTGCCGATCTCGATACATTCGAGATTGTGCTCGACGGCCTGCGCGCGCGTTGCCGCGTCCGTATGCGACAGCGACCCGAACTTGAAGGACAGCGGCATCTCCGCATGGTCCTGAAACGTGTTCGAATTCATCGCATCGAAGCGCAGCCCCTGCTCCTCGGCCTTGGCCAGGAGATCCTCCGGTGCCGCCTTGTCCCAGGGGATATGGAGCGAGACGGAACCGGCCGCGTCCGTGAGCCTGTGGATCACGCCGCAGTCGTCGAGCCTGTCGAAGATCGTGGCCGGCTCACCCTTGCCGGGAAAGCGGGCAAAACGGGTGCCGCCCGTCCCTGTGCCCCAGGATGGCACTGCGACCGAAAAGCCCCTGGCGCGTTCCTTCATCGCGTCGATATCCACCCCGGAGCGGGACAGTTTCTCGCCCAGTGCGTCGTAATCGCGCCTGAGGTCCGCCTCGCGCGTTGCGTTCTGCGCCTCGATAATGGTGGTGTCGATCATCTTGTCCTCCCATGAACGTCGCGCGCGCCCCGTGAGGCGCGCGGTATTGCTTGAAATGGGCTCAGCGGGTAAATGCCTGCACGTTCCCGGCGTCCACGTTCACGATGTTGCCCGTGGATTTGGCGGATTGTTCGGAGGCAAAGAAATAGGCTGCTTCCGCGATGTCTTCGGGCAACACGGAGCGTTTGAGCATCGAGCGCTGGCGATACATCTCCTCCAGCCCGTTCTTGTCGGTTCCGTAGGTGCCGGCCCGTTGTTCGAGCCATTCGCCTTCCCAGATTTTCGAGCCGCGGAGCACCGCATCGGGGTTCACCACGTTGACGCGGATGCCTGCCTCGGCCCCTTCGAGTGCCAGACAGCGCGCGAGGTGAATCTCGGATGCCTTCGCCGTGCAATAGGCCGAGGCGTTGGGCGAGGCCGCGAGGCCGTTCTTCGAGGCGACGAAGACCACGGAGCCGCCGATACCCTGCCGGCGCATCACTTTGAACGCCTCGCGGGAGACAAGGAAATAGCCGGTGGACAGAATGTCCATGTTCCTGTTCCAGAGCGCAAGGGAGGTCTCTTCGACTGGGGCGGAAGAGGCGATGCCGGCGTTGGAAACGAGAATGTCCACACCGCCGAATTCAACGGAGACATCCGCATAGGCGGCTTCGACCGCGGCTTCGTCGGTCACGTTCATCTCGACGGCCCGCACCACATCCGCTCCGAATTGCGCGGCAAAGCCATCCCGCACTTCGGCGAGCGCCTCCATGTCGATGTCGGCGAGCATGACACAGGCGCCTTCCGTGAGATAGCGTGCGGCCGTTGCCGCCCCGATGCCGCCCGCGCCGCCAGTGATGAGCGCCACACGACCGGCCAGGCTCTTGGGTTTGGGCATGCGTTGCAGCTTTGCCTCTTCGAGGAGCCAATATTCGATGTCGAAGGCTTCCTGTTCCGGCAGGCCGCGATATTCGGACACCGCAGAGGAACCGCGCATCACGTTGATCGCATTCACGTAGAACTCGCCGGAAATCCGTGCGGTGGCGCGATCCTTGGCAAAGGTGATCATGCCGACGCCGGGGATCAGGTAGACGACCGCATTCGGATCGCGCAGGGCAGGCGAATTATCGTGTTTGCAGCGCTCGTAATAGGCTGCGTAGTCGTCGCGGTAGGCCGCAATTTGCGCGTCGAGACCGTCGAGCACCTCGTCGATATTGTTCTTCGCGGGATCGAAGTCGATCACCAGCGGCCGGATCTTCGTGCGCAGGAAATGATCGGGGCAGGAGGTGCCCAGAGCGGCCAGATCACGCATGTTCTTCGCGTTGACAAATTCGAGCACCGTTTCGCTGTCCTCGAAATTACCGACCATATGCTGGGCGCCCGAAACATAACCACGGATCACGGGCATCAGTTTCGCGGCCACCTCACGACGGGTCTCGGGGGCGAGGCTTTCGTGTATTGCACCACCAAAGGCCGGGATGTCCGCCGTCTTTTCCTCGAAATAGGCGATGGCCTTGTTGATGATCTCCAGCGTCAGCTCGTAGCAGGCCTTCGCATCGTCATCCCAGGTGAACAGCCCGTGGCTCTCGAGTACGACGCCCTTCGCTTCGGGGTTCTTAAGGCAGAAATCCTCAAGCCACAGGCCCAGCTCGTAGCCCGGTTTCTTCCACGGAAGCCAGCCGATCTCCTCGCCGAAAATCTCCTGCGTGAGTGCCTTGGAATCCTTCGAGGCGGCAATGGCGATGATTGCATCCGGGTGCATGTGATCGACGTGCCTTTTCGGCACATAGGCGTGCAGGGGCGTGTCGATGGAGGCCGCGCGCGGGTTCAGGTTGAACGTGCAATGAGGCAGGTAGCCGACCATCTCGTCCTCGAACGCGACGCCGCGATATTTGCCCTTGAGAGCGCGTAGCTTGTCCATGTAGAGCGTTGCGAACCCGTCCATCCTGATGGAGCCGACGTCGCCGCCGGAGCCTTTGACCCAGAGAACTTCGGTCTCTTCACCGGTCAACGGGTCGATTTCCGTGACTTTCGCAGAGGTGTTGCCGCCGCCGTAATTGGTCACGCGCTTGTCCGAGCCGAGAAGGTTGGAGCGGTACAGAAGTTTCTCCGGTTCGCTCATCGTTTCCGCTTTGGCGTCATCCCAGAGCGATGCAAGCCGCGAGGTTGCGGATGTCATGGTGATCTCCTCCCGATCCTCAGATAATGGGTAGTTTCGTATTGCCTGTTAACACTGTGCAGCGCGCGCGCTGTTGTCAATCATAAATGATCATTGTCGATCATAATGCAGGTGCAGAATGATTTTTATGACATAATATGATTGACAATGATCGTTTCCCTGCGGCACTCTTGAATTCAGAGGAGGACACCCATGCATGAAAAGGAACGCCACGAGATTATCCTGTCTGCCGTTCAGGACCGGCCGGTTGTGACGGTGGTGGAGCTTTGTGGCCTCACGGGCGCGTCGGAGGCGACCATCCGCCGGGATATCGCGGCATTGCATGTCGCCAAGCGCCTGCGCCGGGTGCGGGGCGGGGCGGAAGCTCTGGCGCCGAACCCGTTTCCCGGACTGGCGGGGCGGACCTTCGCGGTGAACGAAACAATCAACATCAAGCAAAAGCAGGCAATTGCCCGCGCGGCGGTGGACCTGTGCGCGGATGGGGATCCGATCATCATCAATGGCGGTACGACGACGTTCCAGATGGTACATCCGCTGGCGACACGCCGCTGCCAGGTGTTCACAAACTCCTTTCCTATCGCGGAACATCTTCTGAAAAATTCGAAGAATTCAGTGCTTATCTCGGGGGGCGTGATCTACCGTGAGCAGAACATCGTGCTGTCTCCCTTCGACAATGACGTGACGCGGAATTTCTATGCGCGGCGCATGTTCATGGGCGCGCAAGGAGTTGCGCCTCTTGGCGTGATGGAGGCGGACCCGCTCCTCATCCAGGCCGAACACAAGCTGATCGGGCAGGCGGATGAAATCGTGCTGCTGGTGGATTCGACGAAATTCGAAAGCCGTTCGAGCCTCGTGCTCTGCCCTCTCTCGGAAATCGACGTGCTGATCACCGATGACGGGATCAGCGATCGCGCCGCCGCCATGATCGAAGCGGCGGATATCAGACTCATCGTGGCCCCCGCAGGGGGCGCGAGGGAGGAGGAGGCGGCGTCCTGACGCAATCGGCGGGCGCTGCGCAACATGGAGATTCAGGGAGGACTCCACATGAAACTGACCAGACTTCTGACTTCCGTGGCTGTCGCGACCGGGCTGTTTGCCGGGTCTGCATCCGCGGAAGACATGCGTATCGCCCTTGTGGCGAAAGCCCTCGGCATCGGCTTTTTCGAAGCTGCGGCCAAAGGGGCCGAAGAGGCGGCCAGCGAGCTGGGCGATGTCGAGATCATCTATACCGGTCCGACGGATACCACCGCCGAAGGCCAGATCGAGGTGATCAATTCGCTGATCGCGCAGAATGTGGACGCCATCGCCGTGTCCGCCAATGACACCGATGCCCTCGTGCCGACTCTGAAGAAGGCGATGCAGCGCGGCATCACCGTGATTTCCTGGGATTCCGGTGTGGCCGAAGAGGGCCGTCAGATGCACCTCAACCCGTCCTCGAACCCGCTGATCGGCAACATGATCATCAAGCTGGCGGCCGATCACCTGCCGGACGGCGGCGAGGTCGCCGTTCTGTCAGCCACCACCACCTCGACCAACCAGAACATCTGGATCGAGGAGATGAACAAGGCGATGGAAAACTATCCGGGTATCGAGGTGGTGGCGACCGTCTATGGCGACGACCTTGCCGACAAATCCTATCGTGAGGCCACCGGCCTGATGCAGTCCTACCCCGATCTCGACGCGATCATCGCGCCGACGTCGGTGGGGATCGTGGCCGCCGCGCAGGCCGTCGTGGATGCCGGAAAGGTGGGCGAGGTCAATGTCACCGGTCTCGGTCTGCCCTCGGAGATGGCGGGCGCGATCGAGAGCGGAGCGTCCCAGTCCTTCGCCATCTGGAACCCGATCGACCTCGGTTATTCGGCGACCATGATCGCCTACCATCTTGCTAAGGGCGACGCGACCGCCGAGCCCGGCGCGAGCATTCCGATGGGGCGCATGGGCGAGGTCACGCTCGATGACACGACCTCCGGGGCGATGGCCGATCCTTTCGTCTATGACGCGGCCAACATCGCGGATTTCAAGGACATCTTCTAACTCCGGAGATGTCCCAGAGGGGGGCGGCGCCTTTGGGCCATTGGCGCCGCCTCACCTGATTGCAGATATATTGTATCAACGGGCTATGATCATGGGCTCAGACCAGACCAATGCCGTGCCGGTTCTCGCGCTCGACGGCATCACCAAGACCTTTCCGGGGGTGAAGGCGCTCGACGGCGTCGATCTCGAGCTTTTCGCGGGCCGTGTGACCGCGCTGATCGGGGAAAACGGCGCGGGCAAATCCACGGTCGTCAAGATGCTGACCGGCATCTACCAGCCGGACGGCGGGCGGATCCTCATGGACGGACAGGAAGTGAGTTTTGCGACGGCGCAGGCGGCGTCCGCGGCCGGTGTCACGGCGATCCATCAGGAAACCGTGCTCTTCGACGAGCTCTCCGTTGCGGAGAACATCTTTATCGGCCATGCGCCGAAAGGGAAATTCGGTCTCATCGATCGCAAGGCCATGCATGTCGGCGCGCAGCGTATTCTCGATGAAATCGGTGCCAGGATCGATGCGGAGGTGCGCCTCAAGGATCTCGGTATCGCCTCGCGCCACCTTGTCGCCATCGCCCGCGCATTGTCGGTCGAGGCTCGGGTCGTTGTCATGGACGAGCCTACCGCCGCGCTCAGCCGCAAGGAGATCGAGGAACTCTACGCGCTCGTCGAGCAGTTGAAGGCGCAAGGCAAGGCCATCCTGTTCATTTCCCACAAATTCGACGAAATCTTCCGGATCGCCGATCGCTATACGGTTTTTCGCGATGGCCAGTTCATCGGAGCGGGCGAGATGTCGGAGATGGTCGAGTCTGAACTCGTGAAGATGATGGTCGGGCGATCTGTCGACCAGATCTATCCCAAACGCGCCGCCGAGATCGGCGAGGTCGTTCTCACCGTCGCAGGTTACAGTCATCCGACCGAATTCGAAGACATCGGGTTTACGCTGCGACGGGGCGAGATCCTGGGCTTTTACGGCCTCGTCGGGGCGGGGCGATCCGAATTCATGCAAAGCCTGATCGGTGTGACCCGCCCGTCCAAAGGGGCCGTCCGGATCGAGGACAAGGTGCGGGTGATCCGGTCTCCTGCCAATGCAATCGCCGCCGGGATCGTCTACGTGCCTGAGGACCGGGGCAAACAGGGCGCGATCCTCGACATGCCGATCTTCCAGAATGTGACATTGCCCTCACTGTCGCGCCTCTCGAGGAACGGCTTCACCCGGATGGCAGAGGAATTTGCCCTTGCGCGGCGCTACACGGAGCGCCTCGATCTGCGTGCGGCGTCGCTCGATACACCCGTCGGCAGCCTCTCCGGCGGCAATCAGCAGAAGGTGGTGATCGCCAAATGGCTCGCGACGCAACCCAAGGTCATCATCCTCGACGAGCCCACGAAAGGCATTGACATCGGGTCCAAGGCCGCCGTGCATGATTTTATGTCCGAACTGGCCGCCGAAGGACTTTCCGTGATCATGGTCAGTTCCGAAATCCCGGAGATCCTCGGGATGTCTGACCGGATCATCGTGATGCGCGAAGGGCGGATCGTGGCGGAGCTGGAAGGCGACGACATGACCCCGGAAACCCTCGTCCGTCATGCGGCGGGCATTTCACCAAAGGGAGAAGCCGCATGAGCCTCCTGAAATCCCGCGAGGCGATCCTCGTGGCCGCGATCCTCCTGTTGCTCGCCGGCGTGGCGAGCCGTTTTCCCGGATTCATCACTCCGCGCAACCTCGTCGCCGTCTTCACCGATACCGCGCCGCTTGTCATTCTGGCCCTGGGCCAGATGGTCGTTATCCTCACCAGGTCCATCGACCTCTCTGTCGCCGCCAATCTCGCCCTGACGGGGATGGTCTGCGCACTGATCAACGTGTCCTTTCCCGGAGTGCCGGTGGCCGTCCTCATCGCGCTGGCGCTTGGGCTCGGGGCGCTGATGGGAGCGATCAACGGGTTCTTCGTCTGGAAACTTTCCATTCCGCCGATCGTCGTCACGCTGGGCACGATGACAATCTTCCGCGGTGTCATTTTTCTTCTGACCAATGGCAGCTGGGTCAATTCGCATCAGATGAGCATGGCTTTCAAGAGCTTTCCCCGCGAGGCGATCCTCGGACTCCCGGTGCTTGGCTGGGTGGCGGTGATCGTGACGCTCGGGCTCGGGCTCGTGATGAGCCGCACCACATTGGGGCGGGCTTTCTTTGCGGTGGGTGGCAATCCGCATGCGTCGGTCTACACCGGCATAAACGTGGGAAGGACGCAGTTCCTCGCCTTCGTGATTTCCGGCATGCTGGCCGGGCTGACAGGCTATCTCTGGGTCGCGCGCTATGCCGTAGCCTATGTCGACATCGCCGGAGGATTCGAACTCGATGTGGTCGCGGCCTGCGTCATTGGCGGCGTGTCCATCGCGGGGGGTGTGGCGACAGTGGCTGGTGCCGTCCTCGGCGCGCTGTTCCTGGGAATTATCAAGAACGCGCTTCCGGTGATCGACGTCTCGCCCTTCTGGCAACTGGCCATTTCCGGTGCCGCGATCATCATCGCGGTGACCTTCAATTCGCGTGCAGGCCGCTCGAAAGGCCGCGTCATCCTCAAATCCGCGGAGCATGCACAATGAGCCATATCGAATCCCGAACCGCGAACACGCCGCGTCTGATCCCCGATCGCCTTACGAGCCCGGCGACCCGGATCCTCAAAAGCTGGGAGAGCCTGCTCCTGCTCGTGGCGATCGGAATCTTCGTCCTCAATTCGTTTGCCTCTCCCTACTTCCTCAACGCATGGAATCTTTCAGACGCGACGTTCAATTTCACGGAAAAGGCGATGATCGCCTTCGCCATGACACTTCTCATCATCTCGGGAGAGATCGACCTCTCCGTGGCGTCCATCATCGCGCTGTCGTCCACCGCCATGGGGCTCGTGATGCAGGCAGGATTCGGCACGCCCGCCATCGTGGCGGCCGGGCTTCTGACCGGTCTGCTTTGCGGGGCGTTCAACGGCATTCTGGTCACACGCCTCGGCCTTCCGTCCATCGTCGTGACCATCGGGACGATGAGCCTGTTTCGCGGCATAAGCTACATCATCCTGGGCGATGGGGCCTTCCGCGGCTATCCCGCGGATTTCGCGTGGTTCGGGCAGGGCTACGCGTTCTGGGTGATCACGGTCGAGATGGTGTTCTTCGTCCTGCTTGCGGTGGTCTATGGCGTGCTGCTGCACAAGACGAACTTCGGGCGGACGGTCTATGCCATCGGCAACAATGCCACTGCCGCGACATTCTCGGGCGTTCGCGTCGAACGCGTGAAACTCATCCTGTTCCTTCTGACCGGGCTCATGTCGGGGCTGGCCTCGGTCTGCCTGACCTCGCGCCTCGGCTCGACGCGCCCGTCCATCGCATCCGGGATGGAACTCGAGATCGTGACCATGGTGGTGCTCGGCGGGGTCAATATCCTCGGCGGCTCCGGATCGCTCCCCGGCGTGGTGATCGCGGCCTTCGTCATGGGGCTTGTGACCTTCGGGCTGGGACTTCTGAACGTGCCGGGCATCGTCATGTCCATCGTCGTGGGCGCGCTTCTGATCGGGGTCATCGCCCTGCCGCGCATCTACAGGAACCTCCGGAGGAAATGATGGAGAAATATGCTTTCCGCATGGTGTTGAATGAAGGACAGCTCGGCGAATACCGCAAGCGTCACGAAGAGATCTGGCCGGAACTGGTCGAACTGCTGAAGGAGGCCGGGGTAGAGGACTATTCGATCCACTACGATCCGGAGACGCGACACCTCTTTGGCGTGCTCTGGCGGCGCGAGGATCACGCGATGGCGGCGCTGCCTGATCATCCGGTGATGAAACGCTGGTGGGCGCACATGGCGGACATCATGGAAACGCATCCCGACAATCGTCCCAGGGAGCAAGCGCTCGAAACCGTGTTTCATTTGCCATGAGCCGACAGATGACAGTGCCAAGACATATCGCTGTCCTCGATGTTGGCAAGACAAACGCCAAGCTTGCGCTGGTCGATGGAGAGACCCTGAAGGAGATTGCTGTAGTCACCCGTCCGAACAACGTGTTGCAGGGGCCGCCGTGGCCGCATTTCGACCTCGACGGACATTGGGCGTTCTTCCTCGAACATCTTGCGGCGTTTCAGACGAGCCACGGGATTGACGCCATTTCCGTGACCACCCATGGAGCTGCGGCGGTTCTGCTGGACACGGAGGGCGCGCTGGCCGCTCCGATGCTCGATTACGAACATGACGGGCCGGACCGGATGGCGACGGATTACGACGCGATCCGGCCGCCGTTTTCCGAGACCGGATCCGCGCGCCTTGCCATGGGGCTGAACCTCGGCGCGCAGCTCCATTGGCAGTTTCGGAGCGATCCTGCCCTGGCGGCGCGCACGGCGCATGTGCTTACCTATCCGCAATACTGGGGGTACAAGCTCACCGGGGTCATGGCGACGGATGTGACCTCTCTCGGGTGCCATACTGACCTGTGGAACCCTTGGAAAGGCGGCTTTTCGATGCTCGTGGAGCGGCTGGGACTGTCGGGCAGACTTGCCCCCGCGCACCGCTCCGGCGATGTGCTCGGGACAGTGACAGAGGACATTGCCGCGCGCACGGGGCTGTCCACGGAAACGCCGGTGGTCTGCGGCATACATGATTCCAACGCGTCGCTCCTGCCACATGTTCTTGGCCGGACTGGAGCATTCTCGGTAGTCTCCACCGGCACCTGGGTCGTGGCCATGTCCGTCCGGGGGGAGGCGACCGCGCTCGATCCCGATCGCGACACGCTGGTCAACGTCAATGCGCTGGGCCAGGCTGTGCCTTCCGCCCGGTTCATGGGCGGGCGCGAATACGAGATCGTTCGCGCGGGCGGCGAGGTTGCCGTGAGGGAGGCGGACCGCGCAGAGATTCTGGACAAATCCATCATGCTCCTGCCCGCCGTCGAGCCGGGATCGGGGCCTTTCCAGGGGCGCGAGGCCCGCTGGACCGGCGAGCCGGGGACGCACGGGGCGCGCATGGCCGCGCTCGGCTTCTATCTCGCCCTGATGACCAGGACCTGCCTCGACCTCGTGGGCGCGAAGGGCCCGGTCATCGTCGAAGGGCCGTTTGCGCGCAATTCCGAATATCTGGACATGCTTGCCAGCCTGCATGAGGACGGCGTCGAGATTGCGGAGTCCGCGACCGGCACCTCCGTCGGGGCCGCGATGCTTTTCGCCCGGCAGGCCTCCCCGCCCGCAACCCGCCGGGTAACCCCACGACAGAGAGCGCGGCTTGCGGACTACGCGGCGCATTGGCGCGCCGCAGTTGAAGGAGAGACGACATGCGCCTGAAGGATTGTCACAATTTCCACGACTTTCGCAGGCTCGCGCAGCGGCGTGTTCCGGGGCCGATCTTCCACTATATCGACGGCGGCGCGGATGACGAGGTGACGCTGCGGCGCAACACGGAGGCCTTCGGAGCCGTCGATCTCGTGCCCAACGTGCTGCGTGGGGTGACAGATGTGGATCTCTCGACCGAGATCATGGGGCAGAAGCTCGAGTTGCCTGTCTATCTCTCGCCCACCGCGCTTCAGCGCCTGTTTCATCACGAGGGTGAGCGCGCCACGGCGGGAGCGGCGGCGAAATTCGGCACGATGTTCGGCGTGTCCTCCCTCGGCACGGTCTCCATGGCCGAGCTCGCCGCAAAACATCCCACGCCGCAGGTCTATCAGTTCTATTTTCACAAGGATCGGGGCCTCAATTCCGCGATGATGCAGGCCGCCAGGGACAGCGGCATCAATGTGATGATGCTCACCGTGGACAGCATTACAGGCGGCAACCGCGAACGGGATCTGCGCACGGGGTTCTCGATCCCCTTCCGCCTCACGTTTGGTGGCATGCTGCAATTCGCGCTCAAGCCGATGTGGGGGATCAACTATGTCACCCATGAGAAATTCAGCCTGCCGCAGCTGGATGCCCATATCGACATGCGGGGTGATGCCCTGACCATCGGGCGCTATTTCACCGAGATGCTCGATCCGTCAATGAATTGGGACGATGTGGAGCGGATGGTCGCCGAATGGGGCGGGCCGTTCTGTCTCAAGGGGGTGATGAGCGTCGAGGATGCGAGGCGGGCGGCGGAAATCGGCTGTCAGGGCATTGTCCTTTCGAACCACGGCGGCAGGCAGCTCGACGGTTCGCGGACAGGCTTCGATCAGCTCGACGAAATTGTCCAGGCGCTCGGCGACAGGCTCGACGTGATGGTCGACGGAGGCTTTCAGCGCGGCACTCACGTGCTCAAGGCCCTGGCGCTCGGAGCCAAGGCGGTGGGTCTCGGGCGTGCCTATCTCTATGCCCTTGCGGCGGCGGGGCAGCCGGGGGTCGAGCGGATGCTGGGCCAGCTCACTGCCGAGATCACCCGCGGCATGCGCCTGATGGGCGTGACACGTGTCTCCGAACTGACGCCGGACATGCTGCGCCGGTCCTGAGGACATTCATCCCGCATCCAGTGTCTCCCGCGCCGGATCGGATGTGACGAAACCGCCGTCCAGCGGTGCCGCCGTTCTGCCGAGGCCCCGGAACACATGAAAAACTCATGGGTTAAGAACTCACGGGTTCGGGGCCTGCGAGGTGGCGGGAACAGGCCATGCACTTCATTTCGCACGGAGCGTCCTTTTGGGGAGGCGCCGGCCCATGTCATTCTGGGACTCCTGTGGTTGCCGCCCGTAGTGCAAGACCTTTCCGACCGTTCAGGCATGTGATCGAGCGCGAGCTTCTGTCCGGCCTGAGTGTGCGACCTTTTCCAGAAGCCGCGGGCCGGGATGATTATCGGCGGGTCGGGTCCATATCTACTTCTCGAGCTTTCAACTCGTGTTCCAGAACTGGTTTTCCTAATCTGGATCTGTTCGATCGCTTTGCCCATGCGGTTGCCAGTTCCTCTTCGACTTGCAGGGTCAGGGGCAGCGCCCCGATACTGGCGGACTTGGCGAGCTGGTTCAGGTTGCTGGCGAGGCGCATGTTACCGAGCATCCCCAGTATCCGGGCCAGTGCCGCATGGTCTTTCGCCGGAGCCTGTCCACCCGTGCGGCGGGGAGCAGATCACCGTCAAACAGCCGGGCCTTGATGAAGCTGCCGAGCGGCATGCCTGCCGCCGCAGTCTCCAGCCTCTGACGTTCTTCGGCATTCAGTCTCAGGGAAAAGGGAGGTGGTTTCTTCGCCTTGCACCGCACAGGGAACTTGGCTGCGTCGGTAAAAACAGGCTGTGCATGTTCAGTGTGTTGGCGCGCGAGATGGGTCATGGCTCCATCTCCGGCAACAGGGCTTCATGCGAAGCATCCAGCGCCTTTTGAACTTCCGGTTCTGACGCGATCATCTGCGACCACTCCCAGTTCTTCCAGCAGTTCGGGAAGAGATGGCGGTTCTGGTTTGTCCCTCTCACCCGCACCATCCCGACATCTCCCGTCTTCCCGCGTCATCCCTCTCCGCCGGGGCGCGCCGCGTGCAGGGGGGCGGGCGGCGGGGAGAGGAGCCTGTTGCGCGCGTTGATCACTGTCACCAGTTCCACCGCTTCCGTCACCGAGAGCATGCGTCGTGCGGGCGGATAGCTGCGCCCGACGTCGCTCCCGGCGATGCCGGGACAGGCTGCGAGGAGGGAGGCACGGAGCAGCGGGCCGAGGCGGCGCAGCGCCTGCGGGCCGGGATAGAGCGTCTCGACCGGGAGCCCGTTGGCGAGGATGATCTCGTGCCGCCGGGTGAACAGCGTCACATAGGTGATCCGCGTCTTGCCGCGCATGCTCTGGATGCGCGGCAGGCCGGTGAGCGCCTTTGCCGGCGCCAGGATCTCGGCCGCCCCGAACAGGAAGTCGCAGGCCGCGTCCCGGATCAGGATGCGGTGATCGGGCGAGACGACCGTCTCCCTCGCGGGGCAGTCCGGGCCCATGCTGCCGGGTTTCAGCAGCACGGGTTTCCCGCGCTCCTCCGCCTGCGTGAGGTCGAGGGTGCGGCGCCCGACCCAGAGCAGGGGCACATCGCCGTGATCGCGCGTCGTCACCAGCGTGCCCGGCTCCAGCGCGGCGACATCCTGCGGCCCTTCCGGCGTCGCGATCGCGGTCCCCGGTGCGAAGCAGGAAAAATCGGCGAAATCGAGATTGCCGTCATCGTCGCCGCCGGCGCCCGCCGGTTTGTCCGCCTGCGAATACCGCACCGTCTCGGGCCCGGCCGGGACACCGCCGAGGTCGATCAGGAAGGGGCGTTCGGCGATCAGCAGATGTTCGTCGCCCGCGCCCAGCCCCTGTTCGATATCGGGCTGGACGGAGGTCTTCGGCATCACCACGGACCCGTCCGGGCCCTGGATCGTGACGAATTGCCCGTTGCGGAATTCCTCGACGCCGTCGCCCACCTGTTCGACGATGACGGTATAGAGCGCCTCACGCGGGCCGAGGGCCGTCACCCCCTCGACCGTCACGACGCGTTCGGCACCGTTCCCCTGTCCGTAAAAGCGCGTATAGGTGCCGATCTGGTCGCCGCGGAGCCGGAGCGTGATCATGGCCATCCGGAGGGACTCCCAAGGGTGATACAGACATTAGAAGTAGTCTGTGCTGCCTTTGGGGGTGATCACATCTGCTTGAGCGGGGACGGCGGGGGCGGACCGCTCAAAAGTCCTGGCGCAGGCTCAGGGCGCAGTCGAGGCTGTCGTAGTCGTAGAGCGCCACGTTGGACTCGTGGAACCGCGCGGTGCATTCGAGCCGCGGCTGCGTGTCGAGGACGCGGAGCTTCTCGTGCGACAGGGCGAGGCTCAGGTCGTAGATCCGGTCCTCGCGCGGATGGGTGAGGGCGGTGAAATCGGCGTCGAAGCCGCGCAGTTCCGCCCCGGCGCCCGCCTCCCATGTGAGGCCGGAGCGGGTCGCGCGGCGATAGCCGAGGCCGAGGCTGGCGGCGCCATAGGCGTAATGGTCGGCGCGGGTGCGGGCGCGGTCGAGCCCGGCGCTGAGGGTGACGCGCGCGCGGGGGGAGACGAGGCGGCTGTAGCTCAGGTCCAGCGCGGCGAAGGGGCCGTCCATGTAGTCGCGGGTCTCGAAGTCGCGGTATTGCACCAGCACGGAGCCGCGCAGCGTTCCGGCGTCCGACAGCGCGCGGGTGGCGGAGAGGGCGGCGCCCGCGCCCTGCCAGTCGGGGGCGCTGTCCGCGTCATGGGCGGGATAGGCCGTAGCCGAGGCGAGGGCCGCGACGGTCCAGGTCCGGCGGGGCAGGATCCAGGTGTGGCTCAGGGCGAGGGCGCCGGTGACCAGGCGCAGGGCGGGATCGTCGTACCAGGCGCCGCCGAGCGAGATCCGCAGGCCGAGTTCGCGGCCCGGCGCATAGGCGGAGGTGGCGTTCGCCGCGGTGTCGAGGCGCAGGCCCAGCCCGCTTTTCTCGCGCTCGTCGGCAAGATCGAATGTGCCGACCCCGGTCTCGAAGCGGTCATGCGAACTGGTGCGGGCGATGTTGGTGGAGGGCAGCACGGCGAGGCCGGCGGCGAAGCCGAGCGGGCGGTCGCGGCGGATCTGCTGCAGTGCCGTGAGATAGGCATCGGTGCGGCGCGTGTCCCCGGCATCGTTCAGCGCGAGCCAGCGCAGGCGGCGATAGGCGCTCTCGGGCCGGCCCGCCGCAAGCTCCGCATCCGCGCGCGCCGCGTGGAAGAGGATCGCGCGCGGGTCGAGCGCCGCGGCGGGGGCGGCGAGAAGGCCCAGACCGAGGAGCGCGGCCCTGAGGAGCGTGACCCTGAGGAGCGGGAGCAGGCGGGGCATGTCGGGGCTCCGGCGGTGCGCCGCCCGGATCACCGGGGTGCGCAGACCGTCGTTTCGCAGACGGCATAGGCGCCGTCGAGGTCGTAGAGGGTCGCGTCCCCGTCGTCGAGGATGTTGACGTTGCCCTCGATGCCGCCGACCGCGGCCAGGGCGCTCTCCACCTGGTCGATGTCGAGGGAGACGAGGGCCTCCTTGTCGACGCGATAGAAATTCCCGTCCATGTCGACGTAGAGTTCGTATTTCTCGTTGGCAGCGGTCGAAAGAACCCCGGTGCCGTTCGCGGAAATCGCGGCAATTCCGGTGTCGGACTCCTCGGTGATGCTGCCGGCATAGGTCACCTCGCCGGAGAGCGGGGTGACCTGGCCATGGGCATGTTCGGGCACCGGGAAATAGGCGCTGTCGATGTGGTTGTTGTGGAGCTTGCCCGACACCTCTCCGGTTCCGAAATTCGCGGTCATGGACATTTCCCCGACGAAGGCGCCGCGCGTGTCCAGCAGGCTTTCCGCCGCGATGGCATAGATCCCCGACATCTCCGCCGTATCCTGCACCTGCCTGATATCGTCCCTGGTCAGCGGATCGGTATGTCCGGTCAGGTCCTGGGCGGCCGCGACGTCGAGGGTGAGGTCGTGCACCCTGTTGTAATCCTCATAGGTGCGCTGATCGTCGCCGGTGCCGCTGCCGGGAGGCGCGGGGGCGACCGGCGGCGGGGCGACGTCGTCCTCGCTGATGCGGCAGGCGGTGAGCGACAGGCAGAGAAGCGGAACGAGCAGGGGGGAAATGCGCGACATGAAGGCCTCGGGGAATGATTTGGCGAATATGTGCGGGAGGTTAGCGGGACCGCGCGCCCCGCGCGAGGCCGGGGAGGACCGCGCCGGGCAAATGCGGGGGAGTGTTGCCGACGCCCCACAACGCGCGGGCGCCGGGACGGCGGCGGTAGCGGGTCCGCCGGACCGGTGCAGGGGGCGGGAATCGCCTTGCGCAGAGGGCCATTCGCCCCTAGAAGGGCGCTTGATTTACATGGTCGCTGCCCGGCGGCCCGATAAAGACGTGACACAAGACGTAAAAAGGACGCCAAGATGCAGGTCACCGAGACCCTGAACGAAGGTCTGAAGCGCGGCTATCAGATCACCATCACCGCCGCAGAGCTCGACGAGAAGGTGAATGCCAAGCTCAGGGAGGCGCAGCCCGAGATCGAGATGAAGGGGTTCCGCAAGGGCAAGGTGCCGATGGCGCTCCTGAAGAAACAGTTCGGTCCGCGCGTCCTGGGCGAGGCGATGCAGGAAAGCGTCGACGGCGCGATGAACGAGCATTTCGACGCGACTGGCGACCGCCCCGCGCTCCAACCCGAGGTGAAGATGGATGCGGGCGAGGAGTGGAAGGAGGGCGACGACGTCGTCGTCACCATGACCTACGAGGCCCTGCCGCAGATCCCCGAGGCCGACCTGTCGAGCGTGACGCTCGAGCGGCTGGTGGTGAAGGCCTCTGCCGAGGAGGTCGAGGACGCGCTGAAGAACCTCGCGGCGACGGCCCAGTCCTTTGACGACAAGGACGGTGCGGCCGAGGACGGCGACCAGGTGGTGATCGACTTCACGGGCTATGTGGACGGCGAGGCCTTCGAGGGCGGCGCGGCGGAGGATTACCCGCTCGTGCTCGGCTCCGGCTCCTTCATTCCGGGGTTCGAGGAGCAGCTCGTGGGCGTGAAGGCCGGCGACGAGAAGACCGTCGAGGTCAAGTTCCCCGAGGAATACGGCGCGGCGAACCTCGCCGGCAAGGATGCGACCTTCGAATGCACGGTGAAGGCCGTGAAAGGTCCGAAAGAGGCGGAGATCGACGACGAGCTCGCGAAGAAATTCGGCGTCGAGGATCTCGAGACGCTGAAGGGCCAGATCGCGGAGCGGCTCGAGGGCGAATATGCCGGCGCGGCCCGCGCGGTGATGAAGCGCGCGCTGCTCGACCAGCTCGACGGCAAGGTCTCCTTCGATCTGCCGCCCTCGCTCGTGGACGCGGAGGCCAACCAGATCGCGCACCAGCTCTGGCACGAGGAAAACCCCGATCACCACGGCCATGACCATGGCGAGATCGAGGTGACCGACGAGCACCGCAAGCTCGCCGAGCGCCGCGTGCGGCTCGGCCTGCTGCTTGCCGATATCGGCCAGAAGCAGGAGATCCAGATCTCGGATGCCGAATTCACCCAGGCGGTGATGACACAGGCGCGGCAATATCCGGGCCAGGAGCGCCAGTTCTTCGAATTCGTGCAGCAGAACGCCCAGATGCGCCAGCAGATCCAGGCGCCGCTGTTCGAGGACAAGGTGGTCGACTGGATCGCCGAACAGGCCGACGTGACGGAAAAGGAGGTCTCCAAGGACGATCTCGAGAAGGCCGTCGAGGCGCTGGACGAGGAATGACATAAGCCCGCAAAAGGGCACTCGTCATCGACGGGGGACAGAGGGCCGCTCCGGCGACGGGGCGGCCTTTTTGCTGTGCGTCGGGTATGGGTGAGGGACGGAGGGAGGGTGGAGACGGGGGGTGGAGACGGGGGGTGGAGACGGAGGCGGGCGGACATGCCGAAGGCGGCCTTGCCCCCGCAGGCATGAAAAAGGGGGCTTTGCCCCCTCGGCCGCGCCGCGGCCTCACCCCCAGGATATTTCAGAGCAGATGAAGGCCCGCCTCAGCCTCTGAGCCCGGTCTCGTGGAGGAGGCCCATCTTCTTGGCCTCGTAGTAATAGCCGCGGGCGTACCAGCCCATCGCGCGGTTGATGTCGCCGCCGGACACCATATAGGCGCCCTTGAGGTACTTGCCGGCATATTGGAGGTTGACGTTCGGATCGAGCAGATCCTCGGGCTTGCCCTGGAAGCCCATCGTGCGGGCGGTTTGCGGCAGGATCTGCAACAGGCCGTAATAGGGGCCGTTGCGCGCGCCGGGCCGGTGGGTGCTTTCGCGGATGGCCTGGCGGTGGATGAGCTCGCGCGGGATCTGGTAGTGATCCGCCCAGCGGTTGATCAGCCGGCGCAGCTCGGGCGTCTCGTTGGGATAGAGCGGCGGATCGAAGGGGGCGGCGCGGGAAACTTCGGCGGTGTTGTCGCCGCAGGCGGCGAGGGCGAGGGCGGACAGGAGGAAGGTCCGGCGGGCCAGTGTCGACATTCGGCTTCTCATTTGCAGTGACGCTGCCGGTATTCAGCATGTTTGGCCGGATCTGCCAAGCTTGCGGTTTCTGCGTCGGCAAAACCTCGCCCATCAATTTGACTTTGCATCCGAAAATGCAAAAGCCCCGCCGGGGGCGGGGCTTTCGACATGCGATGCGGGAGAGGGTCACTCTTCCTCGGCGGCCTCTTGCGGGGCGGTGTCGCCGTAATCCTCGTCCTCCGAGGTTGCGGCGCCGATGTCGTCGAAGAGTTCCGCGATCTCGAATTCGGCGCGGGCCTCTTCCTCGGCGGCGAGTTCCTGGATCGACTTGCCCTCGGCCTGAAGCTCGGCTTCCTCGGCGGAGCGCGCGACGTTCAGGATGATCGTGGCCTCGACTTCCGGGTGCAGGACCACGGAGACCTCGTGCAGGCCGAGCTCCTTGATCGGCGCCTTCAGCGCGACCTGCTTGCGGTCGAGCGAGAAGCCGTTCTCCGTCGCGGCGTCGGCGGCGTCACGGGTGGTGACGGAGCCGTAGAGCGAGCCGGCGTCGGAGGCGGAGCGAATCACGACGAATTTCTGGCCGTCGAGTTTCGCGGCGAGGGCCTCGGCCTCTTTCTTCGTCTCGAGGTTGCGGGCCTCGAGCTGGGCTTTCTGGGCTTCGAACGCCTTGATGTTGGCGTCGGAGGCGCGCAGGGCCTTTTCCTGCGGGAGCAGGAAGTTGCGGGCGTAGCCGTCCTTGACGGTCACGACATCGCCCATCTGGCCGAGCTTGGCCACGCGTTCGAGAAGGATAACTTCCATTGGATCTACTCCTTACTTCACGGCGTAGGGCAGGAGCGCGAGGAAACGGGCGCGTTTGATGGCGCGGGCCAGTTCACGCTGTTTCTTGGCGGAGACTGCGGTGATGCGGGAGGGCACGATCTTGCCGCGCTCGGAGATGTAGCGTTGCAGCAGGCGGGTGTCCTTGTAGTCGATCGCGGGGGCGTTCTCGCCGGAGAACGGGCAGACCTTGCGGCGACGGAAAAACGGTTTAGCGGCCATGGGTTCGGTCCTTTCTCAAGATCAGTTGCGGCGGCGACGGTCGTCGCGCTCGTCACGTTTCTGCATCTGGACGGAGGGGCCTTCCTCATGCGTGTCGACCTTGATGGTCAGGACGCGCATCACGTCGTCATGCAGGCGCATCAGGCGTTCCATCTCCTGCACCGCGGCCGAGGGGGCGTCGGTGCGCAGGAAGGCATAGTGGCCCTTGCGGTTCTTGTTGATCTTGTAGGCCATCGTCTTGACGCCCCAGTATTCGGATTCGACGACCTTCCCGCCGTTGTCCGAAAGGACGGTGCCAAAATGTTCGATGAGACCTTCGGCCTGCGCGTTGGACAGGTCCTGACGCGCAATGAAGACATGCTCGTAAAGCGGCATGGAGACTCCAGTTCGTTTCAAGCGCATTTCATAGGTCGGGCGGTTCGGCCTTTCCGCGGCCCGGCCACGAGAGGCTGCGCGGTTCATAGCTGTCTTGCGGAAAGGATGTGCCCTTATACGCATTGCGGCCCGGCGATCAAGGGCGAAAGCGACGGCGGGCGCGGCGGCGGGAATTGCGACAGCGGGCTTGCCGCGCGCCTGCCGGGCGGGTAGACCCGTCGGCAATGAGAAACCGAGCATGACGGAGGGGGCGGGCATGACGCGCGCATTCGTGTTTCCGGGGCAGGGCGCCCAGACGATCGGCATGGGCAAGGCGCTGGCCGAGGCATATCCCGCGGCGAAGGCCGTGTTCGACGAGGTGGACGAGGCGCTGGGCGAAAAGCTCTCCGCGCTGATCTGGGAGGGCGACATCGAGACGCTGACGCTCACGCAGAACGCCCAGCCGGCGCTGATGGCGACCTCGCTCGCGGCGCTGCGCGCGCTCGCGGCGGACGGATTTGCGGTGAGCGATGCCGCCTTTGTCGCGGGGCATTCGCTCGGGGAATATTCGGCGCTGGCGGCGGCGGGATCGCTGACCGTGGCGGATACGGCGCGGCTTCTGCGCACGCGCGGCCAGGCGATGCAGGCGGCGGTGCCGGTGGGCGTCGGCGCGATGGCGGCGCTCCTGGGGCTCGATTTCGGGACGGTGACGCGCGTGGCGCAGGAGGCGGCGCAGGGCCAGGTCTGCCAGGCGGCGAACGACAACGATCCGGGACAGGTCGTCGTCTCCGGGCACAAGGAGGCGGTCGAGCGCGCGGTGGAGATCGCGAAGGCGCAGGGCGCGAAGCGCGCGGTCCTGCTGCCGGTGTCCGCGCCCTTCCACTGCAAGCTGATGCAGCCGGCCGCGCGGGTCATGGCCGAGGCGCTCGACGATGTGGAGATTGCCGAGCCGCAGGTGCCGCTGGTGGCGAATGTGACCGCTTCGGACGTGACCGACCCGACGACGATCCGCGCGCTCCTGGTGGAGCAGGTGACGGGCTCGGTGCGCTGGCGCGAGAGCGTCGAGTTCATGGCGGCGCAGGGCGTCACCGAGATCTGGGAGATCGGCGCGGGCAAGGCGCTGTCGGGGATGGTGAAGCGGATCGACAGGTCGATCGCCTGCACCGCGATCGGCACGCCCGAGGATATCGCGAAACTGGACGGGTGAAGAGAGAGGGCTCCGCCCTCGGGGCGGCCGGTTCACCCGGATATTTAAGAGCAGATGAAGCGGAAGGCTTCGGGAGGCGAGAGAGATGTTTGACTTGACGGGGAAGAATGCGCTGGTCACCGGTGCGTCCGGCGGCATCGGCGGGGCGATCGCGACGGCGCTGCACGAGGCCGGGGCGACGGTGGCGCTGTCGGGGACGCGGGTGGAGCCGCTCGAGGCGCTGGCCGCGGAGCTCGGGGAGCGGGTGCATGTGCTGCCCTGCAACCTGTCGGACCGGGAGAGTGTCGAGGCGCTGCCGAAACAGGCGGCGGAGGCGATGGGCTCGGTCGACATCCTCGTGAACAACGCGGGGATCACGCGCGACAACCTGTTCATGCGGATGTCGGAGGAGGAATGGGAGAGCGTGCTGAACGTGAACCTCACCTCGACGATGCGGCTCTGCAAGGGCGTGCTGCGCGGCATGATGAAGGCGCGCTGGGGCCGGATCGTGAACATTTCCTCCATCGTCGGCGCGACGGGCAATCCCGGCCAGGGCAATTACGCCGCCTCGAAGGCGGGGATGGTCGGCATGTCGAAATCCCTGGCCTATGAGGTGGCGACGCGCGGGATCACGGTGAACTGCGTCGCGCCCGGTTTCATCGCCACGGCGATGACCGACAAGCTGACCGACGAGCAGAAGGACAAGATCAACGCGCAGATCCCGGCGGCGCGGATGGGCCGGCCCGAGGAAATCGCGGCGGCGGTGCTCTATCTGGCCTCCGAGGAGGCGGGATATACGACGGGAACGACGCTTCACGTCAACGGCGGAATGGCGATGCTGTGAACGCGCGGAGCCTTGCCGGGCGGGTGGGCACAAACCATTTGCCACCGGAAAGGATTGTGCTATGAGCAGCGCAGATGGCGCCACGGGGGCGGTTTTCGGCCCCATGGCCATGCCGGTGGCCGGACCAGGTCCGGAAGGGCCGGCCGGCATGTCGAAGAGCGGCCCGAGGGCCAGTGGAAAAATGGGCAGCGGGCCCGGAATTATGTGAGGAAAGACCATGAGCGACATCGCAGATCGCGTGAGAAAGATCGTCGTCGAGCATCTCGACGTTGAAGAGGACAAGGTGACCGAAAACGCATCCTTCATCGACGATCTGGGCGCCGACAGCCTCGATACCGTCGAACTGGTGATGGCTTTCGAAGAAGAATTCGGCATCGAGATTCCGGACGACGCGGCCGAGACGATCCAGACCTTCGGCGACGCGGTGAAGTTCATCTCCGAAGCCTCCTGAGGCGTTTCGCGGTCCCGGCGGGATCGCGGCGCGATGGAAACGGCGCACCCCACCGGGCGCGCCGTTTTTCTTTGCGCGCGGGGCACAGGCGGGGGCGGTGCCGGCGCCGGTCCGGGGCGGCGGAGCGCGGTCGCGGAATTGCGCGGGCGGCGCCCCATGGCCTTCCATCGTGGGACAAGGGCGTGTATTGAGAGGCAGTCAAAGAACAAGGGGGCGAGGATGCGCCGAGTAGTTGTCACGGGTCTTGGAATGGTTTCGCCGCTCGCATGCGGTGTGGAGGAAACGTGGGAGCGCCTTCTGGCCGGCCAGTCGGCGGCGGGGACGATCCGGCGCTTCGACGCGGACCATCTGGCGACGAATTACGCCTGCGAAGTGAAATTCGGTGACGGGACGGAGGGCACGTTCAACCCCGACGACTGGATGGAGCCGAAGGAGCGGCGCAAGGTCGACGATTTCATCCTGTTCGGCATGGCGGCGGCGGAACAGGCGCTGGTCGATGCCGACTGGAAACCCGAAGACGAGGACGAGCTGCTGCGCACGGGCGTGCTGATCGGATCGGGGATCGGCGGGCTCTCCTCGATCGCGGACACGGCGGTGCTTCTGAAGGAGAAGGGCCCGCGGCGGATCTCGCCCTTCTTCATTCCCGGTTCGCTCATCAATCTCATTTCCGGCCAGGTCTCGATCCGCTACGGGTTCAAGGGGCCGAACCATGCCGTCGTGACGGCCTGTTCGACGGGGGCGCATGCGATCGGCGACGCCTCGCGGCTGATCATGCTGGGCGATGCGGACGTGATGGTCGCGGGCGGCGCGGAGGCGGCGATCTGCGAACTCGGCATCGCGGGGTTCAACGCCTGCAAGGCGCTGTCGACGAAGCGGCGCGAGGATCCCGAACATGCCTCGCGGCCCTATGACACCGATCGCGACGGCTTCGTGATGGGCGAGGGGGCCGGGGTCGTGGTGCTCGAGGAATACGAGCACGCGAAGGCCCGCGGCGCCAAGATCTATGCCGAGGTCGTGGGCTATGGCCTCTCGGGCGACGCCTATCACATCACCGCGCCGGCCGAGGATGGCGACGGCGGCTTCCGCGCGATGCAGGCGGCGATCGCGCGGGCGGGGATCGCGCCTTCGGAGATCGACTATATCAACGCGCACGGCACCTCGACCATGGCCGACACGATCGAGCTTGCCGCGGTCGAGCGGCTGCTCGGCAATGCGGCGGCGACGGCGACGATGTCCTCGACGAAATCCTCCATCGGGCACCTTCTGGGCGCGGCCGGCGCGGTGGAGGCGATCTTCTGCATTCTGGCGATCCGCGATCAGGTGGCGCCGCCGACGATCAACCTCGACACTCCGGCGGTCGAGCCGAAGCTCGACCTCGCGCCGAATGCGAAGCGGGAGCGCCGGATCGACGTGGCGCTGTCGAATTCCTTCGGCTTCGGGGGCACCAACGCCTCGCTCGTTCTGAAGAAGGTTGACGGCTGATGTGGCGATCCATCGCCTCGAACGCGCTGACGCTTTTCATCGTCCTGCTCATCGCGCTGGCCGGCGCGATCGCCTGGGGCAAGCGCGAATACGTGGCCGAGGGGCCGCTCGAGCAGGCGATCTGCCTGCGCGTGCCCTCGGGCTCGACGATGCGCCGGGTGTCCGAAGACCTCGCGGCGCAGGGGGCGGTCTCCTATCCGTCGATCTTCCGCGTGGGCGCCGACTATTCCGACAGGTCGACCGAGCTCAAGGCCGGGTCGTTCCTCGTGCCGGAAAACGCCTCGATGGAGGAGATCGTCGACATCGTGACCCGTGGCGGGGCCTCGACCTGCGGCACGGAAGTGGTCTACCGGATCGGCGTGAACCGGGCGCTGATGCAGGTGCGCGAACTCGATCCCGCGACCGGCACCTATGTCGAGGCGGCGGAGTTCCAGCCCGGAGAGGCGGGCGAGGAGGGCGACACCGTTCCCGAGCCCTATACGCGGGTGCGCGGCGAGGCGGAGACGCGCTATCGCGTCCTGGTGGCCGAGGGCACGACGGTCTGGCGCGTGGTCGAGAGCCTGAAGGAGGCGGATTTCCTCACCGGGACGCTCGCGCCGGAGGACACGCCGCTCGAGGGGATGATCGCGCCGGACAGCTACGAGGTGACCGAGGGGGCCGACATGGCCGACCTCGTCGCGCGGATGCGGGCGTTGCAGCAGCAGCGGCTCGACACGGTCTGGGCGCAGCGGCGCGAGGGGCTGCCCTTCGAGACGCCGGAGGAGATGCTGACCCTCGCCTCGATCATCGAGAAGGAGACGGGCGTGCCCGAGGAGCGGCGCCAGGTGGCCTCGGTCTTCGAGAACCGCCTGCGGCAGGGGATGCGGCTCCAGACCGACCCGACCGTGATCTACGGGGTCACCGACGGGCGCGGCGTGCTCGGGCGCGGGCTGCGCCAGTCGGAGCTGCAATCGAACAGCCCCTACAACACCTATGTGGTCGAGGGGCTGCCGCCGGGGCCGATCGCCAATCCGGGGCTGGCCTCGCTCGAGGCGGCGATCAACCCGGACACGACGCCCTACCTGTTCTTCGTGGCGGATGGCAGCGGCGGCCACGCCTTTGCCGAGACGCTGGCCGAGCATAACGAGAACGTGGCCCGCTGGCGCGCGATCGAGGCGCAGCAGCAGCAGGCGAACCAGTAAGGCAAGGGAAAGGGGCGTCCGCGGGGCGCCCCTTTCGTTCGACGGGCCGGCATGGAAAACCTCTCCATCGCGAGCGCGGGCCTTGCCGCGGCGGTCGAATGGCGGCCTCAGCCCTGGCCCTCGGTGCCGATATGGATGACCGTGCCGCAATGCTTGCAGTGCACGGCGTCGGCATCGTGCAGCATGAGGCCGCAGACCTTGCATTCGCAGCGCACCTTGGTGGGACGGAAGAGCACCTGCGCGAGCCGCAGGAACAGGGTGACGCCAAAGAACATGACCGCGATCGAGAGCAGGCGCCCCGTGGTGCCGTCGAGGGTGATGTCGCCGAAGCCCGTGGTGGTGAGCGTGGTGATGGTGAAATAGAGCGCGTCGGCATAGTTGCGGATATGCGGGTTGTGCCCGTGTTCGAGCGCATAGATGAGGCCCGTGGTCACGAAGATGAAGACGAGCAGGTTGAGCGCGGCGAGGATCACCTCCTCATGCGCGCGGAAGAGCCTGAAATCCTGCCGGAGACGTTCGAGGAGCTGGTAGGTGTGCAGCAGCCGCAGCGTGCGCAGGATGCGCAGGAAGCCGAGCCCCTCGCCCGCGAGCGGCGCGAGGAAGGACATGAGCGCGGCGATGTCGGCCAGCGTCGAGAAGCGCAGGAAGTAGCGCAGCGTGCGCCGCGTGACACAGACGCGGGCGGAGAAGTCGCAGAGGATCACGAGGCCCAGCACGAGATCGGTCACCTCGACCCAGAGCGCATGCGCGAGGAAGGAGGTGATGATGACGAAGATCATCGTCACGATGTCGAAGGCGAGAAGCGCATAGCGGAAGCGATGCGCGCGGGCGCTGTCGCCTTCGTAGAGCTCTGTGAGGGTCGTCTTGAATGTCGAGGGCATGGCGCGTGAACTGGTCCTGTTTCACCGGGTTTCAAGGGCGCGCGCCGGGGAACGGCCATCGGTCCGGGCGCCGCTCAGGGTGGCGAGCGGTCCGTTAACAATTTGAAAGTAATTGAAAACTTGACTTTTTCGCCTTGCCGTGGCAGGATCGGGACATGCTGGAAGACATGGGCAGGGCGGCCGTGTCGGGCACCTGAGGGGGTGTGCGACGGGGATGGCCGCTGTCGTCCCGCACGGTCCGGCCCGGCAGCAGGCCGGGACCGGACGGGGACGGCCCATGCGCTCGGCTCGGAGGTCATGCGAGCAAGAGAGGCACGGACCATGGAAAAGGCGATGTCATCTGTGGGGGATGAGGACGCTGGCGAGGATCGGATGATCGTCGCCTTCAGGCAATTCGACCGCGCGATCCTGGTGATCGACCGCGCGATCGAGAGGATCGTGGCGGACGACCCGGATGTGGCCTTCGTCCTGCCGAAGAGTTTCAAGGAGCTGAAGGCGGCGCTTGAAACGGCACAGGTGGAAAGGAGACGGCTCGATGAACTGCGACGCAAGGACGGGGAGCTTCAGCGCGGAGAGATCGACTTCGACGCCGCACGGGCTGAGGTGCTTGATCGGCTGGCTCGCCTCAAGGCCGCGGGAGGAGCAGGTTGAGTTCCTCGACGGGCTCGGGGAGGGGGCGCTTCTGGCGCTCCCGTTCCTGTTCGAGGCCTGGGCGCACGATCACCAGCTCGCCCCGGAGGGCGACTGGCGCACATGGGTGATCCTGGGCGGGCGCGGCGCCGGCAAGACGCGCGCGGGCGCGGAATGGGTGCGCGCCATGGTGGAAGGCGCGAAACCCTGGGAGAAGGGCCGGGCCCGGCGCGTCGCCCTGGTGGGGGAGACCTACGACCAGGCGCGCGAGGTGATGGTCTTCGGCGAAAGCGGCCTCCTCGCGTGCAGCCCGCCGGACCGGAGGCCGGTGTGGCACGCCACGCGGCGCATGCTGGTCTGGCCGAACGGGGCGGAGGCGACGGTGTTTTCCGGCAGCGACCCCGAGGCGCTGCGCGGGCCGCAATTCGACGCGGCCTGGGTCGACGAGCTGGCGAAATGGCGCCGGCCGCAGGAGGCCTGGGACATGCTGCAATTCGGGCTGCGCCTCGGGGACGATCCGCGGGCGGTGGTGACGACCACGCCGCGCAACGTGGGGATCCTGAAGGCGCTTCTCGACCGCGGCAGCACGGTGGCGACCCATGCGCCGACGGAGGCGAACCGCGCCAACCTCGCGGCCTCCTTCCTCGAGGAGGTGCGCAGGCGCTACGCCGGCACGCGGCTCGGGCGGCAGGAGCTCGACGGCGTGTTGATCGAGGAGGAAGAGGGCGCGCTCTGGTCGCTGTCCCGCCTGGAGGGGATGCGCGAGGATCATGTGCCGGTGCTCGACCGGATCGTCGTCGCCGTGGACCCGCCGGTCACGGGGCATTCCGGCTCGGACGACTGCGGCATCGTCGTCGTGGGGGCCGTGACCCAAGGCCCGCCGCAGGACTGGCGCGCCTATGTGCTGGAGGATGCCTCCCTCTCCGCCGCCTCGCCGGTGGTCTGGGCGGAGGCGGCGATCGCCGCATTCACCCGCTGGCAGGCCGACCGGATCGTGGCGGAGGTCAACCAGGGCGGTGACCTCGTCGAAACCGTGATCCGGCAGATCGACCCGTTCGTGCCCTACAAATCCCTGCGCGCCTCGCGCGGCAAGGCGGCGCGGGCGGAGCCGGTGGCCGCGCTCTACGATCAGGGGCGGGTGTTTCACACGCGCGATCTGGGCGCGCTCGAGGACCAGATGGTGAGGATGACGGTGCAGGGCTATCGGGGCCGCGGCTCGCCCGACCGTCTCGACGCGCTGGTCTGGGCGGTGCACGAGCTGATGATCCTGCCAAATCCGGGCAAGCCACGGATCAGGACGCTGGGTTAGCGCGTCGGAACCTCGCCTTCGGGCGGGGTTTTTTCGTTCATGTGAAGCGGTTGCGCGAAACCGTTTCGGCCCGGTGCAAGGTGGCTGTGCGTCGCACGACGCATGTAAGCGCGCTGTCAAAGCTCGGGAGGCAGGGAAGGCCCGCGACTTGCCCGGCCGGCCGCATCTTGCGTGAGCCGCGAAAGGCCCGGCGCGACATCGGTCAGGAGCCGGTCGCGCCATGGCGCGGGTTAGCCGGGACCAGATTCTGTGTGAAAGTTTTTCCCTGAACTTCCTCCGGCGAGGGACCGCAATTGCGGCGCGGATGGCAAGCCGAGCCGGTGTTTCGGATTTATATCACATAAAAACAATCGGTTGACAGGTGTTGCGCAAGGCGCGGCGGAGCGCGCGCCCTGCTCGGAATTTCTTTCGATCTCTCGTTTACAACCTTTCTCAGAGACGGCGCGGACCCCGGAGGCGGGCGCCGCGCCGGACAAGGGACAGGAGAGAGACGGATGGCGTTTGACTTTCTGAAGCGGACCGCGGGCGGCACGCCCGAGACGAAGGCCTCGGCGACCGGCCCGGTCGTGGCGGCGGTGTCGGGTGTGGGCCGCGTGGCCTGGAGCCCGCGCGATACCGTGACGCTGACGCGGGTCGGGTTCACCGGCAATCCGGTGGGCTTCCGCTCGGTGAAGCTGATCGCGGAGGCGGCCTCGGCGCTGCCGCTGGTGCTTCAGGACCGGACGGCCCGGTTCGAGGCGCATCCGCTCCTGACGGTGATCTCCCGCCCGAACCCGGCACAGGGCCGCGCGGAATTGTTCGAGGCGCTCTATGCCCAGGTCCTCCTGTCCGGCAACGGCTATCTCGAGGCGGTGGGGACATGGGGCCGGGTGCCCGAGGAGCTGCATGTGCTGCGCTCGGACCGGATGAGCCTCGTGCCCGGCGCGGATGGCTGGCCGGTGGCCTACGACTACGCGGTGGGCGGGCGCAGGCATCGCTTTCATGTCGCGGACGGGCACTCCCCGGTCTGCCATGTCAAGAGCTTCCACCCGAGCGACGACCACTACGGGCTCTCGCCCATTCAGGCGGCGGCGACGGCGATCGACGTGCACAATTCCGCCTCGCGCTGGTCGAAGAGCCTTCTCGACAATGCCGCGCGGCCCTCGGGCGCCATTGTCTATCGCGGCGCGGACGGTCAGGGGGCGCTGAGCGCGGATCAGTACGACCGGCTCCTGTCGGAGATGGAGACCCACCACCAGGGCGCGCGCAACGCCGGGCGGCCGATGCTGCTCGAGGGCGGGCTCGACTGGAAGCCGATGGGGTTCAGCCCGTCGGACATGGAATTCCAGAAGACGAAGGAAGCCGCCGCGCGGGAGATCGCACTCGCCTTCGGCGTGCCGCCGATGCTGCTCGGGATCCCCGGCGACGCGACCTATGCGAATTACCAGGAGGCGAACCGGGCCTTCTACCGGCTCACGGTCCTGCCGCTGGTGGCGAAGGTGACGGCGGCGGTCGGGCACTGGCTGTCGGAGATGACGGGAGAGGCGCTGGAGCTGAAACCCGATCTCGACCAGGTGCCGGCCCTGTCGGTCGAGCGCGACGCGCAATGGGCGCGGGTGGCGGGCGCGGATTTCCTCACGGCGGAGGAAAAGCGGGCGATGCTCGGCCTGCCGCCCCTGGGGATGGAGCGCGCCGGGGCGGATCCGGCGGCGCAAGAGGAAGGACACTGAGATGCGGACGGACATGCAGACCGGGCTCGAGACGAAATTCTGCCGGCTCGGCGAGGAGCTGAGGGTCGGGGACGGGGTCAAGATCGAGGGCTACGCCTCGCTCTTCGGGCGCCGGGACTCGGGCGGGGACGTGGTGCTCAGCGGCGCCTATGCCAGATCGCTCGCCGCGCTCGCGCGGGAGGGCCGGTCGGTGAAGATGCTGTGGCAGCACGATCCGGCGCAGCCCATCGGGATCTGGGACGAGGTGCGCGAGGATGCGCGCGGTCTCCATGTCCGGGGCCGGATCCTGACCGGGCTCCAGAAGGGGCGCGAGGCGGCGGCGCTGATCGCGGCGGGGGCGATCGACGGGCTGTCGATCGGCTATCGGACGGTCACGGCGCGCAAGGATGCGAAGGGCACGCGCCTTTTGTCGGAACTGGAGCTTTGGGAAGTGTCGCTCGTGACCTTCCCGATGCTGCCGGAGGCGCGGCTCGGCGCCGGGGCGAAGGGCGATGACGCGCTCGCCGCGGAGCGGATGCTGCGCGATCTCGCGGATGCGCTCGAGGGCGCCCGCACGCTGCTGGCCGGACCGTGACCGGGCCGGCGAACTCACCCGTCAACCACCACGAGGAACGCCTGGATGAGCACCACCGAACCGACGGCCGGCAGGCCGGGAAATGCGACCGGACCGGCCGGGGACGTAAAGGCCGCGCTGGACGGCTTCATCATGGATCTCAAGGGCTTCGGGGCCGAGATCAAATCGAAACTTCAAGACCAGGAAGAGCGACTGACCATGCCTGAACGTAAAACCCAAAGCTTTGCCCGTCCGGCTCTCGCCGCCGGGCCCGAGGCGGACATGTCCCACAGGAACGCCTTCGGCACCTATCTGCGCAACGGCGACGACGACGCGCTGCGCGGCCTCGCGCTCGAGGGCAAGTCGATGTCCGCGGCGGTGAACGGCGACGGCGGCTATCTCGTCGATCCGCAGACCTCGGAGGCGATCCGGTCGGTGCTGAAATCCACCGCCTCGATCCGCTCCCTCGCCAATGTCGTGAATGTGGAGGCGAGCTCCTACGACGTGCTGATCGACACCACCGACCTCGGCTCCGGCTGGGTGACGGAGACCGGCACCGTGGCGGAAACCGCGACGCCGACCATCGACCGGATCTCCATCCCGCTCTACGAGCTCTCGGCGCTGCCGAAGGCGTCGCAGCGCCTTCTGGACGACAGCGCCTTCGACATCGAGGGCTGGCTCGCCGGCCGGATCGCGGACCGTTTCGCCGCCGCGGAGGCCTCGGCCTTCGTCAACGGCGACGGCGTCGACAAGCCGACCGGCTTCCTGAACCACGCGCAGGTGGACAACGACCAGTGGAGCTGGGGATCGCTCGGCTATGTCGCGACCGGCACCAATGGCGAGTTCGACGCCGCGACGCCGGCCGATGCCATCGTCGAGCTGGTCTATGCGCTGGGCGCGCAATACCGCGCCAACGGCACCTTCGTGATGAATTCCAAGACCGCCGGCAAGGTGCGCAAGCTCAAGGACGCGGACGGCCGCTTCCTGTGGTCGGACGGGCTGGCGGCGGGCGAACCCGCGCGCCTGCTGGGCTATCCGGTGTTGATCGCGGAGGACATGCCCGACATCGCCACGGATGCGGCGGCCATCGCCTTCGGCGACTTCCGCGCCGGCTATACCGTGGCGGAGCGCCCGGACATGCGCATCCTGCGCGATCCCTTCTCCGCCAAGCCCCACGTCCTGTTCTACGCGACCAAGCGCGTCGGCGGCGACGTCTCCGATTTCGCGGCGATCAAGCTGCTGAAATTCTCCTTCGTCTGAGGGGGCCGAAGACGAGCTTCCCGTGGCCGCGCCCGAAGGCGGGGTCACGGGGGCGATGGATGCGCGGCCCGAATGCCCCGTGATGTCCAGCAGTTCCCCTCCGACCGAGCGTCACGGGGGGCCGCGCATCCAGACATGCAACCCGGAGGGAACGCCGGAGACGCCGGAGACGGAGAAAGACCATGATGTTGATGGAGCAGACTCAGGTGGCCGCGGCGGCGCTGCCGGTCGCCGAGTTCAGGGACCATGTGCGGCTGGGCACCGGGTTCGGCGACGACGGGCTTCAGGACGGGCTCCTGGAGCGCGTGCTGCGCGCGGCGATGGTCGCGGTCGAGGCCCGCACCGGCAAGGTGCTGATCGCGCGCGACTATCTTCTGGCGGTGGGGGCCTGGCGCGATCCGGGGGCACAGGTCCTGCCGGTGGCGCCGGTGCGCGCGATCACCGCCCTGTCGATCACCGACCGCCTCGGCGCGGAACGGGTGATCCCCGCCGGCCGCTACATGCTCGAGCCCGACATGCACCGCCCGCGGCTCGTCTCCGCCGGTTTCCTGCTGCCGCAGATCCCGGTGGCCGGGCAGGCGCGGATCGCCTTCACCGCGGGGATGGCCGACGCCTGGGACGGGCTGCCGGCCGACCTGGGCCAGGCGGTGATGCTGCTGGCCGCGCATTACTACGAGCACCGCCACGAGACGGCGGTGGGCGGGGCGACGATGCCCTTCGGGGTGAACGCGCTGACCGAGCGCTACCGCGCGCTGCGCCTGTTCGGAGGGCGGGTCTGATGGCGGCGCCGGTGCATCTCAACCGCAGGCTGCTGCTCGAGGGGGCGCTGCGGCTGCCCGACGGCGCGGGCGGCCATACCGAGGTCTGGCAGGCGCTCGGCGCACTCTGGGCCGCGATCGGGGCGGGACGGGGATCGGAACGGCCGGCGGAGGCCGTGACCGTCTCGCGCCTGCCGGTGCGCGTCGTGCTGCGCGCCGCGCCGGTCGGATCGCCGCGCCGGCCGAAGCCCGGCCAGAGGTTCGTCGAGGGCGGGCGGAAATTCCGCATCCTGTCGGTGGGCGAACACGATCCGCAGGGCCGCTACCTGGTCTGCGAGGCCCGCGAGGAGGTGGCGTCATGAGCTACGGCATCGCGGCAGCCTTGCAGACGGCGGTCTATCGGGCGCTCGCGGAGGACGCGGTCCTCGCGGGGCTGGTCGGCGGGGCGATCCATGACGCGGCGCCGGCCGGGGCGGTTCCCGCGCTCTACGTGAGCCTCGGACCCGAGGAGGTCACCGACGCCTCCGACAAGACCGCCCGCGGCGCGCGGCATGACTTCACCGTGTCGGTCCTCTCGGACGGCGCGGGGTTCCTCGCCGCGAAACAGGCGGCGGCGGCGATTTCCGATGTGCTCGCGGACGCGGATCTGACGCTCGCGCGGGGGCGGCTCGTGGGCCTCTCCTTCGTGTCGGCGAAAGCGCGGCGCCTGCGGGACGGCGACAGGCGCAGGATCGACCTGCGGTTCCGCGCCCGCGTCGAAGACAACTGAACCTTTCAAGACGGAGTTTAGACCCATGGCTGCCCAAAACGGCAAGGACCTTCTCATCAAGCTGGACATGACGGGCTCCGGCGCCTTCGAGACCATCGCGGGGCTGCGTGCGACGCGGATCTCCTTCAACGCGGAAAGCGTCGACGTGACCTCGCTCGAAAGCGCGGGAGGCTGGCGCGAGCTTCTCGGCGGGGCGGGGGTGAAGAGCGCGACGATCTCCGGGTCCGGCGTGTTCCGGGACGAGGGCACGGACGCCCGCGCCCGCCAGATCTTCTTCGACGGGGAGGTGCCGCGGTTTCAGGTCGTCATCCCGGATTTCGGCATCGTCGAGGGCGCGTTCCAGATCACCGGGATCGACTATGCCGGAAGCTACGACGGCGAGGCGACCTATGAGCTGTCGATGGCCTCGGCAGGGCGGCTCACCTTTGCGGCGGCGTGACCATGGCGAACCCCTGGCACGGCGAGGTGGCGCTGACGCTCGACGGCGAGCGCCATGTCCTCAGGCTGACGCTCGGCGCGCTCGCGGAGCTCGAGGCGATGCTGGAGACGGACACGCTCGTGGCGCTCGTGGAGCGCTACGAGGCGGGAAAGTTCTCCTCGGCGGATGTGCTGCGGCTGGTGGTGGCGGGGCTGCGCGGCGGCGGCTGGAGCGGCGGCTACCGGGAGATCCTGACGGCGGAGATCGCCGGCGGGCCGCTCGAGGCGGCGCGGGTCGGCGCGGAGCTGATCGCGCGCGCCTTCACGGTGCCGGACTGAGGGCGGGCGCATGGGCATGATGGGCGACAGGGGCGGTTTCGACTGGCCGGCGCTGATGCGGCTGGGGTTCCGGGGGCTCGGTCTGAGGCCGGCGGAGTTCTGGGCGCTGACACCGGCGGAATTCCTGATCCTGCTCGGGGCGGGGTCGGGCACGGCGCCGATGGGGCGCGCGCGGCTCGAGGAGCTGGCGCGGGCCTTCCCCGACGGGGGGCAGGCGAAAGGGCAAGCGAAAGGGCGAAAGAATGGATGAGATCGACGGGTACGAGAGCTTCGAGGAAAGGGTGCGGCAGATGGAGGGCGCGCTCGGCGGTGCGGAGACCATGGCCGCGGCCTTCGGCCGGGAAATGACCCGGTTCCAGGCGACGGTGGCGGAGACCGGGCGCGAGCTGGGCACGCTCGAGCGCGGGCTTTCGCGCGGTCTGAAACGGGCGATCGACGGGCTCGTGTTCGACGGCGACACGCTGTCCGAGGCGCTGCGCGGTGTCGGGCGGTCGATGCTGGATGCGGCCTATGCCGCGGCGCTGAAGCCGGTGACGCGCCATGTCGCCGGGGCGCTGGGCGGCGGGATCGAGGGGCTGATCCGGGGGATCCTGCCCTTTGCGGCGGGCGGCGCCTTTGCGCAGGGGCGGGTGATGCCCTTCGCCAGGGGCGGCGTCGTCTCGGGGCCGGTGCAGTTCCCGATGCGCGGCGGCACCGGGCTGATGGGGGAGGCGGGGCCGGAGGCGATCATGCCGCTCACCCGCGGTGCGGACGGCCGGCTCGGCGTGCGCGCCGAAGGCTCCGCCCGCCCGGTCAGCGTCACCATGAACATCTCGACGCCCGATGTCGCCGGGTTCCGGCGCAGCCAGTCGCAGATCGCGGCGCAGCTCACCCGCGCGCTCGGCCGCGGCCGGCGCAACCAGTAACGCAACGCCATTCGATCGGAGGGCAGACCATGGGTTTTCACGAGGTGAGATTTCCGGCCAACCTGAGCTTCGGCTCGGTCGGCGGGCCGGAGCGGCGCACGGATGTCGTGACGCTCGCCAACGGGTTCGAGGAGCGCAACACCCCCTGGGCGCATTCGCGCCGGCGCTACGACGCGGGGCTCGGGATGCGTGCGCTCGACGATATCGAGACGCTGATCGCCTTTTTCGAGGCGCGCCAGGGACAACTTTTCGGCTTCCGCTGGAAGGACTGGTCGGATTACAAGACCTGCCGCCCCTCCGGCGAGGTGGGCTTTGGCGACCAGGTGATCGCGACGGGGGACGGCAGGACGCGGGTGTTCCGGCTCTCGAAATCCTATGTCTCCGGCGCGGCGCGCTGTGTCCGCCCGGTGAAGAAGCCGGTGGCGGGCACGGTGCGCGCCGGGGTCGGCGGGCAGGAGCGGTTCGAGGCGGTGGACTGGCGCGTCGATCCGGCGAGCGGGCTGATCACCTTCGAGGCTGCGCCGGAAGAGGGCGCGGAGGTCACGGCGGGGTGCGAGTTCGACGTGCCGGTGCGCTTCGACACCGACCGGATCGCCACCTCCGTCGCCTCCTTCCAGGCGGGCGAGGTGCCCAGCGTGCCGGTGGTGGAGGTGCGGGTGTGATGGGTCTTCCTGCGGATCTTCAGGCGCATCTCGACAGCGGCACCACCACGCTGTGCCGGACCTGGGCGGTGGTGCGGCGCGACGGGGAGAGCTATGGTTTCACCGATCACGACAGGGATCTCGCCTTCGATGGCGTGACCTTCCGGGCCGACACGGGGCTGACGGCCCATGCGCTCGAACAGGCGACGGGGCTTTCGGTCGACAACACCGAGGCGCTGGGCGCGCTGAGCTCGGCCGCGGTGAGCGAGGCGGATATCCGCGCCGGGCGGTTCGACGGGGCGCGGGTGCGCGCATGGCTCGTCAACTGGACGGATGTGCGCCAGCGCGTGCGGCTGTTCGACGGCACCTTCGGCGAGATCACGCGCGCCGGGGGCAGCTTTCGCGCCGAGCTGCGCGGGCTGACCGAGGCGCTGAACCAGCCGCAGGGCCGGGTCTACCAGCCGGGCTGTTCGGCCATCCTCGGCGGCCGGGGCTGCGGCGTGGACCTGGGCCGGCCGGGGTATTCGGCGGAGGTCGCGGTGGAGAAGGTCGGGAAGCGCAAGATCTTTCGCTTCGCCCGGCTCGACGGGTTCGAGCCGCGCTGGTTCGAGCGCGGGCGGCTGACGGTGCTGGGCGGCGCGGCGGCGGGGCTCGCGGGGATCGTGAAGACCGACCGCCTGTCCGCCGGGGAGCGGGTGATCGAGCTCTGGGAAGACCTGCGCGCGGAGATCGCGCCGGGCGATCCGGTGCGGATCGAGGCGGGCTGCGACAGGCGGGCGGAGACCTGTCGGCTGAAATTCGACAATTTCCTCAACTACCGCGGATTTCCGCATATTCCGGGCGACGACTGGCTTGCGCGCTATCCGCTGCGCGGCGGTGCGAACGGGGGCGGAAGCCTCGTTGCCGGGTCGGGAGGCTGACATGGCGGGGACATGTATCGCCGGGCGCGCCCGCGCCTGGATCGGGACGCCCTACCGGCACCAGGCCTCGTGCAGGGGGGCGGGGACGGATTGCCTCGGGCTGCTGCGCGGGATCTGGCGGGAGCTCTACGGCGCGGAGCCGCAGGAGATCCCGGCCTACACGCCCGACTGGAGCGAGCCGCAGGGCGAGGAGCTGCTCTGGCGCGCGGCGCGGCGGCATCTGATCGAAAAGCCGCCCGCGGAGATGGCGCCGGGCGACGTGCTGCTGTTCCGGATGCGGGAGGGCGGGGTGGCCAAGCATCTCGGCATCGTCGGGCGTGCCGCGCCCGCGCCGAGCTTCATCCATGCCTATAGCGGGCATGGTGTCCTCGAGAATGCGCTCAGCGCACCCTGGCGGCGCAGGATCGCCGCCTGTTTCGCATTTCCACCCGTGGGAGGTTGATCATGGCGACTATCGTTCTTTCGGCAGCGGGGGCGGCCGTCGGCGCCTCGGTGGGCGGCGGGGTGCTCGGGCTGTCGTCCGTGGTGCTCGGGCGCGCGCTCGGGGCGACGCTCGGGCGGGCGCTCGACCAGCGCCTGATGGGCGCGGGCAGCGAGGCGGTGGAGACGGGCCGCGTCGAACGCTTCCGCCTCACCGGCGCCTCGGAGGGCACGCCGGTGCCGCAGGTCTATGGCCGGATGCGGGTCGGCGGACAGGTGATCTGGGCGACCGAGTTCGAGGAGCACAGCGAGACCTCGGGCGGGCGCGGCGGCAAGGGCGCGCCGAAGGCCCCGAAGGTCACGGAATACAGCTATTCGGTCTCGCTCGCCGTCGCGCTCTGCGAGGGCGAGATCTCGCGCGTCGGGCGGGTCTGGGCCGATGGCGGGGAGATCGACACGAGCACGCTCACGATGCGCGTCTACACCGGCAGCGAGGACCAGCTTCCGGATGCGAAGATCGAGGCGGTCGAGGGGGCGGGCCGGGCGCCGGCCTATCGCGGGATCGCCTATGTGGTGCTCGAGGATGTGGATCTCACGCCCTTCGGCAACCGCGTGCCGCAATTCTCCTTCGAGGTGATGCGCCCGGACCAGGCGGAGCACGGCGGCGATCTCGCGCATCTGGTGGAGGCGGTGGCGATGATCCCCGGAACGGGGGAATACGCGCTTGCGACCACGCCCGTCTATCTCTCGGCGGAGGGCGGGGAGATGCGCGTGGCGAATGTCAATTCGGCATCCGGGCGGCCGGATTTCACCACCTCGCTCGAGGCGCTGACCGGGGAGCTGAAATCGTGCAGGTCGACCGCTCTCGTCGTGTCCTGGTTCGGGGACGACCTGCGCTGCGGATCGTGCCGCTTGCAGCCGAAGGTGGAGCAGGCGGAGGCGGACGGGACGAAGATGGGCTGGTCGGTCTCGGGGCTGTCGCGGCGGACCGCGGGGCGCGTGCCGCGGGATGCGGAGGGGCGCGCGGTTTATGGCGGCACGCCCACCGACCAGTCCGTCGTGGAGGCGATCGCCGCGCTGAAGGCGGCGGGGCAGGAGGTGATGTTCTATCCCTTCATCCTGATGGAGCAGATGGCGGGCAATGCGCTCGTCGATCCCTGGACGGGCGAGGCGGGGCAGCCGGCGCTGCCCTGGCGGGGGCGGATCACCACCTCGCGCGCGCCGGGCATCGCCGGCTCGCCCGATGGCTCGGCGGCGGCGGAGGCCGAGGTCGCGGCCTTCTTCGGCCGTGCGCAGGTCGGGGATTTCACGCCTTCGGGGCGGACGGTCGGCTATCGCGGACCGGCGGAATTCTCCTATCGGCGGATGATCCTGCATTACGCCCATCTCTGCGCGCTCGCGGGCGGGGTGGACGCCTTCTGCATCGGCTCGGAAATGCGGTCGCTGACCTCCATCCGCGGCGCGAACGGCTTTCCGGCGGTGGCGGCGCTCATTGCGCTGGCCGCGGATGTGCGCGCGATCCTCGGCCCGGCGTGCCGGATCGGCTATGCCGCCGACTGGTCGGAATATTTCGGCTGTCACAGGGACGGGGATGTCCATTTCCACCTCGACCCGCTCTGGGCCGATGGCAATATCGACTTCATCGGCATCGACAATTACATGCCGCTGTCCGACTGGCGCGAGGGCGAGGCCCATGCCGATGCCGCGGCGGGCTGGGGGTCGGTCTACGATCTCGACTACCTGCGCGCCAATATCGAGGGCGGGGAGGGCTATGACTGGTATTATGCCTGCCCCGAGCATGAGGCGGCGCAGATCCGCACGCCGATCGCCGACGGGGCCTGGGGCGAGGACTGGATCTGGCGCTACAAGGACATCCGCAACTGGTGGTCGAACGACCATTTCGAGCGGATCGGGGGCGTGCGCAGCGCCGTGCCGACCGCCTGGGTGCCGCAGTCGAAGCCGGTCTGGTTCACCGAAATGGGCTGCGCGGCGATCGACAAGGGCACGAACCAGCCCAACAAGTTCCTCGATCCGAAATCCTCGGAAAGCGACTTGCCGAAATATTCCAACGGCCGGCGGGACGATTTCATCCAGCTCCAGTATGTGCGGGCGATGACCTCCTACTGGAGGGAGGCCGCGCACAATCCGGTGTCGCAGGTCTATGGCGGGCCGATGATCGACATGGGGCGGGCGCATGTCTGGGCCTGGGACGCGCGGCCCTATCCGGCCTTTCCGGCGGTCACCGGCCTGTGGAGCGACGGCGCCAATTACGCGCGCGGGCATTGGCTCAACGGGCGGTCCACCTCGCGCGCGCTCGCGGATGTGGTCACGGAGATCTGTGCGCGCTCCGGCGTGACCGGGATCGACACCGCCGCGCTCTGGGGCGTGCTGCGCGGCTATGGGGTGAGCGACATCGCGGGGGCGCGCGCGGCGCTTCAGCCGCTGATGCTCGCCTTCGGGTTCGAGGCGGTGGAGCGCGGGGGGCGGCTCGTCTTCCGCTCGCGCGACGGGCGGGCGGTGGCGGATCTCGACGAGGCGGATCTCGCGCTGTCGGGAGAGGGGGACGGCGAGGGCGAGGGCGGTCCCGTGCTCATCCGCGCGCCGGAGGCGGAGGTCGCGGGGCGGGTGAAGCTGACCTATGTCGATGCCGACGGCGATTATGCCGCGCGGGCCGAGGAGGCGGTGTTTCCCGACGACGACAGCCGGCTCGTGTCGCAGACCGACCTGCCGGTCGCGCTGACGCGGGCGGAGGGGCGGCAGGTGGTCGAACGCTGGCTGTCGGAGGCGCGGGTGGCGCGCGACAGCATCCGCTTCGCGCTGCCGCCCTCGCGGCTTGGCTGCGGCGCGGGGGACGTGGTGAACGTCGCGACGGCGGAGGGCGTGCTGCGCTACCGGATCGACCGCGCGACGCTCGCCGAGGGGCAGCAGATCGAGGCGGTGCGGGTGGAGCCGGAGATCTACGAGCCCTCGGACGCGGTGGAGGAGATCGTGGCGGCGCGGCCCTTCGCGGCGCCGCTGCCGGTGCAGGCGCTGTTCCTCGACCTGCCGCTGCTGACGGGCGAGGAGGTGCCGCACAGCCCGCATGTCGCGGCGACGGCGCAGCCCTGGCCGGGGGCGGCGGCGGTCTATGCCTCCGCCTCGGACAGCGGCTATGCGCTCGACACGCTGCTGCCGGGACCGGCGACGATGGGGGTCACGCAGACCGCGCTCGCCGCCGCCGCGCCCGGCCTCTGGGACCGTGGCGCGCCGCTCCGGGTGACGCTCGCGCGCGGCGAGATGAGTTCCGTGTCGCCGTCCGAGGTGCTGAACGGCGCCAATGTGGCGGCGATCGGGGACGGCACGGCGGGGCGCTGGGAAGTGTTCCAGTTCGCCACCGCCGAGCTGGTCGCGCCGCGGACCTACGAGATCTCGCTGCGGCTGCGGGGGCAGGCGGGGACGGATGCGCTGGGCGCGGGCTGGCCGGCGGGGTCGCGGTTCGTGCTGCTCGATGCCGCGCTGCGCCAGCTCGACCTGCCGCTCTCCGCGCGGGGGCTGGCGCGCCATTACCGGATCGGCCCGGCGCAGCGCGGCTATGACGATCCCGCCTATGAGCATGTGCAGGCGGCCTTCGACGGCATCGGCCTCCGGCCCTATGCGCCGGTGCATCTGCGTGCGGCGGGGACCGCCGCGGGCGAGACCGTGCTCGGCTGGGTGCGGCGGACGCGGATCGACGGCGACAGCTGGCAGTCCTTCGAGGTGCCGCTCGGGGAGAGCGCGGAGCTCTACCTGCTGCGCGTCGTGTCGGCGGGCCGCATCCTGCGCGAGGTGACGGTGGCGCGGCCCGGCTGGACCTATACCGCCGCGCAGAAGGCGGCGGACGGGGTGGAAGGCGCCTACGAAATCCATGTTGCCCAGATGTCCGAGAGGTTCGGGCCGGGCCTGTTCAGAAGGATCGAGATCCATGAGTGAGACGACGCATTTCGCACTTCCGCTGCTCCAGCCCGCGCAGGCGCAGAAACATGTGACGGTGAACGAGGCGCTCGCCCGCCTCGACGGGCTGGTGCAGCTTTCGCTGAAATCCGTGACCGCCGGAACGCCGCCCGCAACCGCGGCGGAGGGCGATGCCTATGGTGTCGGGCCGGGGGCGGTGAACGGCTGGGCCGGGCATGAGGGCGAGATCGCGCTTTTCGTGAACGGCGGCTGGGTTTTCCTGCCGGCGCGGCGCGGGATGCGGGCCTATGTCGCGGACCAGCGGGGCTGGGCGGGGCATGACGGCGGCGGCTGGGTCACCGGGCTCCAGACCCTGTCCGCCCATGGCGCGGGCATGGTTTTCCGTGTGATCGAGCTCGACCACACGCTCGCGCCGGGTGCGCGCTCCGCGATCGCGGCCGCGCTGCCGGGGCAATCGGTGGTCTACGGGGTCACGGGGCGGGTGCTGGCGGAGATCACCGGGGCGGGGCTCACCGGGTTCTCGCTCGGCGTGGCGGCGTCGGCGAACCGCTACGGCTCCGGCCTGTCGGCGGCGCGGGGGAGCTGGCTGCGCGGGCTCACCGGCACGCCGCTGACCTATTATGCGCCCGAGGATCTCGTGCTGACCGCGGAGGGCGGGGAATTTGCCGGCGGCGCGATCCGCCTTGCGATCCATTGCGCGCAATTCGCGCTGCCCTCGGAGTGAGGCGGATCTGCCCTGCCTGCCCCGACCCGGCCTCCGGTTCGGGGATTTTTGCGCCACATCCGGTTCAATTGTCCGCGCAACGGCTTGCGTTTTGGCCCGCACCCCTATCTATAGTAGAGTCTCGAGAGAGAGGAATTCCGCATGGCCAAGACCCGCACCCAACTGACCAAGGTCGACCCCGTCTGGACCCGGATCGTCGCGGAGGCGCGCGACGTGGTCGCGAGCGAACCGCTTCTGGGGGGGATGGTCCATGCCTGTATCCTGCACCATGAGACGCTCGAGGATGCGCTGGCCTACCGGGTCGCGCAGAAACTCGCCTCGCCCGAAATGTCCGAACAGCTCGTGCGCGAGATCGCGGATGCGGCCTATGCCTCCGATCCGACGATCGCGGAGGCGGCGCGGGCCGATATCTCCGCCGTCTACGAACGCGATCCGGCCTGCCACCGCTATATCCAGCCGCTGCTGTATTTCAAGGGCTTCCAGGCGGTGCAGGCGCATCGCGTGTCGCACTGGCTCTGGAACGAGGGGCGCCGCGATCTTGCCTATTTCTTCCAGATGCGCATGTCCGAGCAGTTCTCCATCGACATCCACCCGGCCTGCCGCATCGGCAAGGGGCTGTTCCTCGACCATGCCCATGCGCTCGTCTTCGGGGAGACGGCGGTGATCGGGGACAATGTCTCCATCCTGCATGACGTCACCCTCGGCGGCACCGGCAAGGAGGACGAGGACCGTCACCCGAAGATCGGCGACGGCGTGCTGATCGGCGCCGGGGCGAAGGTGCTCGGCAACATCAGGATCGGCCATTGCTCCCGCGTTGCCGCCGGGTCGGTGGTGTTGCAGGACGTGCCGCCCGCCACCACCGTCGCGGGCGTTCCCGCGAAGGTCGTGGGCGAGGCGGGCTGTTCGCAGCCCTCGGTGTCGATGAACCAGCTTATCGGCGCGCGCAGCTGATCCGCCGTGTCCGGCCGCTCGGGACCAGAGGGATCGCCTGACCGATGAATGTGAAATCCCTGCTCGCGTCGGGCTATCGCGTCCTGCTGTCCAAGCCGCATGTGCCGCCGGAAGATCCGCTGATCCTCGTGATGATCCCGCTTCTGCCGAAGGCGCGGGCGGAGGACTGGGGGCGGGTCTGCGCGATCCTCGAGGACACGCTGAATTCCCTGCGCGCGCAGAGCTACCGGCGGTTCGAGATCCTGCTGTGCAGCCAGGACCGGCCGGAGAATTTCCCCGATGCGCCGGGGTATCATTTCGTGACCGCGCCGCCGCACACCGCCGCGGCGAATGTCTCCGACCAGCGGGTGAAGGTGCGCCTGCTGGCCGAATATGCCGCCGCGCATTTCGACGAATTCACCTATGTGATGCATCTGGACGCCGATGACCTGCTGCATCCCGACCTCTTCGGTTTCGTGGCGGGGGACAACAACGGGCGCGGCTATCTGGTCGAACAGGGCTATATGGTCGATGCCTCGAGCGGGCGCATCGCGCCGCTCGGCCGGGCGATCGGCGGGGCGCTCGATTTCTGGGAGCATTGCGGCTCCTGCGCCTTCTTCGCGGTGGACTGGGGGCGGCAGCGCCTTCCGGTGTTCTACATGCGGCTGATCGGGAAGGGGCACAAGAGCTATGCGGAGCGCTGCGCGCGCCTTGGCTATCCGCTCGCACCGGTGCCGTTTCCGGCGATGCTCTACGTGGTCAACCACGGCGACAACATGCAGATCCGCAAGGGCAACGACAAGTCCCGCTATCTCGATGCCTGCGAGATCACCGACGAGGCGGAGAAGCAGGCCGTTCGCGCGGAGTTCGGCCTGCGCGGCTGACCGCCTGTCGCGGTCCCGTGCCGATCACAGTCGCGTTTTCCCGGATCAATCCGGCCCGTTCCGCGTTGTCCTTCCGACAGTCTGACACGACGTCCGACACGACAAGGACAGGAGGATCCCATGCCATTCCATACCACCCCGCTCGCCCGCGCCGCGTCCGGCCTCGGGTCGGGCACCGTCGCCCAGGGCAGCGAGCTTTCCGGCGATGTCTTTCGCATGCTCGACCCGCAGGAGGGCGACCTGAGCGAATATCGCGACGCGAACCGGCTCGTGCTGCTCTTCGGGGAAAGCCATGACGAGGTGACCTATAAATCGGCGCGGATGCAGCTCGAGGAGGCGGAGGAGGCGCTGAAGGCGCGCGATGTCCTCGTGCTGATGGACAGCAATCCCTCCGCCCGCGGCAAGGTGCGCGAGGAGCTCGGCATCGACGGGTTCGGCATGGTGCTCGTGGGCAGGGACGGGTCGGTGAAGATCGACAGCGGCACGATCATCTCCAATTCCGACCTGTTCGCGGCCATCGACGCCACGCCGGCGCGCCAGCAGGAGACGAAGGAGGGCTGAGCCGCCTCCCTCCGGCGTCTGGACGTGAAAGACCCCCGGAGCCGGTGCTCCGGGGGTCTTGTTCTGGCGGATTTCCGGGGCGTCAGGCCAGCATCGCCACCGGGTTCTCGAGATTCTCCGTGATCGCCTTCAGAAGTTCGGCACCGAGCGCGCCGTCGATCACGCGGTGGTCGACCGAGAGGGTCACGCTCATCACGGTCGCGACGGCGATCTCGCCATCCTCTCCGATCACCGGCTTTTTCACCCCCGCGCCGACCGCGAGGATCGCGCCGTGGGGCGGGTTGATGACGGCGTCGAAATTGTCGATGCCGAACATGCCGAGGTTGGAGACCGCGAAGCTGCCGCCCTGGTATTCATGCGGAGCGAGCTTGCGGTCGCGGGCGCGGTGGGCGAGATCCTTCATCTCCTTCGACAGGGCCGAGAGCGATTTCATCTCGGCGTCCCTGATCACCGGGGTGAAGAGCCCGCCCTCGATGGCCACCGCGACGGCGACGTCGGAGGGCTTCAGCTTCAGCACGCGGTCGCCGGCCCAGACCGCGTTCGCCTCCGGCACCTCCTGCAAGGCATTGGCGCAGGCCTTGATGATGAAGTCGTTGACCGAGAGCTTCACGCCCTTGCCGGTGAGCTGGTGGTTCAGCTCGGCGCGGAATTTCAGCAGCGCGTCGAGCCGGATGTCGCGGCGCAGGTAGAAATGCGGGATCGTCTGTTTCGCTTCGGTGAGGCGCGCGGCGATGGTCTTGCGCATCCCGTCGAGCTTCACCTCCTCGAACTCGCGGTCCGCATACATCTTGAGCACGGTCTCCGGGCCCATGCCGGCGGGCGCGGTCTTCACCTCCGCGGCGGGGGCGGCGGGTTTCGCGGCCTCCGGTTTCGCGTCCGCCTTCGGGGCGGCTTCGGCGGCTTCGACGTCGGCCTTGACGATGCGGCCCTTCGGGCCGGAGCCCTCGATCGCGGTGAGGTCGAGGCCCTTCTGAGCGGCGATCCGGCGGGCGAGCGGCGAGGCGAAGATGCGCTCGCCATCCTTCACCGGGGCGGGGGGCGCCTTTGTCGCGTCGCCGGTGTCGGGTTGCGTGCCGGTGCCGGCCTCGTCGCTCAGCGCCTCGGGACGCGCCTGGGCCTCTTTCGGGGCTTCGGCCGTCGGGGCGGGGTCGGGTTCGGAAGTGGCGCCCACCGCATCGGCGGCGGAGGCGTCCTCGCCCTCCTCGAGCAGCACCGCGATGGGGGCGTTGACCTTCACGCCCTCGGTGCCTTCCGCGACGACGATCCGGCCGATCACGCCCTCGTCCACGGCCTCGAATTCCATCGTCGCCTTGTCGGTCTCGATCTCCGCGATGACATCGCCGGAGCTGACCGTGTCGCCCTCCTTCACCAGCCATTTGGCCAGGGTGCCTTCCTCCATCGTCGGAGACAGGGCGGGCATGAGAATTTCAATCGCCATCTTCTCTCTCCTCAGCGGTAGGTCACGTCTTTCACCGCGGCGATCACCTCGTCCGTGGTGATCAGCGCGCGGCGTTCGAGATTGGCGGCATAGGGCATGGGCACGTCCTTGCCGGTGCAGTTGATCACGGGCGCGTCGAGATAGTCGAAGGCGCGGGTCATGATCGTGGCGGAGAGGTGGTTGCCGATGGAGCCGACCGGCCAGCCTTCCTCCACGGTGACGCAGCGGTTGGTCTTCATGACAGAGGCGAGGACCGTGTCATAGTCGATGGGCCGCAGCGTGCGCAGGTCGATCACCTCGGCGGAGATGCCCTCTTCGGCGAGCCTGTCGGCGGCTTCGAGCGCATAGGTCATGCCGATGCCGAAGGAGACGAGGGTCACATCCGTGCCCTCGCGCCAGATCCGCGCCTTGCCGAAGGGGATGGTGAAATCGTCGAGCACCGGCACCTCGAAGCTCTTGCCGTAGAGGATCTCGTTCTCGAGGAAGATCACCGGGTTCGGGTCGCGGATCGCGGATTTCATGAGCCCCTTCGCATCCGCCGCCGAATAGGGCATGGCGACCTTGAGGCCGGGGATCTGCGCATACCAGGCGGCGTAATCCTGCGAGTGCTGCGCGCCGACGCGGGCGGCGGCGCCGTTCGGGCCGCGGAACACCATGGGCGCGCCCATCTGGCCGCCGGACATGTAGAGCGTCTTGGCCGCGGAGTTGACGATCTGGTCCATGGCCTGCATCGCGAAGTTGAAGGTCATGAATTCGACGATCGGCTTCAGCCCGCCGAAGGCCGCGCCGACCGCGATGCCGGCAAAGCCGTGTTCGGTGATCGGCGTGTCGATCACGCGCTTGGCGCCGAATTCGTCCAGAAGGCCCTGGGAAACCTTGTAGGCGCCCTGGTATTCCGCGACTTCCTCGCCCATCAGATAGACGGTCTCGTCGCGGCGCATCTCCTCGGCCATGGCGTCGCGGATCGCTTCGCGCACCGTCTGGCTCTTGGTCTCCGTGCCCTCGGGATAGTCGGGCTCGACCGCCCTCGACGTCACCGGCTCGGCGGGTTTCGCGGGGGCGGGGGTGTCGGAATGATCGGGCGTTTCCGCCTCGGGCTCTTTCGCCTTCGCCTCATCGGGGGCGGAGGACGCCTTGATGTCCTCGGCGCTTTCGCCTTCCTCGACCAGCACGGCGATCGGGGTGTTCACCTTCACGCCCTCGCTGCCCTCGGCCACGAGGATCTTGCCGACGATGCCCTCGTCGACCGCCTCGAATTCCATCGTCGCCTTGTCGGTCTCGATCTCTGCGAGGATGTCGCCGGAGGAGACGGTGTCGCCCTCCTTCACGAGCCATTTCGCAAGCGTGCCTTCCTCCATCGTCGGGGAAAGGGCGGGCATCAGGATTTCAGTTGCCATTGTCGTCTTTCCTCCCTCGAACTCAGGCGTTTTCCTGCGGAATCTCGTCCGCATAGATGTCGGTCCAAAGCTCGTCGAGCGCCGGCTCCGGGCTTTCCTTCGCGAATTCCGCGGAGGCGTTCACGATGTCCTTGATCTCCTTGTCGATGGCCTTGAGATCCTCCTCGCTCGCGTGGTTGCCGGTGAGCAGGATCGCGCGCACGCCCTCGATCGGGTCGCGTTCCTCGCGCATCTTCTGGACCTCTTCGCGGGTGCGGTATTTCGCCGGGTCCGACATGGAATGGCCGCGGTAGCGGTAGGTCTTCACCTCGAGGATATAGGGGCCCTTGCCGGCGCGGCAGTGGGCCGTGGCGCGCTCGCCCGCCTCCTTGACCGCGAGCACGTCCATGCCGTCGACCTCCTCGCCCTCGATGCCATAGGCGGCGCCGCGTTCCCACAGCGTCTTGGACTTGGTGGAGCGGCTCACCGAGGTGCCCATGGCGTACTGGTTGTTCTCGATCACGAAGACGACCGGAAGATCCCAGAGTTCGGCCATGTTGTAGGTTTCGTAGACCTGGCCCTGGTTGGCCGCGCCGTCGCCGAAATAGACGAAGGTCACGTTGTCGTTGCCCTTGAACTTGTCGGAGAAGGCGAGACCGGCGCCGATCGGCACCTGCGCGCCGACGATGCCGTGGCCGCCGTAGAAATGCTTTTCCTTGGAGAACATGTGCATGGAGCCGCCCTTGCCCTTGGAATAGCCGCCCTCGCGGCCGGTGAGCTCGGCCATGACGCCGTTCGGGTCCATGCCGCAGGCGAGCATGTGGCCGTGGTCGCGATAGGAGGTCACGCGCTTGTCGTCCTCCTTCGCCGCGGCCTCGAGCCCGACGACCACCGCCTCCTGTCCGATATAGAGGTGGCAGAAGCCGCCGATCAGGCCCATGCCGTAGAGCTGGCCGGCCTTTTCCTCGAACCGGCGGATGAGGAGCATGTCCCTGTAATAGGCGAGCAGGTCGTCCTTCGACACATTGGGCGCGCTCGCGGCCCTGGATGCGGTTTTCCGGGTTGCCATACGGCTTCCTCCTCCCAAGTCGCAGTAGATAGTTTAGCGTTAAACAATATCATACAAGCCAGGCCGCGCGATTGCACGGATTTTCTCGCGGGGGCTGCGGGACGCTGCTATGCACCGCGCGAATATCGCACTTTCGGTTTCTGGGGAGGATATAGCGGGATCGGGCCCTGCGGCCACCGTCCGGGCGGGGCGGGCGGTGGATTTTCCGCGCGCCCCTGCGCTCAGCGGCCGCAGTAGAGGAGCTGGCTCTGGTAGCGCGCCGCGCGGTCGGAGACGCGCCCGGCGGTGCTCAGCAGCCAGCCCTTGCCGTTGTGGCTGCCGCGGCGGTAGCCGGTGCGGCCCTCGTGATAGGCGAGGTAGGAGTTGCGCGCGTCGCTGTTGGAGATCCCCAGCGCGCGGTTGTTGTCGCTCACGTACCAGCCGACGAAATCCGCGGCGTCGCGGAAGTTGCTGCGGCTCGCGCCGGCGCGGCCGGGGCCGTTGCGGTAATCGTCCCAGGTGCCGTCGATCGCCTGGGCATAGCCGCGCGCGGAGCTCACGCGGCCGGTCGGGATGAAGCCGAGGAAATAGGTCTTCGGCGGGCGGGCGCGGGGGCGGAAGGTGCTTTCCTGGTAGATCAGCGCCATCTGCACATGCACGGGCACGCCCCATTTCTTTTCGGACGCCTCGAGCGCGCGGCGGTAGTGCGGCCGTTCGCGGAAGATCGAGCAGGCGTTCTCCGCGTCGCGCGGCGGCTGGCCGTCGCCGCAGGAGGCGAGCGCCAGCAGGCAGAGCCCGGCGAGCCCCGCACGGGCGCGCGAAACGCAGGACAGGAGCCCCGCGCGGCTGCGCGAGGGGAGAGGGAGGGAGGTCCTGGTCTGTCGTCTCATCGTACCGCTCGTGCCTTTCCTCGGCGCGGGCGCGGGCGTGGAGAGGGGGCGATCAGCGGATCACCACCTCGTCCACCCGCAGGTAGCCCAGCACGTCGCGCGCCTGTTCGTCCAATAGATCGAGATCGAGATAGCTGTCCGACATGCGCCGCGTCTTGTTGCGCATCACCGCGAGCTCATCGCCGAGCTTGCCGCTCACCGCTTGCAGCTCGGTGAGTTCCGCCTCGATCTGGAGGCGTCGGAACAGCCCGTATTCCCCCTGCACCGAGGCGAAGGTGAAATAGCCGCCGAGCGTCACGATCACGCCGGTATAGACCAGCACGCCGAGCGACGGACGTTTGCGCGGATGAGCCATGATCGGCTTCTTCTCTCTCTGTATGAAGGTGCGCAGGGCACCCCGTCTGCCTCACGGGCCGCCTCATTGACCGGGCCGCTCCGTCCGCCTGTTATGCCACAGGCGATTCGCACTGTGAATCCCCAAAGAGACGGGCCGGCGGAAAAAAGCGCATGGGGGATGCGCCGCGGCGGGCGCATGGGCGCGGGGAGCCCCATGCGGCGTTCGTGCCTCACGCAGCGCGCCTGCCTTCTCAGGGCTCGAGGACGGATGCGTCCTCAGGCGCAGGTCTCGAGGTCCGCCCGAGACAGCGCGAAAGGCTCGTGATCCCCTTCGGGAAGCGCGAAAATCAGTTCGAACTCGTAGTCTTCATTCATCTGCCTTGCCTTCCGGCCTCTCGAGCGTCACGCAAGAGAGGGCCTTCTGCCTCACCTCTTCGCGAACTGCTGCGGGGACTTCGGCGTCGACCGGATGGAGATCCGGCAGAACGCGCCACACCGGCCTCCCTGCTGTTTGCGGGACAGCGCAACAGTCCCCATGCGTGTCCCTTGCCTTCGATCACGACCTATCCCAGGGCCTCGAGCTCGAGCGTTGCCATCCCACGGCACGACAACGCCCCCGCAGGTCCCTGCGAGGGCGCTTGCCGCATCGGATCGTCGTGCGGGCGCGGAGATCAGCCCGCGACGGAGGCGGCGTGGATGCCGTCCACCGCGGTTTTCAGCGTCGCGTCGAAATCCGCGTCGGACTGGCGGGCGCTGAGGCCTTCGGACAGGGCGCGGGAGAAGGAGGCGATCATGCCCTTGTTCTTCGCGAGGAGCTCGTTGGCCTCGTCGCGCGTGTAGCCGCCCGAAAGCGCTACGACCTTCAGCACGCGGGGGTGTTCGATCAGGGGCTCGTAGAAATTCGGCTCGGAGGGCAGGGAGAGTTTCAGCATGACCATGTCGGCGCCCTCCATCTCGTTGAGATGCTTGAGGATCTCCGTGCGCAGGAGCGCTTCGGCCTCGGCCTTGTCGGGGATGGAAATGGTCACCTCCGGCTCGAGGATCGGCATCATGCCCGCCCGGATCACCTCCCGCCCGACCTCGAACTGCTGCTCGACGATGGCGGCGATGCCGGTGGCGTTGGCCGCCGAGATCACCGAGCGCTCCTTCGTCCCGAAGACGTCGAGCTTCGCGGCGCGCGCCAGGAGATCGGCGAGGCCGGGGATCGGCTTCATCAGTTGCACGCCGTCCTTCTCCGCCTCGAGCCCCTTGTCGATCTTGAGGAAGGGGACGACGCCCTTTTCTTCCCAGAGATATTGCGAGGTGGGCTTGCCCTCGACCTCGCGGTCCATGGTCTGTTCGAACAGGATCGCGCCGATCACCTTGTCGCCGGTGAAGGCGGGCGAGGTGACGATCCGCGTGCGCATCTCGTGGATCAGGTCGAACATCGCGGCCTCGCCGTCATATTCGCTCTCCTCGATCCCGTAGAGACGCAGCGCTTTCGGCGTCGAACCGCCCGATTGGTCCAGCGCGGCGATGAAACCCTGTCCCGCGCCGATCTTGGCGGTCATTTTTGCGTTCGGCATGATGTCCTCTCCTGAACTCTCCAAGGCTCCCCCGAGGGGGAATTTCCGTTCTCCCCCAAGGGGTAGCGCGATGCGCGGCGGGCCGCAATCGTGGTGGCGCTAACGCCCGGCGCCTTTGGCGGCAGGTCGCCTGCCGCGGGGGCCCGGCCCGCGTGACACGGAAAAGGCCCGCCGGGGAGGGCGGGCCTTCGGAGGAGGTGTCATTCGAGCGCCGCGACGCCCGGCAGCGTCTTGCCCTCCATCCATTCGAGGAAGGCGCCGCCGGCGGTGGAGATATAGGTGAAATCCTGTGCCGCGCCGGCCCTGTTGAGCGCGGCCACGGTGTCGCCGCCGCCCGCGACGGAGACGAGCCTGCCGGCCTTCGACAGCTCGGCGGCCTTCCGTGCGGCGGCGTTGGTCGCCGCGTCGAAGGGCTCGATCTCGAAGGCGCCGAGCGGGCCGTTCCAGATCAGCGTGCGGGAGTCCGCGAGCAGCGAGGCGATCTTTTCCACCGATTTCGGGCCGGCATCGAGGATCATCGCGTCATGCGGGCATTCGGTCGTCGGCACGGTCTCGTTCTCCGCGCCGGCCCTGAATTCGCGGGCGACGACGACATCGACGGGCAGAATGATCTCGCAGCCGGCCTCGCCCGCCTTCTTGGTGATCTCGCGCGCGGTCTCCGCGAGGTCGTGCTCGCAGAGCGACTTGCCGACGTCCACGCCCTCGGCGGCGAGGAAGGTGTTGGCCATGCCGCCGCCGATCACCAGGTAGTTGACCTTGCGCACGAGATTGCCGAGCAGGTCGAGCTTGGTGGAGACCTTCGCGCCGCCGACCACGGCCATGACCGGGCGGGCGGGAGAGCCGAGCGCGCGCTCGAGCGCGGAGAGCTCCGCCTCCATCAGCCGGCCGGCGCAGGAGGGCAGGAGTTTCGCCACGCCCTCGGTCGAGCCATGGGCGCGATGCGCCGCGGAGAAGGCATCGTTCACGTAGATGTCGCCCAGGGCGGCGAGGGAGGCGGCGAACTGCTTGTCGTTCTTCTCCTCGCCCTCGTGGAAGCGGGTGTTCTCGAGCAGCAGCACCTCGCCCTCGCCGAGGGCGGCGACCGCCTCCTTCGCCGGGCCGCCGATGCAGTCGGTGGCGAAGCGGACGGGAACGCCCAGGATTTCGGCCACCGTCTCCCGGATCTGGCCGAGGCTCATCTCCGGCACGACCTTGCCCTTCGGACGGCCGAAATGGGCGAGCAGGACGGGTTTGCCGCCCTTGGCGAGAATGTCGTCGATCGTTGGCCTGATCCGTTCGATCCGCGTGGCGTCGGTCACCTTTCCGTCCTCGACAGGCACGTTGATGTCCACGCGCGTCAGCACGATCTTTCCGGTAAGCTCCATGTCGTCGAGGGTTTTCCAGGCCATGTTCCGGGGCTCCTTTCGGGAGGTTGGCGAGTTTGCCTTCCTGTTTAGCCCACCACACGCCTTCGTCAACCGCGCGTGAGCCTTGCCCCTTTCCCTTGCGTCGCTGTGGTTCTAAGGTGCGGTCGAATTGACATGTGGAGGAGCCGTCATGGCCGAGATCAAGGACCCCGAAAACACCATCATCGTCGATCTGGAGCATGGCCAGGTCGTGATCGAGCTTCTGCCCGAGATCGCGCCGAAACATGCCGAGCGGATGAAGGAGCTCGCGCGGGCGGGCGCCTATGACGGGGTGGTGTTCCACCGCGTGATCGACGGCTTCATGGCGCAGACGGGCGACGTGCAGTTCGGCAACAGGACGAAGGATTACGAACCGCGCCGCGCGGGCACGGGCGGGTCGGACCTGCCGAACGTGCCGGCCGAGTTCTCCGGCATCCCGCATGACCGCGGCACGATCGGCGCGGCCCGCGCGATGGACCCGAATTCGGCGAATTCGCAGTTCTTCATCAATTTCGCGGACAACCATTTCCTGAACCGGCAATACACGGTCTATGGCCGCGTGATCTCCGGCATGGAGGCGGTGGACAAGATCGCCCGCGGCGAGCCGCCGATGGAGCCCGATCACATGGTTTCGGTGAAGGTGGCCGCGGATGTTTAAGCGCGCGCTGCTTCTCGCGGCGTTTGCCGCCGGCCCCGCCTTCGCCACCGGCCTCGACATCACCGTGTCGGGGCAGGCCAACGGCACCGTCCATGTCGACCTGTTCGAGGATGTCGCGCCCGAGCATGTCGCCCGGATCACCGAGCTCGCCTCGGAGGGCGCCTATGACGGGGTGGTGTTCCACCGCGTGATCGACGGGTTCATGGCCCAGACGGGCGATGTGCAATACGGGAAGATGGGGGCCGAGGGGTTCTCCATGCAGATGGCCGGGCGCGGCGGGTCCGACCTGCCGGATCTGAAGGCGGAATTCTCCGACCGCGACTTCGCCGCCGGTGTCGTCGGCATGGCGCGCAGCCAGTCGCCCGACAGCGCCAACAGCCAGTTCTTCATCATGTTCGCCCCGGCGTCGCATCTCAACGGCCAGTATACGGTCGTGGGGGAGGTGACTTCGGGCATGGATGTGGTGAACGCGATCAAGCGCGGCGAGGGGGCGAACGGCGCGGTGATCGGGGAGCCGGACGTGATGAGTTCGGTCACCGTCACCGACTGATCCGTCGCGCTGGAAGATCGCCCTGGAAGATCGCAGAGGGCGTGCCGGGAGGCGCGCCCTTTCCGGTTTCGCGAAAGGGTCAGAAGTCGAGCCGCAGACCCGCGCTCGCCAGCCCGTCGCCGTCCTGGATGCCGGCGGCGAGGTCGAGGGAGAAGACGCTCGGCGTCGCGATGCGCGCCCCGACCACCGCGAGCGCCTCCTCGGTCTCGTCGACCGGGATGGAGACGAGTTCGGTCATTTCCACCATGCCGCCGAGCGTGTGGCGATAGGCGAATTCCATCTCGGTGGAGGCGTCGTTGGCGTCGTTGTAGAACAGCGCGGCGCTGAATTCGCCCGGTCCGATCCCGCGGGCGAGCTGGAATTTCGCATTGACCTCGCTGTCGCCGTCGTCGGTCAGTTCGAGCGCGGTTTCCGCCCCCCAGCCGCCGAGCAGCCATTCGCCGCCGACGCCGAGGATCGCGGCCTCGGTTTCCTCGACGTAATGCAGGGAGACCGCCGCGCCGTCCATCCGCAGCGCGGCGCCATAGGGCTGATAGTCGTTTTCGGTGATCGCGCCGTCCGTCGCCCGGCTCATGCCGATCTCCGACCGCTCCAGCGCGGCGGAGAGGAAGACGTCGCTCAGCACCGGCCGCGCGAAGCTGTCGTAGGCCGGGCGGGGGTCACCGAAGGCGAGGCGGTCGCCATTGGCGAATTCATAGGTCAGCGCCGCATAGGTGTCGTGAACGCTTCCGGCCTCGCCATAGGCGCCGAGTTCGAGCCCGAGCCCCGGCGCGGTCGTCCGCCAGGTCGCGTTGCCGCCGAAATAGAAATCCTCGTCGCCGGTCCCGCTGCGCACGCCGATCTCGCCCCAGCCCTCGGCCTCCCACCAGCCCTGCGCGGCGAGCGGCAGCGCGGGCAGGCCCGTCAGGGAGAGTGCGAGAAGAAGGAGCGGGGCGCGGTGTGTCATGCGAAATGTTCTGGACCGAAAACGGAGAGGTTCAAGTCAAAAATGCAAGAGATCGGGAAGCTGTCGCGGAAAAGCCGCACCCGGCGTCGCGGATGCGGCAATCCGCCCGTCAGTCGCGCAGCACCACGAGGGCGTGGCGCTTCTTTCCGGCGGAGAGTTTCATCGGCGCGGCGAGCATGTCGGAGGTGACGAGAAGCCCCGCCTCCCGGTGGTCGGCATCGTTCACCTTCGCGCCGCCTTCGGCGAAGAGGCGCTTGGCCTCCTTGCCCGAACCGGCGAGGCCCGAACGCACGAAGAGCTGGACGATGGAGACGCCGTCGCCGATCTCCGCGGGCGTCAGTTCGAGCGTCGGGAGGTCGTCGCCGGTTCCGCCCTTCTCGAACACCTCGCGCGCGGTCGCCTCGGCGGCCTTCGCGGCCTCCTCGCCATGCAGCAGCTTCGTCACCTCGTTGGCGAGGACGATCTTCGCCGCGTTGATCTCCGAGCCTTCGAGCGCGCCGAGCCGGTCGCATTCGGCCACCGGAAGCTCGGTGTAGAGCTTGAGGAACCGGCCGGTGTCCGCATCGGTCGTGTTGCGCCAGAATTGCCAGAATTCATAGGGCGAGAGCATTTCGGCATTGAGCCAGACCGCGCCGCCCTGGCTCTTGCCCATCTTGCGCCCGTCCGAGGTGGTCAGCAGCGGTGTGGTCAGCCCGTAGATCTCGCGGTCGAGCACGCGGCGGGTCAGGTCGATGCCGTTCACGATATTGCCCCACTGGTCCGAGCCGCCCATCTGCAACAGGCAGCCGTAGCGGCGGTTCAGCTCGAGGAAATCGTAGGCCTGGAGGATCATGTAGTTGAATTCGAGGAAGGACAGCGACTGCTCGCGGTCGAGGCGCGATTTCACGCTCTCGAAGGACAGCATCCGGTTGACGGAGAAATGCCGCCCGATGTCGCGCAGGAAATCGAGGTAGTTCAGATCGTCGAGCCATTCGGCATTGTTGCGCATCAGCGCGAGATTGTCCTGCCCTGCCGCACCGCCGCCCGAGGCCGCGGTGCCCGCATCGCCATACTCGAGGTAGCGGGCGAAGACCCTCTGCATCCCGGCGATATTGGCGTCGATCTGTTCCGGCCCGAGGAGCGGACGCTCGTCGGAGCGGAAGGAGGGGTCGCCCACCTTGGTCGTGCCGCCGCCCATGAGGGTGATCGGCCGGTGCCCGGTCTTCTGGAACCAGCGCAGGAGCATGATGTTCAGCAGGTGCCCGACATGGAGCGACGCCGCCGTCGCGTCATAGCCGATATAGGCGGTGACCATTCCCGCGTTCAGGGCCTCGTCCAGCTCCTGAAGATTGGTGCAATCGGCCAGGAACCCGCGTTCGATGATGACGCGGAGAAATTCCGACTTCGGGTGGTAGGTCATCGCTCTCTTTTCCGTTCAAAGGGTCAGTGCGGCCTGATATATCGGGGCGGGGGCCAAAGGGAAAGAGGTCATGCAGGGCAGGGGCAAGGGAGAGGCGATCCGTGTCGCCGGATGCATGTCGGGCACCTCGCTCGACGGGGTGGACGTCGCCACGATCCTCACCGACGGGCGGGAGATCCTCGGCTTCGGCGACAGTGCCTGCCGGCCCTACGGCGCGCGCGAACAGGCGCTGCTGCGCGAGGGGCTGGGGACATGGGAGGTCGGGCCGGAGATCACCGAGCTGATCGAGACCGCCCATGCCGAGGCGCTGTCGCAGCTCGAGGGGTTCGACCTGATCGGCTTCCACGGCCAGACCTTCAACCACGCGCCCGAGGCGGGCCGCACCTTCCAGGCCGGGGACGGCGCGGTGCTGGCGGAGCTTTTCGACGTGCCGGTGGTCTGGGACTTCCGCTCCGCCGACATGCGGCTGGGCGGGCAGGGGGCGCCGCTCGCGCCCTTCTACCACCACGCGCTCGCCCGGCATATCGGCGCGACGGCGCCGGTCGCCTTTCTCAACATGGGCGGGGTCGGCAATATCACCTGGGCCGATCCCTCGGTCGCGGATCCGGCCGCGCCCGGCGCGCTGCTCGCCTTCGACACCGGGCCCGCGAACGCGCCGGTGAACGATCTCGTCGCCGCCCGGCTCGGCCTGGCCTTCGACGCGGGCGGGGCGCTTGCCGCGCGCGGCACGCCGGAGATGGAGATCGTGGCGGCGGGGCTCGCCAATCCCTATTTCTTCCGCATGCCGCCGAAATCGCTCGACCGCAACGCCTTCCACGGGCTGCTCGAGGCGGTCGCGCCGCTGTCCGACGCGGATGCCGCCGCGACGCTCACGGCCTTTTCCGCCGCCGCCGTGGCGCGGGCGATGGACCATTGCCCGACGCCGCCCGCGGTCCTCCATGTGACCGGGGGCGGGCGGCACAACGCGACGCTCATGGCGATGATCGCGGCGGCGGTGGACTGTCCGGTGCGGCCGGTGGAAGAGGCGGGGCTCGACGGCGACATGCTCGAGGCGCAGGCCTTCGCCTATCTCGCCGCGCGGGTGATCGCGGGCCTTCCGACCTCCGCGCCCGGCACGACGGGTGTGCGCGCGGCGATCGGTGGCGGCAGGATCTCGCGCCCTGCCGCATGACCGGCCCCTGGCCATGGTTCATCAGTGATTGGAACCTGTGTCCGACATCCGGTGTGGCCGCTGGCGGGCAGGCACTTGCCGGGTTTCCCCGGTACCTGCCCGACCAGCCTCGTAACACCACTCACTACCCAAGGGCGCCTGACGGGACGTCCTTTGACCCCCTCACTCACTAACTGACGTTAGGTTAACCCATCTCCCTCAGGTTGACAGTCCGGTTTCCCTTACCCTGACGCTCCCGGAGGCGGAAAATGCGCGTGCTTTTCCCGCGGGCGGGGGGAAATGCCTGCGAAATGGGCGGAAAATCGGATGCTTCCGTCTGCCGGTGCGAGGCTGCTAGCGGTAACTCATCCCTGCCGTGTGGGACCGGGCCGGGCGCCGGTCGCAGTTTTGCAAGACGATTCGCGAAAGGGGAAGGCCGGTGTCGCAGGGGCGACAGCGGGTCACCCGCTTGCGGCGGGGATCGTGAAGCCCGGCGCGGCCAGTTCGAACCCGTCGAAGCGGAAGCCGGGGGAGACGGTGCAGCCGACGAGCGTCCAGTCCCCGAGGCTGCGCGCCGCCTGCCAGTGGCCTTCGGGGACGAGGATCTGCGGGCTTTGTCCGGCGGCGAGATCGGCGCCCAGCAGGTGATCGCGCGCCGGCCCCCGGTCGGTGTCGGAGATCGACAGCCGGAGCGGCCCGCCGGCGTAGAAATGCCAGATCTCCGCCGCATCGACCCTGTGCCAGTGGCTCGCCTCGCCGGCGCGCAGCAGGAAATAGATGCAGGTGCCGGACGGCCGTGCGCCGGGCGCGGCGGCGGCCGCCCAAGTCTGCCGGAAATGTCCGCCCTCGGGATGCGGGGCAAGGTCGAGGCGGCGGATCAGATCCTCCGCAGTGATGGTTTTGTCCAAGACTGAGGCTCCTTTACGGGAATTCCGAAAATTCTATCAAAAAATGTAAATTCTTTGGAAACCTTTTCCGTGGCTTGCGGTTGTACCTCGAGACAACAAACGACTGGGAGCCTCTCCATGAAAAAGCAGACCCTTCTGGCGCTCGCCTTCGCCGTCCCGACCCTCGCCGCCTGCACGGACATGACCACGTCGCAGCAGAATTCCGCAGTCGGGGCCGCCGCCGGTGCCGGCCTTGGATATCTGACCGCCGATGCTCTTGGCGCGAACGATGAATGGAGGGTGCTCGCAACGCTCGGCGGCGCCGCTGCCGGGACGATGGTGGCCGAGAACCAGAACAAGGCGACCTGTGCTTACGCCAACGGGCGGGGCGGCTATTACACCGCGCCGTGCCCGTGAGGCAGTTCCGCGTGTTGTAACGAGTGTTGTGGGTATCGTAACAAGTTTGCTGTTTGCAGGGGGCCCCGCATCTTCGGATGCGGGGTTCTTCCGTCTGTCGCCCCCTCCGGCGAAGGGTGCGGTCAGAGGAGGGGAATATGCGGGGCGATGTGCGGCGCGATCGCGCCCGCCCGGCGGGGGTCGTCCATGATCTCCACCGACCGTTTGAAGGGCGTGAAGCCGGAGCGGATGTAGAAGGCCAGGGCCTGCGGGCTGTCGAGCGTGCAGGTGTGCACGAAGAACCGCCGGACGGGCCGGGCGAAGACCCGCGCGAGCGCCTGTTCCATCAGCCAGCGGCCGGCGCCCGTGCCGATGAGTTCCGGCGCGAGCCCGAAGAAGGCCAGTTCCGTGTTGTCGGGATCGCGGAAATCGAGCTCCAGAAGGCCGAGATCCTCGCCCCCCTTGCGCAGCGAATACACCTCCACCTCCGGCGCGTGCAGGATCGTGGCGAGCGCCGCGTCGCCCATGGAGAGCCGCGAGACCCAGAGCCAGTCCTCGCCCACCCGCCGGTAGAGCGCGCGATACCAGTCGGGTGCGGGCGCGGGATGGGCGACGAGCTCCACCCCCTCCGGCGCGCGGATGTCGCGCGGGGCGGGGCGGTCGGTCATCTCCAGCCAGGTGACCACGGCGGCGAGCTTGCCGGGGGGCAGGTCGTGGGTTCCGTCGGGAAAGTCACATGTCATCTGCCGCGCCTCCGTCGCATCGCCGTTCACGATTTCTTGGTCACAGGAACAGGACGGTCCGGCCCCCGTTGAGTTCGGGAACAGGGAGCACAGATGGGCTCCCGATGCAACAGGCCGGATGGAGCCGTTGCAGCAGGAGAGAGGAGAAACCGGGATGGATGGTTCGTTTTCCGTGACGGATGTGGAGGTCAACGGCGTGAAGCTGCATGTCGAACAGAAGGGGACGGGGCGGCCCGTCGTGCTGATCCACGGCTGGCCGCTGTCCGCCGCGGCCTGGGCACCGCAGGTGGATGCGCTGGCGGAGGCCGGCTTTCGCGTCGTCGCCTATGACCGCCGCGGCTTCGGCCGGTCGGGCAAGCCCTTTGACGGATATGATTACGACACGCTCGCGGACGATCTCGCCGGGCTGATGGAGGCGATGGAGCTCGAGGACGTGACGCTGGTCGGCTTCTCGATGGGCGGCGGCGAGGTGGCGCGTTATGTCGGGTCGGAGGGCAACGCGCGGCTGCATTCCATCGTCTTCGCCTCTGCCGTGCCGCCCTATCTCATGCGGACGGAGGACAATCCGAACGGTCCGCTGAGCGAGGAGGAGGCGCAAGGGATGGAGCGGGATCTGCGGGAGGACCGCGACGCCTTCTTCGCGGATTTCGCGCGGAAGTTCTACACGGCGGGCGAGGATCTGGCCGTCCCGGAGGCGGAGCTGGAGACGGCGGTGGAGCTGAGCCGGCAATCGGACCGGAAGGCGGCGCTCGATTGCATGGAGGCCTTCGGGACCACGGATTTCCGCGCCGATCTCCAGAACGTCAGGGTGCCGACCCTCGTGCTGCATGGCGATGCCGACGGGATCGTGCCGCTCGAGGGGTCGGGCGCGCGGACCCACCGCGCCATCGCGGGGAGCCGGCTGCACGTCATCGAGGGCGCGCCGCATGGCTGCAACGTGAGCCATGCGGAGGAGTTCAACGCCGTGCTGACGGATTTCCTGAGCCGGTGAGCCGGGACGGCGCGCCGCAAAAAGCCCCGCCGGACAGGCAGGGCTTTCTCTTGTGAAACCAGAGGTTTGCGCTCATGTCCTCAGGATGGAGCGGCCGGCATATTCGGCGGTTTCCCCGAGCTGTTCCTCGATGCGGATCAGCTGGTTGTATTTCGCCATCCGGTCGGAGCGGGACATCGAGCCGGTCTTGATCTGGCCGCAATTGGTGGCAACGGCGAGATCCGCGATGGTCGCGTCCTCGGTCTCCCCGGAGCGGTGGCTCATCACATTGGTGTAGCGCGCACGGTGGGCCATGTCGACGGCGCGGAGCGTCTCCGACAGGGTGCCGATCTGGTTCACCTTCACGAGCATCGAATTCGCGACGCCCTGCGCGATGCCGTCGGAGAGGCGCTTCGGATTGGTCACGAAGAGGTCGTCGCCCACGAGCTGCACCCGGTCGCCGAGCTTTTCGGTCAGGAGTTTCCAGCCCTCCCAGTCGTCCTCGGCCATGCCGTCCTCGATCGAGATGATCGGGTAATCGTTGCACAGCTCCACGAGGTAGTCGGCGTTTTCTTCCGAGGTGAGGGACTTGCCTTCGCCCGTCATCTCGTACTTGCCGCCCTCGTAATATTCGGTCGAGGCGCAGTCGAGCGCGAGATAGATATCCTCGCCGGGGGCGTAGCCGGCCTTTTCGATGGATTTCAGGACGAAATCAAGGGCTTCGCGCGTGGAGTTGATGTTCGGTGCGAAGCCGCCCTCATCCCCGATCCCGGTGTTGTAGCCGGCGGCCGACAGTTCCTTCTTCAGCGTGTGGAACACTTCGGAGCCCATGCGGATCGCCTCCCGCACGCTGGTGGCGGAGACCGGCATGATCATGAATTCCTGGAAGTCGATCGGGTTGTCGGCATGTTCGCCGCCGTTGATGATGTTCATCATCGGCACCGGCAGGACGCGCGCGGCGGAGCCGCCGACATAGCGGTAGAGCGGCAGGGCGGAGTAATCGGCCGCGGCCTTGGCGCAGGCGAGCGACACGCCGAGGATGGCATTGGCGCCCAGCCGGCCCTTGTTGTCGGTGCCGTCGAGTTCGATCATCGCCGCGTCGATGGCTTCCTGTTCGGTCGCGTCCATGCCCACGAGCGCCTCGGCGATCTCGCCGTTGACGGCGGCCACGGCTTCGAGCACGCCCTTGCCGAGGTAGCGCGCCTTGTCGCCGTCGCGCTTCTCCACCGCCTCATGCGCGCCGGTGGAGGCGCCGGAGGGGACGGCGGCGCGGCCCATGGTCCCGTCCTCGAGGATGACGTCGACTTCGACCGTCGGATTGCCGCGGCTGTCGAGGATCTCGCGGCCGATGATGTCGATGATGGTGCTCATGCGTAAGTCCCTTCGCTGTTTGCGGGCCAGTCGCGTGTTGTGATAGCAGGCGCGGCGCAAGGGTCAACAGGCCATGCGCTAACATCGTGCGGGGCTTCGGCTTTTCGCGGCGGGGATCAGGCGCCGCGCGGTCCGGCCGCCGTGTCGGCCGCTGCCCGGTGCGCCCGCGCGAGCTGGCGTTCGCGCAGGAAGGTGTAGAGGCCGGAGGCGATGATGAGCGCGGAGCCGAGCCAGGTGAGCAGGTCCGGCCGTTCGCCGAAGACCACGACGCCCGCGATCATCGTGAAGATGAGGCGGGTGTAGCGGAACGGCGTGACGGCGGAGGCATCGCCGAGCCGCATCCCCGCCACGATCGCCGCATAGCCCAGCACGCCGAAGGTGATGCCGCCCGCGACCTTCAGCAGGTCGGCGGCCTGGGGCGTGACGGCGCTGTCGCCGGAAAGCCAGAGGTTGAGCAGGGTCGCGGGGATCACCGCGAGGAAGGCCTGGAAGGAGACCACGCTCGAGGGCACGGCGGCGTCCATCACGCGGGTCATCAGGTCGCGCGTCGCCACCGCGATGACGGCGACGAGCACCCAGAGCACCTGCGGATCGAAGCCCGCGAGGCCGGGGCGGATGATGACGAGCACGCCGGCGAAGCCGACCGCGATGGCGAGCCAGCGCCGCCAGCCGACGCGCTCGCCGAGAAACAGCGCCGCGCCGAGCGTGACCGCGAGGGGCATCGACTGGAACACGGCGCCGACGATGGAGATTTCCGCGCGCGACAGGGCGGTGGTGAAGGCGACGGTCGCCACCGCCTCGGTCAGCGCGCGCAGGAGCACGAGGGGCCGCCAGTTGCGCGGCACGAAGACCGCCTGTCCCTTGGCGCGGGCCCAGATCAGGAAGATGACGGCGCAGCCCGTGGCGATGAAGAACACGGCCTCGCCCACGGGAAGGCTCTGGGAGAGGAGCTTGATGAACATGTCCTCGAGCGTGAAGGCCGCCATGGAGGCGATCACGAGGAGAATGGCGGTGACGTTGTTCATCTTCTCGGCCTTTGCATGGGGAGAGTGTCCGAGGCTTTGCCGCGATCCCGCGGAGGGGGCAAGGGCGGGAGGGGTGTCAAAGCTGCGGACGGGGGGTGCGCGAACGCGCACATTGAAGAGAGGCTGCGCGGCGTGCGGCCTCGCGCGGACCGGTCGTGTCAGGGCTTCTTGCGCGTGCCGTAGAGTTCGAAGCGGTGGCCGGTCAGCTCGTAGCCGAGCCGTTCGGCGATGCGTTCCTGAAGCGCCTCGATCTCCGGGTCGAAGAATTCGATCACCTGGCCGGTCTCCATGTCGATGAGATGGTCGTGATGGGCGCGGTCGGCGGCCTCGTAGCGGGCGCGCCCGTCGCCGAAGTCGAGCTTCTCGAGGATGCCGCGCTCCTCGAAGAGGCGGACCGTGCGGTAGACCGTGGCGAGCGAGATGCCTGCATCCTTCGCGGAGGCGCGGGCATAGAGTTCCTCGACATCGGGATGGTCGCGCGCCTCGTCGAGCACCGAGGCAATGACCCGGCGCTGGTCTGTCAGGCGCAGCCCCTTGGCCTCGCAGCGGGAGAGGATCGTGGTCGGCATCTGGCCTCCGGTTCGGTCGTGGACCCCACGTTAGGCAATGGCGCGGGCGGGGTCCAGCCCCTCAGGTCACGAGCCGTCCCTCCATCACCCGCACCGCGGCGCCGCCGATGGTCACGGCCTCGGGCGTCGCGGTGACGGAGATGCGGGAGGGCCGCCCCATGTCGTCGCCCTGGTGGACGGTGAAGACCGCCCTGTCGCCCGTCCCGGCCAAGAGCCGCCCGAGCGCCGCGGCGGCGGAGCCGGTCGCGGGATCCTCGGGCACGTTGTCGAGCGGGGCGAACATGCGCATGTGGATCGTGTCGCCGTCGCGCCAGTAGGGCGCCTGGGCGAAATCGAGCCCGGCGGGATGGAGCGCGTTGCCCGCGCGGAAGGCCGCGAGATCGGTCGCGATCCGCGACAGGGCGGCGCGGGAGGCGAGTTCGGTGAAGGTGAAGGCGAGCCCCATCCCGGCCATGACCGGCGGGCCTGCGAGATCGGCGCGGGCCAGTCCCAGCGCGGCGGCGACGAGGTCGGGGGCGGGCCGGGCGAGGATCTCGAGCGGCTGGCGGGCGACGAAATGGGCCCGCCCGTCATGCGCCACCGCGTCGATCCGTCCGATCTTCAGCTCGAGCCGCATCTGCGGCCCGTGCCCCAGGCCGGCCAGCGCCACCGCCGCGCCGATGGTCGGATGGCCGGCGAAGGGCACCTCTGCCACCGGGGTGAAGATGCGCAGCCTCGCGGTATGGGCCGGATCCTCGGGCGGGTAGAGAAACACGGTTTCCGAGTAGTTGAACTCCCGCGCGATCTCCTGGAGCCGGGGCTCGGGCAGGTCCTGCGCCTCGGGGATCACGGCCAGGGGATTGCCGCCGAAGGGGCGGTCGGTGAAGACGTCGTAGGTGAGGTATCGGGTCACAGGTTCAGCTCCTGTTCGCGGCTCAGTTTGCGTGCGAGCGGCGCCACGGTGAGCCCCTGCACGATGATGGAGAAGACCACGACGATATAGGTCGCGGTCAGGATCAGCGGTTTCCATTCGTTGTCCGGCAGGGCGAGGGCGAGGGCGACGGAGATCCCGCCCTTGAGCCCGCCCCAGGTCATGATCGGGATCGTGCCGGGGGTGAAGGAGCGGAACGGCTTGAGCATCGTCACCGGGATCGCCACGGCGGTGAGCCGCGCGACGAGGGAGAGCAGCACGGCGAGCGCCCCGGCGATGACGGAGGAGAGGTCGAAGGCCACGGCGAAGACCTCGAAGCCGATCATCAGGAAGAGGATGGCGTTCAGGATCTCGTCCACCATCTTCCAGAAGGCGTCGACATAGCGCCGGGTCTGTTCCGACATGCCGTATTTCGCGCCGACATCCCCGATCAGCAGCCCCGCGCAGACCGCCATGATCGGGGCGGAGATGCCGAGCGCGACGGCGAGTTCGTAGCCGCCGAAGGCGAGGCCGAGGGTGATCAGCACCTCGAGCGCGTAATCGTCGATGAGCCGCATCACCCGGAAGGTGAGCCAGCCCAGCACGAGGCCGAGGAGCGCGCCGCCGAGGGCTTCCTTGGCGAAGAGCAGGAGCGCGCTTTCGACCGTCGTGCCCGCCTCGTGCGCTTCGCCGCCATGTCCGGCGGCGCCGAAGGCGAGGCCGACGAGCACGAGATAGACGACATAGCCGACGCCGTCGTTGAACAGGCTCTCGCCCGCGATCTTGGTCTCGAGGCTCTTCGGCAGGTCGGCCTGGCGCAGCACGCCCAGCACCGCGACGGGATCGGTGGGGGAGATCAGCGCGCCGAAGGTCAGCGCGATCAGGAGCGGCATTCCGGTGAGCCAGGAGAAGCCCACGCCCACCACGGCGGTCGACAGGCCGACGCCGAGCGTGGCCATGAGGAAGACCGGCGGCCAGTTCGCCCGCAGGTCCGACGTCTTCACATGCAGCGCGCCGGCGAAGAGCAGGAGCCCGAGCATGCCCTCGAGCAGCGTGTCGGAGAAATCGAAGGCGACCACCTGCGCGCGAATCGTCTCCTCGACGCGGGAGCCGGGCCAGATCGCGTCGAGCCCGATCACCGTGAGCGAGGCGATCAGCGCCACGACGAGGATGCCGATCGCGGCGGGCAGGCGCAGGAACAGGTAATTGAACGCGCCGAACATGCCGGCGAGCACGATGAGGAGGGAGGTGATCTGCAACAGCGACATGGGACCGTCCGGAAAGGATTTTTCCCGAACCTACCAAAGTCCCGCCGGACCGGAAGCGAAAACTCAGAGCCGGGCGAGGTCGGCCCAGACCGGCAGGTGGTCGGAGGCGCGCCGGCTCTGCTCGGTTTCCACCACGCCCGCGTCGCGCAGGTCGAGCGCCGGGGTATGCGCGATCCGGTCGAGCGCCGCCATCGGGCGGTTCGCATGGAAGGACCGCCCCGGCGCATGGATCTCGAAGGCGTCGCGCAGCGGGTCGAGCCCGCCCGTCTGCGACCATTCGTTGAAATCGCCGAGGATCACGGTCGGACGGTCGTCGAGCCGGGAGAGATGGGCGCGGATGGCGTGAAGCTGCTTCTGGCGCGAGCTGCGCAGCAGCCCGAGATGCACGCCCACGATGCGCAGCCCGGCGATGTCCACCGCCACCGCGCCGCGCGGCTCGAGCCCCGGAAGCTCGAAGCGATGGTCGGCCTCCACGGTGGCGTCCTTGCGCACGAGAATCGCGTTGCCGTGCCAGCCGACCGACACGGCGGAAAGGTTGACCGGCACGGCGGTGAAATCCGTATGCGTCTCGATCATCCGGAGCGGCAGGGCGGCCGGGCGCGCCCCGAGGCGCATGTCCGCCTCCTGAAGCGCCACGGCCTGCGCCCCGATCTCGTTGATCACGTCGAGGATCCGGCCGGGCGCGCGCAGCCCGTCGGTTCCGCGGCATTTGCGCAGATTATAGGAGGCAAGACGCATTGCGCCGGTTTCGACTTTGGGCATCATGGGACTAAGATAGGGGCAGGGCCGCGGGATTTCACCCTCCCGGCCGCAGGATCAGAGACAGGAAGACCGATGCACCGGATCATGGAAAAAGCCCGCAAGCAACCGCTCATCATGCGACTCGTCTGGGTCGCGCTGATCGTGGAACTGGTCGCGAGCCTCGTGTCCGGCCGCTACGTCTCGTCCTTCGTGGCGCTCGGCACCTTCGGGCTCACGCTCCTGCCGATGGTCTTCGCGAGCCGGTTCCACATCTACGTGCCGCCGAGCTTCATGACCGCGATCGTGCTCTTCATCTTCGCGACGATCTTCCTCGGGGAGGTCGGGGATTTCTACGAACGCTACTGGTGGTGGGACGTGATCCTGCACGGCGGCTCCGCCGTCGGCTTCGGCCTGATCGGCTTTCTCGCGATCTTCATGCTCGTCCAGGGCGACCGCTATGCCGCGCCGCCCTGGGGCATCGGCCTCTTCGCCTTCTGCTTCGCGATGACGATCGGCGCGCTATGGGAGATCTTCGAATATGCGATGGACCAGACCTTCGGCATGAACATGCAGAAATCCGGGCTCCAGGACACGATGTGGGACCTGATCGTGGACGCCGGCGGCGGGCTCGTCGGCGCGACCTGCGGCACGATCTACATGGCGCGCAAGACCGGCGCGCCCTTCTCCGGCGTGCTGCGCGATTTCATCGACCGCAACGAGCGGTTCTTCGAGAAGTTCCGCTGAGCCGCGGCGGCGTCAGGTGCCGCAGAAGGTGCGGGTGACGCGCTCCTCCTCGCGGGGCGGCACCGCCAGGTCGCGGTCGTCCCCGGCCAGATCGAAGGGTCGCAGCAGCACGCGCGCGAGGCGGCGGGCCTTGCCGTCGTCGCCCTCGAGGCTCGCCGCGATCGCCTCCTCGATGCGGTGGTTGCGCGGGATCACCGCGGGATTGGCCTGTGCCATCGCCGCCGCGGCCTCTGCCGAGCGGCGCCTCTCCCACCGTGCCTGCCAGGCGTCGAAGGCCTCGCGGTCGAGCATCCAGTCGCGCGCGCTGCCGTCCACGAGGCCGCGGAACGTGTTGGTGAAATCCGCCCCGTCGCGCGCCATCAGCCCGAGCAGGTCCTGCACCAGGGCGACATCCTCATGCCCCGGCTCCGCGATCCCGAGCTTGGCGCCGAAGACGGCGATCCATTGCGCCTGGTAGAGGTCGGGAAACGCCTCGAGCTCCTGCGTCAGGGCCGCCACCGCCGCCGCCTCCGATCCCAGCTCGCGCTCCGCCAGCGGCACGAGGCAGGATCCGAGCTGGGCGAGGTTCCAATGCGCGATCGTCGGCTGCTGCTCATAGGCATAGCGCCCGAAGCGGTCGATGGAACTGTAGCAGGCCGCCGGGCTGTAGCCGTCGATGAAGGCGCAGGGGCCGTAATCTATCGTCTCGCCCGACACGGCCATGTTGTCCGTGTTCATCACCCCGTGGACGAAGCCGAGCCCCATCCAGCGCGCGATCAGCCGCGCCTGCGCCGCGATCATCGCGCGATAGAGGCCGCACACCCCCTCCGCCTCGGGAAAGTGCCGCGCCCGGACGTGGTCGGCGAGGATCTCCACCGCCTCCGTGTCGCCGCGGGCGGTGAAATACTGGAAGGTGCCGACGCGGATATGGGAGGCGGCCACGCGCGTCAGCACCGCGCCGGGATAATCCCGTTCGCGCCGCACCGTCATCCCGGTGCGCACCGCCGCCAGCGCCCGCGTCGTCGGCACCCCGGCGGCATGCATGAACTCGCTCACGAGGAATTCGCGCAGCACCGGCCCGATCCAGGCCCGCCCGTCGCCGCCGCGCGAATAGGGCGTGGGGCCCGCGCCCTTGAGATGGATGTCGAAGCGCCCCGCCTCCGTCGCCACCTCGCCCAGCAGCACCGCGCGCCCGTCGCCGAGCTGCGGCGACCAGCCGCCGAACTGGTGGCCGGCATAGGCCTGCGCGAGCGGGGTCGCGCCGCCGGGGACCGCGTTGCCGGCAAAGACCTCCGCCCCCCAGTCCGCGACCCCGAGCGACGCCGCGAGCGCGTCGTTGCGCAGCACGATCTCGGGCGCGGGCACCGGCTCGGGGGCGATCCGCGTGTAGAACCGCTCGGGCAGGCGGGCATAGGAATTGTCGAACTCGGCCATGACGCTGATCTAGCCCCCGTCTCCTTTGTGGCAAAAATACTCCCGCCGGAGGCTCACCCGAGCCGCCGCACGCGCTCGGTCAGCAGCGCGAAAAAGCCCTCTGCATCGGCGTCGCCCATGAACATCGCGTTCGCCGGACGGTCGGTCACCCCCCACCAGTCCGCCACCGTCATGCCGCGGGTGAGGGCGGAGCGCGTCTCGATCTCCACGTTGACGAAGCGGCCGGAAAACAGCTCCGGGCGGATCAGATAGGCGATCACCGTCGGGTCGTGGAGCGGGCCGCCGACGGAGCCGTATTTCTCCACGTCGAACCGTTCGAAGAAATCGAGCCAGCCTGCGATGGCCTCCCCGAGCCGGGTGCCGAAGTCGCGGAAGGCCCGCAGCCGCTCCGCCGTGACCAGCACCTTGTGCGTCATGTCGAGCGGCATCACCGTGAGTTTCACGCCCGATCCGAACACGATCTCCGCGGCTTCCGGGTCGACATAGATGTTGAACTCGGCGGCGGGCGTGATGTTGCCCACTTCGAAATAGGCCCCGCCCATCAGCACGACCTCCTCGACGCGGTCCACGATGTCGGGGGCGCGGCTGAAGGCCGTGGCGAGGTTCGTGAGCGGGCCGAGCGCGCAGAGCGTCACCGTGCCGGGCGGTTCCCGGCGCAGCGTCTCGACGATGAAATCGACCCCGTGCCGGTCCTGGAGCGGCATGCGCGGCGGCGGCAGCTCGATCCCGTCGAGCCCGGTCTTGCCGTGGACATGCTCCGCCGTCACGAGCGCATGGGCGAGCGGGCGGTCGCATCCGGCAAAGACCTTCACATCCGGGCGTCCGGCGAGTTCGCAGACCTTGCGCGCATTCTCCGCCGTGCGCGCCAGCGGCACGTTGCCGGCCACGGCGACGATGCCCAAAAGGTCGATCTCCTCCGGCGAGCCGAGCGCGAGGAGGATCGCCATGGCGTCGTCCTGGCCGGGGTCGGTGTCGATGATGATCCTGCGGGGGACATCGGGCATGTGCGCGCCTTTCGCCTGGTCGTCGGGCCGCACGATGGCGCGCCGCCGCGCGGATGTCAAAGGGGGCGGGCGCGGCTCAGCGGCGGACCTGCCGCGCGCCCTCCGCGCCGATCACGACGATGGTGCCGGCCTGCGCGAGCTCCGCCGTCGACAGGGAGGCCGCGGCGGTGATCTGCCGCTGCGGGGCGGTGCCGGTCCGGGCCGGGCCCGGCGGCGGGCGCAGGCGGAATTCGAAGCTGAGCGTGCCGGGGGCGGCGGAGGGGACGCGCACGAGTTCGGCGTCGAAATAGCCCGCGGCGGGCAGGGAGGCCGTCGCCGTGACGATGGCCCCGGAGGCCGAGCGGGACACGGAGACGTCCGAGATCGCGGGGGCGAGCGGGCGGGTGTCGACGAAATGGGGATAGCCGCGGCGCGGGGCGAGCGTCGGCAGGATGGCGGCGCCGGTGTCGCTCACGGCCACCGCCTCGGAGGGGCCGAACCAGTTGACCGGGTTGATCCGGGACTCGCGCACCGTGGCGCAGCCCGCGAGCAGCGCCAGAACCAGACCCGAGATTACCACCTGACGCCGCATCGGCCTCTCCCTCACGATTTCCTTGCCAAAGGGCTAACCGAAAAGCGGGGGCTTGAAAAGGGGCGGCGCTGGACCTTTCCGGGGCGAGGGCGTATGCAGGGGCCCGACAGCCCATGGAGGTGGAGATGGCCCGCGAACAGTTTGAAGAGATCGTCGAGACCTTCGAATTCCTCGACGACTGGGAGGACCGCTATCGCCATGTGATCGAGATGGGCAAGGCCTTTCCGCCGCTCGACGAGGCGCTGAAGGTTCCGGCGACGAAGGTGGAGGGCTGCGCCTCGCAGGTCTGGCTGGTGCCGACCGTCGAGGACGGGCGGTTCGAGTTCGAGGGCGCCTCCGACGCGATGATCGTGCAGGGGCTGATCGCGGTGCTGCACGCGCTCTATGCCGGCCGGCCGCTCGACGAGGTGCTTGCGGTGGACGCCCAGGCGGAGCTGGCGCGGCTGGGGCTCGACGAGCATCTGTCCTCGCAGCGCTCGAACGGGCTGCGGGCGATGGTGCAGCGGATCCGCGAGACCGCGAAACGCGCGGCGGCGTGACCGTTGCGCCGGTGAGTATTTCGGGCAGCAAAAAGCCGGGGCCGGTCAGGCGCCGAGGAAGCCGCCGAGATCGCCATATCCGGTGAAGCGCCGTTCGAAGGCGAGGCCGAGCCGGTCGGCGCAGGCGCGCGCGGTTTCCGTGAGCGCGGGATCCTCGGTCTGGGCGAGGTAGACGAGGGTTTCGTAATTGCCGAAATAGATCTCGCGCAGCTCGGGGTAGCGGTCGAGGCCGAGCGGTGTCCAGACGAAGGCATCGAACTGGCGCGCGAGGAAATCGGTGAGATAGAAGCTCGTCGCCTCCGCGCGCGCGGCGAAGGCCGCGGTTCCGTCGAAGAAGGCATAGCAATGCGGCGCCTCGATCATGTCGACGCCGAGCCGGTCGCAGAGCGCCCGGAGCCCGCCGCCGGTGCCGCAATCGCCATAGGCGACGAGGATGCGGTCGTACTCTGCGCGGTGCTCGCGGATGGCGCGCTCGACCGCCTCGGGGATCTTCGCGGGCGTGTTGTGCAGGATCGCGGGCAGGCAGGTGAGGCTCAGGTGGTCGAGCCGGTTCGCCTCGATGAGCGCCAGCACCTCGCGCGCCAGCGCGCCGCAGGCGATGACGAGCGTCCGGCCCGCGCCGGTGGTGCCGAGGCCGCGGTCGCGCAGGGCCGTGTCGGTGAGGCGGGCCGGCCGGCTCACGCCCGGTTGTGCCGCGCGTGGATCAGCCGCTTGGCGGTTTCCACGGCGATGGCGGCATCGTCGCAATAGGCATCGGCGCCGATGGCGCGGCCGAATTCCTCGTTGAGCGGCGCGCCGCCGCAGAGCACGATATACTTGTCGCGCAGCCCCTGGGCATCGAGGCTTTCGATCACCGTCTTCATGTAGGGCATGGTCGTGGTCAGCAGCGCCGACATGCCGATGATGTCCGCGCCCTCGCGTTCGGCCGTGCCGATGTAATTCTCCGCCTCGGTGTTGATCCCGAGGTCGATGATCTCGAAGCCCGCGCCCTCCATCATCATCGCGACGAGGTTCTTGCCGATGTCGTGGATGTCGCCCTTCACTGTGCCGATCACCATCTTGCCCATCTTCGGCGCGCCGGTCTCGACGAGCAGCGGCTTCAGGATCGCCATGCCGCCCTTCATCGCCTGGGCGGCGCGCAGCACCTCGGGGACGAAGAGGATGCCGTCGCGGAAATCGTCGCCGACGATCTGCATTCCGGCGACGAGGGATTTCGTCAGGATGTCATAGGGCGTCCAGCCTCGTTCGAGCAGGATCTGCACCGCCTCCTCGATCTCCGGCTTCAGCCCGTCGTAGAGATCGTCCATCATCTGTTCGGTCAGTTCCCCGTCGTCGAGCTCGGAGAGGATCAGATCGTCGTCTTCCTCAGACATGCGCGTTTCCTTTCATCAGGCAGGTCTTTGCCTCGCGAGCCTCTTTGCGCTCTTGGCAAATGTTCTCACTTTGTTCTAGTCTTGCGGCATGAGCCGCGAATCCACATTCTTCTCCGACACCCTCCCGCTCGGCCTCGTGCCGAAGGCGCGGGGCAGCCGGTCCAACGCCGCCGGCCGGTTCGAGCGGCTGGCGCGGGAGACCTTTCTCGACGGCTGGGACAGCGAGGCGGAGGCGCGCACGCTCGGCACCACCACCGTGGACGAGCGCCCGAAGAAAGTCATCACCCGCAACGACAGTCCCGACATTCCCTTCGACCGCTCGGTCAATCCCTATCGCGGCTGCGAGCACGGGTGCAGCTATTGCTTCGCCCGTCCCAGCCATGCCTATCTCGGCCTCTCGCCGGGGCTGGATTTCGAGACGCGGCTGACGCGCAAGCTCGGCGCGGCGGAGGTGCTGGCGCGCGAACTGGCCGCGAAAAGCTACGAGGTCGCGCCGATCGCCATCGGCACCAACACCGACCCCTACCAGCCGATCGAGGCGCGCGACCGGATCATGCGCGCGATCCTCGAGGTGCTGCGCGATCACAACCACCCGGTGACGATCACCACCAAGGGCACGCTGATCGAGCGCGACATCGACCTGTTGCGGCCGATGGCGGCGAAGGGTCTGGCGAGCGTCGGGATGTCCGTGACCTCGCTCGGCTCGCGCCTGTCGCGCCAGATGGAGCCGCGCGCGCCCGCGCCGGCGCGCCGGCTGAAGACGATCCGGGCCCTGAGCGAGGCGGGCATCCCGGTGCGGGTCATGGCGGCGCCGATGATCCCCGCGCTCACCGATCACGAGCTCGAGGCGATCCTCGCCGCCGCCGCCCAGCACGGGGCGCGGGCGGCGGGCTACATCATGCTGCGCCTGCCGCGGGAGGTGGCGCCGCTGTTCGAGGAGTGGCTCGCCGCCCATGTGCCCGACCGCGCCGGCCGCGTGATGAAGCGGATGCGCGAGCTGCACGGCGGCGAGGTCTATGACAGCCGCTGGGGCAAGCGGATGACGGGGGAGGGCGAATGGGCGGAGCTCATGGCCAGACGCTTCGACATCGCGCTCGCGCGCAGCGGGCTGGCGCGGAAGATGCCGCCGCTGCGGACGGATCTCTTTGCCGTGCCGCCCAGGCCGGGCGACCAGCTCAGCCTGTTCTGACCGGAGACACCGCATGGCATCAGCCGCGCCGGCGACGCCCGGAGCGTTCGCGTTTCGCGGGCCCCTTGTCGTCGGTGCCGTCGGAGGCGGAGGAGAAGCCGCCGAGTTTCTCGGCGATCTGTTCGAGCGTCGGGCGCGGGCCGCGGGGGCGGGTTTCGAGCGCCTCCTTCATCGCGCGCAGGTGGTCGGGCGTCGTGCCGCAGCAGCCGCCGATGATCCGCGCGCCGGAATCGCGGGCCATGCAGGCGTAGTCGGCCATCAGCTCGGGCGTGCCGTCGTAATGGATATGCCCGTCGACGTAGCGCGGAATGCCCGCATTTCCCTTGGCGACGATCGGGCGTTCGTGGCCCTGTGCGGCAAAGCCCAGCACGGTGCGCAGCAGGTCGGAGGAGCCGGTGCCGCAATTCGCGCCATAGGCGACGGGGGGCACCGGCATCTTCTCGACCATGTCGGCGAGCTGGGCAGAGGTCACGCCCATCATCGTGCGCCCGGCGGTGTCGAAGCTCATCGTGCCGACCCAGGCGAGCCCCGCCTTCGCGGCGCCCTCGGCGGCGGCCCTGTATTCCTCGGGGGCGGAGATCGTCTCGATCCAGGCGACATCGGCGCCGCCGGCCTTCAGCCCCTCGGCCTGTTCGTGGAACATCTCCACGGCGCTCGCATAGGAGAGCGGCCCCATCGGTTCCATGATCTCGCCCGTGGGGCCCATGGAGCCCGCGACGATCACCGGGCGACCCGCCCTGTCGGCGACCTCGCGGCCGATTTCCGCGGCGGCCCGGTTGAGTTCGAAGACGCGGTCCTGCGCGTTGTGCAGCTTCAGCCGGGAGGCGGAGCCGCCGAAGGAATTGGTGAGGAAGATGTCGGAGCCGGCGTCCACCGCGCCCTGGTAGAGTGCGGTGATGTTGTCGGGCCTGTCGGTGTTCCACAGCTCCGGCGCATCGCCCGAGGACAGGCCCATGTTGAACAGGGTGGTGCCCGTCGCGCCGTCGGTCATCAGCCAGTCGCGGGTTTCGAGCAGTTTCGTCAGCGCATCACTCATCGCGTCATTCGTCCTTTGTCCGGTTGCCTGCCACGGGGGGTGGCGGCGGCGTGTCGAGGGGAGCCTCGGGGATCGCCGCACGGTCCGGCCGGGTGGGCTTTCCCGTCCTTGCCAGACCTGCGGGGATTTATCAAATTCAATGAGGTCATAAAGATCATGAGGCGCAGGCGCAATGGCGCGCGCCGGCGGGCCGTGGCCTAGCGTGGCTGCCGCCGGAAGATCCGCAACGGCCGGTGGGTCGCGAGGCGCGATGCCTTCATCAGGTTGGAGGTCGGGCGGCGCGGCGGGGCGGTGACGCGGCGCAGGATGTCCATGGCCGCGATCGTCAGGGCGAGGCGCGAGGGCGCGGCGAGGTAGAGCGTTTCCCAGCGCGGATCGAAGGCCGCCTTGAACCGGCGCAGCCCGGCGGCGCCGGATCGCCTGAGGAAGATCGCGCGCAGCCGGCGCAGGAGCGGATTGGCATCGGTGCCCTGCCAGGGCACGGCGGCGAGGGAAAGGCGCGGGCAGGACTGGCGCGCGGCGGCCCCGATCGCGGCGACGATGAGCGCCTGCACGGTGCCGTCGGGGGCGGCGCGGCCGGTGCGCATCAGGTCGAGCGTCATCTCGCTGCGGGTCTCGTGCAGGGTGACGAAGCCGACGAGATCCGGGCCGAGGAAGGCGAGGAAGATCCGCTGGCAGGAGACATAGGCGCGCTCGTAGGTGCCCATGGAAAAGCCGCGCTCCCGGCCGCGCAGGCCGCGCCATTCGGCGGCGACGCGATCCATCTCCGCGAGCGGCAGCGGGTGCGGCGCCTCGCGGACGGTCAGGCCGGCGGCGGCGGCCTTGCCGAGGAGCCGGCGCAGTTGCCGCCGGTTGCTGCCCTCGAGGCTGAAGGTGCCGGGCACGAGCCAGGCCTCCTCTGCCACGGGCAGCACGCGCCAGCCGGCGCGCCGGGCGCTTGCCGCCATGCGGGCGCCGCATTTGTAGATCGCGGGCATGCGGTAGCGTTGGGCCGCGGCCCCGCTCAGCGCCCCGCGCGCGGCGGAGGGGCAGGTGCGCGCGACGAGCGGGTCGGAAAGCATCACGAGCGATTGCCCGATCGGCGCGACGAGGCCGAGCGGCCTGCCGTTGCGCGCCGTGAGCAGGGAGAAGTCGCGGGTGCGCAGCAGGTTGGCCTCCGCGCGGGGGGCGGCGAAGAGCTGGCGCTCCATCTCCGCCGGCAGGCGCGGCGAGGGCGGGGCCTTCACGAGGCGCGGGGCGCGCGACAGGTTGCAGCGGCGCGGCCCGCGCAGCAGCAGCAGGCCGCAGAGCAGGGCGGGCAGCAGGTAATAGACGAGGCGGAAGGCGAGGACAGCGCCGATCAGCGTCTCGATGTCGACCGAGGGCAGGAGGGCGGCGAAGGCCGCCTCGAACGGGCCGAAGCCGCCGGGCGTCGCGCCGACGAGCCCCGCCCCGAGGGAGAAGAGGTAGGCGGAGATCACCTGTCCCGCCGCCAGGGCGAGATCCTGCGGCAGCAGCGCATAGAGCGCGAGGGCGGCGCAGAGGGTGTCGAGCGCGGTGAGCCCGACGACGGTCGCGATGGTGCGCAGCGACGGCCAGGGCAGGCGCACGAGCGGTCCCGGCGGGTAGACGGACAGGGCGGTGAGCGTCCCGGCCAGCAGGATCGCGCCGGTCGCGAGCGGCATCATCCAGGGGTGGTCGGGGCGGAAGATCAGGACGGCGAGGGCCGCGACGACGGCCCAGCCGGCGAGGAAGGAGAGGGCGACCGCGGCGGAGAGCCGCGCGGCCTGCCACAGCGTCAGTTCCGGCAGCATGCGCCAGCGCACCAGCGTGCCGGTGAGCGCGCCGAAGCCGAGCACCTGGGACAGGGCGATGGCGATCACGCCGGTGCGCCGCGCCGCGCCGGCGGCGATCCCGGTGCCGAGCTGGGCGTGGAGCACGCGGTCGTAATGCCCGACCGCCCAGAAGGAGCCGGCGGTCGCCAGGAGCGCGAGCACCCATTGCGCCGGGCGCAGCGTGGCGATCGTCGCGCCCACGGCCGCCATGTCGAGATGCGCGGCCTTCTCCCCCACCAGCCAGACCACGATCAGGGTGAGCCCGAGGGGCAGCGCCTGCTTGCCGAGGAGCGCGCGCAGCCGCGCCCGGTCGGTCTGCCGCGGCGGGTCCTCCGGCGGCAGGGGGCGGTTCGCGCCGGTCTCCTCCGGCCCGCCGTCGGGCAGGGGGAGCGCGGTCTCGATGTCGAAAGCGCCGTGACGCATGGCGGGCGGCTCTCCTTCGCGGGCGGGGCGCGCGGGTCTGCGTCCGGCGCGCATGCGGGGTCTTGCCTGAGCCATAGGACCGTTTTGCCAATATTCGATTAATTCCGCCGCGAATTCCGCCCGAGTCGGGGTGAGTCGGGCGCCGCCCGCGGGGTGCGCGGCTGATAGCCGGGTGCCGGACAAAAAACAAGGCCCGCGCCAAGGGCGCGGGCCGGGATGCCGTTCTCGGGCGGCGGTCGGGAGGGGCGGGCTCAGGCGTCGGCGAGCTCGGCCTTCGCCTCTGACAGGTAGCGGGCATAGAGTGCGCGGATCTCTTCGGCCTCCGCGATCCCCGCGAGATCGGCGGCGACCTTGCGGATCACATCTTCGGCACCGGCTTCCTGCATGTCGGCGCGGATCACCTCCGCGGTGTAGCTTTCGGTTTCCGGGGCGGATTTCCCGAGCTTTCCGGCGGCCCAGAGCGCGAGCTTGCGGTCGGCGCGCACCTCGGCCTTGAACACCATGGCCGCGTCATGGGCGAATTTGGTCTCGAACGCGGATTCGCGATCGTCGAAAGTGGTCATGGCAGGGTCCTCCTCGATAAGGCCACAATTCGAATATGGGGTTTTTAGCCATTCATTTTCAAGGAAGATCGTCAGCGGAGGGCGAGGTTTTCCACCCGTGCCGGGGCGGGAGGGAGCGGCGCGGGGCGCCGGACCGTGCGGCATGCTTGCCCCGCGCGGTCCCATGGCCTAAAGAGCGCATCTGAGAAGGCCGGTGCGATGATTCCCGGCCCCGAAGCTATTGGAGGCTCCATGGCGCGCCGCAAGAAAATCTACGAAGGCAAGGCGAAGACGCTTTACGAAGGCCCGGAACCGGGAACCCTCGTCCAGTATTTCAAGGACGACGCCACCGCCTTCAACGCGCAGAAGAAGGCCACGATCGAGGGCAAGGGGGTGCTCAACAACCGCCTGTCCGAGTTCTTCATGACGGGGCTCACCAATCTCGGCATTCCGAACCATTTCATCCGTCGCCTCAACATGCGCGAACAGCTCATCCGCCAGTGCGAGATCATCCCGCTCGAGGTGATCGTGCGCAACTTTGCGGCGGGGTCGATGGCGAAGCGACTGGGGCTCGAGGAGGGGATGCGCCTGCCGCGCCCGATCATCGAATTCTCCTACAAGGACGACGCGCTGGGCGATCCGCTGGTGCCCGAGGAATATATCATCGCCTTCGGCTGGGCGTCGCAGCAGGATCTCGACGACATCGTGGCGCTGGCGCTGCGGGTGAACGACTATCTTTCGGGGGTGATGTACGGCGTCGGCATCCGGCTCGTCGATTTCAAGATCGAGATCGGCCGGGTCTGGGACGGCGACTACATGCGGCTGATCGTGGCCGACGAGATTTCCCCCGACAGCTGCCGGCTGTGGGATATCGAGAGCGGGCAGAAGCTCGACAAGGACGTGTTCCGCCGCGATCTCGGTAACCTGACGGACGCCTATACGGAAGTGGCGCGCCGCCTCGGCGTGCTGCCCACCAACGGCCCGATCGGCGACAAGCCGACGCTCATCAACTGATCCCAGGAAAAGGACCGCCCATGAAAGCCCGCGTCTTCGTCATGCTCAAAAACGGTGTTCTCGACCCGCAGGGCGAGGCGGTGCGCCACGCGCTCGGCAGCCTCGGTTTCGACGGGGTCGAGGGCGTGCGCCAGGGCAAGGTGATCGAGCTCGACCTCGCCGAGGGCACGAGCGAGGCGACGGTCACGGAGATGTGCGAGAAGCTGCTGGCCAACACGGTGATCGAGAGCTACCGCGTCGAGATGCTCTGACAGCCCCGGATGTCGCGAGACAAGGCACCCCCCGGAAAGTGCCGGGGGGTGCCTTGTCTTTGGGACGGAGCTAGTCGTAATTCACCATGGTTTCCCGGAGAATTTCGCTCACGCGGTCCAGGCCGTATTTTTCCACTTCGGGCTTCAGGTCCCGGAAATAGAGCCGCAGGGCCAATTCCGACATGATCTCTCTTCGGTCTCCCGCGGGCGGCGGGGGAGATCTCTCCGGTCCCGAGACGGCCGGAGCGGCGGCGGGGTCGGAAGCCGGACGTGGCCCGGTCCCCGAGGCGAGTTTGCGCGGGGGCAGGCGTGTCTCCCATTCACAGGTGCTTGCGAGGGCATAGATGGCATCGACTGTCTTTGTCAGCCTGTATTGACCGGTGCCGCGCGCGGTATAGCCTTCGACATCGAGAATGACGCTGCCTTCCTCAACCATCCGCGCGATGAAGGCGATCGGATTGGAAATGAAGGCCGCCTGGCCGGTCGTGGAGTCCTCCGCCCCGATGCGGGTGGCACGGTCCATCCCTGCCCAGCGGACACGCAGGGTGCCCCTGTGGCCATACACCCCGTCGAAATTGAGAAAGGCTTCGGTCCTGTTGTTTTCGCAGCGAAAGATCAGGCTGCCGGTTCTGTGCGAATTCGGCTGGGGTGCGACGCCGACGATATGTGTCGGAAACCTGGGGTTCGCAATGTTCTCGCGAACCGTCACGTAATCGGCCCTTGCCGGTGATGCGGAAAAAACCAGGACGGAAAGAACGCAGAGCAACGTCGTTTTGGACAGGCGCAATGGAGACATCCCGGTGGCAATCTCATGGGGTGCAGGATAGCGGAACTTTCTTAATTTCCCGTAAAAATTCAGGGCGCGTCTACGCGATATGCGCAGGGCGCGGATCCGACAGCAGGATGAAAGCCGCCCCTTTCGGAGGCGGCCTTCTGGGGCCTTACCGCCACCCCAGCGCCGGGGCGACGTCCTTCAGGATCGTCTCGATCACATGCACGTTGTAATCGACGCCGAGCATGTTCGGCACCGTCAGCAGGAGCGTATCGGCCTCTGCGATCGCCTCGTCGCCGCGGAGCTGGTCGATCAGCCGGTCCGGCTCGTCGGCATAGCCGCGCCCGAAGATGGAGCGGGTTTGCTCGATCATGCCGATCTGGTCGCTGTCCTTGCCGCCGCGGCCGAAATACATCCGGTCCATGTCCGTGGTGAGCGCAAAGATCGAGCGGCTGACGGAGACGCGCGGGTCCCGCCTGTGCCCCGCGGCCTTCCACGCCTCGCGATAGGCGCGGATCTGTCTGGCCTGCTGGATGTGGAAGGGCTCCCCGGTTTCGTCGTCCTTGAGCGTCGAGCTTTGCAGGTTCATCCCCAGCCCGGCCGCCCATTCGGCGGTGGCGTTCGAGGCGGAGCCCCACCAGATGCGCTCGAGAAGCCCCTCGGAATGGGGTTCGAGCCGCAACAGCCCCGGTGGGTTCGGGAACATCGGGCGCGGGCTCGGCCGGGCGAAGCCGCGGCCTTCGAGCTGTTGCAGGAAGACCTCGGTATGCCGGCGCGCCATGTCGGAGGCGTCCTCGCCCTCGGCCGGCTGGTAGCCGAAATGGCGCCAGCCGTCGACCACCTGCTCGGGCGAGCCGCGGCTGAGGCCGAGTTGCAGCCGCCCGCCGGCGATCAGGTCGGCGGCGCCGGCGTCCTCGGCCATGTAGAGCGGGTTCTCGTAGCGCATGTCGATCACGCCGGTGCCGATCTCGATCTTCGAGGTCTTTGCGCCGATGGCCGCGAGGAGCGGGAAGGGGGAGGCGAGCTGGCGCGCGAAATGGTGCACGCGGAAATAGGCGCCGTCGAGGCCCAGGTCCTCGGCGGCGACCGCGAGGTCGATGGATTGCAGCAAGGCGTCGGAGGCCGTGCGCACGGCGGAGCCGCGCTCGGGCGCCCAATGGCCGAAGGAGAGGAAGCCGAGAGTTTTCAAGCGAGTGATCCTTTCGCGAACCGCATTGACGATAAGCTAGGGCGTCACGGCCGTCCGGGAAAGATGCGGTCCATGTGGCTCCGGGCACAGGGCCGGTGCGCTGGCGAAAGGGTTATTTCCCTTCGCCGCCGTCCCTGTTGCGTCCGCGGCGCCTGACCCACAGGACCAGAAGCACGGCAAAGACGGCCATGCCGATGAGCGTCAGGCCGGGATCGATGCCGAGGCCGTATCCGTAGCTGAAACTGAACATGGTCCGCTCCGATCGTCGAGAGCCACAGCCTGCCACAGGGCGGCGGCGGGGGCAAATTCCATGGGGAGATCGCCCCGCCGCGCATGAAGCCTTGATCCGGACCGCGCCCCGGCGTATCAGGCGCGGGAACAGCCCTCACAGGAGTCCCGCCCGATGAAAGCCGCCGTTCTTCAGTTCCCCGGCTCCAATTGCGACCGCGACATGTATACCGCGCTGAAAAACGCGGGCGCCGAGGTCACGATGGTCTGGCACAAGGATGCGGAGCTTCCGCAGGGGGTGGATGTGGTCGGCGTCCCCGGCGGGTTTTCCTATGGCGATTACCTGCGCTGCGGTGCGATCGCGGCGAATTCGCCGGTCGTGGCCTCGCTGAAGCGGCATGTGGAGCGGGGCGGCTTCGCCTTCGGCATCTGCAACGGCTTTCAGGTCCTGACAGAGGCGCGGCTGCTGCCCGGCGCGCTGCTGCGCAACGCGGGGCTGAAATACATCTGCAAGACCACGCCGCTCGCCGTCGAGACCACCGACAGCCCCTATACCGCCGCCTATGCGCAGGGCCAGCATATCGGCATTCCGATCGCGCATCACGACGGCAATTTCACCGCCGACGAGGACACGCTCGACCGGCTCGAGGGCGAGGGGCGCGTCGCCTTCCGCTATCTCGACAATCCGAACGGCTCGAAGCGCGATATCGCCGGCATCCTGTCGGAAAACCGCCGGGTGCTCGGCATGATGCCGCATCCCGAACGCGCGGCCGAGGCGGCGCATGGCAACGAGGACGGGCAGCCCTTCTTCGCCGCGCTGGTCGAAGCGGTGGTTTCCGCCTGAACCGCCCGGCGGGCCGGCGGTCTTTCGCTCAAATGCCTGAGAACCGGGCCGGAATGCGCCCCGGCCGGGGCCGCTCTCCCCTTGCGGCGGCCGGGCGCGAGCGCGTAACCTGCGCGCCATGAGTGACAGAACGGCGATAGGCCCCGTGCGGCCGCGAACGATGACCTGGGCGGGTCGGCTGGCGCTGTTCGCCTTTGTCGCGGCGGCGGTCGGCGTGATCTGGTTCACCAACATATTCCTCACCGAGCGCTACACGATCCTCACCCGCAACCGCGCGGAGGTGCGCCAGGCGCTTTATGCGGGGAACCTGATGAGCGAGTTGCAGCGCTCGACCATCGTCCCGATCCTGCTCGCCCGCGACCCGGTCCTCGTGGGTGCGCTCAACTCCAACGATTTCGCGACCACCTCGCAGCATCTCATTTCCTATGTCGAGGAGATCGGCGCGGCGGGGATCACGCTGCTCGACGAGCAGGGGCGGGTGGTCGCGGCGACGGACCGCGCGCTTCTGGGCGCGAACAACCGCCAGTCGCCGGCCTTCGTGGACGCGCTGCGCTCGAACGACACCGTCTTCAAGACCACGCAGCTCGACAACGGGGCCTATGAATTCACCTATTCGCGCCGCATCGACGTGAACGGGGCGCTGGCGGGCGTGATCGTGGTGAAGGTCGACCTGGCGAAATTCGAACGCACCTGGGCGGGGATCTCGGACGCGGTGATCGTGGCGAATTCCGAGGGCCAGATCATCCTGTCGACCGAGCCGCGCTGGCGCGGCAAGACCGAGGGCGAGGCGCTCCAGGTCACCGACGCGCCGACGGCGATCGAACGGGCTTTCCGCGTGACGACGGACTGGACGGGCAGCGATCCCGGAGAGGTCTATGTCGGGGGCGAGGCGCTGATGCGGCTGGAGAGCCGCATTCCCTTCCGCGGCTGGCGCATGACCTCCTACACCGCCTATTCGAGCGTGCGCGAGCGCGTGAACGGCTTCCTGGCGCTCGAGATCATGGGCTTTGCGATCCTGCTCGCGGGGGTCTTCTATCTCACCTCGCGGCGCGCGGTGTCGCGCGCGGGGCTGTTCCAGCGCGAAAGCGCGGAGCTCAGGCTGCTGAACGCCGCGCTCGAGCGGGAGATCACCGAACGCAAGCGGGCGGAGAAGAGCCTCGAGGTGGCCGAGCAGACGCTCGCGCAGAGTTCCAAGCTCGCGGTGCTGGGGGAGATGTCGGCGGCGGTGTCGCACGAGCTCAACCAGCCGCTTGCCGCGATGAAGACCTATCTCGCCGGCGCGCGGCTGCTGATCAAGCGCAAGCGCAGCGAGGAGGCGCTCGCCTCCTTCGGGCGGATCGACGACCTGATCGAGCGCATGGGCGCGATCACCAAGCAGCTCAAGTCCTATGCCCGCAAGGGGTCGGACACGTTGCAGCCGATCGACATCCGCGGCTGCGTCAATGCCGCGCTGTCGATGATGGAGCCGCAGCTCAAGCAGCGCTCGGTGGAGATCATCCGCACCCTTCCGCCGGAGCCGGTGATCGTCGACGGCGACCGCGTGCGGCTCGAACAGGTGCTCGTGAACCTGCTGCGCAATGCCTTCGACGCTTGTAAAACCGCCGCCGAGCCCCAGATTGAAATTCTGGTCACGGGCGGCACACAGGCGAGCGTGACGGTGCGAGACAACGGGACGGGGATCGAGAATCTCGATACCCTGTTCGAGCCGTTCTATACGACGAAGGCGCCGGGAGACGGGGTGGGCCTCGGCCTCGCGATCTCCTCGGGCATCGTCCAGGAACTCGGCGGGCGGCTCACCGCCCGCAACCGCCCCGTCGGAGGGGCCGCGTTCGAAATGGTTTTGCCGCTTTCCGAAGAAGGGCGGCACGCGGCGGAATGACATGCCGCCAGATGGAAGACCCGGCCGGGAACGGCGGAAAAGAAGAGGATAGACCATGGCGACGGCTATGAAGATTGCAATCGTGGATGACGAACAGGACATGCGCCAGTCCATCAGCCAGTGGCTCGCGCTTTCCGGCTTCGACACGGAGACCTTCGCGTCCGCCGAGGATGCGGTGAAGGCGCTGGGGTCCGACTATCCGGGGGTGGTCATCACCGATATCAAGATGCCCGGCATGGACGGAATGCAGTTCCTCAAGAAGCTGATGAGCGTGGACAGCGGCCTGCCGGTCATCATGATCACCGGCCATGGCGATGTGCCGATGGCGGTGGAGGCGATGCGGATCGGCGCCTTCGACTTCCTCGAGAAGCCGTTCAACCCGGACCGGATGACGGAGCTTGCGAAGAAGGCGACGAATGCCCGCCGCCTGACGCTCGACAACCGCGCGCTGCGCAAGGAGCTGTCGGGCGGGGCGGGGATCATGAACAAGCTGATCGGCGCGAGCCCGGTGATGGAGCGGCTGCGCGAGGACATCCTCGATCTCGGCCAGGCGGACGGCCATGTGCTGATCGACGGGGAGACCGGGACGGGCAAGACGCTCGTGGCCCATGCGCTCCATGCCGTCGGCACCCGCGGCTCGAAGAAGTTCATCACCTTCGCCTGTGCCGGCCGTGACGAGGCGGACCTGACGAAGCGGCTGTTCGGTCCCGATCCCGACGGGCAGATCCAGCCGCTGATCGAGGAGGCGCGGGGCGGCACGCTGGTGCTCGAGGATATCGAGGCGCTGCCGCAGACGCTCCAGGCGCGGCTGCTGACCTGGATCAACGATCAGGGCACGCCGCCGGAGACGCGGATCATCGCGATCTGCAACCTTCAGGAACAGGGCCGCACCTGCGAGAGCGCGCTGCGCCCGGATCTCTATTACCGCCTCGCGGCGATGAAGATCACCACACCGCCGCTGCGCTCGCGGGGGGAGGACATCCTGTTGCTCTTCACCCAGCTCAGCCAGCAATTCGCGGAGGAATACGGCTGCGAAAGCCCGGAGGTTTCCGCGCAGGAGGCCGCGCAGCTCCTCCAGGCGCCCTGGCCGGGCAATATCCGCCAGCTCATCAACGTCGCGGAGCGCGCGGTGCTCCAGAACCGGCGCGGGTCGGGGTCGATCACCTCGCTCCTGCTGTCGGAGAGCGACGCGCCGGAGCAGCAGACGATGACCACCGAGGGCAAGCCGCTCAAGGAATATGTCGAGGCCTTCGAGCGGATGCTGATCGACAACACGATGCGCCGGCACAAGGGCTCGATCGTCGCGGTGATGGACGAGCTGTGCCTGCCGCGCCGGACATTGAACGAGAAGATGGCGAAATACGGCCTCCAGCGCGCCGATTACCTCGGCTGAGGGCGGCGTGGCCGGCCCGCGGCAGCGCGGGGCCGGCCGGGGACGGGTCAGGCGTGCTTGCCGACCCAGTCGGCAAAGGCGGCCATGACCGTGCCGAGGAACTTGCGGGTGTCCGCGTTCTTCACCTCGCCCTCCGCGTCGAACATCTCGTAGATCCCGCCGATATAGGCTTCGGGCTGCTGCATCGGCGGCATGTCGAGGAAGACGAGCGACTGGCGCAGGTGGTGGTTCGCGCCGAAGCCGCCGACGCCGCCCGGCGAGCCGGTGACGACCGCCGCGGGCTTGCCGCCCCAGACGCTGTCGCCATAGGGGCGCGAGCCCACGTCGAGCGCGTTCTTGATCGTCGCGGGCACCGAGCGGTTGTATTCCGGCGTGACGAAGAGCACGCCGTCCACCGTCTTCATCTCGGTGCGGAACCGGGTCCAGGACTCGGGCGGCGTGTCCGTGTCCAGATCCTCGTTGTAGAAGGGCAGGTCGCCGATCTCCACGAAGGTGAAATCGAGGCTGTCGGGCGCGAGCCGGGTGAGGGCATGGGCGAGTTTGCGGTTGTGGGACTCGCGGCGCAGCGAGCCGACGAGGACGGCGATCTTGTAGGCCATGTGGGGCTCTCCTTCGATGGGATCCGTGGCTATCACGATGGCGCCATGGCGCGGGAAAATCCAGTCCGCATCGTGAAAATCTCCTGTGCGGGAGGACAGAAACCCTGTCATCCTGCGCACATAGGCGGCGCTTGCGGATCTTCGGCGGACCCTCGCCGAGGCGCGCCACGGCAAGGGACCGGCTGCCGGAAAAACGGGCGGATGCCACGAAATCCCCGTCATATGAGCAGACGTGATCAAATTGCGTGTTGTGTTACCGCTCTTCCATCACTACTGATAGAGGAACGCAGGTCCGCCGTCGGGAGTCCGCCGCCGGAAACCGCGTGATCCAGATTAGCTGTCCGCGAGATCGGGAGCCGCCCAAGCGGTGCACGGCAAAGGTTCGCAAGCGAACCGCGATGCGTCCGGGACCGGCCTCTCCGCGAGAGCAGACCGAAATGCGCCGCGCGGCATGACAAAACCGCACGGCTGTGAAACGCCCCGGCGTCCCGCAGAGGACAGGGGAATTGAACGGGCGCAGAGGAAGGGGCAATGTCCCCGACCGCGATGCGCCGGAGAAGAAACGCGATGCAACGCGCTGAGGCAAGAGTTGGGCATGGACGGGGCGGTTGCGCCCCCGTGCCCTTGGCCGCGCGAGCGCTCGCCCCAGAACATCACCCGTCGACCCGCGTCGCCGCCCCGAGGGGAGGCGCGCCCGTTTCGGGTGACGAAAGACACATACAATGGCAAAGAAAATGCTCATCGATGCCACCCACGCGGAGGAAACCCGCGTCGTGGTGGTCGACGGAAACAAGGTCGAGGAGTTCGATTTTGAATCCGAGAACAAGCGCCAGCTCGCTGGCAACATCTATCTCGCGAAGGTAACGCGCGTCGAACCGTCGCTTCAGGCGGCCTTCGTCGACTACGGCGGCAACCGCCACGGTTTCCTCGCCTTCTCCGAGATCCACCCGGATTACTACCAGATCCCGGTCGCCGACCGCGAGGCGCTGCTGGCCGAGGAAATGGAATATGCCAGGGCGCAGGAGGAAGAGGAGGAGAAGCCGAAACGCTCCCGCCGCTCCCGCTCGCGCACCCGTCCGAAATCGAAGGCCGAGGAGGTGAAATCCGGTGATGCGGTCGAGACGCGGGAGATCGACGCGCTCGAGGTGATCGAGCCCGAGGCCTCCGAGGCCGATGCGCTGATCGAGGAAGGCACCGAGGTCGAGGAGGGCACGTCGCCCGCCTTCACCGTCGCGGAGACCCCCGTCGAGGAACCCGAGGACGACGATGCCGAGGCCGACGACGCCGGGGAGGACGAGGACGAGGAGGACACCGCCGGCCGCGCCAGCGACCGCGACGAGAGCATCGAGAACGTCGCCGACGACGACACGGAGGAGGATATCCGCCGGGTCCGCAAGCCGCGCCCGCGCCGGTACAAGATCCAGGAAGTCGTGAAGGTGCGCCAGATCATGCTGGTGCAGGTCGTGAAGGAGGAGCGCGGCAACAAGGGCGCCGCGCTGACCACCTATCTTTCGCTGGCCGGCCGCTATTGCGTGCTGATGCCGAACACCGCCCGTGGCGGCGGCATCTCCCGCAAGATCACGAATGCCGCGGACCGCAAGAAGCTCAAGGAGATCGCGGGTGAGCTCGAGGTGCCGTCGGGCGCCGGGCTCATCATCCGCACGGCCGGTTCGCAGCGGACGAAGACGGAGATCAAGCGCGATTACGACTATCTCAAGCGGATGTGGGAACAGATCCGCGAGCTGACGCTCAAATCCGTCGCGCCGGCGAAGATCTACGAGGAAGGCGATCTCATCAAGCGGTCGATCCGCGATCTCTACAACAAGGACATCGACGAGGTCTTCGTGGAGGGCGAGGCGGGCTATCGCGAGGCCAAGGACTTCATGAAGATGATCATGCCGTCCCATGCCAAGAACGTGAAGCCCTATACCGATCCGCTTCCGCTCTTCGCGCGCTACCAGGTGGAAAGCTACCTTGCCGGGATGTTCAACCCGACCGTGCAGCTCAAGTCCGGCGGCTATATCGTGATCGACGTGACCGAGGCGCTCGTCGCCGTGGACGTGAACTCCGGCCGGGCGACGAAGGAAGGCTCGATCGAGGAGACCGCTCTCAAGACCAACCTCGAGGCCGCCGAGGAGGTCGCCCGCCAGGCGCGGCTGCGCGACCTCGCCGGGCTCATCGTGATCGACTTCATCGACATGGAGGAGCGCAAGAACAACAACGCGGTGGAGAAGCGGCTCAAGGACAAGCTGAAGACCGACCGCGCGCGCATCCAGGTCGGCCGCATCTCCGGCTTCGGCCTTCTGGAGATGAGCCGCCAGCGGCTGCGCCCCGGCATGCTCGAGGCGACGACGCAGCCCTGTCCGCATTGCCATGGCACGGGTCTCATCCGCTCCGACGACAACATGGCGCTGTCGATCCTGCGCCAGCTCGAGGAGGAAGGCACCCGCAAACGCTCGCGCGAAGTGCTTCTGAAGGCGCCGGTCGCGATCGTGAACTACCTCGTCAACATGAAACGCGAGAACATCGCCCAGATCGAGGCGCGCTATGGCATGGCCGTGCGGATCGAGGCCGATCCCTTCCTGATCTCGCCCGATTTCTCGCTCGAACGGTTCAAGACCGCGACCCGCGTCGTGCCAGAGGCCGCGCCGGTCGTCTCCGCCTCCGCCGATCTGATGGCGGATTACGAGGAGGAACTCGAGGCCGAGGCCGAACTCGAGGAGGATCAGGTCGAGGAAAGCGCTGTCGCCTCCGAGGAGGTCAACGGCGAGGACGACCAGAAGCCGAAGAAACGCCGCCGTCGCCGCCGCCGCCGCGGCAAGTCGCGCGACCAGATCGACGGGGCGGAGACGCAGGGCGCCGAGGACGAGGCCGGCACCGAGGCGGAGGAGCAGCCGGAGGACGAGCGTCCCGCCGCCGAACCGGCCGTTGCCGAGGAGGCCGCCGCCGCGGATGCGACCGCGCAGGCGCCTGCGCCCGAGGCGACCGGGGCAGAGGCCGCGGAAAAGCCGAAGCGGACCCGCACGCGCAGCCGCAGGAAGACCGCCGAGGCAGAGAGCCCGGAGGCCGAAGCGGCAGAGGCCGGTGCCGGGACGCCCGCGGAGGCCCCCGCGGCCGAGGCGGCGCCGAAGCCGAAGCGCAGCCGCGCGAAGAAGGCCGAGGTGGCGACCGAGGAGGGCGAAACCGCCGAGGCCAAGCCGAAACGCGTCACGCGCACCCGCAAGACGAAGGCCGCGGAGCCTGCGACGGGCGAGGAGGCGGGCGAGGCGCCGGCCGAGAAGCCGAAGCGCGTCACCCGCAAGCGCAAGACGAAGGCCGAGCGGGAGGCCGAGGCCGCCGCGCTCGCCGCCGAGGCCGAAGCTGCCGCCGGCACGCCGGAGACCGCAGTCGGGGCCGCGGCGGATGCCGCCGCACCGCTCGGTGCGCCCGAAGCCGGGATCAGCGCCGGCAGCGAGGATGTGCCCCATGCCGGGACCGGCGCAGAGGCCGCCGCGGAGGATGGCGCCGAGGCGCTGCCCGCCGCCGGGGAGGCACCGCAGGAGGTGCCTGCCGCGCAGGCCGGCGAAGCGTCGGAACCGGCGCAGGAGCGTTCCGCGGAGGAACCGGCCGGGGAGGCTGCGGAGACCGCTGCGAAGGAGCCCGAGATGGCCGAGGCCGAGGGCGCCGGGGACGAGGCGGAGGACGGCAAGCCGAAGCGCCGCGGCTGGTGGAACGTCGCGCGCTGAGCCGCGGCTTGCGCAAGTGAACAAAGGAACGGCCGGAGCGATCCGGCCGTTTTCTTGTGCCGGGCCGGGGCGGGCGGCGACGGGCGCAACAGGAAAGTGAGCGGCTGCGACACATGCGGCGCTTTCCCGCCGCCGCCGCCTGTGGCATCACCGTCGCATGTTCGGAATCGACCTCTTCGACGCGACCCTCCTGCCGGCGATGCTCGTGGCGCTCGCCGCGGGCACGGTGTCGTTTCTCAGCCCCTGCGTGCTGCCCATCGTGCCGCCCTATCTCGCCTATATGTCGGGCATCTCCATGGGGGAACTCACCGACGGCGGGCGCGGGTCGCGCAAGGCGGTGCTGCCGGCGCTGCTCTTCGTGCTCGGCCTGTCGACGGTCTTCCTCTTCATGGGCTTCACCGCCTCCGCCTTCGGCATGTTCTTCCTGAAGAACCAGGTGCTTTTCGCGCGGATCTCGGGTGTCGTCATCATCCTGCTCGGGCTCCATTTCCTGTCGGTCTTCCGCATTCCGATCCTCGACCGCGAGGCGCGGATCGACGCGGGCGACCAGGGCGGCTCGGCCTTCGGCGCCTATGTGCTGGGGCTCGCCTTCGCCTTCGGCTGGACGCCCTGCATCGGGCCGCAGCTCGGCGCGATCCTGTCCATGGCGGCCTCCGAGGGCTCCGTCTCGCGCGGGACGACGCTGCTGGCGATCTATGCGATCGGGCTGGGGCTGCCGTTCCTGCTGTCGGCCATCTTCATCACCCGCGCGGTCGGCGTAATGAACCGGCTGAAGCGCCACATGGGCCTGATCGAGAAGATCATGGGCGGGCTGTTGCTGTTCGTCGGGCTGCTGATGGTGACCGGCGCCTTCTCGCGCCTGTCCTACTGGCTGCTCGAGACCTTTCCGGGACTTGCCAGCCTCGGTTGAATTAAGCCTTAATTTCACCATGGTGCCGCGCTAAGCTGCCCCGAAAGACGACAGGGGATCCTCATGGACGGGCAGGACGCAGCTCGGGTCAGGCGACGGCGGGTGTTCTACATTCCCGGATACGATCCGGTGCCGCCGCGCCGTTATCGCGAACTCTATCGCAAGGAAGGGGCGGAACAGGCGCGGATCTCCGGCTATTCGCTCGCCATCGCGCCCAGACAGGGCGGCAATTTCGGCTGGACGGTCGAGGCGGAGATCGACGGCGCGACGACCCGGACGGAGATCGACGTGCTGGTCTGGTCCGACATCGTGCGGGACAGCATGGAGGGCGGCGTCCTGCGCAGCTATCTGGTCCTGATCCGCACCGCCTGGATCTATCTCTCCACCGGCGTGCTGTTCCGGCTGATGCGGCTGAGGCGCGGGCCGGTGCTCGCGGCGCTCTACCCGGTCGGAATGCTGCTCGGCCAGTTGCTCGTGGCGCTGGGGGCCGGGGCGCTGCTCTATGCGCTGCTGCTGCAACTTGCGGGCGGGACGGCTGCGCGGCTGGCCTGGCTGGTGCCGGCGGTGGCGGTGACGCTTCTGCTCCTGCACGGGTTCAGGAAGCTCGACGGCAGGTTCTTTGCCTATTACCTGATGCACGACTACGGTTTCTCGGCCCGCTGGTGCGGCGCCGATCCGCCGCCGCTCGTGCCGCGCATGGCGGCCTTCCGCGCGGAGATTTCCGCCGCGCTGAAGGAGGACTGGGACGAGGTTCTGGTCATCGGCCACAGTTCGGGCGCGCATCTCGGCATCCAGATCCTCGCGGAGATCGTGCGGCGGGAAGAGGTGCGGCCGGAGGGGCCGGAGCTGTCCTTCCTCACGCTCGGGCAGGTCGTGCCGATGGTTTCCTTCCTGCCGGAGGCGAAGACGCTGCGCCGCGACCTCGCGCAGCTTTCGGCGGCGCGCGACCTGTTCTGGCTCGACGTGACCGCGCCGGGGGATCCGTGCTGCTTCGCGCTCTGCGATCCGGCTAAGGTGACGGGCGTCGCCCCCGACGACCAGGTCTGGCCGCTGGTGATTTCCGCGGCCTTCCGCCAGACGCTGAGCCCGGAGAAACAGGCGCAGCTCCGGCGGCGCTTCTTCCGCCTGCATTTCCAGTATCTCTGTGCCTTCGACCGGCCGGGAGAGTACGATTATTTCCGCATCACCGCGGGCGGTCAGAGCCTGCGCGCCCGTTACGGCACCCACGAGCCGAGCCCCGGCCGGATCGACATTCCGGCCAGCGGATATACGAGCGTGGCGCAATGACGGAGGCGGGACCGGATGCGGGCATGCCGCCCCGGCCGGCGTCGCGGCCGGAGAAGACGAGCCTGCGCACCTATCTGAAGCTGTTCCGGCGCGATATCCTCTCGGCCCAGCCGGACAAGCTCTACGGCGCGTGGATGGCGGAATACCGCACGCCCTTCTTCCGTTCCTATCTCGTCAACCAGCCGGCGCTCGTGAAGACGGTGCTGAACGAACGGCCGATGGATTTTCCCAAATCCGCGCGTATCGCGGAGGGGCTGCGGCCGCTTCTGGGGGAGAGCGTGTTCCTGACCAATGGCGAGACCTGGCTCCGGCAGAGGCGGATCATCGACCCGGCCTTCGAGGGCGGGCGGCTGAAGGACACCTTTCCCGCGATGCTCGCGGCGGGGCGTGAGATGGTCGCGCGGCTCGGAGCGGAGGAGGGGGATTTCGACGTCGAGCCGCATGCCTCCCATGGGGCGGCGGACGTGATCTTCCGCACGCTGTTCTCGATCCCGATCACCCATCACACGGCGCGCGCCGTCTTCGACGAGTTCCAGAGCTACCAGCGCGCCCAGCCGATCCTCAACCTCGCGGCCTTCGTGCCGCTGCCGAAATGGGTGCCGCGGTTCCATCGGCGGGCGGCGCGGAGGGGGGCGCGGGCGATCCGGCGGCTGATCACCGGTCTCACGGCGGAGCGCATGGCCGCGATCCGGGCGGGAACGGCGCCGGACGATCTCGCGACCAAGATCATGACGACGACCGATCCGGTGACCGGCGCGCGGTTCAGCACGGAGGAAATGGTCGACCAGGTGGCGATCTTCTTCCTCGCGGGGCACGAGACCTCGGCTACCGCGCTCGGCTGGGCGCTCTGGCTGCTCGCCGCCTATCCCGAGGTGCAGGAGCGCGTTGCCGCGGAGGCCGCGACGCTGCCCGAGGTGCCGGAATTTTCCGACCTGTCGAAGCTGCGTTTCACCAAGGACGTGTTCCGCGAGACGCTGCGGCTCTATCCGCCGGTCCCGATGATGGTGCGCGAGGCGGCCTGTCCGGTGCGGTTTCGCGCCCGCGACGTGCCGAAAGGGGCGCAGATCGTGCTGTCGCCCTGGCATCTCGGACGGCACCGGCATCTGTGGGAGCGGCCGGACGCCTTCGACCCGGACCGTTTCGCGACGGCGAACGGGCGGCAATGTCTGCGCGATGCGTTCATCCCCTTTTCCGCCGGGCCGCGGGTCTGCACCGGAGCGGGATTCGCGATGGTCGAGGGGCCGCTCTTCCTCGCCCTCATCCTGCGCGCCTTCCGCATCGAGACGGTGGAGGGGCGGCGGCCGGTGCCCGTCGCCCATCTCACCGTGCGCTCGCGGGACGGGATCTGGCTGCGCCTTGCGCCGCGCGGCTGAGGGGTGGCGGGCGGAAAGACGCGGGCGGGCGCGCCGGGGGAGGAGACGGACGGACGTTCCGGTTTTGCGCAAACTTCGCGAATGCGGTCCCTGTCTGGTCCGGCACATCTTGAGTTGCGCAAACCGGCGTCCTACACATTCCGGGACCGCGAGATAAAAGGACCGACAGAATGCCCGCGCCTTCGCCCATCAGGAAAGACATGATCGACAGCATCGGCAACACGCCCCTCATCCGGCTCAAGGGGCCGTCGGAGGCGACGGGCTGCGAGATCCTCGGGAAGGCCGAATTCATGAATCCCGGCCAGTCCGTGAAGGACCGCGCGGCGCTCTACATCATCCGCGACGCGATGGAGAAGGGGCTTCTGCGCGAGGGCGGCACGATCGTCGAGGGCACGGCCGGGAACACCGGCATCGGGCTCGCCCTCGTGGGCGCCGCGCTCGGCTTCCGCACGGTGATCGTCATTCCCGAGACCCAGTCGCAGGAAAAGAAGGACATGATCCGGCTCGCCGGTGCCGAGCTCGTGCAGGTGCCTGCGGCGCCCTACAGGAATCCGAACAACTACGTGCGCTATTCCGGGCGGCTTGCGGAGGCGCTCGCGCGGATCGAGCCGCGCGGCGCGATCTGGGCCAACCAGTTCGACAACGTGGCGAACCGCCAGGCCCATATCGAGACGACCGGCCCGGAGATCTGGGACCAGACCGACGGCAAGGTGGACGGGTTCATCTGCGCGGTCGGGTCCGGCGGGACGCTCGCGGGGGTGGGCATGGCGCTTCAGCCCAGGGGGGTGAAGATCGGCATCGCCGATCCGATGGGCGCCGCGCTCTACAGCTATTACACCACGGGCGAGCTCAAGTCCGAGGGGGATTCGATCACCGAGGGGATCGGACAGGGGCGGATCACCGCCAATCTCGAGGGCTTCACCCCCGATTTCGCCTGCCAGATCCCGGACGAGGAGGCGCTTCCCGTCGTCTTCGACCTGCTCGCCGACGAGGGGCTGTGCCTTGGCGGGTCGACCGGCATCAATGTCGCCGGCGCGATGCGCATGGCGCGGGAGATGGGGCCGGGGCACACCATCGTCACGGTGTTGTGCGATTACGGCACGCGCTATCAGTCGAAACTGTTCAACCCCGAGTTCCTGAAGGAAAAGGGCCTGCCCGTGCCGGACTGGCTGGACCGTGGACCGCGGCCGCTGCCTGACGTATACGAAGAGGCATGATCCGACACCTTCTGGCCCGTCTTGTCCTGATCCTTTGCCTCTGCCTGCCGCTTTCGCTGAGCGCGCAGGGCGAGGGGGGGCCGGATTATGCGGGCTGGGAGAGCTTTGCCGAGGCGGCCGAGGACCGGATCGACGACCGGAACACGGAGAATGCCGATCTCGAGGCGATCCGCGCGGAACTGGTCGAATGGCGGCTGTCCTTCGAACAGGCGCAGACCGCGAATGCCTCGCGCATCCAGACGCTCGAGGCGCAGATGGAGGCGCTCGGCCCCGCCCCCGAGGATGGGACGGTCGAGCCGCGCGACGTCGCGGAGCGTCGGAGCGCGCTCCGCCGGCAGATCGAATCCGCCAGGGCCCCGGTGCGCAGCGCCGAGGAGGCCTATACCCGCGCGGACGGGCTGATCGGGGAAATCGACGGCACGCTGCTCGACCGGCAGGCCGACGCGCTGACCGAACTCGGGCCGAGCCCGCTCAACCCGACGCTCTGGCCGGAGGCGGCACGGGCGCTGGCCGACAGCGCGGTGGCGGCCTGGACCACGATCTCCGACAATCTCGCCTCGCCCGAGAATCGCGCGACGCTGCGGGCCAATGCGGTGACGATCCTGATCTATCTCGTGGTGGCGCTGGTGCTGGTGGCGCGCGGCCCGCGCTGGTCGGACCGGATGACGGAATGGGTGCGCCGCCGCGTCTCCGGCGAGGCGGGCAAGGGTGTGACCGGGTTTCTCGCCTCCCTGGGCGAGATCGTCGTGCCGCTCGCCGGTCTGGTGGCGCTGCTGCTCGCGGCGCGGGTCTCCGGCCTGCTGGGCGACCGCGCCCTCGTCGCCGTCGCCGCGATCCCGCAGATCGGGCTGATCTATCTGTTCTGGCGCTGGATCGCGGGGCGGCTGTTCTATCCGACCGGGGCGGGAGAGCCGATCCTCGACCTCGGCTCGGTGCGGCGGCGCGAGGCGACGATGATGGGGGCGCTCGCCGGGACGATGTCGGTGTTCGACGGCAGGCTGAGCGCGCTGGCGGAGATCGACGGCTATTCCACCGCGACCGTCGCCGTGCTGAGCTTTCCGCTCGTCGCCATCGCCGCCGGGGCCCTGTTCCGCCTCGCCCGCATCCTCGCCCCCGCGACGCCGCCGGCGGACGGGGCGATCCAGGGCGAGATGGCCGAGGATCACAACTTTGCCTATCTCGTCCTGAGGACGATCACCCGCATCGTGCTCGTCGCCTCCGTCGTCGCGGTGGTTCTCGCGGCGGCGGGCTACATGACCGCGGCGAAGGCCATCGTCTTCCCGCTGCTGCGCTCGCTCGGGCTGCTCGGCTTCGTGGCGGTCCTGTCGCGGCTGGGCTACGATCTCTATGCGCTGGTGACGCGCCGGCCGGACGGGGCGCGGGACGCGCTCGTGCCGGTGCTGCTGTCCTTCTGCATCGTGACCGCCTCCATCCCCTTCTTCCTGCTGATCTGGGGCGTGCGCGAGGACCAGCTCTTCGAGCTCTGGGCGACGCTGCGCGCCGGCGTGACGCTGGGCGGGGTGAAGATCTCCCCCAGCAACTTCTTCACCTTCGTCCTCGTCTTCGCCATCGGCCTCGGCATCACGCGGCTGTTCAAGACCGGACTGCGCAGCACGGTCCTGCCGAAGACGAAGATCGACAAGGGCGGCCAGAATGCCATCGTCGCCGGGGCGGGGTATGTCGGGATCTTCCTTGCCGCCATCGTCGCCATCGTGGCCGCCGGCATCGATCTTTCCGCGCTTGCCATCGTCGCCGGCGCGCTTTCCGTCGGGATCGGCTTCGGCCTCCAGAACATCGTGCAGAACTTCGTCTCCGGCATCATCCTGCTGATCGAGCGCCCGATCTCGGAGGGCGACTGGATCGACGTCGGCAACGGCCAGATGGGTTTCGTGCGCGACATATCGGTGCGCTCCACGCGGGTCGAGACCTTCGACAAGACCGACCTGATCGTGCCGAATGCCGACCTCATCTCCAACCAGGTGACGAATTACACGCGCGGCAACCTGATCGGCCGGGTGATCGTGCCGGTCGGCGTGGCCTATGGCACCGACACGCGCAAGGTCGAGCGCATCCTGCGCGAGATCGCCGAGGACCAGCCCATGGTGTCGATGAACCCGGCGCCGCAGGTCCTGTTCATGAGTTTCGGGGCCGATGCGCTGGAATTCGAGATCCGGGCGATCCTGCGCGACGTGACCTTCGTTCTCGCGGTGAAGAACGACATCAACCATGCCATCGCGCAGCGCTTTGCCGAGGAGGGGATCGAGATCCCCTTCGCGCAGCGCGACATCTGGCTGCGCAACCCGGAGGCGCTGGGCGGCCGCGGTACGGAGCCCGTGCCGGAGGTGCCCGCGGTGCCGCCCTCGCAGGCCGCGACCGTGTCGCAGAGCGACCGCCTCGGCGCGATCGGGCCGGAGGACATGCCCGACGGGGGCGCAGGCGACGAGGGGGAGACGACATGACCGAACCGCTGTTCCACGCCGATGCCTATCTCCAGGAGGCCGGGGGCGAGGTGCGCCGGCTGACGCCCGAGGGCGGCATCGTGCTCGACCGCAGCCTGTTCTATCCGACCGGCGGCGGCCAGCCCGGCGACAGCGGCTGGCTCGACTGGGCCGGCGGCAGCCTCGCCGTCGCGACGACGGTGAAGGGGGAGGGCGGGGAGATCGTGCTCCTGCCTGCCGTTCCCGCCGCCCTGCCGCCTGTGGGGACGCGGGTGCGCCAGCGTCTCGACTGGCTCCGCCGCCATCGCCACATGCGGGTGCACACCGCGCTGCACCTGCTCTGCGCGGTGATCCCGCTGCCGGTGACGGGTGGGGCGATCGGCGCGGAGAAGGGGCGGCTGGATTTCCGCATGCCCGAACCGCCCGCGGATCCCGCCGCGATCGAGGCGGCGCTGGGCGCGCTGATCGAGCGGGATCTCGTCGTGCGCGAGGACTGGATCGACGAGGCGGGCCTCGACGCCAATCCCGCGCTGGTGCGGACGCTCTCGGTCGGTCCGCCGCGGGGGCAGGGGAAGATCCGCCTCGTGCGGATCGGCGAGGGGGCGGATCAGGTCGACCTGCAACCCTGCGGCGGCACCCATGTCGCGCGCCTCTCGGAGATCGGCCGCCTGCGCCTTGGCCGGATCGAGAACAAGGGCCGCGACACCCGCCGCGTCACGATCTATCTGGACTGAGGTGCCTGTCCCGGAACATCCTGATTTCAGGTGATTTTCCATGGCCGGAGCGGGGTTCGCCAAAAAACATTCGCTTTCGGCCACTCCGGGGCTTGCATCCCCCGCGCGATCTCCTCTATAGACGCCGGCGGAGAGGTGGCCGAGTGGTCGAAGGCGCACGCCTGGAAAGTGTGTAGGCGGGGAACCGTCTCGAGGGTTCGAATCCCTTCCTCTCCGCCATTTCAGACCGCATCTGGGCACGCCAATCGCCGCCGATTGCCGCACTTGGCCGCCCGCAAGCGTCCTCAGCAGTTCCGTTTTCGATCCCATGATGCGAATTGCGTCATCCGCCACCTCGACACGCTGCGCCAGAGCGCGGAGGTGATCCCGCCGATAGCCGCCCTCACGGTCCCGGATACGATCGCGTGCGATCTGCGAGAATTGCCGGATCATCGCCGGGCTGACAGCGCTGTGGCCGGGGCTGTCGAGCAGCGCTTGCGCCCGGTCGGCGTCCGCCCGCGCCTGATCGCGGATGACCTTGAGGCCGGCGATGCGCTCGGTTAGCGCCGGGTCGTCCAGATCGGCCACCCCCGCCTCGATAGCGTCATAGAGGCGCTTAAGGCGTAATTCCGATTCGGCGGCACGCCGCTGTAATTCGGCGATGTGCTGGCGGCGGCGCTCGGCCTGATCCGAGCGGCGGCCGAGCACGCTGCCAAGCAGTTTCTCGAGCCGATCGGGATCGAGCAGACGATCCTCGATATGGCTGACAACCATGGTGTCGAGCTTGTCCATAGGGATCGCGCGGCCCTTGCAGCCGGTCTCGCCCTGTCGCGCCCGGATCGAACAGGCATAATAACGATAGCGGCCGCTCTTGCCGGTGCGGATGGTCATCGCGCCCCCGCAATTGCCGCAATAGCAGATGCCGGTCAGCAGGGTCGGCCCGATCACGACGCGCGCAGGCAGTTCGGTCTTGGGATTGCGGGCCTGCAAGAGCTTCTGCACCGCGTCGAAGGTTTCGCGGTCGATGATCGGCGGCACCGGCACGACGACGATGTCATCGGCTTCCTTGTCCGACTTGTTCTTCCGCTTCTTGCCCCATTGATGCTCTCCCATATAGGTGCGCCGCGTCAGGATGCGGTGAACTTGGCCGATCCCCCAACGGCCGCCGTCACGGGTGAAGATGCCCTTGCCGTTGAGATGCTTGACGATGGCCTTGACGCCCATCTGGCCGGAATCGCCGTCGCCTTCCAGCGCCAGGCGATAGATCAGGCGGATCGTGTCGGCGTGCAGCGGGTCGATTTCCAGCTTCTTCTTGACCTTCGCGCCGCGCTGCTCGGCCGCGACGACACGATAACCGACCGGCGGCAGCGAACCATTCCAGAAGCCCTGGCGGGCATTTTCCTTCAAAGCACGCAGGACGTGCTTGGCGTTCTCTTTCGACTGGTATTCGTCGAACAGCGCCATGATCTGTCGCATCATGACATGCATGGGATCGTCGCCCATCTCCTGCGTGATGGAAACGAGGCGAATACCGTTCTTCGCCAGCTTCCTGACGTAGAACTCAAGCTCGAAATGATCGCGGAAGAAGCGCGAGAAGCTGTGAACTACCACCACGTCGAACGGCGCGGGCTTGGACGTTCCCGCCTCGATCATCCGTTGGAACTCGGGGCGGCGGTCGTTGGTGGCCGAAGCGCCGGCTTCCACGAAGGTGTCGACAAGCTGATAGCCCCTTGCTTCGCACCATGCTTCTCCCTGCTTGCGCTGGTCGGGGATCGACACGTCATGTTCGGCCTGGCGGGAGGTGGAGACGCGCAGGTAGAGTGCGGCCCGCAGGGCGACATTGGGATTTTGGACATTCATTTGCGGGTTCCTTTCCTGCGAGGCCCGATCAGGGGCAAGACCAGTTCCACCCGATCATGAACGAGCTTGGGGACCAGTCTCAGACCCCGGCCTTTTTCCATGCGGACCAGGCCGACACTCTCCATCTTCTTGAGCGTGCGCGAGACGTTGGGCGTGGCGCGGCCGGTGAGTTGGGCCAGTTCTTCCAGCGAGTCGGGTTTCTGCTCATGGATGACGCGCAGCAGCTCCCGATTGCCTGCCGACAAAAGCCGGGCGAAGGATTCCGTGGTTGCGAACCAGACGGCTGGATCGCCGGGCTTGGGTGTTTCCTCGCCATTGGCGATCCGAAGGGTGCGGGCCTTCATTTCCTCGGGGCCGGCAATCCCGACTTTCAGCGTCGTCATGGCAATTCCTGTCGTTCACCTCATGGCCTATCCTTATCATCACGAGATAATATTTTCAAGTCATCGGGCAAATCGACCGAGCCGAACAACTCATCGAACACGTCGGCGAACCAGCGCTCGAACACCTGAATCTCGGCCTCGGTGATCGGCACGTCCTCGGGCCAGTCGTCGATGACCAGCAGCCGCTCGACATCGAAAAGATGGAGCGGGCGTCCGCGCGACGGACTGACGTGCGGCATCGGATCGTCGCTGTAGTCGTAGAGATCGTCGGGGAGCGTTTTGGGGACCGGCTGGCGTGGGCGGCCCCCGCTGCTGTGACGGCATTTCGTGGACATGGAATCCTCCGTGGTTCGCGGGATTTTCTGGGGCCTGGAAGCCCCGGATCAGGCGAAGCATGGAGGGGGATCGGCGGCCTGTAGCGTGCCGCATTTGCGTTGATGCGCTGGCGGCACCCCTCGCTTGCGGAGATGCCGCCAGTGAGTTAGCTGGCCGAACGCCGCGCCTTTGCGAAGCCGCGGTCCGTGGCGATGAACCGCTCCAGCATGGGCACGATCAGCCTGACGGGATCGGCAACGGCTTGCCCCGTCTCGCGCCCCAGCACCTCGGCATAGGCGACCAGATCGCGGTGGAGCGGCGCGGGCAGCTCCAGGGTCACTTTCACCGGCTTGTCGTCGGGCAGCGGGCCGAGTTTCAGCTTGGTCATGGTCAACCTCCTGCCGGCTCGAATACAAGGTCGCGGGTCACGATGATCCTGACCGGGAAGCCGGGCCGGATGGTCAGCGTGGGCGCGACCTGCAACTGGCGCTGGACGATCTGCTGGCCCGCCTGATTGACGGTATCCTGCGCGCCGTCGCGGATGGCGCGGATCAGCCGGTCCTCGTCGCTGGTCGCCAGCTCCGTGCCGACTGCGAGCAGCGTGGATAGTCCTGCGGCCTTCATCAGATCCCACCAATGATAATCGACGCCATCCTCAAGCCCGGCATAGCCGCTGGCGTCCGTGCCCGGCAGGCGCTCCAGAACGATGGAACGGCCGCCCGGCAAGATCAGGCGATTCCAGACAAGCAGGACGCGGCGCTGGCCGAAGGTCACGCCATCGTCGTATTGGCCGATGATGCGGGTGCCCTGCGGGATCAGGAGCAGCGAGCCGGTGGGGCTGTCATAGACGTTCTCGGTCACCTGTGCGGTGATCTGGCCCGGAAGGTCGGAACGGATGCCGGTGATGAGCGCGGCGGGAATGACTGCTCCCGCCTGAAGGATGTAAGGCGATGCTGGCGGCGTGACACGATCCGGCGCGACGATCTGGCGATCCACTGGCCCGTTGAGAAACGCCGCGCGCCGGTCCTGCGAGGTGGACTGTCCTCCAAGGTCGAGACCGGCCAGGCCGGGCATGGCGGTGCCGGCCGGCGTTCCGGTGCGCGGGCCGGTCTGGAAGAACACATTGCTCAGGCGCGCGGCCTCTTCCTCTGCGCGGCGTCGTTCTTCCTCGGGATCGACGGCGGGCGTGGTAATCGCAGGCGCGGCGATCGGCTGTCCCCGATTCTGCGCATCAAGAATGGGACGGCCAAGGTCGCCGGGCAGCGCGGGGCCGAGCACCGGGCCGGTGTAGTCGGAGGGCAAGCCCGTGAGTCCGTCCGCCGTGGGCCGGTTTTCTGTCGAATAGAGTTCTTCGCCGCCCGTTCCTGCATCGCGGGTCTGGAGTGCGTAGATCAGCGCCCCACCGATGCCGAGAAGCGCGACCGCGCCAATACCTGCCAGCATCTTGCGGGACAGGCGGGTAACACGGGGCGGTTCTGCGCGCAGCCGCATGGGCGCTGTGGTGTCGGTGATCGGGTTGTCTGTCATGACGGGGAATCTCCGGCGGCCGCGGGTTGAGCGGCGGCCTGTCGTTGCTCGACCCGGACGATCCTGACGACCTGCTGGCGGTTGCCACTGCCGAGACGAAGTTCGGCCGCGCCAAACAGACGGTCCACGATCAGGATGTTCCGGTAGATGCGGGAATTGACGATCTGAGGTTCGCCGTCCGATCCGAGCACGAAGATCGGCGGCATTTCGCCCTGTACGATCCCGCGCGGGAAGACGACATAGACGCGGCGGCCATCGTCGAAGACGGAAACCGGCCGCCATGGCGGGCTGTCGCCCTGCACCTGCAATCCGTAACGATAGTTTCGCGCCGCTTCGGCCGGGATGACCGGCGCGGCCGGGTCGGCCCGTCGCTGGCCTGCCGGTGGCGCGGGATACGCCCAGGCGACGGAAGGCATGTAGAGCGATTCCCGCGCGCGCAGCTCGATCATGTAGGTGCGCCGGTCGGTGGTCACGACAAGGTTGGTCGAGATGTCGTCGCGGGTCGGTTTCACGAGGATATGGACGCGCCGGTTGGCACCGTTGCCGCTCTCGGTATCGCCGATGATCCAGCGGGCGGTGTCGCCGGCCGCGATCGGTCCCGCGCCGGTCAGGCTTTCGCCAGGCTCCAGCGCGATATTGGTGATCTGACCAGGGGCGGCATAGACTTGATAGAGCGCGCCTTCGCTCCACGGATAAATCTGGATGGCGTTGTAGTAGCCTTCGCGGCGCGGCTCGACGCGGGCGGCGGCATTGGCGTTCTCGACGCGGCCGGTCGGTGTGCCCGCCCTCTCGCCGCCGCGCGCCACGGTCCAGGCGGGCGGGACATGCAGCGGCCGGGGTCGGTCCCCGGTCGAAGCCGCAGGCGGCGACGGCAGCGGCGGCACGGCGTCGTCATAAGAGAATTGCGGCGTCCGGTTGGTGGCGCAGCCGGCCAGTACGGTCGCGGAAAGCAACAAAACCGGAAAGCCGAGTTTGCAGAAAACCGGAAACCCGGCTTTACGGAACGTCGTGCGGGTCATTGGCTCATCTCCCGCGACCACGAGATTGCGTTGACGTAGATGCCGAGCGGATTGGCGCGCAGGCGTTCTGCGGTGCGCGGAGTCTGGATCACGATGGTCAGGATCGCGGTCCATCGCTCGGTGCTGCCAAGCTGGCCGTTCTCGTAAAGGCGCTCCGTCCAGGCCACACGGAAACTGTCCGGCGAGGCGCGGATGACGCTCGACACCTCGACCGCGATCTGTTGCCGGCCGACGCGGGTGAACGGATCGTTGGCGCGGGCATAGTCGTTGAGCGCCGCCGCGCCGCGATCGGTGGTGAACTCATAGGCCCGAAGCCAGTTCTGTCGGACGATGATCGGGTCGGCCGGGATCGCGCGGACCTGCTCGATGAAGCGGCCGAGATGGAACGCGATCTGCGGATCGGTCGGGCGATAGTCGGCGTTCGCCGGTGCGACGGTCTGGGCTTCGCCGAGCGCATCGACCTGCACCACCCAGGGCACCACGGTCCCGCGCTCCGACTGCCACACCAGCGCCGAGGCGAAGCCGGCCGACAGGATCAGGGAAGCGAAGGCCATGAACCTCCAGTTCCGCGCCTGCACGCGGGCCGAGCCGATGCGCTCGTCCCAGACCTGCGCGGCCTTCTGATATGGGGTCTCGGGTTCCGGCGTCTTGCCGTAATGGGCTGCGGGTCGTTTGAAGATGCTCATGAGCGGTCACTTTCGGAAAGGTTGACGGAAGAGCCGGTGCCGTGGCTGTCGCCGGAGCGGACGGCGTGCGCGGCCATGGTCGTGCCGTGGTTCATGGCCTGCGAGCGCCGCATCCGCTGCGCCCAGGCAGGCGGTGCGCCTGTGGCCGAGGCGGACGCGGCCGGGGCGGATGCTTCCGCCGCCCCACCGACCGTTCCCATGGTGGATGTGCCACCACTCGCACTAAGCCCAGCCTTCGCGCCTTCGGAGAAACTGGATTTGACGCTTTCGGACGCGCGGGAGACAGCGCGTTTCAAAGGTGAGACGGCTGCCGATCCTGCCGCGCGAGCGACGCCGCCAACGCCGGAGGCGACGCCGGTCGCGCCGGTCTGGCCGAGCGAGCCGAGGCTGTAGGCTGCGGAGGCGGCTCCTGCGGCCGTCGCGCCGCCGCGAACGGCCGCGACCCGGCCGGACAGAGCGGCAGCGCCGCCCTTCGCGCCGAGCATGGCCGCGCCACCCGCCGCCGCACCACCCGCCAGCACCATGCCGCCAGCGGCAAGCCCGGTTCCCACGGCCGCGCCCGCGCCGAGCTGCGGGCCGCCCGAGACGATGCCGGTGGCGATGCCAGGTCCGAAGATGCCGAGGCCGAGCAGCGACAGGGCTGCCAGCACAATCGCCATGGCGTCGTCGATGGTCGGGGTCGCGCCGCCGAAACCGGCCGTGAATTGCGAGAACAGCGTCGAACCGATGCCGATGATGACGGCCAGGACCAGAACCTTGATGCCGGAAGAGATTACGTTGCCAAGCACACGCTCGGCCATGAAGGCGGTCTTGCCGAACAGGCCGAAGGGGATCAGCACGAAGCCGGCCAGCGTGGTCAGCTTGAACTCGATCAGCGTGACGAAGAGTTGCACGGCGAGAATGAAGAAGGCGAGGATGACCAGCGCCCAAGCGAACAGCAGGCAGGCGATCTGGATGAAGTTCTCGAAGAACGACCAGTAGCCCATCAGGTCGGAAATGGAATCGAGCAACGGCCGTCCTGCATCCAGCCCGGTCTGTGCCACCCGGCCGGGCCGCATGAGGTCGGCAGCGGAAAAGCCGGTTCCCGACGCCATGAGACCGAGACCGGCGAATGAGTCGAAGACGATGCGGGCGAGGTTGTTCCAGTTGCCGATGATGTAGGCGAAGACACCGACGAACAGGGTCTTCTTGACCAGCCGCGCGATGATGTCGTCATCCGCGCCCCAGGCCCAGAACAGCGCGGCCAGCGTCACATCGATGACGATCAGGGTGGTGGCGATGAACGCCACTTCCCCACCGAGCAGGCCGAAGCCGGAATCTATGTAGCTGGTGAAGACCCCAAGAAACGAGTCGATGACGCCGGTTCCGCCCATGGATCACTGTTCCTCGTTCTGTCGCGGAGCGGTCTGCGCGGGCGTCCGGCCAAGAAAGCGGTCGCGGCTCTCGGCCCATGCGGCGAGGCAGGCCGGTTCGCTCGTCGCCGCTACCCCAAGCTGCTGGCACCGGCGGAGCGTCGCGCGGAGCGGATCGGCCGGCGGTTGCAGCGCCAGTGCGGTGCTGACCGGCGCGGGATCGTCCTTGCGGGTCATCTCAATAGCCGTGGCGGTGATGGCGATGGCGACGAATACGACGGCCCCGAGCCGGGCCAGCATCTTGCCGTCCATGGGCGGCTCCTCCCGTGGTCAGTTGTTGCCGTTGAACATTTGCGCGTTGCCCGGCTGGTAGCCGCTGCCGGGGGTCAGGAAGCGCTCGCGCTGGACACGGCCCTGTTCGGCGGCCGTCGCACGCTCGGCCTCGATCAGCGCTTCCGACCGGCCGTTGGCGGCGAGCATGGCGATCAGGTCGGAAAGCTGCTGCGACTGGAGGGCGAGGATCTGATTGCCGGCCTGCGTGGCTTGCAGCGCCCCGGTCGCGCCTTGGCTTTCGCCGACCAGCGCGGTCATCTCGGCGCGGTTGCTGTCGATGTTGCCGACCGCTCCCGCCTGCACCTTCATGGCGTCCTGCAAGCCGCCGACCGTGTTTTGCCAACGGTCGCGCGCATCGGCGACAAGCTGGGCGTCGGTCGCCGACAGCGAGACGTTGCCGTATTGGCTTTGGAACGCCTGGTCGATCTGGCCAACCTCGAACGCGATGTTCTGCGCTTGGCCGAGAAGCTGCTGCGTGCGCTGGACGTTCTGCTGGAGCTGCTGGAGCGAGGAATACGGCAGGCTCGATAGATTGCGGGCCTGGTTGATGAGCATCTGCGCTTCGTTCTGGAGGCTGGTGATCTGGTTGTTGATCTGCTCCAGCGTGCGCGCGGCCGTGAGCACGTTCTGCGCGTAGTTGCTCGGATCATAGACGATGCGCCACGCATGTGCCGGGCTTGCCAGCATGGGTGACAGTGCGACGGGCACGGCCAGGACCGCCGCCGCGATCAACGCGGCGCGAGGGGTCGGGAAACGGATAATCATTGTGTGGACTCCTTTTCAGGCTGGGGGATGAGATTGGTGAGGTTCGGGATCAACTCGGCCGCCCAATCGACGCCGCGCTCGCGCAGCCATGCGGCGAGGAAGCCGTCGCGGCCATGTTCGGCGACGATCTGCGCAATCAGCGTCTGGTCGGATTTGGCGGATGCGGCGCAAAGCGCGAGGCCGACTTCGGACAGGCCAAGCTCGAACAGGCGATTGCCGCGCCGCGACTGGCAGTAGTATTCCCGCTTCGGCGTCGCGCGGGCGACAAGCTCGATCTGGCGGTCATTGAGGCCGAAGCGGCGATAGATAGCCGTGATCTGCGGCTCGATGGCCCGCTCGTTCGGCAGCAGGAGCCGCGTCGGGCAGTTCTCGATAATCGCGGGCGCGATGTTGCTGCCGTCAATGTCGGACAGGCTTTGCGTGGCGAAGATGACGCTGGCGTTCTTCTTGCGTAGCGTTTTCAGCCATTCGCGGAGCTGGCCGGCGAACCCCTCGTCGTCCAGCGCAAGCCAACCCTCGTCGATGATGAGCAGCGTCGGCCGCCCATCGAGCCGATCGCCGATGCGATGGAACAGATAGGCGAGCACGGCCGGGGCCGCGCCGGTCCCGACAAGGCCCTCGATCTCGAACGCTTGCACGTCCGCCGATCCCAAATGCTCTGTTTCGGCGTCGAGCAGCCGGCCATAGGCCCCGCCGACGCAGAACGGCCGGAGCGCCTGTTTCAGATCGTTGGATTGCAACAGCACCGCAAGGCCGGTGATGGTGCGTTCTCCGACCGGCGCGGACGCCAGCGAGGTCAGCGCCGTCCAAAGATGCTCTTTGACCTCGGGGGTGATGGCGATCCCCTCACGCATGAGGATGGCCGCAACCCAGTCCGCCGCCCATGCGCGTTCATAGGTGTCGTGGATACGGGCAAGCGGCTGGAGCGAGACGGAGGTCTCGGAAGCATCGGTCAATTCACCGCCGAGATCGTGCCAATCCCCGCCCATGGCGAGCGACGCGGCGCGGATGCTGCCGCCGAAGTCGAAGGCGAATACCTGCGAACCGGCATAGCGCCGGAACTGCAAGGCCATGAGCGCCAGCAGCACGGATTTGCCCGCGCCGGTCGGGCCGACGACGAGCGTGTGGCCCACATCGCCGACATGGAGACTTAGCCGGAACGGGGTTGAGCCTTCGGTCCTGGCGTAGAGCAATGGAGCGTCGCCTAAATGCTCGTCCCGTTCCGGCCCCGCCCACACCGCCGAAAGCGGGATCATGTGGGCGAGATTCAAAGTGCTGATGGGCGGTTGGCGGACATTCGCGTAGGCGTGTCCGGGCAGGCTGCCGAGCCATGCGTCCACGGCGTTGACGGTTTCGGCCATGGCGGTGAAGTCGCGGCCCTGAACGATCTTCTCGACCAGGCGCAGCTTCTCTTGCGCCACGCGCGGGTCGGCATCCCATACCGTCACCGTGGCGGTGACGTAGGCCATACCCGCCACGTCCGCGCCGAGTTCCTGCAAGGCCATGTCGGCGTCGAGCGCCTTGTTGGCGGCGTCGGTGTCCACAAGAGCGGACGCCTCGTTCGTCATGACCTCTTTCAAGATCGCGGCGACGCTCTTGCGCTTGGCGAACCATTGGCGACGGATGCGGGTCAGCAGCCGGGTCGCATCTGTCTTGTCGAGCAGGATCGCGCGCGTGCTCCACCTGTAGGGGAACGGCAGGCGGTTCATTTCGTCGAGCAGGCCCGGCGTCGTCGCGGTCGGGAATCCCACGATGGTCAGGACGCGGAGATGCGCGTCGCCAAGGCGCGGCTCCAGCCCGCCGGTCAACGGCTGGTCGGCAAGCAGCGCGTCGAGGTGCATGGGCACCTCGGGCACGCGCACGCGATGTCGGTTGGTCGAGATGGTGGAATGGAGATAGGTCAGCGTCGCGCCGTCATCCATCCAACGGCACTCGGGCATGAAGCCGTCGAGCAGCGCCAACACGCGGTCGGTGCGGTCGATGAAGCCGCGCAGCAGTTCCCACGGGTCCACGCCCGCTTTCTCGCGGCCCTCATAGAGCCATGTTTCGGCGCGGGCCGCTTCCTCGGCCGGCGGCAGCCAGAGGAAGGTCAGGAGGTAGCCGCACACGAAATGCGAGCCCGCTTCCTCGAAACCGGCCTTGCGCTCCGCATCGACTAGCGCCGACGCGGGATCGGGAAACATGCTGTCGGGATAGGTTGCGGCTTCGCTACGCTGCGCCTCGACGAAGATGCTCCAGCCGGAGCCGAGACGGCGCACGGCGTTGTTGATGCGGCCGGCGACGGCGACCAGCTCGGCCGCGACGGCGGAATCCAGATCGGGACCGCGAAACTTCGCCGTCCGCTGGAACGAGCCGTCCTTGTTCAAGACGACGCCAGAGCCGACCAGCGCCGCCCAGGGCAGATAGTCGGCGAGCCGGGTGGCGGTGCGGCGGTATTCGGCAAGGTTCATCATGGCCGCGCCCTCACACCGCCAGAAAAGCCGGGATGCGGAGATGCCGCCGCCCGACTTCGATGAATTGGGGATCGCGCTTCGCCGCCCACACGGCCGCGAAATGGCCGATGGCCCAGATGGCAATGCCGACCAGCCAGAGACGCAGGCCGAGGCCCACGGCCCCGGCGAGCGTCCCGTTCATGATGGCAATGCTTCTCGGTGCGCCGCCGAGCAGGATATGCTCGGTCAGCGCCCGGTGAACCGGAACCGTGAATCCCGGCACCGCGTCGAGCTGTTCGAGTCCGCCCGCCATCAAACGAGCGCCCCGCCGCCAAACGAGAAGAACGACAGGAAGAAGCTCGACGCCGCGAACGCGATGCTGAGGCCGAACACGATCTGGATCAGGCGACGGAAGCCGCCGCTGGTATCGCCGAAGGCCAGCGTCAGGCCGGTCACGATGATGATGATGACGGCGATGATCTTGGCGACCGGCCCCTCGATGGATTCGAGGATGGATTGCAGCGGCGCCTCCCATGGCATCGACGATCCCGAGGCATGGGCGGCCGGAGCCATGAAGAAGCTGACATAGGTGACGGCCGCCACCGTGGCGACGTGGCGGCGGATGCGCATGGCATGACGGATCATTCGGGGTCTCCAGTTCTGGTTGGGGGTGCCAAGGGCCCGGGGTGCGTGATGCGGTAATCGCCGTCCGGTCCCAGCCCTTCGACGCGGGCGAGTTCGGCCAGCCGGCGCGCGGAACCGCGCCCGGAAAGGACGGCAACAAGGTCGATGGTCTCGGCGATCAGGGCGCGCGGGACGGTGACGACAGCCTCTTGAATGAGCTGTTCAAGCCGGCGCAGCGCGCCGATCCCTGATCCGGCATGGATGGTGCCGATGCCGCCGGGGTGTCCCGTTCCCCAGGCTTTGAGAAGGTCGAGTGCTTCCGATCCGCGCACCTCGCCGATGGGGATACGGTCGGGGCGCAGGCGCAGCGAGGAACGGACCAGATCGGAAAGCGTCGCCACGCCGTCTTTCGTCCGCATAGCGACAAGGTTGGGCGCGGCGCATTGCAGCTCGCGCGTGTCTTCGATGATTACGACACGATCCGCGCCCTTGGCGACTTCGGCCAGAAGCGCGTTGGTCAGTGTGGTCTTGCCGGTGCTGGTGCCACCCGCCACGAGGATGTTGGCGCGGGAAGAAACGGCCGCGCGTAACGTCGCGGCTTGGTCGGCAGACATGATGCCGGCCGCCACATAGTCATCGAGGCTGAACACCGCGACAGCCGGCTTGCGGATGGCGAAGGCCGGCGAGGAAACCACCGGGGGAAGCAAGCCTTCAAAGCGTTCGCCGCTCTCGGGAAGTTCGGCCGAGACGCGAGGACTGCGGGCATGAACCTCGACGCCGACATGGTGTGCGACCAGGCGCACGATGCGCTCGCCATCGGCCGGCGACATCGTTTCGCCCGTATCCGCCAGCCCTTCGGAAAGACGGTCGATCCAGATGCGGCCATCCGGGTTCAACATGACCTCGACCACGGCCAGGTCTTCCAGAAACCGGGCAATGGCCGGGCCGAGCGCGGTGCGCAACATCCGCGCGCCGCGCTGGATCGCCTCCGGTCTGTGATATGTGGCAGTCATGTCGGCCCCGCTTTCGACGGGGCGCGCGACAGTCGGTCCCCTCATTGGGGTCGATTAAAAGAACCTGATTTTTGGCTGACTCAACAACTATTTACGCGCGTGCGGCCATCGGCGGTGATCGGCGGCAAATAGGACGGTTTGAAAATTCAGGGTCGGTCGCTATCGGGGTCGGACGGCCGCTGCGCGGGACTGTCCCCAAGCGAATCGACATCGCGCGACAGCTCCTTGAGGAACCTGTCTCCGGTGGCGAGCCGCTTGCCGAGGGTCTGAATGAAGCCCTCGAACCGTTCCACGCCTTTCGCGCGGGCGGACGATTGCGCGGTGTCGGAGATCGGCGGCGTGATCGTCAGCCAGAACTGGACGAACAGCGAAAGCGTCTCGCCGAGCACGGCGAGATCTTCGTCGAGCCCGTCCATTTGTCGGCCGAGCCTGTCCAGGCGGCGCGTCATGGCCGCGTCCAGCCGATCCGCCGCGTCGCCGGACAGGAAGGAGGCGACGGACGCCTCTACGATGGCGGACTTTGAGACATTGCGGCGCAGTGCCAGCATCTCAACCTGTTGCAGCAATTCGGGGTCGAAATAGACATTCATGCGGGTTCGTGTGGCCATAAGCGGGTTCCTCAAAGCTCAATGCCGTCATCGGGGTTCATCGACGCTTGCCGGGCGACCGCGCGCATACGCTGACGCAGCGCGCGGGCCTTGGCCGCGTCCAGGTCCGGTTCATCGTCAAGGATGTCGAACTCCCACGCCGGAGACGACGGCGGAACGATTTCCTCATGCTCGGGCAATTCCGGTTCACGGCGGATGCCGGCATTGGCCGGATCGCCCTCGGCCCCGTCTGCGGCGTCCGTCGCGGAACGGCTTTCCGCCGCGACCACGCGGCCGGACCAATCATCGGTCGATGGTCTGGGCGCTAACGGTGCGGGGGAAAGGTCGGGCGGGGTCAGGATGCGTTCCTGCAACCGCACGTCCTCGAAATAGCGCGCCTTGGTGGCGCGGATCGGCGGCGTGCCCGCGACCATGACGATTTCTTCGGTGGGCGGAAGCTGCATGATTTCGCCCGGCGTCATCAAAGGCCGGGCCGTCTCCTGCCGTGAAACCATCAAATGCCCCAGCCAGGGTGCGAGGCGATGGCCGGCATAGTTGGTGGAATCGCGCAACTCGGTCGCGGTGCCGAGCGCGTCGCTCACCCGCTTGGCCGTGCGTTCGTCATTGGTGGCGAAGCTGACGCGGACATGGCAGTTGTCGAGGATCGAATTGTTCTGACCGTAGGCCCGTTCTATCTGGTTGAGGCTCTGCGCGATCAGGAAGCTCTTGAGACCGTAACCGGCCATGAAGGCGAGCGCGGATTCAAAGAAGTCGAGCCGGCCGAGCGCCGGAAACTCGTCCAGCATCAACAATAGGCGGTGGCGCTTGCCGGACGTGTTCAAGTCTTCGGTCAGCCGGCGGCCGATCTGGTTGAGGATGAGCCGGATAAGCGGTTTGGTGCGGTTGATGTCGGATGGAGGCACAACAAGGTAGAGGCTGACCGGCTCCTTGCTGCCGACCAGATCGGCAATGCGCCAGTCGCATCGCGCCGTCACCCGCGCCACGACAGGATCGCGATAAAGACCGAGGAAAGACATGGCCGTAGACAACACGCCCGACCGTTCGTTCTCAGACTTGTTCAGAAGTTCTCGCGCCGATGACGCGATGACGGGATGCACGCCTTCCTCGCCCAGATGCGGCGTGTCCATCATCGCGCGCAAGGTCGCCTCGATCGGACGGCGTGGATCGGACAGGAAGTTGGCGACGCCTGCCAGGGTCTTGTCCTTCTCCGCATAAAGAACATGCAGGATCGCGCCGACCAGCAGGCTATGGGAGGTCTTTTCCCAATGGTTGCGTTTGTCGAGGCTGCCCTCGGGATCGACGAGAATATCCGCGATGTTCTGAACGTCGCGGACTTCCCATTCGCCTTGCCGAACCTCCAGCAGCGGGTTGTAGGCTGACGATCTGGCATTGGTCGGATCGAACAGCAGCACGCGGCCATGCTTCGCCCGGAAGCCTGCCGTCAGCGTCCAGTTCTCGCCCTTGATGTCGTGGACGATACAGCTTCCCGGCCAAGTCAACAGCGTCGGCACGACCAGCCCGACGCCCTTGCCGCTGCGCGTCGGGGCAAAGCAAAGGACATGCTCGGGACCATCATGGCGCAGATAGTCGCGTTCGTAACGGCCGAGCAGGACGCCATCGGGGCCGAGCAATCCGACCGCGCGGATTTCGCGATCCTCGGCCCATCGCGCCGAACCATAGGTGACGACGTTCTTTGCCTCCCGCGCTCGGATGATCGACATGAGGATGGCGGCGGCGATAGCGATGAAACCGCCGGACGCGGCGATGATCGCGCCCTCGACGAAGATCGACGGCGCGTAGGCGTCGAACGAAAACCACCACCAGAAGAAGGCCGGCGGGTAATAGATCGGCAGTCCGATTAGCTCGAACCACGGATTTCCAAGCTGCGGCTGAAAGCCGAGGCGGAAGGCAACCCATTGCGTTGCGGCCCAGGTCATCACCAGAACGATGGTGAAGACGACGGCAATCTGACCCCAAAGGATTCGGCCTCCGCGCATACGGGCTCCAGTCGGTAAAAGAGACGGAGCCGATCAGAGAATAAGCATTTGCGGCAGTGGCAACAGGAAAGTGGGTCCGAGAGGGCTGCCGGATACTTTCGGCGGCAAATAGGATGGCCTGAGGCGGAACGGCCGGCTGCGTCACTCGTGGTGTGGGACGGCGCGAGACGAATCGCGGCAACGTGCCAATTCTCGTGCAAGGGCGAGCATATTGCGGATCGCGGCATTCCGATTGAACGGCGACCAAATGGCGGAAAAGGAAATTGGCTCCGGCTCGTCGGCAATAGGCAGGAAGACGACATCCGAGATTGGCAGCAGCGAGGTAGCCTCCCCGACGATGGTGATGCCAAAGCCTTGGCCGACCATTGATAGCAGCGTGCCGCGCTCGACGTCGAAGCGGTGAACTGTGGCCGGATGCCAGCGCCCGGCGAGACGCAGGACGATATGTTCTTGTACTTGTGGGCCGGTGCCGCCATGGCGAACAAGGAAGGTTTCGTTGACTAAATCGGCCCAAGTGACAGTTGGCTGTTTAGCGAGCCGATGTCTCTGCGGTAGCACCGCCATTAGCGATTCGGTCCATAGCGGCCGGGAATGACAATCGGGCAGCTTGGGTGCACCGGCGACGAACACGATGTCCAGCCGATCGGCACGAAGTTGCATCACAGCATCCCTGGCCGGGCCCTCCGTCACTTCGACCTTTATATGGGGGTGATCTTCACGGTATCGGCCGATCAAGTCTGCGAGAAAGCTGCGGGGTATCAGGGCATGGACGCCTATCCGCAGGCAGCCCAATTCCCCCGATGCGATCATGCCGGCGGTCTTTACGGCATGGTCGAGTTGGTCGACGCCGACCGCGACCTGTTCGACAAAATACCTGCCAGCCTCGGTAAGCCGAACACCCCGTGCGTGGCGCTCGAACAGCGGCACGCCAAGGTCTTCCTCCAGCGTCTTCACGCGGGTGCTGACGCTCGACAGGCTGACGCCGAGCGCTTTGGCGGCGTGGCGGAAGTTTAGATATTCAGCCACCGTTATTGTGTGAAGGAGCGAGGCAAGAGGTATGCGCCCCCGCCGTATTAGAGAATGTTGATCTAGCTGTGGACCCTTGGGGAAACGCCGGCGCATGATCGCGAATACCTGTTACGCTGCAACCAGCCGTTCAGCGAGGTTCCACCCCGTTCAAGAAAAGGTTGACCGCTGAAAGTACCGCCTCCTGCATTTCCTTCTCATCGGGCGCGGGCCGAAGTGCGAGGACAACCTGCAAGTGAACGTTGTCGCGAATCAAAGCCACGAAGTGGCCCGCCGTGCGAATGCAGTCATCGGTATGTATCTCGCCTCGTGCCTTGGCCGCCTCCAGCACCTCGGCGAGCCGGTTCGTGGCCCGATCGGGCCCGGATTGGTAGAACTTCTGTCCAAGGTCCGGATACCTGCTCGCCTCCGCAACGATGGTCCGATAGATGCCGATCAAGGCCGGTGACATGTAGATCGTCATGAGCTGATGGCCGAACGCAATGAGGATGTCGCGCAGGTGTCGGCCTTCGATCTCGTCAATCACGAGAGAAGAAAGAGCTTTTTCAGCAGATGTACTGACGATTGCGGCGAATAGGCCCTCTTTATTGCCGAACTCGTTGTAGATGTTGCGCTTTGATCCGCCGGCGCGCTCGATGATCGCGTCGATACTCGTCGCGGCGTAGCCCTGCTCAAAAAACAACTCAGCCGCAGCGGCGAGCAATCGCTCGCGACGACCCGGTGCGCGCCTTGACTTCGCAGCAACCATCATTCGCCTCACATTCCGAAATATGCTTGACTGGTAACAAGCATTACCATATCTGTCAATGGTAACACTCATTACCGGAGGCCAGCGTGGCGCGGCTCAACAGGAAGAAACTCGTCGGCGGGCTGCTCTGCGCTGCCGCAATCGCTCTTGCGGCAACGGCCTGGATCTGGGTGCGATCGGGCACCGACATCTCGACCGACAACGCCTATGTCCGCGGCGACGTCACGTCTCTTGCGCCTAAGGTCGGCGGCTATGTCACCGCGGTCGAGGTCCACGACAATCAGTCGGTAAAGGCCGGCGATGTCCTCTTTCGGATCGACGATCGGGACTATCGGGCGCGCCTGGCGCAAGCGGAAGCCAATGTTCAAGCGGCCCAGGCTCAACTAGCGAACGCAAAGGCTCAGACCGATCTGCAACAGGCGACGATTCGACAGGCTGAAGCACAGCGAGATTCCGCCGTCGCTGCACTTGGCCTCGCCACCAAGACAAGCGAGCGCCAACGGGAACTGGTTCGAACGAATGCTGTGAGCCAAGCTCAGGTGGACCAGAGCGACGCCGCTCGCACGCAGGCTGAGGCGGGTGTTGCCGCCGCGGAGGCCGCGCTTGATGCGCAGCAAAAGCGTCTCAATGTGCTCACGACCCAGCGCGAGGCCGCGGAGGCTGCCGTCGCGCAAGCGGAGGCGGCACGCGACCTCGCCAGGATTGATCTCGAGAACACGGTCGTTCGCGCCCCAGTCGGCGGCGTGATTGGGAATCGGCAAGTCAGGGTCGGACGGCTGGTGTCTCCGGGCGCGCCGCTGCTCGACATCGTCCCGGTCGATGACGTTTGGCTGGTGGCGAATTTCAAGGAAACCCAGGTCGGCGATATTCAGCCCGGTCAACAGGTAAGCATTCTCATCGACGGCTATCCGGGTCGGACGTTCGATGGCGTTGTGGACAGCCTCGCCCCCGGCAGCGGATCGGCCTTCAGCCTGCTGCCCTCCGATAACGCGACCGGCAACTTTGTCCGGGTGGTCCAGCGTGTTCCGGTCAAGATCCGTCTCGTGAACAATCCACTCCCCGGCCGCATCGTCCCCGGCCTGTCGGCACGGATCGAGGTGAAACAGGGGAGCGGCTCATGACAGCGCTCGCCGCTTCCGAACCGAGATCCGTATCGGGGCAAGCTGGCTGGATGCTGATCGCAGGAATCGTTCTCGCGGCCATCACGGAGGCTGTCGCGAGCACCGTCCTCTCGCTCGGACGCGGCGACATCATCGGTGATACCTACGCCACGCCGGACGAGTTCGCTTGGCTAGACATCGGCTATACGGCGCTCAAACTGATGGGTTTCATCGCCGCGCCATGGTTTATCGCCCGCTTCGATCCGCGCCGGCTCGTACTTGCCTCGACACTCACCATGGCCGCGGCATGCCTGTTCGCCGCATTCACCGTCGATCTTGAAACCCTGGTGGTGTTGCGCGTCCTGCAAGGCTTTTCCGGCGGAATTCTGCTCGTCTCGGGCCAGACCTTGCTCTTCCTCGCATATCCTCGGTCGCAACAGCCCTTCGTACAGGCGCTGTTTGCCATGGGATCGGTGGTGGCTCCCGCGACTCTTGCTCCGGCTCTACAGGGGTGGCTGCTCGACAACCGGTCGTGGACATGGATCTTTTTCGCCAATGCCCCGATCGCCATCGCGGCGGCAGGCTTCCTCTTGATGGCGAACGAGCGGTCCCTCCCGCCATTGCCGAGACGGCGCTTCGACTGGCTGGGCTTCGTGTTGCTCTCAGGAACCCTCGCCTGTGTCGCATACATTTGCAGCCAGGGAAGTCGCTGGGACTGGTTCGAGGAATCCAGGATAGTCTGGCTGACGGGTGCCGCCGCCGCGACATTCCTGGCATTTGCCGCGCGAGAGCTCGCCGCCGGAGATCGAACTCTCTTCGACTTCGGCGCTTTCCGGACCGACGACTTCACCTTTGCCTTCGTTGTCAGCTTCGTCGCAGGCGCCGCCCTCTTTGGAAGTGCTTTCCTCATCCCCTCATTCGCCGTGTCCGTTCTGGCGTTCACGCCGACTGATGCCGGACAACTCCTGTTTCCGAGCGGCGGCCTGTTCATCGCGGCATTGGTCCTGGCAGCTTTTCTCATGCAAGCGGGGAAGATTCCTCCGATCGCGACGGTGCCGTTCGGCATTCTCTTGATCATGATCGCAATGTGGATGCTCTCCGGCTCGACGAGCCAGAGCGGTTCGAACGACATGATGCTCGCAATCCTCCTGCGGGGATTGGGGCTCGGCTTCCTATTCCTTTCGATCCAGCTCATCGCCTTCTGCGGCCTCCCGAACCAGAGCCTGGCGTCTGGCATCGGCTTGTTCAACGCCGGGCGCCAGTTAGGGGGGTTGATAGGTGTGGCGGCGCTCCAGACGCTTATCGAGCATCACAGCGCGGGAAATCAGGCCGTACTCGGCGCGCATATCACCGCCGGCACGCCGGCCGTCACGGAGCGTATCGCCACCACAACGTCAATGCTTGTCGGCAGAGGAATGGACGCTGCCGCCGCAGGCAAGGCTGCGTTGATGCTTCTGGGTCGCACCGTCGGCGTTCAATCGACCGTTATCGCATTCGATACGGCCTTCAACGCCATTGCTCTGCTCTTCGTTGTGGCCGCACCGTTGCTCATCGCCATCAAGATCGCTCTCTCCCGCGCGGCAAAGGCGCACCGCCGGCGGTCCTCAACATCGGAAGGAACTCGACTTGGACGATGAAGGCATTGAGCGGCCTGAGAACGGACGCATAAAGCGCGGCGACATGCTGCAAAGGCTGAGTGCGAGCCTGAATGACGCGGGCGGCACTGTCATCGGCATCGATCGGATCATTGAGCGCAGCGGATATTCCAGGCCTGACATCCTCTTCACGTTCGGCAGCATCGACGACCTCCTCGTCACGATAGCGGAGCGTAAGGCGGCTTTCCTTTCCGCTCCCCTCCGCGACTGCCGAAGGATCGTCAATCTCCAGTCTGCACGTAGTGTTCTGATCGACTTCGGAAAGCTGGCATGGAATGAATACTCCACCTCCATGATCGCGCTTGTACGTTTGATGATCGCGGAAGGCGCCCGCAGCCCCGATCTGAGAAGACGCGTCTACGACGCCGGCCCGTCCTCCGTCAGCTTCGAACTGAGCCAGTTTTTCACCAAGGCGGACGTGGCGGGCGTACTCAAGGTTCCTGAGACGCATCTGGCGGCGGAGCAGTTGCTCGGAATGCTCAGAGAGCCGCTCTATGAGGCGCTCGTGCTGCATCCGGCCGGCTCATCGGCATCTGACGAGGCGGGCGCGGTCGCGGCCAGCGTCGATCTCGTCCTGCACGGCTGCAAGCGAGGGCGGACGCGATGATCCCGGTCGACGATACGGCGCAGACGCGTGCCGGCTGGCTGCACCGCCGGGACAATCCAGAGCTTGAGCAAAAGGCGGTGACGGGCGTTCCGCGAGACCTCGTCAACAGCATCGACGAGAACGGCTCACTCGTCACCGTCCCGCCGGTCGACTGGATCATCTGCTTCGTTCCGGGCCTTCAGGCGCAATGGTGGCATCGCTTCGTGTTCAGCAATCATAAGCACGTCTTCGCAATGCGACCGACGAGCACCGGAAGTTGGCTTCTCGTCGAACCCTGGTGGACGCGCATGATGGTGACGATCCTGCCGCCGGCGGACGCCGTGAAATTCCTGCGCTGGGGCGGCACCGGCGACATCCTCAGAGTCCGCGAAGCGGTGCCGGGAAACGCCAGCCAGTTCCGCGGCTGGTCGAACTGCGCCGTCCTTGTTGCCTTTGTACTCGGCCGCCGGAGTTGGACCTGGACTCCGCAGGGACTCTTCCGTCGCCTGCTTCGGGAGACGTCAACCCGTCGCGAGAATGTCGAAGATCTGCTCGTCGAGCAGTTCACGAAAGTCATTGGACAGCATTCCGCCAACGCGCTCGCCGTAAGCGCGGACCAGCTATCGCTTCCCTTGGAAGAACTTCTGACGATCATCGGGCGCAACCTGCTCGAAGCGATGATGACGCCTTCGCTTATCGAGGTCTGCTACACAGCGATCCTTGAGGCGGAGCGCTATCCCGCCGCCACACGCGTCTATGCGGAACACGGTCCCAAACGCGCGATAGCCGTCATCTCCAGGATCCTAGAGAGAGCAGTCCGCGACGGGCATATCGAACTCGCCGACTGCGAAGCCGCCGCCCGCCGGTTCCTCGCGATGCTGCGTGGAGACATCCACCTGCAGGCCGTCCTGCAGATCGGCCGGCCGCCGACGCCCACGGAGCTCGATCTCAGGGCGCGGACGGCCGTGAAGCTCTTTCTCAACGGTGCGCGAGCAGAGCGCACGGCAAATCATGTCACAGAGTGAAGCAGGAGAATGGGCAATGACCCACCACTATACGATTTCGATTGCTGCCGCCGGTAAGGAGCATGAACCGGCACTTGTCTTTGCCGTCGAGAGCCATGACGACCTCGTCGCGACGGTAGAACGCGTGCGCAGCGCCGACATCGTTTCAGAGAAAGAGGCACCGGCCTTGGCGATCGGACTCAAGCTTTTGGGCGAAGTCATCATCCGGCATCGCGACGAGCCGATGTTCGCAGAATTGTGGAAGACCGTGCCCGGCTTAATCAAGTCTATCAAGGCGCGATAGTCGCCAGCCCCGCTAGCGAACAGATTGGGCAGCTTCTGCTATTTTGCCGAAGGCTGTCGCGCCATCACAGCACGGGAAACGTGTCGCACCGTTTTGTTTCTCGTCACTCTATGTTCCGCGACGTCGTCCGTGGAAGTTTTTACCTACCGGCTCAATCCCCTCTGCCGGCCCAACTGCCACGACACCGATCCGCCTTGCACGACGCCCATCACCTCGCGGCCGATCTGCCGGTCAATGAGCGGCCGCCACGGGACAAGGGTGAACTCGTGGCTCTTTTCGACCACGGCGAACTTGCCGCTGGATAGTTGCACGGTGCCGGTGAACTTGCCGCTGACGTCTCGCCGTCAGTGGCTGCGCGGAACGCCAGCCCCTTGCTCTCCACCATCTCCGCACCAACGCGGGCAACCTCCCGTTCGCGCAGGGTGGCGAGAAGGCTGCGCCGGTAGAATACGCGGCCGTCGCGTGCGCGGGTAGCGTCGCGCTGTTCGATGTGGTGCTCGCGGCGCTGGTCCATGGCTTCGCGCACCTCCTGACCGAAACCCGCCGACGCAAGGTCGGCGGTCTCGCCGTGGATCATCCGGCGGTCCAGCCAAGTCACGCCGTCTGCGCCGATCTGGTTTTCCAGATCGAAGGCCGACAGGACGCGAACGCTAGCCCGCCGGGTGCGGCGGGCATCATAGGCGGCGGCACGGCTCTCGAAGTCCTCGGAGATGCGCCATTGGTCGGCGTCGATCCGCTCCGCGATCCCGGCCCGGCGCAGCGCCTCCAGCCGGCGGACATGGGCATCGACATAGCCCTCGTAGTCGCCGCCCGGAACGCGGCCCTCGAACTTCGCCTGCTCCAGATGCCGGCTCGGCCGGTAAATGCCATCCTCGGCGATTGTCGCAATGGTGCGGTCGGACGGCCGGGCCGTCGCCTCGGCACGTCCGATCTCGATGACGCTGCCGATCCGGGCGTCCTCCAACTGCATGGGGTCGATATTGGCGATGTGGTGCGTGCGCCCGTCGATCCCGTCCACGACCACGGTGAGATTGTCGCCCAGCTCGTTGGCGAGATATTTGTCGAGGACGCGGCCGGTGACAGGCGTTGCGGGTGCGCCCTCATGGATGCGGAAGGTCATGGGATCGCGCTCAAGCCCATCGGCGGCGAGCGATCTTTGCATGGTGCGGATGATGTCGCCGCGCTCGCCCAGCTCGCGCAGGGTCGGTTCCAGCCGCTCGTTCAATTCCCAGACACCGGGGGCATGTTCGGTGGCGAGGCCCATCCGCCCCAGCTTGGAAAGCCGACGCAGGCGAAGCGTGCGCTCGAACTGCCGCTTCGGCTCTCCGGGTTCATGGCGCAGGTCAAGGAACCGCCCATCGGCTTCCTCGACCATCGCCCGGTCGATGCGGGTGAAACGGTCCTGATCTATCTCGGCGGTGAGCTTACGGGTTTGCTCGATCTCGCTGACATGACCGAGTTCCAGCGTCGCCAACTCGCAGGCCCGCTCGCGGATACCATGAACGATGTAATCGCCGTTGATGACCAGATCCTCCCCCAGATCGTCCTTGCCGCGGAGGATGACATGCACATGGGGATGGCCGGTATTGTAGTGATTGACCGCCACCCAATCGAGTCGGGTGCCGAGGTCGGCTTCCATCCGGCCCATGAGGTCGCGAGTATAGGTCGTGAGGTCCGACAGCTCTGCCCCGTCCTCGGGGGAGACGATGAACCGGAACTGGTGACGGTCGTCCTGGCCGCGTTCAAGGAAGGCGTCACCATCGGCTCGGTCTTCGGTGCCCGAGTAGAGCTGGCCGCGCTCGCCGTCACGCGAGGTGCCGTCGCGCTGGATATAGCGCAGATGAGATTGCGCCTTCCGGCCCTTTCCAGGGTGGAGGATGTAGCGCTGCTGCACCATGACGCGCCGCGCGCCCGGCTGGCGGTGGCTCCAGCCGCCGCCGAGATTGCGGGTGCGGACGAAGACCGCGCCGCGCCCGCGCTTCACGCCCTTGCCGCTCGACAGGACAACTTGGGAACCGGCTGGCGTTGCTGGGGTGAACGCCGCCGTTCCGAAACCGACGCGGGGTGAGGTGCGGCGCTGCTGCCGGGCGAGTTTCTTCGCCTGCGTCAGAAAGCTCTTGGCCTTGCCCGCGCGTGGCGCATCGGAGCGGATACGGCCGGGCCTTGGCCGGAAGCGGTTTTCGTCATCGGCGCTCATGGATGCGCCTCCGGCCGAAATCGCGGAAAATCGGGCAATCGGCGGCCATAGTGCCGAACGAAACCCCGCAAAGCCAAGACGTTACACGAAGTCGCGGCACTCCGCCGCCCGAAACCTTGGTGCCGGAAACGGTCGCCTAACCAGTGTGCAGACAACAACAATTTCCAAAACTGGCCCGTCATGGTGCCATGTTCTTCAATCTTGCCCTCCCTTCTTACCGCCCTTTCCGTCCTTCCCGCTGGGATTCCAGACGGGCGCAAACCTGCCTGACTGGACACCGGAACGGATCGCGCCGTGCGCTGGATCGCCGTCCTCATGGCGTTCCCTCGTCGTCGGCGCGGGCCACGAAAATGCTGCCGGTTTCCGGCTCCGCATCGACGGGACCGCGCACCGGAACGGTTGCGCGGCCGTCGCCGGATTGCGCCCCGGATGGCGGCGCGGCGACAATCGGCGCGTCGGCCGGGCGCGTGACGAAGAGCGGGGCTTCGCGCCAGTCGGGCGGTGGCGGCGTTGTATCGGGAGATGCCTCGCCGCCGAGGATCGGCGCAAGCGCGGCGACATAAGCCCGCGTCTCCGGTGGCAACGCGCGGCCGGTCGCAAGGTATTCATCGTAGCGACCGGGACCGGCGTTATAGGCCGCCAGCATCGCCGCGACATTGCCGTAGCGGTCGAACATCTCGCGCAGATAGGCCGTGCCTGCGAGGATGTTATCGCGCAGGTCGTAGGGATCGCGGCCGAGCCGATGACGGATGCGCAGGCCCGCCCAAGTGTCGGGCATTACCTGCATCAACCCCATCGCGCCGGCTGATGACACCGCGCGCACGTCGCCCGCGCTTTCGGCGCGCAACACGGCGACAATCCAGTGCTCGGGAATTCCGAAGCGCCGCGCCGCTTCGGCAATGTGGGGGGCGTGGGGATCGACGGCGGACTGAACGGCCGGCGTCGTTTGCGCGATCGCGAAACCAGATGCGCCGCCGAACGACAGAACACCGGTCAATATCAGAACGGCATAGTGCCATACCGCCCTGTCTCCGCCACGACGCCAGCCTGCCAGCGTGCTCGCTGCGGTCAAGGGCAAGGCGCAAGCGCCGGCCGATGGCCGCCCTTGACCTTCGGTGCGCGCGCCGGCCGTCTTGCGCCTGAGCGGGACGGCGGGATGAGACGGCTTTTCCGCGAACAACGGGATGAGGGTTTTGAGCGCGGGGATGACGCGGGATCGCATGGCCTTAGTCCCGCTCGTCGCGCGGTTTCGGACGGTTCCAGTGCAGCGACCACGACGCCTTGTCGTCACCATTCTGGAAGAGATTGGCGCGGATCGGATGCGGGAATGTGGGATCGTCGAGCAGCACGGAAAGGTATTCGCCGGCCTTCTCGCCGGTGCGTTTCCAGGCTGCGCCGACCTCCGGGCCGGTTTCGTCGCTCATGCCGTCGAAGAGGTGAACACGGTAATCCGGCGCGTTCTCCGCGTCTGACGGGTTTGCGACGATGATGATGTCCTGATGCAGCAAGAGCGTCCCGAGGTGTCCGATGAAGCCGGCCTCGTCGCGCGTGAAGTCACCAATCTGGGGCATGACAGTCTCCTTGGCGGTGAGGTTGAAAAACCATCGGCGGGCACCGCTCCCGCCGATGGGGAAGCGGTCATTGGATCGGCGCGCGCCATTCGTAGCGGCCGTCGCCTTCCTCGTCGGTCCAGAGCGGCATCGCCCGGCCGATGACGGAACTTGCGGGGATGGGTCCGAAATAACGGCCGTCGAGACTGTCGCGGACCTCCCAGTTCATCAGGAAGAGTTCGCCGTCGCCGATGGTCCGGCAGCCCTGCCAGACGGGCAGATCGCGGCCGATCCCGTCGCGGTCGAGCGCCTCGCCCATCTCGATCCCGTCCACCGTGATCGTGGATCGCAAACGGCAAACCCGCTGTCCCGGTAGTCCGAGGACGCGCTTCAGGAGCGGCACGCCGCGCCTGACATAGCCGCGTTCGACCATGAATCGCTCCAGCGGTTCGGGCGGCATGACGGCGACCAGCTCCGGCACGTCGAGCGCGTCGGCCGGCCCGACCGTGTAGAAGCCGATGGGCGCGCTGGCCGTGGCGTTCCAGATCAGTTTCGTCGGAAGATCGGCGGCGCTGGCGGCTGCGATGCCGGTGACGGCCAGCGCCGTTACCGCGAGGATACGGCGGCGCGTCACGGGTCAATCCTCTGGCGGCCGAGCCAGGCGGCGTGTCGCTCCGGCGTATAGGCGTGCGGCTCCAGACCGGCAGTCAGACGGTTGTGGACATGCCGCCAGTGCTCCGGGGATATGTCGGCCGGATCGAGGCCGAGCGCTTCCACGGCGTCAATAGCCTGCAAGGCGCGCTGCACCTTCGCCCAGCTATCGAGACGCAACAGGATGTCGCCGCCGGGACGGACGAAGGGCAGCGTCTGGAACGGTTCGCCGCGGCCGATGGCGCGCACGATGTCGATGCGGGAAAGGGTCGTGCCATGCTCGCCGGACGCCCATCGGACAAAGGCGAAGATGCTGCCCGGCGCGAAGCCGACGATGCTGCGGCGGCGGTCGAGGATCTGTTCGTAGCTCTTGCGGCCGAAGCGTATCCAGTGCTCGACCTTGCGCTTCTGGAAGGTCAGTTCGACCAATGTGGTGAAAGGCGCCGGTCCGTCCGGCAGCGGACGGCCGTGCAAGCGGTGGGCCGCATTGCCGGTCATGGTTGATCTCCCTCGGAGGATGGAAATTCGCGCGCCAGCAGATCGCGCAGCATGTCGGTGACGGTGATGCCGCGCCGGAAGGCCGCGACCTTGATGCGGCCGCGCAGCTCGGGCGTGATGTCGATGGTCAGGCGGGCGGTGAACGCCTCGCCGGCGGGCTTGCCTCCCGGCGGCGTTTCGGCCGCCCTGATCCAACTCTCGGGATTGCCCGGCCGGGATGCGAAACCGGGCTTGCGGGTGCGCCCGGTCATGGCGCGGCCCTCCCGATGTGCAGCCGGTCGATCTCGGCGGCCAGCGCCGCGATCTCGCGCGCGGCGGGGCTGTCGTCGTCGATCTCGGATGCAAGCCGGCCGGACTGCGCGGCGTCGGCGAAGACGACGCGCTGGCCGATGGTGGCTGCGAGCAAGGGCGGGTCATGGTCAGCCAACGTCTCGGCCGTCTCGCGGGCGATGATGGTGCGCGCGCTGCAGCGGTTGAGGACGAAGCGGGCGGCCAGCACGGGTCGGTAGATGCGCGCCTCCCTGAGAAGCGCCAGCATCTCGGCCGAGGCCCAGCCATCGAAGGGCGATGGCTGTACCGGGATCAGCACGAGGTCGGCGGCGAGCAGTGCCGAGCGCATGAGGCTGGCGACACGCGGCGGCCCGTCGATGACGATCATGTCGGCATCGCGGGCCAGCTCCGGGGCTTCCCGGTGCAGCGTGTCGCGGGCCAGGCCGATAGTGCTGAACAGCCTCGGCAACCCCTCATGGCTGCGCCGCTGCGACCAGTCGAGCGCGGAGCCTTGTGGATCGGCGTCGATCAGGACGACACGCTGTCCTTGCGCCGCCCAGGCTCCGGCGAGATGCAGCGCCAGCGTGGTTTTGCCGACGCCGCCTTTCTGATTGAGGAACGCGACGATCATGGCGCACCTCGGCGGCTAAAATCAGCACTGGCACCGGCGCCACGGGTCGCGCGTGCGCGCTTCAAAGAAGAAGAGTTAGATTCTTTGTTAGAGTCTTCTATAGAGTCCGGCGCGCGATTTGCGCCTAATGTCCCGATACTGCGTGCGCCTAATGTCCCGATGGGATTCACAGGCGTTTCCACAGGCACTGTGGATAGATTTTCAGGGACGAAGCGCAGCAGTTCGCACCCGTCTTCCCATTCGATCTGGAGGCGATAGCCGGGCAGCGACTGGCGGGTGGTGAGGCGGCGCAGGTCGAGGGCGAAATCGGAAGGCCGCGCCGCGCTGCCGGACTTCCGGTGCAGGTGGGAAATCTCGAACGCCCAGCCCTCGGGCTGGCGTCCGGCGTGCTTGCGGGCGACGCGATACAGCCACCGCTCAATGCCGCCGGTCAGCCGGAAATAGGCCGGGTCGATGGTCAGCACCAGCGAGCGGTCGATGACGCTGTTGTAGAACCATTCGGGCAGGACGAACTCCATGCCCTCGACGCGCCCGGTGCGCGTCGTCATTTCCTCCCACTCGTTGATCCATGAGAATTGCCGTCGCCGCCAATGCTTGCCGTTGCGGATCGTCGTAGCGATGACGGTAGATTGCAGGCGGGCGAGCGCGGCCTTGAGCAACAGGTAATCCCGGTTGCCGGTGGCCCGCCCCACAGCGCGCAGGACCTGGTAAGGCATGAAGCGGAAGAAGCGCGACGTGGCGAAACCGCTGTTTTCGGCCGCGACGATCTGGCTTGCAGCCCAGATCAGCAGATCGGCATCCCAGATCGTCGCCATGCCGTGTTCGGGCATGGCGAATACCTGCACCTCTACATCAGCGGCCCGGTAGAGGATCGGTTTTGTGCGGGGCCGCTTCGCCAATGAGAAGAACGGCCGTTCCATCAGATCGCGCTGGTCGCGCGGGGCAGCGTCGCCGGTCGCGACCACAAAGGGGTCGAGGCGGCTGCGCTCGCTGGTGTCGGTCGGCTGCGCGGGGCTGTCATCGTCGTCGCGCAGCATTCAGCACTCGTCCCGCTCTTCGGGGGTGAGCGGGCGCGCGGCAAAGACGGTGCCGGCGCTTGTGTCGCTGGTGGATTTGCGCGTGCCGATGGCGCTCCAGTCTTCCAGATCGCGCAGGGTATAGAGGACACGGCCGCCGATCTTTCGATAGAGCGGGCCGGTTCCGTAGGTGCGGTGCTTTTCAAGGGTGCGGATCGAAATGCCGAGGAAGCGTGCGGCTTCCTTTGTGCGCAGAAGGCGCGGCGGCAGGTCCGCATTGCGGCGGTTCGCCATGGATTACCTCCGGTTCGTCAGCGGATGGCGCTGCCGATGACGGCGGCGCGCTATGGCGAACCATGGCGAGGGACCGGCGGCCTGTAGCGTGCCGCATTTGGGCACGCGCGCTGGCGGCACCCCCCTCCGGGGCGGGATCAGACTGAAAAGATGGAGAGATTCAGCGTGACAGCGGGGATCGTGCCAATTCGGCGAAGACAATCCGGTGTGGGTCGGTTAAGACTGAACGCGGAGCAGACGCGCTGCTCTGGGGCTTAGTAACCCCTCACGAATGGCTGGTGCTGGCCATGACGGCACCGCACTCCTTGACCTTATGGTCGGGGAGCCCGTGGCGCATGTCCAGGGCTGCCCGCCTAAAGGCCACGGGGCCGTTTCGTGACGGTTACTAACTCCCCGATCACCAGGTCAGAGGGGCCAATTGCGGGGGCGCACCGCAAGCCGCGGCTCTTCCGGTAGAAGGGGAATGACGATGCGAACGCCCGTCGAACTCGATCCCGATGTGGACGATGAAGCGCCAGCGGGAAACGACATCACGCCCTACGACGAAGCGCATTTCGTGACCTATCTGCGGCTGCTCGACGCGAAGGCGGAAGGCGCGGACTGGAAGGAAGTGGCGCAAATCGTGCTGCACCGCGATCCGGTCGGCGACGAGTTCAGGACACGCCGATGCTGGCAAAGCCATCTCGAACGCGCGCAATGGCTTTCGCGTGAGGGTTACAAGCGGATACTGGAACAGGCCGCCGCAAATTAAGGTGTGAAAAGTATTCTGGTCGGTATGCGGGCTCGAAGCCGTTCAACATGCCCGCGACAGCGCCGGGCTCAGGTCTAGTCGGGTAACTACCGACGTTCGCTGTGGCCGCTTCCAAGTTCGGGTCTGCGGGACAGAGTGTGAATTCGCTGCGGTTGCGCCAATGGCGGTGAACCGCTCCGGGTTTGCCGGAGGCTGTTTGGTTTAAGTTATGCGGCTATGGTCTTAGTTACCAGAGCTGCGTAGAAGTTTGCCTCTGCTTCCGCTGGTGGGATGTTCCCGATGGGCTCGAGGAGGCGGCGATTGTTGAACCAGTCGACCCATTCCAGAGTGGCGTATTCCACGGCGTCCAGACTGCGCCACGGGCCACGGCGGTGGATGACCTCCGCCTTGAAGAGACCATTGATTGTCTCGGCCAAAGCGTTGTCATAGCTGTCACCGACGCTGCCGACCGAGGGTTCGATTCCTGCCTCGGCCAAGCGTTCGGTGTATTTTATCGCCAGGTATTGCGATCCGCGGTCTGAGTGATGGATCAGTCCCACACCAGGCTGCCGCTGATGAACAGCCTGTTCCAAAGCGTCGAGAACGAAGCCTGTGTGAGCCGTGCGGCTGACGCGCCACCCAACGATCCGGCGCGCGAACGTGTCGATCACGAATGCCACATAAACGAACCCTTGCCAGGTGGCGACATAGGTGAAATCGCTGACCCAGAGCATGTTCGGTGCCGGCACCCGGAATTGCCGGTTTACCTTGTCCATCGGGCACGGCTGCTTCTTGTCAGGGATCGTCGTTTTATGCGGCTTGCCCCGGATGACGCCCTGCAGGCCCAAATCCTTCATCAACCGGGCTATCGTGCATCGGGCCACATCAAATCCTTCCCGCCGCATCTGGCGCCAGACTTTGCGCACGCCATAGACCTTGTAATTCTCATCGAACACGCGCTCGATCTCGGGGCGAAGCTCGTCGTCGCGCTTGAACCGATCCGAGCGCAGATCAGGGTCGGCCCGTTTGGCCAGATGATCGTAGTATGTGGACGGGGCAATCGGCAGGTGCTTGCAGATCGGCTCGACCCCGAGCTCTCCACGATAATCGTCGATAAAGGCGATCATGACTTCGGTCGGCGGTCGAGCTCCGCCATCGCAAAATACGCCGACGCCTTCCGCAGGATCTCATTCGCCTGCTTGAGTTCGCGGTTCTCGCGCTCCAGCGCCTTCATCTTCTCGGCCATCTCGGTACTGACCCCAGCACGGTCGCCACGATCAATCTCTGCCTTTTTGACCCAGTCATTCAGCGTGTTCGTCGAACAGCCTATCTTCGCCGAGATCGATACGATCGCTTGCCAGCGGCTCTCATGCTGACCGGCGTTGTCCAAAACCATACGAACCGCTCGCTCGCGCACTTCAGGGGAATATTTGTTCGTTGTCTTGCTCATGATGCTCCATCCTACTCAAGAGTTGGAGCCTCCGGCAAACCCGGAGCGGTTCAGCGGCTCTGCACACTTGACTTAGGAGTCAAGCGGGCCACCCAAGCGATCAGAACTTACTAGCATTGTGATGGATCGGCTGCCCTCCTAATCGCTTCCGCATTATTTACTACCGAAGATACTGAGTTCTGAACGACCCAACTTGGACACAAGAAATCCGTCCACATGCGGCACATCATATGCTCCCCAATAATGAAGTAAGCTTCTTTGTCGTCCGCGAACAAATTCGAAAAATGAATTTGGCACTGAATGTCATTTTCGTCTGCCTCGACGGACAGCCTTGTGCCCTCAAGTGCCAAATTATCCTCAAAGGCCGCCATGTCGAGAAATGTGAAGATGTGAATTTTCCCCTTAACAAATCCTTCATAATGCGCGGGCTCTGAAAGAGTTAAAGGATACGGGTAATAACAACCCCAAATCTTGTTGGTTTTGATCTGATTGACAGCATTCACCAGAACCCTTGATGAACCAAAGCCACTGAAGAGCACATCGTAGTCTGGGGTATCCTCTATAATGACGACAACCTTCAGGCACCCATCAACCTCAAAGCTCGTGGAGCCAACCCCGCTTGCTTGTTGGATGGCCGCTTGTAGTTGTCCAGAGTATGATTTTGGAGGAACTGCAAACTCCGCCCTGAAAGTTGTACCTGGAAGACCTCGAAAACCATCACTGCGATCCAGCGCAAGAAATGTAAAAAGAGATTTTAACTTCTGTTTTTGGCGTTTGCTTCGGCTGTCTTTCGTCGTGGATGATTTAACCTCAATAGGAACAGGATCACTGTCTCCCAACAGGCAAATATCGCCGTAGCGCAGCACGTTTGTGATGTCACATAGTACGGCTGGAATCTTATGCGAGATAGCAGTTTCCAAAAGAGATACCTCTGCAGCGGCGCCGGCCTTGTCTATGATGAAACCACCAGATTGCTTGGGGTTCACAGTATCCACATCGAAAAAGGTCTGCTTCAATGCAAACCTGTCCACGTAGAGAAACGCCAAGCAATCCCCAAGGCACAGAAAATTGTATCGGACGTATTGCCATTCCCGAGGATCCCCATTGTCTCTCTTGGCTCCTCTAATTTCCCTTTCTGCCTCCGAAATCGCATCAATTAACCGCCTCTGAATCTCAAGAAGTCGTGAGAGGTTGTCCAAGTCCTGAGATAACCCGTGAACCTCGCGATGAATTTCGAATAGCTTGGGATAGAGACGGTTCTCAGCGGGAGGATCAAAACTGTCAGGCGCTGCATAGGGTGTTTGTCGCATTGGAAACCTTCACAACGGCGGAGGCACATCGTCCAGCCTCATTCTGTCGCTCAAAAATTTTTCGATATCCTTCTTGAGTGTATAGAGACTGGCACAGTATTTCCACCTCGCGCATAGCCGCCATTCGTGCCTACTGCAGCATCCGTGACTAAGGGCCCGAAGGAGCCATTTGCCGCGCATCGCGTGAAGGTCGGCAATTGTTGCCGCTACCGATCAGATCGCGCTGACGGCATGATACCTTACTTTGTTTGAACTTTGATGGCAGATCGCGCTGACGGCATGATACCTTACTTTGTTTGAACTTTGATGGGATAGTGCAGCAGGAGCCGGTAGCCGCCGCGCATCATCCTGATGCCGTGGGCGACGAGGCGACGCGCCTTGTTCTTGCTCGGATCGCTCTCGAAATCTTCCTTCGTGCCCCGAAAGCCAAGCAGGACTTCGGCAATGGTGCGATAGCTCTCGCCGCGCAGCCGGGCGTCGAGGGCGCGCAGGGACAGGATATGCCATTGCCGGAGCTGGGCGGGCAAGCTGCGGAAGTCAGGGCCAGGTGTTCGGCCTTTGAGGGATCGCCAGAAGCGCCGGGCCGCATGGGCGCGAAGCTCCATGAAGTCGTCCAGAGGCAGTTCGACGGCGTAGAACGCCGCCGCATCCGGCACGGATTGGGACAGCCAGAATTGGTGCTCGACGCCATCCGCCTGCCAGATGCCGTGCCAGCCATCGGCGGCGCGGCGCAAGTCGAGGCCGTCGATATGGGCGAGAACGACGGTCGGCTGGCTTGTCGTCTCATCCGGTTCGGTTGGCACGAGTTTGACGGCTTGCGGCTGAAACCGGGGTGACCAGAACAGCGGGTCGCGGTCAGGCGCGGCGTCGGGATCGTGCGGGAAATCGCAAACCCCAGCGTCGGGCGAAGGCTTCCAACTCGGTTGCATCCGGGCGTTTCGCACGGACGAGAAGCTGGAAATCCTCTCGGTAATCGTCGTTGCGACGCAGATATTCCCAGGCGAAACCGGCGGCAGGGATCGTTCGCGTGTGCTTGTAGGCCGCCGGCGCCCGCCAATCGATTTTCAGCATGGCGCACCCTCTCTTACTCGTGGGTTCTTGGAAAGACACCCGGAATAAAGAGTTTCGGACTCCACCTATGCGGGAAATAGTCTGTATGATCTGAAATGTTGTTCGTATATCCAGAACACTTATAGTTATTTTATTCTTAACAGTGTTTGCGTGCTTTTGCGAGCCGGGCGCAGCCCGGCGAGCGTGGCCATGTTTTCTGGGCATGGCCACAACGCCGATCCGCGTCGCCGGATCGGCGGAAAATTTGGGAACCATGAAAGCCTGAAAAGCGGAAAGCCGCGCAACCGGGTTTCCGGCTGCGCGGCTCTGCTGATTAGGCGGCCTTCTCTAGCAAGGTCTTGGCCTTCGCCTCCAGTTCAAGGCGGCTGTCCTGATGGGCCTTGCTGCGGGCATGGGCCGTCATGCCCTGCACGAAATCGAAGATGCTTTCCGGCGGGCGGCCTTCCTCCTGCAACACGGTTTCGATGATCTTGCCGGTCTCCGCCTTGCTGAACCCACGCTTGCGCAGGAAGGTTTCGCGGTCGTCATCGGTGCGGGCAACGATCCGCTCCCGCGCTGCCCTGATCCCTGCCACGAAGGGCGCGGGGCTGGAGTTGGCGAAGCTGGTCAGTGCCGGGGCAGCTTCATGGGCGAAACGCTGCGCGGCGAACTTGCTGTGCCGGATGCTGATTTCCTCGAACCCTTCCACGCCCCAAAGGTTGCGGTTCATGCAGACCGCCCGGAGATAGAAGGAAGCGATGCCGAGGGTCTTCGATCCGACTTCGCTGTTCCAGCAATAGAACCCCCGAAAATAAAGGTCGGGGTCGCCGTTCGGCAGGCGTCCGGCTTCAATGGGGTGCGTATCGTCCACCAGAAACAGGAACACGTCGCGGTCACTGGCGTAAAGCGTGGTCGTGTCCTTGGTCACGTCCACGAATGGATTGTGCGTCATGGTCGCCCAATCCAGAACGCCCGGCACCTTCCACATGGTATCGCCGACGCCATTGCCCGCGATCTTCATGACGGCGGCGACAAGCTCGTGATCCCAGATGCGGCCATAATCCGGACCGGTGACGGCGCGAAGCTCAACGCGCCCGTCCTCGGTTTCCAGCGTCTTCACCAATTCGACGCGATGGCTGACAAGGCCATGTTGCAGATTGATGCCCGCCAGCGGCGCGGGAAGGTCGCGCAGGTAGCGGGCCGGTGCGCCGACAAGGCTGCAAAGCTGGCCGAAACTCCAATGCGTCGGGGTGATAGGCTGCTCCTGTCCGGGGACGATAAGCGACAGCCGTTCCGCATCGTCGCGGCTGGCTTCCACGCGCACGGCGCGGCTTTCCACGGTGCGGGCCTTGGCGCGATCCGCTCGCCCCTTCACGGCGTCATAAAGCTCGGTCAGCGACAAATAGCGTTCATCATCCGGGCGCGAAAACCACTCGGACGAAACCCGGCCGATAGTCTCGCCGCGCGAAATGTCCACATGGAAGCCCTTGGAAACGGGCTGCTGGTGATGGTTCAGGGTCATGGTGTTCATGGTCTTTCCTTTCATAGGCTTGGGTTGGAGCGCAGCGCTGCGCTGCAACCCTGCCCGTCGGCGAGACCGGGGGGTGCAAGGTGCAAGGGCGGACGGGCGGAGGGGGATCACCCGGCCTGCACAAGCGGATCGACGTCATGACGAAGATGCGCAGCATGTATCCGCGCGGAAGGCTGGGGATACCGCCCGGCCGCCCTTGTGCCGCGCCAGGGGGCAGCGCCCCCAAGCAACCGGCCCGGTCAAAGCGAAGCGACGGCCGGGGGAAAAGATCTGATCGGGATACGCAAAGCCTGAAAAGCGGAAAGCCGTGTGTCCCGATCTCCTTGTTCCTTGAGAGGCGGCGGCCATGAGCAAAAAGAAGCCCCGCTCAGATGAGCGGGGCGATCTCGGGCTTGGGTCTCAGTCGCCGTTGCGGCGGGACCAGATGAGGTTGTGGGACCTCCCGTCCTCGGCTTCGACCAGGCTGGCGTAGATCGGTGCGGGGAAGCTCGGATCGTCCAGCTTGACGGAGAGGTATTCGCGCTGCGTCTCGCGGGCGATCTTCTTCCAGGCTGCGCCGAACTCGGTGGCGCCTGCGAAGATGCGGAAGTCGGGGCCGCGCTCGCTGTCGCCCTCGGTCGGGACGAGTTTAACGGCTTTGACGTTGAGGGTCAGGGTCTTGACCGCGCCGCTGAAGCCCGCGCCGTCCTCGTTCTGGGTGAAGGTGCCGATGGTTGCCATTGTCGTATTCCTTTTCCTGTCGGGCCGCACCATTGCGACCTCGATGGCGGTCGTGAGACCGGGGACGATCGGCCCCGCACCCTTCAGGGCTGAAACAACGTGGAAGGCGGCCGGCGACGGCATTTTTGCTTCGCGATGCAAAGCCGAAGGCGGCGGAAAAAAGCTGGCGACGGGTGTTGCGGGAAGACGAGCGAGGCGAAGCCGGTCTGCGGTCAGACCTTGCCAGATCGAGGACGCGGATGGAGCGCCCATAACAGGAAATCGTGTGGAATACGGCAATGGTGGCCGTCCTGCGCCGCGTCGGGATCGGGGACTCTGCGCGGGTTCATTGGCTGCGGTTCTCCTTGATCCGACCAACACGGTAAGTTCGCCCTGTCGTCAGCGGGGACCTGCGGGTGTGGTCTCGTCCGACCCTCACGGGTGCTGCCATGTTCGGTGTGGCCGGATCGCTTGCGGGGCGTTGCGCCATGCCTCGGCCAAGCAGACGGGTCCGGGGCTCCCGGCACCGATCTGCTCGCCAGTTGAAGGGGACGGAAAGCCCAATCTCATGCGCCTGCCGTGGTAACCGGGATCGACGCCCCGGATTGCTCCCGTTTATCCGCGTGGGCCTGCCGCGAAATGGCTGCCGCCGCCCGCTTGCGTTAGGGATTGAAGCCGAATGGCGGAAACGCGCCATGGGCGTGGTTCCGGCGCAGCCAAAAGCCCGGCCCGAAGGGCAACGCCATCGTCCCCCAATACCTTTCAAAGCGCGAAGCATCCTGACGTTCAGTGCTGTGCCATCCAAGGGTCGATGACCGGAATGCCTGCCGCGTCGAAGGCGCTGGCATCACGGGTCGCAATCGTGAAACCGTGGGCGGTTGCGATGGCGGCGATATAGCCGTCCGGCGTGGGAAAGCCCTTGCCCGCCTTGCGGGCCGCAACGGCAAGGTCGGCATAGTGGCGGGCGGCGTCGGTATCGAAGGCGAGGATTCTGCCCTCGAACAGGGGCAGCAGCCCGTCGAGCGTGGCAGCGAGCTTCTGCTTGCGCCGTCCATTCGGCAGCGCGCCGATGCCGAACAGGAGTTCCGCGACGGTGACGCTGGAGATGTAAAGGGTTTCGGCAGCCTGCTCGTCCAGCCAGTCGCGCACGGCGGGGTCCGGTTCCGGCTTCATCGCCTCGGAGACGACATTCGTATCCAGAACGATCATTCAAAGCTCATCGGCGTGGCGGGCGTCTTGTCGCGGGCCTGTTCCAACGCCTCAAAATCGGCATTGGTCAGCCCGGCCTTGCGGCTCAACGCCGACAGGGCGGAGCCGAGGCGCAGGCGCTCGGCGGGACGCACCGCCGATTCCAGAATGTCGCGCATTTCGGCCTCGGTGCTGCGGCCGTGATGGGCCGCGCGCAACTTGAGGGCGCGATGGGTCTCGTCGGAGAGGTTGCGAATGGTGACGGCGGGCATCTGATGGCGTCTCCGGCCAAGTGATATCTGTGATGGCAATATAGGGGTCATGCTATCATTTGGCAAGGTGCGACCGTCTATCTGGCGGGTTGGCCGACGCCCACCGCCAACCGCATCCATGCCGCGATGCCGACGCATCCGCCCCCGGCGATGCAGAAGATTTGCCGCCAGATTTCGGACGGCACCGCCTCCTTGGTGATCCCATGGACCAGTGCATAGCCCGCGACGGCGGCGGGCGCAGCGAAGACAAGCGCCACGATCAGGCGGATGACGGGTGTGCGGATCGTCTCGAACAACACGGCCAGGACGCCGAAGGCGACGCCAGCCGAGAACAGCCCGACCAGCCCCGCGCCGACCAGCCCCGAGCCGGTCTGATAGGCGAATTGCGCGGCGGCCAGCCCGACGAAAAAGGGCAGTGCGTAGATGGCGAGCGTATAGGCGAGGACGCAGAGAAGCGCGATCAACGCAACACCCATGAACATGACGGCGACCATGATCTTGTTCCTTTGACTTTGCGGCACCGCCTTTCGTGCAGTCGTCAACACTGTCGCTGCACATATTTATGGTGCCGTTATCGCTCCGATCCGTCGAGGTCATCCGGCCGCGCGGGGAAACCGCGCGGCCGCGATTTTTTCGGTGGAAGACCGGGACCGCTCGCGCGATCCCGGCCCGCCATTCATTCCGCCGCGACGGGGAAAGCCTCGTCCTCCTTGGCGTCGGTGTTCTCGGCTCCCGGCATGTCCTCAGCCATGGCGAAAGCTTCCGGCTGCTCTTCGGCCAGCCATGCGGGCCGTTCGGTGCGTAGCACGGGCGGCAGCCAGCCGGTTCCGGCGAGAAGCTGCTCGGCGGCTTCCGCCATGTCCGGCTTCTTCCTGTCCGCGATCTGCACCGCCAAGGGCATCGCGCACGGCGGCGAGGATTTGCGCCTTGATGACGCGCCCTAGATAGGCGCGAACCGTGGGCGTCCAGTGCGCCGTCATGTCGAGCGCCACCGCCGTCGCCAGCTTGTCGGCGGTGGCAAGGGCATGGCGCTTGTGGGCCTCCCACGGCTGCTTGACGGCATTGACGGTCAGCGAAGCGCAATGGGCGAACAGGGCCATGACGCTGGCATGATCCAGTCCGGCGATGAAGCCCCAAAGCTCCGCCACGTCGCGCGGCATGTCCGCCGCCCATCCGGCATGGCGATCTTCCAACGCCTTCGCCGCCGCCGTGTCCTCGATCCCGTCCGCGTGACTGGCGAGATAGCCGCTCGTCGGGCGGATTTCGAGGCAATGGGCGTCCCCGCCGCCACGATAGAAGGTCTGCGCGGCAAGCGCATGGGTGACGGCGATCAGGGCCATGTCCGGCTGCTCGCCAAGGGCGAGACGCAGGGCAAGGGTGCGATGCGCGGTCAGGTCGCGGATGAGCGAGTCCGACAGCGGCTTGCCGTCTTCTTCCGCGTCCTCGTCCTCCGGCTCATGGCCGGAAGCTGGAAGACCATCGCCGTCCATGACTTCGCCATCGGCATTGACGCGCACCCCGTCGATAACGGTGCTGCCGTCCTCCGTTTCGGGGTCCTCCGGCTCCGGGGCTTCGTCCTCGGGGCGGATGAACCCGCGCTCGATCCGGGCTTCCCCGTCATGGTTCAGAACCACGAACACGCCACCGCGCGCGATCTCGTCGGCCTCATAGGCATAACGCTTGGCGTCGATGCGCTCGATCTCGGCTTCAAGCTCCGCAAAGCGCTGATCCACTTCCGGCGGCAGGTCCACGTCCGCGTCCTCCCATTCCGCCGAGAGGCGTTCAAGTTTCTCTTGCGCGGCGTCGTAGGCGGTTTCGTCTGCCTCCGAAAGCTCCACCGGCTGCGGATAGGTGCGGCGCAGGCCATGGGCATGGGGCCAGTCGATATGGGCCGAAACCCATTTCCATCCCTCGGCCTCCTGCACCTGCGCCGCGATGCCTTCCAGCTTGTCGAGGGCCAGCCGGTCGAGCAACGCGGCATCTTCATAGAAGCCACCGCGATCCTCCGTGAACAAATCGCGGATGATGGTGCCGCCTGCCTCCGTATAGGCTTCCATCCCGACAAGGATTGCGCGCCGGTCGGTTGCCGCTACGTTGCTGGCGGTCAGGTCGCGGCGGATAATCCACGGCTCGCGGTTGTAGGACAGGTTTTCGTAAACCTGTTCCTGCCGGGCATGGTCCTCGGTGATGGCGAAGGCCATCAACTGATCCAAGGTCAGATCACCATCACGGTAAATCTGCATCAGCTTCGGGCTAACCGCGCCGAGCCGAAGCCGCTGTTTCACCACGTGCGCGGTGACGCCGAAGCGGGCGGCGATTTCCTCAGCGCCCCATCCGCGCGTTTCGGCAAGCTCGCGGAAGCGCTCGAACTGGTCGGCGGGGTGCAGGTCTTCGCGGGTCACGTTCTCGTCAAGGCTGATCTCGGCGGGATCGTTCGCCGTGTCGATGACGCAGCGGACCGGCTCGGTCCGCTTGATCTCCTTGCGCTTGGCGCGCAGCAACTGCGCCAGCCTGCGGCCTTCTCCGACGCTCACCAGATAGCAGCCGGTCGGCTCGCCTTCCGCGTCAAGTTCCGGCTCCACTACCAGATTTTGCAGGATGCCCTTGGCGGCGATGCTCGCCGCCTTCGCCTCGATGGACGCCTCGCCGTGCGGGGTCTTCCGGGCGTTCTGCGGGTGCTTCTTGAGCTTGTTGAGCGGGATGAAAACCGTTTCGCCATGTTCGGGAACGGTTGGGGTCTGTGTCTTCGTCGTCATGGTCTTTCCTTTCATGGGCTTGGGTTGGAGCGCAGCGCTGCGCTGCAACCCTGCCCGTCGGCGAGACCGGGGGGTGCAAGGTGCAAGGGCGGACGGGCGGAGGGGGATCACCCGGCCTGCACAAGCGGATCGACGTCATGACGAAGATGCGCAGCATGTATCCGCGCGGAAGGCTGGGGATACCGCCCGGCCGCCCTTGTGCCGCGCCAGGGGGCAGCGCCCCCAAGCAATCGGCCCGGCCAGAGCGAAGCGAAGGCCGGGCATATGGATCGGATCAGGATACGGGGATCGAATGGCGGCAGTCGCGCCATCCTGATCATTATAGTTTTCGATTGAGTTAGATCGTTTGGATGTGCGAATACGCATCGCGCTGAGTGAAACTCCCGCAGCATCCTCGCACGCATCTGTCCTGTTCTACTTGTTCCAATTGACCCAATATAGCTTGGAGGCTATATGTGACGGAGAGCACAGCTGAAGCGTGGAACCAGGAATTGAAGCAGGAAGTCGAAGGCCTTCGGGAATTACGCCAGATCGCTGGGAAGGCTCAGGCTGACATTGCGACTGCGCTCAACATCAAACAACCTTCGGTTTCGAAGATCGAGAGCCAGGCCGACATGCATTTGTCGACGCTGCGAAGCTACGTCGAAGCGATTGGTGGAAAGCTCGAACTCACTGTGAAGTTGCCGGCCCGCCCGCTGCTCCGGCTTCAGAGCCTTGGCGACCGCGCAGATGATCGTGGTGTAGGAAACCCCGCCCCGGCGCGGCGCGGAAGACCTGCATCCTCGGCAGTAATTCGATAACACCTCAGGGGCGACACATTTGCTGCACGACGATATTGTTCAGAAGATTTGGAACTTGTGTCACGTCCTGAGGGGGGATGGCATTAGTTACCATGAGTATATCTCTGAGCTAACGTACCTTCTATTTCTAAAGATTGCCGCTGAAAACGATACTGAAAAACTCATTCCAGACGGATACCGCTGGGATGATATCGTGAACTTCACCGGGGGTGACCTTCTTACCCATTATAGAGATGTCCTGACATTTCTCGGTGGACACGCTGAGGACGATCGCGTCCGAAAAATCTATGCGTTTCCGACCACTGTGTTTTCGCATAGTGAGAACCTTCGGGCCGTCATTGACGGGATAGATAAGCTCGACTGGCGGTCAATCTCGACCGACATGATGGGCGATATCTACGAAGGTCTGATCGCAAAGAATTCCCAAGATGCACGATCTGGAGCCGGGCAGTATTTCACTCCCCGAGCGCTTATCGATTCTATTGTTCGCCTTGTTCAACCTAAGAGCGGGGAGCTGATTCAAGATCCTGCGGCGGGAAGCGGCGGATTTCTTGTATCTGCTAACAACTTCGTCCTTGAACAAACCAAGCCAAATGCCCGTAAACAACAAGCGCCTCGTTTTGAGGGAATGGAGATCGAGAAGGGCACATACCGAATTTGCCTGATGAATGCATTTTTACATGGCCTAGATCTGCGGCTGATTATGGGCGATGCATTGACCGACGACTCTGCGGAATTGACAGCGCCAGACGTCATTCTAGCTAACCCACCCTTTGGTGCCCGCGCTGGCGGCGCTCGGCGACAGCGCAGCGACATTCCATTTCCCACTGCTAACAAGCAACTCGCATTTCTACAGCACATCTACCTTGCCCTCAAACCGGGGGGGCGGGCGGCCGTTGTCTTGCCAGACAACGTGCTCTTCGAAGACGGCGTCGGGAGAAAAGTCCGCCAAGACATACTCGACAAGTGCAACCTGCACACGATCGTTCGTCTTCCAACCGGGATCTTCTATGCCCAAGGCGTAATGACAAACGTGCTGTTCTTTTCGCGGGGAGAAAAAACTCGCGGGAATACCGAAGAAACATGGATTTACGACATGCGCGCCGGCATGCCGTCATTTAGCAAGAAGCAGCCGCTCGCACCGTCGCATTTCACAGAGTTCGAGGCATGTTTTGGTCCAGACCCTCTCGGGACAAGTACGCGCAAGGATCTCGGCGCACAAGGGCGGTTCCGGCGCTTCACGCGTAAGCAGATAGCCGCCCGTGACGACAACTTGGATATCGCTTGGCTACACACCGATCAGGAAAACCCTGATACGGCAGCCGAACCCGAGGAGCTTGCCGCCCGAATCTCACAGCTACTCCGTGTCGCCATTGAGCAGGTTGACCTCCTGAATGACGAGCTATTTCCTGATGGAAGTGAAGTTTGATGGCGTCGCTACCACAACATTGGGCAACCGTGCCAATCGGCGACATTTGCGAACTCATAAATGGGCGCGCCTTCAAGCCGTCGGAATGGTCCGAGACGGGGCTACCCATCGTACGAATTCAGAATCTCAATAAGGCCACTGCGGCTTTCAATTATTTCGACGGATCTATTGAAGACCGGCACTCTGTCAACAATGGCGACCTCTTGTTTGCATGGTCGGGAACCCCAGGGACGTCGTTCGGAGCCCACTTGTGGGACGGCGGTCCCGCCGTGTTGAATCAGCATATCTTTCGGATGGACTTCGATCGAAATCTCATCGACCCTATATTTTTCAAGCATGCAATCAACGAAACGTTGGACGAGCTTATCGGCCAAGCTCATGGCGGTGTTGGTCTCAAGCACGTCACGAAAGGTACTTTTCAGAAGACGAGGGTCAGCCTTCCCCCTACGAATGAACAGCGTCGAATTGCAGCAGCGATTGAGGCCTCCCAAGAGAAGGCCCTGATAGCTCGGACCAGCATTCGGGACGCGCTCGCGGCGAGTGATGAATACAAGGAGGCTGTTCTCAGAAGGGCGTTCGAGGAAAACCCCCGCCACGGCGGACGAAGTCCGGATTACATGCAATTGATCGACCTCGTGGACGAAGGCCCTACGAACGGCTGGTCTCCTAAAACCGGCCCTGACGCCGCTGGACCTCTAGCTCTGCGACTTACCGCGACGACATCGGGATATCTCAGGCTCGACGAGGCCGCAGTGAAGCGCGTTTATGAGCGACCCACCGACGACTCGCGATATTGGTTGAAACCCGGTGATCTTTTGGTTCAGCGTGCAAATGCCCTTGAGCATCTGGGTGCCGCTGCGATTTTTGACGGCCCAGAACTGACCTATATCTACCCAGATCTCATGATGCGTTTGCGGGTAACCGACCCGGCTCAGCGCCGATATCTTTGGCGCTACCTCAACGGCGCTACCGCGCGTCGCTATATCCGTGAACACGCCACCGGCACTGCCGGAAACATGCCCAAGATAAGCGGCAAAGTTCTTCGCAGATTGCCTATCCCAATCCCCCCAGCTCGGGATTTTCAAAGAGTTGCAGACTTCATCGACCGAGAATTTGCTTTGATCGACGCTCTGCGACAGACGGTGAACGAGGCCCTTGAGGCATTGGAACATCTTGAAAAGGCTATTCTGGCTAAAGCATTTCGTGGCGAACTCGCGCGACCCTCACCGAACGACGAGCCTGCGGACATTCTGCTTGAGCGGATTAAACAAGCTCAAAACTCCAAGACTTCACCGCGCCATCGGCGTGCCTTAGCGCCGGAGACCACAACGCGCATGACCAAAAGAGGACCTCTTATGGCTGAGAAAAGGAGAGCAGACGTCGCACCCGACTATCTCAAACTTACCCTTGTGGACATGGGGGGCGCGGCTTCAGCGAAGGAGCTTTGGCGCAAAAGCGAAATGGTGATCGACGAGTTCTATAAGCAGTTGCGTTCTGAGATGGGGCGGGGAGACGTAGCTATCGGGCGCACCGAAGACGAATTGGTAGCCCAAGATGCGGCTTGATTGGCTGAAGATTGGTCAATTTAAGAACCTCATTGACATCGAAATAAACTTCGATGAAGGCGAGCTATCGACCGTCATCGTTGGAGAAAACGGCACCGGTAAGTCGAACGTAATAGAGGCATTGGTTACTATATTTCGTGACTTGGACCTTGGAGAGCAGACATCATTCGCATACGCTTTAGCATATAACTGCCACGGGCACCGGATTGAGATCGATAACTCGACCGATGGAAGTGCGTTTTCTGTTACGGTTGACGGGAAACCAAAAACTCGATCTGCTTTTAAGGCGAAGAAGTCAACTTACCTTCCCGCGAATGTCTTCGGCTATTATTCTGGATCGAGCAGGCGTTTGGAATTGCTATTTGATAAACATCAACTCCGCTACTACAAAAGGGTAATCTCTCCTAGATCTACAGCTGCAGACATCCAAAATCTGGATCTTCGTAGGCTATTTTACTGTCGACCATCATACGGGCAGTTGGCATTGCTGAGTTATTTCGCCTTTGGATCCGACTCGGCGAAAACATTCTTGAAAAAGCATATGGGCATCACGGAATTCGACAGTGCCCTCCTTGTTCTCCGTAAGCCTCGTTGGGCTGATAGTCGTTCGTCAGTTGCCCGCGCAAAGGCGAGCGATCAAACTTTTTGGAATTCATCTGGTCTGGTTCGAACACTCCTTGATAAGCTTTGGGCCCAAGCACTAGCGCCGATAGCTGATCGCGCTCGGGAGCAAGACGACTACAGGGCAAAGCCGAGTAACGAAGAACAGATATATATCTTTCTGAAAGACCTAGAAACGCTCAACGACGTAGCCCGGTCGTTCGAGGACGAGAGGACATTCTTCGCACTTCTTGAGACCTTGGATATCTCCGATTTGATCCGCGAGGTGCGCATTTGGGTTAATAAGGAGGATGTTCTAGGGGAAATTCCCTTTCATGAGATCAGCGACGGCGAGAAGCAGCTTCTAAGCGTTCTTGGACTTATGCGCTTTACGAGCCAAGACGAAAGTCTGTTTCTACTCGATGAACCGGACACACATCTTAACCCAAATTGGAAATGGGATTATCTTCATCTAGTAAAAGATGTGGCGCAGCGCGGCGAGAGTCACATTATTCTGACGACTCACGATCCTTTGACGATTGGTAGCCTGAAAGCGTCCCAAGTCCAAGTGATGGCACGTTCCAAGTCCGGCGGCGTTATTGTGTCCCCGCCAGAAGTTGATCCCCGGGGGCTCGGCTTTACCAGTATTCTGACTCAGATATTTGGCCTTCCGACCACGTTGGATCCGGATACTCAGCAAGAACTCGATGAGCGGAACAAGCTTCTTCGCTTGGATCAACGTACCACTCCCCAAGAACATCGGCTGCTGGAACTGAGCGAACGGCTTAGAAGATTAGGGTTTGTTTTGGAAGATCGGGAGCCGGAATATGAACAGTTTTTGCGGGCTCTAGAGGAGTTGAAGCAAGAAGGCCGTGCAGCACTGTCACCGGAAACGATCGCGCAACGTAATCAGGTCGCAAAGAGGATCCTGGCTGAGATCATGGCCTCAAAGGGCCAGCGTACATGATCTACGTATTTCAAGATGAAACAAAGCTTCCGGCGGGTTGGTTGGCAAAAGTTGCTGCTTTGCAAGATGCTCTTGATCAGCTCGACACGACGGCTAAGCGAAAGGCGTACATTGACAGTAAGGGAGCAATATGGGGCGAAGTCAAAGATGCTCTTCTTCAGATGTCGCATAATAAGTGCTGGTACTCCGAGGCGCCGGATGCCGTGTCAGATTGGCATGTCGATCACTTTAGACCAAAGTTAAGGGCGCTGGATGAAGATCGCACAGCTCACGATGGTTACCCGTGGCTAGCGTTCGACTGGAAGAACTATCGGATCGCGGGTAGCTATCCCAATTCTCCGCATACTGATGGTCATGGCACCACTAGAGGAAAGTGGGATTATTTCCCACTGTCGGCTGGGTCGATTAGAGCAACTTGGGATCAGAGAAGTACGGCAAACGAGACGGTTCTGTTGCTAGATCCTGCTAGCAAGACTGATCCAAAGCTGATGACCTTCGACGAGGAGGGCCTACCCATCCCGGTCGACCCGACCAACGCGATTGTAAAGAGGCGCGTCGAAACGACAGTTCATTTTCTCTATCTTGATAGCCCCCGCCTCGTGTCCGCTAGAAAAAAGAAATGGCGGGAGATCTCAGATTTGATCGAGGAGTATCGCCTAGCCTGTCCCGATACATATGAAGCGTGCACACTCCAAGATCATCAACGAGTTGAGCGCTTGATTGGGAAGTTGAGTGCGGCGGCTGGCCCTAGGGCAGCGTATGCGTCTACCGCTCGCGCCTGCCTTCGCGCAAACGGTCTTGCCCAGTTCATTGAGGCTGTCGAGGAAGCGGCGGCAGCCTGATGGTGACGGAAGTTTCGCCAATCTGGATCGCATAAGTCTAGTTAGAGGGCTATAGCGTAGACATAGTTCTCATCGCTATCCCGCATGCCCCGCCACTTGCACATTGCAAACCCGAAAACAGGTCCCTCGCGGGGCCTTTTTCTTTATGTGCCAAAGGGGTTTGCAAGGACCACCCGCCCTTCGGAGACTGGCCAACCGCGCGAGATCGGTCTCTGAACGCCCACCGTCTCTTTCCACCCGCCCTTCGCTTTCGGCGAGACGCTTTCAAAACCTCCATGCATTTCAAGGAACTGGCGGGATCGCGTTGCGCCCGTGTTTCGCTGGTTCCGGCTTGTTTCAAAGCGGACGGAGGCGCGACACGGGCGGCGTGGTGGTTGGTATTTCTTGGGAGTCTTGCGCGAAGTCTCTGATGACAAACGCAGTTTCCGCCCTTAGCCTGGCTCGATGTCAAACGGGGCCTGGACAGATCAAGAGAACGACCTGATCGTCGCGGATTACTTCGCGATGCTGGCCGACGACGTCTGTGGTCGCCCCTACAACAAGGTCGAGCACCGGCGCGGGCTTCTGCCGCTGTTGAATGATCGGTCCGAGGGATCGGTCGAGTTCAAGCACCAGAACATCAGCGCCGTGCTGAAGGGGCTGGGTGAGGACTGGATCCCGGGCTATAAGCCCGCCTTCAATTTCCAGATGACGCTGGTGGATGCCGTGGCGCGTTGGCTGGCGCTGAACCCGGCATGGCTCGGCCGCCATTCAGGTACCAGAGTGACGACCGGCCTCGCGGAGGCGCGGCCGATCTGGATCGGGCCGCCGCCCACGTTGTCGAACCAGCCGCCCCCGCAGGAGCTGGAGCAGATGCTGCACATCGCCCGCAAATTCGATGTCGCGGCGAGAGACGAGCGAAACCGCGGCCTTGGCCGTGCCGGTGAGGAGCGCGTCCTGGCGCACGAACGAGCCTCCCTGAAATCAGCGGGCCGCGACGATCTTGCGCGCAAGGTCCGGTGGGTGTCGGAGGAGGATGGCGATGGTGCCGGCTACGATATCGCCAGCTTCGCGCCGGATGGCCGTCCGCGCCTGATTGAGGTGAAGACGACGAATGGCTGGGAGCGTACGCCTTTTCATATCAGCCGCAACGAGCTGGCCGTGGCCGAGGAGCGGCGCTCGGAATGGTCCCTGTTCCGCCTGTGGAACTTCGCCCGCGAGCCGAAGGCGTTCGAGCTGCACCCGCCGCTGGACGCGCATGTCTCGCTGACCGCGACGTCCTTTCAGGCGAGCTTTCACTGACCTCTGCCAGCTACCTTGTCGACGACAATGTAGACATCCATCGAATGTCGAGATTAACGTTTGAAAATTGCGATGAATTTCTGGGTTAGCTTTGGCAACTTGTTGGACCTGTGGTGAGCCGATCGTTTTTCGGCACGTTGATGGCGTGCTGAAACCAATCCACCTAAACGGTGGCTGGTGCGCTGCCACATCTTCTAGCTCCCCGTCTAACGCTCTTTTCCGGACCGTTGAATCCTATGTGAACCCCAATGCCTATTGTCCGGTATGCGGGGAAAAGGTGTTTTACTACCAGAGCCGTTACGGCGGCCGGGTTTTCTTTGATGATCTTGGTTGGCCTTGGCCGAAGCACCCTTGCGCCGATAATGGTAGTCAAACCCTGAAGTCCCCGCCTGTCGTGCGTGGCCCAATAGTCATAAAGGATCGCAGCGGAAAAACGCTGGACATTTACGACCTCGACGATCTGCAAGACGCGGCAGACCAATACATATTCACTTTCCAAAACCATCGCACCCGTGCCCGCCTCGACTTGGCGCTCACAAAGAAGGCCATGAAAAAAGGGGGGCTCAGCATTGAAGATTTCTGGGACACGCCTTCCTTCTTGCTTCGCAAAGACGACGAAAAGCCAAACGCGTTCCGGGTGGAATTCATTTCTTGTAGGCAGCGCAAGGTAGTCAGGATCAGGATGCGCCGATCACGTTGACCATGCAATTTGTCCAGTCAAAGCTCCGCTGAAATATCGTGAAACGCCCGCTCAGCCTGCTCCTGCCATGTCTCCCCCGCCAGAAAGCACAGGTCATAGAGGCTGACCGCCGATGCCTCGCGGCCGCAGGTCAGGCGCTTCAGCACCTCCGGCGCCAGATAGGCGAGGCGCAGCTGGCGGCTGACATGGCGTTCGGCCAGACCGACGGCTTCAGCCAGTTCCTGGATCGTGGCGAACTCGCCTGCCTCCATGCGCCGCCGCCAGCCCCATGCCCGGCCGATGGCGCGCAGGATGTGCGGGTCCTGCGTCTGATCCTCGCTCGGGCTGTAGTCGGTGGGCGGCATGATCTTGGGCCGCCCGTTCTTCTTGCGCAGCTTCAGGGGGATCAGCACGCGGATCGTGTCATTGCTTCGGGTCATTCGGCGACCTCCATGTCGCGTGGGGCGATCATCTCGCGGATGACGCCTGCGACGCCTTCGCGCCGGATGTCGACCTCGAGCCCGGCGGCGGTGACGGTGACGCGCCGGACCAGAAGCTGGATGATCCGCGCCTGTTCGAGCGGAAACAGCTGCGCCCAGAGGGTGTTGAAATCATGCAGCGCCGCGATGGCCTCGGCCTCGGACACCTGATCGCGCTTCAGCGCCGCCAGCACCTGCGTGACCACCTCGGGCGTCTGCAGGATGCGCCGCACCTCGGTGACGATGGCGTCCTCGACCATGCCCGCAGGCAGGCGGGTCGGCGCAAGTTCGCCGCCGCTCTCGTCCTCCGTCGTGCGGTTCTTGATCACGTCCATCGACACGTAATAGCGGTAGAGCTTGCCGCGTTTCTTGGTCGCGGTCGGGGTCATGGCCGCGCCGGTATCGGTGAAGATCAGCCCCTTCAGCGGCGCGGGCGTCTGCATGCGGCTGTTGCTGGACCGCGCGTGGCGGTTGCCCTGCAGGATCGCATCGACCTGATCCCAGACCTTGTCGGTGACGATGGCCTCGTGCTCGCCCGGATAGGCCTTGCCCTTGTGGACGGCCTCGCCACGATAGACGCGATTGCGGAGCACCCGATAGAGGTAGCCCTTGTCGATCAGCGTGCCCTGCTTGCTGCGAAACTCCTCGCGCCGCAGTTCCTTCGCCAGCATCGTGGCCGAGCCGAGTTCGACGAAGCGCTCGAAGATCCGACGCACCGAGGCGGCCTCAGCCTCGTTGATCACCAGCTTGCGGTCCTGCACATCGTAGCCGAGCGGCACATAGCCGCCCATCCAGATCCCGCGCTTGCGCGAGGCGGCGACCTTGTCGCGGATGCGTTCGCCGATGACCTCGCGCTCGAACTGGGCGAAGCTGAGCAGGATGTTCAGCGTCAGCCGCCCCATCGATGTGGTCGTGTTGAAGGACTGCGTGACCGAGACGAAGGTGACGCCGTTGCGGTCGAACACCTCGACCAGCTTCGAGAAATCCATCAGGGCGCGGCTGAGCCGGTCGATCTTGTAGACCACGACCACGTCGATCAGCCCGTCGTCGATGTCGGCCAGCAGCTGCTTCAGCCCCGGCCGGTCCAGATTGCCGCCCGAGAATCCTCCGTCGTCATAGCGGTCGCGGGTAGCAACCCAGCCTTCGGACTTCTGGCTGGCGATATAGGCCTCGCAGGCCTCCCGCTGGGCGTCGAGGCTGTTGAACTCCATGTCGAGCCCTTCCTCGCTCGACTTGCGAGTGTAGATGGCGCAGCGCAGGCGGCGGCCGGGGCGTATGTTCATGTCCATGATCAAATCTCCCGCGATCGGACCTGCAGCCCGAAGAAGCGATAGCCGTTCCAGCGCACGTCGGTGATTTCCCGCGCGATGCCGGAGAGCGATTTGTATTTGCGGCCCTGCCACTCAAAACCGTCCTTCAGCACGGTGATGGTGTGCTCGACCCCGTTCCATTCCCGGATCAGCCGCGTGCCAGCCACCGGATTGCGGGGATCCGCGATCTGGTTCTTGCGGCGGGAGACGCCCTCGACCTCATCGGCAAGCAGGTCCAGCATGCGGCGGGTCTCGTGATCAGGGCCGCCATAGGTCAGTTCCTGGAGACGATAGGCGATGCGGGCCTCGAGAAAGGCGCGGCTGTTGTTCGGCGCGGCGCTACCGAGGAGCCGTTCCCATTCGGTCTTCAGCTCTTTCACCGACATGGTCTTGAGCGCGGCGATGCGCGACAGGACGCTCTGGTCCAGGCGCGCGTCCTGCCCGGGCTTGGGCGGCGTTATCTTACTGTGATGATTCATCAATTCCTCCGATGCGGATGCGTTTCCTGCGACGACCACCGCTCTTTCGGGGCGGGTAGTCCACGGAACTGTCTCCGTCGGCGGGCGATAAAGAACTGGACTTCCCGGCATTCAGGCGAACGACGCCCGCGGCGAGAATGCGGCCCAACTCGGCAAGCCGGGCATCAGGGGACATGCGTTCAGGGCATAGAGGATTGGGCCCGGAAACCGGGTCTTCGGAGGGAATGGACATGGCGGGTTTTCGCGACTGTTGTGATAGGCAAGATGTGTCACGAAATCAGAAAAATATCAAGTAAATCAGCTCATTACGGACTTATGCGGTCGCTGCGCACCGTGGCGAAAATCTGCGTAGCTGATATGTCCCCACGCCGACCTTTCTGTCGGGCGGATGCGCCGAATCAACTCGTCCACCCGTCCATGAACTTGTCGTAGCTGTCGAGGATCGGCTCCTCCTCGAAGTCCCGACCATAGACGGCGTCGTCGAACTGCAAGATGGTCAGGGACAAGTCCAGAAACTCGGACACCAATGCCAGTTCCCGCACTGGCTCGGACCCGCGACTGAAGTTCCAGACGCCAGCCGGTCGCTGGACCGGCCGGTCCGAGACAAATCCCCTCTCGTCGGCGCCGAGGGCAGCCAGCGCATCGTCAGGGATCTGCATGCCCGATCGCACGAAGATCCCGCTCTTGAGAGCAGACTTGCTGGCACGCCCCCACCTTGCGAAACCGTCACGCGCGACGATCATGACGGCCCGCCGGTCCGTGAAATCGATCCACTTCCGGCAGGCGGCCAGCAGCGAAACGCCATAGCGATCAGTGATGTGGTTCAGAAGGTCGACGGTCATTTCTTCGCCGTTCACCTGCTCACGGTAGTCATCGAGCGGCATCAGCAGGTAGGAGGCGAAAGTGTCCGCCTCTTCCTCGCGTTGTCGTTCTGCCTCCTGCCAGGCATTCGGCAGCAGCGGTTTGCATTGAAAATCGCAATCGCGCTGGAGGGTTCCGCTCTTGTAATCCCGATCGGACAGGATGGGGCGATGAAGTTGGTAGTGACCGAACTCATGCGCGATGGTGAAGCGAACGCGGCCGCGATACCGGGGGTCGTCGTTATAGACGATGTGCCATTCCGGGCGCTTTCGGTGCGGCCGGAGCATTCCCTCGAAACCCGGGAGCTCGCCACCCACGATTTTCCCGATCGGGTCCGCGTTGTTGCGGGAGACTTCTCGCGCCAAGGCTTCGACGTCGACCGGAAAGCGGTCTTCGCCCAGAACATGCCGGAGCATGATCGAGAGCCGGTTTGCCTCTTGCTGGGGAGATTTCTGCTTTCCGCTCGTCATCAATCGTCGTCCAAAGCATCCAGGATGCGTCGCAGGCGTTCTTTCTCCGGCGCCGCCATCTTCTTGTATTTTCTGAAGAAAGCTATGTCCTCGGCGTTTTCCTCTTCTTTTTCACCGTCACCGGCCAATAAGTACTCGACTGTGGTGTCGAGCGCGGTGGCGATCATGGCCAGCTTCTCGGCCGAGGGACGAACGACTTCCTTGTTCTCTATTTCCCACATGTAGCTCTTGCTGGAGCCGACCCGCTCGGCGAGTCCCTCCAGGGTCAATCCGCGCTTTCGCCTCTGCTCGCGAACGCGCTCCCCTAGTGGTGTTGGCACGGCAATACCCTTTTCGTTGGTGGTTCGTTTTTACGAACTTCTAGTCCTTGACACGCCATACGCGCAATCCCTATCTTCTGCGCAGGTTCGCTACAACGAACTTTGATTCCCGTTGAAACAAGACCTGGAGGCCAGAATGGCTGTTGGAAAGAACCCGGGCACGCATCACGTCGTGCCGAATGCAGAAGGCGGCTGGGATGTCCGCCGCGGTGGTGCGGCGCGCTCGAGCGGGCACTTTGATACCAAGCAGGACGCCGTCCAGCGTGCGCGCGAAATCAGCCGCAATGCGGATACCGAACTGAAGATCCACAATCGTGACGGACGGATCGCGCAGTCGGATTCGCACGGCAACGACCCCCGCAACATCAAGGGCTGAGGAGATGTAAGACATGGCGTCGGTGACCAACTTCATCCGCAATACCCCGCTCGCGTCGCTGCGCGACTATTTCACTGCGGCCGGGATCGAGTTTCCGACGCCCGTCAACTGGGATGCGCCTGAGCCGGAGGTCGTTCGGCCGCTGCTTCAGGCGGTCGATCAGATGGACGACGAAGCGCGCGGCCGCGTCATCAACGATGGTGAGCGCGTAGGCGCCATGGCAGATGTCGCGGGTCATACGGCGCTCTACAGTGTTGTCGATGACCGGGAGGTCCTCGACGAGCTCGAAAATGGCCATGCCCGCGCCATGTGGCTGTTCATCAACGATCTGAACCGGTTTCGCCATGCGGAAGAGGTCCGTTTCACCGATGAGCGCCGCCGCGGGCGGAGCTGGGACGGCTTCATCTGCGAAGCGAACCTGAACCTCCGCCGCGACGAGCTCGCGCTCAACGCGTTCAAGGCGGCCCTGTGCCAGAGGTTTGCATCGCGGAATGTTCATGTCGACATTTTCGAGCGCGTCCGTCCGACCTTCGAAGGTGAGGACTGCGATCTGATCCAGATCACGGTTTACCGCGAGGGCCTGCCAGACGATCAGTTCGCTTTCGACGAGGGCGAATTGGTGCGCCGCGCTTATCGGCCCGTCTTCGAGGCCGCGATGACCTATGAGCCCGCCTCCGGGGTCATCGAAGTCGTTGCCAATGATCGGGAGAGCCGCGCGGAGATGGCGCAGTATCTGGCCCGCGACCTGCTCGGCGTGGAATTCCGGGACGAGAAGGTGCCGATGCGGCGCTATGATCTTACGGTGTTGCTTGCGCCCCATACTTTCCCGACTGACATCGAGGACGGGATCGAGCGGGTGGAAGTCCGGCAGCTCAGGCTGATGCCGATAGATGCCGTTGGCGAGCGCGTGACCTTGGAGGCGATGAGCAAGGCGGAACGCGACATCTGGGCAATGGCGGAGGCTCGGCTTGGCCCCGACAACCCCCTCACCGGCGGCTGGGTGGCGACGCAGGCGAAGCTCGTGATCAAGTTCCAGCCCAAGCCCGGGGCTCGGCGTGGTCGCACGCTGCCCCTCACCATCACCATGCCGCATGGCTGCAATCTCAAGGATCAGACGGAAGAGGAGCAGCTGATCGGCGAGAAGTATCTGCGCCGGTGGGGAGTTGTGGTCGATGACCCGATCCTCATCGACGATTGACGAACGGTCTGCCCGGCTTTTCGTCAGCATCGTAGAGACGAAAAGCGCGCGCATCGCCGGGGCCGTCCTTCACGACTATCACGCGGCCAGCGCCACTCCTTTGATCGGCGCTGGTCTCTTGGTGCCGGACGCTCCGGTTCCAGTTGCCACCTCTCTGGTTGACCATGAGGACGAGCCAGTAAATCTGGAATGGTCGCCAGAGCAGCGCGCCTACGGGTATTTCAGCCCGGCAGCGGGATGGGTAACCGTCGACAGCGAACGCCTTCAGGTATTCCGCTTCGATGCCAACGCGTTCCTTGGTCGGCTGACATCTCGCCTTGACTTGCCGCGCTCCGCCCGTCCGGCAGAACGCATTCCGGGCCATCTATGGGAGTTGGGCGACGTCAGACTGCCCGGGCGCGGTGCCCGTGTCCCAATCTGGTATGCGAGACGGCTGACGGATCGCGAGACCTGGCAGCAGGTCGTCAACTACCTCGGTGGGCGCCCGCCCGCAGATTTCAGGGTGGTGGTGTCCACCTCGGCGACCCGTGGTCTCGCAGAGGCGGACCTGTCCCGGCATCAGTTCATTGCATTGGGGGATCTGGAAACTGGCGGTGCGGCGCTGGTCATAGAGCCAACCTATCTAGCCGCCCAGCTGAAAGCCGGCGCGGCGACCCATGCAGGCGACCCCGTGCGCCACGCCGCTGGGTTCCGTCATCTGTGGGTGGGCGAACGGGAGTTCAAGTTTGGCGGCGACAAGAGGCGGCAAATTGTCGAGTACCTCTTCAACGCATGGGACGGTGGCGAGGAGAGCGTCAGCACAGAAGTCATGTTTGCCGATCTCGAATACGATGTCTCAAGCCGCATGCGGGATATCTTCAAGGGCCACCCCGATTGGCGCGATCTGATCGAGACGACGGGGGGATCCTGTCGGCTGCGCATCAGGGAGCTTCTGGAGGCCGATAGTCCTAACGCCGATTGATTGCGTCCTCGGCGACCCGAAGTTGTTCCATGATCCAGTCGAAAGGCGGTGCCTCGCCGAGCATCATGCCCTGCATCGCGGCATAGTCCTCCTCGATCGCCGCGCGCAACTCGGCGGCCGGTACGACGCAGATCGAGCCTGGCGTGGCGTCTTCGAATTTCTTCCATGCCTGCCTGAAAGCGATGAGGTTGTGTTCGCGCACGGCCGCAAGCAGCCCGTCGTCGGCCAGGGCGGCGCGCCCAATCTGCGTGCCGGTGATCATGGCGACGTCATAGTAGTGGCGGGAAATCCTGTCGCTGTCGGCAGGCACACGTGCTTCGTCACGATTACCGCAGAACGCGCCGTGCAAAATCAGAAGTTTCTCCAGGTAGGTGCGCTGCGGGGCGATGACATGGACGTTGTCGACTGCGAATGACCATCCGTCGGGCAGTTCCTCTGCGATATAGGGCGTCACGCTGGCTGTCTCGTTGGGATCGAGCGCCGAGCGCGCGCCCGCTTCGAGTTTCACGCGTGGCAGGACGTAGGAGATCTCGGTGCTTGGATAGAGCGTCGGGTACTCGATCAGCAGAGTTTGCTGATCGCCGTCCTCATCGTCGGGCGCGATGCTGCAACGCGCATCGAGCAGCGGCTTCAGCGCTTCTGCCAGATCACCGCGAATATAGGAGCTGCAGGCGTCCTTCAGGTCATCGAATAGGGCCTTGCGCTTCTTGTTCGAAATACCTTCGGGGTTCGTCGGGTCGCGTTCGGCCGCGAAGCCGAGACCATCCCGATAAACGACAAGATCGATGTCCTCCGAAAAGCGGCGGATGAGCCCATAGGCCTTGGATAACGCCGTGCCGCCCTTGAACAGGAGTTGCGGGTGGCCGTCCGGCAAGCGTTTGTAGAGCGCGTCCAGCACGAAGCAGACCCAGAAATCCTTCTCGACATAGCTCGGAAGCGTGTCGAGGCGGTCAGCAGCCGCCTCGAATACGTCCTTCTGGTCGCGAGATGAAAGCGCGAGGAACCGCGTATAGCTCTCGCTCATGGTGTGGCGATCTGCGGGTCGACAAGGCTATGCGCGATGGGCGCTGCCCAGCTCGGCAGGCTACCGCTGTTACGAACGAGATCCTTTTTCACGGCATCTGGCAGCTTGCGCTTGAGCGTGGTCGCAACCCGTGTGTCCAACGCGGCTTGCGGTCCGAGCCAGCGCAGCGCCTGCGCGACTGGCGCGGAGGTTTTTCCCGCCCATGCCATCACACTCGGACCTGCATGCCGCAGCCGCACGGTCCGATTGCCGATTTTCACGTCTCGTGTCGCCCCATCCGTCACATAGCTCGTCTTCGCGGGGACAGCATTGGTCAGGCCCAGCTGGTTCGCTGCGGCGATGCCATCGGGCATGATTCGAACACTGTCGCGCCGCGCGAGGGCTGCAACCGCCTTGTCCATATCGACCGGTGCGGGCCGTTTCAGGACGCCGCTGGTGCGGGGAAGATCGTAAAGCCCACGGCCGACACGACGCAGATCACCACTCTTTGCCAGGCGCGACAACGCCTGATCGATAGCCGCACGGCTACCGAGATCGAGGAAGTCCTTGGGGGTGCAAACCCACTTCCCGCGCCCCTTCGAACGAAGGCGCTTCATGATTCTATCTGAAATACCAGTCATCTGAGCGGTCCTCGTAGGCCTTTCCTTGTCAGAAACATAGAGGATTTTTCTGACGAATTCAATTCCTCCCCGAACGTACCCCTTTCGCCTCCCCGGCGCCTCCCACCCCCTCCGCCATGTTGAACCCGCAAGTGTTCGCAGAAATCCCAAGGAGGTTCACATGGCGACCAGGCACCTTTCCCAGATCGAGCTGGCGGCTCGCTGGAACATTTCGCACCGCACGCTGGAGCGCTGGCGGTGGACGGGCGAAGGCCCGAAATTCATCAAGCTCGGCGGCCGGGTGATCTACCGGCTCGAGGATGTCGAGGCCTTCGAGGCCGAACAGATCCGCGGCGTGGATCACGAACCCCATCGTCCGATGTCGGCGTGAGGGGGCGGAACATGACGATCTCCAACCACATCACCCTGGCCGATATCCACCGCATGCCGGTGGGCCAGATCGCGGCGCTGCCCGCCAATCAGCTTGCGCTGCTGAAAGGCGCGGCGGATGAGCAGCTGACGCAGGCGAAGTCGGTCGCGGACTGGCTCGACGGCGCCATCTCGCTCAAATACGCCGACCGCGCCCAAGACGCCCGCCAGGAGGCGGGCAAGGACACCGGCACGATCCGGTTCGAGGATGACGGCGTCACCGTGATCGCCGAACTGCCCAAGCGCATCGACTGGGATCAGGCGTTGCTGGCGCAGATCGCCGAAAACATCGCCTCGGCGGGCGAGGACCCGGCGGAATTCATCGAGACCAAGCTCTCGATCTCCGAGCGCAAATACGGCGCTTTGCCGGAAAGCTGGCGTAAGGGCTTCGAGCCCGCGCGCACGGTCCGCACCGGCAAGCCCAAGTTCCGCCTCGTGCTGAACGAGGAGGTGCGCTGATGGCCATTTCGCTCGCGTCCCTGCGCACGACCTCGGTGCTGACTCCGCCGCGCATCCTGATCCACGGCGTGGCCGGGGTGGGAAAATCCACCTTCGCGGCCGATGCCGACCGGCCCGTCTTCCTCATGACCGAGGATGGCCTGGGCAAGCTGCAGGTCCCGCATTTCCCGCTCGCGACCAGCTACGCGGAGGTGGCCGAGGCGCTTGATGCGCTGCTGAACGAGGACCACGATTTCGGCACGGTCGTCGTCGACAGCGTCGACTGGCTGGAGCCGCTGATCTGGGCCGAGGCCTGCAAGCGCAACGGCTGGGCCTCGATCGAGGCGCCGGGGTTTGGCAAGGGCTATGCCGAGGCGCTGACCATCTGGCGCGAATATCTCGACAGGCTCAACGCGCTGCGCGACCGCAAAGGCATGGTGGTCATCCAGATCGCCCATACCGACATCAAGCGTTTCGACAGCCCCGAGCACGAGCCCTACGACCGCTATGTGATCAAGCTGCAGACCCGCGCCTCGGCGCTGCTGCAGGAGCATTCGGACGTGGTGCTTTTCGCCAACTATCAGATCTCGGTCGCGAAATCCGACGTCGGCTTCAACAAGAAGGTGACTCGGGCGCTCGGGTCCGGTGCGCGCGTCATGCACACCGAAGAGCGCCCCGCCTTCCTCGCCAAGAACCGGTACGGCCTTCCGGACACCCTGCCGCTGATGTGGTCGGAGTTCCTCGCGGCCATGCCCCAATCCCAATGAACTGAACAAGGACAAGACCATGGCACGTTTCGACACGTCCTTCGACGCCACCAGCGTCGAGCCCACCACCGCCTACGAGCTGCTGCCCGCCGGCAAATATCGCGCCCAGATCGTCGAGAGCGAGATGCGCGTCACCAAGAACGGCATGGGCCAGTTCCTCTGGCTGATGCTCGACATCCTCGAGGGCGAGCAAAAGGGCCGGAAGATCTTCGACCAGCTGAACCTTGTGAACCCGAACCCCACCACGGTGGAAATCGCGCAGCGCACGCTCTCGGCGATCTGCCACGCCACGGGCCGGATGCACGTCAGCGACAGCGAGGAGCTGCACCTGATCCCGATGACGATCCAGGTGAAGATCCGGCCGCCGAAGAACGGCTACGGCGAGAGCAACGCGATTGCCTACCTGCCGCCCGAGCGTGGTTCGACCCCGGCCGCCCGCCCGGCAAAGCCCGCGCCCGATCCGGCCGGCTCTTCGTTGCCGCCGAAAATGGCCTCCGCGCCCTGGAACAAGAAGGGCTGAGCCTTCGCGCTGCCCTGCGCCCTGACTAACGGGGCAGCGCGCAACCCCATCTGAGGAAATTCCCATGACTGACATGACCAACGCGGCCCCCGTGGCCGTGAACAACCCCGGCTTGCCTGAAAACCAGCGGCGGCTGATCGAGCTCGACGATGCCATCGCCAAGATCCGCACGCAGATCGCGACGGCCGATCTGGCCCGCCAGCGCGGCCAGAAGCCCATCGATCCGGACTGGTTCCACCGGGCCCGTACGGCCCTGCGCCACCTCTGCCGCGAGCGGGCGGAACTCTTGGCCCAAGGCACCGGCCGCCGTCGTCGCGAAAAGCTCAAGGACGCGCTGATCGGCATCCTGCGTGAACGCCATGACCCCGAGACCTGGGATGGCATTCTGGCCGAGGCTCAGGCCCGCACCGAACGGGAGGGCCTGTGATGGCAGAGCTTCCCGATGCCCCCACGCCGACGCTGACGGCGATCTATGCCGATTACGAGGCCCGCCAGGGCGATGGTTTCCGCGATCACCTCGGAGCGTCGATCATCGGCAAATCCTGCACCCGGGCGCTCTGGTATGATTTCCGCTGGATCACGCCTGCGCGTCATTCCGGCCGCCTGCTGCGCCTTTTCGAGACGGGTCAGCTGGAAGAGGACCGGCTCGTGCGCAACCTGCGTGCCACCGGGGCGACCGTGCTCGAAGTCGATCCCGAGACCGGCCGCCAGTTCCGGGTCGAAGCCCATGGCGGCCATTTCGGCGGCTCGCTCGACGGCGTGGCTCTCGGGCTCCTGGAGGCGCCCAAGACCTGGCATGTGCTGGAATTCAAGACCCACTCGGTCAAAAGCTTCAACGAGTTGACCGCCAAGGGCGTTGTTCTGGCCAAGCCTCAGCATGCCGCACAGATGCAGATCTACATGCACCTGACGGGCATCACGCGCGCCCTCTACGTCGCGGTCTGCAAGAACACCGACGCGCTGCATGTCGAGCGCATCGAGGCCGACCGCGCCATGGCCGAGCGCCTCTTGGAAAAGGCCGGGCGCATCATCTTCGCCCAGCATCCGCCCGCGCGGATGAGCGAGGACCCGGCCTGGTTCGAATGCCGGTTCTGCGATCACCATGCGGCCTGCCATGACGGCGGTGGCGCTGCGGTGACCTGCCGGTCCTGCCTGCATGCGACGCCCGTTGAGGGTGGTTGGCACTGCGCCCGGCACGACCGGATGCTGTCGCCTGCCGAGCAACGCACGGCCTGTGGCCGCCATCTCTTCATCCCCGATCTCATCCCGGGCGAGGTCATCGATGCGGGCGACGATGTCGTCACCTACCGCATGGCCGATGGCTCGACCTGGACCAACGACGCCCGTTCCCCGGAGGCCGTGCCATGCTGACCCTGCGCCCCTATCAACAGGCCGCGATCACCGCGATCTACGGCTATTTCCAGACTCACACCGGCAATCCGCTGGTGGTCATTCCGACCGCGGGCGGCAAGTCGCTGGTCATGGCGTCCTTCATCGAGAGTGTGCTGAAGGCCTGGCCCGATCAGCGCATCCTGATCGTGACCCATGTCCGCGAGCTGATCGCCCAGAACCATGCCGAGATGATCGGCCTCTGGCCCGATGCGCCCTCGGGCATCTATTCGGCGGGCCTCGGCAAGCGCGAGGCGCAGGCGCGGATCCTCTTCGCCGGTATCCAGTCGATCCACCGCCGCGCGGGTGAGATCGGCCATACCGATCTGGTGCTGATCGACGAGGCGCATCTGATCCCCGGCAAGTCGAGCACGATGTATCGGCGCTTCCTCGACGCGCTGAAGGCGATCAACCCGGCGCTCAAGGTGATCGGGCTGACCGCCACGCCGTTCCGTCTCGATTGCGGGATGCTGCACGAGGGGCAGAATGCGCTCTTCACCGACATCGCCTATGAGGCCCCGGTCCGCGAGCTGATAGATGCGGGGTATCTGAGCCCCCTGGTCTCGAAACAGCCCGCCACCCGGCTCGACGTCTCGAAGGTGGGCACCCGCGCAGGCGATTTCATTGCCCGCGATCTGGCGGCGGCGGTCGACCAGGACGCCATCACCCGCGCGGCGGTTACCGAGATCATCGAGCATGGCCGCGACCGGAAGTCCTGGCTGGCCTTCTGCTCGGGCGTCGAGCATGCGCGCCATGTGGCCGAGGAATTCGGCCGCCAGGGCATCAGCTGCCGCACGATCTTCGGTGACACGCCGAAGGACGAGCGCGATGCGATCCTTGCCGCCTTCAAGCGCGGCGAAATCCGGGCGCTGGCCTCGATGGGCGTGCTGACCACCGGCTTCAACGCGCCGGGGGTCGATCTGATCGCGCTCCTGCGTCCCACGCAATCGGCCGGGCTCTATGTACAGATGGTCGGGCGCGGTACCCGCCTCGCGCCGGGCAAGGAAAACTGCCTGGTGCTGGACTTCGCCGGCAATGTCCGTCGCCACGGCCCGATCGACCTGGTGCGGCCCAAGCGCCCCGGTGATGGCGGCGGGGGTGAGGCGCCGACCAAGGTCTGCCCGGATTGCGACAGTATCATCGCGCTCTCGGCTATGGAATGCCCGGATTGCGGCTATGTCTTCCCGGCGCGCGAGGTGAAGATCGCGCCCACGGCCGCCACCCTGCCGGTGCTTTCGCCAAAACAGCAATGGCTTCCGGTCACGGGCGTTTCCTACAGCCGCCACGACAAGGCGGGCGGCCGTCCGTCGCTCAAGGTGACCTATAGCAGCGGCCTTGCCACCTACAGCGAATGGGTCTGCCTCGAGCATCAGGGCTATGCCCGCCAGAAGGCGGCCGAGTGGTGGCGCAAGCGCGCGCCCGGCTGCCCCGTGCCGCTGAGCGTGGCCGAGGCCCTCGCGCAGACGAGCCGCCTTGCGCGCCCCAGCGACATCTCGGTCCGTCCCTCGGGCCGCTATCTTGAGATCTCCGGTTACAGGTTCGCCCCATGCGCCCATCCGACCCCGGCCTCTGCGCCGTCTGCCACCGGGAACCTCGCGGCTTTGGCTGGTCCGAGCCGGGGTTCCGCCGCACCGACCCGCGGCGTGACGCCAGCCGCAAGCGACTCTGCAGCCGTGCCTGTCAGGACCTCTGCCATGGGAGGAAGGGCATGATCGATCCGACCCCGAACGAGACCGAGGCCATGGCCACGGGCGGCCAGATGGGCGGCGAATATCTTGAGAGCATCGGCAAGTCCGACCTTGCGACCCTGTCCGAGGAGGAATGGGCCCGGTTTCTCGACGCGGTCGTCACCGGCTATTGCGACCACCTGCGCGCGCTGGCGGCGAAGGATCGCAACCGGCTCGATGCGATGGCGCCGGAGGTGCCGTTCTGATGGCCGACACGTCCTGGATGGCGCGCTTCGGCGCGCGGCTCGTCACCAATGGCTATGCCATCCTGCCGATCGGCCCGGGCACCAAGAAGTCCGGCCGGTTCCAGCGCGGCGGCTGGGCTGATTACCCCGAATGGAACCGCCATGCGGAACGCCCGACCACGGAGGTCGAAGTCGCGACCTGGGCTGCCTGGCCCGATTGCGGCATCGGCATCGTCGGTGGAGCGGTAGCGGCGGTCGATATCGACATCGCGGCGGACGCCGAACTGGCATTGCAGATCGAGGCGCTGGCCCGGGCGCGCCTCGGCGACACGCCCGCGCTGCGCATCGGCCGCGCCCCGAAGCGTATGCTGGTCTATCGCACGGCCGCACCGTTTCGGGGCATCAAGCGCCATCCTCTCGAGGTGCTCTGCCTCGGGCAGCAGTTTCTGGCCTACGCCGATCACCCCGACACCGGCGCGCCCTATGTCTGGCCCGACGAGGGGCTGGCCGATCTCGATATCACCGACCTTCCGGAAATCACCGAGGAAGCGGCGGCGGCCTTTCTGGAGGAAGCCTATGCGATCCTGCCCGAGGCTTTGCGTCAGCGCGGGCTGCGCTCTGCAGCACTGGCCACACTCCTGCGCAACCACGGGCAGATCGGCACATTGCCCGCCATCCGGTCGGCACTCGACTGGCTGCCGAATGACGAGCTCGATTACGACAGCTGGATGCGCATCGGCATGGCGTTGAAAGGTGCGCTTGGTGATGAGGGCGGCGAGGTCTTTGCCACCTGGTCGGCCCAGGCGGCCAAGGATGTGCCCGCGACCACGGCCCGCGCCTGGGCGAGCTTCAAGCCCGACCGGATCGGCGCGGGCACCATTTATCACCTCGCCATGGAACGCGGCTGGCAGCCCGATGCCGCCTTGCGCCTCGATGGCAGTCTCGATCCGGATGGCCCGCATCCGGCCGCCGATCTGCTGGCCCGGCTGGAGGGAAGCGCGCCCACCGTCGCCGACCTGGAAAAGCCGACCTTCAGCCTGGACATCCCCGACGGTCTTGTCGGCGAGCTGACCGGCTACATGCTGGCCACCGCCCGCCGCCCGCAACCGCTTCTGTCGCTCGGGGCCAGTCTCTGCGCCATCGGCGCGCTGATGGGGCGGCGGTATCGCACCACCAGCAACCTTCGCTCGAACCTCTATGTCGTGGGGATTGCTGACAGCGGCTCGGGCAAGAACCACGCCCGAGAGATCATCAACGAGGTCTTCTTCGAGGCGGGTCTCGCCCACCATCTCGGCGGCAACAAGATCGCCTCCGGCGCCGGGCTCTTGACTGCGCTTCATCGGCAGCCCGCGATCCTGTTCCAGATCGACGAATTCGGGATGTTCCTGTCGGCCGCTGCCGACCGCAAGCGCAGCCCGCGCCACATCACCGAGATCCTCGACAACATGACCGAACTCTTCACGGCAGCGGGCGGGATCTTCCTCGGGGCGGAATATGCGAACCGCGACGGCACCAATGAGCGGCGCGACATCAACCAGCCCTGCCTTTGCGTCTATGGCACCACGACGCCGCTGCATTTCTGGGGCGCGCTGCAGGGGGCAAACGTGGTCGATGGCTCGCTCGCGCGCTTTCTGATCCTGCCGAGGATGAAGACTATCCGGACGAGAACCTCGCCGTCGGCATCCGGCAAGCCCCGCCCGCGCTGATCCAGGCGCTCCAGCTGGTCGCCAAAGGCGGCGGGGCCGTGAAGGGCAACCTGACCGGCAAGACCGCCGATCATAACGCCGCCGTGAATCCGATGACCGTGCCGATGTCGGATGCGGCACGCGTCCGGTTTGCCGGTCTCAGCGACGCCCTGACCGAAGAGCTGCGGGCGGCGGCCGGCACCGCCTTTACCGCCATTCTCGCCCGCATCGGAGAGAATGCGTTGAAGCTCGCGCTGATCGTCGCTGTCGGGCGCGATCCGGTGCGCCCTGAGATCGACATTACCGCTGCGGACTGGGCCATCGGTTTCGTGCGCCATTACGCGCGGCGCACCATGGAAGCGGTCGAGCGCCATGTGGCGGATACCGAAACCGAGGCGCATCTGAAGCGTCTGAAGGAAATCGTCCGCGCCGCCGGGCCCAAGGGGATCACCAAATCCGACATCACCCGCGCCTCCCAATGGCTGAAATCGCGCGACCGCGACGAAATTTTGCTGACGCTGATCGAGAGCGGCGACATCACCACCGGCATGCGCGGCTCCTCGACCAAGCAGGCCATGGTCTACCGGATGGCGCGGTGGGGCGGGTGACCGGAGATCCTTCAATCCGCCTGAAACGGCCCTTGAAGCCGAAATGCCGACAAGCAGCCGAAACGAAAAGGAAAAACCGGATCCTTCAAATCCTTCAATCTTTCAAGAGGACCCCTTTCCCCTATACGCGTGCACGCGCGTTCTCAAAGAGAGAGACAGGTACCTATTGAAATATTGAATAATTGAAAGATTATATATTACATATACAGGACAACCACTTAGGGGCGGAAATCCTTCAAGACGCCCCTCTGAAGGTTCTGAAGGATTTGCCGGGCGGCCCAGCTGCCCAGCCCATGAACTGACCAGACCACCCTTCGGGGCCTGGCGAGACCGCAGCCTTCACCGGCCAGCCCGCTCGCCTCGCTCACAAACGCGAAGAGGAGGTCTCTCATGACCCAATCCAACGAACACCCGCGCTGCATCCTGGCGCTCGATCTCGGCACCACGACCGGTTGGGCGCTGCGCAGCCACGACGGGCTGATCACCAGCGGCACCGCCAGCTTCCGGCCCGGGCGCTATGACGGCGGTGGCATGCGCTATCTGCGCTTCACCAACTGGCTGACCGAGCTGGACCGACTGTCGGGGCCCATCGCAGCCATCTGGTTCGAGGAGGTCCGCCGCCATGCCGGAACCGACGCGGCCCATGTCTATGGCGGGCTGATGGCCTCGCTCACCAGCTGGGGCGAGCTGCGGGGCATCCCCTACGAGGGCGTGCCGGTGGGCACGATCAAGCGCCACGCCACCGGCAAGGGCAACGCGCCCAAGCAGGCCATGATCGATGCGGCCCGCGCGAAGGGTTTCAGCCCCGAAGACGACAACGAGGCCGATGCCATCGCCATCCTGCTCTGGGCCCTCGACGCCCGTGGATGTGCGGCATGAGGTTCCATCCCAAGGGCTATGGCGGCCAGCGCCGGTCGCCCGATGAGGTGAAGCGCGACGGCTGGCGCGAACAGGGCGTGCTGGCCGTCAGCGTGGATGACCAGCGCCTGACCTGGCCCGAGCGCGAACTCGTCGAACAGTTGGGCACGCGGCTCTATGGTCCGCGCCCGGTCGAGGATCTGCGCCATGGCTGAGCACATCTGGACCGCCGAGGACGTAGCCGATCATTTCGAGGAGGCGTTCCGAACCCTGCGCAAGCTGCCACCCGTGAAGGTGCAGGGCTATTTCAACGCCTGGCCGCAGGTCATCCGCACCGAGCGCGAGATCCTCGCCATGGAGCCCGAACCGATGCGGGTCTGGCCCTCGGCCGCCGCGATCTCGCGGCTCGAACAGACCTTCGATTGGGTGCTCTGGCTCGGCGAGAGTGAACGCCGCCTGATCTGGTGGCGCGCTGCCCGTCGTCCGTGGAAGCAGATCACCCATGAGCTGGGCGTCGACCGCAGCACCGCATGGCGGCAGCACAAGCTCGCACTCACCAAGATCGCCGCGCGGCTGAATGCTGCGGCTGCATGAAGTGTTGCAACACTTTGGTCTTCGACAGCTGCAACATATCCATGCTATCTGAAGGATATGATGGGGAGAGTACGTCGGAAGACGGCTCTCCCCGTTTCCATTCGCGCGGACCGGCAACAGCAGGGCCGACGCGATGCGCATTTCCCTGAAATCGGCGGGTCCTTCCCGGCGTCCACCCTATGCGGGCGGGCGAAGCGCGAGGGTTTTCCAGTGACGCCCCTGAAAATAGCCGTTTCGTTTCGCTTGGGCCCACGCGGCAACGAGCGAAGGGCCTGACGGCCCGACACCCCATGCCTGAACCGAAACGGCCCTGCGGTGGCATTTCGGTTCACGCCCCCATTTCGCCGCCCGGCTCCCCAAGGACATCCCCATGGACGTCGTCGACCTGCCGCTCGAGCAGATCATTCCCTATGCGCGCAACCCCCGGCGCAACGAGCAGGCCATCGCCACCGTCGCGGCCTCGATCCAGGAGTTCGGCTGGCGACAGCCCATCGTAGTGGACGAGGCGATGGTCGTTCTGGCCGGGCACACCCGGCTGGAGGCTGCGCGCAAGCTCGGCTTCAAGACCGCGCCGGTGCATGTCGCCAAAGGGCTGACCGTGTCCCAGGCCCGCGCCTTCCGGATCATGGACAACCGTTCCGGCGAGAATGCCGAATGGGACAAGGACCTCTTGAACCTCGAACTGGCAGACCTGCTGGAGGCGGATTTCGATCTTGGCCTGACCGGTTTCACCGAAGACGAGGTGAACGCGCTGATGTCGAGCCTCGATGCGGGCACCGGTCCGCAGGAGGGCGAAGACGAGATCCCGGAAACACCGGAGGAGCCGATCAGCCGTCCCGGCGATCTCTGGCTTCTCGGAAACCACCGCCTCCTTTGCGGCGACAGCACGGTCGCCACGGATGTCGAGCGGCTGCTCGGCCCTGTGAAGCCGTTGCTGATGGTCACCGATCCGCCCTACGGAGTGGAATACGACCCGGGCTGGCGTAACCAGGTGGGGGCGGCCAAGACCAAGCGCACTGGCAAGGTGTTGAACGACGACCGCGCCGACTGGCGTGATGCCTGGGCACTGTTCCCGGGCGATGTCGCCTATGTCTGGCACGGCGCGCTGCACGCGGCGACCGTGGCGGAAAGCCTCGAAGTCGCTGGCTTCACCATCCGGTCCCAGATCATCTGGGCCAAGGAGCGGCTGGTTCTGAGCCGGGGCGATTATCACTGGCAGCACGAGCCCGCCTGGTATGCCGTCCGAAAGTCCGGCAAGGGCCATTGGGCGGGCGACCGCAAGCAGACGACGCTCTGGCACATCTCGGGCAAGGACCAGGACGAAAAGACCGTCCACGGCACCCAGAAGCCCGTGGAATGCATGCGCCGGCCGATCCTCAACAATTCGAGCCCGGGTCAGGCGATCTACGAGCCCTTCATGGGGTCAGGCACCACGCTGATCGCAGCCGAGACCACGGGCCGCGTCTGCCTCGGCATCGAACTGAACCCGGCTTACGTCGATGTAGCCGTCCAGCGCTGGCAGAAATTCACCGGGAAGCAGGCCGTCCTCGACGGGGATGGAACGCCCTACGACGACCTCAAGACCAAAGACCGCTGAGGGATGGATGACCTGGCTTTACCTTCCGCAGGCCTCTTCGGCCTATCGCTCTGCTCCGGTGCCGGTGGCATTGATCTCGGGCTCACCATCGCCTTGTCCGGATATCAAACTGTGGGCCATGTCGAACGGGAAACCTTCGCCGCAGCCACTCTCGTGGCGCGGATGGAAGACGCGGCCCTGGATCACGCGCCTGTCTGGGACGATGTTGCCAGTTTCGACGGCCGCCCATGGCGCGGCGCGGTGGACATCGTCACTGCGGGCTATCCGTGCCAGCCGTTCTCCGTCGCGGGCAAGCGTCGGGGCGCGGACGACCCGCGCCACCTCTGGCCGCATGTCGCCCGCATCATCGGCGAGGTCGAACCGCCCTTCGTCTTCCTCGAGAATGTCGCCCATCATCTCCGCCTCGGCTTCCCCGAAGTCGCCAGCGGACTGGTCGGCATGGGCTACCGCCTTGCGGCAGGCCTCTTCACGGCGGCGGAAGTCGGCGCGCCCCACAAGCGCGAGCGTCTGTTCATCCTCGCCATCCGCGAAGACGACGAGCTGGCCGACCCCGCGCGCCTGCTCTGGGACCCGGTCGAGTGGCGGGAACCGGCCGGAACTGCTGCGCTTGTGGCCGACGCCGAGGGCCAGTGCGAACGAGAACCGGCAGACGAAACTCACGCCATCGCAGGCAGCGGGGCAGCACGGGATGAACCTCGCGACGACGGCCGCGCTCTGGCCGACACCGCAGACCGACAGCTTTCGGAGCCGGGGCGGCGAGCGGCGCGACGAGAAAGGTCTGGACCGGATGGCACGGGATTGGCCGACGCCGATGGCAACGGACGGAAACAAGCCGAGCGCCGGCAACCGCCGGACGGCGGACCTCACTCATGCCAGTCAGATGTGGATGACGCCGACGGCGCGGGATCACAAGGATGGTGCGACGACGCTGGCGAATACGCCCGTGAACGGCCTGCTTGGCCGCCAGGTCCTGGTGACGCCGATGGCTGGGCGCGATACCTCCGAGCCGCGCCGGACCTTGAACCCGCTGTTCGTCGAGGCGCTGATGGGCTGGCCCACCGGGTGGACCGGCTTCGCCTCTGTGGCAACGGCGTGGTCCCCTTGGTTGCAGCGCATGCGCTGCGAACTCTCGCGGCTGAACTGCTGGCCGATGAATGAGGCAGCGGCATGAAGCAGACCCGCTTCATGTCGCTGGTCGAGTCCGTCGCCAACGTGATCGTCGGCTACGGCGTCGCGGTCGTGACGCAGATCCTGATCTTTCCGATCTTCGGGTTGCACACGACGCTGGCGCAGAACCTGAAGATGGGCGTGGTCTTCACCGTGGTCAGCATCGCGCGGTCCTTCGCCCTCCGTAGGGTGTTCGAGGCGATCCGGATGCGGAGCGCCAAATGATCGACCGCCGCCCCGGCGGGACGGCGGCCATCGACTTCTCGGGGTCCTGCGCGTCAGGCGGCGGGGAGCTTGTACACCCGCCCGCGCCCCTCAACCTTCTCCGAGGTCACCTCGAGCCCGAGCTTCTTCTTCAGCGCCCCGGCCATCGCGCCGCGCACCGTATGCGACTGCCAGCCCGTCGCGGCCATGATCTCCTCGATGGTCGCGCCGTTCGGCGCGCGCAGCATGGCGATCAGAGTGGCCTGCTTGGTGCCCTCGCGCGGCGTGCGCGTCTTGGGCGCGGGTTCGGGGGCGGCGGAGGTGTTCGCTTCGATGCCGATGGCGGCAAGGCCTGCGTCGGTGGCAACCAACGTGGTGCCATGGCCGTCGCCGGTCTGACGCCAGACAGGTTCGCCCTCGCGCATGTTCGCATCGACCTCTTCGAGCAAACCCTTCGCAAGCATCGCGCCGACCACCTTGGCGGCAGCGCCGCCCCGCAGGCTCTCGGGCAGCGGCAGGGCGATGTGCTCGGGCCGCTGGGCGGCGGCGCTGAGGATGATGGCTTGGGTGGCGGAAAGCTGGGTCATGGGGTCGTCTCCGTATTCGGGTCGCGGCCGTCGCGATCCTTCTACGACCCCAAGCCGCGCCCGCGCGCGGCAGAGGTCCGGAGATTCCGGAGGTCAGTCTGCGAATTCGCCTTCGCCGAACGCGCTGTCGGTGATGCGCTTCAACAGGCTCGCGTAGTGTTCGAGGGTGCCGACGTGGCCCCAATTGATCTCGTCGGGAAGGGCGTCGAAGTGGTCATCACTCAGCCTCTGCAGGCGGGCGAGCATCGTGTCGATCTCGGCCTTCTTTTCAATGAAGGCCGCCAGCGCGACTTCTTGGTTCCGGCGGGCCTTTTCGGCGCGGAGTTGGTGGCGGTCGGTCATCATCCTGCCCCCTCAGTTCTTCTGCTCGATCATCGCGAGGATCGCGCAGGCCATGCCGCCCAGAAACTCGCCGCGCCGGAAGACGATCTCGTCGATCTCGGTCGCGCGAGTGATGGCGGGATCGACCTGAAGGTCGGCGGCCATGTGCGGAAGCAGGCGGGCGGCTTCAAGGTTGTAGCGTTCGGCGAGGGTCATGGCAGGCTCCGTGGGGTGCATCGTTTTCGTAGGATCAGCTTCGCTCTGCCGGGGCTCACCATCCAGTATAATCGCAGCAATTACATGGCTTTAATCGGAGCGCGCGGATCATCTCATGTCGTCAGCCACGCAACCCATCGGCGTGATCGCGCGGCTCCTCGATCTATCCGAGCGCCGGGTCCAGCAGCTGAGCCGCGAGGGTGTGATCCCGAAGGCCGAGCGCGGCCAATATGACCTGATCGGCTCGGTGCGCGGCTATGTCCGCTACCTGCGCGAACAGGCATCGAAGGCGCAGGCCGGTGCGCCGGATTACGCGGCCGAGCGGGCGCGCTTCATTCGGGCGCGGGCTGATCTTGCCGAGATGGAGGCCGAGGAAAAGCGTGGCGCGCTGATCGCGGCAGAAGAGATCGAGGCCGCCTGGATCGCCGTTCTGGCACTTCTGCGCACCCGCTTGCTCGCGCTGCCGGACCGGCTGGCGCCGCAGGTTTTTGAACAATCAACCGTCGGAGACACCCGGAATCTGATCCGAATGACCATCCGCGAGGTGCTCGATGATCTCGCGCAGCCAGATGTCCAACTCGAAGCCATCGCTGACATTGACGGGCTCGCCGATCCTGAAGCGGACGGTGGAGACGGCGCTGAAGGTGCTGCGCCCGCCGCCGGAACTGACGATCAGCGATTGGGCGGACCAGAACCGACGGCTGAGCTCTGAGGCCAGCGCCGAACCCGGGCAATGGCGCACGAGCCGGGCTGAATATCAGCGCGGGATCATGGAGGCGATCTCGGACGCCTCGACCGAGACGGTGGTCATCATGTCCTCCGCCCAGGTCGGCAAGACCGAGGTGCTGAACAACGCCTGCGGCTATCACATCGATCAGGATCCCGCGCCGATCATGGTGGTGATGCCGACCGAGCGCGACGCGGAAACCTGGTCGAAGGACCGCTTCTCGCCGATGGCCCGCGACACGCCCTGTTTGCAGGGCAAGATCGCCGATCCGCGCTCGCGCGACGGCAACAACAAGATCCTGCACAAGCGCTTTCCGGGCGGGCATCTGACCATCGTGGGTGCGAACGCACCCTCGGGTCTGGCCAGCCGCCCGATCCGCCTGCTGCTTTGCGACGAGGTGGACCGCTACCCGTTCAGCGCGGGCGCCGAGGGTGATCCGGTCAACCTCGCCCGGAAACGCACGGTGACTTTCTGGAACCGCAAGATCGTGCTGGTCTCGACGCCCACGAACAAGGGCACCAGCCGGATTGAGGCAGCCTTCGAAGAAAGCGACCAGCGCCGGTTCTGGGTGCCATGCCCGGACTGCGGGGCGGAACAGCTGCTGACCTGGACACAGGTGCGCTGGAGCAAGGGGCCCGAGGGCGACCACCGGCCCGAAACGGCGCGCTACCACTGCGCCGATTGCGATGCGGCTTGGCGGGACGAGACCCGCTGGGCGGCCGTCTCAAAAGGACATTGGGTGGCGGAGCAGCCCTTCGCGGGCGTGGCGGGCTTCCACCTGAACGAGATCTACTCGCCCTGGGTCAGACTGGAGGCGATGGTGCGGGCCTTCCTCTCGGCCCGCTCCGGCGGGGACGAGACGATGAAGACCTTCGTTAATACGTCTCTGGGCGAGACCTGGGTCGAGACCGGGGAAGCCCCCGACTGGCAGCGGCTCTACGACCGGCGCGAGGCTTGGAAACCGGGCACGGTGCCTGCCGGCGGGCTGTTCCTGACCGCCGGGGCCGATGTGCAGAAGGACCGGATCGAGGTCGATGTCTGGGCCTGGGGCCGCGGGTTGGAAAGCTGGCTCGTCGATCACGTCGTGATCGAGGGCGGGCCGGACCGGCATGACGCATGGTCGGAGCTGACCGCGCTGCTGGACAAGTCTTGGCCACATGAACGCGGCGCGCATCTGCGCATCGCCCGGCTCGCCATCGATACGGGCTACGAGGCCCCGGCGGTCTATTCCTGGTCGCGGGCGCAAGGCTTCGCACAGGTCGCACCCGTGAAGGGCGTTGAGGGGTTCAACCGCTCGAGCCCGGTGGCGGGGCCGACGTTTGTCGATGCGACCGAGGGAGGCAAACGTCTGCGGCGCGGAGCTCGACTCTGGACCGTGGCTGTCTCAACCTTCAAAGCCGAGACCTACCGCTTCCTGCGGCTGGCGCGCCCCACCGAGGAAGAACGCGCCGAGGGCGCGGCCTTTCCGCCCGGCACGATCCACCTGCCGACATGGGTCGAAAGCGAGTGGCTGAAGCAGGTCGTGGCCGAACAGCTGGTGACCGTCCGCACCAAGCGCGGCTTCGCGAAACTCGAATGGCAGAAACTCCGTGAACGCAACGAGGCGCTGGATTGCAGGGTCTATGCCCGCGCCGCCGCCTGGATCGCGGGCGCGGACCGCTGGCCCGACGAGAAATGGCGTGACCTCGAGGATCAGCTCGGGGCTGCGCCTTACGGTGACACCGATCCCGCCGGTCAAATTCACCGGCCCGGACAGGCCCCACAGGGCAAGCGCCGCTCCGACTGGCTTGGGCGGCGGGAAGGATGGTTTTGAAGATGACCGACTGGACGGAAACCGAGCTCTCGGCGCTGCGCCGGGCCTATGCCAGCGGCACGACCCGGGTCAGCTATGACGGCAAGTCAGTCGACTACGGCTCGGCCGAAGACCTGCTGGCCCGCGTCCGCACCATCGAACGCGCCATCGCTGGGACCGCACGGCCGCTGCCTGTGGCCGGGCTCGCGGGCTTCTCGCGCGGAGACCGATGATGTCGGCCAACTGGTTCGACTGGGCCATTGCCTCCGTCGCCCCTCGGGCCGCCGCGAGGCGCGTGCTGGCCCGTAAGGCCTTCGATACCCTCACACGGGGCTATGACGGGGCCGCGCGCGGGAGGCGGACGGAGGGCTGGCGGGCACCGGGATCCTCCGCCGATACCGAGATCGGCGTCGCGGGAGCGCTCTTGCGCGACCGGATGCGCGATCTGGTGCGAAACAACCCGCATGCGGCCAAGGCCGTGGCGGTGCTGGTGAACAACATCATCGGCGCAGGCATCATGCCGCGCGCCGCCAGCGGCGACGACAAGCTCGACCGGAGGGTCGATGCGCTGTTCGAACGCTGGACAGCCGACTGCGATGCCGACGGTCAGCTCGACTTCTACGGTCTGCAGACGCTGATCTGCCGCGAGATGGTCGAGGCGGGTGAGGTGCTGGTGCGCCGCCGCCTGCGGCGTGCGAGCGACGGCCTTCCGGTGCCGCTGCAATTGCAGGTGCTGGAGGCCGACTTCCTCGACGCCACGAAATCCGGCGTCCTTGGCGCGGGACGCCTCGTCCAGGGGATCGAGTTCGACCCGGTCGGCAAGCGTCGGGCCTACTGGCTGCACGCTGAGCATCCGGGCGACGCCTATGGCGCCTTGCAGAACGGTCTGCAGAGCCGCCCGGTCCCTGCGAGCGAGATCGCCCATGTCTACGAGAAGCAGCGCACGCAGGCGCGCGGCGTTCCCTGGGGCGCGCCGGTGATCCGGTCTTTGCGGGACCTCGACGACTATGAAGTGGCCGAACTGGTCCGAAAGAAGACCGAGGCCTGCGTCACCGCCATCGTCTTTGGCGACGACGAGGCGCAGCAGGGCATCGCGCCCTCGGTGGTCGATGCCGACGGGAACCGGGTCGAGCAGTTCGAGCCCGGCCTGATCGCCTATGCCCGCGGCGGCAAGGACATCCGGTTCAACCAGCCCTCGGCCACCGGCGGATACGGCGAGTACAAGCGCGCGAGCCTGCACACGATCTCGGCCGGGTTCCGGGTGCCCTATGAGTTGCTGACCGGGGACCTGTCCCAGGTCAACTACTCCTCGATCCGGGCGGGGCTCGTGGAGTTCCGCCGCCAGATCGACGCCTTGCAGTGGCAGCTATTCATCCCGATGTTCTGCGCGCCGGTCTGGCGCTGGTTCACGGAAGCCGCTTGGGCGGCGGGCCAAATCCCGACACCCGATGTCCCGGTCGAATGGCAGCCGCCGAAGTTCGAGGCTGTCGATCCGCAGAAGGATGCGATGGCGGACCTTCTGGCGATCCGTTCGGGCACCATGACGCTGGCACAGGCCATCGCCCGGCAGGGCCGCAACCCCGACGCCGTGCTGGCGGAAATCGCCGCGACCAACGCGAAGCTCGACGACCTCGGGCTCGTGCTCGACAGCGATCCGCGCCGCGTTACCAAGACCGGCAGCGCGCAGGCGGGCGACCCGACAGCACCCGCCGATCCGGAAACCACACCGGCGCAGGCCGACCAACAGGACTGACCCCATGGACACAATGATCGAACTGCCGGCCCTGCGCCGGTCGGCGGAGCTTGCGCCAAACAGCGTCGACAACGACGCGCGCACCGTCGAGGTGATCTGGTCGGCAGGCGCCCGCGTTCGCCGCGCCAGCTTCTTCGGCGAACCCTATGACGAGGAGCTGAGCCTCGATCCCGCCCATGTCCGGCTCGAACGGCTGAACGCGGGCGCGCCCTTCCTGAAGGTCCATGAGATCGACACGCTCGACGCCGTCATCGGCTCGGTCGTGCCCGGTTCGGCCCGGATCGAGAACGGTTGCGGCATCGCGCAGGTGCGGATCAGCGAGCGTGCCGACGTCGAGCCGATCTGGCGCGACATCCAGGCCGGGCACATCCGGGCGGTCTCGATCGGCTACCAGGTCCACCGCTTCGACATCTCGAAACCCGATGGCGGGCGAGAGCTTTGGCGGGCGGTCGACTGGACCCCGTTCGAGATCTCGGCCGTGCCGGTCGGCGCCGATCCCGCCGCGGGCTTCCGCGCCAAGGGCGAACATCACGACTGCGTCCTCCATCGCCGGGACGCTGAAACCAGCGAAGGAGCATCCCCCATGACCGACAAGACGACCCCGGCCGCCCCGGCCGACGACACCCCCGACACGGCAGCGACCGAGGAGATCAAAATGCCCGACGACAAGACCGGCGCGGCCGAGACGCGCAGCCAGCCCAAGGCCCCCAAGCCTGAGGCCCCGGATACCGAAGCCATCGCGACCCGTGCCCGCGAGGCCGAGCGCGACCGCGTTTCCACGATCTATGATCTGGCCGGGCGGCTGAACCTCGAGCGCAGCTTCGCCGAGGATCTGGTGAAACGCGGCGTCAGCGTCGACGAGTCCCGCCGCCTGATCCTCGATCAGGTCGCCGCGAAGTCCGACGAGACCCGGACCTTCCCGCATGTCTCCGTGCCCCTCGGCGGCCGCGACGAGCGCATCACCCGTCGCGATGCGGTCGCCAACGCGCTCCTGCACCGCTACAGCCCCACGCTGTTCCCGCTGGAGGATGCGGCCCGCCAATATCGCGGCATGACGCTGCTGGAACTCGCCCGCGAAAGCCTCGGTAACTCCGGGGTCAACACGCGCGGCCTCTCGCGCGACGAGGTGGCAACGCGCGCGCTGCACTCGACCTCGGACTTCCCCGAGATCCTCTCGGCGGTCACCAACAAGACCCTGCGGCAGGCCTATGACGCCTATCCCCGGACCTTCTCGCTCTTCTGCCGCCAGGTGCTGGCTACCGACTTCAAGTCGATGCACCGTGTCCAGCTCGGCGAGGCGCCGCAGCTTCTGGAAGTGGGCGAGAGCGGCGAGTTCAAGCGCGGCTCGCTCGGCGAGAGCAAGGAGAGCTACAAGGTCAAGACCTATGGCCGCGTCGTCGCGATCACCCGCCAGGTGCTGATCAACGACGATCTCGACGCCTTCACGCGTATCCCGGCGATGTACGGCAACTCGATCGCCCAGCTGGAGTCGGACGTGGTCTGGGGCATCATCACCGCCAACCCGGCGATGGCCGACGGGACGGCGCTGTTCCACGCCAACCACAAGAACCTCGCCGGGACCGGCGCGGCGCTGGCCGTCGATGCGGTGGGCGCGGCCCGTGCCGCGATGGCGCTGCAGACCGGGCTCGACAAGAAGACGGTGCTGAACATCCGTCCTGCCTTCCTGATCGTGCCCGCCGCGCTGGAACTGAAGGCTGAGCAGCTGGTCGCGCAGAACCTCGTCCCCGCCGCGACCTCCAGCGTGGTGCCGCAGTCGATCCGGACGCTCTCGCCGATCAGCGAGCCGCGCCTCGATGCCGCCAGCGCCACCGCTTGGTATCTCGCGGCCAGCCCGAACCAGATCGACACCATCGAGTACGCCTATCTCGAGGGGCAGCAGGGCGCCTATATCGAGACGCGCAACGGCTTTGACGTCGACGGCGTCGAGATTAAGTGCCGCCTCGACTTCGGCGCCAAGGCCATCGACTGGCGCGGCCTCTACAAGAACCCGGGCGCGTAAGGCGCACCCATCCTGAACCCTGACACACGGGCGGTCCAATCGGGCCGCCCTTCGTTTTTCCGAGAGGACCCCCATAATGAAAAACTTCGTCCAGCCCGGCAACACCATCACCCTGACCGCGCCATATGCCGTCGCCTCCGGCGATGGCCTGCTCGTCGGTTCCATCTTCGGAGTGGCCGCAGGCACCGCCGCCCTCGGCGAGAGCGTCGAGACCGCGCTCACCGGCATCTTCGACATCACCAAGATCGGCTCGCAGTCCTGGACGGCCGGCGCGAAGATCTACTGGGACGACACCAACAAGCGCACCACCAACGTGGCCACCTCGAACACGCTGATCGGCGTCGCCATCGAGGCAGTCGCGGGCGGGGCCGGAGACACCATCGGTCGGGTGCGGCTCAACGGCAGCTTCTGATGAGCGCTTTCGCCGCCGCCGTTGGCGCGCTATTTGCCGATCCGAACATCGGCCGGGATGCGGTCTACATCGCTGACGGCGGCGCGCCCGTTATGGTGCGCGTCGTCGCCCGGCGCGCGGATGCCGTCACCGACTTCGGCGATGCGCGTCTTTGGTCCGAGACCACGCGGATCGACCTGCGAGTCGCCGAGGTGGCGAACCCGCGCCCCGGCGACCGGATCGAGATCGAGGGCGATGCCTTCCTCATTCAGGGCGAGCCCGTCCGCGACCGCGAGCAGCTCGTCTGGACCGTCGATCTGAGGCCTGCGTGAAACTGAAGCTCGACATCGATCCCGACATTGTCGCGATGATGCAGGCCGAGGTGGCGGCGGGAGAACGTGCCGTGACCGCCGCCATGCGCGAGGCCGGGACCGGGCTGAAGGCCGCGTGGCGCTTGCAGGTCACCGGCGCAGGGCTTGGCACACGGCTCGCCAACACGATCCGCAGCCAGACGTTTCCGAAGTCTTGCGAGAGCCTCGACGCTGCCGCGCTGGTCTGGTCGCAAGCGCCGGTCATCGTCGGCGCCCACGATACCGGGCCGCTGATCCGCTCGAAGAACGGGTTCTGGCTGGCGATCCCGTTGCCTGCGGCGGGAAAGTCCCTGCGCGGCGGCCGGATCACCCCCGGCGAGTGGGAACGGCGACGCAGGTTGCGCCTGCGCTTCGTCTATCGCCGGACGGGCCCGAGCCTGCTGGTGGCCGAAGGACGGCTGAACACCAAAGGCCAAGCGGTCGTGTCGCGATCAAAGACCGGGCGCGGCAAGGTCACCGCGCCGATCTTCCTGCTGGTGCCGCAGGTGAAGCTGCCGAAGCGGCTCGAGCTCGCGCGGGATGCAGACCGGGCGCTGGACAGCGTGCCGGGGCTGATCGTGACGAATTGGGTAGAGGGGCAGCTGACTTGATGGCTCTCATGCGCGAGCTTGAGATTTTGCGTTGCCCGCGCCACAACGGGCGCGTTCTTAACCCTGCGATATCTGATGTGCAGGTCAACAAGAGTTCAATAATGGAACCCATCGTGCCTGTAAAATGCCCTGACTGCGGTTACTTGTATGTCCCGGATCATCCCGAAGACATTGTGCGTCATGCCGAAGTTCACGAAGAAGTCACTTCACCGGATCGCCCAAATCCTGATTCAAGACTCGCTGGCTTAGTGAACCCCACAAGTGGACTGATTATCTTTCAGAGATCTGACCAAAACTTTCTCCACGAAAAACTCTACGGCATCGCACGCCGCTTCAAACGTGAGATGGGATACGATCAAGCTGACTGGGCTCCATTGGGGTATCAAGTTCCCGCCGGTGCAATTGGTGCGATATTCTCAGATGATGAAGGCCGTGCATTGGGTGGCGCAGGGATCTATACAGAAACTCCCTACCGGGACGTATCTCATATGATCGGTTGGATTTGGATCGCACCCGACTTTCGCCGTAAGGGTGTTCTTGCCCGCGCTTTACCCGACCTCGCGATGCGCTTTCCGGGGGCACTCCTTCAGTTTCCTTACAGTGAGGCAATGGAGCGCTTCGCGGCCGCCTCTCCTTTCATCAGCCATAACGGTGGCCCGCTCTATTTGACGGCGCCGAATTCGTAGGCGGCTGAACGGCACCGCAATGCAAATCCGGCGCATGACTGTCAGAATTTGAAACGAATCCCTCATCCGGTTGGAAGATGCCCACCCAACGCGAAACCATCCTCACCGCGCTGCACGCGCGGCTCTCAACGCTGCCCGCGACCGCCCTGCGCGGTGAGGTGTTGCCCGAGCGCGTCCCAGCCAATGGCCTGCTGATCCTGCGCGACGGCGAGCCGGGCGAGCCCGAGGTGACGCTCTCGCCGCTCGCCTACCACTACCAGCACCGGGTCGAGATCGAGGCGGTCGTGCAGGGCGCCGCCCGTGACGCCGCCTTCGACACGTTGACCGCCAGCATCGGCGCGGCGCTCGCCGCCGACCGGACGCTGGGCGGGCTCTGCGACTGGGTCGAGGCGGAAGCGCCGAGGCCGGTCGATCTGCCGGTCGAGGGAGCGGCCAGCCTGAAGGCCGCCGTGATCCCGGTGGTGCTGCACTATTCCACGGCCGACCCGCTGGCCTGACCCAAACGACAACAGGAGATCACCATGGCACGAGCCCAGGGGGCGCGGGCGCAGATGGCGCTTGCGTTCGAGACGACCTATGGCACGCCGCCCGTGGGCGGCTTCACGAAGATGCCCTTTGCCAGCACCACGCTCGGGGCGGAGCAGCCGCTGCTGAACTCGGAGCTGTTGGGCTACGGCCGCGATCCGCTGGCGCCGATCAAGGATGCGGTGACGGCCGACGGCGACGTCGTCGTGCCGCTCGACGCGGAGGCCTTCGGTTTCTGGCTGAAGGCGGCCTTCGGTGCGCCGACCACGACCGGCACTGGTCCGTGGACGCACGAGTTCCAGTCCGGGGCCTGGACGCTGCCGAGCCTCTCCATCGAGACCGGCATGCCCGAGGTGCCGCGCTACGCCATGTATTCCGGCTGCGTCCTCGACCAGATCACCTGGCAGATGCAGCGGTCTGGCCTGCTGACCGCGACCGCCCGGCTGGTGGCGCAGGGTGAGACGGTGGGCACAACGACCAGCGCCGGGACACCCGCCGCGTTGGAACTGAAGCGCTTCGGCCATTTCAACGGGTCGATCACGCGGAACGGCTCGGCGCTCGGCAATGTGGTCTCTGCCGACATCACCTATGCCAACAACCTCGACCGCATCGAGACGATCCGTTCGGACGGCCGCATCGATGGCGCGGACCCGTCCATCGCGGCGCTGACGGGCTCCATCGAGGTCCGTTTCGCCGACAGCACGTTGGTGACGCAGGCGATCAATGGCGATCCCTGCGAGCTCGAGTTCGCCTACGTCCTGCCGTCGGGCGAGAGCTTCACCTTCACCGTGCACGCCGTCTACCTGCCACGCCCGCGCATCGAGATTTCCGGGCCGCAAGGGGTGCAGGCCACCTTCGACTGGCAGGCCGCCCGCGACAGCGTGCTCGGCCGGATGTGCACTGCCACCCTTGTGAACGATGTGGAGACTTATTGATGCTGACGCTCGACCTGACGAATGCGCCGCGCTGGCACGACCTCGCCACCGGCGTCCGGGTGCAGCTGCGCCCGCTGACCACCGCGCTGATGGTGGCGACCCGCAGCGATCCCGCCGTGGAAGCCGTGCCGGAGGACGCCTCCGATGAGGAACGCGCCGTCGCCTTCGCCAAGGCGCTGGCGCGGCGGGCGGTGCTCGCCTGGGAGGGCATCGGCGATGCGGACGGCAATCCCATCGAGACGAGCCCCGAGGCCATCGACGCACTGCTCGATGTCTGGCCGATTTTCGAGGCCTTCCAGCTGACCTACGTCTCCAAAGGCCTGTTGCTGGAGCAGGAAAAAAAACGCCTCCGCGCTCTCGCCGAGTGGTCCTTCGGCGGGGGCGACCGATACTGCGACGCCTGCGCGCAAGCCTGCCCGGACTGCCCGGCGCGGCTGAACCGTCCAGAAACTCCGGAGGGCTGGCAGGTCTGGGATCTGGTCGGCCGCCTCGGCGGCCAGCTGCGGGCGCTGCCGGGAGCGGTGATCGGCTGGGACATGTCGGCGGCGCTGGCGCTCGGTGACGCGCTCGGCGTGCCGCCGCTCGCCATGGCCGAACTGCTGCCCGTCATCGAAGCGGTGATGGTCGCGAAACTCAACGAACAGATGGAACGTCCCGATGGCTGAAAAGCGTGTGTCCGTCCGCCTCGCGGCGGTCGGCGGACGACAGGTGCGCGCCGAGCTGGAAGGTGTCGGCGAGGCCGGATCGCGCGGCTTCGGACGGCTCAGCCGGGAGATGGACGCGGCGAACGCTCGGCTAGCGGCCTTCTCGCGCCGGGTGCGTGTGGCCGCCGCCGCCGCTGTGGCGGCGGCCGTCGCCGCGGGGGTGGCGATGATCCGCTCTGGCCTCCAGACGGTCGATGCGCAGGCGAAGTTGGCGCAGTCCCTCGGCACCACCGTCGCCTCGATCCAGACGCTGGAGCGCGCGGGCGAACTGGCGGGCGTATCCATGTCCGGCATCGAACAGGCCACAAAAGACCTGACGCGCCGCCTCAGCCAGGCGGCGGCCGGGACAGGACCGGCAGCCGACGCGCTCGACCGGCTGGGCCTTTCGGCCAACGACCTGATCGCGCTGCCGCTGGACCAGCGCGTCGGCGCGATCAACGCCGCCATCGAGAACTTCGTGCCTGTCGCCGAACGCGCGGCTGTCGCAGGGCAGCTCTTCGGCGAGGAAGGCTCCATCGCCATGTCGCGGATCGACACCGCGACGCTGCGCCAGGCGACCGAGGACGTACTTGCCTTCGGTGTCGTCGTCTCCGAACAGGATGCCGACCAGATCGAGCGGACGAACGACGCGGTCTCGCGCCTCGGGCTGATCTGGCGCGGTTTGTCGAACCAGCTCGCCGTCGCTGCGGCCCCCGCGCTGGAAGCGGTTGCCAATGCCATGGCGGCCATCGCCAGCCGCACCGGGCCGCTCGGCATCGCCATTCGCGGCCTTTTCGACAATATCGGCCGCCTGACCACCTATGCCGTGACCTTCACGACCTTCCTCGCGGGCCGCTGGGTCGCCGGACTGGCCGCTGCGGCGCTGTCGGTGCGTGGGTTCGCCACCGCGCTCGTCGTCCTGCGCGGGGCTCTGATCCGCACAGGCATCGGTGCGCTGATCGTCGGCGTCGGCGAACTCATATATCAGCTGTCCCAATTCGTGGCCCGCGTGGGCGGGGTCGGCGAAGCCTTCCGGCTGCTCTCCGACCTGGCCTCCGAGGTCTGGTCGCGCATCGGGCTCGCGCTCGACGCCGCGCTGGCCCGCATGGCCGCCGGATGGGAGGGGCTGAAGGTCGCCGCGCTCTCGGCTCTTGACGGCACCGTCGCGGGCGTCGTGGGTTTTGGGGACCGCACTGTCGCGATCTTCCAGGGGGCCTATGATGGCGCGGTGGCGATCTGGGGCGGCCTGCCGGGCGCCATCGGCGATTTCGCCTACCAGGCCGCAAACGGGCTGATCGGCGGGGTCGAGGCGATGCTGAACGGCGTGGTCACCCGCATCAACAGCTTCATCGAGACCCTGAACGCCGCGCTGGCCCTGCTGCCCGAATGGGCGACCGGCGAAGGCGGCGTGCGGATCGGCACGCTCGACGCGGTGGACCTGAGCCGGATCGACAACCCGTTCGAGGGGGCCGCGACGGCGGCCGGCACCGCGGCGGCCGATGCGTTCTCGGCGGCGCTTTCTCGGACCTACATCACTCCGCCCGATCTCGGTCTCGGCGCGATGGCGGAAGACGCGCGTTCCCGCGCCGATGCCTATCGCGAGGCCGCGGGCATGCTGACCGATGCCGCGACCCGGCCGCTTGCTGCCTGGCAGGCGCTGAAGGATGCCGTGACCGGGTCCGGCACGGAGGCCGAGACCGCGCTGACGGACGCCGCGACCTCCGCCGATGCGCTGGCGGCCGGGCTCGACGACACTGCAGCCGCTGCCAATGGCGCCGGAGGTGCTGCCCGCAATGCCGGAACCGCCGCTGGCGAAGGGGCCGAGCGTGCCCTGACCGGCTGGCAGGCCGTGACGGCAGCGCTCTCGGACTATGCCAGCCGGGCGCGGGAGATCGGCGGAGATATCGGCCAGAGCCTCGTCAGCGCGTTTCAGTCGGCCGAGGACGCGGTCGGGGAGTTCGTGAAGACCGGCAAGCTGAACTTCCGCGATCTGGTGACTTCGCTCATCGCCGATCTGGCGAAACTGGCGGCGCGGCGGTTCATTCTCGGTCCCATCGCCAACGCGCTCTCGGGCGCGCTCGGTGGCGCGGGCGGGATCTTCGCCAACATTCTGCACGCGGGCGGCATGGTCGGCTCGTCCGGCCCCTCGCGCATGGTCCCAGCCATGGCATTCGCCGCCGCGCCCCGGATGCATTCTGGCGGCGCGGTGGGGCTTCGGCACGACGAGGTTCCGGCAATCCTGCAGCGCGGCGAACGGGTGCTCTCGCGCCGCGAAGCGCAGAGCTACGGCGCTGGCGGCGGGATCAACGTCACGATCATGGCGCGGGACGCCGAGAGTTTCCGACAATCCCGCACGCAGGTCGCGGCGGATATCGCCCGGGCGGTTTCGCTCGGGCGGAGGGGCATGTGATGGCGTTCCATGAGGTCCGGTTCCCGGACAACATCAGCCGCGGCGCGCGCGGCGGGCCGGAACGGCGCACCCAGATCGTCGAGCTCGCCTCGGGCGACGAGGAGCGCAACGCCAGTTGGGCCAATTCGCGCCGCCGCTACGATGTGGCCTTCGGCATCCGCCGGGCCGACGATCTGGCGGCGGTGGTCGCCTTCTTCGAGGCGCGGAACGGCCGGCTCCATGGCTTCCGGTTCAAGGACTGGGGCGATTACAAGTCTTGCCCGCCTTCGGGAGCACCGACCCCGACAGACCAGGTGATCGGCACCGGCGACGGCACGACGACCGCCTTCCAGCTGGTGAAGCGCTACGCCTCGGGCAGCCAGACGTGGATGCGGACCATCGCCAAGCCGGTCGCGGGCTCGGTCACCATCGCCCTGAATGGCGCGCCGCAAGGGTCCGGCTGGTCCGTCGATACCACGACCGGCGTCATCAACTTCACCACCGCGCCGGGTGCTGGCGTCACGATCACCGCTGGCTTCGAATTCGACGTCCCGGTCCGCTTCGACACTGACGCTCTCGACGTGACGCTCGACCTCGAACGGCTGGGCTCGATCACCTCCATCCCGCTCTTGGAGATCCGACGATGAATGACGAAACCGGATTTCTGGCGGCGGCGCTGAAGGAACTGCTCGCCTCCACGGCGGTGATCCTCGCCGCCTGGGGCGCGCTCGGGGGGGCGACCAATGCGCTGACGACGAAGATGCGGCTGCGCGATGCGCTGCGCCACATCCTGCTTGGCGGTCTGATCGCGGCCGGGATGGGCAGCCTCTCCATGGCCGTCATCACGTCTTGGCTCAGCCTGCCGCCCGAGGCGATCCCGGCCGGGGGCGCGGCGGGTTCGGCCGCCTATCTGGTCGGCGTCTTCGGCCCCGCCTTCATCGAGGTGCTGCTCGCCCGCCTGCGCCACGCCGGGAAAGGCGACGGCGATGCATGACCTTCTCCGCCTCGCGCGTTCCCTGCGCTGCGATCCGACCGATCCTGGCCAGGCCTTCCGCCACCGGCTGGGCGTCGGCATCGCCATCGCCGCGCTGATCCTGATCCTCTCGCTTCTGGGGTGATTTCCATGCAGATGACTGCCAAGAAAATGTCTGATCGCGGCCTATTGGCCCTCGTCCGGCACGAAGGCATCGTGCCCGGACCCTACCGTGATGTGAAACAGGTCTGGACCTTCGGCATCGGCCACACGGCTGCCGCCGGGGCACCCGATCCCGACACCATGCCGCGCGGCATGCCCGCCGATCTGGACGCCGGGATCCGAGAAGCGTTCCGGGTCTTCCGAGCCGATCTTGCGCGCTACGAGGCCGCCGTCCTGCGCGCCGTGAAGGTGCCGCTCGAGCCGCACGAATTCGATGCGCTGGTCTCGTTTCACTACAACACCGGCGGCATCTCCAAGGCGGCGCTCACCCGGCACCTGAACACGGGCGACCGGGCCGCAGCCGCGGCAGCCTTCATGGGCTGGCTCAAACCCGCCGCGATCCGCCCGCGCCGTGAGGCCGAGCGCGCTCTCTTCGTCAAGGGCCGCTATCCCGCCGGCACCATTCCCGTCTGGTCGGTGGATCGCAACGGCCAGGTCGATTTCTCGCGACCGATCCGGCGTCTGACCGAGAACGAGGCGCTGGCGCTGCTGCATCCCGCAAGCGTGCCGATACCGAGACCATCCGTGCCTGCCGCCACACCTGAACCGGCAATCAGCTGGGCCGCACGGCTGGCCGCCTTCTTTTCCACCCTGATCCGGAGGGCCTGATCCCTATGCGCTACATCCGACTGACCTCGCTCACCTGGTGGGCGGGGTGCTTCGCCATGCTCACCGGCATTGCCTCGCTCGCACTGCCCGCCACCGGGCCGCTCGGGGAACTCTCACGCTTCGTCGCGCTGCTCGCAGGTTCAGGCGACACCTCGCCCGCTGGGCTGATGTTCCTCGGGCTGGGCCTGATCGGCCTGCGTGACCGGATCGAGCGCGGGTTCCGCGGCAACAAGTGATCACCGCAGGCGATGTTTCACCTTCAGGAAACTCATCAGCTTTTCCGGGCGATTTGCGAACGGCGAGACTTCCTCGAGCACGGGCAATCCAAGTTCTTGCCTCGCCGACGTAAGATTCCCGAGATGCGGCCCGATCGAAGCGGGATCTCGGTCCGGCAGTCCGCGCCTGCACTGATCTACGATTTCGGACCGGCTAATCCGAAGCCCCCGCTGCTTTCGGTCCACCGCATCCTGATAAGCGGCGTCAGTGATCGCATATTCGCTTTCCTTCCAAGACTGTCCCATTCCGACCTCCAAGTTGGTTTTGGGATCAGGTTACCGCCTCAACCAATAGTTGTCGTCTAACGTTTTGCGTGGCCTGTGCCTCGATCTCGACGACCGAATGACAGGAACCTGCCGATGAAATCCCTCTCGCCCGAGCTTCAGGCCCATCTCGACGAGGGCACGACGACGCTCGGCTGGTGCTGGCGGATCGCCCGGGCCGACGGCGTCACCTTCGGCTTCACCGATCACGACCGCACGCTCAGCTTCGATGGCACGGACTTCGAACCCGAGAGCGGGCTGACGGCGTCCGAGGTTCGCTCGGGCTCGGACCTGTCGGTCGATGCGCAGGACGCGGAAGGCGTGCTGACCTCCGACCGCATCACCGAGACCGACATCCTCGACGGCCGCTGGGACAATGCAGCGGTCGAGGTCTGGCGCGTGAACTGGGCCGACACCGGACAGCGCGTGCTGATGCGGCGCGGAGCCATCGGTCAGATCCGGCGCGGGCGGCTTGCCTTCGTCGCGGAGGTGCGCTCGCTGGCCCATGTGCTGGGCCAGACGGTCGGGCGGACTTTCCAGGCGAGTTGCGATGCGGCGCTCGGCGATGCGCGCTGCGGCGTCGATCTGGAGGACCCGGCCTACAAGGGCGCAGGTGCTGTGGTCGACCTTCTGCGTGACCGCGCATTCACCGCCTCCGGTCTCGGCGGCTTCGAGCTGAGCTGGTTCACCTTCGGCACAATCGAATGGACCTCCGGCGCGAACGCTGGGCGGCGCACCGAGGTGCTGGGCCATGACCTTACGGACGGCATCGCTGTGCTGACCCTGCTCGAGGCACCAGTGCGGGCCATCAGCGAGGGCGACGCCTTCACCATCCGTGCGGGCTGCGACAAGCGGCTGGAGACCTGCGGCGCGAAGTTCGGCAATACCGCCAACTTCCGCGGCTTCCCGCATATCCCCGGCCAGGACACGGTGCTGCGCTACGCCACCAAGGACGGCGGGCACGAGGGAGGTGTGCTGTGACCTCCGCCGATCCCACCCGCGTCATTGCCATCGCGCGGTCCTGGCTCGGCACGCCGTATCACGACCAGGCAAGCCTCAAGGGCGTCGGCTGCGACTGCCTTGGTCTTGCCCGCGGCGTCTGGCGCGAAGTGGTGGGTCCCGAGCCGTTTCCGATGCCGCCCTACTGCCGCGACTGGGGCGAGACGGGCCCGAACGAAGTGCTGGCAGAAGGCGCGCGCCGCATGATGCCCGAGATCGCCCCGGCCGATGCCACTCCCGGTGCACTGGTCCTCTTCCGGATGATGCCCCGCGCCATCGCCAAGCATGTCGGGATCCTGACCGGCCCCGACAGATTCCTCCATGCCTATGAGCGGCTTGGCGTGATTGAGGAGCCGCTGACCCAAGCCTGGCGACGGCGCATCGCCTTCGCTTTCATCTTCCCGCAAAGCTGAGATCCCGACATGGCCACCCTCATTCTCGGCGCCGCCGGTGCCGCCATCGGCGGCTCGATCGGTGGCGCGATCCTCGGCGTCAGCGCGGCGACCATCGGCGGCTTCATCGGTTCCACCATCGGCTCGGTCGTCGACAGCTGGATCGTGTCCTCGCTCGCACCGACCCAACGGATCGAAGGCGCGCGGCTCGACAGCTTGCGCATCACGTCCTCGACCGAGGGGGCGGTGATCCCGCGCCTCTACGGCCGAATGCGGATCGGCGGGAACATCATCTGGGCCACCGATTTCCGCGAGGAGACGAAGACCACCACGCAGGGCGGCGGCAAGGGCGGTGGAGGCGGCAAGGTCAAGACGACCGAGTATCTCTACTATGCCTCCTTCGCCGTGGCGCTCTGCGAGGGGCCGATCACCGGGATCGGGCGCATCTGGGCCGACGGAAAGCCGATGGGCCTCTCGGGCGTCACCTGGCGCTGGTATCCCGGCGACGAGGCGCAGGCGGCCGATCCGTTCATCGCGGCGAAGATGGGCGCGGCCAACACTCCGGCCTATCGCAGCACGGCCTATGTCGTTTTCGAGGAACTGCCGCTGTCGAGCTACGGCAACCGCCTGCCGCAGCTGTCCTTCGAGGTGTTCCGACCGCTCGCCGACCCCGACACAGCCGAGGGGCTGACCCGCGCTGTCACCCTGATCCCGGCCTCGGGCGAGTTCACCTATGCCACCCAGGCCATCCGCAAATCCTCCGGCGGCGCGACGCAGGCCGAAAACTTGAACGCGCTACCCGACACCGCCGACATGGTGGTCGCGCTCGACCGCCTGCAGGCCATGGCGCCGGCCGTCGAGAGCGTCAGCCTCGTCGTCGCCTGGTTCGGCGACGACCTGCGCGCGGGTTCCTGCAAGCTGCGCCCGGGCGTCGAGGTCACGGCGAAATCCACGGCGCCGGTCGGCTGGTCGGTCAATGGCGTCAGCCGCGCCAATGCCATCCTCGTCAGCCGCGACGCTGAAGACCGCCCTGTCTATGGCGGCACGCCCGCTGATTTTGCCGTGGTACAGGCGATCCGGGAGATGAAAGCGCGTGGGCTGCGTGTGACCTTCTATCCGTTCATCCTGATGGATGTGCCGCCCGGCAACACGCTGCCGAACCCGTATTCCGACAATGCCGCCGAGACCGGCCAGCCCACATTCCCCTGGCGCGGCCGGATCACCTGTTCGCCCGCGGCAGGCTATGCCGGGAGCGTAGACAAGACGGCTACTGCCGCCAGCCAGGTCGCGGCCTTCTTCGGCAGCGTCAGCCCCTCCGACTTCGCGATCTCAGGCGAGACCGTCTCCTGGACGGGCCCGTCCGGCGACTGGGGCCTGCGCCGCATGATGCTGCATTACGCCCATCTCTGCGCGGTGGCAGGCGGGGTCGACGCTTTCCTGATCGGCTCTGAAATGCGCGGCCTGACCACCATCCGCTCGGGCGCCAGCAGCTATCCCGCTGTTACCGCGTTCAAGGCGCTCGCCGCCGACGTGCGCGCCATTCTCGGGGCGGGCACGGAGATCGGCTATGCGGCCGACTGGTCGGAATACTTCGGCCATCATCCGGGCGACGGCAGCGGCGATGTCTATTTCCACCTCGACCCGCTCTGGTCGGACGCCAACATCGATTTCGTCGGCATCGACAATTACATGCCGCTCTCCGACTGGCGCGACGGCTTCGGGCATGCGGATGCGGCCGAAGGCTGGCCCGCGATCTACGACCGGGCCTATCTGCAGGAGAACATCGCGGGTAGCGAAGGCTTCGACTGGTTCTACGCATCGGCGGCGGATCGGTCGGCGCAAGTGCGCACGCCGATCACCGATGGCGCCGCCGGCAAGCCGTGGGTCTTCCGCTACAAGGATCTGCGCAGCTGGTGGTCGAACCCGCATTACAATCGCCCGGGCGGGGTAGAGAGCGGCACGCCGACGGCGTGGGTGCCGCAATCGAAACCCATCCGCTTCACCGAACTCGGCTGCCCGGCCATCGACCGGGGCACGAACCAGCCCAATGTCTTCTTCGACCCGAAGTCGTCGGAGAGCTTCACGCCGTATTTCTCGCGGGGCTGGCGCGACGACACCATCCAGCGCGCCTATCTCGAGGCGACCTACCTGTTCTGGGGCGAGGCCGCGAACAACCCGGTGTCCTCGGTCTACGGCGGCCGGATGGTCGATGTGCCGGAATGCGTGGCATGGACCTGGGACGCGCGGCCGTATCCGTTCTTCCCTGAACTGACCGACGTCTGGACCGACGGACCGAACTGGCGGCTCGGCCATTGGCTGACCGGCCGCCTTGGCGCGGTGTCGCTGGCGGCCCTCGTGCGGCACCTCTGCCTGCGCGCCGATCTGCCCGAGGATCGCATCGACGTCACCGGCCTCTGGGGCGCGGTCGAGGGCTATGCCATTGGCGCGCTGGAAAGCCCTCGGGCCTCGATCACCACGCTGGCGCGCCACTTCGGCTTCGATGCCGTCGAGACCGAGGGCGTGATCCGCTTCATCATGCGCGGCCGGGCCTCCGTCGCCACCCTGGAGCCCGATGATCTGGTCGCCGCGCGCGAGGGCGACGTGCTGGAACTGACACGCGGCCAGGAGACCGAGCTGCCACAGGCCCTGAAGTGGCAGGTCGCCCGCGCCGACGAGGATTACGAAGCGGCTCAGGTCGAGGCCAGGCGCATCACCGTCGACACGACGCGCATCGCCTCCGAGAGCTTCCCGATGGCGGTGCCGCCCGAGGAAGCGGAGCGCCGTTGCCGCCGCGCGCTGATGGAAGCTTGGACCGGTCGCGAGACGGCGGCGTTCCGTCTTCCGCCCTCGCGGCTGGCGCTCGACCCGGCCGATGTCGTCATGCTCGCCCATGACGGCCGGTCCATCCCGCTTCGGCTCATCTCGATTGCCGACGCCGACGCGCGCGGCACCGAGGCCGTCCGCCAGGATCGGGAGGCCTACGACCTGCCGCCCGGCGCGCCGCGACCCTCGGCGCTGTCGCAGGCCGTCGTCTTCGGCACGCCCGAGGCGGTCCTGCTCGATCTGCCGCAGCTGACCGATGATCAGGCCGCGCATCGGCCCTTCGCGGCGGCGCATGCGGTGCCTTGGCCCGGCGAGATCGCGGTTTATCGAAGCCCATCGACGGACGGCTTCGACCTGCTAACCACGTTTGGCACACGCGCCCGGATCGGCACGCTGGTCTCGGACTTCTACGCCGGACCCACCTCGCGCTTCGATCTCGGCAACGCGCTGGTGGTCGATCTGCTGACCGGCACGCTGGAAAGCGTCACCGATTTGACCCTGTTCGGCGGCGCCAATGCCATCGCCATCGAGAGCGCGCCCGGCGTCTGGGAGGTCGTGCAGGCGGGCGCGGCCGAACTGATCGCCCCTGGCCGGTATCGCCTGACCCGACTCCTGCGCGGCCAGCGCGGCACCGAGGGCGCCATGGGCAATCCGGCGCCTTCTGGTGCGCGGGTCGTGGTACTCGACGCAGCGTTGACATCGCTGCCGATCGCCGAGGCCGAGCTCGGCATTCCATGGAACTGGCGCATTGGCCCGGCAAACCGCCCGGTCAACGACGAGACCTACGTCGCCCAGACCTTCACGCCCGCGGGCGTGGGGCTGCGGCCGTTCTCCGTCGCCCATGTCGAGCAGCCTTGGCGCGAACCGCGCACGGCCGGGGACCTGACCATCCGCTGGACGCGCCGATCCCGCGCACTCGCCGCCGACAGCTGGGGCGGGCTCGAGGTGCCGCTGGCCGAGGAACTCGAAGCCTACGAGGTCGAGATCCTCGACGGCGCCACGGTGAAGCGGGTGCTGAGCGCGGCCACCGCCAGCGCGATCTACACCGCCGCCGCCCAGACCGCCGACTGGGGCGCGGTGCTCGGTCCGGGCGACACGCTCGACATTCGTCTCTTCCAGCTCTCTGCCCTCGTCGGGCGGGGCGCACCCAAGACAGTCACGCTCACGTTCTGAAGGCCACCCCATGTCCGACGCCACGACCTATCTCCTGCTGCCATACATCCTGGCGGCGCAGGCCCAGAAGCATGTCACCCACAACGAGGCGCTGCGGATCCTCGACGGGCTTGTCCAGCTCTCCGTCCTCGACCGGGACCTGACCACGCCGCCAGTCAGCCCTGCCGATGGCGACCGCTACGTTGTCGGCTCGGGCGCGACGGGCGACTGGGCGGGGTGGGATCTGAACATCGCCCTCTGGACCGACGGCGCCTGGTTGCGCCTGCCACCGCGTACTGGCTGGCGGACATGGGTCGAGGACGAGGCCGTGCTGCTCGTCTGGACTGGCGCTGCCTGGGAGGTCGTCGGCGAGCCAAGCGACATCTCGGACGCCGTCTTCAGCCTGATCAACGATGCCGATCCCACAAAGAAGGCGGTCTTCTCGCTGTCCGGGATCAGCACCGGCACGACCCGCAGCTACACGCTGCCCAACACCTCCTCGGAACTGGCGATCCTGGCGGGGACCCAGACCTTCAACGGCAACAAGACCTTCTCGGGCACACTGACGGCCTCCGGTACCGTCACGGTCTCGGGAGCGACTGCGACCATCGGCACGGCCACGGGAACGGCGACCTACGGCATGGGCACCGGGGCGACGACCACCGGCCTTACCAAGACCGTGAACCTCGGCACCGGCGGCGCGTCGGGGTCGACCACGGTCGTCAACATCGGCCCCGTGACCTCGGGCGCGAACGGCACCACGGTGATCAACACGCCGACTGTAACCTTCGCCAATGCCGTGACCCAGGTCGGCATGCCCCAGGCGAACCTGACCGCCCAGCTTCTGGGCCTCGGCGGGGCGACGGCCGACAGCTACAACCGGCTGTCGGTCAACACCCCCGCGGTGCTCCTGAACAACGCGGGCGCCGGGATCGAGGCGACGGTCAACAAGGCCGCGGCCGCCAACGATGCGAGTTTCGCTTTCAAGACCAACTGGTCGGCCCGCGCACTGATCGGCCTTCTTGGCAGCGACGATTTCAGCTTCAAGGTCAGCCCGGACGGCTCGGCCTTCTACGAGGCGATCCGGATCGACCGCACCAGCGGCCGGGTCGAGATGCCCGAACCTCTGGTGCTCCCGGCGCTCGATGCCGTGCCCGCACCGCCGCCGACCGGCAAGCTGGCTATTTATGCGCGCGACCGCGCGGGGGCTGGATGGCTCGACGTCCAGCGCCCCTCGGGGCGGTTCTTTCCGCTGCAGCCGCATTTCGGGGTGAACCGCATCGCGACCTGGGCGCCGTCCACCGGTACGACCGTCAACACCAACGGCATGCCGCGCACCGCCGTCGGCACCGTGTCCACGCCGACACTCGCCACCACCAACCTTTCGACCTCAATGCGCCGCTGGCGCGTGACCAGCGCCGCCACCGCCGATGCAGCGGCGGAGGAGCGTTCGGCCGGCTGGGTCTGCTGGCGCGGCAATGCGGATGGGCTGGGCGGCTTCACCTACGTGAACCGGCTCTCGCTGGTGACGCTGCAGGCGACCGGTATGGGCTTCTTCGGCCTCTACGGATCGACCACGGCGCTGGCCACGACCTTGACGTTGTCCGCCGTGGTGAACTGCATCGGCATCGGCTTCCAGCGCGGCACCCACACGAACTGGCAACTCGTGCAGAATGAACCGCTCCGGGTTTGCCGGAGGCTCCAACTCTTGAGTAGGATGGAGCATCATGAGCAAGACAACGAACAAATATTCCCCTGAAGTGCGCGAGCGAGCGGTTCGTATGGTTTTGGACAACGCCGGTCAGCATGAGAGCCGCTGGCAAGCGATCGTATCGATCTCGGCGAAGATAGGCTGTTCGACGAACACGCTGAATGACTGGGTCAAAAAGGCAGAGATTGATCGTGGCGACCGTGCTGGGGTCAGTACCGAGATGGCCGAGAAGATGAAGGCGCTGGAGCGCGAGAACCGCGAACTCAAGCAGGCGAATGAGATCCTGCGGAAGGCGTCGGCGTATTTTGCGATGGCGGAGCTCGACCGCCGACCGAAGTCATGATCGCCTTTATCGACGATTATCGTGGAGAGCTCGGGGTCGAGCCGATCTGCAAGCACCTGCCGATTGCCCCGTCCACATACTACGATCATCTGGCCAAACGGGCCGACCCTGATCTGCGCTCGGATCGGTTCAAGCGCGACGACGAGCTTCGCCCCGAGATCGAGCGCGTGTTCGATGAGAATTACAAGGTCTATGGCGTGCGCAAAGTCTGGCGCCAGATGCGGCGGGAAGGATTTGATGTGGCCCGATGCACGATAGCCCGGTTGATGAAGGATTTGGGCCTGCAGGGCGTCATCCGGGGCAAGCCGCATAAAACGACGATCCCTGACAAGAAGCAGCCGTGCCCGATGGACAAGGTAAACCGGCAATTCCGGGTGCCGGCACCGAACATGCTCTGGGTCAGCGATTTCACCTATGTCGCCACCTGGCAAGGGTTCGTTTATGTGGCATTCGTGATCGACACGTTCGCGCGCCGGATCGTTGGGTGGCGCGTCAGCCGCACGGCTCACACAGGCTTCGTTCTCGACGCTTTGGAACAGGCTGTTCATCAGCGGCAGCCTGGTGTGGGACTGATCCATCACTCAGACCGCGGATCGCAATACCTGGCGATAAAATACACCGAACGCTTGGCCGAGGCAGGAATCGAACCCTCGGTCGGCAGCGTCGGTGACAGCTATGACAACGCTTTGGCCGAGACAATCAATGGTCTCTTCAAGGCGGAGGTCATCCACCGCCGTGGCCCGTGGCGCAGTCTGGACGCCGTGGAATACGCCACTCTGGAATGGGTCGACTGGTTCAACAATCGCCGCCTCCTCGAGCCCATCGGGAACATCCCACCAGCGGAAGCAGAGGCAAACTTCTACGCAGCTCTGGTAACTAAGACCATAGCCGCATAACTTAAACCAAACAGCCTCCGGCAAACCCGGAGCGGTTCACAGGGCGCTGTCGAGCTCGCCTAGCAACCCTTCGTAGTCGATGATGAAGCCGAACTGCTTCTCCGTGCCACCGTCCTCGTAGAGGCGGTTTACGCGCGCAATCGCCTGCAGGAGGTTATGTTCCTTCAGGGACTTGCAGACGTAAAGGACCGTGTTACGGGGCGCGTCGAAGCCGGTGAGCAGCTTGGAGACGATGATCAGGATTTCTGGATCGCCGGAGCCCTTGAAGGCGTCGATGATCTGGCGGTTGTACTCTTCCTCGGTCTTGTACCGCGCCATCATTGACAACCAAAATTTCCGCACGAGGTCCTTGGATTCCTGGTCGACCTCCTCGTTGCCCTCGTTATCGTCCGGCGGCGAGATGACGATCGCACTCGACACGTGGCCGATCTCGTCGAGGACCTCCTTGAAGCGGACGGCCGCCGCTTTCGACGGGGCGATGAGCTGCGCCTTGAACCCAGTACCCTGCCAGTGCTGGCGAAAGTGCTCGGAGATGTCGAACGCCTTGGCTCGAATGGCCTGATCGGTCTTGGCCAAGGCGTCCATCCGAGAGAACTTCCGCTTTAGATCACGCTTCTGGTTCTCGGTCAGCCCCTCGCTGATCTTGTCGAACCAACGGTCGATAACTGCGCCCGAGACCTGCTGCTCAACGAGCCGTCCCTCGTAGAGCAGCGGCACGACGGCACCGTCGGCGACCGCCTCGTCAATAGCGTAGCGGTGGATGAACCGCCCGAAGGTCGACAGCGTGTTCTTCTCCTTCTTCAGCAGAGGCGTACCGGTGAAGCCGAGGTAGCAGGCCTTTGGAAGGAGGCGGCGCATCTTGGCGGCGAATTGGCTGTGGCCGCCGTAGCGCCCCGTCTGAGTCCTGTGGCTCTCGTCCACCAGCACGAAGATGTTCGGATCTTCGTCCGCCAGCTTGCTGTTCTTCAACGCCGTATCGAACTTGTTGATGATCGTGGTGACCAGCGGAGCCTTGTTTTGGACGAGCTCTAGAAGGTGAGCCCCGCTCGTCGCGCGGATCGGCTCGAGATCACAGGACTTGAAGGTATCTTTGATCTGCTTGTCGAGATCATCGCGGTCCGTGACTATGATGATCCGCGGGTTCTCGATGCTGCGCTCTAAGGCGAAGGAATACTCGCGACCCCGATGGGTAAAGCGGTTGATGCGCATCAGCTGCTCGGCAAGAACATCGTCCAGCACGACGTTACGGAGGCGCCCGCCACGGAGGCGGAGGGCCTCCTCCTGCGAGAGCGGCGTGAACCCGAGCGCGACCAGCAGCTGAAGTGCCGGGACCTGGGATTGGTGTTTCTCAGCGGCGATGAAAGTCATTTGCCGGTCACCACGAATTGCTTGAAGTCCGCGACGACCTTTTCCGCCTGCTTTTGGGTGACACCACGCTTGCAGAACTGGGTGACGCGCTGATTATTGCCTGAGACCACATTGCGCTTGCTGCAGGTCACGTCGAACTTCCCGCCTGCTACCGGCGAGACCGAGTGCGAGAACTCGTGGGTCCTGCATATGCCGACTTCGCTGCCGGCGGCGTCGACTGTCCAGTGCCCGGGGTAGTTCAGCTTTTCAAGCGCTCGCCGCATCTCGAGAGCGCTGGTGTACCGCTGGACCGGATCAGGATGGACAGCCTTCAGGATGACGCGACGAACTGCTGCTGGGATGTGGCACCCGAAGTCCTTCGCCTGAAGCAGCTTCCCAGACGCTATGTCCTGTTCGTACTGCGCCGTGCCGATGCTGGCGCGAACTGCCCGCAGATGGTCCATGTGAATAAGCAACCGTGCGAGGGTCATGCCGACCTGGAAGATGTCCGAACTGACGCCGATGTTGCCCGTCGTAAGGACTTCCGGTGCACGGTGGAGAACGTAGGCGTTCGGGGCCGCTACCGGGGCACCGTTCGATGAAACGCCCGTAATCCCGTAGTCCGACAGCATGGCCTGCTGCTGAGACCCCAGCAGAATGTTCCCCGGCTTGATGTCGTTGTGATAGAAGCTGCGCGCATGGAGATACTCCAGCCCCTGCAGGATATCTCGTGCGATCCGCAGGACGGCGGGAAGCGGCAGATAGCCCGCCGGATTTGCCAGGGTCTCGACCGAGCCGTTCGGCTGGTAGTCCATGGCGAGGATGACGGCATGCTCCCCCGACACCGGCACGACATCGGCCTGGTGGACGTACACGAGGTTGTTGTGCTCGAGCCGGTTGCCGATCTGGGCCTCACGCAGCCGCTCGTCCACGGACACCCCTGGCTGGAGGATCTTGACCGCGTACTCTCGCTGCACGGCAAGATCATGCGCCAGCCAGACCTCTCCGAAGCTGCCTGCGCCGATCTTGCTGACCAACCGGTACTTGTAGAGGGTCATGCCGGGCGTGAGGGTGACAAGGACAAGCTGGTTCATGGCCGGCGCAGCCCCCACCATGCCGCATTCACGGCGTCGGCCATCTTGTTGTCCCAGTATTTGTCGGTCTTTCCGACCCGGGTGTCAGCGTGCTGCTTCGTCTCCTTGCTCGTCGTGGGCATGGATGAGTAGATCTTCAGCTCGACAGGGATCCCACGATGCGCACAGGCGAGCACGACGGCGGCATCGGCATGAGCCGACTTCCGCTTCGCCTTGGTATCGCTCTGCGTGTATTCGTTCTGCTTGATCATCACTTTTGCGATGCCGGGATGGGCATCGAAGATCGCCAGAACTTCGCGGTACAGCCAGTCCAGCCGCTCGGCATCGGCGTCCTCCCCGATCGAGGCAGGGACGGACAGCTTGTTGTCGCTGGCCGCGTTCTCCAGCGTGTAGGCGCCGCCCACTTCCGACACGACTGCGTAGCGGGGGGCCTTCGGGTCGCCGCGAAATCCAAGAACCTTCATGCCAATACCTTCTCTAAATTCACGCGCCACTGCCATTCACGCAGGAGGCGCGTGCCGGTGAGGCGCCAAGCGCGCGCTCGCCGATGTCGGTCTCGACGGCGACGAGGCCGCGCTCGACATCCGCGATCTGCGCTCGCTCGTCGACTGCATCCGGCTGGTGCGCCGCACCGCGATGCAGACCGCCGTCCGCATGATCACCACCGCCGTCATGCTCGCGCTGCTCGCCGGCATCGCCATCAAGCTCAAGATCTTCGGCGGCAGCCCGTAGCCGCTCACCACCCCGTTAGCCTAACCGTGACCAGCCCTGGTGGCGGGGTGAGCCGCGGTCTGTCTGTCAGGCAGACGGGAAGGTCCAGTGGACATTCCCGAGCGGCGAACGCACAGAGCCCTGCGAGGGGCCGGAAACTCGTTTCGGAGGACCCCATGACCACGACCTTCCACCGCCACTGGCGTGACGTACCGGAGAGCACCTGGCGCTGGCCCAACTTCTCCCCCGCCGAGATCGCCTGCCGGGGCACCGGCAAGCTGCTCATCAACGAGCCCGCGCTCGACAAGCTGCAGGCGCTGCGTGACCGGCTGGGCAAGCCGCTGATCGTCCGCTCGGCCTATCGCAGCCCCGAGCACAACCGCGCCGTGGGCGGCGCGACCCGATCGAAGCACCTCGACGGCGCCGCCTTCGACATCGCCATGGCGAACCACGACCCGGTGGCCTTCGAGGCCGCAGCGCGCGAGGTGGGGTTCCTCGGCTTCGGCTTCTATCCGCGCTCGGAGTTCATCCATGTCGATCTCGGGCCGGCACGGCAGTGGGGCGAGCGGTTCCCGGCGCGTGCCGTTCCCTTTGCCGCCGAGACCCCGCCGCAGCGCGAAGTCCTGGCGCAGAGTCGGACCATGAAGGGCGGTGGCGCGGCGGGCGTCGCGACGCTCGGAGCAGCCGGAGTCGAGGTGGCGGAGCAGGTGCTCACCGAAACCCAGACCGCGATCCTGCCGCTCGTCCCGTATCTCGACACCCTGCGCTGGGTGTTCATCGCGGTCGCCCTCGGCGGCATCGCGGTCACGATCTACGCCCGCCTCGATGACTGGAAACGAGGACAGCGATGATCGCTGCGCTCCTGACCGGTTTCGCCGCCAGCCCGTGCATGCGGGTGGCGCTACGCTACTGCGCCGTCGTGCTCGCCGTGATCCTGTTCCTGCTAGCGCTTCGGCGGTCCGGCGAACGCACGGGCCGCCTCGCCGAACGCCTTGAGACTAGGCTCAGGACTTCGGTAACGGGGGCGTCCCAGTCAAGCGGTTTTGCGCACAACAATTGACCCGCCGTAGAGGTTACTTTGATATACTTGGTGCCGGTCCTGGCTTCCTTCGCGGCCTATAGCTGAGATCCTTGGGGAACATGCTTCGGTTCGTGGTCAGCGCGATGGCTGCCAACATGATGCTGGTTCGATGTAATTCCGATGTGCCCATCTCATAGGCGTGCTTGGCAAAAACCAGCGACAGTCCTGACCACGGCATCATCGGAACCACGTCCCTGCGGGACCTCAAAGGCCTGCGATCAGGCAGGCAACGGGTGGGGTGTCATCCTGTTAGGCAGGGTTTGGCGCCGCATCTGATTGGAAGGTTGTGCCATCGACCCAAATCCGATGCAGTATGACAGCGATGCGGCGTGCGAGGGCGACCATCGCAACTTTGCGTCCGCGCCGCTGCACGAGTTGGGCTCCCCACGTTCTCAGCCAAGTCGATCGGCCACGCGCCAGCTTTGGTTATACCACCCGACACGTCCCGTTCACCGGACTGGTTGCGTGAAGGCGTCAAACCAACCCAGGGTCCGACCCTTTTCGAAGACCGAAAGCGGGCCGGATCATCGACCGCAGCACGAAATGTCAGTGCTACGACGACACCGATTCCTGGCATCGACATAAGGCGTTGGCAAACCGGATCAGGCACATCATATGCTCCCCAATAATGAAGTAAGCTTCTTTGTCGTCCGCGAACAAATTCGAAAAATGAATTTGGCACTGAATGTCATTTTCGTCTGCCTCGACGGACAGCCTTGTGCCCTCAAGTGCCAAATTATCCTCAAAGGCCGCCATGTCGAGAAATGTGAAGATGTGAATTTTCCCCTTAACAAATCCTTCATAATGCGCGGGCTCTGAAAGAGTTAAAGGATACGGGTAATAACAACCCCAAATCTTGTTGGTTTTGATCTGATTGACAGCATTCACCAGAACCCTTGATGAACCAAAGCCACTGAAGAGCACATCGTAGTCTGGGGTATCCTCTATAATGACGACAACCTTCAGGCACCCATCAACCTCAAAGCTCGTGGAGCCAACCCCGCTTGCTTGTTGGATGGCCGCTTGTAGTTGTCCAGAGTATGATTTTGGAGGAACTGCAAACTCCGCCCTGAAAGTTGTACCTGGAAGACCTCGAAAACCATCACTGCGATCCAGCGCAAGAAATGTAAAAAGAGATTTTAACTTCTGTTTTTGGCGTTTGCTTCGGCTGTCTTTCGTCGTGGATGATTTAACCTCAATAGGAACAGGATCACTGTCTCCCAACAGGCAAATATCGCCGTAGCGCAGCACGTTTGTGATGTCACATAGTACGGCTGGAATCTTATGCGAGATAGCAGTTTCCAAAAGAGATACCTCTGCAGCGGCGCCGGCCTTGTCTATGATGAAACCACCAGATTGCTTGGGGTTCACAGTATCCACATCGAAAAAGGTCTGCTTCAATGCAAACCTGTCCACGTAGAGAAACGCCAAGCAATCCCCAAGGCACAGAAAATTGTATCGGACGTATTGCCATTCCCGAGGATCCCCATTGTCTCTCTTGGCTCCTCTAATTTCCCTTTCTGCCTCCGAAATCGCATCAATTAACCGCCTCTGAATCTCAAGAAGTCGTGAGAGGTTGTCCAAGTCCTGAGATAACCCGTGAACCTCGCGATGAATTTCGAATAGCTTGGGATAGAGACGGTTCTCAGCGGGAGGATCAAAACTGTCAGGCGCTGCATAGGGTGTTTGTCGCATTGGAAACCTTCACAACGGCGGAGGCACATCGTCCAGCCTCATTCTGTCGCTCAAAAATTTTTCGATATCCTTCTTGAGTGTATAGAGACTGGCACAGTATTTCCACCTCGCGCATAGCCGCCATTCGTGCCTACTGCAGCATCCGTGACTAAGGGCCCGAAGGAGCCATTTGCCGCGCATCGCGTGAAGGTCGGCAATTGTTGCCGCTACCGATCAGATCGCGCTGACGGCATGATACCTTACTTTGTTTGAACTTTGATGGCAGATCGCGCTGACGGCATGATACCTTACTTTGTTTGAACTTTGATGGGATAGTGCAGCAGGAGCCGGTAGCCGCCGCGCATCATCCTGATGCCGTGGGCGACGAGGCGACGCGCCTTGTTCTTGCTCGGATCGCTCTCGAAATCTTCCTTCGTGCCCCGAAAGCCAAGCAGGACTTCGGCAATGGTGCGATAGCTCTCGCCGCGCAGCCGGGCGTCGAGGGCGCGCAGGGACAGGATATGCCATTGCCGGAGCTGGGCGGGCAAGCTGCGGAAGTCAGGGCCAGGTGTTCGGCCTTTGAGGGATCGCCAGAAGCGCCGGGCCGCATGGGCGCGAAGCTCCATGAAGTCGTCCAGAGGCAGTTCGACGGCGTAGAACGCCGCCGCATCCGGCACGGATTGGGACAGCCAGAATTGGTGCTCGACGCCATCCGCCTGCCAGATGCCGTGCCAGCCATCGGCGGCGCGGCGCAAGTCGAGGCCGTCGATATGGGCGAGAACGACGGTCGGCTGGCTTGTCGTCTCATCCGGTTCGGTTGGCACGAGTTTGACGGCTTGCGGCTGAAACCGGGGTGACCAGAACAGCGGGTCGCGGTCAGGCGCGGCGTCGGGATCGTGCGGGAAATCGCAAACCCCAGCGTCGGGCGAAGGCTTCCAACTCGGTTGCATCCGGGCGTTTCGCACGGACGAGAAGCTGGAAATCCTCTCGGTAATCGTCGTTGCGACGCAGATATTCCCAGGCGAAACCGGCGGCAGGGATCGTTCGCGTGTGCTTGTAGGCCGCCGGCGCCCGCCAATCGATTTTCAGCATGGCGCACCCTCTCTTACTCGTGGGTTCTTGGAAAGACACCCGGAATAAAGAGTTTCGGACTCCACCTATGCGGGAAATAGTCTGTATGATCTGAAATGTTGTTCGTATATCCAGAACACTTATAGTTATTTTATTCTTAACAGTGTTTGCGTGCTTTTGCGAGCCGGGCGCAGCCCGGCGAGCGTGGCCATGTTTTCTGGGCATGGCCACAACGCCGATCCGCGTCGCCGGATCGGCGGAAAATTTGGGAACCATGAAAGCCTGAAAAGCGGAAAGCCGCGCAACCGGGTTTCCGGCTGCGCGGCTCTGCTGATTAGGCGGCCTTCTCTAGCAAGGTCTTGGCCTTCGCCTCCAGTTCAAGGCGGCTGTCCTGATGGGCCTTGCTGCGGGCATGGGCCGTCATGCCCTGCACGAAATCGAAGATGCTTTCCGGCGGGCGGCCTTCCTCCTGCAACACGGTTTCGATGATCTTGCCGGTCTCCGCCTTGCTGAACCCACGCTTGCGCAGGAAGGTTTCGCGGTCGTCATCGGTGCGGGCAACGATCCGCTCCCGCGCTGCCCTGATCCCTGCCACGAAGGGCGCGGGGCTGGAGTTGGCGAAGCTGGTCAGTGCCGGGGCAGCTTCATGGGCGAAACGCTGCGCGGCGAACTTGCTGTGCCGGATGCTGATTTCCTCGAACCCTTCCACGCCCCAAAGGTTGCGGTTCATGCAGACCGCCCGGAGATAGAAGGAAGCGATGCCGAGGGTCTTCGATCCGACTTCGCTGTTCCAGCAATAGAACCCCCGAAAATAAAGGTCGGGGTCGCCGTTCGGCAGGCGTCCGGCTTCAATGGGGTGCGTATCGTCCACCAGAAACAGGAACACGTCGCGGTCACTGGCGTAAAGCGTGGTCGTGTCCTTGGTCACGTCCACGAATGGATTGTGCGTCATGGTCGCCCAATCCAGAACGCCCGGCACCTTCCACATGGTATCGCCGACGCCATTGCCCGCGATCTTCATGACGGCGGCGACAAGCTCGTGATCCCAGATGCGGCCATAATCCGGACCGGTGACGGCGCGAAGCTCAACGCGCCCGTCCTCGGTTTCCAGCGTCTTCACCAATTCGACGCGATGGCTGACAAGGCCATGTTGCAGATTGATGCCCGCCAGCGGCGCGGGAAGGTCGCGCAGGTAGCGGGCCGGTGCGCCGACAAGGCTGCAAAGCTGGCCGAAACTCCAATGCGTCGGGGTGATAGGCTGCTCCTGTCCGGGGACGATAAGCGACAGCCGTTCCGCATCGTCGCGGCTGGCTTCCACGCGCACGGCGCGGCTTTCCACGGTGCGGGCCTTGGCGCGATCCGCTCGCCCCTTCACGGCGTCATAAAGCTCGGTCAGCGACAAATAGCGTTCATCATCCGGGCGCGAAAACCACTCGGACGAAACCCGGCCGATAGTCTCGCCGCGCGAAATGTCCACATGGAAGCCCTTGGAAACGGGCTGCTGGTGATGGTTCAGGGTCATGGTGTTCATGGTCTTTCCTTTCATAGGCTTGGGTTGGAGCGCAGCGCTGCGCTGCAACCCTGCCCGTCGGCGAGACCGGGGGGTGCAAGGTGCAAGGGCGGACGGGCGGAGGGGGATCACCCGGCCTGCACAAGCGGATCGACGTCATGACGAAGATGCGCAGCATGTATCCGCGCGGAAGGCTGGGGATACCGCCCGGCCGCCCTTGTGCCGCGCCAGGGGGCAGCGCCCCCAAGCAACCGGCCCGGTCAAAGCGAAGCGACGGCCGGGGGAAAAGATCTGATCGGGATACGCAAAGCCTGAAAAGCGGAAAGCCGTGTGTCCCGATCTCCTTGTTCCTTGAGAGGCGGCGGCCATGAGCAAAAAGAAGCCCCGCTCAGATGAGCGGGGCGATCTCGGGCTTGGGTCTCAGTCGCCGTTGCGGCGGGACCAGATGAGGTTGTGGGACCTCCCGTCCTCGGCTTCGACCAGGCTGGCGTAGATCGGTGCGGGGAAGCTCGGATCGTCCAGCTTGACGGAGAGGTATTCGCGCTGCGTCTCGCGGGCGATCTTCTTCCAGGCTGCGCCGAACTCGGTGGCGCCTGCGAAGATGCGGAAGTCGGGGCCGCGCTCGCTGTCGCCCTCGGTCGGGACGAGTTTAACGGCTTTGACGTTGAGGGTCAGGGTCTTGACCGCGCCGCTGAAGCCCGCGCCGTCCTCGTTCTGGGTGAAGGTGCCGATGGTTGCCATTGTCGTATTCCTTTTCCTGTCGGGCCGCACCATTGCGACCTCGATGGCGGTCGTGAGACCGGGGACGATCGGCCCCGCACCCTTCAGGGCTGAAACAACGTGGAAGGCGGCCGGCGACGGCATTTTTGCTTCGCGATGCAAAGCCGAAGGCGGCGGAAAAAAGCTGGCGACGGGTGTTGCGGGAAGACGAGCGAGGCGAAGCCGGTCTGCGGTCAGACCTTGCCAGATCGAGGACGCGGATGGAGCGCCCATAACAGGAAATCGTGTGGAATACGGCAATGGTGGCCGTCCTGCGCCGCGTCGGGATCGGGGACTCTGCGCGGGTTCATTGGCTGCGGTTCTCCTTGATCCGACCAACACGGTAAGTTCGCCCTGTCGTCAGCGGGGACCTGCGGGTGTGGTCTCGTCCGACCCTCACGGGTGCTGCCATGTTCGGTGTGGCCGGATCGCTTGCGGGGCGTTGCGCCATGCCTCGGCCAAGCAGACGGGTCCGGGGCTCCCGGCACCGATCTGCTCGCCAGTTGAAGGGGACGGAAAGCCCAATCTCATGCGCCTGCCGTGGTAACCGGGATCGACGCCCCGGATTGCTCCCGTTTATCCGCGTGGGCCTGCCGCGAAATGGCTGCCGCCGCCCGCTTGCGTTAGGGATTGAAGCCGAATGGCGGAAACGCGCCATGGGCGTGGTTCCGGCGCAGCCAAAAGCCCGGCCCGAAGGGCAACGCCATCGTCCCCCAATACCTTTCAAAGCGCGAAGCATCCTGACGTTCAGTGCTGTGCCATCCAAGGGTCGATGACCGGAATGCCTGCCGCGTCGAAGGCGCTGGCATCACGGGTCGCAATCGTGAAACCGTGGGCGGTTGCGATGGCGGCGATATAGCCGTCCGGCGTGGGAAAGCCCTTGCCCGCCTTGCGGGCCGCAACGGCAAGGTCGGCATAGTGGCGGGCGGCGTCGGTATCGAAGGCGAGGATTCTGCCCTCGAACAGGGGCAGCAGCCCGTCGAGCGTGGCAGCGAGCTTCTGCTTGCGCCGTCCATTCGGCAGCGCGCCGATGCCGAACAGGAGTTCCGCGACGGTGACGCTGGAGATGTAAAGGGTTTCGGCAGCCTGCTCGTCCAGCCAGTCGCGCACGGCGGGGTCCGGTTCCGGCTTCATCGCCTCGGAGACGACATTCGTATCCAGAACGATCATTCAAAGCTCATCGGCGTGGCGGGCGTCTTGTCGCGGGCCTGTTCCAACGCCTCAAAATCGGCATTGGTCAGCCCGGCCTTGCGGCTCAACGCCGACAGGGCGGAGCCGAGGCGCAGGCGCTCGGCGGGACGCACCGCCGATTCCAGAATGTCGCGCATTTCGGCCTCGGTGCTGCGGCCGTGATGGGCCGCGCGCAACTTGAGGGCGCGATGGGTCTCGTCGGAGAGGTTGCGAATGGTGACGGCGGGCATCTGATGGCGTCTCCGGCCAAGTGATATCTGTGATGGCAATATAGGGGTCATGCTATCATTTGGCAAGGTGCGACCGTCTATCTGGCGGGTTGGCCGACGCCCACCGCCAACCGCATCCATGCCGCGATGCCGACGCATCCGCCCCCGGCGATGCAGAAGATTTGCCGCCAGATTTCGGACGGCACCGCCTCCTTGGTGATCCCATGGACCAGTGCATAGCCCGCGACGGCGGCGGGCGCAGCGAAGACAAGCGCCACGATCAGGCGGATGACGGGTGTGCGGATCGTCTCGAACAACACGGCCAGGACGCCGAAGGCGACGCCAGCCGAGAACAGCCCGACCAGCCCCGCGCCGACCAGCCCCGAGCCGGTCTGATAGGCGAATTGCGCGGCGGCCAGCCCGACGAAAAAGGGCAGTGCGTAGATGGCGAGCGTATAGGCGAGGACGCAGAGAAGCGCGATCAACGCAACACCCATGAACATGACGGCGACCATGATCTTGTTCCTTTGACTTTGCGGCACCGCCTTTCGTGCAGTCGTCAACACTGTCGCTGCACATATTTATGGTGCCGTTATCGCTCCGATCCGTCGAGGTCATCCGGCCGCGCGGGGAAACCGCGCGGCCGCGATTTTTTCGGTGGAAGACCGGGACCGCTCGCGCGATCCCGGCCCGCCATTCATTCCGCCGCGACGGGGAAAGCCTCGTCCTCCTTGGCGTCGGTGTTCTCGGCTCCCGGCATGTCCTCAGCCATGGCGAAAGCTTCCGGCTGCTCTTCGGCCAGCCATGCGGGCCGTTCGGTGCGTAGCACGGGCGGCAGCCAGCCGGTTCCGGCGAGAAGCTGCTCGGCGGCTTCCGCCATGTCCGGCTTCTTCCTGTCCGCGATCTGCACCGCCAAGGGCATCGCGCACGGCGGCGAGGATTTGCGCCTTGATGACGCGCCCTAGATAGGCGCGAACCGTGGGCGTCCAGTGCGCCGTCATGTCGAGCGCCACCGCCGTCGCCAGCTTGTCGGCGGTGGCAAGGGCATGGCGCTTGTGGGCCTCCCACGGCTGCTTGACGGCATTGACGGTCAGCGAAGCGCAATGGGCGAACAGGGCCATGACGCTGGCATGATCCAGTCCGGCGATGAAGCCCCAAAGCTCCGCCACGTCGCGCGGCATGTCCGCCGCCCATCCGGCATGGCGATCTTCCAACGCCTTCGCCGCCGCCGTGTCCTCGATCCCGTCCGCGTGACTGGCGAGATAGCCGCTCGTCGGGCGGATTTCGAGGCAATGGGCGTCCCCGCCGCCACGATAGAAGGTCTGCGCGGCAAGCGCATGGGTGACGGCGATCAGGGCCATGTCCGGCTGCTCGCCAAGGGCGAGACGCAGGGCAAGGGTGCGATGCGCGGTCAGGTCGCGGATGAGCGAGTCCGACAGCGGCTTGCCGTCTTCTTCCGCGTCCTCGTCCTCCGGCTCATGGCCGGAAGCTGGAAGACCATCGCCGTCCATGACTTCGCCATCGGCATTGACGCGCACCCCGTCGATAACGGTGCTGCCGTCCTCCGTTTCGGGGTCCTCCGGCTCCGGGGCTTCGTCCTCGGGGCGGATGAACCCGCGCTCGATCCGGGCTTCCCCGTCATGGTTCAGAACCACGAACACGCCACCGCGCGCGATCTCGTCGGCCTCATAGGCATAACGCTTGGCGTCGATGCGCTCGATCTCGGCTTCAAGCTCCGCAAAGCGCTGATCCACTTCCGGCGGCAGGTCCACGTCCGCGTCCTCCCATTCCGCCGAGAGGCGTTCAAGTTTCTCTTGCGCGGCGTCGTAGGCGGTTTCGTCTGCCTCCGAAAGCTCCACCGGCTGCGGATAGGTGCGGCGCAGGCCATGGGCATGGGGCCAGTCGATATGGGCCGAAACCCATTTCCATCCCTCGGCCTCCTGCACCTGCGCCGCGATGCCTTCCAGCTTGTCGAGGGCCAGCCGGTCGAGCAACGCGGCATCTTCATAGAAGCCACCGCGATCCTCCGTGAACAAATCGCGGATGATGGTGCCGCCTGCCTCCGTATAGGCTTCCATCCCGACAAGGATTGCGCGCCGGTCGGTTGCCGCTACGTTGCTGGCGGTCAGGTCGCGGCGGATAATCCACGGCTCGCGGTTGTAGGACAGGTTTTCGTAAACCTGTTCCTGCCGGGCATGGTCCTCGGTGATGGCGAAGGCCATCAACTGATCCAAGGTCAGATCACCATCACGGTAAATCTGCATCAGCTTCGGGCTAACCGCGCCGAGCCGAAGCCGCTGTTTCACCACGTGCGCGGTGACGCCGAAGCGGGCGGCGATTTCCTCAGCGCCCCATCCGCGCGTTTCGGCAAGCTCGCGGAAGCGCTCGAACTGGTCGGCGGGGTGCAGGTCTTCGCGGGTCACGTTCTCGTCAAGGCTGATCTCGGCGGGATCGTTCGCCGTGTCGATGACGCAGCGGACCGGCTCGGTCCGCTTGATCTCCTTGCGCTTGGCGCGCAGCAACTGCGCCAGCCTGCGGCCTTCTCCGACGCTCACCAGATAGCAGCCGGTCGGCTCGCCTTCCGCGTCAAGTTCCGGCTCCACTACCAGATTTTGCAGGATGCCCTTGGCGGCGATGCTCGCCGCCTTCGCCTCGATGGACGCCTCGCCGTGCGGGGTCTTCCGGGCGTTCTGCGGGTGCTTCTTGAGCTTGTTGAGCGGGATGAAAACCGTTTCGCCATGTTCGGGAACGGTTGGGGTCTGTGTCTTCGTCGTCATGGTCTTTCCTTTCATGGGCTTGGGTTGGAGCGCAGCGCTGCGCTGCAACCCTGCCCGTCGGCGAGACCGGGGGGTGCAAGGTGCAAGGGCGGACGGGCGGAGGGGGATCACCCGGCCTGCACAAGCGGATCGACGTCATGACGAAGATGCGCAGCATGTATCCGCGCGGAAGGCTGGGGATACCGCCCGGCCGCCCTTGTGCCGCGCCAGGGGGCAGCGCCCCCAAGCAATCGGCCCGGCCAGAGCGAAGCGAAGGCCGGGCATATGGATCGGATCAGGATACGGGGATCGAATGGCGGCAGTCGCGCCATCCTGATCATTATAGTTTTCGATTGAGTTAGATCGTTTGGATGTGCGAATACGCATCGCGCTGAGTGAAACTCCCGCAGCATCCTCGCACGCATCTGTCCTGTTCTACTTGTTCCAATTGACCCAATATAGCTTGGAGGCTATATGTGACGGAGAGCACAGCTGAAGCGTGGAACCAGGAATTGAAGCAGGAAGTCGAAGGCCTTCGGGAATTACGCCAGATCGCTGGGAAGGCTCAGGCTGACATTGCGACTGCGCTCAACATCAAACAACCTTCGGTTTCGAAGATCGAGAGCCAGGCCGACATGCATTTGTCGACGCTGCGAAGCTACGTCGAAGCGATTGGTGGAAAGCTCGAACTCACTGTGAAGTTGCCGGCCCGCCCGCTGCTCCGGCTTCAGAGCCTTGGCGACCGCGCAGATGATCGTGGTGTAGGAAACCCCGCCCCGGCGCGGCGCGGAAGACCTGCATCCTCGGCAGTAATTCGATAACACCTCAGGGGCGACACATTTGCTGCACGACGATATTGTTCAGAAGATTTGGAACTTGTGTCACGTCCTGAGGGGGGATGGCATTAGTTACCATGAGTATATCTCTGAGCTAACGTACCTTCTATTTCTAAAGATTGCCGCTGAAAACGATACTGAAAAACTCATTCCAGACGGATACCGCTGGGATGATATCGTGAACTTCACCGGGGGTGACCTTCTTACCCATTATAGAGATGTCCTGACATTTCTCGGTGGACACGCTGAGGACGATCGCGTCCGAAAAATCTATGCGTTTCCGACCACTGTGTTTTCGCATAGTGAGAACCTTCGGGCCGTCATTGACGGGATAGATAAGCTCGACTGGCGGTCAATCTCGACCGACATGATGGGCGATATCTACGAAGGTCTGATCGCAAAGAATTCCCAAGATGCACGATCTGGAGCCGGGCAGTATTTCACTCCCCGAGCGCTTATCGATTCTATTGTTCGCCTTGTTCAACCTAAGAGCGGGGAGCTGATTCAAGATCCTGCGGCGGGAAGCGGCGGATTTCTTGTATCTGCTAACAACTTCGTCCTTGAACAAACCAAGCCAAATGCCCGTAAACAACAAGCGCCTCGTTTTGAGGGAATGGAGATCGAGAAGGGCACATACCGAATTTGCCTGATGAATGCATTTTTACATGGCCTAGATCTGCGGCTGATTATGGGCGATGCATTGACCGACGACTCTGCGGAATTGACAGCGCCAGACGTCATTCTAGCTAACCCACCCTTTGGTGCCCGCGCTGGCGGCGCTCGGCGACAGCGCAGCGACATTCCATTTCCCACTGCTAACAAGCAACTCGCATTTCTACAGCACATCTACCTTGCCCTCAAACCGGGGGGGCGGGCGGCCGTTGTCTTGCCAGACAACGTGCTCTTCGAAGACGGCGTCGGGAGAAAAGTCCGCCAAGACATACTCGACAAGTGCAACCTGCACACGATCGTTCGTCTTCCAACCGGGATCTTCTATGCCCAAGGCGTAATGACAAACGTGCTGTTCTTTTCGCGGGGAGAAAAAACTCGCGGGAATACCGAAGAAACATGGATTTACGACATGCGCGCCGGCATGCCGTCATTTAGCAAGAAGCAGCCGCTCGCACCGTCGCATTTCACAGAGTTCGAGGCATGTTTTGGTCCAGACCCTCTCGGGACAAGTACGCGCAAGGATCTCGGCGCACAAGGGCGGTTCCGGCGCTTCACGCGTAAGCAGATAGCCGCCCGTGACGACAACTTGGATATCGCTTGGCTACACACCGATCAGGAAAACCCTGATACGGCAGCCGAACCCGAGGAGCTTGCCGCCCGAATCTCACAGCTACTCCGTGTCGCCATTGAGCAGGTTGACCTCCTGAATGACGAGCTATTTCCTGATGGAAGTGAAGTTTGATGGCGTCGCTACCACAACATTGGGCAACCGTGCCAATCGGCGACATTTGCGAACTCATAAATGGGCGCGCCTTCAAGCCGTCGGAATGGTCCGAGACGGGGCTACCCATCGTACGAATTCAGAATCTCAATAAGGCCACTGCGGCTTTCAATTATTTCGACGGATCTATTGAAGACCGGCACTCTGTCAACAATGGCGACCTCTTGTTTGCATGGTCGGGAACCCCAGGGACGTCGTTCGGAGCCCACTTGTGGGACGGCGGTCCCGCCGTGTTGAATCAGCATATCTTTCGGATGGACTTCGATCGAAATCTCATCGACCCTATATTTTTCAAGCATGCAATCAACGAAACGTTGGACGAGCTTATCGGCCAAGCTCATGGCGGTGTTGGTCTCAAGCACGTCACGAAAGGTACTTTTCAGAAGACGAGGGTCAGCCTTCCCCCTACGAATGAACAGCGTCGAATTGCAGCAGCGATTGAGGCCTCCCAAGAGAAGGCCCTGATAGCTCGGACCAGCATTCGGGACGCGCTCGCGGCGAGTGATGAATACAAGGAGGCTGTTCTCAGAAGGGCGTTCGAGGAAAACCCCCGCCACGGCGGACGAAGTCCGGATTACATGCAATTGATCGACCTCGTGGACGAAGGCCCTACGAACGGCTGGTCTCCTAAAACCGGCCCTGACGCCGCTGGACCTCTAGCTCTGCGACTTACCGCGACGACATCGGGATATCTCAGGCTCGACGAGGCCGCAGTGAAGCGCGTTTATGAGCGACCCACCGACGACTCGCGATATTGGTTGAAACCCGGTGATCTTTTGGTTCAGCGTGCAAATGCCCTTGAGCATCTGGGTGCCGCTGCGATTTTTGACGGCCCAGAACTGACCTATATCTACCCAGATCTCATGATGCGTTTGCGGGTAACCGACCCGGCTCAGCGCCGATATCTTTGGCGCTACCTCAACGGCGCTACCGCGCGTCGCTATATCCGTGAACACGCCACCGGCACTGCCGGAAACATGCCCAAGATAAGCGGCAAAGTTCTTCGCAGATTGCCTATCCCAATCCCCCCAGCTCGGGATTTTCAAAGAGTTGCAGACTTCATCGACCGAGAATTTGCTTTGATCGACGCTCTGCGACAGACGGTGAACGAGGCCCTTGAGGCATTGGAACATCTTGAAAAGGCTATTCTGGCTAAAGCATTTCGTGGCGAACTCGCGCGACCCTCACCGAACGACGAGCCTGCGGACATTCTGCTTGAGCGGATTAAACAAGCTCAAAACTCCAAGACTTCACCGCGCCATCGGCGTGCCTTAGCGCCGGAGACCACAACGCGCATGACCAAAAGAGGACCTCTTATGGCTGAGAAAAGGAGAGCAGACGTCGCACCCGACTATCTCAAACTTACCCTTGTGGACATGGGGGGCGCGGCTTCAGCGAAGGAGCTTTGGCGCAAAAGCGAAATGGTGATCGACGAGTTCTATAAGCAGTTGCGTTCTGAGATGGGGCGGGGAGACGTAGCTATCGGGCGCACCGAAGACGAATTGGTAGCCCAAGATGCGGCTTGATTGGCTGAAGATTGGTCAATTTAAGAACCTCATTGACATCGAAATAAACTTCGATGAAGGCGAGCTATCGACCGTCATCGTTGGAGAAAACGGCACCGGTAAGTCGAACGTAATAGAGGCATTGGTTACTATATTTCGTGACTTGGACCTTGGAGAGCAGACATCATTCGCATACGCTTTAGCATATAACTGCCACGGGCACCGGATTGAGATCGATAACTCGACCGATGGAAGTGCGTTTTCTGTTACGGTTGACGGGAAACCAAAAACTCGATCTGCTTTTAAGGCGAAGAAGTCAACTTACCTTCCCGCGAATGTCTTCGGCTATTATTCTGGATCGAGCAGGCGTTTGGAATTGCTATTTGATAAACATCAACTCCGCTACTACAAAAGGGTAATCTCTCCTAGATCTACAGCTGCAGACATCCAAAATCTGGATCTTCGTAGGCTATTTTACTGTCGACCATCATACGGGCAGTTGGCATTGCTGAGTTATTTCGCCTTTGGATCCGACTCGGCGAAAACATTCTTGAAAAAGCATATGGGCATCACGGAATTCGACAGTGCCCTCCTTGTTCTCCGTAAGCCTCGTTGGGCTGATAGTCGTTCGTCAGTTGCCCGCGCAAAGGCGAGCGATCAAACTTTTTGGAATTCATCTGGTCTGGTTCGAACACTCCTTGATAAGCTTTGGGCCCAAGCACTAGCGCCGATAGCTGATCGCGCTCGGGAGCAAGACGACTACAGGGCAAAGCCGAGTAACGAAGAACAGATATATATCTTTCTGAAAGACCTAGAAACGCTCAACGACGTAGCCCGGTCGTTCGAGGACGAGAGGACATTCTTCGCACTTCTTGAGACCTTGGATATCTCCGATTTGATCCGCGAGGTGCGCATTTGGGTTAATAAGGAGGATGTTCTAGGGGAAATTCCCTTTCATGAGATCAGCGACGGCGAGAAGCAGCTTCTAAGCGTTCTTGGACTTATGCGCTTTACGAGCCAAGACGAAAGTCTGTTTCTACTCGATGAACCGGACACACATCTTAACCCAAATTGGAAATGGGATTATCTTCATCTAGTAAAAGATGTGGCGCAGCGCGGCGAGAGTCACATTATTCTGACGACTCACGATCCTTTGACGATTGGTAGCCTGAAAGCGTCCCAAGTCCAAGTGATGGCACGTTCCAAGTCCGGCGGCGTTATTGTGTCCCCGCCAGAAGTTGATCCCCGGGGGCTCGGCTTTACCAGTATTCTGACTCAGATATTTGGCCTTCCGACCACGTTGGATCCGGATACTCAGCAAGAACTCGATGAGCGGAACAAGCTTCTTCGCTTGGATCAACGTACCACTCCCCAAGAACATCGGCTGCTGGAACTGAGCGAACGGCTTAGAAGATTAGGGTTTGTTTTGGAAGATCGGGAGCCGGAATATGAACAGTTTTTGCGGGCTCTAGAGGAGTTGAAGCAAGAAGGCCGTGCAGCACTGTCACCGGAAACGATCGCGCAACGTAATCAGGTCGCAAAGAGGATCCTGGCTGAGATCATGGCCTCAAAGGGCCAGCGTACATGATCTACGTATTTCAAGATGAAACAAAGCTTCCGGCGGGTTGGTTGGCAAAAGTTGCTGCTTTGCAAGATGCTCTTGATCAGCTCGACACGACGGCTAAGCGAAAGGCGTACATTGACAGTAAGGGAGCAATATGGGGCGAAGTCAAAGATGCTCTTCTTCAGATGTCGCATAATAAGTGCTGGTACTCCGAGGCGCCGGATGCCGTGTCAGATTGGCATGTCGATCACTTTAGACCAAAGTTAAGGGCGCTGGATGAAGATCGCACAGCTCACGATGGTTACCCGTGGCTAGCGTTCGACTGGAAGAACTATCGGATCGCGGGTAGCTATCCCAATTCTCCGCATACTGATGGTCATGGCACCACTAGAGGAAAGTGGGATTATTTCCCACTGTCGGCTGGGTCGATTAGAGCAACTTGGGATCAGAGAAGTACGGCAAACGAGACGGTTCTGTTGCTAGATCCTGCTAGCAAGACTGATCCAAAGCTGATGACCTTCGACGAGGAGGGCCTACCCATCCCGGTCGACCCGACCAACGCGATTGTAAAGAGGCGCGTCGAAACGACAGTTCATTTTCTCTATCTTGATAGCCCCCGCCTCGTGTCCGCTAGAAAAAAGAAATGGCGGGAGATCTCAGATTTGATCGAGGAGTATCGCCTAGCCTGTCCCGATACATATGAAGCGTGCACACTCCAAGATCATCAACGAGTTGAGCGCTTGATTGGGAAGTTGAGTGCGGCGGCTGGCCCTAGGGCAGCGTATGCGTCTACCGCTCGCGCCTGCCTTCGCGCAAACGGTCTTGCCCAGTTCATTGAGGCTGTCGAGGAAGCGGCGGCAGCCTGATGGTGACGGAAGTTTCGCCAATCTGGATCGCATAAGTCTAGTTAGAGGGCTATAGCGTAGACATAGTTCTCATCGCTATCCCGCATGCCCCGCCACTTGCACATTGCAAACCCGAAAACAGGTCCCTCGCGGGGCCTTTTTCTTTATGTGCCAAAGGGGTTTGCAAGGACCACCCGCCCTTCGGAGACTGGCCAACCGCGCGAGATCGGTCTCTGAACGCCCACCGTCTCTTTCCACCCGCCCTTCGCTTTCGGCGAGACGCTTTCAAAACCTCCATGCATTTCAAGGAACTGGCGGGATCGCGTTGCGCCCGTGTTTCGCTGGTTCCGGCTTGTTTCAAAGCGGACGGAGGCGCGACACGGGCGGCGTGGTGGTTGGTATTTCTTGGGAGTCTTGCGCGAAGTCTCTGATGACAAACGCAGTTTCCGCCCTTAGCCTGGCTCGATGTCAAACGGGGCCTGGACAGATCAAGAGAACGACCTGATCGTCGCGGATTACTTCGCGATGCTGGCCGACGACGTCTGTGGTCGCCCCTACAACAAGGTCGAGCACCGGCGCGGGCTTCTGCCGCTGTTGAATGATCGGTCCGAGGGATCGGTCGAGTTCAAGCACCAGAACATCAGCGCCGTGCTGAAGGGGCTGGGTGAGGACTGGATCCCGGGCTATAAGCCCGCCTTCAATTTCCAGATGACGCTGGTGGATGCCGTGGCGCGTTGGCTGGCGCTGAACCCGGCATGGCTCGGCCGCCATTCAGGTACCAGAGTGACGACCGGCCTCGCGGAGGCGCGGCCGATCTGGATCGGGCCGCCGCCCACGTTGTCGAACCAGCCGCCCCCGCAGGAGCTGGAGCAGATGCTGCACATCGCCCGCAAATTCGATGTCGCGGCGAGAGACGAGCGAAACCGCGGCCTTGGCCGTGCCGGTGAGGAGCGCGTCCTGGCGCACGAACGAGCCTCCCTGAAATCAGCGGGCCGCGACGATCTTGCGCGCAAGGTCCGGTGGGTGTCGGAGGAGGATGGCGATGGTGCCGGCTACGATATCGCCAGCTTCGCGCCGGATGGCCGTCCGCGCCTGATTGAGGTGAAGACGACGAATGGCTGGGAGCGTACGCCTTTTCATATCAGCCGCAACGAGCTGGCCGTGGCCGAGGAGCGGCGCTCGGAATGGTCCCTGTTCCGCCTGTGGAACTTCGCCCGCGAGCCGAAGGCGTTCGAGCTGCACCCGCCGCTGGACGCGCATGTCTCGCTGACCGCGACGTCCTTTCAGGCGAGCTTTCACTGACCTCTGCCAGCTACCTTGTCGACGACAATGTAGACATCCATCGAATGTCGAGATTAACGTTTGAAAATTGCGATGAATTTCTGGGTTAGCTTTGGCAACTTGTTGGACCTGTGGTGAGCCGATCGTTTTTCGGCACGTTGATGGCGTGCTGAAACCAATCCACCTAAACGGTGGCTGGTGCGCTGCCACATCTTCTAGCTCCCCGTCTAACGCTCTTTTCCGGACCGTTGAATCCTATGTGAACCCCAATGCCTATTGTCCGGTATGCGGGGAAAAGGTGTTTTACTACCAGAGCCGTTACGGCGGCCGGGTTTTCTTTGATGATCTTGGTTGGCCTTGGCCGAAGCACCCTTGCGCCGATAATGGTAGTCAAACCCTGAAGTCCCCGCCTGTCGTGCGTGGCCCAATAGTCATAAAGGATCGCAGCGGAAAAACGCTGGACATTTACGACCTCGACGATCTGCAAGACGCGGCAGACCAATACATATTCACTTTCCAAAACCATCGCACCCGTGCCCGCCTCGACTTGGCGCTCACAAAGAAGGCCATGAAAAAAGGGGGGCTCAGCATTGAAGATTTCTGGGACACGCCTTCCTTCTTGCTTCGCAAAGACGACGAAAAGCCAAACGCGTTCCGGGTGGAATTCATTTCTTGTAGGCAGCGCAAGGTAGTCAGGATCAGGATGCGCCGATCACGTTGACCATGCAATTTGTCCAGTCAAAGCTCCGCTGAAATATCGTGAAACGCCCGCTCAGCCTGCTCCTGCCATGTCTCCCCCGCCAGAAAGCACAGGTCATAGAGGCTGACCGCCGATGCCTCGCGGCCGCAGGTCAGGCGCTTCAGCACCTCCGGCGCCAGATAGGCGAGGCGCAGCTGGCGGCTGACATGGCGTTCGGCCAGACCGACGGCTTCAGCCAGTTCCTGGATCGTGGCGAACTCGCCTGCCTCCATGCGCCGCCGCCAGCCCCATGCCCGGCCGATGGCGCGCAGGATGTGCGGGTCCTGCGTCTGATCCTCGCTCGGGCTGTAGTCGGTGGGCGGCATGATCTTGGGCCGCCCGTTCTTCTTGCGCAGCTTCAGGGGGATCAGCACGCGGATCGTGTCATTGCTTCGGGTCATTCGGCGACCTCCATGTCGCGTGGGGCGATCATCTCGCGGATGACGCCTGCGACGCCTTCGCGCCGGATGTCGACCTCGAGCCCGGCGGCGGTGACGGTGACGCGCCGGACCAGAAGCTGGATGATCCGCGCCTGTTCGAGCGGAAACAGCTGCGCCCAGAGGGTGTTGAAATCATGCAGCGCCGCGATGGCCTCGGCCTCGGACACCTGATCGCGCTTCAGCGCCGCCAGCACCTGCGTGACCACCTCGGGCGTCTGCAGGATGCGCCGCACCTCGGTGACGATGGCGTCCTCGACCATGCCCGCAGGCAGGCGGGTCGGCGCAAGTTCGCCGCCGCTCTCGTCCTCCGTCGTGCGGTTCTTGATCACGTCCATCGACACGTAATAGCGGTAGAGCTTGCCGCGTTTCTTGGTCGCGGTCGGGGTCATGGCCGCGCCGGTATCGGTGAAGATCAGCCCCTTCAGCGGCGCGGGCGTCTGCATGCGGCTGTTGCTGGACCGCGCGTGGCGGTTGCCCTGCAGGATCGCATCGACCTGATCCCAGACCTTGTCGGTGACGATGGCCTCGTGCTCGCCCGGATAGGCCTTGCCCTTGTGGACGGCCTCGCCACGATAGACGCGATTGCGGAGCACCCGATAGAGGTAGCCCTTGTCGATCAGCGTGCCCTGCTTGCTGCGAAACTCCTCGCGCCGCAGTTCCTTCGCCAGCATCGTGGCCGAGCCGAGTTCGACGAAGCGCTCGAAGATCCGACGCACCGAGGCGGCCTCAGCCTCGTTGATCACCAGCTTGCGGTCCTGCACATCGTAGCCGAGCGGCACATAGCCGCCCATCCAGATCCCGCGCTTGCGCGAGGCGGCGACCTTGTCGCGGATGCGTTCGCCGATGACCTCGCGCTCGAACTGGGCGAAGCTGAGCAGGATGTTCAGCGTCAGCCGCCCCATCGATGTGGTCGTGTTGAAGGACTGCGTGACCGAGACGAAGGTGACGCCGTTGCGGTCGAACACCTCGACCAGCTTCGAGAAATCCATCAGGGCGCGGCTGAGCCGGTCGATCTTGTAGACCACGACCACGTCGATCAGCCCGTCGTCGATGTCGGCCAGCAGCTGCTTCAGCCCCGGCCGGTCCAGATTGCCGCCCGAGAATCCTCCGTCGTCATAGCGGTCGCGGGTAGCAACCCAGCCTTCGGACTTCTGGCTGGCGATATAGGCCTCGCAGGCCTCCCGCTGGGCGTCGAGGCTGTTGAACTCCATGTCGAGCCCTTCCTCGCTCGACTTGCGAGTGTAGATGGCGCAGCGCAGGCGGCGGCCGGGGCGTATGTTCATGTCCATGATCAAATCTCCCGCGATCGGACCTGCAGCCCGAAGAAGCGATAGCCGTTCCAGCGCACGTCGGTGATTTCCCGCGCGATGCCGGAGAGCGATTTGTATTTGCGGCCCTGCCACTCAAAACCGTCCTTCAGCACGGTGATGGTGTGCTCGACCCCGTTCCATTCCCGGATCAGCCGCGTGCCAGCCACCGGATTGCGGGGATCCGCGATCTGGTTCTTGCGGCGGGAGACGCCCTCGACCTCATCGGCAAGCAGGTCCAGCATGCGGCGGGTCTCGTGATCAGGGCCGCCATAGGTCAGTTCCTGGAGACGATAGGCGATGCGGGCCTCGAGAAAGGCGCGGCTGTTGTTCGGCGCGGCGCTACCGAGGAGCCGTTCCCATTCGGTCTTCAGCTCTTTCACCGACATGGTCTTGAGCGCGGCGATGCGCGACAGGACGCTCTGGTCCAGGCGCGCGTCCTGCCCGGGCTTGGGCGGCGTTATCTTACTGTGATGATTCATCAATTCCTCCGATGCGGATGCGTTTCCTGCGACGACCACCGCTCTTTCGGGGCGGGTAGTCCACGGAACTGTCTCCGTCGGCGGGCGATAAAGAACTGGACTTCCCGGCATTCAGGCGAACGACGCCCGCGGCGAGAATGCGGCCCAACTCGGCAAGCCGGGCATCAGGGGACATGCGTTCAGGGCATAGAGGATTGGGCCCGGAAACCGGGTCTTCGGAGGGAATGGACATGGCGGGTTTTCGCGACTGTTGTGATAGGCAAGATGTGTCACGAAATCAGAAAAATATCAAGTAAATCAGCTCATTACGGACTTATGCGGTCGCTGCGCACCGTGGCGAAAATCTGCGTAGCTGATATGTCCCCACGCCGACCTTTCTGTCGGGCGGATGCGCCGAATCAACTCGTCCACCCGTCCATGAACTTGTCGTAGCTGTCGAGGATCGGCTCCTCCTCGAAGTCCCGACCATAGACGGCGTCGTCGAACTGCAAGATGGTCAGGGACAAGTCCAGAAACTCGGACACCAATGCCAGTTCCCGCACTGGCTCGGACCCGCGACTGAAGTTCCAGACGCCAGCCGGTCGCTGGACCGGCCGGTCCGAGACAAATCCCCTCTCGTCGGCGCCGAGGGCAGCCAGCGCATCGTCAGGGATCTGCATGCCCGATCGCACGAAGATCCCGCTCTTGAGAGCAGACTTGCTGGCACGCCCCCACCTTGCGAAACCGTCACGCGCGACGATCATGACGGCCCGCCGGTCCGTGAAATCGATCCACTTCCGGCAGGCGGCCAGCAGCGAAACGCCATAGCGATCAGTGATGTGGTTCAGAAGGTCGACGGTCATTTCTTCGCCGTTCACCTGCTCACGGTAGTCATCGAGCGGCATCAGCAGGTAGGAGGCGAAAGTGTCCGCCTCTTCCTCGCGTTGTCGTTCTGCCTCCTGCCAGGCATTCGGCAGCAGCGGTTTGCATTGAAAATCGCAATCGCGCTGGAGGGTTCCGCTCTTGTAATCCCGATCGGACAGGATGGGGCGATGAAGTTGGTAGTGACCGAACTCATGCGCGATGGTGAAGCGAACGCGGCCGCGATACCGGGGGTCGTCGTTATAGACGATGTGCCATTCCGGGCGCTTTCGGTGCGGCCGGAGCATTCCCTCGAAACCCGGGAGCTCGCCACCCACGATTTTCCCGATCGGGTCCGCGTTGTTGCGGGAGACTTCTCGCGCCAAGGCTTCGACGTCGACCGGAAAGCGGTCTTCGCCCAGAACATGCCGGAGCATGATCGAGAGCCGGTTTGCCTCTTGCTGGGGAGATTTCTGCTTTCCGCTCGTCATCAATCGTCGTCCAAAGCATCCAGGATGCGTCGCAGGCGTTCTTTCTCCGGCGCCGCCATCTTCTTGTATTTTCTGAAGAAAGCTATGTCCTCGGCGTTTTCCTCTTCTTTTTCACCGTCACCGGCCAATAAGTACTCGACTGTGGTGTCGAGCGCGGTGGCGATCATGGCCAGCTTCTCGGCCGAGGGACGAACGACTTCCTTGTTCTCTATTTCCCACATGTAGCTCTTGCTGGAGCCGACCCGCTCGGCGAGTCCCTCCAGGGTCAATCCGCGCTTTCGCCTCTGCTCGCGAACGCGCTCCCCTAGTGGTGTTGGCACGGCAATACCCTTTTCGTTGGTGGTTCGTTTTTACGAACTTCTAGTCCTTGACACGCCATACGCGCAATCCCTATCTTCTGCGCAGGTTCGCTACAACGAACTTTGATTCCCGTTGAAACAAGACCTGGAGGCCAGAATGGCTGTTGGAAAGAACCCGGGCACGCATCACGTCGTGCCGAATGCAGAAGGCGGCTGGGATGTCCGCCGCGGTGGTGCGGCGCGCTCGAGCGGGCACTTTGATACCAAGCAGGACGCCGTCCAGCGTGCGCGCGAAATCAGCCGCAATGCGGATACCGAACTGAAGATCCACAATCGTGACGGACGGATCGCGCAGTCGGATTCGCACGGCAACGACCCCCGCAACATCAAGGGCTGAGGAGATGTAAGACATGGCGTCGGTGACCAACTTCATCCGCAATACCCCGCTCGCGTCGCTGCGCGACTATTTCACTGCGGCCGGGATCGAGTTTCCGACGCCCGTCAACTGGGATGCGCCTGAGCCGGAGGTCGTTCGGCCGCTGCTTCAGGCGGTCGATCAGATGGACGACGAAGCGCGCGGCCGCGTCATCAACGATGGTGAGCGCGTAGGCGCCATGGCAGATGTCGCGGGTCATACGGCGCTCTACAGTGTTGTCGATGACCGGGAGGTCCTCGACGAGCTCGAAAATGGCCATGCCCGCGCCATGTGGCTGTTCATCAACGATCTGAACCGGTTTCGCCATGCGGAAGAGGTCCGTTTCACCGATGAGCGCCGCCGCGGGCGGAGCTGGGACGGCTTCATCTGCGAAGCGAACCTGAACCTCCGCCGCGACGAGCTCGCGCTCAACGCGTTCAAGGCGGCCCTGTGCCAGAGGTTTGCATCGCGGAATGTTCATGTCGACATTTTCGAGCGCGTCCGTCCGACCTTCGAAGGTGAGGACTGCGATCTGATCCAGATCACGGTTTACCGCGAGGGCCTGCCAGACGATCAGTTCGCTTTCGACGAGGGCGAATTGGTGCGCCGCGCTTATCGGCCCGTCTTCGAGGCCGCGATGACCTATGAGCCCGCCTCCGGGGTCATCGAAGTCGTTGCCAATGATCGGGAGAGCCGCGCGGAGATGGCGCAGTATCTGGCCCGCGACCTGCTCGGCGTGGAATTCCGGGACGAGAAGGTGCCGATGCGGCGCTATGATCTTACGGTGTTGCTTGCGCCCCATACTTTCCCGACTGACATCGAGGACGGGATCGAGCGGGTGGAAGTCCGGCAGCTCAGGCTGATGCCGATAGATGCCGTTGGCGAGCGCGTGACCTTGGAGGCGATGAGCAAGGCGGAACGCGACATCTGGGCAATGGCGGAGGCTCGGCTTGGCCCCGACAACCCCCTCACCGGCGGCTGGGTGGCGACGCAGGCGAAGCTCGTGATCAAGTTCCAGCCCAAGCCCGGGGCTCGGCGTGGTCGCACGCTGCCCCTCACCATCACCATGCCGCATGGCTGCAATCTCAAGGATCAGACGGAAGAGGAGCAGCTGATCGGCGAGAAGTATCTGCGCCGGTGGGGAGTTGTGGTCGATGACCCGATCCTCATCGACGATTGACGAACGGTCTGCCCGGCTTTTCGTCAGCATCGTAGAGACGAAAAGCGCGCGCATCGCCGGGGCCGTCCTTCACGACTATCACGCGGCCAGCGCCACTCCTTTGATCGGCGCTGGTCTCTTGGTGCCGGACGCTCCGGTTCCAGTTGCCACCTCTCTGGTTGACCATGAGGACGAGCCAGTAAATCTGGAATGGTCGCCAGAGCAGCGCGCCTACGGGTATTTCAGCCCGGCAGCGGGATGGGTAACCGTCGACAGCGAACGCCTTCAGGTATTCCGCTTCGATGCCAACGCGTTCCTTGGTCGGCTGACATCTCGCCTTGACTTGCCGCGCTCCGCCCGTCCGGCAGAACGCATTCCGGGCCATCTATGGGAGTTGGGCGACGTCAGACTGCCCGGGCGCGGTGCCCGTGTCCCAATCTGGTATGCGAGACGGCTGACGGATCGCGAGACCTGGCAGCAGGTCGTCAACTACCTCGGTGGGCGCCCGCCCGCAGATTTCAGGGTGGTGGTGTCCACCTCGGCGACCCGTGGTCTCGCAGAGGCGGACCTGTCCCGGCATCAGTTCATTGCATTGGGGGATCTGGAAACTGGCGGTGCGGCGCTGGTCATAGAGCCAACCTATCTAGCCGCCCAGCTGAAAGCCGGCGCGGCGACCCATGCAGGCGACCCCGTGCGCCACGCCGCTGGGTTCCGTCATCTGTGGGTGGGCGAACGGGAGTTCAAGTTTGGCGGCGACAAGAGGCGGCAAATTGTCGAGTACCTCTTCAACGCATGGGACGGTGGCGAGGAGAGCGTCAGCACAGAAGTCATGTTTGCCGATCTCGAATACGATGTCTCAAGCCGCATGCGGGATATCTTCAAGGGCCACCCCGATTGGCGCGATCTGATCGAGACGACGGGGGGATCCTGTCGGCTGCGCATCAGGGAGCTTCTGGAGGCCGATAGTCCTAACGCCGATTGATTGCGTCCTCGGCGACCCGAAGTTGTTCCATGATCCAGTCGAAAGGCGGTGCCTCGCCGAGCATCATGCCCTGCATCGCGGCATAGTCCTCCTCGATCGCCGCGCGCAACTCGGCGGCCGGTACGACGCAGATCGAGCCTGGCGTGGCGTCTTCGAATTTCTTCCATGCCTGCCTGAAAGCGATGAGGTTGTGTTCGCGCACGGCCGCAAGCAGCCCGTCGTCGGCCAGGGCGGCGCGCCCAATCTGCGTGCCGGTGATCATGGCGACGTCATAGTAGTGGCGGGAAATCCTGTCGCTGTCGGCAGGCACACGTGCTTCGTCACGATTACCGCAGAACGCGCCGTGCAAAATCAGAAGTTTCTCCAGGTAGGTGCGCTGCGGGGCGATGACATGGACGTTGTCGACTGCGAATGACCATCCGTCGGGCAGTTCCTCTGCGATATAGGGCGTCACGCTGGCTGTCTCGTTGGGATCGAGCGCCGAGCGCGCGCCCGCTTCGAGTTTCACGCGTGGCAGGACGTAGGAGATCTCGGTGCTTGGATAGAGCGTCGGGTACTCGATCAGCAGAGTTTGCTGATCGCCGTCCTCATCGTCGGGCGCGATGCTGCAACGCGCATCGAGCAGCGGCTTCAGCGCTTCTGCCAGATCACCGCGAATATAGGAGCTGCAGGCGTCCTTCAGGTCATCGAATAGGGCCTTGCGCTTCTTGTTCGAAATACCTTCGGGGTTCGTCGGGTCGCGTTCGGCCGCGAAGCCGAGACCATCCCGATAAACGACAAGATCGATGTCCTCCGAAAAGCGGCGGATGAGCCCATAGGCCTTGGATAACGCCGTGCCGCCCTTGAACAGGAGTTGCGGGTGGCCGTCCGGCAAGCGTTTGTAGAGCGCGTCCAGCACGAAGCAGACCCAGAAATCCTTCTCGACATAGCTCGGAAGCGTGTCGAGGCGGTCAGCAGCCGCCTCGAATACGTCCTTCTGGTCGCGAGATGAAAGCGCGAGGAACCGCGTATAGCTCTCGCTCATGGTGTGGCGATCTGCGGGTCGACAAGGCTATGCGCGATGGGCGCTGCCCAGCTCGGCAGGCTACCGCTGTTACGAACGAGATCCTTTTTCACGGCATCTGGCAGCTTGCGCTTGAGCGTGGTCGCAACCCGTGTGTCCAACGCGGCTTGCGGTCCGAGCCAGCGCAGCGCCTGCGCGACTGGCGCGGAGGTTTTTCCCGCCCATGCCATCACACTCGGACCTGCATGCCGCAGCCGCACGGTCCGATTGCCGATTTTCACGTCTCGTGTCGCCCCATCCGTCACATAGCTCGTCTTCGCGGGGACAGCATTGGTCAGGCCCAGCTGGTTCGCTGCGGCGATGCCATCGGGCATGATTCGAACACTGTCGCGCCGCGCGAGGGCTGCAACCGCCTTGTCCATATCGACCGGTGCGGGCCGTTTCAGGACGCCGCTGGTGCGGGGAAGATCGTAAAGCCCACGGCCGACACGACGCAGATCACCACTCTTTGCCAGGCGCGACAACGCCTGATCGATAGCCGCACGGCTACCGAGATCGAGGAAGTCCTTGGGGGTGCAAACCCACTTCCCGCGCCCCTTCGAACGAAGGCGCTTCATGATTCTATCTGAAATACCAGTCATCTGAGCGGTCCTCGTAGGCCTTTCCTTGTCAGAAACATAGAGGATTTTTCTGACGAATTCAATTCCTCCCCGAACGTACCCCTTTCGCCTCCCCGGCGCCTCCCACCCCCTCCGCCATGTTGAACCCGCAAGTGTTCGCAGAAATCCCAAGGAGGTTCACATGGCGACCAGGCACCTTTCCCAGATCGAGCTGGCGGCTCGCTGGAACATTTCGCACCGCACGCTGGAGCGCTGGCGGTGGACGGGCGAAGGCCCGAAATTCATCAAGCTCGGCGGCCGGGTGATCTACCGGCTCGAGGATGTCGAGGCCTTCGAGGCCGAACAGATCCGCGGCGTGGATCACGAACCCCATCGTCCGATGTCGGCGTGAGGGGGCGGAACATGACGATCTCCAACCACATCACCCTGGCCGATATCCACCGCATGCCGGTGGGCCAGATCGCGGCGCTGCCCGCCAATCAGCTTGCGCTGCTGAAAGGCGCGGCGGATGAGCAGCTGACGCAGGCGAAGTCGGTCGCGGACTGGCTCGACGGCGCCATCTCGCTCAAATACGCCGACCGCGCCCAAGACGCCCGCCAGGAGGCGGGCAAGGACACCGGCACGATCCGGTTCGAGGATGACGGCGTCACCGTGATCGCCGAACTGCCCAAGCGCATCGACTGGGATCAGGCGTTGCTGGCGCAGATCGCCGAAAACATCGCCTCGGCGGGCGAGGACCCGGCGGAATTCATCGAGACCAAGCTCTCGATCTCCGAGCGCAAATACGGCGCTTTGCCGGAAAGCTGGCGTAAGGGCTTCGAGCCCGCGCGCACGGTCCGCACCGGCAAGCCCAAGTTCCGCCTCGTGCTGAACGAGGAGGTGCGCTGATGGCCATTTCGCTCGCGTCCCTGCGCACGACCTCGGTGCTGACTCCGCCGCGCATCCTGATCCACGGCGTGGCCGGGGTGGGAAAATCCACCTTCGCGGCCGATGCCGACCGGCCCGTCTTCCTCATGACCGAGGATGGCCTGGGCAAGCTGCAGGTCCCGCATTTCCCGCTCGCGACCAGCTACGCGGAGGTGGCCGAGGCGCTTGATGCGCTGCTGAACGAGGACCACGATTTCGGCACGGTCGTCGTCGACAGCGTCGACTGGCTGGAGCCGCTGATCTGGGCCGAGGCCTGCAAGCGCAACGGCTGGGCCTCGATCGAGGCGCCGGGGTTTGGCAAGGGCTATGCCGAGGCGCTGACCATCTGGCGCGAATATCTCGACAGGCTCAACGCGCTGCGCGACCGCAAAGGCATGGTGGTCATCCAGATCGCCCATACCGACATCAAGCGTTTCGACAGCCCCGAGCACGAGCCCTACGACCGCTATGTGATCAAGCTGCAGACCCGCGCCTCGGCGCTGCTGCAGGAGCATTCGGACGTGGTGCTTTTCGCCAACTATCAGATCTCGGTCGCGAAATCCGACGTCGGCTTCAACAAGAAGGTGACTCGGGCGCTCGGGTCCGGTGCGCGCGTCATGCACACCGAAGAGCGCCCCGCCTTCCTCGCCAAGAACCGGTACGGCCTTCCGGACACCCTGCCGCTGATGTGGTCGGAGTTCCTCGCGGCCATGCCCCAATCCCAATGAACTGAACAAGGACAAGACCATGGCACGTTTCGACACGTCCTTCGACGCCACCAGCGTCGAGCCCACCACCGCCTACGAGCTGCTGCCCGCCGGCAAATATCGCGCCCAGATCGTCGAGAGCGAGATGCGCGTCACCAAGAACGGCATGGGCCAGTTCCTCTGGCTGATGCTCGACATCCTCGAGGGCGAGCAAAAGGGCCGGAAGATCTTCGACCAGCTGAACCTTGTGAACCCGAACCCCACCACGGTGGAAATCGCGCAGCGCACGCTCTCGGCGATCTGCCACGCCACGGGCCGGATGCACGTCAGCGACAGCGAGGAGCTGCACCTGATCCCGATGACGATCCAGGTGAAGATCCGGCCGCCGAAGAACGGCTACGGCGAGAGCAACGCGATTGCCTACCTGCCGCCCGAGCGTGGTTCGACCCCGGCCGCCCGCCCGGCAAAGCCCGCGCCCGATCCGGCCGGCTCTTCGTTGCCGCCGAAAATGGCCTCCGCGCCCTGGAACAAGAAGGGCTGAGCCTTCGCGCTGCCCTGCGCCCTGACTAACGGGGCAGCGCGCAACCCCATCTGAGGAAATTCCCATGACTGACATGACCAACGCGGCCCCCGTGGCCGTGAACAACCCCGGCTTGCCTGAAAACCAGCGGCGGCTGATCGAGCTCGACGATGCCATCGCCAAGATCCGCACGCAGATCGCGACGGCCGATCTGGCCCGCCAGCGCGGCCAGAAGCCCATCGATCCGGACTGGTTCCACCGGGCCCGTACGGCCCTGCGCCACCTCTGCCGCGAGCGGGCGGAACTCTTGGCCCAAGGCACCGGCCGCCGTCGTCGCGAAAAGCTCAAGGACGCGCTGATCGGCATCCTGCGTGAACGCCATGACCCCGAGACCTGGGATGGCATTCTGGCCGAGGCTCAGGCCCGCACCGAACGGGAGGGCCTGTGATGGCAGAGCTTCCCGATGCCCCCACGCCGACGCTGACGGCGATCTATGCCGATTACGAGGCCCGCCAGGGCGATGGTTTCCGCGATCACCTCGGAGCGTCGATCATCGGCAAATCCTGCACCCGGGCGCTCTGGTATGATTTCCGCTGGATCACGCCTGCGCGTCATTCCGGCCGCCTGCTGCGCCTTTTCGAGACGGGTCAGCTGGAAGAGGACCGGCTCGTGCGCAACCTGCGTGCCACCGGGGCGACCGTGCTCGAAGTCGATCCCGAGACCGGCCGCCAGTTCCGGGTCGAAGCCCATGGCGGCCATTTCGGCGGCTCGCTCGACGGCGTGGCTCTCGGGCTCCTGGAGGCGCCCAAGACCTGGCATGTGCTGGAATTCAAGACCCACTCGGTCAAAAGCTTCAACGAGTTGACCGCCAAGGGCGTTGTTCTGGCCAAGCCTCAGCATGCCGCACAGATGCAGATCTACATGCACCTGACGGGCATCACGCGCGCCCTCTACGTCGCGGTCTGCAAGAACACCGACGCGCTGCATGTCGAGCGCATCGAGGCCGACCGCGCCATGGCCGAGCGCCTCTTGGAAAAGGCCGGGCGCATCATCTTCGCCCAGCATCCGCCCGCGCGGATGAGCGAGGACCCGGCCTGGTTCGAATGCCGGTTCTGCGATCACCATGCGGCCTGCCATGACGGCGGTGGCGCTGCGGTGACCTGCCGGTCCTGCCTGCATGCGACGCCCGTTGAGGGTGGTTGGCACTGCGCCCGGCACGACCGGATGCTGTCGCCTGCCGAGCAACGCACGGCCTGTGGCCGCCATCTCTTCATCCCCGATCTCATCCCGGGCGAGGTCATCGATGCGGGCGACGATGTCGTCACCTACCGCATGGCCGATGGCTCGACCTGGACCAACGACGCCCGTTCCCCGGAGGCCGTGCCATGCTGACCCTGCGCCCCTATCAACAGGCCGCGATCACCGCGATCTACGGCTATTTCCAGACTCACACCGGCAATCCGCTGGTGGTCATTCCGACCGCGGGCGGCAAGTCGCTGGTCATGGCGTCCTTCATCGAGAGTGTGCTGAAGGCCTGGCCCGATCAGCGCATCCTGATCGTGACCCATGTCCGCGAGCTGATCGCCCAGAACCATGCCGAGATGATCGGCCTCTGGCCCGATGCGCCCTCGGGCATCTATTCGGCGGGCCTCGGCAAGCGCGAGGCGCAGGCGCGGATCCTCTTCGCCGGTATCCAGTCGATCCACCGCCGCGCGGGTGAGATCGGCCATACCGATCTGGTGCTGATCGACGAGGCGCATCTGATCCCCGGCAAGTCGAGCACGATGTATCGGCGCTTCCTCGACGCGCTGAAGGCGATCAACCCGGCGCTCAAGGTGATCGGGCTGACCGCCACGCCGTTCCGTCTCGATTGCGGGATGCTGCACGAGGGGCAGAATGCGCTCTTCACCGACATCGCCTATGAGGCCCCGGTCCGCGAGCTGATAGATGCGGGGTATCTGAGCCCCCTGGTCTCGAAACAGCCCGCCACCCGGCTCGACGTCTCGAAGGTGGGCACCCGCGCAGGCGATTTCATTGCCCGCGATCTGGCGGCGGCGGTCGACCAGGACGCCATCACCCGCGCGGCGGTTACCGAGATCATCGAGCATGGCCGCGACCGGAAGTCCTGGCTGGCCTTCTGCTCGGGCGTCGAGCATGCGCGCCATGTGGCCGAGGAATTCGGCCGCCAGGGCATCAGCTGCCGCACGATCTTCGGTGACACGCCGAAGGACGAGCGCGATGCGATCCTTGCCGCCTTCAAGCGCGGCGAAATCCGGGCGCTGGCCTCGATGGGCGTGCTGACCACCGGCTTCAACGCGCCGGGGGTCGATCTGATCGCGCTCCTGCGTCCCACGCAATCGGCCGGGCTCTATGTACAGATGGTCGGGCGCGGTACCCGCCTCGCGCCGGGCAAGGAAAACTGCCTGGTGCTGGACTTCGCCGGCAATGTCCGTCGCCACGGCCCGATCGACCTGGTGCGGCCCAAGCGCCCCGGTGATGGCGGCGGGGGTGAGGCGCCGACCAAGGTCTGCCCGGATTGCGACAGTATCATCGCGCTCTCGGCTATGGAATGCCCGGATTGCGGCTATGTCTTCCCGGCGCGCGAGGTGAAGATCGCGCCCACGGCCGCCACCCTGCCGGTGCTTTCGCCAAAACAGCAATGGCTTCCGGTCACGGGCGTTTCCTACAGCCGCCACGACAAGGCGGGCGGCCGTCCGTCGCTCAAGGTGACCTATAGCAGCGGCCTTGCCACCTACAGCGAATGGGTCTGCCTCGAGCATCAGGGCTATGCCCGCCAGAAGGCGGCCGAGTGGTGGCGCAAGCGCGCGCCCGGCTGCCCCGTGCCGCTGAGCGTGGCCGAGGCCCTCGCGCAGACGAGCCGCCTTGCGCGCCCCAGCGACATCTCGGTCCGTCCCTCGGGCCGCTATCTTGAGATCTCCGGTTACAGGTTCGCCCCATGCGCCCATCCGACCCCGGCCTCTGCGCCGTCTGCCACCGGGAACCTCGCGGCTTTGGCTGGTCCGAGCCGGGGTTCCGCCGCACCGACCCGCGGCGTGACGCCAGCCGCAAGCGACTCTGCAGCCGTGCCTGTCAGGACCTCTGCCATGGGAGGAAGGGCATGATCGATCCGACCCCGAACGAGACCGAGGCCATGGCCACGGGCGGCCAGATGGGCGGCGAATATCTTGAGAGCATCGGCAAGTCCGACCTTGCGACCCTGTCCGAGGAGGAATGGGCCCGGTTTCTCGACGCGGTCGTCACCGGCTATTGCGACCACCTGCGCGCGCTGGCGGCGAAGGATCGCAACCGGCTCGATGCGATGGCGCCGGAGGTGCCGTTCTGATGGCCGACACGTCCTGGATGGCGCGCTTCGGCGCGCGGCTCGTCACCAATGGCTATGCCATCCTGCCGATCGGCCCGGGCACCAAGAAGTCCGGCCGGTTCCAGCGCGGCGGCTGGGCTGATTACCCCGAATGGAACCGCCATGCGGAACGCCCGACCACGGAGGTCGAAGTCGCGACCTGGGCTGCCTGGCCCGATTGCGGCATCGGCATCGTCGGTGGAGCGGTAGCGGCGGTCGATATCGACATCGCGGCGGACGCCGAACTGGCATTGCAGATCGAGGCGCTGGCCCGGGCGCGCCTCGGCGACACGCCCGCGCTGCGCATCGGCCGCGCCCCGAAGCGTATGCTGGTCTATCGCACGGCCGCACCGTTTCGGGGCATCAAGCGCCATCCTCTCGAGGTGCTCTGCCTCGGGCAGCAGTTTCTGGCCTACGCCGATCACCCCGACACCGGCGCGCCCTATGTCTGGCCCGACGAGGGGCTGGCCGATCTCGATATCACCGACCTTCCGGAAATCACCGAGGAAGCGGCGGCGGCCTTTCTGGAGGAAGCCTATGCGATCCTGCCCGAGGCTTTGCGTCAGCGCGGGCTGCGCTCTGCAGCACTGGCCACACTCCTGCGCAACCACGGGCAGATCGGCACATTGCCCGCCATCCGGTCGGCACTCGACTGGCTGCCGAATGACGAGCTCGATTACGACAGCTGGATGCGCATCGGCATGGCGTTGAAAGGTGCGCTTGGTGATGAGGGCGGCGAGGTCTTTGCCACCTGGTCGGCCCAGGCGGCCAAGGATGTGCCCGCGACCACGGCCCGCGCCTGGGCGAGCTTCAAGCCCGACCGGATCGGCGCGGGCACCATTTATCACCTCGCCATGGAACGCGGCTGGCAGCCCGATGCCGCCTTGCGCCTCGATGGCAGTCTCGATCCGGATGGCCCGCATCCGGCCGCCGATCTGCTGGCCCGGCTGGAGGGAAGCGCGCCCACCGTCGCCGACCTGGAAAAGCCGACCTTCAGCCTGGACATCCCCGACGGTCTTGTCGGCGAGCTGACCGGCTACATGCTGGCCACCGCCCGCCGCCCGCAACCGCTTCTGTCGCTCGGGGCCAGTCTCTGCGCCATCGGCGCGCTGATGGGGCGGCGGTATCGCACCACCAGCAACCTTCGCTCGAACCTCTATGTCGTGGGGATTGCTGACAGCGGCTCGGGCAAGAACCACGCCCGAGAGATCATCAACGAGGTCTTCTTCGAGGCGGGTCTCGCCCACCATCTCGGCGGCAACAAGATCGCCTCCGGCGCCGGGCTCTTGACTGCGCTTCATCGGCAGCCCGCGATCCTGTTCCAGATCGACGAATTCGGGATGTTCCTGTCGGCCGCTGCCGACCGCAAGCGCAGCCCGCGCCACATCACCGAGATCCTCGACAACATGACCGAACTCTTCACGGCAGCGGGCGGGATCTTCCTCGGGGCGGAATATGCGAACCGCGACGGCACCAATGAGCGGCGCGACATCAACCAGCCCTGCCTTTGCGTCTATGGCACCACGACGCCGCTGCATTTCTGGGGCGCGCTGCAGGGGGCAAACGTGGTCGATGGCTCGCTCGCGCGCTTTCTGATCCTGCCGAGGATGAAGACTATCCGGACGAGAACCTCGCCGTCGGCATCCGGCAAGCCCCGCCCGCGCTGATCCAGGCGCTCCAGCTGGTCGCCAAAGGCGGCGGGGCCGTGAAGGGCAACCTGACCGGCAAGACCGCCGATCATAACGCCGCCGTGAATCCGATGACCGTGCCGATGTCGGATGCGGCACGCGTCCGGTTTGCCGGTCTCAGCGACGCCCTGACCGAAGAGCTGCGGGCGGCGGCCGGCACCGCCTTTACCGCCATTCTCGCCCGCATCGGAGAGAATGCGTTGAAGCTCGCGCTGATCGTCGCTGTCGGGCGCGATCCGGTGCGCCCTGAGATCGACATTACCGCTGCGGACTGGGCCATCGGTTTCGTGCGCCATTACGCGCGGCGCACCATGGAAGCGGTCGAGCGCCATGTGGCGGATACCGAAACCGAGGCGCATCTGAAGCGTCTGAAGGAAATCGTCCGCGCCGCCGGGCCCAAGGGGATCACCAAATCCGACATCACCCGCGCCTCCCAATGGCTGAAATCGCGCGACCGCGACGAAATTTTGCTGACGCTGATCGAGAGCGGCGACATCACCACCGGCATGCGCGGCTCCTCGACCAAGCAGGCCATGGTCTACCGGATGGCGCGGTGGGGCGGGTGACCGGAGATCCTTCAATCCGCCTGAAACGGCCCTTGAAGCCGAAATGCCGACAAGCAGCCGAAACGAAAAGGAAAAACCGGATCCTTCAAATCCTTCAATCTTTCAAGAGGACCCCTTTCCCCTATACGCGTGCACGCGCGTTCTCAAAGAGAGAGACAGGTACCTATTGAAATATTGAATAATTGAAAGATTATATATTACATATACAGGACAACCACTTAGGGGCGGAAATCCTTCAAGACGCCCCTCTGAAGGTTCTGAAGGATTTGCCGGGCGGCCCAGCTGCCCAGCCCATGAACTGACCAGACCACCCTTCGGGGCCTGGCGAGACCGCAGCCTTCACCGGCCAGCCCGCTCGCCTCGCTCACAAACGCGAAGAGGAGGTCTCTCATGACCCAATCCAACGAACACCCGCGCTGCATCCTGGCGCTCGATCTCGGCACCACGACCGGTTGGGCGCTGCGCAGCCACGACGGGCTGATCACCAGCGGCACCGCCAGCTTCCGGCCCGGGCGCTATGACGGCGGTGGCATGCGCTATCTGCGCTTCACCAACTGGCTGACCGAGCTGGACCGACTGTCGGGGCCCATCGCAGCCATCTGGTTCGAGGAGGTCCGCCGCCATGCCGGAACCGACGCGGCCCATGTCTATGGCGGGCTGATGGCCTCGCTCACCAGCTGGGGCGAGCTGCGGGGCATCCCCTACGAGGGCGTGCCGGTGGGCACGATCAAGCGCCACGCCACCGGCAAGGGCAACGCGCCCAAGCAGGCCATGATCGATGCGGCCCGCGCGAAGGGTTTCAGCCCCGAAGACGACAACGAGGCCGATGCCATCGCCATCCTGCTCTGGGCCCTCGACGCCCGTGGATGTGCGGCATGAGGTTCCATCCCAAGGGCTATGGCGGCCAGCGCCGGTCGCCCGATGAGGTGAAGCGCGACGGCTGGCGCGAACAGGGCGTGCTGGCCGTCAGCGTGGATGACCAGCGCCTGACCTGGCCCGAGCGCGAACTCGTCGAACAGTTGGGCACGCGGCTCTATGGTCCGCGCCCGGTCGAGGATCTGCGCCATGGCTGAGCACATCTGGACCGCCGAGGACGTAGCCGATCATTTCGAGGAGGCGTTCCGAACCCTGCGCAAGCTGCCACCCGTGAAGGTGCAGGGCTATTTCAACGCCTGGCCGCAGGTCATCCGCACCGAGCGCGAGATCCTCGCCATGGAGCCCGAACCGATGCGGGTCTGGCCCTCGGCCGCCGCGATCTCGCGGCTCGAACAGACCTTCGATTGGGTGCTCTGGCTCGGCGAGAGTGAACGCCGCCTGATCTGGTGGCGCGCTGCCCGTCGTCCGTGGAAGCAGATCACCCATGAGCTGGGCGTCGACCGCAGCACCGCATGGCGGCAGCACAAGCTCGCACTCACCAAGATCGCCGCGCGGCTGAATGCTGCGGCTGCATGAAGTGTTGCAACACTTTGGTCTTCGACAGCTGCAACATATCCATGCTATCTGAAGGATATGATGGGGAGAGTACGTCGGAAGACGGCTCTCCCCGTTTCCATTCGCGCGGACCGGCAACAGCAGGGCCGACGCGATGCGCATTTCCCTGAAATCGGCGGGTCCTTCCCGGCGTCCACCCTATGCGGGCGGGCGAAGCGCGAGGGTTTTCCAGTGACGCCCCTGAAAATAGCCGTTTCGTTTCGCTTGGGCCCACGCGGCAACGAGCGAAGGGCCTGACGGCCCGACACCCCATGCCTGAACCGAAACGGCCCTGCGGTGGCATTTCGGTTCACGCCCCCATTTCGCCGCCCGGCTCCCCAAGGACATCCCCATGGACGTCGTCGACCTGCCGCTCGAGCAGATCATTCCCTATGCGCGCAACCCCCGGCGCAACGAGCAGGCCATCGCCACCGTCGCGGCCTCGATCCAGGAGTTCGGCTGGCGACAGCCCATCGTAGTGGACGAGGCGATGGTCGTTCTGGCCGGGCACACCCGGCTGGAGGCTGCGCGCAAGCTCGGCTTCAAGACCGCGCCGGTGCATGTCGCCAAAGGGCTGACCGTGTCCCAGGCCCGCGCCTTCCGGATCATGGACAACCGTTCCGGCGAGAATGCCGAATGGGACAAGGACCTCTTGAACCTCGAACTGGCAGACCTGCTGGAGGCGGATTTCGATCTTGGCCTGACCGGTTTCACCGAAGACGAGGTGAACGCGCTGATGTCGAGCCTCGATGCGGGCACCGGTCCGCAGGAGGGCGAAGACGAGATCCCGGAAACACCGGAGGAGCCGATCAGCCGTCCCGGCGATCTCTGGCTTCTCGGAAACCACCGCCTCCTTTGCGGCGACAGCACGGTCGCCACGGATGTCGAGCGGCTGCTCGGCCCTGTGAAGCCGTTGCTGATGGTCACCGATCCGCCCTACGGAGTGGAATACGACCCGGGCTGGCGTAACCAGGTGGGGGCGGCCAAGACCAAGCGCACTGGCAAGGTGTTGAACGACGACCGCGCCGACTGGCGTGATGCCTGGGCACTGTTCCCGGGCGATGTCGCCTATGTCTGGCACGGCGCGCTGCACGCGGCGACCGTGGCGGAAAGCCTCGAAGTCGCTGGCTTCACCATCCGGTCCCAGATCATCTGGGCCAAGGAGCGGCTGGTTCTGAGCCGGGGCGATTATCACTGGCAGCACGAGCCCGCCTGGTATGCCGTCCGAAAGTCCGGCAAGGGCCATTGGGCGGGCGACCGCAAGCAGACGACGCTCTGGCACATCTCGGGCAAGGACCAGGACGAAAAGACCGTCCACGGCACCCAGAAGCCCGTGGAATGCATGCGCCGGCCGATCCTCAACAATTCGAGCCCGGGTCAGGCGATCTACGAGCCCTTCATGGGGTCAGGCACCACGCTGATCGCAGCCGAGACCACGGGCCGCGTCTGCCTCGGCATCGAACTGAACCCGGCTTACGTCGATGTAGCCGTCCAGCGCTGGCAGAAATTCACCGGGAAGCAGGCCGTCCTCGACGGGGATGGAACGCCCTACGACGACCTCAAGACCAAAGACCGCTGAGGGATGGATGACCTGGCTTTACCTTCCGCAGGCCTCTTCGGCCTATCGCTCTGCTCCGGTGCCGGTGGCATTGATCTCGGGCTCACCATCGCCTTGTCCGGATATCAAACTGTGGGCCATGTCGAACGGGAAACCTTCGCCGCAGCCACTCTCGTGGCGCGGATGGAAGACGCGGCCCTGGATCACGCGCCTGTCTGGGACGATGTTGCCAGTTTCGACGGCCGCCCATGGCGCGGCGCGGTGGACATCGTCACTGCGGGCTATCCGTGCCAGCCGTTCTCCGTCGCGGGCAAGCGTCGGGGCGCGGACGACCCGCGCCACCTCTGGCCGCATGTCGCCCGCATCATCGGCGAGGTCGAACCGCCCTTCGTCTTCCTCGAGAATGTCGCCCATCATCTCCGCCTCGGCTTCCCCGAAGTCGCCAGCGGACTGGTCGGCATGGGCTACCGCCTTGCGGCAGGCCTCTTCACGGCGGCGGAAGTCGGCGCGCCCCACAAGCGCGAGCGTCTGTTCATCCTCGCCATCCGCGAAGACGACGAGCTGGCCGACCCCGCGCGCCTGCTCTGGGACCCGGTCGAGTGGCGGGAACCGGCCGGAACTGCTGCGCTTGTGGCCGACGCCGAGGGCCAGTGCGAACGAGAACCGGCAGACGAAACTCACGCCATCGCAGGCAGCGGGGCAGCACGGGATGAACCTCGCGACGACGGCCGCGCTCTGGCCGACACCGCAGACCGACAGCTTTCGGAGCCGGGGCGGCGAGCGGCGCGACGAGAAAGGTCTGGACCGGATGGCACGGGATTGGCCGACGCCGATGGCAACGGACGGAAACAAGCCGAGCGCCGGCAACCGCCGGACGGCGGACCTCACTCATGCCAGTCAGATGTGGATGACGCCGACGGCGCGGGATCACAAGGATGGTGCGACGACGCTGGCGAATACGCCCGTGAACGGCCTGCTTGGCCGCCAGGTCCTGGTGACGCCGATGGCTGGGCGCGATACCTCCGAGCCGCGCCGGACCTTGAACCCGCTGTTCGTCGAGGCGCTGATGGGCTGGCCCACCGGGTGGACCGGCTTCGCCTCTGTGGCAACGGCGTGGTCCCCTTGGTTGCAGCGCATGCGCTGCGAACTCTCGCGGCTGAACTGCTGGCCGATGAATGAGGCAGCGGCATGAAGCAGACCCGCTTCATGTCGCTGGTCGAGTCCGTCGCCAACGTGATCGTCGGCTACGGCGTCGCGGTCGTGACGCAGATCCTGATCTTTCCGATCTTCGGGTTGCACACGACGCTGGCGCAGAACCTGAAGATGGGCGTGGTCTTCACCGTGGTCAGCATCGCGCGGTCCTTCGCCCTCCGTAGGGTGTTCGAGGCGATCCGGATGCGGAGCGCCAAATGATCGACCGCCGCCCCGGCGGGACGGCGGCCATCGACTTCTCGGGGTCCTGCGCGTCAGGCGGCGGGGAGCTTGTACACCCGCCCGCGCCCCTCAACCTTCTCCGAGGTCACCTCGAGCCCGAGCTTCTTCTTCAGCGCCCCGGCCATCGCGCCGCGCACCGTATGCGACTGCCAGCCCGTCGCGGCCATGATCTCCTCGATGGTCGCGCCGTTCGGCGCGCGCAGCATGGCGATCAGAGTGGCCTGCTTGGTGCCCTCGCGCGGCGTGCGCGTCTTGGGCGCGGGTTCGGGGGCGGCGGAGGTGTTCGCTTCGATGCCGATGGCGGCAAGGCCTGCGTCGGTGGCAACCAACGTGGTGCCATGGCCGTCGCCGGTCTGACGCCAGACAGGTTCGCCCTCGCGCATGTTCGCATCGACCTCTTCGAGCAAACCCTTCGCAAGCATCGCGCCGACCACCTTGGCGGCAGCGCCGCCCCGCAGGCTCTCGGGCAGCGGCAGGGCGATGTGCTCGGGCCGCTGGGCGGCGGCGCTGAGGATGATGGCTTGGGTGGCGGAAAGCTGGGTCATGGGGTCGTCTCCGTATTCGGGTCGCGGCCGTCGCGATCCTTCTACGACCCCAAGCCGCGCCCGCGCGCGGCAGAGGTCCGGAGATTCCGGAGGTCAGTCTGCGAATTCGCCTTCGCCGAACGCGCTGTCGGTGATGCGCTTCAACAGGCTCGCGTAGTGTTCGAGGGTGCCGACGTGGCCCCAATTGATCTCGTCGGGAAGGGCGTCGAAGTGGTCATCACTCAGCCTCTGCAGGCGGGCGAGCATCGTGTCGATCTCGGCCTTCTTTTCAATGAAGGCCGCCAGCGCGACTTCTTGGTTCCGGCGGGCCTTTTCGGCGCGGAGTTGGTGGCGGTCGGTCATCATCCTGCCCCCTCAGTTCTTCTGCTCGATCATCGCGAGGATCGCGCAGGCCATGCCGCCCAGAAACTCGCCGCGCCGGAAGACGATCTCGTCGATCTCGGTCGCGCGAGTGATGGCGGGATCGACCTGAAGGTCGGCGGCCATGTGCGGAAGCAGGCGGGCGGCTTCAAGGTTGTAGCGTTCGGCGAGGGTCATGGCAGGCTCCGTGGGGTGCATCGTTTTCGTAGGATCAGCTTCGCTCTGCCGGGGCTCACCATCCAGTATAATCGCAGCAATTACATGGCTTTAATCGGAGCGCGCGGATCATCTCATGTCGTCAGCCACGCAACCCATCGGCGTGATCGCGCGGCTCCTCGATCTATCCGAGCGCCGGGTCCAGCAGCTGAGCCGCGAGGGTGTGATCCCGAAGGCCGAGCGCGGCCAATATGACCTGATCGGCTCGGTGCGCGGCTATGTCCGCTACCTGCGCGAACAGGCATCGAAGGCGCAGGCCGGTGCGCCGGATTACGCGGCCGAGCGGGCGCGCTTCATTCGGGCGCGGGCTGATCTTGCCGAGATGGAGGCCGAGGAAAAGCGTGGCGCGCTGATCGCGGCAGAAGAGATCGAGGCCGCCTGGATCGCCGTTCTGGCACTTCTGCGCACCCGCTTGCTCGCGCTGCCGGACCGGCTGGCGCCGCAGGTTTTTGAACAATCAACCGTCGGAGACACCCGGAATCTGATCCGAATGACCATCCGCGAGGTGCTCGATGATCTCGCGCAGCCAGATGTCCAACTCGAAGCCATCGCTGACATTGACGGGCTCGCCGATCCTGAAGCGGACGGTGGAGACGGCGCTGAAGGTGCTGCGCCCGCCGCCGGAACTGACGATCAGCGATTGGGCGGACCAGAACCGACGGCTGAGCTCTGAGGCCAGCGCCGAACCCGGGCAATGGCGCACGAGCCGGGCTGAATATCAGCGCGGGATCATGGAGGCGATCTCGGACGCCTCGACCGAGACGGTGGTCATCATGTCCTCCGCCCAGGTCGGCAAGACCGAGGTGCTGAACAACGCCTGCGGCTATCACATCGATCAGGATCCCGCGCCGATCATGGTGGTGATGCCGACCGAGCGCGACGCGGAAACCTGGTCGAAGGACCGCTTCTCGCCGATGGCCCGCGACACGCCCTGTTTGCAGGGCAAGATCGCCGATCCGCGCTCGCGCGACGGCAACAACAAGATCCTGCACAAGCGCTTTCCGGGCGGGCATCTGACCATCGTGGGTGCGAACGCACCCTCGGGTCTGGCCAGCCGCCCGATCCGCCTGCTGCTTTGCGACGAGGTGGACCGCTACCCGTTCAGCGCGGGCGCCGAGGGTGATCCGGTCAACCTCGCCCGGAAACGCACGGTGACTTTCTGGAACCGCAAGATCGTGCTGGTCTCGACGCCCACGAACAAGGGCACCAGCCGGATTGAGGCAGCCTTCGAAGAAAGCGACCAGCGCCGGTTCTGGGTGCCATGCCCGGACTGCGGGGCGGAACAGCTGCTGACCTGGACACAGGTGCGCTGGAGCAAGGGGCCCGAGGGCGACCACCGGCCCGAAACGGCGCGCTACCACTGCGCCGATTGCGATGCGGCTTGGCGGGACGAGACCCGCTGGGCGGCCGTCTCAAAAGGACATTGGGTGGCGGAGCAGCCCTTCGCGGGCGTGGCGGGCTTCCACCTGAACGAGATCTACTCGCCCTGGGTCAGACTGGAGGCGATGGTGCGGGCCTTCCTCTCGGCCCGCTCCGGCGGGGACGAGACGATGAAGACCTTCGTTAATACGTCTCTGGGCGAGACCTGGGTCGAGACCGGGGAAGCCCCCGACTGGCAGCGGCTCTACGACCGGCGCGAGGCTTGGAAACCGGGCACGGTGCCTGCCGGCGGGCTGTTCCTGACCGCCGGGGCCGATGTGCAGAAGGACCGGATCGAGGTCGATGTCTGGGCCTGGGGCCGCGGGTTGGAAAGCTGGCTCGTCGATCACGTCGTGATCGAGGGCGGGCCGGACCGGCATGACGCATGGTCGGAGCTGACCGCGCTGCTGGACAAGTCTTGGCCACATGAACGCGGCGCGCATCTGCGCATCGCCCGGCTCGCCATCGATACGGGCTACGAGGCCCCGGCGGTCTATTCCTGGTCGCGGGCGCAAGGCTTCGCACAGGTCGCACCCGTGAAGGGCGTTGAGGGGTTCAACCGCTCGAGCCCGGTGGCGGGGCCGACGTTTGTCGATGCGACCGAGGGAGGCAAACGTCTGCGGCGCGGAGCTCGACTCTGGACCGTGGCTGTCTCAACCTTCAAAGCCGAGACCTACCGCTTCCTGCGGCTGGCGCGCCCCACCGAGGAAGAACGCGCCGAGGGCGCGGCCTTTCCGCCCGGCACGATCCACCTGCCGACATGGGTCGAAAGCGAGTGGCTGAAGCAGGTCGTGGCCGAACAGCTGGTGACCGTCCGCACCAAGCGCGGCTTCGCGAAACTCGAATGGCAGAAACTCCGTGAACGCAACGAGGCGCTGGATTGCAGGGTCTATGCCCGCGCCGCCGCCTGGATCGCGGGCGCGGACCGCTGGCCCGACGAGAAATGGCGTGACCTCGAGGATCAGCTCGGGGCTGCGCCTTACGGTGACACCGATCCCGCCGGTCAAATTCACCGGCCCGGACAGGCCCCACAGGGCAAGCGCCGCTCCGACTGGCTTGGGCGGCGGGAAGGATGGTTTTGAAGATGACCGACTGGACGGAAACCGAGCTCTCGGCGCTGCGCCGGGCCTATGCCAGCGGCACGACCCGGGTCAGCTATGACGGCAAGTCAGTCGACTACGGCTCGGCCGAAGACCTGCTGGCCCGCGTCCGCACCATCGAACGCGCCATCGCTGGGACCGCACGGCCGCTGCCTGTGGCCGGGCTCGCGGGCTTCTCGCGCGGAGACCGATGATGTCGGCCAACTGGTTCGACTGGGCCATTGCCTCCGTCGCCCCTCGGGCCGCCGCGAGGCGCGTGCTGGCCCGTAAGGCCTTCGATACCCTCACACGGGGCTATGACGGGGCCGCGCGCGGGAGGCGGACGGAGGGCTGGCGGGCACCGGGATCCTCCGCCGATACCGAGATCGGCGTCGCGGGAGCGCTCTTGCGCGACCGGATGCGCGATCTGGTGCGAAACAACCCGCATGCGGCCAAGGCCGTGGCGGTGCTGGTGAACAACATCATCGGCGCAGGCATCATGCCGCGCGCCGCCAGCGGCGACGACAAGCTCGACCGGAGGGTCGATGCGCTGTTCGAACGCTGGACAGCCGACTGCGATGCCGACGGTCAGCTCGACTTCTACGGTCTGCAGACGCTGATCTGCCGCGAGATGGTCGAGGCGGGTGAGGTGCTGGTGCGCCGCCGCCTGCGGCGTGCGAGCGACGGCCTTCCGGTGCCGCTGCAATTGCAGGTGCTGGAGGCCGACTTCCTCGACGCCACGAAATCCGGCGTCCTTGGCGCGGGACGCCTCGTCCAGGGGATCGAGTTCGACCCGGTCGGCAAGCGTCGGGCCTACTGGCTGCACGCTGAGCATCCGGGCGACGCCTATGGCGCCTTGCAGAACGGTCTGCAGAGCCGCCCGGTCCCTGCGAGCGAGATCGCCCATGTCTACGAGAAGCAGCGCACGCAGGCGCGCGGCGTTCCCTGGGGCGCGCCGGTGATCCGGTCTTTGCGGGACCTCGACGACTATGAAGTGGCCGAACTGGTCCGAAAGAAGACCGAGGCCTGCGTCACCGCCATCGTCTTTGGCGACGACGAGGCGCAGCAGGGCATCGCGCCCTCGGTGGTCGATGCCGACGGGAACCGGGTCGAGCAGTTCGAGCCCGGCCTGATCGCCTATGCCCGCGGCGGCAAGGACATCCGGTTCAACCAGCCCTCGGCCACCGGCGGATACGGCGAGTACAAGCGCGCGAGCCTGCACACGATCTCGGCCGGGTTCCGGGTGCCCTATGAGTTGCTGACCGGGGACCTGTCCCAGGTCAACTACTCCTCGATCCGGGCGGGGCTCGTGGAGTTCCGCCGCCAGATCGACGCCTTGCAGTGGCAGCTATTCATCCCGATGTTCTGCGCGCCGGTCTGGCGCTGGTTCACGGAAGCCGCTTGGGCGGCGGGCCAAATCCCGACACCCGATGTCCCGGTCGAATGGCAGCCGCCGAAGTTCGAGGCTGTCGATCCGCAGAAGGATGCGATGGCGGACCTTCTGGCGATCCGTTCGGGCACCATGACGCTGGCACAGGCCATCGCCCGGCAGGGCCGCAACCCCGACGCCGTGCTGGCGGAAATCGCCGCGACCAACGCGAAGCTCGACGACCTCGGGCTCGTGCTCGACAGCGATCCGCGCCGCGTTACCAAGACCGGCAGCGCGCAGGCGGGCGACCCGACAGCACCCGCCGATCCGGAAACCACACCGGCGCAGGCCGACCAACAGGACTGACCCCATGGACACAATGATCGAACTGCCGGCCCTGCGCCGGTCGGCGGAGCTTGCGCCAAACAGCGTCGACAACGACGCGCGCACCGTCGAGGTGATCTGGTCGGCAGGCGCCCGCGTTCGCCGCGCCAGCTTCTTCGGCGAACCCTATGACGAGGAGCTGAGCCTCGATCCCGCCCATGTCCGGCTCGAACGGCTGAACGCGGGCGCGCCCTTCCTGAAGGTCCATGAGATCGACACGCTCGACGCCGTCATCGGCTCGGTCGTGCCCGGTTCGGCCCGGATCGAGAACGGTTGCGGCATCGCGCAGGTGCGGATCAGCGAGCGTGCCGACGTCGAGCCGATCTGGCGCGACATCCAGGCCGGGCACATCCGGGCGGTCTCGATCGGCTACCAGGTCCACCGCTTCGACATCTCGAAACCCGATGGCGGGCGAGAGCTTTGGCGGGCGGTCGACTGGACCCCGTTCGAGATCTCGGCCGTGCCGGTCGGCGCCGATCCCGCCGCGGGCTTCCGCGCCAAGGGCGAACATCACGACTGCGTCCTCCATCGCCGGGACGCTGAAACCAGCGAAGGAGCATCCCCCATGACCGACAAGACGACCCCGGCCGCCCCGGCCGACGACACCCCCGACACGGCAGCGACCGAGGAGATCAAAATGCCCGACGACAAGACCGGCGCGGCCGAGACGCGCAGCCAGCCCAAGGCCCCCAAGCCTGAGGCCCCGGATACCGAAGCCATCGCGACCCGTGCCCGCGAGGCCGAGCGCGACCGCGTTTCCACGATCTATGATCTGGCCGGGCGGCTGAACCTCGAGCGCAGCTTCGCCGAGGATCTGGTGAAACGCGGCGTCAGCGTCGACGAGTCCCGCCGCCTGATCCTCGATCAGGTCGCCGCGAAGTCCGACGAGACCCGGACCTTCCCGCATGTCTCCGTGCCCCTCGGCGGCCGCGACGAGCGCATCACCCGTCGCGATGCGGTCGCCAACGCGCTCCTGCACCGCTACAGCCCCACGCTGTTCCCGCTGGAGGATGCGGCCCGCCAATATCGCGGCATGACGCTGCTGGAACTCGCCCGCGAAAGCCTCGGTAACTCCGGGGTCAACACGCGCGGCCTCTCGCGCGACGAGGTGGCAACGCGCGCGCTGCACTCGACCTCGGACTTCCCCGAGATCCTCTCGGCGGTCACCAACAAGACCCTGCGGCAGGCCTATGACGCCTATCCCCGGACCTTCTCGCTCTTCTGCCGCCAGGTGCTGGCTACCGACTTCAAGTCGATGCACCGTGTCCAGCTCGGCGAGGCGCCGCAGCTTCTGGAAGTGGGCGAGAGCGGCGAGTTCAAGCGCGGCTCGCTCGGCGAGAGCAAGGAGAGCTACAAGGTCAAGACCTATGGCCGCGTCGTCGCGATCACCCGCCAGGTGCTGATCAACGACGATCTCGACGCCTTCACGCGTATCCCGGCGATGTACGGCAACTCGATCGCCCAGCTGGAGTCGGACGTGGTCTGGGGCATCATCACCGCCAACCCGGCGATGGCCGACGGGACGGCGCTGTTCCACGCCAACCACAAGAACCTCGCCGGGACCGGCGCGGCGCTGGCCGTCGATGCGGTGGGCGCGGCCCGTGCCGCGATGGCGCTGCAGACCGGGCTCGACAAGAAGACGGTGCTGAACATCCGTCCTGCCTTCCTGATCGTGCCCGCCGCGCTGGAACTGAAGGCTGAGCAGCTGGTCGCGCAGAACCTCGTCCCCGCCGCGACCTCCAGCGTGGTGCCGCAGTCGATCCGGACGCTCTCGCCGATCAGCGAGCCGCGCCTCGATGCCGCCAGCGCCACCGCTTGGTATCTCGCGGCCAGCCCGAACCAGATCGACACCATCGAGTACGCCTATCTCGAGGGGCAGCAGGGCGCCTATATCGAGACGCGCAACGGCTTTGACGTCGACGGCGTCGAGATTAAGTGCCGCCTCGACTTCGGCGCCAAGGCCATCGACTGGCGCGGCCTCTACAAGAACCCGGGCGCGTAAGGCGCACCCATCCTGAACCCTGACACACGGGCGGTCCAATCGGGCCGCCCTTCGTTTTTCCGAGAGGACCCCCATAATGAAAAACTTCGTCCAGCCCGGCAACACCATCACCCTGACCGCGCCATATGCCGTCGCCTCCGGCGATGGCCTGCTCGTCGGTTCCATCTTCGGAGTGGCCGCAGGCACCGCCGCCCTCGGCGAGAGCGTCGAGACCGCGCTCACCGGCATCTTCGACATCACCAAGATCGGCTCGCAGTCCTGGACGGCCGGCGCGAAGATCTACTGGGACGACACCAACAAGCGCACCACCAACGTGGCCACCTCGAACACGCTGATCGGCGTCGCCATCGAGGCAGTCGCGGGCGGGGCCGGAGACACCATCGGTCGGGTGCGGCTCAACGGCAGCTTCTGATGAGCGCTTTCGCCGCCGCCGTTGGCGCGCTATTTGCCGATCCGAACATCGGCCGGGATGCGGTCTACATCGCTGACGGCGGCGCGCCCGTTATGGTGCGCGTCGTCGCCCGGCGCGCGGATGCCGTCACCGACTTCGGCGATGCGCGTCTTTGGTCCGAGACCACGCGGATCGACCTGCGAGTCGCCGAGGTGGCGAACCCGCGCCCCGGCGACCGGATCGAGATCGAGGGCGATGCCTTCCTCATTCAGGGCGAGCCCGTCCGCGACCGCGAGCAGCTCGTCTGGACCGTCGATCTGAGGCCTGCGTGAAACTGAAGCTCGACATCGATCCCGACATTGTCGCGATGATGCAGGCCGAGGTGGCGGCGGGAGAACGTGCCGTGACCGCCGCCATGCGCGAGGCCGGGACCGGGCTGAAGGCCGCGTGGCGCTTGCAGGTCACCGGCGCAGGGCTTGGCACACGGCTCGCCAACACGATCCGCAGCCAGACGTTTCCGAAGTCTTGCGAGAGCCTCGACGCTGCCGCGCTGGTCTGGTCGCAAGCGCCGGTCATCGTCGGCGCCCACGATACCGGGCCGCTGATCCGCTCGAAGAACGGGTTCTGGCTGGCGATCCCGTTGCCTGCGGCGGGAAAGTCCCTGCGCGGCGGCCGGATCACCCCCGGCGAGTGGGAACGGCGACGCAGGTTGCGCCTGCGCTTCGTCTATCGCCGGACGGGCCCGAGCCTGCTGGTGGCCGAAGGACGGCTGAACACCAAAGGCCAAGCGGTCGTGTCGCGATCAAAGACCGGGCGCGGCAAGGTCACCGCGCCGATCTTCCTGCTGGTGCCGCAGGTGAAGCTGCCGAAGCGGCTCGAGCTCGCGCGGGATGCAGACCGGGCGCTGGACAGCGTGCCGGGGCTGATCGTGACGAATTGGGTAGAGGGGCAGCTGACTTGATGGCTCTCATGCGCGAGCTTGAGATTTTGCGTTGCCCGCGCCACAACGGGCGCGTTCTTAACCCTGCGATATCTGATGTGCAGGTCAACAAGAGTTCAATAATGGAACCCATCGTGCCTGTAAAATGCCCTGACTGCGGTTACTTGTATGTCCCGGATCATCCCGAAGACATTGTGCGTCATGCCGAAGTTCACGAAGAAGTCACTTCACCGGATCGCCCAAATCCTGATTCAAGACTCGCTGGCTTAGTGAACCCCACAAGTGGACTGATTATCTTTCAGAGATCTGACCAAAACTTTCTCCACGAAAAACTCTACGGCATCGCACGCCGCTTCAAACGTGAGATGGGATACGATCAAGCTGACTGGGCTCCATTGGGGTATCAAGTTCCCGCCGGTGCAATTGGTGCGATATTCTCAGATGATGAAGGCCGTGCATTGGGTGGCGCAGGGATCTATACAGAAACTCCCTACCGGGACGTATCTCATATGATCGGTTGGATTTGGATCGCACCCGACTTTCGCCGTAAGGGTGTTCTTGCCCGCGCTTTACCCGACCTCGCGATGCGCTTTCCGGGGGCACTCCTTCAGTTTCCTTACAGTGAGGCAATGGAGCGCTTCGCGGCCGCCTCTCCTTTCATCAGCCATAACGGTGGCCCGCTCTATTTGACGGCGCCGAATTCGTAGGCGGCTGAACGGCACCGCAATGCAAATCCGGCGCATGACTGTCAGAATTTGAAACGAATCCCTCATCCGGTTGGAAGATGCCCACCCAACGCGAAACCATCCTCACCGCGCTGCACGCGCGGCTCTCAACGCTGCCCGCGACCGCCCTGCGCGGTGAGGTGTTGCCCGAGCGCGTCCCAGCCAATGGCCTGCTGATCCTGCGCGACGGCGAGCCGGGCGAGCCCGAGGTGACGCTCTCGCCGCTCGCCTACCACTACCAGCACCGGGTCGAGATCGAGGCGGTCGTGCAGGGCGCCGCCCGTGACGCCGCCTTCGACACGTTGACCGCCAGCATCGGCGCGGCGCTCGCCGCCGACCGGACGCTGGGCGGGCTCTGCGACTGGGTCGAGGCGGAAGCGCCGAGGCCGGTCGATCTGCCGGTCGAGGGAGCGGCCAGCCTGAAGGCCGCCGTGATCCCGGTGGTGCTGCACTATTCCACGGCCGACCCGCTGGCCTGACCCAAACGACAACAGGAGATCACCATGGCACGAGCCCAGGGGGCGCGGGCGCAGATGGCGCTTGCGTTCGAGACGACCTATGGCACGCCGCCCGTGGGCGGCTTCACGAAGATGCCCTTTGCCAGCACCACGCTCGGGGCGGAGCAGCCGCTGCTGAACTCGGAGCTGTTGGGCTACGGCCGCGATCCGCTGGCGCCGATCAAGGATGCGGTGACGGCCGACGGCGACGTCGTCGTGCCGCTCGACGCGGAGGCCTTCGGTTTCTGGCTGAAGGCGGCCTTCGGTGCGCCGACCACGACCGGCACTGGTCCGTGGACGCACGAGTTCCAGTCCGGGGCCTGGACGCTGCCGAGCCTCTCCATCGAGACCGGCATGCCCGAGGTGCCGCGCTACGCCATGTATTCCGGCTGCGTCCTCGACCAGATCACCTGGCAGATGCAGCGGTCTGGCCTGCTGACCGCGACCGCCCGGCTGGTGGCGCAGGGTGAGACGGTGGGCACAACGACCAGCGCCGGGACACCCGCCGCGTTGGAACTGAAGCGCTTCGGCCATTTCAACGGGTCGATCACGCGGAACGGCTCGGCGCTCGGCAATGTGGTCTCTGCCGACATCACCTATGCCAACAACCTCGACCGCATCGAGACGATCCGTTCGGACGGCCGCATCGATGGCGCGGACCCGTCCATCGCGGCGCTGACGGGCTCCATCGAGGTCCGTTTCGCCGACAGCACGTTGGTGACGCAGGCGATCAATGGCGATCCCTGCGAGCTCGAGTTCGCCTACGTCCTGCCGTCGGGCGAGAGCTTCACCTTCACCGTGCACGCCGTCTACCTGCCACGCCCGCGCATCGAGATTTCCGGGCCGCAAGGGGTGCAGGCCACCTTCGACTGGCAGGCCGCCCGCGACAGCGTGCTCGGCCGGATGTGCACTGCCACCCTTGTGAACGATGTGGAGACTTATTGATGCTGACGCTCGACCTGACGAATGCGCCGCGCTGGCACGACCTCGCCACCGGCGTCCGGGTGCAGCTGCGCCCGCTGACCACCGCGCTGATGGTGGCGACCCGCAGCGATCCCGCCGTGGAAGCCGTGCCGGAGGACGCCTCCGATGAGGAACGCGCCGTCGCCTTCGCCAAGGCGCTGGCGCGGCGGGCGGTGCTCGCCTGGGAGGGCATCGGCGATGCGGACGGCAATCCCATCGAGACGAGCCCCGAGGCCATCGACGCACTGCTCGATGTCTGGCCGATTTTCGAGGCCTTCCAGCTGACCTACGTCTCCAAAGGCCTGTTGCTGGAGCAGGAAAAAAAACGCCTCCGCGCTCTCGCCGAGTGGTCCTTCGGCGGGGGCGACCGATACTGCGACGCCTGCGCGCAAGCCTGCCCGGACTGCCCGGCGCGGCTGAACCGTCCAGAAACTCCGGAGGGCTGGCAGGTCTGGGATCTGGTCGGCCGCCTCGGCGGCCAGCTGCGGGCGCTGCCGGGAGCGGTGATCGGCTGGGACATGTCGGCGGCGCTGGCGCTCGGTGACGCGCTCGGCGTGCCGCCGCTCGCCATGGCCGAACTGCTGCCCGTCATCGAAGCGGTGATGGTCGCGAAACTCAACGAACAGATGGAACGTCCCGATGGCTGAAAAGCGTGTGTCCGTCCGCCTCGCGGCGGTCGGCGGACGACAGGTGCGCGCCGAGCTGGAAGGTGTCGGCGAGGCCGGATCGCGCGGCTTCGGACGGCTCAGCCGGGAGATGGACGCGGCGAACGCTCGGCTAGCGGCCTTCTCGCGCCGGGTGCGTGTGGCCGCCGCCGCCGCTGTGGCGGCGGCCGTCGCCGCGGGGGTGGCGATGATCCGCTCTGGCCTCCAGACGGTCGATGCGCAGGCGAAGTTGGCGCAGTCCCTCGGCACCACCGTCGCCTCGATCCAGACGCTGGAGCGCGCGGGCGAACTGGCGGGCGTATCCATGTCCGGCATCGAACAGGCCACAAAAGACCTGACGCGCCGCCTCAGCCAGGCGGCGGCCGGGACAGGACCGGCAGCCGACGCGCTCGACCGGCTGGGCCTTTCGGCCAACGACCTGATCGCGCTGCCGCTGGACCAGCGCGTCGGCGCGATCAACGCCGCCATCGAGAACTTCGTGCCTGTCGCCGAACGCGCGGCTGTCGCAGGGCAGCTCTTCGGCGAGGAAGGCTCCATCGCCATGTCGCGGATCGACACCGCGACGCTGCGCCAGGCGACCGAGGACGTACTTGCCTTCGGTGTCGTCGTCTCCGAACAGGATGCCGACCAGATCGAGCGGACGAACGACGCGGTCTCGCGCCTCGGGCTGATCTGGCGCGGTTTGTCGAACCAGCTCGCCGTCGCTGCGGCCCCCGCGCTGGAAGCGGTTGCCAATGCCATGGCGGCCATCGCCAGCCGCACCGGGCCGCTCGGCATCGCCATTCGCGGCCTTTTCGACAATATCGGCCGCCTGACCACCTATGCCGTGACCTTCACGACCTTCCTCGCGGGCCGCTGGGTCGCCGGACTGGCCGCTGCGGCGCTGTCGGTGCGTGGGTTCGCCACCGCGCTCGTCGTCCTGCGCGGGGCTCTGATCCGCACAGGCATCGGTGCGCTGATCGTCGGCGTCGGCGAACTCATATATCAGCTGTCCCAATTCGTGGCCCGCGTGGGCGGGGTCGGCGAAGCCTTCCGGCTGCTCTCCGACCTGGCCTCCGAGGTCTGGTCGCGCATCGGGCTCGCGCTCGACGCCGCGCTGGCCCGCATGGCCGCCGGATGGGAGGGGCTGAAGGTCGCCGCGCTCTCGGCTCTTGACGGCACCGTCGCGGGCGTCGTGGGTTTTGGGGACCGCACTGTCGCGATCTTCCAGGGGGCCTATGATGGCGCGGTGGCGATCTGGGGCGGCCTGCCGGGCGCCATCGGCGATTTCGCCTACCAGGCCGCAAACGGGCTGATCGGCGGGGTCGAGGCGATGCTGAACGGCGTGGTCACCCGCATCAACAGCTTCATCGAGACCCTGAACGCCGCGCTGGCCCTGCTGCCCGAATGGGCGACCGGCGAAGGCGGCGTGCGGATCGGCACGCTCGACGCGGTGGACCTGAGCCGGATCGACAACCCGTTCGAGGGGGCCGCGACGGCGGCCGGCACCGCGGCGGCCGATGCGTTCTCGGCGGCGCTTTCTCGGACCTACATCACTCCGCCCGATCTCGGTCTCGGCGCGATGGCGGAAGACGCGCGTTCCCGCGCCGATGCCTATCGCGAGGCCGCGGGCATGCTGACCGATGCCGCGACCCGGCCGCTTGCTGCCTGGCAGGCGCTGAAGGATGCCGTGACCGGGTCCGGCACGGAGGCCGAGACCGCGCTGACGGACGCCGCGACCTCCGCCGATGCGCTGGCGGCCGGGCTCGACGACACTGCAGCCGCTGCCAATGGCGCCGGAGGTGCTGCCCGCAATGCCGGAACCGCCGCTGGCGAAGGGGCCGAGCGTGCCCTGACCGGCTGGCAGGCCGTGACGGCAGCGCTCTCGGACTATGCCAGCCGGGCGCGGGAGATCGGCGGAGATATCGGCCAGAGCCTCGTCAGCGCGTTTCAGTCGGCCGAGGACGCGGTCGGGGAGTTCGTGAAGACCGGCAAGCTGAACTTCCGCGATCTGGTGACTTCGCTCATCGCCGATCTGGCGAAACTGGCGGCGCGGCGGTTCATTCTCGGTCCCATCGCCAACGCGCTCTCGGGCGCGCTCGGTGGCGCGGGCGGGATCTTCGCCAACATTCTGCACGCGGGCGGCATGGTCGGCTCGTCCGGCCCCTCGCGCATGGTCCCAGCCATGGCATTCGCCGCCGCGCCCCGGATGCATTCTGGCGGCGCGGTGGGGCTTCGGCACGACGAGGTTCCGGCAATCCTGCAGCGCGGCGAACGGGTGCTCTCGCGCCGCGAAGCGCAGAGCTACGGCGCTGGCGGCGGGATCAACGTCACGATCATGGCGCGGGACGCCGAGAGTTTCCGACAATCCCGCACGCAGGTCGCGGCGGATATCGCCCGGGCGGTTTCGCTCGGGCGGAGGGGCATGTGATGGCGTTCCATGAGGTCCGGTTCCCGGACAACATCAGCCGCGGCGCGCGCGGCGGGCCGGAACGGCGCACCCAGATCGTCGAGCTCGCCTCGGGCGACGAGGAGCGCAACGCCAGTTGGGCCAATTCGCGCCGCCGCTACGATGTGGCCTTCGGCATCCGCCGGGCCGACGATCTGGCGGCGGTGGTCGCCTTCTTCGAGGCGCGGAACGGCCGGCTCCATGGCTTCCGGTTCAAGGACTGGGGCGATTACAAGTCTTGCCCGCCTTCGGGAGCACCGACCCCGACAGACCAGGTGATCGGCACCGGCGACGGCACGACGACCGCCTTCCAGCTGGTGAAGCGCTACGCCTCGGGCAGCCAGACGTGGATGCGGACCATCGCCAAGCCGGTCGCGGGCTCGGTCACCATCGCCCTGAATGGCGCGCCGCAAGGGTCCGGCTGGTCCGTCGATACCACGACCGGCGTCATCAACTTCACCACCGCGCCGGGTGCTGGCGTCACGATCACCGCTGGCTTCGAATTCGACGTCCCGGTCCGCTTCGACACTGACGCTCTCGACGTGACGCTCGACCTCGAACGGCTGGGCTCGATCACCTCCATCCCGCTCTTGGAGATCCGACGATGAATGACGAAACCGGATTTCTGGCGGCGGCGCTGAAGGAACTGCTCGCCTCCACGGCGGTGATCCTCGCCGCCTGGGGCGCGCTCGGGGGGGCGACCAATGCGCTGACGACGAAGATGCGGCTGCGCGATGCGCTGCGCCACATCCTGCTTGGCGGTCTGATCGCGGCCGGGATGGGCAGCCTCTCCATGGCCGTCATCACGTCTTGGCTCAGCCTGCCGCCCGAGGCGATCCCGGCCGGGGGCGCGGCGGGTTCGGCCGCCTATCTGGTCGGCGTCTTCGGCCCCGCCTTCATCGAGGTGCTGCTCGCCCGCCTGCGCCACGCCGGGAAAGGCGACGGCGATGCATGACCTTCTCCGCCTCGCGCGTTCCCTGCGCTGCGATCCGACCGATCCTGGCCAGGCCTTCCGCCACCGGCTGGGCGTCGGCATCGCCATCGCCGCGCTGATCCTGATCCTCTCGCTTCTGGGGTGATTTCCATGCAGATGACTGCCAAGAAAATGTCTGATCGCGGCCTATTGGCCCTCGTCCGGCACGAAGGCATCGTGCCCGGACCCTACCGTGATGTGAAACAGGTCTGGACCTTCGGCATCGGCCACACGGCTGCCGCCGGGGCACCCGATCCCGACACCATGCCGCGCGGCATGCCCGCCGATCTGGACGCCGGGATCCGAGAAGCGTTCCGGGTCTTCCGAGCCGATCTTGCGCGCTACGAGGCCGCCGTCCTGCGCGCCGTGAAGGTGCCGCTCGAGCCGCACGAATTCGATGCGCTGGTCTCGTTTCACTACAACACCGGCGGCATCTCCAAGGCGGCGCTCACCCGGCACCTGAACACGGGCGACCGGGCCGCAGCCGCGGCAGCCTTCATGGGCTGGCTCAAACCCGCCGCGATCCGCCCGCGCCGTGAGGCCGAGCGCGCTCTCTTCGTCAAGGGCCGCTATCCCGCCGGCACCATTCCCGTCTGGTCGGTGGATCGCAACGGCCAGGTCGATTTCTCGCGACCGATCCGGCGTCTGACCGAGAACGAGGCGCTGGCGCTGCTGCATCCCGCAAGCGTGCCGATACCGAGACCATCCGTGCCTGCCGCCACACCTGAACCGGCAATCAGCTGGGCCGCACGGCTGGCCGCCTTCTTTTCCACCCTGATCCGGAGGGCCTGATCCCTATGCGCTACATCCGACTGACCTCGCTCACCTGGTGGGCGGGGTGCTTCGCCATGCTCACCGGCATTGCCTCGCTCGCACTGCCCGCCACCGGGCCGCTCGGGGAACTCTCACGCTTCGTCGCGCTGCTCGCAGGTTCAGGCGACACCTCGCCCGCTGGGCTGATGTTCCTCGGGCTGGGCCTGATCGGCCTGCGTGACCGGATCGAGCGCGGGTTCCGCGGCAACAAGTGATCACCGCAGGCGATGTTTCACCTTCAGGAAACTCATCAGCTTTTCCGGGCGATTTGCGAACGGCGAGACTTCCTCGAGCACGGGCAATCCAAGTTCTTGCCTCGCCGACGTAAGATTCCCGAGATGCGGCCCGATCGAAGCGGGATCTCGGTCCGGCAGTCCGCGCCTGCACTGATCTACGATTTCGGACCGGCTAATCCGAAGCCCCCGCTGCTTTCGGTCCACCGCATCCTGATAAGCGGCGTCAGTGATCGCATATTCGCTTTCCTTCCAAGACTGTCCCATTCCGACCTCCAAGTTGGTTTTGGGATCAGGTTACCGCCTCAACCAATAGTTGTCGTCTAACGTTTTGCGTGGCCTGTGCCTCGATCTCGACGACCGAATGACAGGAACCTGCCGATGAAATCCCTCTCGCCCGAGCTTCAGGCCCATCTCGACGAGGGCACGACGACGCTCGGCTGGTGCTGGCGGATCGCCCGGGCCGACGGCGTCACCTTCGGCTTCACCGATCACGACCGCACGCTCAGCTTCGATGGCACGGACTTCGAACCCGAGAGCGGGCTGACGGCGTCCGAGGTTCGCTCGGGCTCGGACCTGTCGGTCGATGCGCAGGACGCGGAAGGCGTGCTGACCTCCGACCGCATCACCGAGACCGACATCCTCGACGGCCGCTGGGACAATGCAGCGGTCGAGGTCTGGCGCGTGAACTGGGCCGACACCGGACAGCGCGTGCTGATGCGGCGCGGAGCCATCGGTCAGATCCGGCGCGGGCGGCTTGCCTTCGTCGCGGAGGTGCGCTCGCTGGCCCATGTGCTGGGCCAGACGGTCGGGCGGACTTTCCAGGCGAGTTGCGATGCGGCGCTCGGCGATGCGCGCTGCGGCGTCGATCTGGAGGACCCGGCCTACAAGGGCGCAGGTGCTGTGGTCGACCTTCTGCGTGACCGCGCATTCACCGCCTCCGGTCTCGGCGGCTTCGAGCTGAGCTGGTTCACCTTCGGCACAATCGAATGGACCTCCGGCGCGAACGCTGGGCGGCGCACCGAGGTGCTGGGCCATGACCTTACGGACGGCATCGCTGTGCTGACCCTGCTCGAGGCACCAGTGCGGGCCATCAGCGAGGGCGACGCCTTCACCATCCGTGCGGGCTGCGACAAGCGGCTGGAGACCTGCGGCGCGAAGTTCGGCAATACCGCCAACTTCCGCGGCTTCCCGCATATCCCCGGCCAGGACACGGTGCTGCGCTACGCCACCAAGGACGGCGGGCACGAGGGAGGTGTGCTGTGACCTCCGCCGATCCCACCCGCGTCATTGCCATCGCGCGGTCCTGGCTCGGCACGCCGTATCACGACCAGGCAAGCCTCAAGGGCGTCGGCTGCGACTGCCTTGGTCTTGCCCGCGGCGTCTGGCGCGAAGTGGTGGGTCCCGAGCCGTTTCCGATGCCGCCCTACTGCCGCGACTGGGGCGAGACGGGCCCGAACGAAGTGCTGGCAGAAGGCGCGCGCCGCATGATGCCCGAGATCGCCCCGGCCGATGCCACTCCCGGTGCACTGGTCCTCTTCCGGATGATGCCCCGCGCCATCGCCAAGCATGTCGGGATCCTGACCGGCCCCGACAGATTCCTCCATGCCTATGAGCGGCTTGGCGTGATTGAGGAGCCGCTGACCCAAGCCTGGCGACGGCGCATCGCCTTCGCTTTCATCTTCCCGCAAAGCTGAGATCCCGACATGGCCACCCTCATTCTCGGCGCCGCCGGTGCCGCCATCGGCGGCTCGATCGGTGGCGCGATCCTCGGCGTCAGCGCGGCGACCATCGGCGGCTTCATCGGTTCCACCATCGGCTCGGTCGTCGACAGCTGGATCGTGTCCTCGCTCGCACCGACCCAACGGATCGAAGGCGCGCGGCTCGACAGCTTGCGCATCACGTCCTCGACCGAGGGGGCGGTGATCCCGCGCCTCTACGGCCGAATGCGGATCGGCGGGAACATCATCTGGGCCACCGATTTCCGCGAGGAGACGAAGACCACCACGCAGGGCGGCGGCAAGGGCGGTGGAGGCGGCAAGGTCAAGACGACCGAGTATCTCTACTATGCCTCCTTCGCCGTGGCGCTCTGCGAGGGGCCGATCACCGGGATCGGGCGCATCTGGGCCGACGGAAAGCCGATGGGCCTCTCGGGCGTCACCTGGCGCTGGTATCCCGGCGACGAGGCGCAGGCGGCCGATCCGTTCATCGCGGCGAAGATGGGCGCGGCCAACACTCCGGCCTATCGCAGCACGGCCTATGTCGTTTTCGAGGAACTGCCGCTGTCGAGCTACGGCAACCGCCTGCCGCAGCTGTCCTTCGAGGTGTTCCGACCGCTCGCCGACCCCGACACAGCCGAGGGGCTGACCCGCGCTGTCACCCTGATCCCGGCCTCGGGCGAGTTCACCTATGCCACCCAGGCCATCCGCAAATCCTCCGGCGGCGCGACGCAGGCCGAAAACTTGAACGCGCTACCCGACACCGCCGACATGGTGGTCGCGCTCGACCGCCTGCAGGCCATGGCGCCGGCCGTCGAGAGCGTCAGCCTCGTCGTCGCCTGGTTCGGCGACGACCTGCGCGCGGGTTCCTGCAAGCTGCGCCCGGGCGTCGAGGTCACGGCGAAATCCACGGCGCCGGTCGGCTGGTCGGTCAATGGCGTCAGCCGCGCCAATGCCATCCTCGTCAGCCGCGACGCTGAAGACCGCCCTGTCTATGGCGGCACGCCCGCTGATTTTGCCGTGGTACAGGCGATCCGGGAGATGAAAGCGCGTGGGCTGCGTGTGACCTTCTATCCGTTCATCCTGATGGATGTGCCGCCCGGCAACACGCTGCCGAACCCGTATTCCGACAATGCCGCCGAGACCGGCCAGCCCACATTCCCCTGGCGCGGCCGGATCACCTGTTCGCCCGCGGCAGGCTATGCCGGGAGCGTAGACAAGACGGCTACTGCCGCCAGCCAGGTCGCGGCCTTCTTCGGCAGCGTCAGCCCCTCCGACTTCGCGATCTCAGGCGAGACCGTCTCCTGGACGGGCCCGTCCGGCGACTGGGGCCTGCGCCGCATGATGCTGCATTACGCCCATCTCTGCGCGGTGGCAGGCGGGGTCGACGCTTTCCTGATCGGCTCTGAAATGCGCGGCCTGACCACCATCCGCTCGGGCGCCAGCAGCTATCCCGCTGTTACCGCGTTCAAGGCGCTCGCCGCCGACGTGCGCGCCATTCTCGGGGCGGGCACGGAGATCGGCTATGCGGCCGACTGGTCGGAATACTTCGGCCATCATCCGGGCGACGGCAGCGGCGATGTCTATTTCCACCTCGACCCGCTCTGGTCGGACGCCAACATCGATTTCGTCGGCATCGACAATTACATGCCGCTCTCCGACTGGCGCGACGGCTTCGGGCATGCGGATGCGGCCGAAGGCTGGCCCGCGATCTACGACCGGGCCTATCTGCAGGAGAACATCGCGGGTAGCGAAGGCTTCGACTGGTTCTACGCATCGGCGGCGGATCGGTCGGCGCAAGTGCGCACGCCGATCACCGATGGCGCCGCCGGCAAGCCGTGGGTCTTCCGCTACAAGGATCTGCGCAGCTGGTGGTCGAACCCGCATTACAATCGCCCGGGCGGGGTAGAGAGCGGCACGCCGACGGCGTGGGTGCCGCAATCGAAACCCATCCGCTTCACCGAACTCGGCTGCCCGGCCATCGACCGGGGCACGAACCAGCCCAATGTCTTCTTCGACCCGAAGTCGTCGGAGAGCTTCACGCCGTATTTCTCGCGGGGCTGGCGCGACGACACCATCCAGCGCGCCTATCTCGAGGCGACCTACCTGTTCTGGGGCGAGGCCGCGAACAACCCGGTGTCCTCGGTCTACGGCGGCCGGATGGTCGATGTGCCGGAATGCGTGGCATGGACCTGGGACGCGCGGCCGTATCCGTTCTTCCCTGAACTGACCGACGTCTGGACCGACGGACCGAACTGGCGGCTCGGCCATTGGCTGACCGGCCGCCTTGGCGCGGTGTCGCTGGCGGCCCTCGTGCGGCACCTCTGCCTGCGCGCCGATCTGCCCGAGGATCGCATCGACGTCACCGGCCTCTGGGGCGCGGTCGAGGGCTATGCCATTGGCGCGCTGGAAAGCCCTCGGGCCTCGATCACCACGCTGGCGCGCCACTTCGGCTTCGATGCCGTCGAGACCGAGGGCGTGATCCGCTTCATCATGCGCGGCCGGGCCTCCGTCGCCACCCTGGAGCCCGATGATCTGGTCGCCGCGCGCGAGGGCGACGTGCTGGAACTGACACGCGGCCAGGAGACCGAGCTGCCACAGGCCCTGAAGTGGCAGGTCGCCCGCGCCGACGAGGATTACGAAGCGGCTCAGGTCGAGGCCAGGCGCATCACCGTCGACACGACGCGCATCGCCTCCGAGAGCTTCCCGATGGCGGTGCCGCCCGAGGAAGCGGAGCGCCGTTGCCGCCGCGCGCTGATGGAAGCTTGGACCGGTCGCGAGACGGCGGCGTTCCGTCTTCCGCCCTCGCGGCTGGCGCTCGACCCGGCCGATGTCGTCATGCTCGCCCATGACGGCCGGTCCATCCCGCTTCGGCTCATCTCGATTGCCGACGCCGACGCGCGCGGCACCGAGGCCGTCCGCCAGGATCGGGAGGCCTACGACCTGCCGCCCGGCGCGCCGCGACCCTCGGCGCTGTCGCAGGCCGTCGTCTTCGGCACGCCCGAGGCGGTCCTGCTCGATCTGCCGCAGCTGACCGATGATCAGGCCGCGCATCGGCCCTTCGCGGCGGCGCATGCGGTGCCTTGGCCCGGCGAGATCGCGGTTTATCGAAGCCCATCGACGGACGGCTTCGACCTGCTAACCACGTTTGGCACACGCGCCCGGATCGGCACGCTGGTCTCGGACTTCTACGCCGGACCCACCTCGCGCTTCGATCTCGGCAACGCGCTGGTGGTCGATCTGCTGACCGGCACGCTGGAAAGCGTCACCGATTTGACCCTGTTCGGCGGCGCCAATGCCATCGCCATCGAGAGCGCGCCCGGCGTCTGGGAGGTCGTGCAGGCGGGCGCGGCCGAACTGATCGCCCCTGGCCGGTATCGCCTGACCCGACTCCTGCGCGGCCAGCGCGGCACCGAGGGCGCCATGGGCAATCCGGCGCCTTCTGGTGCGCGGGTCGTGGTACTCGACGCAGCGTTGACATCGCTGCCGATCGCCGAGGCCGAGCTCGGCATTCCATGGAACTGGCGCATTGGCCCGGCAAACCGCCCGGTCAACGACGAGACCTACGTCGCCCAGACCTTCACGCCCGCGGGCGTGGGGCTGCGGCCGTTCTCCGTCGCCCATGTCGAGCAGCCTTGGCGCGAACCGCGCACGGCCGGGGACCTGACCATCCGCTGGACGCGCCGATCCCGCGCACTCGCCGCCGACAGCTGGGGCGGGCTCGAGGTGCCGCTGGCCGAGGAACTCGAAGCCTACGAGGTCGAGATCCTCGACGGCGCCACGGTGAAGCGGGTGCTGAGCGCGGCCACCGCCAGCGCGATCTACACCGCCGCCGCCCAGACCGCCGACTGGGGCGCGGTGCTCGGTCCGGGCGACACGCTCGACATTCGTCTCTTCCAGCTCTCTGCCCTCGTCGGGCGGGGCGCACCCAAGACAGTCACGCTCACGTTCTGAAGGCCACCCCATGTCCGACGCCACGACCTATCTCCTGCTGCCATACATCCTGGCGGCGCAGGCCCAGAAGCATGTCACCCACAACGAGGCGCTGCGGATCCTCGACGGGCTTGTCCAGCTCTCCGTCCTCGACCGGGACCTGACCACGCCGCCAGTCAGCCCTGCCGATGGCGACCGCTACGTTGTCGGCTCGGGCGCGACGGGCGACTGGGCGGGGTGGGATCTGAACATCGCCCTCTGGACCGACGGCGCCTGGTTGCGCCTGCCACCGCGTACTGGCTGGCGGACATGGGTCGAGGACGAGGCCGTGCTGCTCGTCTGGACTGGCGCTGCCTGGGAGGTCGTCGGCGAGCCAAGCGACATCTCGGACGCCGTCTTCAGCCTGATCAACGATGCCGATCCCACAAAGAAGGCGGTCTTCTCGCTGTCCGGGATCAGCACCGGCACGACCCGCAGCTACACGCTGCCCAACACCTCCTCGGAACTGGCGATCCTGGCGGGGACCCAGACCTTCAACGGCAACAAGACCTTCTCGGGCACACTGACGGCCTCCGGTACCGTCACGGTCTCGGGAGCGACTGCGACCATCGGCACGGCCACGGGAACGGCGACCTACGGCATGGGCACCGGGGCGACGACCACCGGCCTTACCAAGACCGTGAACCTCGGCACCGGCGGCGCGTCGGGGTCGACCACGGTCGTCAACATCGGCCCCGTGACCTCGGGCGCGAACGGCACCACGGTGATCAACACGCCGACTGTAACCTTCGCCAATGCCGTGACCCAGGTCGGCATGCCCCAGGCGAACCTGACCGCCCAGCTTCTGGGCCTCGGCGGGGCGACGGCCGACAGCTACAACCGGCTGTCGGTCAACACCCCCGCGGTGCTCCTGAACAACGCGGGCGCCGGGATCGAGGCGACGGTCAACAAGGCCGCGGCCGCCAACGATGCGAGTTTCGCTTTCAAGACCAACTGGTCGGCCCGCGCACTGATCGGCCTTCTTGGCAGCGACGATTTCAGCTTCAAGGTCAGCCCGGACGGCTCGGCCTTCTACGAGGCGATCCGGATCGACCGCACCAGCGGCCGGGTCGAGATGCCCGAACCTCTGGTGCTCCCGGCGCTCGATGCCGTGCCCGCACCGCCGCCGACCGGCAAGCTGGCTATTTATGCGCGCGACCGCGCGGGGGCTGGATGGCTCGACGTCCAGCGCCCCTCGGGGCGGTTCTTTCCGCTGCAGCCGCATTTCGGGGTGAACCGCATCGCGACCTGGGCGCCGTCCACCGGTACGACCGTCAACACCAACGGCATGCCGCGCACCGCCGTCGGCACCGTGTCCACGCCGACACTCGCCACCACCAACCTTTCGACCTCAATGCGCCGCTGGCGCGTGACCAGCGCCGCCACCGCCGATGCAGCGGCGGAGGAGCGTTCGGCCGGCTGGGTCTGCTGGCGCGGCAATGCGGATGGGCTGGGCGGCTTCACCTACGTGAACCGGCTCTCGCTGGTGACGCTGCAGGCGACCGGTATGGGCTTCTTCGGCCTCTACGGATCGACCACGGCGCTGGCCACGACCTTGACGTTGTCCGCCGTGGTGAACTGCATCGGCATCGGCTTCCAGCGCGGCACCCACACGAACTGGCAACTCGTGCAGAATGAACCGCTCCGGGTTTGCCGGAGGCTCCAACTCTTGAGTAGGATGGAGCATCATGAGCAAGACAACGAACAAATATTCCCCTGAAGTGCGCGAGCGAGCGGTTCGTATGGTTTTGGACAACGCCGGTCAGCATGAGAGCCGCTGGCAAGCGATCGTATCGATCTCGGCGAAGATAGGCTGTTCGACGAACACGCTGAATGACTGGGTCAAAAAGGCAGAGATTGATCGTGGCGACCGTGCTGGGGTCAGTACCGAGATGGCCGAGAAGATGAAGGCGCTGGAGCGCGAGAACCGCGAACTCAAGCAGGCGAATGAGATCCTGCGGAAGGCGTCGGCGTATTTTGCGATGGCGGAGCTCGACCGCCGACCGAAGTCATGATCGCCTTTATCGACGATTATCGTGGAGAGCTCGGGGTCGAGCCGATCTGCAAGCACCTGCCGATTGCCCCGTCCACATACTACGATCATCTGGCCAAACGGGCCGACCCTGATCTGCGCTCGGATCGGTTCAAGCGCGACGACGAGCTTCGCCCCGAGATCGAGCGCGTGTTCGATGAGAATTACAAGGTCTATGGCGTGCGCAAAGTCTGGCGCCAGATGCGGCGGGAAGGATTTGATGTGGCCCGATGCACGATAGCCCGGTTGATGAAGGATTTGGGCCTGCAGGGCGTCATCCGGGGCAAGCCGCATAAAACGACGATCCCTGACAAGAAGCAGCCGTGCCCGATGGACAAGGTAAACCGGCAATTCCGGGTGCCGGCACCGAACATGCTCTGGGTCAGCGATTTCACCTATGTCGCCACCTGGCAAGGGTTCGTTTATGTGGCATTCGTGATCGACACGTTCGCGCGCCGGATCGTTGGGTGGCGCGTCAGCCGCACGGCTCACACAGGCTTCGTTCTCGACGCTTTGGAACAGGCTGTTCATCAGCGGCAGCCTGGTGTGGGACTGATCCATCACTCAGACCGCGGATCGCAATACCTGGCGATAAAATACACCGAACGCTTGGCCGAGGCAGGAATCGAACCCTCGGTCGGCAGCGTCGGTGACAGCTATGACAACGCTTTGGCCGAGACAATCAATGGTCTCTTCAAGGCGGAGGTCATCCACCGCCGTGGCCCGTGGCGCAGTCTGGACGCCGTGGAATACGCCACTCTGGAATGGGTCGACTGGTTCAACAATCGCCGCCTCCTCGAGCCCATCGGGAACATCCCACCAGCGGAAGCAGAGGCAAACTTCTACGCAGCTCTGGTAACTAAGACCATAGCCGCATAACTTAAACCAAACAGCCTCCGGCAAACCCGGAGCGGTTCACAGGGCGCTGTCGAGCTCGCCTAGCAACCCTTCGTAGTCGATGATGAAGCCGAACTGCTTCTCCGTGCCACCGTCCTCGTAGAGGCGGTTTACGCGCGCAATCGCCTGCAGGAGGTTATGTTCCTTCAGGGACTTGCAGACGTAAAGGACCGTGTTACGGGGCGCGTCGAAGCCGGTGAGCAGCTTGGAGACGATGATCAGGATTTCTGGATCGCCGGAGCCCTTGAAGGCGTCGATGATCTGGCGGTTGTACTCTTCCTCGGTCTTGTACCGCGCCATCATTGACAACCAAAATTTCCGCACGAGGTCCTTGGATTCCTGGTCGACCTCCTCGTTGCCCTCGTTATCGTCCGGCGGCGAGATGACGATCGCACTCGACACGTGGCCGATCTCGTCGAGGACCTCCTTGAAGCGGACGGCCGCCGCTTTCGACGGGGCGATGAGCTGCGCCTTGAACCCAGTACCCTGCCAGTGCTGGCGAAAGTGCTCGGAGATGTCGAACGCCTTGGCTCGAATGGCCTGATCGGTCTTGGCCAAGGCGTCCATCCGAGAGAACTTCCGCTTTAGATCACGCTTCTGGTTCTCGGTCAGCCCCTCGCTGATCTTGTCGAACCAACGGTCGATAACTGCGCCCGAGACCTGCTGCTCAACGAGCCGTCCCTCGTAGAGCAGCGGCACGACGGCACCGTCGGCGACCGCCTCGTCAATAGCGTAGCGGTGGATGAACCGCCCGAAGGTCGACAGCGTGTTCTTCTCCTTCTTCAGCAGAGGCGTACCGGTGAAGCCGAGGTAGCAGGCCTTTGGAAGGAGGCGGCGCATCTTGGCGGCGAATTGGCTGTGGCCGCCGTAGCGCCCCGTCTGAGTCCTGTGGCTCTCGTCCACCAGCACGAAGATGTTCGGATCTTCGTCCGCCAGCTTGCTGTTCTTCAACGCCGTATCGAACTTGTTGATGATCGTGGTGACCAGCGGAGCCTTGTTTTGGACGAGCTCTAGAAGGTGAGCCCCGCTCGTCGCGCGGATCGGCTCGAGATCACAGGACTTGAAGGTATCTTTGATCTGCTTGTCGAGATCATCGCGGTCCGTGACTATGATGATCCGCGGGTTCTCGATGCTGCGCTCTAAGGCGAAGGAATACTCGCGACCCCGATGGGTAAAGCGGTTGATGCGCATCAGCTGCTCGGCAAGAACATCGTCCAGCACGACGTTACGGAGGCGCCCGCCACGGAGGCGGAGGGCCTCCTCCTGCGAGAGCGGCGTGAACCCGAGCGCGACCAGCAGCTGAAGTGCCGGGACCTGGGATTGGTGTTTCTCAGCGGCGATGAAAGTCATTTGCCGGTCACCACGAATTGCTTGAAGTCCGCGACGACCTTTTCCGCCTGCTTTTGGGTGACACCACGCTTGCAGAACTGGGTGACGCGCTGATTATTGCCTGAGACCACATTGCGCTTGCTGCAGGTCACGTCGAACTTCCCGCCTGCTACCGGCGAGACCGAGTGCGAGAACTCGTGGGTCCTGCATATGCCGACTTCGCTGCCGGCGGCGTCGACTGTCCAGTGCCCGGGGTAGTTCAGCTTTTCAAGCGCTCGCCGCATCTCGAGAGCGCTGGTGTACCGCTGGACCGGATCAGGATGGACAGCCTTCAGGATGACGCGACGAACTGCTGCTGGGATGTGGCACCCGAAGTCCTTCGCCTGAAGCAGCTTCCCAGACGCTATGTCCTGTTCGTACTGCGCCGTGCCGATGCTGGCGCGAACTGCCCGCAGATGGTCCATGTGAATAAGCAACCGTGCGAGGGTCATGCCGACCTGGAAGATGTCCGAACTGACGCCGATGTTGCCCGTCGTAAGGACTTCCGGTGCACGGTGGAGAACGTAGGCGTTCGGGGCCGCTACCGGGGCACCGTTCGATGAAACGCCCGTAATCCCGTAGTCCGACAGCATGGCCTGCTGCTGAGACCCCAGCAGAATGTTCCCCGGCTTGATGTCGTTGTGATAGAAGCTGCGCGCATGGAGATACTCCAGCCCCTGCAGGATATCTCGTGCGATCCGCAGGACGGCGGGAAGCGGCAGATAGCCCGCCGGATTTGCCAGGGTCTCGACCGAGCCGTTCGGCTGGTAGTCCATGGCGAGGATGACGGCATGCTCCCCCGACACCGGCACGACATCGGCCTGGTGGACGTACACGAGGTTGTTGTGCTCGAGCCGGTTGCCGATCTGGGCCTCACGCAGCCGCTCGTCCACGGACACCCCTGGCTGGAGGATCTTGACCGCGTACTCTCGCTGCACGGCAAGATCATGCGCCAGCCAGACCTCTCCGAAGCTGCCTGCGCCGATCTTGCTGACCAACCGGTACTTGTAGAGGGTCATGCCGGGCGTGAGGGTGACAAGGACAAGCTGGTTCATGGCCGGCGCAGCCCCCACCATGCCGCATTCACGGCGTCGGCCATCTTGTTGTCCCAGTATTTGTCGGTCTTTCCGACCCGGGTGTCAGCGTGCTGCTTCGTCTCCTTGCTCGTCGTGGGCATGGATGAGTAGATCTTCAGCTCGACAGGGATCCCACGATGCGCACAGGCGAGCACGACGGCGGCATCGGCATGAGCCGACTTCCGCTTCGCCTTGGTATCGCTCTGCGTGTATTCGTTCTGCTTGATCATCACTTTTGCGATGCCGGGATGGGCATCGAAGATCGCCAGAACTTCGCGGTACAGCCAGTCCAGCCGCTCGGCATCGGCGTCCTCCCCGATCGAGGCAGGGACGGACAGCTTGTTGTCGCTGGCCGCGTTCTCCAGCGTGTAGGCGCCGCCCACTTCCGACACGACTGCGTAGCGGGGGGCCTTCGGGTCGCCGCGAAATCCAAGAACCTTCATGCCAATACCTTCTCTAAATTCACGCGCCACTGCCATTCACGCAGGAGGCGCGTGCCGGTGAGGCGCCAAGCGCGCGCTCGCCGATGTCGGTCTCGACGGCGACGAGGCCGCGCTCGACATCCGCGATCTGCGCTCGCTCGTCGACTGCATCCGGCTGGTGCGCCGCACCGCGATGCAGACCGCCGTCCGCATGATCACCACCGCCGTCATGCTCGCGCTGCTCGCCGGCATCGCCATCAAGCTCAAGATCTTCGGCGGCAGCCCGTAGCCGCTCACCACCCCGTTAGCCTAACCGTGACCAGCCCTGGTGGCGGGGTGAGCCGCGGTCTGTCTGTCAGGCAGACGGGAAGGTCCAGTGGACATTCCCGAGCGGCGAACGCACAGAGCCCTGCGAGGGGCCGGAAACTCGTTTCGGAGGACCCCATGACCACGACCTTCCACCGCCACTGGCGTGACGTACCGGAGAGCACCTGGCGCTGGCCCAACTTCTCCCCCGCCGAGATCGCCTGCCGGGGCACCGGCAAGCTGCTCATCAACGAGCCCGCGCTCGACAAGCTGCAGGCGCTGCGTGACCGGCTGGGCAAGCCGCTGATCGTCCGCTCGGCCTATCGCAGCCCCGAGCACAACCGCGCCGTGGGCGGCGCGACCCGATCGAAGCACCTCGACGGCGCCGCCTTCGACATCGCCATGGCGAACCACGACCCGGTGGCCTTCGAGGCCGCAGCGCGCGAGGTGGGGTTCCTCGGCTTCGGCTTCTATCCGCGCTCGGAGTTCATCCATGTCGATCTCGGGCCGGCACGGCAGTGGGGCGAGCGGTTCCCGGCGCGTGCCGTTCCCTTTGCCGCCGAGACCCCGCCGCAGCGCGAAGTCCTGGCGCAGAGTCGGACCATGAAGGGCGGTGGCGCGGCGGGCGTCGCGACGCTCGGAGCAGCCGGAGTCGAGGTGGCGGAGCAGGTGCTCACCGAAACCCAGACCGCGATCCTGCCGCTCGTCCCGTATCTCGACACCCTGCGCTGGGTGTTCATCGCGGTCGCCCTCGGCGGCATCGCGGTCACGATCTACGCCCGCCTCGATGACTGGAAACGAGGACAGCGATGATCGCTGCGCTCCTGACCGGTTTCGCCGCCAGCCCGTGCATGCGGGTGGCGCTACGCTACTGCGCCGTCGTGCTCGCCGTGATCCTGTTCCTGCTAGCGCTTCGGCGGTCCGGCGAACGCACGGGCCGCCTCGCCGAACGCCTTGAGACTAGGCTCAGGACTTCGGTAACGGGGGCGTCCCAGTCAAGCGGTTTTGCGCACAACAATTGACCCGCCGTAGAGGTTACTTTGATATACTTGGTGCCGGTCCTGGCTTCCTTCGCGGCCTATAGCTGAGATCCTTGGGGAACATGCTTCGGTTCGTGGTCAGCGCGATGGCTGCCAACATGATGCTGGTTCGATGTAATTCCGATGTGCCCATCTCATAGGCGTGCTTGGCAAAAACCAGCGACAGTCCTGACCACGGCATCATCGGAACCACGTCCCTGCGGGACCTCAAAGGCCTGCGATCAGGCAGGCAACGGGTGGGGTGTCATCCTGTTAGGCAGGGTTTGGCGCCGCATCTGATTGGAAGGTTGTGCCATCGACCCAAATCCGATGCAGTATGACAGCGATGCGGCGTGCGAGGGCGACCATCGCAACTTTGCGTCCGCGCCGCTGCACGAGTTGGGCTCCCCACGTTCTCAGCCAAGTCGATCGGCCACGGTTCATCATGACAGTTGCAGCCTGGCACAACGCCCTTCTCAGATTGACATCGCCAGCTTTGGTTATACCACCCGACACGTCCCGTTCACCGGACTGGTTGCGTGAAGGCGTCAAACCAACCCAGGGTCCGACCCTTTTCGAAGACCGAAAGCGGGCCGGATCATCGACCGCAGCACGAAATGTCAGTGCTACGACGACACCGATTCCTGGCATCGACATAAGGCGTTGGCAAACCGGATCATCCCAGGCCAACCGCCGCACGCACTTTTCGAGATCGGCCAGTTCCTGGTCGTAGGGACGCTCGGGCCCGCAGCATCGGTTCAGTCGCGGCTTCCAGCATCGGATTGCCATCTGCCAATTCCCGAATGCGTGTCTCGAACTTGCCGCGGGAGATCGCACCGACCTTGAGGCCAAAGTTCCGCAGCAATCCGCGCACCGACATTTCCAGAGCGATCATGTTCTGCTGGATAGCCTTTCGAGCGCCGAGAACTGCCCGGGTTTCCTGAGCAGAGACGGATTTACAGTGAACCGGGCGGAACCAGCCGAGATGAAGAAGGCGTGCAATCCCTTCTGCATCGCGGCGATCCGTCTTGATCGGCATCGCCTTCAACGCTCCTTTCACCTGGCGCGTTTCCATGAGCACCGCTTCCAGTCCAGCTTCGGTCAGCCCTCTGTGCAGCCATTGCGACAGTGGCCCGGCCTCCAGGCCAATCGCTGCGATACTGCCGTCAAGTTCGTCCAACCAATGCGCCAAAGCTTCCGGTTCACTTTCAGTCTCCGCCTCTTTGACGATCTGGCCATGCTCGCTGACCACACAAACTGCGGTCTTCGCCAACGACACATCCAATCCAATAAATAGCTTCATCCCGTCATCCTCCATCTGGGTTCAATACGGGAATGGCGACAGCGCGGTGCTGATCTGACAAGTGGCAACGGTCGTGCGTGACGCAGGCCCCGTTACAGCATCTCATAGCCAGAAAAGGACGGTTGCGGCGAGGGCGATGGCTGAGAGAAAAACCTTCGGGCACCTGTCGTAGCGGGTTGCAACGCGCCTCCAGTCCTTCAGTCTGCCGAACATGATCTCGATCCGGTTGCGGCGCTTGTAGCGTCGCCGATCGTATCGGACTGGTGTCTTCCGTCCCTTTCGGCCCGGGATGCAGACCCGCAAGCCCTTGTCTTGCAGACTTTCTCTGAGCCAATCGGCATCATAGCCGCGATCGCCGAGAAACCACTTCGCAGGTGGGAGATCGCGCAGCATCGCCCGTGCGCCGGTATAGTCGCTCACTTGGCCCGCGGACATGAAGAAGCGCAGGGGGCGGCCCTCGCCGTCAGTGACCGCGTGGAGCTTTGTGTTCATTCCGCCTTTCGTTCGGCCGATGAGGCGTCCGCGCCCCCCTTTTTTGCTCGCAGGCTGGATGCCGTGCGATGCGCCTTCAGGTAGGTTGCATCGATCATGATGGTCTCGGGCTCAGGGGCCTCCGCGGCCAGCCCCTCGAAGATCCTGGCAAAGACACCGAGCTCGCTCCATCGCTTCCAGCGGTTGTAGAGCGTCTTTGGAGGCCCATACTCCGAAGGCGCGTCACACCACCTCAAGCCGTTGCGATTGATGAAGATAATGCCGCTCAGGACACGACGATCATCAACGCGAGGGCGCCCATGGCTCTTTGGGAAGAAGGGCCGAAGGCGCTCCATCTGCGCCTCCGTCAACCAGAACAAGTTGCTCGTCATATCGGCCTCCTTGCGGAGCCGTGAATCACGACAAGCCCGACAAATCAATGGGTCCTGAGCCTAGGGAGAAGGCCAATGATGTCCAACGCCGGATGCTGGAAGCCGCCGCTCGCCGCCCTCGCGATCGCAACGAGCTTGCTGAGCGGCTGTGCGACGGTCGGTTCTGAGACGGGCGAGTTCGGGACTTGCCCACCCGTCGTCGAATATAGCTGGGAGTTTCAGGCCAGGGCTGCCGAGGAACTGGCTTCGTTGCAGCTTGGCCCGGCCGTTGGCGAGATGCTGAGCGACCACGCTGTCATGCGCGACCAGGCGCGTACGTGTCTTCGGCCCTGATCACGCGCCAAACAGCAGCACCAGGATCAGGCAGCCGCATAGATTGTGAAAACTTCGGTCGACCCACTGCGCCGGATCAGGAACACCTCGTACGCCTCGCGCTCGCTTTCCGGGCCCATGCCGGGCGACCCGTAGGGCATCCCGGGCACGGCGAGACCGATGGCGTCCGGGCGTTCCTCCAGCAGCGGCCGGATATCGGCGGGCGGAACATGACCTTCGATCATGTAGCCCGCGATCCTGCCTGTGTGGCACGAGGCCATTTCCTGCGGGATGCCGTTGTCGAGCTTGTAGCGGGCGAGCAGCGTCCCCATGCTCTCCTCGACCGTCACATCGAACCCGTCGGCCCGCACAATCTCGACCCAGGCCGAGCAACATCCGCAATTGAGATCCTTGAGGACATGGAGCGCAGACCCTGCGATGGCCATTGCGGGGACAGCACCGGCAACCGAGGCAGCGCATGCGCCCAGCACGAAGCCTCTTCGGGAAAGTATCAGTTGCATGTCTTCCTCCGTTTCTCAGACGTTCTCTGCAGCGCTGCGGGTCATGTGTTTCCGACGTTCTTGCCTGTCTATCGCAGACAGCCAATCCGTGCCATGCGGCAGCATTTCCCAGTTCCTCATCATCGACCGACGTCAGCCATCGGAGCCCGGAAGCGCTTCAGTCTCAGCGCATTGCCCAACACGAACACACTCGACATCGCCATGGCACCGGCCGCCAGGACCGGCGACAGGAGCCACCCGAAGGCGGGATAGAGCGCCCCGGCTGCAACCGGGATGAGCGCAGTGTTGTAAGCGAAGGCCCAGAACAGATTCTGCCGAATGTTCCGGATCGTCGCCTTTGACAACGCGATCGCATTCGGAACGCCCTTGAGGCTGCCCGACATCAGGACCACGTCGGCGGCCTCGATGGCGATGTCGGTGCCGGTGCCGATGGCAATGCCGACATCCGCCTCGGCCAATGCGGGCGCGTCGTTGATGCCGTCCCCGACATAGGCAAGCCCACCATGTTGGTGCTTCAGCGCCCTGACGGCCTCCACCTTGCCGTCCGGCAGCACCTCGGCCACGACCTCGTCGATCCCGAGCTGTCGTGCGATGGCTTGCGCCGTGCGCCGGTTGTCACCAGTAATCATCGCCACCTTCAGTCCGAGATCGTGCAGGGCTCGGATGGCCTCCGGCGTGGATGGCTTGATCGGATCGGCGACGGCGATGATCGCGGCAAGCTCGCCGTCGACGGCGGCGTAGAGCGGCGACTTGCCCTCGTCGGCCAGTCGCGCGGCGATTGTCGCGAATTCACCGACATCGAGCCCGAGCTTCTCCATGAAACGATCGGCGCCGATCTCGACGCGGCGTCCGCCGACATCAGCGCTGACCCCATAGCCCGTCACGCTGTCGAACCGGGACAAGTCGGACAGCTTCAGCCCGTCTGCCTCGGCGGCTTCGACGATGGCGCGCGCGATCGGATGCTCCGATTTCACCTCGACGGAGGCGACCAGTGCCAGAACATCGTTACGGGCATGACCGCCGGTGGTCTCAAGGTCGGTGAGGGTGGGCTTGCCTTCGGTTAGCGTCCCGGTCTTGTCGAGCGCGACGACGCGGGCGTCCTTGAGCGACTGCAGCGCTTCGCCCTTGCGGAACAGCACGCCCATCTCCGCGCCGCGCCCGGTTCCGACCATGATCGACGTGGGTGTCGCGAGTCCCATCGCGCAGGGGCACGCGATGATCAGCACGGCGACGGCATTGACGAGCGCGAAGGTGGTCGCAGGCTCCGGCCCGAAGATCGCCCAGACAAGGAAAGTGAGCGCGGCCGCCGCCATGACGGCAGGCACGAACCACAGCGTCACGCGATCAACGAGCGCCTGGATGGGAAGCTTGGAGCCCTGAGCCTCCTCGACCATACGGATGATCTGCGCGAGCATGGTGTCGGCGCCGACCGCGGTTGCGCGGAAGGTGAGTGCGCCGGTCTGGTTGACGGTTCCACCCACCACGGTCGCGCCAGCCTGCTTCTCGACCGGCACCGGCTCTCCGGTGATCATGGCTTCGTCGACGAAGGACACGCCCTCGACGACCTCGCCGTCCACGGCGATCCGCTCCCCGGGTCGGACATCGACAAGGTCGCCTGTCACGACGTCGCCAAGCGCCACCTCGACAACCTTGTCATCGCGGCGGACGCGGGCCGTCTTCGGCTGGAGACCGACAAGGCGCTTGATCGCTTCCGAGGTCCTGCCCTTGGCCCGAGCCTCCAGATAGCGGCCGAGAAGGATCAGCGTGACAATGACGGCAGCCGCCTCGAAGTAGACGTTCACCGTTCCTGCGGGCAAAATCTGCGGCGCGAATGTCGCGACGACCGAGTAGGTCCAGGCGGCCAGCGTGCCGACCGCGACCAGCGAATTCATGTCCGGGGCGCCCCTGATGAGCGCCGGCAGGCCGATCCGGTAAAACCGCAGGCCCGGCCAGAACAGCACCACTGTCGTCAGAACGAACTGCAGGTACCAGCTTTCGCGCATGCCGATGGTGGTCATGACGAGCTCATGGACGGCCGGGATCAGGTGCGAGCCCATCTCCAGCACGAACACCGGCAGCGTCAGGATGGCCGCGATGGCGACGTCGCGACCCAAGGCAGCTTGCTCCGCCTGCTTGCGGGACGCCTGCGTCTCGTCGTCATCGTTTCCACTTACCGTCCGCGCCTCATACCCCGCAGAGGCGACTGCAGCGACAAGATCGCGATCCGCGACAGTGCCGGACGTCGAAAGCGAAGCACGTTCGGTCGCAAGGTTCACGGTGGCGGATACGACGCCCGGAACTGCGAGCAGCGCCTTTTCCACGCGCGCCACGCAGGACGCGCAGGTCATGCCATCGATGGCGAGCGTGATCGCGCGACCTGGAACCTCGTAGCCTGCGTCTTCGATCGCCCGGACCAGCCTGGCCCGATCGACAGGCTGGACCAAGGTTACATCGGCACGCTCGGTGGCGAGGTTGACCGTCGCCTTTCCCACGCCTTCAACGCGGTTCAAGGCCTTCTCGACTCGCCCGACGCAGGAAGCACAGGTCATCCCGATGACCGGTAACGAGACAGTGGCGTGTCTTGGTGTCGGGTTGGAAGCGATCTCGTGGACGTTCATCGTCAACTCCATTGGCGAGTGCTGTTGGATCTCTTCTGCTCTTTCCAGTCACTGGAAGGTCAACCCCCGATTTCGTCTGATATCGCCCCTTGACCTTCCACCAAGTGGAAGCCCCATCTTGTAGGAACCTAGGAAGCAGAACCCTTCAGGAGAGTGCCATGCAGTTCCAGATCGACAACATGACGTGCGGCGGCTGCGCCAGGAGCGTCACCAAGGCGATCCATTCGGTCGATCCGCAGGCGAAGGTCGACGTCGATTTGCCCCAGAAGCGGGTGACCGTGGAATCGGGCGTCGATCGATCTGCTGTTGCGTCCGTGCTCGAGGACGCCGGGTTCTCGCCTCGCCCTGCGGCATGACGCTCGGGCAATAGTCAGAAGCAGCGTCAAGAGGAACGCGCTGACTTGAAGCGGGTTGTAATTGCTGAGGCAGCGTCTTCCCTGGTGGATAACCATTGATGAAAAAATCAGCGCTGATTTGGAACATGGCAACTGCAGCGGTACTGGCGCTGGCATTCGCCTTCATCTGGCCGCCTGCCAGCTTTGGCTCCCCATTATCCTATGATCACGCGGCGCAAGCGGAAGCCCATACTCACCAGGCTCATGCCAAACCGCGCGGCCAGCACAGCTTTCTCACCGTTCAGATGGACGCCGACTGTGATGCTGCGGCAGCAGGCTGTTGCATGATGGCTCATTGCTGTCCGGGGATTTCAGTCGGAGCGCATGAAATTACGACCGTTACGACCAGCGACGAGACGACGGCTGCGACGCCGGTGCCGGGCTTGGGAAGCGATCCTGGGGTGATCCTCCCCCCTCCGCGACGTCTGTGGCTCTGATCGCTCGACAAATCATACATTCAGGAGAACTCAAGATGACTATCGCAAAGACGATCCTCGCCGCGGCTATCGCTGCAACCGCGTTCTCAGCGCCCGTCATGGCGCAGGACGCGGAATTCCAGCTCCCCGAGCAGTGCACGACAGCGGCTGCCTCGGGTGGCATGGATCACTCGGCCATGGGTCATGGCGGCATGCACGGCAATCAGGGCGGCGGCATGAACGCGGGCATGATGGAAATGATGGGTATGGGAGGCATGGACCTCGAATCCATGCCCGAGCATGTCCAGGAGAACATGCGCAAGATGATGATCACCATGCCGGCCATGCACGAAGGCATGATGATGGAGGATGCCGACGTGGCCTTCGCCTGTGGAATGATCGCCCACCATCAGGGCGCCATCGACATGGCTGAGGTTTTGCTCGAGCACGGCGACGATCCGCAGATGCGCGCGCTTGCCGAAGAGATCATCGCGGCGCAGGGCCCCGAGATCGAGCGGATGACCACCTGGCTGGCTGAGAACGCCAACTGAGACCACAGTGGCCGCGCGGTGCAGACCGCGCGGCCACTTCTGTCCGCTCACCTCGAATTCACTTGAGCTTCCAGCGACTGGAACCCCTATGTTGGCGGAAGAAGCTACGGAGATGCCGCCATGAACATCGGAGCAGCCGCCAGGCAATCGGGCCTTCCGCCCAAGACGATCCGCTACTACGAGGACATCGGTCTGCTGACCGCCGACCGGGCTGCCAACGGGTACCGCGACTATTCCAACGAGGACGTCCACCGGCTGCGCTTCGTCCAGCGGTCCCGCAGCCTCGGGTTTTCGGTCGAGGAATGTCGGCAGCTGCTCTCCCTCTATACCGACCGCGACCGCGCCAGCGCGGATGTGAAGGCGATCGCCACCGAGAAGCTTGGCGAGATCGACCGCAAGATCGCGGAACTGACCGGGTTGCGGGAGATGCTTGGGCATCTTGTCGAGAATTGTCACGGCGACGCCCGCCCGGACTGCCCGATCATCGACGGGCTGGCGGGAAAGACGCGCGACCACTAGCACTCAGGAGATCGGAACGGTGATGGACGGCGGCATGATGTGGGGAATGGGGCTGTGCGGCGCCGTGGTCGCCAGTCGCGTGGTGCTCGTCATGGCGGCACTGGTCAAATACGTCGTCTTTCGCTGATGGGAGAGTCGTGGCGCAGACGGGGGCACCAGATGCGGCTCAGACCGCTCTTGCCCGGTCGGCGTCTATTGCCTGCATTCTCCCTGATGATCGGGCTCATGCCGGTTCCGGCTGCGGCGTTCCTCCACGCGTCCGAGACGGACACCGACTCCGGCCGCGCGCTTTACGTCAAGCATTGCGCGGCCTGCCACGGCGTCGATCTCGAGGGACAGCCTGACTGGCGCAGCCCCGACGCCAACGGCTTCTATCCGGCGCCGCCACATGACAAGACGGGCCACACGTGGCATCACGATGACGCCATGCTCATCGACTACATCACGCGAGGCGGTCAGGCCGTTCTGGACGACATGGGCGTGACCTTCACGTCGGGCATGCCGGGCTTCGGCTCCGTGCTGGACCAAGGCGAGATCGAAGCCATCCTGGACTACATCAAGTCAACGTGGCCCGAACACATTCGCGACACGCAGGCGCAGCGGTCCAACGCGGCCGCTGCCGATTGACGATCTCCCGACATCCGTCAGACCTTCCGAAAGAGCCCGAAATGGAACCGCTGCACGCTGCCCCACGGCGTGCGGTGTTCGTGGCTCAGCGATCGGACGAGCTGGTATCCGCTGCCCAGCCGTTCGGAAAGCAGGGCCCCATCATAGCGAGCGACCGGCAAACCGCTGCACGAGGCCGGGCCATCTGGCGCGAATGTCCCGATGATGGCGTGACCGCTGGGGACAAGGGCCCGATCCATGACACGCAGATAAGCGTCCTGATCGGACGCCTCGGTCAGGAAGTGGAACGCGGCCCGATCATGCCAGAGGTCGAAGCGGCCGGAGGGCTGCCAGTGCAGGACGTTCGCCGCCACCCACTCAACCGGCGCATCTGGCGAAAGCCGCGCGCGCGCCATGCGCAAGGCGGTTTCGGAGAGATCGAGAACCGTTATCCGGCGGAACCCTTGCTCCAGAAGGCAGTCCACCAGCCTCGATGAGCCGGCACCGACATCTACGATGGCCGCATCCTTGCCCGCGCCGGTCTCGGCGATGAGGTCGAGCGATACCTGTGGACGGTCCTCGAACCAGCTTGTCTCAGCCTCCTCCTTGCTCTGGTAGACGCCTTCCCAGCGGTTCGGTGTTTCGGCCATCGTCAATCCCTTACAACTCGTTCGGCCTGAGCCGTAGGACGTGGGTGATCACCGAACCCTTGCCATGACGCTCAGCCCGCTTCGCAACCGTAGAAACCGCGGTAGCCCACGCTGAGGCCCTGATCAAGCTCGAACACCAGCTCCGCGTTCTGGCGCCAGTCGACCTCGTCGCCGAGCAGCCGCACGGCCACCGTGGTGCCGGGCGCCGAGAACGTCGCCGCACCCTCCTGCGGATCGCCCTGCGCTTCCAGACCGACAAGGACACCGTTCAATTTCATCGCAGCCGCACCGCCTTCACTCGCCCAGAGGATCGGATCGGATTCCGGGCTGCGGTTGAAGGTGCAGGGAGCGGCGGTCCCAAGCACACGCTGGGCCTCGGCCTCGGGCATCGGCAAGCCCTGTCGAAGGCGCAGCTTCCGGATCACGTTCAGTAGTCCCATGTCGATCACTCCATTGACCCCCTCGTACTTCGCTCGGGGCAGGGTCACATGGCTCAAATCTCAATGGAAATCGTCGGCCGGACCGGGTCACCTCTCAGCGCAATTCAACACATCTGCCGCCTTGATTGGCTCATCGCGATCCCGGAGGTGAGCAGACTTGAACGCTTCGCTCTTCGCCCTGAGACGCGAAGCTTCAACACCGCCACGTCGATGGGGCGGCTGTCGCCGAACATCCTGCTGTCCTTCGCCCAGTTCGAGCGCGAGGTGACGGCCGAGCGCATCCGCGACAAGGTCGCCGCCAGCCGGAAGAAGGGCATGTGGATGGATGGTGCGCCACCCTACGGCGATCGCGTCGACAGTCGGAAGCTGGTGGTCGACGAGGACGCCGCCGAGCATGTCCGCTGGATCTTCACCCACTTCCTCGAAGTCGGGTCATCATCGTGACGGATCGCGATGATCTCGACAAGCAGATCAAGGATACCTTCAAGTCCAGTGACCTCGAACCGGTTCGAGCGACGAGCGGGGCTCCCTCGGCTTCATCTGCATCCACCTGTGGCTCACTGCTGGTGGTGCAGGCCGCGGAGGATGCGGCCCATCACCATGTTTCAAAGCGCTACTTGGTCCTGTCCAAAGGTCGCCAAGCGGTTGACAAACCCATCGACAAATCGATCTACGTTTACATCGACACAAACGGCGGCATTGGGAATGGTCGTTCCGGTTCGCCGCCGATCTGGAATGACTTGTCCTCGAGTTAATTCTCCCGCGCATTCCACGTCGATTTGCATTGGCTCCAGCGTCACTAGCGTCGGATCATGCGCGACGGCAACGGCGAGTGGATCGTGTAGCGCACAGCCAGTAATGTCGGGATACTGATCGCGATAGGCTGCAAGATAGAAGCGACTTGCTTCCGCGCATTTCCGCGAAGCGAAGCCGCCTTGCTTTTCAATCCGGTCCATCATGGCATCAGTGAAAAGCGTCTTCATTGTCACGTCCATGCCTACGAGGATGATGTCGGCTCCGGATTGGAGAACGATCCGCGCAGACTCTGGGTCGTTGAAGAAGTTGGCGTCGGCCATCGGACTCGGGATGCGGGGCACCCCAGGATGCCAGATGCTGCCGCCCATAATGACGATACGCTTGAAGAGCGTGGCAATTTCCGGCGCCTTCATCAGGGCAAGCGCAACGTTGGTGATTGGCCCTGTTGGCACGAGCGTCAGTTTCCCTGGATGCTTATGCGCCATTTCGATCAGCAGGTCGGGCGCCCATGTGTCAAGAGCAGTGCGCTCTGGGCTCGGCAAGTCGATGCCACCAAAGCCGTTAGGGCCGTGGATGCGGCTTCCCCTCTTGTTATAAGGCCGTGTGAGTGCGCGTTTTGCCCCTGCCGCGACGGGCACGTCCAGACAATCCGCTGCCTGCAGCAGCGCAAGCGTGTTCAGAGTCGCCTGCTCCACGTCGACATTCCCGTAGGTTGTGGTCACCGCCTCGAGCGTGATTTCGGGATGAGCAAGTGCGTAAACGATGGCCAGCGCATCGTCGATGCCGGTGTCCACGTCAAGGATGATGCGGCAGGGTTCTGTCATGTCTTGTCCTTCTTTCGACTAGATTTGGAATTTGCAGGTTTTGCGTCTGACTCCTGCTCCGGGTAGGCGAACCAGTAGAAGCCAGTGTCCGCAAAGCGCTGAGCAGCATCGGCTGCGCCAGGCCGCTTGTTTGCTACGCCCGCAACTAGCGCCTCCAGCACAGCAAGGACGGCGGCGTCCGAGGTGGAGGCGAAGCTCCGGCGGGCCTGTGCATAAAGCACGACAGTCCCAATCTTGGCGAGTGGCGAAGTCTGATTGTCGGTGACAACGAGGATAGGGATACCATGCTGGTGGGCAAACCGACTCATAGCGACCGTATCACGGAGATAGCGCGGGAAGGTGATCGCGATTACCAGATCCTCGGGGCCCAGACTCGTCAGATGCCGTGCGACTGAAATTGTTCCCGCACCGCTCTCCACGGTGCGGACATCGCAGCCTACCGCCTGCAGCCGGTGCGACAGGATCAATGCGAGACCAGCGGCACTGTCAAACCCAAGGATGAAGATGCGGCGCGCAGCACTGATCATGTCCACTGCCTGTTCACAGCGTGCAGGATCGAGATTGGCCATAGAGCCATGAAGGTTCGCGGCATCCTCTGCCAGCGAGGCTTGAACTACCTCAATGGTGCTGGAAGCTTCGGATAGCTTGCGGCGGAGCTTCTCTACCGGCTCCTGCGCCGGGGCTAAGCCGCGAAGAAGCTCTGCGCGGAACTCGGCGTAGCCGGGAAACCCCAGCTTTCGCGCAAATCGGTTGGCGGAAGCAACGGAGACTCCTGTCACCTCGACCGTATCATTAATGGAAAGCCCCGCAACTTTCAGTGGAGAGCGTAGCACGAAGTCCGCGAAGGTCCGTAGCGCCTGCGAGAGCTCAGGATAAACCGCTTCAATTCGCTCCGCGACAACCGAGCCTGGTGGCAGCGAGTCAGGAGCAGGTGCGCCTAATACTGCCACGATCCGACTCCATTTTGAGGTTGTAAGTATATTTTCATGTGATACACCTTATTGTAATAAGAGGTTACAGCGCTGGTTGCAAGCCGGTATGCCAGAACCCGCGATCTGCACCAACAGGAGTCGCTTGATGATACCTTCCTCATTGTGTCCGCTGTCTCGACGCCGCTTCCTTGCCGCTGGAATAGGCGCGTTGGGTGTTGCAGTCTCTGCTCCTTCACTTCGTGCGGAGTCCAAGTTAATGCGGGTAACCACCGCGCATGGGTGGGTCTCCAACATCCAATATGCGGGGTTCTTTCTTGGCCTCAGCCGCGGCTACTTTGCTGATCATGGGGTGGAGGCGGATTTCATTGCAGGGGGACCAAATGCGCCCGACACGCTGGTTTCACTTGCTGCGGGGCGTGCACAGGTTTGCACGGCAAACTGGAACCCCTTCCTTGATGCCCGTGCCCGCGGCAACGACTTCGTGCTGATCGGTGCGCAGTGGAAGGTGAGTCCGTCGGCCATCATCTCCCTCGCCGGGCGCCCTCTGCACCGGCCGGAAGACATGGTGGGGATGCGTATTCTTACTCAGAATCCCTCTGACAGCCTTATCCTCGATACAATCTTTGACAATGCGGGCCTCCCACGCGATTACACCGCAGTTCCGACCGGTTTTTCACCGGAACCGCTGCTCGCCGGTGACGGCGACGCTTATCTCGCCTTCGCAACAAACCAGCCAATCACGCTCGAACAGATGGGGTTGGTGGAGGGGCAGGATTTCCACGTCACCCTTCTGACCGATCTCGGATACAGGGTGATGCAAGGCCTCTATCTTACTCGTCGTGACTTTTTGGATAAGAACCGCGATGCAGTGACGGGCTACATGGCCGGCATGATCCGAGGGTGGCGCGCCGCCGTGACGGAACCCGACGCCGCGCTCGACCTGGTGCTAAATGAGTATGGGGCCGATCTGGGCCTCGATCCTCAGCAACAAGCTAGGCAGAATGAGTTGCAGATCCCCCTCGTCGCTCCGACGCCGGAAGCAGATCTCTTTGCGCTTGACGCTGAAAGCCTGACGGGCCCCATGACCGAGGTCGCTCGGGCCACGGGCCGCGAGGTCCCGCCGTTACACGAAATGGCTGATTTGGAAGTCGTTCCCGAGGCCTTGGCTCTCATCTCCTGACCTTTTACTTTCGAAAGGATTTTTCCAATGCTCCGCCCCCTATTTTTCTCTGCCGCGCTCTTGGCGGCGGGTTCTCCCATATTGGCCGATACTCCTCTACGCGTTCAGCTGGGCTGGATCGCCAATGTTCAATACGGGGAACATTTCATTGCGCTTGAAGACGGCCTTTTCGCCGAGCGTGGCCTTGATGTTCAGATCGCGCCAGGCGGCCCCAACGCACCGAACGCACTTACTGCAGTAGCTGCGGGCGAGGCTGATATCGGCTACACTAGTTGGCTGCCCTTTCTGGACGCTGTCGCCCGTGGCAACGACTTCGTGCTGATCGCTGCAGCGATGCAGACCTCTCCGCTTGGCATCATCTCTCTGCCTTCGCACCCGATCCTCCAGCCGGTGGATATTCAAGGCGCACGTATCTTGGCTCAGGGACCGGCCGAGAAAACTGCAATAGAGGCGACGCTGAGTCTTGCGGGTCTGCCCACGGATGACTGGACAATGGTGCCGGGCGGCTTCTCTCCGGAGCCGCTGCTGGCGGGCGACGGTGACGGCTACACTGCATTCGCTACTAATCAAGCCATCACGCTAGAGCAGATGGGGCTGGTGGCCGAGGAAGATTTTTACTTTCGCAGTTTTGATGATCTCGGCCTCGAGGGCTACGCGGGGCTCGCATTTGTGTCTCGGCAATTTCTAGAGGAGAACCGCGAAACCGTCCTAGCTTATCTAGAGGCCGTCGTCGCCGGATGGATCCGGAGCGAGGAAGATCCGGCCTATGCCGCTCGCCTAGTCGTGGACAAATACGGTCGCGACTATGGTCTCGAGCTGGATCAGCAAATCCGCCAGAACGAGGTGCAGGCGCAGTTCTTCCGTCCAAATGGAGATCCAGACTACCCCATATACTCACTAGATTTAGAAAAAGTGGCTGGCCCGATGATGAATGCTGCCCGCGCATCCGGTCGCACCGAATTGCCTGATCCCGCTTCTTTGATTGCACCCGAGCTTGCGCTGGAAGCGCTGGAGAATGTGAAGAATTAAAGGACCTCCTACAATGAACGCTCCCAAGACCGCGCCAGAGTGCGCCGATATCCTGATCCGACGTGCCCATGTCGTAACGCTGGATCCTGAGAACCGCGTGATCAGTCAAGGCGCTATCGCCATCTCGGGCAACCGCATTGCTTGGATTGGAAAGGATTCTGATGCCGCGAAGATTCAGGCAAAGGAGGTAATCGACGCCAACGACCAGATCGCCATGCCCGGGTTGATCGACGCGCATTTCCACACGGGGCAGCAGCTTCTACGGGGCAAGCTGCAGGCTATCGCTCGGAGCCGGCCGTTGAAGTTGCCGGTCTGGAAAAACTACTTGATCCCTTGGGAAAGCTGCCTCGATCCCGAGGATGTTCATCTTTCCGGTCTTGTCGCCTATACAAACATGATCCAAGTAGGAACAACCTGCTTTGCCGAAGCGGGCGGACCCCACCCCGATGAGATGGGACGCGCGGCATTGGAAGTTGGGATACGCGGCTTCATCTCCCAGTCTACTGTGGACCAGTCGGAGAACATCGGCGCGACAGTGCCGCCCAACATGCTGCTCACGCATGACGAGGCGCTTGAAAAGAATACTTCTTTGGTAGACCGGTGGAAGGATGGGGATAGGGTGAAGGCGTGGATGTCACTGCGCCAAGTCATCGTGTGCTCTCCCGAGTTGATACGAGACATCACCGTCGAGGCGCAGAGCCGAGACGTGAAGATCCACACCCATCTCTGTGAAGGCTCTTACGAAATCGACTATACTGCAGAGAAGTTTGGAATGCGTCCAACTGAGTGGCTGGAGAGCATGGGCGTGCTGTCACACCGTTTGCACTGCGCACACTCTGTCCTCCTTTCTGATCGAGAACTGGACCTTTACGAGCAGCATAGCCTTTCTGCTTGCCACTGCGGATTCGGCAACTACTCGATTGGCCACCCGCGTCTGATTGAAATGTGGCGTCGCGGTATCGACATTGGCCTTGGCACCGACGGACCTGGCGGGGGCGGCACGATTGACCTTTTCCAGGTGGCACATGTGGCCCGGGTCGGTCAGCAGGCAATCCATTCCTCCACCCTGCACTGGAAGGACCCGATCTCTTCCGAGGAGCTGCTAAGGGTGGCAACGCACGGAGGCGCCCGGGCGCTTGGCATCTTTGACCACGTCGGCTCGCTTGAGGTAGGTAAGAAGGCAGATATTCTTCTGGCTGACACGAGCCGGATGGATCACCGGCCCATGCAGGACCCGCTCTTCATTGCAGCCTCCGTTCTCGTTGGCCGGGACATGGACACCGTGCTTGTCGATGGTCGTGTTGTGATGCGCAAGCGAGAGATGGTCGGCATCGACGTCGAACGCATCAACGCACGCCTAATCGAGCGTATGCCCATCATTTCGGAGCGGTTTGAGAAGTTGGTCGGATGAACAGCGCAGGTGCAAAAGGCGCGGAGATCCTGCTGGATCACGTCGGCAAGGACTTTGCCATGGACAACGGTCAAACCGTCGTCGCAGTGGAAAAGGCACGGCTCGAGATTGGGGCAGGGGAGTTTGTCGCACTCATCGGCCCCTCGGGCTGTGGCAAGTCCACGCTGCTGAGGATGCTGGCAGCACTGGAGCAGCCGACACGAGGTCGCGTCACGGTCGATGGGCACGCACCTGAGGAACTCGCACGTGCGCATCGGCTTGGCGTGGCGTTCCAGGATCATGCGCTTCTGCCCTGGCTCTCGGTAGAGCAGAACGTAGCCTTGCCCTTCCGTATCTCGCGCCGCCCCGTCGACCGCGACCGCATTCGGGAACTGATAGCTCTCGTCGGCCTCTCGGGTTTTGAGAAAGCGCGGCCCAGCCAGCTCTCAGGCGGGATGCGGCAGCGGGTGTCTATCGCCCGCGCGCTTGTTCTGCGTCCAGATGTTCTGCTGCTCGATGAGCCTTTCGGAGCGCTGGATGCGGTGACACGGCGGCAGATGAATCTAGAACTACAACGGATATGGCTGGAGCAGAACATTTCCACCCTTTTGGTTACGCACTCGGTTGACGAAGCCCTTTTTCTCGCCGACCGGGTCGTGGTGATGAGCGGTCGTCCAGGGCGCATCCTGCGAGAGGCAATCGTCCCGTTCGGGCGCCCCCGTGCGCCGGAGGTTATGCGTTCCCCAGAGTTCCATCAACTCGAGGATGATCTGACCGAGGCACTGGAACAGCCGGAGACAAGGCCGTGACGTTGAGCCGCGAACGGGCACAGGATGTATTCTATGGGGTGCTGGGGATCGTGCTCTTTCTCGCTGCTTGGGAATACATCGGGCAGAACCAGCTCGCAGGGCTGACATGGCCGCCGCTGACAACTGTCATCGCCTATCTCACTGATCCCGACCGTCGGCCGCTCTTCCTGCGGGCAACGAGTGCGACCTTCTCCATGGTCGGCCTAGGTTATCTGCTTGGGGCTCTTCTGGGGGCGCTAGTGGCGGGGCTGGCACACCTGGTGCAACCCATGCGCGAAGGATTGGGCCGCCTCTCCTCCGTTATCAATGCAGTGCCGTCAATCGCACTCGCCCCACTTTTCATCGTGCTGCTTAGCCAAGAATGGACGGGCATGGCTATCGCGACGCTCAACGTCTACTTCGTCATCTTTGTCGCCGCCGGCTCGGGACTTAATGCTGCCTCTACGGCCCACCACGATCTCTTCACAACCTTCGGATCAAATCGTTTTCTTCGTTTACTCCAGCTGGAGCTTCCGGCGGCATTGCCTGCCCTGGTCTCGGGCCTCAAATACGCGGTCCCGGCATCCTTCATCGGCGCGATCATCGGGGAATGGTTTGGATCTTCGCGCGGATTAGGCCTCCTCATGGTCTCTTCGATGCAGAATTTTCAAATCCCCCTTCTATGGAGTGCAGTCGTCATTGCCGCAGCAGGCTCCCTCTCGGCCTTTGGGTTGATGGGGCTGATCGAACGCTTCGTTTATGGGAGGTTCCGCTGATGACATCGCTCATAAACGTCCTGCGAACGGGGATCTCCCGCTACTGGGGAGTTATCCTTGTGCTCGGGATCTGGCAGCTCTGGGTGAGCGTCACGGGTGTCAACGCGATAGTTATGCCCCGGCCGCTCGATGTCCTGCGGGACCTTGTAGGAAATCCAAGCGTCTATCTCCACAACGGCGGCCAGACCCTTGGCCTGGCCGTTGCAGGACTCGCGGCCGGAATGGCGCTTGGCACCCTGATTGCGGCGGTTGCGTGGTTCTCGCGGCTTCTCTCAGGGATGCTGGTGCCGCTGGCAATGATCTTTTCTTCAATTCCTGTAGTAGCACTCATCCCGGTAATCGCCCGCATTCTTGGCTACAACCTCACAACTGTTTTCGCGATCATTGTAATTATCTCGTTCTTCCCCGCCTTCGTCTTCACCTCCGCGGGCTTGAGAGCGTTGCCCCGCGGGTCGGAAGACCTTTTTCATGTCCTTGGGGCTAACAAGATGTCCAAGTTCCTGCATCTGGTTTTGCCTGCGGCTGTGCCAAACTGGATGATCGCGCTACGCCTCGCGGCACCTTCGGCTATTCTCTCGGCTATGGTAGCAGAGTTCCTCATGGGTCAGAGCGGGCTCGGGTATCTCTTTAGGCAGTCCGCAGGCGACTTCGATACCGAGAGGGCCTTCGGCACTTCTGTCGTGGCCACGATGATCTCTGTCATCTCTTTCACTCTTTCTCTGCAGGCGGAGCGCCGCGTCTCCGCACGTTGGAGGTAGACAAATGGGCAATCGTTCAATCTATCTTGCAGGGCCAGAAGTCTTTCTTCCAGACGCGCGCGACGTAATGCGTGAGAAGCGCCGCCTCGCCCGTGAGTATGGCTTCGAGCCGACAGGCCCCGGCAGCGACGAGGCCGAAGCTCCCGCAGGCCCGGTTTTCGCATCAGCAATATATGCCCGAAACGATGAAGCAATGCGAAGATCCGCTTTCTGCCTTGCAAACGTCACCCCCTTCCGCGGTATTAGCGCCGACGCGGGCACCGTTTATGAGATAGGCTTCATGATCGCGTTGGGACGGCGGGTCTGGGCCTATACAAACGACCCGCACGATTATGGCGAGCGTGTGCGAGCGAGTTGGTATGGCGGCCACGTTGACATATTTGAAGGCGGCCTCGTTCGCGGGTCTGACGGGTTAATGATTGAAAGCCATGGGAAGGCTGACAATCTGATGATCGACGCGGGCATCGAGAGGCAGGGCGGAAGGGTCCTACGGAACACGAGGGCCGCCGCCGCAGTATCCGATCCCGCACGCGATCTTTCCGTCTTCGAAAAGTGCCTGCAAGAGATGGCGTTGCAAATTCACGAGTGACCTGCCCCCCGGTCGTCCCTCGTTCATAACGAGAGTCCTTGGGTTGATAGTGGTCGGTTTCGGGCTGGGCAAGCGCGCCGGGCGCGGAGCCCTCAGATTGCTCAAGCGCCCGGCGCGCTTCTGCTGGCGTCTTGTTGCCCAGCGAGGAATGAACCGCTCCGGGTTTGCCGGAGGCTGTTTGGTTTAAGTTATGCGGCTATGGTCTTAGTTACCAGAGCTGCGTAGAAGTTTGCCTCTGCTTCCGCTGGTGGGATGTTCCCGATGGGCTCGAGGAGGCGGCGATTGTTGAACCAGTCGACCCATTCGGGAGTGTCATGAACTATGTGTATCTGGCCCGGCCCATGCGGTTTCAGATACTCAAGCGTCGAAGCGCTCGCCGAACATTATGGCGAACTGGTTGCGGGCTGCAAACCATTCCCGGACATTTCGGCCATCCTTTTCGAATTTGCGGATTGCCAGATAGATCAACTTGGTTGCGGCCTCGTCGGTCGGGAAGGAGCCCCGCGTCTTGATCGTTTTCCGGATCACGCGGTTCAAGCTTTCTATGGCATTCGTGGTGTAGATGATTTTCCGGATCGCGGGATCGAAACCAAAGAACGGGATCACCTCCTGCCATGCCCGGCGCCAGGCCGGGGCGATGGAGGCGTATTTCCCGGCCCATTTCTCCTCGAAGGCATCGAGCTCGGCCTCGGCCATATCGGCGGTCGGGGCACTGTAAATCCGGCGTAGGTCCGCAGCCACGGCCTTGCGGTCCTTCCAAGAGCAGAAATTCAGGGAATGGCGCACCAGATGCACGATGCAGGTCTGGACCATGGCGTCCGGGAACGCGGCGGTGATGGCCTCAGGAAAGCCCTTCAGCCCGTCCACGACCGCGATCAGGATGTCCTGCACGCCCCGGTTCTTCAACTCGTTCATCACCGAGAGCCAGAATTTGGCGCCCTCGTTCTCGGCGGTCCACAGGCCCAGAACCTCACGGCTCCCATCACGGGTGACGCCCAGGGCGACGTAGACGGCCTTATTCTTCACTGTCCGGCTGTCGGCGTCACGGATCTTCACCCGTAGAGCGTCGAAGATCACGATGGGATACATCCGATCCAGCGCGCGGGTCTGCCATTCCCTGACCTCGTCCAGCACCGCATCGGTGACGCGGCTGATCAGGTCGGGCGAGACCTTCAGGCCGTAGAGATCAAGCAGGTGAGCCTGGATGTCCCGGACCGTCAGCCCGGCCGCATAAAGCCCGATGATCTTGTCATCGATCCCGTCGATCCGGGTCTGGCCCTTCTTCACCAGCTCGGGCTCGAAGCTGCTGTCGCGGTCGCGAGGCACCGCCAGCGGCAGTTCGCCGTCTTGGCTCTTCAGCACCTTGCTCGAGGCGCCATTGCGGCGGTTGGTCTGGCCGGGTGGAGCGTCTTTGCCTTCCTCGTAGCCAAGATGCGCCGTCAGCTCCGCGCCCAGCATTCGTTCCATGAGCTTGATCTTCAGCTCTTTCATCAGCCCGGCATCGCCGAGCAGATCCTCAGGGCGCTCCACACCCTTAAGCAGTTCGTCCAAGATGTCTTTCGAAATAGTCATTCATGCTTCCTTTCGGTGCAGCATGAACCGGATCAGCCATACACAAAAGGTCGGACACTCTCCCCATTCCAGAGTGGCGTATTCCACGGCGTCCAGACTGCGCCACGGGCCACGGCGGTGGATGACCTCCGCCTTGAAGAGACCATTGATTGTCTCGGCCAAAGCGTTGTCATAGCTGTCACCGACGCTGCCGACCGAGGGTTCGATTCCTGCCTCGGCCAAGCGTTCGGTGTATTTTATCGCCAAGTATTGCGATCCGCGGTCTGAGTGATGGATCAGTCCCACACCAGGCTGCCGCTGATGAACAGCCTGTTCCAAAGCGTCGAGAACGAAGCCTGTGTGAGCCGTGCGGCTGACGCGCCACCCAACGATCCGGCGCGCGAACGTGTCGATCACGAATGCCACATAAACGAACCCTTGCCAGGTGGCGACATAGGTGAAATCGCTGACCCAGAGCATGTTCGGTGCCGGCACCCGGAATTGCCGGTTTACCTTGTCCATCGGGCACGGCTGCTTCTTGTCAGGGATCGTCGTTTTATGCGGCTTGCCCCGGATGACGCCCTGCAGGCCCAAATCCTTCATCAACCGGGCTATCGTGCATCGGGCCACATCAAATCCTTCCCGCCGCATCTGGCGCCAGACTTTGCGCACGCCATAGACCTTGTAATTCTCATCGAACACGCGCTCGATCTCGGGGCGAAGCTCGTCGTCGCGCTTGAACCGATCCGAGCGCAGATCAGGGTCGGCCCGTTTGGCCAGATGATCGTAGTATGTGGACGGGGCAATCGGCAGGTGCTTGCAGATCGGCTCGACCCCGAGCTCTCCACGATAATCGTCGATAAAGGCGATCATGACTTCGGTCGGCGGTCGAGCTCCGCCATCGCAAAATACGCCGACGCCTTCCGCAGGATCTCATTCGCCTGCTTGAGTTCGCGGTTCTCGCGCTCCAGCGCCTTCATCTTCTCGGCCATCTCGGTACTGACCCCAGCACGGTCGCCACGATCAATCTCTGCCTTTTTGACCCAGTCATTCAGCGTGTTCGTCGAACAGCCTATCTTCGCCGAGATCGATACGATCGCTTGCCAGCGGCTCTCATGCTGACCGGCGTTGTCCAAAACCATACGAACCGCTCGCTCGCGCACTTCAGGGGAATATTTGTTCGTTGTCTTGCTCATGATGCTCCATCCTACTCAAGAGTTGGAGCCTCCGGCAAACCCGGAGCGGTTCAGAATGCCCGGAATGTAGCACCCAAATTCGACAAAATCGCGGAGGGGGCCAACCGCCGAAGGGGGCCATACGGCGTAGCGTATGGTTACGACGTGGCGCGATCAGTCGAAAAGCGGCACCGTGACGTCTGCCGTCTCGAACAGATAGTCGCGCGAGGCGACGATCTGGTTGCGTAGGGCGGCAATGTCATGCCCGACGATGGCGCCTTTCCATTTCTTGATCTGGCCTGCCACCAGCACGCTTTCCACGTTCGAGCGTTCCATCAGTGTCACCACCGCACCAGCGGCGTTGTTCAGCGGCGCCACGTTCAGCGCGTCAGCGTCCAGCAAAATGATGTCGGCCTCCTTACCGGGCGTCAACGATCCGGTCTTGTGGTCCAGCTTGAGGCCCGCAGCGCCATTGATCGTGGCGAAGGTGATCGCCTCGCGCACGCTCATCAACGCGGGTGCCGCCTCGGGCCCCTGTTCCAGCGCGGTCTGGTTCGCCATCATCCGCTGCACGGTCATCAGGCCGCGCATCTGGGTAAAGAAATCCGCCGTCATGGTGCATTCGACATCCACCGACAGCGACGGTGCCATACCCATGTCGATCGCCTTCTGGATCGGCGGCATCCCATGGCGCATCTGCATTTCGATTGGCACCGCGAGCGAGACATGCGCGCCCACCTCTTGCGCACGGGCCCAAGCCGCATCGGACATGCCGGTCATGTGGATGAACAGGTGCTTGTCGGTGTAATGCGGGATCAGCGCATCCATCGTCTCGCGCATGCCCAGAGATCCCACCACATGCAGGCCGATCATCAGGTCCAGGTCCTGCGCCAGCCGCCACAGGTCCAACGGATCGACGCCGGGCAGATAAACCTCGCCCCCCATCAGCATGGTCAGCAACTGGTCGTCGGAGGCGAAATACGTATCGCGCAGCCGGCGCGCGTCGCCCGGATAAGCGAGGTCGGGGCCATAACCTTCAAAGTAACCAAACACGCCGCGGCGGCCCACGGCCTGCATCCCGGCGATCACCGCATCGGAATGGGCCGGGGAATGGTGGATCTGCGACACGTCATGCACCGTGGTCACCCCGGCATCAAGCTGGCTGAGCCCGCCGAAAAGCTGCGCGATATAGACGTCTTCAGGGCGGTAGAGTTTCGAGAAGATCCCCAAGATATCGTCCAGATAGGTCGGCTCGCCGGGGCGGGTCGGATCGGCGAACATGATCCCGTTCGGCAGATATGACCGCAGCGATGTCTCGAATTGGTGATGGTGGGTGTCGACAAAGCCCGGCATGACGATCCGGCCCGTGGCGTCGATCACCGCCGCATCGGGGGCATCGATCTGCGGGGCCAGCTGCAGGATGCGGCTACCCTCGGTCAGCACATCGCCGGTAAAATCACCGATCGCGCTGTCTTGGCTCAGGATATGCCCACCCCGGATGAGCGTGCGCCTTCCCGCTTCGCCAACTCCGGCTGGCATTTCCTGCGCCGCTGCCGGGCGCGTCAGGAAAGCGGGCAGAAACGCCGCCGCCGCCGCAGATGCGAGCGCACCGCGCAAGAACGTCCGGCGCGTGGGGTTGCTGTGGGATTGCGGGAATCCGGCCTTGCAAAGAGTGCACATTGTGATGTTCCAGTGTGGTTACTATTTGAGACCAAGACACCTAGAGTAAGCGCCGGACCGCACAAGGAGACACAGAAATGAAACTAGGGAACATGTCTGTGCCCGGGGAATGCGCTCGGATCACGCCGATTCTGTCACGCGTCGGCGACAAGTGGACCGTGCTGATCATCCTGATCCTGTCCGAGCATCCAAAACGCTTCAACCAGATCCGCCGCGAGGTCGAAGACATCTCGCAGCGGATGCTGACCATGACGCTGCGTGGGTTGGAGCGGGACGGCTTGGTGGCGCGGAAGGTCTATGCCGACAAGAACCCGCCTTGGGTGGAATACCGGCTGACCGATCTGGGCCAGACGCTTGTGGCGCCGCTGTTTGCACTTTGCGAATGGGCGGCTGAAAATTGCGACACAATCGACGCCAATGCCGCGCGGGCATCGTAAACGGCGTATTTTGTTGAGAAACACTTCCTTGATCGAACCCTGAACTGCTGTTTCAATTCCAGTGGTCGAAGGTGACGATCGGCAATGATGGGGCCTAGGCAGAAGGCTCAGCCGGCGCTGTTTTACGAGTTCTCGCTTGAGGATCACATTCCACAAGATCACCTACTTCGATCCATCGAGCGGTTCGTCGATCGGAGCAGCATCCGTGCCCATCTTGTAGATTTCTACAGCCACACCGGCCGTCCCTCCGTCGCTCCCGAACTGATGATCCGGATGCTTCTGGTCGGCTATTGCTTCGGCAGGCGTCCTGCACGGCCCGGCCCTCGGGCGTCGCGCCGATGGCTTCGATGGTGGTGATCTGGCCCTCGCCCACATCGGCGACGGCGATCTGGCAGGAACGGGTGGCCATCCCGTCCAGATGCACGGTGCAGGCGCCGACGCCGCAGCCGCACTTGGTGCAGGTCAGGCCCAGGCTTTCGCGCAGGACCCAGAGCAGCGGCATGTCCTCCGGGGCCGTCACCTCGTGCCGGCGGCCGTTGATGGAAAGAGTGAAGTCGGTCTCGATCTGGGTCTCCCTGTTGTGCCGGGGCGGCAGCCGGAGGACCCCGGCTGCCCGCGGGATCACGCCGCCTTTGCCAAGGCTACGGCGTCGGCGCCGGCGGGATAGCGCAGCCGGTCCGACGGGTCGGTCGCCGCCAGCCAGACCGCCTCGGCCACATCGCTTTCGCGGGTCGTCGGGCCGGGGTTGGCGTAGCCCGCGAAGATCGGCGCGGCGAAGTCGGAATAGGCCGCGGGGATCGGCGATCGCACCGTCTGCCTCGCGCAGGCCGACGACTGGCTGAACGCCCACGAGAGCGACGAGAGCGCCTTCAAGTCGAAGCGCTGGCTGACCCAGCCGCCGACGGAGAAACAGCTGCAATACCTCTCGCCCGAACAGCAGCAGGATTACGGGCTCACCCGCTACAGGGCGTCTGCGCTGATCACCTTCCAGTTCAACCGGCGCGACATTCGCCGGCTCGTCATGTCGGCCGCGCCTGACCGGAGGGCCGCGTGAACCATGTCGCGCAAATCCCATCCCCGCCCGCAGAGGCTCCGGATCGACCGCGCTGTGATCGCCTTTGGCATCCGCGCCCGGTCCTCTGCGCCGTCTGCACTGCGCGCACCCGCGGCTTCGGCTGGTTTGATCCCCACCGACCGCGTCCAACCCGCACCCGCCGCTGGTTCTGCTCCATGGGCTGCCAAGCGGCCTTCACCCGCAAAGCGAAGAGAGGACTGAGCATGGTCGATTTCACCGAAGAAGAAACCCAGGCGCTGCCCGCCGTCATGCGCGCGCTTGCCCCCGAGATGGAGCGCATCGGCTGGGACCGGCCGCTGGGCCAACTGACCCAGAACGACATGCACCGGCTGATCGTCACCACCGTCGAGGCCTTCCGCGCCGAGATGGCCGAGATCGCCAGCCAGTCGGAGATTCCGTTCTGATGCTGGACTACAACAAGCGCCCCGGTTTCGCCGAACGGATCAACGCGGCCGTGGACGCGGCTCTCGAGGCTGAGCGCGAGGCAACCCCGCCGCGCGACTATCTGGGTGCGTCCCGGCTTGGGCACTCCTGTGAGCGGGCGCTGCAGTTCGAATTCGCGGGCGCTCCGAAGGACGAGGGCCAGGACTTCTCGGGTCGGTCGCTGCGGATCTTCGCGATCGGGCACGAGCTCGAGGATCTTGCCATCCGCTGGCTGCGGGCGGCGGGGCTCGATCTGGTCACCCAGAAGCGGGACGGCGGCCAGTTCGGCTTCTCGGTCGCGGCCGGGCGCATCCGCGGCCATGTCGATGGGATCGTCTCCGAGGCCCCCGCGGCGCTCGGGCTGCGCACCCCGGCCCTCTGGGAATGCAAGACCATGAACGCGAAGAACTGGCGCGAGACGGTGGCCAAGGGCGTGACCGCCGCGAAGCCGGTCTATGCCGCGCAGATCGCGCTGTACCAAGCCTACATGGAAGCGACGGTGCCGGGCATCAGCGCGAACCCCGCGCTCTTCACCGCGATCAACAAGGACACCGCCGAGCTGCACCACGAGCAGGTTGCCTTCGATGCCGACCTCGCGCAGCGCATGTCCGACCGCGGCGTGCGAATCCTGCGGGCGACCGATGCAGGCGAGCTGCTCCCGCGCATTGCCGCCAATCGCGACTTCTTCGAATGCCGGTTCTGCCCGTGGGCCGACCGCCGCGATGCGCGAGGCCGGGACCGGGCTGAAATCGGCGTGGCGGCTGCAGATCACCGGCGCGGGACTCGGCACACGGCTCGCCAACTCGATCCGGAGCCAGAACTTCCCGAGGTCGGGCGAAAGCCTCGACGCCGCGGCGCTGGTCTGGTCCAAGGCCCCGGTCATCGTCGGCGCGCACGACACCGGCCCGCTGATCCGCTCGAAGAACGGGTTCTGGCTGGCGATCCCGCTGCCCGCCGCAGGCAAATCCCTGCGCGGCGGCAGGATCACGCCCGGCGAATGGGAACGGCGACGCGGTCTGCGCCTGCGCTTCGTCTATCGCCGCGCCGGCCCGAGCCTCCTGGTTGCCGAGGGGCGGCTGAACACAAAGGGTCAGGCGGTGGTGTCGCGCTCGAAGACCGGGCGCGGAAAGGTCACCGCGCCGATCTTCCTGCTGGTGCCGCAGGTCAAGCTGCCGAAGCGGCTGGATCTGGCGCGGGATGCAGATCGGGCGTTGGACAGCGTGCCGGGGCTGATCGTGGCGAACTGGGTGGAGGCGCGAATGCGTTAAACGATTGTGGTTTGGGTTACGCAATCGCGCGTCCATTACCATCGGCGATGGAACAGCGGGTACCCTCGATCATCAATGCTCGTCTGATCTTCGGTTTGGCTGAAGGAGGCTATCGATCGGCGAGGAGACTCAAGTGGAAGCATCTTTTGCCTTGTCCGCTAGAGCCTTTGATGCATCACCCACCTGAATGACAGAGCGACTCGATCTAAACAAACCTGATATCTGATCGGCAAGTCGTTGCTCCTCGTGATCCTGTTGCCATTCCCAAACAAGGCATCCAAGCTCATCGATAGGGTTGCTGGTCTGGATACAATCGACGATCACGTACCAGTGCGAGCTTTTGGTGTCGTACTTGTGCTTTCTGCCAATGCTGCTCGCTGCTGCGCGTGATTTCTCGCTCAAACGGTCAACTACAACGTAAGTCAGGCCTCCAGCCGTGGTTGGGATCGAAAATGCCTTAAGTGCCTTCCCTGCGGCTACCTCTTCTCGAAGTTCAGTGATATGCGCCGCCATGTCGCGAAGCATCTCACTTGAGAAGTCGTAGAGATCGACCACCACCGCGGCGATTTCTGGCCCCTTGGACCTCAGCTCCCTCAGGAGATCGGTGACAATCGGTATATCAAAGCGCTCCAGGATCCCTATCGGGCGGATACCCTCTACACCCACATCGAAGGGCATCATGAAGTCGTCGACCGGCTGCGCGTAATCCCTGTCGATGACCAGACCGTGGAACTCATCCGGCAGGGCCAGCTTGTGCGTCAGGTGGAAGCCTATGAAGCAGTGCTCGCTTTCCGACATGACTTGGTCGTACAGGTCCGAGCGGCTCTTCAGGTAGAAGATCATGTCTACCGGGTTCGGAAAGAGCCGGGCGGCACAGTCCAAGACTCCAAGATCCCAGATGACGGGCGCAATTTCCTTCTCGCGTTCTAGAAGGCTACGGGCCAGCATGGTTACCGCGGGGAAGTGGTCACTCAGGACCACCATCGGGAACAACCGATTCACACGGCGCACCTCGATCTTGGTTCCGTCAGGCCGAACGCAGGTGGCGCCCGTTCTAATCAACCGTGCGCACGTCAGCGCCTGACGGTATGGGGCCTGGATAGCGTCACGGAAATCCCGGCGCAATGCGGCCTTGTCACCTGCCCGAGCCTGCATGGTGATCCGCTTAGACTTCGCTTGGACGACCAGCACGAACTCTCCGTATGTGACGAGGATGTCGATCTCACCCGCCTTGTCTTTCGTCCCATTGTAGAGGGTCACGTTCTCATGGACGTTCTCCGGCCCGAACACGGATCGAAGGATGTGCGCTGCGGTAGCCTCAAGGAAAGTGCCGCGGTTAGTCTTCGCGATTTCCATGTATTTCTCATCCCGCAACATCCAGTAGAAGGGGCTCTCATAGAGCGTTTCGAAGAGCCGATACTGATTAGGAACGTAAAGGAAATCGCCGATCCGAATGATCGGGCAAATCATGGTCTCGTTGATCGCAAACGGATCCGTGAAACCGAGATTCGTCGCGGTCACATCGATCGCGAACAGTCGGTCGAACGCGTCCGCCTTGCCCTTGAACTTTCGCCGAAGGTCCGCGAGCGGGATCATTAGGCTGTTGGTCAGGTCACCGCTATTCAGGGCGGTGCCCGACTTACGGAGTTGACCGACCACTGACATCTGTCGGTTGATCCGGTCCGAGATGAACCGGGCGATTTCGATCATCGGGAGGATAGAAATACCCTTATTTCGCAGAAGCCAGTCGCCGTCGCGCCGGTATCTTTGCCGGATAAACGGTAGGAACTGATGGAGATAGAAACTTTCTGCAGCGTAATAAATGGCTTCGCGGGCCATCGGACCGACAACATCAAGGGGGTTCTCAACCTCAAGCAGGTTTGCGGGCAGCGCAGACTTGACGTCGATCATGACGCGGTCGTGAAGCTCCCGAAGAAGCCGGTCAGCCTCCGACATGAAGACCGAGGCGTCGCAGAGCACAGTGTGTGTTCGATCAGACTCAGACTGGACTGCCAATCCCAGCAGGAGCATCAATTCCGGCTTGTTTAGGCGGGAAGTCGACCAACGGTGCTCCGGATCATCGACAACGGTTCGCTCTTGCGTATCGATCGTATAGACCCAGTCGCGATAGATGATCTCTGAAATACCGTGTAATGCTCCGTCTGAGGTCGCAAGGCTACGCAAGTCTGCAAAGATTTCCGCTGAAGCACGCGGCTCTGGTTGAAAGTCGGTCATTATCGGTTCCGCCATTGTCGGCCCATGAATATCTCCGATTCTGGCTCGGATGAGCGCTCGCAACATAGCGAATTATGACAGGTTCGGCATGCTTACCTTCCGCGAAACCATCCTCGCCGCGCTGCACGCGCGGCTGTCGGCGCTACCCGCCACCGCCCTGCGCGGCGACGTGCTGCCCGAGCGCGTCCCGGCCGAGGGCCTGCTGATCCTGCGCGATGGTGAGCCGGGGGAGCCGGAGGTGACGCTCTCTCCGCTGCGCTACCACTACCAGCACCGGGCCGAGATTGAGGCCGTCGTGCAGGGCGCTGCACGTGAGACCGCCTTCGACGCGCTGACCGCCAGCATCGGCACGGCGCTCGCCGCCGACCGCACGCTGAGCGGGCTCTGCGATTGGGTCGAGGCGGAAGCCCCGCGCCCGGTCGATCTGCCCGTCGAGGGCGCGGCCAGCCTGAAGGCCGCCGTGATCCCGGTGGTGCTGCACTATTCCACGGCCGATCCGCTCGGCTGATCCCGACAACCCGAGGAGAACACCATGGCACGAGCCCAGGGGGCGCGGGCGCTGATGGCGCTTGCGTTCGAGACGACCTATGGAACGCCGCCCGCCAGCGGCTTCATCCGCATGCCCTTCGCCAGCACCTCGCTCGGGGCGGAGCAGCCGCTGCTGAACTCCGAGCTTCTCGGCTACGGCCGCGATCCGCTGGCGCCGATCAAGGACGCGGTGACGGCCGATGGCGATGTCGTCGTGCCACTCGACGCCGAGGCTTTCGGCTTCTGGCTGAAGGCGGCTTTCGGCGCGCCCACGACCACGGGCGTCGAGGCCCCGTACACTCACGAGTTCCAGTCGGGGTCCTGGACGCTGCCCTCGATGTCGATCGAGACCGGCATGCCCGAGGTGCCGCGCTACGCGACGTATTCCGGCTGCGTGCTCGACCAGATCACCTGGCAGATGCAGCGGTCTGGCCTGCTCACCGCAACCGCGCGGCTGGTCGCGCAGGGCGAGACAGTGGGCACGACCACCAGCGCCGGAACGCCTGCTGCGCTGGAGCTGAAGCGCTTCGGCCATTTCAACGGGGCGATCACCCGGAATGGGACCGCCCTCGGCAACGTGGTCTCGGCCGAGATCACCTATGCCAACAACCTCGACCGCATCGAGACGATCCGAAACGACGGCCGCATTGACGGCGCCGACCCGTCCATCGCGGCGCTGACCGGTCGGATCGAGGTGCGGTTCGCCGACCAGACGCTGGTGACGCAGGCGATCAACGGCGAGGCTTGCGAGATGGAATTCGCCTACGTCCTGCCCTCGGGCGAGAGCTTCACCTTCACGGTGCACGCCGTCTACCTGCCACGCCCGCGCATCGAGATTTCGGGCCCACAGGGTGTGCAGGCCACCTTCGACTGGCAGGCCGCCCGCGACAGCACTGTCGGCCGGATGTGCACGGCAACCCTGATCAACGACATAGAGGTGTACTGATGCTCGCTCTCGACCTGACGAACGCGCCCCGCTGGCATGACCTCGCGCCCGGCGTCCGGGTGCAACTGCGCCCGCTGACCACGGCACTGATGGTGGCGACGCGCAGCGACCCGGCCGTCGAAGCTGTGCCGGAGGAGGCTTCCGACGAGGAACGCGCGGTCGCCTTCGCCAAGGCACTGGCCCGCCGCGCGGTGCTCGGCTGGGAGGGCATCGGCGACGCCGACGGGAAGCCGATCAATCCCAGCCCCGAGGCCATCGACGCGCTGCTCGACATCTGGCCAATCTTCGAGGCGTTCCAGCTGACCTACGTCTCCAAGGGCCTGCTGCTGGAACAGGAAAAAAACGCCTCCGCGCTCTCGCCGAATGGTCCTTCGGCGGGGGCGACCGATACTGCGAAGCCTGTACGCAAGCCTGCTCGGACTGCCCGGCGCGGCTGAACCGTCCGGAAACTCCGGAGGGTTGGCAGGTCTGGGACCTCGTCGGCCGTCTCGGCGGCCAGCTGCGCGTGCTCCCCGGCGCGGTGATTGGCTGGGACATGTCCGCCGCGCTGGCGCTCGGTGACGCCCTCGGCGTGCCGCCGCTCGCCATGGCCGAACTGCTGCCCGTCATCGAGGCGGTGATGGTCCGGAAGCTGAACGAGGAGCTGAGCGCGAATGGCGCCCCGGGTTTCAGGCCTTGATCTTCTCGATCAGGGTGACGCCGGGCAGCCCCTGGAAATGTGCGTCGCAGGTCAGGAGCGTCGCGCCCTGTGCGCGGGCGGTTGCGAAGATGATCGCGTCGGCAGTAGCGAGCTTGTGCTCCCGGCACGCCTCCGCCGCCGCCAGCGCGATCTCGGTGTCGAGCGGCACCACATGGCAGACCTGCGTGAAGGCGATGACCTGATCGGCTTTGTCCTCGCCGACCTCGCGTGTCAGCCATTTCGCCAGCTCGAGCTGGACCATGGTCGGGACGAGCCAGTCGGCCTGTTCGGGCAGATGTTCGGACAGCTTCTCGCCGGTCGGCGAACCGACGAGCCACTCGATCCACGTCGACGTGTCGACGAGGATCATCAGAACCGATCCGTCCGGTCGCGATAATCGGTGGCGGACGCCCCTCGCGCGAGCCCCTTCAGCGCCTCCCGCTTGGGCACCGGCACAAGCAGAACGCCCGTGCCTTTCGGGATGAAGGCGAAGGTCAGCCCGGCCTCCCAGTGCTGGGCGGCCCGGATCGCCTTGGGAATCGAGATCTGGAACTTCGAGGACAGGGTCGCGGTCTCGGCCATGGTCATACCTTCACTTGATCGATAGCATAAACGTAAGACGCCCATGCGGCGAAAGCAAGGAGTCTGGAGCAGATCCCGGTCAGCGGCTGTCGCGGATCGCCATCGAACTGCCCGGATGTGAGCCGCTAGGACGTCGGCGCTGTCGGGATGACCGACACCAATGCTTGCCCATCGATCCTCGTCGAGAACTCTTCTACCAATCTCAGCATCCCATAGGACATCGAGCTGTTCACCCTGGGCGTCGTCTGAGATGCAGGACAAGGCTATTGTGGGAAGGGTGCCGTCCTCGCCGACCAACGATTCCACCAACCATGGCTTACCTCGGACTTCAACGAAGCTGCCTGGTTGAATAGTTGAGTGCGCAGAGCCGTCGTTCATTTCGATTTCCGATCGATATATCTCACTGCAAACATTCGCCCAATCACGCTTACCCGTGCACTCCAAAGGCATTTTTGTTGCCGCCTGTCACAGCCTCACGATTTAATAGAACAATCGGCTGATCCTGTGGGCGCCGCGCGGCCGGGTCTGTGTCGAGCCCAAGCCGCCTTAGCGCGCAATAGAGAAGCGCGCGCCGGACTACGATCTCTGCCTTGCCGCCACGCATCCCGTAGTCGAGCGAGATGACCTTTGCCTGATTTTCCGAAAGGGCGGGGTGGGGCCCGACCTCCAGCGTGACCTCGGAATGCCAGTCGCGATCATCGTCGGCTGACGCTTCGCTCTCGCGCGACCCGCGGATGTCGAGGATCCGCGAGAGCAGGAAGTCCTTGAAGCAGTCATCGGTCAAGCAGAACGCCCGCGTATGCCAGCGGAACCCGTCGAACACGATGGCGTGCGGAGCGATCCAGCGCCACCGCGGCTCCGGGCTCGACAGGGACTGGTACTTAACCTCGATCGCCTCGGACTGGCGGATGGCACCGACGACTGAGCGAAGTGTCGCCGGCTCAACGCCGCGAACCGGCGTCGGGGCGGATGCGTAGGGTGGCAGGTCAGGGATCCAGCAGTCGTCGCGCTCCAGCACATCGTCGGCAACCAGGCGGAGCTGGGCGAGGTAATGCGCTGCGTCTGGCGGGCGGAACTTGCAGTCGAAGTCCGGGCCACGGACATAGGTGCGCGCGCTCTTGTCGTAGACCATGTTGTCCGGCGCCAGCGCGATGTAGCGATTCAGGTCAGAGGATGCCTGGTTCACCGAAACGCCGAACTGCTGCATCACGTCGATGCGGTTGACGTGCCCCTCCCAGAACAGGCGGAACTCGATGAACTCGAGCCGCTGCTCGATCCCCCAGCGAAGTTCAGCCTTGTCCCTGTCCACGTCGCGCTCCCGATCAGCCCTGTGCGCACGCGAACTGTGCGCGCCCAATTTCTGGGCTGGTCAAACGCTATCGAAGCGGAAAGGTGCCAGCAATAAAAATTGTGCCCGCCAAGGACGGAGAGAGTTCGGTATTTGTTACACTCCCTCCGCGCATTCTCCTACGCGGGCGAAGCGGATATTTTTCGCGAATACGCGCGCCTGTCGGGCATCGCAGGGGGTTTTGGGCTGGATTTTGATATTTCGGCCCTGCGCGACCTGTCAGACGCGGATTACGCGGCTCTCGCCCCGACGCGCTGGCCGGTCAGTGACACGAAACAGGGTGGCCGGTTCTTTGCGGACGGGAAATTCTATCACCCGGATGGCAAGGCGCGTCTCGTTGCCACCGCATATCGCGAACCTGCGGCCAGAACCGGCCGTCGCTATCCGTTCCGTCTCAACACGGGTCGCATCCGTGATCAATGGCATACGATGACCCGCACGGGCCTCAGCCCGCGCCTCTCGGCACATCTGGCCGAGCCGTTTCTTGAAATTCATCCGACAGATGCCCAGGATCTGGGAATTGCCCCGGCCGATCTGGTGCAGGCCAGAAGCCCCAATGGCGAAGCAATTCTGCGCGCGCGGATCACGGACAGTGTGCAGCGCGGTCAAGTCTTCGCGCCAATGCACTGGACCGGAGAAAATGCACCGACGGCGCGTGTCGATGATCTTGTCGCCCCCGTTTATGATCCGATCTCCGGGCAGCCGGAAAGCAAGGCCAGTGTCGTGGCACTCCATCGGTTTGATGCAAAATGGTACGGTTTCGCGGTGTCATCCCAGCCGATGCGGCCCGATTGCGCCTATTGGGCACATGTCCCGTCGCGGAAGGGCTATCGTGCTGAACTGGCTGGCAGATCGGAAATTTCGGATTGGGAAAACACAGCGCTGCGTCTGTTCGGTCTTGAGGATGTGTCCCTGTCCTCGATTGTCGACAACGCACGAGGCATCGCCCGGATCGCGCTGACCCGCGACGAACAGCTGTTGGCTGCGCTCTTCGTTGCCCCCGAGCCCGTCGCTGTTTCGCGCGACTATCTCGCGACGTTACCGACTTCGGCTGTGCCGACCGTTCTGTCGGGACGTGTCCCCGCCGATGTCCCCGATCCAGGCCCGGTCCTGTGTTCGTGCTTCAGCGTAGGCGTCAACACAATCGTGGACGCAATCGAGACGCAGCATCTCTTTTCGGTCGATGCAATCGGGGCAGCACTTCAGGCTGGCAGCAACTGTGGTTCCTGCCGCCCTGAAATCGCAGCGCTGATCCAGACAAGACGCTCGCAAGAGGCCGCCGAGTGATGCGGTGCTCCACCGCGATCCCTGCGGGCTCGAGTGCGGCCATGCGCCCCACGCGGGCGCGTGGACCATGCACGCCGCCTATGGCCCGGCCGCCGATTCCGCCTATACCATAGGGCATGAGGCGCCTCGGCGCCGCAGGCAGGCCGCGGCGCGCCACGTCCCCGAGCGGCGTGACGCGGCACCCGCCCGGCTGTTGTCTCGCGGCCGGGGCCATCGTTCCTGTTCAGAAAGGCTGCTCCGATGCCCGATACCTCCATCGAAATCTCCTACGAAGATCAAGACACCAAGGGGCGGTACGTCGCCCGGATCGAAGGTATCGACGGGGAAGGTGAACTCACCGTCTCCAAAGTGTCCGACGTTCTGATCATCGCCGATCACACCTTCGTCCCGGAGACGATGCGGGGCACCGGTGCGGCCTCTGCGCTGGTGAACCGGCTGGTCGGGGACGCCCGCGCGAAGGGGCAGCGGATCGTGCCGCTCTGTCCCTTCGTGCGTGCCCAGGCGCAGCGCCACCCGGAATGGGCCGATGTCATCCAGACATGAGCCCGGCGAGGCCGTCCGACCGGATCGACGGTTTGAACCACGGACACCGGATCGACCTCGGTCGGGTGCCGCGGGCATTTTGCACCCCACGATCCGGCCCGCGGGCGGATCACCATCGACAGGAGACTGATCATGAGCTGGACACCGATCCAATCCCCCGACTGTCCGGATGCCGGATCCCTGGACTCGATCGAAACCCTGATCATTCCCCGCACGAGGGACCTCGGCGGTTTCGAAGTGCGCCGCGCGCTGCCTGCGCCGAAACGGCAGATGGTCGGGCCCTTCATCTTCTTCGACCAGATGGGCCCGGCCGACTTCCTGACCGGGGGCGGGATCGACGTGCGGCCCCATCCGCATATCGGGCTCGCGACCGTCACCTATCTTTATCGGGGGGAGTTTCATCACCGGGACAGCACCGGAGCCGACCAGTTGGTCTCTCCCGGCGAGGTGAACTGGATGATCGCCGGAAACGGGGTGACGCATTCCGAGCGCACGAGCGAGGCGATGCGCAGGCAGCCCGGTTCGCTCCTCGGCATCCAGACCTGGGTCGCGCTCCCGGAACAGGAGGAGGACCGGGAGGCCGCCTTCGAGCACCATGGAAAGGAGGCGCTGCCCGTCCTCGAGGAGGGGGGCAAGCAGGTGCGGCTGATCCTCGGCTCCGCCTGGGGCGCGCGTGCGCCGGTGAAGACGTTCACGGAGACCTTCTATGCCGATGTGGCGCTGGCTGCCGGGGCCGGGCTGCCGCTGCCGGACGATCACGAAGACCGCGGTGTCTATGTCGTGGAGGGCAGCATCGTCGTGGCGGGCGAGACATTCGAGGCGGGCCGGATGATGGTCTTCCGGCCCGGCGACCGGATCAGCCTGAGGGCCGGCGCGCGGGGCGCCCGGATCATGGTGCTGGGCGGCGAAACGATGAACGGTCCGCGATACATCTCGTGGAACTTCGTTGCCTCCTCGCAGGAGAAGATCGACGCGGCCAAGGAGGCCTGGGCGCAGGGCGACTGGTCGCATGGCCGGTTCCGTCTTCCTCCCGGCGACGAGGAGGACTTCATCCCGCTTCCCGACCGGTTGAAATGATGCGGGTGTCGGGCATCCTGCGCAGTTGGGCCGACCGTGGACCGCGTCGCGGCGGGCGCATCCGACGTCATGGACCGTCCGGATCGGCGCGCGCCGCGGGTTGACTTTGTTCGGGCGTCCGCTTTCGATGCGTGGCGGATGGATTTATGGCAGGGCGAGGGCGTGACACCTCTTTCCGGCGGCCCGTGCCGCAGGACTTGCGGGAGCCTTTCAGGCCGGGTGGCCGTTTGTCCGATCCGGGAGGATCGGCGCAGGCGCCGGGAGGGAGCGCGGCGGAGATGAGAGGTCGGGTTCAGCATGACGGGGGCAGGTTGCGCGGTGGTGGCCGGGCAAGGCGACGCCGCGCGGATCTCGGGACGACGGCCGGCTGATGTCCTGCCGCGGGAATGATCATCTTTTCGTCAGCCGGCAACACTTTGGTGCCGCATGGCTTCCCTGTGGGCGCCAGATCGCTAAGCTGGGGCAACACAGCCCCTTGCAAGCCGGACATCTCCCGAAATGAACGTCGAAATCCGTAACTTCACCTATTTCACCGCGCTTGCACTGATGCTGGGATGGTTGCTGCACATCGGCAAGCAGGTGTTGCTGCCGGTCATGGTGGCGATGATCGCGCTCTACGTGCTGTCCTCCGCCGCGCAGCGGATGCAGCGTCTCCCGCTGCTGGGCCGGCTGGGCGCGCCTTACCGGCGGGCGCTGGCGCTGCTGGTCTTCGTGGTGCTGGTGGCGCTGGTCTTCACCTACATCATCGACACGATCACCAAGGTGACGACCGTCCTGCCGCGCTATGAGGACAACCTGAACGCGCTGGTGACCCGCGCCGCCCGCATGCTGGGCATCGAGGACCAGCCGACCTGGGCCACCATTCGCGATGCCACCCTGGGGCAGGTCCGGGTGCAGACCTGGATTTCCCCGGTGCTCTCCTCGATGCAGGGGCTGGGCGGCATGCTGTTCCTGGCGGTGCTCTACGCCTTCTTCTTCATGGCCGAACGCGGGCGCATGGCGACCAAGCTGGTGCTGGCGCTGAACGATCAGGAGAGGGGGCAGCGCACGCTGGCCCTCTTGGCGCGGATCAACGCGCGGATCGGGGAATACCTGTCGGTGAAGACGGTGGTGAACATCATCCTCGGCGGCATCTGCTTTGCGATCATGTGGCTGTTCGGACTGGAATTCGCGCTGTTCTGGGCGATCATGATCGGCCTCCTGAACTACATCCCCTACATCGGCTCGATGATCGGGGTGATCTTTCCGGTGCTGCTGAGCCTCGCGCAATTCGGCAGCCTGGGCCGGGCCGGGGCGCTGGCGGTGCTGCTGACCTCGGCCCAGATCCTCGTGGCCTCCTATCTCGAGCCGATGATGATGAGCCGCGCCTTCAACCTGTCGCCCTTCGTCGTCCTGCTGGCGCTTGCATTCTGGAGCGCGCTCTGGGGCCTGTCGGGGGCGATGCTGGCGGTGCCGCTGACCGCCACGCTGATCATCGTCCTGGCGGAGATCGAACCGACGCGACCGCTGGCGATCATGCTGTCGGCGAACGGCAAGGTCTGACGCCCGCCGGGCTGCTGCCGCAGCGGCGCTTACCTGTCGCGGGCGCGTCGCTCGGGCCCGGCATCGTCCTGATGGCAATCTTCCCTGACCGCACCCGCGAGGCCGCAGCCGGCAGGGTCCGGCATCCGGTTCCCGGAGGGCGGCGCGGACCGAAAAATGGCCTGCGCCGATCCATGATCCCGAGCGTCTGTTCCCTCAGCGCGGAGTTTTCTTTCCCACAGCGCACGCGCGGCATCGACGGCTTGACCGCCAGATCCCGCTCCAAACCTAATGGCGGGAGCCCGCACGACCTTGCAGATGCGGGATGGAGGGAGAAAACATGAAATACGGAATATTTCTGCCGAACGGCTCCAACGGTTATATCCTGTCCGGCTCGACATCCTTGTACGAGCCGACCTTCGAGCACAACAAGCAGATATCGGTCGAGGCGGAAGAGCTCGGCTTCGACATGGTCCTGTCGATGATGAAATATCGCGGCTTCGGGGGACGCACCGGCTATTGGGACTCGTGCCTCGAGACATTCACGCTCATGGCCGGTCTGGCGGCCGTGACCCGCAAGATCTCGCTGTTTCCCTCCGTCACCCTGCTGGCGCATCACCCGGCGGTGGTTGCGCGCATGGTGGCGACCATCGACGACATCAGCGGCGGGCGGTGCGGGCTGAACGTGGTGACCGGATGGAACAAGCCGGAATACACGCAGATGGGTCTCTGGCCCGACGACAGCTATTATGCGCGCCGCTACGAGCTGGCGAAGGAATATGTCTCGATCCTGAGACAGCTCTGGGCCGACGGCCGGTGCACGACGCAGACGGAGCATTACACGCTCGAGGATTGCGCCTGTTATCCGGTGCCCAGACATCAGCCGATGGTCGTCGCCGCCGGGCAGTCCCCGGCCGGGATGCAATTCGTCGCGGAGGTGGGCGACCGCAATTTCGTGATGGCCTCGGGCGAGACCCTGAAACAGAAGGTCGCGGACCTCAAGGGAACGGCGCGTGACCTCGGCCGCGAGGTCGGAACCTTCGCCTGCATCCAGATCGTCGCGGAGGCGACCGACGAGGAGGCGGAGGCACATACCCGCAAGATCATCGAGGATGCCGATCTGGGAGCCATCACCGCGGTGATGGCCAGCGCCACTCTCGATACGAATCCGGCGGGCACCTCGGAACAGTTGAAGAACGCGCTCAACCGCGATCCCGCGGACGGCAATGCCGCGTTCATGGGCATGCCGGTGATCCGTGGATCGTATCAGCGCGTGGCCGAGCAACTCGACCGGGTGGCCGAGGAGACCGGCATCGACGGGGTGATGCTCTGTTTCCCCGATTATCTGAAGGGCATCCGCGACTTCGGCGACAGGATCATGCCGCATCTGTCTTCGGCCTCCCTCTGATCGGGAAGGGCGGTTCTGCCCTCTGGCGGACTGCCCCGCGCCTGCGGGGCGGCTTCCGGCTGGGACAGCACGTTGCCTCTTGTCCCTGTGGAAAACCGCCTGCGCAAAGCCGCCCGCCCGGCGGGAGGGACGGCCGGGGACGATGCACATCGTCTCGCGCAGAACCTTGTGAACATTAGGAAAGGAAAATGGTCGATGAGTGACACGTCCCACGATGAGCTGGAGTTCTTCCGCAAGCGGGGGTTCGGCGGGGAGATGGGCTTTGGAGACCGTCCCGCGCTTCTGGTGATCGACATCATGAAGGCCTTCACGGATCCGGACCTGCCTCTGGGCGCGGATCTGAGCGTGCAGATCGGGCATATCAACACGCTGCTGGATGCCGCCGGCGCGGCCTCGGTGCCCGCGTTCTTCTCGATCGTCAGCTATGAGGAGGCGGATTGCCGCGACGCGGGCGTGTGGGGGAACAAGATGAGCGGGCTGTTCGATCTGGAAACCGGCTCCGATGCGGTCCAGCTCGATCCGCGGCTGCGCAAGCCACCGGGATCCTCCGTCTTCAACAAGAAATATGCCTCCTGTTTCTTCGGAACGGATCTCGTCTCCCGCTTGCAGGCGCGGCGGATCGACACCCTGATCATCACCGGATGCACGACCAGCGGATGCGTGAGGGCGACCGCGGTGGATGCCGTGCAATACGGCTTTCGGCCGATCGTGGTGGAGGAGGCGGTCGGAGACCGCTCCCGCCCCGCGCATGCCCAGGCGCTGTTCGACATCCAGGCCAAGTATGGCGACGTCAGAGGCCTTGACGAGACGGTGGGGCAGCTCGAGCGGCTGGCCCCCGCGGGATAGGGCGGATCTTCGCCGGGGCGCGGGACCGGTCCCGCGTCCTCTTTCGACGACCCCATGACGCGACTGAAAACCGGAGAGAGGACACCATGGACAATACCCTTTACGACTATTCGCCGATCGTTTCGCGGCCGAAGCTCACCTGGCCCGACGGGGCCCGGCTGGCCTTCTATGTCGGGCTCAACATCGAACATTACGAGATCGACAAGCCGTCGACGAGCATCTTTCCGGGCACGGCCGCCCTCGCGCCGGACCCTCTCAACTACGGCTGGCGCGACTATGCGCTGCGGGTCGGCATCTGGCGCATCATCGAAACGCTCGACCGCCTCAAGCTGCCGGCGACGGTCCTGCTCAATTCCGATTGCTGCCGGTTCCATCCGCAGGTGATCGAGGCCGGACGCGACAGAGGATGGGCCTGGCTCGCGCACGGGAAGAACAATTCGATCTTCCAGGCGGGAATGACCGTGGACGAGGAGCGCGCCTATCTGACCGAGGTGGTCGGCACCATTGCGGAGGCGACGGGGCAGGAGGTGAAGGGCTGGCTCGGGCCCGCGCTCACGGAGACGTTCGAGACCCCGCGCCTGCTCAGGGAGCTGGGCCTGACCTATCTGCTCGACTGGTGCGCGGACGATCAGCCGTTTCCGCTGAACATTCCGGGGATGATCTCGGTTCCCTATTCGATCGAGCTGAACGACGTGACGATGTTCCTCGGAAAGAGCCTGTCGGGCGAACAGTTCTATCAGATGGTCGTGGACCAGTTCGACCAGCTCTATGCGGACGGCGAACAGACCGGGCGGGTGATGGCGCTCTGTCTCCATCCGTTCATCATCAGCCAGCCGTTCCGCCACAAGTATCTCGTGAAGGCACTGGAATACATCGCCGGGCACGAGGGCGTGTGGTTCACCACGGCGGACGACATCGCCTCCCATTACGCGGGGCTGCTGTAGGCGTGCCGGGAGGCATGGTTCCGGGATGATGCCCCAGGACGCGGCGGGCAGGCATCGTCCGCCGCGTCTTGGGCGGCGGAGAAAACGACGCATCCCGGCGGGCCGACCCTCCGGCCGGGAGTGTCTGTCCGGCGGCCGCCGGTCGTGGGCCGGAATGATCCGCCGGGCGGCATCGGCAGGCGGATCGCTCTCGCCTTTGCAGGGACACCTCCTTTTGAGCCGTAAACGATACGATCTGCCTGTTTTGCAGCCCCTCGCAGAGGTTTCCGGGACCGCCGGGCCCTGCCTCTTCCATCCTGCGTTGACGACTGCGGCGCGAGGTGTTTTGCTTTTTTCATCCGATACGAGAGGACGGCGGATCTGGCTCCCGACGGGGACGGTCACCGATCGACGGCCGTGCCGAGGCCGGAATTCGAGGCCGGGACACGGGACCGATCCGTTCCCGCCACCCTGCGCGCGGCCGCGGGCATGAGCCCCGCCGGACCCGCCGCGCGGCGTCGATGGACGGGTCCGGTCCGGGCTCTTGCAGAAGCGGCACCTGTGATATGGCATGGGGAAGTCATGGAATGAAGCGGGAAGTGCATCTCCGAAGCGCGACTGACAAGAACACCTACAGGGATCTCATCAGCTCTGTCTTTGCGTCCTATGACCTCCGGTTTTCCCCGAACCGGCAGTTTTCGGCAGAGGTCAAATGCGTCGATATCAGGGATTTCAAGTTCGCCCGCGTTCATGCCAACAACCAGCTCGGGGTCCGGCAGCACAGGCAGGTCGAGAAGGACCAGAAGGATGAACTCGTCCTGTTCACCTCTCTCTCCGGGACGATCCATCTCACACAGAACAACCGGGAGGTGACGGTCCGTCCCGGAGAACTGGGCCTCTACGACCTGGGCAGCCCGTCCATCTGGAAACACGGCGATCCGACCGCGGTTCTGAACCTCGTGCTTCCCGGCGAGGTGTTGCGACGGCGGCTGTCCGGTGTGAGCCGGACAACCTCGTTTCCCTATGTGGTCTCCTCCGGTGTGAGCCGGCTGTCTCACGGATTCTTCGTGGGCCTGTGGAACGAGGTCGAGGCGATCTCCAGTTTCGATGCCGAGCTCTGCACCGGGTATCTGGCAGATCTGCTGGCGCTTTCCATCGAACGGGGCGAGAAATCCCTCCCGCTCAACAGGCCGTCCGCCCGCAGGGCGCTGTATCATCGCAGCATCGCCTTCATCCGGTCGCATCTCGAGGATCCGGACCTCGACCCGCAGGGGATCGCCGAGGCCGTCGGGATATCGGTGCGCTATCTCCACCAGATATTCGAGGAAGCGGGGCAGAGCGTATGCGCCTGCCTGCGCGATGCGCGGCTCGAGCGGGGCCATGCCGAGCTCTCCCGGCCACGGACACTCGCCTATCCGATCAGCGAAATCGCCCGCCGCTCCGGCTTTCGCAACCCCTCGCATTTCGCAACGGCCTTCAAGCGCCGATACGGCCTGAGCCCCCGTGAGCAGCAGAACCTCGCCAATTCGCGTGAGGACTAGAGCACGTACTCAATTGATCGCAACCAGATCCTTGTTGAGGCGAGGGCGACTGCTGCGAGGAAGTTGACCGCATGCTTTTCGAAGCGTGTGGCGATGCGGCGAAACTGTTTGATTTTGCAGAAGTATCGTTCAACGAGATTGCGGCGGCGGTAGAGATCGGGCGGGACGCTGCGTTGCAGGCGGACGCGGCTCTGGGTCGGGATATGTGCTTCGCCACCCCGCGCCGCCACGCGCTTTACCAAGGCCAGGCTGTCGTATCCTCGGTCTGCGACGACGATGCCGGGGGGCAGGTCGTCCAAGAGCAACGGAGCCACCGTCTTGTCGGAGGCCTGTCCGGCCGTAATGTGCAGCCGGACCGGCAAGCCGTCCTGATCGACCACGGCGTGGATCTTGGTGCTCAGTCCGCCACGAGAACGGCCGATGGCGTGAGCCTCGCCCCCTTTTTTCCACCTGCGGCGTGCTGATGGGCGCGGACGATGGAACTGTCGATCAACTGCAGCGACTGCGGCGATCGTTGTGCCAGTTCCTCGAACACTTTCAGCCAGATACCGCGCTTGGCCCAGCGGTTGAACCGGTTGTAGACGGTCGTGTATGGGCCATATCGCTCCGGCAGATCGCGCCAAGGTGCGCCAGTCCGCAGCACGTGAAATATCCCGTTCACCACCCGCCGGTCATCAACCCGACGCTTGCCCTTGCCAGGCTTCGGAATGAGCGGCTCCACCAGTTGCCACTCCTCGTCGCTCAGATCGTACCGCGCCATGAAACCCTCCCGCTTTTGGCAGAAGTGAATCACAACACGCTACAAACGGAAATACACTTATTGAGTACGTGCCCTAGCGGCCGTGGTCCTCATCAACGGGGGTGCGGCGGTCGTCTTCGGCAAATGTGGCGACATGATCGGCTATAAATAGGAGGTCACTTCCGGCTCCCGCTCCTGGGCATCGTGCAGTCCATCCTCGAAACGCACCGGCAAGGCGGCCAGCGCCTGAGGGTCCAGATCGAGGCACGGAACGCTGATGGCGACAAATTCCATATCGTCCATCGGGACCGTGCCAAACACCTTGACGCCACAGGTTCCGCAGATGCGGTGATCCACCACCTTGGGGCCGAACCGGTAGGAATGCAGACTGTCCCCGCCACTCAGGAGCGTGAACGCATCAGAGGGCACGATCGTCTTCCAGAACCGGGACTTGCGGCAGATCGAACAGTTGCATCTGCTCGTCTCGATACGCTCCTCGAACTCTGCCTCGAAGGTGACGGCGCCACAGTGGCAGCTTCCTTTGACGGTGGTCATCGGCGTCCCTCCCCGAGGCGCGCCCCGAGGCGGTCGAGGCATTCCCGCCAGCCCGCCTCGTGGCTGGTCCGGCTTTCGTCGTCCCGGAAGGGAGACTGCCGGAAGGTGACGAGAGTCCTGTCGCCTTCCGGCGCGAATCCCACGGTAATCTCGGTGTCCGGGGCATCGTCCTCGTCCCAGCGGAAGGTGAAGGCGATCAGCCTGTTGGCCTCGATCCGGGTATACCGGCCGCTCTGCCCGTATGAGTGGCCATCCGGTCCGACGATGACGGCCCGCCATGCGCCGCCTTCGCGAAAATCGTTCTCGAATTGCGTCGCCGTGAAGTCGGCTGGCCCCCACCAGGGTTTCACATGTTCGGCGTCGGTCCAGGCCTGAAAAACCCGGTCCACCGGATGCGGGTAGCGGCGCTGGATTTCCAACCTGCCCGTATGTGTCTCGTCAACCATTGGGATCCTCTTGAAGATGCGTTGCAAGTTTCGACAGCCCGCCGTCCCAGAAGGCGCGGTAGATCTCGGCCCAGGCATGGATGTCGCGAAGCGGTTCGGTCTCCAACCGACACCACCGCGCCGGGCCGTTCGCGTTCTTTGAAACGAGGCCCGCACGCTCCAGGACCTTCAGGTGCTTTGAGACGGAGGGCATGCTCATGTCGAACGGCGCCGCCAGTTGGCTGACCGTCGCCTCACCTTCCGACAGTTGCGCGAGGATCGCGCGCCGGGTCGGGTCGGCCAATGCGGCAAAGGTCTTGCTGAGCTGATCGGTTGCCATGGCCATTTAACCGCTTGTGCAAGTCATGGTTCCATCGCCCCCCGATCAAAGGCGTCCTGTGTCGGGGATCTGCGCGCCGCAGGTCAGCACGGGGGAGGGAGGGCAGACCTCGGCAGTTGCGCGACAGGGCCTTCCGGTTGGGCAACACGTGCTGGGTTTGACGTCCGGCCCTTGCGAGGCCGGCGCCCGCCTTGTCGCGTCGCCGCGTCCGGGGACACGGTTGCGTGGCACGGGAGCGGTCACGTCTCGTCCTTGTCCCGGCGGGGGAGGTGGGGCGGGATGTCGCATCCGAAGGCCGCGGACAGTTTGCGCGACAGTCCCAGAAGGGCTGAGACGAGTTCGGCCTTGGGTGGATGTTCGATGTGCTGGACCGAACCGATGAGCCCCACGGCGGCAATGAGCCGCTGCTGATAGTTGAACACCGGCCCGGCAAGCGCATTCACGCCGAGCAGGGATTGTTCCGGCGCGCTGGCGTAGCCGTCGCGGACCACCTGCGCGATCTCGCGGCGCAGGGCCTCGCGGTCCGTCTGCGTGCTCCGGGTGATCTTGGGCATGGGCAGCAGGTCGATGGCGCGGCGCTGAAGTTCGTCGCCGAAGGCAAGGAAGATCTTGCCCTGTGCGGAGGCGTGAAGCGAAAGCTGGCTGCCGGTGCGCACCCCGATCTCGATCGAATGCGTGCTCGGAAGCGCGGTGAGCACAAAGGCGCTTTCCGGAATCGGAATGCTCAGGACGACGGCGAGGCCGAGGGCGTTGCGGGCCTCGATCATGATCGGTTCCGCGACGGTGGCGATATCGTCGAGATCCGGCGCATTCCGGCTGAGCAGCCAGGCCTTCGGGCCGAGGCGGTATCGCTGGGTGAGCGGATCCTGAACGACGAATCCGTGCTGAACGAGCGTCATGAGATGCTTGTGGGCCGCGCTCTTCGCGACGCCCGCGAACCTTGCGATCTCGGTCACACCGTAGGCCCCGCTGGAGAAGGCGATTCGCTCCAGAATATCGAGGGTTACGCTGCTTGCCTTCACCGTGTCGCTCATTCTCCGGGCCCTTTCCGTTTCCGACGTCTTCCATAAGACCGCGATAGGAGGTGGTTGACAAAACCAAAACGACCTATCACCCTTAGAGAACACTGTTCTCCAGTAGAGAACACACTCAAGGGAGGAAGTCCATGAAAGTTTTCCATGCCGCCGCGATCTTCGCGGCCGTCTCAGCATCTGCCGCGTCGGCCGATCCGGTCAGCCTTCGCCTTGGCCACGCCGTGTTCGAAGCGCATCCGAACCACGATACCGCCGCGCGCTTCAAGGAAGCGGTCGAACGCATCTCCGGCGGGGACGTCACGATCGACATCTATCCCGCCCGCCAGCTCGGCGACGTGAAGGAGCTGATGGAGGGCGTTCAGTTCGGCACGGTCGACATGACGGTGAATTCGGCGACGGCGCTGGCGACGCTCGAACCTTCGATCAACGCCTTCCAGCTTCCGGGAGTCATTCCGGACTATGCGGGCTTTGCCGAACTGGCGGTGAGCGACGAGGCGCGCGCCATCATGGACACGCTCGACAAGCACGGGATGATCGCGCTGGGGCTTTACGACGGCGGACAGCGCCATTTCCTGACCGTGGGGGAGCCGGTCGAGGAATTTGCCCAGATGAAGGGCAAGAAGACCCGCGTGCCGCCGGCAAAGCTGTTCGTGGACATCTGGCAGGCCGTGGGCGTGAACCCCACTCCGATGAACTACGGAGAGGTCTATTCGGCGCTGGAAACCAGTACGCTCGATGCGGTCGAAATAAACCTCACCTCGATCGAGAGCGAGAAGTTCTATGAGGTCGCCGGCGGCGTCACGCTCACCGGTCACTATTTCTGGCCGAGCTTCCTGCTGATCAACAAGGCCCGCTTCGACGGTCTGACGGAAGAGCAGCAGGCCGCGATCCGCGAGGCGGCGAACGAGATCGTCGAACCGCAGGTGATGGCCGTCGCCGAGCTGGACGAAACGGTGAAGGCGAACCTCGCCGACCGCGAAATTCCGGTCATCGAACCGTCCGCGAGCTTCATGGAAGACTTCAACGCTGCGGTCGCCCCGGTGATCGAAAGCTATTCGCAGGATCCGCTGATCGCCGACTTCGTCGCGGCGGCCAGCGCGTCCGGGGCGCAATAAGCGCTCTTACTCCCGTGTCATCGGCGGGCCCACGCCCGCCGGCATCCGACGCCGATGGAAGGGGTGCCCGTGAAAAAATTCTACTTGCTCTATCAGACCCTGATCGACGGGCTCGCCATCTTCGGGACGGCGGTTGTGCTCGTCGTCGGAGGGCTTCAGGTCTGGTTCCGCTACATGACGGATGCCTCTCTCATCTGGTCCGAGGAGGTCATGCGCTACGTCATGCTCTGGCTCGTCATGATCTGCGCCGGACGTGCCTATTCCGCGCGACAGTTTCTCGGAATGCGCGGCCTGGTCGAACTCCTGCCGCGCCCTGCGGTGCGCGCGATCGACCTCGCCTCGGGCGTCGTGACGATCGTCTTCCTTGGCGTGATCGCCTATTACGGCGCCGATTTCGCCTGGAGGACGCGCCTCCAGACCGCCTCGACCCTCAACGTCTCGCTGTTCTGGATCCATCTGGCAATCTGTGTCGGGCCGATCCTCCTGGCTGTGCATGTCCTCGTCGAGGAGGTGCTGGGCTTCAAACTCACGCCGCCGTCCGAGGAGACAAGTTCATGAGCTGGCTTGCGGGGTTCTTCGTCGTCACGCTTCTTGCCGGAATGCCCATCGCCTTCGTTCTCGGGGTCTCGGCGCTCGGCTATTTCTATTTCACCGACCAGACCCAGTTCCTGCTGGTGTTGCCGCAGCGCATGGTGGCCGGGATGGACCACTTCGTGCTGCTGGCCATTCCTCTGTTCGTGCTGGCGGGCAATATCATGGATGTCGGCGGGCTGACCCGCCGGCTCGTGGGGGCGGCCAATTCGGTCGTCGGCCGGTTCCGCGGCGGGCTGTCGCTCACCGCCATCTGGGGCGCGTTCCTCTTCGGCGGCGTGTCCGGCTCCGCGGCGGCGGACGCGGCCGCGCTCGGCACCGTTCTCGTGCCCGACATGAAGCGGCAGGGCTATGACGTGGATTATTCCGCGGCACTCATCGCCGTCTCGTCGCTCATGGCGCCGCTCGTTCCGCCGTCCATCGCGATGATCATCTACGGTGCCCTGTCCGGCACGTCGATATCGCAGCTTTTCATCGCGGGCATCGTGCCGGGTGTGCTGCTCGCCTGCGTCCTTTCGATCTATGCGGTCTGGACGGCGCACAGGCACGGCTATCCGCGGACCGAGGCCCTTCCGCTGCGCCGGATCCTCCGGGGGTTCGGCGAGGCCGCGCCCATTCTCCTGTTGCCGGTGATCATCGTCGGCGGCATCCGGGGCGGGATCTTCACCGCGACCGAAGCGGCCGCCATTGCCGCGATCTATGCGCTGCTCGTCTCCGGCCTCGTGTACCGCGCGCTGAACTGGACCTTCCTCAGGCAGGCGTTCGTTTCCACCGCGCTCATCACCTCCGCGATCTACGTGCTGGTCGCTGTGGCCAACATCCTCGCCTTCATCTTCGCCATCGAGCGCGTGCCGCAGATGGTCGTGGAGACCCTCACGACGATCACCGACAATCCGGTGCTGATCCTGCTGATGGTCAATCTCATCCTGCTCGTGCTCGGCATGTTCCTCGATACGATCGGTGTCCTGATCCTGACGGTGCCGGCGCTGACGGCGATCGGCCAGACGCTCGGCCTCGATCCGGTCCATCTCGGGGTCATGGTCATCTTCAATGTCCTGATCGGTTTCGTCACGCCGCCGGTAGGGCTCTGTCTGTTCATCATTTCGGCGGTGACCGGACGGCCGGTCGAGAAGGTCTCCATCAGGGCGCTTCCGATGCTCGGGCTCGCGCTGTGCGTCCTGTTGCTCATCACCTTCGTGCCTCAGGTGGTCCTCGCCGTGCCGAATCTCATCGGGGGAGCGCACTGATGGCGTCCACATCCACGAAGATCGGGTCGCTGACCCTCAAGAACCCCGTCATTGCCGCACCCGGCGAACACCTGATCCCGGAGGCGGGCATCCGGGCGGCGATCGAGGCGGGCGCCGGCGCCGTGGTCGGCAAGTCCACCAATGAATCCGACGCCGCGAAGGATCAGCTCTCGCGTGCGGAATACGTGGCGCTCGACACGCGCTGGCGGCCCGTCGACTGGGGGCCGCAGGCGCCGGAGGGGGCGATGCTCCTCTCGCGCTCCGGCCTGACGCCGCACCCTTTCGAGGACTGGCTCGAGATGTCGCTGCGGATGCGGGCGCTCGCGCGGGAGCACGACTGCCTTTATGTGCCGTCGCTCATCCTGGCGGCCGAAGAGCCTGCCTGCGCCCTGGCGCGCCGGATCGCGGCGGCGGGATTCGAGGTTCTCGAGTTCAACATCGGCACGCCCTACGCGAGCCAGGCCGCGAAGGGAGCGGTCAGCACGGTGCTCGATCCGGAACGGATCGGACGGCTCACGCGGATGATGACCGCGACCGTCGACATCCCCGTCTGGATCAAGATCACCGGGCAGAGCGAACGCGTCCCCGATCTTGCCGCGGCCGCGTTCGAGAACGGCGCGGAAAGCGTGGTGATGGCCGGGCGCGCGCTCGGCATGCTGCCCGATCTCGAGACGCAGGCCCCCGTGCTCTCGACGAGCTGCGGGTTCGGCGGGTTCTGGAACCTGCCGCTGACCTGTCACTGGCTCGCCAGCAGCCGCGCGCTTCTTGGCGACGGCCCTGCGCTCATCGGCATCAACGGCGCGACCGATGGCGAGGACGTGCTGCGGATGGTCCTCGCCGGGGCCTCCGCCGTCGGCATGTCCTCCGAGGTCATGCTGCGCGGCTTCGACGTCCTGCGCGACGCGGTGGAGCGTGTCGCATCCTACTGCGCGGCGCATGACACCGATCTGTCGGAACTCGTGGGCCGGGCGGCGGACCGGCGCAAGCGGTTCGCGGACATGCCGCAACTCGACGAAAACTGGCGCCGGTACATTCCCGGCGCGTCCAACGGCTGAACGAAGGAGGCCCAGACATGCCCGACAAAGATCCAGACTCCCGCATCGACGCCCTGATGAAGGGGGCGGTCGATCTCCACATCCACTCCGGCCCCTCCCTGCATCCGCGCAAGATCGACCATATCGAGGCGCTGAAACAGGCGGATGAGGCGGGGATGCGGGCGATCCTCCTGAAGGATCATTACTACCCCACCATGCCGATCGCGACGCTTCTCAACGACAATATGGAAAGCGAGACGGAGGTGCTGAGCGCCATCGTGATGAACCACCCGCTCGGCGGGTTCAACCCGTCGGCGGTGGACTATGCGCTCAAGCAGGGCGCGCGGATCGTCTGGATGCCGACCGCGCATGCCGAAAACCACATCATCAAGACCTCGAAGGATCTCAAGGGAAAGTTTCCCGAGAACAGCAAGAAGACCGTCGAGGCGGCGGGCCTGCGCCTGGTCGGGGACAACGGCGCGGTACGCGATGACGTCAAGCAAATCCTCGACCTGATCGCGGAGGCGGACGCCTGCGTGTCCGCCGGCCACCATCACGTCGACGAGGCCTTTCCCTTCTACGAGGAGGCCAGGGCGCGCGGCGTGACCAGACTGTTCCTCAACCACCCGACCTATGTGAACGGCGGTTCGATGGACCAGATCCGCGATCTCGTGGGCATGGGCGTGATGATGGAACATTCGATCTGCATGTTCATTCCCTCGACCTTCCAGCTTTTCGATGACGAACACCTCCGGAACGTCATCGCCGCCGCCGGTGTCGAGAACACCTTCTTCGGCTCCGATCTGGGACAGAACGGCAATCCGACGCCCGTGGAGGGGATGCGGGCGATCATCGAGCTCCTGCTCAGGCTCGGCTATCCGGACAGCGATGTCCGCGCGATGACCGCAACCAATGCCGCGCGTTTCGTGGGGCTCGCGGAATGAGCGAGCTGCGGCGGCGCATCCGGGCGGGCGAGAGGGTGATCGGCACGTTCGGCAAGATCCCCGATCCGCATGTCGTGGAGCTCCTCGGCCTTGCCGGCCTCGATTTCGTGGTCGCGGATCAGGAACACGGGGCGATCGGCACGTCCGCTCTCGATCTCATGGTGATGGCCGGCCGCGCCACGGGCCTGCCCGTCCTCGTGCGGGGGCGTGACGAGTCGGCGGCCGCACTCTGGCCGGCGCTCGATCTCGGGGCGGGCGGGGTGATGGTTCCCCACGTCACCTCCGGGGAGCAGGCCGCGGCCATCGCCGCCGCGGTCCGCTATGTCCACGGGGCGCGCGGTTTCTCCCCGTCGGGGCGGGCGGGGCGGTACGGCACGATGGGCGCCGCCGCCTACCGCAGCTTCGCGGACGAGACCAACGTCATCCTCGCCCAGATCGAGGACCGCGCGGCGGTGGACAACCTTGCCGGGATCGCCGCGCAGCCCGACATCGACGTGCTTTTCGTCGGTCCCGTCGATCTCGCCCTCTCGCTCGGGTGCGACGCCGGCTCGCCGGAGCTGACGGAGGCGATCGAGGCCGTCATCGCCGCGGCGCGGGCGGCGGGAAAACAGGCGGGGCTGTTCGTGGCCTCGGCGGACGAGGTCGAACGCTGGAGCGCCAGGGGCGTGACGGTCTTCGTCGTCGGCGCCGACCAGTCCCTGCTTCTGTCCGGCGCGAAAACTCTCATGCAACAGGCCGCAGAGCGTTCCTGCGGCGGCGAATGAACGAAAGGAGATCGTGATGATCCATCAAATCGACTGGTCGAAACTGGACTGGAAAACCATGCGTCCCGGTGTCGAGCAAAAGGCCTTTTCCGGCGACGGTGCGACCATCGCGCTGCATCGTCTTCAGCCGGATCACGAACCCAAGCCGCACAAGCACGAGAACGAGCAGATCGCCTATATCGTCTCCGGCACCGTCGACTTCCATGTCGGAGACGAGGTCGTGCGCATGGGGCCGGGCGCGATCATCAGGGTGCCGCCCAACACGATGCATCACGCGGTGGTCGTGGGCGAGGAAGAGGTGATCAATATCGACGTCTTCACGCCCGCCCGCCCCGAATATGCTCCGCTGCCCGAGGCCTGAAGCCGGCGCAGCGCCACCATCTCTCCATCTGAGGACTACTTTTCATGACGCATTCTCTCTTCATCGACGGGTCCTGGCGCGCAGGATCCGGCGGACGCACCGGCGATGTCTTCGATCCCGCGTCCGGGACCAGGATCGGCGACGTCGCCTTTGCCGAGGCCGCCGATCTCGACGATGCCCTCGCCGCGGCGCATCGCGCCTTCGCCGGATGGGCGAATACCTCCGCCTATGAGCGGGCGAAGATCCTGCGCAAGGCGGCGTCGCTCGCGCGGGAGCGCGCCGAGGACATGGCCCAGGCGATCCTGCGCGAGAACGGCAAGCCGCTTGCCGAGGCGCGCATGGAGGCCGGCGGCGCCGGCGATCACATCGACTGGTTCGCGGAGGAGGCACGCCGGACTTACGGTCGCGTGATCCCGTCCCGCCAGCCGAATGTGGAACAGAAGGTGATCCTCGAGCCGGTCGGTCCCATCGCGGCCTTCTCGCCGTGGAATTTCCCGGTCGGGCAGTTGGTGCGCAAGATCGCCGGGGCCCTCGCCGCCGGCTGCACGATCATCGCCAAGGCGCCGGAGGAAACGCCGACCTCCGCGATGCTGCTCGTCGGATGTTTCGAGGACGCCGGCGTGCCGGCAGGCGTGGTGAATCTCGTCTTCGGGGTGCCGTCCGAGATTTCCGCCCATCTCATCCCTTCGCCCATCATCCGCAAGATCTCCTTCACCGGGTCGGTGCAGGTCGGGTCCCTGCTGGGCGAGATGGCGGGAAAGCATATCAAGCGCGCCACGATGGAACTCGGCGGCCATGCCCCGTTCATCGTCTGCGAGGATGTCGATCTCGGGACGGTCGTTCCGCTGGCGGTCGGTCTGAAATTCCGCAACGCCGGTCAGGTCTGCGCCGCGCCGACGCGCTATCTGGTCCAGGGGCCGAAATTCGAGGCGTTCCTCGACGGCTTCGTTGCCGGTGCCGAGAAGCTGAAGGTGGGGGCGGGGACCGGGGACGGCGTCGACATGGGGCCGCTCACCCATGCCCGCCGGATCGACGTCATGTCCGAACTCGTCGAGGATGCCGTCGCCAGGGGCGCGGACCTGAAGACGGGCGGCGCGCGGATCGGCAATGCGGGATGGTTCTTCGCGCCGACTGTGCTCGCCAATGTCCCGGAAGACGCGCGGATCATGAACGAGGAGCCGTTCGGCCCGATCGCTATCGTGAACCGGTTCGAGACGCTGGACGACGCCGTCGCGGAGGCAAACCGCCTGCCGTTCGGCCTTGCGGCCTTCGGGTTTTCCAAGCGCACCGACCGCACGCATGCCATGGCGACACGGATCGAGACCGGGATGATGTCGATCAATCACTTCGGCCTCGCGGCGCCGGAAACGCCCTTCGGTGGCGTGAAGGACTCCGGCTACGGAAGCGAGAGCGGCGCGGAAGGCATCATGGCCTATCTCACGCCGAAGCTCGTGTCGCAACTCAATGGATGAGCCGAGATGAGCGATTGCGACTATATCGTCATAGGCTCCGGATCGGGGGGCGCGGTCGTGGCGCGCCGCCTGATCGACGCGGGCAGATCGGTGATCCTGATCGAGGCGGGGCCGAGCGACCGCACGCCCTTCATCCATATCCCCGGCGCCTTCGTGCGGGTGATCGGAACGCACCGGACCTGGGCCTATGCGACCGAGCCCGAGCCCGGCGCGAACGGCCGCGTCATGCATGTGCCCCAGGGCCGCACCCTCGGGGGCAGCTCGTCGGTCAATGCGATGATCTACATCCGCGGCGACGCGGAGGATTACGACGGCTGGGCCCGGCAGGGTGCCGTCGGATGGGGTTATGACGACGTCCTGCCATATTTCAGGAAGGCGGAGAACAACGCCCGTTTCGCAGATGAATTCCACGGTTCGGACGGGCCGCTCAGGGTGTCGGACACCGCCTACGGGCATCCTCTCGCCTATGCCTTCGTCCGTGCGGCACAGCAGGCCGGCGCGCCCTATAATGCCGATTTCAACGGGGCGCGCCAGGAGGGCGTGGGCTTCTACCAGTCCACGACCTTCGACGGACGCCGCGCCTCTACCGCGGTGACCTATCTCGGGCCGGTGCGCCGGCATCGCAACCTCACGATCCACACCGAGGCCTGTGCCGAACAGCTGACGCTCGAGGGGGACCGGGTCACCGGTCTCACCTGCCGGATGAAGGACGGCACCCGCAAGAGCTTCACCGCCCGCGAGGAGGTGATCCTGTGCGCCGGAGGGATCGGCACGCCGAAGCTCCTGCAACTTTCGGGGATCGGCGATCCTGCCGATTTCTCGCCCCACGGGATCGGGACGCGGCATGTGCTGCCCGGTGTGGGCAAGGGCTTTCAGGATCATGTCAGCGCCTCGGTCTATGGCGCGACACGCGATCCCGTGAGCCTGTTCGGCGCCGATCGCGGGCTGAAGGCGATGCGGCACGGCGTGCAGTATCTTCTGTTCCGCACGGGGCTTCTGACCTCCAACGTGATCGAGTCGGGCGGCTTCATCGACACCGCCGGCGCCGGCCGGCCGGACGTGCAGATCCATGTCGTGCCTTCGCTGGTGGGGGATGCGGATCGCGAGGCGCCGGCGCGGCACGGCCTTTCGCTCAATCCCTGTTGCCTGCGACCGACCTCGCGGGGGAGCGTGCGGATTTCCTCCGGCGATCCGGAGGCCATGCCCGCAATCCAGGCGAACAACCTGACCACGCAGGAGGATATCGACACGCTTGTCCGCGGCGTCGAATTCTGTCGCAAGGTTCTCAAGGCGCCCGCGCTTGCGCAAGTCGTCTCCGAGGAGCTCGCCCCCGGTCCCGACGCGACCTCCCGCGAGGCCGTCGAGGACCATTGCCGCCAGTTCGCCAAGACGGTCTATCATCCCTCCTGCACGGCGCGGATGGGAACGGGGGAGGACGCGGTGGTGGATCCCGAACTCCGGGTCCGCGGTCTCAAGGGACTGCGCATCGCCGATGCCTCGGTCATGCCGAAGCTCGTGAGCGGCAATACCAACGCGCCCACCGTGATGATCGGCGAGCGCTGCGCGGCGTTTCTCGGCGCCGGCTGACCTCTGCTCCCGCCGGACGGGGCGGTCCCGTCCGGTGGAAACCGTGCCGCGTCACCATCCCCTGCCGCCTGTGCACGGTCGGGCAGCTCGATCGCGGACCGGCGGATCCTGCGGCGGGGCTGCTGTCAGGACATCCCGGCCTCCATCCGGTGCGCCGATCCGGGGCGACTGCCGCTCCGGGCCGGCTGGCCGGAAAATCTCCGCAATGGCCGCCACGGACGGCGACCGGGTCATCGCCCCTGGCCCGAATTCGCGCTTTCGCCGGGCCGCCGCCCGGAGATCGCGTCCGGCTTCACGCCCTCGGGAGGGGCGTGCCGCTGTGGCGATCGCCGAACAGCTCGACGAGGAAATCGAGGAACAGGCGCGTTTTCGCGGCGATGTAGCGTCCCTTTACGAAGACCGCGTAAATCCCCGTGTCGAATGTGAAATCCGTGTGGCTCGCCTCGAAGCCGGGCAGGCACTGGACGAGCTGGCCGTTGGCGATATAGGGCCGGACGGCCCATTCCGGCAACATGGTCACGCCCAGCCCGGCCAGGGTGAGATCGCGCATCGAGGTTCCGACATTGGTGTTGAAGCGGCCGATCACCGGCACGTCTATCCGCTCGCCATGCTCGTCGACGAAGGACCAGATCGAGGACTGATCGTATTGCGTGTAGATCAGGCACTGATGCTCGTGCAGATCGTCGGGTATCTCGAGCGCGGGTGCCTGCGCGAGATACTCGGGGCTTGCGACGACGACGCGCCGGGTCTCACCCAGCCGCCGCATCGCATAGTTCGAATCCGGCGGGCGGCCCATACGGATGTCTATGTCGAGATTCTGGTCGTTCAGGTTGAGGTCGGTATTCGACATGATCAGCGAGACGTTGAGCCCCGGATGCCGGCGCAGGAAGTCCGGCAGGGCGGGGACGATGAGCTGGCTGCCGACGAACATGCGCGAATGCACGCGGATCGTTCCGTGCGGCGCCTTGCCCAGCTCGCGGGTGCGGTTCTCGGCGGAGTTGACCTGCGGCAGGATCCGCTGTGCGTGCCGGTAATATTCCTGTCCGGCCTCGGTCAGCGTCAGGGACCGGCTCGAGCGGTTGAGCAGGCGCACCCCGAGCCGGTCCTCGAGCGCGTTGATATGCCGGCTGACGGAGGCCGGCGACATGTTGAGCCGCCTGCCCGCGGCGGAAAAGCTGCCTCCGCTGACGGACAGCACCAGGAGTTCCATCGAAAGCAAGGTGTTCATGGGCGGTACATCTTTGCAAAAACCGAAAATAAACCCTCCCCAAAATGCCTATAATCAAAAACATGTATCCTGTCTACGACTATGGGAAAGGGCGGTTCCAGAGGGATCGGACGCCCTTCTCAAGCGGAGGCAGTGTCCTTATGACCGACAAGTTCCATCTGGCTTGGTTCACCTGGCAGGGCGCCCGCGACTGGGAAGACCCCGGCCGCGGCGCCTATGGCGCGATGGAGTGGACCAAGCCCAAACAGTGGCAGGCGATGGCGAAAGTGCTCGAACAGCGGGCGCTGTTCGACATGATCATCTTCGCCGACGAAAACGCGATCTTCGATACCTACAAGGACTCCATCGAGATCTACCTGAAATATGCGCTCGAAGGCATGCAGCACGATCCGGTGCCGCTCATGGCGATGATGGCCATGCACACGAGGCACATCGGCTTCGTCTCGACGCTGAACACCTCGGTCTATCCGCCTTACCTGCTGGCGCGCACCATCAGCACGCTCGATCACCTGACCGGCGGCCGCATGGGCTGGAACGTCGTCACCGGTGCCAAGAAGCGCTCGGCGCAGAACCTCGGGCTGTCGCTCGATGTGGGCCATGACAACCGCTACGACATCGCCGACGAATATGTCGAGCTCTGCTGCGAGCTCTGGGAGAGCTGGGCGGAGGACGCGGTCACCATGGACGGCACGACCGGCCGCTTCGCCGATGCCGCGCGCGTGAGCATGCGCAAGTCCGGCGGACGGTATTTCGACACGGCCGGTCCGCTGACCCTGCCGCGCTCGCCCCAGGGCAGGCCGGTGATCGTCCAGGCGGGGGGATCGGACCGCGGGCGCATGTTCGCCGCGACACATGCCGAGGTGATCATCACCCATCAGAACACGCCGGCCGACATGCGCGCGTTTCGCCAGGACATTCGTGACCGCATGGCGTCCATCGGACGCGATCCGGACAGCGCCAAGGTGTTCTTCACCATCAAGCCGATCGTCGGCAAGAGCCGGGACGACGCCGCGGCGGTGCGCCAGGCCATCATAAACTCGCCCGCGATCTCGGTCGACGTCGGGCTTGCGCAATGGTCGGGCCGGATCGGCAAGGATCTTTCGCCCTTCGACATCGACGAACCGCTGCCGACCGCCGCGCCGGCCGGTGCGAAGAAGGGCTCGGTCACCGAAGGATATTCCGAGGGGCATTTCCGTCAGCACTACCGCGACGGCAAGGCGCCGCTGCTCCGGGAGATCGCGATGCAGGAGGCGATCAAGGAGACCTACACCGTCCAGGGCGATGGCAAGGCCGTCGCGGAACAGATGATCGACCTCATGAGGGAGGTCGGCGGCGACGGGCTGGCGATCCGCGGCTCGATGCTGCCGCGCAACGTGATCACCTTCGCCGACGAGGTCATGCCCGAGCTTCAGCGCCGGGGCGTGGTCCGCGAGTCCTATGTCGACGGCACGCTGCGCGACAATCTCAAAGCATTCTGATGCCCAAGCACGAGACAGACAATGGCTGAACAACGCATGTATATCGCCTGGCACGGCCGCAACGGCGCGGCGAGCGAAGGCTGGAACCATCCCGCCTGGGGGCGGGGGCGTCTCTGGAACCGGGCAGAGACCTATCAGGAAATCGCGCTGCTGCTCGAGCGCGCGCGGCTCGACATGATCGTGTTTTCCGATCGCGTCGACATCGCCGGCGACGATCCCGCCGGGGCCGTGGGCCGGATGGATACGCTCGCGGTCTGCGCCACCATCGCCGATGCAACCCAGTCCATCGGCATCGTGCCGGCGGTTTCGACGGAGCTTTACCGCCCGTTCATGGTGGCGCGGCTGATCTCGACCCTGGATCACCTGTCCTCGGGCCGGATCGGCTGGTCGGTACAGCCGATGCTCAGCGATGCCGCGGTCACGGCGGTGGGGCAGGTGCTGCCGATCCCCGAAGCCGCCGAAGACCGGATGCGCCGGGCCGCGGAATTCGTCGACATCTGCCGCAAGCTCTGGGACAGCTGGGACGAGGATGCGGTCGTCGGCGACCCCGAGACGGCGATCTTCGCGGATCCCGGAAAGGTGCACGAGATCGACCACGAGGGCGAATTCTACAGCTCGCGCGGGCCCCTCAACACGGTGCGTCCGCCGCAGGGGCAGCCGGTCACCGTGATGGCTCCCGCGGACGAGGCGGAGCGGCGGTTCGCGGCGCAGGAGGCCGATGTGGTGATCCTTCCGGGCCTTAGCGTCGAGGCGCTCGCCGCCGACTGCGCCGCCCTGCGTGCCGAGATCGCCGCCGCTGGCCGCACCGGCCGGGTGAAGATCCTGGTTTCGGTCAACCCGGTGGTGGCCGCGAGCGAAGGCGGTGCGAGGATCGCGGCCGCGCAGCTCGACGAGGCCTATGGCGCGCTGGCGCTGGGCGGGATGCGGATCATCGGAGATTCTTCCCAGGTCTGCACGGCGGTAAAGGCGCTTGTCGCCGACACAGGGGCCGACGGCATTTCGATAGATGCCGTCTGGCTCCCGTCTTACGTGATCCAGCTCATGTCCTATCTGGTGACGCCGCTCCAGCGCGAGGGCCTCTTCCCGGCGACATACGGCGCCGGACTGTTCAAGGACCAGCTCGCGTCGGCCTGACGCGTGCGAAAAAAGATCCGCGACCATTGCGGACAACAACAGGGAAACAAGTCATGTCAACCAAGTGTCTCGAAGACGGGCGCAACCGCCTGAAAAGATGCCGCACCATCCGAAACGGGCGCATGGCCGCGCGTGCGGAGCGGCCCGGCGCGGCACGAATGTCCGTTGCGCAGGGGAGGGCTTTCGCCCCTCGCGGGTGCCGCTGAAGGTGCCGCGCCCGGCTCGCCTCGGCGTGCCTGCGGGGATGTGTCCGCAGTGCCGGGCCGCTGGCCGCTTGCGCTGAATTATTAGCCCTTCCCGTCGCTGGCAGGCTCCGCACCGGGGAGCCGGGGCCGCGCGTGCTTCCTGCGCCACCGGACATGGTGTTTGGTGATGTCCACGGACCAGGCATGCCGCGCAGCGCGGCGACCGGTCCGGATTTCCAAGGGTTTCTAACGGGGACAAAGAGATGACTGATGTCGTTCAACGTCTGCTTCAGGGATGTATCAGCGTATTCATCCTGTTTACCGTGGTCTTTTTTCTGATCCGTCTCGTGCCGGGCGATCCGGCCGTTCTTCTCGCGGGGCCGACGGCATCGCAGGAGACGATCGAGCTCATCCGCACGCAATTCGGCTTCGACCGCCCGTTCGTCGAACAATACGCGCTCTTTCTCCAGAACGCGCTTCACGGCGATTTCGGCAGCTCGATCCGGACGCAGCTGCCGGTGATGCGCGAAATTCTGGAGCGTCTTCCCTATACTGCGGTGCTGGCGCTCGTCGGGATGGGGGTGGCGGTGCTTCTGGGTGTGACGGGCGGTGTCATCGCCGCCATCCGGCGCAACAGCGGCGCGGATGTGGTCCTGACCTCCACCGCCGTGCTGGCGATCTCGGTGCCGTCCTTCTGGCTGGCGCTGCTGCTGATGAATTTCTTCGCGGTCCGCCTCGGCTGGCTGCCGTCCTACGGCGCGGGGACCTGGCGGCATTTCGTGCTGCCGGCGGTGGTGATCGCCGCCGCGCAGGTGGGGCTGATCATGCGGGTGACGCGGGGCAGCGTGATCGAAGTGCTGTCGGCGGACTACATCCGCACCGCGCGGGCCAAGGGCGCGTCCTCCGCGCGGCTGATGATCCATCACGCGCTGCGCGGGGCGATCGTTCCGGTGATCACGGTGATCTGCCTCCAGATCGGCATCCTCTTCAACGGTGCGGTGGTGACCGAGACGGTGTTCAACTGGCCCGGCATCGGGCGCTTCCTGATCGATTCCGTGCTGGCACGGGACTACCCGGCGATCCAGGCGCTGGTGCTCGTCTTCGGGGTGATCTTCATCCTGATCAACCTGTTTTCGGACATGCTCAACGCAGTGATCGACCCGCGTCTGAGGAGGGCACGGTGATGGCCGATATCGCTCAGGCTCCCGCCGCCCCCTCGGGCCTTCGCCGCTGGTTCGGCGAGGCGAAATCCCTCGGTGCCGCCGGTACGATCGGGCTCGTTCTCGTGGGTCTCGTGCTCGCCGGCGTGCTGATCGGGCCGCTGGTCTGGCAGGTCGATCCGGCACAGCAGCAACTCTCCCAGGCGATGCGCGGCATGAGCGCGGCGCATCCGCTGGGCACCGACCATCTCGGGCGGGATCTGCTGGCGCGGGCGATGCATGGCGGCCGGCTCTCGCTCGTCATGGGGTTCGGGAGTGTGTTTGCCGCGATGGCGGCCGGTGTCGCCATCGGCGCGACCGCGGCGATGCGGGGCGGCTGGATCGAGGCGGTGCTGATGCGCCTCATCGACTCGCTGCTGTCGATTCCGGGCATGGTGCAGGCGGTGATCCTCGTCGCCGTCATCGGACGCGGGATCGTGCCGCTGATCGTGGCGCTGGCGATCTACAGCATGCCGATCTTCGCCCGCGTGGCGCACCAGACCGCGCGGCAGCTCATGAACAGCGAATACGTGCTGGCGGCGGTGGCCATGGGGTCGGGACGGCTGCGGCTGGCCTTCGTCCACATCGTGCCGAACTTCGCCGCGCCCATCATCACCATCGCGAGCTTTCGCGTCGGGGCGAACCTGCTGACCGGCGCCGCGCTGAACTTCTTCGGCCTGGGGGCGCAGGCGCCCTCGGTCGAATGGGGCCTGATGATCGCCGAGGGCCAGCGCTATTCCTGGCAGGCGCCGATGCTGACGCTCGTGCCGGGTCTCGCGCTGATGATCACGACGCTGGGGCTCAACCTGCTGGGAGACGGGGTGCGCCACAGGCTCGATCCGAAGACCAGAAACTCACTCTGACCGCGACACAGAAACAGAGGATCCGCCATGCCCGACGCAGACAGCATCCGACCCGCCGCAGACGCGCCCCCGGCGCCGCGCCGGGCCGTGTGCGCGACGGGCACGGCCGCGCCGGCGCGGCGGCGCACCGGGGGCGTCGGGACGGGAGGCCGGACGACCGGGGAGGACACGGATATTGGGAGGAGACCCGGACTTGGCCTGTTCCGGTCCATCGTGACCGGATGCCGGCCCCCCGGCACCGGACGACAGGCCAGGCAGTCGGCTATCCGCCGGCGCAGGCAGGATCGTCCCTTTGCCGGGACCTGCATCGGGAGGGTCGTCCGAAGACCCGCCCACGCCTTCAGAGCACGCCGCATCCGGTCGTGGCGCGCTCCAATAACCACAGACAGAACGTCTCTTCCCACTTCGACGAGGTCCAACAATGAACATGCACACTCTCAGGCCTTCCCTCGGACGGCTCCTCTCCTCTGCCGCTCTGCTCTTCGGGGTCGCGGCGGCAGCCCCCGCGCCGGCACAGGAAAACGTCCTGCGCGTCGTCGTGCCGTCGAGCATCGAGGCCAAGATCCCCTCCGGCACCGGCCCGGCCTTCAACCAGGGCTTGCTGCGCAACGTCTTCGAGACGCTGACCGTGGTCTCGCCCGACCAGAAGCTTCTGCCCGGACTGGCGACGGACTGGTCGGTGTCCGACGACAAGCTGACCTGGACGTTCCGGCTGCGCGAAGGCGTCTCCTTCACCGATGGCACGCCCTTCGACGCCGATGCCGTGGTCCGGAACATCGACTATATCATGGCGCCCGAGAACCGCATCCCCTCGCTCGACAATCTCGGGCCGCTGAGCGGGGCGCGGAAGGTCGACGACCACACCGTCGAACTGACCACCTCCGTCCCGTTCAGCGGCCTGCCGGTGCGGCTTGCGCATACGGTGGCATCCATGGTCAGCCCGGCCTCCTATGACGAATACGGCGCCGATATCCCGCGAGAGATCGCCTCGGGCACCGGCCCCTTCATGCTCGAGAGCTTCGAGTTGCCGGACCGGATCGTGATGACACGCAACCCCGACTACTGGGGCGGCGCGCCGGAGATCGACGGGATCGACTTCGACTTCATCAATGACGGGCAGACGCGCCTGGCCGGGCTGCTGAGCGGGCAGGCGGACATGAATTTCTATCTCTCGCCGATCGACCGTCCCCGCGTGGCCGGCAATCCCGATTTCGAGGTGCTGAGCGTTCCGTCCATCCGCGCCTTCGTCGCGCATCTCCCGATGGGTCTGCCGGCGATGCAGGACAGGAAGGTGCGCGAGGCGCTCAATCTCGCCATCGACCGCGAGGCGCTGGCCAATTTCATCTTCAGTGGCAGCGCCACCGCGCTCGACAGTTCGATCGGGCCGGGTCAGATCGGCTATCGCGCGGCGCATCAACTGCCCTACGATCCCGAGCGCGCGGAGGAGCTTTTTGCCGAAGCCGGCTGGAGCAAGAATTCCGACGGCATCCTCGAAAAGGATGGCGAGCGCTTCCCCACGCTCACTTATCTGGCGAGCAACGGGCGCTATCCAGGCGATGACGCGCTGGCGCAGGCGGTCAGCGGGTACCTGACCGAGGCGGGCGTGCCCACCGAACTCCGGATCGAGGAATTCGCCACCTTCATCGAGGATGCGCGCAACACCGCCCGTGATGCGGGATGGGTCACCCAGATCGCCTGGGGCTTCGCCTCGGAGGGCGCCTCGATGCTCTGCCAGGTCTATGTCGAGAGCAATCCCCTTGATTTCGGGGGCTACGACAATCCCGAGCTGGAGACGGCCTGTGCCGAGATCGACGCCACCTTCGAGACGGATGCGCGGATCAGGCTGATCGAGGAGACCGCCGCCTGGGTGATGGACGACTATCCCGCGATCTTCCTGCTGGCGCCGACCTACGAGGTGGCAACCAGCACGGCCTTCACCGGGCTCCAGCTCAGCTCCTCGGAATATCACAGCTTTGCCGGTGTCGCGCCGGCGGAGTGATCCGGGAGGCCGGGCGAACCGCCTTCCCCCATCGCGCTGCCCGGTGTCCCGCCGGACGGCGTGCCCTGCGCCCCCGAGGGGCCGCATCCGCTCCCCTGCGTGGTCCCGTCGGGCCTTCGGGCCGGAGCGGGGGCGCAGGGAACGATCACAAGCAAGCGACAGGGTTCAGACAAGAGAGATGATGATGGTTGAGACAGGACATGGACCGGCATCCGGCCGGGCCGGCGGGCGCGGGCAGGCCGATGCGCCGGGACGGCAGGCGCAGAGGACCGGCGAGGCATCCCCCGCGGTGTCGGATCCCTGGCGCGTGCTGCCGCCGATCATGCTGGCCATGGCGCTCGCCATGGCCGATCAGACGATGATCGCCTCGTCGCTGCCGCTGGTCGTGTCCTCGCTCGGCGATGCCGAGCGGGTCGGATGGGTGCTCATCGGCTTCATGATGACCTCGATGATTTCCGCGCCGGTCTATGGCGGGCTGGGCGACGTGTTCCGGCGCAAGCGCATGATGATCGTCGCGCTGACGGTCTTTGCCTGCGGCGCGGTGCTGAGCGCGCTTTCGGTCAATCTCGACATGCTGATCCTCGCCCGCATCCTGCAAGGCATCGGCGGCGGCGGCCTGATGACCTCGGCCCAGGCGCTGCTGGGGGAAACCGTCCCGGTGCAGGAGCGCGCCCGCTATCAGGGCTATCTTGGCGGGATCACGGTGAGCTGCGCGTCGCTCGGCCCGGTGCTGGGCGGCGTGATCGGAGACCTCCTGGGCTGGCGCGCGATCTTTCTCGCCAGCCTGCCGGTGGCCGCGGTGACGGTGGTGCTGGTCATGCGACTGCCCGACAGCCGCCGGTCCGGGGCCGCGACGGCCATCTCGGACTGGCGGTTCGACGGCTGGGGGCTGGCCTGGTTCGCGGGCTTCTCCGTGGCGCTGCTGGTCGCGCTCGAACAGGTCAAGCGCGCCGAGAGCACGGCGCTTGCGGGCCTTGCGGTCTGCGCCGTCGCGGCCTCGCTCTGCCTGATCGGGCTGATCCGGCGCGAGCGGCGGGCCTCGCACCCGCTGCTGCCGCTGGACCTGCTGTCGGAGGCGCCGCTGCGCTACAGCAACATGCTGGTGCTGCTGCACGGCTGCGTGATGCTCGGGCTGATCTCCTTCATGCCGCTCTACCTGCGGGTCGAGCACGGGCTCTCGGCCACGCGCAGCGGCGTCATGCTGCTGCTGCTGACCGGGGGGCTGGCGGTGGGGGCGCTGGTGGGCGGCAAGATGGTCTCCCACACCCGGCGCACGACGATCTTTCCCGCGGCGGGGCTGAGCGCCACCACCGTCATCCTGACCGTCCTCGTCTTTGCGATGGAATGGGTGACGATCCCGCAGCTCGGTCTGGCCATGTGCCTCATCGGCATGATGATGGGGTCCACCATGGGCGTGGCGCAGCTTCTGGTGCAGATCGCCTCGGGCCCGCGCGCCATCGGCGTGACCGCAGGCTTCCTGCTGTTCTCGCGCTCGCTGGGCTCGGCGCTGGGCGTGGCGCTGGCGCTCATGATCCTGTTCGTCGCGATGAAATCGCTCGATCCGGGGGCGATGGCGCTGTTCGAAGCCCGCCTGGACGGCAGCTTCGCCGCCGGGCCGGCGGATGCGGCACTCCTTAAGTCCTTTCAACTGGCGATCGGCATGCTGGCCATGATCTCCTTTTTCGGGGCGGTCGTCGCGTGGCGACATCCGATGCGGCGGTTCTGATGGCGCCGCGATCCCGGATGGCCCGCAGCTCGCGCAACCACACGAAGGTGATCGAACAATGAACACGCGAATTGGAGATATCGTGCCCGACCTCGACAACCGGACCGGATCCGCACCGCCGCACCTGTCTGTCCGCAATCTGACGACCTCGTTCCGCGTGGGCGGCCAGTGGAAGAAGATCGTGCGTGACGTCTCCTTCGACGTCATGCCGGGGGAGACCCTCGCCATCGTCGGGGAAAGCGGCTCGGGCAAGAGCGTCACCTCGCTGTCGGTGATGCGTCTTCTCGACCCCGCGTTGAGCCGCATCGAGGGCGAGGTCCTGCTCGCCGGCCGCGACCTGCTGACGCTGACGGAACGGCAGATGCAGGGCGTCCGCGGCAACGAGGTCTCGATGATCTTTCAGGAGCCGATGACCTCGCTCAACCCGATCACCTCGATCGGCAGGCAGATCAGCGAGGCGCTCACCATCCATCGCGACATCTCGGGGCGGGAGGCAAGGCGGGAGGCGATCCGCATCCTCGAGAAGGTCCGGATCCCCAACGCCGTATCGCGCTATGACGAATTCCCGCACCAGTTTTCCGGGGGCATGCGCCAGCGGGTGATGATCGCCATGGCGCTGGCCACCAAACCCAGGCTGCTCATCGCGGACGAGCCGACCACCGCGCTCGACGTGACGATCCAGGGCCAGATCCTCAACCTGATCAAGATTTTGCAGGAGGAGGAGGGGATGTCGGTCCTGTTCATCACGCATGACATGGGGGTGGTGGCCGAGGTCTCCGACCGCTGCCTGGTGATGTATCGCGGCGAGATGGTGGAGAGCGGCAGGACCGCCGACCTCTTCCGGCGCGGCGAGCATCCCTATACGCGGGCGCTGATCTCCGCGGTGCCGCCGCTGGGGTCGATGGCGAACAGGGCGCTGCCGGTGAAATTCCCCGTCGTCGACGTGGAGACCGGCAAGGCCCAGCCCGCCGCCGAGATCCGGGACACGGTCGACAAGTCCCGGACGCCGGTGCTGGCGGTGCGCGACCTGACGATGCGCTTCGACATCACCGGCGGGCTCCTGGGGCGCAGGCGCGGTGCGGTGCATGCGGTCGAGAACGTCTCCTTCGACCTCTTCCAGGGCGAGACCCTGTCGCTTGTCGGCGAATCCGGCTGCGGCAAGTCGACCATCGGGCGTTCGGTCATGCGGCTGGTGACGCCGCAGAGCGGCGAGATCCATCTCGACGGCTACGAGGTGATGAAACTGAACCATCTCGATCTGCGGCGGATGCGGCGGTCGATCCAGATGGTGTTCCAGGACCCCTTCGCCAGCCTCGATCCGCGCATGACCGTCGGTGCCGCGGTGACCGAGCCCTACCTGATCCAGAAGCTCGGCCCGGCAGCCGAGGCGCGCGAGAAGGCGGCGGGCCTGCTCGACCGGGTCGGGCTGTCGGGCGACATCCTGCACCGCTATCCGCACGAGTTCTCCGGCGGGCAGCGCCAGCGCATCGTGATCGCCCGCGCGCTGATGCTCGATCCGAAGGTCATCGTCGCGGACGAGGCGGTCTCCGCGCTCGACGTGTCGGTCAAGGCGCAGGTCTGCAACCTGCTGCTCGACCTGCAGGACAGCATGGGCATCGCCTTCCTGTTCATCAGTCACGACATGGCGGTGGTCGAACGGGTCAGCCACCGGGTCGCGGTGATGTATCTGGGCGAGATCGTCGAGATCGGCCCGCGCGCGGCGGTGTTCGAGAACCCGCAGCACCCCTATACGATCAAGCTGATGTCGGCCGTGCCGGTGCCCGATCCGGCCCGGCGCGGCATGAAGCGCGAAGTGCTCCCCGACGAGATCATGAGCCCGATCCGCCCGGTCGGCTACGAGCCGCCGGAGCGGGCATACCGGAAGGTTTCGGAGGGGCATTTCGTGCAGCTTTCCTGAGCGCCCGCCCGGCGCCCCGGCCCATATCGCACGACCCGCCGCCGTCCCGGACCTCCGGGGCGGCGCGTTGCGTTTCCGGGCGTGTGCAGGCTTGGTCCAACAGCGCCATTTCTGAAAAGATGCTTTCAGAAAACCGCGTTATCGCAAGGCTTTGCGCCTATTGACAGGGCAGGGGGGCGATGCCAGCCTGTGCCTGTAATCATTCAGAGAAATGGCCTGAAGGCGCGGTGGCATGCCGCGTCCGGACGCCGGTTGCGCAGCGACCGGGTTTGCATTCCGCGACCATAACAGAGGACTCCGATCATGGCTCTCACCGAACCGAAAATGGATGCTGTCACCGAACCCGAGGGCGTCTCGCAGAGCGTCGCGCGCTTTGTCGCCGAACTCATGCTCGAGGATATTCCCGAGGCGGCGCTGATCCCCGCCAAGCGCATGCTGAAGGACTGGCTCGGCGGCTGCGTCGCGGGCGGCAGCGACGGCGATATCGACAAGCTGGTGACCGTCGCGAAGGAGCTGACCGGCGACACGCGCTGCGTCCTGATCGGCCGTCCCGAGCGCACCGGCCCGCAGGAGGCCGCGATGATCAACGGCGCCATCGGCCAGGTGCTCGATTTCGACAACAGCTCGGACGAGAACATGGGCTTTGTCGCCAGCCCGACGCTGCCCGCGCTCTTTGCCGCCGCGCAGATGGAGCCCGTCTCGGGCGCCGACCTGCTGGTGGGCTTCGTCGCCGCATTGGAAACCGCGATCAAGATCGGCAAGGCGATGACCGTGTCGCATTATGAGCAGGGCTGGCACCCGACCTTTACCTGCGGCGTGCTCGGCGCCGCCGCCGGTGTCGCGCGCGCGCTGAAGCTCGACACCGGGACGACCCTGCGCGCCCTGTCCATCGCCACCACCCAGGCCTCGGGGTTGCGCAGCCAGTTCGGGACCGAGATCAAGCCCGTCCATTCCGGCTTTGCGGCGCGTGCCGGGCTCGTTTCGGTGCTGCTCGCCCGCCAGGAGGTCACCGCGAACCCCCGGCCGCTCGAGGCACCCTCGGGCTTTTTCAAGACCTTTTCGGGCGATACGAGCGTGACCGGGATCGTCATGGGCAATCCCTGGTCGCTCGTCGAGCCGGGCATCAAGTCGCGCATCTATCCCTGCTGCTTCTGTATCCATCGCCCGATCGACGCGGTGCTGGACATCCTGTCGCGGAAAGCCATCTCCGCCGAGGAGGTCGAGAGCGTCGATTGCGGCGTGTCCTTCTGGGTGCCCGACGCCGTGAGCTACAGCCGGCCGAAGACGCCGACCGAGGGCAAGTTCAGCATCGAATACTGCCTGTCGCGCACGCTGCTCGAAGGGCGGCGCCCGATCCCCACCGACTATACGCCGGACATGATCCTCGAACCGAAGGTCGTGGCCTTCATTCCGCGCATCAACGTCTACATCCATGAGGAGCTGCGGGAGCGCGGGCCGGGCTACAGGGAATTCGCCGAAGTCGCCGTGCATCTGCGCGATGGCGAGACCCTGACGAGCCGCATCTACTGGCCGAAGGGCACCACCCAGAACCCGCTCAGCCCCGAGGAACTGGACCGGAAATTCGCCGATTGCGTCGAGCCGGTTCTCGATGCCGCCAGCATCGACAGCTTCATCGCGCGGCTCGACGGGCTCGAAACCCTCGAGGATGCCGCCGGGCTGATCGAGCCGCTCACCACGACATGAGCGGTGGCCCGCGGTGCCGCAGCACGACGAGAAAGGACAGGACATGACAGTGAATACCGGAAACGAGGCGCCGGACATGGCGGCGTTCCTGCTGAGCCCCGAGGAGCTGAGGCAGCGGCGGAACACGAAGTGGAACCAGTTTCCGCCCGATGTCATCCCCTCCTTCATCGCGGATATGGATTTCAGGGTGGCCCCGCCGGTTCAGGCCGCGATCCTTCAAAGCGTCGAGCGGGAGGATTACGGCTATCAGATGCGCGACGGCGCCAAGGCCGACCGGATGCTCGCCGGCGCCTTCGCCGCGCGCATGGAGGAGGCCTTCGGCTGGAAGGCTTCCGCCGATCTGGTGTTGCCGGTCTCCGATCTCGTGCAGGCCACCTATGCCGCGATCCTCACCTGGTCCGGGCCGGGCGACGGCGTGATCCTCCAGGTGCCGAACTATCCGCCCTTTCGCGAGACCTTGCAGACCACCGGGCGCAGGCTGATCCCGCTGCACATGGACGAGCGCGACGGGACCTATGTCTTCGATCTCGACCGGCTGGAAACACAGATCGACGCCAACACCCGGATCTTCGTGCTCTGCAATCCGCAGAATCCCACGGGGCGGGTCTTCAGCCGGGACGAGCTCGAGGCGGTGCTGGCCTTTGCCGAAAAGCACGATCTGCTGGTGATCTCCGACGAGATCCATGCGGAACTGATTTACGGCGACCGCCCGCATATTCCCTTTCCGGCGCTCTCGCCCGCGGCGGCGGCGCGCTGCGTGCTGCTGAATTCCGCGACCAAGAGCTTCAACATTCCCGGCCTGCGCTGTGCGGTGATGTATTTCGGCACGCCCGAACTGAAAGCGGCCTATCAGGCGCGCATTCCGCTGCGGCTGACCGGGTCGGTCAACAGCCTCGGCATCGACGCCACGGTCGCGGCCTGGACGCAGGGGCAGCCCTGGCTCGACGCGGTGCTGGCGCATCTGCGGACCGCGCGGGACCACCTGTGCGGCCGTCTTGCGAGCGAACTGCCGGGCCTCCGCTTCCACCCGCCCGAGGCGACCTATCTGCTGTGGATGGATTGCAGCGACCTGGGAATTCAGGGGTCTGCGGGCGATTTCTTCCTCGACCGCGCGGGCGTCGGTTTCAGCCGGGGCGAGGATTTCCTGCCGGGCGCGGAAAGCCGGGTGCGCTGCAACTTCGCCACCTCGCTCCCGATCCTCGACGAGATCGTCGACCGCATGGTCGCGGCGCTGCGCAGCAACGCGCGTTGAGCCTCGCGCCGGGCCGTTGCGGCCCGGTCCGCGCGTCCGTCGGGCTCAGCCGATGCCGCCGCAGACCTGTCCGAGCTTGGCGAACTGATCGCGCAGCGCCGGCAGCCGGTCGTCGACGAGGCTGTCCACATCGGTCTCCTTGCCGACCACGAAGAACTGCCCGCGCAGCGGCACCATCGCGCCCAGCTCGATCAGCAGCGGCACCAGCGTCAGGCTCGGGGCCAGCGAATGCGCCCGGTCCCCGCCGGTCATGACCGCCAGGGCGGTGACGCCCGACAGCCCGTCCATCTGGTAGCGGTCGAGGAAAGCCTTGAGCAGCCCGGTGAAATAGGCCTTGTAGGTCGGGGAGGCGAAGATCGCCAGATCGGCGCCCGCGACCCCGGCGGTGAGCGCGTCCAGCGCCTCGGATTTCCAGGAAAACAGCCCGTCGAGATGCTGCGAGAGCTCGATGACCTCGATCTCGGCGCCGGGCGCGAGCCCCTCCGCGAGACGCTGTGCGATCCGGCCGGTGCGCGATCCGGCCTGAGGATTTCCGACGACGACGCTGATTTTCATGGCGAGATATGTCCCTGTTTTGCGAGTGACGGGAAGCCGGCGGCGCGGGTCAGAGCGCTTCCAGCACCCTGTATTTTCCCTTGTAGAAGAGCAGGGGATCGACCTCGTTCGTCTCCGACATGGCCTGCACCTGCCCGATCACGATACTGTGGTCGCCCGCGGCGTGTTCCGCGAAGAGCGTGCAGTCGAACCAGGCCAGCGCGCCGTGGATCAGCGGATTGCCGCGCGGCGAGGGCGACCGGCCGATGCCGCTCCAGCGGTCTCCGGAGGATTTCGCGAAGCCGTTCGAGATTTCCGCCTGATCCGCCGCGAGCAGGTTGATCGAGAACGTGCCGGCGGGCCGGAGCTGCGGCCAGCTTTTCGAGCCGTTGTTGACGCAGAACGAGACCAGCGGCGGGTCCAGCGAGACGCTGTAGAAGGACTGGCAGGTAAAGCCGACCGGCGTTTTCCCGGCGATCCCGGCGATCACCGTCAGGCCGGAGGCGTAGTGCCCCAGCAGATCTCTGAAACGACGCGGGTCGATGTCGCCTGGTGTCATGGAGTATTTCCCTTTCCTGTGTCGCTGCCGGGGCGTGGGGCGCCGCTCAGGACGCGATCTTCTGCGGCGAGGTCGCGGCGCTGTCCAGACCCGCCCGGCGAAAGTCGACGAGTTGCTGCACCGAGATCTTCCGCAGCCCGTGCTGTCGCGCGAAATCGTCGATCTGTTGCCCCTTCTTGACCGTACCGTCATCGTTCACAAGTTCGCAGATTACGCCGACGGGCGGCAGGCCGGCAAGGCGGCAAAGGTCCACGGCCGCTTCGGTATGTCCCGGCCGCTCGAGCACCCCGTTCGGCCGGGCGAGCAGCGGGAAAACGTGGCCCGGCCTCGCGAAATGCTGCGGCTCGCTGCCGGGATCGGCCAGGGCACGCACGGTATTGGCGCGATCGGCGGCGGAAATTCCGGTGCTGTGGCCCGCCCGCAGATCGACCGAAACCGTGAAAGCGGTGCCATGGGCGGAGTCGTTCTCCGCGACCATCGGCGCAAGCCCGAGGCGCGCGGCGATCCCGGCGCTGAGCGGCGTGCAGACGATACCGCAGGTGTGACGCACGATAAAGGCCATTTGCTCCGGCGTACAGAGCGCCGCCGCACAGATGAGGTCGCCCTCGTTTTCCCGGTCTTCGTCATCGACCACGACAACGAGCCTGCCGTTCCGCAGATCGCTGATCGCTTCGGATATCTCTTTGTTCATCTGGGCTTCTCTTGTGCTGCGTGTCGTTTGCACCGGTTCGCAGATCCGGAGGATCGCCCGGCGTTTCCTGTCCGGCGGGCGTTTCGGGGCGCCGGTCGGCGACGCCTCAAGGTGGTGGGTTAAGGTGTCGGGTTGCTGTCGTTGCCGGTCCTTAAAGTGCACTCGCGTCCTCCAAACAACACATAATGTGACAAAGGAGCTTTTCACGATGCAGGCGTTTGCCGCCTTGGTCGGGGCGGCGGATTGTGGTCTTGTCAGAGGGGGCAGGGACGGACGATCCGCGTCGCCGCGGAGATATATGGATAATGTTATGTTATGAATAGTGAGTTTCTCGGCTGCTGGCGGACCCTGGCGGGACTCTCCGCTCATCTCGCTCCATTTCGGATGAAGCGGCCCCATGACCGCCCGATTGCTGGCACACCGCTCCGTCGGGAGGTGCGCGGCGCCATCCCCGCCGGACAGAGACGAGCCACCGGTTCCGGCGGCGAGGGGAAGTTGATATGAGCAGAAAAGACATGTCCCGGCTGCGGCTTTCCGTCTCCCATTGGGGGACCTTCCGCGCGGAGGTGGTGGACGGCGAGCTGCGCCGCATCGAACCGTTCGAACACGATCCCGACCCCTCCGACCTGATCCGGGTCTGGCCGGAGATGCTGACCTCGCCCCTGCGCGTGTCCGCCCCGCTGTTTCGCGCCGGATGGCTCGAGGGCGACGGCGGCGCCGGGCGCGGCGAGGATCATTTCGTCCGGGTCGGCTGGGACGAGGCGCTCGACCGCACGGCGGGGGAGCTGGCGCGGGTCCGGCGCGACCATGGCGATGCGGCGATCTTCGGCGGGTCCTATGGCTGGTCCTCCGCCGGGCGCATTCACCATGCGCGCTCGCTGATCCGGCGTTTTCTCTATGCCTTCGGCGGGTCCACCGATCAGGTGATGAACTACAGCTACGGCGCGGCGCAGGCCTTCATTCCCCGCGTCCTGGGGACGACGGCAGCCATCGGATCGCATCTGACCTCGGCGGAGAGCATCGGCGAGCACTGCGACATCTTCCTCGCCTTCGGGGGGCTGCCGGCCCGGACCTGGGCGGTGCAGTCGGGTGGTGCCTCGGCCCATGTGCACGGACGATTCCTGTCGCAGCTTTCCGGCCTGAGGCTGGTCAATATCTCGCCTTCGAAAGCCGATCTCGACGGGGTGGAGGCCGAGTGGCTGCCGATCCGTCCCAATACCGACACCGCGCTGATCCTCGCCCTGACGCGGGAGGTGATCCGCGCCGGCCGGCACGACCGGGCCTTCCTCGACCGCTATACCGAGGGGTTCGCGCCCTTCGCCGCCTATCTGGCCGGGGAGAGCGACGGCACCGAGAAGACCGCGGACTGGGCGGCGCCGATCTGCGGCATTCCGGCCGGGACCATCCGGGCGCTCGCCCTGTCGCTGCCGGGCAGGCGGGTGATGCTGTCGGCCAACTGGGCGTTGCAGCGTGCGCGCCACGGCGAACAGCCGTTCTGGGCGCTTGCGGCGCTGGCGGCGGTGCTGGGTCAGATCGGGCTGCCGGGTGGCGGCTTCGGCTTCGGCTACGGATCGAGCAACGCGCAGGGCAATCCGCGCTACGGCACACCGCTGCACGGGCTGCCCATCGGCGCGAACCCGGCGCGGTCGGTGATCCCGGTGGCGCGGGTGGCCGACATGCTGCTCGACCCCGGCGGCAGCTATCGTTTCATGGGCCGGACCCATACCTATCCCGACATCCGGCTGATCTACTGGGCGGGCGGCAACCCCTTCCACCATCACCAGGATCTCAACCGCCTGCGCGCCGCGTTCCGCCGTCCCGAGACGGTGATCGTGCACGAATGCCACTGGACCGCGACCGCGCGCCATGCCGATATCGTGCTGCCCGCCACCACCACGCTCGAACGCAACGACATCGGCGGGTCCTCGCGCGAGCCCTATCTGCTGGCGATGGAGAAGCTGGTCGAGCCGCAGGGCGAGGCGCGCAACGATTTCGACATCTTCGCCGACCTGGCGGAACGGCTGGGCGACCGCGCGAGGTTTACCGGCGGGCGCGACGAAATGGGCTGGATCCGCCACGCCTACGGGCGCGCGGTGCAGGAGATGGCCGAACGCGGTGTGACCCTGCCCGATTTCGAACGCTTCTGGGAGCGGGGTTATGCCGAGATCCCGGCCCCGCCCGAAACCTACGTGATGTTCTCCGACTACCGGGCCGATCCCGAGGCGCACCGGCTGAACACCCCCTCCGGGCGGATCGAGCTATTCCAGAAGGACCTCATTTCCGAAACCGAGGGCCGGCAGCCCGGCCACCCTGCCTGGCTCGATCCCGAGGAATGGCTGGGTGCGCCGCTGGCGCAGCGCTATCCGCTGCACCTGCTGACGCCGCAGCCCGCGCGCAAGCTGCACGGGCAGATGGAGGGCAGCGGCTATGTCGCCGAGGGCAAGCGCGACGGGCTGGAGCCAATACGGATCTCGGAGAGGGCGGCGCGCGACAGGGGCATCGTCGAGGGCGATATCCTGCGGATCTTCAACGACCGGGGGGCCTGCCATGCCTGGGCGCAGGTCGATCCGGCGCTGCATGACGACGTGGTGATGCTGGCCACGGGCTCCGCCTATGATCCCGACGGGCGCGAGGACCGGGGCAGCAATCCCAATGTCCTGACCCGCGATATCGGCAGTTCCGAACTGGGCCAGGGCTGTGCCGCGCAGAGTTGCCTCGTCGAGGTCGCGCGCCTGGACCAGCCCCTGCGTCCGGTGCGCAGCCACAGGCCGCCCCGGATCGTCACCCCCGGCGACATGGGACAGGAATGACTGGCAAGTCGCGACGCGACAGGGCATCCTCGCGGGAAACCGGGAGAATGTCCGCCGCGGGATGCGGACGGGCGGCGGGGTGACCGGGGGAGGAAGGTCAGGAGCATGCGGCAACTCACGATGCGCCAGGTCGAGGCGTTCCGGGCGGTCATGCGTCTTGGCAGCATGACGAGGGCGGCGGAATTCCTTCAGATCTCGCAGCCCGCCGTCAGCCGCCTGATGGCCGACATGCAGGAGAGCCTGGGCTACACGCTTTTCCGGCGGACCCGGCACGGCACCATCCCCACTCCCGAGGCCAGGCGGCTGCGCGATGAGGTGGGTTCGCTTTTCTCCGGCCTCGAGGAGCTGAACCGCCGCGTCTTCGCGATCCGCGATCTGGAAATCGGCGAGCTGCGGATCGGCGCGATCAGCATCTATGGCAACGGGCTGCTGCCACAGATCCTCTCGCGGTTCCTGGGGGATCATCCGGGCGTCACGGTCACTCTCGAGGTCGAGGAGCACGACCGGATCGTCGACCGGGTGCATTCCGGCAAGATCGAATTCGGGATCGTCTCCTTGCCCGCCTTTACCGGCGATCTCGATGTGGAGCTGTTGTCGGCGGAGCCCGCGGTCTGCGTGATGCCGCCGGATCACCCGCTGGCCGGCAAGCGCGTGGTCGAGCCCGCGGACCTCGCCGATGTTCCCTTCATCAGCTTTCCGCGCTCGTCCACGACACGGTTCCAGATCGACCGGATCTTCGACCGCCTCAGAGTGCCGCGCAGGCTGGTGGTCGAGGCGGCCACCCACGAGGCGGTCTGCAATTTCGTCGCCGCCGGGGTGGGGGTGTCGATCATCTCGCCCTTCTCGCCTTACCTGCGCGACAGCGACCGGCTGGTGGCGCGGCCGTTCCATCCGACGCTGATGCGCGAGATCGGGCTGCTGGCCCAGCCCAACCGGACCTCGCTGGTCGGCGCGCGGTTTCGCAAACATGTCGACGAGTATTTCCGCACCGCCGTGCGGCTGCCGATGGGGGCGGGCGACGCGCCGGACCCGGCACGGGCGCGCAGGAGCTGAGGCGGGCCCCCTGCCGGCGGCGACCCATGCGAAGGTCAGGGGCGCGCGGGATGCGCTCCCGTGACCGGGCCCGGCGTCCTCGGAACGGGCCGGGTGTCGCACAGACGCGGAGTTCCGACAGCGGACAGCGGCGGCACATGAGGAGGTGGAGGGCGGAAGACGCCCTGACGGGGGGCGCGGGAAGGCCATGCGCCCCTTGTCCCCGGTGCGATCCGCCGGACCGGCGGTCCCGACCACGTCCCGCGATTGCGGCGCTTCGGGGGCGAGGCGTCCCGCCGCCGCCTGGGCCTTCGCCGAGCCCTGCGGAAAAACATGGGCGCGGAACAGGCAGAGGCCGCCGATTGGCAGCGCGATTGCGTATCGGTTCGGTGACCTGCCGCCCTTGCGCAGGTATGGACATGAAACCGTCGAGAGAAGCACCGATGCCGGACCATCCGACCTGCGAAAACTGTCATGTATTTGCGGCCGCGAAGGCCGTGCGATCCCGCCCGGAGGCGACCCCCGGTGCCCGATCCGGGATTGGAGGCGTGACCCATGCATAACCGAGACTATCGCGACATCGCCGGCGGGGCCCTGATCCTCGTCGTCGGGCTGATTGCCGCATATATGGCCTTCAGCGGCATGAAAATCGGCGATCTGAGGCGGATCGGACCGGGGATGTTTCCCGCCATCACCGGCATTCTCCTTGCCCTGCTGGGGATCGCCATCCTGGTGCCGGCGCTCTCGCGGAGCGGCGCCCGCGTCAGGGTCCAACTGCGTCCGATCCTCGCCGTCTCCGCGGCGATCGTCCTGTTCTGCCTCACGATCGAGACCATGGGGATCGTGCCCGCCGTGGTGCTCCTGACCGTGGTCTCGGCACTTGCCGACAGCAGATCCCGGCCGCTGACCACGGCGCTCAATGCCGCCGCCCTTGCGCTGATCGCCACCGTGATCTTCAAGTTCGGCTTCAGCCTTTCCGTTCCGATCCTTTCCCTGCCCTGGTGAACGTCATGCCCGAACTTCTGCAAAACCTCGGCCTTGGCCTCAGCACCGCGCTCGAGCCGATCAACCTGCTCTACTGTTTCGGCGGCGTGCTGCTGGGCACGTTCATCGGCATCATTCCGGGCATCGGTCCGCTGACGGCGTTGTCGCTGCTTCTGCCGCTGACATTCTATCTGGATTCGACCACCGCCATCATCATGATGGCCGGCATCTACTACGGCTCCGCCTATGGCGGCAGCACGGCCTCGATCCTGCTCAACCTTCCGGGCACGGCCTCCAACGCGGTGGCCTGCCTCGACGGGCATCCGATGGCCAAGCAGGGACGGGCGGGCGTCGCGCTCTTCATGTCGACGATCGCCTCCTTCTTCGGCGGATGCGTCAGCATCCTGGTGATGGTCGCCTTTTCCTCCGTCATCGCGAGGCTCGCGCTCCAGTTCGGATCGCCGGAATATTTCGGGCTCATGGTGCTCGGCCTCGTCTCCGCGTCGACCATCGGGCAGGGCGCCCCGGTCAAGGGGATCGCCACCGTCATGCTGGGCATCCTGCTCGGGCTCGTGGGCATGGATCTCTATTCCGGCGCGCAGCGGTACACGTTCGGCTCCGTGGAACTGCTCGAGGGGCTGAGCATGGTCGCGCTTGCGATGGGGTTGTTCGGCGTGTCGGAACTGCTGAGCAGCATCGGGACGAAGTCCCGCGACGCGAAGCTCAAGGTGACCCTGCGCTCCATGATCCCCACCCGTGAGGACGTTCGCCGGTCGTGGATGCCCATGGTGCGCGGCTCCGGCATCGGCGCCCTGCTGGGGGTTCTTCCCGGTGCCGGCCCGACGGTGGCCAGCTTCATGTCCTATGCGGTGGAAAAGAAGGTCGCCGCGGAGCCGGAACGCTTCGGCAACGGCGCGATCGAAGGGCTGGTCGGCCCGGAGACGACGAACAACGCGGCCGAGCAATCCGCCTTCATTCCCACGCTGACGCTGGGGATTCCCGGCTCGGCGACGATGGCGCTGATCCTCGGGGTGCTGATGATCAACGGCATCCAGCCCGGACCTGCCATGATGTCGACCCATCCCGGCATGTTCTGGGGACTCGTCATGAGTTTCTGGATCGGGAACGTCTTGCTGCTGATCCTCAACATTCCGCTGATCGGGATCTGGGTGCGCGTGCTGAGCATTCCCTACCACATCCTCTATCCCGCCATCATCATGTTCATCTGCATGGGGGCCTATTCCGTCCATTACAGCATCTTCGAGGTCTTCACGGTCCTGGGCTTCGGCATCCTCGGCTACGTGCTGCGGCTGCTGCATTTCTCGTCCGCGCCCCTGATCCTCGGTTTCATATTGGGCCCCCTGCTCGAGGACCACTTCCGCAGGTCGCTGATCCTGTCGCGGGGGGATCTGTCGGTGTTCGTGGAACGGCCGATCTCGCTCGGCTTTCTGCTGATCACCCTCGCCATCCTGCTGGTGACCGCGGTCCTGACCTATCGGAACGCCAGACGGAGACGCGCGCTCGCGGAACTGACGTGATCCGAGCTCCGGCCGGCGGGCGGCTGGCACAGGTTTTGCGGGACGTGTCAGGGGGTTCCGGCGCGAAGAGGTCCATGTCCGGTACCGTCGCACCCCCCTGACGGGCCGCGGCGGCGACTGTCCTCCGCCGGCGCAGCCGCGCGACCGAACGAGACGAACGAGAAAGGAATGACCTGTGCCTGAACAGTCCGACTTCGACCGGCTTTTCCATCCGAAAAGCGTGGCGATCATCGGAGCCTCCGCCAAGCGGGGCACCGCGCGCAACCGGCTGCTGCTGGTGATGCAGAAGCACGGGTACGAGGGCCGCATCTATCCGGTCAGCCGGTCCGCCGACGAGATCGAGGGGCTGAAGGCCTATGCGACGCTCGATGCGCTGCCCGAGACGCCCGATGTCGCGCTGATCATCACCCCGGCGGAGACGGTGCCGGAGATCATCGCGGATTGCGGCCGCAATGGCGTGCCCTCGGCCATCGTCTTCAGCTCCGGCTTCGAGGAGACAGAGAGTGGCAAGGAACTGGCGCGGCAGGTCGCGGAGGCCGCACGGGAACACAATGTCCGGGTGCTGGGCACCAATTGCCAGGGCCTGTGGTCGGTCGCGGAAAAGGCCATGCTGACCTTCGGTTCGGCGCCCTTCGCACTCGACAGGATCTCGCACGCGCCGATCGCCGTCATCAGCCAGAGCGGCGCGCTCGGCGGTGCCATCGGCAACACGCTCCAGCGCAACCTCATCGGCTGTTCCTATGTGGTCAGCGTCGGCAACGAGACCAGCACGGATCTGCTGGACTGTCTCGCCTATGTGATCGAACAGGACGATGTCCGCGTCGTCGGCCTCTATCTCGAAGGGCTGAACGACGCTTCGCGGATCGTCGGCATCGCCCAGCGGGCGCGCGAGCGCGGCATCCAGATCGTCGCGCTGAAGACCGGCAAGTCCGAGATCGGGCGGCAGGCCACCGCCTCCCATACCGGCAAGATCGCCACCGCGCATGTGGTTTATGCGGGCGTGCTGGATCAGGCCGGGGTGTTGCTGGTCGACAATATCGCCGAGATGGTCCGCGCGCTGGAGGTCTTCGCCTTCCTGCCCGCGCCGCGCAATTCCGGCAGTCCACAGGGCGGCGTCTCGATCATGAGCACCTCGGGCGGCGCGGCCTCGATGCTCGCCGACCACAGCGACGAGTTCGACGTTCCGCTCAGTGTGTTCTCGCAGGAGACAGTCGATGTGCTGGACAGGATCCTTCCCGATTACGGGCACAAGCACAATCCGGTGGACCTGACCGGGCAGGTGCGCACGGTGGCGACGCTGCTCGAGGACACGCTCGCGGCGGTCAGTTCGGATCCGCATACCGAAGCGCTGGTCGTCCAGTTCGCCAGCAGCGGCACGAGGGATGTGGAGGAAAAGGAAGACGCCTTCGCCTCGGCCGCCCGCGCCGCCGGGGTTCCGGCCATCGTGAGCCTCGTCAACGAGACGGTCTCGCACGAGATGAACGCGCGCTACCGGGAGGCCGGCATCCTGATTTCCTCGGACACCTCCGAGACGATGAAGCTGCTGGCCTGGCTTTATCGCAAGCGGGAATGGGATGCGCGCCCGGCCCGGAAGGTCGGCGAGGGTCTTGCGCCTACGCCGATCCGCGACGACTGGCGCTCGATCATGGACCTGCTGGACGGCTGCGGCATCGCGCCCGCGAAATGGGCGATCCTGTCCCCGGCGGACGACGTGGCGCAGGCCCTTGGCGGCATGAGCTTCCCTGTCGCGGTCAAGGTTCTGCCCTCGGACGCCGAGCACAAGACCGAGATGGGGGTCGTGAAGATCAACGTGCGTGCGCCCGAGGAGGTCGCGACGCTGGCCGGGGACTTCCGCGCCCGGCTCGGCAAGCCGGAGGCGGGCATTCTCGTGCAGGAGATGGTCGGCGGCGACGGCACCGAGGTCGTCCTGTCCTGCCTGCGGAACGAGGAGTTCGGCCCGGTCCTCTCCATCGGCTTCGGCGGCATCGCGGTGGAACTGTTCCGCGACGTGACCTTCCTGTCGCTGCCCGCGACGCCGGAGGAGATCGTCGGCGCGCTGCAAAAGCTCAAGCTCTGGACGGTGCTGAACGGTTTCCGGGGGGCGCCGAAGCGCGACATCGGCGCGCTCGTCGAGGCGGCGGTGAAGCTGGGCGAGCGCTTCGTGGCCTCGGAGGAGACCGAGGAACTGGAGATCAACCCGGTTTTCGTCCTGCCCGAGGGACAGGGGCTGGTGGCGGTCGATGCCCTTGTCCGGTCCCGTGGCTGAGGCCCATCGTCAGGAGGTGTTGACGTGATAGACATCGAGAAGCTGAAGGCATACCGGATCCCGGACACCCACACGACGCTCACGAAACGCGACACGATGCTCTACGCGCTCGGGGCGGGTGTCGGGCAGAACCCGTTCGCCCCGGAGGAGCTGAAATATGTCTACGAAAAGGATCTGGTCGCCCTGCCCACCATGGCGACCTGTCTCGCGACGCCCTATGCCTGGATCCGACAGGCGGAGGTCGGTTTCGGCGGCAAGAGCGTACATGCCGGAACGACGATCCGGCTGCACAGGCCGATCCCGGTCGAAGGCGAGTTCTACGGCAGGTCCGAGATCGCGGAGATCCTGGACAAGGGGCCGGGCAAGGCGGTGATCGTGACGGTCCACCGCAAGGTGTACGAGACCGGCAGCGATGAACTGGTCTACGAGACATGGTGGACCAACATGTATCGCGGCGATGGCGGGGCCGGCGGGGAAAGCGCATCGCGGTTCCCGGTGCAGGAGATCCCCGACGGCGCGCCGGATCACGCCTTCGACGTCCGGGTGATCCCGCAGCAACACCTGATCTACCGGCTCAGCGGCGACTACAATCCGCTTCATGCCGATCCCGAGGTCGCGAAGGCCCACGGTTTCCCCAAGCCGATCCTGCACGGGCTGTCGACCTATGCCGCCTCGGGCTTTGCGATCCTGAAGGGGCTTTGCGGAAACGATCCGACACGGCTCAGGCTGATCGGCGGGCGCTTCACCAGTCCGGTCTACCCGGAGGACGTGCTGCGCATCAAGGTCTGGACCGGGCCCGACGGTCTTGCCTTTCAGACGACGGTGCCGGCACGCGACGATGTGGTCGTGATCGACAACGGCCGGCTCGAGATCGCCTGAACCTGCGTCGGCCCGCGCGGTCCGATCCGGCACGGGAGGCGCCGCCTCACCGCATTCCATGCGCGTTGCGCAGATCTGGCATGCGCATTGCGCATGAGGGGTTGCGCATGAGAAATTGCGCATGAGCGATGATGCGCCGGAGCGGAAAAACGGGGATCCCGCAACCGGCCTGCCCAGATCTGAAGAGGAGGAAGTCACGATGAGAAAATTGATCCAGAACGGCCTTGTGCTGTCCGCGGCGCTGTTTGCCGCGGCCGGAAGCGGTGCGTCGGCCCAGGATGCGTTTCCGAACGGGCCCGTTCGCATCATCGTCAATTCGGCGGCCGGTGCGTCGACCGATCTGTCCGCGCGGCAATATGCGGATCTGATGTCCGAAACGCTGGGCCAGCCGGTCGTGGTCGAAAACCGCGTCGGCGGCGGTGGCCTGATCGGCATCCAGTATGTGATGGACCAGCCCGCCGACGGGCAGACGCTTCTGGTCAGCGCCGGCACGATCAATATCCAGCAGGCGCTGAGGCCGAGCGTCGGCTATTCCATGGGCGAGGACCTGATCCCGGTCGGCCTGCTCATGCGTTCGCCGATCGTTCTGGTCACCGGGAGCAACACGCCCTACGAGAGCATGGAAGACATCGTCTCCCATGCCGAGGAGAATCCGGGAGAGCTGAGTTTCGGGACGGCGGGGCTCGGGACCACCACGCATATCGGCCCCGAGATGTTCATGGTCGAACGGGGCCTGGAGGTGGAGATGGTGCCTTATCAGGGGAGCTCGGCAGGCTTCCCCGACACGATCGAGGGCCGGGTGGACGGGCAGTTCAGCACCGTCACCTCCGTCACGCCGCATGTGGAGGCGGGCGCGATGCGCATGCTGGCCATCACCAGCGAGGAACGCGACCCGTCGCTCCCGGACATTCCGACTTTCGCGGAATTCGGCGTACCCGATTACAGCTATTACATCTGGTACGGGATGTTCGCTCCGGCCGACACGCCCGACAAGGTGATCAAGGCGCTTTCCGATGCCATGCTCGAAGCCCAGAACGACGAGGGTTTCAAGGAATGGGTTGGCACCAACGGCGCGGAACTCGTCCCGATGAACGCCGATGAATTCGCGGAATTCGTCGCCAACGATCTCGCGATGATGAACGCTTTCGTGGAAAAAACCGGTCTGACCCTGGAATAAGCCGCACGAGGCGGCTCCGCCCGTCGGGAAAGGCGGGCGGCTTGGCTGCGGCCCTCTGCACGCGGGCCGTGCCGCGCCCGAAATGTTCGGACGTCTCTTCCCATGCGACGCGGCCTCCCGCCCTTTGCCGGGTGGGGGCGGTGGCTGTGCCTGCGCTTGCCGGGGGGGGGCCTCAGCGGTCGGTCGCGGGCGGGAGAGCCGTGACACCGCTCCGGGTCGGCCGCCGCTTTGGCCTGTCCGAAACCGGTCCCGTCACCTTTCGCGGCGCCAGGACGCCGGGGGATCGGGTTCCATGGGGCCGTCCGGAGGGAGCGGCCGGCGGACACCGGATGGACTGCGCCCTGCGCTCAACGGCGGCGGAGGTTGCCCCGGAGCCTTCGGTGGTGACCGGAACGCAGCCCGCCTTTCCTGTCACGTCCGTTCCACTGCCTGATCTCCCGCGGCCCTCATGTATCGCGGGAGGGGGCGTCCGCCTTCTCGCCGGTCACGGCGGTGAGATCCAGGTCGAGCTCCGCGACCATGCCCTCCGGGGTGAAGCTGCGCGAGAAGCTGCCGCCGAGCGAGGTGGAGACGGTGCTCTCGCACATCCGGGTTCCGAAGCCGCCGCCGCGATCCGGCCGGGCGGGCGCGGGGGCGGGCGCGTCCGCGCGGGTCTCTTCCCAGCGCAGGAACAGGCGGCCGTCCCGGCACTCGCCGCGGATGGCGACGCCCGTTCCCGTCTCCGAGAGGCCGCCGTATTTGACCGCGTTGGTCGCGAGTTCGAAGAAGACGAGCGCGAGCGGGGTGATGGCGGCGGAGCAGACGGGCAGGTCGGGAAGATCCACCCGCAGCGGCCTTTCGCCGGCGAACGGATCGAGGACAGATCCGACGAGATCGACGAGAGAACATCTCTCGGGCGCGTCTCCGGAGGGATCGACGAGCGCCATGGAATGAACCGAGGCGAGGGCGTGCAAACGGCGGCGCATCGTGGTGACGAGATCGGCGACGTTGTCGGTCTGCCGCGCGGCGAGGGCGAGCAGCCCTCCGGCGACGGCGAAGGAGTTGCCGACCCGGTGGCGCATTTCCGACAGGAGAAGCTGCTGCTGTTCGGCCACCCGGTGCTGGAGGGTGATGTCGCGGGCGATCTTCGAGGCGCCGACGACGCGGCCCTCGGCATTGCGCACCGGCGAGACCGTGAGCGAGATCGGCACCAGGCTCCCGTTCTTCCGCCGGCGCACCGTCTCGAAATGCGCGATGCGTTCGCCGCGGCGCAGGCGGGTGATGAAATCGAGCTCCTCGTCCTTCCGGTCTTCCGGAAAGATGAGCGTGATCGGCTGGCCTATCGCCTCCTGGGCGGAATAGCCGAAAAGGCGTTCGGCCCCGCGATTCCAGCTCAGGATGACGCTGTCGAGGTTCTTGGTGATGATCGCGTCCTCCGATCCCTCGACGATCGCGGCGAGATGCTGCTGGAGGCTTTCCTGCGAATCCATATGTGAGGCCTTTCCCGTGGGACCGGAATGTTTTACGGCGTTAGGGACCTTTGTGCAAAGGGGCGTCCCGATCAATGTCGAAGTGACGGGCGGAGGGAAGGACGATGTCCCTCTTTATCTCTTCCGCGCGCGCGGAAAAAACGGAGAGGGCGACGGGAAAAGGGCTCCCGACGGGTGCGGAAGGCCGGCGGCGTGCCGGCCCGGTCCGGCCGGTCCGGGCATCGGGGACGCGCGTCGGACTCCGTGCCGTTTCCGTTCGATGCGCTATCTGGAGTATCCGCCGGGCCATATCGGTGTGAATTTTTTCGGGAGATGACATGACGGAGACCACAGCCGAGATGCCCCGCCAGGATCTGCGCCTCGTGATCGGGGCGCTCATGCTGGTCATGCTCCTTTCTTCCCTGTCGCAGACGATCGTCTCCGCGGCGCTTCCGACCATCGTCGGGGAGCTGGGCGGGCTCGACTATCTCGCCTGGATCGTGACCGCCTACATCCTCGCCATGACCGTGGTGACGCCGATCTACGGCAAGCTCGGTGACCTGATCGGGCGCAAGGTCGTGCTCCAGACCGCGATCATCCTCTTCCTCGTGGGATCGGCACTTTGCGGGCTGGCGCAGTCCACGTCCCAGCTCATCCTGTTCCGCGCGCTTCAGGGTCTCGGCGGCGGCGGGCTGATGGTCAGTTCCATGGCGGCGGTCGGCGATGTCGTCAGCCCGCGCGAACGCGGCCGATACCAGGGCTATTTCGGCGCCGTCTTCGGGGTCTCGACGGTGGTGGGGCCACTCCTCGGCGGTTATATCGTCGAACACACGAGCTGGCGCTGGATCTTCTACGTCAACCTGCCGATCGGTGTCGCCGCACTCGCGGTGATCGCCTTTGCCTTTGCCCCGCGGCCGCGCCAGGATCGCCCGAAGGTCGACTACCTCGGCTCCGTGCTCCTCGCGATCAGCCTGACGGGGCTCGTCCTGGCGACGAGCATCGGCGGGCATACCGTCCCCTGGACCTCCCTTCCGGTGCTTGCCCTGGCGGCCGTGGCGGCCGTGTCGCTGGTCGCGCTGATGGCGGTCGAACGGCGCGCCGAGGAGCCGATCCTGCCGCCGGAGCTCTTCGCCGGGCGCACGTTCTGCATCGCCTCGGCGGTCTGCTTCATCGTCGGTGTGGCGATGTTCGCGGCGGTCACCTTCATGCCGGTCTATCTTCAGGTCGTGCAGGGGGCCAGCCCGGCGAACGCGGGCCTCGCGCTGACGCCGCTGATGGGCGGGATGCTGGTGACGTCGGTCGGCAGCGGCCGGCTGATCAGCCGGCACGGGCGCTATCGCGTCTTTCCCATCGTCGGAACGGCGCTGATCGCGGCGGGCTTCCTGCTGATGTCCCGGCTCGGCGTCGACAGCCCGGTCTGGGTCGCCATTCTCGACATGCTGATCGTGGGGCTCGGGATCGGGCTGGTGATGCAGGTCATGGTGCTGGCCGTTCAGAACGCGGTCGACTATCGCCACCTCGGCGTGGCGACATCCGGCGTCACGCTCTTCCGGTCGATCGGTGCGGCGCTCGGCGTTGCCGGCGCGGGGGCGCTCTTTTCGGCGGGGCTGGCGAGCGGGCTGATCCCGAACCTTCCCGCGGGGTCCGAGATCGCCTCCGATCCCGCCCAGATCCTGACCCTGCCCGAGGCGACCCGCGCCATCTACCGCACGGCCTATGCCGGGGCGCTTCGTCCGGTGTTCCTCGTGGCGGCCTGCGTGGCGGCGGCCGGCTTCATCCTCGCCCTGCTGCTGCGGGAGGTCCCGCTGCGCGAAACAATCGCGGACCAGCCGGGCGCGGTGGACATGGCCGACAGTTTCGCGATGCCGCGGCAGGCCAGTTCGCTCGCGGAGCTCGAATATATCATCGCCAATGCCGTCTCCGGGGCCAACCGGCGGGAGGCGATGCGCCGGATCATCCGGAGGCTCGATCTGGACCTGTCGCCGGAGGAAGCCTGGGTGCTTCTCCATGTGGCGCGGGCGGAGGCGGCGGAGGGAGCGGCGCCGGCCATCGGCAGGGGACAGGAAACGCGGGCCGAGGCTGCGCAACGCCTCATCGAGCGCGGGCTGATCGAGCGCGCCCCCGACGGCACATTCACGCGTACCGCGAAGGGCCGGGAGGTCTTCGCGACCACGGTCGCCGCCTATCGCGCGCGCCTCTCCGACCTCATCGCGCGCTGGGCGCCGGAAGACCATGACGAGGTGCGCAGGATGCTGACAGATTTCGCGCGCCAGCTCGTCGCAGAGATGCCCGAGCCGACGCAGCGGGAATAGGGCGGATCTGGAGGTATTCTTGAAATTTATTTTTTAACAGTGCGTTGGGATGCGATATTGATCTTTTACATCACCTCATCTGTTCCGGCCGGAGTCCCGGTCAGTCCGGCGGCCGGGCGCTGAACCTCGCCGGATCGAGGGGACGGAACGACCAGCCCTCTGTCCCGTGTTGCCCGGACCGCCGTGCCGGTCGGATGCGTGCGCCCCGACAGGGTCGCCGGGTGATCGAGCGTGCCGCGCAGGTCCACCGGATGCCGGCCGGCATCGACCATGACCACGAGGTCGCGCAGCCGGAGATCCGCCACGAACTCCGCGCGGTCGCCGAAGGCCAGCCTCCAGCCCCCGGCACCGCCGGAGGTCTGCGAAAGGTCCGCGCCCGCCGTCTCGGCCTCGAGACCGGGGATCGCGTTCCCCTCCGCCAGCCGGCAGCGGTAGAAGACGGGCCTGTCACCCTCGCCGCCGTGAAGGACGTCGAGCGTGACCGGCTCGGAGGACGCACAGCGCCAGCCCTGCACAGCCTGGGCTCGGTCCAGCGTCACGCGCGCAGCACGGCGGGGCGGGTGGCGTAGTCCGGCGGGGGCCCCGACCGCAGGCGACGCTCGATCCGGGTCACGCGCAGCCCCGCGCCACCGTCCGGCATTCCGTCCGCGGGGGATCAGGGCCGGCGTCCCGGCACGAGGACGCTCGCGATCAGCAGCACGAGCCCGCCCCCCGTGAGCGCGCCGCCGAGCGACATCAGGGTCTGCTTGTCCCCGGCGGTGAGGCCGGTTGCCGCGAAGGGCACGACCAGTCCCGCAAGGCCCAGCACGAGGCCGATCACCGCGAAGTAGCGCAACAGGAAGCGGGGGGTCGATTTGCGTCTCTCGCGTGCCATGCGTCGGTCTGTCCTCCTGAAGCGAATTCGGTCCCGCGCCTTTTAACGGGCCGGCGAGGCGACTGCGATCCCCGGTCCCTCCGGCGGCACCTTTTCGCGCGGGGGCGGGATGGGCGGCGGGAACGGGGCGCGAAAGCGCCACGCTCCGTCGGCGAGGAGAGGCCTTTGTGCCATGTGGTGTCGTGTGAGCGTTCTGCGCGCGGGTTCATTCCGTTGACGAAATCCTGAGCCCTGTGTACGGACGAAGCAGATTTGCCGTCTACGGGTCGCCGGTTTCGCGTTGCCGGACGCCCGGAATGGCGCCGGAGCATGCACGATCACGGGCGGGCCGAAGGAGAGAAGACGTCTCGCCCTCCCATCCGCCGCCGCGGGCTGGGAACCGTGCCCGGAGTTCTGCGGATGTTCTGGCGGTGAGGAGGGACGGCGATGGTTGGCAGGCGACAGGAGCGGGTCGATCCCCTCGCGAAGTTTCGGCAGGTCGAGAGGCCGGATGCTTCGGCGAGGCGGAATAATATCGCCCGGTCCGCCTGGACCGGGTGCGCCCCCGGCTTCGCCAGCAATTCGGTTCGCAAGGGAGTATGACCATGAGCAACGACAAGACGAGCAACGACAAGGCTGTGATCGCTGAGCTCCTGGGCCGCATGATGGCCAAGGAATACTACATGATCGAGAACCGGATGCTGGCGGATCCCTCGGACCTGGGCCCGCATCTGGCGGATCACCTGCGCTTCATGATCGGGCTCGAGAAAGCGGGCGTCCTGTTCCTCTCGGGACCGCTTTATGATCGGGACGGCAAGATGACCGGGGAGGGGATCACCGTCGTGCGCGCCTCTTCGTTCGAAGAGGCCGAGGAGATCGCACAGCGTGATCCCTTCGTGATCGCCGGTCTGCGCGAGCCGCGGGTGCAGCGATGGGTGGTCAACGAGGGGCGCATCTCTCTGAACATCGACCTGTCCGACCGGGGATCGGTGCTGGAATAGGTGGTCAGCCGTCTGCGCCGTCCTTCTGCGCCCTTATCACCTCGAGCGCCATGCACTTGGTCGCGCGGTAATGGTCGCTCAGCGCTGCGACGGAGGCATCGGCATCGCGGTCAAGCACGGCTTCGAGGATGCGCTGGTGTTCGAGCAGGGGATCGCGGTCGGACTCGGTGGCGATCGTCTTGATCGCTCGAAGGATGCGGAACCGCTCGGCCTGGTCGAAGAGGAGATCGGCGAGATATATCTGCCATTCGGACTGGCAGGCCGACAGAAGGGCCATGTGAAAGGCCTTGTGCTGTGCGGTCCATGCCCCGGCTTCCTCGCCGTGGCTGGTCGGGAACGAGAACCGTGACAGTGCGTGGTGGGTGGCAACGACGCGCATCTCCCAATTGACATCGCCGATTTCGATGGACCGGCGCAGCGCCGCGCTCTCGATGATGATGCGGGTTTCCATCACGTCCACGATATTCTCGGCCCCGATACCGGCGACGCGGAATCCCCGCTGGCCGGACGAGATCGCCAGTTTCTCGCTCGTCAGTCGGGACAGGGCCTCGCGCAGGGGGCTGATGCCCGCGCCATAGCGCTTGCGCAGTTCGTCCGACTTGAGCGGTGCGCCGGGGGGAAGCCTTCCCCAGATGATGTCGGAACGCAGCTTGCGATAGACCGATTCCGTAACTGTCTTGGCCGGTTGCTGGAGCGGATCGTTGGCGAAATCTACTTGTTTCATTGTGGCTGTCTGAAGTTGTCGCTTGTAAGTCGCCGACCGAAGGTCCTCGGCTGTCGGATCGAGAGAAGTCGTGCAGGACCTGCGCCGGCTCGCTCCCAGGAAGAGGTGCGCCAGGCCCGAGGCCCTGCTGTTAATATCCCAGATGGCGCGAACAATACATAGTGTTCCGCGGGTGCCGTCCGGGAACGCGCCGCAGGCTTCCGGCAAGGGGGACGTTTGCGATGGGTGTCATGTTGATTTCTCCTGATCGGCGACCGGTCCACCGATCCGACTGGTCCGCCGTCGCCGAACTTCTTTCACGAACCTGCTTGACGCCTTCACAATAATCCTGAAATTTGGAATTAGGATAATTTTTTGGAAATTATAGCCATCGGACAGCCTTTCCGAAGGCTGAAGCGGGAGACAAGGGCGACGACCTTGCGAAGGATGGGTCGTTACGGCGGGAGGAGACGAACTCATGACGTCCATCGGACTCATTGGCCTTGGAAATATCGGCTTGCCGATTGCCAAGGTCCTGATCGACGCCGGGCACGAAGTGCTGGGCTACCGGCGCAGCGCGTCGACCGATTTCGAAGAGATCGGCGGAAGGCGCGTCGGTTCGTCGCGCGAGGTGGCGGAGGGTGCGGATGTCATCCTCTGCTGCATCTCCGGCGATGACGCGCTGCGCGATGTAATCGGCGGCGAAAATGGGGTGGCGAGCGGAGACTGCACCGGCAAGATTGTGGTTGAGTTGTCCACGCTCTCTACCGAGGTGAAACGCGAACAGCTTCTGCGGCTTCAGGCCAAGGGCGGCATGATGCTCGACAGCGCGATCAGCGGTCTGCCTCCGATGGTGACCGCGCGCACGGCCGTCTATCTGCTGAGCGGCGACGAAGCGGCCTATGAACAGGCCCGGCCCGTCATTGAGATACTGACCGACAGGCCCTGTTTCATGGGCGTATTCGGCGCGGCACTCAACACGAAGCTTTGCGCGAACATGCTGGTCGCCGCCAATATCGCCTCGACCGCCGAAACCCTCGCCTTCGGAACGAAGCTGGGCCTCGATCCGGACCGGCTGATCGCCGCGCTCCGCGACGGGGCGGGGGGCTCGGTCCAGTTCAGTGCGCGCGCGGGGCGTATGGCACACGGCGACTGGGAGAAGGTGCTGGCGTCGACCGACATCCTGCTCAAGGACATCCTGCTGATCGAGAAGCGCGGCGGCGATCTGAACATGCAGATGCCTGTCCTGTCCAGCACGCGGCCCTTCTACGAAAAAGCAATCGCCGAGGGCTACGGCGGCAAGGACGTGTCGGCGGTTTACGCGGTCTTTGCCGAAGCCGCGGGTTTGCCGACCCCGAACAAGAATGGAGACACCGACAAATGACTGACTACAAGCTCGGCGCAGGAATCGTCGATGGCGCGCCGGCGCCCCTGATCCTGATCGACGACAGGATCTACAAGCTGAACGACGTGCTGCACGATGTCCATGTCGACACGCTGGAAGAGGTGTTTTTCGATTGGGAGAATATGGAGCGGCGGATCGACCGTGCCGATTCCGCGGGGCAGACTCCGATCGACTCCGAGCGCGTGACGTTCCTGCCGCCGCTGTCCACTCCGCGCAAGCTCATCTGCATCGGCGTGAACTACCATGACCATCTCGAGGAGATGAAGGTCACGCAACCGCCGGAGTTTCCATATTCCTTTCTGCGCCCGCAGACCTGCCTTGCGGCCCATGGCGAGGATATCCCGCTGCCCGCGGGTGCCAGGATGAACGATTGGGAGGCCGAGCTGGGCATCGTCATGGGCCGCCGGTTCGGTCCCGGCGACAGGGGCGAGCCGAGGGACGCCGTGGCCGGCTACACGGTCGTCAACGACGTCTCGGCGCGCGATTGGATCGTGAACCGCCCTTGGGTGGGGATCGACTGGGTCATGCAGAAGGCTTGGGACAAGTTCCAGCCGACCGGGCCGTGGATCACCCCCGCCCGGCAGGTTCCGAACCCTGATGCGCTCGACATCAGCCTGACGGTGAACGGCGCCATCAAGCAGCAGTCCAACACGTCGAAACTCATCTTCGGCATCGACGCGATCCTGCGGCATCTCGGTGGAATCATGACGCTGGAGCCGGGTGACATCATCGCCACCGGCACGCCGGCCGGCGTCGGCTTCGGCCGAGATCCGCAGGAGTTCCTCAGGTCCGGAGATCGCGTGGCGGTCACGGTCGAAGGGCTTGGAACGCTCGAGAACACATTCGTCTAGGAGAGGAGCGAACATGATCAAGGTGAACCGCATCGTCTATGCGTCATTCGAGACCCCGGATCTCGAAGGTCAGATCGACCACTATACCAGAGTTATGGGCCTGACCCTCGTCGACCGGGACGCAGACGCGGCCTATCTGTCGACCAGCGGCGACCATCACACGGTGGTCCTGAGGAAGGGGAGCGCAGCCAGATGCGATGCGCTGGGGTTCCAATTGCCGCCAGGCACCGATCTGGGCGACTACGACCGCCAGATCAGGGCGCATGGCCTCGAAACGTCGCGGCGCCGTGATGCGCAGCCGAACATTTCCGACGCGTTGCTCTTCGCCGACGACACTGGAACCCGCGTCGAAGCCTTCGTCGAAGCCGAAGGCGCCGGGGTCGGCTTCCAGCGCGCGGGCATTTCGCCCAATAAGCTGGGCCATGTCGCGTTCAACTCCACCGATGTGCAGAAAACGGTGAAGTTCTACTGCGACGTGCTGGGCTTCAAGGTCAGCGACTGGATGGGCGATTTCTTTGCCTTCCTGCGCTGCGGGCCGGATCACCACACGATCAACCTGGTGCAAGGCGAGCGCAACAAGATGCACCACATCGCCTTCGAACTGCGCGACTGGACCCATATCCGCGACGCCTGCGACCTGCTTGCGCAGGACCGGATTCCACTGGTCTGGGGTCCGGTGCGTCACGGGATCGGGCATAACCTTTCAACCTATCACAGGAACGCAGACGACCAGATCATCGAATTGTTTTGTGAACTCGACCGCGTGAACGAAGATCTCGAGGTCTACGAGCCGCGTCGCGTGCACCAGGAGTTTCCGCAGAAGGGGAAGGTCTGGGAGGATATCGCGCTGGCCGCAAACATGTGGGGCACGCCGCCGCCCGAGGGTTTTCTTGATTGAACGGATAAGGCGCGGCAGGAGCCTGCCATGATGGGCGTCTTCTGCCCGCTTGCCCGGAGCGGCTGCGATGGCGAGATGGCGACGGCCTGCGCCAGCGCCTTGGCACCGGCGCGCCGAAACCCGTGACGAGAATGAGTGCATCCTGTCTCCCGAACGCCGGCGCGGCCACGTCGCGAGACAGGAAAAGGCCTCGCCGCAACTCTCACAGGCAGGCACGTCTTGCCGACCGCCGCTGGCGGCAGGGTTTCAGGCGAGGCTAGGCCGCCTTCAGGCGGTCGATGAGCCAGTCATACATGCGCGGCTGCAAGCGGGCGTAGTATTCGATGCAGCAGTGCAGGCCGTCTTCCAGGAAGACCAGTTCGGCGTTGTCGCCGAAGGCGTCGCGCAGGCGGTGGCCGGAGTCGGCGGCCACGATGTTGTCCTGGCCGCTGTGCACGACCAGCACCGGGCAGTTCACCGTCGGGGCGATCTCGGCCAGGTTGTAGGCCGCGAAATAGGCGCGGATGTCCTCGGCCGAGGTCTTGCCGGTGATCAGCCGGAAATTCGCGTGGTCGGGCCGGGTCTGCATCCGCGTGCTTTCGCTGACCATGTCGAAGATCGAGCCGTGGCAGACCAGCGCCTTGACCCGCGGGTCGGTGGCGCCGCGCGTCGCGTAATAGGTGCCGAGGCTGGCGCCGAGCAGGCCGATGCGGCCGGTGTCCACGAAATCGACCGTCTCGAGCACGTCGATGGCGCGGCTGAGCACGGTCTCGTAATCGGGCCGCGAGACCAGGTTGTGCAGGCGCAGGGGCTCGCCCTGGCCGGGGCCGTCGAAGGTGAGCACCGCGACGCCGCGCAGGGCCAGTTCGCGCGCGCCGAGGCCGTCGGCCTCTTCCTTGGTGGCGTCGGTGCCGCCGATGACGATGACGGCCGGCACCTTTTCGCCGTCGGAGAGGCCCTCGGGCCGGTAGAGGTAGCCGGGCAGATCGACGCCCTCGAACGGGATGGTGACGGGGGTCATCGCCGGGTGCGTGGTCAGCGCGGCGGCCCGGCGGAAGGCGGCGACGCATTTCATGTAGGTGGGCGTGGTCAGTGCCGGGTCGGGCACGTTCCAGAGTGCTGCGCCGAGATAGAAGCCGGCGGATTGCCGGAAGGCGCGTTCGGCCGAGAGGGTGTGGCCGTGCGTCTCGGCGTCCGCGCCGCGCTGCGCCCAGTCGTCGCCCGCCGCCGCCATCCGGTCGTGCCAGTCGCCGGCGTCGGTGATCCGGTCGAGCACGCGGAAGGCCTCGAACACGTCCAGCCCCTCGGAGACGAGGCGCATGGTCTGGAAGGCGACGGGCAGGACGGTGTGGAAGCGGGCGGCATCGGTTGTCGGCATGGTTCGGCTCTCTCAGTTTCAGGAAAGTTCGTGGTCGAGGAAGGCGCGGGTGTAATGGGCGAATTCCGCGGGGTGTTCGTCGTAGTGGAAGTGGCCGGCGCGGTTGGTGATGAGCATCCGCGTCCGGGGGTTGTTCTGCTCGATCAGGGTGTAGAGCTGGTGCCCGATCTCGAGCACCGCCGAGGGGTCGTCGCGGCCCCAGTAGATCAGCGTCGGGGCCTGCACCGCGCCCTGGCGCAGCTTTTCGAGCGTGTCGGGTTTCTGGCGGGCCAGCGAGCGGAAGAAATGGTCCTGCCCGCCCTGGCGGTAGCACATCTCGACGCCATCGGCCGATTTCTGGGTGTATTCCATCGCCACGCCGGCGGCGATGAATTCGTCGGTGATGTAGCTGCCGTCGTAGGAGAGGCGTTCGTAGTCCCAGCGGACGTCTTCGGCGAAGGCGGCGCGGTCGGGGCCGATGGCGCGGCCGCTGTCGATCAGGCCGCGCCCCTTGAAGAGATCGCGGCGCCGGGCGTAGAGATCGCCGACCTCGGGGCCGAGCGTGGCGGTGTTGACGAGGATCAGTGCGCGGATCATGTCCGGGTTCTCGACGGCGATCCGGGCGGCGAGATAGGCGCCGCGCGACTGTCCCAGCAGGACGATGCGGTCGTGGCCGAAGGAGCGGATGAAGGCCGTCATGTGCGCGACCTGCGCTTCCACGGTGTAGTGCTCGGGCGCGGGCGGGTTGTCGGTCAGCCCGCTGCCGATCTTGTCGGCGGCGATGACGCGGTAGTGCGGTGCGAGGTGCGGGAAGAGCGACACGAAGGTGTTGGCGGTGTGGTTGCCGCGCCAGCCGCCGCCGTGGCACAGGAAGAAGGGCGTGCCCCGGCCCTCGTCGAAATAGCGGGTGCGCAGGCCGTCGATGGTCTTCACCTTCGAGACGTAGCCGCCGATGTCGCCGATCGCCGGGTCGGGGTCGCCCTGAACGAGCGCGAGTCTGTCATCCATCTGCATCTCCGGAAGCGGGTTGCGCGGGCGGGGTGGCCGCGGGGGTGGGAAAGACCAGCAGATCCTGCCGGGCGATGGCCAGCGACACGGCGCTGCCCGGCGACAGGCCGTCCGCCTGCCGTCCGATCGAGGTGGCGACCAGTTCGGTCCCGTCGGGCAGGCGGGCCGACCAGCGCCGGATCTCGCCCAGGAAGACCTGGCCGGTAAGCACCGCGGGAAGGATGGCCGCATCGGCCGGACCGGGAGTGCCCGCGGGCAGGATCGTCACGCTTTCGTAGCGCGCCCCGAGCGAGACCGTCTGCCCCTTGGCGACGCTGATGGCGGCGTGGACGGGCAGGGCGGTGCCGTCGGAAAGGCGGACGGTTCCGGTCGTGCCGGGGGTCAGGGGCGTGTCGGCGGTGGCGCCGAGCATGTTCATCTCGCCCACGAAGCGGGCGACGAATTCGTCGGCGGGGCGATAGTAGATGTCGGCGGGGCTGCCCTCCTGCACGATGCGGCCCTGGTTCATGACGGCGAGGCGGCTCGACATGCTCAGGGCCTCGGTCTGGTCGTGGGTCACGTAGAGCGCGGTGGTGCCGAAGTCGCGTTGCAACCGGGTCAGCTCGGCCAGCATCGAGGAGCGCAGCCGCGCGTCGAGGTTCGAGAGCGGCTCGTCGAGCAGCAGAAGGCGCGGCCGGGCCACGAGGGCGCGCGCGAGCGCCAGCCGCTGCTGCTGTCCGCCGGACAGCGCGGTGGCCATCCGGTTGCTGAAGCTGTCGAGCTGGACGGCCGCGAGCGCCTCGTGCACGCGGGCGGCGATGTCGCGGGACGACAGTTTCGGGCGCTGCATCCGCAGCGGGAAGGCGACGTTCTGGGTCACGGTCATGTGGGGCCAGATGGCGTAGCTCTGGAAGACCATGCCGAGCTGGCGGCGGTTGGGGGGAACGGCGATGCCCTGGGCGGTGTCGTTGAGTACCTGGCCGTGCAGGGTGATCCGGCCGGTGTCGATCGGTTCGAGCCCGGCGATGGCGCGCAGGGTCGTGGATTTGCCGCAGCCCGAGGGGCCGAGCAGGGTGTAGAAATCGCCCTGCCGCATCTCGAAGGACAGGCCATCGACGGCGGTGTTGCGGTGCCCGGAGGCATCGACGTGGTGTTTTTCGAGGTCTTCGACCAGAAGGACGGCGTCGGATGTCATGCGTGTGTCTCGCGGCTTCGGGCTCAGTGGGTCAGGGGTTTCTCGGCCTGGATCATGTTGCCGAAGCGCAGCAGGTAGATCGCGACCAGCGGTGTCATCACGGCTATCATCACCACGGTGATGGCGGCGGCCATGGTCTGTTGCCCGGTGGCCCAGTTGGTCCAGATCACCACGGGCAGGGTGATGTTGGTCCGGCTGAGCAGCAGCGTCGCCACCGTCAGTTCGCGGAAGACGAACATGACCAGCCAGAGCCAGGCCATCAGCAGCGAGGGCGCCATGATCGGCAGCAGCACCCGCAGCGTCATGCCGCGCACCGTCGCGCCCGAGACATAGGCGGCCTCCTCGAGTTCGCGGTTGACCTGCACCCATGCGGCGTTGGTGATCCGGGTGCCGAAGCTGAGCATCACGATGACGTAGAGGATGAACAGGACCGCGACCGAGCCGTAGAGGTCGAGGCCCAGCGGACGGTAGCGCACCACCACCAGCAGGGTGACGAAGGCGAAGATGACCGTGGGCACCGCGTGGGGCAGGAAGGCGATGTAGTCGAACGCCGCCCGCCAGCGCAGTTTCGAGCGCAGCACCAGCCAGGTGAAGACCAGGCTGAAGAGCACCGCCGCCGCCGGCGCCGTCAGCACCAGTAGGCCGGTGTTGCGGATCCCGCGCGCGATCAGATCCCAGGGCAGGGCGCGGTAGTTGCCGAGGCCCGCGTTGTCGAGCGCGAATTGCGAGACCGGCTGAAGGTAGGGCAGCAGCGACACCCAGATCAGCACGACGATCGGCAGGATCACCACGGCGACCAGGTAGGCGGCGACGAACAGGCGGGCCAGCGGGCGCATCCGGCCGAGGGCGATCTGCCGGGGCGGCTGGGCCTTGCCCGAGATCACCTCGTACCTGCGGGCCTGGGCGATGATGCGGGCATAGGCCCAGCTGAGGACCAGGGCGCCGGCGATCAGCAGCGTGGCGAAGGCAGCGGCGATGCTGTATTGCTCGGTGCCTTCCAGCGACTGGGTCTGGACATAGAGATAGGTGGAGAAGACCAGGATCTTGTCCTGAAGGCCGATGATCAGCGGCACGTCGAGCGTGGCGACCGAGATCGCGGCGACGTAGAAGGCCGCCCCCGCCAGCGCCGCCTTCATCATCGGCAGGGTGATCAGCCGGACCGCCCGCCAGGCCGAGGCGCCGTGGACCCGTGCGGCGGATTCCAGCGCCCCGTCCATGTTGGCGATGCTGCCCGCCATGAGCACGAAGACGATCGGGCTCATCGACAGGCCCTGGATCGCGGCCATGCCGGGGATGCTGACCACGTTGATGACCGTATCGCGGCTGCCGGTCAGCGCGGCCAGCAGGGTGTTGATGGTGCCGATCCGGGGATGCAGCAGATACATGTAGGCCATCGCGGTGAAGAAGCCGGGCAGCAGGACGCCGACGGTGACCAGCGCATAGGTCAGCCTGCGCCCGCCGACATCGGTGCGCTGCACGATCCAGGCCAGCGTCACGCCCAGGATCAGCGCCCAGGCCAGCGACTGGAGCGAGAAGGACAGCGTGTTCCTGGCCATCGTGGCGACCTCGGGGCTGGCGAAAAGGGCGCGCCAGTGGTCAAGCGTCAGCACGGTCCCGGCGCCGTCAGTGGGAAATTCGCCGAAACTAAGCCAGATGGTTGCCAGCAGCAACCCCACGACGGCCAGCGAGGGGATCGCGGCGAGGGCCGCCGCGAGCCAGTCCGTGCCGTCGACGCGCCCATGGCCGGAGCCGTCCGCGGGGGGCACAGGTCCGTCGTCGACCGGCTGCGGGCCTTTGTTCATGGATGTCGCCGGCATCGTCTCAGTTCCCGTCCTTGACCTGTTCGGCCAGTCCTGCGCAGTCGTCGGGGCCGTATTCGCCGGTCAACATCCCGCGCATCAGGGGGATCGCCGGGCGGATCTCGTCCATGTAGGATTGTTCGATGAAGGCGATGTCGATGTCGGTGGGCGTGCCTGTCTGTTCGCTCACTTGGGCGAGGGTGCCCGCGCTCAGCGATCCGTCACGGTCGTGGCTGTCGATCCTATACTTGTCGTAGAGGATCTGCTGCGCCTCGGGGCTGAGCATGTAATTGATGAAAAGCTGCGCTGCCGCCTTGTGTTCGGCATTCTCGGGAATCGAGAAATGCTGGGCACGGCGAAAGGTATAACCTTCGGGATAGGTGATTGCGACCGGCGCTCCGGACGCGGCCAGTTGAAGCGGGCGCAGGCCCTGGTCGAAGATCAGCATGTCGAATTCGCCGGAGGCGATGCGCGTCGCCTCATGCGGTTCGATCAGTCCGGCTATGCCGGCGCCCAAGCGGGTCGTGAACTCGCAGGCCCGCTCGAACCCCCATGTCTGCTCGGTGAAGAGAAAATCGAAACCCGAGGCCTGGCCGGTCGAGGCGACGTTGTACTCGTTAAGGAAGGTCGGGTCGGTATAGTCTTCGATGTTTTTCGGCAGATCCTCGGGCGCCACCGTGTTCGTATTGTAGCTGATGCCGGGCATGATATGCGCATAGACGACCGTCTTGCCGTCGCCCTTGACCATGGCTGGTGCGACATTCGGGAGGCTGGCATAGTCGATGTCGGCGAGGAAACCGCCGGACCGTCGGAAGCCGGAAATGCCGAGAGCAGTGCGCAGTTCGGCCCCCTCCATGATATCGGTATGGGCCGGGCGCCCGGCGGAGAACTCCTCCTCGAGTTGCAGGAAGGCCGCCGTGCCGTTCGGGTTGGGCGTGTGGACGACCTCGATCTCACCTTTCAGGCCGTAGGTCTCCAGATAGCCGTCGACCCAGTCGCCGATGATGTCGCCGTAGTCGCTCCAGTTCAGGTAGAGGCTGCCCTCCTGCCTGGCCTGCTCGATAAGTTCTTCGATGTGCGGGTTCTGCTCGGCTGCCTGCGCCGATGCCTCGGTGGCGCCCGTGAGCAAGGATCCTGCCGCGGCGGCCACGACGAGCGCCAGACGACTGGAAACGCGCGGAATCGCGCCCATGCGTGTAAACATATCTTTTCCTCCCTGTCAGGAACCGATCCGGTCCCCTTCGTGTGGTCCGGTTGTTCTGAAGGACCGCGTCGCGTGCTTTCCCCCTCCCAAGGGGGCCCATCGGAGCGTGGTGGCTCCGGTCAGGCCAATCGCGCGACCGATTTCAGCTAATCCCGCATTTCGGCCCGTGGCAAATTACGATGCGGAATTTGTCGTATTCACGGGATCAATAATTTTTGGCGCCAAACCGATTTCCGTGAATGTGCTGTTCGAGATCGTGTCGGCGACATAGCGGCGGAACCATTGATGTCCCACATCGTAGTCGTGCCGCCTGTGCCACCACTGCTGGATCACGTTTGGTTCGATCGGTATCGGGAGTCGGACGGCGACGAGGCCCCGTTCGGCGGTCAGGAAATCGCGGCATCGTTCCGGCAGGGTCGAGATCAGGTTCGTCGCCGGCAGGATGTTCACCAGGGACGTCGCATGGGGAAGGCGCAACGCGATGCGACGGTCCAGGTTGAGACTCGCCAGCGTCCGTTCCACCGGATTGCTGGGCGCTCCGGCAGGTGTGACGATGACATGCTGCGCCGTGGCGTAAGCCTCGCGCGTCAGGACCGACTCGCCGTTCTCCTCGCCAAGGGCGGGATGCCCTTGGCGGAGGATCGCAACATATTGCGTGCGTACCAGGAACTGCGACCGGAATGTATCCGACAACACGACCCGCCCGACCGCAAGGTCGGCGGAACCGCTGTCGAGCAGATCCTCATAGCCGGAATGGCCGATCTCGCAGACTTCGATGTCGATATTCGGGGCGTCGACCATCAGTTGCGCCATGATGCCGGGCAGGAAACTGGCGGACCCGACATCATTCATGATGAGCTTGAAGGTCCGGTCCGACTGCTGTGGGTCGAAGGTAAGGATCTGCGAGATCCCCGCCCTGATCCGCAGAAGGCCGTCCTGCACCGGTTCCTTCATTCGGAGAGCGAAGGGGGTGGGTTCCATGCCCTGTCGGGTGCGCACGAAAAGCGGATCGTCCAGAAGGTTGCGCAGCCGGTTCAAAGCATTGCTGACTGCGGGTTGCGACAGACAGAGCCGGTCGGCCGCGGCGGAGACGCTTCTTTCCCGGATGAGGGCATCGAAGACCCGGAGCAGGTTCAGATCGAAGTTGTTCGGGTTGATCATGATGGCGTTCCCGGCATTCGGAGGGCCACGGACCTGTGTCAGGCTCCGGCCGCTTAAGGATCTTCAGTTTCCCGCGTTGGCGTCGAAATCGCAAGCTGGCGGTTCCAGAGCGACGTTGGATTTCTGGTCTGCCGGAGAGATCGCCTCGTCCGGCGATGCCGTCGGGGAAGTTTGCCGGGACCATCGGCGACGCGCCTCACCGTTCAGGAAACTTGCTGGCGCGGGTGAAACGGTGATAACCTGAAAGTCAAGATGCGCTATCGTGGTGGTGCCTGCCACGGACTGTCTCCCGGACGAGAGGCCGTCCGTCGCGAGCGGTCCCGGCAGAGGTTCGGCAAGGGCATCGGCCATCTCGGTCCGGCGGACTTGCAGGCTTGGAGATCTGAGTTTGATCCACAATCGGCTCCTGAAATACCTCGACGAGGTGACCCGCGCCGGCTCGATCCGGAAAGCGGCGGTCCGGCTGAATGTCGCCTCCTCGGCGGTGAACCGGCGCATCATCGAACTGGAGGAGGATCTCGGCACACCGATTTTTGAGCGGCTGCCGCGCGGTCTGCGGCTGACGGCTGCGGGTGAGATCCTGATCCAGCACGTTCGCACCACGCTGCGCGAGCATGAACATACAATCGCCCGGATCAACGGACTGAAGGGCCTGATGCGTGGCGATGTCACTGTCGTCACGATGGCCGGCTTGGCGCCGAACCTTCTGGCCGAGGCCCTGGCGGAATTTCGCAGCGAGCACTCCAGGATCAAGGTCCGTGTGCGCATCCTGACCGGCGACCGGATCGTCCACGCGGTTGCCGCCGGCGAGGCGGATCTGGGGCTGGGCTACAATCTGCCGGCGTCGTCCCGGCTGACGCGCGTCCTGGACATCCATCAGCAACTCGGCGCCGCCATGTCGCCCGATCATCCGCTGGCAACGAAACGCGAGATCCGCCTCGCGGACTGCATCGGATATCCGATCGTGGCTGCCGAGATCGGGCTCTCGCTGCGGGCGACGGTCGAGTTGCTGGTGCCGCCGGACATCGAGTTTGAGCCGATCATCGAGACCGACTCGTTGGAGCTGATGAAACGGCTGGCGCGCCTGTCACCGAACCTCGCCGTCCTCAACCGTGCCGATGTCGATCTCGAACTGCGTGAGGGGAGTCTCGCTTTCGTGCCGTTCAGCGCCGCCAAGGGGCAGCAGACCATTTCCCTGGTGCATCGCTCGCGGGGGCCGCTGGAGCCGGCCGCCAGCATGCTCGCGCATTTCATCGAGCGGAGCTTTGCCGCCCGATCGGGTCTTGGCTGACTGGCCTCAGTCTGCGACAGGGAAATGTGGGCGGCCGGAATGCGCGCCGCCCGTCACCGGCAGGATCGCCCCGGTGATCCAGGCGGCGTCGTCCGATCCCAGAAAGGCGACGGCCGCGGCCACGTCCTCGGGCCGGCCGGTGCGGCCAAGTGGCGTGCCGTCCAGCACCCGCAGGATTTCCGGATCGGAGGTGCCGGCCGCGGTGAAGACCTCGCCGAGGATCATGCCGGGCGCGATTGCGTTGACCCGGATGCCATGCTGTCCCAGCTCCATCGCCAGGGTCGAGGTCAGGGCGTTCAGACCGGCCTTGGACGCGACATAGCCGGCCGTCGCGGGAGCCGGATGGAGGCTGGCGGCGGAGGTCAGGTTCACCACCGTCCCCTGCGCGCCGTGTGCTACCCAATGCCGGGCGACGCCGCGGATCATGTTGGCTGCTGTCATCAGGTTGATACCGATAGCCTCGGGCAAATGCGCGCCGGTCGACAGGAAACCGCCTGTCAGGTAGCCGCCGGCCGCATTCACCAGAAGTTCTACCGTTCCGACCGTCCCGAAGATCTCGTGGACAACCTTGTCCGCGGCGCCGGGGTCGGCCAGATCTCCGACGAAGACGGCGGGTCGGGCGCCGGGGAAATCCGCCGCAAGAGACGCCGCCAGATCGTCGACGGATGGCCGCTCGCGATCAACGAGGCACAGACGCGCGCCTTCCGCCGCGAGGCGGCTGGCGATGCCGGCGCCCAGGCGACCGGTCGCGCCGGTCAGGATGGCGGTGCGTCCGGCGTAACGTTGCGGGAGGGCCGCAGTCATCGTGTCACCGTCAGGTCCATTGAAGTGCGGATCTTCTCGCGGATGAAATCGCCGGCGCGTACCGGCGGATGCGCCGCAGGTCGCTCGTCGGACACGCAGCTTGGCAGCGGAGCGATCTCCCAGGTTTCGTGAGGGTTGGTGAAGGCCACAAGCGACAGCCGCTGGGTGGAGCCGGTGACCACACGGTCGGGATTGGTCACGCGGTGCAACGTCGAGCGCCATCGCCCGTTCGTCCAGCGGGACATCAGATCGCCCACGTTGATCACAAAAGAACCGGGTATCGTGCGCGCTTCCCGCCAGATGCCGTCGGTGTCGCGAATTTCCAGCCCGCCAGGTGCCGTGTCCTGTCGCAGAACGGTCAGCCCCCCGTAATCGTGGTGCGCCCCATAGCGCAACTGGCCGGGCGCGGGAGGATCGGGCTGATCGGGGTAGTTGACGAAACGGAGCGTCAGCGACGGATCGGCATAGGCGGCATCGAGATAGTCCTCGGGCAGGTCCAGCGCCAGAGACGAGATCCGCGCCAGGACGCGCGTCAGCCGTTCCATCTCCTGTGTCCACTGACGGATCAACGGCGTCAATTCGGTGGGCGCGCCCGGCCAATCGTTGCGACTGTGCTCGCCGCGCAATTCGCGGTGGGGGGCGGAGAACACCAGGGCTTCGCACAGGTCAGGCGGGGTCTCGCCATCCAGCGTCTTCGCCACGCTCTCGATGCCCATCGGAAGATAGCCGCGTCCCTTGACCTTCTCCGGCGGCATCAGAGCCGATTTCTGGTCGAACGGAAGCGCGAAGAATGTGCGCAGGCTTGCGTGCAGGTCTTCGGCCAGGGTCTCTGGCACCCGATGTCCGGTGATGACGGCAAAGCCCGTGCGCTCCATCGATCGACCAAAGGCGCGGGCCGTGGCAAGACGCGCGTCCGCATCGTCGGTGTGGAATGGGCCGATGTCGACGACCTCGATCTCGATGTGGGTCATGGGCGAAGTCCTTTCAACGATGAATGTGTGAGCGGAATTGAGGCACGAGCGACTGTGCACGAACAGAAGAGATTTCAGCGCGCGGTGCTCTGAAAAAGGTATCGTCGGCCGTAAGACCATGTCTTCGGCGGAGTCTGTGGCATCGGTTGCCGGACCGATGCCGTTTTTCGCGCAGGCTGCTCTCAATTAAGTTCTTTTCGATCCACGTTTCCCGGCGTGTTCTTGACGGCAGGACAACGGGAGAATGACGATCGGATGACACCTTTCGATGACATCGACATCGCTGAGAACAGCTTCTGTCTGCGGGACGCACAGATTCACCGGGCGTTTCTCGACAGCGGCGACATGCCGGTGGAAGCCGATGACGCGGTCCGCTGTGATGTGATCGTCCGGGGCGGGCGGATAGAGGCAATCCTGCCCTCCGGCGACGCCGTCGATCCGACACTGCCGATCCATGATCTCGCCGGCCGGCATATCTGGCCCGGCCTCGTGGACGCCCATGTCCATCTCGACAAATGCCAGGCGTTTCCTCGCCTCATCGGGGCGGACGGCACGTTCGCTGGCGCACGCGACGCGACGACCGCGGACCGTGAGGCGTATTGGTCCTACGAGGACCTCTATCGGCGGATGAGTTTCGGCCTTCGCGCGGCCTATGCACATGGCGTGACCGCCACGCGGACCCATCTGGACTCGCCCGAGCCGCAGGCCGAGATCAGCTGGCGGGTCTTCCGCCGCCTGCGCGACGAATGGCGTGGCCGGATCGACCTGCAGGCGGTTGCCTTCGTTCCCCTCGATGTCTACGGGACGCCGTTCGGAGCGCGGCTGGCGCAAATCGCCGCTGACGCAGGCGGGGTTCTGGGCGCGGTCACGCGGTCCACACATGGGCTCCATGGCATGCCGTTCGAGGGGTTCGAAAGGCTGCTCGATCAGCTCTTCGGATTGGCGGAGGCGCATGACCTGGACCTCGACCTGCATGTCGACGAGTCGGGAGATCCCAACGCCCGCGCCCTTGCCGCGGTGGCCGAGGCGACCATCCGCCACGGCTACGAAGGTCGCGTGACCTGCGGCCATTGCTGTAGCCTGGCCGTCCAGCCCGAGGAGGCGGCGGCGCGGACGATCGCACGGGTTGCAGAGGCAGAAATATCGGTCATCACGCTGCCGGTCGTGAACATGTACCTTCAGGACCGCACTCCGGGCCGCAGCCCGCGCTGGCGCGGTGTGCCGCCCGTGGCCGAGCTTTCGGCGGCCGGCGTATCCGTCGCCGTGGCGGGCGACAACTGCCGCGATGCCTTCTATGCCTATGGCGATCACGACCTCTTCGATACGTTCCGCCAGGCGGTCCGTATCCTGCAACTCGACAATCCGGTCGGCGATGCGCCGGCGCTCGTAACCTCGGTGCCTGCCGGGATCATGCGGCTTCCCGACCAGGGGACGCTGCGCGTCGGCGGCCGGGCGGATTTCAACCTCTTCAACGCACGCAATCTGAACGAGTTGCTGTCGCGGCCGCAAGGCGATCGCATCCTCGTGCGCGGCGGCCTGCGGGTACGCCCCCGGCTGCCCGAGTATTCGGAACTCGACCCGCCGCGAGATCATGCTCCCATTCAAACGATCAGGACGGAGACAGTAGAATGACACTCAATACCGCCCCGCACCGGCCGCTCGAGATGCGGCCCCTTTCCAAAAAGCTCGGCGTCGAGATCCGCGGCGTCGACCTGGCCGATCTGGACGACGCGGTTTTCGCGAAGCTGAAGGAGGCTTTCGACATTCACGGCGTGGTCGTGTTGCCCGGCCAGAAGCTGACACCGGAGGAACTCCGTGCCTTCGGACGGCGCTTTGGTCCGCTCGAGACCCATACGCTGTTGCAGTATACGCTGCCGGACTATCCCGAAATCTACGTGCTCTCGAACCTCGAGGAGAACGGAAAGCCCTTGGGCGCCCATAATGAGGGAATAGGCTGGCATACCGATCTCAGCTACAAGGAGCGGCCGGTGATGGCGACGATGCTCTATGGCATCATGTGCCCGCCGGAAGGGGGCGACACGCTGTTCGCCGACATGAGTGCGGCCTGGGACGCGCTGCCAGAGGCCCGCAAGGCCGAGCTGGACGGGAAGAAGATCCAGCATTCCTATCAGAAGTGGATGGCAACCCGTGCCGACCGCGCCCCGCTGACGGAAGAGCAGAAGGCGAAGACGCCCGATGTCACGCATCCGCTGGTGAGGACACATCCCGCCACCGGCCGCAAGAGTCTCTTCATCGGCACGGGCACCGTCTACGGGCTGGAGGGGGTCTCCAATCCCGAGGGCAAGCGGATCGTCGACGAGCTTGTCGACTACGCCACGGGCGAGGACTTCGTGCTCGTTCACAAATGGACCGAGGGCGATGTCGTGATGTGGGACAATCGCCGGACGCTGCACACCGGCACCCTCTTCGACGACACGAAATACAAGCGGCACATTCACCGCATGATGGTGCAGGGCGACGTCCCAGCGTGAACTGTGGTGGTGGCGTAACGAAAGCCCGACAGGGGATAAGGCAATGAAGATGAAATTCATATTGCTCTCGCTGGTTGCGGGAACACTGGCCTCGCCGGTTCTGGCGCAGGACGAGATGACCTTTCAGGCGAACTGGCTGATCCAGGGTGAAAACGCCTACATGGTGGCGGGAAAGGAAAAGGGCTTTTTCGACGATGAGGGGATCGACCTGACGATCCAGCGCGGATTCGGTTCCGGCGATACCATCAAGAAAGTGGTGACGGGAACCGCCACCGTCGGCACGGCCGACAGCGGCACCGTCATGGTCGCGATCGAGCGCGAGGGCCTGCCGCTGAAATGTATCGCGTCGGAATACACCTCGTCGCCACAGGGCATCTGGGTGCTGAAAAGCTCCGGCATCACCTCGCTCGGAGATCTCGAAGGGAAGACCTTCGGGCTGACCGCCGGCAATTCCATGCAGGTCTACTTTCCGGTGATGGCCGAGGCCGTGGGGCTTGATCCCGACAGCGTGCGCTTCGTCAACATGGAGGCGAGCGCGCTGCTGCCGACTCTACTGGCCGGCCAGATCGACGCGATGACCGGATTCGCCACTGTCATAGACCTGCGCAACGAGGAGGCTCAGGCCCAGGGGGAGGAGCTCCAGGGCATGACCATGGCCGAGAACGGATTGCGCATCTACGGCGAGTGCCAGTTCACCCGTACCGATGTGATCGAGCAGACCCCGGATCTTCTGGAGCGTTATCTGCGGGCGATGCGCCGATCGCTCGAATGGTCGCGCGACAACCCCGAGGAGACGGCGAGGATCATATCGGCCCAGTATCCCGAACTCGGTTACGAGCGCGTGCTCAAGAACCATCTCGCCTATCTCGACTTCGTCTTCAACGACCTGAGCGAGGACATCGGTGTAAGTCATATCGACAGAAACATGCTTCAGCAGACCTTCGACATCGTCGCGAACTCGCAGGGGCTGGACACCGAGGTCGACGTCGAAAAATTCTACGATGACAGTATGGTGCCGGAATGAACGCGGGCGACGTCCGACTCGGCGGGATTGTCCAGACCTTCGGCGAGGACGAGGAGCGCGTCACCGCCCTCTCCGACGTCGATCTGACGGTAGAGGCCGGCGAGTTCGTCTCTCTCGTCGGGCCCTCGGGCTGTGGCAAGTCCACATTGCTGCGATTGGTCAGTGGACTGATCCGGCCCAGTGCGGGGCGGGTGATGCTGGGGGAGACGCAGGTCAGCGCACCGACGCCGGACGTCGGCTTCGTGTTCCAGGCGCCCACGCTTCTGCCCTGGGCGACGGTGCTGGAAAACGTCCTGTTCCCGCTGCGGATGCTGGGCGAGATCGCGCCCGATAGTGCCGATCGTGCCCGCGAGCTTTTGGCGCTCGTCGGCTTGCAGGATTTCGAAGGCCGCCATCCCGACGAGTTATCGGGCGGTATGCAGCAACGCGTCGCGATCTGCCGGGGCCTGATCCGCGATCCGGCGGTGATGTTGATGGACGAGCCGTTCGCCGCACTCGATGCGCTTACCCGCGAGGAGATGGGCGGACATCTTCTGGAGCTTTGGCGGCAGAAGCCGAAGACCATCATTTTCGTCACCCATTCGATCAACGAGGCAGTGTTCCTGTCCGACCGTGTCATCGTGATGAGCGCGCGGCCGGGCCGCATAGTCGACGATGTCCGCATCGGACTGGCGCGCCCGCGCACACAGGACATGGAGACTACCAATGAATACCATCACGCGGTCCAAAGAATTCGTCAGCACATCTACGGCAAGCGCGACACCCGCATCCCCGCTCGTGAAGCGACTGCGTAGACACTGGAAGGCGTGGCGCGAGACGCTTCTGCCGCTCGTTGTCCTGACGGTCCTGTTCGTGCTGTGGGAGGCCATGGTCCGGCTGCTCTCTGTGCCGATCTACATGCTGCCGCCGCCGACGAAGATCGCGGTCGCGCTCTGGGGAGCGCCGAGCGCCGTGGCAAGCCATACCTGGGCGACCTTCGTGACGGTGATGGGAGGATTCTTTCTGGCAATCGCGGTGTCCTTTCCGCTTGCCGCATGGATCACAATGTCGAATTTCGGCCGTGTGGCGATCTATCCGCTGATCATCCTGTCGCAGTCGGTTCCGAAGGTGGCTCTGGCACCGATCCTCGTGGTCATGCTGGGAACCAATGCGGCGCCGAAGATCATCGTGGCGATGCTGGTCGCCTTCTTCCCGCTGGTCGTCTCCACGGCGACAGGGCTGTCGGCGGTGCCGAAGGAGCTTTTGGAACTGGGGCGCTCGCTCCGGGCCGGTCCGATGAAGGAACTGCTGCGTATCCGCTTGCCCTATGCAGTCCCCTTCATCTTCGCGGGGCTGAAGATGGCGATCACCTTGTCGGTGATCGGTGCCGTCGTCGGCGAATTCGTCGCCGCGGACCGGGGTCTCGGTTTCCTGATGACCTCCTCGCTCGCCTTCTTCAATACGCCCATGGGCTTCGGTGCCATCGTCGTGCTGTCAGTCCTCGCGATGGTCCTGTTCCAGATCATCGCCATCTGTGAACGCGTCTTCTTTCCCTGGAGTATCCGAATGCAGAATTGACGGGGCCGCGGCCGACAGAAAGGCCAGCGATCTGCGCGACACGATCCTGCGGGGCGGACGAATGCGCCGGGTCGGGGTCATCCCGCCTTGCGTCAGACCGTCTCCGGCAGGGGCGGAAGGGCGAGCACGTCCACCGGTGCGTCGCGCAGGACCTGTTCGGTGACGCTGCCGAGGAGCATCTTGGCAAGGCCGCTCCGGCCATGGGTCGAGATCACGACGAGATCGGCATGTTCCGCCTCCGCCGCCTTGAGAATCTCGTGGGGGACCGCCGTCGACTTGCGCCGGGCCAGGTGCCGGAGGTCGCCGAGCCCGGCGGTGGCGGCGAACTGCGCGAGCTCGCGGGAGGCGTCGCGCTCCGCCTCGAGACGGTAGCGGTCCTGCGCATCCGTCGGGAGGGAGTGGCTGAAGGTCAGGTTCAGTCCGGCGGTGTCGAAGACGTAGAGCAGCGAATGCCGCGACAGGGCTCCGCCGCCCAGCGCGGGCAGGCGGCGCAGGGCGTTGCACGAGCCTTCCGACAGGTCCGTCGTCAGCAGCACATGCCGGTAGGGCCCGGCCGGCGGCGCGTTCACCATCAGGACGGGACAGCTTACCGAGCGGATGGTCCGCTCGGCCGTGGTGCCGATGAACACGTCCTTCAGCACCTGCCGGCGGTGCGGCCCGATGACGAGAAGGTCGGGCGCGAGGCTGTCCACCGCGCTGGCGATCCCGATGAAGGGCGAGGCGAGGACCACCTGTGTGCGGCATTCGACGCCGTCGACCTCCCGAAGGGTGGCGGCCATCTGCGCCAGCAGCTTTTCGGCGTCCTTCCGCTCGGTGCCGACGATATAGGGGGGCTGGTCGTCGTCGACGACATGCACAAGACCGAGCTCGGCGCCGACTCTGCGCGCCAGCAGCACCGCGCGCCGCAGCGCCCGGTCGGAACGTTCGGAGAAATCCGTGGCCACCAGGATTTTCTTCATGGCATCAGCCTCCCTGCATCCTGCCCGATCCGCAGGCCAGGGAAGGTGGAACATGCCCAAAAACCTGTCTGAATCATCAAACTTGATATATGTTATCCTATGACAGGGGAGACGCTTCTGAAAAGCCTGGTCAGGCGGCGGGGAACCGTCGCGGCGTCCGGCGGGATCGCGCGGGAAGAAAGAACGGAACAGACGGCCCGTCCGACGCCGGGGACCGGAAGACAAGGAACGGAAGAGAAGACCCCTTCATGGAACTGATCGCGCAGTCGCCCTTTGCGGAAATCTCGGCCCTTCTGGTCATGGCGGCGGTGATCGGCTTCCTCGGCATCATCCTGCGGCAGCCGCTGATCGTGAGCTTCATCGCCGTCGGGCTGATCGCCGGCCCCTCCGTCCTCGACGTGGTGCATTCGGACGAACAGATCAGCCTGCTGTCCGAGCTCGGCATCGCCGTCCTGCTCTTTCTGGTCGGCATCAAGCTCGACGTGAAGCTCATCCGCTCGCTCGGGGGCGTCGCGCTCATGACCGGGCTCGGGCAGGTCGCCTTCACCTCGGTCTTCGGCTACCTGATCGGTCTCGCGCTCGGGCTCGGCCATGTCACGAGCCTCTATGTCGCGGTGGCGCTGACGTTCTCCTCGACCATCATCATCGTCAAGCTGCTGTCGGACAAGCGCGAGATCGACAGCCTGCACGGGCAGATCGCCCTCGGGTTCCTCATCGTGCAGGACCTCGTGGTGGTGCTCGCGATGATCGTGCTCTCCGCCATCGGGATCGGCGCGGCCGGGACCGCGCAGGGCAGCGGCTCCGTGCCGCTGGTGCTCGCGTCCGGCGCCGCGATGGTGGCGCTCGTCATCCTGTTCGTGCGCTACGTGGCCGATCCGCTGACGGAACGGCTGGCGCGGGCGCCTGAACTGCTGGTGATCTTCGCCATCGCCATGGCGGCGATGTTCGCGGCGATCGGGGACATCGTCGGGCTGGGCAAGGAGGTCGGCGGGTTGCTGGCGGGGGTCGCGCTCGCCTCCACCCCCTATCGGGAGACCATCGCGGCACGCCTCGCCCCGCTGCGCGATTTCCTGCTGCTCTTCTTCTTCATCTCGCTCGGCTCCGCGCTCGACCTGTCTCTGCTGGGTGCGCATGTCGGCGGTGCCATCGTCTTCTCGCTCTTCGTGCTGATCGGCAACCCGCTGATCGTCCTCGCGATCATGGGGGCGATGGGCTATCGCAAGCGCACCGGCTTCCTCGCCGGCCTGACCGTGGCACAGATCAGCGAATTCTCCCTGATCTTCGTCGCGATGGGCGTCTCGCTCGGTCATGTGCAGGAGGATGCGCTCGGGCTCGTCACCATGGTGGGGCTCGTCACCATCGCGGCCTCCACCTACATGATCACCTATTCGCACCAGATCTTCGCCCGTCTCGGACCCGCCCTCGGCATTTTCGAGCGCAGGGGCACGCCGCGCGAGCCCTCCGAGGCGGGGGCACATCATGACGAGGGCTACAGGATCGTCCTCTTCGGGCTCGGACGGTTCGGCACGGCGATCGGCATGCGCCTGCGCAAGCGGGGCATCCGGGCGCTGGGCGTCGATTTCAACCCGCTGGCGGTGCGGCGCTGGCGCGGGCTCGGCCTCGAGGCGGAATTCGGCGACGCGACCGATCCGCAATTCGTCTCCGACTTGCCGCTGCCGCGCGCGGAGTGGATCGTCTCGACCGTTCCGGCCCATCCCACTGGGCTGACCCACGAGGACACGCGCGCGACGCTGATCCAGCTGAGCCGCGCGGCCGGTTTCGGCGGCCGCATCGTCGTCACCTCGCATCACCCGAAGGAGACGGAAGGCCTGTTCGCCTCGGGCGCGGACATGGTGCTCGAACCCTTCCAGGATGCCGCCGACCGGGCCGTCGACCTGCTCTGCGGCGCCCCCGAGGAAGAGCGAACGGACATTCCGCAGATCGACACCGAAGAGAAACAGGTGTCCTGATCCGCAAGACAGGATGCCCCGAAGGAAATGGATGATTGGCATGAACGACACCCCGGATCCCCACGCCTTTCACGCGGCCTCGGCCCAGGATGTGCTCGACCGCCTCGCGACGCGGGAGACCGGCCTGGGCGCGGAGGAAGCCGCCCGCCGCCTTGCCGAACACGGGCCGAACCGCCTGCCGGAACCACCGGCGCGCAGCCCGCTCCTGCGGTTCCTGTCGCATTTCCACAACGTGCTGATCTATGTGCTGATCGGCTCCGCCGCGGTCACGGCGGCCTTGCAGCACTGGGTGGACACGGGCGTGATCCTGGCTGTGGTGCTGGTCAACGCGGTGATCGGCTATGTCCAGGAAGGCCGCGCCGAACAGGCGATGGAGGCGATCCGGGGCATGCTCGCGCCGCGGTCCGCCGTGCTGCGCGACGGCGCGCGGATCAGCGTCGATGCCGCCGATCTCGTGCCGGGCGACGTCGTGCTGGTGGAGGCCGGCGACCGGGTGCCCGCGGACCTGCGGCTGATCGAGGCGCGGGGCCTGAAGGCGGAGGAGGCGATCCTGACGGGAGAATCCGTGCCGGTGGACAAGACCATCGCGCCGGTGAGCGGGGATGCGGTGCTCGGGGAGCGGGGCTCGATGCTGTTTTCGGGCACGCTGATCGCGGCGGGCGCGGGGCGCGGCGTGGTCGTTGCCACGGGCGCGGCGACGGAGATCGGCCATATCAGCGGGATGCTTTCGCGCGTGGAGACGCTCACGACGCCGCTCGTCGCCCAGATGGACCGTTTCGCCCGCTGGCTGACCGTCTTCATCCTGATCGTCGCGGCCTCCCTGCTGGCCTATGGCTATTTCGTCGACCATGTGGCCTTTGCCGATTTCTTCATGGCGGTGGTCGGGCTTTCGGTCGCCGCGATCCCCGAAGGGCTGCCGGCCGTGCTGACCATCACCCTTGCGGTGGGGGTGCAGGCCATGGCGCGGCGCAACGCGATCGTGCGCCGCCTGCCGGCGATCGAGACGCTGGGGTCGGTCTCGGTGATCTGCTCGGACAAGACCGGCACGCTGACCCGCAACGAGATGATGGCGGCGACGCTCGTGTCGGACGGGCATGTCTATTCCGTCGCCGGCGACGGCTATGCCCCCGAGGGCGCGGTGCGCTGGCGCGAGGACGAGGTGGCGCCGCAGGACCACGCCGTGCTGGCGGACTTCGCCCGCGTGGCCGCGCTGTGCAACGATGCGGCGCTGCACGGCGCGGCGGACGGCTGGGTGGTCGAGGGTGACCCGATGGAGGGCGCGCTGATGGCGCTGGCGGGCAAGCTGACCGGCGACGGCGCCGCACCCTTCCGCGACTGGACCCGCGTCGATGCGATCCCCTTCGATGCCGCGCATCGCTACATGGCGACGCTTCATCGCGACGGGGAGGGGAACGCCCGCATCGACGTCAAGGGCGCTCCCGAGGCGGTGCTGGCGCTCTGCGCCGGCCAGAGATCCGCGGAGGGCGGGACGGAACCGCTCGACCCGGCGCATTGGCAGGACAAGGTGGAGGACCTGGCAGGCGAGGGGCAGCGGGTGATCGCGGTCGCCACGCGCGCGGTGCCGCGGGGGCAGGCCGGGCTGGACGGCGCGGACCTGGAAGGACAGCTCACCCTGATCGGGCTCGTCGGGCTGATCGACCCGCCGCGTCCCGAGGCGGTGGCGGCGGTGGCGGAATGCCACGCGGCGGGAATTCGGGTGAAGATGATCACCGGAGACCATGCCGCCACCGCGCGGGCCATCGCGGCGATGATCGGCTTGCAGAACCACGACCGCGTCCTCACCGGCGCGGATCTCGAGGCGATGGACGATGCCGCCCTCGCGGATCTGGTGGTGGAGACGGATATCTTCGCGCGCACCTCGCCCGCGCACAAGCTGCGCCTCGTGGAGGACCTGGCAGGCGAGGGGCAGCGGGTGATCGCGGTCGCCACGCGCGCGGTGCCGCGGGGGCAGGCCGGGCTGGACGGCGCGGACCTGGAAGGACAGCTCACCCTGATCGGGCTCGTCGGGCTGATCGACCCGCCGCGTCCCGAGGCGGTGGCGGCGGTGGCGGAATGCCACGCGGCGGGAATTCGGGTGAAGATGATCACCGGAGACCATGCCGCCACCGCGCGGGCCATCGCGGCGATGATCGGCTTGCAGAACCACGACCGCGTCCTCACCGGCGCGGATCTCGAGGCGATGGACGATGCCGCCCTCGCGGATCTGGTGGTGGAGACGGATATCTTCGCGCGCACCTCGCCCGCGCACAAGCTGCGCCTCGTCGCGGCGTTGCAGGCGCGGGGGCTGACCGTGGCGATGACCGGGGACGGGGTGAACGACGCGCCGGCGCTCAAGCGGGCCGATGCCGGGATCGCCATGGGGCTGAAGGGCAGTTCGGCGGCCAAGGAGGCGGCCGAGCTCGTCCTCGCCGACGACAATTTCGCCTCCATCGTGGCGGCGGTGCGCGAGGGGCGCACCGTCTACGACAACATCAAGAAGGTCATAAGCTGGACCCTGCCGACCAATGCGGGCGAGGCGCTGACGATCATCGTGGCGCTGTTCGCCGGCATGGCGCTGCCGATCACGGCGGTGCAGATCCTCTGGGTCAACCTGATCACCGCCGTGACGCTGGGGCTGGCGCTCGCCTTCGAGCCGTCCGAGCCGGGGACCATGGCGCGCCCGCCGCGCCCGCGCAGCGAACCGCTCCTGACCGGGGGGCTGGTCTGGCACATCGTGCTGGTCTCGTCGCTGTTCCTGCTGGCGGTGTTCGGGATGTATTTCTACGCCATCGACCGGGACTATCCCGCCGCGCTGGCCCAGAGCATCGCGATGAACACGCTGGTGGTGCTCGAGATCTTCCACCTCTTCTTCATCCGCAACATCCATGGCGCATCGCTGACATGGGCGGCGGCGAAGGGCACGCGGATCGTCTGGGCCTGCGTCATCGCCGTCACCGCCGCGCAATTCGCGATCACCTACCTGCCGCCGCTCCAGGCGGTGTTCGGCACGCAGGCCGTGCCGCTCTTCGACGGGCTGATCATCGTGGCGGTCGGCGCGGTCTTCTTCGCGCTGATCGAGGCGGAGAAGCAGATGCGTCTGGCCTTCCGGTGGGCGAGCGCGACGCCGGCGGGATAGCGGAGCGGGCGGGGGCGGGGCACGTCCGTCCTGTCGCCGTTGGAGGCGTCCTCTGTCGCGTGTCAGGGGCATTTGTCCTGTCGTGTTGCAGGTTGCGCCGTCGTCCGGTTTGTCCGCCACGCGAGGGCAGACGCCTCGGACACACCTGCTTTACGCAGAGCGCCGCGTCGAGCCCTTATCGCCACCCGGCTTGCGTGGCTTCCCGCTCTGGGTTAGCTTCCTGAAAGGCTTGGCCCGCGCCTCCTCCCTCCGGTTGGGAAGTATCGTACATACGGGGTGACCGAGATCATCGAATCATCTGTTCGAGCGTCGCATAAGGAGGGGTTGCGTTCTTGGGCTCTGGATGGAGGTTCCGTGATGCGCCTGTCCGCACCGATCTATCAGTTGAAACGCCGCGCCAAGCTGTTGGCGCGAGAAGGGAAGATGCCACTGCATCAGGCACAGGATCGTGTCGCTGCCGAAGAAGGCTTCGCTGCATGGAGCTTGCTCGCTTCCCGCTTCGAGGCAGGTGCCAAGGGCGCACTCCTTCCGCAGCTTGCAGACGGCGACATGCTCCTCATCGGAGCACGTCCTGGGCATGGTAAAACCCGGCTTGGATTGCAGCTGCTGATTGACGCTGCCCGCGCAGGGCGTCGAAGCGTCTTCTTTACGCTGGAATACACCGAAGCGGAGGCGATGGAGCGTGTCAGAGCGCTGGCGGACCATGTGCCCGGAGCCATACCTGAAATCGTCACCTCAGACGAAATCAGTGCCGATTTCATCGTCCGGTATCTGTCGGGGTCGCCGCAGGGGACGGTGGCGGTCATAGACTATCTGCAAATTCTCGATCAGCAGAGAAAGAAGCCACCGCTGTCGGAACAGATGAGCGCCTTGCAGGCTTTCACACGCGATTCCGGCATCGTCCTGGGGTTCATCTCGCAAATCGACCGCTCTTATGAGCCAGAACGTGCATCCGTTCCGGGTTTCGCGGACCTTCGCCTTCCTAACCCGATCCCTTCAGGCATCTTCTCGAAAGCCTGCTTTTTGAATGCGGGCGAAATTCGCCTTCAGAACCTGATATGATCCTGTCTGCCAATGCGACCGGGCCCGCGCTGCGGACAAAACCCGTGACGGAAAGGCGCCTCTTCCTCGCGGATCCGAAACCGGCCCGTTCGGTGCGTGGATGGGCGAGGGTCGCAAGGCGCCCCCGAGATCCTAGGGGTCGTCCTGCCGGTCCTCGGCACCCTCGCGCAGCAAGGTGTTGAGGATCCCGACATAGCGATCCGCCAGGTCCCGGACGTCCCGGTGGGCGCTGTCGATGATCTGCCGGAACGCCTCCGTCGCGCCGATCGGGCGGTAGCCGTGTTTCGCCATATGGGCCTCGAGGGCGGCGATCCTCTCCGGGTCATTCTCCAGAAAGACCCGGAAGTCCCGTTCCGATTTCCGTGTGTTGCAGGCACGGCAGGCCGGGGCGAGGTTGCCGAGCCGGTGTTCGCCGAGCGCCTGCCTGTTGATCGGCACGATATGGTCCATGACCAGCTCACCCCCGGCGCCGCAATAGGCGCAGGACCGGCCGAAGGTCTCGAGCACCTCCTGCCACTGCGCGGCGCCGAAGCGCTCCTCTCCGAGCCGGCTCAGGATGTTGCGGACCAACTGGTTCTGGGCGTTGCTGATGGCATTGCCCCTGTAGCGCCCCCGCGCGTCGGCCGCGCTGCCGGGGGAGGACGGGATGGCCGCCGCCTCCGGCAGCTCAATGGTGATCCCGCGCCGGTCGAGATAGCTGCGCACGAGCGGCAGGCTGCGGCTCGTCGGCGGGTTGAACCACTGGCTCGTGACCCGGACCGCAACGCCGTGCACGACATGGACCTGCGTCCAGTACCGGACATGGTCCGCCTGTCCGATGGCCCCGATGCGCCGGCAGAAGGGATAGTTGATGTCGAAGGTCTCCTTCGAGAACTGCGGGTCCTGGAGCCGGACGAATTCCGCCGGATCCTGCGTCTCGCAATAGTGGAAGATGGCGGGAATGCTGCGCCGGACGAGTTGGCCGATCTTCATGGGATCTTCCTTGCCGGTCGCCGGGCGGGATGACCGCGCGGGCCATGAGCGTCGCAGGGCCTTTTCCTCACTCGAGCCTCTCCGCGATATGCGTCTCGATCAGCTCCGGCCCGTCGAACAGGCAGTCGATCCGGTAGGTGAGTTCCAGGTTCAGCGCCGTCCTGGCCGTGAAGGTCGAGACGACGCGCGCGCGGCCGGAGGCATGCGGGATATAGGCCAGGTCCAGGATGCGGGAGAAATCGACCGTGGAGGGATGGACCGCCGCCCGCCGCGCCGCCGCCTCGCAGGCCGCGACCGCCGCGCCTTTCGCAAGCGGGGCTTTCGCCGCGAAACCTTCCGCGCCGTCGGCATCGGAGGGACGGAACCAGATGTTGAACGCCTCCATACCGGAGCCGCATGTGACGAAGAAGACGGGATCCCCCGGTCCGCTCCGCGAGGGGGATTTCGCGACGGAGGCGGTGTCGATCTCGCGGCAGTTCCGGTTTTCGCGGGCGATCCGGTTCACCACGGTCACGACCTGCGGCTTGAAGGGCGCGGTGTCGGTGTCCCAGTGGAAATCCTCCTCGACATAGAGGCGGTCGTCATCCTCCGTGCGCCCGATCTGCCGGAGCGCCGCGGTCGGCACCCAGCCGCCGACGTCGCTCAGCCAGTCGGGCGTGACGATCCGCACCTCGGTCCACTCGTCCTGCCGGCAGAGGCGGCGGACCGTGGTCGAGCTGTCGATCCGGTGAAAATGATCCGTGCCGAGCGCGCGCGACGCCTTCTCGTTCCGGATCCGGGGCGCGTCGGCGCCGGGCGCGGCGCGCAACTCGTGCGATCCGGTGACCGCCACGACATCTCCGGGCGCGCCGCCGCCGCAGGGCGGAGGAGGGTCATCGGCCGTCTCCGCCGCCGCGGTGCGGGCGGGGCGTGGCTCCGGTCCGGCCCCGCCCGCGGCCTGCGGCGAGGAGACGGCGAGGCCCAGTGCGATGCCGGTGGCGAGGATGGCGAGGACGGACAGGCCGAAGGACCGGGCCGCCTTGCCGCGCGAGGAGAAGGGTCTGAGCGGGATCAGGACGCTGAGAAGGGAATATGCGGCCCAGAGCGTGACCGTGACCAGAAACAATCCGAGTGCCAATTGCATGGGGCGCAGATTTCCCTGATCCGAACGCATAAGAACTTTCCGCCGAAAAATGTCAGGCCGGCGTTGCCGTCAGGGGACAGAATGGCCCGGTTCGCGCCGGGCGGTCAAGCCTCGGTCGGGCTTGCGCGGCAGCTTCGCCGCGGGAGGGGGCGCGCGCGCCGATCTGGATCTGGTCCGTTTGGGGAAAATGAAATGTATACGTAGTTTTAATCCTTGATGAATTCCTATTTTAAGGCATAATTGAGAAAATATTGCGTTGAATATAATACGTTAACGTACTATAATTAAAAATACACAGATGTCGATTCGAGGCTCTGTGGCATGGAGGAACGGACGGCACGCGGTCTGGGAGGAGGCTGCGAGGGCCAGGGTTGCCGGCGGACCGGAGATGTCTTTGCTCCGGTACCGGGGCGACGTCACGGCGATGGTTTCAGAACAGGACAGGACGGCAGGCGGGATCCCGCAGGGACGGCGGCCGGAACGCGCGCGCATCCTTGGGCGATGTCTGCCCGGCGCGCTGGCCTGTCGCTGCCGGTGACGGCCCCGGCGCAGGATCCCGGTCTTCCGGTGCATTCAGTCAGGGAGGAGAAGATGATGTCCAGGTTTCTTGTGGTGCAGAAGGTCTGTGCGGCCGCGTGTCTGACACTGGCCCTGCCGGCCGCGATGACGTCCGGCGCCCGCGCGCAGGACGGCGGCGGGGTACGGATCCCGGAAGAGCTTGTCGAGGCGGCGACCGAGGAAGGCAGGCTCGTGTGGTATGAAAGCACGGTGCCCGCCGAGGCGGATGTCGTCATCGACGCATTCCGGGAGAAATATCCCGACATTGCGGTCGATTACGTCTCCATCGGCGGGTCGCAGCGGATGGCGCGCATCTCGCAGGAAAGCATGAGCGGCGGGCCGACCGCCGATGTCTCCTTCGATGCCGCCGCCGCCGTCATGACGCTGGCCGACCAGGGCTTCGTCGAGCCGGGAGGCTGGGAAGGCTTCGGCTTCGACGCGGCCTCGGGCGAGGTGCCGAACGATTTCATGATCCGCCTCGATTCCATCCCCTATGTGACGATCTACAACAGGGATCTGGTGCCGGAAGAGGATGTGCCGCAAAGCTACGACGATCTTCTGAAGGACGACTATGCGGGCAACTGGGCGACCTGGGCGCGGCCCAACGGCCTGATCAACCTGCTGCCCGCCTGGGGGCCGGAGAAGACCCGCGATTTCGTCACGGAACTGGCCGCGACCCGGCCGCGGCTCTATCGCGATCACCAGGCCGTCTCCTCGGCCGTGGCCGCCGGAGAGGTCGCCATGGGGCATTTCATCCCCTATCAGTCCGTGCGCCCGCTGGTGGAGAGGGGCGCGCCGGTCGAGGTCGCCTTTCTGACGCCGTCCCCCATCGTGTCGATCTATGGCTACGTGCCGAAATTCGCCGAACATCCGAATGCCGGAAAGCTCTTCCTCGTCTGGCTGGCGTCGCCGGAGGGGGCGGCCGTCTTCGAACAGGCGACGGGCCGCGGCAGCCCGTTCAAGCCGGCGACCATGCTCGGACAGCTCATGGAGGGGATGGAGACCTCTGCCTGGAACGTGGAGGACGAGCTGGCGCAGACAGGGGAGATCACTGCGCTGGAACAGGAATTTGCCCGGACCCTCGAGACGCAGTGACAGGACCGGGAAGGGCAGACAGTCGCGGGACATCCGCACCCGAGACAAGCGAGACAAGGGACCGGAAGGTTCCGGACAAGGGAGGATCCACAATGCACCAACTTCTGTTTCACCGTCGTGCCGCCTTGCGGGGCGTGGCGGCCCTGGCCGCCGCTCTGGCCGTCGCCCCGGCGGTCGCGCCGGTCGCGGCCCATGCCCAGGAGGCGGAGATCCGCTATGACGCCCTCGCGGAGGCGGCGAAGGAGGAAGGCACGTTCGTCTGGTACGACAGTATCGGCACCGAGCAGGCGGAACAGGTGATCGCCGCCTTCCGCGAGACCTATCCCGAGATCGAGCCGGAATTCGTGGAGGTGCCCGGCGCGCAGCGGCTGGGCCGGGTGTCGCAGGAAAGCATGGCGGGCGGCCCTACCGCCGATTTCCTGACGGATGCCGTCGGCGCCGCGGCGGCGCTGGCCGATCAGGGCATGTTGCGGGAGATCGACTGGAACGGCCTTGGCGACATGGCGGAGGGCCGGCGCATCCTGAATGCCAACATGCTGACCACCCATGCCGCGATCTATGTGCAGATCTACAACACCAACGCGGTGAGCGAGGAGGATCTGCCCACCAGCTATGAGGATCTGACCGACGAGGCATGGAAGGGACGCACCGGCACCTGGGCGCGGCCGAACGGGCTGTCGAGCATGTTGTCGATCTGGGACGCGGACAGGCTCAGGGCGTTCGCCGGAGAGCTTGCCGCCAACGATCCCATCCTCTACCGCTCGGGATGGGCGGCCGCCGACGCGATCGGCGCGGGGGAGCGCGATCTCGGCTATTTCCTGCCCCATAACACGGTCCTGCCGACGATCGAGCGGGGGGCGCCGCTCGGGATCTCGCTGATCGAGCCCGTCGCCGTCGTCTCGCTCTACGGCTTCTTTCCGAAGGAAGGCGACAATCCAAACGCGAGCCTGCTGTTCGCGCTCTGGCTGACCTCGCCGGAGGGCGCTGCGGTGCTCGAGGAGGCGACGGGCCGCGGCAATCCCTTCGTGGAGGGGACGCAGGCGGCGACGCTGATCGAGGGCAAGGAACTGGCGTCGATGAGCGCCGAGGAGGAAGTGTCCAAGGCGGCCGAGATTGCCGATATCGAAACCGAGCTCGGACGCATCCTTCAGGCGAAATAGGCGTCCCGGACGTCGCCTGTCGGACCGGGCCCCGCAGCGATTGCGGGGCCCGCTTCTTTCGTGTTCGCCGTCGTCTGCGTCAGCGCGGGTGGCCCGTCACAGGCCGGCATAGCCTGCGCGGGCGACCCAGTAGTCCCATGCGCGCGCGAGCGGCATCTCTCCGAGCAGCATGGCGGAGGTCTTCTCGATCTCGCCGGGGGTGAGGCAGGTGACCTTCCCCAGCGCCAGCGTCTGCTGCATCAGTTCGGCATTGTCGCGCAGGCCGGCGGAGATCATGATCACCGCCGGCAGGCTTTCTCCGACGCAGACCGCCCCGTGGCCGCGCATCAGCACCGCGCGATCCTGCCCGAGCGTGCGGGCGAGCGAATGTCCCATCTCCATGCTGTCGACCAGCATGTTGGTGTCGCCGAACTCGTCCTGGCTTTCCCAGATCTTCACCCCGTTGCCGATGACCGCGGCCATATGGAAGATCGGACGCATCGGGATGTCGAGCATGGTGAAGGGGATGACCGAGCGGGCGTGGTGATGGGTGACGGCATTCACCTCCGGGCGGTCCTTGTAGATCGCGCCATGGATATGCCGTTCGGAATAGGGCCTGCGCGGGTCGTCGCCGATGAGCTCGCCCTCGAGGGTGAATTCCATGATGTCGCCGCGGGTCACCACCTCGGGGCTGCGCGAGCGCGACAGGAAATAGCGGTCCGGCCGCAGCGGATGGCGCAGGCTGACATGGCCGAAATCGTCGATGATGTCTTCGCGCGCGAGGATGCGGTTGGCGATGACGAGCTGACTCACCGCCGCCTCGACGATCCGTGCATCCTGTGGTCCGGTCCTGTCTTCGGGCATGGTGATGGTCCTTTCTCCGGGAAGTTCGGAAGGAAGGCTAGCCAGACGGCAACCATGCCGCCAATATATAGTTGTCCCTCCTTTATAGCACCGAGGCTATACATGCGTTCGCTCCTCTCCCAGATCTCCCTGCACAAGCTCGAGGTCTTCTGCACCGTGGCCGCGCTCGGGAGCGTCTCGCGTGCGGCGGAGCGGCTCGGCATCGCGCAGCCGGTGGTCTCGGGCCATCTGAAGACCCTCGCCGCGAAATTCGGCGAGCCGCTGACCGAGCGGCAGGGGCGGCGGGTGGTGCTGACGGAGACGGGGCGGCGCGTCCATCTCTGGGCGGCGGAGATCGTCGGGCGCACCCGTGAGATCGAACGCGAGATGACCGAGCGCCGGCAGGGTGTCGGGCAGGCGCGGCTCGGCGCCTCGATGACGCTCGGCTCCTACGTGCTTCCGGGGCTGATCGCCGCCTTCCACGACACGCATCCGGGCTGCGAGACCTCGCTGCGCGTGGCCATGCCGCAATCCATCCTCGACGCGATCCACGGCGGGGAGTGCGATTTCGGCTTCACCATCCTGCCGCCCCAGCAGGAGCGCTGGGGGCTCGACATCGCCTTCGTGCGCGAGGAGGAATTGATCCTCGTCGCCTCGGACCGGATGTCGGATCCGGGGGCAAGCGTGGACCCGCACGCGCTGGGCGTGATCCCCTTCGTGGGGGCGCAGGCGGGCACGCCCCGGCGGGAGCTCGAGGACGCGCTGCTCGCCGCGCAGGGGGTGCAGAGGCGGCGGATCGTGATGGAATTCGGCCATGCCGAGGCGCTGAAACAGGCGGTGCGCGCGGGGGCGGGAGCGGCCTTCCTGTTCCGCAATTCGGTGCGCGACGAACTGGCGAGCGGGGCCTTGCGCGAGGTCGCGACCCCCGGCATGACCCTCCGCGCGCCGGTTTACCGCGTGCTGCGCCGGGGCAAGCGGCTCTCGCCGTTCCAGTCCGAACTGATGGAGCACCTGTCAGGCGCCATGGCCGGTGCGGCGGGCTGAGGGTGCGCGCACCGGGCCTCGCGGCGAACGAACGCGGGGGCCCGATGCCTCGGACCCCCTTGTCCCGCCCCGCGTCAGGATGCGGGGTCCGGGGTCTTCGGCCGGCGTGGCCGGCCCGCGGCAGCCGGCCTCAATGGCCGCGCAGCATTTCCGCGATTTCGTTCTCCAGGGCGCCGATCTCGTCGGCCCGCCCGCTTTCCTCTTCCGCGGTCAGGGTGGAGACCTCCATCCCCTCCATCGTCGCGCTCATCTCCGTGCCCGGCGAGAAGGGGCTGCCGCGGCCCGTGGCCCGTTCGACCGAGGCGGCTCCCTCAGGGGAGGCCAGCCAGCTCAGGAAGAGCTTGCCCGCGTTCGGATGTTCGGCGAATTCGGGCAGGTAGCCGTAGAGCGAGGCGACGGGGACCGGTTCGAGGAAGGCGACGGCGACCGGGGCCCCCTTCTCGATGGTCGGGAGGGCGGTGTGATAGGGCTCGAAATGCGCCATGGCGATCTCACCCGCGCCGACGGCCTCGGCGGCGGCCTGCGGATTACGGTAGAGCGTGGGCCGGGTTTCCGCGAGCGCCTCCACGTACTCCCGTGTCTGCTCCTCGCCCCAGGCGGGCAGGAGGTTTACGATCCCGTTGGGCCGGGCCCATGTGCCCCATTGGCCGGTATATTTCTCGTCGAGCAGGTCGTCGTAGGTCTTCGGCACATCCGCCTCGTCGACGAGGTTGGTGTTGTAGAGGGTGACGTAGACGGCCGCATTGGTGCGCAGCATGTATTCGTTCGGGGCATTCTCTGAGCCCGGCTCGACGCCGAGCTTTTCCCAGTCCACCGCCCGCACGAAGCCGCGGTCGGCCATCATCATGACGCTGCCCGCGACATCAGTCAGGACATCGGCGGTGGGTCCGCCGCCGAGGCTCTCCTGTGTCACGCGGGCGAGCCGCTGCGATCCGCCGACCGTCACGTAGTTGAATTCCAGATCCGGATAGTCCGCGAGGAAATCGTTCATCACTTCCTCGGCCTCTTCCAGCGGAATGCTTTCGTACCACACGATCGTGCCTTCCTCCTGCGCGGCTTGCGCGACCTCCTCGAGCGTCTGGGTCTCGAGATCCTGCGCGATCGCGCCCGCACCCGAGAGATGGACCGCCAGGGCGGCGGCCGAAAGTGTCAGATAGGGGGTTCCGTTCATCGTCTTCTCCTCCGTATTCGATGATCGTGATGGCGTCATTCGGCGGGCAGGGCGAGGCAGGCGTCGTGCGGCGCCTCCATGCTCACGCGGTCCCCGACCGAGAGCACCCGCTCGGGCGAGCCGTAGACGCGCAGTTCCTCGCCGCCGGCCTGCACCAGCACGTCGGTGAGATTGCCGAGAAACTGGCTTTCGGCGACATTGCCGAGAAGGATGTTGGACTGGCCGCTGATCCCCTCCTGCGGCACGCTGCCGTTCACCTGCGTGACCGAGATATTCTCCGGGCGGACCGAGAGCACCATCTGCGCCCCCTGGCGGCTGCCGCGCGGCATCACCGCGAGGAGCGTCTGGTCGCGCCATTCCACGGCGCCGATCTCGCCCGGCGCGGTGTCGGATTTCGCGGTGGTCGTCAGCAGGTTGCTGACCCCGATGAAGCCCGCCACGAAGCTCGATTGCGGCCGGTGGTAAAGCTCGCGCGGATCGTCGACCTGCACGATCTTTCCACGGTTCATCACCGCGAGCCGGTCGGAGAGCGCGAGCGCCTCCACCTGGTCGTGGGTGACGTAGATCGTGGTGATGCCGGCCTCGCGTTGCAGGCGGCGCAGTTCGAGCCGCATGGTCTCGCGCAGCAGCGCGTCGAGGTTGCTGAGCGGTTCGTCGAGCAGCAGCACGCGCGGCTCCATGACCAGCGCGCGCGCCATCGCGAGGCGCTGCTGCTGCCCGCCGCTCAGCCGCGTCGCCGGCCGGTGCTCGTATTCCGCGAGATGCACGGTCTCGAGCGCGCGGCGGACCTTCTTCCTGATCTCCTCGCTGCGCAGCTTCGGCCGCATCACCTTGAGCGGGAAGGCGACGTTGTCGTGCACGTCCATATGCGGCCAGACCGCGTAGGACTGGAACACCATCCCGATCCGCCGTGCGCGGGCGGGGACAAAGACGTTCCGGCGCGAGTTGAAGAAATCCGTGCCGGCCACGCCGATCCTGCCGGTGTCGGGCGTCTCGAGGCCGGCGACGCTGCGCAGCGTCGTGGTCTTGCCGCAGCCGGAGGGGCCGAGCAGCGTGAAGAATTCGCCCTCCTTCACGGTCAGGCTCACCTGTTCGAGCACGGTCGTCCTGCTTCCGTCTGGTTGGGGGAAGGATTTCTCGATTTGATCGACTTCAAGCATGTGCGTTACCTTTCTGGCTTATTTTTTCGGAATGCGGGCTCACCGGCCCTCGCTCGCGCCGAGCATGCGGCCGAGGACGACGCTGAGGCAGAGCACGACCATCATCACCACGGCGATGGAGGCCGCGGCGTCCGGCTGGCCGCTTTCCCAGTAGCTGTAGAGTACGGTGGAGAGCACGTCGTTGCGTCCCGATTGCAGCATGGCGGCCACGGAGAATTCCCGGAACGAATGGACGAAGATCCAGATGAAGAGGCCGACGAGCGTGCCGCGCACGAGCGGGACGAGGATGCGCCGGATGATCTGGAAGTTGCTCGCGCCGGACATCTCGCCCGCCTCCTCGAGCTCGCTGTGGAGCTGGATCACCGCGGCCTGCATCATCCGCGACCCGACCGGCAGGTAGATGATCAGCTGGCCGAGCGCGATGATCCAGATCGTGCCGTAGAGCGGCAGGAAGCGGAAGCTGAAGAAGATGAAGATGAGCGCCACGCCCATCATCAGGTGGGGGATCGCGATCGGCACCATGGACATGATGTCGAGCGCCCGGCTGAGGCGCGAGCGGGACCGGACGATGGTCCAGCCGAGCAGCAGCGAGAGGACCGACAGCCCCACGGCGCAGGTCGTGGCCACCACCACCGAATTCACGGTGCTGGTCCAGACCCGGTCGCGGGTGAAGGTGCCGATCATCGAGTTGAACGACAGTTGCGGGACGAGGTCGAGGCTGAAGCCGGAATAATAGGGGGCGAGGCTGACCCAGAGCAGCGCGAGGAACGGCAGCAGGGCGGCAAGCACGAAATAGAGCGAGACGCCGCCGATGGCGAGCCAGCGGAACCGGCCCAGCGAGAAGCGCGTCGCCTTGTAGCCCTTGCCGCTGATCGTCCGGAAGCGTTCGGTCTGTTTCGTGCTGCGGTAGTAGAGCCAGAGCGCCGCGACCAGCAGCACGAGCAGCGAGCTGTTGAGCGCCGCGGTCTTGCCGTAGTCCGGCAGGCCGGTGCTCGGGTGCATGAGGTTGTAGATCTCGGAACTCATCACCGCGACATTGCCCGGCATGCCGATGACCGCCGGGACGTCGAAGCTCAGCATGCAGACGATGAAGAGCAGGGTGACGAGCGACAGGATCGGCGGCGTCAGGAAGGGCAGGGAGACGCGGCGCAGGGTCTGCCAGAAGCTCGCGCCCGACATGAAGGCGGCTTCCTCGAAGCTCGGATCCATGTTGCGCATCGCGGGCGCGAGGATGAGGAAGGAGGTCGGCACCATGGCGAGCGACTGCACCCAGATCATGCCGCCGAGGCTGTACATCGGGATTTCCGGCATGAGCCCACCGGTGAGCAGGTCGAGGACCTTCGGGATCGCGCCGATGGCGGGGCTCATCAGCAGCACCCAGCCGATCGCGAGCAGGATGGGCGGGGTCGCCATGGGCATGACGATCACCGCCATGAAGAAGCCGCGCCCCGGCAGGTCGGTGCGCTCGATCAGCCAGGCCAGAGCGCCGGCGATGACGAGGGCGAGCGCGGTGCTGCATCCGGCGAAGACGAAGGTGTTGCCGATCAGCCGGTAGGTATAGGCGTCCGACCAGATGCTGCTGAAATGATCGAGCGTCCATCCGTCGCTCAGCGGAAGCCCGAGGGGCCGGAAGCTCGCGAGGATGACGCTGGCGAGCGGCAGGGCCGTGAGCAGCAGCAGGATCACGAAAAGCACGAGCGGGATCGGGCGTATCCTGCCCAGCGTGCCGAGCAGCCTTCCGGCGGGGTCGGAGCTGCGTGTCGTCATGTCGGGTTTGGTCAGGGTCTGTTCACTCTGCACGGGTTTCACCTTCCGATTCAGCCGCGCGACACCGTCGGGGCCGGATTGCTTGTCGTTGCTGCCGCGACGCCCGCAGGCTCTCTGGCTGTGTCGGTCGTCGCGGATATCGCCCTGCCGCCGGTCGGGGCGGCGCCGGGCATGGAATGTCGGGGGCGTGCCGGTCCGGGCCGGAGATCACCGGCCGGGCGGATCCGGTCGCGGTGCCGGGGTCGCCGCCACGCCTCTGCACGGGGGTCGGGACGGGGAGGGCCGCCTTGGCCGCCATATCGCGGGCCCGCGATACGGAAGACCGATTCGTGTGATCACCCCGGAGGTCTGAGATACGCGCGGGCGGCCGGAGCCGGCGCTGCGCAGGCGGCAGGTGCGTCGCGTCGTGCGCGACACCCCGTCGGCCGTTCGGAACCTGTTTCCATTGAGCTTCCTCCCATATTTTCGTTGTCGTCGCGGTTCCGCTGCGCGCTGTGGCGCATGACCCTCCCGTGTCGCATCCCCGATGCCGGCCCCGCAGAACACGGCTCCTCTCGCCGCGTTTCCTGTCAGACAGGATAGTGGCCCCATTATAGGACGTACACGTTTTAATTTAGACAAACTTTGTTTCGATATTGGAACGGCCCCGCCGGCGGCACCGCGCCGGTGCTGCCGGACGCGCCCTTGCGCCAGGCGACGATCGTTCCAATATCGAAACGTTTCCTTTCACCAGAGGGAAGTTTTCCGGCCTGAGCGGCCTGAGTAAGGTAAGCGGTGGCGGTCCCCGCCGGCGGCCGGTCCGGAGCGGGGAAAGCGTCCGCGACGGGAGGCGCGGACGGCAAGGGCGGGCCGGCATCGCGTCCTGGACCGGGTCGTCCGGGAGAGCCCTGCGCCGCCGGCCAAGGTCTCAGGACCGCAACGAATGTCAAAATCGGGAGGAAACACAGCATGAAACTCTGGCCTCGCGCCGTCGCCGGCCTGACCGGCGCGGTTATCGCACTCGGCTTCGGCGCCGCCGAAGCGAAATCCAACTGGACCTTCTTCGGCAACATGCCGCGCGGCAATGCCTATGGTCAGGCGATGGCCGCCGGATTCGAGCGGATCCGCGAGAAGACCGATGGCGAACTGAATATCCGCTACGTGTTCTTCGGGGAAACGCCCTACAAGCATACCGAGGCGCTGAACCTCATGAAGGACGGGCTCACGCAGATGGTGGAATGGAGCCCGGCGCTGACCTCGGCGACCTATCCGGCGATCGGCGCGAGCGAGCTGCCCTTCCTCATCCCCTCGATGTCGGATGCGCAGGAATCGCTGGAGAAGATGAACGCCGTCTGGGACAGCGAGGCCTACCGCACCGCGGTCGACGACATCGTTTCGGCCAATGGCGCGGTGGCGCTGGCGCGGCATTACTATCCGCCGATGAACCTCTGGGTGGCGGATGAGGATCTCGAGGACATGTTCTCGATCCGGGGGCAGAAGATCCGCACGATCAATGCGGAATACGGCATCCTGCTCGAGGAGGTCGGCGCATCGCCCGTCACCATGACCTCGCCCGAGGTCTACGAGGCGCTCCAGCGCAACGTGATGTCGGGCGTGCTGACCGGCTCGCCCAACATCATCCAGTCGAAATGGAACGAAGTCCTCAACTCCGTCTATGTCGCCAACATGTCGCTTCCGGCGTCCTTCCTGCTCATTCGCGAGGACATGCTCGACTCGCTGCCGGAGGATCAGCGCACCATCCTCGAGGAGGAGATGGAGGTGCTGGGCGAGGATCTGCGGCGGGTGATGTGGGAAACCGACACCTCCACCCTCGCGCGGCTGGAGGAAGAGGATTTCACCGTGGTCGAGGCCACGGATGAAGACTACGCCAGGTTGCGCGAGATCGCTCAGACGAAGATCTGGCCGGCATGGGTCCGGAGCGCGGGGGACGAGGGGCAGGCGCTGCTCGACGCGGCCCTCGGGGCGCTCGGCGAGTGATGGTCTCCGGCATGTCTGTGCGACCGATGAGCCGTCTCATCACCCAGCTCTCCAGGCTGTCGGAAGGCGTCTCCGCCGTCTGCTGCGTGCTCATTCTGCTGGCGACGGCCTCGGGGTTCATCCTGAGGCCGTTCAATCTCCAGTTCCTCGGCGTCGACGATGCCGGCGGCTTCCTGATGGCCTGGCTGCTCTTCTTCGGGCTGGCGCAGGTGTCGAACAACCAGCTCCATATCCGGGCGACCTTTCTCACCGACCTGTTTCCGGTGCGGTGGCGGACGCTCTGCTATGCGGCGAGCCACGTCCTCTTCGCCCTGTTCCTCGCCGTCCTGACCTGGCTGGCGGCGGGGCTGTTCCTGGCCTCTGCGGCGGAAAACAGCCGGAGCGCGGACATGCTCCGCATCCCGCTCGTCTATCCGCAGGCCGGCATGGTGGCGGGGCTGGTGCTGGCGACGGTGGCCGAGCTTCTCATGGCGGCGCGGAGTCTCGGCGCGGTGCGGCGCGGCGACAGTTTCGATGTCTGGGAAAGGTGACCATGTCGAATTTTCTCCTTCTTTCGTGCAGCGTGCTGTTCCCGCTGCTGCTCGGCTTCCCGATCGCGCTCGTGCTCGGCGGTGTCGGGCTGGCGTGGATCGTCGCGCTCGATCCGAACCTGCTGCGCGGTGCGGCGCGGGCGGTGTGGAACATCGCCGGGAGCTACACGCTCATCAGCATTCCGCTGTTCCTGCTCATGGGCGAGATCTTCCAGCGTTCGGGCAGCGCCGAACGGTTCTACAACGCGCTCGCGGTCATGCTGCGCCGCGTGCCGGGCGGGCTCCTGCACGCCAATATCACCGCCAGCGCGCTCTTCGCGGCGATCAGCGGCTCGAGCGTCGCCACCGCGGCCTGTATCGGACGCGCCGCGCTGCCGAACCTGCGCGCGCTGGGCTATGCCGAACGCCCGCTGCTCGGAACGCTGGCGGCCGGCGGATCGCTCGGGATCCTGATCCCGCCGTCGATCGCGCTGGTGATCTATGCCGCGCTGGTCGATGAATCGCTCGGGCGGCTCATGGTCGCCGCCATCGTGCCGGGCTTCCTGCTGACGCTGCTGATGATGGTCTATATCCTCGTCTCCGCGCTCATCACCCCGCCTGCGCGCGGCGAGGGCGCGGAGATCCGGCGGGAACGCGTCGGGGCGGCGGTCAACATCCTGCCGATCATGGGGATCATCGCGATCATCTTCTGCGGGCTCTATTTCGGCTGGGCGACGCCGGTGGAACTTGCCGCCCTGGGCGTGCTGCTGACCGCGATCTTCCCCGTGATCAACCGAAAGCGGCTCTGGCCGCTCTACCGCGACGCCGTGATCTCGGCGGTGCGGGCGAGCGCGATGCTGCTGTTCATCGTCGTCTGCGCGCAGATCTTCTCTTTCGCCGTGTTCAGCTGGGGGTTCACCTACGAGATCGTCGGATGGGTGGAGGGTCTCGAGCTTCCGGGCCTCACCATCCTGCTCACCATTCTGGTGATCTATTTCATCCTCGGCGCCTTCATGGACGAATTGTCGACCATGGTGATGACGCTGCCGCTCGTCTACCCGATCGTCACCAATCTGGGATACAGCGGGATCTGGTTCGGCGTGGTGCTGATCATCATGTTGCAGGTCGGTCTCAACTCGCCGCCCGTGGGGATGAACCTCTTCGTCATCCAGGGCATCGACCCGCGCAACACGAAGCTGTCGGACGCTGCGGTGGGCGTGCTGCCCTACATCGTGATCATGCTGCTTTTCGTCGGCCTGCTGATCGCCTTTCCCGGCATCGCCCTGTGGCTGCCGGCGCGGATGATGTGACGGGCGCGGCGCTGGGCCGAGCCTGTCCGGGAACAGAGGGAGGGAAGACATGGACAATCCTGTCACGACCGCCGCCGCCGACGCGGCGCGCCAACAGCAGAGGCGGGGGCTCACGCTCGGCCTCGGCACGATCGTCACCGACGGCTACGGCGGAAAGAACCCGGAGGGGTTTCCGGCCCTGCTCCGGGCCGCCGCCGCGGCGGGGATCACGGATGTCGACACGGCCGCGGTCTATGGCCATGGCGAAAGCGAACGGCTTCTCGGGCGCTGGATGCGGGAGCTCGGCCTGTCCTTCTCGATCTGCACGAAGGTCGGAATGGTGCAGGAGGAGGGCGCGGGGGCGCGGGTCGTCCGCAGCGCCACGCCCGAGTCGCTCCTGCGCCAGGCCGAGGCCAGCCTCGAGCGGCTTCAGGTCGACCGGGTCGACCGCCTGTTGCTGCACCACCCGGACCCGCAGGTGCCGGTCCGCGCCTCGATCGAGGGGCTGATCGCCTGCCGCGAGGCGGGGCTGGCCGCGAAGATCGGGTTTTCCAATCTCGACGACGGTATCGCGGCGGAGCTGGTCAAGGCGGGGATGGTCGATGTGATCCAGTATCCCTGGTCGCTTCTGGACAGCCGGCGCGACGCCATCCTGCGGCTTGCGGGGGAACAGGGCGTCGAACGGATGGTGTTCGGCACGCTCGCCTTCGGGATCCTCGCGGGCTCCGTGCGCCGGGACACGGTCTTCGAGGCGGACGACTGGCGCGGGATCGCGCGCAGCGGGCGCGACCCCGGCACGACGGGCGCCGCGCTGTTTCTCGGTGACACCTTCGGGAGGGCGGTGGACCATGCGGCGCGGTTCGCGGCCTTGCAGGGCTGCGCCGTCGCGGATCTCGCCGCGCTCACCGTGGCCGCCTCGCTCGAGGTGGCGCCGGCCGAACGGGTGATGGTCGGTTGCCGCAGCGCGGAGGAATTGGCCGGGCTGGCGGAAGGCAGGGCGCTGACGCCCGATCCCGCGGCGCTGGCCTTCGCCCGCGAGATGGCGGTGGCCTGAGGCGGGGTGCCGGGCATCGTTCCGCGGGTGGAACGCTGTCGCGCCCTTTGGATCTCTGTCGGGAGAGATGGCGCCCGCCTAGACTGCTGCGCGCCGGCCGGCCCGGCGCCTCCGGCCCTGCGGGCAGGAACGCCGGATGAACAAGCCGGATGAACAACAGGAAAGACTGAGAAAGGAGGGTGGCGCATGGCACCGCTTGAGGGAAAAGTCGCGCTGATCACGGGGGCGGGCGGGATGAAGGGCGTCGGGCGGGCCATCGCGCTCGAACTGAGCCGGCAGGGCGCCGCGGTCGCGCTGACCGATGTGGCCCGCGACCATACCGTCGCGCCGCCGCTCGAGATGGCGGCCGGGTGGAAAGGCATCGAGAGCGTCGCCGCGGAAATCCGTCGGGAAGGCGGGCGTGCCGCCTGTTTCCAGTGCGACCTGACGGAGCGCGAGCAGATCGAGGTGCTGGTCGGATCCGTCGCCAACGAATTCGGCAGGATCGACATCCTCGTGAACAACGCCCGCGCGATCATCGGCCGGGACCAGGTCTCGGTGGCCGATCTCGACGCCGAGGTCTGGGAAAGGTTCCTGAAGATCAACACGACCGCCCCCTTCCTGCTGACGAAATATGCCGCCCGGATCATGATCGAGAAGGGCGAGGGCGGGCGGATCATCAACATCGGCTCCGACCTGTCCAAGCAGGCGCGGCGGTTCGCCGTGGCCTATGCCGCCTCGAAATTCGGGCTGATCGGGCTGACCCAGGGGGCCGCGCTGGATCTCGCCGAACACCGGATCACGGTGAACGCGGTCTGTCCCGGTTCGGTGAACACGGACCGGCTGAGCTATGCCGAGCAGGCGCGAGCGGAGGCCGAAGGCGTCCCGCTGGAGATGATCCGCTCGCGTGCGGTCGAGGCGGCGGCGGCGCAGGTTCCGATGGGACGGATCGCGGAATCCGAGGATATCGCGGGGCTCGTGGGATTCCTTGCCGGTCCGCAGGCGGGGTTCATCACCGGGCAGGCCTATAACGTCAACGGCGGCCAGCTTTTCCACTGAGCGGGGCCGGGATCGCGGCACCGGGGCGCGCGCGAGACGGGGGAAGGCGGCGTCGGACGTTCCAGATCTGAAACATACCGACGCGTTAATCATCCTATCCGCGCGCCGAAACCGGCTGCTAGAAACAGCCACGGACAGACCGGTCCGTGCCCTGCGGAGGAGGTGCGGGAGCTAGAGGCACAGGCGCTCCCCCAGACGGGTCGCACCGGACGGTCTTCTCAGCGAAAACATGAAGGGGGGCGAATGTTCCAACTCGACTACTCGGCTCTGCTGCCCTACTGGCAGCAGCTTTGGGACGGGGCGCTGATGACGATCCAGTTGGCGGCGCTCTCGATCGTCACCGGCTTCGTCTTCGGCACCCTCTGCGCGATCGCGCGCCGCAGCAATGTGCGCTGGCTGTCGCGCCTCTGCGCGATCTATGTGGAGAGCATCCGCAACACGCCCTTCCTGATCCAGATCTTCGTGGTCTATTTCGGCCTCGCGAGCCTCGGCCTGTCGCTCTCGGCCTTCACCGTCGCCGCGGCGGCGCTCGCGATCAACGTCGGGGCCTACAGCGCCGAAATCATGCGGGCGGGCTTCGGCTCGATCCCCCAGGGCCAGATCGAGGCGGGCGAGAGCCTCAGCCTGTCGAAGGTCCAGATCTACTGGCACGTCATGCTTCTGCCCGCGATCGAACGGGTCTATCCGGCGCTCACCAGCCAGTTCGTGCTGCTGATGCTCGGCTCCTCCGTGGCTTCGCAGATCTCGGCGGAAGAGGTGACGGCGGTCACGAATTACGTGCAGTCCGCGACCTTCCGCGCCTTCGAATCCTACACGGTGCTCGCCGCGATCTACCTCGCGCTGTCCTTCCTCATGCGCCTCACCTTCTGGCTGCTCGGGCTCGTGATCTTTCCCCGCCGCCGCCGCCTCAGAACTCCGATATGACCAACATGATACTCAGTTCCGCTCACGTCCAGTTTCTCCTCTGGGGCGCCACCTGGACGCTCGCCCTGTCGGCCATCGCCATGGCGGGCGGGGGGCTCATCGGCTTCGTCGTCGCCCTTTCGCGGATCTCGCCGCTGCGGATCGTGCGGGTGCTCGCGCTGCTCTATGTCCAGCTCATCCAGGGCACGCCCCTGCTCGTCCTCATATTCCTGATCTTCTTCGGCCTGCCGGGGCTCGGCTGGGATGTCAGTGCGCTGGGGGCGGCGAGCGCCGCGCTCATCGTCTGGGTCGGCGCCTATCTCGGCGAGATCTGGCGCGGCTGCATCCAGGCGGTGCCGCGCGCCCAGTGGGAGGCGGCCGAATGTCTCGCGCTGACGCGGGCGCAGCGCATGCGCTACGCGATCCTCCCGCAGGCAGTCAAGATCGCGACGCCGCCCACGGTCGGCTTCCTCGTCCAGCTCGTGAAGAACACCTCGCTCGCCTCCGTGGTCGGCTTTGTCGAACTCGCGCGGGCGGGGCAGATCCTCAACAACACCCTGTTCCAGCCCTTCCTGATCTACCTGATCATCGCGGGGCTGTATTTCCTGATGTGCTACCCGCTGTCGGTCCTGAGCAGGCGGCTCGAGACCCGCGTCGGATACTCCAGAAGAAAGATGATGACGGCATGACCCAGCATTCCCCTCACCCCATTGTCTCCGTCCGGGATCTCCGCAAGAGCTTCGGGGCGCTCGAGGTGCTGCGCGGCATCAGCTTCGACGTGCCGCGCGGGACCGTCACCGCCCTTCTCGGGCGCAGCGGCTCGGGCAAGAGCACCGCGCTGCGCTGCATCAACCGGCTCGAGGGCGTCAGCTCGGGCGAGATCTTTGTCTGCGACCGGGCGGTGCATTCCCCGGACCTGAACGTGCGCAAGCTGCGGCTCGACGTCAGCATGGTGTTCCAGAGCTACAACCTCTTTCCGCATCTGACGGTGGAGGAGAACATCTGCCTCGCGCCCGTCGTGGCGCGGAAGATCCCGCGCAGGCAGGCACGGGAACTGGCCGCGGAGGTGCTCGCCCGCGTCGGGCTGAGCGAAAAGATCCACGACTATCCCGAACAGCTCTCCGGCGGCCAGCAGCAGCGGGTGGCGATCGCCCGTTCGCTGGCGATGGAGCCCAAGGTGATCCTGTTCGACGAGGTGACCTCGGCGCTCGATCCCGAGCTGACGGGGGAGGTCCTGCGGGTGATCGAACGGCTCGCGGAGGCGGGCATGACGATGATCATGGTGACCCACGAGATGCGCTTTGCGCGCAACCTCTCCGACCAGATCGTCTTCATGCACCAGGGCGAGGTCTGCGAGGCCGGCCCGGCCTCGATCCTCGACCGGCCGCAGACGCCGCAGCTTCAACAGTTCATCTCAAGCGAACTCTAGACCAGAAAAGGGAGGAGACACATGAAACGCATCGGCAAAGGCGTCACGCGCAGGACCGCGCTCGAACTCGTCGGCGGGGCCGGACTGCTCCTGTCGGCGGGGATCGCCCCCGCGGCCGCGGACCAGCTCGAGGACATCCTGGCGGCGGGCAAGATCCGGATCGGCTCTGACACCGCCAACCCGCCCTTCGGCATGCTCAACGAGTCGATGGAGGCCTACGGGTCCGATATCGAGGTGGCGCAGGCGCTGGCCGCGGATCTCGGCGTCGACCTCGAAACGATCCCCACGGTGAACGCCACGCGGGTGCCCAACCTTCAGACGAACCGGGCGGATGTCATCATCTCCGCCATGTCGATCACCCCCGAGCGGGCGAAGGTCATCGACTTCTCGCGGCCCTATTCGGCCATCGGCTCCGTGGTCGGGGCGCTGAAGGACGCGGAGATCTCGGGGCTCGAGGACATGCGGGGCAAGACCGTCGCCGTGACGCGGGCCGGGGTCTCCGACACGCTGATGACCGGGTCGAGCAAGGATTACGACCTGACCGTCCAGCGCTACGAGGACGACGCGACCCTGATCACCGCGGCGGTGAGCGGCCAGGCGACGCTGGTCTCGACCTCGCGCAACATCCTCAACGAGATCAACCGCCGGAACGAGAATTTCGAGACCAAGTTCGAGGATGCGAGCTATGACATCGGCATGGGGATCCGGAAGGGCGAAACCGCGCTGAAGGACCGGATCGACGCCTGGATCCTGGAAAACATCCAGAACGGCCGTCTGAACGAGATCTACAAGAAATATCACCTTGTCGATCTGCCCGAGCGCATTCGCGAGCAGGCGTGAGCCGGCATCCGGGCCGCGGACCCCGGTGACGGGCGGACAGGACCCCGCAGGACGGGGCGAGCAGAGAGAGGAGACGGCACATGTGGTTTTCACCGCCCCCCGAGGTGAGCGCGAAGGTCTGGACGAGGATGCCCGCCGGGCTGCGGCGGCAGGTGTCGAACGACTGGACGCGGGCGAATTTTCCCGGCGGCAGCGCGGAGTGCTTCCTCGAGGGGCCGTGTTTCGACGAGGCCGGACGGCTCCACCTCGTCAATATCCCCCATGGCGAGGTGATCGCCGTGGAAGCGGACCGCTGGGATCTGGTCGTGGCCTATGACGGCCTGCCGAACGGCATGAAGTTCCTCGGCGGGTCGGAGTTCATGATCGCCGATCACAAGCGCGGCCTCGTGCGGCTGGACGCCGCCGCGGGCAGGGTCGAGGATGTGCTCACGGGGCTCTATTCGGAACCGTTCAAGGGGCTCAACGACCTGACGCTGCACGAGGACGGCTCCATCCTGTTCACCGACCAGGGCCAGACCGGCCTGCACGATCCGACGGGCAGGGTGTTCCGCAGGACACCCGAGGGGCGGATCGACCGGCTGCTCTCCAACGCGCCGAGCCCCAACGGGCTGGTGCTCGACCGCGCCCAGAGGATGCTGTTCGTGGCGATGACGCGATCCTGCGAGATCTGGATGTTCGCGCTGAAGGATGGCGCGGAGATCACCAAGGCCCAGTGCTTCTGCCGCCTTCCGGGCGGGCGGACCGGGCCGGACGGCCTGACGATGGACGGGTTCGACCGGCTCTATATGTGCAGTCCGGGGCATCAATGCGTCTGGGTCGTGGCGCCGGACGGACGTCCCTGCCTGCGCATCCTCGGGCCGGAGGGCGCGGTGATCACCAATTGCGCCTTCGCGCCGGACGGGCGGACGCTGTTCATGACCAGCGCCTTCGGCGACGTCCTGGTCTGCGAGGTGCCGGCGCCGGGCTGAGCGGACCGGGTGGCGCGGCTTTCCCTGCGCGTCGGGCGCCTGCGGGGGCCTCCCGCGCGCCGACCCGTTCGCGTGGGCCGGCGGTTTGCGACGCGGCCGGAACCGGTCCCCAGGGTGTGGGTGCTTGCCTCCGAAACAGGTCGAAACCGTGGGCTCCCTCCGGACCGCCGGGCCGCCGCACCATCCTGTGTCCTTTCGTGTTCCCTCTGCCCCTTGTTTTTCCGCACCCGGCTCTGTACCACGGAGATCCTGTAGAACCCTTCCCGCGGAGGCGTTTGCGTCCCGATGTCAACCTACAATCCCGGCGACATGATCATGTTTGCGAAGGTCGCCGAATGCCGCAGCATCAGCGCCGCGGCCCGCGCGCTCAACCGGCCCAAGGCGTCGGTCAGCCGCTCCGTCAGCCGGCTTGAGGACGCGCTCGGCGTGAGGCTGATCGAGCGGTCCTCCCGCCACCTGTCCCTGACCGAGATCGGGGAGAGGTTCCTCGTCCATTGCCAGCAGGTCGCGCTGGAGATCTCCGAGGCGGAGGCCGCCGTCGAGAGCATGAAGGGCACCGTGTCGGGGGTTCTGCGGGTCGCCGTCCCGCTGGTCTTCGGCCGCTTCGTGCTCGCGCCGATCCTGCCGCGGTTCATGGCGGCGCATCCGGAGCTGCGGGTCAACATCAAGATCACCGACCAGACGATCCACCCGATCGAGGAGGGGTTCGACATGGTGATCCGCGCGAGCCCGCTCGAGGATTCCTCGCTGATCTCGCGGCTGCTGGGCGAATCCTTCTACGCGCCCTATGCCAGTCCCGGCTATCTTGCCCGCCATGCGCCCATCACGCGCCCCGCGGATCTCACCGACCATAACCTGCTCGACTACCTGAACGGCGCGGAAAGCCGGGTGATGGCCTTCGACCGCGAGGGGGAGGTCGAACGGGTGGAGATCCGCGCCCATCTCGATCTCAACGACGCGATCATCCGGCGCGACGCAGCGATCCAGGGGCTCGGCATCGCGATGCTGCCCGATTCAACCTGCCGCGATGCCGTGGCGAAGGGCGAACTCGTGCCGGTGCTTCCCGACTGGACGATGGAGCGCGCGGTCCGGCTCTATGCGCTCTGGCCGAGCCGGCGCAATCTCCTGCCGCGCCTGCGCATCTTCGTCGACTTCCTCGCGACGGAAGTGCCGGTGGAGATGGGCAACATCTCGGAGGAGACCGGAAAGGTCGAATTTCGCGGCATGCCCTAGCCCGGCTGCGGCGCCACCGCGCGGTGCATCAGTTCGATGCTGATCCCGTCGGGGGCGGTGATGAAGGCGACGGAGGTGCTTTCGTCCAGCGCGCAGGGCTGCATGGTGAAATCCACGCCATGGGCCATCAGCCGGGCGCAGAACCCCTCGAAATCGCGGTCGACGCGAAAGGCGAAATGGTCGACGATGCCGTGGGAGCGCCGTTCGGAGAGGTCCATCTCGTTCGGGCGCTGCCCCCGGATCACGATCATCGAGGTGCCGAATTTCACATAGATCTGCGGCGCGCCGAGCATGTGCTTGCTCTCGACGATCTCGCCGCCGAGCGTGTCGCGATACCATCGGGCGGCCAGTTCCGGGTGCCGGCTCACGATATGGACGTGGTCGAAGGATAGGACGGGCATGATGGGGGTGCCTCCGGTCGTGACAGCTTATCGGGCGAGATAGTCGAGGTAATACTGAACGGCCGCCGGATCCGTGGCGGCCTCGATGAAGACCGGGCCATGGGCCGCGCGGGCCTGTGCGAGCGCCTCCGCGAGCGCGTCGGGCGTCGCCACGCGGAAGGCGGGGATGCCGAAGGCCTCCGCGAGCCGGGCGAGGTCGGGGGTGGTCTCCTGCCGCCATCCGAAGGCGCGCAGCGTGGCATCGTCCCAGCCGCGGTTCTTCTCCGCCGCATAGGCGACGTCATGCCAGCCGCCGTTCGAGAGCGCGATGACGACGACGGGCGCGTTCCACATCGCCGCGGCGTAGAGGCTGTTTCCGGTGAACATGAAGCCGCCGTCTCCGACGAGCACGACGACGCGCGTTTCCGGCCGCGCCATCTGCATCCCGATCGCCGCCGGCACACCCCACCCCTGGGCGCTGGCCCGTGCGGAAATGCCGAAATAGCGGTCGGGACAGGCGAACTCCGCCAGTTCGAGCATATAGGCCGTCGCGGTCGTCGAATGATCCACCACGGTCGCTTCGGGAAAGGCGCGTTCGACGGCCCCGATCAGCGCGGGGATCGGGATCGGGCTTTCCGCCGTGGCACCGGCCTTCACCGCGGCAAGGCGGGTGCGATGCTGCGCGAGCTGCGCCTCGACCGTGGCGCGCCAGGCCGGATCCCTGTCCTGCCCGGTGTCCGGCCCGAGGGCGGCGAGGAGCGCGTCGAGCGTCGTCGCCGGATGGCCGATGAGGCCGACGTCCGACCAGATCTGCTTGCCGAGATCGAGCGGGCTCGTCGCGAGGTGAATGACCCGTGCCTCCGGCGGCGGCAGCGTCGGTGCGGCGCTGCCGCCGGTGAATTCCGCGCCGAGCACGAGGATCACATCCGCCGCCGCGACAAGCGGATGTTTCGGGGAAAAGCGGCCGGCGAAGAGCGGATGGCGGTTGGAGATCCCGAGCCGGGCCGTGAACGGCTCCGCGAGCACCGGCGCCTCGAGCCGTTCGGCGAGCCGCGCCACCTGCGCCGCGGCGCCGAGCTGGGTCGGTTCGCCGCCTGCGACGACGAGCGGACGTCGTGCCGAGGCAAGCATCTTTGCCGCCGCGGCGATCCCCTCGGGATCCGCGCCGCCGCGCCCGTAGGAATTGAGCCGGTCCGGCCGCGCCATCGGCACCTGCGCCATGAGGTCATCGTCCAGCGCCTCGGTATAGAGATCCATCGGAAAGGCAAGATGCACCGGCCCCATCGGCGGGGTCGTCGCGATCAGGACCGCGCGCGCGATCGCCTCGGGAATGCGCGCCGCCGCCGGCACTTCCCAGCTCCATTTGGTGAAGTGCCGCGTCGCCTCCGTGATGTCGCCGGGAACCGAGGCATATTGGTCGCGCCGGGCATGGCCGCGGCCGCTCGTCGTGGTCGAAAAGATCATCGGGGTGCGGTCGCCCCAGGCGACCGTCAGCCCCATCATCGCGAGCGCCGTGCCGGAGGCGTGATAGACATTGACGAAGGCCGGGCGCCCGGTGATCCGGCCGTGGCCTTCCGCCATCAGGCCGACGGCGGTCTCGCTCGGTCCGGTGCGGTAGGTCAGCGCATCCCCGTGGCGCATGACGGCATCGGTCAGGGGATGAATCCCGTAGCCCGGCACGTTGAAGACCGTGTCGATGCCGTTGGCGATCAGGGATCGCGTCAGAATTTCAGCCCCGGTCAAGTTCGACACAAATGTCCTCCAAGATCGTGTTGTCCCGCGCATCCTGCCTGCCGGCGAATATGGCCGGGGCCATCCAAGCCTATGCGGCGATCCGGCCCGTCGCCACCGTCCGCGCGCGTATCGCTGCGTCTCGAATCTGGAACGCTCTGCCGGGTTGCGTTGCACGGCGGAACGTGACTCCATCCGCGCAGCCGGAGGGGCGTGCGCAGGGCGCGCCGGGCCGCGCGGCACAGGAGGGGAGGGGGAAGGCATGATCGTCGATCCGCATTTTCATTTCATCGAGGGGGCGCAGGCCTATCTGCTGGACGATCTGCTCGCGGATGTCGCGACCGTGCCGGGGATCACCCATCTGCTGTTCGTCGAATGCAGCTTTCGCTGGCAGGGCGGGCAGGGCAGCCCGTCGCGCCGGGCCATCGCGGAGACCCGTGCCGTCGCCCGGCTTGCCGCGGAGGCGCGCCGCCGGGGCGGGCCGGAGATCGGGACGATCGGCTATGTCGACCTGCGCGATCCGCAGGCGGAGGACCTGCTTCAGGCGCATGCGGATGTCGCGGAGGGAGGGCTGAGGGGGATCCGCAACATCTCGACCTGGCATGCCCGCGAGGCGCTGCGCAACCGGCGGATGGACCCGCCCCGCGGGCTTCTGGCCGATCCGGATTTCGTGGCCGGCGCGCGGCTTCTGGCGCGCCACGGGCTGCCGCTCGACGTCTGGTGCTACAGCGAACAGCTTCCCGAACTCCGCGCGCTGGTCGGGCGGGTGCCCGAGCTGACCGTCGTGCTCAACCACCTCGGCGGGCCGGTGGACATCGGGCAGGGGGCGGGGCTGGGTCTCTGGCGGCGGGAGATGGACCTGCTCGCGCAGGCGCCGGGGCTGCGTGTCAAGCTCGGCGGTATCGGCATGCCCGTGTTCGGCTTCGGGTTCGAAGCCCGCGCGACGCCTGTGGGGGCCGGGGAGATGGCGGAGGCCTGGGGGCCGGCCCTGCGCGAGACCATCGACCGGTTCGGCGCCGGCCGCTGCATGTTCGAGAGCAATTTCCCGGTGGACCGCGCCGTGATCTCCTATGCCGATCTCTGGGAGGCGTTCGGGATCGTGACGGCGGGGCTCGGCGAAGCCGCGCGCGCGCGGCTGTTCGGTGAGACGGCGGCGGCGGTCTATCTCGCCGGGCCCGAGGCGTGAGGTCGGGGACGCGGGGCGGCGGGTCGTTCCAGAACTGGAACCTTTTATATCGAAATTTGGACGTGTTCGCCCCCGGACCGGCCCCCTATGGTGAATGCGGGGCGGCGGAATCGTGGAGGGTCCGCTGCCGGAACGTCCCGCGAGGCGGCGGAGAGGCCGGATCCCGACAGGGCCGCCGCTCTCCGCGCATCGGGGTCGGAGACGGTGCCGGCGCACTGTTCCGGACGGTTCCCAGGCCTGCCGGCACCCCGGCGGGGCGGGCCGTCCTGTCTGTGTTATATCGTACGTACACGTATGAAAAATGACATAAAATGCCTTTCTGAATCACAAAAACAAAATGATTTGGAAAAAATTGGATTGAGATTGGTACGTCTACGTATTAATACTGTCATCAGCGAAGCGCACGGAGTCGCGCACTTCAGCTAAGGAGGAGAAAACATGCCTATCGCTGCCAGCAAGCCCACGGGGACTCTGCCCCGTGTCGTATCACCCCATCTGCTCTGGCTGGGCGGATGCCTTCCGGTCGAATACAGGGGGGAGACCGTCTACGGCCATTTCTCGATCTATCTTGTGATCGGCAGCGAGAAGACGATGCTGATCGACACCGGCCATCCCGGCCACTGGCCGGAGGTGAGCAAGGCGCTCAAGGAGACGCTCGGCGATCGCAAGCTCGACTATATCTTCCCGACGCATTCGGAATTTCCCCATGCCGGCCTGCTGCCGCAGCTCATGGAGCTCTATCCCGACGCGCTCTGCGTCGGCGACATGCGCGACTGGCATCTCTACTATCCCGAACTGACCGACCGGATGCGTCACGCCGAGGTGGGCGACTACGTGGACCTGGGCGACCGCCGCATCTGTTTCGTGCCGGCGGTCTGGCGCGACATCCCGAATACGCTCTGGGCCTTCGAGGACACGGACCGGGTTCTCTTCGTCTCCGACTCCTTTGCCTATCTGCATTACCACCATCCCGGCGAGTCCGACTATTTCACCAGCGAAATTCCCCTGCCCGAGATCGGGATGATCCAGTTCTTCAACGAGCGGGCGCTGCAATGGACGCGGTTCACGGATGTGCAGACCACCTTCGGCGATGCCGACTACCTGCTCGAGACGCTCGATCCCCGGCTCATCGCGCCGGCGCATGGCGGCATCATCGACAATCCCGAGGTTCTCACGCCGCATGTGAAAGAGGGCATGACGGTGGAACAGATCGCCGCCCCGGCCGGCGCCTGATCCGTCCGCTCCGAAGACTTTCCAGCAAGTAGCGAGATTTACCCATGAATGTCACCATGAATGCGGACCTGTCCGCAACCACCGTCCATCCCGTCGTCGAGGGCAGCCTCTATGCCATCGGCGGGTCCATCGACGCCGGCCAGAACCTGAGCTGGTTGCCCAGGGGGCTCGAGGGGCGGATCCCCGTCCAGGGCTACCTTCTGCGCAACGACGACCAGGCGCTGCTGATCGACACCGGCCTCGTCGTCCATGCCGACGCGATCCGCGACGCGCTCGACACGCTGATCGGCAAGCGCGCGCTCGAGGTCACGATGACCCGGCGCGAAATGGACACGATCATGAACCTGCCCTGGATCCTGAAGCGCTATGACGTGAAGAAGGTCCATTTCAGCGGCGACATCAGCCCGATCGACTTCTTCGACGTGCTCGAGGAGGTGGCGGCGGAGGTGCAGGCCCGCACCTTTACCGATGTCGCGCTCAACTGGCTGCGCCCCGGCCTGTCCATCGACTATGCCGGAACGCGCCTCGACGTGGTGCGGCCCTCGGTCCGGGTGCTGGCGACCCAGTGGCTGCACGAGCCGAAGACGCGGACGCTGTTCACCTCGGATTTCCTCGGCTTCCTGCCGACCGATCAGGAGGGGCCCTATTCCATCGGCGCGGAGGTCGCGGAGATCACCGTGGATCAGATCGTCGCCCATTACGGGCGGAAATTCGACTGGCTGCGCGGGATCAATCCCGCCCCCGTCATGGCCGACCTGCGCCGCGTGATGACCGATTTCCCGAGCGACCGGCTCTGCCCCGCCTACGGGCCGACCATCGAGGGGGCGGAGAACGTCCGGCAGATCTGGGACAAGGCGATCGCCGCGGTCGAGGCGATCGGCAACCAGCCGCGCGAGAGCGTGACCGAGGATTTCAAGGGTATCGCAAGCGGTCGGAAGATCGCCTGAGCCACGACGCGGGGCGCCCGCATCGCGCGGATGCCCCGCGGATCGCCGCCGCGGCCGGGACCACGCCTCGCAGAAGGCGCCATACCCCGCCGCGGAGGCCCCACGCACGAACCGACTTCAGGGAGGGTACATTCATGGCACTGGCCGAATGGGAAAATGGGTTTCACTGGCCCAATGGCGAACATATCGCCGTCGTCTTCAACGTTTCCTGGGAAACCTGGCCGAAGACGCTCGGCACCGCCCGGAACAACCAGCGCGCCGGAGAAGTGGTCGCGCCGGATGCGAAATACGGCCGCTGGATGATGCCGATCTACGAACATGCCTATGCCGAAACCGGCGGCGTGCAGCGGCTTCTGGACGTCTGGTCGCGCCATGAGCTGAAGACGAGCTGGTATGTCGACGGGCTGAACGTGGAGCTCTATCCCGAACTGTCGAAACAGGCGATCGCGGACGGCCACGAATTCCTGGTGCAGGGCTGGGACCATTCCTTTCTCTGGGAGCAGACCGTCGCCGAGCAGGAAGACAGCCTGCGCCGCACCTACGAGTGCATGAAATCCGTGCTCGGCTACACGCCCGAGGGATTCAGCGCCTCGGCCGGCTCGATCACGCCCGAGACCTTCGACATCGTCGAGAAACTCGGGATGAGCTATTGCTGCGGGTTCCGCAACTGCGACGTGCCCTTCATCATCAAGCGCAAGTCGGGCGGCTCGCTCGTCGGCATGAACAGCTACGCGATCAGCGATTTCAATTCCTATGGCTTCCAGGATCAGGACATCAACGCGGTGCTGCGGCAATGGCGCGACTTCTTCGATGTTCTCTACGACGAAGGACAGCGCGGCCGTCCGCAGTTCCTCGCCTATGGCACGCACCCGCTGCTGTCGCACGGGTTCCGCACGAAGCCGCTCGAGGAGACCATCGACTACGTGAAGTCGAAGGGGAACGTGTGGATCACCACGCGCGAGGAGATCGCCGCCTACATGCGCGAGACCTTCCCCGATCTCACCCTCGACACCTTCTTCCCGGAGGCCGTGGCGCAGGACAAATGGTACGGCCTGTCCTCCGGCGCCGGCGGCGAAGAGGCCGAGGCCGAGGCGCTCCGCTACCGGATCGAGTGATGCCCGCGCGGCATCCCACAGGACAGCACTTATTTTTGGAGACATGGAAATGGTAACGGTGGCAGAGGCTATCGCGAAGACGATTCACGGCTACGGGACGGAATATTACTTCTGCCTGACAGGGGGCGATCACGATTTCTGGATCGCATTGCAGGACGAGGGGATCAGGATCGTCAATTGCCGAAGCGAGGCCAGCGCCGCCTATATGGCGGACGGCTATGCCCGCGTCGCCGGCCGGCCGGGTTTCGTCTACGGCCAGCGCGGTCCGGGGGCGGCCAATGTCGCCGCCAGCATGCCGGACGCGCTCTGGGCGCATAGTCCGGTCATCGCCCTGACCTCCTCGATCTTCCGGCGCTCGCGCGACCGGTTCGAATATCAGGACGTCGACACCCTGCCGATGTACCAGTCCGTCACCCGGTGGAACCGCGAGCTTCATGTGCCGCAGCGGGCCGCCGAGATGGTCCATGCCGCGGTCAACGCGGCGACGGGCCCGGTGCCGGGCCCTGTCCACCTCGAGGTGCCCGCCGATCTCCTGCCGCAGGACGCGCAGCAGACCCGGATCGGCGGCGCGACCGGCACCGGTGCGCTCAACTCCCTGCGCATCGTGCCGGATCGCGGAAAACTGGCGGAGGCGCTCGCCCTGCTCGGGCAGGCCGAGCGCCCGCTGATCATCGCGGGCAACGGCGTGGTAAGCTCGCGCGCCTTCGAGGCGATGGCCGCCTTCGCCGCGGCAAGCGGCATTCCGGTCGCCACCACCACGGGCGGAAAGGGCGCCATCGACGAGCGCGACCCGCTGTCCGTCGGGGTCATCGGGCGCTATTCGCGCAAGGTCTCCAACGAGATCCTCGCGGATGCCGACGTGGTGCTCGCCATCGGCACCCGGCTCGGCGGGCTCGCCACCGCCGGCTGGACCGTGAAGCTCGACGGCAAGACGCTCCTCCAGATCGACACCAACCCGGAGGTCTTCGGGCGCAACTACGACACCGGGATGAGCATCCTCGCGGACGCGCGCCTGGCGCTCGAGACGCTGACCGAGCTGCGGTCCGCCGACGCCGGGATCCCGCGGCCCGACGCCTGGGCGAAGGCCGTGGCGGAGCGCATCGACGCCTGGCGCGAGGTCGAGCGGGACAACCGCAAACCGCTCGCGGACGGCATGCACCCGGCCGCGGTGATCGCCGCCCTGCGGGAGGTGATGGCGGAGGACGACATCCTCGCCGCCGACACCGGCGCGATCGCGGCCTGGGCGGGCGCGCTCTTTCCCATCGCGGCGGGGCATAATTTCATCCGCTCCGCCGGCTCGCTCGGCTGGGTCGTGCCCGGCGCCATGGGAGCCGCCCTTGCCGCGCCGGAGCGCCGCACCGTCGCGCTGACCGGCGACGGCGGGCTGCTCTATCACATCGGCGATCTGGAAACGGCTGTGCGGATGAACATCCCGGTGGTGATCGTGGTCATGAACAACTGCGCCTTCGGTTCGGAGGACCATCTGTTGAAACACCGCTGGGGCGGGCGGAAGATCCCCGAGATCGTCGATTTCCACGACGTCGATTTCGCCGCCATGGCGCGCTCCTTCGGGGTGCACGGCGCCACGGTCACAGAGGAGGAGGATCTGGTCCCCGCCCTGCGCGCCGCCTATGCCGCCGGTGGCCCGGCGCTCGTCGACATCCGCATCAGCAAGGAGGCCGAGGCGCCGCACGATTTCCCCGGCTCGCCGCGCATCGTCTGATCCGGCCGCAGACCCCGGCGCGGCACAGGCGCCGGGCGTCCCTCCGGCCGCAATTCGTACAGTAGGGAAGAGACATGTTGGATTGCGACTATCTGATCATCGGGGCCGGATCCGCGGGCTGCGTTCTGGCAAACCGTCTCAGCGAGGATCCGGAGGCGAAGGTGATGCTTCTGGAGGCCGGGCCGCGCGACACCAGCCCCTGGATCAAGCTGCCGGCGGGCATGAAGAAGGTGTTCTATGGCAAGAAGTATAACTGGGGCTTCGAATCCGAGCCCGAGCCGAACCTGCACAACCGCCGGATCCCGATGGCTCGCGGCAAGGGGCTCGGCGGGTCGAGTTCGATCAACGGCATGCTCTATGTGCGCGGCGATCCGAGCGATTACGACAACTGGGCGCAGATGGGCAATCGCGGATGGTCCTACGAGGATGTGCTGCCCTATTTCAGGAAGCTCGAAAACTATCGCTACGGCGAGGACCCGGAACGCGGCACCGGCGGACCGCTCGAGATCTCGCGCGTGTCCTTCCGGGAACCGCTGACGCAGGTCTTCCTCGATGCGGCGGTGGCGGAGGGCTATCGCTTCAACCCCGATTACAATTCCGGTGCGCAGGAAGGTTTCGGCCATATCCAGGTCACCCAGAAGGGCGGGCAGCGCTGGTCGGCGGCGCATGGCTATCTCCATCCGGTGCGCAACCGCCCCAATCTCGAGGTGCTGACCGACACGCTGGCGCTGCGGCTCGAGTTCGACGGCGCGCGCTGCGTCGGCGCGCTGTGCGAGAGGGCGGGGCAGGAGGTGAAGATTTCCGCCCGCGCGGAGGTGATCCTCGCGGCGGGTGCGGCACAGAGCCCGCAGCTCCTGGAACTGTCGGGGATCGGCGATCCCGAAGTGCTCTCGGCCGCCGGGATCGACGTGTTCAGGGCGCGTCCGGGCGTGGGTGCCAATTTCCAGGACCATTTCACCCTGAACGTGCCCTTCCGCGTGAAACAGCGCGTCACGATCAACGACAAGGCGCGGGGGCTTCCGCTGATGGCGGAGGCGGTGCGCTATGCGCTGACCCGGCAGGGCGTGCTGTCGGTGCCGATCGCCTTCGCCCTCGGGTTCGTCAAGACGCGGCCGGATCTCGTCGCGCCGGATCTGCAATTCTATTTCTGTCCGCTGACCTTCAGGCCCGGCACCCGCGATCCGGAATCCGAACCGGGGATGCAGATCGGGTTCAGCCTCCAGCGGCCCCGTTCCGCCGGCACGATCCATGTCGCGAGCGGCGATCCGCATGCGCCGCCGCGCATCCGCACGAATTTCCTCGCCGATGCCGAAGACCGGCGCGTCGTGGTCGAAGGGTTCAGGATCGCACGGCGGATCGCCGGAAATCCTCTGTTCGATCCCTATCGCGCGCATGAGATCAATCCCGGCGAGGCGGTGCAGGGCGATGACGAGCTTCTGGATTATGCCCGCCGGACGGGGGTGACGAGCTTCCACATCTCCGGCACCTGCCGGATGGGCGAGGATGCGATGGCGGTGGTCGACGACCAGTTGCGGGTGCACGGCGTCGAGGGGCTTCGTGTGGTCGATGCCTCGATCATGCCGAAGCTCGTTTCCGGCAACACCAACGGGCCGGTGATCATGATCGCGGAAAAGGCCGCGGACATGATCAAGGCGGCGGCGCGGGGCGGGGCGCCGGAGAGGCGCGGGCTGGCCGGCGGCCCCGATACGAAGATTGCAACGGTGTGAGGTCGACAATGGACTATGTGCGCGTGGGAAAATCCGGGCTCGAGGTCTCGCGTCTGGCCTTCGGCTGTCTCTCCATCGGCGTGCCGAGCGAACGGCGCCCCTGGATCGTGCCGGAGGACAGGGCGCGCGAGCTGCTGCGCAGGGCCTGGGATGCGGGGATCAACTTCTTCGACACGTCGAATTCCTATTCCGAGGGCACGAGCGAGATCGTGACCGGCAAGCTGCTGAAGGAACTGGGCCCGCGCGATGAATACGTGCTGGCCTCGAAGCTGTTTTCGCGCGTGCGTCCGGGACCGAACGGCGCGGGGCTCGGCCGAAAGGCGATCTTCGAACAGCTCGACGCGACGCTCAAGCGGCTCGACGTCGACTATCTCGACCTTTACCAGATCCACCGCTGGGACGATTTCACGCCCATCGAGGAGACGCTCGAGGCGCTCAACGACGTGATCCGGGCGGGGAAGGTGCGCTATATCGGTGCCTCTTCCATGGCCGCGTGGCAGTTCGCCAAGGCGCTCTATACCGCCGATCTTCACGGCTGGCCGCGCTTCATCTCCATGCAGAACCAGCTCAGCCTCGTCTACCGCGAGGAAGAGCGCGAGATGTTGCCGCTCTGCGAGGCCGAGGGCGTCGGCGTGCTGCCCTGGTCGGCGCTTGCCGGCGGCAAGCTCGCCCGGCCCTGGGGCGAGGAGACCTTCCGCAGCAGCACCGATGTGCACCGGATCTACGACAGCGACATCGGCAACCAGCGCGCCATCGTCGCGGAGGTCGGACGCATCGCCGCGGCGCGCGGGTGCTCCTATTCGCAGGTCGCGATGGCCTGGGTTCTTCAGTCCCGCGGCGTGACGGCCCCGATCATGGGGGCGACGAAACTCTCGCATGTCGAGGACGCGGTCGCGGCGCTGGAGATCCGTCTCGAGCCCGAGGAGATCGCGGCCCTCGAAGCGCCCTATCAGACGCGTCCGGTGGACACGGTCGGCCCCTCGGCGGAGCGTGCCGATCTCGGGTCCGGGCGCGGCTGAGCCCGAATGGCACCGCGGTCCCGGAGGACTCGGGACGGGGACGAAGTTCCCGCTCAAAGGCACGGAGGAGGAGAAGACAATGACGTTCACAAAGGCCATGCGCGCTGCGCTTCTGGCGGTTCCGGTCGCGCTCGCGGGCGGTTTCGCGACGGCGGAAACGCTCAACATGTATACGACGCAATCCGGCACGACGCTGCCCGCCGTGCGCGGATTGCAGAAATTCGCCGAGGAGGTCGGAGAACAGACCGGCGGCGATGTAAAGGTGCGGCTGCATCTCGCGGGCACGCTCTCGATCAACGCCGCCGACGCGACGAGCGCCGTCGCGGCCAATATCGTGCAGATGGCCGAAGACCTGTTCTTCTCGGGCAGCGTGCCGATTGCCACGGCGCTGCGCCTGCCGCTCGTGGTGGGCGACGTGGCGAACATGGATGCCGCGCTCGAGGCTTCGCTCGATCCCGTTTCGGAGGCCTATGCCGCAAAGGGCATCACGGTGCTCGCGGGGTACCTGTCGCCGCCGCAATATATCTGGTCGACGGAGGAGGTCGGTTCGCTTGCCGATCTTGAAAACCTGAAGCTGCGCGTGTCTTCCCCGGAACAGGCGGAATTCGTGAAATCCCTGGGTGCCGTGCCGATCGTGCTGGCCCCTGCCGAAGTGAGCGCGGCGCTGGAGCGCGGGGTGGTCGACGGACTGCTGACCTCCGGGCTGGGCGGCGAGTTCTTTGGCGGACCGCTCAAGTCGGCCCTGCTGCTGCCGGTCAACTACAACAACAACTATTTCATCATCAATACGGCGGTGTACGAGCGGCTGACGCCCGAACAGCAGGAGACCCTGACCGAGCTCGCGGCATCGAATGCGCAATGGATCGAGGAAGAATTCCTGAAGATCGACTTCGAGGCGATCGACCGGTTCCGCGCCCGCGACGATTTCTCCGTCGTCGACGTCTCGGAGCCGGACATGGCGATGGCGAGCGGCGTGGCCGAACCGATGTGGACGAACTGGGTCGACAAACACGGCGAGGCGGGCAGGTCGATGTACGATGCAATCCGCTCCGGCATCGGGGACTGACATGGCGCTCGTGTCGGTCTCCGGGAACGGAGGGCCGGGCATCCTCCTTCTCAATCGTTCGATCCGGCTGGTGGACCGCATCTGCGTGGTCGCCAGCGTCGCCGCGCTGCTTCTCATGCTCGGCATCGTCGCCCTCGAGGTCGTTCTGCGAAGCGGCTTTTCGACCTCCACCTATCTGTCCGACGAATACGCCGGATACGCCCTCGTCGCGCTGACGCTCATGAGCCTTGCGACCTGCCAGCTCCACGGGCGGTTCCCGCGGGTGGAGATCATCATCGCGAACCTGCCGCCCGCGGTCGCGCGCGCCGTGGAGATCCTCTTCGACCTCGTCGGCCTCGCGCTGACCGCGCTGCTGCTGTGGAAGCTCACGGAATTCGAGATTTCGAGCATCCGCTCGGGCGACACCGCGCCGACACTCTCGGCCACGCCGCTCTGGATTCCGAAATTCGCGCTGGTGCTCGGCTCCGGCCTCTATGTCGTCGCCATGTGTCAGATCCTCATCGTTCACCTCCTTCAGCTCAGGACACCCGGCGCGCAGGGCACAGGCTATGCGGAGGACGAAGATGACACCTGAACTCGCCACAGTCGTCGTCCTGCTCGGCTTCCTCGCCATGCTGGCCTGGGGCTTCGTCGTTCCGATCGCGATCCTCATCCCCGCGATTGCCTATCTGCTGATCGACTCGGGCTGGAGCGCGATGAACAGCCTCGGCTTTCTGGTCTGGGGCACGCTGAACAACCCGACGCTGACCGCCGTTCCGCTGTTCATCCTGATGGCCGAAATCCTGATGGCGAGCGGCCTCAGCACGCGGGTCTATCGCGGCCTCGACGTGCTGGTCGGGCGCATTCCGGGCGGCCTGCTCCAGACCAATATCGCGGGCTGTGCCGTGTTCTCGTCGGTCTGCGGATCGAGCGTGGCGACCGCCGCCGCCATCGGGCGCATCGCCCTGCCGCAACTGGCGCGCCGGAACTACGACCCGGCGCTCTCGGCCGGGTCGCTCGCGGCGGGCGGCACGCTCGGCATCCTCATCCCGCCCTCGATTGCGCTGATCCTCTATTCGACCTTCACCAACACCTCCGTCCCGACGCTCTTTCTCGGCTCGCTCTTGCCGGGGCTGATCCTCGCCGGGCTGTTCATGATCTACATCGCCCTGCATACGCTGGTGAGGGGATCGGGGGGCGTCCGGTCGGAACGGCCGACGCCGAGCCAGGTGATCGCCGCCGTCGGAGACGTCGTGCCCTTCTTCCTGCTGATCGGGGGCACGCTCGGTTCGCTCTATGCCGGATGGGCCACCACGACGGAGGCGGCGACGATCGGCTGTGTCTTTGCCCTCGTCCTCGGTTTCGCTTACCGCGGCCTCAGCCTGTCCCGGCTGAGAACGGCGCTTTTGCAGACGATCTGGGTGTCCGGCAGCATCATGTTCATTGTCGTCGGAGCCTTCATCTTCGCCTCCGCCACGAGCTTTGCCGGGATCAACTCCGTCATCGGCGATTTCTTCGGCGGGCTCGATCTGGGGAAATGGCAGTTCGTCGGGGTGATCTTCGCGGTGTTCATCGTCATGGGCACCTTTGTCGAAAGCATCGCCATGATGGTCATCATCGTGCCCATCGTCTTTCCGCTGCTCGCCAATTACGGGATAGATCCGGTCGTTTTCGGCGTCATCACCGTCCTGTTCATCGAGCTTGCGCTCATCACCCCGCCGATGGGGCTCAGCCTGTTCATCATCCAGGGGATCTCGCAGGGACGGCTCTCGGACGTCATGCGCGGGGTCGTGCCCTTTGCGCTCATCATCGTCCTTTTCGCGGTGGTGCTGGTCGCCTGGCCACAGCTCGTCCTCTGGCTCCCGGACCTGCTGAGATAGCCGGTGAGGGAGCGTCGTGTCACACGCCGGAAGAGGACCGCCGCGGCCCGCGCACGCAGGAAAGATGCGGCCGGGGCGGGCCCGATCGTTGTGGACGCGCCCGGAGACGCTATAAAGGCATATCCGCTCGACGGGATTTGCAAGGGCGCCTTCGGGCCGGCGAAAGGGTGACGCGACATGGTGTATGATATGTGTCCGGGGGGGCCGCAGGGGCATGGGACTGCCCTGTCCGCTCCGGTGTCCCCGGTCCCTTTCGGCCGTTCCGCGAGGACGCCTTCAACCGGCCGGTTTCGGAGCCTCTCCCCGGAACCGGCAAAGCAACTGGATCCGCACCATGACTGACATCTCCGAGAAACCGGGTCATCTGATCCGCCGCTGCCATCAGATTTCCTCGTCGCTCTTCTTCCAGGAATGCGAGGGATCAGACCTGACGCCGATCCAGTACGCCATCCTGTCGGTGCTCAACGAGCGCGGGGAGCTCGATCAGAAGACTCTGGCCGCCGCGGTGTCCCTCGACAAGTCGACGGCTGCCGAGACGATCCGCAGGCTGGAGAAGAAGGGCCTCATCGAGCGCCGGGCGGGCCAGACGGACCGCCGGGCGCGGATCGTGTCCCTGACCGGGGAGGGGAGCCGGATCGTCGTCGCGCTGCGCGCCAATGTCGACAATGTCCACAACCGGCTGCTCGAGGCGCTGGACGAGCATGAAAGGCCGCTTTTCGTCTACCTGCTGAAGAAGATCTGTAGCGAACTCGAGGCGGAGAGCCGGCCGCGCGTCATCGCGTCCTCCGCCCAGCCCGCCAGCCGCGCGGGCTGACACCTTCCGCGGAGGCGGGGCAGGCGGTCTTCTGCCTGTCGCGGCCTCCGCTGTCTGCGGATCGGGCGCAACGGCTTTCCAAATGCGGGGGCGCTTGCGGCAAAATTCATCTGTTTGCGCCGCCGTGGTGGCATATCATTCTCCTCCCGCCGGAGGCGAGAAATAAATACATTTCAAAACAAATACTTGCTTATCCCTGTGGAGATCTCCGCCGCGGCCGGGCGAAATAACGACCCATTGACTCGTGATATGTCTCTCGTGCGAATATCGCGCGTGAAACCAGAGAAACCACCCGCAATACGGAGAGCCTCATGCCCGGTGTGACCCGTCGCCTTCTGCTTCTGAGCGGCATCGCCCTTGCCGCGCTGTCGCCCCTCGGCGCCGCCGCGGAGGCGGTGAAGGTGCTGAAGATCGGCTACCAGAAGACCAACCTGCCCGTCATCGCCCAGCAGCAGCGCAGCATAGAAACCGCGCTCGAGCCGCTGGACGTCGGCGTGGAATGGGTCGAATTCAGCGCCGGCCCGCCCCTGGTCGAGGCGCTGAATGTCGGCGCCGTGCACCTGGGTTGGACCGGGGATGCGCCGCCGATCTTCGGACAGAGCGCGGGGGCGGATATCGTCTATATCGCGGCGCTGCCCGCCAACGGGCTGGGTGAGGCGATCGTCGCCAAGGCCGGAAGCGGGATCGCGACCGTGGCGGATCTGAAGGGCCGGAAGGTCGCGGTGGGCAAGGGCACCTCCGCGCACAACCTGCTGGTTGCCGCGCTAGGCTCAGGACCCATTGATTTGTCGGGCTTGTCGTGATTCACGGCTCCGCAAGGAGGCCGATATGACGAGCAACTTGTTCTGGTTGACGGAGGCGCAGATGGAGCGCCTTCGGCCCTTCTTCCCAAAGAGCCATGGGCGCCCTCGCGTTGATGATCGTCGTGTCCTGAGCGGCATTATCTTCATCAATCGCAACGGCTTGAGGTGGTGTGACGCGCCTTCGGAGTATGGGCCTCCAAAGACGCTCTACAACCGCTGGAAGCGATGGAGCGAGCTCGGTGTCTTTGCCAGGATCTTCGAGGGGCTGGCCGCGGAGGCCCCTGAGCCCGAGACCATCATGATCGATGCAACCTACCTGAAGGCGCATCGCACGGCATCCAGCCTGCGAGCAAAAAAGGGGGGCGCGGACGCCTCATCGGCCGAACGAAAGGCGGAATGAACACAAAGCTCCACGCGGTCACTGACGGCGAGGGCCGCCCCCTGCGCTTCTTCATGTCCGCGGGCCAAGTGAGCGACTATACCGGCGCACGGGCGATGCTGCGCGATCTCCCACCTGCGAAGTGGTTTCTCGGCGATCGCGGCTATGATGCCGATTGGCTCAGAGAAAGTCTGCAAGACAAGGGCTTGCGGGTCTGCATCCCGGGCCGAAAGGGACGGAAGACACCAGTCCGATACGATCGGCGACGCTACAAGCGCCGCAACCGGATCGAGATCATGTTCGGCAGACTGAAGGACTGGAGGCGCGTTGCAACCCGCTACGACAGGTGCCCGAAGGTTTTTCTCTCAGCCATCGCCCTCGCCGCAACCGTCCTTTTCTGGCTATGAGATGCTGTAACGGGGCCTGCGTCACGCACGACCGTTGCCACTTGTCAGATCAGCACCGCGCTGTCGCCATTCCCGTATTGAACCCAGATGGAGGATGACGGGATGAAGCTATTTATTGGATTGGATGTGTCGTTGGCGAAGACCGCAGTTTGTGTGGTCAGCGAGCATGGCCAGATCGTCAAAGAGGCGGAGACTGAAAGTGAACCGGAAGCTTTGGCGCATTGGTTGGACGAACTTGACGGCAGTATCGCAGCGATTGGCCTGGAGGCCGGGCCACTGTCGCAATGGCTGCACAGAGGGCTGACCGAAGCTGGACTGGAAGCGGTGCTCATGGAAACGCGCCAGGTGAAAGGAGCGTTGAAGGCGATGCCGATCAAGACGGATCGCCGCGATGCAGAAGGGATTGCACGCCTTCTTCATCTCGGCTGGTTCCGCCCGGTTCACTGTAAATCCGTCTCTGCTCAGGAAACCCGGGCAGTTCTCGGCGCTCGAAAGGCTATCCAGCAGAACATGATCGCTCTGGAAATGTCGGTGCGCGGATTGCTGCGGAACTTTGGCCTCAAGGTCGGTGCGATCTCCCGCGGCAAGTTCGAGACACGCATTCGGGAATTGGCAGATGGCAATCCGATGCTGGAAGCCGCGACTGAACCGATGCTGCGGGCCCGAGCGTCCCTACGACAGGAACTGGCCGATCTCGAAAAGTGCGTGCGGCGGTTGGCCTGGGATGATCCGGTTTGCCAACGCCTTATGTCGATGCCAGGAATCGGTGTCGTCGTAGCACTGACATTTCGTGCTGCGGTCGATGATCCGGCCCGCTTTCGGTCTTCGAAAAGGGTCGGACCCTGGGTTGGTTTGACGCCTTCACGCAACCAGTCCGGTGAACGGGACGTGTCGGGTGGTATAACCAAAGCTGGCGATGTCAATCTGAGAAGGGCGTTGTGCCAGGCTGCAACTGTCATGATGAACCGTGGCCGATCGACTTGGCTGAGAACGTGGGGAGCCCAACTCGTGCAGCGGCGCGGACGCAAAGTTGCGATGGTCGCCCTCGCACGCCGCATCGCTGTCATACTGCATCGGATTTGGGTCGATGGCACAACCTTCCAATCAGATGCGGCGCCAAACCCTGCCTAACAGGATGACACCCCACCCGTTGCCTGCCTGATCGCAGGCCTTTGAGGTCCCGCAGGGACGTGGTTCCGATGATGCCGTGGTCAGGACTGTCGCTGGTTTTTGCCAAGCACGCCTATGAGATGGGCACATCGGAATTACATCGAACCAGCATCATGTTGGCAGCCATCGCGCTGACCACGAACCGAAGCATGTTCCCCAAGGATCTCAGCTATAGGCCGCGAAGGAAGCCAGGACCGGCACCAAGTATATCAAAGTAACCTCTACGGCGGGTCAATTGTTGTGCGCAAAACCGCTTGACTGGGACGCCCCCGTTACCGAAGTCCTGAGCCTAGAGGCGAACGGGCTGACATTCGCGGATATCGAGCCGGTCTATCTCGCCCCGGCGGATGCGGGGGCGGCCTTCAGCTCCGACAATGTGGACGCCTGGTCGATCTGGGATCCGTTCCTGGCCATCGCGGAGGTGCAGCACGAGCCCACGGTCCTGGTGCGCGCGCCCGAGGTGATCACCGTCAACACCTATTTCCTCGGCAACAGCGCCTTTGCGGCCGAACCGGACAATGCGCCGGTGATCGAGGGCACGCTCGCCGCGCTCGCGGACTCCGCCGCCTGGGCCGATGCCAATCGCGACAAGGTCGCCGAGGCGCTGCACGAGGTGACGGGGGTCCCGCTGGAGGCGCAGGAGCTTGCCGCCGAACGGGCGGAATTCGGGATCTTCCCGCTGACGCCGGAGATCGTCGCCGGCCAGCAGGAGACCGCCGACCGCTTCTTCGACCTCGGCCTCATTCCCAACGCGATCCGCGTCGAGGATGCGGTCTGGGCCGCACCGGGAGGCTGAGGCGGATGAGCGTGATCTCCACGCAGACCGGGCGGCGGAGCCGGACGGAGGAGCGCGCGCCCTTCCGCCTGTCGCGCCTTCGTCCGGGGCGGGGCTGGATCGGCTGGGTGCTGCCGCTGCTCCTGATCCTGCTGTGGGAAGGGCTGTCGCGCGCCGGCCTGATCCGGTCCAATGTCCTGCCCGCGCCGACCGCGGTGCTCGCGGCGTTCTGGAAGCTGCTGCTCTCCGGCGCGCTGGCCGACAATGTCGCGGTAAGCGCCGGGCGGGCGCTCGCCGGTTTCGTCATCGGCGGGGCGATCGGCTTTGCCCTCGGGCTGGCCAACGGCCTGTCGCGGATGTCGCGGGACGTGACCGACACGACGCTCCAGATGATCCGCAACGTGCCGCATCTGGCGCTGATCCCGCTGGTGATCCTGTGGTTCGGGATCGGTGAGGAGGCAAAGATCTTCCTCGTCGCGCTCGGGGTCTTCTTTCCGATCTATGTCAACACGCTGCTGGGCATCCAGGGCCTCGACCCGCAGCTCGTGGAAATGGGCCGGATCTACGGCATGACGCCGCGGACGCTGTTCCGCCGGGTGATCCTGCCGGGGGCGCTGCCGGCGATCTTCACCGGATTGCGCTATGCGCTCGGTATTATGTGGCTGACGCTCATCGTGGCGGAAACGATTTCGGCGCAGTCGGGGCTGGGGTACATGGCCATGCAGGCCCGCGAGTTCATGCAGATCGACATCGTGGTGCTGTCGATCCTGATCTACGCGCTTCTGGGCAAGCTGGCCGACAGCCTGGCGCGGTTCCTGGAACGCCTCTCCCTGCAATGGCACCCGGCCTTCCAGCGAAAGGACGACTGATGGCACAGGATGCAGGACGCCCGCCGGCCTTCGCATTTCGCGGTGTCGCACGCCGGTTCGGAGACAAGACCGTGCTGAACGGGCTGGAGCTCGAGGTGCCCGAGGGGCAGTTCCTCGCCGTCATCGGCAAATCCGGTTGCGGCAAGTCCACGCTCCTGCGCCTGCTCGCCGGTCTCGACCGGCCCGACGGCGGGCGGATCGAGCGGCCGGCGGCCATCGGACCGGCGGATATCCGGATCATGTTCCAGGAACCCCGCCTGCTGCCCTGGGAGAAGATCGCCGGAAACGTGGCGGTCGGGCTCACCGGCCTCGCGACGGGCGACGAAGCTCGGCGGCGGACCGGCGCCCTGCTGGCCGAGGTCGGCCTCGGCGACCGGGGTGGGGACTGGCCCTCCGTCCTCTCGGGCGGGCAGAAGCAGCGCGTGGCCCTGGCCCGCGCGCTGGTCGGCTCGCCCCGCATCCTGACGCTCGACGAGCCTCTGGGCGCGCTGGACGCGCTGACCCGGATCGAGATGCAGCAGCTGCTCGAGCGGATCTGGCGCGAGAAGGGCTTCACCGCGGTTCTGGTCACCCATGACGTCGCCGAAGCGGTCATCCTCGCCGACCGCGTGGTGGTGCTGGAGGAGGGGCGGATCGCGCTCGACCTCGCGATCGACCTGCCCCGGCCGCGCCATCACGGCAGCGCGCAGGTCGCGGCGCTCGAGCAGCGGATCCTCGACCAGTTGTTCGGCAAGGCGGTCGCCTGAGGCGGGCAGGGCATAGGTCCTCCCGCGGCAGGCGCGCGTCGCGATTGTCGCGATGTGGGGACCGATGCCGCCCCCGAAGTCTCTGCAATGGATCTTCGCCCCGCGTGTCCGGGCGTCGCGGCAGGTTCAGCGCCTGCCGTCATTCGCCCCGCCGGTGCGCGAGGTGCCGGTTTCCGTGACCTGCGCCTTGCCCAGCAGCGGGAACATCAGCTCCGCGAAGCGCTGGGCTTCTTCCAGATGCGGATAGCCCGACAACACGAACGTGTCGATGCCGAGATCCTGGTAGTCCTGCATCCGCTTGCGGACGGTGTGCGGATCGCCGACGAGCGCCGTGCCCGCACCGCCGCGCACGAGCCCCACCCCCGCCCAGATATTCGGCGCGATCTCGAGCCGGTCGCGGCGCCCGCCGTGCAGCGCGGTCATCCGGCGCTGGCCTTCGCTGTCCATCTTCGAGAAGGCGGCCATGGCACGGGCGATGTCGTCGTCGGAGACCTGCGCGATCAGCCTGTCGGCCGCCGCCCAGGCTTCGGCCTCGGTCTCGCGCACGATGGCGTGGAACCGGATGCCGAAGCGCACGGTGCGGCCCTCGGCCTCGGCACGCGCCCGGACATCCCCGATCTTCCTCTCGACCGCTTCCGGCGGCTCGCCCCAGGTCAGGTAGGCATCCACATGTTTCGCGGCAAGATCATGCGCCGCCGGCGAGGAGCCGCCGAAGTAGAGCGGGGGGTGGGGACGTTGCACCGGCGCATGGACGTTGCGCGCCTGCGTGACGCGGGTGAACCGGCCGTCGTGGCTGACTTCCTCGCCCGAGAGCACGCGCCGCCACACGGTCAGGAATTCGTCCGCCGCGGCATAGCGGTTGTCATGGCCGTGGTGCACGCCGTCGGCGGCAAGCTCCGCCGCGTCGCCTCCGACCACGACGTTCAGCAGAAGCCGCCCCTCCAGCGCCTGGTCCAGCGTCGCCGCCTGTCGGGCCGAGGCGGGGGCGGTCATGATCGCGGTCCTGAGCGCCACCAGCACCTTGATGTTGCGGGTGATGCCGATCAGCGAGGAGGCCACCACCCAGGGATCGAGGCATTGCGCGGCGGTCGGGATCAGCAGCCCGTCATATCCCAGCCGGTCCGCCCGCACGGCGATCTCCTGGAGATAGGGGATCGTCGGGGTCCGTCCGTAATCGTTTGTGCCGAGATAGCGGGTGTCGCCGGAACTCGGCAGGAACCAGAAGATGTCGGGATGGGTCATCGGGCGTCCTTTCATGACCTGCCGATCCACGGCAGGAAGCGGCGCTCGACGAAGCGGAGCGCCAGTTCGGAAATCGTGGCCAGCGCGGAGATCACGAGGATGCCGGCGATGACCATGTCGGTGACGAGGAATTGCGCGGCGGACTGGATCATGTAGCCCAGCCCGCGCGTGGCCGCGACCAGCTCGGCCGCCACGAGCGTGGTCCAGCCCGCGCCGAGCGCGATGCGGATGCCGGTCAGGATCGAGGGCAGCGCGGCGGGCAGCATGACCTCCGTGATCATCTGGCCGCGCGTGGCGCCGAAGGCGCGCGCCGCACGGATCTGGCTTTCGCTGGCCGCGCGCACCCCCGAGGCGGTGGAGATCACGATGGGCGCCAGCATGGCGATCCCGATGACCAGCACCTTCGAGGGCTCTCCGATGCCGAACCAGATGATGATCAGCGGCAGGTAGGCGAGCGGGGGCAGGGGGCGGATGAACTCGACCAGCGGGTCGAGGACGCCGCGTCCGATGCGCGACGTGGCGATCAGCAGCCCGGTCGGCACGCCGATCAGCATCGTGAAGAACAGGGCCGCGGCGACGCGCCACAGGCTCGCTCCCATATGGGTCCAGAGCGTCGCATTGGCATAGCCGTCGGTCGCGGCGCGCGTCATCGCGGCCCAGACCCGCGCGGGCGAGGGCAGGAACACCGGCGAGGCCCAGCCGAGCGCGGAGGCCAGGGCCCACAGCGCGACCAGCACCGCGATGGTCGCCGTCCCGATCAGCGCGCCCCAGTGCAGGCGGCGGGGCGCCGGGCGTTCTGCCTGCGGCTCGCGTTCCAGGGGGATATCGGTCATCGGGCGGTCTCCTTTTCGTGGATCGCGGCCAGCAGCCGCTCACGGGCGGCGATGAAGGCGGGTTCGGATTTCAGGCTGCGCGGATCCTCCCCCGCCAGGAAGCGCCGGCCGAAATCGAGCTCTTCCCTGAAGGCGATCCGGCCCGGTTCCGGGGCGAGAACCACGACCGATGTGGACAGGAAGACGGCCTCCTCGACGCTGTGGGTGATGAGCAGGGCACCGGCATGGCTTTCCTGCCAGAGCTTCAGGAGGAGCTCGTGCATCTGGTCGCGGGTCATCGCGTCCAGCGCGCCGAGCGGTTCGTCCATCAGGAGGAACCGCGGCTCCGCCGCCAGCGCCCGCGCGATGCCGACGCGTTGCCTCTGTCCGCCGGAAAGCTGCCAGACGAACTTGCCGCCCTGTCCGGCCAGCCCCACCTCGGTCAGCCAGTGGTGCGCCCGCTCAAGCCGGTCCGCGCGGGGCACGCCCGCGAGTTTCAGCGGCAGGGCCACGTTCTCCAGCACCCGCCGCCAGGGAAAGAGCGCATCGTCCTGGAAGACGACTGCGCGGTCCGGTCCGGGCCCGGTCACCGCATTGCCGTCGACCTCGACCCGCCCGGAGGAGGGGGCGACGAAGCCCGCCGCGAGGTTGAGCAGGGAGGTCTTTCCCGATCCGGAACGGCCGATGACGGACAGGAATTCGCCGCGGTCGAGGGTGAGGGAGATGTCCTCCAGCACAAGCGGAGCGGCGCGACCGCCGGTCGCGCCGTAATGCAGGGACACCTGTGAGAGGCGAAGTGCCGACATGGAACGGTCCGGGCCGGCGGCGGAGCGATCCGCCGGCCCCCTTTCGTCACTTGAGCGCCGCTTCCGCGAAGCCGGGATTGACGAAGGCCGAATAGTCGTCCTTCGCGGTGGCAGATCCCTGGTCCTGGAGGAAGTTCGCCGTGGCCCGGATCGCCTCGGCGCTGGCGCTGCCGAGGAAGGCGTCGCTCGTCTGTTCCTCCAGACCGGCAAAGGCATAGCCCTTGAGCAGGGCCGGCACGTCCGAGGCCGGGGCGCCGGTCAGTTCGGCGATCTTGCCGGCCTGTTCGCTGGTCTCGTCCCAGGCGGAGGGATCGGCGAGATAGGCATCGGCGGCCTCGCCGGTGACCCTGACGAAGGCGGTGACGATCTCGGGATGTTCCTCGGCATAATCCTTGCGGACGATCCAGGCGTCGAAGGTCGGCCCGCCCCATTCGGCCACGTCGGCGCTGTCGGCCAGGACCGTGCCGCCGGACGCCTTGATCTGGTTCAGAACCGGATCCCAGATATAGGCGCCGTCGATGTCGCCCCTTTCCCACGCGGCGGCGATCTCCTGCGGACGCAGGTTCAGCAGGTTCACCTCCGTGGGGGCGATCCCCCAGTGGTCCAGCGCCGTCAGCAGCGAATAATGCGCGGTGGAAACGAAGGGCGTGGCGATCTTCCGGCCCTTCAGATCCTCGGGCGTGTCGATGTCCTTCACCGCGAGCGCCTCGGCTTCGGCGATGTTGCCGACGATATAGATGGTCTCGATCGGCAGATCCTGCGAGGCGGCGGCGGTGAGCGGCGAGGATCCGACATAGCCGATGTCGATGGAGCCGGCCGCGATGGCGGCGATCACATCCGCCCCGCCGCCGAACAGGTGCCATTCGACATCGGCCCCGGTGGCGGTCTCATAGGTGCCGTCCGCCTGCGGGATGCGCGAGGGTTCGACGATCTGCTGCCATCCGATGCGCAGGCTGTCGGCCAGTGCGGGCATGGCGATGCCGCCCAGGAGGGTGGCGAGGGCGAAGGAGGCGGGAAGGTTCCGAAGGATCATTTCTGTGTCTCACTGAGCGTTTGCCGCGCTGCGGCATATTCCTTAATACACGACCAATATGGACGAGATTGCGCCTGCCTCCCATTCTCTATTGAGGCACCCCGATGGAAGCTGTTGCCAGAGGGGCGGGCGCGGGGAGAACGACGTTTCCTTCGCGGCACCGGGATCGCCGCCGCCGGGCCTCCGGCGGTCGCGCCCTCCGCCCGGCGGAAGGGTCAGCTCGCGGTGCCGTCGAGGCTCGGCATCGCCTGGGTGACGACGGCGCCGGGCGGAACCGGATCGGTCAGCCAGACGCCGCCGCCGATGATCGCACCCTTGCCGATCTCGATCCGGCCCAGAATCGTGGCGCCGGCATAGATCACCACGTCGTCTCCGACCACCGGATGCCGGGGCTGCCCTTTGACCAGCCCGCCCTCGCCGTCGCTCTCGAACCGTTTCGCTCCCAGCGTGACCTGCTGATAGATCCGCACGTTGCGGCCGATCACGGCGGTTTCCCCGATCACCACGCCGGTGCCGTGGTCGATGAAGCAGGCCGGACCGATCTTTGCGCCGGGATGGATGTCGATGCCGGATTGCGAATGGGAATGCTCGGCCATGATCCGCGCCAGCATCGGCGCGCCCAGGCCATAGAGGCTGTGGGCGATGCGATGGCGCAGGATGGCGGCGATGCCGGGAAAGCACAGGACGATCTCATCGAGGCTTCTGGCGGAGGGGTCGCCCAGGAAGGCGGCATTGATGTCCGTGTCGTGCAGGTCGCGGATCTGCGGCAGCCCCGCGAGGAAGGCGTCGGCGGCGGCGCGGGCCCGGCGGCGGCAGTCCGGCTGGCCCGCCTCGGGATGCAGCAGCCATTCGAGCTCCAGCTGACCGGCAAGGCGGTGGCGGATCGCACGCAGCCTCTGCGCGACGAAGTCGTCCGCCGACTGCACGTCCAGCCCCGGCGGGCCGTAGTGGCGCGGGTAGAGCGCGCCGACGACATGCGACAGCAGCCGGATCACCGAGAGGCGGGAGGGCAGGCGCGGGGTCGCCCGGCCGGGATAGCGGCGTTGCTGCGAGGTGATGCGGATCAGCCGCAGCTTTTCGGCGATGGCGTCCAGAGGATCGTCTCCGGCGGCCTCGGGGCCGGGCGGGGACGGGATGTCGGCATGTCTGATGGGAGTCGTCAGGATCGTGGTCTTTCGTCGTGGGGTGATGTGACGGAGCTGCGGCACCGCCACGGGACCGAGCGCCTGCGCCCAGTCCGGGCGCTTGTCCTCGGGCAGGCTGATCACGGCGCCGGCGGGCAGCCGGGCAAGGAAGCGGCGCGCGGCTTCCTCCCCGAGCAGGGTCTCCGCGCCCGGCAGGCGCGAGACCTGCGCCGCCTGGCTCATGATCCCTTCCAGCCCCAGACAGAGATGCGTGCGGTGGTGGCGGTCGAGCAGGGTCATGCGCCAGATCAGCGGCGCGACCACCGCGACCACCGCGTCCGGCGCCGGGACTGCCGGCGGCGCATCGAACCACCGTTCGATCCGCAGCATCGTGTCGCGCAGCAGGTGGATGGCGATGTCCAGGTCGCGGTGATTGGTGGCATGCGTCACCTCGCGCAGCCGGACATCGGCGGTCATCGTCTGGCAGATCAGCCTTTGCTGGCCGGCGCGCCGGTCCGGGTCGGCGGAAAACAGGATGCCGGGACAAAGCTCGTCCAGCAGGGCGAGAATGCTCTGGGGATCGCGGCGGACGGTGGTGTCCTTGAAGGGGCCGGTGAGCCGCAATTCGGTGCGCGGGCCGGGTTCGGCGCGGAGGGGCAGGCCGCAAATCAGCAGGGCGAGACCCGCGCGCTGCGCCGTCAGGCAGCCGGGGGCGGCGATCAGGCGCGGCATGTGCCGGTGCGCGAGCGGCGTGACGGCATCGCGGCCGGTGGTGGACCTGCCCGCCGCACCCGGACCCGTCGCACCCGGATGGGTCATGCGCCGCGTTCCGGCGCGGCGATGTGCAGGCGGCCGCTGGCCTCGGCCACGGTCGTCACGAGGCAGAGCAGGTCGTCCGCATCCACCCCGTTCGAGGCGAGGCGGTCCAGTTCGGCCTGTCCGAGCGCGGGCTGGTGCCGCGCCAGCGCGCCCGCCGCCGTCGCCAGTGCGCCCAGCCGTCCCGTCAGCGGCGAGGGCAGCCCCTCCTCCAGAAGCAGGGTGACGGCGAAGGGATCGCGCAGGGCCTCCGCTGCCGTGCGCGCATGGTCCTGCGCGAGGTCCATCCGGCCCGCCTCGCGACAGACGACCAGCGCCACAAGGGCGCGTTCTCCCGCATCGAGACCGCGGGCGCGGCGGAACAGGCCAAGCGGGGCGGGGGACGGGGCCGGCAGCACGCCGGGTCCGGTGCCGGTGTCAAACATGGTTGGTATATCCTTTCGGGGCAGGGGGATTGACGGACCGCCGCGCCAGGGCGCATTGCCGCAAGCCGCCGATCACACGCGCCTCGAAGACCACGAGGGCGAGGATCCGCGAGACGATGCCCGCCGCCTCGGCGTCGAGGGCCAGAAGCGCGCTCCGGCCCTGCCGGTCGCCTTCCAGAAGCGCCCGGACATGGGCGAGGAGCTGCGCCAGCCGCTCATCGGGCAGGGCGTGGCCGGTCGGGGCGGGGCGGGCGGCGTCGCGCTGCGCCTCGGCCTCGACCAGATGCGCCAGGGCCGTGCCGGCCCCCTCGGTGGCGGCAAGAAGGGCGTGGTAGCGGTCGATCAGCTCCTGTTCGCGGTGAATCGCGGCCACATGGAGCGCGATGGCCCGGCGCTCGAGACGCGACACCGGACCTGCGTGTTCGGGCGACAGCAGGTCCGCTTCGCTCCGGTCGGCGCGGCCGAGCGCCTCCTGCTGCCGCTCGACGGCGCGGCGCAACCCCTTGTCCAGGGGAAGGCTGGCCAATGTGGTGCTCAGACCGGCAGTCGTGCGAGGCATGGCGTCTTCTTCCGCGTGACGGAGGCATCCGTGGCGGCGCCTCTCCATCCTCCATCATGCCATCGGGGCGGAGAAATGGGGAGAACAGAGGACATGCTTTTTAAGGGACGGATGGAGAAGAATTTTCCACCGATGGCCCCGTGTGGAGCATGCCGGCAGGATTGCGGAAACCGGGCGCGCCGGATGCGGCGGTGCGGCACGGCTGCCGCTGCCGAAGCGGGCGGCCGATTTGTCCTCGCCCGATAGGACAGAGCCGCGAGGGCCTGTGCGTCATGCTCTGGCAAGAGGATTGCTGTGAGGAGTGCCATGCGGAGGGCGGGGTGCTCTCCGCGCCACCGCATTGTCCGGCCCGGAACACGGGACGTCCGGCCGGGGCCGCCGAGCAGGGAAAGGGAGGGAGATGACGAAAGCCGCAAATGCGATCAGCCGTCTGGCCGTGGCGATAGCCGGGGTCGGGATCGTGCTGATGCTCGTCCTGGTGGTCGCGGATGTCGTGTTGCGGGCCACCTTCAACATGGCGATCCCCGGCAACGACACGATCGTCGCCTCCTACCTGATGGTCGCCGCGATCTTCCTGCCGCTCGCGCTGCTCCAGATGCTCGACGAGAATATCGCCGTGGAGGCGCTCTACGACCGCTGTCCCGCGGTGCTGCGCGACGTCTTCGACCTGCTGGCGCATGTGCTCACCCTGGCCTTCTATCTGATCCTGGGCTGGGTCTATGCCGAGGTGGCGGTCGAGGCGTTCGCGGTGAAGGAATTCGTCACCGGCACCTGGAACGTGCCGATCTGGCCGGCGCGCGTCTTCATGCCGGCGGGACTGTTCCTCGGCGCCTTCGCCGCGGCGGTGAAGGCGGTGCAGGCCGCAAGATACATGCGGGCGGGCGCGCCGCCGCCGCCACACGACACGCCGGGAGCCTTCTGAGATGAGTGAAAGAGAACTGATCGGCGCGCTGAGCGTCGCGGTCGTCGTGCTGCTCGTGGCGATCCGGGTGCCCGTGGGGATTGCCATGGGACTCGTGGCCTTCGGCGGCATCTCCGCGGCGATCAGCGTGAAGGCGGGGATCGGGGTGCTGTCGGCGGTGCCCTTCGACCTGGTGGGCGACTGGAATCTCTCGGCCATCCCGATGTTCCTGCTGATGGGCTACGTCGCGGCCTCGACCGACCTCACGCGCAACCTGTTCCGCTCGGCGCGGATCACGCTGGGCTGGCTGCCCGGCGGGCTCGCCTCGGCGACGGTGATCTCCGCCGCGCTCTTCGCCTCGGCCAGCGGGTCGAGCGTGGCCACGGCGGCCGCCTTTTCCCGCACCGCGGTGCCCGAGATGCTGCGCGCCCGGTACCATCCGGGCCTCGCCACCGGCGCGGTGGCCGCCGCGGGCACGCTGGGGGCGCTGATCCCGCCTTCGGTGCTGATGATCGTCTACGGCATCACCATGTCGCAATCCATCAACAGCCTGTTCCTCGCCGGGCTCATGCCGGGGCTGCTCTCGGCGGCGATGTTCATCCTCTACATCACCCTGCGCGTGGGGCTGAAACCGGCGATCGCGCCGCGGGTGACCGAGACCGTGTCCGAGGCGGAGCGGCGCGAGGCCTTCCGCGACGTCTGGCCGCTGCCGCTGATCATCGTCTGTGTCATCGGCGGGATCTTCGCCGGGCTGTTCACCCCGACCGAAGCCGGGGCGATCGGGGCCGGGCTGACCATCCTGCTCGCGATCCTGCGCCGCAGCTTCACGCGGGCGGGCTTCACCGATGCGCTGCGGCGCACGGCGACGGGCACCGCGTCGATCTTCATCATCGTGGTCGGCGCCGCGCTGTTCCAGCGCCTGCTGGGGCTGACCGGCATGGCCAATCTTCTCTCGGATGTGGTCTCTGCCCATATCCACAGCCAGATCGGCCTGATCCTCGCCATCGCGCTCCTCTATCTCGTCATGGGGTGCTTTCTCGAGCCGGTGTCGATCATGCTTCTCACCCTGCCGGTGCTGACGCCGGTATTGCAGCAGTTCGGCGTGGATCTGGTCTGGTTCGCCGTGATCACGGTGAAGCTGCTCGAGATGGGGATGGTCACCCCGCCGATGGGCCTCAACATCTTCGTCGTCAAGAGCGCGATGGGCGAGGAGGTGAGCCTGGGGCAGGTGTTCCGCGGCACCTTCGGCTTCCTGCTGGCCGACCTCGTCTCGCTGGCGCTCATCATCGCCTTTCCGATCCTGTCGCTGTGGCTTCCGGGCGTCGCCCAATAGGCTGCCCGGCGTGCCGGTCCGACGTCCATTCAGTTTCAAACGGGAGGAGACCCTGAACATGAAGACCCGCATCCCATTCACCGCGCTTGCGAGCGCCGCGCTCGCGGCGGTCGCGGCCCCCGCACTGGCCGAGGAGCTGACGGCAAGTTCCTGGCTGCCGCAGAACTACGCCCATTCCAAGCATGCCTATATGGAGATGTTCGAGCGCATCGCCGAGGAGACCGGCGGAGATCTGACGGCGGAGATCTTCTTCGGCGGATCGCTGCTTCCGGCACGCACCACCCTGTCGGGGATCGGCGACGGCGTCGCGGACCTCGGCTATGTCTATGCCGCCTACACGCCGGCGGAGCTGCCGATCCAGACGCTGCTCAACAACGCGGCCTTCGTCAGCGACGACATGTGGACCGTGGCGCTGGCCTATACCGAGTTCAACTATACCAATGCCGACGCGATCGCCGAATGGGAGAGGCACAACGTGATCATGGCCGGCGCCCATGCCACGCCGCTCTACAACATCCTGTGCAACACGGAGGTGACCACGCCGGAACAGGCGAGGGGCAAGCGTATGCGGACGGCGGGGGAATCCTTTTCGGGGCTCGTGACGTCGCTGGGCGGCACCCCGGTCTCCGTGCCGATCGGGGATGCCTACAGCGGTATCCAGCGCGGATCGCTGGACTGCGTCATCGCGGATCCGAACACGCTCGTGAGCTATTCGTTCAACGACGTGGTCACCGATGTCACGACCGTGCCGCTCGGCGTGGTGACGGGGGCGATCTGGGCGTTCAACAAGGATAGCTGGGAGGGCCTTTCCGAGGCGCACAAGGCGCTCCTGAAGGAGGAGATGGCCGTCGGCATCGTGCGCACCCACATGGAATTCGACCGCAACGCGCGGGACGCCTTTGCCGAGGCCGAGACGCGGGGTGTCAGGATGCACGAGGCCGGGCCGGAGCTCGCCCGGCAGGTGGAGGATTACAAGACGCAATATCTCGAGACGCTGGTCGCCGATGCGAACGGGATCGAGGGGCAGGCGATCCTCGACGAGTTCGCCGTCCTGCAACAGACCTGGGCGGAGCGTCTCGAGGGCATCGACCGGACCGACGAGGAGGCGCTCCTCGCCGTGGTCCGCGAACATCTCATGAGCAAGTTTCCCTTCTGAGCGCGCCCTCTGCCGCGCCGGTCCGCGCCGCGTGCCATCTCCGGGTGGCACGCGGTTTGCGTTTCGTGGGGGAGCGGCAGGGCGTGCCGTGCGGCGGGGCTGGTCCTTCGGACAAGGGCGGGATAGGCTGGGTCCGCCAGCATGGCAAGGCCCAGTGTTGGAGGAGGGAGACCGCCGGTGCACAGATCCGCATCACGCATGGCCGAAAGGGGCGACAGCGGCGTCGTCACGCCCGCCGACGTGCGCCATGTCCGGGAGAGCGACATGGCCTCCTGGCACAGCGCCATCTGCGAAGCGTTCTGCGAAACCCGCTACGCCCCCCGTTCCGATCCGCATTTCTCCGGCGAGATGACCTTTGCCGCCAGGGGCGGGGCGCGCATGTCGCGGATCCATTCCTCGGCGGGCCGTTTCCTGCGCGATCCGCAGACGATCAAGCGCGACGGGTTCGACAGTCTGGTGCTGCTGGTCAGCCTGCGCGGAGAGCTGCGCCTGACCCAGGGGCACCGGGCGCTGCGGGCGCGGGAGGGCGAGGCGCTGGTCTACCGCCACGGAGCCCCCTTCGAGATCGAGTTTCCCCACCCCTACTGGGCGGTATCGCTCTGGGTCGATCCCGGCATGATGCGGCGGCACTGTCCCGACATCGTGTCGGAAAGCGCGACGGTGATCCGCCCCGACACCACCAACGGGCTGCTCGCCCTGACGATGGTGCGTGAACTCTGCGTCAACGCGATCTCGCGCAACACGCGCGACACCGGGCGGCTCGTCGGAGCGACGCTCGACGTGGTCTCCACCCTCGGTACACGCCCGGACCCCGCGGAGATGGCGCGGGGCGGCTGGCTGGTGGAAAAGCTCGAGGATTTCCTGCTGCGCAACATCGACGACTGCGACCTGACGCTCGACAGCCTCGTCGCGGAGGCGGGCGTGTCGGCGCGCACGCTCAACCGGCTGTTCGCCGAGCGGGGCACGACACCGATGCGCTGGGTGCTCGACCGCCGTCTGGAGCTGGCCTATGACGTGCTCGCGCGGGCGCAGGTGCGCAACGTGACCGAGGCTGCCTTCAGCTTCGGGTTCAAGGACAGTTCGCATTTCAGCCGCGCCTTTTCCCGCAAGTTCGGCATGCCGCCGACATCGGTGCTGAGGCGCGGCTGAGGGCGAGCGCGGGGGAGGAAGGCCCGCGCTCAGGCCGCGGCGAGTTGGCGCGCCGCGGAGGACTGGATCAACATCGTCGACAACTGGTTGATCGAGCTGATGTTGAGCCGGGTATAGGCCCGTCTCCGGTAGGTCACGACGCTGGTCTGCTTGATGCCGAGATCGAGGGCGATGCCCTCCGCCGTGACCCCGAGGATCGAGCGGGCGCAGACCGCCACCTCGCGCCGGGTCAGTTCGGGGAAGGTGGCGGCGACGCAATCCTCCATCTCCTGCGCCGAGACGCTGCGCTGGCGCGTGGCGGTTCCCAGAAGCCGAAAATGCAGGTCGAGCACCGGCAGGAGCAGCGTTCCGAGATGCGCCAGCTCGGCCGTCGCCGGCGGCCGCGGATCCGCGGCGCGGCGGAAAAGACAGAGCGTGATCAGGTCGTCGCCCACCGGGCGCACCAGGATCACCAGTTCGCGGATGCCGGGCAGGGCGAAGCAGTTGCGGCGGAAGGCGGGGCTGCGGAAGGCGCGGGCCTCCGCCTGGAGCACCTGCGTGCCGGGCGCGGACGGCGCGGCGAGCAGCCGCGTGAGGCGCGGTTCGCTCCGCAGCCCGCCGAGGAGGTGGACGGCGAGCCGCCGGGCGCGGCCGCCCGCATGCAGGACCCGCGGCGGTTCCCCCTCCGGGCCGCTGCGCAGGACGAGAAAGTCCTCGGCGGCGAGGTGGTCGCCCAGAAGCGCGGCAAGCGCGGGAATGAAGGCGTCGCCGCCGACGCTTTCGATCGTGCCGCCGAGACTGTCGACGGCGGATGCGGCGACCGCATTGGCGGTCGCGACAGGTGCGTAAATCATTGTCATGTCCTCCCTTCCGTCCGGGATGCGCGCAGTGACCGCCGCACCCGGTCCGGATCAGCGCAGGATAGCCGCAATGGCGGCCCTCGCGCATGTCCCGGATTGCCAGAAACCATGACCGCAATTGCCAGGAGGCCGCGGCGGACCGGCGGCCGGTCCTATCCGGCTACGACAGAGCCTTCGGCCGCGCCGGGCTAGCCTTCCGGGGAAGCGAACGAGGAGTCGTCGCGCCATCGCCGTCGGAGCGGATCCCTTCCGCACGCCGCGGGGGCGGGAGGGTCCGCACCATCCAAGGAGAGAGCGCCCATGTCGGACAAACTGACCAAGCAGAGCATCGAGGAAACCTTCAGGGAGCTGTCGAACTGGGGCCGGTGGGGCGAGGAGGACGAGGTCGGCACGCTCAACAACGTCCGCCCGGAGGATATCGTGGCGGCGGCGGGGCTGATCCGCAGGGGCAAGGTCTTCGGGCTCGGCGTGCCGCTCGACCAGCCGCTCCAGTCGGTGCCGCACAAGCGCTGGAACACGATCCACACCTTCATGCAGGACGGCGCGGACGTGGCGACGGGAATGTTCGAGGGACGTTTGCAATATGCCGACGACGCGATCAACCTGCCGACCCACAGCTCGACCCACTGGGATGCGCTCGCCCATGTCTTCAACGACGGGCGGATGTATAACGGCCATGACGCGCGCCGGTTCGGCTCCAAGGGCTTTCCCGTGAACGGGATCGAGAAGATGGCGAACCGCATGGTTGGGCGCGGCGTGCTGCTGGACGTGGCGCGGTTCAAGGGCGTCGACAGCCTCGAGGACGAATATGCGATCACCAATGCGGAGCTCGACGCCTGCGCCGCCGCGCAGGGGGTGGAGATCCGGGCGGGCGATTTCGTGCTGATCCGCACCGGCTATCAGGAGCGGTTCTGGTCGCGGGGCGACTGGGCGGGCCACACGACCGGCATGGCGCCGGGGCTGCATTTCGAAAGCTGCTATTGGCTGAAGGAAAAGGACGTGGCCGCCGTCGCCGCCGACAATTACGCGGTGGAGGCGCGGCCGGCCGAGGGGGAGGGCTTCTCCTATCCGTGGCACGGCGTGGTCATTCCCGCGATGGGCCTGACGATGGGGGAGATGTTCTATTTGCGCGAGCTTGCCGCCGACTGTGCGCAGGACGGGGTCTATGAATTCTTCTTCTGCGCACCGCCGCTGAACCTGCCCGGCGGCAGCGGCTCCCCGATCAATCCCCAGGCGATCAAGTGAGGCGCCCCGACGGGGCCCCTGCGCAACAGAAGGCGAGGAGCGAAGGTGTCTGCGAAAACCTATGACTACATCGTTGTCGGCTCGGGCTCGGCGGGCGGGGTGATCGCCGCCCGGCTGAGCGAGAGCGGCCGCCATTCGGTCCTCTGCCTCGAGGCCGGAACCGAGACGGAACGCTATATCTGGAGCCGCTCGCCGCTCGGCAGCGCCTTCATGCTGCAAAACCCGAAGGTCAACTGGAACGACTATTCCGAACCCAACCCGAGCCACGGCAACCGCCCGATCCATGTCGCGCATGGCAAGATCCTCGGCGGCTCGAGCGCGATGAACGGAACCCTCGTCAACCGCGGACAAAAGCGGGATTACGACCAGTGGGCGCAGATGGGCTGCACCGGATGGAGTTATGAGGAGGTGCTTCCGTTCTTCCGGAAGATCGAGACCACCGATATCGGCGCGGACCGCGATCGCGGCCGCTCCGGGCCGATCACCGTGACGCGCTACGAGAGGATGACGCCGTTCTTCGATCTCTTCATCGGTGCGGCGGAGGCGGTCGGGCTGCCCTACAACGACGACTATATGGGCGACACGCAGGAAGGCGTGGCGATGACCCAGATCTCGGTGCACCGCGGCAGGCGCAACAGCACCGCGACGGAATATCTCGCCCCGGCGCGGAAACGGCCCAACCTGACGATCCTGGGCGGCGCGGAGGCGATGTCGCTGATCCTCGAGGGGCGGCGCTGCGTCGGGCTGCGCTATCGCCGCCGGGGCCGCATCGAGGAGGTCCGCGCCGGCCGCGAGGTGATCGTGAGCGCGGGCACGATCAATTCCCCGAAGCTCCTCGAACTGTCGGGCATCGGCAATCCCGCGATCCTCGACCGGCACGGTATCGAGACGGTGCTGGCGCTGCCGGGCGTGGGGGAGAACCTGCGCGAGCATTACGGTCCGCAGATGAAATGGGAACTGAACCGGACCGGCATTTCCTTTGCCAACCGCGGCCATGGCTGGCGTTTCCTGCGCGAACTGCTGCGCTATGCGACCCATGGCGGGGGCTTCATCGGCCAGGGCATCGGCGGCATCCGGGTCTGCGCGCGCTCGCACGAGGGGATCGAGGAGGGGGACATCCAGATGGTCGTGAACCCGTTCCTCGTCGAGGTCACCGGCGGCCGCAACGGCGTCGGCGGCAAGCGGCGCATGTCGCGGGTGGAGGCCTTCTTCGTGACGCCGCAGGTGCAGCGGCCCGAGAGCGCGGGCAGCATCCATGTGATGTCGGCCGATCCCTTCGCGCCGCCTGCCATCGACTACCGCTTCCTCGAGACCGAGACCGACCGGCGCGTCGCGATCGAGGGGCTGCGGCTGGCGCGGCGCATCGCGGCGGCGGAGCCGCTGGCGGGGGTGATCGCGCGGGAAATGGCGCCCGGACCGGCGGTGCAGTCGGACGAGGAGCTGGAGGCCTTCATCCGCACCACCGGCACGACGAGCTACCATCCCGCGGGCACCTGCAAGATGGGGCAGGACGAAAGCGCGGTGGTGGACCCCGAGCTGCGGGTGCGCGGCATCGCGGGGCTGCGGGTGGCGGATGCCTCGGTCATGCCGGTGATCGTCTCGGGCAATACCAGCATTCCGACGATGATGATCGGGGAGAAGGCCGCGGCGATGATCCTGGCCGCGGCGGAGACAGGCGGGGCATGATCGTCCGCCGGAAATCAGGGATGAGAGACAGATGAAGTTCAGTCCGGGCAATCCTGTGGCGCGTCGCGAGGACGACCGCCTTCTGACGGGGCGCGGCCGCTATGCCGGCGACGTGCGGCTTCCCGGCCAGGCCCATGCCGCGGTCGTGCGCTCCGATTACGGTCATGCGCGCATCCTCTCGGTTGACCCCTCCGCCGCGCTGGAGATGCCCGGCGTGCTGGCCGTGCTCACCGCGCGGGAAATGGCGGAGGACGGCATCGGCGGGATGCGGTTCCGCGGCCATCTGCTGTCCGGCCCGCTGTGCGACCGGGCGGGCAGGGAATTCGTCAACCCGCCCCGCATGCCGCTCGCCTCCGAGCGCGTGCGCTATGTGGGGGAGCCGGTCGCGGTGGTGGTGGCCGACACGCCCGCGCGGGCGGTGGATGCGGCCGAGGCGGTGCTCGTCGAGTGCGACGAGCTTCCCGCCGTGGCCGATATCGCCGCCGCCATCGCAGAGGGCGCGCCGCTCGTGCGCGACGACTGTCCGGGCAACGAGGTCTTCCTGTACCGGGCCGGGGATGCGGAGGCGACGGAGCGTGCCTTCGCCACGGCGCCGCACCGGCTAAGCCGCCGCCTGACCGTCAACCGGGTGCATGCCAACCCGATGGAGCCGCGTTCCTTCACCGGCGATTACGACGCGGCGCGCGACCATTTCACCGTCCATGCCGGGGTGCACCGGCCCTTCGAATGCCGCAACGCGCTCGCGGACCACGTCTTCGGCATCCCGCGCGAGCGGGTCGATGTGGTTCCGGGGGATATCGGCGGATCCTTCGGTCTCAAGGGGTCGATCCCGCCGGAGGTGGCGCTGGTCGCCTGGGCCTCGAAGCGGGTCGGGCGGCCGGTCACCTGGACGGCGACGCGGAGCGAGATGCTGACCGCCGACGACCACGGGCGCGACATGATCGCGGATGCGGAGATCGCCTTCGACGACGAGGGGCGGCTGCTCGCCTTCCGCACCCGCAACATCAACAATATCGGCGCCTACATGTCGACCAACGGCGCGGCGCCGGCGACCAACAACCTCGGCTCGCTCGCGGGCACCTACACGATTCCGCACATGGCGGTGGAGGTGAGCGGCGTCTGGACGAACACGACGCCGACCTCGCCCTATCGCGGCTCGGGACGGCCGGAGGCGGCCTATGCGATCGAGCGCATGATCGACCTTGCCGCGCGCGAGCTCGGCATGGATCCGGTGGAGATCCGGCGCCGCAACCTGATCCCCAACGACGCCTTTCCCTACGACACGCCGCTGGAATTCGTCTACGATTGCGGCGAGTTCGACAAGGTGCTGGAAAAGGCCGTCGCGGCGGCCGATTACGCCGGCTTCCCGTCCCGGCGCGCAGAGGCGGCGGCGCGGGGCCGGCTGCGCGGGATCGGCGTGGCGATGGCGATCGAGATCGCGACGCGGCCCGGCACCGAATATGTCTCGCTCAGATTTGCCGCCGACGGCGGCGTCACCGTGCTCGCCGGGACGACCAATCACGGGCAGGGGCACGAGACGCTCTTTGCGCAATACCTCTCGGACCGGCTGGGGATCGACCCGGCGCGGGTGCGGGTGGTCGAATCCGACACGCGCGAGGTCGCGGCGGGCAACGGAACCGGCGGGTCGCGCAGCGCGGCCTTCGGCGCCGGTGCGATCATGGACGGCATCGACAAGAGCATCGCCGCGGGCCGTCCGATCGCGGCGCATCTGCTCCAGGCGGCGGAGGCGGAGATCGGCTTCGACGACGGTGTCTACCGCGTGGGCGGCGCCGGGCGCGGCGTCTCCTTCCTCGAGGTGGCGAAGGCGTCCTTCGACGAGGACATGCGTCCGGCCGGGCTCGCACAAGGGTTGCAGGCCGACGGCGTGCTCCGGCTCGACGCGCCGAACTTCCCGAACGGCTGCCAGGTCTGCGAGGTGGAGATCGACCCGGACACGGGCGTGGTGGAGATCGTAGCCCATACCGTCTGCGACGACGTCGGATTCGAGCTGAACCCGCAGATTGTCAAGGGCCAGATCCAGGGCGGCGTGTTGCAGGGGCTGGGCCAGGTGCTGATGGAGAACATGGTGTTCAGCGAGGAGGGGCAGAACATGACCGGCTCCTTCATGGATTACGCCATGCCGCGCGCCACGGATTCGGTATCGCCGGTCGTCCTGAGCCACCCGGTCCCGACCACCACCAACCCCGCGGGGGTGAAGGGGGTCGGGGAATCCGGCAGGGTGGGCGCCTTGCCCGCGGCGATGAACGCGATCGCGGATGCGCTGGCGCCGCTCGGGATCGACCACATCGACATGCCTGCGACGCCGGGGCGCGTCTGGGAGGCGATCCGCGCCGCGCGCGGGGCGGCGCGGAGCAGATCGGCCTGACACCGGCCGCCGCGTCCCGGCGGCCGGCCTGCCGTCACAACAGCGACGGCAGGTAGGTGGCCAGTCCGGGGACGAGCGCGAGGATCACGATGCCCAGGATGAACAGCATGACGAAGGGCCAGGCGGCGGCATAGACATCGTTCAGCCGACCCTCGCGCCAGGTGCTCTTGAGCGCGAAGAGCACGTAGCCGAAGGGCGGCGTCAGCCCGCCGACGGTGATGTTCACGAGGAACAGGAGCCAGAACCAGATCGGATCGAACCCGTTCGCCGCCACGATCGGCAGGTAGATCGGGATCACGATCAGCATCAGCGCGATCTGGTCGACGAACATGCACAGGACGAAGGGCAGCAGCATCATCAGGCTCAGCAGCACCCAGGTCGGCATCTCCGCCCCGACCACCCATTCCGTCAGCGCCGAGGCGCCGCCGGAGAAGGCGAGAAGCTGGCTGAACAGCTTGGAACTCGCCATGATGATCAGGATCATCGCGGAGACCTTCATCGCGGCGGCCAGCGATTGCATGACCATGCGCAGGTTGAGGCTGCGGTAGATGGCGGCGGTGGCGAGCGAACCGATGACCCCCATCGCCGCCGATTCCGTGGGTGTGGCGATGCCCGCGAGGATCAGCCCCATCACCATGGCGATGATGATGGTGAAGGGAATGAGGCTGAGCACGGCGCGCAGTGCGGCACCGGGGCTCACCTGCTGCACGGCATCGCTGTTCTTCGGGGCCATCTCCGGATTGCGCCAGATCCGGAAGAAGATGTAGCCGAGGAACAGCGCCGCGAACATCAGCCCCGGAATGATCCCCGCCACCAGCAGCCCGGCGATGGACACGCCTGCGAGCGTGCCGATGATGATGACGAGGACACTCGGCGGGATCAGCGGAGCGAGGCTTGCCCCGGCGAGGATGGTGCCCGCCGACAGCCGGGGATCGTAGCCGCGGTCGATCATCCCCGGAAGCAGCGAGCGCCCGAGCATCGCCGCGACCCCCATGGCCGCGCCCGAGAGCGTGCTGAACACCGTCGCCAGCACCACGGCCAGCACGTATTGCCGCCCCCGGACGCGCCAGACGAGCGTGTCGATGGAGCGGAACAGGACCTCGACCGCATTGCTTCGGAACAGGATCTCTCCCATGAGGATGAAGAGCGGGATCGTCACGAGCGACTGGCTCGTCGTCGTCTCGAACAGGCTGTTGGTGAACATGCTGTAGCCCGCCGGGCCGATGAACAGGCCGACCGCGATCAGGTTGATCAGCAGGAAGGCGGCAAAGACCGGCATGCCGGTGGCCATGAGCATCAGCAGCAGGCCGACGCCCACGAGAATGGCCGGGATTCCTTCAGGCATTGCGGGCCTCGCTCGGTATGCGCTCGCCCTGCGTGCCGAAGGCCAGTCTCAGGAAATAGAGCGCGCTGTTGACGAAGCCGAACAGGATCAGCGCGGTGAACCACCATTTCGGCGCGGGAACGGCGCTGAGCGTCATCGTGCCGCGCGCGTAGAGGATCCGCACCTCGCCGGCGACGATCCAGCCGGCCCAGAGGCAGACCGCGGCGGCGGCGAGGAAGCCTGCGGCGACGATCCTGCGCGACCATGCCTCGGGCAGCAGGTCGGGCAGCAGGGTGATCGACACATGGCCACCCTCGCGCGTGAGCCAGGGCGCGGCCAGGAAGACCGCGCTCAGCAGCAGGAATGAGACAAGGTCGCTCGCCCAGCGGGTCGGGGCGTTGAAGAAATAGCGCATCACGACCTCGTAGGCGAAGCTCGCGACGATCACGGCGAGCGCCGCCGAGGCCAGGACGAAGGCGGCTTTCGAGAGCATGTCGTGCAGCTTCAGTACGTGCCTGCCTGTCCGGTATAGGTAGGTTCCCATCCAGTCCTCCCGTGCGTGGGGTTGTCGGAACGGGGCGCCCCGTGGTTCGGGCGCCCCAGGGCGATCCGGGTGCGGATCAGTAGGTGAGGCCCGCCTCCTCGGCGAGTTCGCGCAGCCGGGCGACCTCGTCGGGGCTGACCGTCGCGGCGAGATCCATCTGCCCCACGAACCACCCCTGTTGCAGGGCGGCCGCCTGATCTTCGGTCAGTTCGGTCTCCTGCATGCCGTTCTCCTTGAGCGTTTCGACCTCGCCGTCGACGATGCCGCGGAAGATGTCGGAGGCCGTCGGTTCGAAGTCATGCGCCGCCGTCTCGATCTGCTGGCGCGTCTCCTCGTCGAGGCCGTTCCAGGTGTCGAGGTTGACGAGGACGAGATAGGTCGACTGGCCGAAGGACGGGCGCATGATGTAATCGGCCACCTCGTACCAGCGGAAGGCGACGGTGCCGATGATCGGCCATGCCGCGCCATCGACCGTGCCGCGTTCGAGCGCCGGGTAGATCTCCGATCCCGGAAGAACGACGGGAGAGGCGCCGAGATTGTTCAGCGCGGCGTGATAGCTGGGCGTGCCGCGGATCTTGCGCCCGGCCAGGGCGTCGCCGGTGAGCGGTTCCTTGAGCACCACCTGATAGCCGCCCGGATCGACCAGGATCGCGAGGAGTTTCATGCCCCTCTTCTGGTATTCCTGGTCCACGTAGTCGAGGATCCCCGCCTCCCGCCAGTCGTCGAGATCTCCCTTCAGCGTGTCGAGCGCCATGCCGATGCCGAGGGAATTGTAGTGATAGGACCCGATGGTGAAGAGCACGTCGAACAGGCCGCGCGACACGGGGTCGAACTGTTCGAAGGGCGGGATCGTTTCCGGCCCGGAGACCGGCATGTCCAGATCTTCGACATTCTCCTCGAGATGGTCGGTGAATGCGGTGAGCACCTGGCTCACCGTCGGGAAACTCTGGTCCCAGCTCGTGAGAACCCTGAGCGTCTCCGCCTGCGCCTGTCCGACGAGACAGGCACACGCCAGGGCGCCGGCCGCAACCGTGTTCAGAACCTTCTTCATATTTTCCTCCCTTTGGCCCCTTCCGGACCTTTCCTCCCGTCCGGACCATAACCTTAGATATCTCGCAGAGTCACCTTTCGGCATATGATCGTCGGTCTTGCGTTTCGTCCCTAAAGGGTTTCGCGTGCCCCCTGCCAAGTCAACTCGAAGCGATCTAAGTTTTGTTTTTGCACATATGTGTAATTTGTCCGTCCTGGTTCCGGCGCCGTTTCCGGCAGCTTCGGCAGGCCCAGCGACGGGTCGAGCCGGGGGCTGTCCGGGCGGGCGGCGCGGCCGCACCCGCGCTCAGGGGGCGGTGGCGGCCGGCGCGCTCCCCGCCGTCTGCGCAAGATCCGCCTCCAGCTCCGCGGCGATCTCGTGGAACAGGTCCGAGACGCGCGCGCGCTTGGTCTCCAGCCGTTCGGCGAGGCCGTGCACACCCATCGCGAGGCCCCGGTGCCCCGGCGGCGTCGGGATGATCATGGAGATCATCGCCGCCCCCCAATGCGCGGTCGGGCGCAGGAGTTCGCGCGCATGGACGAAGGAGATGTCCATGTCGCGATGCTCGATCAGCTTCTTCAGGAATTCGGTCTCGCTGAATTCGTCCTGGCGCAGCTCGCCCAGCTCGATCGTGCGCCGGTAGATCGCCAGGGCCTGCGCGAGATCCATCCGCGCGAGAAACAGCCATCCCGTGCCGGACTGGACCAGCAGCCTGCGGGTCCCGCGCCGGATGTTGATGCCCTCCCAGCCGTGCAGCGTGTCGATATATTCGAGGTAGATGTCGGTCGGCGTGGCCAGCACGACGGATTCGTTGGCCGCCTCGCGCAGCCGGTACATCGCCTCGAGCACCGCCGTCTGTTCGTAGGCGTCGAAATTGAGCCAGGAGCCCAGATGCGCGATCCGTGCCGCGGGCATGTAGCGGCGGGTCCGGTCGTCGAAGTTCATGTAGCCCTGATCGACCATACACTTGAGCAGGGCGCTGACGCTCGAGACCGGATGGTCGAGGCTCGCCGCGACCTCGCTCAGTCGCGCCGGTTCGCGCGTGCGGGCGAAATGCTCGAGTATCTGGAATACCCGTTCCGCGGATTTCACCGAATTCCTCGTCATCACCGGATCCTCCTCCCAGCGAGGTTCCAGACTATGCGGGCTGCGCGCCGGGACAAAGCACGGATATGAGATTTTACATATGTGTAAAAATATCGGGCACTCGCGCGGCGTCGTTGACCCTCGGGAGCGGGGCCTGCCTAGTGGTCCCCGAACGACATCGGGAGGACACGCAATGACATATCTCGTAACCGGCGGACTGGGCGTGAACGGCGCCTGGGTGACGCGCAGACTGCTCGAGGCCGGCCATCCGGTCCTGGTGGTGGACCGGCAGACCGATACTTCGCTGCTGGGAGAGGCCGCCTCCTCGGTGCAGATCGTCAATGCCGACATCATGGATGGCGAGGCGATGCGCGCGCTGCTGGCGAAGCACGAGGTGAGCTGCATCGTGCATATGGCTGCGCTCATCGCGGGGCTTCAGGAGGATCCGCTGCGCGGGCTGACGGTCAACACGCTGGGCACGGCGCAACTGATGGACGCGGCGGTGAAAACCGGGGTGAAGCGCTTCGTCTACACGAGCTCGCGCGCGGTCTACGGCAATATCACCGGCCGCAACGCCTATCCGGATTACGAGCCCGTGGTCGAGGACCAGTGCCTCGCGGCAGAGAACGTCTATGACGTGACCAAGCTCGCGGGCGAGCTCATCGGTCGGAACTTCGCGAAGCTCGGGCTCGAATTCGTGGCGCTGCGCTTCGCGACGATCTTCGGCCCCGGCAAGCTGACGCGCCACGGCGCGATGGGGATCTACGGCAAGATCATCGAGGGGGCGATGGCCGGCGTTCCGGTCCGCATCCCGCACGGCGGGGAGGAACGCGACGACGTGATCTATGTCGGGGATGTCGCGCAGGCCTGCCTGCGGGCCGCGACGCATGCGGGGCCGGCCTACACCGCCTACAACATCTCGCGCAACACCGGCACCACGCTGAGGGAGTTCGCCGCGGAAGTCGAACGTCAGATCCCCGGCGCGGAGATCGAGATCGGCGACGGGCTGAACTATTTCGGCGGGGACGTGAACTATTGCGGGATCCTCGACAACAGGCGCGCGGTCGAGGATCTGGGTTTCTCGCCGGAATACGACCTGGGGCAGGGGATCGCCGCCTATATCGCGACGCTGAAGGCGCTCGGGCTCGCCCCGGCGGGCGCCTGATCGCCGCCCGGACGCCGGAAAATTTTTCACATTCTTGCAAAGATCGCGCGATCCGGGCCGCGCGCTTGTCAGCCCGGAGGGTGTCCCATACCTCATTGGGACAGGTTGCACGCCGGGCCCTGCCGGGGCGCGCAACGCTCGAATTTCGAAATCCAGAAAAGGAATGGTGTCATGCTGACGGCTGTTGAGGATTTTATCGGAAAGGTGCGCGAGATCTACGGGCGCGTCGACGATATGGAGGCGCGCTTCGCGGAGATCCGGCCGCTGCTCCAGGAGCTTCTCAAGGACGAGGAACTGAAGGAGGCGTCGGAATCCTGGCCTTTCCGGAACGAACCGGAAAAGGGCTATATCGAGAATCTCCTCTTCTACGAGGATCCCGATTACAAGTTCGTCCTGAACTCGCTGCTGAAGAAGCCGCATGAAAGCACCCCGGTTCACGACCACGCCCATACCTGGACGCTCTACGGCGTCCTGCGCGGCACGGAGAAGGTGATCCGCTTCGAACGGACCGACACGCCCTCCGAGGCGGCGGGCGAAGACGAATATGCCGATCTGAAGAAGATCTCGGAGCATGAGGTGAAGCCGGGCTATATCGACTTCGTGCGGCCCTACGACATCCATGTCGAACACACCGGGGAGGAGCCCGTGGTGGGCGTCATCTTCCGCGACCAGCGCGTCGGCGGCTTCCTCCAGAACTACTATGACGCGGAGACGGGCAAGATCAACAAGACCAAGGGTCCGGTCCAGATCCCCTACAAGCTGGGCGCCTGAGCGCCCCTCGCGGGATGCCGGCCTTCCCCCGGCGCCAGCCTGCCGTCCCTGCCGGGTCGGCGGGCCATTTTGCGTCCCGTGTTGGGCCTTCCGCGGACCGGCAGGCTCCAGCGGGGCGCCTCCACGGCCGGCTGCCGGCCGCCGCCAAAGTCTTATTTTTATTGTCAGGTATTGACTTCCACTTTTTGTCACATCAGAACAGCCGGCGACAGCCGTGGCCTTGCTGCCATCAGCCGACTGGTCTTAATGACTTTGAAAAGGTGTCTTCATGAACCGTTCGACGCGTATGGGGCGCCGTTTGTGCGTCGCCGCAGCCCTTCTCCTCTCCACCCAGATGGCTTTCGCGCAGGAAGTCTTTGACCGTCCCGCGCCCTTCTCGGGCAGCGTGTCGATCTCCGGGGCCGACCGCGCGCCGCTCTACCGCGGCTCGACGGCCGAAGTGAGCGGGACGGGCTTTTCCGCTGGCCAGACCGTGACGCTCGAGCGCGGCGACAGCGTGCTGGTCGAGGCGGCCGAAGTCGATGGCGAAGGCAATTTCACGGCCAGTTTCGACATCCCCGCCGATGCCGAACTCGGCCTGCATCCGGTCGTGGTGAAGACCCATGCCCCCGACAGCGCCGAAGTGGTGAGCGTGAAGGTGTCGCCCGAGCTCGAGATCTTCGGCGAGGAGCAGTTCGAGATCACCAAGAGCGCCTCGCTGTCCGGCAACCTCTACCAGCTTGCCGTTTCCGAGGCGAATGGCACCCTCTTCGTGACCTCCGCCGTCGGCCGGCCGCCGGTCAAGGAATCGACGATCTACAAGCTCGATGCGGACACGCTCGAAGTCCTGGCGGAGAAGACGCCCGAGGGCGAGGACGAGCGGGGGAGCCTTTTCGCGGTCTACGGCGTGGCCGTCGATGACACCCACGGCAATGTCTGGGTGACCCAGAGCCGCCAGGACACGATCGCCGTCTATTCCCAGGAGGATCTGTCGCTGGTGAAGCAATTCGACGCCGGCACTGCCGACCATGCCCGCGACGTGCTCGTCGACGAAAGCCGCGGCCGCGCCTATGTCAGCGCCGCGACCGGCGGGATCAAGGTGTTCGACACCGAGACGCTCGAGCTGGTCGAGACGATCGCGGTGCCCTCCGACCTGCGCGGCCAGGAGTTCTTTACCACGAGCCTCGCACTCAACGAGGAGGAGGGCCTGCTCTATACCCCGTCCCTGACGACGCCCGAAACCGCCGTGATCGACGTGGAGAGCGGCGAGGTCACCGTGTCGCCGCTGACCGCCACGGACGGCACGATCGGCGTGGACGTCTCCGACGACGGCTCGCGCCTGTTCTTCGTCTCCCAGGGCGGCGACGATCTCGTCATTACCGATACCGAGGGCACCCTGCTCGCGGACACGCCGATCGGGGTGCAGCCGCTGAACGTGGTCTATGACGATGCCGACGGGCTCGCCTATGTCGTCAACCGCGGCTCCGACAGCCTTGCCGTGGCGGATTCCAACGGCGAAGTGGTCGCGAACCTGCGCGTCGGTCCGCAGCCGAACTTCGTGGAGGAAGCCGGGAACGGTTCGATCTACGTGGTGAACAAGGCGCGCGAGGGCAACGAGGACAGCAACACGATCTGGCGCGTCGACCTCAAGTGATTTCTGCATAATATCAGGCATGCAGACTGGCAGTCGCGCTCCCTCGGCGCGGCTGCTTTTTCTTTGGCAGGGCAGGCGATCAGGCGGCCGGGCCGTCCACGCGGATCAGCGTCTCGCCGCGGCTGTCGCGCTCCACGCGCGCGGCGACGTTGTAGACGCGGGCAAGCAGGTCCGGGGTAAGCACCGCGCCCGGCGCGCCGTCGGCGGTGATCCTGCCGTCCGACAGCACGACGAGGCGGTCCGCCCATTGCGCCGCCTGCGTCAGGTCGTGGAGCACGGCGATCACCAGCCGCCCTTCGCGGGCCAGTGCGCGCATTTCGGAGAGCATGCGGAATTGCATCGAGAGATCGAGCGCCGCCGTGGGTTCGTCGAGCAGCACCACATCGGGATCGCGGGCGAGCGCCTGGGCAAGGCCGACCGACTGGCGCTGTCCGCCGGACAGGCCGGCAAGCGACTGCGTGGCGAGCGGGTGGCAGCCGAAGCGGATCAGCAGCGCCTCGGCCCGCGCGATCTGCTCGCGCTGCGACAGGCCCGTGGTCCCGCCGGCGTTCATCGCGACGCGCAGGCTGTCGAGCACGGTCAGCTCCGAGCGGTTCTCGAGCTGCTGCGGCATATAGCCGATCCGCCCGGCGCGCAGCACCCGTTTCATCCGCGCCAGATCCTCGCCGTCGAGCGCGATCCGCCCCTCATAGGGCAGGGTTTGCGCGATGGCGCGCAGGAGGCTCGATTTCCCCGCCCCGTTGGGACCGGCGAGCACGACGAATTCGCCATGCCGGAGCGGCGCCGTGGAAAGCTCCGCCAGCACCGTCTTGCGCCCGCGCATCAGGCGGATGTCCTCGAGCGTGAGCGTCATGCCAGCGTTCCCTTGCGGCGCAGGATCAGCGCGAAGAACACCGGCAGGCCGACGAGCGAGGTCACGATCCCGATCGGCAGCAGGATGCCCGGCACCAGCAGCTTCGACAGGATGGAGGCGAAGGACATGAGCACGGCCCCGGTGAGCACGGAAGCGGGCAGCAGGAAGCGGTGATCCTCCCCCACGGCGATCCGCGCGATATGCGGACCCGCGAGCCCGACGAAGCCGATCACCCCCACGAGCGAGACGGCGGAGGCCGCCAGAAGGCTCACCCGCACCAGCGCCCAGCGGCGCAGGCGCGTGACGTCGACGCCGAAGCTCTGCGCCTGGGCCGTGCCCATCCTGAGCGCGGTGAGCTGCCAGGAGGCACGCAGGCTGAAGGGCAGGGTGGCGGCGAGCACCACGGCCATGAGCACGATCCCCTCCCAGCGCACGCCGGCGAGGCTGCCCATGGTCCAGAAGACGAGCTGTTGCAGCGCGTCGGCGGAGGCGACGAATTGCAGGAGCGCGAGCAGGGCGCCGGCGGTGAAATTGAGCGCGATGCCGAACAGGATCACCACGGTCGGCCCGCCGCCGCGGAGCTGTGAGACGAGCTGGAGCACCAGCATAGAGGCGAGCGCGAAGACCAGCGCATTGGCGGAGATCGCCCAGATCGCCGGCAGCACCGGCAGGCTGATCCCCAGGATGATCGCGACCCCCGCGCCAAGCGCGGCGGAGGAGGACACGCCGAGCGTGAAGGGTTCGGCGAGCGGGTTCTCGAGCACGGTCTGCATTTCCGTCCCGGCAAGTGAGAGCGCGGCGCCCACGAGCAGCGCCATGAGCGCGACGGGCAGGCGCACCTTCCACACGATCACCTCCGCCCCGCGGGAGGCGCCCGTGCCGCCGGTGAGCACGTCGAGCACCTCGGAGAGCGGCAGGCCGGAGGGGCCGGAGGTGATATCGGCCAGCAATCCGCCGAGGGCAAGAAGGCCCAGCACCGCGACCAGCAGGACGCGGCGCGCCTGGCGGCGGGTTTCCGAACGGGTCAGGGCACTGTCGGTCACGGCGCGCGGTACCACCATGTGCCCTCGACCCGGACGGGCGAGAAACGGGTCTGGATCTCCGCCATCGTCGCCTCGGGATCGAGATCGGCGAAAAGCTCGGGATGGAAGGTCTGCGCGAGATATTCGATCAGCGCGATATGGATCGGGGAGTCGTTGAACAGGTGCCAGACGGCCAGCGCATGACCCTCCTCGACGGCGCGCAGGTCGGCGATGCCGGGGGAGTCGAGCAGCGTCCCGAAGCTCGCCGCCGCTTCCGCCGGATCGACGCCCGCGCCGAGCACGAGACCGCCGCGCGCGCGCATGTGCTGCCCGCCGGTCGCAAGGAAATAATCCGGGTCGAGCGCGACAAGGTTCTCGAGCCCCACCGTGCCCATCAGCCCCGGCACGATCTCGCGGCCGAGATTGTCGCCGCCCGCCTCGCGGATCACGTCGTCGAAGACGCCCGCGCCCACGGTCGCACAGCAGCGCGCGCCGCTGGCGTGGACCTGGACGAAGACGCGCGGCCGCGCCGGATCGGCATCCGCGAGGCGCGCGCGGATCAGCTCGCGCTTTTCGGTGTAATAGGCATTGAACTCCGCCGCGCGGTCCTCCGCGCCGATGAGCCTGCCGAGGATCGTCAGGCTGTCGGTCGTGTTGGCGATCGGATTGGTGAAGAAATCGACGAAGACATAGGGAATGCCCGCCGCCTCGAGCTGCGCCAGCGGCACCTGCATCTGCGGGTCTTCCGCGTCGATCAGCGAGAGGATGACGAGATCGGGGGCGAGCGCGATGGTGCTCTCGACCGAAAGCTGCCGGTTGCCGGCGCCGACGGAGGCGATCCGCGCGATCTCCGGGAAGGCGTCGGTATAGGCCGTGAGCCGTGCCGGATCGAGCGCCTTCGCCTCGCGCCAGCCGACGATGCGGTGGACCGGGTCGTCCTCGAGCATGCCGAGCACCACGAGATGCCGCCCGTCGCCCAGGACGATGCGTTCCGCCGGCGCCTCGAGCGTCACCTCCCGCCCGGTGATGTCGGTCACCGCAATCTCGGCCAGGGCCTCCTGCGCGCCCGTCAGGGCGGCGGCCAGCATCAGGGCGAAGCGCATCGGGCGGGGGAGGCGGAACATGTCGAAACTCTCGCGACTGCCGGCGGTCGTGACGACCGGATTTTTCGGTTTGCGGCACCTAACCAATTCCGACTAAACAGATCAAGTAAAATGCCCATGAGCCTGACGCCCGCGATGCCGAGACCCGAGCCGAGATCCGATGCGCCCCGCCTTGCCCTGCCGCCGGTGATCCCCGCCGCGGAGCTGGACCTGCCGCCGCACAAGGGGCGGCAGGCGCGGCATCTGGTGCTGTCGCAGCCCTGCGCGAGCCACCGGTTCGACCTGCTCGACCTGCCGCAGATCCGTCACCCTCTGGCCGCGCCGGAGGCCGCGCCCTACCGGCTGTTCCGCGCCCTGCCGACGGGGCGGGCGCCCGAGCGCGGCTGGCCTGTGCTCTACATGCTCGACGGCAACGCGGCCTTCGATTTCCTCGACGCCGACATGCTTGCCACCGTGCCGGATCTCGTCGTGATCGGCATCGGCCAGCGCACCGACGCGCAGTTCGAGCGCCTGTCGCGTGCCCGCGATCTCACCTTTCCCGCCGAGGGGCAGGTCGGGCTCGTGCCAGATGCGGGCTATGGCGACCGTCCTGCCGGCGGCGCGACGGGCTTCGTGCCGCTGCTGACCGGGGCGCTGCGCGCGGCGGCGGAGGCGGGCCTCGCCGTCGATCCGGCGCGGCGCACGCTCTGGGGGCATTCGCTGGGCGGGCTCTTCGTGCTCAACCTGATGCTGCGCCGGCCCGACAGCTTCGCGCGCTATGCCGCGATCAGCCCCTCGCTCTGGTGGCATCCCGAACGTTTCGCGCCGGTGCTGGAGGCCGCGCTCGCCGCGCCGCGGACGGCAGGGCCGATCCCGCTCTACATGGGCGTCGGCACGCGGGAGAAACGCACGGGATTCGGCGGCCCCGTGCCGGACGCGCCGCCGGAGAGCTTCGTCGAGCTTGCCGACCGGCTCGCAGCCTCGGGGCGGGTCGATCTCCTGCGCCAGGTCTATGACGGGGCGGTGCATATCGCGAGCCTGCCGACCTCGCTGCCCGCGACGCTGCGCTTCGCCGCCGTCTAGATCCGCGCCGCCAGCAGCGCGGCGATCTCCTGCGCGTGATCCGGCGCGACCATGTCCTTGTGCAGGCAGGGCAGGGAGAGGCTTTCCACCCGTGCCGCATGCGGCGCCCACATCCGGGCGTCGAGATCCCGCTCCCGATGGTCGAGCCCGGCGCGCAGATGCAGGAGCGTGCCGTCGTAGACCCGATGCTCGTGGCGCCGCATCAGCCCGTTCGTCCCGGTGACGAGGCGCACCACCGCGTCGAGCACCTCCGTCGGCAGCGCCCCCAGCAGGCTTTCGCGTGCCTTGAGAAACGCCACGACCTTCGCGCGGGTGTCGAGGTCGGGATGGGCCTCGGGATCGTGCCCCGCGATGGCCAGAAGCGCGCGCAACGCGGCCACCGGATCGGGCTCCGGCTCCGCTCGCCAGGCTTCGGACGGATAGGCATCGAGCGCGGCGAGCAGCCCGACATCGCGCCCGCGTGCGGTGAGTTCGACGGCGATCTCCTGGGCGAGGATTCCGCCGAGCGACCAGCCCGTGAGGTGGAGCCGGGGGCTGTCGGTCGCTGCCTCTATCAGGTCGGCATAGTGTCGGCAAAGCGTCGGAAGGCTGTCGGGCATCTCCGCACCCGAGAGCACGGGCGACTGCACGCCGAGGACCGGCAGGCCGGTGCGGGCGTGAAACGCCTCCGCCAGCGCGCGATAGCCCCAGGCGAGGCCACCCGCCGGATGCAGCAGGACGAGAGGCGCGCCTTGGCCCGTTGCGAGCGGGAAGATGGGGGAGAGACCCGCGAGCGCGTTCTCCCCCTGTTGCAGCGCGTGGGCAAGCCCCGCGACCGTCGGCGTCTCGAAGAGCTGGCCGAGCGGCACGGCGCGCCCGGCGATCTCCTCGAAGGCGAGCAGCAGGTTCAGCGCCGACAGAGAATCGCCGCCCAGGGTGAAGAAATCGGCCTCCCGCACCGGCACCTCCGGCAGGCCCAGCGTGGTACGGAACAGCTCCGCCACGCGCGCCTCGGTCGCGTTCTGCGGCGGCGTGCCGCGGGCGGCGGCGATCTGCGGCTTCGGCAGGGCCTTGCGGTCGAGCTTGCCGTTGGCGGTGACCGGGAAGGCGGGCAGGGTCACGATATGCTGCGGCACCATATGGGCGGGCAGCGTGACCGACAGCCGTGCGAGCATTGCCTCCTCGTTGAGGCAGGGTGCGCCCGCGACATAGCCCACGAGCCGCATCGGCCCGCCGAGATCCTCGCGCGCCAGCACAGCCGCCTCGCGCACGCCGTCGAGCCCGGCGAGCGCATGTTCGATCTCGCCGGGTTCGACGCGCATCCCGCGGATCTTGATCTGGTGATCGTTGCGCCCGAGGTAGAGGATCGCCCCGTCCGCGCGCCGGCGCACGAGATCGCCCGTCGCATAGATCCGCGCGTCCGCGACGAAGGGATCGGGCCGGAACCGTTCGTCGGTGAGATCGGGCCGCCCGAGATAGCCCCGCGCCAGTTGCCGTCCGCCGAGGAACAGCTCTCCCGCGACCCCTTCGGGCACCGGATGGCCGAGCGGATCGAGCACGTAGCAGCGCGTGTTCCAGACCGGCCAGCCGATCGGCAGCGGGTGCGCGGTGTCGGTGTGCGACGCCTCCCAATGGGTGACATCGACCGCGGCTTCGGTCGGGCCGTAGAGATTGTGCAGTTCGGAGGCGATACGGGCGTGGAACCGGTCGCGCAACTCGGCGGGAAGGGCCTCGCCCGAGCAGAAGACCTGCCGCATCGCGATCCCCGCGCTCGCAGGATGGTCGAGAAAGCCTGCGAGCATCGAGGGGACGAAATGGCAGACGGTGACCGCGTGCTCCCGGATCGTGGCGGCGATCGCGGCCGGGTCGCGATGCGCGCCGGGGGCGGCGAAGACCAGCGTGCCGCCGCAGAGGAAGGGCAGGAACAGCTCCCACACGGAGACGTCGAAGGTCGTCGGGGTCTTTTGCAGGATGCGGTCGGTGGCGGAGAACCCGTAGTGCTCGCGCATCCAGAGCAGCCGGTTCACGATGGCCCGATGTTCGATCATCACGCCTTTCGGCGCCCCGGTGGATCCGGATGTGAAGAGAACATAGGCGAGATCGTCCGGCGCGGGGCAGGGCCGGGCCCTGCCCTCGGGCCGTTCGGGCCAGTCGGCGGGCGGCAGCGGGGTCATCGCGCCGCAGGTGTCGAGCGTGGCGGCGGCAAGGAGCGCGAGCGGCTGCGTCTGTCCGATCAGCCCGGCGAGCCGTTCGGGCGGCTGCGACGGATCGAGCGGGACATAGGCCGCGCCCGCGCGCAGGATCGCGACGAGGGCGACGGACAGCTCGGCGGAGCGCTCGAGCGCGACGGCGACGCAGCGGTCGCGCCCCGCGCCCATGTCCACAAGCCGCTCGGCCAGCGCGGTGGAGCGGCGGTCGAGTTCGGCATAGCTCAGCCGGTCCTCCCCCGCGATCACCGCAAGCGCCTCCGGCGCCGCGCGCATCTGCGCCTCGATCAGGGCGGCGAGCGTGGTGTCGGGCAGGGCATGGTCCGTGGCGTTCAGCCCGTGGATGAGGCGGCGGTGTTCCTCCTCCGTCACGGTCGGCACGGGGGCGAGGCTGTCGGCCCCGACCACGCGGTCGAGGAAGGCGGCGAGGCGGTGGAGATGCGCCTCGATCTCCGCCCCGCCGTAGAGGTCGGGATTGGCGTCGATCTCGACGGTGAGGGCGGCCTTGCCGTCGCCGCGGTAGCTCACCGTCAGATCGTCGACCGGCCCCGCGCCCAGGATGTGCAACCGGCTGTCGAGACCGTGGAACTGCGGCGCGATGTCATAGGGCTGCACGTTGATGAGCGGGCCGTAGAGCGCGTCCCCGACATGGGTGCGGCCGAGGTCGCGGCGCAGCATTTCCGAGCGGTAGCGCCCCGCCTTGCGCAGCCGCGCGAGCATTGCCGCCTCGCGCAGGAGCGCGGGGTCGAGCGCCTCCTCCTCGTCGATCGCGAAGCGGTAGGGCAGCACGTTCATCCACATGCAGGGCACGCGCGCGGCCTTCGTGCCGAAACGCGCCATGAAGGGCAGGCCATGGACCGGGTCGCCGTCGGGGGAGACACGGCGCAGATAGGCCGCGGTGAACAGGGTCAGCAGGTCCGGCCAGCCGATCCGAAGATCCGTCGCGCGGGTTTGCAGGCGCGCGAATGTGGCGGGATCGACGTCGATCTGCCGCCGCAGGAAGCGCGGGGCGGAGCGGCGTGGCGCCGCCTGCGCGGAGGGCGAGGCGGGCGTTCCGAGCGTCGCGCCGTAGTCGCGCCAGAAGGCGGCGTCGGCGGCGCGCTGGTCGCTGTCGCGATAGGCGCGGTCGGCGGCGAGCGCGTCGGCGAAGGGGGCGAGCGGCGACGGCGCCTTCCGCCCGAGCTCCGCGCCGTAGAGCGCGCCGACGCGATTGGTCACGAGCACCATGCCGAAGCCGTCGATGGCGAGGTGGTGGATGCGCTCGTACCAGAGGTGATGTGTGTCGGAGAGGCGGAACAGGATGAAGGCGGCAAGCGGATCGCGCGCCGGATCGAGGGGCGTGGCGCTGTCGCGCTCCATCCTCTCCCGCGCCCGGTCGAAGGCGTCGGGCGCCCCGCGCAGATCGACGATCTCGAGCCGGGGCGCGTCCCCGCCGAGGCTCTGGCGCGGCCGGCCCCGCTCCACCCGCAGGCGCAGCCGAAGCGCCTCCGCCTCCGCCATCGCGGCCGCATGGGCGCGCGCGAAGGCGGAGGCGTCGAGCGGCCCGGTCAATTCGATATACTGGCCGGTGTTGAACAGCGGATTGTCGGGATCGAGCGCCTGGGCATACCACAGCCCCTCCTGCGCCTCGCAAAGGTCGAAATCCGCCATGCCGTGTCAGTCCTGATGTGCCTCGAGGGCCGCCTGCCAGGCCCGCAGCGTCGGTTCCTCCGCGAAGGACAGGAAGTCCATGTCCATGCCGCGCTCCTGCCAGCCCATCACGAGCGTCATGATGAGCATGGAATCGAGCCCCATATCGGCCAGATTGTCCTCCATCCCGATCTCCTCGGGCGTGGTGTAGAGGGCTCCGGCCACATCGGCCCGGATGATGTCGAAATCTATCGCCATGGTTGACCTTCAGGCAAAATGCTTCTCTTTCAATTGCGCCCGGAGCTTCCTGCGGTCGGTCTTGCCGACCGCCGTGGTCTCCAGCGCGTCGATGAACACGATCTGGTCCGGCACCTTGAAGGCAGCGATGCCGCGGGCGCGGATAAAGGCCTTGAGCGCGGGCGGCTTCACCTCCGCCCCGTCCTCGAGCACGACGAAGGCGCAGGACCGCTCGCCGAGGAAGCGGTCCTCGACCGCGACGACGACCGCGTCGAACACCGCCTCATGGGCCAGCAGGTGATCCTCGATCTCCTCGGCGGAGACCTTTTCGCCGGCGCGGTTGATATGGTCGCCGGCGCGTCCCTGCACCTCGAGATAGCCGCCCGGACGCAGCCGCACGATATCGCCGGTGCAGTAGTACCCGCCCTCGATGAAGGCGCGCCGGTTCGCCTCCGGCGCGTTGTAATAGGCGCGGATCGTGTAGGGCCCGCGGGTGTGCAGGACGCCCGGCTCGCCCTCTGCCACGGGCGTGCCGTCCTCGCGCAGCAGCAGGATCTCGTCGTCCGGGCTGATCGGGCGGCCCTGCGTTCCGATCACGATCTCCTCGGGATCGTCGAGACGGGTGTAGTTGACCAGCCCCTCGCCCATGCCGAAGACCTGTTGCAGCTTGCATCCGAGCGTCGGACGCACCCGCGCGGCGGCCTCCGGCGTGAACTTCGCCCCGCCGACGCCCAGCACCTCGAGCGAGGAGAGGTCGTGCTTCGTCTTCGCGGCCGCCTGCATCCACAGCAGGGCGAGCGGCGGCACGAGGCCGGTATGGGTGATGCGCTCCGCCCCGATCAGGGGGAAACAGGCATCGGGGGCGGGAGAGAGGCTCATGACCACCTTGGCGCCCACCGACAGCGCACCGAAATAGCCGGGGCTCGACATCGGGAAGTTATGCGCGGCGGGCAGGGCGATGAGCAGCGCGCTTTCCTGCGTCAGTCCGCAGATCGGGGCCGAGGCCTCGAAACTGTAGATATAGTCGTTATGGGTGCGGGGGATGAGTTTCGGGAAGCCCGTCGTGCCGCCGGAGATCTGGAGGAAGGCGACGGAGGCGGGATCGACCTGGGCCGGCGCCCGCAGCGGCGCGGCGTCCCGGAGCCGGGAGAGCGGCACCAGCCCCTCGGCCTCCCCGTCGATATAGGCGGTGACGAGATCGGGGCAGTCCGCCAGGGCCTGACGGGCGAGCGGGGCGTAGTCGAACCCCTCGTGCCGCGCCGCCACGACATAGGCGCGCGCCTGCGATCCCTGCGCGAGGTGGAGGATTTCGCGCTCCCGATGTGCGGGCAGGGCATAGACCGGGAGCAGCCCGGCGTAGAGCACGCCCAGCACCACCGGAAGGAAGCGCGCCGAATTCGGAAGCTGCACCAGCACGCGCTCTCCCGTGTTCAGCCCGGAGGCCAGGAGCCCGCCCGCGATGGCCTGTGCCTCGGCCAGAAGCTCGTCATAGGTGAGCCGCGTGTCGCCGGCGACGAGGGCGGTCCGGGGGCCGAAGGACCGCGCGAGGCGCTCGAGCCACTCCCCGAAGGTCTCGTCTTTCCAATACCCCTTGTCGCGATAGCTCTGCGCCAGATCGTCGGGCCAGGTCTGGGTCGGTGTGCGCATGCGCGGTATCCTTGGACGGCGTTCGCGGCTGCCGGCCGCGATGCGGTTGGGGACCACCTGGCGTGGCGCGGCGCCCGCAGTCGCGGGCGCGTCACCGGCTCGGGATCAGTTCGAGACGGAAATATGGGAAAGATCCGGCTTCTGCAAGGGCGGGGTTTCGGGGCGGGAGGGCCTGCGTCCGGCCGTCCGGCGGGGCCCGGATGCGGCGGGGGGAGGGCATGGCCGCACATTCCCGACAAAAATTCTTTGCCTTTGCGCTCCGATCTTTTATGTCTCCGCTGAATTTGCGCAAGGCCGCCCGCAGGGGAAGGCGGCGCGGCAAGACCAGAAGCGAGATGCTCGAGCACGGATCCGAACTCCCAGTCCTCGCGCGGATGGACCGCGCGATCCTGCGCCTCGAGGGCGCGGTGGCGGCCCTGCTCCTCGGCGCGCTCGCGCTCCTGATGCTCGCCAATGTCGGGCTGCGCGCCTTCGGCCGGCCCCTGCTCTGGGGCGACGAACTCGCGGTCTACCTGATGGTCTGGACCGCCTTTCTCGGCGCCTCCATCGCGATCGCGACGCGGATGCAGGTGGCGGTGGACCTGCTGGCCGAACGCCTCGGCGCGCGGGGCCGGGACCGGCTCGCGCTCCTCGTGGATGCCGTCGTGCTCGCCGCGCTCCTGATCCTGAGCTGGCTCGTCTGGCGCTGGTTCGATCCCGTCGGTCTTTTGCGCACAGGCTCCGGCGCGGCGCTGGCGGCGGAGACCTTCAACTTCATCTATCAGAACCCGACGCTGACGCTCGGACTGCCGAAGACGCTGTTCTGGGCGGTGCTGCCGGTCTTCTGCCTCTGCGCGGCCTTCCATGCGCTCGCCGCGCTCTGCGACGATATCGCGCGCCTCTCCGCGGGGCGCCGGACATGATCGCCGCCGTCGCCTTCGTCGCGCTGATCGCGCTCGGCGTGCCGATCGCCTGGGTGCTGGTGCTGACCTCGCTGGCGCTGATCGCGCAGGGCGGCGACTGGATCCTGCTCGAAAGCCTGCCGCAACAGCTCTTCGGCGGGATCGAGACCTATGCGCTGCTCGCGCTGCCGCTCTTCACCCTGCTGGGCGAGCTGATGGGGGCGGGCGGGATCGGGCGGCGGCTCCTCGCGCTCGCGGGCGCGCTGCTGCCGCCGCTCAAGGGCGGGCTCGCCTATGTCAACCTGCTGGCCAATGTGCTGATGGCGTCCGTGCTCGGCTCCACCACCGCTCAGATCACGGTGATGTCGCGGCTCGCCGTGCCGGAGATGGAGCGCGCCGGGCATCCGCGCGAGCTGTCCGCGACGATCACCGCGGCGGGCGGGCTGCTCGCGCCGATCCTGCCGCCCTCGATGAACCTCATCGTCTTCGCCGCCATCGCGCAGCTTCCGGTCGCGGAGCTCTTCGTCGCGGGCGTCGTGCCGGGGCTCGTGATGGCGGGGCTCTTCGTCGTGGTGATCGCACGGCTCGCGCGCCGCCACGACCTGCCGCCCGTCGCGCCCGCGCCGATGGCCGAACGCGGCCGCGTGATCATTGCGGCCCTGCCGGCGCTCTGCGTGCCGCTGATCGCCGTCGGCTCCATCCTCACGGGCCTCGCGACCCCGACCGAGGCCGCCGCGGTCTCCGCCTGCGCCGCGGTGCTGGTCGGCATGGGCGTCTATCGCGAACTGCGCCTGCGCGACATTCCCGGCGCGCTCCTGCGAGCGGCGAAGGGGGCGGGGCAGGTGCTCTTCCTCGTGGCCTGCGCCCAGCTCCTCGGCTGGGTGCTGACCTATTCCAACCTCCCCGCGATGACGGCGCGGCTGCTCCAGGACCTCACGCAGTCGCCGCTCGTCTTCCTGCTGCTCCTGAACCTGATGCTGCTTGCGCTCGGCATGATCATGGAGCCGATCCCGGCCATCATCCTGACCGCGCCGGTGCTGCTGCCGGTGGCGACGGATGTCTACGGCATCGACCCGGTGGCCTTCGGCATCGTCACCTGCGTCAACCTCACGCTCGGCCTGCTCACGCCGCCGGTGGGCGCGGGGCTCTATACCGCCGCGCTGCTGACCGGCACCCGGCCGCTCGGGCTCGCGCGGCGGCTGATCCCGTTCTTTCTCGCGGTGCTCGTCACGCTTCTGGGCCTGACGGTCGCCGCCGCCAACCCCTTTGCATCCTGAGGAGATACCATGAGACTTTCCACGTTCCTCGCGCCGCTCGCGCTCGCTCTGGCGATCGCGGGCGGGGCCTCCGCCGAGACGCTCAAGATGGGGCTGATCACGCCGCCGTCGCATCAATGGACGAAATCCGCGGCCACGCTGGCCGATGCCCTGTCCGGGGAGACCGGCGGGCGGCTGACGCTCGAGGTCTTTCCCGCCGGCCAGCTCGGCAACGAGGCGCAGATGCTCCAGCAGCTCCAGAGCGGGGCGCTCGACCTCGCCTTTCTCACCGTGGGCGAACTGACCAACCGCGACCCGGAATTCGGCGTGCTCACCGCGCCCTATCTCGTCGAAACCGGGGAAGAGGCCGCACGGCTGCTCGAGGGCGAGGTGGCCGCGGGCCTGCTCGACCGGCTCACGCCGCTCGGGCTGCACGGCCTCGGCTACGGGCAGGCGGGGATGCGCATCGTGCTCCTGTCGAAATCCGGGCCTCTCGAGGAGGGCGGCACCGTCGCCGGGCGCAAGATCCGCACCGTCCCGCTCGCCCAGGAGCTCGATTTCTGGCGCCTCGCCGGCACCACGCCGACGCCGCTGCCGCTCACCGAGCTCTACGACGCCTATGCCAACGGCCAGATCGACGGGATGCAGATCGACTATGAAGGCGCCGTCAACATGGGCTTTGCCGATCTCTCCTCCGCCGTGCTGGCGACCGAGCACATGATCTTCCCGATGGTGGCCGTCGCCTCCGCGCGCAAGTGGCAGGGCTTTTCCGAGGAGGACCGCGCCCTCATCGAACGCCTCGTGGGCGAGGAAGCGGCGCGGATCCGGGCGCTCTATCCCGAAATCGACGCCGGCTATCGCGCGCAGCTCGAGGCGGCGGGCGTGCCGGTCCTCACACCGGGGCCGGAGGTCTTCGGCCCCGCGGTCGAAGAGTGGAACGCGCTCTGGGGGCAGAAAACGCCGGTGCTCGAACAGCTCCGCGCGGAAGCGGACGCGCTCTGACCGGCGGCGCGGGGGCGGGCGACCGCCCCCTTGTCGCTCACCCGCGGCCGGCCATCCGGCGCAGCGTGCCGTCGCGCCACAGCGCCTCGTGCAGCGCGACCATCGCGACATGGCCGCCGATCAGCACGGCGAGGATCCATCCCATCTCGCCGTGCAAACTCTCCCCGACCTGCGCCGTCCAGCCGAGTTCGGTCTCGCGCGGCGGGAAGATCGTGACGCCGAAGGGCGCGAAGCCGCGGGTTGATCCCGCCGCCCGGATCAGCGCGCTGAGCGGCACCAGCAGCATGACGACGTAGAGCAGGGCGTGGCCCGCCTTTGCCGCAGCCCCCAGAAGCCCGTCGGCATGGGTCGGCCGGCGCCGGCGCATCGCGAACATCCACAGGATGCGCAGCACGACGAGCAGGAAGATCACCGTGCCGATCTGCTGATGCAGGCCGACGAAGAAGGCGACAAGGGGCTGGCGCCCGAGAGCGAGTTTCAGCGCCATGCCGGTGAGCTGCCACAGCAGGAGCGCGGCGAGCGCCCAGTGCAATATGCGGCTGACGAGACCATAGGCGGCCGGGGTGTCGAGAAGTACGTCGTTGATCTTCATCTGGTTCCGTAAGATTTCTAAATGCGTTCCAAGGGACTCTGCGGCGCCGTGAGGGCAGGTGGGCCGTCCGTGGGAAAGTTTACCGTTTTCATCTGACTTTGTCTTCCCATCGTTGTCCCGTGATTTTCCGCCGTCTTCCTCTCCTGCGCCTGCGCCTGCGCCTGCGCCAGGGGCACGGCCCCGGATGATCGCGGGTGCCGCCGCGCCACCGGCCGAGTTAGGACCTGCCCGGAGCGGCCGCGGGTTTTTCGCCTCCGTTCCATTTCATGCACTTGCATGAAATCGGATTCCCCTCTACTGAGGTGCCAAGCCAGGCCTCCCCCCAGCATCCGAATTGCGACATCAACGGATCGGGGGCACATATGATCAGGCGTCACTCAGGCCGGACGCGGCTTTATTCCACCACCATTCTGGCTGTTACCATGACCGGCGGCCTTCACGCGCAGGAGGCGGGGTTCTCGCTCGATCCCATCATCGTGGAGGCGCGTGACGAACTGTCCGACGCGGCCGACCGCGCGACCTCGATGTATGTCTCGGATGCGGAGCTCGAGCGGGCGCGGACCGGCGATCTGAGGGACGTCTTTTCCGGCATCGCTTCGGTCTCGGTCGGGGGCGGGATCCCGCTGACCCAGAAGATCTATGTGAACGGGGTCGACATGCTGAACCTCGGCGTGACGATCGACGGCGCGGCGCAGAACAACCGCGCCTTCCACCATGTCTCCGCCAATGCGATAGATCCGGGGCTGCTCAGGCAGGTGCGCGCCGATGCGACGGTCTCGCCCGCCGATGCGGGGCCCTATGCGCTCGCGGGCTCGGTCGTCTTCGAGACCGTGGACGCCTCCGACATCCTTGCGCCGGGTGACCGCTTCGGCGGCGACCTGCGGCTGAGCTATGCCGACAATGGCGAGACCTTCCAGCGCGCCCTGACCCTCGCGGGGCAGGAGGGCGGCTTCGAATGGCTGGGCTATGTCAAGCGCGCCACCGGCGACGATTACGAGAGCGGCGCGGGCGACACCATGACCGGCACCTCGGCCAATCTCGAAAGCTATCTCGGCAAGCTCGCCTACGAGAGCGCCGGGGGCCACCGGATCGAGCTTTCGGGCCAGAGCCTGACGGATAACGAGATCCGGCAATACCGCCCGAACTTCGGGGACTCCCTTGCGGGCTTCAATCCCGGTCCGACGCTCTATGAAACCGAGCGCCAGAGCTATTCGCTGAGCTACGGGAACACGCTGGCCGAGGGGATGTGGGATCCGGAATTCACCCTTGGCTATTCGCGCAGCGACATCGACCGGCCGCTCATCGAGGCGAGCTACGGCACGTCGGAGACATGGTCCGCGAGCCTGTCCAACACCTTCCACCTGAACGGCAGCGACACGGTCACGGCGGGGATCGACTGGCAGGAGCGGCGGGGCAATTACACCTCTCCGGCCAGCGGCGACGACGACACGGAGAAATCGCGGATCTTCGGCCTCTTCGCCCAGGCGCGGCTCGTGCCCGACGACCGCTGGACCCTGTCCTTCGGCGCGCGCTTCGACCGGCAGGAGTTCACCGGCGTCACCGGCACCACGATCGAGACCGAGGGCGCCTCGCTCAACGGGTCGGCAAGCTATGCGGTCACGGACGGTTTCGTGCTGCGCGGCGGTCTGTCCACGGTCTTCGGCGGGATCGACATCGAGGACAATTACACCTTCTTCCGCATGACGGATTACAGCGGGCTGGAGTCCTCGCGCGCCAACAATGCCACGCTCGGCTTCGACTGGGAGATCGGCGCGCTGACGCTGGGCGGCGAGCTCTTCGTGACGGAGATCGGGAATGCCCGCAGCTCGGCGGAGAATTTCGACTTCGAAAGCCGGGGGTTCAACCTCGGCGCGACCTACGGCTGGGCCACCGGCTTTGCCCGCGCGACCCTGTCGCACAGCGATGTCGAGGTGGACGGCGAAGCCGCCGCCGGCTATGAGGCGCTCGACTTCGGCGCGCCGCTCGGCACGGTGATCGCGCTCGAGGTGGAACAGCAGACCGGCATCGAGGGGCTGGAGATCGGCGGCGGGCTCGATATCGCCTTCGACTACGACATGCCCGACAGCGCCGACAGGGATCTCGAGGGCTACGAGGTGGTGAATGTCTTCGCCGAATACGTGCCGCCCCGCTTCGAGGCCGTGACGCTGCGGCTCGAGGTCGAGAACCTGTTCGATGCGAGCTATGCCGACCGTGCCACCTATGGCGGCGAATACGATACGGTCGTGACGATGAAGGAGCCGGGGCGCACCGTCTCGCTGACCGCCGTCACCCGGTTCTGACACCGGTGCGGATCGCGCGGCGGCGGCGCTCCGGCCCCGCCGCCGCGCTTACGGATAAAGCCGGATCAGCAGCCGCGCGAGGCCGTAGGCCTCCGCGGTCGACAGGCGCGGCATCAGCTCCTCGTGGATCGCCGCCTGATAGAGCGGCCAGATCCGCTCATGTTTCCCCACCCCCTCCGGCGTCAGCGTCAGGATGCGGCTGCGGCCGCGTCCGGGCTTTGGCGTGCGGTGGATGAGTCCCGCCAGTTCCATGCGGCGCGTGTGCCGCGAGAGGGCGTATTGCGGGACGTAGAGGCGGCTTTCGAGCTCCGCCATCCCCACACCCTCCGGTCCGGCCCGCTCGATCTCCAGAAGGATCTCGTACCAGATCGGATCCTCCACCCCGGCCTCGCGGAGAATGCGGGAAATCCGGGGGACGAGGGATCTCTGGACCCTCAGGAGGTTGAACCAGACACGGTTGTAGCCGATCAGCGGGTCTTCGTCGGCGGGAAACGGATTGTCCGATCGTCGCGTGTCTGCCTCTGTCACGGTGGCGCTCCATCTGAGGGTCAGGATTGGACTGTGGAGATCTTTTCGGAACTTCCACGCCGATTTGCAACGGTCTTCGGCGCTCTCGGCCTGCGGGCGGAGCGAGACCCGCCGCCCGCGCGAAACACCGGCCACCGTCGCGCCTGAGCCGGCGCCGGGAGAGCGGGTCGGGAGAAGCGTGCTGTCGCGCGGAGGGAAGGGGGCGGGGCATCCGTTCTCCTTGCGGAGCGATATTCGAAATCTTCGTTCCCTTTACGCCGCGAGGTCTCAGGCTGTAATCTCGATCGTGTTGGACGTGATTCATAAGTCACTCTGACATAACGATTTTTATCGACGCGCGGCGCGTTTCCGCCGCCCTTTTCCTATGGGAGCAAAGAGGATGCCGAAAACAGAATCGCGGCCGGTCGAGCTTGGAACAGTCGCGCCAGAGTTCCGCCTCCCGGACGCCAGCGGCCGGCTGCATGCCCTCTCGGACTACGCGCAGAGCCCGGCTCTTCTGGTGGCCTTCATCTCGAACAGATGCCCCTATGTCCTTGGAATCCGGGAGGCCTTTGCCGCTTTCGCGCGTGCGAACGCGCCCCGCGGGCTTCAGGTGATCGCGATCAATTCGAACGACCCCGAGCACTATCCGGAAGAAGCGCTCGACCGCCTCGGCCAGGAGGCGGAGGCCGTAGGCTACGGCTTCCCCTATCTCAAGGATTACGATCAGGAGGTCGCACGCGCCTATGACGCCGCCTGCACGCCGGATTTCTTCCTTTTCGATGCCGGCCGCCGGCTCGCCTACCACGGGCAGTTCGACGGTTTCCGGCCCGGAAACGACGTTCCCGTGACCGGTTCGGACCTCCAGGCCGCCGTCGATGCCGTCCTGTCCGGGGCCGCGCCGACCGCGCGCCAGATCCCGTCCATCGGCTGCAACATCAAGTGGCGCGAGACGGCGCATCCCGCAACCGTCGCCGCGGCGGAGTGATCGCCCGGCGATCCAGCCGGCGCGCCCCGAGGGCGCGCCGCCAGAGCTGAACGGAAGATGCGATGACAGATTTCGCGAAGGACAATGGACATCCGGCGCCTGACCGGCTCTTGCTCCAGGCCGATGTGCTGGTGCTCGGCGGCGGCCCTGCCGGAGCCTGGGCGGCCATTGCCGCGTCCGAAGCCGGCGCGCGGGTCGTGCTGGCCGACAAGGGGTATTTCGGCACGAGCGGCGCGACGGCCCCGTCCAATACCGGAACATGGTGCGTGCCGCCGTCCGAGGACCGCGCCGAAGCGGTGGAGCGGCGGATGCCCCGCACCCTCGGGCTCGGGGACCGGCGCTGGATGCTGCGGACGGTCGACCAGTCCTATGCCGGGCTGACGCGGCTGGTCGAATGGGGTTACCCGTTTCCCTCCGATGCCGAGGGCAATCTCTATATCGCCAACCTGCGCGGGCCGGATTACATGCGCTTCATGCGAGCCCGCGTGCGGGCGGCGGGCGTCAGGGTGCTCGACCACCATCCGGCGCTGGAACTGCTCTCCGACGGGGAGGCGATCACCGGCTGCGCCGGGCTCGACCGCCGCACCGGCAGGGACTGGCAGGTGGACGCCGGCGCGGTGGTGCTGGCCACCGGCGGCTGCGCCTTCTTCGAACGCAACATGGGAGCGGCCGGCCTGACCGGCGACGGCCTGCTGATGGCGGCAGAGGCGGGCGCGCTCCTGTCGGGCATGGAGTTCACCGGCAAATACACGATGGCGCCCTATGGCAGCTCGCTCAACAAGGGCCTGCCCTTCCGCTGGGCGTCCTTCCATGCCGAGGACGGCTCGCCGCTCAGGAATGCCAAGGGGGAGCCGCTCGTCAACGGCATCGGCGGCGCTTCCGAAAGGGACATCGTGGCGGCGATGATCGCCGGGCCGGTCCATGCCCGGCTGGATCTCGCGCAGGGGGCCCTGCGGGAGTGGCTGCGCCGGGGCCAGCCGAATGTGATGCAGCCCTACGACCGCAAGGGCATCGACCCGTTCACGGAGCTTTTCCGTGTCGAGCTCAAGCCCGAGGGCACCGTGCGCGGCACGGGCGGCATCCGGGTGGCCACGCATGACTGCGGCACGGGCATTCCGGGCCTCTATGTCGCCGGCGATGCCGCCAGCCGCGAGGATGTCGCGGGGGCGATGTCGGGCGGCGGCTCCACGAATGCCTCCTGGGCGATCGCCAGCGGCTGGTGGTCGGGGACGGGGGCGGCCGGCCATGCCGCGCGCCGGTCCGCGCCGCGGCGTTTCCGCAGGACCTCGGCGCCGCTGGGCACGGCGGGGCTGCGGCCGCGGCACCGGGCCGAGCCGCTCGACACCAAGATGCTCGCCGCCGCGATCCGAAGCGAAATGGCGCCGCTGTCGAAGAACTACACCCGCAGCGGCGACCGGCTTGCCGAAAGCCTCGGCACGCTCGACAGGCTGTGGACGGCGGTCGCCGATCATCTCGGCGGCGAGGGGAAAGGCCGGCTGCGCCACCGGGAGATCGCCGGGGCGATGGCCGCGGCGCGATGGACGCTGACGGCGGCCGCGGCGCGGCGGGAAAGCCGGGGCATCCACCGCAGGACGGATTTCCCCGACGCCGCGCCGGGACCGGTGCGCCGCTACCTCCTGTCGGGCCTCGACCGCATCGAGGTGCAGGTCGAGGCGGAGGAGCCCGCCGCACGTGAAAGGGAGCAGGCGTCATGATCGAGGTGGTTTCCGCGAGCCGGTGTATCCGGTGCGACATCTGCGTGCGCGTCTGCCCGGCCGATGTTTTCGGGAAGGACGGGGAGGGCCTGCCGGTGATCCTCCGGCAGGACGACTGCCAGACCTGCTTCCTGTGCGAGATCTACTGTCCGACCGATGCGCTGTTCGTCGCGGAGGTGGCGGATGAGGTGACGGGGATCACAGAGTCTGTCGTGGAGGCGTCCGGCCTGTTCGGCGCCTACGCCCGGTCGCTGGGCTGGGCGAAGGGCCGCGCGGGCGGCTCGCAATTCGACACGACGCAACACCTGCGCGCCGCGCAGACGTAATTCATGGAGAGCGCCAGATGGATCGCATCGTCGCAACCAATGTCTCGAAGACCTTTCAGCTCAAGCCGGGCCAGTCGGTTCTGGTGGACGGGGTCGAAACCAACGCCATCACCGTTCTGGACGGGCTCGACCTGACCATCCGGAAGGGCGAGTTCATCACGCTCGTGGGGCCCTCGGGCAGCGGCAAATCCGTGCTTCTGGACATCATCGCCGGCCTCACCGCGGCGACAGAGGGCGATGCGCGGATCGACGGCCAGCTCATCCAGGCGCCCGATCCGCGCATGGCCTATGTCTTTCAGCAATATGCCCTGTTCCCGTGGCGCACCGCACTCGAGAATGTCGAATATGCGCTCGAGGTGCGCGGGGCCGGTCGCACCGAACGTCGGCAGAAGGCGCGTCACTTCCTCAACATCTTCGGCCTGGGCGGGTTCGAGGACAGGTATCCGGCGCAGCTCTCCGGCGGCATGCAGCAGCGGGTGGCGATCGCGCGGGCGCTGACGACGGATCCGGAGGTCCTGCTGATGGACGAACCCTTTGCCGCGCTCGACGCCCAGACCCGCGACATTCTCCAGGGCGAGCTCCTGCGGATCTGGGAAGAGATCAAGACCACCGTGGTTTTCGTGACCCATTCGATCGACGAGGCCGTGTTCCTGGCCGACCGCGTGGTCGCGATGACCGCGCGTCCCGGTCTCGTCAAGGAGATCATCGACATCGACCTGCCGCGACCGCGCGCGCCGGAAATCCGCAACACGCCGGAATTTTCCGTCCTGCGCGGGCGGGTCTGGGAGGTGCTGCGCGACGAAGTCACCAAGGCGCAGAAAGACTGGGCGCTGGCGTCGGCCACCCATTAGGAGATCCGAAAATGACCTATGTTCTGGAAAAACATGCCGACAAGCCGCCGCTCTCCGCGGTGCTGAGGCGGGGCGCGGCGATATTGGTGCCGCGCACGCGCGGCATTTCGAACCTCCTGCTCGGCCTGCCGCTCATGCTCGCGCTCTGCGCGCTCTGGGAAATCGCGCCCCGCGTCGGGTGGATGAACCCGATCTTCTTCCCGCCGCTCTCGGCGGTGCTCGCGGCGCTCGGCGATCTGATCGGCTCGGGAACGATGGGTCGGCACATCGGCATCAGCCTGCAACGCGCGGCCTACGGTTTCGCCCTGGCGGTCGTGGTGGCGATCCCGCTGGGATTCCTGATGGGGCGCTATTCCCTGTTCGAGAAGATCACCGATCTTCTGGCCCAGACGCTGCGGAACACCTCGCAATTCGCCCTCCTGCCGGTCTTCGTGCTGCTGCTCGGCATCGGCGAGGCGTCGAAGATCGCGATCACCTTCTACGCGGCCGTCTTCTTCCTGCTGATCAACACGATCGTGGGCGTCAAATCCGTGGACCCGCTTCTGCTCAAGGCCGCGAAGTCGATGGGAACCTCCGATCTGCACCTGTTCCGCAAGGTCATCTTTCCCTCCGCCATCCCCTCGATCGTGGCCGGTGCGCGGCTCGGGATCAAGACGGCGCTGTTCTCCGTCATCGCGGCGGAGATGCTGGCCGGGAGGTCGGGCATCGGCTACCTGATCTACAATTCGCAACTGATGCTGAAATCGGCGGACATGTATGCCGGGATCATCACCCTGACGGTCGTCGGGCTGGTCCTGAACTACGTCCTCGTCGCGATCGAGCGGCGGGCGACGCACTGGCGGCCGAACCCGGACGACACGCCGCACTGAGCGGCGGTTCCCTGCACGAGCCCGCCCGCCCCCCGGCGCGGACGGGCGGCGGCGGGGCCCGGCGCATCCGGGACCGCCGCGACCCATCTGCACTGCAAATCGAGGATCCATTCCATGTCGAACGTCTTCACACGACGGGGCGTCAGCCTCTCCCTTGCCGCGGCGCTTGCGGCCGCTGTCCTGCCCGTATCCGGTGCCCTCGCCCAGGAGGCCGCCGCACCCGAGGTGATCCGGATCGGATCGACCGCACCGGGCCATCTCAAGTTCGTGCTGTTCCGCACCAACGGCTGGCTGGAACGGGAATTCGCCGCGGAGGGAACGCGGATCGAGTTCTCGACCTTCGACGGCGGTTCCGCGGCGAGCGTGGCGCTCGGGTCGGGTGAGCTCGATCTCATGTATACCGGCAACAATCCCGCGCTGCGCCTCGCCGCGACGGGGGCCGACGTGATCGCCGCCGGCCTGTCGTCCTGGGTGCCCAACAACGAGACGGTCGTCATCGTGCGGGCCGATTCCGACATCCACTCGCTCGAGGATCTCAAGGGCGAAAGCGTCGCCTATCTTCTTGGGACCGTCCGCCATTCGACCCTCTCCAAGGCGCTCGAGACCGTGGGGCTGAGCACATCGGATGTCGACACGCTGAATTTCGGGATCGAGGTCTCCGGCCCCGCGCTCGACCGTGGCGATGTCAGCGCGATCGTCGAGACGCGGGCCACCGTCCAGTCGCTGATCGACAGCGGCTTCGCAAGGGTGATCTTCGACGCCGGCGAATATCCGGAATGGTCCGTGCCTTTCCCGATCACGGTGAGCGGCACCTTCGCGCGCAATCATCCGGAGATCCTGACCCGTCTGCTCGCCCAGGATATCCGCCTGTCCCGCTGGGTCGACGAGAATCCCGAAGAGACCATCCGCCTCTTCGTCGAGGGGACGGGCCGCGACGAGGCGGCCACGCGCGAGACCTATCCGGACGGTGTCTTCCATCAGTCCCCCGAGTTCACGCCCGAGGCGGTCGAGGCGCTGCGGTCCGAGGCGACGTTCATGACCGAGAACGATCTTCTCCAGGGAACCATCGACTATGACAGCTGGATCGACACCAGCTATTACGAGGCGGCCCTGAAACTGCTGGACAGCCAGACCAACTGAGATCAGAGACAGAACAGCACCACGCGGAGAGGCCGGCCGATGCCGGCCTCTTTCAACCGACATCTGGAACGGTCTTCATGTCATCGGACGTACACGGGACGCCATCGTCTTCGCGCATCGCGCAGCTCGTCGCACTGGCCTTCTTCATCCAGCTGCTCGACAGCACCATCATCGCCACCTCGCTGCCGCATATGGCGCTCGACTTCGGGGTGGACGCCGTCGCGATGAGCATCGGCATCACCACCTTTCTGCTGGCGATGGCCCTGGTCATCCCGGCCTCGGGCTGGCTGGCGGAGCGATGGGGGTCGAAGCGGGTCCTGATCTTTTCCGTCAGCCTGTTCACGCTCGCCTCGCTTGTCTGCGGCGTGTCCGGGGGGCTCGAAAGCTTCATCCCGGCGCGGATGGCACAGGGGGCGGCGGCCGGGCTGATGGCGCCGGTGGGCCGGTTGCTCGTCCTGCGACATGCGCCGAAATCCGAGCTGATGCGCGCCATCGCGACGATCACCTGGCCCGCGCTGTTCGCCCCCGTCATCGGGCCCGTCCTGGGCGGCTGGATCACAGAAACCGTGGGCTGGCAGTGGAATTTCTACATCAACCTGCCGCTGGGCTTGCTGTCCGCGCTGCTGTTCTGGAAGATCGTGCCGCAGGACCGGCCCGGCGAAGGGCGGCGGTTCGACGGGCGGGGCTTCGTCCTCTGCGGCCTGTCGATGGTGCTCGTGCTCGGCGGGCTGGAGGCGCTGGTCGGAGGCTTCACCGCGCTGCCCGTCCTGCTGATGCTGCCCGCCGGTCTCGGCCTTGCGGTGCTGACCGTCCTGCATCTCCGGCGGGCTCCCGTGCCGCTGCTCGATCTGTCGGTCTGCGGCGTGACCTCGTTCCGGATGGCGACGATCACGGCGGGCATGTTCGGTCGCATCACGATCAATGCCACGCCCTTCCTGCTGCCGCTCCTGTGTCAGGTGGGCTTCGGCCTGACGGCGGTCGAGGCGGGACAGCTTCTGCTGGTCTATTTCCTCGGCAACCTCGTGATGAAATCGGTGACCACACCGCTGTTGCGGCACTTCGGCTTCCGCCAGGTGCTGGTGGTGAACGGGTTGGGCTCCGCCCTCTGTGTCGGCGCCCTGGGGTTCGTCGATCCGACGGCGTCGGTCCTCTCCCTCTATCCGATGCTCTTCACGGCGGGGGCGACGCGGTCGCTGCATTTCACGGCGCTGAACACCTTCGCCTTCGCGGATATTCCTCCAGAAGCGCGCACCACCTCGACCACGCTCGCCGCGATGGCCCAGCAGTTCGCGATGCTGCTCGGCGTCGCCCTGCCGGTCCTGCTGATCCGACTTGTCACCCTGACCGGCGGTGCCGGCCGGGAGGCGGCCTTTCCCTTCCAGATCGCCTTTGCGGGCATGTCTCTCCTCGGCGTCCTGTCGGCGCTGGCCTTCACGGGGCTCGCGCAGGATGCCGGACGGGAGGTGACGGCGCGCCACGATGTCCGCGCCGACAAGGGCAAGACGCCGGGGCGGGCGTAAGCGGCAGGCATCCCGTGATCCGGTGACCCCGGACCGGGCCGCTGCGCGCGCGGGCGCCGCCGGTCCAGCCCGGCGCCGGCACAGCCTCCGCGGGGCCGGCCGCCGGGGCAGGGGGCGCCGTTCCGCCCCCCGCGGGATCTATGTCCAGGCGTCCTCGAGGAAATCGCACATGACGTCCAGGACCGCGACCACCATCGCGTCGCCATCGGCGGTCCTGCAACCGGCCTCGCGGGCGGCCTTGATGAGCGGTGTCTGGCCATGGCCCGCGACGACGTCGCCGACGAAGGTCGCGGCGTCGAGCTTTGCCGGGTCCAGCGGCAGCGGGTCGCCCTCGGCCATGCCCATGGGGGTCGCGTTGCTGACGAGGTCGAACCCGGTGGGATCGCTGGTCCCGGTCCTGACGCGGTCGCCGGCCTTCTCCTTCAGCAGTCGGACGATCTTCTGCGCGCGGCTGTCGTCGGCATCATGCACGACCACCTCCCTCGCGCCGTGGTCGAGCATCGAGATGACGATGGCGCTGCCCGCGCCGCCGGCGCCCAGCACCAGCACCCGCGCGCCCTCCACCCTGGCGCCGTTGTCGATCTGCGCCTTGACGAAGGCATCGCCATCCGTCGTGTGGCCATGCCAGGAGCCGTCGCTGTTGCGGCGCAGGGCGCTGACCACGCCGATCAGGCGCGAGGTCTCCGAGACGGTCGCGCAATACTGGCGGCCGGTGACCTTGTGCGGCATGGTCAGGCAGATGCCGTCCACATTGCCGGTGGCCGCGAGGCCGTCCATCACCACCTTGAGCTTTCCATCCGGCACTTCCATCGGCAGCGAGATGCAGTTCATCCCGCGCTCGGCCATGTGCTTGCTCAGCCAGTCGGGTGAGCGGGCGTAGATGATCGGGTCTCCGAGAAGCGGGAAAAGCCGGGTCCGGCCGTTGAGGTTGATCGTCATGGGGGCACTCCTTTCGGGATCGGGTCCGCAATCCGCGTGCCATCGGCGCTGGCGCGCGGCCGGCCGGTGGTTCTTTTCGTGCTCTGTCCGGCCCCGGTGGCCGGTCCCGTCCGCAGGGCGTCAGAGGGCGAGCGGCAGGAAGGCGATCAGCAGGTAGACGAGCAGCAGCACCGCGAGATAGGGCAGCACCGCCCGCGTGATCCGCTCGATCGGCAGCCCCGCCGTGGTCGAGGCGACGAAGAGGTTGATCGCGACCGGCGGGGTGACCATGCCGATGGCCAGACCGACGACGATGATGATCCCGAAATGCACCGTGCCGAGGCCGAGCTGGGCGGCGAGCGGCAGGAGCATCGGCGTCAGGATGATGAGCGCGGAGGCGGTCTCGAGGAACACGCCGGCCAGAAGGATCACCGCCATGACGAGCAGGAGCAGCACATAGGTGTTGGAGGACAGCGACAGCGCCGCGGTGGCGATCTGGTTCGGCACCTGCCAGCTCGAAAGCGTCCAGCTCAGCACCGAGGAGGCGGCGATCACGAACATGATCACGGCGGTGGTCACACCGGCGCGGACCATGACGTGATAGAGCTGTCTCAGGCTCATGTCGCGATAGACGAAGAGCGAGACGAGGATCGCGTAATTCACCGCGACCACGGCCGCTTCCGAGGGGGTGAAGACGCCGGAGAAGATGCCGCCGAGGATGATGAGCGGGGCGAACAGGCCCCAGCTCGCCGAGATGAGCGTCCGGCCGATGGTCCGCAGGCTGAAGGCGGTGCCGCGCGGATAGGCGCGGCGGTGGCCCTGCACCAGGGCGACGGCGATCAGGCCGGCCCCCATGGCGATGCCGGGGATGAAGCCGTTGAGGAACAGCTCGCGCACGGATTCCTGTGCGATCACCGCATAGATGATCATCGGCACCGAAGGCGGGATGACCACCCCGATGGTGCCGGAGGCGGCGATGAGCGAGGCGGCGGAGGCGGGATCGTAGCCCTTGCGCTTCAGCTCGGGCACGAGGCTCGCGCCGACGGCGGCGGTCGTGGCCGCGCCGGAGCCGGAGATCGCGGCAAAGAACATGCCCGCGAGCACCGAGACGATCGACAGCCCGCCCTTGATGAAGCCGAACATCGAATCCGCGAAGGCCACGAGCCGTTTCGAGATCTCTCCCTGCGCCATGATGTCGCCCGCGAGGACGAACATCGGCACGGCGACGAGGGCGAAGGAGTTGATGCCGGAGAACATCTGCTGCGGCACGACCATGAGCGGCATGCCCGACATGTCGAGCGCGGTCATCGTCGCCGCGCCGATCACGATCGCGACGGGAATGCCCATCAGAAGGAAGAGGACGAAGAAACCGGCGAGAACGAGGCTCATGGCCGTGTCTCCCCCGCATCCGGCGGCAGGACGGAGACCTCGGGATCGACATCGAGCTCCGTATGCGCCGCGCGGATCGGCTGCCCGGCGAGCAGGCGCAGCAGGTCGATGACGGACAGCCCCGCCATCAGCGCGGCAGAGATCGGCATGACGGCATAGACATAGCTCATCGAGAGGCGCATCGAGGGCGATTTCTGGAAGCTCTGCATGCCGGTATAGGTCCAGCCGATCCGCGCCAGCGCGACGAGGAAGGTGATCGCGACGAGCACGGCCGCCCCCGTCACGATCCGGTTCAGGGCGGGCGGCAAGGCGTCACGCAGGACCGTGACCGCGATATGCCGCCCCTGCTGCCAGGCCAGCGTGGCACCGAGAAAGGTGATCCAGATCAGCAGGAAGCGCGCGACCTCCTCGGTCCAGCTCACGGAGGTGAAGAACACCCGCGAGACGATCTGGAGCGTGATCACCGCCGTCAGCCCGGCCATCCCCGCGAAGACCACGGGTTTGAGCACGGCGCCCAGAAGGCGGTCGATCCACGCCAGCGCGGTCAGCATGTCACTTCAGCGCCTCGCGGATGCGCGGCAGGTAATCGCCGAATTTCTCGCCGTATTCCTCGTAGACCGGCTGGATCGCGGCGGCGAAGGCGGAGAGGTCCGCATCCTCGACCACGGTCATGCCCGCGTCCTTGAGCGCCTGGAGCTGTTCGGCCTCGAGTTCGGCGTTGAGCGCGCGCTCGTATTCGGCGGCCTCCTGCGCGGCCTCGGAGACGATCTCCTGCGCCTCGCCGGAGAGCTGGTTCCATTTCGGCATGCCCATGACGAAGATCGCCGGCGCATAGGTGTGGCGCGTCATGGTCATGTTGGTCTGAGTCTCGTTCAGCTTGAAGGAATAGACCACGCCGACCGGGTTCTCCTGGCCGTCGATCGTGCCCTGCTGCATCGCGGTCAGCGCCTCGGTCCAGGCCATCGGGATCGCGTCGGCGCCGAGTTCGCGGAAGGTGTCGATATAGACCGGGTTCTCCATCACGCGGATGCGCAGCCCGTCGAGATCCTCGGGCGCGGTGACCGGACGTTCCGAATTGGTGAGGTTGCGGAAGCCGCGCTCGGCATAGGCGAGGCCCTTGAGGTTGACCTCGGAGAGGCGGTCGAGGAGTTCCTGGCCGATCTCGCCGTCGAGCACGCTGTAGGCGGCTTCGGGGGAGGGGAAGAGGAACGGCAGTTCGAACACAGCCATCTCCTCGAGGAAGTTCGACACCGGGCCGTTGGTGATCACGCCCATGTCCACGGTGCCGATCTGCATCCCCTCGAGCAGCGTGCGCTCGTCGCCCAGCGTGGCGTTGGGGAAGATCTCGACGGAGATCGCGCCGTCAGAGCGCTCGGCGACGAGTTCCTGAAATTTCGTCGCGGCGGCGTGAAACCCGTCCTGTTCGTTCACCACATGGGCGAGGCGCAGGGTCACCGGTTCGATCTCTGCAAACAGCGGCGCGGACATTGCGCCGAGGGACACGGTGGCAAGGGCCGCAGCCTTGAATAGGGTCGTCATGTTGTCCTCCCAGACAGTTGAAAGAGGGGCGGCGAAAGCGGCCCGTGAAAAACCGCTGCGTGCGGAGCGGGGGTTTCGTTCCCAAATTGCCGAAAACCGCGGCAAAACGCAGGTTAATTCCGCGTATCGCAAAAAGGCGGCACGGGATGCAAGGCGGGGCGGAGGGCGAATCCCTTCAAATTTCCTCACCCCCTGTGCGTTTTCCGATCACGCCACGCCCACCGCAGGCCGCAGCGCGGCGGCTCCGCCCGTGCCCGCGCCTCCGGGATGGCGCTTCGGGTTACGGTCTACGCCGCGGCCTCCACGCCGAATTCCGACAGGATCCACGCCACGGTCTGCCGCAGCGGCGTCTCGCGCGCATGGTGCCGGGACCAGGACAGGAAGAGGTGGTCCGCCGAGGGCGCCGGGCCGCGCCAGATCCCGACGAGGCGCCCGGCGCGCAGATCCGCCTCGGCCATGTAGGTCGGGGCGATGGCGACCCCGTGGCCCTGGACGGCCGCATCCAGCGCCAGCGCCGAGCGGTCGAAGTTCAGGAGGGTGTGCGGACCGGCATGACCGCTGTCCTCGATCAGGCGCTCCCACCTGCGATGGGAGTCCTGAAGCAGGGGAAAGGACAGGAGCGTCGCGGTCTCGACGGGCCCCTCTGGGCGCGGAAAATCCGGGCTGCACAGGGCCACGAGCCGTATCCGGCACAGGCGCCGCAGGTGATGCGCGGGGTTCGGCGCGGGCGTCCTTTCCGGCCAGAGCGCGATCTCGTTCCGGCCGAGGTTGCGCCGCAGCGGGGTGTGGTGAACCTCGGTCGTCAGCGCAATCTCGGGGAAGCGGGCATTGAAGGCGCCCAGCCGCGGCATCAGCCATTTCGCGGCGAAGGACGGGCCGAGATGCAGCGTGACCCGATGGCCCGAGCGGCTCAGATCGGCGGTGGCCGCGGTGAGGACCGCCAGCGCCTCCTCGACCGCCGCGTGATAGGTCCGGCCCTTCGGGGTCAGGGAAACACCGCGCGGCGTGCGGTCGAACAGCACGACGCCGAGATCGGCCTCGAGCTGCCGGATGCGTTGCGACACCGCGCCGTGCGAGACGTGCAGCGCCTCGGCGGCGCGCAGAAAGCTGCCGTGGCGTGCGGCCATGGCGAAGACGCGCAGGGCGTTGAGATTCAGTTTCTCCATCAGGCGACCGGTGTCAGATTTTCTGACAGCGTCGGCAGAATTGCTGCTTTGTCAATTCATTCCGGTTCTGCCATCGGTAGGGCAATGCAGAACATCCGATGACCGGCGACGAAAGGGACCGCCATGACCTTCACGATCCGACCTGCCGGGCGCGATGATCTCGACGCGCTCGCGGAGCTGCTGCTGGCCGATGCCGAAGACCGTCATGCCGCCGATCCCGGCCTGTGGCACCTGGACCGGGAGGCGCGGGACAAGGCACGTTCGGCCGTGGCGGCGGCGATGACGGACGAAAGGCCGCCCTTTCGCCAGCACTGGCTGATCGCCGAGGCCGGGGGGCGCGCGGTCGGGGTGGCGCATTCCATCCTGCTGCCGGTTCCGCCGATCTATGCGGGGGAATTCGGCCCGCCCGGCCTGATCATGGAGGACAGCTTCGTCGCGCCCGATGCCCCGGCCGGTGTACGGCACGCTCTGCTCGAGGCCGCGGAGGCGGATCTGACCGGCGCCGGCGCGCGGATCCTTCTGGGCTCGAGCGTGGCGGGGGGCGCGTGGGAGGGGCATCTTGCGGATCAAGGCTATGAGCCCCTGACCCTGTATTTCGCCAGGACCGGGCTCAGCCGGGACGCCGAAGGGGCAGGGGTGCGGCCGGCCCGTGCGGCGGATGTGCCGGGGATCGTCGCGGCGAGCGCGGTGCACAGGCGCATCCTGCACGCGCTGCATCCGCGGTTCTGGGCGCCGCACGAGGCGGCCGACAGCCGCTTCGGCGCCTGGATGACGCGCAGCCTCACCCTTGCGGACCGCGACATGGTCGTGTCGGAGGACGGCGGCCGCCTCCGGGGCTATGCGATCTCCCAGCCGGCGACCCCGCTGCATTTCCCACCGCCGCATGACATCTCGGGCGTGGGCATGATCGACGATTTCTTCCATGAGGCCACGGAAGATCCCCTGAGGCTCGGCCCGGCCGGGTCCGAAGCCGCAGCCCTGCTTGCCGCGGCAGAGGCCGCGCGCGAGCGGCGCGGGGCCCATTCCGTGCTGGTCGTCTGCCCGGCGGCCTGGCACTCGAAGATCGCGCTTCTGGAGCGGCAGGGCTACCGCAAGGCGATCACCTGGCACATCAGGATGGCCGGATAGCCCCCCACAGCTTGCGCGGCACCGGCCCGCCGCAGCGCGCAGCCGCGCGGCGAGACACTCGGGGTGCCGATCCGGCCGTCCCCGCGCCGGTGATCGACAGCGCGGCGGGGCGCGCTATCTGGGGAGTCACCTGCCGGCGGGATGGTCCCTCCCGGCAGGCGGCCACATCGCCCACACCGTCAAGGGAGTCCGGACATGCTCAGATCCATGATCGCCGCCGTCGTCACGCTCGTGCTCGGAAGTGCCGCCGTCGCTCAGGACGCGCCGACGCTGCGCGTGGGCATGTCGGGCGGCTACTTTCCCTTTACCTTCGTCCGGCAGGGCGTGCTCCAGGGATTCGAGGTCGACGTGATGAATGCCGTCGGCGAGCGGGCGGGGCTCGGGATCGAATTCGCCACCATGTCCTTTTCCGGCCTGATCGGCGCGCTGGAATCCGGCCGGATCGACACCATCGCCAACCAGATCACGATCACGCCCGAACGCGAGGCGCGCTTCGCCTTCACCCAGCCCTATGTCTATGACGGCGCGCAGGTGGTGGTGCGCGAGGGCAATGCCGGGATCGGCGGGGTCGAGGACCTGCGCGGGCGCACCGTGGCGGTCAATCTCGGCTCCAATTTCGAGGAGCTGCTGCGCGAGCTGCCCTATGCCGACGAGATCGACATCCGGACCTATGAATCGAATATCGCCCAGGACACCGCCCTTGGCCGGGTCGATGCCTTCGTGATGGACCGCGTCTCCTCGGCACAGCTCATTCAGGAAAGCCCGCTGCCATTGGCGCTTGCCGGGGCGCCCTTTTCCGAAATCCGCAACGCGCTGCCGTTCCGCAGCGACAAGCGCGGCATGGCGCTGCGCGATGAGGTCGATGCCGCGCTCACCGCGCTGCGCGAGGACGGCACGCTCGCGGAGATCTCGCAGAAGTGGTTCGGCACCGACATCACCAGCCCGGACTGAGCCATGCGGGGACTGGACCTCGACTACATGCTGGGGCTGGTCCCCGTGATCCTCGGATATGTGCCGCTGACCCTCGCCATGGCGGGGGCGGGGATGGTGCTGGCGCTCCTCCTCGCCTCGCTCCTGGCGGTCGAGCGGGTGTTTCCCCTCCGCTGGCTCGACTGGCTGGTGGTGCTGTTCATCAGCTTCTTTCGCGGCACCCCGCTGCTGGTGCAGCTCTTCCTGTTCTATTACGGGCTGCCGCAGGTGGTCAGCGTCCTGACCAATATCGACGGGGTGACCGCGGCGATCATGGGGCTGACGCTGCATTTCGCCGCCTATATGGCCGAAACCATCCGCGCCGCGATCCTCGGCGTCGACCGCAGCCAGTGGGAGGCGGCGCGGTCGATCGGCATGACGCAATGGCAGATGATGCGCCGGATCATCCTGCCGCAGGCCGCGCGGGTGGCCGCGCCGACGCTCGTCAACTACTTCATCGACATGATCAAGGGCACCTCGCTCGCCTTCACTCTCGGCGTCACCGAGATGATGGGCGCAGCCCAGAAGGAGGCGGCGGGCAGCTTCCTCTATTTCGAGGCCTTCCTCGTGGTGGCGATCATCTACTGGGGCATGGTCGAACTGCTGAACCAGGGCCAGAAGCGGCTCGAGACCTATCTCAACAGGGCCTATGCACGATGATCTCCGTCCGTGACCTGCACAAGCGTTTCGGGCCGACCACGGTGCTCGACGGGATCGACCTCGATATCGGGCATGGCGAGCGTGTTGTGGTGATCGGCCCGTCGGGGACCGGCAAGTCGACCCTGCTGCGCTGCCTCAACTTCCTCGACACGCCCGACGCGGGACGGATCACGATGGGGGACGTGACCGTCGACGCGGCACATGCGACGCGCGCGGAGATCCTCGCGCTGCGCCGGCGCACGGCCTTCGTCTTCCAGAACTACGCGCTCTTCGCCAACCGGACGGCGAAGGAGAACATCATGGAGGCGCTCGTCACCGTGCAGGGCCGCCCGAAGGAGGAGGCCGAACGCCGCGCCCTCGCGGTGCTGGCGGAGACCGGGCTGTCGGACAAGGCGGACAGCTATCCCGCCAGCCTCTCGGGCGGCCAGCAGCAGCGGGTGGGGATCGGCCGGGCGATGGCGATCGGCGCGGAGCTGATCCTGTTCGACGAGCCGACCTCCTCGCTCGACCCGGAATGGGTGGGCGAGGTGCTCGACCTGATGCGCAGCGTCGCGGAACAGAAGCAGACCATGCTGATCGTCACCCACGAGATGCAGTTCGCGCGCGAGATCGCGGACCGGATCATCTTCATGCAGGGCGGCCGGATCGTCGAGCAGGGGCCGCCGGAACAGATCTTCGACGCGCCGCGGGACGAGCGGCTGAGGCGGTTCCTGCGGCGGGTGACGCAATGACGGCCCGCCGCCGGTTCAGGCGGTGAGCGGCTGCCAGCGCGGCCGGGCGCGGATGCGGTCGAGCCAGGCGCGGACCGCGGGATAGGGGGCGATGTCGGTCCCGCCTTCGCCCGCGAGCGCGACATAGCAATGCAGGCCGAGATCCGCGACGGTGAACCCGTCCCCCGCCAGCCAGTCGCGGGCGGACAGCCACCCGTCGAGAAAGGCGAGGCCGGCATGGGCCTCCTGCCGAAGCCGCGCGATCTCCTCCGCGCGAGCGCCGCTCTGGCCCGTCCGGGCGTAGTGGCGGGGCAGGGCGAGAGGCTTTGACAGCTCCGCCTGGTCCCAGATCAGCCAGGAAAGGACGACATCGCCGAACCGCTCCGGCAACAGATCCGTGCCGCGCGCGAGGCGCAGGAGGATCGCCGCGGATTCCTCCAGCGGCGGGCGCCCCTCCTCGAGCAGCACCGGAATCCTCCGCCGCCGGGAGAACCGGGAAAACGCCGCCTCCGGCAGGTCTTCCGGAGCGACCGTGCGATAGGGCCTCTGCACCTCGGCGAGGCAAAGCCGCACCTTCCAGCAATTGCCCGAGAGCGGGCGCTGAATCACCGTGAGGCGGGCGTCCGGCGCGGTCATCTCGCCCCCGCGCGCGCCGCGGCCACCGCCCCGTCCAACTCCGACAGATAGGCCGAGATCTGCGCCTCGGGGAGGAAACATCCGGTGAAGCTGTTGCGCAGGAGCTGGACGGTCTCCGCGTCGGTGAGGGACAGCGCCTCCTGGCAGGCGCGGTAATTCTCGTTCACATAGCCGCCGAAATAGGGCGGATCGTCCGAATTCACCGTGACCCTGACCCCTGCGCGCAGCAGCGCGGCAACCGGGTGATCCTCCATCCGGTCGTAGACGCGCAGGCGGACGTTCGACAGCGGACAGACGGTCAGGCAGGTGCCGCGCGCCGCGAGCTCGGCCACGAGCGCGGGATCTTCCCAGGCACGCACCCCGTGGTCGATCCGGTCCACATCCAGCAGCTCCAGCGCCTCGCGGATATAGGCGGGCGGACCTTCCTCGCCGGCGTGGATCGAGGTCTTCCAGCCGCGGGCCTTCGCCTCCGCATAGACGCGCCGGAATTTCGAAGGCGGGTTCCCGACCTCCGGCCCGCCCATCCCGAGCGCGACGATCCGGTCCTCGTATCCCCGCGCCAGATCGAGGGTCTGCAACGCCTCCTCTTCGGAATATTGCCGTTGCAGGCCCCAGACCAGGGCGCTGTCGATGCCGAAATCGCGCTTGCCCGCGTCGAAGGCCGCGGCGATCCCGGCCATCATCGTCGGCACGGGGATCTCCCGGCGGACATGGGCCTGCGGGCTGAAATAAAGCTCGACCCGGCGCACCGCATCCTCATGCGCCTTTTTCAGATAGGCATGGGTCACCTCGAAGTAATCCTCTTCGGTCCGCATCACCGTCAGCCCGGCATAATAGAGGTCGAGGAAGGTCTGGAGATTGTCGAATTCGCAGGCGGCGGCGACCTCCTCCGGCGTGTCGAAGCGGATCTTCACGCCGTTGCGCCGCGCCAGCGCGATCATCATCTCGGGCTCGAGCGAGCCTTCGATATGCATGTGAAGCTCTGCCTTGGGCAGGGTTGAAACGTCGATCATCTTCTCTCCTTCGATTCGGGCGCGTTCACATCGCGCCCAGTTTCTGACCATTCCCGCCCGCAGCCTGACGCATTCTCCGGCGCTTCGTTTTTGCCTCGGTTTCGCAAACGACCACGGATTGTGCGCTTTTCCGATTAACATATTGAAAATGTATATTTCATCGGGAAATCCTCGGCATTTTTCCGGGTTTGGCAACGTTTGCAGAAAGCGTTTTCAGAGGGAAGGGTGAATCTCACACAGAGGGTCGCGGATGCCAGACGACCCCGTTCGCACACAGCCCCAGGAGAATGTCATGAAGCCAAGCGCCGTCCTCGTTTTCGCCCTCGCCACCACGGGACTGACCGCTCCGGCCGTCGCGCAGGACCCGCAGCCGCTCACCATCGCGGTCGGCACCTCGGTCCTCAATGTCGGCTATCCGATGCTGACGCTGCCGGTGACGCTCGGCTATTGGGAGGAGGAGGGCTACGAGGTCAGCGTGGAGCCGGTCGGCGCCTCGCTCCAGGCGCTTCAGCAGATGGTGGCGGGGAATGCCGCCTTCGCCCAGGTCAACGCGAGCGTCATCGTGCAGGGCAACGTGGTGAACGATCTGCCGGTGAAGGTCGCGATGGCGAATGGCGTGATCGACTGGTCGGTCTCGGTCCCCGCCGACAGCGACATCGCCGCGCCGCAGGACCTGAAGGGCAAGACGATCGGGGTGTTCTCGCTCGCGACGGGTGGGATTCCGCTGATGAACAGTTGGCTCGCCTCCGAGGGGCTGGATCCGCAGACCGATCTCGAACTCATTCCCCTGGGTCTCGGCGCCGCGCCGGTCGAGGCGCTGAGGACCGGGGACGTGGACGCCTTGCTCTACTGGGCCTCGGCCACCGCCGGGTTCGAGAATGCGGGGCTGGAGCTGCGCCAGCTCGCCTCCGACACCTGGGCGGAATATCCCGATTACTCGCTGGCGGTGATGGCCGATACCGTCGAGTCCGATCCCGACATGGTGGTCGGCATCGCCCGCGGCATCGCCAAGGCGACGGTCTTCGCGCTGGAAAACCCGGAATGCGCGGTGAAGCTGCACTGGCAGAACTATCCCGAGACAAAGCCCACGGGCGCCGACGAGGAGACGCTCCTCGCGTGGGATCTGAACAACATCAACGCCCAGCTTGCCACCCTGAAGGCCGGTTTCGAACTGAACGGCGGCGAGATCTGGGGCACGGTGGATCCCGACGGCTTCGACCGGCTCCAGAGCTTCCTTCAGGAGACGGGGGTGATCGACGGCACCGTGGATCCCGCGTCCTATCTCGTGGAGATCGAAGACTATGCCGCGCAGGTGAACGATTTCGACGCAGAGGCGATCCGGGCGGCGGCGCGCGACTGCGCCATGGTGAACTGATGCCGGATGCGACCGGTCTCCCCGCTGCGGCCTCCGGCCCGCTCGTCCGCATCTCCGCGCTGGAGAAGATCTATGCGACGCGCGACAAGGGCAACGTCCACGCGCTGCACGATATCCGGCTCGACGTGGCCGACGGCGAATTCATCACCATCGTCGGCCCCTCGGGCTGCGGGAAATCGACGCTCCTGAAGATCCTCGCCGGCATCCTCGACAAGAGCGCGGGACAGGTCGAGATCGCCGGCCGCGCGGTGGAGGGGCCGAACCGTGATCTGGGCGTGGTGTTCCAGGCGCCGGTCCTGCTGCCGTGGCGGTCGGTGATCGAGAATGTCATGGTGCCGGCCATCGTCCAGAAGAGCGATCTCGGCGCGGCGCGGCAGCGGGCGCAGCGGCTTTTGACGATGGTCGGGCTCGACGGGTTCGAGGACAAGTATCCGCGGGAACTCTCCGGCGGCATGCAGCAGCGGGTGGGCATCTGCCGGGCGCTGGTGCAGGACCCTGCCTTCCTGCTGATGGACGAACCCTTCGGCGCGCTCGACGCGATGACGCGCGAGACCATGAACATGGAACTGCTGCGCCTCTGGAAGAGCCTCGGGGCCACGATCCTGCTCGTCACCCATTCGATCCCCGAGGCGGTCTTCCTCGCGGACCGGGTGGTGGTGATGTCGCCGCGGCCCGGCCGCATCGCCGAGGTGATCGAGGTCGACCTGCCGCGGCCGCGCCGGATGGACATGTTCAACACGCCGGAATTCGGCGCCCATGTGGGCCGCATCCGGCGGCATTTCGACAGCACGATGGAGCTGGACTGATGACCGATCTCGACGTTGCGGCCCCCGCCGCGCCCCACGCCGCGGCCGACCCCGCCCCCGCGCCGCGCTCCTGGAAGGAGAGCCGACTGCTGCCGCTGTCGCTTCTCGTCGTGGTGCTGGTTGCCTGGGAAGGGCTCGTGATCCTGCTCGACGTGCCCAGGATCGTCCTGCCGCGCCCCTCGGCCGTGGCCGTCGCGATGTGGGACGGCTTCGCCTCCGGCCTGTTCTGGCCGCATCTGCTGGTGACGCTGTGGGAAATCCTCGCAGGCTTCGCCATCGGCGCGGGCGTGGGCATCGTGCTCGGCGTGCTCATCGGCCTGTCGCCCTTCATGGAACGCCTCGTCTATCCCTATGTCGTCGCCTTCCAGACCCTCCCCAAGGTGGCGATCGCGCCGATCATGGTGATCTGGTTCGGCTACGGGCTGACCTCCAAGATCATCATCACCGCGACCATCGCCTTCTTCCCGCTGCTCGCCAACACCATCGTCGGCCTGCGTTCGGCGCCGCGCGACCAGATCGACATGCTGCGCGCCTGCACCGCGAGCGAATGGCAGATCTTCCGCATGGCGCGGCTGCCGCAGGCTCTGCCCTATATCTTCGTCGGGCTCGACGTGGCCGCCGTCCTCTCGGTGATCGGCGCCATCGTCGGCGAATTCGTCGGCGCGCGCGCCGGGCTCGGCTACCTCATCCTGCAAATGAACTTCAACTTCAACATGGCAGGGGTCTTCGCGATCCTGATCCTGCTGTCCCTGATCGGCGTCGGACTTCACCTTCTGGTCGTCGCGATCCAGAGGCGCCTGCTGTTCTGGTCCGAAACCCATGCCGAGGTGACGGGCGCCTGACCCGCCCGCAAACTGACGAAAGGAAACCCCAATGACCGATCTTCCCCGTGTGGCCAGCCCCGACGAGGTGCCCGTGCTCGACCTCACCCCGCTGACGCAGGGCGGCGACATCCGCGAGCTTGCCCGCCAGCTCGACGAGGCCTGCCGCAACACCGGCTTCTTCTACATCTCGAACCACGGCGTGCCCGAGCGCCTCACCAACGAGATCTTCGGCGCGACGCGCCGGTATTTCGCCCTGCCGGCCGAGGCGCGGGAGGCGCATGTCATGGATCCGGTCTACCGGCGCGGCTTCATGAAACAGGGGATCAACCAGCATCCCGGCTTCCAGCCCGACCTGAAGGAAAGCTACGAGATCGGCGTCGACCTGCCCGCGGACGATCCCGACGTGACCGCGCGCCTGCCGCTGCATGCGCCGAACCAGTGGCCCGAGGAGCTGCCGTGGCTGCGCGAGGCCTCCGAGGCCTATTTCGCCGCCACCAGGGCGCTGGGCGAGCGGATGCTGAGGCTGATCGCCGTGGCGCTCGACCTGCCGGAGGATCATTTCCTCCAGTATACGCAGAAGCCCATGGTCCAGATGCGCCTGTTCCACTATCCGCCGCAGCCGCCGGCCTCGCCGGAGAACGCCTTCGGCGTGGCGCCCCATACCGATTACGGCATGATCACCCTGCTGAACCAGGATCCGATCGGCGGGCTCGAGCTCCAGAAGCGCGACGGCGAATGGATCCGGGCGCCCTATGTCGACGGCACGCTCGTGGTGAATATCGGCGACCTGTTCCAGCGCTGGACCAACGATCTCTATGTCTCCAATCCGCACCGGGTCGTGAACCGCACCGGAAAGGAGCGCTATTCGATCCCGATGTTCTACAACCTCGACTACCACGCGCCGGTCGAATGCCTGCCGGGCTGCTGTTCGGCGGAGAACCCGCCGCGCCACGCGCCGATCTCCTCCGGGGACTATCTCGTGAGCCGGTTCAGGACGGTCCAGAAATACGGGGCCGAGACCGAACCGGCATGATCCTCCGCGCGCGCGCCCCGGAGAAGGGAGTTGTCCGGCGGGCGATTTCCGGTCAGAACGAAACGAGACGGGCAAGGTACGGGACGGGGAACGCGGATGAGTGAACAGGCGCGGGTGCGAAAGCCGTCCGGTCGGACCCGCGCGGCCGAGGTCACGATCAAGGACATCGCCCGCATGGCGGGCGTGTCCGTCTCCACCGTGTCGCGCGTCATCAACCGCACCGGGCTGGTGACGCCGGCAAAGCTCAACGCGGTGCAGGACGTGCTCGACCGCGTCAACTACATCCCCAACATCGCGGCGCGGTCGCTGGTGAGCCGGCGGTCGATGACCGTGGGGCTGATCGTGCCGGCGCTCGGCAACCCGATCTTCGCGCCGACCATCGCGGGGGTGGAGGAGGTTCTGAACGCGGCGGGCTACGGCCTGTTGATCTCCTGTTCCTACCGCAGCCCGGAGAAGGAACTCGAGCAGGCGCGGATGATGATGGAGCGCGGCGTCGAGGGCATCATCCTCACCGGCTCCTATCGCCACCCCGACCTTCTGCCGCTCATGGCGCAGCGCGAGATCGCCGTGGTCAGCCAGGACGACCCGGAAGGCGGCGCGGGGCTTGTCTCCATCGCCATGCCCGATGCCGCCGCGATGGCCTGCGCCATCGACAGGCTGGTGGAGAGCGGCCACAGGCGGATCGGCATCGTCACCGGGCCGACGCGCAACACCCGCCCCGTCGCCGACCGGCTGGCGGGCGCGCGGGCGCGGCTGTCCGAACTCGGCCTGCCGCTGCCCGAGGTGGCGGTGGCCGAAACGGCGGGCTATGACGCGCAGGACGCGCGGCAGGCGACGCTGCGGCTGCTGGCGGCGATGCCCGATCTCACCGCCATCGCCTGCACCGGCGACATCCTCGCCCTCGGCGTCATCGCGCAATGCCAGCGCGCCGGGCGCTCCGTGCCCCGCGACATCTCGGTCACCGGCTGCGGCGACACGATCATGGCACAATATGTCGACCCGAAACTCTCCACCGTCCGCCTCGAATTCCGCCGCCTCGGCGAGATCGCGGCGGCGCGGCTGCTCGTGATGCTCGGCGCGGCCGGGACCGCCGGCGCGGAGATCCCGGTCGACCTCGGATATTCCTTCATCGAAGGGGAGACGATCGCCTCGCCGGCCGCCCCCGCGTGAGCGCCGCGACGGAGCGGGCGAGGGCGCCGGTCTGCGGATGCCGGACCGTTCCGGGTCCGCCCGGCCCGGAGAAAGACGCCCCGCCGCCCTGCGCGGCGAGGCCGGCGCAGCGCGGTGGAGCCATCAGATCCGAACGTGGGAGGGAGATCCGGCGGCGGGCAGGCGGTCGCGCCGCCAGCCCTGCCCATGCCCATGCGGGGGGCGCCCGGCCGCGGGACCGGGCGCGCCACCAAGTTATCGGGTCGCCTTCTCCAGCGACTGCGGCGCCATGATCGCCTCCACCGCGGCGCGGCTCAGCGGCTCGGCGCGCACCACGCCCTGCGCGAGGATCCATTCGGCCTCGGCAAGGATCAGGTCGGTGAGCCCGTCGTCGAGCGTCAGCCCGATCTCCACATCCTGCCACATCGCCGCCAGCGCCTCGGGGCTCATCGCGCCGTTCATCGAGGCGGAGACGGCCGCCATCGCGGCCTCGGGGTCGGCGGCGACATCCGCATCGGCCTTTGCGAGCGCGCCCATGAAGGCGTCGAGCGTCGCGGCGCGGTCTCCGACCATCTCCGGCGTCGCGGCGAGGATGTAATGGACCTGGTAGCTCTCCGGGCGCAGTTCGGTGTATTTCTCCCCGAGCGTCTCCTGCGCGGCGCTGTAGAAGGTGGGGAAGGGCACGATCGCCTCCACATCCCCGCGGGTGACCGCAGGCACCAGATCCGGCGGCGCGGCGGAGACGATCTCCGCCTCAACCCCGGCCTCCGAGAGCAGCGTGTCGAGGAAGAAATGCACGTTGGTGCCGATGGTCGTGCCGATCCTGCGGCCGGCCAGATCCGCCGGACTGTCGAGCGGGCCGGCGTCGGAATTGCCGATGAGCCGCGAGCCGGTGAAGCGCGCGAGATCGCCGACGATGGCGAACTCCTGTCCCGTCAGCGCGCCGGTCGCGGCCGGGAATTCGGCCATGAAGGCGACGTCGACCTGCCCGCCGAGCAGCGCCTCGAAGGCGGCGCGCCCGCTGTCGAAGGGGACGATTTCGACCTCGACCCCGGCCTCGGTGAAATAGTCCTTCTCAAGTGCGACGTCGACCTGCGGCGTCTGCGGGTTCGGGCTCCAGCCGAAGACGAGCGTGTCGGCCTGTGCGGCGATCGGGCCGAGGGCAAGGGCCGTGCCCAGTGCGAGGGTGCGGAAATATGTCATGGTCTCTCCTGTCGGTTTCAGGGGGTTGTGGCATGTGCGGGATTGGGACGCAGAAGCGCGAGGATGTCCTCGCGGATCTCGAGGAGGTCGGCGCCCGAGCGGCTGAAGGCGCGCGGGCGCGGGTGATGCAGCGGATAGTGGCGGATGAGCCGCCCCGGCGCCTGGCTCATCACCCGGACGTCATCGGCCAGCAGCAGCGCCTCGTCGACGTCATGGGTCACGAAAAGCACCGTCGCGCGGTGTTTCTGCCAGACCCGCAGGAGAAGCTCGTGCATCCCCAGCCGGGTCTGCGCGTCGAGCGCGCCAAAGGGCTCGTCCATCAGCAGCACGCTCGGCTCGCAGGCGAAGGTGCGGGCGATGGCCACGCGCTGCTTCATCCCGCCCGACAATTGCTGCGGGTATTTGTCGGCATGGCTCTCCAGCCCGACCTCCGCGAGCGCCGCGCGGGCGCGCTCGGTCTCCTCGCGCTTCGGCAGGCCGAACCGGCGCAGGGCGAAGCGGACGTTGCCGAGCGCGGTGAACCACGGGAAGAGCGCGTATTGCTGGAAGATCACCCCGACCTTGTCGGAGGGGCCGGTGACCTCGGCCCCGTCGATGGTGATCGCGCCGGTGGCGGGGGCGACGAACCCGCCGATCGCGTTCATCAGCGTGGACTTGCCGCAGCCCGACGGGCCGATGAGGGCCGTGAACGTGCCGGGGCGCAGCCGGAGCGTGGTGGGGTCGAGTGCTGTGACCGGGCCTTTCCGGCCCTTGAAGCGGATCGACACGTTGTCGATGCGGACGTCGCCTTGCGGAACTGCGGTGCTCATGTCCCTATCCCTGTTCCCAGTGAACGATCCTGCGGCCGATCCGGTGCACCGCGAGATCCACGATTGCGCCGAGCGCGCCGAGCAGGACGAGCAGGGCGAACATCCGGTCCGTGCGGATATACTGGCGCGCCTCCTGGAGCCTGTAGCCGATCCCGGAGGAGGCCCCCGACAGCTCCGCCGCGACGAGGCTCAGGAAGGCGAGGGCGACGCCCAGCCGCAGCCCGGCAAAGATATAGGGGGCCGCGGCCGGCACGATCACCGTCAGGAATTCGCGGCGCCGCGACGCCCCGAGCGAGCGCGAGGCGCGCAGGTAGACCTCGGGCACGTATTCCATGCCGTGATGGGTGTTGAACCAGACGGTGAGGAAGACGGTGTAGGAGATCACGAAATACTTGGACCCCTCGCCGATGCCGAACCAGACGATCGCCACCGGCACGAGCGCGATCGCCGGGATCGGCCGCAGGAGCGAGAGGAACGGCCCGAGCAGCGTGCGGATCAGCGCCACGCGCCCGGTCAGCAGCCCGAGCGCGATGCCGAGGCTCGCGCCGATGACGAAACCGATGGCGGCCCGGCTCAGCGAGACCGACAGGTCCTTCGGCAAGGTGCCGTTGCGCCACATCTCCACCGCCGCCGCCCAGACCGACCAGGGCGCGGGAAAGATCGCCTCGGGCACAATGCGGAAGGCACCCGCGAGCGCCCAGAGGGCGAGCACGAAGGCGAAGGACACGAGCGGCCGGCCGAGGCTCGCCGTCGCCTCCAGCGCGCGGACCGCGACGCCGGAGGGCGGCAGGCGCGATCCCTTGCGGTCGCCGGGGGCCGGGTCGCTCAAAGCCATGGCAGTTGCTCCGCACGATAGCGGTGGGCACGGAAGCAGGAGTTGTGCGCGCCGATGATGAACTCGTTGAGCGGGGTGGGATATTCCGCGAAATCCGGGATCACGTATTCCCAGACGGTCTCCCCCTCCGGCGTCACCTCGAAGAGCCGTCCGAAGGCGCTTTCGCAGATGAAGGTGTTGCCGTTCCACAGCCGCTGGCAGCCGCCCATGTAGGGCGAGAAGAAGGAGCCCGGCATCGGATCGGCATAGGACCAGACGACCGCCCCGGTCGCCGGATCGAATTCCAGCGCGCGGGAGAAGGGGGAGGTGGAGCCCTGCCGCAGGTTGCCGTTGTCGAAACACAGCACCGTGCCGCCCTCCATCTCCACCGGCGTGTGCTGCTGGGCGACGGTGTCGGGGCCGACATGCCAGACCACCTTGCCGGTCGACCGCTCGACCGCGATCACGCCCGAAGTGGTGCGCAGGCTCATCAGCACGAGCCCGCCCCTGGTGACCGAAAGCCCGTTGATCATCGGCCAGTGGCGCCGGTCGAAAATCGCGTGCACGGGAAAATCCGCGGGATCGAGATGGTCCCAGATCCGCCATTCCCAGACCGTTTCCCCGGCCCGGTTCACCTCCCGCACGATATCGGACTGCACGATCCCGTCGGCCCCGTCCTTGCGCGGGTCGCCGCCGGTGACGCGCGCCGCCTTGTCGGCGGGCAGGGGGGCCGCGACGGTATAGAGCAGGTTGCCGTTCGCAAGCCATTGCGCGTCGTGGTGGTGATAGATGTCCTCGTGGCGCCAGACGATGTCCCCCTCGGGCGTCGCCTCGTAGAAATCCCCGCCGTGCCAGAGATCCCAGGCCGGGTAGAGCGCGGCGGAGGTGGCGTGGCTGCCGTTGTAGCCGAGATTGCCGTTCGGCAGGATCACCGCGTCCCGGCCCGCGCGCACGGGCATCTGCCAGCGATGCGCCGTCGCGCCGCCGATATCCACGAGGTCCACCCGCCCCCCGGCGGTCTGCCCGGCATAGAGCGTATAGCCCCCCGCCGTGCGGCGCGGATCGGCGGCGGTCAGGCCGGTGCGCCGGCGGCGCAGGGTGACCTGGTCGACGGCGGGGGCCATGTCCTTGGAAAGAGTCTGCGTCGTCATCGTCGTCTCCGGTTCATTAAAACGTTTTAAAGCTCTTATGCACTTGCGGCGCGTTCATTAAAACGTTTTAATTGACGCGGGGCCGAATATTTCCTGCATGATCGCCGTTTCCGCTTTCGCAGGGCCGGTCTGCACAGAAAATGGACAGGATGCGGATGAAAGAGCATGGACTCCCCCCGAAACGGCGCGCGACCGTCATCGACGTGGCCCGCCTCGCCGGGGTGTCGCCCGGCACGGTCTCCAACGCCATCAACGGCAAGCGCCGGGTCGATGCCGAGACGCGCGCGCGCATCGACGCGGCGATCCGCGAACTCGGATACCGGCCGAACATGGCCGCCCGTGGCATGCGGACCGGGCGGGCGAACACCATCGCGCTCTTCTCCTCCATGTCGACGGCGGTTTCCGCCGGCCCCTCGAGGCTCGGCTTCATGATGGAGATCGCGGCCTCCGCCTCCCTGACCGCGCTCACCCGCAACGTCGCGCTGGTGCTGGTCCCGCCGATCCCCGACCCGGAGGCGGCGCTGGGGGCGGTGCCGCTCGACGGCGCCCTGCTGGTGGAACCGGCGCGCGACGATCCCTTCCTGCCGATCCTCGCCGCGCGCGCCATCCCGACCGTGGCGATCGGAGGCGCCCATGACGCCGCCTCGGCCCATGTCGACCTGCGCTATGCGGACACGGCGGACCTGCTGATCGGCCACCTCCACGCGCGGGGCGCGCGCCACGTCCCGCTCGTGATCGGGTCGAGCGCGCGGCGGTATTACGAGGTCTTCGAGGCGCGCTATCTCGACCACGCCGCGCGCACCGGCATGACCCCCCGGATCCTGCGCATCGACGAGAGCCGCGGCGAGGCGGCGGCGGAGGCCGGGCTCTCCGCGCTCCTCGCACAGGGGCACCGGGTCGACGGGCTGCTCGTGCCGGTCGACGCGCTGGCGACCGGCGCCCTCGCGGCGCTGCGCCGGGCGGGGCTGCGCGTGCCCGAGGACGTGCGGGTCGCCACCCGCTACAACGGTCTGCGCGCCCAGGCCGCCACCCCGCCGCTGACGGCGGTCGAACTCCACTTCGACGCGGTGGCGAGCGCGGCGACGCTGGCGCTGCTCGACCTGATCGACGGCCTCGACGTTCCGCAGGTTCTCACCGCGGAGTCCCCCGCGCTCATCGAACGCGCCTCGACCCGCTGAGGGCGGACAGGCCGGGGCGGACAGGGGGCCGCGTCCGGCTCAGTCGACCCAGGGCGTCTCGATCCTCGAGATGTGCTGGCGCAGGGATTCCTCGAACAGCGTCACCGCCGGCGCCAGGGTGCTGTCGATCCTGCGGCCGAGGCGCAGCTCGTGGCTCTTCAGCTCGCGCCCGAGGATGGGGATATAGGCGAGCTGTCCGGTGCGCAGGTCCTCGTCCACGTCAATCCGGCTGAGGAAGGAGATCGCCTCCCCCGCCCGCACCATGGATTTCAGGAGCTCGATGGAATTCGACTTGTAGGTCGGGCGGATCCGCAGCCCGGCCCTCGCGAAGGCGTCGCTGACGAGATGGTTGATCGTCATCGTCTCGTCGGCGATCGCGAGCGGGTGGTCCGCAAGCTCCATCAGGCGCAGGTCGGAGCGCGCCGCCAGCGGGTGCGCCGCCGCGACGATGACGCCGAGCCGCGTGGGAAAGACGGCGGTCGCCTCGATCCCGTGCCCCTGCGGATAGGCATAGGACAGGCCCAGGTCCGCCGCGCCCATGGCGAGATCGGCATCGACGCCGGCGGTGGTCTGCGCCCGGACGGTCACATGGATCTCCGGGTGCGCGGCGCGGAATTCGCGGATCAGCCGCGGCAGGATTCCCGCCGCGAGCCCGTGCATCGCGGAAATCCGCACCTGCGTCCCCTCGGTCCCGCGCAATTCCCTCAGGCGCAGATGCAGCCGCTCGTGGTCGCGGAGCGTTTCGCGGATATGGGCGATCACGATCTCCCCGGCCGCGGTCAGGGTCATCCCCCGCCGGTGCCGGTGAAAGAGCTGGAGGCCGAGTTCCTCCTCCAGTTGCAGCAGGCGCCGGTTTATAGAAGACGCCGAAACATTGAGCGTTTCCGCCGCACTTCTGATCGACCCGCTGCGGGCGATTTCGTCGAGCTGCCTGAGGAGGCTGGAATGAAGCATCCTTCCCACCTGTTTTTCCTGGCTTTTCGGCCATGACCCCCGTCAGCGTGCGCTTTTTGCGCACGCCACGGTAGGAAAAAGACGCTCGCTGCCGCCGTTTTCCCCTTTCTACGCTCGGGGAGACCAGGATTTGAGCAACAGCGGAGCCCCGACATGAGTGAGTTCGATCTGCCGATCGTCGACATCGCCCCCTTCCTGGACGGCGATCCCCAAGCCAGGGCGCAGGTCGCGCGCGCCTTCGGAGCCGCCTTCGAGACGACCGGCTTCGCGATCGTCACCGGCCATGGCGTGCCGGAGGATCTGGCGCGCCGGCTCTACGACACGATGACCGCCTTCTTCGATCAGCCGATGGAGCGCAAGACCGTCTTCACCCCGCCGGAAAAGGCCAAGGGGCGGGGCTACCTGCCGATCGGCATCGAAAGCGTGGCGAAGACCCTGAGCGGCGAGACGCCGCCGGACCTGTGCGAGGCGCTCGTCTATGCCGCGCCGCACCGGCCGGAAAACGATGCCACGAACTACTGGCCGGACGATCCGCCGGCGCTCGCCGGGCTGGTGCGCGCGTGGACCGGAGAGATCAACACCCTGAGCCGCCACCTGGCGCGGCTCTCCGCGCTCGCGCTCGATCTGCCGGAGGAATATTTCGACGCCGATTATGCCGACCCGTCGCTGACCCTGCGCTTCGTGAACTATCCCGACCAGCCCGAGGCGCCGAAACCGGGGCAGTTGCGCTATGGCGAACACCACGACTACGGCGCGCTCACGATCCTGCGCCAGGACGCGGCGCCGGGCGGGCTCGAGATCCGCGACGACACCGGCGTCTGGCGCGAGGCCCCCGTGGTCCCTGACAGCTTCGTCATCAACGTGGGCGACCTGCTCGCGCGCTGGACGAACAACCGCTGGCGTTCGACGCTCCACCGCGTCTCCAACCCGCCGCGCGATCTCACCGGCTCGACCCGGCGCCTGTCGATGGTGGCCTTCACCGGACCGAACGAGCGCACGCAGATCTCCTGCCTGCCGTCCTGCCAGTCGGCGGAGAACCCGCCGCTCTACCAGCCGGTCGCCTGCGGCGATTACGTGCTGTCGAAGATCCGTGCCTCGCACGAACTGTCGGAGGCGGACTGATGCGCCGGCTCCTTCCCGTCCTCCTGCTCGGCTCTCCGGCGGCGGCCCAGGATCTCGTGCCACTGAGCTACCATCTCAACTGGCTGCCCCAGGCGGAGCATTGCGGCTTCTTCCAGGCGGAGGCGAACGGTCTCTACGAGGCGGCCGGGCTCGACGTCACGCTGCTCGCCGGCGGGCCGGAAACCAATGTCCCGATGCTCGTCGCGGGCGGGGCCGCCGATCTCGGCATGGGCTCCTCCTTCACCACGATGAACATGGCGCTCGAGGGGATCGAGGGGGTGACGGTCGCCGCCTTCCTCCAGAAATCGCCCCAGACCCTCGTTGCCCATCCGGGGCAGGGGGTCGAGACGCTCGAGGACCTGAAGGATCGCGACATCATGGTCGCCAATTTCTCGCGCATGGAATTCTGGCAGTTCCTCAAGGCCGAATACGGCTTCTCCGACGACCAGCTGCGCCCCTATGCCTATTCCTCCGCGCCCTTCCTCGCCGACGCGCGCGCCGTGCAGCAGGGCTATGTCACCGAGGACGCCTTCCTCCTCGGGCAGGAGATGGACGCGCCCCCGGTCTCCATCCTGCTCGCGGATTACGGCTATCGCGACTACGCCGCCACCGTCTTCGGCATGTCCGACTGGCTCGAGGCGCACCGCGACGCGGTCGAAGCCTTCCTCGCCGCCTCGGCCGAAGGCTGGCAACAGTGCATCGCGGGCGACTACGAGCCGGCGAAACGCGCGGTGATGGCGGCCAATCCCGACCATTCCGCGGGCCTCTTCGATTTCAAGATGTCGCAACTGATCGACCGCGACATGGTGACCGGAGAGGAGGACGTGCCGATCGGCAGCATGGACGCCGGCCGCTGGTCCGCCTTCGCCGACACGATGAAGGCGGCGGGGGTCTATCCCGAGACGCTCGACCCCGCGCGGGCTTACGATCTCAGCTTCCTGCCCGCGCCCTGATCCCGATCCCCACCCCAGCCCAGATGTCACCCGGAGACCTCCCCATGACGCAGCTCCTCCTCCCCAGACGCCGCTTCCTCCAGGGCACCGCCGCGCTCGGCGGCCTCGCCCTCGCGGGCCCGCTCCGCGCGCAGACGCCGGTGAACTTCCAGCTCTCCTGGCTGCCCTCGGTGCAGTTCGGCGGCAGCTATATCGCGCTCGACAGGGGCTACTGGACGGAGGAGGGGCTCGACGTGTCGCTCCAGCCCGGCGGCCCGAACGCGCCGGTGGAGCCGCCGGTCGTCTCCGGCACCGCGCTCATGGGCATCTCCGCGGCCGATTACACCGCCGCCGCGGTGGAACAGGGCGCGCCCTTCCGCATCGTCGCGGTCGCGATGCAGAAGAACCCCTTCGCCATCGCCTCCCTGACGGACAACCCGGTGAGTGAACCCGCCGATCTCGTCGGCCGGTCCATCGGCATGGCCACCGCCAACATGCCGGTGCTGCGGGCGCTCTGCGAGATCAACGGCGTCGATCCCGACGGGATCGAGGTGGTGCCGACGCAATACGATGCCGCGCCGCTGGTGAACGGACAGGTCGATTGCCTGCTCTGCTGGAAGACCGACCTGCCCGTCGCCATGACCGTGGCGGGGGTGGACAACACCGTGATGCTCCTCGCCGATCACGGCTATGCCGTGCATTCCCAGACCTATATCGTCACCGAGGACAGCCTCGCCAACGACCGCGCCACCCTCGTCTCGCTGCTGCGCGGCGAGATCCGCGGCTGGCAGGACTACCGCGCCGACACGGAGGCGGCGGCGGCGCTCACCGTCGCGATGTTCCCCGATCTCGGCCTCGATCCCGAGACGCAGAGGGTGCAGGCCGCCGCCCAGGTGGAGCTCATGTATTCCGACCTCACCGAGGAGCAGGGCTTCGGCTGGTTCACCGAGGAGACGGTCGCGGCCAATATCGAGACGCTCGGCCTGCTCGGCCGAAAGGTGAGCCCGGAGATGTGGGACCGCTCGCTGCTCGAGGAGGTGCACGCCGATGGCCTCTGAACCGGCCCGCCCGCCGGAGGTCGTCTGCCGCGGCCTCACCAAGGTCTTCGGCACCGGTCCCCGCAGGGTCGAGGCCGTGGCGCCGACCGACCTGCGCTTCGCCCCCGGCTCGACCACCGCGCTGGTGGGCCCCTCGGGCTGCGGGAAATCGACGCTGCTGCGGATCGTCGCCGGGCTCGAGGCGCCCACCGAAGGCTCCGTGCTGATCGCGGGGGAGACGCCGCGCACGGTCAGCCGGCGCGGCGCGCTGTCCATCGCCTTCCAGGATCCCTCGCTCCTGCCCTGGCGCAGCCTGCGCAGCAATGTCGCCCTGGCGCGCCGGCTGGCCCGGCAACCCGCCGATCCCGCCGCGGTGGACGACCTGATCCGGCGCGTCGGGCTCGCCGGTTTCGAGGACAGGCGCCCGGCGGCGCTGTCGGGCGGCATGCGCCAGAGGGCTGCCATCGCCCGCTGCCTCGTCACCCTGCCGCGGCTCCTGCTGCTCGACGAACCCTTCGGTGCGGTCGACGAGCTGACCCGCCGCCGCCTGAACCTCGAACTGCCGCGGCTGTGGGAAAAACCCGGCGCCACCACCGTGCTCGTCACCCATTCGATCAGCGAGGCGGTGCTGCTCTCCGACCGCATCCTCGTGCTCTCCGCCCGCCCGGCCGCCGTCGTCGCCGACATCCCTGTGCCGCTGCCGCGCCCCCGCCGGGCGGACATGACCGACAGCGACGCCTTCCGCGCGCTCGAGCGCAGGGTCGCGGGCGTGCTCTTCGGAAACGGCGGCGCGGGACATTCCCCGTCGGACAGGCTGGCGGCGGAATGACCGGCGCGCTCCGCCATCCGCTGCTGATCGCCGCGCCGCGGGCGACCTCGGCCGTCCTGTCGCTCCTCGCGGTGCTGCTGGGATGGGAACTCCTCGCCCGCGCCCTTGCCGGAAGCTACCTGCTCGCCGGGCCGGTCGAGGTGCTGGCCTACCTGCGCGACCACGCGGGCCTCATGTCCCGCGCCCTCTCCGTGACGCTGCGCGAGGCGATGCTGGGCTATCTCTGGGGCAATCTCGCCGGGATCGCGCTCGCCGCCCTCGCGCTGCTGGTACCGCGGCTCGAACGGCTCGTCCAGTCGCTCGCCCTCGTCACCTTCTGCCTGCCGCTGGTCGCCACCGGGCCGATCCTGCGGGTGCTCTACGGGCCCGGCATCGGGCCGCAGGTGACCCTCGCGGCGCTCGCCGTCTACTACACCACCTTCGTGCCGGTCCTCGTCGGGCTGCGCGCCACACCCGCGGCCTGGCTCGATCTCGTGGCGAGCTACGGGCGCGGCCGCGGCTCCGAACTCGTCACGATCCGGGCGATGGCCTCCGTGCCCTACCTCGTCACCGGGCTCCGGATCGCCGCCCCCGCCGCCTTCCTCGGCGCCATGGTCGGGGAGTTCACCGGGGCGGAACGCGGCATGGGCGTGCTCGCGATCCAGGCGATGCGCAGCCTCGATGTCGAGGCGACATGGGCGCTGGCCACGGTCGCCTCGGCCGTCTCCATCGCCGCCTATCTCGCGGTCGGCGCGCTCGGCCGCCTGCTGTGGTCCGACCGGCCCCCGGTGATCCTCTCCGCCGTGCCGCAGGACGGCCCGGACCCAGCGGCCCACCGCCGGCTCGGGCGCGCGGGCCTGCCGCTTCTGACCGTGCTCGTCGTGCTGGCGCTCTGGTGGGGCAGCATGGAGGCCTTCGGCCTCAACCGCTTCTTCGCGCGGCGCCCGGCCGATGTCTGGGCCTTCCTCGTCACCTCCGACGCGGCGGCAGAGCATCGCGCGGTGCTGCTGCACGCGCTGGGCGAGACGCTGGCCTTCGTCCTCCCCGGCTATCTCGCCGGGCTCGGCCTCGGCGCCGTCCTCGCCGCGCTCTTCGTCCTGCTGCCCGCGCTGGCCCGCGTCGCCCTGCCGGTCGCCATCGCCCTGCGCTCCGTTCCGATCGTGGCCACCGCGCCGCTCATCGTCCTCGGGCTCGGACGCGGGGCCGCGGGCACGATCACCATCGTCGCGGTGATGATCTTCTTCCCGACCCTCATCGCCTGCCTCCAGGGGCTGCGCCAGGCGCCGGGGCAGGTGATGGACGTGTTCCGCAGCTATGCCACGCCGCCGCTGCGCACGCTGCTGCTCGCCCGCGTCCCGGCCATGCTGCCGGCCTTCTTCGCCTCGGCCCGCATGGCCGTCCCCGCCGCCGTCCTCGCCGTCACCGTCGCCGAATGGCTCGCCACCGGCACCGGGATCGGCAACCTCATGGCGCTCACGACCTCCACATCGGACTACAACATGCTCTATGCCTCCATCGCCGCCGTCACCCTGCTCTCGGCCGCCGCCTATGCGGGCGTCGGCGCGCTCGAACGCCGCGTCCTCGCGGTCTACGCCCCCGAACAGGTGCGCACATGACCGCCGCGGCCCCGCTCGGGCGCGTCCATGCCCGCTATGACGCCATGGCCCGCCGCCTCGCGCATCTGCGCGTCGCCCCGGCCGCCGATCCCGCGCTCTGCGCGCAGGCGGCGAGCTGGCTCGCGGCGGAGGCCCGGTTGCTCGACGCGCGCGCCTTCGACGCCTGGCAGGAGATGCTGTCGGAGGACATGGTCCTCTGGGTGCCGGTCCATCCCGAGGACCACCCGGCGCGGGACCAGGCGCTCCTCTTCGACGACCGCCGCCGGATCGCGGAGCGCATCGCGCATTTCTCCGACCGCCAGGCCTGGGCCGTCACCGCCCCCGATCCGCTGATCATCCGCCATCTCGGCACGGTTGAGGCCTGGGACACCGGCGCGGAACTCCTCGCCACCGCACCGATCGAGATCCTGCATGTGCGCCGCGGCGCCCCGCTCAGGCTCTCCGGGCGCGAAGTGCTCTCCCTCTCCCACGACCCCGCCGCGGGGCGGGGGCTCATCACCTCCAAGACGCTCATCCTGCCGGAGCTCGTCCTGTCGACGCCCCATCTCGGCTGGATCATCTGAAAGGTTTCCCATGACCGCACGCACATCCGACCCGACACGCCCCGACGCCGTCATCGCCCGCGGCCCGGATCTGACCGACCGCCTCGCCTATCTCGTGCAGGACGACCTGCTGCACCGGACCGTCTACACCGACCCGGAGCTTTTCGACCTGGAAATGCAGCGCGTCTTCGGCGGCTCCTGGGTCTTCCTCGCCCATGAGAGCGAGATCCCGGAGGCCGGCGACTATGTCCGGCGCCAGATGGGCAAGCGGCAGATCCTGATCGTGCGGACCGAACACGGCGAGGTCAAGGGCCTGCTGAACCGCTGCACCCACCGCGGCACCACGCTCGTGCCCTCGGAGGCGGGCTGCGCCAAACGCTTCGTCTGCCCCTATCACGGCTGGGCCTTCGACCTCGACGGGCGGATCGCGAACCTGCCGGTCTCCGACAGCTACGACAGGCTCCACGAACGGCCCTTCGACCTCGGCCAGGTCGCCATCGGGATCCGCGCCGGGTTCATCTTCGGCACGCTGGCGGCGGATCCGATGCCGGTGGACGACTGGCTCGGCGCGGCCGGTCCCTGGCTCGACCTGCATGTCGCGCGCTATCCTGGCGGCAGGCTGAAGGTCCAGCGCCGCAGGATCGTGCAGGAGTTCGCCGCCAACTGGAAGATGTCCTGGGACAATGCCGCCGACGGGATCCATGCGACCTTCGCCCATGCCTCCTACAATACGCTCGGCAAATCCGCCGACACGAAAACCGTCCTCGCGCGCAACCCCGCCGTGACCCCGATGGTCTCGCGCACGCTCGGCCATGGCCATTGCGTCGTCGACCAGCGCCCCGGCATCCCCGACGGTCCCTGGTCGACGATGCGGCCGCTCCCGACCCGCGCGGAGATCGAGGCGAGCCTGCGGGAGCGGGGCGAGACGCGGCGGGAGATGTTCGACCTGATGACCGGCGACATGATCAACCTGTCGATCTTTCCCAACCTCATCTTCGTCGGCAATCAGATCATGGTGCCCGAACCCGTCGCCCCGGACCGCACCAGGGTCGCCTTCTACCTCACCATGGCGCCCGAGGCCCCCGAGGAGGTCGATCTCATGCGCCTGCGCGTCGACGAGGATTTCCTCTCCTTCGGCACGCCCGACGATTTCGAGATGTTCGAGCGCGTGCAGGAGGGGCTGCGCGTCGACGAGGAGGAATGGATCGACATCTCCCGCGGCACGGGCGCCGGCGACGTGACCGGCGAGGACGGGCTCGTGACCGGCACCGTGGCCTCCGAGGCGCCGATGCGCGCCTATCTCGCGGAATGGAAGCGGCTCATGTCGAAACCCGTCCCGACCACCGTGCGCCGCGCCCGGATCGAGGAGAGCCGCTTCATGCAGACCATCCGCCAACGCCAGATGAAAAGGGAACAGAACTCATGACCGCCGCACAGACGATCACCCCCGAGGAGCGGAACAAGCGGATCGTCCGCACCTATCACCGGAGCCTCTGGGGCGAGGGCGACACCGCCGTCATCGACCTCTACTGGTCGCCCGAAGCCGAGGTCCACATGACCGATTTCGACGGCACCGCGGTCGATGTCGTGCGCGAGGATGTCGAACGCTATTTCACCGCCTTCACCGACCAGCGCACCACCATCCATCACCTCGTGGCCGAAGGCGACAGCGTCGTGCTGCACTGGTCCACCACGGGCCGGCACGTCGGCCCCTATGGCGGGATCGCCGCGACGGGAAAGCAGATCACCATGGCCGGCATGGACCTGCTGCGGCTCGCGGACGGCAAGATCGTCGAATGCTGGTCGATGTGGGACGGGCTCGCCGTCTACGACCAGCTCGGCGCGCTGAAGATCGGGTGACGCCATGGCCGCGCTGAAGACCCGGCTCGCCGAAGACGGCTATGCGCTCGTGCCCGGCGTGCTCGACGCGGCGGCCTGCGACGCGCTCACCGCGGCGATCGCGGCCTGCCGCGCGGCGCCGGGGGAGACCTTCCGCACGCTCTCGCCCGAAGGCGCGCCGCTGGTGCAGTCCGAACTCTTCCGCTGGACCGACACGCCCGCGATCCGCGCCCTGACCCACACGGGCGCGCTGCCGGCGCTCGCGGCCGAAGCCTTCGGCACGCCCGAGGTCATCCTGATGGAGGACCAGTGGTTCTGGTCGGAGGCCGGCGCGTCCACGCCCTCGCCCTGGCACCAGGACCACCCCTATCACCCGCTGGACCCCTGGTTCCTGACGATCTGGATCCCGCTCGACGATCCGCCCGGCCCGGTGGGGCTGCGCGTCGCGGCCGGCAGCCACGGCCGCAGGATGTACGGACCCGTGGAATTCTCCGCCGGCGCGGCGACGCTGGGCGACAGCGGGCAGGCGCTCGAACCGGTCCCGGACATCGGCGGCGATCCGCAGGGCTGGCGGGTGATCACCCCGCCAGCCGCGCGCGGCGATGCCGTGCTGATGGACAGCCGCACCCTGCACGCCGCCGGCGGCCCCTGTCACGGCACCTTCCGCCGGATCTCGATCCGCTACGCCCATCCCGACACGACGGTGACGCCCCGGCCCTGGCCGGTGGCGCAGTTCTGGGACCACCATCCGGTCGCGACGCGGGCAGGGGCCTCCATCGCCGGTCCCGCCTTTCCGAAACTATGTCCGGCGGCGGGCTGAGCCTGCCGCCCTCACCGTTCCGGGGCCAGCTCCTCCGCGAGCCAGGCGAGGAAGCGGGACGTCTCGGGATGCGGCAACCTGCTCTCGGGGCGCAGCGCCCAGAAACTCTCCGGCGTGGCCGGCCGGTGCGCGAAGGGCTCCCGCACCAGCCCTTGCTTCACCGCGTCGGCGACGTAGAGCCGCGGGACGACCGCAAGCCCCAGACCGGCGCCGACCGCGGCGATCAGCAGGGCGCTCGTGTCGAAACGCGGACCCCGGATCGCGCCGGAATGCTTCACCCCCGACCCGCGCAGCCAGGTCATCCAGAGATCGGGACGGGCGGCGTTCTGGAGCGTCGGCACGCGCCCGAAATCGAGCGGTCCGGGCGACAGATCCTCCGCCGGCATCCCCGGCGGGGCGATGACGGTCAGCACCTCCGGGCAGAGCGGATCGGCGCGGGCCTCCGCCCAGGCGCCGCGGCCGCGGCGGATCGCCAGGTCGACGCGCTCCGGCACCCGCTCCGCGCCGCCCGCGGCGCCGACGATCTCGACCAGCAGGTCGGGACGGGCGGCCGTGAACCGCGCGAGCCGCGGGACCAGCCAGTGCGCGGCGAAGGAGACCGGCGCCTCGATCACCAGCGCATCCCTGAGGCTCCGCCCGCGCACCGTGTCGATCGCCGAGGTCTCGAGCTCCCCCAGCAGGCGGTGCGTCTCCCGCAGGTAGCCCTCGCCCGCCTCGGTGAGCACGAGCCGCGATCCGATCCGCCGGAACAGCGGCAGGCCGAGAAAGGCCTCGAGCGCCGCGATCTGGCGGCTGACCCCGCTCTGGGTGAGGCCGAGATCCTCCGCCGCGCGGGTGAAGCTGCGGTGACGCGCCGCGGCGTCGAAACATTCGAGGGCGGAGAGCGAGGGGATGAAGCGGCGCATGGCGGGATCCGGGGACAGTGCCATGAATAAAAGTCATGCCGGACCGCGGATTTCAACCCTTCCCTTCGCCGGCGGCTCTGCCATCCTGAGGCAGCGGGTGCGCCGAATGCGGCGAAACGCCCGCAATCTTTCACGAACTCTCCCGCCCGCCGGTCCGACGGGGCGGGCGGTGCGGTCAGGAGGAGCCCGGCCCATGAGCATATCGCATCCCCGGCATGTCGCGGTCATCGGCGCCGGCATCGTCGGCCTCGCGGTGGCCGAACGGCTGGTCGCGGAGGGGCATCGCGTCACGGTCCTGGCCCCGGATCCGCCCGGCTCGGACCGGTGCGCGAGCTATGGCAACGGCGCCTTCATCAGTCCCGCCTCGGTCCTGCCGCTCTCCGCGCCGGGGCTCTGGCGCCGGGTGCCGGCGATGCTGCTCGACCCGGCGGGGCCGGTGTCGATCCGGCTGCGCGACCTGCCGCGGCTGGCCCCCTGGCTCCTCGCCTTCCTGCGCGCAGGATCGCGCCCCGACCGCGTCGCCCGGATCGCGCAGGCGCTGCGCCTGCTGCTCCACGACGCACCGGCGCGGCATGCGGCGCTGTCCGCGCGGGCGGGGGCGGCGGATCTGATCCGCGCCACGGGCCTGCTCTATGCCTTCCGCGATCGCGCCGCCTTCGAGGCGGAGCGCGCCGGCTGGCGTCTTCGCGCGGAGTGCGGTGTGGCCTGGCGCGCCTGCGAGGGGGCCGAGCTGCGGGCGCTGGCGCCGGACCTCTCGCCCGCCTGCCGTTTTGCGATCCTCGTCACCGGGGGCGCCTGGTGCGCCGATCCCGGCGGCTATCTTGCCGCACTCGCCCGGTTCCTCGGCGCGGCGGGGGCGGAGGTCCGGTGCGACCGGGTGGAGGCGATCGGGATCTCCGGCGGGCAGCTTCGCGGCCTGTCCTGTGCCGGCGGCTTCCTTGCCTGCGACGCGGCCGTGATCGCGGCGGGGATCGCCTCCGCTCCGCTGGCCGCCCAGGCGGGCGACCGCGTCCCGCTCGCGGCGGAGCGCGGCTATCACGTCGAGATCGCGGATGCGCCCGTGAGCCTCGCCGTCCCGATCATGCCGCAGGACGGCAAGATGGCCAATGTCTCGATCCGGGGCGCGCTGCGGGCCGCGGGGCAGGTGGAGATCGCCGCCCCCGAGGCGCCGCCGAACTGGGCGCGGGCGGAGGTGCTTCTGTCCCATCTGGAACGCACCTATCCCGTCCTTTCTGGCAGGTCTCACGACCTGCGGCGCTGGATGGGATGCCGCCCCTCGCTGCCGGACGGAAAGCCGGTGATCGGCCGGGCCTCCGGCTGCGCCGCCGTGATCCATGCCTTCGGGCACGGCCATGTCGGCCTCGCCTCCGCGCCGGCGACGGCGGAGATCGTCGCGGACCTGCTCGCGGGTCGGCCTCCCGCCCGCGATCCGGCGCCCTTCTCGCCGCGGCGGTTCCGCCGCTTCTCTGCCCGACAGAAGTCCGACGCATGTCCGACGCAAATCCGACAGCTCCCCGGCCCCCGGAAAGACCGCCCATGACCGCCCGTCCCCTGACCGCCTTCGGCCCCGATTTTCCCTTCGCCCATGACGACTGGCTCGCCCATCCCGCGGGTCTCGGTGCCGTGCCCCGCGACATGCTGGGCACGCCCGTCGCGGTGATCGGAGCGGGCGCGGCGGGCGTGGTCGCCGCCTATGAGCTGATGAAAATCGGTCTGAAACCCGTGGTGTACGAGGCATCCCGGTTCGGCGGGCGGCTGCGCTCCGAGCCGTTCGACGGCACCGCGAACGTGGTCGCGGAACTGGGCGCGATGCGCTTCCCGGCCTCCGCCGCCTGTTTCAACCACTATCTCGACCTCACCGGGCTGAAGACCGCACCCTTCCCGAATCCGCTCACCCCCGCCGCCGGCTCGACCGTGATCGACCTCGAGGGAGAGACGGTTTTCGCCAGGGATATCAGCGAGTTGCCGAAGGTGTATCGCGACATCGCCGCAGCCTATGCCCGCGCCCTCGACGAGGGCGCCGCCTTCCGCGACCTGCGGCAGGCCATCCGCGACAAGGACGCGGCCCGCGTCCGGGCGCTGTGGTCGCCGCTCGTCGCCGCCTGGGACGAACGCACCTTCTACGACTTCGTCACCACCTCCGACGCCTTCCGCACGCTGAGCTTCCGGCACCGCGAGCTTTTCGGCCAGGTCGGCTTCGGCACCGGCGGGTGGGATTCCGATTTCCCGAACTCCATGCTGGAGATCCTGCGCGTCAACCTGCTCGGGTTCGACGAGGACCAGCGCCTCGTGATCGGCGGCGCGGAGGCGGTCCTGCGGCGCCTCTGGCAGGCCGCGCCGGACTGCGCCCACTGGCCGGCGGGAACCTCGCTCGCCAGCCTGAACGGCGGCGCAACCCGTTCCCGCGTCTGCGAAATTTCCCGGCCGGGCGGGGCGGGACCGCTCCGCGTCACGGACCGCTGGGGCAATGAGGACCGTTTCGAGGCGGTGCTCGTCACCTGCCAGAGCCATCTCCTCACCACCGCGATGGATGTGGACGAAGACCTCCTGTCCCAGCCGCTCTGGATGGCGCTCGACCGCACGCGCTACATGCAGGCGGCGAAGACCTTCGTCATGGTCGACCGGCCCTTCTGGACCGATCCCCATCCGCAGACTGGGCGTCCGCTGATGTCGATGACGCTGACCGACCGCATCACCCGCGGCACCTATCTCTTCGACAATGGTGCGGATCGACCCGCCGTCATCTGCCTGTCCTATGCCTGGATGACCGACGCGCTCAAGATCCTGCCGCTTGCGGATGAAAAACGGGTGGACCTGGCGCTGAAGGCGCTGCGGCGCATCTATCCCGATGTCGACATCGCCGCGCATATCCGGGGCGCGCCGAAATGCGTGAGCTGGGAGGCGGACGAGAATTTCCTCGGCGCGTTCAAGGGCGCCTTGCCCGGCCATTACCGTTATAACCACCGCGTTTACGGCCATTTCATGCAGGCGGACCTGCCCGAGGCGCAGCGCGGCCTCTTCCTCGCCGGCGACAGCGTGAGCTGGACCCCGGCCTGGGTTGAGGGGGCGGTGCAGACCGCGCTGAACGCGGTCTGGGGCGTCGTCGCCCATCTCGGCGGCGCGGCGCATCCGGCCAATCCGGGACCGGGAGACCGCTATCCCGAGGCGGGGCCGGTCGCGCTGACGGACCAGGGCGGCCATTGCCCGGAGACCGGGCAGGAATGCCCTGAATCAGGGCGAATGTAAAACATTAGAGTCGGTCTGTAATTTATTGACAAAAATCAATATTTACAGGAAACTCCAGGGAGTTTCAATTCCCGCGAAAGGCCTCTGCCATGACCCTCCCTCCACGCCGGATCGGCATCCTCGGTGCCGGGAAGATCGGCTGCGCGATCCATGATGCGCTCGCGGCCACGGAGGGGGTCGAGGTCGTCTACATGCTCGCCGGGCGCCGGCGGCCGGAGGCGGTGCCTGAGGGGCGGATCCTGACCGATCCTGGTGCGGCCCTGTCGCAGGAGGTCGATCTGGTGATCGAGGCGGCGGTGCCGGAGCTGATCCGTGACCACGCAGCGGCGATCCTGGCGAAGAGCGATCTTTGCGCCTTCAGTGCGACCGCCCTCTCCCTGCCGGAAACCGAAACGGCGGTGCGCGCGGCCTGCGCCGCGCACGGCACCCGCTTCTTCGTGCCGCACGGGGCGGTGATGGCGCTCGACGGGCTGTGCGACGGGCGCGACGCGATCGGGCGGGTGGCGGTCACCACCGTCAAGAGCGGCCCGAGCCTCGGGCTGGCGGAGGATGCGGAGGGGCCGCTGTTCGAGGGGAGCGCGCGCGAGGCCTGTCGCCGGTTCCCGCGCAATGTCAACGTCCATGCCGCGGTGGCGCTGGCGGGCATCGGGTTCGACCGGACCGAGAGCCGCGTCGTGGCCGAGCCGGGCAAGGCGACGATGGAGCATCACATCCATGTCGAGGGGCAGGGGCTCGCGTGGGACATCCGCGTGGCCTCGCACGCGCTGGGCGGCGTGAGCGGGGCCTATACGCCGCGCTCCGCGGTCGGCTCGGTCCGCCGGATCCTCGGCGGCGCGGGCGTCACCATCGCCTGACGCCTGCCGCCTGACACTCGGCGCGCTCAGCCGCCGAAGGCCTTCATCAGCATGCGCGCGGCGGTGAGGAACAGGAAGACCGCAAAGATCCGCCGGAGCTGCCGGGCCGGCAGCCTGTGGGCGAGGGTGACGCCGAGCGGGGCGGAGATCAGGGTCATGGCGATGGTGGCGGCGAAGGCCGGGACGTTGACGAGCCCGAGCGAGAGCGGCGGTTTCGGCGTGAGCCCCCAGCCGTGCAGCGCGAAGCTGACGGTGGAGGGGATCGCGATCAGCAGGCCGAAGCCGGCCGCCGTGCCGACCGCGCGGTGCATCGACAGGCCGGAGAGCGTCAGCACCGGCACGCCGAAGGAGCCGCCGCCAATCCCCATCAGAACGGAGAGGAAGCCGATGGCCGCGCTCAGCACGGAGCGGAGCGGTTCGCCTGGCAGGCGGTGGGCCTCCGGCACCTCCTTCGGGCCGCCGAAGGCCATCTGGGCGGAGACGACCATGCCGAGCAGGCCGAAGATCGCGAGCAGGACGGTGGAGGACAGGCGGGCAGCGACGAGGGCGCCGATGACCGCGCCGGCGACGATGCCGGGTGCCCAGCGGCGCAGGATCTCCATATCGACCGTCCCGCGCCGGCGATGGGATTGTACCGAGCGCAGGGAGGTCACCACGATGGTCGCGAGGGAGGTCGCCACGCAGATCTGCATCAGATGCGCGCTGTCGTAGCCCAGGGCGGAGAAGAGGAAGTAGTAGGCGGGCACCAGCACGATGCCGCCGCCAAGGCCGAGCAGCCCGGCGATGAGGCCCGCGACAAAGCCGGTGACGACGAGCAGCGCGCCGAGTTCGAGATAAAGCGTCATGCCGTCATCCGGGTCAGCCGAGCGTCAGGCCGCCGTCGACGCGCAGCGTCGTGCCGGTGATCTGGGCGGCCTCCGGCGACAGCAGGAAGGCGACGGCGGCGGCGACGTCGCCGGGTTCGGTGAGCCGTCCGGTCGGGGTCGCCGCGATGGCGGCGGACAGCGTGTCGGAGCTCACCGCGAGGTGCCCACCGCCCTGCTTGCGCGTGAAACCGGGCATGACGGCGTTCACCGTCGTGCCATGGGGGGCGAGCTGGAGCGCGAGGGCAGCGACTAGCGCCTCGAGCGCCGCCTTGGCCGCGGAGGTGGTCGGAAACAGCGTGCCCGCCTTGCCGTGCACATGCGCGACGAAGGAGCTGATCGCGACCACGCGTCCCTGAGGCGAGGTCTCGAGATCCGGCAGCGCCGCGGTGACCAGCGCGGCGAAGGCGCCGGGCATGCTCGCGAGGTCGCGCATCAGATCGTCCTGGGTGAAGGCGCCGAACGGGGCCTTTGCGGCCTTGCCGGCGTTGCTCACGATCTGGTCGATCCGTCCGAAGCTCTTTCTGGCCTGCTCCACCAGCCCGGCGGCGGTGGAGGGCTCCGCGAGATCGCCGAGCGCGGTGATCGTGTCGGAGCCGGCGGCGCGGCAGTCGGCGGCCACCGTGTCGAGCGCGCCGGCATTCGTGCCGGTGTGCAGCAGGAGCGCCGTGCCCGGTCCGGCGCACCGTCGCGCGATCGCGGCGCCGATGCCGCTTGCCGCGCCGGTGATGAGGAGGCTGCGTGTATGGGTCTTTGTCATGCGTTCCGATCCGGTTGCGCGCCGCGCCGCCGGGAGCCGGACCGCTGTCGGGGGCACCGGGCGTGGCCGGCTCTCCCGTGGCGGGTCGGCGCCTCCGGACGGCGCGGCGCGCGTGAGTTAGAGGTGGGAATGTCTCAACTCCAGTTCGGTATATGGTATACTAAAATAAGATGCAAGGCGCCTTTTCGCAATTCGCACCGGGGTGGGAATCCAGCCGGAGGATCACTCGCTGCGCAGGGTTCAAACGCAATATATCTGCGTTTATTCTGGTTTCCTCGGGCTGTCTTCTCCGGCGGACGCGCGGTCCGCCCGGTTGCGTGACTCGCCCCAGGTGGGAGGCGGGATCAGGATTTTGGAATACCAAATTCTCGCAGGCCGCGTAATTATTGAGCGTTTCGCGCGCAATATATGGGCGTTCGGTGGCGCATGCGTGCCTGCGCGCGCTTAAGGGGCGAATCTCCGGGGGAAGTCGTTGACAGGGTTTCGCGGCCGTTCCTACGCTTCGGGAAGGGAATGTCGGCACTCGAGAAAAGACCCCGAGCCAAATCGGGACGGACCTCCTCAGCCAACGGGAAAACACATGAACGCACTCAATCGCACTGTATTACGGGCCACGCTGTCGCGTGCGCTCGTCGCGGCCCTCTTGACGGTGCCGGCCGTGCCGCTCCAGGCCGCCGGGATCACCATCGCCATCGGGTCCGAGCCGACCACCCTCGATCCGCAGCAACGCGACGACGGCGCCGAACGTGCGGTCACCGACAATATCTTCGAGACGCTGCTCGCGCGGACGCCGGAGGGCGCGCTGGAGCCGGGGCTCGCGGCGGAGATGCCGACGCAGGTGGACAATCTGACATGGGAATTCCGGCTCCGCCCGGATGTGACCTTCACCAATGGCGAACCTTTGGACGCCGCGGCCGTCGTGGCCTCGGTGGAGCGCATCATCGACCCCGAATACAACTCTGAACAGATGGCCTATCTCGGCACGATCGAGGGGGCGGAGGCGGTGGACGAGCTGACGGTCCGCGTCCGCACGACCCAGCCCGATCCGGTGCTGCCCGCCCGGATGTACTGGATGAAGATCGTGCCCGCCACCTATTCCTCCGATCCCGGCTTCGGGACCAGTCCCGTGGGCACGGGGCCCTACATGTTCTCCGACTGGGCGCGGGGCGAGGGCATCACGCTCGTGCGCAACGAGGACTACTGGGGCGAGGCGCCGGCGATCGACGATGTCACCTATCGCTTCGTGAGCGAGGCGGGGACGCGGCTTTCGGGGCTGATGGCGGGCGAGCTCGACCTGATCCGCAACCTCTATCCGGAATTCGCCGCGGCGGTGCCCGACGCGATCACGGCGCCGGGGCTCGAGACCTCGACCCTCGTCCTGTCGACCGCGAACCCGGTCACGCAGGACCCGCGGGTGCGCAAGGCGATGAACCTCGCCATCGACCGCAAGGCGCTGGCCGAAAGCCTGTTCGTCGGCAATGCCCTGCCCGCGAAGGGCCAGCTCGTCAATCCGCGGAGTTTCGGCTTCAACGAGAGCCTGCCGGACTACGACTACGATCCCGAGGGGGCGAAGGCCCTGATCGAGGAGGCGGGCGCGGCCGGCAAGACCATCACGCTCGTGGGGGAATCCGGCCGCTGGCTCAAGGACCGCGAGCTGATCGAGGCGGTCGGCGCCTACTGGTCCGAAATCGGCCTGAACGTCGATATCCGCATCGAGGAATTCGGCACCTATCTCGACCAGCTCTTCGACAAGGAGAACCGGCCGGACGCGATCTTCGTCACCAATTCCGACGAACTGCTCGACGCCGACCGCCCGCTCACCGCGGCGCTCGAATACGGCGCGAGCTATGCGTCCAACGAGGACGAGGACATGGCCACGAAGATCCGGGCGGCGCGGTCGGAGACCGACGTCGAGGCGCGCAAGGCGCTCTATGCCGAGATCACCTCGAAAGCCTTCGAGCTCGACTATCTCGCGCCGCTGCTCAACCAGGAGGACATCTACGGCCTGAGCGACCGGCTGGAGTGGACGCCGCGCATCGACGCGAAGCTCCTGGTCAAGGAGATGTCGGTCGCGGAGTGATCCCGGCCGGCCCGCGAACCCGCAGGCAAAGCGGCCGGGGCCGCTCTGCCTCCCGCAATCCAGAGATATGGGACGCACTCATGGGGACGTTCATTTTGAGAAGAGCTTTCCAAGGCCTTCTCGTGGTGCTCGGCGTGACGATCGTCGTGTTCGTCGCGACACGGCTGATCGGGGATCCGGCCAAGGTCATGCTGCCGCTGTCGGCGAGCGATGCGCAGCGCGCCGCCTTCGAGGCGCAGTTCGGCCTCGACCGGCCGATGGGGGAGCAGTTCTTCAGCTTCATCGGCGATCTGCTCACCTTCGATTTCGGCGACAGCATGTGGCAGCGCCGCCCGGCGCTCGACGTGGTGACGGGGAAACTGCCGAAGACGCTGGAGCTGATCGCGGCGGGGCTCCTGCTGGCGGCCGTGGTGGGCATTCCGCTCGGCGCGCTCGCCGCGATCCGGCCGGACGGGATCTTCGACCGGGGGATCGTGGGGCTGAGCCTCCTCGGCCTCTCGGTGCCGCAGTTCTGGCTCGGCCTCCTGCTCATCATGGTCTTTGCCGTGAGCCTCGGCTGGCTGCCGACCTCCGGGACGGGCAGTCCCGCGCATCTCGTCCTGCCGGCGGTCACGCTCGCGGTGCCGGCGATGGCGCGGATCATGATGCTGGTGCGGTCCTCGGTGATCAACGAGCTGAACCAGCAATACGTGCGCACCGCGAAGGCGCGGGGGCTGCCCTTCCTGCGGGTGCTGTTCCGGCACGCGATGCGCAACACGCTCGTGCCCGTGCTCACCCTCACCGGCTGGGAGGTGATCAGCGCATGGGCGGGCTACACGGTGGTGGTGGAGACGGTCTTCGCCTGGCCCGGCCTCGGGCTCACGGCGATGAAGGCCATCGACCAGAGCGACCTGTTCCTGCTCCAGGCCATCGTCTTCGTCGTCGCCGTCGGCATCGTGCTCGTGAACATCGCGCTCGATGTCGTCTTCAAGCTCATCGACCCGCGCATCAGGGAGGCCTGAGCCATGACATCCACCCTGACGACCCCTGGCGCGGCGCCGCTCCGGCAGCGCCTCCGCACGCAGCTCGTCCCCGCGGGGCGGTTCCTTGCCGAACTCTGGCGCGACAAGGCGGGCTTTGCCGGTTTCGCCTTTCTCGTCCTGCTGACGTTCGCCGCGATCTTCGCCCCGCTCATCGCGCCGCACGATCCGGCGGCGCAATCCGTCATGGCGCGGCTGAAGCCGCCGGTCTGGATGGAGGGCGGTGTCGCGGGGCATCTGCTCGGCACGGACATGCTCGGGCGCGACATCTTCTCCCGGCTTCTCTACGGCGCGCGCTCCTCGCTGCTCGTCTCCGTCTCCGTGGTCGCGCTGGCGGGCAGTTTCGGCGTGATCGCGGGGCTCGTCGCGGGCTACAAGGGCGGCCTCACCGAGGCGGTGATCATGCGCATCGTCGACGTGCAGGTCGCCTTTCCCGGCCTGCTCCTGACGCTCCTGCTCGTGGCGGTGATCGGGCCGTCGACGCCGACCATCATCGTCGTGCTCGCCTTCTCCAACTGGATGATCTACACGCGCGTCGTGCGCGGGATCGTCCTGAGCCTGCGCCAGACCCCGTTCATCGAGGCGGCGGAGGTGGTGGGCTGCAAGAGCTCGCGCATCATCCTGCGGCATATCCTGCCGAACCTGATCGCGCCGCTCCTGACCCTCGGCATCCTCGAATTCACCAACATCATCCTCGCGGAGGCGGCGCTGTCCTTCCTCGGCCTGGGTGTCCAGCCGCCGGCGACGAGCTGGGGCCTCGATGTGGCCGGGGGCAAGAATTACATGATGATCGCCTGGTGGCCGATCACCTTTCCCGGCCTCTGCATCGCGCTGACGGTGCTTTCCATCAACCTCTTCGCCAACTGGCTGCGGGTCACCACGGAACCCGCCGAACGCGAGAAGCGCTATGCGCGCGGCCGTGCCGCGAAGCTGCGGCGCATGAAACGGGTCTGACCTCCGGGCAGGCCGGAAAGAGATAAAGCAATGGCATACGCACATCCCACTCCGATCCTCGAACTCCGCGACCTCTGCGTGGAATTCGACACGATGGCGGGGCTCGTTCAGGGGCTCCGCGGGGTTTCGCTGTCCCTCATGCCGGGGGAGACGCTCGCGCTGGTCGGGGAAAGCGGCTCCGGCAAGAGCGTCACCGCACAGGCGATCATGGGCCTGATCGGGCTTCCGGGGCGCATCGCCTCGGGCGACATCCTGTGGAAGGGGCAGTCGCTCCTGACCGCCGAGGGACGAAGGACCGCGCAAAGGCTGCGGGGCAAGTCGCTGTCGATGGTGTTCCAGGACCCGATGACCTCGCTCAACCCGCTGATGACGATCGGCGCCCATCTCGTCGAGGTGCTGCGCCGGCACATGAAACTGTCGAAGGCCGCCGCCTTCGCGCGCGGGGTCGAGTTGCTCGATGCCGTCGGCATCACCGAGCCGCGCCGCCGCATGGGACAGTATCCGCACGAATTCTCCGGCGGGATGCGCCAGCGGGTGATGATCGCCCTCGCCATCGCCTGCGAGCCGGAGCTGCTGATCGCGGACGAGCCGACCACCGCGCTCGACGTGACGATCCAGGCGCAGGTGCTCGATCTTCTGGCCGATCTCCAGACATCCATGGGGCTGTCGATCCTGCTCATCACCCATGACCTCGGCATCGTCGCGGGCCTGTGCGAAAAGGTGGCGGTGATGTATGCCGGATCCATCGTCGAGGCGGGCACGGCGCGGACGGTCTTCGGACAGGCCGAACATCCCTATACCCAGGGGCTCATCCGCTCGACCCCGCGGCTCGACGACCGGCGCGAGCGGCTCGTCGCCATCGACGGGGCGCCGCCGAGCCTGCTCGACCCGCCGAAGGGCTGCGCCTTCCAGTCGCGCTGCCCGGTGGCCTCGCGCAAATGCGACACCACGCCCGTGCGGCAACGGACGCCCGAGGGCGGATCGGTCTCCTGCTGGACACCGGCGGTCCCGGCATGGTCGGAACCGGCACCGGAGGCGCGGGCGCGATGACCGACCTGTCCAACCGTTTCGCCACCGCGCGCGCCGTCGCGCCGCAGCAGCCCCTCCTGTCGGTGCGGGGGCTCGGCGTCACCTTCGAGGGCGGGCGCGAGGGGCTCTGGGGCCCGCCGCACAAGGTGCCGGCGCTCGAGAACATCACCTTCGACCTCGACCGCGGCCGGACGCTCGGGCTGGTGGGCGAATCCGGCTCCGGCAAATCGACGCTGGGCCGCGCCATCCTGCGGCGCCTGCCGCTGTCGGAGGGGCGGGTGATCTTCGACGGCAAGGATATCTCCCATGTGAAGGGCGAGGCGCTGCGCCGCCTCACCCGCGACATCCAGCTCATCTTCCAGGATCCCTATACCAGCCTCAATCCGCGCATGAAGGTGCTCGAACTCGTGGCCGAGCCGCTTCTGGTGCATGGCCTCGTGTCCTCGCTCGAGGAGGCGCGCGACCAGGTGGGCGAGCTCCTGCGCCTCGTGAACCTGCCGCCAGAGGCGCTCGACCGCTTCCCGCACGGCTTCTCCGGCGGGCAGCGGCAGCGGATCGGCATCGCCAGGGCGCTCGCGCTCCGGCCGCGGCTGATCATCGCCGACGAGCCGGTCTCCGCGCTCGACGTCTCGGTGCGCGCGCAGGTGGTCAACCTGATGCAGGATCTCCAGCAGGAGCTGGGGCTGACCTATGTCTTCATCGCCCACGACCTCTCCGTCGTGCGCCATATCTCCCACGAGATCGCGATCCTGCACCGCGGCCGCATGGTGGAGATGGCCGGGCGGGACGCGATCTACGACGCGCCGGAGCATCCCTATACCCGGATCCTGCTATCCGCCGTGCCGGAACCCGATCCCGCGCTGCGGCGCAACGGCGGCAACGCCCCGCAGGCGCATCGCCCGCCGGTGCTGAACGAGGAGGGGCCGGGCTGCCGCTACCGCGACTGCTGCGAAAAGGCGGGCGGCCATTGCCAGCGGGAGGCGCCCCCCTTCGCCAGGCACGGCGGCGGGCGCTGGGCCTCCTGCTGGCACGTCTCCACCGACTGAGCGGAGGGGGCGCTGAGCCGGGCCCCCGTCTTCGCCGGGCTCAGCGCAAAAGCGCCGTGCCGTCCTTGCGCGGGTCCGATCCCGCGACGAGCCCGCCGTCCGGCGCGCGCATCACGATCTGCGCGCCGCCGAAATCGCTGCGCCCGCCAAGCTCCCCCGCGCCCGTCGCCTCCTCGAACCCCGCCGCGGCGAGCGCGGCCGCGAAGGCCGGGTCGCTGCCGGGTTCGAGCGCGATCCGCCGGTCGTCCTCCAGCCGCCAGCGTGGCGCGTCGATTGCCGCCTGCACCTCCTGTCCCCAGGCGGCGAGGCGCAGCATCATCTGGACATGGCCCTGCGGCTGCATCAGCCCGCCGACCACGCCGAAGACGGCGTGGAACCTGCCGTCCTTCAGTGCCGCCGCCGGGATCACCGTGTGATAGGGCCGCCTGCCGCCCGCCACGCCGTTGATGTGGCCGGGGGCGGAAAACCCGTGCCCCCGGTTTTGCAGGCAGATGCCCAGTTCGGGCACGCCGATCCCGGAGCCGAACCGCTTGAACACGCTGCTCATCAGCGTGACGGCAAACCCGTCGCGATCCACGACGGCGGTGCAGACCGTGTTGCCGGAGGGATCGGCCACGGTGTCGCGCGCATATCTCATGCCGTCCCGCGTGGCCTTCACCACCTCGACCATCGTGTGCGGATCCGCCATCGGCAGGGGCAGGGGATCGAGGGTTTCGAGCGCCTTCAGAACGCCGGTGCCATGGGTGTTGGGCGGGCATTCGAGCACCTCGATGCCCTTGAACCGCTGCCGCAGGGGGCGGTCGAAAAATCCCGCATGGGCGGCGAGATCCCCGGCGGTGAGCAGGGCGCCCCGCGCCTTCGCCGCCCGTTCGACCGCGGCGGCGGCGGGGCCGGCATAGAAGGCGTCCGGCCCCTCCGTGGCAATGGCCTCCAGAAGGCCGGCCAGCGCCGGGTTGGCAAAGCGCGCGCCGGCCTCCGGGATCGCATCGCCGCTGTAGATGGCGTTGGAGGCGGGATCGCTGCGGATGACGCCCGCGAAGATCTGCCATTCCCGCGCGCAGACCGGCGCCACCGCAAAACCCTCCCGCGCGAGGCGGATCGCGGGGGCGAGAAGATCGGCAAGGGGCAGGCGGCCGAAGCGGCCGTGCAGGTCCGCCCAGCCGCGCGCGAGCCCCGGCACGGTGACGGAATAGGGGTGGCGTTCCGGGATCGTCCCTCCGGGCAGATCCGCGACATGGTCCGGCGAGAGCGCGCTCGGGCTCCGGCCGGTGCCGTTATAGGTGAGGGGCGGCGCGCCCGGCGGCAGCAGCATCGCGAGGCTGTCGCCGCCGAGCCCGGTGGCCATGGGCTCGACCACGCCGAGGATCGCATCCGCCGCGATCGCCGCGTCCACGGCGGTTCCGCCGCGCGCGAGCATGTCCATGGCGGCCTGCGCCGCGAGGGGATGGCCGGTCGCGACCGCTTCCGTCGCGGCGGCGGAGGAGTGCGGGGCAGGGGTGTCGCTCGTCGCCATATGCGTCCTCTCGTGGAGACTCCGTCGGGCCGAGTCCCCGATCGGGATGCGAAATATCTGTATTCTGTATTTCTAGATGAGATGGAAAATTTTGCAACATCCAATAAAATATCAATAAAACAAAGATATAACGAAAAACCTCGAAAGACGGCCTTCTGCAAATAAGATCTGGACCCGTAATTTTGTATACAGTATGGTGATTTTGAGGCCCAAAGACTCTCGCAGTCCCCTCACGCCGACAGGGTCTCTGACAGACGCAAAACCAAAGACGCATTCCCAACACGGAGACGGAAATGGACAAGGTCCTGAATCCCGACGAACTACGCACCGCCCTCGAGACCGCCATCCGGGGCAATACCGCCAACGCATCGCCGTTCAGCCTTGCCTGGGCGCGCGGGAAGCTGTCGCGCGAGCATCTCGCGCGCTGGACGGAAAACCACTACCATTACGTCGGCCCCTTTGCCGAATATCTCGCCTATGTCTACGCGCGCCTGCCCGCCGAATACGAGGAGGCGAAGGACTTCATGCTCCAGAACATGTATGAGGAGGAGCTTGCCGCCGATCGTCATACCGACCTGCTGATCCGCTTCGGCGAGGCCTGCGGCACCACCCGCGCGCGGATCATCGACCCCGACAACATGAACCCGACGACCCGCGGCCTCCAGGCCTGGTGCTACAATGTCGCGATGCGCGAGGATCCGATCGTCGCCATCGCCGGGCTCGTGGTCGGTCTCGAAAGCCAGGTGCCGTCGATCTACCGCAAGCAGACGCCGACGCTGCGCGAGCAATACGGGTTCACCGACGAGGAGGTCGAATTCTTCGACCTGCATATCGTGTCCGACGAGATCCACGGCGAACGCGGCTACCAGATCGTCCTCGAACATGCCCGGACCTACGAGCTTCAGCAGAAATGCCTGAAGATCTGCGAGATCGGGGCGCAGATGCGCCTGCTCTACACCACCTCGCTCTATAACGATTACGTCGGTTCCGAGATCCCGCTCGCCGAGCTGGGTCTGGCCGCCTGATCCATGCCGCAGGAGGGCGGGGCCGCGTCCGCGTCCTCCGAGGCCGGAAATCTCATGCCGAAAGTCATATTGCACAAGGGCGGTGAGGTGTTCGAGGGCGAGGTCGATCCCAACACCAACCTGGTCGTGCGCGCGGGGATCAAGAAATTCCCCTTCCCCAATCTCGCCTACAAGTGCGGCATGGGGAAATGCTCGACCTGCACCTGCCGGATCCTCCGGGGCGGCGACCATCTCGAGGCGCCGAACTGGAAGGAAAAACGCCAGTTGGGCGAGAAGCTCGAAGAGGGCTATCGCCTCGCCTGCCAGCTCTGGGTCTCCGAGGACATCGAGCTGACGCAGGACCTGTGACCCGCGGGGGCCGCCGTGTCCGGCGCCCCCACATCATTCAATCCGAGGGATCTCCCATGTATGTCATCCTGACCACGAAACCCGATGAATTCCATACCGTGATGGAAGACGGCGTCACCTCCGTCGAATCCTACGACTACATCTTCTACGGCCGCAAGCGCGCGAATTTCACCATCGCGCAGATCGACGGGGCGGAGCGGATCACCATCGTCGAGGACACGCCGCCCAACATCGTCAACAAGGTGCCGAGCAAGCTGTTCGAGAGCTTCGGGACGCTCGAGGAGGCGCGCGCCGAACTCGACACGCTCACCCATTACGGCAGCATGGACATCGAGTTGCGCCTCGTCTGAGGCGCACCTGCCGCGCCGCCGCCTGACAGTCAGAAGAAACGCACACCGGGCCATGGACAAGATCAGCATCACCTTCATTCCGAACGGGAACAAGACCGTCTCCGTCGATCCGGGCAGCAACCTGCTGCGTGCCTCGCTGCGCGAAAAGGGCGGGATCCCCTTCAGGTGCGGCGGCGGATTTTGCGGCACCTGCCGCTGCCGGATCGTCGAGGGACGGGAACATGCCGATGACGTGAAGGCCAAGGAACGCAGGCATCTCAGCGAGGAGGATGTGGCGAACGGCTTCCGCATGGCCTGCCAGACCTTCGTCAACGGCGATGTGAAGATCTCCTGGGGCTGACGCCGCCGCCCGGTCCCAGGACCACGCAGAGAGGGGCCCGCGCGCCTTCGGACAAGGAACAGTCATGTCTTATCTCAATTTCATCGGCGGGGAATGGATCCCCGCCCTCTCCGGCGACACGTTCGAGAACCGCAATCCTGCGGACCGGAGCGATCTCATCGGACTGTTTCCCGACGGGGGCGCGGCCGATGTGGCCGCCGCGGTCGACACCGTCTCGGCCGCCTGGCCGGACTGGGCAGCCAGGGGGCCGGAGGCGCGCGCCGACGTGCTCTACAAGGCCGCCGACATCATCTCGGAGCGGATCGGCCCCATCGCCGCGGAACTGACGCGCGAGGAGGGCAAGACCCTGACGGAGGCACGCAACGAGACCGGCCGGATCGCCGCGAACTTCCGCTTCTACGCCGGGGAGGCGCTGCGGCTGAGGGGGGAGACCTATCCGATGCCAGAGGGGCAGGTCGCGCTCAGCCTGCGCGAGCCCGTGGGCGTCGTGGCGGTGATCACGCCGTGGAACTTCCCGCTGTCCATGGCCGCGCGCAAGATCGCGCCGGCCCTCGCCGCGGGCAACGGGGTGATCTTCAAGCCGTCGGAGATGACGCCGCTGATGGGCCAGCGCCTGGTCGAGGTGCTGCTCGATGCGGGTCTGCCGCAGGGGCTTCTGGCGCTGATCCAGGGGCGCGGGCCGGGCGTGGGCAAGGCGATCACCGCGACGCCGGGCATCGACGCGCTGACCTTCACCGGGTCCTATGCCGTCGGCGCGCAGATCGCGAAGGCGCTGACGACCGACACGCGCTGCCAGCTCGAGATGGGGGGCAAGAACGCGACCATCGTGCTCGACGACGCCGATCTCGACCGCGCCGCCGCGATCATCCGGCGCGGCGCCTTCGGCCTGACGGGGCAGGCCTGCACCGGCACGAGCCGGGTGCTGGTCGCGCGCCGGCATTACGCCGCCCTGGTCGACAGGCTCACCGCCGCCGCCGAGGGCATCGCCATCGGCGCGGGCACGCGGGAGGGGATCGACATGGGGCCGCTCGCCACCGGGGCGCAGCTCGAGAAGGTGAAGGCCTATCTCGGCATCGCCGCGCAGGAGGGCGGGCGCATCACCACGGGCGGGGTGCCGGACGCCTCGGACGCGCCCGGCGACGGCTTCTTCGTGCGCCCGACCGTGGTCTCGGATCTGCCCGCCGACAGCCGGCTCCTGCGCGACGAGATCTTCGCGCCGGTCGTGGCGGTGCGGGCGGTGGAGGATGTCGACGAGGCCATCGCCATCGCCGACGACACGGAATACGGGCTCGCGGTCTCGGTCGTCTCCAACGATCTCGCGGCGGTGCTCAGGCTGGCCGGAAAGACCCGGCACGGGGTCGTGAAGGTCAACAGCCCCACCACCGGCGTCGCGCTCAACGCGCCGTTCGGCGGGTTCAAGCATTCCTCGAACCAGAGCGCGAAGGAACAGGGCGGGGCGAATGTCATGGATTTCTACAGTCGCATCAAGAGCGTCTACCTGGGGGGCTGAATGGATTTCGTGCACGATCTGATCGGCGGCGAGCTTCTGACCGTCCACTTCCTCGGCATGATCGCGATGATCTTCGTCGCGGCGGTGCTCCAGGGGGTCGGGGGGCTCGGCTTTGCCATGTTCTCCGCGCCGCTTTCGGCGCTGTTCTTTCCCGAACTCGCGCCGGGCCCGCTGCTCGTGCTCGGGGGCTGCCTGTCGGTCATGGTGGTGCTGCGCGAGCGCTCCGCCATCGACTTCCGCTCCGCCGGCTCGATGATCTCGGGGCGGGTGATCGGCAATTTCATCGCCGTGTTGGTCATGGCGATGCTGAGCCCGAGCAGCTTCTACGTGCTGTTCTCGGCGCTGATCCTCTTCGGCGTGGCGCTGAGTTACAGCGGCTGGCGTATCGTGGCGAACTGGCGCACCCTCGGGGCGGCGGGGGTCATGTCCGGGGTGATGGGCACGATCACCTCCTCCGGCGCGCCGCCCTATGCGATCGTGATGCAGAACGCGCCGCCGGCAACCCTGCGCTCGACGCTCAACTTCACCTTCTTCTTCGGGGCGACCACCTCGCTCGTGCTGCTGGCGGCCATCGGGCGGTTCGAGCTGCGCCAGCTCCTGCTGGGGCTGCTGCTCTTTCCCGCGCTGCTGCTCGGCTTCACGGTTTCCACCCGCATCGCGCGGCATGTGCCGAATGGTGCGATCCGGCATTTCCTGCTCGGCCTTTCGGCGCTGAGCGCCTTCGGCCTGCTCCTGCGCGCGGCGCTCTGAGCCCGCCGGTCAGCCGGCCTGACCGGCCGCCGCGGGCTCCTCGATCGCCTCCACGGAATTGTAGACATGGCGCGAGGCGAGCAGGGAGGCCAGCTCCTCGTCCCCCGAAATCACGGCGCGCAGGATCTCGGCATGTTCGCGCCAGCTCTCGCGCACCTTCACCGGATCGTCCTGCTTGAACAGCATCGCGGTCTGGTCGCGCAGCGTTCGGATCAGGTCCTGGAGCGTCGCATTGCCCGACACCTGCCCGAGCGCGGTATGGAAGGCGTCGTTATGGGCGCGGATCTCGCTGAAATCGCCCTTCTCGATATCGGCCTCGCCGGCGGCGAGAACCCGTTGCAGCTCCGCGATCCGCTCGGGATCCTTGCGGCGCGCGGCGAGCTTGGCGTTCAGCGCCTCGAGCGTGGCGCGCACCTCGATGAGATCCATCTTCTGATCGGCCGCGGGCAGCGACACGGTGGCCCCGCGGCGCGGAATGATCTTGACCAGCCCCTCGGCCGCCAGTTCGCGCAGCGCCTCGCGCACGGGCATGCGCGACACGCCCATCTCCTCGGAGATCCGCCCCTCGACGAGGCGCGTGCCGGGTTCGAATTCCGCATTGAGAATCCGCTGCCTGAGCGCATCCTTGACCATTTTCGTCAAAGGTGTGTGTGCATCGCCGATTGCCAGAGTCATTGCCTGTCCTGTCCGTATGTCCTGTCACGTGCGTCGCGCAGCTCCCGGCGGGCGCCACATGCTCTTTCGTTCTGTATACCAGAGCGCGGCGAGATTTGCCAAGCGTCCAGCCGGGCCCGCGCGCACGGGGGTGGCCTTGCAGGAGATTCGCCGGGAACTTCCCGGTGTCCGCCGCGCCTGTGCCCCGGTGCCGGCTGCGGACCGCGCGACAGAGGGGGCGATTTCATATTCTGTATACTAAAATTTATGCAAAAGACAGGGAATACGATATTTCTCCGCGGAATTCGCCGATATTTCCGAGCTGCACCTTTTGTTTGCGGAATAACGGTATACAAAAAGGAAAGAGAAACCGCACAAGCTGAAAGACGGACCATTGAGAACAGTTCTTCGACTGCAAACCGGAGAGGCGCGCGCGATGATCGCCGCCGCCGTGGAAAAATCCAGGGAAATCGGTGTCCTGGAGACCATATGTATCGCGGATGACGGGGGATTCCCGATCCTGATCGAGCGGATGGACGGGGCGCGGGTCACCGGGCCGCAGATCTCCTGGAACAAGGCCTTCACCGCCGCGACCCACAAGCGGTCCACCCATCTTTTCAACAAGGCGCCGGACGGGCCGGCGCTGCCCGGCAACGAGGCATTTGGTATTCAATTGTCCTTCGAGGGGAAATTCGCCGTCTTCGTCGGCGGCTTCCCGATCGTCGTGGACGGCGAGGTGGTCGGCGGGGTCGGCCTGTCGGGCGGCAATGGCGAACAGGACACGGCCGCGGGTGTCGCGGCCCTTCAGGCGCTGGCCGATCTGCTCGGACCGCAGGGTCACGAGGTGATCGTCGCGGCGGACATCAAGAAGTGAGGCAGCCATGACGATCATCCGTGCCCTTCACAAGCTGGACGGGGCGACGTCCCGCGGCGCGCCGGTCCCGGCCGCGCAGGTCACCCTGGCCGAGACCGGGGAAAGCTTTGCCGTCGAGCCCCACGAGACCCTGCTCGCCGCGGCGCTGAACGCCGGGGTGGACCTCGCCCATGACTGCAAGAGCGGCTATTGCGGAAGCTGCCGGATCCGGGTGCTCGAGGGCGAGATCGCCTATGACGAGGAGCCCGCGGGCCTGAGCGGGGAGGAGCGCGGCTGCGGCTTTGCGCTCGCCTGCCAGGCGCGGGTCCGGATGGCGCTCCGCATCGAGGCGGAGCGCATGCCGGCGGACCGGCCGGAGCCCGCCGGGATCGCCGCGCGGGTCGTGGCGGCGGAGCGGGTCTGCGGCGACATCACCCGCCTCCGCCTCGCACCGGAGGGGGGAATGCCCGCCTTCCTGCCGGGTCAGTATCTCGACCTGGTGACGGAAACCGGCGCGACGCGCTCCTTTTCCATCGCCTCGGCCCCCGCCCAGGGGGAGATCGAGCTGCATATCCGCAGGATCCCCGGCGGAATGGTCACTTCGGGCCTGCTGCCGGAGGTGAGGCCGGGGGATCCGGTCCGGCTTCACGGCCCGCACGGGCTGTTCCGCCTGCATCCCGGCGATTTCCGCCCGCTGCTCTTCGTCGCCACCGGGACCGGCATCGCGCCGATCCGGGCGATGCTCGCGGCGCTGCGGGACGATCCCGACTGCCCGCCCGTCGCGCTCTACTGGGGCATGCGGGAGGAAAGCGAGCTCTACCTCGCCGCGGAGATCGCCGAGATCGGCGCCGCGCTCGAGGCGTTTTCCTTCGTCCCGGTGCTGTCGCGGGCGGACGCGGGATGGACCGGCCGGAGGGGCCATGTGCAGGAGGCCGTGCTGGCGGATCTGTCCGACCTGCCGGACCACGCCATCTATCTCTGCGGCTCGCCGGCCATGATCGCGGAGGCGCGGACCCGCTTCCTCGAGGCCGGGGCGAGCGCCAATCACATCTACGCCGATTGCTTCCATTTCGCCCATAACCTCTGACCCCGCCGCCGCCTGCGCGCGCCGGTTCGCAACCAGAAGGAGGCCGGGCATGTTCCTGTCCCTGTTCGGATATTTCCGCTGGAGTTTTCTCGTCACCCTCGCCGGTGTCGCGCTCTGCGCCTGGCTCGGCTGGGCCACGACCGGGCAGGTGCGCGGCACGGTCGCCTTTGCCGCGATCGGACTGATCCTGTCGGCGCTGGAGATCTCCCTCAGCTTCGACAACGCCATCGTGAACGCCAACAAGCTGCGGGCGATGGACGAGAAATGGCGCCGCCGCTTCCTCACCTGGGGCATCCTGATCGCGGTCTTCGGCATGCGGATCGTCTTCCCCCTCGCGGTGGTCTCCGTCGCCGCGCGGATCGGGCCGCTGGAGGCGGTGCGCCTCGCCGCGACCGAGCCCGCGCGCTACGCGCACCTGATCGCGGAGGCGCATCTGCCGATCTCCGCCTTCGGCGGCACCTTCCTGATGATGGTCGCGCTGAACTACTTCATCGACCCGGAGAAGGAGGTCGACTGGCTGCGCCCGCTGGAGGACCTGCTGCGGCGCTGGGCCTCGGTGCGGGGCCTCGCCACCGGGCTCGTCCTCGGCGTCGTCCTGGTCTTTTCCGGCCTGCTCGACACCGGCGCGCGGGCGACCTTCCTCTTCGCCGCCGTCGCGGGGCTCGTGACCCATATCGCCGTGGAAACGCTCGGACATCTGCTCGACAGCGGCCCGTCGCTCGCCGCGGGCGGGTTCGGCGCCTTCCTCTATCTCGAGGTGCTGGACGCCTCCTTCAGCTTCGACGGGGTGATCGGCGCCTTCGCGCTGACGCAGAACCTGTTCCTGATCGTGATCGGCCTCGGCATCGGCGCCATGTACGTGCGGTCGATGACGGTGATGCTCGTGGAACGGCGCACGCTGGCGCAGTTCCGCTATCTCGAGCACGGGGCCTTCTATTCCATCCTCGTTCTCTCCTGCGTGATGTTCGCCCAGGGCCTCGTGCATGTTCCCGAACTCGCCACCGGCCTGATCGGCGTGACCTTCATCGCGCTCTCGCTGGTCTCCTCGCTGCGCTACAACAGGCGGCGCAGCCGGACTTCGGGCGCGGCCCGGACCGCCTGACTGCGGGCGAGGGGGGAGGGGCGCGCGGGGACTTAAACGAATCTTCATTCCTTGGGGGGCATTAATGGATGCGAGCGGGCCGCGATGGGCCTGCCGCAACCCGTCAATCGCCCGTGACCGATGCCGGACAATCACCCGTGCCGGACATCGCCAGGAGGAGTGAAATGAACTTTTTCCGCAGGATCAGGCTGGCGCGAAAACTGCCGGCCATCATGATCGGCCTGACCGCCGCGTCGATTCTCGTCGCGAATCTCATGTCCTATCGAAGCGCATCCGGTCTCCTCCTCGCGGAGGCGGAGCAGGCGCTCGCGACCGTCGCGGAGGCGCGCAAGCTCGAGCTCGGGGCCTGGCTCGACGGCGTCGACGTCGATCTGCGCAGCCAGGCGCACAACCCGACCATGCTGTCGGCGCTGCGCGGCTTCGGCGAGGCCTGGAAGGGGATCGGGGAGTCGCCATCCGCCTATCTGAGGACATGGTATATCGACGACAACCCCAACCCGGCGGACCGCCGTCACGATCTCGAATATGCCGCGGACGGCTCGGCCTACAGCCAGGTGCACAAGCTCTATCACGGCTATTTCCGCGAACTCGTCGACGAAAAGGGCTATGACGACGTCTTCGTCTTCTCCCCCGCCGGGGACCTGCTCTACTCCGTGTTCAAGCGCGAGGATTTCGCGACGAATTTCGTCGAGGGCACCCATGCCGACACCGGTCTCGGCCGGGCGTTCCGCCGCGCCCTCGCGGCGACGGGAACGGGCGTCGTCTTCGAGGATTTCACCCGCTACGGCCCCTTCTCGGACGCGCCGGCGGCCTTCCTTGCCGCGCCGGTCACCGATCGCGGCGGCGTGGTGCAGGGCGTGATCGCCTTCCAGATGCCGGCCAGCCGGATCGACGCGATCACCACCCGCCCGACCGGCCTCGGGCGCACCGGCGACGCCTATCTTCTGGGGGAGGATTTCCTGCTGCGCTCCCGCCGCATCCACGGCAGCGCCGAGGAGACGCTGCGGCTCGACCACGACACGCCCGCCGCACGGGCGGCGATTTCCGGCCGCTCCGGCGTCCTGCGCGAAACGGGGGAGGCGGAGGGCACGCGGGACGACCGCCTCTCCGCCTATTTCCCGGTCGACTACCAGGACGTGCGCTGGGGCCTGATCGCGGACCAGTCGATCGGGGAGATCCTCGAACCCGCGACCCGGCTCTCGCGAACGATGATCTGGCAGGGCGTGCTGATGACCGCGATCGCGGCCATGCTTGGCCTTGCCATCGCGCGCACCGTTTCCGGGCCGCTGAGCCGGGTGGAGCGCGCGATGCGCGCGGTCGCGGAAGGAGACTATGCGATCGACGTGCCCGGAACGGAGCGCGGCGACGAGATCGGGGCGATCGCCACCGCGCTCGACGATTTCCGCCGCACCCTCGGGGAGGCGGAGGCCACCTCCCGCGATGGCCTCTTCAAGAGCGCGGCCTTCGAAGGATCCTCTGCCGCACTGATGATGATCGACCGGAATTTCGTCGTCTCCTATGCGAATGTCGCGATGCACGCCCTCTTCGAACGGCACCGCCAGGTGTTCACGCGGATGTATGCGGCGTTCGACCCGGACCGGATCGTCGGCGAGAATATCGACATCTTCCACGCCACGCCCGGCCGCATCCGCAGCATGCTCGCGGATCCCGCGGGCATGCCGTTCCAGACGGACATGCGCCTGGGCGACGTCCATTTCGCCCTTTCCGTCAACGCGATCCTCGACGCGGAGGGCGAGCAGATCGGCTGCGTCATGGAATGGCAGGACGTGACCGATATCCGGACCAACGAGGCGGTGATCACGGCGCTGGACGAAAACCAGGCCAAGGTCGAGTTCGACGTGGACGGCCATGTCGTCAAGGCGAACGAGAATTTCGCGCGGCTGCGGGGCGTCCGGCCGGCGGATCTCGTCGGCCGGCACCACGAGGAGATCTTCACCTTCGATCCGAAACTCGTGGCGGAGGGCGGGCCCGTCTGGGACCGGCTCCGGACCGGATCGAGCGTCACCGGCCGGTTCGGCGTGCAGGACGGCAGCGGCACGGTCTCGACCGTCGAGGGGACGTTCAGCCCGGTGAAGGATGCCGCGGGACGGCCGTTCCGGATCATCCTGCTCGGCACGGACATCACCCGCAGCGAAGCCGCGCTCGTCGCAGCCGAACAGCAGCGCGCGCGCATGAAGGCGGAGCAGGACCAGGTCGTCGAGGGCCTCCGCGTGGGGCTCAGGACCCTCGCGGCGGGCGATCTGACGACACGGATCACCAATACCTTCGCCCCGGAATACGAGACGCTGCGCAAGGATTTCAACCAGGCGATCGAGACCCTCCTCCTCGCGATGCGCAGGGTGGTGGAAAACGCCGACATGATCCGCGGCGAAGCCTCGGAGATCTCGAACGCCGCAGACGACCTGTCGCGGCGCACCGAAAAGCAGGCCGCGACGCTCGAGGAGACCGCCACCGCGCTCGACGAGCTGACCTCGTCCGTCCGCTCGGCGGCGGAAGGGGCGGATCAGGCCAGCCGGATGGTCGAAACCGCGCGGGCCGATGCCGAAGCCTCCGGCCAGGTCGTGCAGGAGGCCGTGGCGGCGATGAGCGAGATCGAGAGCGCCTCGCACCAGATCTCGAAGATCACCTCGGTGATCGACGACATCGCCTTCCAGACGAACCTGCTCGCGCTCAATGCCGGTGTCGAGGCGGCGCGCGCCGGTGAGGCGGGGCGGGGCTTCGCCGTCGTGGCCTCCGAAGTGCGCGCGCTGGCGCAGCGCTCCTCGGAGGCCGCGCGGGAAATCAACGAGCTGATCTCGAAGTCCGGCGCGCTGGTGACCCGCGGGGTCGGGCTCGTGGGCGAGACCGGCGAGGCGCTGCGCGGGATCGTCTCCTCGGTGAGCGACATTTCCCGCAACGTCTCGGAGATCGCCCTCTCCGCGCGGGAGCAGTCGGTGGGCCTGGCGGAGATCAACGCCGCCGTCAACCAGCTCGACCAGGTCACGCAGCAGAATGCCGCCATGTTCGAACAGACGACCGCGGCCAGCCACGCGCTGACCCGCGAGGCGGAGACACTGACGGGAACCACATCGCGGTTTTCGATCGGGCTGGCCGCGGCACCGCGCCCCGTCGCGGCGCCCCCGGCCGTCGAGCCGCGCGCCGCGCCGGCCAGGCCGAAGCCCGCCCGTATCGCCGCCCCCGTCAGGCGGGCCGTCAACGCCGCCCCGGTCGCCGCCGAGACCTTGGCGGAAGACGATTGGGAAGACTTTTGAGCGTCCCGGCTCCGGGCCGCGACACAGGAAAGGGGACTGCCGGAGTGCCACCGATACGGGTTGTGATCGTAGACGACAGCGCAACGATGCGGCGCCTGATCCGCGCCATTCTGGAAACGGAGCCACGCCTGTCCGTCGTGGCCGAAGCCGGTACCGCGCGCGAGGCGCGGGACGCGGTCAACCGGTACCGTCCGGACGTGATGACGCTCGACGTCGAGATGCCGAACATGAGCGGCCTCGAATTCCTTCAGCGGCTCATGCGGCACCGTCCGATGCCGGTCGTGATGGTGTCCACGCTGACGCAGCGCGGCAGCGACATCGCGATCGAGGCCATGGCGCTCGGCGCGGTCGATTGCGTGGAGAAGCCCAGGGCGGGAGGCGGCGCGGACGAATTCGCGAAGCTTGCACAGACGATCGTTCTCGCGGCCGGGGCGCGCGTCGGCGCCCGCCGCCCGGTGCGGCCGGAGACGGTCCCGCGAGACGACCGGCAGTTTCGCAGGATCTGCCTGATCGGAGGATCGACAGGGGCCGTGGACGCGATCGAGAGAACGCTGCGGGCCTTTCCCGCCAATTGTCCCCCGACGCTGATCACCCAGCACATGCCGGAGCCCTTTCTCGTGAGCTTCGCGGCGCGTCTCGACCCGCTGGTCCGCCCTCGGGTGCGGATTGCCGGCGACGGCGATCTCCTCCGGGCCGGGGAGGTGCTGATCGCGCCCGGCGGTCCGTTTCATCTCAACGTCGATACCGGAGGCCCGCTGCGCACGAGGCTGCTGGCGGCACCGCCGGTCTCGGGCCATCGTCCGTCGGTCGATGCGATGTTTCTGTCGGCCGGAGCCATAGCGCCGAAGGTCGTTGCCGGCATTCTCACGGGCATGGGACGTGACGGTGCCGAGGGAATGCGCCTGCTGCGGCAGGCCGGCGCGCGCACGGTCGGGCAGAGCAAGGAGAGCTGTGTGGTCTTCGGGATGCCCCGCGTCGCCGGGGAGCTCGGCGGTGTCGAGCGATGGGCGGATATCGAGGAGTTCGGCGAGGCGATGCTCGACCTCGCCACGACACCGGCGCGGGCGAAGACCCGATGACGACGATCGCGGAAAAATGCGCCGCGCATGGCCGAACCTATATCGCCCAGGGCGAATATGCCATCTCGGGCCAGGAGGACGCGGTGATTTCGACGCTTCTCGGATCCTGCGTCGCCACCTGCCTCTGGGATCCCGTCGCCAGGATCGGAGGCATGAATCATTTTCTGCTGCCCGAGGGGCCTCCCTCCGGCACGGTCGTGAGTTCCTTCGGCGCCAATGCCATGGAACTGCTGATCAACGCATTGGCGCGCTCCGGTGCTGCGCGAGGACGGCTGCGCGCGAAAGTGTTCGGCGGCGCGGAAATGTACAAGGGCCTGACCTCCGCCGGGAGCCGGAACGGCCTGTTTGTGCTGTCCTACCTCTTCCGGGAGGGGATCCCCTGCGATGGCCAGAGCCTCGGCGGATATCACGCCCGGCGTGTCGAATTCGTCCCGGCGGAAGGACGTGCCCGGCAGAAGTTCGTGTCCGACGCAAGGGTCGTCGAAACCCTGCCCGTGCCCGCAAAGACGCCGGATGTGGAGTTTTTCTGACAGTGTTCGAGCCCACGGCCTGATGGTGCGATCCATTCGCGGGATTGGCAGGAAGCCCTGGGGGACGGTTCGTCACCGGAGCACCACGGGCACACACGCGATCCGAGCAGCCATACCGAGATCGCAGGCTTCGACCGCGGCGCTGAGCCGGGAGCGGGCGGATCACCCCGAAAATGGTCGCAAAGTGGCGCAAGTGCGAGGCGGCCGAGCATCGCCAGACGGACCCGTAGGGGCTACATGCCCCCGGTTTGAGCGAAAGCGAGGAGGCGATTCTCATCTCTTTTCGGCGGCACATGCTGCTGCCGCTCGACTATGCCCTTCAGCCGGCACTCCCATACCGGACCCGATCAGCGCGGCATCGTGGCTTCAGCGCCATGGCATCTCGCGGTGACCAGATGTCGACGGGACATTCCCCAGGCGTCAGCGCTTCAAGCGATATTCCATCGGTGTCTTTCCCATGGATATCGCCAAAGTGCAGACAACCGACGGAAAGCTCTACCTCCTTGTCACCATCGACCGAAAGCACGTTCGCGGTCACCCAACTCGTTGACAAGGCCGACAGACGCACCGCCTGGGAGTGTCTGGAGCATTTGCTCGAAGCCGTTCCCTACCATATCCACACGATCCTGACCGACAAGGGCATCCGGTTTGGCGAGCAGCCCAGAAACCGCAACACCCCCTGTTCACGCCAAATGCGTTTCGACATGATCTGCGAAGCCAACGGGATCGGGCACCTCATCAAACCCGATCATCCCCGGACCAACGGCCAACGCAAGCCTGCGGCCTTTTCGCCTATGCTGTGACATGTCTTGGCTGCCAGCGATAAAATCTGGCGCCGGGGGCGGATTGCCGGTCCGGCCGGGTCTCTTCCGGTTGACCTTTTTTGCAGTTGGCAAAGTCCTGAGCGCGCCCATGGCCTCTCCTTTCCCGCAGTGCCAAGGTCGCTTCGGTCTCGACCACCATCCGTGCCGATGGCGGCGCTCCTGCGAAAGCGTTTCGACGGCTCATGTTGTGTTCATTGGCCGGCCGGGTTGATGCCGCCAAAGCCGGTGGACGGTGTCAGTTCGGCGTCGGTCCGGGAGCGCGGAAATGTGCCAGTCAATCCGTCAGCGGCGATCGTCATCCGGGAAAGAAGCCACGGATCCTTGCCTGGCGATCGTTCTCTCCGCATGCTGGCCTTTCGCCCCCACGCCGGCGATGCAGCGCGAATGATCCGGGTAGAACCTGTTTCCTGTTGCGATCGGGGAAATCATGTCCCGCAGGTCGCAGAGGGCGATAGCGCCGGATGATCCCCGCCCAGGCTCAGAACCAGGCGATCTCGCCTGCCTCCTCCTCCGAAAGTGCAAAGGGCGCGTCGATATCGTCGAAGAGCTTTTGGGAGAGGTGGCGCAGGCGGATCACGTCCCGAAGCGGCGCTATCGCGATGTCGGATCCGTTTTCTTTGGCGAGATGGTCCATCACCCGCTGGAGATCGTCCAGAGTCTGGTGAAGTCGGTCGAGCGCCTGGAGGCTTCGCTGGACCGCCGGCGGCAGGGACCCCGCGGCTGCAAGGGTCGGGCCGAGTGCGGTCTGCACGTCCGCGGCCAGCGCCACGAGGACCGTCATTTCCTCCCGGATCCGCCTGCTCAGGGTCGCCAGAGGGATCCTCTGAGGCGCTTCCGCAGCAGGCGGGGGGCTTGCGGATTGTGGCGTGAACTCCATCAAAGCGTTCCCACGATGGCCTCGATGGCCGCGCGAAGCCCGGCAGGATCGAACGGTTTCTTCAGGAAATTGTTCATGCCCAGGCGTTTTCCCAGCTCGATGATGTCGCGATCGGCCCGCCCGGTGATGAGCAGGAAGCCGACAGCTCTTGTCGGAGCGTTCGAGCGCAGGGTGTGAAGGATTTGGAGGCCGTCCATCCCCGGCATGTTGTAGTCGGAAATGACGAGATGCACCGGTGATGCCGCGAGCGTCTGCAACGCGGATCGACCGTCGCCGGCGCTCAGGACGTTCCGGATGCCGAAGGAATCGAGGGCATTGGTGATGAGGCCGCGGCTTGTCGACATGTCGTCGATCACCATCACGCGTAGCTGGTCGCGCAAAGCCATCATGTTGCTCCTTTCATGACATGCGGTCCCCGGATGGCGTCTGATTTCGGGCGGCGAGGGTCCGGTAGGTTGTCACCCCGGCAGGTTTGAAGAGCGGAGAGACGGTTTCGTGCACGCGTTCGGAATGGCCAAGCAACAGCCAGCCTTCGGGTTCGAGGATCTGCGCGAAGCGGCGGTAGAGCCGGATCTGCGTCTCTTCGTTGAAATAGATCATGACGTTTCGGCAGAAGATGACGTCGAACCTGCCTTGCATCGGCCAGTCCGCATGCAGGTTCAGATGACGGAAGGTCACCAGGCGCCGGACGTTGGCGTTCAGGGTGAGGGCGGTCTGGTCGGCAGGTCCGGATCTCGTGAAATACGCGGCCATCGTCTCCTCGTTCAGACCCTGGGCCATCGCGCCGTGGTAACAGCCGGATCTGGCGAGCCTCAGGACTTCCGGGTCGATGTCCGTCGCGAGGATCTTGATGTTCTTTCCGCTCAGCGAGGGATCCGCGTTCAGGAGCGTCATGGCGATGGAGTAAGGTTCCTGGCCGTTCGAACAGCCGGCGGACCAGATCCTGACCTTGCCGCCGCGCGCGAGTTTCTGTTGCGCGGCCGGCAGGATGCGGTGGGTGAGCGTGTCGAAATGATGGTTTTCGCGGAAGAAATGCGAGACGTTCGTGGTGAGGGCGGAAATGAAGTTGTCCATTTCCGACGGATCGCTCCCGGACATGAGATAGTCGAGATAGGCATCGAAACTGCCGAGGGTCAGCGCGCGCAGCCGGCGGGTCAGGCGGGACCGGACCATCGAGATCTTCGAGGGGGGCAGGACGATGCCCGCCTCCTTCTGGGCGATCTGCGCGATGCGGGCGAAGGTCCTGTCCGAGAGGGTCGTCTCGACAGGCGCGCGGCCTGCCAGGGGAGAGATGTCGTTCAAGCAGCCTCCTCGCCCTGGGGAGGCATGACGGCTTCGAGGTCGAGGATGCGGATCATCCGGCCGTCGACGATGGTGAGGGCGGAGACGAAGGTGCGGGTCTGGTCCGCGGCGAGGTCCGGCGGCGGCTGCATGTCGTCCGTCGGGATCGCGAGGATATCGGAGACGGCGTCGACCATGAGGCCGACCGTGCGCCCGCCGAGATCGACGACGATGATGACGTTGCGCGCGCTGTTCTCGCCGGTCTGCAACCCGAGCCGGGCGGCGAGGTCGATGATCGGGAGGACGGTCCCGCGCAGGTTGATCACGCCCTTGATGAAGGAGGGAGAGCGCGGCAGGGTGGTGGCTTTCGCCGATCCGCGGATTTCGCGGACGGACATGATGTCGACCGAATAATCCTGCCCGCCGACGCGGAAGGACAGGAGTTCGACCGATGTGGAGTCGGACTGTTTTTCACTGGTACTCATGGGCTTGTCCTGCGAGTGAAAGATGCGGTTGTGATGATCCGGTGCGGCCCGAGGCCTGGCTGACGAGATCGGCCGGATCGAGGATGAGCGCGATCTGCCCGTCGCCCAGGATCGTCGCGGCGGCGATGCCGGGGCTTCGCCCATAGCTGCCCTCGATCCCCTTGATCACCACTTGGCGCTGGTCCTCGATCGCGTCCACGGCCAGGGCGGCGCGGTTGCCGTCCTCCTGGCCGATGAGCAGGACGATCCCTCCGACATAGCTGTCGAGCGGCGAGCGGTAGCCGAGTTCCGCGCCGAGATCGAGCAGCGGGACGAAGCCGCCGCGGATCTGGACGATATGGGTGTCGGGGCCGAGGGCGGTGAGATCGCCGGGGGCGAGGGTGAGGGTTTCGAGGATGGCGTTGAGCGGAACGACCAGGGTCTCGCCGGCGACGCGCACGACCATTCCGTCGAGCACGGCGAGCGTGAGCGGCAACGAGATCGAGAAGGTGGTGCCCCGGCCTTCCTGCGAGGAGATGGCGATGCGACCGCCGAGGGCCTGGATCGAGCTCTTGACGACATCCATTCCGACGCCGCGGCCGGAGAGGTTGGAGATTTCCGCCGCCGTCGAGAAGCCGGGCAGGAAGAGCAGATTGTCGATATCGCCATCCGAGAGGGGGATATCGGGGGCGATCAGCCCCTTTTCGATGGCTTTCGCCTTGACGCGCTCGCGGTTGATGCCGGCCCCGTCGTCGGTGACCTCGATCACGATCCGTCCCGATCTGTGCCGCGCGGTCAGGGTGACATGGCCTTCGCGGGGTTTGCCGTTCTCGAGGCGCGCCTCGGGTTTCTCGAGCCCGTGGTCGACGGCGTTGCGGATCATGTGGGTGAGCGGGTCGGCAAGGCGCTCGATCACGGTCTTGTCGACTTCGGTGGTTTCGCCTTCCGTGTGCAGGCGGACATCCTTGCCCACCGAGGCGGAGGCTTCGCGCACGATGCGGCCCATGCGCTGGAACAGCGACTTGATCGGCTGGGCCCGGATCATCATCACCGATTCCTGGATGTCGCGGGTGAGTTGCAGGAATTCCTCGAGCCCGGTGGAGACGGGGGAATTCGGCGGCAGGCCGGCCTCGGTGACGGACTGGCTGAGCATCGCCTGGTTGATGACGAGTTCGCCCACGAGGTTCACCAGCCGCTCGATCCGTTCGAGATCGACGCGCACCGTCGCGCGGGGCGGCGGCGATGCGGGCGATGTGCGGTCCTCGCCGGCGGGCGGGGAAGACGGTGGGGCGGGCCATGGCGTGTCGGGATCCTGGTCCGGGGGATCTTCCGGGGCCGGCTGTGCGAGGCCGGAGGGATCCGGGGCGGGCGCCCGCGCGCGCAGCGGCTCCTGTGCGGGACCGGGCGCGGGATCGGGGGTCCATGTCCCGCCCTCCAGATCGCCGGCGAGCGGGGAGATGTCGAGCAGGCACAGGCCCTCGACGAAATCGAAGATCTCGCGCACCGCCTGTTCCGGTTCTTCCGTCGCGAGCTCGAGCGTCCAGGCGAGATAGGCGCCCTCCGGGTCGAGATCGTCGAGATCGGGCAGGGCCGAACAGTCGCAGCGCACCTTCAGCTCACCGAGATCGCGCAGGGCGCGGAGGAGATAGAGGGGTTCGTTGCCGGAGGTGTAGAGCGCCTCCTCCGGCCTGAAGCGGATGGCGAATCCGCGTGTGGAAAGCGGGGCGAAGGGCAGGGCGGCGGGATCGGGGAGCGCCGGGAGGAGGGGCAGGGCATCCGGCGCGCCGAAGTCGAGCGAGAGCGTCGCGGGGGTGAAGTCGATCTCCTCCTCTTCCGCCTCCTCGAGGCCGACGAGCCTTTCGAGCCCGTCGAGCACCGGCTCCGTCACCTCGGGCGGGACGGTGCCGTCGTCGCGCGCCGCGCGCACGAGGTCGGCGAGGATGTCGGCGCAGGAATAGAAGATCCGGATCGCGTCGGCGTCGGGCGTCAGCCGTCCGGCGCGGACCTCGTCCATCGCGGTTTCGAAACGGTGGGCGAAATGCACGAGCGCGTCGAGGCCGAAGGCGCCGGCGCCGCCCTTGACGGAATGGACGGCGCGGAACACGACGTTGATCGTCTCCGGATCGTCGTCGCCGTCCTGCATGAGCTGGAGCCCGTCCTGGAGGCTTTCCAGGAGTTCCTCGCATTCGATGAAGAAGGAGGCGCGGATTTCGGCCATCGGGTCGGACATCTGAACCTCCTATCCGGCGACCATCTGGAGCGCCTTGACGAGCTTGGCGGGGTCGAAGGGTTTGACGATCCAGCCGGTCGCCCCCGCGGCCCGTGCCCGCGCCTTGAGTTCGTCGGCGCTTTCGGTGGTGAGCACGAGAATCGGGACGCGGCGCCACCTTTCCTCGGCGCGGACCGCGTCGATGAAGCCGAAGCCGTCCAGGCGCGGCATGTTGATGTCGGTGATGATGACATCCGGCGTGACCTCCTCGAGCAGTTCGAGCCCGTGCAGGCCATCCTCGGCCAGATGCGGGGTGAAGCCCGCAGAGGAGAGCGCGAGGGTCAGCATGTCGCGCATGGTGCGGCTGTCGTCGACGGCGAGGACGTCAAGGCTCATGTCCAGGTCTCCGGGCGGGTCAGGGTGTCGGGGGTGAAGCCGAAGAGGTCCAGCATCTCGAGACAGGCGTCGGAGGCGTTGACGAGGCGCGTGCTCCGGCCGGAGGCGGCGCGGGTCTTTGCCGCGGAGAGGAGGATCTGGAGCGGCAGGGCGCCGAGATGGCGGACATCGGCGGCATCGAGGACGAGATCGTCCCCGGCGCCGGCGCGCAGCGCCTCCAGCAGGGCCGGGGCGGACCGGTGGTCGAGCCGGTCATGGAGAGGCACATGCCGGGTCATGCGCGCCCTCCCGAAATGCGGCAGAGGAAAGACATCCGAATATCCCTTACAGCTGCGGTCACGCGACCTGTGTAAGGGCAGGGAGTTAAGACGAGGTTACGACCGCGCGCCTTCCGCCGCCTCCGGCGGCAACGGTCAGCCGAAAGCCTCGCAGATATGGGAGGCGCAGCCGGTCAGGGCGGCGTAATCGTCCTCGATCACGGAGACGGGGAAATCCGCCATGAAATCGCTGAACCGGCCCTTGTCGCGGAAGCTGTGCTCGAATCCGAAGCGGGCGAGGTGGGGCGCGATGTGGCGCGCGACGCCGCCGACGAGGTAGACGCCGCCGAAGGGCAGGTGGATGAGGCAGAGATTGCCGATGACGACGCCCAGCGTCCTGACGAAGATGCGGACGGCCTCGGTGGCGAGCGGGTCGTCGCCGTCGGCGAGGGCGCGCATGATCGCGGCCGCGTCCCTGTCGCGCGGGGTGCCCGCCTCGGTGGCGAGGAAGCGGTAGACATGCGACAGGCCGCGCCCGGAGAGCACGTCCTCGATCGCCGGAAAGCCGTGGGCCTCCTCGACGAAACGGGCGAGCGCGAGGTCGCGGTCGGTGCGAATCGGCAGGTTGGCATGGCCGCATTCGGAGGCGGCGACGACACGGCCGGTTCCGGTCTCGACCACCGGCGCGGCGTTGAAGCCGGTGCCGACCCCGACGACGAGGCGGGTGGCATGGGGCGGCGCCCCGGCGCCGCGGAGCACCTGGCGGATGTCGGCCTCCGCGACGAGGCCGAGGGCATGGCCCTGCGCCTGGAGGTCGTTGAGGATCGCGACCCGTTCGGCACGGGCGGCGCGTTCCAGCGTTCCGCGGTCGATCGTCCAGTCGAGATTGGTCATCGTGCCCACGCCGTCGCGCACCGGGCCGGCGACGGCGACGCAGGCGGCGCGGCAGTCCACGTCGTCCTCCTCCGCGATATAGCGGCAGAGCACGGTCTCGAGGCTGTCGTGCCCGTCGTTGGAATAGCGGCGCACGGTGTCGGGCAGCAGCCGCACCCCGTCGGCGAGGGCCACGCGCGTGTTCGTCCCGCCGATATCGGCCACGAGGGTGAGGGTGTCGGCGGGATGCTTGCTCATCGGGTCAGGTCCTTTCCAGACAGGTCTTGAGCATGTGATAAGAGGCTTTCGGGGTGCGCTGCAACGTCTCGAAGTCGACATGCACGATCCCGAAGCGTTTCTCGTAGCCGAAGGCCCATTCGTAATTGTCGAGCAGCGACCAGTAGAAGAAGCCCGCGAGGTTGACGCCATCGGCGCGCGCGCGGTGCATCGCGGCGAGGTGGTCGCGGATATAGGCGCAGCGTTCGGGATCGTCCACCCTGCCGTCCCGGACGCGGTCGTCCCAGGCCATGCCGTTTTCCGTCACCACGACCGGCAGGCCGCCGACGTGGTCGCGCGCGAGCCGGGTCAGGATGCGGTGTAGCCCCTCGGGAAAGATCTCCCATCCCATCTGGGTGGTCGCGCGATGGCCCTGCGCGGTGCGGGTCGGCGGCCAGCCCGTCGCCTCCGGGTCATGGGCGTGCAGGTTGCGCGTGTAGTAGTTGACGCCGAGCCAGTCGAGCGGGGCGCCGATCTGGCCGGAGAGATCCTCTTCCCAGCCCTCCGGCAGGTGCGGGGCGAGGCCCTCGAGCGCCTCGGCGGGATAGCGTCCGCGGGTGATCGCCTCGATGAACCAGCGGTTGCGGAGCGCGTCCTCGATCGCGGCGGCCTCCAGGTCGCCGGGCGCATCGGAGGCGGGCTGGGCATCTTCGAAGTTGAGAACGATGCCGAGCCCGTCGCGCCCGCGCCCGCGCAGGCGGGTCATCGCCTCGCCATGGGCCTTGAGCACATGGTGCATCGCCCGCGCGCCGGCGCGGATGTCGCGCAGGCCCGGCGCGTGGCCGCCGAGGAAATGCGACAGCCAGGCCACGCACCACGGTTCGTTGATCGTCGCGATCCTCTCCATCCGGTCGCCGATCCGCGCATCGACGATTTCCGCGAAATCCCCGAACCAGTTGTGCACGTCCGGATTGGTCCAGCCGCCGAGATCGGCGAGGGCGGAGGGCATGTCCCAGTGATAGAGCGTCAGCACCGGCGCGAGCCCGCGCGCAAGTAGCGCGTCCGTGAGCCGGTCGTAATAGTCGAGCCCGGCCTCGTTCACCGCGCCGCGCCCCTCGGGAAGGATCCGGGCCCAGCTCGTCGAGAAGCGGTAGGCGTCGAAATTGCCGGCGGCGAGCAGGTCGAGATCCTCGGCATAGCGGTGATACTGGTCGCAGGCGGTCGCGCCGTCCTCGTTGTGCACCACGTTGCCGGGGCCGGCCGCGAAACTGTCCCAGTGGGTCGGGCCGGCGCCGCCGAAGCGGTGGCCTTCGACCTGATAGGCGGCGGTGGCGGCGCCGAACAGGAAGCCTTCGGGAAAATCGGCGCGGGTGAGCGGGTCTGTCATCGGCTGCTCCTCGTCGCGGGGTCTCTCGGTCCGGTCTTGTTCTAGCCCGCCGGCGCGGGAAACCCAAACGCGGTGGTCGCGCCAACAGGATGCGGTCAGGGTGCGGGGGCGGGGCCGGTCGTGTCCCCGATGATGAGCTCGGCCTCGAGCAGCACATGTTGCGGCGGGAGGGCCGGCACGGCGATCTGTCCGAGCAGGAGCTCGGCGCAGATGCGCCCGGCCTGCCGCACCGAGGAGCGCGTGGCGGTGAAGATCGGTTCGACCTTGCCGTTGCGCAGGTAGGAAAGTTCGTCGTCATGCACGACGAGCGAGACGTCGCGCCCGATCCGCAGCCCGGCGGCGTCGAGCGCACGGCGCGCGCCGAAGCCGATCAGGATCGAGGAGGCGAGCAGGGCGGTCGGCGGATCGGCGAGCGCCAGCAGGTCCGTGGCCGCGGCGAAACCGTAGCCCTCGGTCATCTCGGAGGCGCGGCAGAGCGCGGGATCCTCCGCGATCCCGGCGTCCCGCAGCGCCTTGCGATAGCCTGTGCGGCGCTCATGCGCGAAATCCATCGTCTCGAGCCCGTTCAGCAGTCCGATCCGCCGGTGCCCCAGCTCCAGCAGAAGCCGCGTGGCGCGTTCGAAGGCGCGGGCGTTGTTGATGTCGACCCAGCAATACTCCGTCTCCCCGGCACCTCCCGAGCGGCCGTGGACGACGAAGGGCATGCCGATCTCGCGCAGCAGGCCGATCCGGGGATCGTCCACCGTGGGGCCGTGCACGATCACCCCGTCGACGGACCCCCTTGCGGCGATCCGGCGGTAGCTGCCGGCCTCGTCGCGGTCGGGGACGAGCGAGAGGAGCATGTCGTAGCTCTCCCGCGCATAGACCTCTGCCGCGCCGGCGAGGAAATCGGTGAACACCGGGTTCAGCATCTCGTGTTCGGCGGAGAGCGGGAGGATATGGCCGACGGCATGGCTGCGCCCGGTCGCAAGGCTGCGGGCGCGCGGGTTCGGCGTGTAATGGTGCTGGCGCGCCGCCTTCATCACCCGTTCGCGCGTCGCCTCGGCCACTTCGGGATAGCCGTTGAGGGCGCGCGACACGGTGGTCTGGGAGAGGCCGAGAAATTCCGACAACTCTTTGAGGTTCATCCTGCGGTCTCTCCTGCAACGTCCCTGCGTGCCTGTCGCCGGGCGGTGGGGCTGAACCCTCCGCGCCGCGGGCGCGGCGGCCGGTCTGACATGTGGTCATTTGACCTCGATATAGCGCGCAGGCGGTGCCGGGAAAGCGCCCCGGCCGGCGGTGCCGGGCCGGGCGCGGCGGCGGGCCGGGGGGCCGGGGGGCCGGGGCACTCGGGACGGGCGCGCGGGGATGCGGCACGGCCGTGGCGGCAAGGCACGGGGGAAGTGGGTTGATCCTGTGGGGCGGTGGTCTACCATGCGCCTATTCGGGTTTGAAATACGGGAGGTTTAGATGAAGAAGACTTTGTTCACCGGCGCGGCCACGCTCGCCCTCGGCGCCGGTGCGGCGCTCGCGCAGGATCAGGATCTTTCGGGTCAGCAACTCACGATTTCCGGGCCGTGGATCGGCGCCGACCAGGTGATGGTCGAGAAGGTGCTCGACGTGTTCCGCGAGCAGACCGGCGCGGATGTGCGCTATGTCGGCTCCGACAGTTTCGAACAGCAGATCGTCATCGACGCGGAGGCGGGCTCCGCCCCCAATATCGCCGTCTTCCCGCAGCCCGGCCTCGCCGCCGACATGGCGCGCCGCGGCTTTCTCAGCCCGCTGCCCGAAGGCACGGCCGACTGGCTCGAGGAGAACTATGCCGCCGGCGAGAGCTGGAGGGCGCTCGGCACCTACGAGGGCGAGGACGGGGAGGAGCACCTTTACGGCTTTCCCTACAAGATCGACGTGAAGTCGCTCGTCTGGTACGTGCCCGAGAATTTCGAGGATGCGGGCTATGAGGTGCCGCAGACGATGGAGGAGCTCAAGGCGCTGACCGAGCAGATGGTCGAGGACGGGGAGACGCCGTGGTGCATCGGGCTCGGTGCCGGCGGGGCGACCGGCTGGCCGGCGACGGACTGGGTGGAGGATCTGGTTCTGCGCACGCAGCCGCCGGAGGTCTATGACGGCTGGGTCTCCAACGAGATCCCCTTCGACGATCCGCGCATCGTGGAGGCGATCGAGGAATTCGGCTGGTTCGTGCGCAACGACGATTTCGTCTCCGGCGGCGCGGGCGCGGTCGCCTCGACCGATTACCGCGACAGCCCGAAGGGCCTCTTTGCCGCGCCGCCGGCCTGCTACATGCACAAGATGGCCTCCTTCATCCCGGCGTTCTTCCCCGAGGGGGCGGTGCTGGGCGAAGATGCGGATTTCTTCTATTTCCCGGCCTATGAGAGCAGGGACCTCGGCACGCCGGTGCTGGGCGCGGGCACGCTCTGGGCGATCACGAACGAAAGCGAGGCCGCCGATGCCTTCATCGAATTCCTGAAGACGACCGACGCGCATGAGGCCTGGATGGCGCAGCGCGGCTTCCTGACGCCCTACAAGGCGGTGGACACCTCCGTCTTCTCCGATCCGACGCTCAGGAAGATGAACGACATCCTCCTGGAGGCGACGACCTTCCGCTTCGACGGCTCCGACCTGATGCCGGGCGCGGTGGGCGCGGGCTCCTTCTGGACCGGCATGGTGGATTACACCGGCGGCGCCTCCGCCGAAGACGTCGCGGCGGCGATCCAGAACAGCTGGGCACAGGTCAGGTAAGGCTGCGGTCCGGGCGGGATCGTCCCGTCCGGGCGCGGCGCAGGGGGACCGGCCCGGCGGCAGGCGGCCCGCGCGGGGCGGGGGGCGCAGGACGGCGCGGACCGGCCGGTCCGCCCGGAGGAACCAGGACAAGAGGGAAGGAACGCGGCACATGCATCCGGCACTCCAGGGCCTTCTGACCATCGTCATCGGTGTGGGCGCCTGTATCGGCTATTTCTATGTCTCCAACATCCTGCTCGACCGGGTGATCTTTCCCGCCCGCGGCCGGCACGCCGGGCGCAACATTAACCGCGCCAACATGGTCCGGCCCTGGCTGTTCCTCTTTCCCGCGCTCTTCGTGCTGGGGCTCTACCTCGCCTATCCGGTCTTCGAGACGCTGCGCCTGTCGCTCACGAGCCGTGCGCAGGGCGGGGCCTTCGTCGGGACATCGAATTACGTGCGGATGTCGCACGATCCGAAATTCTGGGAGGCGATGCGCAACAACGCGATGTGGCTGCTCGTCGTGCCCGCCGCCTCCACCGCCCTCGGACTTCTGGTGGCCCAGCTCACCGACCGGATCCGCTGGGGCAGCCTCGCCAAGTCGCTGATCTTCATGCCGATGGCGATCTCCTTCGTCGGCGCGGCGGTGATCTGGAAGCTCGTCTACGACGCGCGCCCGCTCGGCGCCGAACAGATCGGCATCCTGAACGCGATCTATCTCGCCCTCGGCGGCGACAGCCCGCGGAACTGGCTGACGATCCCGTTCTGGAACAACTTCTTCCTGATGATCGTGCTGATCTGGATCCAGACCGGCTTTGCCATGGTGATCCTCTCGGCGGCGCTCCGCGGCGTGCCGGAGGAGACGGTGGAGGCCGCCATCGTCGACGGGGCGAACCCGTTCCAGATCTTCTTTCGGATCAAGGTGCCGCAGATCATGGGCACCATCGTCGTCGTCTGGACCACGATCACGATCGTGGTGCTGAAGATCTTCGACATCGTCTTTGCCATGACGAACGGACAATGGGAGACGCAGGTGCTGGCCAATTACATGTATGACAAGCTCTTCCGCGCGAACGACTGGGGCGTGGGCTCGGCCGCGGCGATGGTGATCATGCTGCTCGTCACGCCGATCCTCGTCTGGAACGTCTACAATGCGCGCAAAGAGATGCGGTGAGGGGGCGGGACGTGGACAGCATCGCCGGACGCAAACCCGCACTCGCCTGGGCCGTGCACCTCTCGGTCGCGCTGCTCGTGCTGCTGTGGCTCCTGCCGACGCTGGGGCTCTTCGTCTCCTCCTTCCGCACCGCCGACCAGATCTCCTCCTCGGGCTGGTGGAAGGCGCTGTTCCCGCAGGAGCAGACCATGATCCTGCGCACCGCCGCGCCGGAGACGCAGCAGGAGATCGACGGCGCCCATGCGATCGAGGGCAACCTCTTCGAGGGCGCGGGCGCGCCGGCGGGGCGGATCACCGCCTGGGGCACCTCCTCGCGCGAGATCGCGGCCTATGCACCGGGCGAGACCGCCGACATGGGGGAGGACGGGCGGCTGACGGTCGAGGAGAACGGCGACTACACGCTGGTGAACGAGGCGGAATTCACCGGCTCGCGCGGGGAGCGGGTGTTCCTCACCGCGACGACGCCGCCCTCCTTCACGCTCGACAACTACCGCACGGTCCTGTTCTCGGGCAGCGCGACCGACAACATGGGGCGCGCCTTCGTCAACACGCTCACCGTGACGATCCCGGCGACGGTCATCCCGATCCTCATCGCGGCCTTCGCGGCCTATGCGCTGGCCTGGATGGACTTTCCCGGCCGCGCGCTCCTGATCGCGGCCGTCGTCGCGCTTCTCGTCGTGCCGCTGCAACTGGCGCTCATCCCGCTTCTGAAGCTCCACCTCGAGGTCGGGATCGGCAAGGGCTATCTCGGCGTCTGGCTGGCGCACACGGGCTTCGGCATGCCGCTCGCGATCTATCTGCTGCGCAACTACATGGTGGGGCTGCCGAAGGACATCATCGAGAACGCGCGGGTGGACGGGGCGACGGATTTCCAGATCTTCATGAAGATCATCCTGCCGCTGTCCTTTCCCGCGCTAGCCTCCTTCGCGATCTTCCAGTTCCTCTGGACCTGGAACGATCTGCTGGTCGCGCTCGTTTTCCTGATCGACAGCTCGGGCGAGACGACCGTGATGACGCGGCAGATCGTCGAGCTGCTCGGCACGCGGGGCGGCAACTGGGAAATCCTCGCGACGGCGGCCTTCGTGTCCATCTCGGTGCCGCTCGTCGTCTTCTTCTTCATGCAGAAATATCTCGTCCGCGGCCTGCTGGCCGGATCGGTGAAGTAACAACCTAAAGAGCGAACGCAATGAACGTCATTTCCACGACCGAAAAACAACCCTTCGTGCGCGAGAAGAACTGGTGGCGCGGCGCGGTGATCTATCAGGTCTATCCGCGCTCCTACCAGGACAGCAACGGCGACGGGGTGGGCGATTTGCTCGGCATCGTCCACCGCCTGCCCTATATCGCCTCCCTCGGCGTCGATGCCGTCTGGATCTCTCCCTTCTTCGCCTCGCCGATGAAGGATTTCGGCTATGACGTCTCGGATTACCGGGACGTGGACCCGATGTTCGGCTCGCTCGCGGATTTCGACGCGGTGATCGAGACGGCGCATTCCTACGGGCTCAAGGTGCTGATCGACCTCGTGCTGTCGCACACGTCCGACCAGCACCCGTGGTTCGTCGAAAGCCGCTCCTCCCGCGACAATCCGCGGGCGAACTGGTATGTCTGGGCGGAGGCGAAGCCCGACGGGACGCCGCCGAACAACTGGCTGTCGATCTTCGGCGGTCCCGCCTGGCAATGGGACACCGAGCGGCAGCAATATTACATGCACAACTTCCTCACCTCCCAGCCCGATCTCAACTTCCACGAGCCTCAGGTGCAGGCCGCGCTGCTCGACATCGCGGAATTCTGGCTCGAACGCGGGGTGGACGGGTTCCGGCTCGACACGATCAACTACTACACCCATGACGCGCTGTTGCGCGACAACCCGCCGCTCGCCCCCGAGGCGCGGCGGGCGAAGACCGCGCCGGCGGTGAATCCCTATACCTGGCAGGACCATGTCTACGACAAGTCGCGGCCCGAGAACCTCGTCTTCCTGCGCAAGCTGCGCGCGGTGATGGAGCCCTACAACGCCGCCGCCGTGGGCGAGGTGGGCGACGACCAGCGCGACCTGGAGATCGTCGGGGAATACACCTCCGGCGACGACATGATCCACATGTGCTATGCCTTCGACCTGCTGTCGGGCAGCACCCCCTCGCCGGACTACGTCCGCGACGTGATGGAGGAGGTGGTCAGAGTCGCGGCGAGCGGCTGGGTCTGCTGGGCCTATTCGAACCACGACGTGATGCGCCACATCTCGCGCTGGGCGCTGGGGCAGGCGGGGGCGCGCGCCTTCACCACGCTGATGATGTGCCTGCGCGGCTCCACCTGCATCTACCAGGGGGAGGAGCTCGGGCTGCCGGAGGCGGATCTCGCCTTCGAGGACCTCCAAGACCCCTACGGCATCCAGTTCTGGCCGGAGTTCAAGGGCCGGGACGGCTGCCGCACGCCGATGGTCTGGGACCGGGAGCATCACCATGGCGGCTTTTCGGACGCGGGGCGGACATGGCTTCCGGTGAGCCAGGAACACCTCCCGCTCTCCGTCGCGCAGTCCGAGCAGGATCCCGGCGCGCTGATCCACCACTATCGCCGGGCCATCGCCTTCCGCCACGCGCACAGCGCGCTGAAGACGGGGGAGATCTCGCGGCTCTCGGTGGCGGGGACCTGCCTGAGCTTCACGCGCAAGGACGATCGCGAGGAGCTGTTCTGCGCCTTCAACCTCTCTGACGAGCCGGCCACGATCGCGGCGCCGGAGGGGCCCTGGCACACGGTGGGCAGCGAACTCAATTCCGCATCGCCCATGGCGGACGGCAAACTGCATCTCGGCCCCTGGCAGCCCTGCATCATGCAGCGCGAAAGGGCCTGAGAGGCGACGAGGAGGAGGAGGAGCAGATGGCCGAACTCAGGCTGGACCATGTCTCGAAGGTCTACGGCGGCAAGGTCGAGGTGCTGAAGAACATCGACCTCGACATCGCGACCGGCGAGCTGATCGTCTTCGTCGGACCTTCGGGCTGCGGGAAATCCACGCTGCTGCGGATGATCGCGGGGCTCGAGCGGATCTCCGGCGGCACGCTCGAGATCGACGGCGCGGTGGTCAACGACGTGCCCCCGGCGGAGCGCGGCATCGCGATGGTGTTCCAGTCCTACGCGCTCTATCCGCATATGACGGTCTATGACAACATGGCCTTCTCGCTCCGGCTCGCCAAGAAGCCGAAGGCCGAGATCGACGCGGCGGTCCGCAACGCGGCGCGGATCCTCCAGCTCGGGGACCTGCTCGACCGGCTGCCCAGGGCGCTGTCGGGCGGGCAGCGCCAGCGCGTCGCCATCGGCCGCTGCATCGTGCGCGATCCGAAGGTCTATCTCTTCGACGAGCCGCTCTCCAACCTCGACGCGGCGCTGCGGGTCGCGACGCGGATCGAGATCGCCCAGCTCAAGGAGTCCATGCCCGAGAGCACGATGATCTACGTCACCCATGACCAGGTCGAGGCGATGACGCTCGCCGACCGGATCGTGGTGCTCGCCGACAAGGGCATCGCCCAGGTCGGCAGTCCGCTCGAGCTCTACGAAACGCCCGACAACGAATTCGTCGCGCGGTTCATCGGCTCGCCCTCGATGAACCTGCTGCCCGGCGAGATCGTCGGCACCGGCGCCGAGACGCGGGTGAAGCTCGACGGCGAGGGCATCGCGGTCTCCGCCATCCCGACGACGGAGGCCGACCTGGGACGGCGGGTCAACATCGGTGTGCGCCCGGAAGACCTGACGCTTGCGGAGGGGGCGGCGATCATCGACGGGACCGTGGACATCGTCGAGGCCCTGGGCGAGGTGACGCTGCTCTATTTCGTACCGGAGCGGGGCCGCGAGCCGCTGATCGCGAAACTGCCGGGGATCCACCAGGGGCTGCGCGGCACGGAGGTGAGGCTCACGGCGGATCCGTCGAAGGTGCATCTCTTCGCCGAGGGGCAGTCGCTGCGGCCGAAGCGATGAGGCGGCGGCCTGCGGCCGCGTTTTCGAGTATTTGGGGCAGCAAAAAGCCAGCGGGGCAAGAGGACCGGAGGAGGTCCGCGACCTTGCGGCACATGGGGCCGGGCTTTCCGGGCGCGGGGGAGGGTGGTATTCCCCTGCGGGAATATGAGCGCGAAAGGGTCCAGCCATGTCCGACCAGCCGCCACGGATCCGTCCGAAACCCTTCAATACGCCGCCCCGCGGCTTCTGGCGGGCGACGCCGCCCGCGATCTTTCCGCCGATCCTCGGGCTGTTCGGCCTGGGCCTCGCCTGGCGGCAGGCGGGGCATGTGCTCGGCGCGCCGGTCTGGATCGGGGAGATGATGCTGGGCGCGGTCTCGCTGCTCTATCTCTTCGCGCTGGTGAGCTACGGGGCGAAGCTCGCGCGCCGCTTCGGCGCGCTGCTCGACGATGCGCGGATCCTGCCGGGGCGCGCGGGCCTGTCGGCCATGTCCGCCTCGGGCTTTCTCCTTGCCGCGACGCTGGCCTCCTATGATGCGGTGCTGGCGCAGGCGGTGCTGTTCGTGGCGCTGGCCGCGCATGCGGTCGTCGCGGTGACGATCGTCCTGGCCATGGCCCGCGGTCCCGCCGAACAGCGCCGGGTGACGCCCGTGTGGCATCTTTCCTTCGCCGGCTTCATCATCGCGCCGGTTGCCGCCGTGCCGCTGGGCTGGGTCGGTCTCTCCGCTGCGATCTTCGCGACGACCCTGCCGGTGGCGGCGGCGATCTGGATCGTCTCGGCGCTGCAATTCGCCCGCGCCGACGTGCCGCCGCCGCTGCGCCCGCTGCTCGCGATCCACATGGCGCCGGTGGCGCTGTTCGGGATCGTCGCGGCGCTGCTCGGCTACGAGAGGCTCGCGCTCGGTTTCGGATGGCTCGGGATCACCGGGCTTGCCGTCTGCCTGCTGGGCATCCGCTACCTCACGCGGGCGGATTTCTCCGCGCTTTACGGCGCCTTCACCTTTCCGCTCGCCGCCTTCGCGGCCCTGATGTTCGCGCTCGCACCCGCCGGGGGCGCGGTGTTCCGCATCCTCGGCGGCCTCGAGCTTGCCGCCGCGACGCTCGCCATTGCCTATATCGCGGCGAAGGTCATGCAGCTCTGGGCGAAGGGCCGGCTGGCGACGGCCACGAATGCCGCGACCGCCTGAGGTGGACCGCTAAATCTGGGGGGCACCGGCGGGACGACCACAAAACACCCTTTCCATCAGGGGACAGACATGCAATAGGGACGTGCCAAACCCGTATCCCCCATGGAGAGACCCGATGGAGATTCGCGAGGCGCTTACCTTCGATGACGTATTGCTTGTTCCGGCCGCTTCTTCGGTGCTGCCGTCGATGGCGGACACGAAGACCTTTGTCACCCGGTCCATTCAGCTCAACATCCCGCTGATGTCCTCGGCGATGGACACGGTGACCGAGGCGCGCATGGCCATCGCCATGGCGCAGGCCGGCGGCGTGGGGGTGATCCACAAGAATCTCGACACCGAGAAACAGGCCATCGAGGTGCGGCGGGTGAAGCGGTTCGAGAGCGGGATCGTCTACAATCCGGTGACGCTGACCGCCGACCAGACCATCGCGGATGCCAGGGAGCTTTCGGCGCAATACAATTTCACCGGCTTTCCGGTGGTGGACAAGGACCGCCGCATCGTCGGCATCGTGACCAACCGCGACATGCGCTTCGCCACCTCCGACGACACGCCGGTCTCCCAGGTGATGACCGCGGACAATCTCGCGATCCTGACCGAGCCGGCCGACCGCGACGAGGCGATCTCGCTCATGAAGGCGCGGCGGATCGAGAAGCTGCTCGTCACCGACCGGAACCGCCGCCTCACCGGGCTGCTGACGCTGAAGGACACGGAGAAGGCGGTGCTCAACCCCTCGGCCTGCAAGGATGCGCTCGGCCGGCTGCGCGTCGCCGCGGCCACCTCGGTGGGCGATGCGGGGTTCGAACGCTCCGCGGCGCTGGTGGATGCGGGGGTGGACATCATCGTGATCGACACGGCGCACGGCCATTCCCAGGGCGTGATCGACGCGGTCGCGCGGGCAAAGCGCGAATTCGGCGACAAGGTGCAGGTGATGGCGGGCAATGTCGCGACCGCCGAAGCCACCCGCGCGCTGATCGACGCGGGGGCGGATGCGGTGAAGGTGGGGATCGGGCCGGGCTCGATCTGCACCACGCGGATGGTGGCGGGCGTCGGCGTGCCGCAGCTCACCGCGATCATGGATTGTTCCGCCGCCGCGGGCGAGGTGCCGGTCATCGCGGATGGCGGGATCAAGTTCTCCGGCGATTTCGCCAAGGCGATCGCGGCGGGGGCCTCCTGTGCCATGGTCGGGTCGATGATCGCGGGCACGGACGAGTCTCCGGGTGAGGTGATCCTCTATCAGGGCCGGTCGTTCAAATCCTATCGCGGCATGGGCTCGCTCGGCGCCATGGCGCGCGGCTCGGCGGATCGCTATTTCCAGAAGGATGCGGCCTCCGACAAGCTCGTCCCCGAAGGCATCGAGGGCCAGGTGCCCTACAAGGGGCCGGTCGGCACGGTGCTGCACCAGATGGTCGGCGGGCTGCGCGCGGCCATGGGCTATACCGGCCATGCGAGCGTGCCGGACATGCGCCGCGGCTGCACCTTTACCAAGATCACCGGCGCGGGGCTCAAGGAGAGCCATGTGCACGACGTGCAGATCACCCGCGAAAGCCCGAACTACCGGATCGGCTGAGAAAGGGCGCGACGGGGGCCGCGGCCGCCGTTGCTTTTTCTCCCGGAAGCTGATTTTTCTTGACCCATGACCCCTGCCGCCCGGCTCTCCGCCGCGATTGACATCCTCGACGACGTGCGCGCCGGCGAAAATGCCGAGCGCATGCTGACGTCATGGGCGCGTGCCAACCGCTTCGCCGGGTCGAAGGACCGGGCGGCGATCCGCGACCATGTGTTCGACGCGCTGCGCTGCCGGCGCTCCTATGGCTGGCTCGGCGGTGCGGGAGAGGGGCAGGCCTCCGGGCGCCAGCTCATGCTCGGCGCGCTGCGGGCGGCGCAGGCCGATCCCGACGCGCTGTTCTGCGAGGCCCGGTTCGCGCCGCCGCCGCTCACCGCGGAGGAGCGTCTGCCCGTGCCGCCGCTGGCCGGGGCGCCCGAAGGCGTGCGCCTCGATTGCCCGGACTGGCTCCTGCCGCTCTACCGCGAGACGCTCGGGGCGGAGACCGCGCCGGTGCTCGAGGCGCTGCGCCACCGGGCCGCGCTGTTCCTGCGCGTCAACCGGCGCAAGGCGACGCTGGCCTATGCGCTCGAGGTGCTCGCGGCCGACGGGATCGCGGCCGTGCCGCATCCTCTCTCGGAAACCGCGCTGAGGGTGACGCGCGGGGCGCGGGCGGTGGCGCGCTCCCAGGCCTATCTGTCGGGGCTCGTGGAGATCCAGGACGCCGGCTCGCAGGCGATCATCGACGCGCTGCCGCTCGAGGACGGGATGGCGGTGCTCGACTATTGCGCGGGCGGCGGGGGCAAGGCGTTGGCCATGGGCGCGCGCGCCGACCTGCGGCTCACCGCCCATGACGTGGACGCCGCCCGGATGCAGGACATCGCGCCGCGGGCGTCCCGTGCCGGGATCGCCATCGCCACGGCGCGCGCCTCCGGGCTCTCGGACCGCTACGATCTCGTCCTCTGCGACGTGCCCTGTTCCGGCTCGGGCGCCTTCGCGCGCAGCCCGCAGGGCAAATGGGCGCTGACGCCCGACCGGCTCGGCCAGCTCACGCGGATCCAGGCGCAGATCCTCGCGGAGGTGGCGCCCCGCCTGCGCCCCGGCGGCTATCTCGCCTATGCCACCTGTTCGCTCTTCCGCTGCGAGAATCAGGAGCGGATCGCGGCCTTCCTCGCCGCGCAGCCGGACTTCACGCCGGTCCGGGACCGGCTGATCTCCCCGCTCGAGGGCGGAGACGGTTTCTATATTGCAGTTTTGCAAAAGCGGTTGTGAATTTTCCCATCATGCAACTTTACCGGGAGCTGTCCGCGACATATCGTCCTGAACAACCCGTGGTTTAAGCCGCCCTTAACTTCGGCGCGCGACAACGGGTCCGTCCTGCGACTGCGGGACGCGAGTCGCAGGAGAGGTCTGGATGACCGGAAAGGGGGACAATTGACGCATATCAGCATGGGCGCCGGCCCCCTGACGAAACAGGCCCAACGCCTTGCCCCCTTCAGCCTTGCGCTGGGGCTCGGCGGGGCGGGCCTCAGCCTCGCGGCGCTGCTGCTGCCGCTGCCCCGGACCGGGCTTCTCCTCTTTGCCGCCGGCGCGGCGCTGCTCTGGGCGGCGCTGCTGGTGCAGGTCCTGTCCCGCCGGCAGGCGCGGCGGCGGCGCCGGCTCCACGACATGCTGGCGGAATTCGTGGCGCATGACGCGGCCCCCTCCTTCACCACGGATCTCGACGGTGTCATCGGCTACCAGAACCGGGCCGCGATCGCGCGGTTCGGCGGCCGCGGCGGGGAGAGGCTGCTGACCGCGCTCGAGGATCTCTTTGCCGCCCCGGCCGCCACGCTCGCGCGGCTGCAATCGCGGGCGCTGGCGAAGGGGGCGGCCCGCGAGGACGTGGTGCTGCGCCATGGCCACATGCGCCTTGCGGTGCATCAGATCGGCGGGGACGGCTTCCTCTGGCGGCTCGAGGAGATGGCCGAGCGCGGGGCGGGGATCGACGGGGCGGCGCTCGCCCTGCCGATGATGACCCTCTCGGCGACCAACACGGTGCTTTTCATGAACGAGGCGCTGTGCCGCCTCCTCGGCCATCGCGAGGCGGCGCTCGACCGGATCGTGACGGACCTGCCGCTGCGGCCGGGCGACGTGCATCTGCTCGCCGCCGCGGAGGGGAAGATCCAGGCCCGCCTCGCCCTGTTTGAGGCGGGGCCTTCCGGGCGCCGGGAAGTCTATGTCCTGCCGGAGGCGCCGCGGACCGTCGGGGACTGGGACGCCTTCGACGCGCTGCCGGTCGCGCTGCTGAAGGTGGCGGTGGACGGGCGCATCCTGAAATCGAACCGGCCCGCGCGCGAACTCCTTGCGATCGGCTCGCACGACCGCATGAGCCTCGGCGATCTGGTGGAGGGGCTCGGGCGTCCGGTTCAGGACTGGGTGAGCGACGTGGCGACGGGGCGGGCGCGCAAGCCGGAATTCGTCCGCGCCTCGCGTCCGCAGAACGACACCTTCCTGCAAATCACGCTGAACCGGATCGAGGGCCGGAAGGGCGGGATCGCGCTCATCGCGGTGCTGTCGGACGCGACCGAGCTGAAATCGCTCGAGGCGCAATTCGTCCAGAGCCAGAAGATGCAGGCGATCGGCCAGCTTGCCGGCGGCGTCGCGCATGATTTCAACAATCTGCTGACCGCGATCTCGGGGCATTGCGACCTGTTGCTCCTGCGGCACGACAAGGCGGATTGCGATTATGGCGATCTCGTGCAGATCCACCAGAACGCGAACCGCGCCGCCTCCCTCGTCGGCCAGCTCCTCGCCTTTTCGCGCAAGCAGACGCTGAAGCCGGAGCTGATCGACCTGCGCGACACGCTCTCCGATCTTACCCATCTGCTGAACCGCCTGGTGGGGGAGAAGGTCTCGCTCACCCTGTCGCATGACGCCGGGCTGCTGCCGATCCGCGTCGACAAGCGGCAGCTCGAACAGGTGATCATGAATTTGGTGGTGAACGCCCGCGACGCGATGCCCGCCGGCGGGGAGATCCGGATCGAGACGCGCAACGATCTGCTGCGCGCGCCGTTCAGCCGCGACCGCGCGACGGTGCCGCCGGGCGACTATGTCGTGGTCACCGTCTCCGATCAGGGGGTGGGCATCCCGCCCGAGCGGCTCCAGAAGGTGTTCGAACCCTTCTTCACGACCAAGCGCACGGGGGAGGGGACGGGGCTCGGCCTGTCCACCGCCTACGGGATCATCAAGCAGACCGGCGGCTTCATCTTCGTCGATTCGGTCCTGGGCACGGGCACCTGCTTCTCGATCTACCTGCCGGCTCACATGGCGCGGGCGGAGGCCGTGGTGGAGGCGGCGGTGCGCCAGGTCGCGGAGGTGCAGCCCCTGGCCGAACGCGGCTCCGGCGTGATCCTGCTGGTGGAGGACGAGGCGCCGGTCCGCGCCTTCGCCTCCCGCGCGCTGCGGCTGCGCGGCTATACGGTGATCGAGGCGGAGAGCGCCGAGGAGGCGCTCGCGACGCTCGAGGACGAAAGCCTGCATGTCGACGTCTTCCTCTCCGACGTCATCATGCCGGGCATGGACGGGCCGAGCTGGGTCTTGGAGGCGTTGAAATCGCGTCCGGGCGTCCGGGTCGTCTTTGTCTCCGGCTATGCGGAGGACCATTTCTGCCAGCAGCAGGCCCGGATCCCGAATTCGGTCTTCCTGCCCAAACCCTTCTCGCTGTCGGACCTGACGGCGACGGTGCAGAGGCAATTCGGCTGATGGCCTTTCGGGCGCACGGGGGCTCAACCGGTTGTTAACCCGGATGTGCGATGCTGCGGACTGTCTGAAGATGGATTTTGGAGTTGAAATGTTCTCTTTTTGTGCTCATAAAGGACGGTGAGAACAAGAGGCGAACAAGAGCAGCGCGGCGCGCGGCCCGGCAGAAGGCGTTTGCCGCCCTCCCGCGGGTGTGAAATAAGGATCTGAACCTATGGCAACGGCGACCAGAGACATGGCGAAGAACGACAGCGAGAAGCAGAAGGCGCTCGACAGCGCGCTGGCCCAGATCGAGCGGCAGTTCGGCAAGGGCTCGATCATGAAACTCGGCGCCGACAACCCGGTGCAGGAGATCGAGGCGACCTCCACCGGCTCGCTCGGCCTCGACATCGCGCTCGGCATCGGCGGCATTCCCAAGGGCCGGATCGTGGAGATCTACGGCCCCGAATCCTCGGGCAAGACGACGCTGACGCTGCATTGCGTGGCCGAGGAACAGAAGAAGGGCGGCGTCTGCGCCTTTGTCGATGCGGAACATGCGCTCGACCCGATCTATGCGAAGAAGCTCGGCGTCGATCTCGACGAGCTGCTGATTTCCCAGCCCGACACCGGCGAGCAGGCGCTGGAGATCGTGGACACGCTGGTGCGCTCCGGCGCGGTGTCGCTCGTGGTGGTCGACTCGGTCGCCGCCCTGACCCCGAAATCGGAGCTCGAGGGCGACATGGGCGACAGCTCCGTGGGCGTGCAGGCGCGGCTCATGTCCCAGGCGATGCGCAAGCTCACCGGCTCGATCTCCCGCTCGAAATGCACCGTGATCTTCATCAACCAGATCCGTATGAAGATCGGCGTCATGTTCGGGTCGCCGGAGACGACGACGGGCGGCAACGCGCTCAAGTTCTACTCCTCCGTGCGCCTCGACATCCGCCGCACCGGCGCGATCAAGGATCGCGACGAGGTGGTGGGGTCGGAAACCCGCGTGAAGGTGGTGAAGAACAAGGTCGCGCCGCCCTTCAAGCAGGTCGAATTCGACATTATGTATGGCGAAGGCATTTCGAAGACCGGCGAGCTGCTCGATCTCGGCGTGAAGGCGGGCGTGGTCGACAAGTCCGGCGCGTGGTTCTCCTATGGTGACGAGCGCATCGGCCAGGGGCGCGAGAACGCGAAACGCTTCCTCAAGGAAAACACCCGGATCGCGCTCGAGATCGAGGACAAGATCCGCGCCGCCCACGGGCTCGATTTCGATCTCGGCGACGGGTTCGATCAGGACGAGATGATCGAGGGCGACGAATAGCATGGCCCGCGGATAAGCATGGCCGCGCGCCTGGCATAGGCCCGTGCGGCGCGATGCCGGGGCGAAGGGGCCGGAGGGCATCCCGCGCCCCGGCCCGTTTTCCCGTGGCGCGCCTTTTCCCCGTGGCGCTTATGGACAGCCATGACCAGCGGCGTTAAACCATGCCGAAACGCAAGACCGCCCGCAAGGAAGAGCCTCAATGCCCAGCGTGAACGACATCCGCTCCACCTTCCTCTCCTATTTCGAGAAGAACGGCCATACGGTCGTGCCTTCCTCGCCGCTCGTGCCGCGCAACGACCCGACGCTGATGTTCACGAATTCCGGCATGGTGCAGTTCAAGAACTGCTTCACCGGCCTCGAGAGGCGCGATTACGTGCGGGCCACGTCGGCGCAGAAATGCGTGCGCGCCGGGGGCAAGCACAACGACCTCGACAACGTCGGCTATACCGCGCGCCACCACACCTTCTTCGAGATGCTCGGCAACTTCTCCTTCGGCGATTATTTCAAGTCGGAGGCGATCCCCTTTGCCTGGGAGCTGATCACCGGCGATTTCGGCATTCCGAAGGACCGGCTCTATACCACCGTCTTCCACACGGATGACGAGGCCTTCGAGATCTGGAAGAAGGTCGGCGTGCCGGAGGACCGGATCATCCGCATCGCGACCTCGGACAATTTCTGGCAGATGGGCGACACCGGCCCCTGCGGCCCCTGCACGGAAATCTTCTACGACCACGGCGATCACATCTGGGGCGGACCGCCGGGATCGCCGGAGGAGGACGGCGACCGGTTCATCGAGATCTGGAACATCGTCTTCATGCAGAACGAGCGTTTCGCGGACGGCTCCATGACCGAGCTCGAGATGCAGTCGATCGACACCGGCATGGGGCTTGAACGGATTTCCGCGCTGTTGCAGGGCACGCATGACAATTACGAAACCGACCTGTTCAAGTCGCTGATCGAGGCTTCGGCGCAGGCGACGGGCGTCGATCCCTATGGCGAGAAGAACGTGCATCACCGGGTGATCGCGGATCACCTGCGCTCGACCTCCTTCCTGATCGCCGACGGGGTGATGCCCTCCAACGAGGGGCGCGGCTACGTGCTGCGCCGGATCATGCGCCGCGCGATGCGCCACGCCCATCTGCTCGGCGCGCAGGATCCGGTGATGTACCGGCTCGTGCCGGAACTCGTGCGCCAGATGGGGGAGGCCTATCCCGAACTGCGCCGCGGCCAGGCGCTGATCGAGGAGACGCTGAAGCTCGAGGAGACGCGGTTCAAGCAGACGCTCGAACGCGGTCTGAAGCTGCTCGACGAGGAGCTCGAGGGGCTCGATGCGGGCTCGAAACTGCCCGGCGCCTCGGCCTTCAAGCTCTACGACACCTATGGTTTCCCGCTCGATCTGACGCAGGATGCGCTGCGCGAGAAGGGGCGGGAGGTCGACACCGCGGGGTTCGACGCCGCCATGGCCGAGCAGAAGGCGAAGGCCCGCGCGGCCTGGTCCGGCTCGGGCGAGACGGCGGATGCGACGATCTGGTACGATATCGCGGAGGAAAAGGGCGCGACCGAATTCCTCGGCTACGACACGGAAAAGGCGGAGGGCGAGATCGTCGCCCTGGTGCGGGACGGCGCGCGGGTCGAGAGCGTGAAAGAGGGTGAGACGGTTCAGATCGTCGTCAACCAGACGCCGTTCTATGCCGAGGCCGGCGGCCAGGTGGGCGATGCGGGCGTGATCCGCGTCGAGAAGAGCATCGCGAAGGTGACCGACACCAAGAAGGTCGCGGGCGTGTTCATCCATTTCGCCGAAGTGCTCGAGGGCTCGCTCCGGGTCGGCAATCCCGCGGTGCTCGAGGTCGATCACACCCGGCGCACGGATATCCGCGCGAACCACTCGGCCACCCACCTCCTGCACGAGGCGCTGCGCGAGACGCTGGGCGATCATGTCGCGCAGCGCGGCTCGCTGAACGCGCCCGACCGGCTGCGCTTCGACTTCTCGCACACGAAGGCGCTCACGCCCGAGGAGATCGCGAAGGTCGAGCGTGACGTCAACGATTTCATCCGCCAGAACACGGCGGTGGAGACGCGGATCATGACGCCCGACGACGCGCGCGCCCTTGGGGCGCAGGCGCTGTTCGGGGAGAAATACGGCGACGAGGTGCGCGTGGTCTCGATGGGCCGGGCCAATACCGGCAAGGGGGTCGACGGAAAGACCTATTCGATCGAACTTTGCGGCGGCACGCATGTGACGCGCACCGGCGATATCGGGCTGTGCGTCCTGCTGGGCGACAGTGCCTCCTCGGCCGGGGTGCGGCGGATCGAGGCCCTGACGGGGCGCGCGGCGCTCGCGCATCTGGCGGGCGAGGCGCAGCGCGCGACGGAGGTCGCGACCGTGCTGAAGACGCCGGTTTCCGAAGTGGTGGACCGGGTGAAGTCGCTGGCCGAGGAGCGCCGGAAGCTCGAACAGGAGGTCGCGGCCCTGCGCCAGCAGATCGCCATGGGCGGCGGTGCCGGCAGCGGGCCGGAGGCGAAGGAGGTCGGCGGGGTCACCTTCCTTGCGCAGGCGCTTCGCGGCGTCTCGGGCAAGGACCTGCGCGCGTTGATCGACGCGCACAAGACCCGGCTGGGATCCGGTGTGATCCTCCTCATCGCGGAGGAGGAGGGCAAGGTCGCGGTGGCCGCCGGCGTCACCGATGACCTGACCGGCCGCATTTCCGCCGTCGACGTGCTGAAGGCCGCCGTGCCCGCCGTGGGCGGCAAGGGCGGCGGCGGACGTCCCGACATGGCGCAGGGCGGGGGGAAGGATTTCTCCGGCGCCGAAGCCGCCATCGCCGCCGCAGAGAAAGTGCTGGAGGAGTAAGACGATGCCCGCGCTCTGGATTGCCCATGTCACCGTCACCGACCCGGAGGCCTATGGCCGCTATGCCGAACTCGCCGGGCCGGCGATTGCGGCGCATGGCGGAACCTTTCTCGCGCGGGGCGGGCGTTTCGTCCAGCTCGAGGGCAGGGAACGGCCGCGCAACGTCGTCGCGCGTTTCGACAGTGTCGAGGCCGCGGTCGCCTGTTACGAAAGCCCCGCGTACCAGCAGGCGCTGAGCCATGCGAAGGGCGCGTCGGAACGGGAACTGCTCGTGGTCGAGATCGAGGCGTAGCCGCCCCGAGATCGCGGGAGGAACACGGCCCGGCGGGGGCCGGACCGTGCCCTCGCCGGGCCGGAGGAACCGCTGCGGAGGCTCAGTCCCGGCCCAACCCGACGGAGACGTCGAGCCCGCGCCCGCCGCCGACATTCGCATCGACATCCGCGCCGAGCCCGCCGCGACCGCCGACATTGGCGTCGACATTGGCCCCTATGCCGCGGCGACCGCCGACGTTGGCATCCACATTGGCCCCGACACCGCGGCGGCCGCCGACGTTGGCGTCGACATCTGCGTCAATCCCGCGTCCGCCGCCGACATTGGCGTCCACATCGGCGCTCAGGAGACTGCCGCCGCCGGGCGTGCCGGTGCCGCCGCCCGGTGTTCCACCGCCCGGCGTGCCGGTGCCGCCGCCCGGTGTTCCACCGCCCGGCGTGCTGCCCGGTGTCCCGGTGCCGGGCGTGCCGCCAGCCCCGGTGCCGCCGCCGCCGGTTCCGTAGCCGGAGCCGCCCGCGGCGATCGCGGCCATGTCGAGCGAATGTCCCAGCGGGAACAACTCGTCCCGGACGACCTCGCCGGTGGCGCTGTCGACGGTGACATGGCGTTCGTATTTGCTGTTGGTCGCGATGATCGTCATTTCCCTGGCGAACTTGTTCACCCGCACGAGATGGACGGAATATCCGTCCTCGCGCACGTTCAGGATCACCGGCTGCGCGATGCCCAAAACAGGGCTTTGTTGCGCGGTGGCCGGCAGGGCCGGGGGTATCAAGGCGATCCCCGCGAGCAGGGCGGCGATCTTCAGAGGTGTTGCACGTTTCATGGTCTCTCCCTTTTGAACGGGCCATCACGGACCACATGACACGCCGGACCTGTCCGGTCGGGCCGGGTCACGCAGCCTTCCTGCGCACATCTTTGGTCGTCTTCCTGCGCAAGTCCTTGCCCGCTCGGCGGCGAAACGCCGCCCAGGGCAAGACCGACGGCTTGCTATGGTCTTGACACTAGGATTCCTGCGACACGAGACAATTGACGCATGTGAAGTTGTTCGCCTGAAGGTTGAAAAATAAAAACTTTTTCTTGCAAAACGCGCGGCGGAGCCGGCAAATCCGCACAGTTTTGGGCCGTTTCCGGTGCGCGCCGCGGGCGGGGTGGCGAGGCCCGCAAAGTTGCACGATTGCGAGATCGGCGCATGTCCGCTGCTGCGGGACAGGGTGCGTCCGCGACGGGCGGAAGACGCGAAAAGGCCCGCACGCGGCGGGCCTTCCGAATGTCCGTTCCGGTTACTGCGCCGCGGCCTTGGCGTGGCGCTTGCGCTCGTGCGGGTCGAGGTAGCGCTTGCGCAGGCGGATGCTCTCCGGCGTCACCTCCACGAGCTCGTCGTCGTTGATATAGGCGATCGCCTCCTCGAGGGAGAGGGTGGTCGGCGTGGTCAGCCGCACCGCGTCGTCGGTGCCGGAGGCGCGCACGTTGGTGAGCTTCTTGCCCTTGAGCGGGTTCACCTCGAGATCGTTGTCGCGCGAATGCTCGCCGATGATCATGCCCTGATAGACCTTGGCCTGGGCGCCGAGGAAGAGCTTGCCGCGCTCCTCGAGGTTCCAGAGGGCATAGGCGACGGTCTCGCCGTCTTCCATGGAGATCAGCACGCCCTGGCGGCGGCCGGGGATCGGCCCCTTGTAGGGCGCCCAGCTATGAAAGACGCGGTTCAGCACGCCGGTGCCGCGCGTGTCGGTGAGGAATTCGCCGTGATAGCCGATGAGCCCGCGCGAGGGCACGAGGGCGATGATCCGGGTCTTGCCGTTCTGCTGGCGCATCTCGGTCATCTCGCCCTTGCGCGTGCCGGTGAGCTTTTCGATCACGGCGCCGGAATATTCGTCGTCCACATCGACCGTGACCTCCTCGATCGGCTCCATGCGCTGACCGTTCTCCTCGCGCATGATCACCTGCGGGCGGGAGATCGACAGTTCAAACCCCTCGCGGCGCATGTTCTCGATCAGCACGCCCATCTGGAGCTCGCCGCGGCCGGAGACCTCGAAGGCCTCGCCGCCCGGCGTGTCCTTCACCTTGATCGCGACGTTGGATTCCGCCTCTTTCATGAGCCGTTCGCGGATCACGCGGGACTGCACCTTCTTGCCCTCGCGGCCGGCGAGCGGGCTGTCGTTGATGCCGAAGGTGACGGTGATGGTCGGCGGGTCGATCGGCTGGGCCTCGAGCGGTTCATCGACCTCGAGCGCGCAGAGCGTGTCGGACACGGTGGCCTTGGCCATGCCGGAGAGCGAGACGATGTCGCCCGCGACCGCCTCGGGGATTTCCTGCATGCCGAGGCCGCGGAAGGCCTGGATCTTCTTCACCTGGAACTGCTCGATCTTCTGGCCGTTGCGGGTCAGCGCCTGGATGGTCGCGCCGGGCTTGATCCGGCCGCTCTCGACCCGGCCGGTCAGGATCCGTCCGAGGAAGGGATCGGAGCCCAGCGTGGTGGCGAGCATCCTGAACGGCTCGTCCTGGTGCCTGAGCTGGCGCGGGGCGGGGACGTGGTTGAGGATCAGGTTGAACAGCGCATCGAGGTTCTTGCGCGGCCCGTCGAGCTCGGCGTCGCACCAGCCGGAGCGGCCGGATGCGTAAAGATGCGGGAAGTCGAGCTGGTCGTCGTCGGCATCGAGCGAGGCGAAGAGGTCGAAACATTCGTCGAGCGCGCGGTCGGGCTCGGCATCGGGCTTGTCGACCTTGTTCAGCACCACGATCGGGCGCAGGCCGAGGGCGAGCGCCTTCGAGGTCACGAACTTGGTCTGCGGCATCGGGCCCTCGGCCGCGTCCACGAGCAGGACGACCCCGTCCACCATGGAGAGGATGCGCTCCACCTCGCCGCCGAAATCGGCGTGGCCGGGCGTGTCGACGATGTTGATGCGATGGCCCTTCCATTCGACGGAGGTCGCCTTGGCGAGGATGGTGATGCCGCGTTCGCGTTCGAGATCGTTGCTGTCCATCGCCCGTTCGGTCGTGGCCTGGTTTTCGCGGTAGGTGCCCGACTGTTTCAGAAGCTCGTCCACGAGCGTGGTCTTGCCATGGTCGACGTGGGCGATGATGGCGATGTTGCGAAGGTCCATGAGGTGCGTATCCGTCTCGAAAATCTCTTGGCCACGCGCCTACCCCGCGACGGGCCAAAAGGCCAGCGGGAAAGCGTGCGGGGGGCGAAAAACCCCGCTCAGTGGCTCGTCGTGCCGGAAAACAGGTGGATGACGATCACGCCGCCCACGATCATCGCCATGCCGAGCGCGGCGGGCAGGTCGATCTTCTGCGCGAAGAGCACGAGGCCCGCGAGGGTGATCAGCACGACGCCGAGACCCGACCAGATCGCATAGACGACGCCGACGGGCATGACCTTCAGCACATGGGTGAGCAGGTAGAAGGAGAGGCCGTAGCCGATCGCGACGACGAGCGTGGGCAGCGGGCGGGTGAACTGCTGGCTCGCGTTCAGCGCGGAGGTGCCGATCACTTCGGAGACGATGGCGGCGAGGAGGAAGAGGTAGTGTTTGGGCATGGGTCACATCGCAATGTAGCGGTCGCGGCGGTGGTTGATCGCGATCACGAGGTTGAGGACCACCGCGCCGAGCAGGGACCAGGCGACCTGGTCGAGCGGCAGGAGGAAGGCGGCGACGGCAAAGAGCGCGGCGTCGAAGGCGAGCTGGACATAGCCCGCGCGGAATTTCGTCGCGTCCTGGAGGTAGAGCGCGAGAATGCCGATGCCGCCGAGCGAGCCGCCGTGGCGGAAGATCGCCATCAGCCCCGCGCCCTGGAAGAAGCCGAGCATGATCGCGCCGAAGGCCGGGTCGAGCCGCTCGAAGGAGACGAGATGCGGGAAGAGTTCGGAGAAGACGGAGAGGAGGGCGACGCAGGCGAAGGTCTTGAGCACGAATTTCAGGCCCATGCGCCGGTAGCCGAACCAGTAGAAGGGCAGGTTGACCGCGAAGAAGACCCAGCCGAAGGGCGCGGAGAGGAGGTAGGAGATCAGCAGCGAAAGCCCCGCGGTCTGTCCGGTGATGAGGCCCAGGTCGCGCAGCATCACGATGGCGAAGGCGCACATCGCGGTGCCGAAGACGAAGCCCTGGGCGTCTTCGAAGAGGGTGTGTTTCTCGGCGCTCTGCATCTTTGTCCTCGTGCCGCTCCGCGCGGGGGGGGGGGGGGGGCGGATCAGTCGGCGATATATCGGTCGCGGCGGTGGTTGAAGGCGATGACCCCGTTGAGGATCACCGCACCGAGGAGGGAATACAGAACCCGCGAGGGTTCGAAAAGCAGGAAGGCGACGGCGAAGAGCACAGCGTCGAAACAAAGCTGCACAAGCCCTGCGCGGATGCCGAAGCGGTCCTGCGCGACCAGGGCGATGACGCCGAGCGCGCCGAGCGAGCCCTTGTGGCGAAACACGCCGAGCAGGCCGTAGCCCGTCAGGATGCCGAAGGCGACGGTGCCGAACAGCGGGTCGAGGTGGGCGAAGTCCATCCAGTCCGGCATGCGCGCGACGAGCAGGCTGGTGAGGGTGACGCAAAGGGCGGACTTGAGGGTAAATTCGGTCCCCATGCGAAACCACGCGAGCGCGTAGAACGGCACGTTGATGAGCCAGAAGATCCAGGGAAAGGACCAGCCGGTGAGATAGGAGATCACCAGCGCGAGCCCGGCGGTCTGGCCGGTGATGAAGCCCAGATGCGCGATGATGGTGAGGCCGATCGCGGTCGTGACGAGCGCGATCGAGAACCCTTGCAGGTCTTCGAGCAGCGAATGTTTCCGGACTGTTTGCGGAATCGGGACGGGGGCCGGCATGGCAAAACACTAGGGCAGCATTGCTGACCTGTCCAGCGGCAAAGGGCGATGGCGCGCAGGTCATGCCTGCGCGACCGGAAGGGAAGGCCCCCCGATCGCGCGCCTGGAACAGGACGCGGGGAGCGGCGGGCCGGGACGGGAGGAGCGGTTACCGCCTCGGGGCAGGCCGCAGTCTTTCGCTCATCCGAAGACGAGCGAGAGGCCGAGGAGCGTGGAGCCCGCGCCGATGATGCGCGGTGCGGAGGGGTGGGCGCGGGCGACGCCGGAGGCGAGCGCCACGCCCGCGGCATGGAGCAGCGCGGTGACGAGGATGAAGCCCAGGCCGAAGGAGAAGGCCGTCGCCGCGCCGAGTTCCGCGCCATGTGCATGGCCGTGGAACAGGCCGAACAGCGCCGCGATGGCGATGCCGCCGCCGAGCGCGGGGCGCAGCGCGAAGGTGACGAGCATGCCGAGCACGATGCAGGAGGCGAGGATCATCGGTTCGACGAAGGGCAGGGGCAGGCCGAAGCCCGCGCCGACATAGCCGAGCGTCATCGCGCCGACGAAGGCCGCGGGCACCGCCCAAAGGGCGCGTCCGCCGATCTGGAGCGCCCAGACGCCGACGGCGACCATCGCGAGCACATGGTCGAGGCCGAAGAGCGGGTGGCTCGCCCCGGCGAGGAACGATCCGTGGGTTTCGGGCGGAAGATGCGCGGCGGCAGGCCATGCGAGGCTCGCGAGGCCGGCGGCGAGAAGAAGGTGGCGTGGCAGTGTCATGTGATCCTTTCCCGGCCGACCGGATATTGGCGGGGCCGACCGCGGCGACGTTTCCAGAGCGGCGGGGGCAAGGCAAGATGCGGCGGGACAGTTCAGTTGCATTTGCCTGTTTTTTAATCGAATGAGCTGAAAAGGGCACAGATCAAGTCATCGTGAAAAAAGCGTTTGGAGATCCCTGCCGCCTCGGGCATAGATACGGCCATTCTCTTGCACCCCGACAGCCGAAGGAGGGACGACATGATCCATATCACGCTCACCGCCTCCCGAGGCCGCGCTCACGGGAGCGCCCGTCACGGCGGCAAGGGATCCCCTCTCGGCCCGCGTCCCCGTCAGGACCGACGCCGGGGCTGAGCGCCTCCCCAGATCCGAGACCGTGACCGCGGCTTGATCCCGTCAGGCCGGCGCAGCCCCTTGCCCGCCCGCGTCCGTGCAATCATGGCGCGCGCGATGATTTTTCCGAATTTTCAAGAGAGGACCGGCATTTGCCGGGAACACTTCATGCAGGTTTCGACCCGGACTCCGCCCCTGAAACCGCCGGCGGGCCTGCGCGCCGCGCTCGAACCGCTGATCGAGCGCCACGGCCTGTGGCATGTGCTGCGCGCCGTCTTCGCCGCGCGTCGCGAGATCCGCCGGCGCAGGGTGCTGACGCTGCGCGGCGGCGGGGAGGTGAGCGCCCATATCCGGCGCGACATCGGCCTGCCGCCGGAGGCGCCTCCGCCGCGGTCCTGGATGGATCGCTGACGGGAACAGGCCGGAGCGGGCGCCGCTCCGGCCATGAGGACGGCGGCTTGCGCGGGGGCGCGTTACCCCGCGAGCGCCTTGTTCAGGTTCTCGTCGATCTTCTCGAGGAAGCCCATCGTGGTGAGCCAGCCCTGATCGGGACCGACGAGAAGGGCGAGGTCTTTCGTCATGAAGCCGCTCTCGACCGTATCGACGATGACCTTCTCGAGCGTCGTGGCGAAGCGCATCAGCGCCTCGTTGCCGTCGAGCTTCGCGCGGTGCCGCAGCCCGCCGGTCCAGGCATAGATCGAGGCGATGGAATTCGTCGAGGTCGCCTCGCCCGCCTGGTGCTGGCGATAGTGGCGCGTCACCGTGCCATGGGCGGCCTCGGCCTCGACAATCTTGCCATCGGGCGTCATGAGCTGCGAGGTCATGAGGCCGAGCGAGCCGAAGCCCTGCGCGACCGTGTCCGACTGCACGTCGCCGTCGTAATTCTTGCAGGCCCAGACGAATTTCCCGGACCATTTCATCGCGCAGGCGACCATGTCGTCGATCAGGCGGTGTTCGTACCAGATCCCCGCCTTCTTGAAGGCGTCGGCGAATTCCGCCTCGTAGACCTCTTCGAAGATGTCCTTGAAGCGTCCGTCATAGGCCTTGAGGATCGTGTTCTTGGTCGAAAGATAGACCGGCCAGCCGATATTGAGCCCGTAGTTCAGCGAGGCGCGGGCGAAATCGCGGATCGAGTCGTCGAGGTTGTACATGCCCATGTAGACGCCCGCCGAGGGCGCGTCATAGACCACATGTTCGATCTCGGTCCCGTCGTCCCCGGTGAATTTCATCGTGAGCCGGCCCTTGCCGGGAAAGCGGAAATCCGTGGCCTTGTACTGGTCGCCGAAGGCATGGCGGCCGACGACGATCGGATTGGTCCAGCCGGGCACGAGGCGCGGCACGTTGCGGCAGATGATCGGCTGGCGGAAGACGACGCCGCCGAGGATGTTGCGGATCGTGCCGTTGGGCGATTTCCACATCTTCTTCAGGCCGAATTCCTCGACGCGGGCCTCGTCGGGGGTGATGGTCGCGCATTTGACCGCGACGCCGACCTCCCTGGTCCTGAGCGCCGCGTCGATCGTGACCTGGTCCTCGGTCCGGTCGCGCTCCTCGATGCCGAGATCGTAATAGAGCAGGTCGATGTCGAGATAGGGCAGGATGAGCTTCTGCTTGATGAAATCCCACATGATGCGGGTCATCTCGTCGCCATCCATTTCGACGATCGGGTTTTCGACTTTGATCTTGGACATGCCTTGCGCTCCTTGGAGGATTGGGAGAGTCGCGGTTTTCATACAGGATTCCCGGCGCTGCGGGAAGGGGTTGTATACTTTTGCATACCGAAATTCCGCCGCGCGGTCCGGGCGCGCGCGACAGGCCGCAGGTAGGGCGGGCGGATCATGTGCCAAGCCCCGTGACCGCGCGCCCGACGAGATAGGCGACGCTGGCGCAGAGCCCGCCGATCAGCAGCGTCTCCCCGACCGAGCGGCGCAGTCCCGCTCGCGTCACCCGGTGGCGCAGCAGCCCGAGGAGCGTCAGCGCAAAGGCGGTGGCGCCGGTCGCCGCGAGGGTCTGCACCGCGGGGCGCGCGCCGAGGAGATAGGGCAGCAGGGGGATCGCGCCGAAGGCGACGAAGGCCGCGAAGGTCACCAGCGCCCGCGGCCAGAGCGGCCCCTCGCCGGGATCCTCGCGCCCCTCGACCTGGGTCAGGATCATCCCGGAGAGCAGGTCGGGGGATTTCGCCGCGAGCGCGGCCATGGTCGTGGCGTCGAGCGTGGAAAGCCCCTTCGCGCGCAGGTGGCGGGCGAGGCGGGAAACCTGTTCCGAAGGTGCCTCGCAGAGCGCGCGGCGGCGGCGGCGGATCAGGTCGCGGGCGGCACGGGCGGAGAGGAACTCGCCCAGCCCCATGGAGGCCGCGTCGGCGAAGAGGTTCGCGAGGCCGAAGACGAGCACCGCGAGCGTGCCGATCCGCTCCGCCCCTTCCGCCCCTGCGCCGGCGAACCCGGCCACGATGGCGAAGGTGGTCACGATGCCGTCGTTTCCGCCGTAGACGATCTGCTTGAGGTAGCGCCTGTATTCCGAGATGGCTCGCATGGAAGATCCCTGCTGGCTGATGGCGGGAGGGGGCTCGTCGCCGCCCCCCGTGGCGCGACCATGCCACAGGGCAGGGCGGTTTTGGCGCAAAATTTTTGGGGTAAAATGATACCTATTTTACAAATGACTGATTTTGTTTGTGAAACCGGAAAATTCCCCGCTTGACTGCGCGCGTCAAATGCTTAGAACAGCGCCAGTCGAATTCCCACCCATAAAGGGCAAAGCAAATGAAAACCTTCTCCGCTACTCCCGCGGACGTGGACAAGAAATGGATCATCATCGACGCCGAGGGCGTGGTGCTGGGCCGTCTTGCCTCCATCGTCGCGATGCGTCTGCGTGGCAAGCACAAAGCCACCTTCACCCCGTCCATGGACATGGGCGACAACGTGATCGTCATCAATGCCGACAAGGTGCAGCTGACCGGCAAGAAACGCACCGACAAGCGGTTCTACTGGCACACCGGCCATCCGGGCGGCATCAAGTCCCGCACCATGCAGCAGATCCTCGAGGGCGCGCATCCCGAGCGCGTGGTCACCAAGGCCGTGCAGCGCATGCTGCCGGGCGGCAAACTCTCCCGCCAGCAGATGACCAACCTGCGCGTCTATGCCGGTGCCGAGCATCCCCATGAGGCTCAGCAACCGGAAGTGCTGGACGTGAAGTCCCTGAACAAGAAGAACACCCGGAGCGCATGACAATGGCCGAAGAACTCAAATCCCTCGACGCGCTGAATGCCGTCGCCGGTGGTGAAGACGCCGTCGTCGAAACCGCCGCCCCCCGCGAACCCGTCCGCGACGAGCTGGGCCGGTCCTATGCCACCGGCAAGCGCAAGGACGCCGTCGCCCGCGTGTGGATCAAGCCGGGCTCAGGCAAGGTCACCGTGAACGGCAAGGACATGACCGAGTATTTCGCCCGTCCGGTGCTCCAGCTCATCGTGAAGCAGCCGGCGCAGATCGCCGGTGTCGAAGGCGAATTCGACGTGATGGCGACCGTCAAGGGCGGCGGCCTCTCCGGCCAGGCCGGCGCGGTGAAGCACGGCATCTCCAAGGCGCTGCAACTCTACAACCCGGACCTGCGCGGCGCCCTGAAAGCCGCCGGTTTCCTGACCCGCGACTCGCGCGTGGTCGAACGGAAGAAATTCGGCAAGCGCAAGGCGCGCCGGTCCTTCCAGTTCTCGAAACGCTGAGGTTTCGGATTTGCGGACCAGGGGGTCGCCTTCGGGCGGCCCTTTTTCATGTCCGGGGATGTGGCGCTGCGCAGCGCGGGACAAGGACGGGCAACCGGCGGAGGAGGGTGGCGGATCCGCCCCGGCCCCGCGCGGCCCCCTCGACCCGCGGCGGCGTCACGCGATATCCGCCCAGTGCCGGAAGGCCGGCCAGTCCCCGATCAGGTCCGCCAGCAGGGCATAGCCGGCGCCGGCCGGATGGGTGCCGTCGCCGGCGGCGGCGCCCGCGGTCCAGGCGGGGGCCTGTCGCAGGGTTCCGAACACGGACAGGAAGGGAATGCCGGCCTCTTTCGCGACCGCGCCCAGGCCCGGTTCCAGCGCGGCGATGCGGCGGTCCACCGCCGGATCGTCGAGGGCCGGGGGCGGGCCGACAAGGATCACCGGGGCCATGGCGGCGGCCCCGGCAAGGATCGCCGTGGCGTTCCGCAGCGTCTCTGCCGGCGAAACACGTCCGCGCCCCGTGCCATCATCCGCACAGTCGTTGGTGCCGAAGCAGAAGGCGAGGCGATGCGGATGGCCGTGCGGCAGGCGGGCCCGCGCTTCGCTTTCCCAGCGCGCGAGGATCTCGGCGCTGGTGTCGCGGCGGATGCCGAGGGCATAGGCCGTCAGGTCGGGATGACGCCCGCGCATCCGAGGCGTGAGGCGGCCGCACCAGCCGAGCCCGCGGTCGTCGCCGACCCCCTGGGTGAAGCTGTCGCCGAAAAAGCATATCCGCATGGCCGCCCTTTGACCTCCGTGTCCTTCCGTGACCGCACCGGAGGCCGCTGCCCCGTGCCGCGCCTGTCCGGGCCGCGGGGAAAATATCCGTTCCGTCCCGAAAGGCAAGCGCCCGCGACCGCGCCCCGTCTTGCGGTTTTCCCCGTCTGCGTCATAGTTGGGGGCGATGAAACGGCAGGAGCGGTCTTGAGCCACCCATCGGACAGTGCGGAGGACACGGCCCGGCGCGGGCGTGGCGTGACGGCGGGGTGCGAGCCCACGCCGGGGTCCTGTCGGCCGAAATGGCGGCTGGACCCGGACAGCGCGGTGGCCACCGCCGGGAGTTGCTTTGCCCAGCATATCGGGCGCGCGCTGCGCGAGAGCGGGATGACCGTGCTCGATGCCGAACCGAAGCCGGCGGGCATGACCGGAGAGATGGCGCGGCGCTACGGCTATGGCCTCTATTCCGCGCGCTACGGCAATATCTACACCGCAAGGCAGATGCGCGAACTGCTCGAGGATGCGCTGCGCGGGCAGGTCAATCGCAAGCTTTTCTACATGCGCGACGGGCGCCATTACGACGCGCTGCGCCCCGGCGTGGAGCCCGAGGGCTGCGACACGCTCGAAGAGGCGATGGAGATGCGGCGCGAGCATCTCGCGAAGGTCACGGCGCTGATGCAGGTGAGCGATGTCCTCGTCTTCACCCTCGGGCTGACGGAGGGCTGGGTCGACCGGCGCGCGCGGCGGGTGCTCGCGCTGGCGCCGGGCGTGATCGCGGGACGGTATCGCGAACGGCGCTATGGCTTCGTCAATTTCGGCTATGACGCGGTGATGCAGGATCTGGCAGAGATCCGTCGGATGCTGCGGCTCTGCAATCCCCGCATCAGGATGCTGCTCACCGTCTCGCCCGTGCCGCTCACCGCCACGGCCTCGGGCGAGCATGTCCTGACCGCGAGCCGCTATTCGAAGGCGGTGCTGCGCGCGGCGGCGGGCGATTTTTCCGCCGCGCATCGCAATGTCGACTATTTCCCCTCCTACGAACTCGTGACCGCCGCCCCTTCGGAGCGCGCGTTCGAGGACAACCTGCGGTCGGTGCGCAAGGACATGGTCGCGCGCGTGATGTCCGCCTTTCTCGCGGCCCACGGGCTTTCGCCGGCGCCCGCCCCGGCGGCGACCGGCGAGGCCGGGGAAACGTCCGCCGGCGATGACGGCGCGGGCGAAGAGACGTTCACCTGCGAAGAGGCGCTGCTCGAGGCGTTTCGGAAATGACGCGGCGGGTCTGCATCCTCGGGAATTCCCATGTCGCGGCCTTCGTCGCGGCCATCGATGCCTGTCCCGACCGCTGGCCGGGAGTGTCGCCCTCCTTCTTCGCGGCACATGGCCATGCGCTCGACCGCTACGACCTGCGCGACGGATGGCTCGTGAGCGAGGACAAGGGTGCGCGCGCGCGGATCGCGCGTCTGACCGGCCGCGACAGCCTGCGATTGTCCGACTACGATGCCTTCGTCGTGACCGGGCTTCATTTCTCGATCTTCACGCCGGTGCGGGTGTTCCGCGAACTCTCCGCCCTCGACATGCCCTCCGTGGCGGGCCACGAGACCGCGCTCGCGGAGGGCAGGCCGCTGGCCTCCGGTCCGATGCTGCGCGCCTATACGGCCGACCGGCTCGCGCGCACGATGGCCTTCCGGCTCGCGCACAAGCTGCGCGCCGGCGGAGATGTCCCCGTCTTCATCGCGTCCCAGCCGCGTCCGTCGCGCCGGGCCTGCGCGACCGGCAGGCGATATCACGGCTTCGCGCAGCTTTCGGAGCGGGGCGACGGGCCCTTCGTCTCCGACTGGTTCGACCGCACGGCCAGCGCGCTTTGCGCCGCCGAAGGCCTCACCTTCCTGCCGCAGCCCGCTCAGACCGTCGAGGACGGGATCTTCACGCGGGAGCCGTTCCTGCGCGGATCGGTGCGGCTTGCCAAGCGCCGGAATTTGGCGCATGGAGCGGAGGATGTGCTGCATGCCAATGCCGCCTTTGCCTCGCTTTTGATCGACGACCTGGCGGAGGCGCTGGATTCGCCGGTTTGCGAAAGCGCCGGGGGGAAAAGCACTTGCAAATTTGATCAAAAGCCGAACACCATCGGATGACCGGAAGGAACGAGGGGGCGATCTTGGGCGACAGGCTGCGACGGTTTTTCCGCTCCGGGGAGGGCACCGGGCTGCTGCTCGTCTCCCCCACCGCGCTCTATGCGCTGCTGCTGCTCGCCGTGCCGCTGATCGCGATCCTGATGATCTCCTTCTGGACCCAGACCGGCATCCGGGACTTCGACACCACGCTCACGCTGGCGAATTACCGCGAGGCGCTCTCCGATCCGCTCTATCGCCAGCTCATGCTGCGCTCGCTGATGGTGTCGGGGCTGGTGACGCTGATCACCGTGGTGCTCGCCTTTCCGATCGCCTATTTCGTCTCCTTCGGGGTGCGCGCGGAGCACAAGTCGCTCTGGATCTTCCTCATCACCATCCCGTTCTGGACCTCCTACCTGATCCGCGTCTTCCTCTGGAAGGTGATCCTCGGCTTCAACGGAGTTCTCAACTCCGGCTTGCAGGCCATTGGGATCATTGAAGATCCCTTGACCTTCATTCTCTACAACGTGAATGCGGTGATCATCACGCTCGCCCATGCCTACGCGCCCTTCGCGATCCTGCCGATCTTCGTGGCGCTCGAGAAGATCGACCGCTCCCTGCTCGAGGCGTCGCGCGACCTGGGCGAAAGCCGCACCATGACCTTCCTGCGCGTGACCCTGCCGCTCGCCGCGCCCGGCGTCGTGGCGGCGGTGCTCATTGTCTTCATCCCGACCATCGGCGATTACGTCACGCCGCGCCTCGTCGGCGGTCCCGGCGGGCTGATGATCGCCAACATGATCCAGACCCAGTTCCTGCGCCTGAACAACGCGCCGCTCGGGGCGACGCTCGCGGTGCTGGCCATGCTCATCGTCGCGGTGATCGCCGTCGTCTTCATGCTGATCGGATACCGCGCCTCGGGCGGCGGCAAGGCGGGAGGGCGCCGCAAATGAGGGGTCTCAAGCTCTATGCCGTTCTCTACCTCATCTTCCTCTACGCGCCGATCTTCCTGCTGCCGCTCTTCGCCTTCAACAGCTCGACGGTCATCGCCTTTCCGCTCCAGAGCTTCACGACGGACTGGTTCACCCAGCTCCTGACGCTCAGGGAAATGCACGGCGCGCTGCTGAACTCGCTCGAGATCGCGGTGGTCTCGGCGGTGCTCGCCACCACGCTCGGCATCTTCGCCGCCATGGCCGCGACGCGCTACAGCTTTCCGGGGCAGAAGGGGATCATGGGCTTCATCATGCTGCCGCTGGTGCTGCCGGAGATCATCGTCGCGGTGTCGCTCCTCGTCGTGATCCTGCGCATCGGGCTCGACACCGGCGCCTGGTCGGTGATCGCGGGGCACACGCTGATCTGCACCCCCTTCGCCATCGCGATCCTGAACTCGGCCTTCGCGGCGCTCGATCCCTCGCTCGAGGAAGCCGCCTACGACCTCGGCGAAACCCCCGCCTCGACCTTCCGGCGGGTGACGCTGCCGCTGGTCATGCCGGGGATCATCTCCGCGCTGCTCATCTCCTTCACCATCTCGATGGACGAATTCATCATCGCCTTCTTCCTGACCGGGGCCGATCCGACGCTTCCGGTCTATCTCTTCTCGATGATGCGTTTCCCGAAACTTCTTCCGGCGGTGATGGCGCTCGGCACGATCCTCGTCGTGATCTCCGTGCTGCTCATCGTGATCGCCGAATATTTCCGCCGCCGCGGCGCGACACGCGCGGGGCTCAAGGACACCGGGGGCTTCCTCTGACATGACGATCAAGAAACGGCCGGCCGGACCGGCACTCATCACGCTGCGGAACGTGCAGAAGCATTACGGCGACTATCACGCCCTGCGCGGCATCGACCTCGAGATCGGGACGGGCGAGTTCTTCTCCCTGCTCGGGCCGTCGGGCTGCGGCAAGACCACGCTGCTGCGCACCATCGCCGGCTTCGAGGACTACGACAGCGGCGCGGTGATGATCTCCGGGCGCGACATGCGCGGCGTCCCGGCGAACAAGCGCCCCACGAACATGGTGTTCCAGTCCTACGCCATCTTCCCGCACCTGACCGTCGCGCAGAACGTCGGCTTCGGCCTGCGCAAGCGCGACATGCCGAAGGCGGAGAAGGCGCGGGCGGTCGAGCAGGCGCTCGACATGGTCGGCCTCACCGGCTACGGCCACCGCGCCGCCCATGCGCTCTCCGGCGGCCAGCGCCAGCGCGTCGCGCTCGCCCGCGCGCTCGTGCTGAAGCCGAAGGTGCTGCTGCTCGACGAACCGCTCTCCGCGCTCGACCGCAAGATGCGCGAACAGATGCAGGTGGAGCTGATCAAGCTCCAGCGCGAGGTGGGCATCACCTTCATCCTCGTCACCCACGACCAGGAGGAGGCGCTGGTGATGTCGGACCGCATCGCGGTGATGTTCGAGGGCGAGATCGCGCAATGCGACGACCCGGAAATCCTCTACCGCCGCCCGAAGACGAAGCGGGTCGCGGATTTCATCGGGGTGATGAACTTCCTGCCCGCCACCTGCACGCAGACCGGCGGAACGAGGATGGTCGCGGTCGAGGGCCTCGGCGAGGCCGAGGTCACCGCCGACCAGTGTCCCGAGGGCTTCCCCGAGGGCGAGGCGACCGTCGGCTTTCGCCCGGAAACCCTCACCATCCTCTACGAAGGCCAGACCGCGACCCATCGCGAGGCGTCCGCCACGGTGGAGGAGGTCGTCTATTACGGCGACATGACCTATTACGACGTGACCTTCGACGGGGTGGACAGGCCGGTGCGGCTGTCGATGCGCAACCTCTTCGGCCGCGACGTGCTCGACGTCGGCACCCGCGCGCGGATCAGCTGGTCGCCCGGCGCGCTCGTCGTCTTCCCGCGCTGAGCCCGCCGCCTCCGCGCCCTTCATCTGCTCGGAAATATCTCGGGGGTGAATGGCGCGGCACGCGCCAGAGGGGGCAGCGCCCCCTGTCCGGCCCCTCCGCCCTCACGCATCCGGCGGCAGAAGCCCCAGTCCGCGCAGGTAGATCCCGATCCCGCTTTCCAGGAGATCCTCGGGCGGGAAGGGCGAGCGCGTCCCCGGAGAGCCGCGCGCGAAGAGTTCCACGACACCGTGGCTCATCGCCCAGACATGGGCCGCGAACATCTGCGGCGGCGGCCGGCGGTCGGGGGGAATATGTTCCGACAGCTTCTCGGCCGCGCGTTCCAGCACGCCGAGGGCGCGGGTCGCGACCGCGTGCAGCTCCGGCGTGCGCTGGATCGAGATGCCGCTTTCGAACATCGCGACGTAATGGCCGGGGTATCGGCGCGCGAAGGCGAGATAGGCGCGTCCCGTCGCCTCGAAGGCGGCGAGCGCCGAGGGCTGTCCGGTGTCGAAGGCATAGTCGAGCAGGTCGGCGAAGACCTCGTAGCCCTGCCGCGCGATCTCCGCGATCAGGTCCTCGCGCCCCTCGAAATGGCGGTAGACCGCCGCCGGCGTCACGCCCGCCGATTTCGCCGCCTCGGAGAGGGAGAAGCCCGTCGGCCCCTTCTCCTCGATCAGCACGAGGGCCGCCTCGACGAGCGCCTGCTTGAGATTGCCGTGGTGATAGCCGCGTTTCGCCATCCCTGCCGCGCTCACTCGTCCCTGTCGCCGGTGACGAGGATCCGCGGCCCGTCGACGATGCTGTCGTCGATCTCCCCCAGCACGCCGGAGATCCTGCCCCGGTAGTCGATCCCGCGGAGCACCGCGCGGATCGCGTTGAGCCGCGCGCGATACTTGTCATCGGCGCGGATCACGGTCCAGGGCGCGATCAGCGTATGGCTGCGCTCCATCGTCTCGGAGATCGCCCGTGTGTAGTCGTCCCACTTGTGCAGGCCCTCGACGTCGATGGCCGAGAGCTTCCATTGCTTGAGCGGGTCGCCTTCGCGGGCGAGGAAGCGGCGCAATTGCTCGGCGCGGCCGACATTGAGCCAGATCTTGAAGAGGTGGATGCCTTCGGAGACGAGCATTTCCTCGAATTCCGGGAGCTGGTGAAAGAATTTCTCCCGCTGCGCGTCGGTGCAGAAGCCGAAGACCTTCTCGACCACGCCGCGATTGTACCAGGAGCGGTCGAAGAGCACGATCTCGCCCGCCGTCGGCAGGTGGTCGATATAGCGCTGGAAATACCATTGACCGGCCTCGCGCTCGGTCGGCTTCGCCAGCGCCACGATGCGCGCCGAGCGCGGGTTGAGGTTCTCGCGAAAGCGCTTGATCGTGCCGCCCTTGCCCGAGGCGTCGCGGCCCTCGAAGACGACGACGACGCGCTTGCCGGTCGCGCGCACATCCGCGAGCATCTTCACGAGTTCGCGTTGCAGCGCCGCCATCTCCGCCTCGTAGGCGTCCTTCTTCATCCATTTGTCGTAGGGAAAGGAGGGGGAGAGGATGTCGCGCTTGCTGCCCTCGGCCACCGCCTCGCGGATGGAGGCGGGCGCTTCGTCCTCGTAATAGCGGGTGATCGCGCCGTCGAAGGGCCGTTCGGTCATGGTCGCAAACCTGTTGTTAACGCGCTTAACACTATGGCGCCATGGCGCGCCACATGCAACTCGGCGCGGCAGCCGGTCCGTCGCGGGAGGCGCGCGGCGCATGGCCGGGCGTGACGGTCGCTGCGCCGGGGAGGCCCGGAGGAGGGGGATCTACTCCCCGATCCTGTCGAGCTCGAAGGGCGTGGTCTGGTAGATCTCGTTGATCCAGTTGCCATAGAGCAGATGCGCATGCGACCGCCAGCGGTTCGAGGGGCGCAGGGCCGGATCGTTGTTCGGATAATAGTTCACCGGCGGCGCGATCGGCTTTCCCGCCGCCAGGTCGCGCCGGTATTCCTCGTCGAGGATGCCCGTGTCATATTCGAAATGGTTGAAGATATAGAGCGCGCGATGGCCGGGATCCTGCACGAGGCAGGGGCCGGTCGTGTCCGAACCGAGCAGCGGCACGAGGCCCGGCACCGCGTCGATCTCGGTCTGGCGCATCTCCGTCCAGCGGCTCACCGGGATCCAGCATTCGTCGGAGAAGCCGCGCAGGTAGGGCGAGGCCGGGGCGAGGTTGTTCTGGCGGAAGAGGCCAAAGGCCTTCTCCGGCAGGATGTGTTTCCCGACGCCGTGGAAATGATAGATCATCGCCATCCCGCCCCAGCAGACGCCGAAGGTGGAATGGACATGGGTCTGGGTCCAGTCGAAGACCTCCTTCATCTCCTCCCAATAGGTCACCGCCTCGTAGGGCAGATGTTCGATCGGCGCCCCGGTGATGATGAGCCCGTCGAATTTCTCGCCCGAGGCCTTCACTTCCGCAAAGGGGCGGTAGAACTGCTCCATATGCGCGGCGGCGGTGTTCTTCGTCTGGTGCTCGGTCATGCGGATGAGATGGAAGTCGATCTGGAGCGGGGTCGCGCCGATCAGCCGGGCGAATTGCGTCTCCGTCTGGATCTTCTTCGGCATCAGGTTCAGAAGGCCGATCCGGATCTGCCGGATGTCCTGCCGCGCCGCGCGCCCCTCGCCCATGACCATGACGCCCTCGGCGGAGAGCACGTCATAGGCGGGAAGGGTTTCGGGCAGGGTGATCGGCATGGAGGCTCTCTTTCCTGGAGGGTGGGATGCAGATTTACGAGCTTGCCGCCCTGGTATCAAGCGCGCAGGCGACGAGGTCGCAGAAGGCCTCGGGCGTGGTCGCGGCGGCGACGTCCTCGGCGCGGATGGTGACGCCCCAGCCGTCGGCCATGGCGCGATAGCGCGGCTGGCGGTGGGCGAGCGCGCGGGCATAGGTGTAGCGGATGAAGTCGTCGGGATCGACCGCGGTCCCGGCGACGCCCTTTTGCGCCAGGTATTCGTTCCAGATCGCGTCGAGGAATTCGGGCTGGTAGGCCATCGGCTTGGGCGCGCGGTCGAAGCGGCGCACCAGCTCCTCGGTATGCGCCTCCGAACCCTTGATCCAGACGAGCAGCGCGCGCGCGGAGAGGGCGGTCAGGACCGGGTCCGCCGGATCCTCCGGTGCGACCCATTCACAGATGGAGCCACCGGTGTCGCAGACGAAATGCGGATAGCCGTAAAGCTCTTCGGCGCGGTCGATGAAATGGCCGGTGTCGAGGAGCGCGGCCACCTCCGCCTCGCGGAACAGCGCCTGGCGGCGGCGGAACTCCTCGATCGGGATGCCGCCCTTCGCCGGATCGCCCGGCTTGCCCAGGAAATGCGACACGGGGGCGAGATTGTCGAAGGTGATGTTCGACTTGATGTAGATGCTGTCCGACAGGAACTGGTCGCGCAGGAAGGGCTCGCGCATCGCGACCTTCTTGAGGTTGTCGTCGATCGCCTCGCCGAGATAGCGCGTGCCGATCCGGTAGTCGATCGAATAGTGATACCACTGGCCGGTGGCGCGCAACATGTTGGAGACATGGGTCTTCCCCAGTCCCGACATGCCGAAGAGAATGAGGCGTCGGGCGGTGCAGCCGCGCCAGTCGTCGCCGGTGTGGTAGATCATGTCGCTCCCTCGCCAAACACGGCCCTTCTCGTGCCACGCCTGCGCGGGGCTTGGCAAGGGCTAAGCCGGCCTCCGCGCCGCGAGGAGGCGAAGAATCCGCCCGTCGAGCGTCAGGAGGCCGAGCGCGATGAGCGCGAAGCCCGCATAGGCGCGCGGCGGGAGGCTTTCGCCCAGCACGAGCGCCCCCAGGGCGATGGAGACGGGCGCGACGATCAGGGTGGTGAGGGAGGTGTTGCCCGCGCCGGCGGCGCGCAGCACGCGGTAATAGATGAGATAGGTGAAGCCGGTGGCGACCACCGCGAGATAGACGAGCGCGACCCATGTGGCCGGCAGCAGCGCAAGCGGCGGCGGACCGGAGAGGGCGAAGGCGACCGGCAGGGCGCAGAGCGCGGCGCCGGAAAGCATCCCCGCCGCCGCGACCTCGGGGCGCAGCTCCGACAGCAGGAGCCGCCCGAGCGCGTTCGACAGCCCGTAGGACATGGTCGCCGCGATCATCGCGAGCTGGCTCAGCGAGGTCAGGTCGAGGGCGCGCAGCGCGCCGGGGCCGATCACCGTGACGATGCCGAGAAGGCCGAGGCAGACGCCCGCGAGCTTGCGCAGGCCGAGGCGCTCGTCGGCAAAGACGAGCGCCGCGAACACCACCCCGAAGAGCGCGGTGGAGGCGTTGAGGATCCCTGCGAGCCCGGAAGGGATGCGGTGCTGCGCCCATGTGATCAGCAGGAAGGGCAGCGCCGAGGTGAGGCAGCCGGTCACGACGAAGCGCCAGAGAGAGCGGCGCAGCGGCGGCAGCGGAAGCCGCGCGAGGAGCACGTAGCCCCAGAGGATGAGGGCGGCGAGGCTGACGCGGGCGGCGACCACCCAGTAGACCGGCAGTTCCCGGATCAGGAAGGCGACGGCGAGAAAGGACCCGCCCCAGAGCAGCCCCATGGCGAACAGCCCGGCCCAGGCGGCGGGGGAGATGGTCTTCTGCGGCGCCATGGTGTGTCCTTTGCCTTTTGGTCAAAATCGCCTGTGCCGCGTCGGGAGGCAAACCGGATTTTGTGCAAAGGCGGATCACGGTTTTTGATGCCGCCCATGAAAAAGGCCCCGCGGGGGGCGGGGCCTTGTCCGGTGGACCTGTCGGGCCGGTCGGCTCGGTCAGAAGCGATGCGCGATCTTGAGACCCACGCCGAAGGCGTCGTTGTCCTCGAATTCCGCGCCGATCCCGGTTTCCGCATCGCCGATCCAGATATAGCTCATCCCGCCCGAGATCGCGGTCTGTTCGGTGATCTGGTATTGCGCGCCGACGGTGAGGGAGGTGTAGCCGTCCCGCGGCGCGAGGTTGCCGGAGAGGCCGCCGGTGCCGTCCTCGTAGCCGATCGCGACGGAGCCCGACCATTTGTCGTTGAACCGGCGGCCGAGGCCGAGGCTGTAGGAGGTCGTGTCGCCGTTGTGATCGACCAGGTTCTGCCTGACGAGCGTCCCGTAGTCGTTCGGCGCGATCACCGTTTCGGTCCATTCGGCCCAGCGGACGGAGAACATCAGGAGCGTGTCGGGGGCGATGCCGGTCTGGAAATCGAAATTCACCGATTGCGGCATGGTCACCTCCATGTTGGAGGAGGTGTCGCCGAAGACGCCCGGCGTGCTTTCGTCGATGTCGAAGTCGATCGTCGTCTCGGAATTGTAGGTGAGCGCCGCGCGGAGCGCGATCTCCGGGATCTCGTAGGCGACGCCGGCGAGCCAGGACCAGTCGTTCTCGGTCGAGGTTTCCATGGAATAGCCGCCGGGGATCGGGAAGCCCGGCAGCGATACCTCGCCCTCGGAGGTGAGGTTGCGCACGCCGCCGTGGACGGAGAACCGGTCGTTGAACTTGTAGCGCAGGAGCGCGGTGACCCCGACCGTGTCCACCGTCGCCGTCGCACCGACCAACGGATAGGTCGCGTCGGCATCGCGGTAGTCGACATCCGCGCCGAACGGCTGGTCGAGGATGATCGCCATGGAGAGCTGGTCGGTCAGGTCGCGCTTATAGGCGGCGCCGATCTGGGTGTAGTTGTCGGCCATGTTGTCGGAAAAGGTCGCCCCGCCGATGTTGCCGGAGACATCCGGGGTCACGGAGCCGAAGCTCAGCTCGACATAGGTGCCTGTCTGGAAGATTGCTCCGATCGACTGGCCCGAGCGGTCCATGCCGCCTGCGAAGGCGCCGGTGGCGCCGACCGCGAAGACCGCGGTCAGAAAAGTCGTGTTTTTCATGATCTCCATCCCTGAACGAGCACCGGGCCCGTTATCCTAACAGATCGTCGTGATTTTTTGATGTGCCGTTATGTGCACTTGTCGTCCATAAAGCCTAAGCGTGCCCCAATTCTCAAGCAATTCTGACGCGGCGTCATTGCCCGGCGCGGGCCGTGGCTTTTGTGTCGCAGAGCGGGCTCGTCATGTGGCCGCGCGGGCGCGGGCGGCGCGGCTTTCGCCGCGGATGTTGAGGTAGATCGCGGCAAGGATCACCGCCGCGCCGAGGAAGACCGCCGGATCGGGCGCCTCGCCGTAGAAGACCATGCCGATCACCCCGATGAGCGGGAGGCGCAGGAAGTCCATCGGCGTCACGACCGAGGCGGGGGCGAGGCTGAGGGCGTTCGACAGGCAGAAATGCGCGCCGAGCCCGGCGAGCGCGATGAGCACGGCCCAGGGCAGGGCCGCAGGCGTCAGCAGCCGCGCGGAGCCGTCCGCAAGCGCGCAGGCGATCCCCATCCAGAGCTGCATGAAGGTCATCCAGAACATGATCGAGAGGATGGAGACATGGGCGGTGAGGGTGAGCTTCTTGGTGAACAGCGCCGAGGCCGCGAAGCCGAAGGCGCAGGCCGTCGCGGCGAGGAGGCCCGCGGAAAAACCGCTCGCGCCGAAGGGCCGGGCGACGAGGAGGATGCCGGCGAAGCCCATGAGCGACGTCAGCGCGCGCAGCGGCGTCATGCGTTCCCCGAGGAACAGCGTCGCGCCGAGGCCGACGAGGATCGGATAGGAGAATTCGAGCGCGAAGAGCTGCGCCAGCGGGATCAGCGGCAGGGCGTAGAGCCAGAGGTTCTGGGCGAAGAAATGCCCCAGGTTGCGCCCCAGGTGCAGCGGCAGGGCGCGCGGACGGCATTCCGCGAGCCGCCCCTGCGCGGTGGCGACGCCGAGCACGACCACGAGGCCGAAGAAGGAGCGGTAGGCGAGGATCTCGAACGTGTCGAACTGTCCGGTGAGCTTGCGCCCGGCGACGGCCATGGCGGAAAAGCCGGTGATGGAGCCGGCCATCCAGAGGGCGGCGCGCAGCGGATGGCTCTGCGGCGTGCTCATGCGGTGGAGGTCCGGAAATCGCGGCGCATATGGGCGGTGACCCGGCCCCAGTCGGAGCCGCGCATGCGCTCCTGATGCGCCTCGAAGGCGGCCTCGTCGCGGAACACCTCGGAGACGTGGAATTCCGTGGGCGTCAGCTCGTCCTGCCAGAGCTCGAAATCGAGGCAGCCGGGCTCTGCGCGGCTCTGGCGGATGTGGTCGGGCAGGAGGGCGAGCACGCCCTCCACCTCGTCGGGCGCGCAGGACAGGGTTCCTGTCAGAACGATCTTGGCCACCGTATGCTCCTCCTCACCGGTCGGTCTCCTTTACCCGGCGGCGTTTCCGGCGGGGAAGCGGAAAGGCGCCTCCGCGGGCGGAATGCGCCCTTGCAAATTTGCGGAGGCCGCGCCTTACTCGAGCTCGATCGTGCCCGGCGGCTTGGAGGTGCAGTCGTAGAAGACGCGGTTGATGCCCTTCACCTCGTTGATGATCCGGGTCGAGGTCTCGCCCAGGAACTCGTGGGTGAAGGGATAGTAATCCGCGGTCATCCCGTCCACGCTGGTCACGGCGCGCAGCGCCAGCGCATAGTCATAGGTGCGCCCGTCGCCCATCACGCCCACGGTGCGCATCGGCAGGATGGCGGCGAAGGCCTGCCAGATCTCGTCGTAGAGCCCGTGCTTGCGGATCTGGTCGATATAGATCGCGTCCGCCTTGCGCAGGATGTCGAGCTTGTCGCGGGTGATCTCACCGGGGCAGCGGATCGCAAGACCCGGTCCGGGGAAGGGGTGGCGGCCGATGAAGCTTGCCGGCAGGCCCAGCTCATGCCCCAGCGCGCGCACCTCGTCCTTGAACAGCTCGCGCAGCGGCTCGACCAGTTTGAGGCCCATCTTTTCGGGCAGCCCGCCCACGTTGTGATGCGACTTGATCGTAACCGACGGCCCGCCGGAGAAGCTGACGCTTTCGATGACATCCGGGTAAAGCGTGCCCTGGGCGAGGAACTCCGCCCCCTCGATCTTGTCGGCGTATTTCTGGAACACGTCGATGAACAGCTTGCCGATGGTCTTGCGCTTCGTTTCCGGGTCCGACACGCCCTCGAGCGCGCCGAGGAACAGCGCGCTCTCGTCGGCGTGGATGAGGTTCAGGTTGTAATTCTCGCGGAACATCTGCACGACCTGTTCCGCCTCTCCGAGCCGCAACAGCCCGTGGTCGACGAAGACGCAGGTCAGCTGGTCCCCGATCGCCTCGTGCAGCAGGATGCCCGTGACGGAACTGTCCACGCCGCCCGACAGCGCACAGATCACCTTTTTGTCGCCGACCTGGTCGCGGATCTTCGCGATCATCTCCTCGCGATAGGCGCCCATCGTCCAGTCGCCGGTGAAGCCCGCGAGGCGCACGAAATTCTCGTAGAGCGTCTTGCCGTTCGGGGTGTGGTGCACCTCGGGATGGAACTGCACCGCGTAGAAGCGGCGGTCGAGATCGGCGGTCATCGCAAAGGGCGCACCCGGCGAGGTGCCATAGACCTCGAAGCCGGGGGCGAGCGCGGCGACATGGTCGCCATGGCTCATCCAGACCTGTTCGCGGCCGGTGCCGTCGAGGAACCAGCCGTTGAAGAAATCCGTGTGCCGCTCCGTGGGCGCGACCCAGGCGCGGCCGAATTCGGCGGTATGGCTTTCGCCGGCCTCGACGCGCCCGCCGAGGTCCTGCATCATCACCTGCTGGCCGTAGCAGATGCCGAGGATCGGCACGCCCAGTCTGTAGGCCGATTGCGGCGGCCGCGGGGAGCCCTCCCGCGTCACCGAATCCGGTCCGCCGGAGAAGATGATCGCCTTCGGGGCGAATTCGGCGAGGAAGGCGTCGGTGACGTTCTGGTAGGGGTGGATTTCGCAATAGACATTCAGTTCCCGCAGGCGCCGCGCGATCAGCTGCGTCACCTGGGAGCCGAAGTCGATGATGAGGAGGCGGTCATGGGAAATCTGGGTCATGACCTGCCTTTATGCGCGCGCGCGGTGCGAGGCAAGACGGATTCCGGTTTCGCCGCTCCGGCGCAGCGCGATCGTCGCGCAAAACCCCCCGCCGGGGTCCGGCGGCGGCGCGGAGGGGCGGCGCAGCGGCGCGCGCGGCGCGCCCGCGGGCGGCAGCAGCCGTGCCTCCGCCATCAGCGCGATCAGCAGGTCCACATGGCGCACCACGTCATAGGCCCCCGTGCCGGAGCGCCGGCTCTCCTCGATCCGCGCCTCCTCCTCGATCAGCGCGGAGACGGCGCGGAGCGGCGAGGGGACGGTGGCGCTGCGCATCACCCGCAGCAGGTCGCGGTTGCGGTTGTAATCGGCCAGTCCCAGCCGCGCCGCGCGGATCAGCAGGCGCGGACGGCGAAGGTTCGAGAGAAGGGTGGCGACATCGGTCATCGGGGGTCTCCTGTTCGGGGTCTGCCGCATCCGGGGTCCGCCGCCGGGGGGGCGGGGACCGGCGTCGCGGTTCGGGACGAACAATGCCACGGCCGGGGGGCGTGTTGCGCCAGGGCGGGGGCGGGCGCGCGGTCGTTTCGCCGGGTGTTTACGTTTTGGCAGGTAATATGGCGAAACCGGGGCCGATTAACCTTTGTGTAACAAATGCAACTCATGGTTGTTTCTGGATTCGGGACAATATCGGGGAAATCCTGTGGATTTCCTGTGAATGGAAACGACCGGATCCGGAAAGACGGAATGACCAGAAACAGACTTCAGAACGAGGTTGGGGGAAAGATGTTGGAGACTTGGAAAGGGCCGACCCGGACGGGCGGCGGTGGCATCCCGGAATGGGTTCCGCAGGATGCGCAGAGATATCTCGCCCATACGGAACACGGGGATACGATCCGGGCGCTGGCGCGCAAGGGCGGCTGCGCGCCCTCGACCGTGATGCGGCAGGTGCGGAAGGTGGAACTGAAACGCGACGATCCGCTCGTCGACGAGGCGCTCGCCTGCCTGAGCCGCCTCGCGCCCGGCCCCGGATCGCCGCACGCGGCGCGCGAGGAGGGGCACGGCCCCGACGACAGCCAATCCAGGAAGGACGTCATGACGAAACACAGCCCGCCCGACCGCCGCAGCCCGCCCGATGACGCCACGATCGCGCGGGAGGCCCGCCGCATCCTGCGCCGCCTCTGCGAATCCGGCGCCTGCCTGGCCGTGGCGCGCGACATGGACCGGGCGGTGGTGGTGCGCGACCTTCCCGACGGGCGGGTGACACGCATCGCCGTGCTGGACCGTCCGGTCGCGCAGGCGATGGCGCTCAAGGACTGGATCGTGCCGCAGGCGCGGGGCAGGGTCACGCGCTACCGGATCAGCGCGGCGGGACGCGCGGCGCTGCGCGACCTGCTGGCCGAGGACCTGCGCCGGCCCGCGGGCTTTTCCGAGGCGCCCGCGGCGTTTCCCGTCCCCGCCTGCCTGCCGGGTTTCGGCCCGGAGGCGGGCGAGGAGAGCGAGACGGCCCGCCGCCTCCGCTACAGCGTGGCGGAGAGCCCGGTCATGGTGCTCTCGCGCCTGCGCGACAAGGGCGGCGCGGCCTTCCTGTCGCCCGAGCTCGTTGCCGCGGCGGAGCGGCTGCGCGAGGATTTCGAACTGGCGCAGATGAGCCCGCAGGAGACGCCGGACTGGGACCGCCTCCTCGCCGGCGGCGCACGGGGAGAGGTCGCCTGCGACCCGGCGGGATCCGGGCCGGAGGCGGCGGCCGCGCGCGTCGCCGCCGCCCTCGCGGATCTCGGGCCGGGCCTCGGGGATGTGGCGCTGCGCTGCTGCTGCTATCTCGAGGGGATGGCGCTTGCCGAAAAGCGCATGGGATGGTCGGCGCGCTCGGGCAAAATCGTCCTGCGCATCGCCCTGCAACGGCTCAGGACGCATTACGAGGCGGCGGGCTACAGCAACCTCATCGGTTAGCCGTGACGTCGAAGGAGGGGGCGCCCGGACCGGACGCCCTTCCGCCTGTCCCGACTGTCGCCGGAGTTCATAATGTTGCCTTATGAAAACATCTTTAATGGATCATTTTTTCCGATATACTGCGCCCATGATCACACTCCGGCAAATGACCTATTTCCTCGCCCTCGCGGAAACGCGCAGCTTTTCGGCGGCGGCCGAGCGGGTCCATGTCACCCAGCCCGCGCTGTCGCAGCAGATCAAGGAGATGGAGGCGACGCTCGGCACGCAGCTCGTCGAACGGCTGCCGCGCGACATCAGGCTGACGCGGGCGGGGCAGGTGGTGCTCGAGCGGACGCGCACGATTCTCGCCATGACCCGCGACCTGGAGGCGGAGATCCGGCTGTCGAAGGGGCTGCGCGGCCGTCTCGCCCTCGGGGTGATCCCGACCATCGCGCCCTATCTGCTGCCGCGGGCGCTGACGCGGATCCGTGCCGCCGCGCTCGATCTCGACATGCGCGTGCGCGAGGCGCAGACGGCGGAGCTGATCTCGCTCGTGGCGCATGGCCATCTCGACGCGGCGGTGATCGCGCTGCCCTACGACACCGAGGGGCTGACGGCGCGTCCGCTGTTCCGCGACCGGTTCCTCCTTGCCGGATCGCGGGACCGGATCGCGGCGGCGACCACCACGCCGCGGCCGACGGATCTGTCGCCCGACACGCTGCTCCTGCTCGAGGAGGGCCATTGCCTTGCCGATCAGGCGCTCGAGGTCTGCGGGCTGCGGCGGCAGCGCCGGACGGTGGATCTCGGCGCCTCGTCGCTCGCCACGCTCTGCGGGCTGGTGGCGCAGGGATTCGGCCTCACGCTCGTGCCCGAGCTCGCGCTCTGCACGGAGATGGCGGCGAGCCCGGACATGGCGGTCACGCGATTCACCGCGCCGGAGCCGTCGCGCACCGTCGCGCTGGTGCGGCGGCAATCGACCGAGGTGAAGGAATGGTTCACCGCGCTTGGCGACCTGCTGAGCGAGGCGGGCGAAGAGCTTCTGGCCGAGGCGCGGCGGCGCGGATGAGGGCGGGGCGGGGCCGACCGCCCGCCGCATCTGCCGCAACCGGTCCGAAGCCATGCGCGGCGGGAATTCCCGCTATGCGGAGGGCTTTCGCGGCGGCGGTTTTCTGCGGATGCGAAAAGGCCCGCGGATGTCCCCGCGGGCCTGTCATCCTTTCTCGCGGAGCGGGGCGCGCTCAGGCGACGGCTTCGGCCTTTTCGCCCTTGAGCCATTTCATCAGGTTTTCCGGCGAGGAGATGCCATAGGGATCTTCGCCGTGGTTGTCGCACAGGCCGGGCTCCTCGAACCACGCCTCTATCACGCCGTCGTTGACGATGGCGGCATAGCGCCAGGAGCGCAGGCCGAAGCCGAGGTTGTCCTTGCGCACCAGCATGCCCATGCGGCGGGTGAATTCGCCGGAGCCGTCCGGGATCACCTTCACGTTCTCAAGGCCCTGATCGGCCGCCCATTTGTTCATGACGAAGCTGTCGTTGACCGACATGCAGTAGATGTCGTCGATGCCCTGCTCCCGGAACGCGGCGCAGCCCTTCTCGAAGCCCGGAAGCTGGTAGGTCGAGCAGGTCGGGGTGAAGGCGCCGGGGAGGGAGAACAGGATCACGCGCTTGCCGGCGAAATACTCGGACGTCGTCTTGTCCTCCCACCGGAAGGGATTGGGCCCCTCGATGCTGTCGTCGCGGACACGGGTGTGGAAGGTCACTTCGGGAAGTTTGTAACCGGCTTTCATCTTTGAACTCCTTGCGGTTCTGCGCCGGATGCGGACCAGGCGCATCTTTCTGCCGGGGTCTCTCTAGAGCGATTCTAAACCGGCCTTCAATGCGCCGGCCCGGAAAAATGCCGCATCTGCGAAATGCGCGGATTTCGCGAGACATTTGCGGGCGGGTTGCCTATATCCTGAGCCAAAGCGAGAAAGGCTCCGTCATGCGCGATCTCAAGATCCCCGAGCAACGCCACCCGGAAAAGGCGCACCGTCCCGACAACGCCCAGCCGAAGAAACCCGACTGGATTCGCGTCAAGGCGCCGACCTCGAAGGGGTACAGGGACACCCACAGGATCATGCGCGAGCACAAGCTCGTCACGGTCTGCGAGGAGGCGGGCTGTCCGAACGCGGGCGAATGCTGGTCGCAGGGCCACGCCACGATGATGATCATGGGCGAGATCTGCACCCGCGGCTGCACCTTCTGCAACGTCGCCACCGGGCGGCCCGACGCGCTCGACGTGTTCGAACCGGGGCGGGTGGCCGACGCGGTGCAGAAGCTCGGGCTCAACCATGTCGTGATCACCTCGGTCGACCGCGACGATCTCGAGGACGGCGGCGCGGAGCATTTCGCCATGACCATCCGCGCGATCCGCAAGCGCAGCCCCGAAACCACGATCGAGATCCTGACGCCCGATTTCCTGAAATGCGCGCCCTCCGCGCTGGAGACGGTGGTCGAGGCGCGGCCCGACGTGTTCAACCACAATCTCGAGACCGTGCCGGGCCTCTATCACGAGGTGCGTCCGGGGGCGCGCTATTTCCATTCCCTGCGGCTGTTGCAGCGGGTGAAGGAGCTCGATCCGACGATGTTCACCAAATCGGGCCTGATGGCGGGTCTGGGCGAGAAGCGGGCGGAGGTGTTGCAGGTCATGGACGACATGCGCGCCGCCGATATCGACTTCCTGACCATCGGGCAATATCTCCAGCCGACGCCGAAACACCATGCGGTCGCGGAATTCGTCACGCCGGAGGCGTTCAGGGCCTATGAGAAGGCGGCCTATAACAAGGGCTTCCTGATGGTCTCCGCGACGCCGCTCACGCGCTCGTCCTATCACGCGGGCGACGATTTCGCCCGCCTGCGCGAGAACCGTCTCAAGAAGCTCGGTCGGGCCTAGTGTCCGCCACATTCGAGATCTTCCTCGGCACCCAGCCGGGGCTGGAGCCGTGTCTGCGCGAGGAGGCCGCGGAGGCGGGGTTTCCCGCGCCGGTGGCGGTCGGCGGCGGCGTGACCTTCCAGGGAAGCTGGGAGGATGTCATGCGCGCCAATCTCACGCTGCGGGGGGCGGCGCGGGTTCTGGCGCGGATCGGGGAGTTCCGCGCCTTCCACCTCGCCCAGCTCGACAAGCGGGCGCGCAAGTTCCCCTGGGGGGAGGTGCTGCGCCCCGATGTGCCGTTCCGGGTCGAGGTCGTGACCGGCAAGCGCAACAAGATCTATCACGCGGGCGCCGCGCAGGAGCGGATCGAGCGGGCGATCACCGAGGAGCTCGGCGCGCCGGTCTCACCCGAGGCGGAGGTGGTGCTCAAGGTGCGGATCGAGGACGATACCGTGATCCTTTCCGTCGATACCTCCGGCGAGGCGCTGCACAAGCGCGGCTACAAGGCGGGTGTCGGCAAGGCGCCGATGCGGGAGACGATGGCGGCGCTGTTCCTGCGCGCCTGCGGCTATCGCGGCACGGAGTCGGTGCTCGATCCGATGTGCGGTTCGGGCACGTTCGTGATCGAGGCGGCGGAATGGGCGCGGGGGCTGATGCCCGGCCGCGCGCGGCGCTTCGCCTTCGAGCATCTGGTGCCCTGCGACGCCGGGGCGCTTGCGCGGCTCAGGGAGGGCTGGCGGTCTTCCGGGACGGATCTCGCCTTCCACGGCTCCGACCGTAACGTGAACGTGATCGGCATGGCGACGGAGAATGCCGCGCGGGCGGGGGTCGGCGATCTGTGCCGGTTCGCGCCTGTCCCGGTCTCTGCCGTGGAGCGCCCGGCGGGGCCGCCCGGCCTCGTGATCGTGAACCCGCCCTATGGCGCGCGGATCGGGAAGAAGAAGGATCTCTATGCGCTCTACGGCGCCTTCGGCCAGGTGATGGCGGAGCGGTTCTCCGGCTGGCGCGTGGGGATGATCACCTCCGACGGGCAACTCGCGCAGGCGACGGGGCTGCCCTGGCTGCCGGTGGGCGCGCCGGTCGCCCATGGCGGGCTCAGGGTGCGCCTCTACCGGACCGCGGCCTTGCCCTGAGGCGCGGCATCGCCAACTGATTTCCCTCAAGGTACGGGCGTTCCGGCCGTGCTAGCGTGAAACGGGGTCCGGACAGGAGGGATGAGTGATGAAGGGGCCGAACTGGGACGATTTCCGTTTCGTGCTTGCCGTGGCGCGGTCGGGGTCCGTGTCGGGGGCCGCCCGCGAGCTTGGCGTCAACCATGCGACCGTGCTGCGCCGGGTGGCGGCCTTCGAGGACCGGCTGGGCGTCGAACTCTTCGTGAAATCCGTGCGGGGTTACGAGATCCCGCCCGAAAAGCTGCGCCTGATCGAGGCGGCGCGCGAGGTCGAGGCCGCTGTCGGCGCCGTCGAGCGGCTTGCGCGGGCGGGGGAGGCGCCGCTGTCGGGGGTGATCCGGGTGACCTCGACCGACAGTTTCTGTCACGCGGTCCTGCCGCCCGTTCTCGCCCGGCTTTCGACGCAGGCGCCGGCCCTGTCCTTCGAACTCCTGTCGACCAATGCCCATCTCGACCTCGCGCGGCTGCATGCCGACGTGACGGTGCGCCCGACGCTGAAACTGCCCGAGGATCTGCATGGCGAGGTCGCGGTGCAGATGGCCTTCGGCTTCTATGCCGCCTCCGTGGAGGTGCCCGCCGACCGCTGGCTCGGGCTCACGGGCCCGATCGGGCGGTCCTATCTGGCCACGCGGCTGCGCGACGAGCTGGAGCGGCGACGCGTCACCTTCACCGCCGCGGCCGACAGTTTCCTGTCGCTGCTGTCGCTTGCGGAGGCGGGGATGGGGCGGGTGATGCTGCCGGCCTTCCTCGGCAATGCCTCACCCCGGCTCGTGCCCGTCGCCCCGGCGATCGAGGCGGCGCCGGTGCCGGTCTATGTCGCCTCCCATGTCGATCTCGCCGACGCGCCGCGGCTGCGGCAGGCACGGGCGCGCATCGGCGCGGCGCTCGCGCGGGAGGAGGCGCGGATGATGGGGCGGCTGCCGGTCACGGCGAAGCGGGCGTGACCTTCACCCGCGTCTTGCCGTTGACCTGCATCCAGTCCGGCAGGCCAGCCGTCCGCTCCACCGCGAAAAGCGCGAGGCAGAGGGCGATCACCACGAGTACGAGCCTGACCCGCGCCGCCGAGGGCGGACGCTGCGCCCAGCGTTTCGCGCGCAGGAGCCAGCGCAGCTCGCTCATGCCGGGGCCTCCCCGTCGAACACGACCGAGCCGATATAGGGCAGGTTGCGGTTGGCCTGCGCATAGTCGATGCCATAGCCCACGACGAAGGCGTCGGGGATCTCGAACCCGGTCCATGTCGCCTTGAGATCGACCTCGCGCCGGGTGGGCTTGTCGAGCAGCGCGATGGTCTCGAGCCGGCGCGGGTTGCGCGCGGCGAGCAGCTTGAGCACCGCGGCGAGCGTGTGGCCGGTGTCCACGATGTCCTCGACGACGAGCACGTCGCGCCCCTCGATCTGGCCGCGGATGTCCTTGAGGATGCGCACCTCGCGCGAGCTTTGCATCGCGTTGCCGTAGGAGGAGGTTTCGAGGAAGTCGACCTCCACGTTCATGTCCAGTTCGCGCACCAGATCGGCGATGAAGACGAAGGAGCCCCTGAGCAGCCCGATCACCACGAGCTTGTCCGTGTCCCTGTAGCTCTTGCGGATCTCCCGCGCGAGCTCCTCGATCCGGGCGGCGATCGCCTTGGCCGAAATCATGGTCTCGATGTGATAAGGCCGCTGCGTCATGCTATCCCCTTGCATTTTCCGCCGATGCCCTAGACATAACAGGGCGCACAGAGAAAACCCAGAGACCATGCCGACGCATCAGGAAACAAGACATCTCCCCTACACGGCCCAGCAAATGTACGACCTCGTGGCCGATGTGGAAAGCTATCCGCAATTCCTGCCGTGGAACGCCGCCGCGCGCATCCGAAGCCGCGAGGAGTGCGGCGCGTACGAGATGATGCACGCGGATCTGGTGATTTCCTTCAAGGTGTTCCGCGAGAAATTCGGCTCCCGCGTGAAGCTCTACAAGGACGAGCGCCGCATCGACACGGAATATCTCGACGGGCCGTTCCGCTACATGAAGAGCTGGTGGAAGTTCCGCGACGCGGAGGACGGCGGCTGCGAGGTGGAGTTCTTCGTCGATTTCGAGTTCAGGAACGCGATCCTGCAAGGCGTGATCGGCATGGTGTTCAACGACGCGATGCAGCGGATCGTGCGCGCCTTCGAGCGCCGCGCGCAGGCGCTCTACGGCTGATCACGCGCCAAGGCTTCGGACGAGGAAGATCACGGTCATCGCCGCGCCGACCGCGGTGATGAACTGTTTCAGCCGCCGCGTATCGGTGATCCGGCGCGCGTGATGCGCCCCGAGGAACCCGCCCGCGATCATCGCCGCGGCCAGGAGCGCGGCCATGTCCCAGGCGATCACCCCCGCCGCGACATAGGTCGCCGCGGAGACGAGCGACAGCAGCGCGGAGAGCGCGTTCTTCAGCCCGTTCATCGCATGCAGGTCGGTGAAGCCGATGAGGCCCAGCACCGCGAGCAGCATGATCCCGAGGCCGCCGTTGAAATAGCCGCCGTAGACGGAGACGAGGGACAGCGCCACCGCGGCGGCGAGCGGGCCGAGGCGGTCGCGGGCGAACAGCCGGCGCACGATCCGCGGCCCGCCCGCGAAGAGCACGGTGGCCAGCGCCATGAGCCAGGGCACCACCGCGAGGAAGGTGTCGTTGGGCGTCACCAGCAGCAGGAGCGCGCCCGCCAGCCCGCCCGCCGAGGCGAGCGCGATCATCCGTCCGGCGGGCATGGTGGCGGTGGTCGCGAGGTCGCGGCGATAGGCCCAGACGCTGCTCACATAGCCGGGCAGGGCGGTGAGCGTCGCCGTCGCGTTGGCGGAGACCGGCGGGACGCCCGCGAAGATCAGCGCCGGCAGGGTGAGGAAGGTGCCGCCGCCCGCCACCGCGTTCAGCGCGCCGCCCGCGACCCCGGCGAGGAGCACGGCGATGAGTTCCAGCATGGTAGTCTCCTCCCGACCGTCCGGTCCCGTGTCGTAGCGGCGCGCGGCGCGCGGGGCAAAGGAAAAGCGGCCCCGCGAGGCCGCTTTCTCGTCATCGGGGCGATCACGAGGCGTGATCCCAGGCGCTTTCGCCATGCCGGGCGAGGTCGAGGCCGGGATGTTCCGTCTCCGGGTCGACGCGGACCTCCGTCGCCAGCCGGCACAGGAGGACGCGCGCGGCGGTGACGGTGCAGGTGAACGGCCCGACGATCCCGAACGCGCCGAGCGGGACGATCCAGCTGCCTTTGCCGAAGGCTGCGATCATCACCGTGCCGAAGATGCCGCCGACCCCGTGTCCCGCGAAGACGTCGGGCGTGTCGTCGATGCGGAGGCGGGTGCGGATGAGGGTCACCATTTCCTGACAGAGGACGCCGGCGACCGCGCCGATCGCCAGTGCCCCGAGCGGGCCGGCGAAGTCGGAGGCGGGGGGATCGACGCGAGCCCGGCGATGGTGCCGGTGTCGAGGTCCGCGAGGGAGGCCATGCCGTCTTTTCCGGTCGATGCGCCATATTCGACCTGATTTCCATCGTCAGGGCAGGGCGAGTGCCTCCCGCAGCAGTCCGAGCGCATGGGCGACGGTCGCGCGCCGCACCTCGGCCCGGCCGCGGGGTCCGAATTCGACGGTTTCGGTGCGCGTCTCCCGGCCTGCCGCGGCGAGGCCGAAACAGACGCGGCCCTCGGGCTTGTGCTCCGATCCGCCGGGGCCGGCGATGCCGGTCACGGAGACGGCGATCTGTGCGGCGGAGTGTGCGCGCGCGCCCTCGGCCATCTCGCGCGCGACCTCCTCGGAGACTGCGCCATGGGCGGCGAGCGTGTCGGCGCGGACGCCGAGCATGTCGCGCTTTGCCGCGTTGGAATAGGTGACGAAGCCGCGGTCGACCACGTCCGAGGCGCCCGCGATCTCGGTCAGCGCGCCGATGACGAGCCCGCCGGTGCAGCTTTCGGCGGTCGCGAGCCGGAGCCCCTGCGCGCGGGCGCGGGACAGGACGTCTTCGGCCAGGGCGAGGGGCAGGTCGGTCATCGCATCATCACCCCGTGGGCGATGCCGGCGGCGAGGAGGACGACCACCGCGGCGAAGACGCCGGCGAGCGCGTCGTCGAGCATCACGCCGAAGGCGTCGTTGCGCCGGTCCGCCCGGCCGATGATCCAGGGTTTCCAGATGTCGAACAGGCGGAAGGCGAGAAAGCCCGTGAGATAGCCCGGCCAGAGCGCGGAGGAGGGCACGCCCATGGCCGCGGCCCCGAGGGTGACCGGCAGCAGCGCGATCCACTGGCCGGCGACCTCGTCGATGACGATGAAGGAGGGGTCGTGGTCGGCCGCGCCCGCGGTCAGCGTGCCCACGGCCCAGATCCCGCCGAGGAAGACGGCGACCAGGGCGACGAGCACGCCGAGCGGGCCGGCGATCTCGTGGATCGCCCAGAACAGCGCCACGGCCGCCGCCGAGCCCCATGTGCCGGAGGCCGGGGTGAGATAGCCCACGCGGGCGAGGGTGGCGACGAATTCGGCAAGTTGTCTCATCTCTCTATCCTTTGATCAGCGCCGCGGTGGCAAGGGCCGCGATTCCCTCTTCCCGGCCGGTGAAGCCGAGCCGCTCGGAGGTCGTCGCCTTGACCGAGACGCGGTCGACATCCACCTCCATGATCTGGCAAAGCGCGCTGCGCATGGCAAGCGCGTGCGGCCCCACCTTTGGCCTTTCGCAGACGAGCGTGACGTCGCAGTTCATCATCTCATAGCCCATCCCGCGGGCAAGGCCGATGGCGTGGCGCAGGAAGATATGGCTTTCCGCGCCCTTCCATTGCGGGTCGGACGGCGGGAAATGCTGGCCGATATCGCCGCGGGCAAGCGCGCCGTAGATCGCATCGGTGAGCGCGTGCATGCCCACATCGGCGTCGGAATGGCCCTGGAGACCGCGCCCGTGCGGCAGTTTGACGCCGCAGAGCCAGACGTGGTCGCCGTCGCCGAAACGGTGCACGTCATAGCCGTTGCCGAGCCTGATATCCATGGCGGTCTCCTGTGTCGCGCGCTGCCGCAGCAGGGCTTCGGCCCGGTCGATGTCGCCGGGACGGGTGATCTTGAAATTCTCTTCCGAACCTTCGGTGATGGCGACGGTCAGGCCCGCGGAGCGCGCGACCTCGACATCGTCGGCGGCCGCGCCGGAGAAGGCGCGATGCGCGGCGAGGATCGCGGCGAAGTCGAACCCCTGCGGCGTCTGGGCGCGGAACAGCCCGCCGCGGTCGCGGGCGCCGTCGACGGTGAGGCCGCTCGGCCCGGCGCTGCCCTGCCAGAGCGCGTCGGTGAGCGCGAGGGCGGGGGCGGCGGCGGCATGGGTGGCGAGGGCTGCGAGCACCTCGGCGATCACCGCGCCGGGCACGAGGGCGCGCGCGGCGTCATGGATCAGCACGCGGTCGATGCCGCGGCCTTCGAGCGCGGCGAGGCCGTGCGCGACCGAGGCGGAGCGGTGATCGCCGCCGGCGACGAGCGTCACCTCGGGAAGCGTCTGTGCCAGCGCGAGGTCGTCGGGGTGGTGCACGACGACGATCTCCGCGACGAAGGGGCGGAAGGCGGCGATGGCATGGTCGATGACCCGGCGTCCCCCGAGGCTCTGCCATTGCTTCGGCAGGGGCCCGCCCGCGCGGGTGCCGCGGCCGGCGGCGACGATCACGACTGCATCTTTTCCCATCGCTTCGGCATAATCCGTGGCGCGCGGGCTTGCAATGGCGCGAATTTGCGCGGGCGTGTGAGTAAATTTTGTGCAAACGCCATTTTTCGCCGGATTTCGCGCCGCGACTCTTTGCGACTCGCCCGCGCGCCGGATACCTCTGTCTGGACTGCTCAAGGATTAATCGCTTGCCTCTTGAATTGGCGCATCTGACGCTCGACCCGCCAGTGTTCCTCGCCCCCATGGCGGGAATCACGGATCTGCCCTTCCGCAACCTCGTCACCTCCTTCGGCGCGGGGCTCGTCGTCTCGGAGATGGTGGCCTCCCACGACATGCTGAACGCCCGCCCCGGCGCGCGGGAAAAGGCGGAGCTGGGATTCGGCGTCGAGCGCACGGCGGTGCAGCTCGCGGGGCGCGAGGCGGAGCCGATGGCGCGCGCCGCGAAGATGGCAGAGGCGAACGGGGCGCAGATCATCGACATCAACATGGGCTGCCCGGCAAAGAAGGTGGTCTCGGGCTATTCCGGCTCGGCGCTGATGCGCGATCCCGACCACGCGCTGACGCTGATCGAGGCGGTGGTGGGCGCGGTGTCCGTGCCGGTGACGCTGAAGACGCGGCTCGGCTGGGACGACCGGCTGCTGAACGCGCCGGAGATCGCGCGGCGCGCGGAGGCGGCGGGGGTGCGGATGATCACGATCCACGGACGCACCCGCTGCCAGTTCTACAAGGGCCGGGCCGACTGGGCGGCGATCCGCGCGGTGAAGGCGGCGGTTTCGGTGCCGGTGGTGGCCAATGGCGACATCACCTCGCCCGAGGCGGCGCGCGAGGCGCTGGCGCTCTCGGGCGCCGACGGGGTGATGATCGGGCGCGGCGCGCAGGGGCGGCCCTGGCTGCTGGCGCAGGTGGCCGCCAATCTCGCCGGACGGCCGGTCCCCGCGGCGCCGGAGGGGGCGGCCCTCGCGGAACTCGTCGCCGGCCATTACGAGGCGGCGCTCGCCTTCTATGGCGCGGCGCTGGGGGTGCGGGTGATGCGCAAGCACCTCGGCTGGTACATGGACCGGGCGGGCACGCCCGCGGCGCTGCGCCGCCGGGTGCTGACCGAACGGGATCCGCGCGCGGTCGCCGGTCTGCTGCCGGAGGCTCTCGCCCTGGAAGGAGTTGCCGCATGAGCGACAGACGCTTCGACACGCTATGGCCCTCCCTGCCGGTGCCGGGCCTGCTCATCGACCGGGAGGACGGGATCGCGGAGGTGAATTCCGCCGCCGAGCTGTTCCTGAACGCCTCGGCCAAATCGCTCACCGGCGTGCCGGTGTTCGACAAGCTCGCCATCGACGCGCCGCTCGAGGAGGCATTCTCCCGCGTGCGCCGCGACGATTCCGCGATGTTCATCAACAATGTCGATGTGTCGGGCGGCAATGCGCCGCCGGTGCAGTGCAACATCCAGATCGCGCCGCTTCAGGGCATGGAGGGCTGGCTCATCCTGCTGATGGAGCCGCGCCAGATCGCCGACCGGCTCGGGCGCTCGCACCAGGTCAAGAGCTCGGCGCGTTCGGCCATCGGCATGGCGGAAATGCTCGCCCACGAGATCAAGAACCCGCTCGCCGGCATCACCGGCGCGGCGCAACTCCTGTCGATGAGCCTCAGCCCCGAGGATCTCGAGCTGACGGATCTGATCGTCGCCGAAAGCCGCCGGATCGTCGCGCTGCTCGAACAGGTGGAGCAGTTCGGCAACCTGCGCCCGCCGGAAAAACGCGCGATCAACATCCACGACCTGATCGACCGGGCGCGAAAATCCGCCGAGCTGTCCTATGGCGCGAACATGAAGTTCGTGGAGGAGTTCGACCCGTCGCTGCCGCCGACCTTCGTCGACGGCGACCAGCTTCTCCAGGTGCTTCTCAACCTGTTCAAGAACGCATCCGAGGCGGCGGCGCGGGAGGGCGGCACCATCCGGATCCGCACCTTCTACGATCTGTCCCTGCGGCTGCGGCGCAAGGACGGGACCGGGGCGGCCCTGCCGCTCCAGGTCGAGATCATCGACGACGGTCCGGGTTTGCCACCGGAGATCGCAGCCGATATCTTCGAACCATTCGTGTCAGGGAGGGAAAACGGGACGGGGCTCGGCCTCGCGCTCGTCTCGAAGATCATTTCCGACCACGAGGGATGGATTTCCGTGGACTCTGTCCCCGGCAAGACGGTGTTTCGCATCTCACTTCCGGTCGCGCCGCGCGAGCCGCGCCGTGGCTGAGGGGGAGGCGTCATAAGAGTGTAAAATTCCCCGTTCAGAAGGGGCTTCGCACGGGCGGAACGACGATGTGCCCCCTTGCGCGGGAACGACAAGGAGAAAGACAATGGATGGCACGATCCTCGTCGCCGATGACGACCGGACGATCCGCACGGTTCTGACCCAGGCGCTCACCCGCGCAGGCTGCAAGGTGCACGCGACCTCCTCGCTCGTCACGCTGATGCGCTGGGTGGAGGAGGGCAAGGGCGATCTGGTGATCTCCGACGTGATGATGCCCGACGGCAACGGGCTCGAGGCGCTGCCGAAGATCGCCGAACAGCGTCCCGGCCTGCCGGTGATCGTGATCTCCGCGCAGAACACGATCATGACCGCGATCCAGGCGGCGGAGGCGGAGGCCTTCGACTACCTGCCGAAACCCTTCGACCTTCCCGACCTGATGAAGCGCGCGGCCAAGGCGCTCGAGGTCAAGCGCCGCGCCAATCCCGCCCCCTCGACGGCGAAGGCGCCCTCGGAAGGGCCGAAGGAGGACCTGCCGCTCGTCGGGCGCACGCCGGCGATGCAGACGCTCTATCGCCTTGTCGCCCGCGTGATGAACACCGATCTGCCGGTGCTGATCACCGGGGAGAGCGGCACCGGCAAGTCGCTCATCGCCCGCGCGATCCACGATTTCTCCGACCGGCGCACGCTGCCCTTCGTGGTGGTGTCGGCCTCCGATCTCGCGACGATGGAGGGCCCGGCCTCGGTGATCTCGCGGGCGAAGAACGGGTCGATCCTGTTCGACGAGGTCGGCGATCTCGACGAGGAGGCGCAGGCGCGGATCGTGCGCATGCTCGACAGCTTCACCGACAATGCGCCGCGGATCATGGCGACCTCGCAGGCCAATCTGGCGGCGAAGATGGAATCGGGCGCCTTCCGCCAGGACCTGTTCTACCGGCTGGGCGGGGTGACGATCTCCGTGCCGAGCCTGCGGGAGCGGGTGGACGACATCCCGCTGCTCGCGGAATTCTTCCTCGCCAAGGCAGAGCGCGACGGCCTGTCCACGCGCCGCTTCACCGGCGAGGCGCTCGAACTCGTGCGCGCCTACAGCTGGCCGGGGAACGTGCGCCAGCTCGAGAACACGATCCGCCGGCTCATCGTCACCTCGGCGGAGGAGGAGATCACCCGCGCCGAGGTGGAGCTCGTGCTCGGCAACCAGCCGGCGATCGAGCCGCTCCAGGGCGGCGGCGACGGCGAAAAGCTGTCGGCCTCCGTCGCCAAGCACCTGCGCCGCTATTTCGACCTGCACGGCGGGGTGCTGCCGCCGCCGGGCCTCTACCAGCGGATCCTGAAGGAGGTGGAGCAGCCGCTCATAGAGATCGCCCTCGACGCGGTGGGCGGAAATCAGGCGAAATGTGCGGATCTTCTGGGCATCAACCGCAATACCTTGCGCAAGAAGATCAATGACCTCGATATTCAGGTGACACGGCGCCGCAAGCTGATGTAAATAGGACACATCCGTGGTGATTTGGGCTCAGTGACGGCGAAAGCACGTTCCCTGCGTCCTCAAGGCCACGGCGTTCCGCGGGCAGACGTCAACGAGCAAGGCGCGCGCGGGGCTGGATGTGGTCCTTTACGAGGTTGGGCAGTGGCACAGGCAGTCGGCAAGCGAAGCTGGAACAGGCTCATGCGCCTGCGCCGTCAGCGGCGTCTCCAGGATGCCGCGACGGTCGCGGTGGTCGTGCTCGGCCCGCTGCTCGCCATCGTCACCGTCCTCGTGCTCGGTCCGCTCGACCACGGCCATGCCTCCAACGTGCTGCGCGGCGTGCTCCTGGCGGATATCGTCTATGTGCTCATCGTCGCCGGCCTCGTGGCGCAGCGCATCGCCCGGATGATCGCCGCCCGCCGCGCCCATTCGGAGGGCTCGCGGCTCCACCTGCGGCTGTCCGGCGTGTTCCTGCTTCTCGCGCTCATCCCGACGGTGACCGTGGCGGTCTTTGCTGTCGTGACGGTGAATTTCGGGCTCGAGGGCTGGTTCTCCGACCGGGTGCGCAACGTGGTCGGCTCCTCGCTCGAGGCGGCGAAGGCCTATGAGACGGAGCATCGCGACGGTCTGGCGGAGGACACGCGGGCGCTCGCCGGCTTCCTGATCGAGCGGCGCCGGCAGGTCACGATCCTGCCCGACGGCGCGCTGCGCCAGGTGCTCAACCAGGGGCAGGGGCTGATCCAGCGCGGCCTGCGCGAAGCCTATGTGATCGACCGCGCGGGAGAGATCCGGGCGCGGGGAGAACGCTCCTACCTGTTCAACTACGAACGTCCCACCGAGGCGCAGCGCGCCCGCGCGGAGACGGGCGAGCTCGTGCTGATCGACGACTGGGACCATAACGAAAGCCGCGCCCTGCAACGGCTTGCGGGGTTTGCCGACCGCTATCTCTATGTCACGCGCGACGTGGACGGAAAGATCCTCAGCCTGCTCGACGAGACGCAGGACAGCATCGCGCTTTACAACCAGCTCGAAAGCGACCGCGGGCGGCTGCTGTTCGAGTTCGGCCTGCTCTACATCGGCTTTGCCATCGTCCTCATCCTCGTGGCGACCTGGATCGGCCTGTGGTTCGCGGAACGGCTCGCCCGTCCGATCGGGCGGCTGGCGGGCGCGGCGCAGCGGGTCGGGGAGGGGGACCTGTCGGTTCGCGTCGCCGAGGCGGAGGGCCAGGACGAGATCGCGACGCTGGGGCGGGTCTTCAACCAGATGACCCGCCAGCTCAAGGTGCAGCGCAACGAGCTTCTGGAGCGCAACGAGCAGATCGACCAGCGGCGCCGGCTGTTCGACAGCGTGCTCTCCTCGGTGACGGCGGGGGTGATCGGGCTCGACGCCTCGGGGCGCGTGACGCTGTCCAACCGTTCGGCGCAGACGCTTCTGTCGCTCGGAACGCGCGACGTGACCGGCGAGAACCTGGGCCTGCTGGTGCCGGAATTCGGCCCGCTCTTCGACACCCTGCGCGGGCAGGGGCGGGAGGTGGTCCAGGAGGAGATCCGGCTGATCCGCTCCGGCGCGCAGGAAAGCCTGCTCGTGCGGATCGCCACCCGGCGGGATGTCGAGGGGCTGCTCGAAGGCTATGTGGTGGTCTTCGACGACGTCACCGACCTCGTGAGCGCGCAGCGGCTCGCCGCCTGGGGCGATGTCGCCCGGCGGATCGCGCATGAGATCAAGAACCCGCTCACGCCGATCCAGCTTTCGGCGGAGCGGATCCTGAGGAAGTTCGGCCGGGGCCTCGACGAGGAGACGCGGGCGGATCTCGAGCAATATACCTCCGTCATCGTGCGCCAGACCGGCGACCTGCGGCGGATCGTCGACGAGTTTTCCAAATTCGCGCGGATGCCCTCGCCCGAGCGGCGGGAGCAGGATCTCGTCGCGCTGGTGCGCGGCGCGGTGCTGTTGCAGCAGAATGCCCAGCCCGACGTGACCATCGTCTCGGAGATCGCGCCGGCGACGGCCTGGGCGGAGGTCGATGCGACGATGATCGGTCAGGCGCTCACCAATCTTATAAAGAATGCCGGGGAAGCCATTGACACGCTTTACGAAACCGGCGTTCCGGAAGGCCATGTGCCGACCGTGCGCGTGACGCTCGCCTGCGAAGGACAGGAGGCGGTGATCGAGATCGCGGACAATGGCATCGGCCTGCCGGAGGACCGGTCGCGGCTGTTCGAGCCCTATGTCACGACGCGCGAGAAAGGCACCGGGCTGGGCCTGCCGATCGTCAAGAAGATCATCGAGGAGCATGGCGGTACGCTGACGCTGTCGGATGGCGTGCCGCTCGATCCCTCGGGCCGGATCGGGGCGCGGGCGACCATTCGCCTTGCGCTTTTGAAGGAACGTGAAGTTCAACAAGAACAGAAACTTGCAGTGTAGTATTGAAGTGGGGACAGAGCCATGCCGGACATTCTGATCGTCGATGACGAGCGCGACATCCGTGAGTTGATCGGGGATATTCTCCGGGACGAGGGATACGAGACCCGGCTGGCCTCGAACTCGGACGAATGTCTGCGCGAGATCGGCGCGGGTGTGCCCTCGCTCATGATCCTCGACATCTGGCTCAAGGACAGCGACATGGACGGGATCGACATCCTCAAGCATGTCAAGCGCGAGCACCCCGAGGTGCCGATCATCATCATCTCCGGCCACGGCAATATCGAGATCGCGGTGGCGGCGATCAAGCAGGGCGCCTATGACTTCATCGAGAAGCCCTTCAACATCGACCAGCTCATGGTGGTGATCGGCCGCGCGATGGAGACCTCGCGGCTCAGGCGCGAGAATGCCACGCTGAAGCGGTCGGGCGGCGCGGAGGTGGAGATGATCGGCATCTCCACCGCGTTCAAGCAGCTCAAGTCCAATCTCGAGAAGGTCACGCGCTCGAACGGGCGGGTGATGCTCACTGGGCCTGCGGGCGTCGGCAAGGAGGTTGCGGCGCGCTACATCCACCTCAATTCCGACCGCCGCGAGGCGCCCTTCGTGACCGTCTCCTCCGCCACGATCGCGCCGGAGCGGATGGAGGAGGTGCTGTTCGGCCGCGAAAGCCCGGAGCGGGGGGTCGAGAAGGGGCTTCTCGAGGAGGCCAGCGGCGGCGTGATCTATTTCGACGAGGTGGCGGACATGCCGCTCGGCACCCAGTCGAAGATCCTGCGCGTCCTGGTCGAGCAGAAATTCACCCGCGTCGGCGGGGCGGGCAAGGTCTCCGTCGACCTGCGCGTGATCTCCTCCACCTCGCGCGACCTCCAGGGAGAGATCCTCGCCGGGACCTTCCGCGAGGAGCTCTATCACCGGCTGAACGTCGTGCCGATCGAGGTGCCCGCGCTCGAGAAGCGGCGCGAGGACATTCCCGAACTCGCGCGCCATTTCATCGCGCAGCTTAACCGCGTGCAGGGCCTGCCGCTGCGGGAGCTGTCGGAGGATGCGGCGGCGATGCTCCAGACGATGAGCTGGCCGGGCAACGTGCGGCAGCTCAAGAACGTGATCGAGCGGGTGCTGATCCTCGGCGACAGCACGGGGGAGATCGACGCCGCCGAACTGCCCGCGCAGGAGGGCGGGGTGGACGAGGGCGGCGCGATGCTGTCGCCGGCCATCGCGACCCTGCCGCTGCGCGAGGCGCGGGAGATGTTCGAGCGCGAATACCTGCTGACCCAGATCAACCGGTTCGGCGGGAACATCTCGCGCACCGCCACCTTCGTCGGGATGGAACGCTCGGCGCTGCACCGCAAGCTCAAGTCGCTGGGCGTCGTCACCGGCACGAAACAGGGCGGGCGCGTGGCCTATGTCTCCGAAGACGCGGCGCAATAGCGCCGCGAAGACCGCCCGTCCCCACGGCAGGCGCATTGACCGTGCCCGCGTTAAGTGCGAAGGCTGAGCCGAAGCGAAAGGGGATGATGCAATGAAAGTCATCATTTGCGGCGCCGGGCAGGTCGGATGGCAGATCGCCAGGCAGCTTTCGGGCGAGAGGAACGACGTGACCGTCGTCGACAACAATCCCGCGCTGGTGCGGCGTGCGACGGACACGCTCGACGTGCAGGGGATCGAGGGCCATGCCTCCTATCCCGACATCCTTGAAAAGGCGGGCGCGCGGGATGCCGACATGATCATCGCCGCCACCTATTCCGACGAGGTGAACATGGTCACCTGCCAGGTGGCGCATTCGGTCTTTGCCGTGCCGCGCAAGATCGCGCGGCTGCGGGCGCAGAGCTATCTCACCGCGATCTATTCCGACCTCTACCGGCGCGACCACATGCCGATCGACGTGGTGATCTCGCCCGAGAAGGAGGTCGCGGAGGCGGCGCTCCGGCGGCTCGCCGCGCCTGCGGCCTTCGACACGCAGGTCTTCCTCGCGGGGCGCGCGCATCTGCTGGGCATCGCGCTCGAGGCGGATTGCCCGGTGCTCAACGCCTCGCTGCGTGAGCTGACGGAACTCTTCTCCACCCTGCGCGCCACCGTCGTCGGCGTGCGCCGCGACGGCAAGCTCTTTGCCCCCGAGCCGGGGGACCAGCTCTTTGCAGGCGATGCGGTCTATGTCTTCGTCAATTCCGACGACATCGCCCGCACGCTCGAGATCTTCGGCAAGCCCCACTCCAAGCAGGAGCGCGTCGTGATCCTCGGCGGCGGCAATGTCGGGCTCGGCGTCGCGCGGGCGCTGGAGACGCGCACCGAGCGGGTGCGCGCGAAGATCATCGAGAAGGACCGCAGGATCGCGGAGCGGGCCGCCGACAGTCTCGAGCGCACCATCGTGCTGAACGGCGACGCGCTCGATCCCGAGCTCTTGTCCGAGGCAGGGGTGAGCCGGGCGGATGCCGTGCTCTGCGTCACCGACGACGACAAGGTGAACATGCTCGCCGCCGTGCGTGCGAAACAGGCGGGGGCGGCGATGGCGATCTGTCTCGTGAACGATCCCTCGCTCGTGCCGATCCTCTCCGCGCTCGACATCGACGCCTATATCAACCCGCGCGCGACCACCGTCTCCTCGATCCTGCGCCATATCCGCCACGGGCGGGTGCGCAACGTCTATTCGGTGGGCGACGGCGAGGCGGAGGTGATCGAGGCGCAGGTGCTCTCGACCTCGCCGATCTCCGGCAAGCGCATCCGCGACATCGACTTTCCCGAGGGCGTGCTGGTCGGCGCGATCGCCAAGGGCGACGTCTATGTGAAGCCGACCGGGGAGACGCGGATCGACGAGGGCGACGTGATTTCCATCTTCTCGCTCACCGCCGACGTGCCGGAGGTCGAGCGGCTGTTGCAAGTCTCGATCGACTTCTTCTGATGAACCGCTTTTCGCGCATGCCGTTCTTTGTCCAGCTGATGCTGGTCTCGGGGGGCGCGATGCTGGTCCCGGCCTTCTATGCGCTCATCCTGCGCGAATGGGACGACGCGCGGGCCTTTCTCTATCCCTCGGTGCTGGTCTGCTCCCTCGCGGGCTTCATCGCCATCGCGCTGTTCCGGCCTGAGGCGACGGAGGCCCGCGACGGCCGGCGCGACCGCGACCGGGAGGGGCGCAACCAGCTCCTGACGCTGCTCGGCACCTATACGGCGCTGCCGCTCGTGCTTGCCGTGCCCTTCGTCGAGGCGACGCAGGACACGACCTTTCTCAACGGTTATTTCGAGATGGTCTCGGCGCTCACCACCACCGGCGCGACGCTGTTCGACGATCCGGCGCGTCTGAGCCGCCCGGAGCATCTCTGGACCGCGCTCGTCGCCTGGCTCGGCGGGCTCTTCGCCTGGGTGACGGCGGTCGCGGTGCTCGCGCCGCTGAACCTCGGCGGCTTTGAGGTGATCTCCTCGCGCCAGCCCGGCCAGAGCGATGCGCGCGCCTCGCAGATCACCCGCATCGCCGCCGCGCCGGAGCGGATGGCGCGGTTCACGACGAAGCTCTTTCCGATCTACATCGGCCTCACGCTCGCGTTGTGGTTCGCGCTCGCCATGGTCGGCTCTCCCGCCTTCGTCGCGCTGATCCACGCGATGTCGGTCATGTCCACCTCCGGCATCTCGCCGGTGGGCGGGCTCACCAACACGCGCACCGGCTTCGTCGGGGAGCTGCTGATCTTCGCCTTCCTCTTTCTGGCCCTGTCGCGCAAGACCTTCACCGCCGACAACCCGCGCCCCGACGCACCGCCGCTCTGGCGCGACCCGGAGATGAAGATCGGGCTCGCGCTCATGGTGGCGGTGCCGCTGCTGCTGTTCCTGCGACATTGGGTCGCGGTGCTCGAGGTCTCGGGCGACTGGACCTTCGGCCGCGCGCTGTCCTCGCTCTGGGGGTCGATGTTCATGGTGCTCTCCTTCCTCAGCACCGCGGGCTTCGAGAGCATGGGCTGGGAGGAGGCGCGGCTCTGGTCCGGGCTCCAGGCGCCGGGCGTGCTGCTGATGGGGCTTGCGATCTTCGGCGGCGGGGTGGCGACCACGGCGGGGGGCGTGAAGCTCCTGCGCCTTTATGCCCTCGTGCGGCACGGCGAGCGGGAGATCGAGAAGCTGGTCTCGCCCCATTCGGTCGGCGGGGCCGGGGCCAACGCGCGGCGGATAAGGCGCGAAGGCGCCTATGTGGCCTGGGTTTACTTCATGGTCTTCGCCTTCACCATCGCGGGGGTGATGATGCTGCTCGCGCTGCTCGGGCTCGATTTCGAGCGGGCGGCGATCTTCACCATTTCCGCGCTGACGACGACGGGGCCGCTGGTGAGGGTCGCGGGAACCGACCCGATGAGCTATGCCGCGCTGACCGATCCGATGAAGCTCGTCCTCGCCGGCACGATGGTGCTCGGACGGCTCGAGATGCTGGCGATCATCGCGCTGCTCAACCCCGAATTCTGGCGCCGCTGACGGGGCCGACAGGCGTTAGCGCTACAAATGACGTAATTTTGCGCCGCGCCGCGGCATCGCGTCGCGATTTTCCATGCACAATCTTGACATTCCTCAAGAACTCCTGCGAACGTGAGCGCAAGTGCTGTCGCCCGAGGGACAGTTCGCATCATAAAGCGCAAGAAAAAGGCAATTTTCTCATGGCCGCCGATAAACAGAATCTCCAGGATGCCTTCCTCAATCACGTCCGCAAGACCAAGGTTCCCGTCACGATCTTCCTGATCAACGGGGTGAAGCTTCAGGGCGTGATCACATGGTTCGACAATTTCTGCGTCCTGCTGCGCCGGGACGGTCAGAGCCAGCTTGTCTACAAGCATGCGATCTCCACCATCATGCCGGCCCAGCCGATCAACCTCTACGACAGCGAGGAGTGAGGGGGCCGCGCCCCTTGCATTCCGTCCTGCACCGATTACGTGACGCGCACCCCCCGCATCCCGCGGCGGGTGCCCACGTCTGTTGAAGGAGCGGCATTTGGCCGAATTGCACGAACACGAGATCCTGCCGACGCGCGCCTGGGTTCTCCACCCGGACATCACCTCCGACCGGGACCGGCGCGATCCGGTCGCGGGGCTGGAGGAGGCCGTGGCGCTCGCCGAGGCGCTGCCCAACCTCGAGGTGGTCGGCTCGGAGATCGTGCGCCTGCCGAAGATCCAGCCCGGCCACCTGTTCGGAACGGGCAAGATCGAGGAGCTGAACCAGCGGATGAAGGCCGCGGAGGTCGAACTCGTGCTGATCGACGGGCCGGTGAGCCCGGTTCAGCAGCGCAATCTCGAGAAGGAGTGGAAGGTGAAGATCCTCGATCGCACCGGCCTCATCCTCGAGATCTTCTCCGACCGCGCGCGCACCCGCGAGGGCGTGTTGCAGGTGGAGATGGCGGCGCTGAGCTACCAGCGCACCCGGCTCGTGCGGGCCTGGACCCACCTCGAGCGCCAGCGGGGCGGGCTCGGCTTCGTCGGCGGTCCGGGCGAGACGCAGATCGAGGCGGACCGCCGCGCCATCGACGAGCAGCTCGTGCGCCTGCGCCGGCAGCTCGACAAGGTGGTGAAGACCCGCGAGCTGCACCGCGCCTCGCGCGCCAAGGTGCCGTTTCCGATCGTCGCGCTCGTGGGCTACACGAACGCCGGGAAATCCACGTTCTTCAACAAGGTGACGGGTGCGGACGTGTTCGCCAAGGACATGCTCTTCGCCACGCTCGACCCGACGATGCGGCAGTTGTCGATCCCGAACGCCCATGGCGGCGACCGGGAGATCATCCTGTCGGACACGGTGGGCTTCATCTCGAAACTGCCGACGCAACTGGTCGCCGCCTTCCGCGCCACGCTCGAGGAGGTGCTCGACGCCGATCTGATCCTGCATGTGCGCGACATCGCCGCCGAGGAGACGGAGGAGCAGAAGGAAGACGTGCTGAAGATCCTCCATGATCTCGGGATCCGGGAGGACACGCCGATGTTCGAGGTCTGGAACAAGATCGACCTGCTGCCGGAGGAGGCGCGTGCCGCGCGGCTCGAACGCGCGGGGCGGGAGCCGAATGTCTTTGCGATCTCCGCGGTCACGGGCGAGGGGATCGACGCGCTGCTCGCCGCCGTCTCCGCGTGGTTCGAGGAGGACAAGATCGAGCGCGACCTCGTGCTTCCCTATGCCGAGGGCCGGAAACGCGCCTGGCTGTTCGAGGAAGGGGTTGTGCTGAACGAGGAGATGACGCAGGACGGGTATGACCTGAAGGTCCTCTGGACCCCGCGTCAGGAAAAGCAGTTCCGGGAGATGACATGAGCGATCCGAAGCCGGGGAAACCCGCCGCCGCCCGCGCGCCTGCACAGGCGATGCCGAAGGACGGGATGCGGCTGTTCATGATGCTGTTCGAGGCGAGGGCCGGGGCGAAGACCCGCCTGCGTCCGGGGGCCTTGCATGCCATCGCCGTCTTCATGGTGGCGCCCGGCAGGGAGATCGCCATCGCCAATGCGCTCAAGGGCCTCGGGATGACCGGCTGGGAGGATCCGGAGCTGAAGCACCAGATGGACATCACCGGCCGGAAACGGCTTAAGGATGCCGATCTCGACCGGACCGCCCGCACCGCCCTCGCGAAGGGCGCGGGCTTCCTCGTCTACCGCAACGAGATCACGCGCCAGGCCTGAGCGGGACCTGGCCGCGGACGTCCGTGCCGGAACGGGTCATCCCGCCGCCTTCATCACCGCGATGCCCGCGACGATCAGCCCGGCCGCCGCGAGGCGCATCGGGTTGACGGTTTCGCCCAGCACGATCACCCCGACGACGAAGGCGCCGACCGCGCCGATGCCGGTCCAGACCATATAGGCGGTGCCGAGCGGCAGGTGGCGCATGGCGAGGCCGAGAAGGCCGAAGGAGGCGAGCATGGTCAGGATCGTGAAGACGGAGGGGCCGAGGCGGGAGAACCCGTCGGACTGTTTCATGGAATAGGCCCAGACGACCTCGAGCAGCCCCGCGACCGTGAGATAGATCCATGCCATGTGCCGTCTCCCCGTGGGTTTGTCCGGTACCCCTGTCCGGTACCTTTGCCTCAGGATGCTGCGCCGCGGGACCGGGCGCAAGAGGCATGAAATAAATATTCTCACCAGGAAAGGCGCGGGATCGGAGAGCGCCTGTTTTCCGGGCGAAGGCCGGGGCGCCTCAGCGGGGCCGCAGATGCGTGACCCCGACGCCTGCCGCGCGGGCGAGTTCCGGGTCGAGGCTCATCGGCACATATTCCCCGCGCCGCCACAAGCCGCCCAGGTCGTCGTAATGGCGGGAGAGCGGATGGCCGGACTGTCCGGTCGCGATGATGAAGACGGAACTGTCGGGATCGGCGAAATCATAGACCCCGCGATAGGCCGCGCCATGGACATTGGCGAAGGGATTGGGGCCCTCGCCGGAGGTGACGCCGCGCATCAGCGTGTTGTCGCCGCCCGATGTCGACTGGCGGATGTTCACCACCCATTTGAGAAACGGCGTGTTGCCGAGCACGGGATGGGTATGGGTGGCGACATGGGCGTCGCCCCAGCGCAGGGATTCGAGATCGGTGGAATACTGCTCCCCGATCCACACGAGCGCATCGTCGAGCGCCATCCGCGCCACGTCGGTACAGCTCTCCACGGCGGCGGACTGGATCACGTCGCACCAGGCGGAGGCGCCGTCGATGTCGCGGAAGACGCGTTCGATGAAGATCGGGTCGACATGGGTGAACTCATGGGCGAGCGGGCCGAGGTCGTCGCGGATCAGCCGGTCCTGGAGGGCGTGCATCCAGGCGTAGTAGATCAGCGGCTCGGGCAGGTGTTCACTCATCTCCCCGTTCCATTCCGCGAGCAGGGTGAGGGCGCGCTGGCGCAGCCGCTCCGGCGTGCCCTCGGGGGCGGCCTCGCCGGTGAACCAGAGGTCGGCGCCGACGAGCGGGAGGAGGGTGCGCGCGGAGGGGGAGACGACGTCGTTCTGGACCTCGATGAAACTTTCGCGCGTATGGACCTCGCGCGCCTGCATCAGCCGTCGCCAGCGCTGGATGCGCTGCGTGTCGCCCCAGTTGTAGGACAGGTGATCGGGAAAGGGTGCCTCCACCGTCTTGTTGTTCGTGTTGCCGATGATGCCGTCGCGGCCGGCCTCGAACAGCGGCAGGTCGGCGAAGGGGCGCCAGCCCTGCCAGCGGTTCGTGGCGATCCAGCCGGGCGAGGGGATGCGGCCGCGGGACTGGTGGGCGGGGTCGCGGGCGGGCGCGCGGCCGATGACCTTCATCGCGACGCGGGAGGGATCGGCGAGCGCGAGGTTGAGGGAGGGGGCGGCGAACTCCTCTGCCGCCGTCATCGCCGCCTCGATCGTATGGGCATGGTTCAGCGCCACGAGCGCGCTCATCGAGCGGTCGTCGGGCAGGAGGGCGGTCCAGGCGACCGACATCACATGCCCCGGCGGGGTGATCGTCCCGACGTCGAAGGCTTCCTTCGGCAGGACGGGTCCGTTGTCCGTCCATTGCAGGGTGAGCGTGACGGGTTTCGCGTTCTTGATCTGGACGATCGAGGGGCGGCTGCGCATCGCGCTGAACCCGTCGGGCGTCAGCACCTCCTGCGGATTGTCGGGATTGAGCCGTTCGACATAGAGATCCGCATCGTCGAGATAGGAGGCGGTGATGCCCCAGCCGAAATCCTCCCGCCGGCCGGAGACGATGCCCGGAACGCCGGGAATGGAGGCGCCGATCACGCCGCCGTTCTCGAGCTCGAGCCGCGCGAGATACCAGGCCCCCGGCGCGGTGAACCCGAGGTGCGGGTCGTTGGCCAGCAGCGTGGCGGAACTCGTCGAGCGGCCGGGAGCGGCCGCCCAGACGTTCGAGGCCCCCGCGAGGCCGCGTTCGGGGAAGGGCGCCATGGCGTAGTCGGTCTGCGTGCCGGGCGCGCCGGGCGGGACATCGGGAAAGAGCGCGGCATAATCGTCCAGAAGCGCGGTGCCCCGTCCCGGCGCATCGGGCATGAGGTCGGCGAGTCGTTCGGGCGAGAGCAGCAGCGAGGCGCGCGCGCGGAGCACCTCGTCGGGGATCTGTTCGGACAGGGAGACGGCGGTGAGTTTCAGGATGGCGAGGGAATCGGCGGGCTGCCAATAGGCGATCTCGGTCGGAAAGAGGAAGAATTCCGGCGCCCCGCGCCCCAGCGCGTCCTCGTTCACCTCCGCGATCCAGGCATTGACGCCGCGCGCATAGGCCTCGAGGGCGGCGCGCGTCTCCTCCGACTGTGCCTCCACGGAAGCCTGGGCGGCCTGATAGAGGCCGAGCCGCCGCATCAGCGTGTCGGTCGCGAAGGTGCGCTGGCCGTAGACCTCCGACAGCCGCCCCTGCGCGGTGCGGCGCAGCAGCATCATCTGGAACAGCCGGTCCTGCGCGTGGGTGAAGCCCAGGCCGAAATAGACGTCCTCGTCGCTGCTGCCGAAGATATGCGGCACATTGGCATTGTCGCGCGCGATCTCCACCTCCGCGCCGATGCCGGCCACGTCGTGATCGGCGTTGTAATCGGGCAGGGAGCGCGCCGCGAGCCAGTAGGTCAGCCAGATGCCGAGCACGCCGAGCAGCACGAGGCCGGAGACGAGTTTCAGAAGGATCGAGAAGATACGCGCCATGAAAGGGCCTGTCCCCGTGAAGTCAGCTATGCGGAGTTATCCGTTGACGGCGCAGAACAAGGCCTTACCGTCTGGCCTCGCCTTAAAGCACATTGCAGGGAAAGGGAAAAGCCATGGCAAAAGTCGCGTTTCTGGGGCTCGGGGTGATGGGATATCCGATGGCCGGTCATCTGGCGTCACGGGGTCACGATGTGACGGTCTACAACCGCACCGCGGCAAAGGCCGGCGACTGGGTGCGCGCGCATGGCGGCAAGGATGCGCCGACGCCGCGCGCCGCGGCGGACGGATGCGATTTCGTGATGGCCTGCGTGGGCAATGACGAAGATTTGCGCGCGGTCTGCCTCGGGCCGGAGGGGGCTTTTGCCGGGATGGGCGACGGCGCGGTCTTCGTCGACCACACGACGGTTTCGGCGAAGGTGACGCGGGAGCTTGCCGCCGTCGCGGCGGAGGCGGGGATCGGCTATGTCGACGCGCCCGTGTCGGGCGGGCAGGCGGGCGCGGAAAACGGCGTGCTGTCGGTGATGTGCGGTGGCTCCGGGCGGGATTTCGCCCAGGCCGAGCCGGTGATGGCCGCCTATGGCAGGATCGTGAAGCGCCTGGGCGAGGTCGGCGCGGGGCAGACCGCGAAGATGTGCAACCAGATCTGCATCGCGGGGCTCGTGCAGGGGCTGTCGGAGGCGCTGAACCTTGCGGAGAGATCCGGGCTCGACGGAGAGGCGCTCGTCGAGGTGATCTCCGGCGGGGCGGCGGGAAGCTGGCAGATGGTGAACCGCCACCGGACGATGCTCGCGGGCGACTACGAGCACGGCTTTGCCGTCGACTGGATGCGCAAGGATCTGAAGATCTGTCTCGAGGCGGGGGACGAGGTCGGCGCCGCCCTGCCGGTCACGGCGCTGGTCGACCAGTTCTACAAGGATGTGCAGGCCATGGGCGGCGGGCGCTGGGACACCTCGAGCCTTCTGGCACGGCTGAAGGCGCTCGGCTGACCCCGGCCGGGCGGGGTTGCACCGCCCGGCGCTTTTCTCTAGGAGGGATGTGTTATGATATAACATTACGGAATCAGCGGCGCGCGACGCCGCAGGACAGGAACAGGAGAAACACATGAGGTTGACGACACCCGGACCGATCGGCGCGATTTTCGGCGCCGCCCTGCTGGCCGCGACCGGCGCGGTCGCGAACGACCACGACCATGATCACGGCCATGACCACACCCACACCCACAGCCACAGCCATGGAGACGATCCGCGCGCCGAACAGATCTACAGCGGCCATTTCGAAGACGATTGGATCGCACCGCGCCCGCTCTCCGACTGGGAGGGCGAGTGGCAGTCGGTCTATCCCTATCTCACCGACGGCACGCTCGACCCGGTGATGGCGCACAAGGCCGAAAGCGGCGAGAAGAGTGCCGCGGAGTATCGCGCCTATTACGAAACCGGCTATGCGACCGGGGTGGACCGGATCGAGATCGCCGGCGACAGGGTGACCTTCCACGAGGGCGACACCTCCTATGGTGGGCGCTACGAGAGCGACGGCTACGAGGTTCTGACCTACGAGGCAGGCAATCGCGGCGTGCGCTTCGTCTTCGAGAAGGCCGGGGGCGATGCGGAGGCACCGGAGTTCATCCAGTTCAGCGACCATATCATCGCGCCGCAGAAGGCGGATCACTATCACCTCTACTGGGGCGACGACCGCGCGGCGCTGCTCGAGGAGCTGAGCAACTGGCCGACCTACTATCCGGCGTCGCTGTCGGGCGAGGAGGTCGTCGCGGAGATGCTCGCGCACTGACCGTGCCGGGCCGGGCAGGGCCTCCCGTCTCCCCACGGGGTGCCTTGCCCGCTTTACCCTTCCCCGCGCGCGCTGCTATAAGGCTCCCGATCAAGGGGATGCGCGACATGAGCACGAAGAAGACCTCCGGACGCGGCCAGCGCGATCTGCGGGTGAAGGTGAAATCCGCCCGCGGGCGCAAGCTCAGCTCGACGCGCTGGCTCGAGCGTCAGTTGAACGATCCCTATGTGAAGCGCGCGAAACTCGAGGGCTATCGCGGCCGCGCGGCCTTCAAGATCCTCGAGCTCGACGACAGGTTCCGCTTTCTCGTGCCCGGCGCGCGGGTGGTCGATCTCGGCTGTGCGCCCGGCGGCTGGTGCCAGGTCGCGGTGAAGCGGGTGAACGCCCTTGGCGAGAAATCCGGCAAGCAGATCGGCACGGTCCTCGGCGTCGATCTCCAGGAGGTCGAGCCGATCGCGGGGGCGGAAACCCACCAGCTCGATTTCATGGAGGACGGCGCGGACGAGAAGGTGAAGGGCTGGCTCGGCGGCGAGGCGGATGTGGTGATGTCGGACATGGCCGCGGCCTCCTCCGGCCATAAGCAGACCGACCACCTGCGCATCATCGCGCTGTGCGAGGCGGCGGCGCATCTCGCCTTCGACGTGCTCACCCCCGGCGGAACCTTCGTGGCGAAAGTGCTCGCGGGCGGGGCGGAGGGAGAGTTGCAGAAGCTCCTGAAGCAGAAATTCGAGAAGGTCGTGAATGTGAAACCGCCCGCCTCGCGCGCCGACAGTTCGGAGAAATTCGTCGTGGCGACCGGATTTCGGGGCTGAGCCATGGGCGGCGCCGGGCAGGAGGGCTGGCTGAGGATCGCCGCGGGCGCCTCGGAGGTGGCGCTCGATCCGGCGATCGGCAATATCCGCAGGTTCCGTGTCCGTGGGCGCGAGATCTTCCATACCGCCCATTGGGTCGGCACGCCCGCCGCGGAGCAGGCGGACAGCGCCGTCGATGCCGGGCTCGCCGGCGATTTCCTCGCCGCGCCCTTCGGCAGTTCCGATCTTCTGGACGATCCGCCGCACGGCTGGAGCGCGAATTCCCCCTGGCATGTCACCTCGCGGGCGCAGGACGCGGGGTCTGCCGTGCTCTGCCTCACGCTCGGCGCGCGGGTGATGGGCGCGCGGGTGACGAAGGAAGTGCGGCTGCGCAGCGGCGAGAGCGTGCTCTACCAGTGCCACGGGATCGCGGACGGGGCGGGCGTGCTTCCCGTCGCCCATCATCCGATGTTCCGCCTCGCGCCCGGCGACGCGATCACCTTTTCCCCGAAGCGTGCCGCGCTGACCGCCGGCCCGCCGCTCGCCGCGCGCCATGGCCTCGCCTATCCGGCGCGGACCGCGGATCCGCGTGTCTTTCCCGCGGCCGCCGGCGGGACGCGGGATCTCACGCGCTATCCCGACGCGGGCCGGGAGGAGGATTTCGTGACCCTGGTCGAGGCGGAAGGCGCGCGGCTCGGCTGGACCGCGCTGCTGCGGCGGCAGGCCGGCGATCTCCTCGTGATCCTCAAGGAGGCGCGGATCCTGCCGGTCACGATGCTCTGGATCTCCGACGGCGGCCGGGATCACGCGCCCTGGGACGGGCGGCATGCCGGCGTGCTCGCGGTCGAGGACGGCGTGACGGCCGGGGCGCAAGGCCACCGCGCCGCCGCCGAAGGAGGCTCCGCCGTCGCCCGCGAGGGCGTGGCGACGGGCCTCGTGCTGGCGGAGGGCCGGCAGCACAGGATCCGCCACGCGATCGCCGTGCTCGACCCGCCCGAAGGATTCGGCCCGGTGACGGAGGTCGTGCTCGCCTCCGGCCGGCTCGTCGCCGCCGATGCGGCGGGGCGCAGCGCCGCCACGGCCTTTGCACCGGGGTTTTTCGCCATCTGAGATGTCTCTTTTCTGATCCAGATCAACGCAGGCGGGCAGGGCCGACCTGTAGGCTGGCCGGAAAGGACCGGGAGGGCGCCGGGAGGGCGAAGGTGACATGCGACTGACGATCCGAACGAATCTGGCGATGCGGGTGCTCATGGCCTGTGCGGTCAACGATAGCCGCATGGTGCGCCGCGCGGAAATCGCCCAGGCGGCGAACGCATCGGAAAACCATCTGGCGCAGGTCGTGCACCTGCTTGCGACCAGCGGCTATATCGAGACGACCCGCGGCCGGGCCGGGGGGCTCGTGCTGGCGCGCCCGGCCGGCGAGATCTCCATCGGCGAGGTGTTCCGGCAGTTCGAGGCGGGCGTTCCCTTCGCGGAATGTTTCTCGGGCGTGGACAATACCTGCCCTCTCAAGGTCGCCTGCCGCCTGCGCGGCGCGCTCCAGGCGGCGCTCGACGCGTTCTATGGCGTGCTCGACGGGATGACCCTCCAGGATCTGATCGAGGACAACGACGGGCTCGAGGCGCTGCTGCACCTGCCGGGTGCCGCGGGCGCGTCGCTGCGGAGCGGATGCGTGCGGATCTTTCCCGGCTAGAGCACGTACTCAATTGATCGCAACCAGATCCTTGTTGAGGCGAGGGCGACTGCTGCGAGGAAGTTGACCGCATGCTTTTCGAAGCGTGTGGCGATGCGGCGAAACTGTTTGATTTTGCAGAAGTATCGTTCAACGAGATTGCGGCGGCGGTAGAGATCGGGCGGGACGCTGCGTTGCAGGCGGACGCGGCTCTGGGTCGGGATATGTGCTTCGCCACCCCGCGCCGCCACGCGCTTTACCAAGGCCAGGCTGTCGTATCCTCGGTCTGCGACGACGATGCCGGGGGGCAGGTCGTCCAAGAGCAACGGAGCCACCGTCTTGTCGGAGGCCTGTCCGGCCGTAATGTGCAGCCGGACCGGCAAGCCGTCCTGATCGACCACGGCGTGGATCTTGGTGCTCAGTCCGCCACGAGAACGGCCGATGGCGTGAGCCTCGCCCCCTTTTTTCCACCTGCGGCGTGCTGATGGGCGCGGACGATGGAACTGTCGATCAACTGCAGCGACTGCGGCGATCGTTGTGCCAGTTCCTCGAACACTTTCAGCCAGATACCGCGCTTGGCCCAGCGGTTGAACCGGTTGTAGACGGTCGTGTATGGGCCATATCGCTCCGGCAGATCGCGCCAAGGTGCGCCAGTCCGCAGCACGTAAAATATCCCGTTCACCACCCGCCGGTCATCAACCCGACGCTTGCCCTTGCCAGGCTTCGGAATGAGCGGCTCCACCAGTTGCCACTCCTCGTCGCTCAGATCGTACCGCGCCATGAAACCCTCCGCTTTTGGCAGAAGTGAATCATAACACGCTACAAACGGAAATACACTTATTGAGTACGTGCCCTAGCGCCGCCCGGCCGCCAGCCGCGACAGCGCCGCCTGGACCAGCGCATCGCGCGAGGCAGTGGCATCGAGCACCAGCGCCGCCTCGTCGGCTGCCGGCGGTTCGAGGGCGGCGAACTGGCTCTCGACCAGCGTGGCGGGCATGTAATGGCCGCTGCGCGTGCCGACCCGCGCGCGGGCGGTCTGCGGGTCGAGCGCGAGATGGAGGAAGAGGAGCGGCCCGGCCTGCCGCAACCGGTCGCGATAGGCGCGTTTGAGGGCGGAACAGGACAGCACGCAGCCGGTCTCGCGATAGGCTGTCAGCGCCTGTGCGAGCCGGTCGAGCCACGGCCCGCGCATCGCGTCGTCGAGCGGGCGGCCCGCCGCCATCGCGGCGCGGTTCTCCGGCGGATGGAACAGGTCGCCTTCGAGAAAGGGCAGCCGCAGCGCCGCCCCCAGCCGCGCGCCGAACGTGGACTTGCCGCAGCCGCTCACGCCCATGACGACGATCCGGGGCGCGCGTTCCGTGGCTGGTCTCTTCTCCGGCATGGCCTGCTCCCTCTCCGGGCCTCCGAACATGCCGCGTCCGGCTGGGAGGAGCAAGGCGAAAGCACGCGGAGGGGAGGCGGCCGCGTGGGCCTGCATCCGTGATATCGAAAGGGATAAGTGGCGGGGCACGCGGGATAGCGATGAGAACTATGTCTACTCCATAGCCCTCCATGACCCTACAAAATAGACGTTCGCATGGCGTTGACGGCCGCTACAGGAGAGCAGCTTCCACTTAGTCGCGCTTGCTGGCATGAGAAAAATCGTGCTGCTGCCATTCCTCAATCGTCCACATTCCAGGCGGCTTTGTGGGTTCTTTGCCCGCGAGTGCCATCCATTTCACGATTGCGCGCCAGGCTCTATTTTCGCAAGGGAGATTGCTTCGCCAAAACCCCCGATCCTCGACATCATCGGGAGTGAACTCCACCTTGCCGCAAAACTCGGCAAGGATTCTCCGTTCATACGGTTCAAGATGCAGCGGGTTCGGTTGATCCGGACGGCTATCGGCCTCGGCCAATTCCGTCCGGCGCTGTTCCTTCCTGTCCTCCCGCTCGAATATCTGGCGCACACGCTCACGCGAGATCTGGTAATCCCGCGCAAGGGCCGGGAAGGTCTCGCCAGCTCGCCGGCGTCTTAGAATCTCCCGATTGCGTTTCTCGACCATGGCGAAGCCACCTCGCCAACTACTCTGACAGTATCGGCATACTACTCTCTTTGCTTACCAGATGAAGATGCGATCAGGATGGCAGGGCTTCACGCCATCCGCGTTCCCATATCCTGATCCAGCTCATGTGCCCGTCCGCCGCTTCGCTTTGGCCGGGCCGGTTGCTTGGGGGCGATGCCCCCTGGCGCGGCACAAGGGCGGCCGGGCGGTATCCCCAGCCTTCCGCGCGGATACATGCTTCGCATCTTCGTCATCACTTCGATCCGCTTGTGCAGGCCGGGTGATCCCCCTCCGCCCGTCCGCCCTTGCACCTTGCACCCCCCGGTCTCGCCGACGGGCAGGGTTGCAGCGCAGCGCTGCGCTCCAACCCAAGCCCATGAAAGGAAAGACCATGACGACGAAGACACAGACCCCGACCGTTCCCGAACATGGCGAAACGGTTTTCATCCCGCTCAACAAGCTCAAGAAGCACCCGCAGAACGCCCGGAAGACCCCGCACAGCGAAGCGTCCATCGAGGCGAAGGCGGCGAGCATCGCCGCCAAGGGCATCCTGCAAAATCTGGTGGTGGAGCCGGAACTTGACGCGGAAGGCGAGCCGACCGGCTGCTATCTGGTGAGTGTCGGCGAAGGCCGCAGGCTGGCGCAGTTGCTGCGCGCCAAGCGCAAGGAGATCAAGCGGACCGAGCCGATCCGCTGCGTCATCGACACGGCGAACGACCCTGCCGAGATCAGCCTTGACGAGAACGTGACCCGCGAAGACCTGCACCCCGCCGACCAGTTCGAGCGCTTCCGCGAGCTTGCCGAAACGCGCGGATGGGGTGCGGAGGAAATCGCCGCCCGCTTCGGCGTCACCGCGCATGTGGTGAAGCAGCGGCTTCGCCTCGGCGCGGTCAGCCCCAAGCTGATGCAGGTCTACCGTGACGGCGATCTGACCTTGGATCAGTTGATGGCCTTCGCCATCACCGAGGACCATGCCCGGCAGCAACAGGTTTTCGAGAACCTGTCCTACAACCGCGAGCCGTGGATCATCCGCCGCGACCTGACCGCCAGCAATGTGGTGGCAACCGACCGGCGCGCAATCCTTGTCGGGGCGGAAGCCTATACGGAGGCGGGCGGCACCATCATCCGCGATCTGTTCACCGATGATCGTGGCGGCTTCTATGAAGATGCCGCGTTGCTGGATCGGCTGGCCCTCGACAAGCTGGAAGGCATCGCGGCGCAGGTTCAGGAGGCCGAGGGGTGGAAATGGGTCTCGACCCATATCGACTGGCCCCACGCTCACGGCCTGCGCCGCAGCTATCCGCAGCCGGTAGAGCTTTCGGAAGAAGACGAAACCGCCTACGACGCCGCGCAGGAGGAACTTGAACGCCTGTCGGCGGAATGGGAGGACGCGGACGTGGACCTGCCGCCGGAAGTGGATCAGCGCTTCGCGGAGCTTGAAGCCGAAATCGAGCGGATCGACGCCAAGCGCTATGCCTATGAGGCCGACGAGATCGCGCGCGGTGGCGTGTTCGTGGTTCTGAACCATGACGGGGAAGCCCGGATCGAGCGCGGGTTCATCCGGCCCGAGGACGAAGCCCCGGAACCGGAGGAACCCGAAGCGGAGGACGGCAGCACCGTCATCGACGGGGTGCGCGTCAACGGCGATGGCGAAATCATGGACGGTGGCGAACATGATGGGGACGGCCATCCCGTTTCCGACCATGAGCCGGAGGACGAGGATGCGGAGGAAGACGGCAAACCGCTGTCGGACTCGCTCATCCGCGACCTGACCGCGCATCGCACCCTTGCCCTGCGTCTCGCCCTTGGCGAGCAGCCGGACATGGCCCTGATCGCCGTCACCCATGCGCTCGCCGCGCAGACCTTCTATCGCGGCGGCGGGGATGCCCATTGCCTCGAAATCCGCCCGACGAGCGGCTATCTCGCCAGCCACGCGGACGGGATCGAGGACACGGCGGCGGCGAAGGCGTTGGAGGATCGCCATGCCGGATGGGCGGCGGACATGCCGCGCGACGTGGCGGAGCTTTGGGGCTTCATCGCCGGACTGGATCATGCCAGCGTCATGGCCCTGTTCGCCCATTGCGCTTCGCTGACCGTCAATGCCGTCAAGCAGCCGTGGGAGGCTCACAAGCGCCATGCCCTTGCCACCGCCGACAGGCTGGCGACGGCGGTTGCGCTCGACATGACGGCGCACTGGACGCCCACGGTTCGGGCCTATCTCGGGCGCGTCACCAAGGCGCAAATCCTCGCCGCCGTGCGCGATGCCCTTGGCGACGAGGCGGCGGAGCGGATCGCGGACAGGAAGAAGCCGGAAATGGCGGAAGCCGCCGGGCAGCTTCTGGCCGGGACCGGCTGGCTGCCGCCCGTGCTGCGCACCGAGCGGCCCGGATGGCTGGCCGACGAGCAGCGGGAAATTCCCGCCGCCGAGGACATGCCGGAGGCCGAGAGCGCCGAGGCCACGGAGGACGAGGCTTTTCCCGTCGCGGCGGAATGAAGGCGGGCCGGGAGCGCACAAGCGGTCCCGGCCTTTCACCCGAAAAAATCGCGGCCGCGCGGCTTTCCCGCGCGGCCGGATGACCTCGACAGATTGGAACAATAACGGCACCATAAAGATGTGCAGCGACAGTGTTGACGACTGCGCGAAAGGCGGTGCTGCAAAGTCAAAGGAACAAGATCATGGTCGCCGTCATGTTCATGAGCGTTGCGTTGATCGCGCTTCTCTGCGTTCTCGCCTATACGCTCGCCATCTATGCGCTGCCCTTTTTCGTCGGGTTGGCCGCCGCGCAATTCGCCTATCAGACCGGCTCCGGCCTGATCGGCGCGGGGCTGGTCGGGCTGTTCTCGGCTGGCGTTGCCTTCGGCGTCCTGGCCGTGCTGTTCGAGACGATCCGCACACCCGTCATCCGCCTGATCGTGGCGCTTGTCTTCGCCGCGCCCGCCGCCGTCGCGGGCTATGCACTGGTCCATGGGATCACCAAGGAGGCGGTGCCGTCCGAAATCTGGCGGCAAATCTTCTGCATCGTCGGGGGCGGATGCGTCGGCATCGCGGCATGGATGCGGTTGGCGGCGGGCGTCGGCCAGCCCTCGGGTTAGCCGTGTCGCGCGATGCTGATCCTACCTTCGCCAGTTCTGTTTGAATTCATCGTCAAACCACATCTCCACGTCATAAGAGACGGAGGTGGTGGTGCGGAAATCAAGGTAAGATGAATAATTCTGCTGGACCCATGACAGGAAGCTGCCGAAGCTCAACTGGTCTGCCGGAGTGGACGAAAAGCCACATTCTTTCCGCCATTGATGGCACAAATGCCGGACAGCCTGTTCGCATTCAGCTTTTTTCACGCGTGGTCCCCGTTTGCCGCGAAGATCACGATTTCAGGCTCCCAACCGGCAGGAAGCTCCGGTGGACTCACCGAGTCCAGATCGAGGCGGATAAACGACTTGAGAATCGACTGAAACGTGTCCGTATCCCGCGCCCAGTGAATGACGCCATCGAAATCTTTGGCGAGCTTGTGCGTCAAGTCGAGTGAAGACCGCCGATTGACCCCAACAGGACTGTCCACCTGCACGATGGCGATCCTGTCGCCGCCCACCCATCGCACGATGTCTTCAGGGAGTTCATGCGCATAGTTACGACGGCCATCCCAAACGGCGGTTCTGATGACTTTTCCGGCAGGAGTTCCAACCCGGAATATCCATGGCGAGTCTTCCTGCGTGACACCGGATGCTGGATAGAATCTGGGCGGCGGCGGTCGATTGAGCATCGAAGCTTTTTGTTCGCGTATCTTGCGCCGCTGCGCTTCGGTCAATCGGCCAAGCAAGGCGCCGCTTGGATCGAACTGACGGATATGTTTCGAGTAGGAAACTTCAGCGGTGCCCGCGTCGTAAACATCTGAATTCGGGAATGCGAACAACAATACCTGCCCCGTGAAGCTGCGCAGATGCCGCATCACGATATCCCATGCGATGTCGTCGTGGACGATAGGCACAATGTGAAGTGCGGCTCCCGGCGCTTCCATCGACAGTCTTTCGATGACAGCGATACCAACAGCGCTGAAGGATTCTCCGTCACCGAGGCAGAATCCGACATGGAAGGTCCGCTCACCAACAACTGCTCTGAACGCGCGCAAGATGACCTGCGTCGTGTCCGGTATTGTATCATCACCTGTCAGTTCGCGAATGCGTGCTCCGTCAATCTCCGCCGCCGGCGGCAGAACGTGAAGATCTATCGTGCCGTTGTAGCGATCAGAATCCGGCCAAGCAGCCCGTTCTTGCTTCTTTCGCTTGGCTTCACCCATCGCATTTCTCCCAAACTCTAGCTAAACGCCGCGACCACGGTTTCGATAGGCAGGAACAGCGTCCGGCTGTCTTCGGGGTATTCGACGAACTCGGCACAGCGCAGATAGAAGTGTTTGGCCGCCTCATCCTTCGCCTGGACCATCACAGCTCCGATGCCGATGCTTTGCGAAGCCAGAGCGATCCGGTGCAGCGCGTCCGCCAAAAGATCCGCACCGAGGCCCTTTCCTGCGTGGTCGAGGTCAACGGCCAGCCGGCCGATGATCGAGACCGGAATCTGGTCGGGCGCGTTGCGCCGCACCTTGCCGGGCGCTGCACCACGCTCGACCGACCCGGCCGAAATGCAAAAATAACCGACGACCTGATTGCCCGCACACACGACATAGGTGCGCGAGAACCGGCTTTCGTTCTTCAAGGCCCGGTGGCGCAGCCAGTCGTTCAATGCAGGCTCACCGCAGTCGAATGCCGAAAGATCATGCTCTGCCGTCAGAGGAACAGGAGCAGACAGTGGCAATTCGGGATGGTCGGGCGTGTCGTCTATTTCTGCCATGCCGGGGTCCGGCGCAGCAGGGCTTTGAGCTTCGGCCCCGGTGCGGGCGGATTGTCGAGCGCTTGCATGAAGGCGTCGTAGCGCTCGGGGTCGAGCGTGAACAAGCGCTGGTCGAGCAGCACATCGACCGCTTGCCGCCGGGCGCTTTCCACCATGAACTCGGTGCGCGTCTTGCCGAGCACCGCCGCCGCATCGTCGATGAGCTGGCGCGTGCCAGTCTCGATCCGCAGATTGATGCTGCCCTTGGTGTCAGCCGTAGAGGCACGAACTGCAACGGCGGTGGTCGCAGAACGGGCAGATTCCGAAGGGGCGATACGAGCTTTGGTCATGATCGCAATATGAGTGCTCGTATCCACAATGTCAATACGGCAGGAGGAAGGAAAGGCTTGGGCGTTGCCCTACGGGCCGGGCTTTCGGCTGCGCCGGAACCACGCCTTTGGCGCGTTTCCGCCATTCGGCTTCAATCCCTAACGCAAGGGCGGCAGCGGCCATTTCGCGGCAAGCCCCACCCGGTTGAGCAAGCCAGTCTCGGGCTTCCGCCTTGGTCGCCCCGGCAGGCCCATGAGGTTCGGCTTTCCATCCACTCCAAACGGCAGGCGGATCAGCGCCGGGAAGCTCGAACCATCCACCTGGCCGAGCATGGCGAAATGCCCGCATGCGATCTTCCAGCCGCATCGGACACGGCAGCACCCGCGAAGGTCAGACGAGGCCACACCCGCAGGCCCCCGCTGGCGACAGGGCGAATCGGCCTTTCCGGTCGGATCAGGGAAAACCGCAGCCAATAAACCCGCGTAAAGTCCCCAATTCCGGCAAGGCACAGGACGGCCGCCATTGCCGTATTCCACGCGATTTCCTGTTATGGGCGCTCCATCCGCGTCCTCGATCTGGCAAGGTCTGACCGACGACCGGCTTCGCCTCGCTTGTCTTCCCGCAACGTCCGTTGCCAGCTTTTTTCCGCCGCCTTCGGCTTTGCAGCGCGAAACAAAAAAGCCGTCGCCGGCCGCCTTCCACGATGTTCCAGCCCCAAGGGGTGCGGGGCCGATCGTCCCCGGTCTCACGACCGCCATCGAGGTCGCAATGGTGCGGCCCGACAGGAAAAGGAATACGACAATGGCAACCATCGGCACCTTCACCCAGAACGAGAACGGCGCGGGCTTCACCGGCGCGGTCAAGACCCTGACCCTCAACGTCAAGGCCAAGTTCACCGCCACCGAGAGCGACAGCGAGCGCGGCCCAGACTTCCGCATCTTCGCCGGTGCCACCGAGTTCGGCGCGGCCTGGAAGAAGGTCGCCCGCGAGACGCAGCGCGAATACCTCTCCGTCAAGCTGGACGATCCAAGCTTCCCGGCACCGATCTACGCCAGCCTGGTCGAAGCCGAGGACGGAAAGTCCCACAACCTCATCTGGTCCCGCCGCAACGGCGACTAAGACCGAAACCCCGGACTGCCCCGCTCATCCGAGCGGGGCTTCTTTTTTTGCTCATGGCCGCCGTCTCTCAAGGAACAAGGAGATCGGGATAGGCAGCTTTCCGATTATCAGGCTTTGCGTATCCCGATCAGATTTTCTCCCCCGGCCGCTGCTTCGCTTTGGCCGGGCCGGTTGCTTGGGGGCGCTGCCCCCTGGCGCGGCACAAGGGCGGCCGGGCGGTATCCCCACCCTTCCGCGCGGATACATGCTTCGCATCTTCGTCATCACTTCGATCCGCTTGTGCAGGCCGGGTGATCCCCCTCCGCCCGTCCACCCTTGCACCTTGCACCCCCCGGTCTCGCCGACGGGCAGGGTTGCAGCGCAGCGCTGCGCTCCAACCCAAGCCCATGAAAGGAAAGACCATGAACACAATGACCCTGAACCATCAGCAGCAGCCCGTTTCCAAGGGCTACCGTGTGGACATTTCACGCGGCGAGAATATCGGCCGCGTTTCGTCGGAATGGTTCTCGCGCCCGGATGATGAACGCTATCTGTCGCTGACCGAGCTTTACGACGCCGTGAAGTCCCGCGCGGATCGCGCCAAGGCCCGCACCGTGGAGAGTCGCGCCGTGCGCGTGGAAGCCAGCCGCGACGATGCGGAACGGCTTTCGCTGATCGTCCCCGGACAGGAGCAGCCCGTCGCCCCGACGCATTGGAGTTTCGGGCAGCTTTGCAGCCTTGTCGGCGCACCCGCCCGCTACCTGCGCGACCTTCCCGCACCGCTGGCGGGCATCAATCTGCAACATGGCCTTGTGAGCCATCGCGGCGAATTGGTGAAGACGCTGGAAACCGAGGACGGGCGCGTTGAGCTTCGCGCCGTGACCGGCCCGGATTATGGTCGCATCTGGGACCATGAGCTTGTCGCCGCCGTCATGAAGATCGCGGGCAATGGCGTCGGCGATACCATGTGGAAGGTGCCGGGCGTTCTGGATTGGGCGACCATGACGCACAATCCATTCGTGGACGTGACCAAGGACACGACCACGCTTTACGCCAGCGACCGCGACGTTTTCCTGTTTCTGGTGGACGATACGCACCCCATCGAGGCCGAACGCCTGCCGAACGGCGACCCCGACCTTTATTTCCGGGGCTTCTATTGCTGGAACAGCGAAGTCGGATCGAAGACCCTCGGCATCGCTTCCTTCTATCTCCGGGCGGTTTGCATGAACCGCAACCTTTGGGGCGTGGAAGGGTTCGAGGAAATCAGCATCCGGCACAGCAAGTTTGCCGCACAGCGTTTCGCCCATGAAGCGGCCCCGGCTTTGACCGGCTTCGCCAATTCCTCGCCCGCGCCATTCGTGGCCGGGATCAGGGCGGCGCGGGAGCGGATCGTCGCCCGCACCGACGAGGACCGCCAAACTTTCCTGCGCAAGCGCGGGTTCTCAAAGGCGGAGACCGGCAAGATCATCGAAACCGTGTTGCAGGAAGAAGGCCGCCCGCCCGAAAGCATTTTCGATTTCGTGCAGGGCATGACGGCCCATGCCCGCAGCAAGGCCCATCAGGACAGCCGCCTCGAACTGGAGGCGAAAGCCAAGACCTTGCTGGAGAAGGCCGCATAACCGGCAGAGCCGCGCAGCCGGAAACCCGGTTGCGCGGCTTTCCGCTTTTCAGGCTTTCAGGGTTCACAAATTTTCCGCCGATCCGGTGTCGCGGATCGGCGTTGCGGCCATGCCCGAAAACATGGCCGCGCTCGCCGGGCTGCGCCCGGCTCGCAAAATCACGCAAACACTGTTAAGAAGAAAATAACTATAAGTGTTCTGGATATACGAACAACAATTCAGATCATACAGACTATTTCCCGCATAGGTCCTGCCCGAAACTCCTTGGTCCGGGTGTCTCCCCAAGCACCCGTGAGTAAAGGGAGGGTGCGCCATGCTGAAGATCAATTGGCGGGCGCCGGCGGCCTACAGGCACACGCGAAAGATTCCCGCCGCCGGATTCGCCTGGGAGTATCTGCGTCGCAACGACGACTACCGAGAGGATTTCCGGCTTCTCATCCGCGCGAAGCGCCCGGATGCGACCGAGCTGGAAGCCTTCGCCCGACGCTGGGGCTTGCGATTTCCCGCACGATCCCGACGCCGCGCCTGACCGCGACCCGCTGTTCTGGTCGCCCCGGTTTCAGCCCCAAGCCGTCAAACTCGTGCCGGCCGAGCCGGATGAGACGGCAAGCCAGCCGACCGTCGTTCTCGCCCATCTCGACGGCCTCGACCTGCGCCGCGCCGCCGATGGCTGGCACGGCATCTGGCAGGCGGATGGTATCGAACATCAATTCTGGCTGTCCCAAACCGTGCCGGATGCGGCGGCGTTCTACGCCGTCGAACTGCCTCTGGACGACTTCATGGAGCTTCGCGCCCATGCGGCGCGGCGTTTCTGGCGGTCCATCAAGGGCCGAACGCCTGGCCCCGACTTCCGCAACATGCCCGCCCAGCTCCGGCAATGGCATATCCTGTCCCTGCGCGCGCTCGATGCCCGGCTGCGCGGCGAGAGCTATCGGACGATTGCCGAAGTCCTGCTTGGCTTTCGGGGCGCAAAGGAAGATTTCGAGAGCGACCCGAGCAAGAACAAGGCGCGTCGCCTCGTCGCCCACGGCATCAGCATGATGCGCGGCGGCTACCGGCTCCTGCTGCACTATCCGATCAAGATCGATTCGTAGTCGCGCCGAAGACCTACCGTCATCTATGGATGATCTCACGCCTTGTTGGCTACGGCCTGTTCCAGTATCCGCTTGTAACCCTCACGCGAAAGCCATTGCGCGCGTTCGAGATGGCTTTGCCAGCATCGGCGTGTCCTGAACTCGTCGCCGACCGGATCGCGGTGCAGCACGATTTGCGCCACTTCCTTCCAGTCCGCGCCTTCCGCCTTCGCGTCGAGCAGCCGCAGATAGGTCACGAAATGCGCTTCGTCGTAGGGCGTGATGTCGTTTCCCGCTGGCGCTTCATCGTCCACATCGGGATCGAGTTCGACGGGCGTTCGCATCGTCATTCCCCTTCTACCGGAAGAGCCGCGGCTTGCGGTGCGCCCCCGCAATTGGCCCCTCTGACCTGGTGATCGGGGAGTTAGTAACCGTCACGAAACGGCCCCGTGGCCTTTAGGCGGGCAGCCCTGGACATGCGCCACGGGCTCCCCGACCATAAGGTCAAGGAGTGCGGTGCCGTCATGGCCAGCACCAGCCATTCGTGAGGGGTTACTAAGCCCCAGAGCAGCGCGTCTGCTCCGCGTTCAGTCTTAACCGACCCACACCGGATTGTCTTCGCCGAATTGGCACGATCCCCGCTGTCACGCTGAATCTCTCCATCTTTTCAGTCTGATCCCGCCCCGGAGGGGGGTGCCGCCAGCGCGCGTGCCCAAATGCGGCACGCTACAGGCCGCCGGTCCCTCGCCATGGTTCGCCATAGCGCGCCGCCGTCATCGGCAGCGCCATCCGCTGACGAACCGGAGGTAATCCATGGCGAACCGCCGCAATGCGGACCTGCCGCCGCGCCTTCTGCGCACAAAGGAAGCCGCACGCTTCCTCGGCATTTCGATCCGCACCCTTGAAAAGCACCGCACCTACGGAACCGGCCCGCTCTATCGAAAGATCGGCGGCCGTGTCCTCTATACCCTGCGCGATCTGGAAGACTGGAGCGCCATCGGCACGCGCAAATCCACCAGCGACACAAGCGCCGGCACCGTCTTTGCCGCGCGCCCGCTCACCCCCGAAGAGCGGGACGAGTGCTGAATGCTGCGCGACGACGATGACAGCCCCGCGCAGCCGACCGACACCAGCGAGCGCAGCCGCCTCGACCCCTTTGTGGTCGCGACCGGCGACGCTGCCCCGCGCGACCAGCGCGATCTGATGGAACGGCCGTTCTTCTCATTGGCGAAGCGGCCCCGCACAAAACCGATCCTCTACCGGGCCGCTGATGTAGAGGTGCAGGTATTCGCCATGCCCGAACACGGCATGGCGACGATCTGGGATGCCGATCTGCTGATCTGGGCTGCAAGCCAGATCGTCGCGGCCGAAAACAGCGGTTTCGCCACGTCGCGCTTCTTCCGCTTCATGCCTTACCAGGTCCTGCGCGCTGTGGGGCGGGCCACCGGCAACCGGGATTACCTGTTGCTCAAGGCCGCGCTCGCCCGCCTGCAATCTACCGTCATCGCTACGACGATCCGCAACGGCAAGCATTGGCGGCGACGGCAATTCTCATGGATCAACGAGTGGGAGGAAATGACGACGCGCACCGGGCGCGTCGAGGGCATGGAGTTCGTCCTGCCCGAATGGTTCTACAACAGCGTCATCGACCGCTCGCTGGTGCTGACCATCGACCCGGCCTATTTCCGGCTGACCGGCGGCATTGAGCGGTGGCTGTATCGCGTCGCCCGCAAGCACGCCGGACGCCAGCCCGAGGGCTGGGCGTTCGAGATTTCCCACCTGCACCGGAAGTCCGGCAGCGCGGCGCGGCCTTCCGATTTCGCCCTCGACCTGCGCCGCCTCACCACCCGCCAGTCGCTGCCCGGCTATCGCCTCCAGATCGAATGGGAAGACGGGTGCGAACTGCTGCGCTTCGTCCCTGAAAATCTATCCACAGTGCCTGTGGAAACGCCTGTGAATCCCATCGGGACATTAGGCGCACGCAGTATCGGGACATTAGGCGCAAATCGCGCGCCGGACTCTATAGAAGACTCTAACAAAGAATCTAACTCTTCTTCTTTGAAGCGCGCACGCGCGACCCGTGGCGCCGGTGCCAGTGCTGATTTTAGCCGCCGAGGTGCGCCATGATCGTCGCGTTCCTCAATCAGAAAGGCGGCGTCGGCAAAACCACGCTGGCGCTGCATCTCGCCGGAGCCTGGGCGGCGCAAGGACAGCGTGTCGTCCTGATCGACGCCGATCCACAAGGCTCCGCGCTCGACTGGTCGCAGCGGCGCAGCCATGAGGGGTTGCCGAGGCTGTTCAGCACTATCGGCCTGGCCCGCGACACGCTGCACCGGGAAGCCCCGGAGCTGGCCCGCGATGCCGACATGATCGTCATCGACGGGCCGCCGCGTGTCGCCAGCCTCATGCGCTCGGCACTGCTCGCCGCCGACCTCGTGCTGATCCCGGTACAGCCATCGCCCTTCGATGGCTGGGCCTCGGCCGAGATGCTGGCGCTTCTCAGGGAGGCGCGCATCTACCGACCCGTGCTGGCCGCCCGCTTCGTCCTCAACCGCTGCAGCGCGCGCACCATCATCGCCCGCGAGACGGCCGAGACGTTGGCTGACCATGACCCGCCCTTGCTCGCAGCCACCATCGGCCAGCGCGTCGTCTTCGCCGACGCCGCGCAGTCCGGCCGGCTTGCATCCGAGATCGACGACGACAGCCCCGCCGCGCGCGAGATCGCGGCGCTGGCCGCCGAGATCGACCGGCTGCACATCGGGAGGGCCGCGCCATGACCGGGCGCACCCGCAAGCCCGGTTTCGCATCCCGGCCGGGCAATCCCGAGAGTTGGATCAGGGCGGCCGAAACGCCGCCGGGAGGCAAGCCCGCCGGCGAGGCGTTCACCGCCCGCCTGACCATCGACATCACGCCCGAGCTGCGCGGCCGCATCAAGGTCGCGGCCTTCCGGCGCGGCATCACCGTCACCGACATGCTGCGCGATCTGCTGGCGCGCGAATTTCCATCCTCCGAGGGAGATCAACCATGACCGGCAATGCGGCCCACCGCTTGCACGGCCGTCCGCTGCCGGACGGACCGGCGCCTTTCACCACATTGGTCGAACTGACCTTCCAGAAGCGCAAGGTCGAGCACTGGATACGCTTCGGCCGCAAGAGCTACGAACAGATCCTCGACCGCCGCCGCAGCATCGTCGGCTTCGCGCCGGGCAGCATCTTCGCCTTTGTCCGATGGGCGTCCGGCGAGCATGGCACGACCCTTTCCCGCATCGACATCGTGCGCGCCATCGGCCGCGGCGAACCGTTCCAGACGCTGCCCTTCGTCCGTCCCGGCGGCGACATCCTGTTGCGTCTCGATAGCTGGGCGAAGGTGCAGCGCGCCTTGCAGGCTATTGACGCCGTGGAAGCGCTCGGCCTCGATCCGGCCGACATATCCCCGGAGCACTGGCGGCATGTCCACAACCGTCTGACTGCCGGTCTGGAGCCGCACGCCTATACGCCGGAGCGACACGCCGCCTGGCTCGGCCGCCAGAGGATTGACCCGTGACGCGCCGCCGTATCCTCGCGGTAACGGCGCTGGCCGTCACCGGCATCGCAGCCGCCAGCGCCGCCGATCTTCCGACGAAACTGATCTGGAACGCCACGGCCAGCGCGCCCATCGGCTTCTACACGGTCGGGCCGGCCGACGCGCTCGACGTGCCGGAGCTGGTCGCCGTCATGCCGCCCGAACCGCTGGAGCGATTCATGGTCGAACGCGGCTATGTCAGGCGCGGCGTGCCGCTCCTGAAGCGCGTCCTCGGACTACCGGGACAGCGGGTTTGCCGTTTGCGATCCACGATCACGGTGGACGGGATCGAGATGGGCGAGGCGCTCGACCGCGACGGGATCGGCCGCGATCTGCCCGTCTGGCAGGGCTGCCGGACCATCGGCGACGGCGAACTCTTCCTGATGAACTGGGAGGTCCGCGACAGTCTCGACGGCCGTTATTTCGGACCCATCCCCGCAAGTTCCGTCATCGGCCGGGCGATGCCGCTCTGGACCGACGAGGAAGGCGACGGCCGCTACGAATGGCGCGCGCCGATCCAATGACCGCTTCCCCATCGGCGGGAGCGGTGCCCGCCGATGGTTTTTCAACCTCACCGCCAAGGAGACTGTCATGCCCCAGATTGGTGACTTCACGCGCGACGAGGCCGGCTTCATCGGACACCTCGGGACGCTCTTGCTGCATCAGGACATCATCATCGTCGCAAACCCGTCAGACGCGGAGAACGCGCCGGATTACCGTGTTCACCTCTTCGACGGCATGAGCGACGAAACCGGCCCGGAGGTCGGCGCAGCCTGGAAACGCACCGGCGAGAAGGCCGGCGAATACCTTTCCGTGCTGCTCGACGATCCCACATTCCCGCATCCGATCCGCGCCAATCTCTTCCAGAATGGTGACGACAAGGCGTCGTGGTCGCTGCACTGGAACCGTCCGAAACCGCGCGACGAGCGGGACTAAGGCCATGCGATCCCGCGTCATCCCCGCGCTCAAAACCCTCATCCCGTTGTTCGCGGAAAAGCCGTCTCATCCCGCCGTCCCGCTCAGGCGCAAGACGGCCGGCGCGCGCACCGAAGGTCAAGGGCGGCCATCGGCCGGCGCTTGCGCCTTGCCCTTGACCGCAGCGAGCACGCTGGCAGGCTGGCGTCGTGGCGGAGACAGGGCGGTATGGCACTATGCCGTTCTGATATTGACCGGTGTTCTGTCGTTCGGCGGCGCATCTGGTTTCGCGATCGCGCAAACGACGCCGGCCGTTCAGTCCGCCGTCGATCCCCACGCCCCCCACATTGCCGAAGCGGCGCGGCGCTTCGGAATTCCCGAGCACTGGATTGTCGCCGTGTTGCGCGCCGAAAGCGCGGGCGACGTGCGCGCGGTGTCATCAGCCGGCGCGATGGGGTTGATGCAGGTAATGCCCGACACTTGGGCGGGCCTGCGCATCCGTCATCGGCTCGGCCGCGATCCCTACGACCTGCGCGATAACATCCTCGCAGGCACGGCCTATCTGCGCGAGATGTTCGACCGCTACGGCAATGTCGCGGCGATGCTGGCGGCCTATAACGCCGGTCCCGGTCGCTACGATGAATACCTTGCGACCGGCCGCGCGTTGCCACCGGAGACGCGGGCTTATGTCGCCGCGCTTGCGCCGATCCTCGGCGGCGAGGCATCTCCCGATACAACGCCGCCACCGCCCGACTGGCGCGAAGCCCCGCTCTTCGTCACGCGCCCGGCCGACGCGCCGATTGTCGCCGCGCCGCCATCCGGGGCGCAATCCGGCGACGGCCGCGCAACCGTTCCGGTGCGCGGTCCCGTCGATGCGGAGCCGGAAACCGGCAGCATTTTCGTGGCCCGCGCCGACGACGAGGGAACGCCATGAGGACGGCGATCCAGCGCACGGCGCGATCCGTTCCGGTGTCCAGTCAGGCAGGTTTGCGCCCGTCTGGAATCCCGGCGGGAAGGACGGAAAGGGCGGTAAGAAGGGAGGGCAAGATTGAAGAACATGGCACCATGACGGGCCAGTTTTGGAAATTGTTGTTGTCTGCACACTGGTTAGGCGACCGTTTCCGGCACCAAGGTTTCGGGCGGCGGAGTGCCGCGACTTCGTGTAACGTCTTGGCTTTGCGGGGTTTCGTTCGGCACTATGGCCGCCGATTGCCCGATTTTCCGCGATTTCGGCCGGAGGCGCATCCATGAGCGCCGATGACGAAAACCGCTTCCGGCCAAGGCCCGGCCGTATCCGCTCCGATGCGCCACGCGCGGGCAAGGCCAAGAGCTTTCTGACGCAGGCGAAGAAACTCGCCCGGCAGCAGCGCCGCACCTCACCCCGCGTCGGTTTCGGAACGGCGGCGTTCACCCCAGCAACGCCAGCCGGTTCCCAAGTTGTCCTGTCGAGCGGCAAGGGCGTGAAGCGCGGGCGCGGCGCGGTCTTCGTCCGCACCCGCAATCTCGGCGGCGGCTGGAGCCACCGCCAGCCGGGCGCGCGGCGCGTCATGGTGCAGCAGCGCTACATCCTCCACCCTGGAAAGGGCCGGAAGGCGCAATCTCATCTGCGCTATATCCAGCGCGACGGCACCTCGCGTGACGGCGAGCGCGGCCAGCTCTACTCGGGCACCGAAGACCGAGCCGATGGTGACGCCTTCCTTGAACGCGGCCAGGACGACCGTCACCAGTTCCGGTTCATCGTCTCCCCCGAGGACGGGGCAGAGCTGTCGGACCTCACGACCTATACTCGCGACCTCATGGGCCGGATGGAAGCCGACCTCGGCACCCGACTCGATTGGGTGGCGGTCAATCACTACAATACCGGCCATCCCCATGTGCATGTCATCCTCCGCGGCAAGGACGATCTGGGGGAGGATCTGGTCATCAACGGCGATTACATCGTTCATGGTATCCGCGAGCGGGCCTGCGAGTTGGCGACGCTGGAACTCGGTCATGTCAGCGAGATCGAGCAAACCCGTAAGCTCACCGCCGAGATAGATCAGGACCGTTTCACCCGCATCGACCGGGCGATGGTCGAGGAAGCCGATGGGCGGTTCCTTGACCTGCGCCATGAACCCGGAGAGCCGAAGCGGCAGTTCGAGCGCACGCTTCGCCTGCGTCGGCTTTCCAAGCTGGGGCGGATGGGCCTCGCCACCGAACATGCCCCCGGTGTCTGGGAATTGAACGAGCGGCTGGAACCGACCCTGCGCGAGCTGGGCGAGCGCGGCGACATCATCCGCACCATGCAAAGATCGCTCGCCGCCGATGGGCTTGAGCGCGATCCCATGACCTTCCGCATCCATGAGGGCGCACCCGCAACGCCTGTCACCGGCCGCGTCCTCGACAAATATCTCGCCAACGAGCTGGGCGACAATCTCACCGTGGTCGTGGACGGGATCGACGGGCGCACGCACCACATCGCCAATATCGACCCCATGCAGTTGGAGGACGCCCGGATCGGCAGCGTCATCGAGATCGGACGTGCCGAGGCGACGGCCCGGCCGTCCGACCGCACCATTGCGACAATCGCCGAGGATGGCATTTACCGGCCGAGCCGGCATCTGGAGCAGGCGAAGTTCGAGGGCCGCGTTCCGGGCGGCGACTACGAGGGCTATGTCGATGCCCATGTCCGCCGGCTGGAGGCGCTGCGCCGGGCCGGGATCGCGGAGCGGATCGACGCCGACCAATGGCGCATCTCCGAGGACTTCGAGAGCCGTGCCGCCGCCTATGATGCCCGCCGCACCCGGCGGGCTAGCGTTCGCGTCCTGTCGGCCTTCGATCTGGAAAAGCAGATCGGGGCAGACGGCGTGACCTGGCTGGACCGCCGGATGATCCATGGCGAGGTCGCTGACCTTGCAGCGGCAGGTTTCGGTCAGGAGGTGCGCGAGGCCATCGACCGCCGCCGCGAGCATCATGTTGAACAGGGCGACGCTACCCGCGCGCGGGACGGCCGCGTGTTCTACCGGGCCAACCTTCTTGCCACGCTGCGCGAGCGCGAGGTTGGCCGCGCCGGCGCGGAGATGGCTGAGAGCAAGGGACTGCCGTTCCGCGCCGCCATGGACGGCGAGAACGTCAGCGGCAAGTTCACCGGCACCGTGCAGCTATCGAGCGGCAAGTTCGCAATCGTCGAGAAGAGCCATGAGTTTACGCTTGTTCCGTGGCGCCCCGTCATCGACCGTCAGCTCGGCCGCGAGGTCATGGGTGTCGTGCAGGGCGGTTCAGTATCGTGGCAGATGGGGCGGCAAAGAGGGATTAGCCTTTAGTGCATCGTAGTCTGTTTCCGTGATGCACAGGGTCTGATATTCGGATTTTTATCAGTCTCCAGGGCCGGTGTTCGTAGCCCCGAAGCGCAGGCCGTCCACTATCAATTCCATCATGCGCCGCGCCTGCGCAGTATCACCCTCGCTGGCCGGCGTTGCGACCCGCATGCTGGCGAGCAACAATTCATGGGCGTCCACGCCGCTTCGTATCGAGCCGGCAGCCGAGGCCGCATCGAGTAGCCCCCGCAACGCGGGCGTCAGCCGGCTGAACACATAGTCGGGGAGCGACTGATAGGCCGAGTTACCCGAATGGAGGGCGGCCCCCAAGCCCCGTTTGGTCGCAACCAAATCCACCAGCCGTTGCATCCATACCGCAAGGGCTTCGCCCGGCGGGCGACTCGTTGCAAACGCCGAGGCCGCGTCAGCGCAGGCATCGACTTCTTGCCGGATGATCGCCTTGATGAGGTCTGGCCGTTGCGGGAAATGGCGATACAGTGTCCCGACACCGACACCAGCCTTATCGGCAATCTCCTTTACCGGTGCGTCCACGCCTGACGTATCGAACACCTCCGCTGCTGCGCGCAGGAGCGCGTCAATGTTGCGTCGTGCGTCCGCCCGAACCGGTCTGCCGTCGCTTTCACTTTCCCGATCGTCGCCCATCTTCTTCCCGCATTTCGTCGGGCCTTGCTAAACGGAATCGGATTCCGTATATATGGAATCGTATTCCGTTTACACAGATACCTTAGCTGGCAGGATTTTTCCAGCATCGAATGCGAGAGGAAACAAGCATGCGTGACCGCTTGCTCGGGCGGACCGGAATGATGGTCACCGCCTCACCTCCACGGTTGAGGTTCTAAAACCGAGACCGATCAACTTGAAAACTTATGCAAAGGAGCTGACGTATGGCGGTCTTTATAACTGGTGTGACCGGGCTGGTAGGAGCCCGACTTCTTCCCCGTCTCGTGGAGGCGGGTGTGGATTGCCGCGCCCTCGTGCGGGGAGGGAAAGAGGTTGCCTCCGGCGTAACGCCGGTCGAAGGCGATCTCTTTGATCCCTCGACTTTGGTGGGGGCCGTGAAAGGCGCCTCCGACATCATTCATCTCGCTGCGGTTTTTCGCACCCAAGACACCGACCTCATCTGGAAGAGCAACGTAGAGGGGACGCGCAATCTGATCGCTGCGGTGAAGACTCATGCACCGAAAGCTCGTTTCATCCTCGCCAGCACCAGCAATGTTTATGACGTAGACGGCACGCACCCCGGGCGCGAGGATGATCCGATTGATCCAAAGCAGGCATATCCAGCCAGCAAGGTTACGGCCGAGAAGGAGTTGCAGGAAAGCGGACTCAACTGGGCGGTGCTTCGCTTTCCATTCGTTTATGGCGACCGGGATGGTCATCTTGAGGAGCTGCCAAAGTATGCGATAGCGGGCAAATGGCACCCGGCAAAGAAGGTTAGCACGATCCACCACCGCGACCTCGCAACAGGCATTAAATTTGCCCTTGAGGGCACGTTCGATGGCCGCATCGTAAACATTGCAGACGAAGCAGCTACGTCCATTTACGAGCTGGCGGCACTGGTAGGCGAAACGCTGGAGCCATCATCCGCCCCGCTGGAGAATCCGTGGCATCTTCATGTCGATGGATCGCTCGCCCGCAGTCTCGGTTTTCAGCCCACGGTGAGAACCGTCTACCAAGCCGTCCAAGAGAAGTTGATGTGATCTGCCACCGGCAACGCATTGAGCGAGCGCACCGGTAGCGGCTGTGATTTGACTTACGCCGAACGGATTCAATCCGACAGGGAGATGCTGATGCGTCGGCGGCGATCAGCGCCAATGATGGATCGTCAATCGGGGATGCCGACCCCGCTAGGGTCGCGCATTCCCCTCGCGTCGCTGATCCAGGCGCTTGCCGTTGCGGAGCACCTGAATTTTCGTCATGCTGCCAACGCGCTCGGAGTCAGCGTTTCTAGCGTCAGCACGCGCGTAAAAGCCTTGGAGGAGGACCTTGGCATTCTTCTGTTCGAGCGTCATGCACGCGGCGTCCGGCTAACCGAGGCCGGTCGGCACTTTGTCGCGCAGGTGTCGGCCGGTGTTGATCAACTCAACCATGCGGTGAAGACCGCAGGCATGGTTGCACGCGGCGAGCGAGGCGGCTTGCGCATCGGCATCCATGGACTGATCCCCGGCAGTTTCCTCGCCAACCTGCTTGAGCGATACCGGGAAGAGCACCCGGACATTGAAGTGGAAATCACCGAAGGCACCGCCCGCGATGCGGCGATGCAGCTTCGCGCCAACCGGCTGGACGTGGCATTTGTCGCCGGCACACCCGAGATGCCCGACTGCCACACGCGACCGATCTGGACCGAACCGCTGGTAGCTGTGTTGCCGGATGGGCATCGCTTCGCCGGACAGTCGGCAATCACTTGGGCCGATCTGGTCAGCGAGACCTTTCTTGTCCGCTATAGTGGCACCGGCCCGCAAGTCCACGACCATATCGTGCTGCGCCTTGCCGGGCGTTGGCCCACGCCGTCAATCCTGCGTTTCGACGTGGGGCGCAGCACGCTGTTATCCATGGTCGGACAGGGCTTTGGCATCACCATCGTCGGAGCCGCGACGGCGCTGCTGCCAACGACAGGCATCATCTTCCTGCCCTTCGCCGATGAGCCCGAACCGGTTGCCTTTAGCGCCGTCTGGTCGCCGTTCAATCGCAGCCCGACTCTGAAAAACCTGCTCAACCTCGCAAGCTATATGAGCCATTGCGGCGATTCGCCCGGCCAGTTGCGCGGCGACAACCGCCCGGCCGGATGGCGGTCAAGGTAATCCATCCTATTTGCCGCCGATAGTATCCTACAGCCCTCCCGCATCCGTTTTCCTGTTGCCTGTCGTGGATTTGCCTATTCTCTGATCGGCTCCGTCCCTTTTTGCAGACAGGAGCCCGTATGCGCGGAGGCCGAATCCTTTGGGGTCAGATTGCTGTCGTCTTCACCATCGTTCTGGTGATGACCTGGGCAGCAACGCAATGGGTGGCGTTCCGCCTCGGCTTTCAGCTCCAGCTCGGCAATCCATGGTTCGATCTGGCGGGCCTGCCGGTCTATTACCCGCCGGCGTTCTTCTGGTGGTGGTTTTCGTTCGACGCCTATGCGCCGGCAATCTTCGTCGAAGGCGCGATCATCGCAGCCTCGGGCGGCTTCATCGCCATCGCCGCCGCCATCCTCATGTCCATCATCCGGGCACGGGAGGCAAAGAACGTCGCCACCTACGGTTCAGCGCGATGGGCCGAGGACAAGGAAATCCGCGCAGCCGGATTGCTCGGGCCGGATGGCGTTGTGCTCGGCCGATACGACCGGGACTATCTCCGGCATGACGGCCCCGAGCACGTCCTATGCTTCGCCCCGACCCGCAGCGGCAAAGGCGTCGGGCTGGTGGTGCCGACGCTGCTGACATGGCCGGGAAGCTGCATCGTCCACGACATAAAGGGCGAGAACTGGACGCTTACAGCGGGTTTTCGCGCGAAGCATGGCCGGGTGCTGCTGTTCGATCCGACCAACGCCAGATCGTCGGCCTACAACCCGCTGCTGGAGGTCCGGCAAGGGGAATGGGAAGTCCGGGACGTGCAGAACATCGCGGACATACTGGTGGACCCGGAAGGGAGCCTCGACAAGCGCAACCATTGGGAAAAGACCAGCCATAGCCTGCTTGTTGGCGCGATCCTGCATGTTCTCTATGCGGAGAAGGACAAGACCGTGGCTGGCGTCGCCAACTTCCTGTCCGACCCCCGCCGTCCGGTCGAGGCGACCTTGCGCGCCATGATGGACACGCCGCATCTCGGCGAGGCCGGCGTTCATCCGGTCATCGCGTCGTCGGCCCGCGAACTGCTGAACAAATCCGAGAACGAGCGGTCGGGCGTGCTCTCCACCGCCATGTCGTTTCTCGGCCTCTACCGCGATCCCGTAGTGGCGCGCGTCACCGCACGTTGCGACTGGCGCATTGCCGATCTGGTCGGCAGCCGCCAGCCGGTCACGCTCTACCTCGTTGTGCCGCCATCCGACATCAACCGCACCAAACCGCTTATCCGGCTCATCCTCAACCAGATCGGCCGCCGGCTGACCGAGGACTTGAACACGTCCGCTAAGCGCCATCGCCTACTGTTGATGCTGGACGAGTTTCCAGCGCTCGGCCGGCTCGACTTCTTTGAATCGGCGCTCGCCTTCATGGCGGGTTACGGCCTCAAATCCTTCCTGATCGCGCAGAGCCTCAACCAGATCGAGCGCGCCTACGGGCAGAACAATTCGATCCTCGACAACTGCCATGTCCGCGTCAGCTTCGCCACGAACGACGAACGCACGGCCAAGCGGGTGAGCGATGCGCTCGGCACCGCAACGGAACTCCGCGATTCCACGAACTATGCCGGCCATCGCCTCGCACCCTGGCTCGGGCATTTGATGGTTTCCCGGCAGGAAACCGCGCGGCCGCTGATGACGCCGGGCGAGATCATGCAGCTTCCGCCCACCGATGAAATCGTCATGGTCGCGGGCACGCCGCCGATCCGCGCCACCAAGGCTCGTTACTACGAGGATGTGCGCTTCACCGAACGCCTCCTGGCTCCGCCCGATCCGGCTTCCGACCCCGCCACGAACCCGTCATCCGACGATTGGTCGAGCCGCGTGGTCGCAGCGAAGGGCGATGCCCAGTCCATGGCTAGCGGAACGGAAGGCGATCCGGCCAATGCCGGCATCCGCCGCGAACCGGAATTGCCCGAGCATGAGGAAATCGTTCCGCCGCCGTCTCCGGCGCGGGAGTTCGACATCCTTGACGACGAGCCGGACCTGGACGCGGTCAAGGCCCGCGCCCTGCGTCAGCGTATGCGCGCGGTTGCCCGGCAGGCGTCGATGAACCCCGATGACGGGATCGAGCTTTGAGGAAACTGCCCATGACCACGCGAACCCGCATGAACGTCTATTTCGACCCGGAATTGCTGCAACAGGTCGAGATGCTGGCGCTGCACCGCAATGTCTCCAAATCCGCAATCGTGGAGGCGTCCGTCGCGTCCTTCCTGTCCGGCGACACGGCGGATCGGCTGGAAGCGGCCATGTCGCGCCGTATGGACCGGCTCGGCCGCCAGATGGACGGCCTCGACGAAGATCTCGCCGTGCTCGGCGAGACGCTTTCGCTATTCGTCCAGTTCTGGCTAACCATCACCCCGCCGATCTCCGACACCGCGCAATCCTCCGCCCGTGCCAAAGGCGTGGAACGGTTCGAGGGTTTCATTCAGACTCTCGGCAAGCGCCTCGCCACCGGGGACAGGTTCCTCAAGGAGCTGTCGCGCGATGTCGATTCGCTTGGGGACACTCCCGCGCAGGGGCCGTCCGATGCCGATGGCGACCGACCCTGAATTTTCAAACCGTCCTATTTGCCGCCGATCACCGCCGATGGCCGCACGCGCGTAAATAGTTGTTGAGTCGGCCAAAAATCAGGTTCTTTTAATCGACCCCGATGCGGGGACCGACTGTCGCGCGCCCCGTCGAAAGCGGGGCCGACATGACTGCCACACATCACAGACCGGAGGCAATCCAGCGCGGCGCGCGGATGTTGCGCACCGCGCTCGGCCCGGCCATTGCCCGGTTTCTGGAAGACCCGGCCGTGGTCGAGGTCATGCTGAACCCGGATGGCCGCATCTGGATCGACCGTCTTTCCGAAGGGCTGGCGGATACGGGCGAAACGATGTCGCCGGCCGATGGCGAGCGCATCGTGCGCCTGGTCGCACACCATGTCGGCGTCGAGGTTCATGCCCGCAGTCCCCGCGTCTCGGCCGAACTTCCCGAGAGCGGCGAACGCTTTGAAGGCTTGCTTCCCCCGGTGGTTTCCTCGCCGGCCTTCGCCATCCGCAAGCCGGCTGTCGCGGTGTTCAGCCTCGATGACTATGTGGCGGCCGGCATCATGTCTGCCGACCAAGCCGCGACGTTACGCGCGGCCGTTTCTTCCCGCGCCAACATCCTCGTGGCGGGTGGCACCAGCACCGGCAAGACCACACTGACCAACGCGCTTCTGGCCGAAGTCGCCAAGGGCGCGGATCGTGTCGTCATCATCGAGGACACGCGCGAGCTGCAATGCGCCGCGCCCAACCTTGTCGCTATGCGGACGAAAGACGGCGTGGCGACGCTTTCCGATCTGGTCCGTTCCTCGCTGCGCCTGCGCCCCGACCGCATCCCCATCGGCGAGGTGCGCGGATCGGAAGCCCTCGACCTGCTCAAAGCCTGGGGAACGGGACACCCCGGCGGCATCGGCACCATCCATGCAGGCACCGGCATCGGTGCGCTCCGCCGTCTTGAACAGCTCATTCAGGAGGCCGTCGTCACCGTCCCGCGCGCGCTGATCGCCGAGACCATCGACCTTGTTGCCGTCCTTTCCGGGCGCGGTTCCGCGCGCCGGCTGGCCGAACTCGCCCGCGTCGAAGGGCTGGGGCCGGACGGCGACTACCGCATCACGCATCTCAGCCCCTTGGCAACCCCCACCAGAACTGGAGACCCCGAATGATCCGTCATGCCATGCGCATCCGTCGCCACGTCGCCACGGCCGCGGCCGTCACCTATGTCAGCCTCTTCATGGCCCCGGCCGCCCACGCCTCGGGGTCGTCGATGCCCTGGGAAGCGCCGCTGCAATCCATCCTCGAATCCATCGAGGGGCCGGTCGCGAAGATCATCGCCGTCATCATCATCATCGTGACCGGCCTGACGCTGGCCTTCGGCGATACCAGCGGCGGCTTCCGCCGCCTGATCCAGATCGTGTTCGGCCTGTCCATCGCCTTCGCCGCATCGAGCTTTTTCCTGTCGTTCTTCTCGTTCGGCGGCGGAGCGCTCGTTTGATGGCGGGCGGCCTCGAACAGCTCGACGCGGTGCCGGGTTTCTCGGTCCCGGTCCATCGGGCGTTGACCGAGCATATCCTGCTCGGCGGCGCACCGCGCGCCATCGCCATCATGAACGGGACGCTTGCCGGGGCCGTGGGCCTCGGCCTGCGCCTTTGGCTGGTCGGCCTCGCCATATGGGCCATCGGCCATTTCGCAGCCGTATGGGCGGCGAAGCGCGACCCCCAGTTCGTCGAGGTCGGACGCAGGCATCTGCGCGTCCCCGGCCATCTGGCGGTGTGAGGGCGCGGCCATGATGAACCTTGCCGAATACCGCCGCACCGCCACCCAGCTCGCCGATTATCTGCCATGGGCCGCGCTGGTCGGCCAAGGCGTCGTGCTCAACAAGGACGGCAGTTTCCAGAGGACGGCGAAGTTTCGTGGTCCCGATCTGGATTCCGCCGTCGCGGCCGAGCTGGTCGCCGTTGCCGGCCGCATCAACAACGCAGTGCGCCGTCTCGGCTCCGGCTGGAGCATCTTCGTCGAGGCGCAGCGCAATCCGTCCTCGACCTATCCGGACAGCACATTTCCCGATCCCGCATCGGCGCTGGTCGATGCGGAGCGGAAAGCCGATTTCGAGGGTGAGGCCGACGAGGGATCGTCCCGGTGGGACGATCACCGGCCGAACGGCACGCATTTCGTGTCGGGCTACTTCCTGACCTTCCTCTGGCTGCCCCCGGCCGAGGAAGCCGCCCGCGCAGAAACATGGCTCTATGAGGGCCGCGAGAAAACGGGCGTGGACCCGTGGGAGCTGCTGCGCGGCTTCATCGACCGCACCGACCGCGTTCTCGCGCTGCTCGACGGCTTCATGCCCGAGTGCCGCTGGCTCGATGACGGCGCGACGCTGACCTATCTCCATTCCACCATCTCGATCAACCGCCATCGCGTGCGCGTGCCCGAGGTGCCCATGCACCTCGACGCGCTGCTCGCCGACCAGCCGTTGACTGGCGGGCTGGAACCGCGCCTTGGCGACGCGCATCTGCGCGTGCTGACCATCGTGGGATTCCCGACCGCGACGACGCCGGGCCTGCTCGACGATTTGAACCGGCTGGCGTTTCCGTATCGATGGAGCACCCGCGCGATCCTGCTCGACAAGACCGATGCGACGCGACTGCTCACCAGGATCAGGCGGCAATGGTTCGCCAAGCGCAAGAGCGTCGCGGCAATTCTGAAAGAGGTGATGACGAACGAGGCGTCCGCGCTCGTGGATACCGACGCGGCGAACAAGGCGCTCGACGCCGACATGGCCTTGCAGGAGCTTGGGGCAGACGTGGCGGGCATGGCCTATGTCACGGCGACCGTCACCGTTTGGGATACCGACCCGCGCATTGCCGACGAGAAGCTGCGCCTGGTCGAGAAGATCGTTCAGGGCCGCGACTTCACCGCCATGCCCGAGAGCGTCAACGCGGTTGACGCATGGCTCGGCAGCCTGCCCGGACACGCCTACGCCAATGTCCGCCAGCCACCCATCAGCACTTTGAATCTCGCCCACATGATCCCGCTTTCGGCGGTGTGGGCGGGGCCGGAACGGGACGAGCATTTCGGTGCGCCCCCTTTGCTCTTTGGAAAGACCGAAGGCTCAACCCCGTTCCGGCTAAGTCTGCATGTCGGCGACGTAGGGCACACCCTTGTCGTCGGCCCGACCGGCGCGGGCAAATCCGTGCTGCTCGCCCTCATGGCCTTGCAGTTCCGGCGCTATGCGGGATCGCAGGTTTTCGCCTTCGACTTCGGCGGTAGCATCCGCGCCGCCGCGCTCGCCATGGGCGGGGATTGGCACGATTTGGGCGGCGGCCTCACGGAAGGGGACGAGGCCTCCGTCTCGCTCCAGCCGCTTGGCCGCATCCACGATACCTATGAACGCGCATGGGCGGCGGACTGGATTGCGGCCATCCTCATGCGCGAGGGGCTGGCGATCACGCCGGAGGTGAAAGAGCACATCTGGACGGCGCTGACTTCGCTTGCGTCCGCGCCGGTCGGCGAGCGCACCATCACCGGCCTCGCGGTCCTGCTGCAAAGCAACGACCTCAAACAAGCCCTTCGGCCTTATTGCGTCGGCGGCGCCTATGGCCGGTTGCTCGACGCCGAGACGGAACATCTTGGCGCGGCGGACGTGCAGGCGTTCGAGATCGAGGGGCTTGTCGGGACCGGCGCGGCCCCGGCCGTGCTCGCCTATCTGTTCCATCGCATCGGCGATCGGCTCGATGGGCGGCCGACGCTGCTCATCATCGACGAGGGTTGGCTTGCGCTGGACGACGAGGGGTTCGCCGGCCAGCTCCGCGAATGGCTAAAAACGCTGCGCAAGAAGAACGCCAGCGTCATCTTCGCCACGCAAAGCCTGTCCGACATTGACGGCAGCAACATCGCGCCCGCGATTATCGAAAGCTGCCCGACCCGGCTCTTGCTGCCGAACGAGCGCGCCATCGAGCCGCAGATCACGGCCATCTATCGCCGCTTCGGCCTCAATGACAGGCAGATCGAAATCCTAGCACGGGCCACGCCCAAGCGGGATTATTACTGCCAAAGCCGCAGGGGCAATCGCCTGTTCGAGCTGGGCCTGTCCGAAGTCGGCCTCGCGCTCTGCGCCGCATCCGCCAAATCCGACCAGACCCTCATTGCGCAGATCGTTGCGGAGCACGGCCGCGATGGTTTCCTCGCCGCATGGCTGCGCGAGCGCGGCGTCGATTGGGCGGCCGAGCTGATCCCCAACCTCACCAATCTTGCCGACCGGCCGGAATTCGCCGCGCCGGCCCGGCTCGATACCCACCCCACACAGGAGATTCTTCCATGACCCATCCCAAGATCGTCGGGGCTTCGGCCCTCGCGCTGGCGCTCGCCGTGCCCGTCGCGCTGTCGCCTATGCTGGCAAGCCCGGCCCATGCGCAATTCGGCTTCGGCCGCATCGTCTATGATCCGAGCAACTACGCGCAGAACGTCCTCACGGCGGCCCGGACGCTGGAGCAGATCAACAACCAGATCACCAGCCTCCAAAACGAAGCGCAGATGCTTATCAACCAGGCGAGGAATCTGGCGAGCCTGCCATACAGCGCGCTCCAGCAGCTCCAGCAGAACGTCAGCCGCACCCAGCAGCTTCTCAGCGACGCGCAGAACATCGCGTTCGATGTGCAAAACATCGACCAGGCGTTTCAGCAGCAATACGGCAACGTCTCGCAGTCGGCGACCGACGCCCAGCTTGTCGCCGATGCGCGCGACCGTTGGCAAAACACGGTCGGCGGCTTGCAAGACGCCATGAAGGTGCAAGCCGGTGTCGTCGGCAATATCGACAGCAACCGCGCCGAGATGGCCGCGCTCGTCGGCCGGAGCCAGGGCGCGACCGGCGCATTACAGGCCACGCAGGCCGGCAATCAGATCCTCGCCCTCCAGTCGCAGCAGCTTTCCGACCTGATCGCCATGCTTGCCGCCAACGGCCGGTCGGAAGCGCTGATCGAGGCCGAGCGCGCCACGGCCGCCGAACAGGGCCGCGTCCAGCGCGAGCGCTTCCTGACCCCCGGCAGCGGCTACCAGCCGGGCAATGCGCAGATGTTCAACGGCAACAACTGACCGGGAGGCTCGCCATGGACGGCAAGATGCTGGCCCGGCTCGGGGCTGTCGTATTCGTCGCCATCGCCATCACCGCCACAGTGATCGAGATGGCCCGCAAGGACGATCCCGCGCCGGCCAGCACCGCACCGGCGCTGCAACCACCGACCGATCCGCTCCGCGCGACGCTCCGCCGGTGCCAGCAGCTTGGGGAAACGGCGACGAGCGATCCGGCTTGTCTCGCCGCATGGGCCGAGAGCCGCGACCGCTTTCTTGGCCGGACGCCCGCGCAGACCGCTCCGCGACAGAACGAGGAACAGTGATCCATGGGCGGAACCGGCGTCATCGACTCGTTTCTTGGGGTCTTCACCAGCTACATAGATTCCGGCTTCGGCCTGCTCGGTGGGGAAGTGGCGTTTATCGCCACCACCCTGATCGTCATCGACGTGACGCTTGCCGCGCTCTTCTGGGCCTGGGGCGCGGATGACGACATTATCGCAAGGCTGGTCAAGAAGACCCTGTTCGTCGGTGTCTTCGCCTACATCATCGGCAACTGGAACAACCTCGCCCGCATCGTCTTCGACTCATTCGCCGGTCTCGGTCTCATGGCGTCGGGCACGGGCTTTTCCGCTGCCGACCTCATGCGGCCAGGCCGGGTGGCACAGACCGGCCTCGATGCCGGCCGACCATTGCTCGATTCCATTTCCGACCTCATGGGCTACTGGTCGTTCTTCGAGAACTTCATCCAGATCGCCTGCCTGCTGTTCGCCTGGGCGCTGGTGATCCTCGCCTTCTTCATCCTCGCCGTGCAGCTCTTCGTCACGCTGATCGAGTTCAAGCTGACCACGCTGGCCGGCTTCGTGCTGATCCCCTTCGGCCTGTTCGGCAAGACCGCCTTCATGGCCGAGCGTGTGCTTGGCAACGTAATCTCTTCCGGCATCAAGGTTCTGGTGTTGGCCGTCATCATCGGCATCGGCTCGACGCTGTTCTCGCAATTCACGGCCGGTTTCGGCGGCGCGACCCCGACCATCGACGACGCCATGGCGATCGTGCTGGCAGCCCTGTCGCTGCTCGGCCTCGGCATCTTCGGACCCGGCATCGCCACCGGCCTTGTCTCGGGCGGCCCCCAGCTCGGCGCGGGCGCGGCCGTGGGCACCGGCCTCGCCGCCGGCGGCATGGCGCTGGCGGGCGGCGCGGCGGCGGGTGGCGCGGCGATGCTCGGCGCAAAAGGCGGCGCAGCCGCTTTGTCCGGCGCGGCCGCGGCCGTTCGCGGCGGCGCGACGGCCGCAGGAGCCGCTTCCGCAGCCTACAGCCTCGGCTCGCTCGGCCAGACCGGCGCGACCGGCGTCGCCTCCGGCCTTGGCGGTGTCGCCCGCGCGGCAGGATCGGCCGCTATCTCGCCGCTCAAGCGCGCCGCCGCGCGCGCCAGCGAATCTGTCACATCCAGCTTCACCGAAGGCGCACGGGCCGGCTTTGGCGCGACGGGCGGCACGTCCTCCATGGGCACGGTCGGCGGCGCGAGCGCCGATCCCGCCGCTGCGCCTTCCGGCCCGGCCGGCAGTCCGCCCGCATGGGCGCAACGGATGCGGCGCTCGCAGGCCATGAACCACGGCACGACCATGGCCGCGCACGCCGTCCGCTCCGGCGACAGCCACGGCCCCGGCTCTTCCGTCAACCTTTCCGAAAGTGACCGCTCATGAGCATCTTCAAACGACCCGCAGCCCATTACGGCAAGACGCCGGAACCCGAGACCCCGTATCAGAAGGCCGCGCAGGTCTGGGACGAGCGTATCGGCTCGGCCCGCGTGCAGGCCCGCAACTGGCGCTATATGGCCTTCGGTTCGCTGATCCTTTCAATGGGTTTCGCTGCTGCCCTCGTATGGCAATCGGCGCGCGGGACCGTTGTGCCCTGGGTCGTGCAGGTCGATGCGCTCGGCGAGGCCCAGACCGTCGCACCGGCGAACGCCGACTATCGCCCGACCGATCCGCAGATCGCGTTCCATCTCGGCCGTTTCATCGAGCAGGTCCGCGCGATCCCGGCCGATGCGATCATCGTCCGGCAGAACTGGCTTCGCGCCTACGAGTTCACCACCGACCGGGGCGCTGCGGCCCTGAACGACTATGCCCGCGCCAACGATCCGTTCACGCGCGTCGGCCGCCAACAGATCGCCGTCGATGTGTCCAGCGTCATCCGGGCATCGCCGGATTCCTTCCGTATTGCCTGGACCGAACGCCATTACGAAAACGGCCAGCTTTCCGGCACCGAGCGATGGACCGCGATCCTGACCATCGTGATCCAGCCGCCGCGCGACGCCGAGAGGCTGCGCGCCAATCCGCTCGGCATCTACGTCAATGCAATCTCATGGTCGCGGGAGATGAGCCAATGACCAGCACGACGTTCCGTAAAGCCGGCTTTCCGGTTTTCCGTAAACCCGCACTGGCGGCATTGCTGCTTTCCGCGACCGTGCTGGCCGGCTGCGCCACCAACCGGACGCCGCAATTCTCCTATGACGACGCCGTGCCGCCGCTGTCGACGCCGCCTGCGACTTCGACTGAGGACCGGCCCCGACCGCTGCACGTCCCACCGGCATGGACCGTCGCGCGAGGCGGCGAGAGGGCGGGCACACCGACCGGCCGCGTCGAGAACGCCAACGCCGCCGCCCGCGTCGAGCCGCGCCGCGAAGGCTATTACAACGCCATCCAGATATACCCGTGGTCGGAAGGCGCGCTCTATCAGGTCTATGCCGCCCCTGGTCAGATCACCAATATCGCATTGGAGCCGGGCGAAAGCCTGACCGGCGCGGGACCGATCGCCGCCGGCGACACCGCCCGCTGGATCATCGGCGACACCGAGAGCGGCAGCGGTGCCAACCGGCGCGTCCATATCCTCGTGAAACCGACCCGCGACGACATCTCGACCAACCTTGTCGTGACCACCGACCGGCGAACCTACATGATCGAGCTGCGCGCGCGGGACGCGCTCTACATGCCCGCCGTGGCCTGGGCCTATCCAGCGCCACCGGCAGGCCAGCACCGGGCCGTCCCGGCCGCGCCGGTCATCCCGGCCGAGGCGGCGCGGAACTATCGCTACGGATTGCAGGTGCAGGGCGACAGCCCGCCATGGCGGCCGGTTTCCGTTTTCGACGATGGCCGGCGCGTCTATGTCGTCTTCCCGCGCGGGATCGTGCAGGGCGAAATGCCGCCCATCTTCGTGCTCGGGTCGGACGGCGAGCCGCAGATCGTCAATTCCCGCATCTACCGGAACGTCCTGATCGTGGACCGTCTGTTTGGCGCGGCCGAACTGCGCCTCGGCGGCAACCGCCAGCAGGTCGTCAGGATCGTCCGTATAGAGCAACGACAGGCCGCCGCTCAGCCCGCAGCCACCGGAGACTCGCCGTCATGACAGACAACCCGATCACCGACACCACAGCGCCCATGCGGCTGCGCGCAGAACCGCCCCGTGTCACGCGCCTGTCGCGCAAGATGCTGGCAGGCGTTGGCGCTGTCGCCTTGCTCGGCATCGGCGGCGCGCTGATCTACGCGCTCCAGACCCGCGATGCAGGACCGGGCGGCGAAGAACTCTATTCGACAGAAAACCGGCCCACGGCGGACGGACTCACGGGCTTGCCCTCCGACTACACCGGCCCGGTGCTCGGCCCCGCGCTGCCCGGCGACCTTGGCCGTCCGATCCTCGACGCGCAGAACCGGGGCCAGCCGGTCGCAACGCCTGCGATCACAACGCCCGCGGTCGATCCAGAGGAAGAACGCCGCCGCGCCGAGGAAGAGGCCGCGCGCCTGAGCAACGTGTTCTTCCAGACCGGCCCGCGTCCCGGATCGACAGCCGGAACGGCCATGCCCGGCCTGGCCGGTCTCGGCGGTCAACCGGACGGAACCGCAGGCCAAAATCGTCATGCCGCCTTCCTAGGCGGCCCGGTTGACCGGCAGACCGTCGCGCCGGATCGTGTCACGCCGCCCGCATCGCCCTGGATACTTCAGGCTGGGGCCGTGATCCCGGCCGCGCTCATCACCGGCATCCGTTCCGACCTTCCGGGCCAGACAACAGCGCAAGTCACCGAGAACGTCTATGACAGCCCGACCGGCAGCCTGCTCCTGATCCCGCAAGGAACCCGCATCATCGGCCAGTATGACGACGGCGTGACCTTCGGCCAGCGCCGCGTCCTGCTTGTCTGGAATCGCCTGATCCTGCCGGGCGGCCGTTCCATCGTCCTTGAGCGCCTGCCGGGCACGGACGCCAGCGGCTACGCCGGCCTTGAGGATGGCGTCGATTATCACTGGTGGGATCTGATGAAAGCGGCTGGCCTCTCCACGCTGCTCGCGGTCGGCACGGAGCTTGCGACAAGTGACGAGGACCGGCTGATCCGCGCCATCCGCGACGGCGCGCAGGATACCGTCAATCAGGCCGGCCAGCAGATCGTCCAGCGCCAGTTGCAGGTCGCGCCTACGCTCACCATCCGACCGGGCTTCCCGCTCAGGATAATTGTTACCCGCGATTTAGTATTCGAGCAGACAGGAGGTTGACCATGACCAAGCTGAAACTCGGCGCAATCCCCGACGACAAGCCCGTGAAAGTCACGGTAGAGCTGCCCGCGCCGCTCCACCGCGATCTTGCCGCCTATGCCGAAGTCCTGGCCCGCGAGAGCGGCCAAGCCGCCGCTGATCCCGTCAGGCTGATCGTGCCCATGCTGGAGCGGTTCATCGCCACGGATCGCGGTTTCGCCAAGGCGAGGCGGGAAGGAGGTGGCGCGGCGGGATGAATGGCGGCTGTCAGGGACAAAGCGAACTTTCGCGGCGTCGGGAACGAAAGCCCAGACCCCACCGTCCCGATGAACCTCTCCAACGGTTTATGTCCGGGGATACTTTCCGGGGTGGAGGAGATTGAGCAACAGCTCCATGCTGGTCTCGACATTCGAGAGGCCCTTGTCCGGGTGCATCTGTCCATTGCCTTCCATCGCCAGAAGACCTTGGGCGCTGGCAAAGATGAGGCTGGCCAGGGCCTGACTGGGGGTGTCGGGCAGAACGCCCGCTTCCTGACATTCCTGCACGATCGAACGGAATTGCTCGAAGGTTGCCAGGGCCTTGGCATTCAGCTCACCGCCGCCGGCGGCGGTGTCGGGATTGTTGAACAACAATCTGTATCGGGCGGGCCGCTGGCGGCTGTAGTCGATGATGAGCCTGATGGCTTGTGACATCTTCTCGGCAGGCGGCCGGGATGATGTGCGAATAGCATCTGCCGCTTCTGCGAGGTCTTCGAAGGAAGCAGCAGCCACTGCTGCAAGGAGGGCATTGCGACTGGCAAAATGCTTGTAGGGTGCGTTATGGGACAAGCCGGCGGCCAAGCCCACCGCGCGCAAGGTTACGGCCTTCTCACCTCCGGAATCGAGCAGGTTTGCCGCAACCTCGATCAGCTTTTCGCCTGTCGTCTTGTTGATATCTCATTCTCCTTCCGATGCAGCCCTGCAAGCTCGTCCATCTGGTTCCAGAGCCTTGCGGCGCGGGTTTCGTCATACGACAATGTCGAAGAGCGTGTCTCCAGGAGTTTTCCGTCCTTGGACTGAAAATACTTCCCGGAGGCGTCGGCAAATTCGGGATCGGCCGCGAGCCGGGCCAGTGATGCACCCGAAAAATCCAACGACCCCATCGTGATGCCGCGACGCCTGAAAACCCAGTTCAGGAAGGCCGTTCTCGACAGCCATTGCACCGCCATGGGCATGCCGCGCAGAAATCCGGTTCCGGAGACAAGCCCCGGATCGAACGCGATGGATGAGACCGGGCGCCCCGACGCGCGGAGGCGGCGGTGCAGTTCATAGGCGTTCAGGACATTGCAGAGTTTCGACGTGGTATAACGTTTGCCTGCCGATATCGGCGCATTGCCGTCCTTGCCGATGCCGGCGAGCACCGTCGCATCCGGTTCGACCGCCGCACCGACCATCCTGCCGTCCGCGGTATCGGGATCGTGGGTGCCGCTGGCCGTGAACAAGACGCGGCCATTGTCCGCGATGCAGTCCTTGAGAAGATCGACAAGCAGGAAGTGGCCCAGGCAGTTGGTGGCGAACGTCACCTCGTACCCGTCCTCCGAAAAGGCGACCGGGCCATCAAAGCGCCCGCCCGCATTGCAGAGGAGGGCGTCCAGGCGCCCGATCTCTCCGTTATCCATGAGGCCGGTCACATGTGCGGCGGCCTTTCGCACGGACGCAAGCGAGGAGGTATCCAGGTCGACGCAGGTCACCTCGATCCCGAAATCGCGGCGCAATTCGGCGGCGGCTTCCTTCATCCGCGCCGGACTGCGCCCCGCCAGCAAGAGGTCCCATTTGAAGTGCGAGGCGAGGTGGCGCGCGCAGGAATATCCGATTCCTGTGTGACCGCCGGTGATGAGAGCAATAGGCATGCTAAGTTCCCTCAGGTTGACACTGTCAACCAATATGGGAGTAAGGTTGACGTTGTCAACCTGTGTGTCGTTCGCTTCAGCGGAATACCACAGATTGAGATACTGCCGATTCGTGAGAGTGCCCGGCCAATGGGAGTTGGACGCCCCTTATGAAATCCCTGGTTGGCCGCTTCGGAAAGCCGATCCATCCCCACGAACGAACGCGCATGAGTTTGTATCGAATGTCGCGGAAAGGCTCCGAGGCGACATTCGCAGTAGGGGTGCCGCCAGCGCACTCCCGCAAATGCGGCACGCTACAGGCCGCCGATCCCCCTCCATGCTTCGCCTGATCCGGGCCTTCCAGCCCCCCCGGAAATCCCGCGAACGAGGAGGATTCCATGTCCACGAAACGCCATTGCAGCAGGGGCCGCCCACGCCAGCCAGTCCCCAAAACGCTCCCCGACGATCTCTACGACTACGACGACGATCCGACGCCGCGCGTCAGTCCGCCTCGTGGACGCCGGCCCCATCTCTTCGATGTCGAGCGGCTGCCGGTCATCGACGACTGGCCCGATGAAGTGCCGATCACCGAAGCCGAGATTCAGGTGTTCGAGCGCTGGTTCGCCGACGTTTTCGATGAGATGTTCGGCTCGCTCGATTTGCCAGATGACTTAAAATCGTTATCGTATTATGATAATGAAAAGCCTTGAACGAAGATCGAGTCTTGCCATGTCCACATTGAAAGTCGGGATCGCCGATCCCGAGGAAATGAAGGCCCGCACCATGCGTATCGCGCGTGGCGAGGAAAAGCCGAGGCCCGGCGAGCCGACCGTCTGGTTCGTTTCCACGACATCCTTCGCCAAATTCATGTCAGCGAGCAATTGCGAGATGCTGCGCATCATCCACGAACAACAGCCGTCCTCATTGGAAGACCTGGCGCAGATGACCGGCCGCGCCAAGTCCAACCTGTCCAGAACCCTCAAGGCCATGGTCGGATACGGCCTTGTGCGCATGGAAAAAGGCCGGGGTCTGAGACTGGTCCCAAAGCTCGTTCATGACCGGGTGGAACTGGTCTTGCCCCTGATCGAGCCTCGCAGGAAAGGAACCCGCAAATGAACCTCCACAATCCCAATGTCGCCCTGCGGGCCGCACTCTACCTGCGCGTCTCGACCAGCCGACAGGCCGAACATGACGTGTCGATCCCCGACCAGCGCAAGCAGGGCGAAGCCTATTGCGAGTCTCGCGGCTATCAGCTCGTGGAAACCTTCGTCGAGCCGGGCGCATCGGCGACCAACGACCGCCGCCCCGAGTTCCAACGGATGATCGAGGCGGGAACGTCCAAGCCCGCGCCTTTCGATATTGTCGTGGTCCACAGCTTCTCGCGGTTCTTCCGCGATCACTTCGAGCTTGAGTTCTACGTCAGGAAGCTGGCGAAGAACGGCATTCGCCTCGTCTCCATCACGCAGGAGATGGGCGACGATCCCATGCACGTCATGATGCGGCAGATCATGGCGCTGTTCGACGAATACCAGTCGAAGGAGAACGCCAAGCACGTCCTGCGCGCCTTGAAGGAAAACGCGCGGCAAGGCTTCTGGAACGGCTCGCTGCCGCCGGTCGGTTATCGCGTCGTCGCGGCCGAGCAGCGCGGCGCGAAGGTCAAGAAGAAGCTGGAAATCGACCCGCTGCACGCCGACACCATCCGCCTGATCTATCGTCTGGCGCTGGAAGGCGACGGCGATTCCGGCCAGATGGGCGTCAAGGCCATCGTCAAGCATCTGAACGGCAAGGGCATCTTCACCCGCGACGGCGGCCGTTGGGGCGTCGGCCAGGTTCACCGCATCCTGACCCGGCGCACCTATATGGGCGAGCATCAATGGGGCAAGAACCGGAAGAACAAGGCGGACAAGGAAGCCGATGAAATCGTCATCGTGCCGGTGCCGCCGATCATCGACCGCGATACCTTCGAGGCGGTGCAGAAGCTCCTACAGGCCCGCAACCCCAAGACCGAATTGCCCGCGCGCGTCGTGATCGGTCCGACGCTGCTGACCGGCATCTGCTATTGCGGCAATTGCGGGGGCGCGATGACCATCCGCACCGGCAAGAGCGGCCGCTATCGCTACTATGCCTGTTCGATCCGGGCGCGTCAGGGCGAAACCGGCTGCAAGGGGCGCGCCATCCCCATGGACAAGCTCGACACCATGGTTGCCGGTCATATCGAGGAACGCCTGCTCGATCCCGACCGGCTGGAGAAGCTGCTTGGCAGCGTCCTCGGCCGCCGAGAAGATCAGGCCGAGCGCCGCCGCCAGCATATCGCCGAATTGCAGCGGCGAGCCACCGAATCGGAATTGCGCCTCAAGCGTCTCTACGACGCCATCGAGGCGGGGGTCGCCGATCTGGACGATCCGGCGCTGACCGAACGCATCGCCGGCCTCAAGGTCATCCGCGATCAGGCGCGGGCCGACGCCGACCGGGCACAGGCGCTGCTCGACAGTCCCGGTCACAGCGTCGTCAGCCCGGCGATGATCCGGCAATTCTCGCAGATCGCCCGCGACCGTATCCGGGATCGTGAGGGCGGCTATCGGCGGGATCATTTGCGCGCCCTGGCGCAGCGAGTCGAGGTCGCAGACGATGCGATCCGCATCATGGGATCGAAAACGGAACTGCTGAGGACGCTCGCGGGCGGCAAAGTGCGGCAATCGGCGGCGATTGGCGTGCCCAGAGGCGGACTGAAGTGGCGGAGAGACAGGGATTCGAACCCTGGGTCCCCGTGAAGGGACAACGGTTTTCGAGACCGCCCCGTTCGACCGCTCCGGCACCTCTCCGCGAAGGGTCTGGAGCGGTGATTTAGCCGCGCTTTCGGGGCGGTGCAACCCCCTTTCGTGACTTTCTTTTGGGCGAAACCGTGCCGATCGCCGCCGGCATGCGGCCCCCGGCCAAGATCGCATGGCTTTTGCGTGGGGCTTCGGTTACCTCTTGGTAACGGATTGGGTGCAGAATGGGGATCACATGACCGACACCGCACGCATATCGCCTGCCTCCGGGCTGAGGGCTCTCGCCGTCTTCCTGTTCGTGGCGCTGCTCGCCGTCGCGACCGGCCGGGCCGCGATGGCCGAACCCGCGAAACAGGGGGCGGATCTCGACGCGCTGATGGAGGCGCTGCTCTTCCGGGAGGTTTCGGAGGTGCTGGCGGCGGAGGGGCGCGACATGGCGGACGATTTCGCCGAGGCCGGCTATGGCGTGCCGGAGGTCGCGTGGCGGGAGATGCTGACCCGGCTCTACGATCCGGCGGTGATGGCGCGCGCCTTCCGCAGGGAGATGGGCGCGGCGCTCGAGGGCGCGGATCTCGCGCCGATGGTGGAGTTCTACCGCTCCGATCTCGGCCAGCGGATCGCGCGGCTCGAACTGGAGACGCGCAAGGCGCTGGCGACCGAGGAGGCGCAGGCGGCGGCGGGGGAGGCCTGGGCGGAGCTCGATCCCGACACCGAACGCGCGCGGCTCATCGAATCCTATGTGCAGGTCAACGACCTGGTGGAGCTCAACGTGGTCGGCGCGATGAACAGCGACATCGCCTATTACCGCGGCCTCTGGATGGACGGCATGCCGCAGGAGGAGGGGATGACGGACGGCGAGATCCTGAGCGAGATCTGGGCTTCCGAACCCGAGGTGCGGGCCGATGTCTCCGAATGGGTCTACGGGTTCTCGACCCTGGCCTACGACACGTTGAGCGATGCGGAATTCGCCGATTACATCGCCTTCGCGCGGACGGAGCCGGGCCAGCGGCTCAACGCGGCGCTCTTCGCGGCCTTCGACGGTGTCTATGAGGATCTGTCCCGCGGCCTCGGGGCGGGGACGGCACGGCTGATGCGGGATTACGAGGGCGAACAGCTCTGAGGCCGGGGCTTCGGCCGCGGCGGCGGCGGTCGGCCCGATCGGGCTTGACTTTCCGGCCGCGATTCAGGATATACGCGCCACCCGGCGGACCGAGATGGTGCGACCGGGTGATGTGTTTTTCGGGGGACGGATGTGTCGCCATCGGCGCGCGAGGCCCCGCGGAAGGCAGAAAATGACAATCTCGTCCCCCCGAGGGGCGCGCTGTTCGAGGCAGTCAACACCGGGACGGACCGGGGCCACAGGACGCGGGTAAATCGAAAGGAAGACTGCATGTTTGCGGTTCTGAAAACCGGCGGCAAGCAATACAAGGTGCAGGCGGGCGACGTCCTGCGCGTGGAAAAGCTCGCGGCCGATGCTGGTGAGAAAATCCAGTTCAACGAGATTTTGATGGTCGGCGGCACCATCGGCGCCCCCCTCGTCGAAGGGGCGGGTGTGCAGGCCGAGGTGATCGACCAGATCAAGGGCGAGAAGCTGATCCACTACGTGAAGCGTCGCCGCAAGCACTCCTCGCAGCGCAAGAAGGGCCACCGCCAGCAGCTCACGCTGCTCCGCATCACCGACATCCTCGAAGCCGGTGCGGAGAAATCCGGCGTGAAGGCCGCGGTGGGTGCGGGCTCTGCCGCTCCGACGGCGACTGCGGCGCCGAAAAAGGCCGCCGCGAAGGCCGAAGCTCCGGCGGCCGCCGGGGGCGACGACCTCACCGCGATCACCGGCGTCGGTCCGGCCGCTGCGAAAAAGCTCAACGAGGCCGGCATCACCACCTATGCGCAGCTCGCGCAGCTCGACGCCGACACGGTCGAAGCGACCAAAGTGAAGCCCGAATGGGTTGAACAGGCCAAAGAGCTGGCCAAGTAAGTTACCGTAAGGAGAGAACACCATGGCACATAAGAAAGCAGGCGGTTCGTCCCGGAACGGTCGCGACTCCGCCGGTCGCCGTCTTGGCGTGAAACTGTTCGGCGGCCAGGCCGCCATCGCCGGCAACATCATCGTGCGCCAGCGCGGCACGAAGTTCTGGCCGGGCGAGGGCGTCGGCCTTGGCCGCGACCACACGATCTTTGCGACCACCGACGGCACGGTGACCTTCCGCAAGGGTCTGAAAAACCGCACCTTCGTGGACGTGCTTCCGGTGGCGGAGGCCGCCGAGTAAGCCGACCCCGAGACAGGGACGACGACATCGGGGGACCGGCGCAGGCCGGTCCCTTTCGCATATGAGGCGCCCGGTGCGCAGGGTCGCGATGCGGTCTTCGCGCCATCTTCGGGCGATCAACATCGCGTTAACCGGGCTGTCATACATTCGGGGGATGCTTACATGTGGCTTTCGCGGCGCGGCCAACGCGGCGCGGAATGAGGTTTTCGGGAGGAAGGAAATGGATATGCAGGTTCTGACGGAGGCGCCGGAGCGTCCCGCCCAACAGGTGATCGAGACAGAGCGCTTCGTGCTGCGCCCGCCACGGACGTCGGATGCGGGGCTTCTGTCGATGTATGCGGGCGATCTGCGGGTGGCGCGCAACTCGCGCTCCCTGCCGCACCCGATGCCGCCGGGCGCGACGGAGGCCTTCGTCGCCCGTGCGCTGAAGCCCGAGACGGAGGAAAAGGTCTGGATCCTCGACGGCTCCGATCACGGCCTGTCGGAAGTGCTCGGCGTGATTTCCCTCAAGCCGCTCGACCGCGACCAGTGCGAGGTTGCCTTCTGGGTCGGGCCCTCCTTCTGGGGCACGGGGCTCGCCCGCACCGCGCTGCGCGCGATCGTGGAGGCGAACCCGCTCGCCTGCAAGACGATGTTCGCGGCGATCTTCCAGGACAATCAGGCCTCCGCGCGCGTCGTCACCGCCTGCGGCTTCGCCTATATCGGCGATGCGGAGGCCTATTCCGTGTCCCGCGGCGCGCATGTGCCGACCTGGACCTACCTGCGCAAGCTCTGAGGCTCGGGGCCTCCGGTCGGAACGCCCCCGACATGCGCGACGCGACACGTGCCGCGGTTCGCATGATCCCGTGCCACGGGCGGCCCGGATGTGCCGCCTGCGCTGACGTGATCGGGGAGCGCAGACGGCTGTCCCGCGCGCCTTTCCGTTGTCCGGTCCCGGTGCGACGGGTGCGCAGGGACTGTCGTGCGCTGTTTCTCGTCTTCGCGGCGACGTCCGGTGCGGATCGCGGGCACCGCCCGCGGAGGCCGCGGTCGGCTCCTGACGGGGGTGCTGATGCCGGGGGCGCGGCGTCATGCCCAAGGCGGCGGAGGCCGAGCCGGCCGGCCATTTCCGCGACCGGGCGGAAGAGACCGGCGCAGGCGGGGTCGCAGAGAAGGCGCGGCGCGCCATGGGCCGTGTCGGGACCGGTCAAGCCCTCTCTGCCTGCCTCGCCCGCGGGCAGGAGGCCGCGCGCATCGAGATGATCCCCGCGCGCGGGCTTTGCGGCGCGAAACGGCAATTGAGTTTGGCCCGCGCACGGGCTACATAGCGCATCTGAACCAAAGGATGTCGCGATGAAATTTCTCGATCTGGCAAAGGTCTATATTCGCTCCGGCAGCGGCGGCAACGGCTGCGTGTCGTTCCGGCGCGAGAAGTTCATCGAGTTCGGCGGCCCGAACGGCGGCGACGGCGGCACCGGCGGCTCGGTGATCGCGGAGGCGGTCGAGGGGCTCAACACGCTGATCGACTTCCGCTATCAGCAGCATTTCTTCGCCCAGAACGGGCAGGGCGGCATGGGCAACAACCGCACCGGCAAGGACGGCAAGGATATCGTGCTGCGCGTGCCCGTGGGGACGGAGATCCTCGACGAGGACGAGGAAACGGTGATCGCGGACCTGACCGAGGTGGGCCAGAGCGTCGTGCTCGCCAAGGGCGGCAACGGCGGCTGGGGCAATGCGCGGTTCAAGACCTCGACGAACCAGGCGCCGGCGAAGGCCAATCCGGGCCAGCCGGGGATCGACCGGACGATCTGGCTGCGGCTCAAGCTGATCGCGGATGCGGGGCTTCTGGGCCTGCCGAACGCGGGCAAGTCGACCTTCCTGTCGGTGACCTCGAACGCGCGGCCGAAGATCGCGGATTATCCCTTTACCACGCTGCACCCCAATCTCGGCGTCGTCGGCATCGACGGGGCGGAATTCGTCGTGGCCGATATTCCCGGCCTGATCGAGGGCGCGTCCGAGGGGCGGGGCCTTGGCGACCTGTTCCTTGGCCATGTCGAACGCTGCGCGGTGCTGCTGCATCTCGTGGACGGCACGTCGGAGGATGTGGTGGCGGATTACGACACGATCATCACCGAGATCAGCAATTACTCGGACGTGCTCGGGGACAAGCCGCGGATTACCGTCCTGAACAAGACCGACGCGCTGCTCGAGGAGGAGATCGCGGAGAAGCGCGCGGCGCTCGAGACGGCCTCGGGCGGGCGCGTCTACACCATGTCGGGCGTGTCGCGCGACGGGGTCGACCAGGTGCTGCGCGCGCTCAAGGCGGAGATTTCCATGGACCGGCTCAGGCTGAAACAGGCCGGGGACGGGGAAGAGGACGACCAGCCTTGGCAACCCTGAGTGAGGCGAAACGCATCGTCGTGAAGATCGGCTCGGCGCTGCTCGTCGAGCGGGGCGAATTGCGCGCGCACTGGCTCGAGGGGCTGGCGGCGGATGTGGCGATGCTGCGGGCTCGCAGGGCGAAGGTGATCCTCGTCTCCTCCGGCTCCATCGCGCTCGGGCGCGGCATCCTGGGCCTTCCGCCGGGGGAATTGCCGCTCGAACAGTCGCAGGCTTCGGCCTCCGTCGGGCAGATCCGGCTGGCGCGCGCCTATCAGGAGGCGCTGGAGCCGCACGGGATCACCACGGCGCAGGTGCTGCTGACGCTCGAGGACACGGCGGACCGGCGGCGCTATCTCAATTCGCGGGCCACGCTCGACGCGCTTCTGGCACTCGGCGTGGTGCCGATCGTGAACGAGAACGACACGGTGGCCACGGACGAGATCCGCTATGGCGACAACGACCGGCTGGCGGCGCAGATCGCGGTGACGGTGGGGGCGGACCGGCTCGTGCTCCTGTCCGATGTGGACGGGCTCTACACCGCCAATCCGGCGGTCGATCCGCAGGCCCGCCACCTGCCGGTGGTCGACCATGTCACCCCCGCGATCGAGGCGATGGCGGGCGAGCCGGTCTCCGGCGTCTCCAAGGGCGGGATGAAGACGAAGATCATGGCCGCGAAGACCGCCATCGGCGGCGGCTGCGCGATGGCGATCACCCAGGGTGCGGTGGACCGCCCGCTTCGGGCGCTCGAGAACGGTGCGCGGGCGACGTGGTTCCTCGCCCACGAGGATCCCGACCGGGCGCGCAAGCGCTGGATCGGGGCGATGAAGCCGAAGGGCGAGGTGCATCTCGACGCGGGGGCCGTGCGCGCGCTCGGCCAGGGGCGGTCGCTGTTGCCGGTCGGCGTGACGGAGGTGGTCGGCCATTTCGGCCGCGGCGAACCGGTCGTGATACTCGGACCCGACGGTGTGCGCATCGGGCTCGGGCTGTCGCGCTACACCTCGGAGGAGGCGGAAGCGATCAAGGGCGCGCATTCCGAAGACATACAGGCGATCCTCGGCTATCCGGGCCGGGCCGCCTTGATACACAGGGACGATCTGGTGCTATGACGGGTGATATCGACGTGAAGGAACTCATGGCCGGGCTCGGACAAAAGGCGAAGGCGGCGAGCGCGGAGCTTGCCAGCGCGCCTGCCGAACAGAAGGATGCCGCGCTTCTGGCGGCGGCGGATGCGCTCTGGTCGCGGCGGGAGGAGATCATCGCGGCCAATGAGAAGGATCTCGCCTTCGGGCGCGAAAAGGGCCTGACGGAGGCGATGATGGACAGGCTCACGCTCGACGAGTCGCGCATCCGCGGCATCATGGACGGGCTGCGCGCCATCGCGGCGCAGAAGGATCCGGTGGGCGAGGTGATCGCGGAATGGGACCGTCCGAACGGGCTGCATATCCGGCGCGTGCGCACGCCGCTGGGTGTGATCGGCGTGATCTATGAAAGCCGTCCGAATGTGACGGCGGATGCCGGCGCGCTGTGCCTGAAGGCCGGGAATGCGGTGATCCTGCGCGGCGGGTCGGAGAGTTTCCACAGTTCCGGCGCGATCCACGCCTGTCTCCTGGAAGGACTGCGCAAGGCCGGGCTGCCGGAGGACGCGATCCAGCGCGTGCCGACGCGCGACCGTGCGGCGGTTCAGGAGATGCTGCGCGCGGTCGAGTATATCGACGTGATCGTGCCGCGTGGCGGCAAGGGGCTCGTGGGGCTGGTGCAGCGCGAGGCGCGGGTGCCGGTATTTGCCCATCTCGAGGGGATCGTTCATATCTTCGTCGATGCCTCCGCCGATCCGGAAAAGGCGATGCGCGTGGTGGTGAACGCGAAGACGCGGCGCACCGGGATCTGCGGCGCGGCGGAATGCCTGCTGATCCATCGTGACATCGCCGACACGCTGGGGCGCGACCTGATCGCGGCGCTGGTGGACAAGGGCATCGAGGTGCGCGGCGATGCGGCGGTGCAGGCGCTGGACGGGGCGGTGACGCCCGCGACCGAGGAGGACTGGGGGCGCGAATATCTCGACGCGGTCATCGCCGCGAAGGTGGTCGATGACGTGGACGCGGCGATCGCCCATATCCGGCGCTATTCCTCGAGCCACACGGATTGCATCATTTCGGAAACCCCCGAGAACGTCGACAGGTTCTTTTCCCGCCTCGACAGCGCGATCCTGATGCACAATTCCTCCACCCAGTTCGCCGATGGCGGCGAATTCGGCATGGGGGCGGAGATCGGCATCGCCACGGGCAAGATGCACGCCCGCGGACCGGTGGGGGCCGAACAGCTCACGAGCTTCAAGTATCTCGTGACCTCCGAGGGCGCGACGCGATCCTGAGGCGGAGCGGCGCGCGGGCGGGACGGCTCAGGCCGTCAGCGTGAGCTGTCCTTCGCCCGTCGCATGGCCGATGCGCCGCCCGAGGGCGGCCGCCTGCATCGGGGCGAGCAGGAACTGGACCTCGGACGGGCGCAGGCCCTCCGCCGGGGACAGGGCGTCGAGCCGGGCCCAGAGATCGGGCGCGGGGGCAAGCCGCTCGGCCTGGGCGCACACGCTCCATTGCCCTCCGGTCCGTCCGATCCGGATTTCGCCGCCGCGGGGCAGGGCGGTCTCCACGCACATCGTCATCAGGCAGGCGAGCTTCACTTCTTCGCGCGGCATGTCCTCCGGCACCTCCCAGCGATATGTGAGGCGCGGGGTGGCGATCCCCTTGAAAACGCCGGCCATCTCCCTGCGCGAGGTCATCTGTCCGGGAGAGGCCATGCCGAAGGCGATGCGAAAGAATCGCACGCGGGCATTTGCATTCTCCACGCTTTCGGAGATAAGGCTGATTTCGGGACCGGCGGCGGCGCCGGACATCGCGAGCAGTTCCACCCCGTTCGAGATCGCGCCCACCGGGCTGATCAGGTCGTGGCAGATGCGGGAGCCGATCATGGCGGCGATGTCGCGGGCAAGTGTGTCAGTCATTTTGTCTCCTCGTTCGGGGATGACCTGGGAAAGGCGGGATGGCCATGGACGATCTCAACGCGATGCTGGAGCCGGGGCAGATGGTCCGCCATCCGACCCAAAGCGACTGGGGCCTCGGGCAGGTGCAGTCCAATATCGGCGGCAAGATCACCGTGATGTTCCAGCATGCCGGCAAGGTCGTGCTCGACAGCCGTCGGGTGGCGCTCCTTCCTGTGTTCGGGTGAGGCACGAAACCCCTTTTCGCCTCATGGTCGCTGAGCCGTGATGTCAGATCAACCTTGACGCGAGGCGGCGCTGCGCTTTTCCCATTTTGTTGCATCAAGATCAACAAAACCTTAAAACCCGTCCACCGATGAGAAAGGACCGGCGCGAGAATGAGTTTGGAGCAGCCGCGATTTCGATTGAAATTCGCCGAGACCGAGGCGGAGCTGCGGGCGGCGCAACGTCTGCGCTACCGCGTCTTCGTCGAGGAGCTGGGCTCGGACGGGGAGATGGTCGATCACGCGGCACAGCTCGAGGCGGACCGGTTCGACCCGGCCTACCGGCATCTGATGCTCGTCGATCCGGCGCGTTCGGCGGATCCGCTCGACACCTGCGTCGCCGTCTACCGGCTCCTGTCGCAGGACAAGGCGGAGGCGCTCGGCGGGTTCTACAGCGAAGGCGAATACGATCTCACGCCGCTCAAGCGGTCGGGCAAGCGGCTGCTCGAGCTCGGGCGCTCCTGCGTGGCGAAGGACTATCGCGGCGGACCGGCGCTGTTCCAGATGTGGGCGGGGCTTGCGCGCTATGTCATCGAGGAACGCTATGACGTGCTCTTCGGCACGGCTTCCTTCTTCGGCGCGGATGTGGCGCGGCACGCGGAGGCGCTGTCGCTGCTGCATCACCGCCATCTCGCGCCCGAGGCGCTGCGCGCCCGCGCCCTGCCGCAGCATTTCCAGAGGATGGACCTCGTGCCCGAGGCGGAGATCGACCGCAGGCGCGCCATGCTCGCGATCCCGCCGCTGATCAAGGCCTATCTGCGCCTCGGCGGGACGGTGGGCGAGGGCGCCTATGTCGACCGGGCCTTCAACACGGTCGACGTGCTCCTGATCCTCGACACGGCGCAGATCTCCCCGCGCCAGCGCGCGCTCTACACGCAGGAGGCGCTCGCATGAGCGCACCCTCCTGGGAGAGCCCGATCCCGCCCGCGCCGCCGCGCGCGGTGCGGTTCGGCACCTGGCGGGCGGTGCGCCGGGGCCTGCCGGTGGTTCTGATGATCCTCCTCTGCCTCCTCGCGATGCTCGCGACCCGCGCGGTCGAGGCGCTGCTGGTGGGCCGGCGGCGACCCTGGTCCCCGGTGTTTCCGCGCGTCGTCTCGCGCAATGCCCTGCGCCTCATGGGGATCGGGCTCACCGTGACGGGCCGCCCGATGCGCCAACATGGCGCGGTCGTCGCCAACCATTCCACATGGCTCGATATCTTCGTGCTGAACGCGGTGGAGCGGGTGTTCTTCGTCTCCAAGGCGGAGGTCGCGGGCTGGCCCGGTATCGGCCCCCTCGCGAGGGCGACGGGCACGGTGTTCATCACCCGCGATCCGCGCGAGGCGGGCAAACAGAAGGCGCTGTTCGAGGAGCGTCTGCACCTCGGCCACAAGCTGCTGTTCTTCCCGGAGGGCACGTCTTCGGACAGCCTGCGCGTCCTGCCGTTCAAGCCGACGCTGTTCGCCGCCTTCTTCGCCCCGGAGCTGCGCGAGGAGGTCTGGGTGCAGCCGGTGACGGTGCGCTATGTCGCGCCCGCGGGGGAGGATCCCCGCTTCTACGGCTGGTGGGGAGACATGGCCTTCGGCCCGTCGCTCATGCAGGTGCTGCGCGCGGCGCCGCAGGGGCGGGTGGAGGTGATCTTCCACGATCCGATCGCGGTGAAGGACGTGGCGGGGCGAAAGGAGATGGCGGCGCGCTGCGAGGCGGCGGTGCGCGCGGGGTTGCCCGAGGTTCCCGCGCCCTATCGCGACGCCTGAGGGCCGTTCATCCCATCGCGGCGATCAGCGCGCCCAAGGCCCCGACCGGATCGTCCTGAGACCAGATTTCGTCCCCGATGGCGAAGAAATCGGTCACCGGGGCGAGATCGCGCACCAGATCGGCCGACAGCGCGCCCTCGGCCACTACCGGCACCTCGATCATCGCCGACCACCATTCGAACAGCTCGCGATCCGCCCGCGTGCCGTCTCCGAGACCGGTCTCGCCCACCGGCCCGAAGGCGACGTAATCCGCGCCGATCTCGCCCGCGGTCATGCCGTCGTGCCGCGATGCGCCGCAGAAGGCGCCGACGATGGCATCCTCGCCCAGGACCTTCCGCACCTTGCGGATCGACCGGGGGCCGTCGGTGAGGTGCACGCCGTCGAGCCCGTGGCGTTCGGCGAGGCCGACGTGGCTTTCGATCACGATGGCCACGTCGCGGGCGTGACAGACCTCGCGGCAGGCGTCGGCGGCGCGGCCGAGCTCGTATTCGTCCTTCGAGGCGAGCGCGAGGCGCACGCAGGCGACGGGATGGGCCTCGAGCACGGCGGCGAGCCGGGGGGCGAAGCTCTCGGGGTCGAAGGCGGTGGGGGTCAGCAGGTAGATCTGCGGCAGGTCTTTTCCCGGCTCGGGCATTTCTCGTCGGTCCTCGAAGGGTTTCGCCCCCTATAGCGCAGCCGGGCGGCGGGCGGAAGCCTTGCCGCCCTGCCCATTTGCGCCTATCACGCGGGCCGAATGCCGTCTGTCCGGGAGATCCTCATGTCCGAACCGCTCGCGGGGCCTGCGCCCGCCTTCATCCTCGTGCGTCCGCAGATGGGCGAGAATATCGGCGGGGCCGCGCGGGCGATGTGGAATTTCGGTCTCGACCGGATGCGCGTCGTGGCGCCGCGCGACGGCTGGCCCAACCCGAAGGCGGTGGCGATGGCCTCGGGCGCCGGGCGGCTTCTGGACGAGGCGGGGCATTTCGGGTCCGTGCGCGAGGCGGTGGCGGATTGCGACTATGTCTTTGCCACCACGGCGCGGATGCGGGGGATTACCAAACCCGTGATGACGCCCGAACGCGCGATGGAACATGCCCGCGCGCTCGCCGCGCAGGGGCGCAGGGTCGGCGTGATGTTCGGCCCGGAACGCGCGGGCCTCGAGAACGAGGATGTGGTGGAGGCGAATGCGATCGTCACCGTGCCGGTCAACCCGCTCTTTCCCTCGCTCAACCTCGCGCAGGCGGTGCTGCTGATGGCCTATGAATGGGGGCGGCAGACGAGCGAGGCCGCGCCCGAGGTGACGGAAATGGCCAAGACCGACTGGGCCGGTCATCTCGAGGTCGAAAAGCTCGGGGATCACTACGAGGAGGCGCTGGAGCAGGCGGGATTCTTCTTTCCGCCGGAAAAGGCCGAGGGCATGAAGCTCGTGCTGCGCAACCTCTGGAGCCGGATGCCGCTCACGAAATCGGACGTGCAGGTGTTCCACGGCATGATGCGCCAGATGAGGCGGTGGAAGGAGCGGGGATGACACCTGCTCCCGGCCAGGGCAATGGCCCGCGTCAGTTGTTCTGGATCACCAGCGGATAGGGCCCGTCATAGGGCCGCCCCTGGTCGAGCGGCCGCGGGGTCACCACCCGCGGGGCCGTCACCGGCGAGAGGTAGGAGGCCGAGACCCAGAGCGGGTTCGCGTTCGGCGTCGGCACCACCTGCACCCAGTTGCCCTGGCGGTCGAGCTCGTAGAGCACCGTGCCCGGCGCGAAGGTGCGCACCGCAGAATATCCGGTGCCGGGGCCGGACCGGGCGTTGAGCGTCACGCCGCGCACGACATAGTCGCCCTGCGGATTGGCCGCGTCCTGATAGGCCTGCGGCGCGTTCGAGCCGATGTAGTTCTGGTTCACGCTCTGCGCCCCGGCGGCGAAGGGGGCGGCGAGAAGCGCCCCGCCGAGGGCACAGGCGGTCAGCTTGCGGGTCAGTCGGGTCATGTCGACCTCCTTTTCGCATGGGGCTCGTGCGGAGCCGGTCTGACGGAAGAACGCCGCGACCCCGCCCGCGCGTTCCCCGGCCGCCTCCCACGATTTCGTGACGCCGCGCGGCGCCTCCCGCACGCCGTCGCAGGCCGGTGCGCCACCATGAGTGCTTGCCCTCCGCGCGCCGCCTGCCTAGGGTCTGCCGCAGCAACGCGGGGTTCGCAGAAGGGATCGCACATGGCGCAGAAACGCAGCATTTTCGAGGAGGTGACGACGGATGAGAAACCCGCCGCCGCGCCGCGGGGCGGACTCATCGAAAAGGGCCGCGGCGGCGCGCGCCGGGGCATCCGCCTCTGGCTTCTGGTGATCTTCGCGCTCGTCATGGCGATGATCGCGGTGGGCGGGCTGACGCGGCTCACCGATTCCGGCCTCTCGATCACCGAATGGAAGCCCGTGACCGGGGCGATCCCGCCGATGGACGAGGCCGCCTGGCAGTCGGAATTCGAGAAATACCAGCAAATCCCCGAATACCAGATCCAGAACGCGGGCATGACGCTGTCGGAGTTCAAGTCGATCTACTGGTGGGAATGGGGCCATCGCCAGCTCGGCCGGGTGATCGGCCTCGTGTGGGCCGTCGGATATGCCGGCTTCGCCCTGGCGCGCCGGGTGCCGGCGGGCTGGCACAGGCGCCTGATCCTGATCGGCGCGCTCGGCGGGCTTCAGGGCGCGATCGGCTGGTGGATGGTGTCCTCGGGGCTCGAGGGCGAAAGGCTCGACGTCGCCTCCTACCGGCTGGCGACCCATCTCGGCCTCGCCTTCGTCATCCTCGGGTTCATCGCCTGGTATGTCTTCCTTCTGGGGCGCAGCGAGCCGGAGCTGATGCAGGCCCGGCGCGCGCGCGACGGCAAGCTCTTCGGCATGTCCACGGGCATGCTGCACCTCGCCTTCCTCCAGATCCTCCTCGGCGCCCTCGTCGCCGGCATCGACGCGGGCCGCGGCTATACGGACTGGCCGCTGATGGGCGGGCAGGTGCTGCCGCCCGATCCGTTCGACCTCGCGCCGGTCTGGCGCAATTTCTTCGAGAATCCCGCGCTGGTGCAGTTCATCCACCGCTGCGTCGGCTATCTTCTGTTCGCCTATGGGATCGTCGTCATGCTCAAGGGCCGCAAATCGGCCTATCGCGTGACGGCGGGGGCGTTCACGCTCATGGGAGCGGTGCTGTTCCTTCAGGTCGTGCTCGGGATCATGACCGTGCTGCACGGCGCGCCGCTGGCGCTCGGGCTCGCGCATCAGGTGGGGGCGGTGGCGCTGTTCGTCGCGATCCTGCACGCACGCTTCCTCAGCCAGTATCCGAAATCCCAATCCGTCCGGGAGGCCCGCTGACATGGCACATTTCGACGATCTGATGGCCTATGACCGGGAGACGCAGGCGCTCGCGGCGATCATGGGGCGGCTGTCCTGGGACCAGGAGACGGTGATGCCGCGCGGTGCGGCCGAGCAGCGCGGCGAGGAGATGGCCGCGCTCGAGGCGGTGCTCCACGCCCGCCGGGTCGATCCGCGGCTGGGCGACTGGATCGCGGCGATCGACGAGGCGTCGCTCGACGATTTCGGGCGCGCCTACATGCGCCACATCCGCCGCGACTACGCGCGCAACACGAAGGTGCCCGCCCGGCTCGCCGCGGAGATCGCGCGCGTCACCTCGGTCGCGCAGGGGATCTGGGCGGAGGCCCGCGCCCGCGATGATTTCGCCCATTTCGCCCCCACCTTCGAGGAGGTCGTGCGCCTGCGCCGGGAGGAGGCGGCGGCGCTCAGGGAGGGGACGGATCATGCCGATCTCTGGGACGCGCTGCATCAGGATTACGAGCCGGGCTCCTCCGGCGCGGCGCTCGAGGCGATGTTCGGCGCGCTGCGCCCGCGTCTCGTGGCGCTCCGCGACCGCATCCTCGGCGCGGAGGCACCGAAGGCGCTGTCCGGCAGCTTCGACGAGGACCGGCAGATGGCGCTGACCGAAGGGCTCGCGGGCGTCTTCGGCTACGATTTCTCCCGCGGGCGGATCGACAAGGCGGTGCATCCCTTCTCCTCCGGCTCGGGCCTCGATGTGCGCATCACGACGCGGACCAATCCCGAAGACCCGCTCAACTCGATCTATTCCACGATCCACGAGACCGGGCATGCCTGTTACGAACAGAACATCTCGCCCGACTACCTGCTTTCGCCGCTGGGCGCGGGCGTCTCCATGGGGGTGCATGAAAGCCAGTCGCGGATCTACGAGAACCAGCTCGGCCGGTCGCGCGCCTTCACCGAATATCTCTACGGCCAGATGCGCGAGACCTTCGGCGACTTCGGCATCGACAGCGCGGAGGCGTTCTTTGCCGCCGTCAACCGCGTCACCCCCGGTTTCATCCGCACCGAGGCCGACGAGGTGCAGTATAACCTGCATGTCCTCATGCGCTTCGATCTGGAACGCGAGATCGTCAACGGAACGCTCGAGATCCGCGACCTGCCGGAGGCGTGGGACGCGCGGTTCGCGGCGGATTTCGGCGTGACGGTGGACCGGATCTCCAACGGGTGCCTTCAGGACGTGCACTGGCCGGTGGGGCTCTTCGGCTATTTCCCGACCTACAGCCTCGGCAATGTCTATGCCGGATGCCTTCACAAGGCGCTGCGGGCGGATGTGCCCGATCTCGACGCGCAGCTGTCGCGCGGCGACACGACGGGCGCGACCGGCTGGCTCAGGGACAACCTCCAGCAGTACGGCGGGCTGCGCGCGCCGCGCGAGACCGTCGTGCACGCCTGCGGCTTCGAACCCTCGGAACTCCCGCTCCTCGACTATCTCGAGGAGAAATTCGGCGCGATCTACGGGGTCTGATGAAGAACGTGACGGACAGGGCGGCGCTTGGCGCCTTCCTCGCCGCGGAGTTCGGCGAGGTCGCCGACATTCTCGGCGTCGAGTCGGTGAGCGAGGAGGCGGTGACGCTGCGGCTCACGCCGGATGCGCGGCATCTGAGGCCCGGCGGCACCGTGTCGGGGCCGTCGATGTTCCTGCTCGCGGATGTGGCGATCTACCTCGCGATCCTCGCGAAACTCGGCCCGGTCGCGCTCGCGGTCACGACCAACGCGCATATCGACTTCATGCGCAAGCCCGCCGCGGGGGTGCCGCTACTGGGCGAGGCGCGGCTCATGAAGCTCGGGCGGAGCCTCGCGGTGGGGCAGGCGACGATCCGCAATCCGGACGAGGCGGCGATCCTCGCCCATGCCTCGATGACCTATTCGATCCCGCCGGTGCGTTAGGCGTTCGGTCCCGGCATCTTCGGAACGTGGATGTGGCGGACCTGCCGCGGTACGCCAGGACATCGCCACCATTGTCATTTGTGCGGAGGAATGAAGCCATTGCCCGTCGGAGATTTCCGATACGGAAGTTCCCGCACATCCGGATCATTCCGCAAGCGGCTGATCGAAGCTGGCCGCATATGACAGGGGTTTGCGCTGCGAGACCGGCACGCGCAGTGTATCGGGCAGGTTGCCGAAACCGATCAGCGTGACGATCAGTTCGCTCTCTGGCAGACCGATCAGGCGGCGGAGCTCGCGGTCGCGTCCCTTGCACTCCGACCAGTTGAGCATGACCGCACCAAGTCCTTCGGCATGAAGCCCGTAGACGAAGCTCATGGCGAACAGACCGCCATCGATCCAGCCCTGGTAGCGCTCCGTCGCCTGCTCCCAGTGCGCCAGGTCGGAGGTGATGACCGCCACGCCGCCAAGCTGGTCTCCGAAGCCGCGATTGCCGGACTGCAATGCGAGGATGCGGGCACAGGCGTCCGGCCGGGTCCAGATGCGGGCGCGGCAGGTTTGGCGATTGCAGGAGGACGGCGATTGCTGGGCTACCTGCACCGCGCGTTCTATGGAATCGGCGGGGACGGGGCCGGGCGCATAGTTGCGGATGGAGTGGCGGGCCTCGGCAAAGCTCAGGAAGTCCATCCTGCCGCGGGCCCGGATGTCTTCGGCGCTCACCTCTTCGCTGCCGCCGCGCAGCCCGTTGCGTTCGAGCGCTGCATATCCCTCCACCACCTCCGTCAGGCGGCTCAGGTCCAGTTCGGCGCCCGCGTTGTGTCGCAGGTAGCTTTCCAGCGTGCGCAGCGCGATTTCAGTCGTGGCGTCGGGTCCGAAGCTCGCCAGATAGGTGTCGACATCCTCGGCGAGTTGCTGTGCCCGGTCCAGCCCCCGGCCCTGCACCGTATCACGAAGCGACATGCCGTATTCCAGGAAATGCAGACCGATGGCAATGCGCGCCCGCAGGTTTTCCCGCGTCTTGGCCGCATCGGTAAAGGACGCGCGCCAGAACCGGCCTGCGTCGTACAGGTTGTTGCCAATCAGTTCCGTAAGAAGGCGTAAGCGCTCGCGAAAGGGCGGTCGGCGTTCGGGAAAGGTCCGGGGCATGGTTGAGACTCCGTTCTGATATGAGGCGGAGTCTGTGAATTGTTCAGCGTACTCGCAAGAGAGCGGCAAAGGCCGGATAGGTGGCAGCCTTGTGCAGTCGTATTTTATGGCTGAATTCATCATTTTGAAAATAAAAGTTAAAATTGCGTACCCCTATCCGAAAGGATTGGTCTTCGGATCAATTCCGTTCCTGGAATGCTCCGTAACAGTCGCGAACCTATTCGCGAAGTGCCTTTCTAACAGGCGCGTCGGGATGACAGCCTTTGATCATCTACCAACCCAATGTTTCGAGAGGGGGTCGGGAATGGAACGTCAGGTTCATGTTCGTGTCGTGTCGCCAATTACCACGCTTGGTTTTCGCCGAAAGGACACACTCAAGAGCCTCGAGGCGCCGGGGCTGACGGTTTCGGCCACGCAGATTTCCAGGGGACCGGGGTCGATCGAAAGCGAATACGAAACCGCGATGGCGGTTCCGGACACTGTGGTCCGGATCGTCGAGGCCGAGCGCGAAGGGGTGGACGCCTGTATCATCGACTGCATGGGCGATCCCGGTCTGCGCGCCGCACGGGAGGCGGTGACCATTCCGGTACTGGGCCCCTGTCAGACCGGCCTGCATGTGGCGGCGATGCTGGGACAGAAGTTTTCGGTCCTCACTGTGCTGCCGCGCCTGATCCCGCAGTTCGAAAACGCTGCGGCCTTGGCGGGTCTCCCGTCGCGCCTGGCCTCGGTGCGATCTCTCGACATTCCCGTGCTGTCGCTGGAAGACGATCTCGCCGCCACGCAATCGGCGCTGGTGGATGAGGCGCAGCGGGCGGTGGAGCAGGACGGGGCACATGCGGTGGTCTTCGGCTGCACCGGCCTTATGGGCTGTGCGGCCGGGTTGCGGGCCGGACTGCTCGCGCGGGGGATAGACATTCCGGTGATCGACCCGATCCCGACGGCAGTGAACATCGCCGTGGCGCTGGTGCGCAGCGATCTCAGTCATTCGACCCTGACATTCCCGCTGCCGCCGGTCAAGCCGATGCCGGGCTACGACATGCCCGATCTGCATACGAAAGCGGCGGAGTGATGCGATGGCGGAATTGACGGCGGATCGGGTGTGGATGCGTCAGCGGCCGGCGTGGTTGCTGCCGAACATGTGGTGGCTGGTGGTGCCCGCGATCCTTTTCATCGTACTGTTCTTCCTGATACCGGTCCTGTCGCTCTTCGCATCGAGCTTTGACGAGGCCTCGCCCGGCGTCCTCACCTTTCAGGGACGGCTGAGTTGGGATAATTACGAGCGGATCTTCACCCGCCCGCTCTATTACACCGCGATCTTTCGGTCGGTCTGGATCGGGATGGCGGTGTCCCTGATCTGTCTGGTGGTCGGTTACCCGCTCGCCTTCGTCATCGCCCGAAGCATGCGGCCCGGCGTCGTGACGCTGCTGACCATCCTGGTGCTTGCCTCGATGCAACTCGATATGGTGATCCGGCTCTATGGCATGATGGTGTTGATGGGCGACCGGGGGCTGATCAACTCGGGCCTTTTGGCGCTGGGGCTGATATCGGAGCCATTGCCGCTGATGTACAATGCCTTCGGGGTGATCCTGGGGCTGGTACAGGTGACCTTGCCTTATATGATCTTGTCTCTGATCGGCACGATCAGGTCGATCGACCCGGCGCTCGAGGAGGCTGCACGCAGCCTCGGCTCTTCCCGCTGGCATGTGATGCGCACGATCACCTGGCCGCTGTCGCTGCCCGGCGTCTATGCGGGAACGCTGCTGGTCTTCGCGCTGGCGATCTCGTCCTACGTGGTGCCCGCGCTGATGGGGGGCTGGAAGGTCATCACCCTGCCGATCCACATCTATCAGCAGATCGCGGAGGTCGGGCGCTGGCAGTTCGGCGCGGCGGTGGCGGTTGTCCTGTTCCTGACATCGCTGTTCGCCATGGCGCTTTACATCCTCGCGCTGCGCCGCAATGCCGGAGGTCGCGTGTGATGAACGAGATCAATCCCGTTCCGTTTGCTTTTCGGCTGCTCGCCGGGCTCGCGCTTCTGGTCCTGCTCGTGCCGGTGGCCATCGTAGTGATGGCAGGGCTGAACTCCGGAGAATATCTGACTTTCCCGCCCGAGGGGATCTCGTTGCGCTGGGTGAAAGGATTCTTTGTCTCGCCCACATTCCTTCCGGCGTTCAAGCTGTCCTTCGGGCTGGCGCTGGTCACGACGCTGGTATCCACTGTGCTGGGCACCTTGGCGGCGGTGTTCCTGACCCGCACGAGGAGCAGGGCGCGGGAACTCCTCCGGGGTCTGTTCATCCTGCCCGTCATCCTGCCTGGAGTGGTTTTGGGGCTGGCACTCTATGTGTTCTACATCTGGACGGATATCGGCCTTGCCCGTAGCCTGACTGGCCTGCTGATCGGTCACGTCCTGGTCACGATGCCTTTCGTGATTGCCACGGTCACCGCATCGCTGGTGGATTTCGATCTTTCCATCGAAGAGGCGGCGCGCGCCTTGGGTGCCACTGCGGCGCAGGCATTCGTCAAGGTCACCCTGCCTAACATCGCGTCCGGCATCACCGCCGGCACGATCTTCGCCTTCATCGTCAGCTTCGGCCAGTTCGAACTGACGCTGTTCCTGTCCACTCCCGATCTGCAAACCCTGCCGATCGCCATGTACACCTCGCTGCGCTACGCCTTCGAACCTACGGCCGCGGCGGCGGGGATCTTTGCAATCTTTCTCGTCACCGTTTCGACATTGCTCACGTCCCGCCTCGTCAACCTCAAGAAAATGTTGCGCCGGCGTTGAACCGGCCTTTTCCAGCAAGGAGAGTGAACCATGACGATGTCCAACAAGGGCCTCAGCCGACGTAGCCTGCTCAGGACCGGCGCCGCCGCCGCCGGGGTCAGTCTGTTCAATATCAATCACGCCTGGTCGCAGGATGTGACCTATGACGGCGACGTCTTTGACGCGGGCGGCGCCGTGCTGAACCTGGCCGAATGGGGCGGCTATTGGCAGGAGACGCAGAACGCGCTGCTGCTCGATCGATTCCAGAAGGACTTCAACTGCCAGATCCGCTATGACAGCACCTTTCCCTGGTTTCCGAAATTCGTCGCTGGCGGGGCGGAGCATCCGCCCGTCGATCTGGCCAACTGGAACATGCCTGAAATGTTCAAGACCTCCGCGGCGGGCGACTATTTCATGGATGTGGAAGAGATCAAGGCAAACGTGCCGAATACCGCCAAGCTGTGGGACTTCGCCTCGCAGACGGGGGTCGGCGTGACGTGGGCTTTCTCGCGCTATTGCTACGTCTATCGGACGGACACGGGCGTGACGCCGGCGGGTTTCAAGGATTTTTGGCTGCAGGACTACGCCGGAAAGCGCGGCACCTACATCACCTCCAACACGTTGCAGATGATGTTCTTCATGGCGGCCGCGGCAGCCTTCGGTGAGGGCGAGACGGATTTCGCGGCCGGATATCAGGCGATGCGCGATGCCATGCCGATGAAGATTTCCGATTTCACGGGCAACATGGCGACGCTGGTGGAGCGCGGCGAGGTCGAGATCGCGGTGCAGTCCGATGCCGAGGCTCTGTTGCAGAAGGAAAAGGGCGTTCCGGTCGATCTCTATTATTGGGATGAGTACAAGGGCATCCTGACGCAGACCAAGACGATCAGCAAATATGCCGATCCGATGAGCAAGAAGCTCAGCTTTGCGCTGCTCGATCGCTACCTCGACGCCGACTACCAGACCGCCTTTGCCGACACGTTCTGGATGCGTCCCTCGAACCGGGAGGCCGTGATCCCCGAGAAGATGGCCGCGCTTGGCGTGGTCAACAGTGCGGATGCGACCGACGGTCTGCATATCCCCGACTGGCAGGCGTACCTGGACGAAGAAATCGACATCGTCGAAACCGTGAACGAGATCTTCGGATCGTGATTCCCCGGGCGGCGTGACCCGGCCCGGGTAGCCGCTTTTCCTCTATAACCGAAAAGAACGAGGTGGCTGCGCCGTGTCCGACATCCGGCTCGAACAACTGACCAAGACCTATGCGGAGGCCGTTGCGGTCGAAGCCGTAACGCTGCATATCGAGGAGGGCGAGTTCTATGCGCTGCTCGGTCCCTCGGGCTGCGGCAAATCGACGACCCTGCGGATGGTGGCAGGCTTTGTCAAACCCTCCGCCGGGCGGATCGTCATTGGCGGCGAGGATGTGACGGCGCTGCCTCCCGAAAAGCGCGATGTCGGTATTGTGTTCCAGAATTATGCGATTTTCCCGCATATGACCGTGGCCGAGAACATCGCCTTCGGTCTGAAGCTGCGCAAGCGGTCGCGGATGGAGATCGACACGGCGGTGAAGGCCGCGGTGGCGCAGGTGGGCCTCACGGGGTTCGAGGATCGTTACCAGCGGAACTTGTCGGGTGGGCAGCAGCAGCGCGTGGCGCTGGCGCGAGTCCTGGTGACGAGGCCGCGCATCCTGCTTCTGGACGAGCCGCTCTCGGCACTCGACAAGGCGCTGCGGGAAGAAATGAAGTTCTGGATAAAGAGCCTTCAGCAAGAACTTGGTATCACGACGATTTATGTCACTCACGATCAGGACGAGGCACTTACGATGTCGGATCGGATCGGGGTGATGCGTGGGGGCCGTGTCGAGCAAAGCGGTACGCCGACACAAATATACGAGGATCCGTCCACCCTGTTCGTCACCACCTTTATCGGACAGTCCAATGTTCTGAATGGCACCTGCCTCGAAGCCGCCGATGGCCGGGCGTCCCTGCAACTCGCGGATCAGGTTCTGATGGCGGGTGTCAGGCATCACATTCCGAAGGGAACCGCGGTCCGGCTGGTGATCCGTCCGGAGAATGTATTGATGGGGGCCGAGGCCGAGGAGGCGGGTGTGCCGGTGATGCAGGCGCGCGTCCTGGGGGAGACCTATCAGGGGGCGACGGTGCGCTACCGCCTCGATCTGGCGGGGCAGGAGGTGGTGGCCGAGCGCCAGAACCAGGTGCACCTGGTCCGGTGGCAGCCCGGCGAGTTTGTGAATATCGGCTGGTCGCCCGTCCGCGCGCGTCTTCTGCCGGCCGGTTGAGACCGGCGACTCATGAAGTTTTGAAAGTGAGAGGACCTGCCAATGCGTATCGGCATTGATGTGGGCGGCACCAATACGGATGCCGTCATTCTTGAGGGAGACCGGGTGATTGCGGCCTGCAAATCTCCGACCACCGAGGACGTCAGCTCGGGCATTTCCGCCGCGCTTGCCACCGTCCTGGACGAAAGCGGGGTCCCCGCGGCGGCAGTCGACGCCGTGATGATCGGTACAACGCATTTCACCAATGCGGTGGTCGAGCGGCGGCGCCTGTTGCAGGTTGCGGCTGTCCGTATCGGTCTTCCTGCAACGCGCGGGGTGCCGCCGATGACCGACTGGCCCGCCGATCTGGCCGGTGCGCTGGGGCGTCATACCTACATGTTACGCGGCGGGCATGAGTTCGACGGCCGCGAAATCGCTCCGCTCGACGAAATGGGCGTGTTGGAGGTGGCGAAGGAGATCAGGGCCAAGGGGCTGCGCAGCGCTGCGATCACCTCGGTCTTTTCGCCCGTGACAGCGGTGATGGAATTGCGCGCGGCCGAAATCCTCCGTGAGGAATGTCCCGGCATCGCAGTGTCGCTCAGCCATGAGATCGGACGCGTCGGATTTCTCGAGCGTGAGAATGCCGCCATCATGAATGCCTGTCTGGCCGAGCTTTCGGTCAAGGTTGTCGCGAGTTTCCGCACCGCGCTACGTGGCAAGGGGATCACCGCGCCTTTCTTCATCAGCCAGAACGACGGCACTCTCATGACGCCAGATCATGTGGAACGTTATCCGGTTCTGACCTTTGCCTCCGGGCCCACCAATTCGATGCGCGGCGCGGCACGTCTGGCGGGCATCGGCGATGCGATGGTCGTCGATGTCGGAGGCACGACCTCCGATGTAGGCATGCTGATGCAAGGCTTCCCGCGCGAAAGCGCCGTGGCCGTGGATATCGGCGGGGTGCGGACCAATTTCCGCATGCCCGACGTTTTGGCCATCGGCCTTGGCGGAGGCTCCCGTGTGCGCGAGCAGGGGATGCGGATCGGGCCCGATTCCGTGGGATACGAGATCACGAAAGACGCGCGGGTCTTCGGCGGGGACACCCTGACGACGACAGATATCGTGGTGGCCGCGGGGTTGGCCATTATCGGGGATGCCTCCCGCGTTGCAGATATCCCCGCCGCGACCATCGACTCCGCGCTCGCTACCATGCATCGCATGGTGGACGAAGCGGTGGATCGCATGAAGACGTCCGCCGACAGGCTTCCGGTCATTCTTGTGGGGGGCGGTGCAGTGCTGATCTCGCGCGATCTGCCCTCGGCGAGCGAGGTGATCCGTCCGGAAAATTCCGGTGTCGCCAATGCCATCGGCGCGGCGATCGCACAAGTTGGCGGCGAGGTGGACCGCATCTACGCCATGGAGGGCCGCTCCCGCGAGGAGGTGCTCGACGAGGCGAGGGCCGAAGCTTCGGCCAACGCGGTGGCGGCAGGCGCGGCCGAGGGCAGCGTCAAGATCATGGATATCGAAGAGGTGCCGCTGGCTTATCTGCCGGGCTCGGCCACCCGTATCCGGGTCAAGGCGGTGGGCGACCTGACGATGAAGGAGGCCGCGGAATGAAGCTTGATTCACAAGATCTGGCCGATCTCGCCGTCGGTGCGGCCTTCCTTGGAACGGGAGGCGGAGGAGATCCCTATATCGGACGCCAGATGGTCCAGCGATGTCTCGACGAGGGGCTGAGCGTCGACCTGGTCGATCCTGACGAGATCGGTGACGAGGCGCTGGTCATTCCCACCGCGATGATGGGCGCACCGACGGTTCTGGTGGAGAAGATTCCTTCAGGCGACGAGGCGATAGCCTCATTGCGGCAGTTGGAGCAACGGCTGGGACGCAAGGCCACTCATACGATGCCGATCGAGATCGGCGGCATCAACTCGACCATTCCGTTGCTCGTCGGTGCGCGCCTCGGCCTTCCTGTAGTCGACGCGGACGGGATGGGCCGGGCCTTTCCCGAGCTTCAGATGGAAACCTTCGGCGTCTACGGCGTTCCGGGCTGCCCGATGGCGGTGTCGAATGAATGGGGCGACTGCGCGCTAATCGAGGCGACGGACAACAGGATGATGGAATGGCTGTCGCGCGGCGTGGCGATCCGCATGGGCGGCGCGGCCTATATCGCCGAATATGCCATGTCGGGGGCGGAGGTGAAACGCACGGCTGTCCCCCGGACGTTGAGCCTGGCCATTCAGGTGGGCCGGGTGCTGCGCGAGGCCAGGAGCGACCACCGGAACCCCTTCGAGGCGCTGCTCTCCTTCATGCCGCAAACGCTCTACAGCTATGCGACCATCATCTATTCCGGCAAGGTTGCCGACATGCAGCGTGAGACGAAGAACGGCTTTTCCATGGGCCGGGCGAAGATCGAGGGGTTCGGCAGCTATCACGGTCTGATGGAGATCGAGATCCAGAACGAAAACCTGATCGCCCGTTTGGATGGCGAGGTGAAAGCCATCGTGCCCGATCTCATCTGTATCATGGACAGCGAGACCGCCGAACCTATCACCACCGAGGCGTTGCGCTATGGCCAGCGGGTCACCGTGATTTCCGTCTCCGTGCCGGAGATCATGCGCACGCCGGAAGCGCTGGATGTGTTCGGTCCGGCCTGTTTCGGACTGCCGGAACCCTACACCAAAATCGAGGACCTTTCCGCATGAGGCTGCTGCAACCGGAGGATCTGGAGGATATCGCTGTCGGCGCCGCCGTGCTGGGCACGGGCGGCGGGGGCGATCCGTATATCGGCAAGCTGCTGGCGCGCGGCGCCATCCAAAGTCACGGGCCGGTGCGGCTTGTTTCACTGGAAGAACTGCAAGACGACGCGCGTGTCATCACCTGCGGCGCCATGGGGGCTCCGACGATCGTGCTCGAAAAGGTGCCCTCCGGGGACGAGATGCTGATGGCGCTGCGCCATTACGAAGAGGTGACCGGCGACCGGGTGACGGCGATCATGCCGTTCGAGGCGGGCGGGCTGAACTCCTGCCTGCCCATCGTTCTTGCCGCGCAGACCGGTCTGCCGCTGGTGGATGCCGACGGCATGGGCCGGGCCTTTCCGCAGCTCGAGATGGAGACCTTCAACGTTTATGGTATCGCCGCCGCGCCGATGGCGATGGCCGACGAGAAAGGCAATCTCGCCATGGTCAGAACCCGAAGCGCGAGCAGGGCAGAGTTCATCGCCCGCGGCCTGTGCATCCGCATGGGCGGGCAGGCCAGCCTCGTGAACTATCCGATGGACGGGGCCACGGCGAAGCGCGTGTCGGTGCCGGCAACCATGTCCTTGGCACAGGATATCGGAAAAGTGCTGCGTCGCGCCCGCAAGGAAAAGACCGACCCGCTGTCGGATCTCATCGTATTCCTGCGCACCACACATTACGGCCATGCCGAGCGTTTGGGATCGGGTAAGGTGACGGATATCGAACGCAGGGTTGAGAACGGCTGGTCCGTGGGGATCGTCACCATCTCGCCGTTCGGGGAGGGAATGCCCTACCGCATTCGCATCCAGAACGAAAATCTGGTGGTCGAGCGGGGCAGCGACATTCTGGCCGTGGTGCCTGACCTGATCTGCGTGCTGGACGTGGACACTGCCGAGGCCATTCCGACAGAACGGCTGCGCTATGGTCAGAGGGTCGAGATTCTTGGGGTTCGCGTCCCGCCGATCATGCGCAGTCCCGCGGCGCTCAAGGTGTTCGGCCCCGCCGCCTTCGGCTTGTCCGCCAAGTATCAACCACTGGGAGGGGGCTGATCCAGCAGGCCATTTGCCTGCGCCACCGAGACCGCAAGGGTGCGCCGGGCGACTCCAAGCTTGGAATAGAGATTCTTGAGATGGAATTTCACCGTGGGTTCGCTTATGTCCAGCCTGCGTGCGATTGCCTTGTTTGAGAGCCCTTCGGCCAGCAGACCGAGCACTTCTTCCTCGCGCCTGCTCAACAGGCTGTGGTTGCGGGCGCGCCGCCCATGAACGGCCGCCGCCGCCGACAGGTATTGCGCGGCGGTCGGGCTCAGGCGGCTCAGCCCGCTGCGCCGGATGAGCTTGCGGATAACCTCTGCGAAGTCTGAGCCCTCGTCACGATATTGCTGCACCTGCTGACCGGGTCGTGAAAGTTCGGCCGCGGTCTCCAGCGCATCGAGCGCCAGGTCGATGTCTCCCTGTCGCGCGCGCGTTTCGGCCAAAAGAAGCGAAACGCGGATGAGAAGTGCCCAGCATCGCGCCTCGCGGGCGTCCAGCGCCAGCACTTCCAGATAATCGCGGGCGGCCTGGACATGACCTTCACGCAGGCGCACCCGGCCGATGGCCAACAGCGCCTCGCGCCGTTCGCGCGGTGTGGGCCATGCTGCGGGCTGCGTCACCTGGGGCCATTGCCGGATGGTCGTCTCTGCCGCGTCCAGCTGTCCGTCGCGTGTCAGAAGCTCTGCTCTGAGGATGCTCAGCGAAAGCCGGAGCCGCGGCAGCCCGCGCGCATCAGCCTGCGTCAACCCGTCCTGCAGGCATTCCTGGGCGCAGGCCCAGCCGTCCTCGATGAAACGAGCCCTGGCAAGGGCGGCGTAGCCCTGCACATAGAAATCCACCCAGCCTTCGCCGCGCGCCATAACCGGCATGTCGCGCTCGAGCATCCGGCGCGCTTCCGGGATCTGCCCCTGCAGAAAGCGGATGGCCGCAAGCGGCACATTGGCGATGGCAAGCAGATTGGCGTCGCTCCAATGTCTTGCATTGATGGCTTTGCGCGCCTGCGACAGGTGGTCGAGTGCCGCTTCCGGGCGATTGGCGCTATAGTTGATGAAGCCCAGGTGGATCAACATGAAGGCCTGCGGATAGGTTGACCTTTCTTCCTGATACAGCGACAGGGCTCGGGCGGCACAGGACTGCGCCGCCTCCAGATCGCCTGTACGCGTATAGCAGATGGCAAGATGGTTGTAGATCCAGGCAAGCTGCCAGGTATTTTCCTGCCGCTGGCTGTCAGCCCGCTCCCTTAGCCGTTCGATCCCGGCCGCGTCCATCGCCTTGTCTTCGTAGATCTCGTTCAGGCTGCTGATGTGCTGAAGCGTGGCCACCCAGGCTTCGTTGGTCGGAAACTTGCCGGCCTGGGTGTCGGCGATCAGAAGGTCGAGCACGGTGCGTGCCTGCTGTATCTGCCCGGCCTTCGCCAGCATGACTGCCCTGCAAATCCTGAGCGATGGAACGGCCAGAACTGCCTCATGCGGGACAGCGCGGATGATCCCGCGCAGCACCGTATATCCAGCGCGCAGAAACAGGTTGACGCCACCCGCTTTCTCGATTGTGTTCACCGCCAGGTGCACATCTCCGGCGAGGGAGGCATGCAGCACCGATTTTTCGACGATCCCGCTCTCCGCGAAAAGTTCGGCGGCACGGATATGCCGGGCGCGATGCGTCTCGGGCGGTTCGGATCCGGCGATGAATTCCAGCGCCCGCGCCACCACCGGGCAAAGGCGAAACCAGCCTGCGTTCTGTTCCTCCGGTTGCACCAGAGGATACATGAGCTCGATCCGGCGCAACGCGTGGTGGTCGTAAGAGAGCCCGGCAAGCTCGGCGGCGATGCGCGGGGTGAAACTCTCAAGCCCACTGACCGCGCGTAACACGTTCCATTCCATGGGTGCGAGGCTCGAGAAGACCTCTTCATCCAGAAACTCGCGATAGATGCCGGCCTGTCCCTCGGCCAGCGCATCCAGTTCAAGCTCCGGCGCGCCGCGCTCGCATTCCATCAGCGCCAGCCGGACGAGTGCGGGCCAGCCGGCAAGCGTGTCGATGATCCTGTCCATCTGTTCCGGCGTCATCCAGTGGCGCAAAAGCTGATGCATTTCCCCATGGCTGAAGGCCAGTTCGTTGGCGCCGATGACAGTCAGAAGCCCGCGCATCCGCAGCCGCGACAGCCTCAGTTCGGGTAGGTCGCGACTGGCCATCACCAGTCGGAGTTGGTCGGGCGGATAGTCCAGCAGCCCGGTGATCAGCCCGCTGTCGGACATCCGATGCGCATCGTCGAGATAGAGTTCAACAGGGGCGGGGCGTTGCTGGATCGCGGCGAGGATCTGGGGAAGCGCCTGTGTTTCCAGCCCCAGCACCGACGCCACCCGCGCATGCAGCGTATCGGGGCGCAGATCCGGAGTTACCGTCAACCAAAGTGCGTCACGTCCGCGCCGTTCCGCGCTGCGGTAGAGGCTGACCATGGCTTCCGTCTTGCCATAGCCGGCAGGTGCCTGAAGCAGCACAATCTGCCCGTCAAGCCCCGTGAGAAGCCGCTGTTCCAGTTCCGACCGGTGCAGAAGCGACAGCGCGTTGCGCGGCGGCTGAGAAGTGACTCCGTCCATTTTTCCAACCGACCCGCCTGACCGTCACCGCAGTCAGGCTTTATCTTGTTGCGGATGCCTTCGGGGGGATACCCGCAGGAATTCTCCCGCCACCGCTCGCCGGGGTCAAGTGAGCGAAGCGTCTTGTTTCGCGGCGCGCCGGACGCCGCCAAGCTCCGGCCAGGGCAGGCCCAGGTTTTCGCGCAGCGTGGTGCCCTCGTACTCGTCGCGGAACAGCCCGCGTTTCCGAAGCTCGGGGATCACCAGATCGACGAAGTCGCTGAGCGAGCCGGGCAGGGCCTGAGGCATGATGTTGAAGCCGTCAGCGGCTTCCGAGGCGAACCATTCTTCCATCTGATCGGCGATTTCCGTCGGGGTGCCGATCACGAGGTTGTGGCCTCGGGTTCCCGCGATGTGGTTGGCGAGTTCGCGGATCGTCATGTTTTCGCGTCGCGCGGTATCCGTCAGTACCTTCAGGCGTCCCTTGCCGGAGTCGCTGTCTGAAAGATCGGGGAAGGGCCCGTCGAGCGGATAGCCGGACAGATCGTGCCCCGCCATCGACGACAGCATGCCCAGAGCCACATCCGGGTCGATCAGGTCCTGCAATTCCCGAAACTTGGCCTGTGCTTCTTCGCGGGTTGCGCCAACCACGGGCGAGAGGCCGGGCATGATCTTCAGCTCGCACGGCGTGCGGCCGTATCTCGCCAGCCGGCCCTTGAGATCGGCATAGAAGGCGATGCCGTCCTCAAGTTTGGGTTGCGCGGTGAACACCACCTCAGCGGTGCGTGCCGCGAGTTCCTTGCCAGGTTCCGATGAACCGGCCTGCACCATGACAGGCCGGCCTTGCGGGGTGCGTGGTACGTTCAGAGGCCCACGCACCTTGAAGTATTTCCCCGCATGGTTCAGAAGTTTCAGCTTATCGGGATCGAAGAACCGCCCGCCTTCCTTGTCGAACAGAAGGGCGTCGTCCTCCCAGGTTTCCCATAGACCCGTTACCACATCTGCGAATTCCTCGGCGCGATTGTAGCGTTCGGCATGGAGCAGGTGCACATCAAGCCCGTAATTATATGCCTCTGCCGCATTGGCCGACGTAACCAGATTCCAGCCCGCCCTGCCGCCCGACAGGTGGTCGAGCGAGGCGTATTTGCGTGCGATGGTATAGGGTTCGTTGAAACTGGTGGTGGCGGTGGCCACGAGGCCGATCTTTTCGGTCACGGCCGACAGCGCCGACAAAAGGGTGATCGGCTCGAAATATCCCGCGCGGGAACTGCGCCCGTCCGACTCGAGTTCGCGGTCCCAGATCCCGGCATTGTCAGCGAGAAACATCATGTCGAATTTGCCCGCCTCGGCGATCTTCACAATGCGGATGTATTCCTGGAGATTGATGCCGCCGTCCGCCTGCACGTCCGGATGTCGCCAGGCCGCAATGTGTTGGCCTGTCGCTGTCAGAAAGGCGCCGAGCCTCATCTTGTCGCCGGGTTGTCTCATCTGCCTTCCTCCGTTGGATAGCGCGCCCGTCGTAAACCTACGGGCTTGCAGAGGCGGTGAATATGCGGGCTGCCACGTAGACGGTATGCGCAAGGCGGCTCTCGTAGTCCCATGCATGGACGTGTGACAGGGGTGGTCGCAGAACGTCCGTCTGCATCAAAATCTTTGCGTCGCCCCCGAAAATCCATGTTCCGGATGTTTCGGAAAGGGCTTAGGGCTGCCTCTCGATCATGGTGCGACGGACAAGCTGCATCGGAGAGGTCGCATTGTATTTGGTCATGGCGCGGGCGCGGTGAACTTCCACCGTGCGATGACTGATGCCCAATTCGCGCGCGATCACCTTGTTGGCCAGTCCGTCCAGCGCGAGCGCCAGCACCTCGCGCTCTCGCGGAGTCAGCGGTGTCTCCGGGTCGGGCAGAAGGTCGATCATCAGCGCGTCTTCCTGTGCTCCGACCGTCCGGCCGTTCGGAGCGGCGCCGGCACCTGCCAGACGCAGATGCAACGCTCCGGCGATCACCCGGCGCGCGGTCACGACGGGTTTTCCGCATTGCTCGGCAAATGTCTGCGCCATGCTTTCCGAGTAGCCGACGGAATGCATCAGAACGAGATCGACTTGACGCAATGGCCCGGCCACCTCGCGCAGGCGCGAAGCCTCTCCCGAATAGTCGATCGCGCGCGAATTCTGGATGATGACGCCGTAGTTCTGCAGCGAGACCGGATTTGAGGCCTGCCTGCGCAACGGGAACACCACACCAAGTTGCGCAGGTCCGATGACGAAAGAGGCGATCCAGTCGTCCACCGCCATTTGCCCGTTCAGGAACGGCGTCTGTGTGTGAAAGTTGCGAAACACGCCACTGGCCATGAGGACGATCAGATCATAGCCCTTCCTGTCCGCTTCGCCGATGACCCGGTCGAGGCATTCATTCTGGAACCTGGTCGAAACAACGACCGGGCTGCCGTCGTTCAGTTTGCTGACCAGCGGCAGGTCGCCGTTCGGTCGTCCGGCGCGGGAGATTTCCGCGCGGCTCAGCCCGTCGAGCGCGCCGATCTCGTCATAGACGATATCCTGGCCTAACCGGGCCGTCACTTCCGAGATGAGGCCCGGGCGTGGCGATTGTCCGAGGGTGACAATGCAAATTCTGCTTGGCATATTGCTGTGCGCGCGACCGGCGCCCTGTTCTTTTGATTTGGTACAGGACAGCCGAAACCGCAGGAGCTTGCAAGAGATGTGGGGTCATACGACGGGGTCTGAATCGGCCCTTTGCACGGAAATTGAGCCGATTGCACGCACGCGGACACGCCGCGCATCGCCGGGCAGATAACTGACCGGGATATCTTCGCGCTCGACCACCCTGAGCGTCGCCGGATCGGCGCCGCTTTCCACCGCGCGACGGCGCGCCAGTGCCTCGCAATGCTCCAGCGCCTCCTGCCGCGTCATGCCGGTGACGATCTGGTCTACCTCGCCAGAAACCATGGCAGAGGCGGCACCGACTGCGTTCGCCACATCCCCGTTTTCCACGTGAACGACCATGGAGACGCCGCTCATGGATTCAGGCACCAGAAAGGCGCCGCCGCCGACGGCGATCACGGTGACCGGATCGGGAGAGGTCTTCATCCGGTCCACCGTTTCCTCGATCCGACGACCGACCTCGCGACGCACGCTGTCCACCAGTTCGGTGCCCAGCGCCGTGGTGCGCGACACGTCGCCCAATGCGATCGTGCCGGCGCGTGCGGCGATATCGGTCAGTGTCAGGGTTTCTCCCCCGAAGACGAGCGCCTCTTCAGGTAAGCGGTAACCCACCGATTTCGGACCGATCCTGCTGCCGTCCGGTGCCACGACAGTGCCTCCGCCGATGCCGATGGAGATGAGATCGGGCATCTGAAACAGAGTGCGAACACCGCCGATTTCGACCACGTTGTTCGCCTCGCGTGGAAAGCCATTCAGCAGATGACCGACATCGCTGGTGGTGCCTCCCACATCGACCACGATCGCGTTGTCGATGCCCGACAGGCTCGCGGCACCCCGCATGGAATTCGTGGGCCCCGAGGCGAAGCAGAAAACAGGATAGCGCGCGGCGCGTCCGGCTTTCATCACCGTGCCATCGTTCTGGGTCAGATAGAGCGGCGCATCGAGCCCGCTGCGGGCCAGCGCCTCCTCGAAGGCCTCCACTGTGTCCTTTCCGTGCCGGGAGAGGGCCGCGTTTAGCAAGGCCACGTTTTCGCGTTCGAGCAGGCCGATACGCCCCAGTTCGAACGAGCAGGTGACAGCGATCTCGGGGGCAACGCGGCCGAGAATATCCCGTGCCTGTCGCTCGAAAGCGTTGTTCAACGGGGAAAAGACAGATGTGATTCCCGCGGCGGTGATGCCGGCGGTCCGCATCTCGCGCGCGGCGACCTCGATGGCGGCCACATCGAGGTCCACGATGGGACGCCCGTCATACTCGTGCCCGCCTTCGATCAGAAAGCACATAGGGTCGATTGCCTCCCGCAAATCGTCGGGCCAATCCTCACCGGGAGTGAGACTCGCGCAGGACGGCAGGCAGATGCGCAACGCGCCCACGCGGCTCAACCCGCGGCGCTCTATCACCGCATTGGTAAAATGCGTTGTCCCGAGCATCAACGCGTCTATTCCGTCGAGCGGTGCCTTCTTCCGCAGCGCGACGATTGCGTTTAGAACGCCGCTCGTCACGTCCGTCGTGGTCGGCGTCTTGACCGCGGCGATCACGCGGTTTTCCTCGATCAGCACGGCATCCGTGTTGGTGCCGCCGACGTCCAGTCCGATTTTCTTCATGCGAACACCGATATGAAATCCATGTCATGCCCGAAACAACGAGGCCCGACGCAGGCGAGCCCGTCGGGCGAGGTGAAAACTGGTGGGGCCGGCAGCGCGATGAGGGAAACGCGCTGGCCGTAGCGCAGCATTTCGGTCCCGATCGCTTCGCCGCTGACGCTGTCCAGAAGGCAGATGAGATCCGGCACGGAGACAAGCGGTGTGCCGTCGCAGGTCGCCAGCGTATATTCGTTCTGGAAATCGACTGAGAGCCTTCTGCCCTTGTCGCCCTGCAGCCCCTCGAGCTCGACACGCCCCCGCAGGAATCCCTCGGTGGTGTTACGTTCGACGTCCCACACGCGCCCGGTGAACATCAGCAGGCCGTTCTCCTGTTCCACAACCGCGGCGACAGGATCCTCATGTGCCGCGCGTGCGGCCGCGATGGCGCGGCCGATGCGCACGGCCTTCGCGACCGTGCCGCGGATGCCCCAGGTCTTGACCTCGGCGCCCGACCGGGGCGCCTTGCAGGTGGCGGCGATGGAACCGACCTCGACACAGGCTTTGCGCGACAGCCGCTCCATCCATTTCCAGGAGGCGGCGCGTTCTACGATGACGGCGTTGTCACGGATATCCTGAAGCGTCAATGGGAACATCTGAAGTTTCCCGACCGAAAAACTGGTCATTTGCGCTTCGGGAAAAGCGCGGCCCATGCTGTCGGCATCGATCACCGGCAAATCCATCAGTGCGGCGGCGGTAAACGGCTGAAGAGCGTTGCCGCCGCCGATCTCGAGCGCCATGATCGCGTCGAAGCGGCGTCCCAGAAAACGCTCCATCATGCGGATCGCACCGACCTGTGTGGCGGGATCGGCAATCCGTTCCAGCCCGACGACCGGCGCACCCATGTTGGACACGACGGCCACCATTGCGTCGTCGTCAAGCTCTTCCGCGCCAATGACGTTCACCCTGTGGCCCTGCCTGTAGAGCTTTCTCAGGTTCAGAAAGCCGTGATAGGGGCTGCCGCCGCCGCCCGTGCCCAACACCCAGGCGCCGGTGGCGAGCGGCGCGATGTCATCCTCTGGAAATTCCCGCATGCAATGTCCTTTGATGCGCTGTCGCGGTTGTCGGACGAAAGCTATCCTGCGCCGCCGGCTGCGGACTAGTAAGGGCTCGCACGTATTTTGCAGGTGCAGCGAGCTGATAATATGAAGTGCAATATCTGCTCCTTGCCGGCGATGCCGTAACAGGGGCAATCGGCCAATAACGGTGCCGGCGAGCAAAGATCGCGAAACCGTCTAAACAATGCGGCGGCCCCGCAGGTTGCACGCGCTTCTGACAGGGAATTCAAATGTCCAGACTTTCGCGCCGACAGCTTCTCATGACCAGTGCCGGACTCGGCCTTCTGTCGGGATTCGGCGGGATGCCTATGGGAGCCTTTGCGCAGGAGCCGCGAACCCTGCGGCTTGCGGACGGCAATATCGGTCAGGCAGATCCTCACAAGCCGGTCGATTTTCCCGGCTCTATCCTCATGTTCAACCTTTACGACTTCCTCGTGCGTCCGATGCCCGGTGGCGAGCTTGAGCCTTCGGTTGCCGAGGCCTGGGAGATTTCGGAGGATGGCACGGTCTACATCTTCCACATCCGGGATGGCATTACCTTCCATGACGGAAGCCCGCTGACGGCGGAGGATGTGGTGTTTTCCGCCAACCGCCTGCTGACGATGAAGCGCGGCTATTCCTACCTTTTCTCATCGGTAGACAAGGTCGAAGAGGTGGATGGCGCTGCCGTCTTTACGCTGAACGAACCGTTTGCACCTTTCCTTGCCGCGCTGGTGCGTTTGGCCATCGTCAACAAGAGACTGGTCATGGCCAACCTGGCCGAGGGCGGCTTCGGCGACCTGGGCGACTATGGCGAGGCCTTCCTCAGCACCAGCGATGCCGGTTCCGGACCTTATATGATCGACGAGCACGATCCCCAGACCGGCACGGTGATGGCGATCAACACCGATTATTTCGGCGGCTTCGCCGAAAATCCGCCCGAGGTGATCCGCTCGCGCTTCGGTGTCGAGGCGGTGACGGTGCGTCAGCTCATGCCGCGCAGAGAGATCGACCTGACACGCCTGCCGCTGCCACCCGAAATCGTCACCGCGCTCGCGAGAGAAGAGGGTGTTTCTATCGGGCAGGACCGCAAGCCCGGCATGTTTCACTTCAAAATGAACACACAGAAGGCGCCCCTCGACGACGTCAACGTTCGCAAGGCAATCGCACATATCTTCGACTATGATCAGATTTACGGTCTGCTCAATGTTGCGGGCAATCAGCAGGGTATTCCGGTGCGCGGCCCCATTCCCACGGGCGTGCCCGGTTTTGATCCCGATGTGTCGCTGCTCAAGAAGGATGCGGAGGCTGCCAAGGCCGCGATGGCCGCATCGAAATATGCCGGGCAGAACCTGGAACTCGATCTGGTCTGGTTCAAGGGGATGGCGCTGCAGGAGAAATACGCGCTGCTGCTTCAGGCGAACCTGGCCGAGTTGGGGATCAGCCTCAACATCAGCTCCGCGCCTTGGCCGCAGATCGTCGAGATGGCGACCAGTCCCGAGGCCTCTCCGCATCTGGCCTGCGTGTCGACCTCGATGTCGACAACGGATGTGGATTCGATGATCTGGGGCGAATACCACAGCTCAGCTGCAGGAACATACCTGTCGATGCATTGGCTTCAGATGCCCGAAATCGACGCCATGCTGGAGGAAGGGCGGCAATTGACTGACCCGGCTGCGCGTGAGACCGTATACAGGGAATTGGCTGCCAAAATTCGCGAACAATATCCGTCGGTTTTCCTTTATCAGCCGACGGATCTCGTGGCCTATCAGGAATACCTGAAGGTGCCCGGCTTCGGGGATCCGGCCCAATCGGTGCCGATCATGGCGGGCAACTATCAGTACCACCGCATGAGCATGGCGTAGATGGGCCTTCATGTGATGGCAGCGATCTGCCGGCGCGCACCGTAGGGTCCTCCCGGCGGGGCGGAGAGCCGAAGCGTCCAGTCCGGATGCGTGGACAGATGCGTCGGATTCTGGTCAAAGCTAAAGGAAAAAAGGCGACATGGCGCGATTTTTGGGCGTGCGGCTCCTCAGCGGACTGGTCGTGATCGTCGGGGTCTCGATCTTCATCTTCGTGATTGCCCGGATCGTTCCGGGCGATCCGGCGCGGCTGGCGCTGGGGCCGGAGGCCTCAGCCGAGCAGGTGGAGGCGATGCGCATCCAGATGGGATTCGACCGTCCCTTGGCGGAACAATACCTGAATTTCGTTGTCGGGGCGCTGCGGTTCGATTTCGGCCGGTCGCTCTATACCGACAATCCGGTGGCCATGGACGTGGCGAAGACTTTTCCGGCGACCCTGGAACTGGTGCTCTACGCAGGTATCGGCATGACGCTTATCGGCGGTGCAATGGGTATCGCCAGCGCGCATTTCAAGGATCGCTGGCCAGACAACGCGGCACGGGTCTTCTCGCTCTTGGCCGTAGCGATGCCGAATTTCGTCTGGGCGATCTTCATGATGCTGCTTCTGGCCTTCTGGGCGCAGATATTGCCGCTGACGGGGCGATTGTCGGAAAGCCTCGCGCCGCCCGCCGCCATCACTGGCCTTTATACGATCGACGCGGTGCTGCAGGGACAATGGCGGGTATTTGCGGACGCGCTGGCGCATCTGATCCTGCCGGCAACCGCTTTGGCGCTTCCTGGCCTCGCGCAGATATCGCGGTTGACCCGCACCAATATGGTGGACAGCTATGACCGGCCTTTCGTTGAGTTCAGCCGGGCCTATGGTCTGTCCGAACGGTCGGTCGCCCTGAAATGGGCACTCCGGCCGGCGATCATTCCCACTCTCATGATCATGGGAATGCAGATCGTGGCACTCCTGGGTAATGCTTTCATCGTCGAGACGATTTTCATCTGGCCGGGCATGGCGAAATATGGCGTCAACGCAATCCTGCGCAAGGATCTGAACGCCATGGTGGCGGTCGTGATGCTGATCTCCGTGTTCTTCGTCCTCGTGAACATGCTGATCGATACGGTGGTGTCCTTTATCGACCCCAAAATAAGGCTCAAGACGAAATGATGGTCAGAAACGGCGACCGGCTGCGCGCGTGGCGACGCTTTGCACGCAACAAGCTCTCTGTGCTTGGCATGGTGCTGATCTTTCTCGTGGTGATCTCTGCAGTCTTCGCGCCCGTGCTGGCACCCTATCCCGAACATGCGGGCGTCGCGGTGAATTTCATCGACGCGAACCGGTCGCCGGACGCGACCTATTGGCTGGGAACTGACAGTGTCGGGCGGGATGTGCTGAGCCGGATCATGTTTGCCTTTCGCAACTCGCTGATGCTGGGGGCGGTCGTGGTGACGCTGGCGATCACCGTCGGCACGGCGGTGGGCATGTGCGCGGCCTATTTCGGCGGCAGGATCGAGGTGGTGCTGATGCGGATCACCGACATTTTCCTAGCGATCCCTTCGCTGGTTCTCGCAATGGCAATCCTCGGCCTCGCCCAGCCCTCCCAGTTCATGGCGATGGTAGCGATGGCCATCGCATGGTGGCCGTGGCATGCACGGCTCGTCTATGGGGTCGTCCGGTCGCTCCGCGCCGAAGGCTTCGTGGTCGCAGCAGAGGTTCTCGGTGCGTCTCCCCTGCGCATCATGCTGAGCGAGCTTTTGCCGAACTGCGCACCCAACCTCTTTACCAAGGCCAGCCTCGACATGGGATTCGTCATCCTGCTTGGTGCCGCGCTCAGCTTTCTCGGCATGGGGGCGCCGCCGCCGACACCCGATCTGGGCACCATGGTATCGGAAGGGGCTCAGTACCTGCCTGATATCTGGTGGCTCTCGGTCACGGCGGGACTGGCGATCTTCGTCCTGGTGCTCGGTTTCAACCTTGTGGCCGATGGTTTGCGCGACCTTTTCGACATCGTGGGATAGGACATGACCGACACCGATCTCCTTGCCCTTTCCGATCTGGATCTGACCTTCAAGACGCTCGACGGCCCGGTGGATGTGCTGCGCGGCGTATCGCTGCGCATACGCGAGCACGAGCGCGTGGCGCTGGTGGGCGAATCCGGCTCGGGCAAATCGGTCACGGCGCGCGCCATCATGGGGTTGTTCCCGCGCAAGCGCATCCGGGTCGCAGGTGACATCACATTCGCCGGAAAATCGCTGCTGGGCGAAAGCGAGGCGGCGCTGCGCCGACGTCGCGGACGTGAGATCACCATGATCTTCCAGGATCCGATGGCAGCGCTCAATCCGGTTTTCACGATCCGCACGCAGTTTCGCGCCATTGTTGATCGGCTGGAGCAACGGATGAGCGACGGCGAGGCGGAAACACGGATGCAGAATGCTTTGGCCGATGTGTCCATCGCCGATCCCGAGCGTGTGCTGTCGAGCTATTCCTTCCAGCTCAGCGGCGGGCTGAATCAGCGGGTGATGATTGCCATGGCCCTGGTCAGCCGGCCCAAACTCCTGATCGCGGACGAGCCCGGCACCGCGCTCGACGTGACGGTGCAGCAGCAGACCCTGCATATCATGGGGCGGCTCAGCGAAAGTTTCGGGACGGCGATCCTGTTCATTTCCCACAATCTCGGCGTGGTGCGCAATTTTGCCGACAGGGTCTGTGTGATGTATGCCGGACGCATCGTCGAGGAGGCGCCGACCGCGGAGCTTTTCGCGGATCCGCGCCATCCGTATACGCGTGCGTTGCTGGCTTCGGTTCCGCGTTTGTCGTCCCCAGATCTGCCGATCCCGATCGAAGGCAGCGTGCCGGGGATGATGGACATGCCGTTGGGCTGCGCCTTCGCGCCGCGATGCCCCCATGCCACCGACGCCTGCGCCGCGCCGGTGCCGTTTGCCAAGGCCGGACCTGACCGCAGGGTCGCCTGTATCCATCCGGAGAAGGTGACATGAGTCGTCCGTTTCTGGAAATCGCGGGGGCGCGTAAGCAATTCTTCGTCGGAGATACGGTGGTGAACGCTCTAAACGGTGTCGACCTCCGGGTCGAGCGCGGCGAGACGCTGGCCATCGTCGGCGAAAGCGGATCTGGCAAGACGACGCTGGCCAATCTTATCCTGGGGGTGGAAAAGCCCACGGACGGCGCGCTCTTCCTGAGCGGAGCGCGCCTGGAGGAGGCGCGCGACACCACCCAGCGGCGCCGTATCGGCCTGGTACAGCAGAATCCCTATTCCACGCTGAACCCGCGCAAGTCCATCGGACAGGCGATAGGGCTTCCGCTGGCGGTGCATGGAATAGGCCGCCGGGCGGAACGGCGCCGTATCATCTCTGAAAAGCTCGAGCGCGTGGGTCTGAACAGCGATTTGCAGGACCGCCGTCCGCTTGCCCTGTCCGGCGGCCAGCGCCAGCGTGTCGCCATCGCCCGAGCGCTGACGACCGAGCCTGATCTGCTGGTGCTTGACGAACCGACGTCGGCGCTGGACGTGTCGGTGCAGGCGCATATCCTGAGGCTTCTGAGCGATCTGCAAAAGGATCTTGGGCTCACCTATGTGTTCATCACCCACGATCTGAGCGTGGTCCGGGTGCTGGCAAGTCGCGTGGCGGTGATGTACCGCGGCCGGATCGTCGAGGAAGGGGCGGTCGAGAAGGTTTTCTTTTCGCCGCGACACCGGTATACTCAGCAGCTTCTGGCCTCGATCCCGACGGTTTCGGAGGAGGAGGACGCGGTGCGGCCCGGCTGGCCGTGGCACAGTGATGTCGACAGCACCGCGATCGTTACCGATGGCTGTCCCTTCCATCCGCGCTGTCCCTTTGCACAGCCTGGCTGTTTCTCCGGTGTGCCGGACCTGAAAGGTGCGCGCGATCACCGACACGCGTGCCTTAACCCGCTTGTCGCGCCCGAGACGTTCGGTGCCGCCTGATCGCGAGCCGGCTGTTGCCGGATCACACGCGTAACGAACGTCTGTGCGCAAACACAGCGTCCGCTATCGCATTCGAAACTGAGACGATTGACCCGGAACCTGAAACCATGGGAGATCGCTGTGCTGCGCCCTATGCCCTGCAATGGCGCTGTGCCTCTGGCTAAAGCGCCCCGCGTGCGACGAACCAGGGTGTGACCTTGGCGCGGACATAGGGCCAGAGGTCGGGGCAGCCGCGGGTGATCTTCGTGCCGATCCGGGTTTCGAGCTGTGAGAGCTTCACGTCATAGGTGCGCCAGGAGCCGCCGTCGTCGGAGAGGTTGTGGAGCAGGGGCTGCACCCGGTCGATGCTCTTGGCGAAGACCGCGGTCGGGGTTTCGGCGGCTTCGAACTCGTCCCAGATGGTGCGGAACTCCCGCGCCTGATGTCCCGGCAGCATGCCGAAGAGCCGGTCGGCGGCGGCGCACTCGGCCGCCTCCTGTGCCGCCAGCGCCTCGGGCGTCACTGCGCCGTGGATCGGTGTGTCGCCCGCGTCCACCTCGACGATGTCGTGCAGCAGGAGCATCCGGAGCACGCGGGCGATGTCCACCCCGGCGCCTGCGTGATCGGCCAGCACCCGCGCGTAGAGCATGATGTGCCAGCTGTGCTCGCCGCTGTTCTCACGGCGCGATCCGTCCGCGATCGGCGTGGCGCGGATGACGGACTTGAGCCGGTCGGCCTCGCACCAGAAGGCGAAGCGCGCGGCCATGTCGGGATCGGTCGCGCGACCCTCGAAGGCGGCGGCGGTGAACTCGTGGAGCGCGGGCAGCATCTCGCGGGTCTTGCGCGCGCGTCCGCGGGAGAGATTGCCGGCGACGATCTCGTCCTCCTCCGCGGGCCGGGGGCCGGCGCCGATGCATTGCAATGCGGGCGCGAGGAAATCGACGGATTTCGCGAAGCGTGCGGTCGGCGTCTCCATCGCCTCGAATTCATCGTAGGTCGCGCGCAGTTCGCGGCCGAGCGCCTCGGGCAGCAGGCCATAGATGCGGTCGGCGGCGGCACGTTCGCGCGCCGAGATCTCTTCGGGGTTGAAGAGGATGTGGATCGGGTGATCGCCGGCATCCACCTCGACGATGTCGTGGAGCATCAGCATCTCCAGCGCGCGGTCGAGGTCGGCCTCCGGCCCGGCGAGCGGCGCGCAGAGCAGGGCGAGCAGGCAGGCATGCCAGCTGTGTTCGGCGGAATTCTCGAACCGGCTGCGGTTCATGAGCCGGTTGGCGCGCTCCACCGTCTTCAGCCGGTCGGCCTCCATGAGAAAGGCATATTGCGCGTCGAGGCGGGTGTGGGGGGCATCCCTGGGCATGGCGGCCTCAATAGTCGATATCGTCCTCGGCCCCCGGCGGCGGGGCGGAGGCGGCAAGCCCCTCCCGCGCCTCGTGGAGGCGTCTGGCAAGGTAGTCGCGGGCGCGCTTTTCGGCAAGCCGCACCCGCGCGGCGGTCATGAAGGCCTCCTGCGTCGTCACCGAGGAGGCGCCGAGCACGCGGGCGACATCCTGGATGAGCTGATCGTCGCCCACCAGGTCGAGGGCGGCGATCGTGTCCTTCGCCAGCGCGTCGGCAAGCTCTTCCATGACGCCCATGGCCGCTTACCTCGTCGTCTCGGTCAGGCGGCGGCGGACATAGCGGTCCACGGTGCCGATCATCTCTTCCATATGCGGATCCTCGAAGAAATGGCCCGCGCCCTCGATCTCCTCATGGGTGATGGTGATGCCCTTCTGCTCGTGCAGCTTGTCGACGAGCGCATGCGTGTCCTTCGGCGGGGCGACGCGGTCGGCGGTGCCGTTGATGATGAGGCCCGAGGAGGGGCAGGGCGCGAGGAAGGAGAAGTCGTACATGTTCGCGGGCGGCGCGACGGAGACGAAGCCGGTGATCTCCGGCCGGCGCATCAGGAGCTGCATTCCGATCCACGCGCCGAAGGAGAAGCCCGCGACCCAGCAATGTTTCGCATTGGGGTTCAGCGACTGGAGATAGTCGAGCGCGGAGGCCGCGTCCGACAGCTCGCCCACGCCCTGGTCGTATTCGCCCTGGCTCCTGCCCACGCCGCGGAAGTTGAAGCGCAGCACGGTGAAGCCCATGTTGTGAAATGCGTAATGCAGGTTGTAGACGACCCTGTTGTTCATCGTCCCGCCGAATTGCGGGTGCGGATGCAGGATGATGGCAATGGGGGCGTCTTTGTCGCGTTGCGGATGGTAGCGGCCTTCAAGCCGGCCCTCGGGGCCGGGAAAAATCACTTCGGGCATCAGGTCCCAGTCTCCTCATATCGCACCGCCGGCGGAATGCGGCCTCCGCCGAGGGTGGTGGCGCGCCCGGATGCGGACGGCCGCTCTAAACTCTTCTCGCCCGCGCGGCGCCTTTATAGTTGACGCATTTGATCGGGCAATTTAGAAACGTTCTAAATTATCGCGAAACAGCGCGCGAGGGTGGTATGGACCTAAGACCCGCTGCCCCGCACGTCAATGTTTTTGCGCCGGTTTTTGCGGCAGATCCGGCAGGAATCGCATGTGCGGGGCGGGTGCCTGTCCGAAAGATGCAGATTTCCGCCGCGGCGGCGATGCGGGAGGCGGACGTTGTGTCGCTTTCCCTGCGGCGGCGGGAGCGTGTATCGGTCCTGTCAGGCGCGACGGGTGCGGACGGATGCGGATGGCGTGAGCCGGTGGCGAAGAAAGGAAACGGGCATGAAACTCTCGACCAAGGGGCGTTATGCGATGGTGGCGCTGGCGGATCTGGCGCTTCAGCCGGAAGGCGGGCTGCTGTCGCTGGCCGATATTTCCAAGCGGCAGGACATCTCTCTGCCCTATCTCGAACAGCTTTTCGTGAAACTGCGCCGCGCCGATCTGGTGACCTCGGTGCGCGGACCGGGCGGCGGCTACAAGCTCGCCAAGCCCGCAAGCGAGATCCGGGTGTCCGACATCCTCGGTGCGGTGGATGAAACCGTCTCCGCCATGCACACGGGCGCAGGGGCGTCGGGGGGGATCTCCGGCTCGCGCGCGCAGTCGATGACCAACCGCCTCTGGGAAGGGCTGTCGGCGCATGTCTATGTCTTCCTGCACCAGACGCGGCTGTCGGACGTGGTGCGCAACGAGCTGCGCCCATGCCCGGCCGTGCCGAACCTCTTTGCCGTGGTCGACGAGGACTGAGGCGATGACCCGGCGGATCCTGATCCTCGATGCGCATCCCGGCACGGGGCGGTTCTCGACCGCGCTCGCCGCGCGCTATGCGCAGGGGGTGCGTGCGGCGGGGGGAGAGCTGCGGGAGATCGCGCTGCGCGATCTCGCCTTCGACCCGATCCTGCACGAGGGGTATGCCGTCGTCCAGCCGCTCGAACCCGATCTCGAACGCGCCTTCGACGAACTGCTCCGGGCGGATCACGTCGCCTTTTTCTATCCGACCTGGTGGGGCGGGCATCCCGCGCTGTTGCAGGGGTTCTTCGAGCGGGTCTTCCTGCCGGGCAAGGCATTCCGCTACCACGAAAAGGACCCGTTCTGGGACAAGCTTCTGAAGGGGCGCAGCGCGGAAATCGTCACGACGATGGATACGCCGGGGTTCTATTACCGGCTCGTCTACCGCAATTCCGGCCTGACCCGCATCCGCAAGACCATTCTCGAATTCACCGGGATGAGGACGCGGGTGCACGCGATCGGCAACCTGCGCGGCAAGTCCGCGGCACAGCGCGAGCGCCTGCTGGCGCGGGCCGAGGCGCTCGGACGGAGGGCGGCGGCATGAGGGTCTATCTCGACTGGAACGCCACCGCGCCTCTGGCGGACGCCGCCCGCGCGGCGACGATCGCGGCGATGGATGTCACGGGCAACCCGTCCTCCGTCCATGCCGAGGGGCGCGCGGCCAAGGGGATTCTGGAGCGGGCGCGGGCGCAGGTGGCGGAGGCCTTCGGCGCGCAGGGGGCGGATATCGTCTTCACCTCCGGCGCGACGGAAGCGGCGGCGCTGGCGCTGGCGGGGCGGGGGCTGTCCTGCGCCGGGATCGAGCATGACGCGGTCGCGAGCTGGTGCGAGGCGAGCCTGCCGGTGGCGCGGGACGGGCGGGTGACGGTCGCGGACCCGGCGCGCAGCGCGCTCCAGGTCGCGAATTCGGAAACCGGCGTGATCCAGAGCCTGCCCGAGGGGCTTGCGGTCTGCGACGCGACGCAGGGCTTCGGGAAAATTCCGCTCGCCTTCAACTGGATGGGCTGCGACATGGCGCTCGTCTCCGCGCACAAGCTGGGCGGACCGAAGGGTGTGGGCGCGCTGGTCCTGAAACAGGGACTGGACGTGACCGCGCGCATTCGCGGCGGCGGTCAGGAGATGGGCCGGCGTTCGGGCACCGAGAACCTCGCGGGCATCGCGGGATTCGGCGCGGCGGCGGAGCGGGCGGCGAAGATGCTGGCCGAGGGTGTCTGGGACGAGGTCGCGGAAAAGCGAGATTATCTCGAGACCCTGTTGGCCGAAGCGGTCGGAGACCCCATCTTTATAGGGAAGGGCGGGCAGCGCCTGCCCAATACCGTGAGCCTGATCACCCCCGGCTGGAAGGGGGAGACGCAGGTGATGCAGATGGATCTCGCGGGGTTTGCCGTGAGCGCCGGCTCGGCCTGTTCGTCCGGCAAGGTAAGGGCATCGAAGGTATTGACCTCCATGGGCTTTTCAGAGACGGAGGCGGCGAGCGCGCTGCGCGTCTCGATCGGGCCGGAGACGAGGAAGGAAGATCTAGAGCGGTTTGCCAGAACCTGGTCGGCCGCCTTCGGACGCTGGAAGGAGCGTTCGGCGAGTGTAGCGGTCGCGCGGTGAGCGGCGATCGGAAAAGAGACAAGAGGCCCGACAGAGGCCGCAAGACACGCACGAAGGAGTGATCCGATGATGGATGACGTTCAGGTCAAGGAAGGCGTCGAGGAAGAGACGGTTGCGGCCGTCAAATCGCTGGCCGGAAAGTACAAATACGGCTGGGAGACGGAAATCGAGATGGAATATGCCCCCAAGGGGCTGTCCGAGGAGATCGTCCGGCTCATCTCGCAGAAGAACGAGGAGCCGGAGTGGATGACCGAGTGGCGGATCCAGGCCTACCGGCGCTGGCTGACGCTCGAGGAACCGGACTGGGCGATGATCGACTATCCGGAGATCGACTTCCAGGACCAGTATTACTATGCCCGGCCGAAGAGCATGGGAACCCGGCCGAAGTCGCTCGACGAGGTCGATCCGAAGCTGCTCGAGACCTACAACAAGCTCGGGATCCCGCTGAAGGAACAGATGATCCTTGCGGGCGTCGAGGGGGCCGGGGAGGCGGCGAAGGATCTCGTCTCCGGGCTGACCGACGCCGCCGCGCCGGAGCGCAAGGTCGCGGTGGACGCGGTGTTCGACAGCGTCTCGGTCGGGACGACCTTCCAGAAGGAGCTCCAGAAGGCGGGCGTCATCTTCTGCTCGATCTCGGAGGCGATCCGTGAACATCCCGAGCTCGTGAAGAAATATCTCGGCTCGGTCGTGCCGGTGTCCGACAACTATTATTCCACGCTGAACTCGGCGGTCTTCTCCGACGGGTCCTTCGTCTACGTGCCGCCGGGCGTGCGCTGCCCGATGGAGCTGTCGACCTATTTCCGCATCAACGCGGAAAACACCGGCCAGTTCGAGCGCACGCTGATCATCGCGGACAAGGGCTCCTACGTGTCCTATCTCGAGGGCTGCACCGCGCCGCAGCGCGACACGGCGCAGCTTCACGCCGCGGTGGTGGAGATCGTCGTGGAGGAGGACGCCGAGGTGAAATACTCGACGGTCCAGAACTGGTTCCCCGGCGACGAGACCGGCAAGGGCGGGATCTACAACTTCGTCACCAAGCGTGCGGATTGCCGCGGCGACCGGGCGAAGGTGATGTGGACGCAGGTCGAGACCGGCTCGGCGGTGACGTGGAAATACCCGTCCTGCCTGTTGCGCGGCGACGAGTCCCAGGGCGAATTCTATTCCATCGCCATCACCAACAACTACCAGCAGGCCGACACCGGCACGAAGATGATCCACCTGGGCAAGAACACGCGGTCCCGGATCGTGTCCAAGGGCATCTCCGCCGGCCGGGCGCAGAACACCTATCGCGGCCAGGTCGCGATGCACCCGAAGGCGACGAATTCGCGCAACTACACGCAATGCGACAGCCTGCTGATCGGCTCGGACTGCGGCGCGCATACGGTTCCCTATATCGAGGTGAAGAACAATTCCTCGCGCGTCGAGCACGAGGCCACGACCTCGAAGGTGGACGACGACCAGATGTTCTACTGCCGCTCGCGCGGTCTCGACGAGGAGGAGGCGGTGGCGCTGATCGTCAACGGCTTCTGCAAGGACGTGCTCCAGGCGCTGCCGATGGAATTCGCGATGGAGGCCCAGCAGCTCGTGGCGATCTCGCTCGAAGGGTCGGTGGGATGACCGATACGTCGAAGCTTCGTCGCCCGGTCCGGTTGCGGATCGGGCACGGCAACCGTCTCGAGCCCGAAACGCGGCAGGTCACTCTGCTTCTGTTGCTGTTGATCGGCATCTTCGGGGCGACGGTGGCGCATGACGAGTTCGTCGCGGAGGCGGTGCAGCGCGGCTGGCTCGCCGCGGCGCGGGCGGAGACGGCGGAGGTGCTTTTCTGCGCCGTGCTGTTCGCCTGTTTCGCCGTGGTCCAAACCCGTCTGATGGCCTGTCTCAAATCCGCCCGCGACGCGGGCTGAGCCTGCGGGAAACGGAGGACGGAATGATCGTCACCACCACGAAGTCCATCGAGGAGCGCGGGATCGCGGCCTGCCATGGCATCATGGGCGCGAGTGTCGTGCGTGATCTCTTCGCACAGGTGACGGAGATCGCCGGCCGGCGCTCCTGCGCGTCAGGGGGGCGGTAAGAGCGTGAGAGACTGTATCGCGATCAGGACCTATACCTGGGGAGCGGACGAGGATCGTCTGGTCGGAGAGCTGTCGCCCGTCTTCGGCGACGATCTGTTCGTGGCCTTTCACAACCGGCCCGAGGGGGTGACCCCGCCCGTGCCCGTCGCCGATTTCGACGACGACTGGGTGAGGTCCAACGGCCTGCGTCTGCTCGACGATTACGGCTGGCGCTGTGGCGATTATGCGCTTTACGCACTGCGGCGGAAGTTCCCCGATTATGACCGATACTGGTTGATCGAACCGGATGTGTCGATCCATGGCGACATTGCCGGATTCTTCGCCGGGGCCGCGCGGCTCGATCCGGACGCCCTCGGGGTGGATTTCCACAGGCAGGAGCAGGTGAACCGTTTCGTCAAGGGCCTGCCGGACAACCTGGTGCCGTACCGCGCCACCTTCGCGCTGACGCGGTTCTCCGGCCGGGCGCTGGATTACCTGTTCGCCGCGCGGCAGGATTACAGCGGGAAGGGCACCGGGTCGCACCGCTTCACCAATGACGAAACCTTCTGTTTCTCGCATCTCGTGGCGCATCCCGGTTTCACGGCGGGAGGACTGCGCGAGGCGCTGCCGGAGTGGTTCGGGCTGGGGCTCTTCGACACCGATCCCGATCTGCTGAAATGCGCCGTCGCGGCCCGGACCGGCGGCCGCAACCAGGTGTGCCACCCGGTGCGGGAATTCGACAGTTTCTCCGGCGCCGTCAGCAAGCGGATCGCCGCGAATGCGCACGGGTTCCTGAAAAACATGGGCCTGTCCTTCGCGCATATGTCCGATGCGGAGATCGAGGCCCTGGCGCAGGGGGTTGCCCGACGCCTTCGCGAAATCGGGCATCAGATCAGACGGGAGCACGGCGCATGATCGTCACCACCACGAATTCCATCGAGGGGCGCGGGATCGTGGCCTATCACGGCATCGTCACCGGCGAGGCGATCATGGGCGCGAACGTCGTGCGCGATCTCTTCGCGCAGGTGACGGACATCATCGGCGGGCGCTCGGGCGCCTATGAGGCGAAGCTCGGGCAGGGGCGGGAGACCGCGCTCCGCGAGATGCAGGAGCGCGCCGCCGCCATGGGGGCGGATGCGGTGGTCGGTGTCGATCTCGACTACGAGGTGATCGGGCAGATGCTCATGGTCTCCGCCTCCGGCACGGCCGTGTCGCTCGGATAAGGACAGCAGGATGCATCCCGAACTTCTCCCCTTCTTCGCGATGAAAAGCCTCGGCGTGGCCGTGGGCGTGTTCATTGGAGCGGTCATCGGCCTGTCGGTCCGCAAGAAGACCGCCGGCACGCGCGGGCTCTATCGTGACAGCGTCTTCGCGACCTCCTTCCTCGCCTCGATGCTCGCCTTTGCGGTGATGATCCTCATTCGCATGGCCACCTATCAGGGCTGAGACAGCAGATGACCGCCGCGCCGCATATCACGCCATTCGGACCGGAGGGGCCCGAGCTGACCTTTCCGCAGAAGGTCGGCGATGTCGTGTGCGCGGCCTATGAGCGGGCGTCCGTCATTGTCGAATACGGCTCCGGCGGGTCGACGGCCTTTGGCGCGTCGCGTGCCGGAAAGACGCTCTATTCCGTGGAAGGATCGCGCGACTGGCATGGCGCGATGGAGGCGCATTTCGCCGCCCGTCCGCCGCAGGCCGACCTGCACCTGATTTACGAGGATGTCGGCCCCACCGCCGACTGGGCCTGGCCCAAGGGCAACGGCAAATGGTTTCGCTACCCGGATTACTGTTTCGGCGTCTGGCAGCGCCCGGACCTGAAGGCGCCCGATCTCGTGCTGATCGACGGGCGGTTCCGCATGGGCTGTTTCTTCGCGACATGGGTTTCGATCCCCCGACCCGTCACGGTGCTGTTCGACGACTACAAGGGCCGCCGCGACCGCTACGGGCTGATCGAGGAGTTCGTGCCGGTCACGGCGATGCACGGCCGCATGGCCGAATTCGCCCTCGCGCCCGTCGATCACCTTCCGGCTTCCGCGCTCTATCCGCTGCTCAAGGCGTTTCAGGAGAAGGCATGACCCGGACCGCCCCCGCATATCCCGCCGCCGCGCCGCGTGCGCTGCCCGATTCCCGCCATCTTCACATGGTAGGATCGGCGCCGGTGCGGGGGGACGAAGGGCATGGGCATGGATCGTCAGAGACAGGAGTTCCTCGACCGCATCGGACGGCTTTCGCAGGGGCCGCAGACGGCTGTGCCCCCGGCCGGCCCGGCGCCGACGCAGCGCATGCTGCGCAACCGGCACCTGTCGCAGATGCTCGCACGGCACAGGGCGGAGACGGGAGCCCCCTCCGCGCCGGTCCCGCGGCGGACGCTGACGCAGGTGCTGTCCTGTCTCGTCGCCTTCGGCATCGGGGTGCTCGCGGCCTTTCTCGCGCGGGCGCTGCGCTACCAGCTTTCCGGCGTGCCGGTGCAGTTCGGCGCGGCTCCCGATCTCGCGCTCGATACGATATTCGCGATCGCCGTGGCCTTCCTCCTGCGCGAGGCGGTGTCGCTTTCGGCGGTGAAGCGCATGGGAGCGCAGCTCGCCGGAATCCTCTTTGCCATGATGACCCTGCACAACGCGGTGCATGCGATGCCGGACCTGTTTTCGCGGCTGCTCTCCCTCGGCTGGGTCGCGCATGTCGTCGCGACGACCGCGCCGCATACGCTGCTCATCCTCGGCCAGAGCTATCGTCTCTGAGCGCGGCGCGGGCGCGGGCAACCGCAACAAGGCCGCCGTCTCGCCACGATCCTTTCGCAATTGCCCGGCATCCTGATCCCGAGACCAGGGGCGTGCACCGGCAGAAAGGGCAGGAACGGCATGAAAGAGGGGCAACAGGCGCAATTCGCCGCGCGGCTTGCACGGATCGAGGCGGGCGGAGCGAACACCTTTGTCATGCCCCATGCCGGACTTCGGAAGGCCGCCCGACCGGGGATGGCCGGTGCCCGTCGCCCGACGCTTGCCGCCGGCATGATGGCCGGGCTCGCCTCCGGCCTCCTGCGGACCGCCGCAGCCGGTCTGTGCCTCATCGTCTATCTGCGCTACGCCGGCCTCTGACCGGCGGTCCGGCGCGATCTCCCGCGGGGTGGTATCGCGCCGCCCGCATCCCATATAACACACAAAACGCACTCAAGCCTGCCGCGATCCGCTCGCGCGCGGGCCATTCCTCGTGAAAGGACAAGAACATGTTGGAAATCAGCAACCTCCACGTCAAACTTGAAGAAGAGGACAAACAGATCCTCAAGGGTGTCGACCTCAAGGTCGGCGCGGGCGAGGTTCACGCGATCATGGGCCCGAACGGATCGGGCAAATCCACGACCTCCTATGTGCTCTCGGGCCGCGACGGCTATGTGGTGACCGAAGGCTCGGCAAAGCTCGACGGCGAGGAGCTCCTGGACATGGATCCCGAGGAGCGCGCCGCCGCCGGCGTCTTCCTCGCCTTCCAGTATCCGGTGGAAATCCCCGGCGTCGGCAACATGACCTTCCTGCGCACCGCGGTGAACGCGCAGCGCAAGGCGCGCGGCGAGGAGGAGCTTTCGGCGACCGATTTCCTCAAGCTGGTGCGCGAGAAGGCCAAGAGCCTCAAGATCGACGCCGAGATGCTGAAACGCCCGGTGAATGTCGGCTTCTCCGGCGGCGAGAAGAAACGCAACGAGATCCTCCAGATGGCGATGCTCGAGCCGAAGCTCTGCATCCTCGACGAAACCGATTCCGGGCTCGACGTGGACGCGATGAAGCTCGTCTCCGACGGGGTGAACGCGCTGCGCGACGGCAAGCGGTCCTTTGTCGTGATCACCCACTACCAGCGGCTTCTCGACCACATCAAGCCGGACGTGGTGCATATCATGTATGACGGCCGGATCGTGAAGTCGGGCGGGCCGGAGCTTGCGCTCGAGGTCGAGCACAACGGCTATGCCGACATCCTCGCCGAGGTGGAGAAGGCCTGATGAAACGCGCGGATCTGAAACAACGCAAACTCGACACCACGGCGGCGCGCGTCGAGGGCATGGCGCTGCCGCAGGGCGGCGCGCCCTGGGCCACGGCACTCCGGCAGGACGCGCTGGAGCGGCTTCTGGCCATGGGCCTGCCGCAGGGGCGCGACGAATACTGGCGCTGGACCCGGCCCGACAGCCTGATCGCGGCGGAAGCGCCGCAGGCCGCGCTGTTCCAGGCGACGGAGCCGCCATTCTTCTCCGCGCTGGAGCGGATCCGGATCGTCTTTGTCGATGGGGTCTTCGATGCCGGGGCCTCCGACGATCTCACGGGCGAGAATCTCGAGATCATGCGCCTGACGGACGCGCTCGCCACCGATATCCACTGGGTGAAGGACGCCTATGGCGCGCAGGAAAAGAAGGCGCAGGTGCCGGTCGAACGGCCCTTCGCGACGCTCAACACCGCCTTTGCCACCGATGGCGTGGTGATCCGCGCCACCGGCAAGGTCGACCGACCCGTGTCGCTCGTCTACCTGCATCGCGATGAGGGATCGGACGCGATCCTGCACCACGTCATCCGGGTGGAAGCGGGGGCCGATCTGACCGTGCTCGAGAACGGGCCGGCGGCGGCGCGCTTCAACAAGGTGATGGAGGTCGAGGTCGCCGATGGCGCGGGCTTCCACCATGTGCGCGCCCAGGGCCGCGACCACGAACGCCGCGCGGTGACGCATCTCTTCGCGACCGTGGGGGAAGAGGCGACCTTCAAGAGCTTCACCATGACCGCGAACGGCGTGCTGACGCGCAACGAGGTCTTCATCGACATCGCCGGGGACAATGCCGTCGCCCATGTCGCGGGCGCCTGCGTCGGCGATGGCAATTTCCACCATGACGACACGGTGTTCATCGTGCATGGCGCGGAATGCTGCGAGAGCCGGCAGGTGTTCAAGAAGGTGCTGCGCAACGGGGCGAAGGGCATCTTCCAGGGCAAGATCCTCGTGAAGACCGGCGCGCAGAAGACCGATGGCTACCAGATCTCCCAGGGCCTCCTGCTCGACGGCGACAGCCAGTTCCTCGCCAAGCCCGAGCTCGAGATCTACGCCGACGACGTGGCCTGCTCGCATGGCTCGACCGTGGGGGCGATCGACGAGGACGCGCTGTTCTACCTGCGCTCGCGCGGGGTGCCGGTGGCGGAGGCGACCGACCTTCTGACGCTCTCCTTCCTCGCCGAGGCGATCGAGGAGATCGAGGACGAACAGATCGCCGGCGACGTGATCGCCCGCCTCGAGGGCTGGCTCGCGCGGCGCCGGAAGGACTGAGGGCGTGGGCGTCGTCTCCGATATCGTTCGCAGCTACCGCGCGCCGCGCGCGGTGCTGCGCCATCGCCTCGGAGCGGGGGAGAAGGAGGGCACGGCGCTCGTGACCCTGATGCTCGCCTGCGGGCTGATCTTCGTCGCGCAATGGCCGCGGCTGTCGCGGATCTCCTTCGAGACGGGGCAGGAGGTGCAGATGCTTCTCGGCGCGACGCTGCTGGGCTGGCTCTTCATCATGCCGCTGGTGTTCTACGTGCTCGCGTCTCTCGTGGCACTCGTCCTGCGCCTCGCCGGCCGGACGGCCACCGGGTTCCAGACGCGCATGGCGCTGTTCTGGGGCCTTCTCTGCGCCGCGCCGCTCTGGCTCCTCTGGGGGCTGACGGCGGGGTTCGTGGGGCAGGGGCCGGCGACCGCGCTCGTCGGGCTCCTCGCGCTCGCCGCGCTCATCGTCTTCTGGGGAGCCATGCTCTCCGAGATCGCAGTCAGGAAGGAGACGCAGAATGTTTGACGTCGCCAGGATCCGCGCCGATTTTCCGATCCTCTCGCGGGAGGTGAACGGCCAGCCGCTCACCTATCTCGACAACGGGGCATCGGCGCAGAAGCCGCAGGTGGTGATCGACGCGATCACCAACGCCTATTCCCATGAATATGCCAATGTCCACAGGGGGCTGCACTATCTCTCCAACCTCGCGACGGAGAAATACGAAGCCGTGCGGGAGACCGTGCGCCGCTTCCTGAACGCGGGCCATGAGGACGAGATCGTCTTTACCTCCGGTACGACCGAGGGCATCAACCTCGTCTCCTACGGCTGGGCCGCCGAGCGGCTCGGGCCCGGCGACGAGATCGTGCTCTCGGTGCTCGAACACCACGCCAATATCGTGCCCTGGCATTTCCTGCGCGAACGGCAGGGCGTGGTGCTGAAATGGGTCGATTGCGCGCCCGACGGCAGCCTCGATCCGCAGGCGGTGATCGACGCGATCGGGCCGAAGACCAAGCTCGTCGCGATCACCCAGCTGTCCAACGTCACCGGCACGCGGGTCGATGTGAAGGCGATCTGCCATGCCGCCCGCGCGCGTGGCGTCGCGACCCTCGTGGATGGCTCGCAGGGCGCGGTGCACGGGCCGGTGGATGTGCAGGACATCGGCTGCGACTTCTATCCGATCACCGGGCACAAGCTCTACGGACCCTCGGGCTCCGGCGCGATCTATATCCGGGCCGAGCGGCAGGCGGAGATGCGCCCCTTCCTCGGCGGCGGCGACATGATCGACGTGGTCTCGAAGGAGGCGGTCAGCTACGCCAGGCCGCCGCTGAAATTCGAGGCCGGGACGCCGGGCATCGTGCAGACCATCGGCATGGGCGTCGCGCTCGACTATCTCATGGGCATCGGCATGGAGGCGATCGCCGCGCATGAGGCACGGCTCGCGGCCTATGCCTCCGAACGCTTCGCGGGTCTGAACTGGCTCAACCTCCAGGGCACGGCACCTGGGAAGGGGGCGATCTTCTCCTTCACCATGGAGGGGGCGCATGCGCATGACCTCTCGACCGTGCTCGACAAGAAGGGCGTCGCCGTGCGCGCGGGCACCCATTGCGCCATGCCGCTGATGGAGCATCTCGGGGTCACCGCCACCTGCCGCGCGTCCTTTGCGATGTACAACACGGAGGAAGAGGTGGACCGCCTCGTGGAGGCGCTCGAGCTCTGTCACGAATTCTTTGCGTGATCCGCGAAGAAGGGTGCGGCGCGGCAGGAAAACTGATTGCGCCGCCCTTTCGCATCGCCTATAGACGGGCGCACGCGCACCCATAGCTCAGCTGGATAGAGCGCTGCCCTCCGAAGGCAGAGGCCAGAGGTTCGAATCCTCTTGGGTGCGCCAAATCTCCCTAAATTTGGTCCGTTTAAGACCGCCGATTGCCGCATGGGAGGCATCCGGCGTGAACTGGATGAGGGGTGTGTGTCACGCCCACAGGGCCAAAGCAGCATGTGCTTGACCTTAAGGTTACGTTCAATGTTACGGTCAGGGCACTCACATCAGGAGCTCGTTCGTGGCCAAGCGCATCCTTCACGTCGTCAGCAACGTCTCGCATTACGCGGGTTCCAACAAGCCGACCGGGCTGTGGCTGTCCGAACTGACCCACGCCTATGACGTTTTCGCAGACATGGGCCACGAACAGACGATCATGAGTCCGAAGGGCGGCGTCTCGCCGTTGGAGCCGCGGGCCCTCAAATGGCCTTTGCTCGATGCCTCCGCCAGGGCATGGAGGGCCGATCCGGCGCGCATGGCGCTGCTGCAATCGACCGCCAGCCCCGACGAGATCGACCCGGTGAATTTCGATGCGATCTACCTGACGGGCGGCCATGCCGTGATGTGGGACTTTCCGGACAGCGAAGGCCTGCAACGCATCACGCGCGCCATCTGGGAGCGGGGCGGGATCGTCTCGTCGGTCTGCCATGGCTATTGCGGTCTGCTGAACACGCGGTTGTCGGACGGCAGCCTCCTGGTGGTCGGCAGGAAGGTGACGGGGTTTTCATGGAATGAGGAAGTGCTGGCGGGGGTCGCCGGATGGATGCCTTACAACGCGCAGGCCGAAATGGCGCAACGCGGCGCGCTCTACGACAAGGCCCTGCTGCCCTTCGTGTCGCACGTCGTCGTGGATGGCCGGCTGGTGACAGGTCAAAATCCAGGCTCGGCCAGGGCGACGGCGAAACGGGTTGCCGCCCTGCTCTGAGCGGGCCGATCAGCCGGTCGTTCCAATCAGCATGTTCGCCATGATCCTGCGGGCGTTGTCCTTGCAGTCCATGTCGTCGGGCTTGGCCTCGATCTCGTCGATGAGGCGCCTGATCTGCACTTTGCTCTGTTTCAGCCTGGCCTCGAGCGCTGTGATCTCGGCCACCTTCGCACGCAGCGCGTCCAGCAGACCGTCGTGCGTCCATTCGTCGAGGTCGGACGGCACCATCCGCCGGATTTCGTCCAGGCTGAAGCCCGCGTTTTGAGCCGTGTCGATCAGGTTGAGGACCACAAGCGCCTCCGGCGGATAGCTCCGGTAGCCGTTGGGGCGGCGGTCCACCAGCTTGAGCAAGCCGATCCGCTCGTAGAAGCGGATGCGAGACGGCGTCTGCCCGCTGCGCTTTGCCAGTTCGCCGATTTTCATCTCCCGGCACCTCCATTTTCGCTTGACCTTAAACTTAGCTTAAAAGTTATGGTTGGTCAAATCGAAGGTTTTCGGAGATATCAATGTCGCTATTCATGACGCTCAGCCTGCCCAACGGCCAGACGATTCCCAACCGCATTGGCAAGGCCGCGATGGAAGAGAACATGGCCGACGCCGATCACGGTCCCTCGGCTGAGCTGCTGGAACTCTATCGTGCCTGGGCGCAGGGCGGCACCGGCCTCATCATCACCGGCAACGTGATGGTCGATGCGCGCGCCATGACCGGCGCTGCCGGCGTGGTGCTGGAAGACGACCGGCTGCTCGACCGGTTCCGCGCCTGGGCCGGGATCGCGCGTTCGGGCGGCGGCAAGGTCTGGATGCAGATCAACCATCCGGGGCGGCAGATGCCGGCCGGCATGGGGCAGGAGACGCTGGCGCCTTCCGCCATCGCGCTCGATCTCGGCGCCCAGTCGAGGCAGTTTCCGATGCCGCGCGAGATGACCGAAGCCGAGATCGACGAGGTCGCGCAGCGCTTCGTCACCACGGCGGTTCTGGCGGAGCGTGCCGGATTCCACGGGGTCGAGGTCCATGCCGCGCACGGCTATCTGCTCAGCCAGTTCCTCTCGCCGCTGTCGAACCGGCGCACCGACCGCTGGGGCGGAAGCCTCGAAAACCGGGCGCGGCTGCTGGTCGAGATCGTGCGCGGCGTCCGCGCTGCGGTCGGCGCGGATTTTGCGGTGGCGGTCAAGCTCAACTCGGCGGACTTCCAACGCGGCGGCTTTTCGCCGGAAGACGCACGGGCGGTCGTTGAAATGCTCGCCCCTCTCGGCGTCGATCTGGTCGAACTGTCGGGCGGCAGCTACGAGGCGCCGGCGATGATGGGTGCCGCGCGTGACGAGCGTACCCTCGCGCGCGAGGCCTACTTCCTCGAGTTTGCCCGCGAGATTGCCGAAGTCGCGCCCATGCCGCTGATGGTCACGGGAGGTATCCGCCGCCGTTCCGTGGCCGAAGAGGTCGTGGAAAGCGGTGTCGCCATGGCGGGCATCGCAACTGCACTGGCGATCGAGCCCAACCTGCCGAACAAGTGGCGTGCCGGTGCAGATGACGCACCCGCGCTGAAGCCGATTACCTGGAAGAACAAGCCGGTCGCGTCGGCGGCGCATATGGCCGCGGTCCGGTATCAGCTTGAACGCCTTGGCCGCCGCCGCCGCACGTCGCCCAACGTCTCTCCGGTCTGGGCGCTGATCGTCTCGCAGCGGCACCTCAGGCGCGCCACCCGAGCATATCGGGAGTGGATGTCGAAGCGTGCCGTGGCGGCAGGGGTGTGAGGCCATGCAGAGCACCAGCCACGATGCGACCGTCGAGGTCGAATTCGCGGGCCACAAGGTCCTGGTCCCGGCGGGCGGCTATTACGACCGCTATCGCTCCAACCCTGATCTGGACGAGGTTGCCCGCGACCCGGCGGCAGGGAACATCGACTTCTTCCGCCGCATCCCGAAGCAGAAGGTCGCCTCGCGTGTCGGTCCCGTCTGGGCGCCCAACTTCTATTACCGCAGCAGCAGCGTCCAAGTGCTGATGCTCGCGCCCGTCGACCGGCTGCGGTCGGCCTTGCCGACCCCGCTGGAGCCGTTGCGGGCCGTGCCGGGCAAAGGGCTGGTGGCGCTCACCTTCTTTTCCTACGCGGTGTGCGACAACGATCCTTATGACGAGGTGTCGATCGCGGTCGTCGTCCGCAGGCCCGGCGCGCGGGGATCGCACGCGCGCGAACTGATGTCGTCGATCCGCAGGCGGAGCTTTAACGCGCATGTCCTCGCGCTGCCGGTGTCCACCGAGATCGCCCGCGTGCGCGGCGTCGAGGGCTATCAGCTTCCGAAATGGCTGACCGGCATGGAGGTGGACATCGGCGACGAGGCACGCGCGACGATCTTCTCCACCGATGGCACGCCGGACCTGACGCTGTCGGCGCCGATGCCGAACATCCACGAGGTGCCGTCGCAATCGCACATGAGCACCAACACCATGATCCACCGGGTCGATGGCCGCTGGCACCAGACCGCGGTGCAATCGAACCTCCTGGCCTACGGGCAGGAACTGTTCCCGCGCGGGATCGCTTTATCCCGGCAGGGCGGACCGATAAGCGAACTGCTGAACGGCCTTGGCGCCGGAATGGTTCTCCGTCTCGATATCGTCAGGGACGCGCAGATCGTCCTCAACATGCCGATCCCGCTGGGCGGCTTCGCCTAGCTTCAACATCGCAACGGCGGCGGGGCCGTCAACATCAGGGAGTAACGATCATGCCTTTCGTAACCACCGAAGACGGTGTCGAGATTTTCTACAAGGACTGGGGGCCGAAGGACGCGCAGCCCCTGCATTTCCACCACGGCTGGCCGCTCAGCGCCGACGACTGGGACAACCAGATGCTGTTTTTCCTGAACGAGGGCTTCCGGGTCATCGCCCATGACCGGCGCGGGCATGGCCGTTCGGCGCAGGTGAGCGAGGGCCACGACATGTGGATCACTACGCCGCCGATGCCTCGGCCGTGGTCGAGCATCTCGATCTGAAGAATTCCATTCACATCGGGCATTCGACGGGCGCGGCCAGGTGGCGCGCTATGTCGCGCAATACGGGCAGCCGCAGGGCCGCGTCGCAAAGGCGGTGCTGGTCAGTTCCGTTCCTCCGCTGATGGTCAGGTCCGACGACAACCCGGACGGCACCCCGATCGAGGTGTTCGATGAATTCCGTGCCGCGCTTGCCGCCAATCGTTCGCAATTCTTCCTCGATGTGCCCTCCGGCCCCTTCTATGGCTACAACCGCGACGGCGCCGAACCGTCCGAGGGCGTGATCAGGAATTGGTGGCGTCAGGGCATGATGGGCAGCGCCAAGGCGCATTACGACGGCATCAAGGCCTTTTCCGAAACCGACCAGAGCGACGACCTGAAGGCGATCACCGTCCCGGTGCTGGTCATGCAGGGCGATGACGATCAGGTCGTGCCCTACAAGGCGGCGGCGATCATGCAGGACAAGCTGTTGCAGAACAGCGAGCTGATCCTCTATCCCGGCTTTTCTCATGGAATGCTGACGGTCAATGCCGATGCCGTGAACGCAGATTTGCTGAAGTTCATCCGCAAATGAACGGGGCCGCAGATCACGTCGCGCCATCGGACCCGCGGTCGCGGGAAGCGGAAATGCGTCCCGCCGGCCGGTGCATCGCGGACGATGGGCCTGTCGGGCAGCAATCCAGAGATCGTTCCGAACTTGCGGCGATCCTCGAGCGGCAGCGGAAATCGTTTCTGTCCGAGGGTCCGCCTGATGCACGCCAGCGCAAGGAAAAACTCCGGCGATTGCGCTCTGCGGTGCTGGCGCACCGGCTTGAACTGGCGGACGCGATCAGCGCGGACTTCGGCAACCGCTCGCGCTATGAGACCGAGATCATGGAAGTCGTGCCGGTGATCCAGGCGATCGACTACCACAGAAGGAAGCTCCGCCGCTTCATGACGCCTGAACGCAGGCACGTTGCGCTGCCCTATCGGGCGGGGCACGCCCATATCGAATATCAGCCCAAGGGCGTGATCGGCATCATGGCGCCGTGGAACTATCCCTTTTCCCTCGTCATGGTGCCCTTGGTCACGGCATTGGCTGCGGGCAACCGCGCCATGATCAAGCCTTCGGAACTGACGCCGCGAACCGGCGAGGTGATCCGCCGGATGCTTGCCGACGTGTTCGGACCGGAGGAGGTCGCGGTGGTCGTCGGTGGACCGGAAATCGGCGCGGCATTCAGCGCGTTGGCGTTCGACCATCTCCTCTTCACGGGCAGCACGCAGGTGGGGCGCAAGGTGATGAGGCGATCGCCTTCATCAACGCGCCCTCGGCCGCTCGCGCTCTACTATTTCGGCGAGCGTGACGGTGACTGCGCGACCCTGTTGACGCGCACGACATCCGGGAACGTCGGCATCAACAACACGCTCATGCATGTCGCCATTGATGACCTGCCCTTCGGAGGCATCGGCCCGAGCGGAATGGGCGCCTATCACGGTGTCGAAGGGTTTCGCTCGATGAGCCATGCGAAGGGCGTTTTCATCCAGGGGCGGTGGACTCTGTCCGGCCTGTTACGGGCCCCGTTCGGGAAAATGGCAGATCTCGCACTCGCCGTGACACTCGGGCGTTCCGTTCGCTGACTATCTTGCCCGCGGCGTTGCGACCGGCGCGCTGATCGAGAGGACTCGCTCCGCCATCGAGAGCCGCGGTGCAGCGATCTGGCAAGGCGCACGGCGGGCGAGGCGGGTTGAAGCTGCGCTAGGGCGTAAGCATCGTTCACATCATCACCCGGTGTGGGGCCGGACGGACCTGTCTCGCCGCTCGCCCCTGTTCGCGGGCCTCATGGCTCTGGCGCGCCGGTCTGCCGATGCGCCGCATCAGCCGCCGCAACCCGGCCGGCAGAAACAACTGCTTAAAAACCCGAGCCGTGATCCTAGAATACCCCGGAGGCCATAACACGAATCAGACGTGGAGCGGGCAGATGACCGAACACAACACCGTCGCAATCGTGCGCTCCCCGGCGGCGCGGTCCTTTTTCGATCCCATTGCCGAGGGTCTTGCCGGGGCGGGCTGCGAGGTCACGGAGTTCGAGACGCTGGACGCGCTGATCGCCGAACCGGAGGCCGCCTCGCGCTGTGCCGTGCTGGTCACGCCCGGCGCGCTTGTCGTGGATGCGCGCGTCCTCGATGCGCTGCCCCGCCTGCGCGGGCTCGTCTCGCCGTTCATCGGCATCGAGGGGTTCGATGTCGGGGCTGCGACCCGGCGGGGGGTTCTCGTTGCCAACGGAAGCACATGGCAGAATGTCGAGAGTATGGCCGAGGCGACGGTCCTGCTGATGCTCGCGGCGCTTTACGATCTCGACGACGCGCGGGACCAGCTCGCGGCAGGCTGGCGCAGGCCCGGCGGCATGCGATCGCGCATGCTCAAGGGGCGGACCGTCGGCGTGATCGGCTACGGACGGATCGGGCAGGCGGTGGCGGCGCGGATCGCGCCCTGGGAGGTTTCGCTGCTGGTGTCCACGCCACGGCTGAAAGTGCCGCTGCCGGCCGGTGCGGAGCATGTGGACCTGGAGGCGCTGCTTTCGCGCAGCGATATCGTTCTGGTCCTCGCCTCGCTCAATGCGGAGACGCGCGGCCTGCTCGGGCAGGCGGAGCTCGACCGGATGAAGCAGGACGCCGTTCTGGTGGTCACCTCGCGCGGCGGCATCGTCGATGAAGCGGCCCTCGCGGCGATGTTGCGACGGCGTCCCGAGGTCCGGGCGGCCCTCGATGTCTTTGCGACGGAACCGCTTGCGGAGGACAGCCCGCTGCGCGATCTGCCCTCGGCCATCCTGACGCCGCACGGCATCGGCCACACGCGCGAGTCCATCGCGTCGCTCGCCCCGGCGGCGATCGCGGCGGTGCTCGATCTGGTGGCGGGCAGGCCGCCGGAGATCGTCTGCAACCCCGACGTCCTGGACACCTGGCCCGCCGGATGAGGCGGAGACGCCGTGGCGCGACAGGCAACGCGGCCCTCCGCGGGTGTTTCGGACGGGCAGGCGGGTTGGGTCCGCGGCGGCACCGGGACAGAGCCCGCCCGATGTCGAACGCCCGTGCGGCGGATCGTCGTGGCACCTGCGGCATGCCCCCGACATCAGGTGCTGAGAACGGAAGGCGCCGAGACGTGCTTCCGAACGCGGCCGGCGCGCGTCGGGTCGGATCCCGTTGCCGTCAGCTCGCCTTCCGGGTCGCGGCCCGGATCGCGGCGCCGGGCGTCATTCCGTCGATCGCGCCGGTTCCGTGCCGAACTCCTCGGTCAGCCGGGCGATCAGCCAGCTCCCCGCCGGTCCGGGCGGGGTATCGAGCTTGTGCACGATCTGGAGCGGATATTGCCCCTCCCGGAAATCCGACATGTCGAGACGGCACAGGCGCCCCGCCTCGATATCGTCCCGCACCATCGGCTCCGGCAGGATGCTCCAGCCGACGCCCGCAAGCAGCAGGGCACGCGCCGATGTCAGGTCGCTGACCCGCCATGTCGAGCTCGAGATGACGACGCAGGACCGCTGGCCGGCTTCGACCGAGTCGGCCATGACGATCTGGAGATGATCGCGCGCGGAGGCATTGGAGCCTGCGCGCGCCATCGGGTGATCCGCGCCGGCGACCGGAATGATCCGGACGGCATCAATCTGCGTCGCGGCGAGCCCCTCGGTGTTCATGTGAAGCGCGCCCCCGAGGCCGAGCTGGCTCTCTCCGCTGCGCAGGAGACGCTCGACACCGCCCAGAGCCTCGCTCCGGATGCGAAGGGGCACGGCGGGGAACTCCCGGTGGAATGCCCGCAGCGTCCGGGCAAGGCGGTCCAGCGGCACGATCTGATCCACGGCCAGGGTGACTTCCGCCTCGAGCCCCTCGACCAGCGCCTTGACCCGTGCCCGCAGCATGTCCGCGCCCTGCACGACCGCGCGGGCCTCGGTCACCACCGCTTCTCCGGCCTGCGACAGCACCGGCCTGCGGCGTGTTTCGCGGTCGAAGAGATCGAGGCCGAGCTGGCTCTCCAGCGTGTCGATGGCATAGCTGATCGCAGAGGTGGCGCGGCCGAGCTTCCTTCCGGCGGCGGCGAAGCTTCCGGTCTCCTCGACGGTCAGGAGGACCTGCATCTGGTCCAGGCTCAGGGCGGGCGCCAGCTTCATTTCAGATTTCCTGAATACGGTTTTCAAAACTGTTCGGGTTTTTATACAGGGGCGGTTTCGGTAGATCAATGGTCGGACCCGGTGCTCCGGGGGGACGCTTTCAGGACGCAGGAGGCCGGAGATGGCGGAATTCGACGGAAAGGTGGCTCTGGTCACCGGAGCCGGGAGTGGTATCGGCCGGGCCTCCGCGCAGGCTTTCGCGCGGCGCGGCGCCAGCGTGCTGGTCACCGATGTCAACGACGAACAGGGCGCCGAGACCGTCCGGCTGATCGAGGCCGAGGGCGGTGTCGCCCGGTACCGGCATTGCGACGTCTCCTCCGCCGAGGAGGTCAGGGCCGCGGTCGAGGCCGCCGTCGAAAGCTTCGGCGGGCTGCACTACGCCCACAACAACGCGGGCACCCCCGGAAAGCCCGGCCTGCTCCACGAAACCGATCGAGATGTTCCGGCGCGTTTCCGACATCAATGCGCTCGGGACCTTCCTCTGCATGAAATACGAGATCGCCCATATGATCGCGCATGGCGGCGGGGCGATCGTCAACACCGCCTCCGGCTCCGGGCTCGGCGCGTCGCCGTTGCAGCCGGCCTATGTGGCCTCGAAACACGCCGTGGTCGGGCTGACGAAGGTGGCCGGCACGGATTACGCCGCCAAGGGCATCCGCGTGAATGCGATCTGCCCCGGCGTGGTGGACACGCCGATGATGCAGGCCTGGATCGGCGGCGACCCGAAGATGCAGGAGTTGATGGATGCCGCCGAGCCGATCGGGCGCATGGGCCGGCCGGAGGAGATCGCTGAGGCGGCCGTGTGGCTCTGCTCGGACGCGTCCTCCTTCGTCACCGGCGTGGCCCTGCCGGTCGACGGCGGTACGGCGGCCGTCATCGGCGGCGGCGCGGTCGAGTGACCCGCGTGAACACCATCCCGGAACACGAAAAGGAGACAGAAATGAAAGCCGTCCAGTTCAGTGAATACGGAGAGCCGGAAGTTCTGAAACTCGTCGAGATCGAGGAACCGCATGCCGGCGCGGGCCAGGTGCGGATCGCGGTCAAGGCGGCCGGGGTCAACCAGATCGACTGGAAAATCCGGGCCGGATATATGAAAGAGTTCATGCCGCTCGAGTTTCCCGCCGGGATCGGGTTCGAGGCCGCCGGGGTCGTGGACGAGGTCGGTGAGGGCGTGACGGGTGTTGCCGTCGGGGACGCCGTTCTCGGCTTCGGCATGGGCACGATGGCGGAATACGCGGTGCTGACGGATTGGGCGAAGAAGCCCGACGACATGCCCTTCGAGGTGGCCGGCGGATTTTCCCTTGTGATCGAAACGGCGATGCGCAGCCTCGACGGGGTGGGCGCGGCATCGGGAGAAACCATTCTGGTCTGCGGCGCGGGCGGCGGCGTGGGCTCCGCCGTGGTCCAGATCGCGCGGGCGCGCGGGATCATCGTAATCGGCACGGAAAGCCCGGCGAAGCAGGACTATCTGCGCGAGCTCGGCGCCAGTCCGACGACATACGAACCCGGACTTGCCGACCGTGTGAAGGCGCTCGCGCCCCAGGGCATTGACGCGGCCCTCGATCTCGCCGGCGCCGGGGTCATTCCCGAACTGATCGGGATTACCGGCGATGCGTCGCGGGTGCTCTCCATCGTCGATTTCAGCGCGCCGGAACATGGGGCGCACTTCTCGCCCCAGCGGCAGGAAAATGCCGGCAAGGCGCTGGAAGAGGCCGTCCGGCTCTATTCCGAAGGGGCCTTGAAGCAGCGCGTGGGCAAGATCTTCCCGCTGGCGCAGCTCGCCGAGGCGCACACGCTCGCCGCCCAGGGGGATGTCACCGGCAAGCTGGTCATCACGGTGAACTGAACCAGGGATGGCTAACGCCGCAACCCACCTGCGGCAGCCATCCGGAAGATGCCTGCGATACACGGACGGCCTTTCCGCGTCCGGGTGTTCAGGCCAATCATGCGAGGCCCCATGGAAATCGGACTCTTCACCTTCGGCGATGTCGGCACCAACCCGCACACGGGCTATTCCGTCACCGCCGATCAACGCCTGCGCAATGCGGTCGAGGAAATCGTGCTGGCCGACCAGGTCGGGATCGACGTCTACGGGCTGGGAGAACATCACCGGGCCGATTACGCGGTCTCGGCCGTGGCGGTCGCTCTTGCCGGCGCGGCGGCGCAGACGAAGCGCATCCGCCTGACCAGCGCCGTGTCCGTTCTGAGCTCCGACGATCCGGTGCGGGTCTTCCAGCAGTTCGCGACGCTCGACGGGCTGAGCGCGGGGCGCGCCGAGATCATCGCCGGGCGGGGGGCCTTCGTCGAGTCCTTCCCGCTCTTCGGCTACGATCTGGGCGATTACGATGACCTCTTCGTCGAAAAACTGCACATGCTGCTGGAGATCAACAGGCAGGACCCTCCGCGCTGGCCGGGCAGCCCCCACACGCGCCCCCTCGACGGGCTGGGGGTCTATCCGAGGCCGTTTCAGGAGCGGCTTCCGGTCTGGATGGCGGTGGGCGGCACGCCGCAGTCGGCGGCGCGTGCGGCGAGCCTCGGCCTTCCTGCGGCCTTCGCGCTGATCCTCGGCGGCGAATGGGCGCGGATCGCGCCGTTGCTCCAGCTCTATCACCAGACGGGCCACGGCGCGGGGCACGATAGCGCCCGCCTCAAGACCTCGCTGAACGTCCACGGCTTCGTCCATGACAGCATGGAGAAGGCCCTCGACATCTACTATCCGGCGCATTCCGCCTGGTTCGCGCATCTCGGGCGCGACCGCGGCATGCCGACGCAGAGCCGAGAGCAGTTCAGGGCCCTGTCCGGTCCGCGCGGCGGCTATTTCGTCGGCGGGCCGAGCGAAGTGGCCGAAAAGATCCTCGCGGCCCATGAGGTGCTGCGGTTCGACCGTATCCTCATCGAGATGGGGCTGGGGATCATCGACCACCGCCAGCAGCTCGAGGCGATCGAGATCCTCGGAACCCGCGTCATACCGGAAGTGCGCCGGGGGCTCTCGAAACGCGGCTAGCCGGTGACGGTCCCACCGGGACGGTGTGCGATGCAACCTCCGGCGACCTCACGGCGCCTTTGCCGACGCCGGAGGACAGGACATTGCCCGGTGCGCAGCGGCATCGTGGGTCCGGGCAGGGCGGTCACTTCTGGAAGACATAGGTTCCGGGCGCGGCCGCCAGGGCAGGCGTTCCCATCGGCGGCGGCGGGGCCGGGGGGCCGGAGCGCGCCGCCAGCCAGGCCTGCCAGGGCTCCCACCACGACCCCTCGACCGGCTCGTTCGCAGTCTTCCAGTCGGCGGCGGAGAGGAGCGGGGCGTCATGTCCGCGGGTGGCGATGCGGTGGTGGCGGCGGGGGTGGCCCGGAGGGCTGACGATGCCCGCATTGTGCCCGCCGGAGGTCAGGGCGAAGGTCACCTCGCAATCGGTGAACTGGTTGATCTTGTAGACCGATGTCCAGGGCGCGACATGGTCGCGCTCCGTACCGACCGTGAAGATCGGCACGCGGATGTTCTGGAGCAGGGCCGGGCGCCCGTCGACGGCGTAGCGGCCGGAGGACAGCTCGTTTTCCAGGTAGAGCTTGCGCAGATACTGGGCGTGCATCCGGTAGGGCATCCGCGTGCTGTCCGCGTTCCAGGCCATCAGGTCGGTCATCTGCCCGCGTTCGCCCATCATGTAGTCGCGCACCATCCGCGACCAGACGAGATCGTTGGAGCGCAGCAATTGGAAGGCTCCCGACATCTGGTCGTCGGAGAGATAGCCGCGGTTCCACATCATGCTTTCGAGGAAATGGAGCTGGCTCGGGTCGATGAAAAGAGCGAGCTCTCCGGGTTCGGTGAAATCGACCTGCGCGGCCAGCAAGGTCAGAGAGGCGAGCCGGTCGTCGTTCTGTCCCGCCATGGCCGCCGCCGCGATCGACAGCAGCGTCCCGCCGAGGCAGTAGCCCGTCGCGTGCACCTTCCGGTCCGGGACGATGGCATTGACCGCATCGAGCGCCTCCATGATGCCCATGCGGCGATAGTCCTCCATCTCCAGATCGCGGTCCGAGGCGTCGGGATTGCGCCAGGAGATCGCAAAGACCGTGTAGCCCTGTGCCACGAGCCAGCGGATCAGCGAATTCTCCGGCGAAAGGTCCAGGATGTAATATTTCATGATCCAGGCGGGCACGATCAGCACCGGTTCGGGATGCACCGTTTCGGTGGAGGGCTCGTACTGGATCAGTTCGATCAGGTGGTTGCGGAACACGACCCGGCCGGGCGTGCAGGCGACGGTCTCGCCCGGAACGAAGGCTTCTGTCCCTACCTCCGGGCGGTCCGTCGCGCGGCGCCCCTGATCCTCCAGGAAATTCTTCCAGCCGTTCAGGAAATTCAGCCCGCCGGTGGAGAGCGTCCGGGCGATCACCTCCGGATTGGTGAAGGGCGTGTTGGAGGGGGAGAACACGTCCAGCATCTGTTTCGCGGCGAAGGACACGACCTCCTCGTGATGCCGGGTCACGCCGGGCACCTCATGGGTGACGTTGTGCAGCCATTGCTGCTGCAACAGGAAGGCCTGCGCCATTTGCGCGAAGGGCGCGCGCGACCACGCCTCGCCGGAGAACCGGCGGTCTCCGGGCAGGGGCTCGATGACCGGCGGCGCGTCGGCATCGAGCGCGGAGGACCATAGATAGGCCAGCAGCCGCTGCCATTTCCGAACGGCCTTCCACTGCAGTTCCATGCGTTTTCCGGGGGCGGAGGCGAGGTGGAAGGCCCAGTCGAAGGAGGCCATGGCGGCCGATCCGGGGGAGATGCCGTTCGTCATCTGGCCGGCGAAGGCCTCGCGCACGCGGTCGAAGGCGCGGAACGCCTCGATGCCGAGCGGTTCGCCGTCCTGGGCCGCGGCAGGTGCCGGGCGGCTCCGCGCCGCCGGTGCCGTGTCCTCCGGTCCGGTGACCCGGTCGATGTGCGGAAGGGCTGGGGTGCTGCGCATGTCGCCTCCTGTCCGGGCTGTCCGGGCGTGTCCGGATGCGATCTAGCATGAAAGGGGATCAAAAATCAACATATGTTGACTTTTCTGCCCAGTAGCGACCGCCGGCCGCTACTCGGTCAGGACCGTTTCGATCCGCCGGAGCGTCAGGCCGATGGAGTCGAACACGAAGGCGCCGGCCTCGCGAATGCCGCCCAAGGCCGTTTCCACCTGCGCGATCTCGCCGCTGGAGATCAGGCCGAGATACCGCCGGTGCGGGATGTCGCTGCTCGGAAGCGAGGTGATGTCGATGACGCGCACGCCCATCGCCCGCGCCGCTTCCTGGACCCGCGGATCATGCACATCCACGAGACCGAGCCGGGTTCTGCGCGAGGACAGGCGCGAGGAGACCTCCAGCGTGCGGTCGTCGGAGGAAACGAGCACGGAGACCGGATGGCGCGTGCTTCCGATCACGGTCATCTGTTCGCGGAACAGGTCGAGATCTATGTCGGGGGCGGCCAGGACGACTTCCAGCCGGTTCAGGACCGCATCCTGTCCCGTCAGTCTCAGCTGGCGCATCGCTTCCATGGTCAGGCGCGCGCCCATGCTGTGCGCGAGGACGAGCAGCGGGTCGTCGGGCCGGCGCGGTGCGGCGAGCTGGGCGAGCAGGTCGGCCAGCGCGTCGCGGGAATAGTCCGCGGCGTCGCGATCGGTGAGATAGGCGGCGACATGCGCTTCCGAAGGCCAGGAAAACAGGATCGGAACGCCCTCGATCTCCACATCGGCGGACATCTGCGCGGTGCGATAGAGCGCTTCCTGAAAGCTGGTGTTGAACCCGTGGACATAGACGCCCGCCGCCGTGTTCGAAGCCGCTCGCAACAGCGCCGCACGGTCGAGATCGGTCCGCCGCAGGGTGACGAAGGCCGTCGCGGGGTCCGGCACCCGGCCTTCGGCCGGCCATTCGATCACGCCCGGCTGGTGCTGCGGCGGGATGGAGATGTCGAAGGCGGCATAGGAGGGCTCCGGCGCGCGGTCCGCCCCGAAGGCATAGGGCCGGTCCGGCATCCGTTCCCGCGTGGTCACGACATGGATCCTCACGACGTCAGCGGCGGCGGGCGCGGCCACGCCCTGCGGCGCCAGGACCTCGGGCGCGGGACGGGCGGTGCAGGCGGACAGCGCGAGCGTCGCCATCAGCAGGAAGCGGCTGACTCCCATGGATCTCTACCTCAGGAAATTTCGGAACCGCTGCAATGCGAGCCAGAACAGCACCGCGCCGATCACGGCGAGGGCGAGAAACTGGGGCCAGACGGTCCCGATCCCGGCGCCGCGGAAGAGGATCCCCTGCGACAGGATGATGAAATGGGTGTTGGGCGCGACCAGCATGATGTTCTGGATGATCTCCGGCATGGATTCGCGTGGGGTGAGCGAGCCGGAGAGGATCTGCAACGGCATCAGGACCAGCATCATCAGCAGCGCGAATTGCGGCATCGTTCCGGCAATGGTGGCCATGAAGATCCCCAGGGCCGTCATCGCGAAGAGCATCAGGATGGCGCCGACGAGAAACAGCGGAATCGAGCCTGCGATCGGGACCGAGAGCATGCCCTGGACCACGACGATCAGCGCGAAGGCCGAGCCCAGCAGCACCACGCCGCCCATCGACCAGATTTTCGACAGCATGATTTCGGTCGCCGTGACCGGCATGGCGAGAAGGTGCTCGACGGTTCCGTGCTCCTTTTCGCGGATCAGCGCCGCGCCGGTCAGGATCAGCGACAGCATCGTGATCGACTGGATCACGTTGGTGATCCCGCCGAACCAGACCGGATCGAGCGACGGGTTGTAGCGCGCGCGGAGTGCCAGTCCGACGGGCAACGCCGCCTCGGCGCGGTAGCCCGACACGTATTCCGACACTTCGTTGCCGACGATCTGCTGGACATAGCCGCCACCGGTGAAGGCCTGGGTCATGCGCGTGGCGTCGATGTTGAGCTGGATCTGCGGCACCTTTCCGGCCAGCACGTCGCGTTCGAATTCCGGCGGGATATTGAGTGCGAACGTGTCCATTCCGGCATCCATGCGCGTGTCCATCTCCGCCGTGGTGATCATCTGGGGCGGCACGAAATAGGGCAGGTAGAAGGCCGAGGTGATGCGCGAGGAGAGATGCGACTGGTCTTCGTCGACGATCGCGATGGCGGCCTTCGACAGCGTGTCGGGGGCCGCACGGGTATTGGTATAGATCGAGAGGCTGAAGGAATAGACGATCAGCACCATCATGATCGGGTCTCGCCAGAGACCGCGCAATTCCTTGATGCCGAGGTTCCAGACGTGCTTGAGCTTCATGCCCCTACTTCTCCTGCTTTTTCAGGAAGATCGCAGCAAGGCCGATGATCACCGGTATCGACAGTCCCATAGCGACCATCGGCTGCATGAGCGCGGCGAAATCGAAGGCCTTCGAGAAAGCGCCGCGCGCGGCGGTGACGAACCAGGTGGTCGGATAGATTTGCCCCAGCAGGCGTTCGGGTCCGTTGAGGGAAGAGACGGGATTGAGCAGGCCCGAATACTGTACCGCCGGGATCATCGTCAGAAGCGCCGTGGCAAAGAGCGCGGCCACCTGGCTGGAGATGAAGACCGACACGAGGAATCCCAGGGCCGTGGTCGCGGTGACATAGACCAGTGCTGCAAGGGTAAAGCCGGGGAAACTGCCGGTGAGCGGCACGCGGAAGAAGAAGACGGCCATCCCCATCATCAGCAGGAAGTTCAGCATCGCAAGGACGATATAGGGCAATTGCTTGCCCAGAAGGAATTCCATCCGGGTCACCGGGGTGACATAGAAATTGATGATCGACCCCATTTCCTTTTCCCGTGCGACCGACAGCGTGGTCAGAATCGCGGGGATCATCAGCAGAAGGATCGGGATCACCGCGGGGACCATGGCCACGATGCTGAGCACGTCGGGGTTGTAGCGGTAGCGGGTGACGAGTTCGTAATTTCCCGCAAGCGCCGCATCGCCGTAGATCTCGCGGGACTTGCGCGTGAGCCAGTCGGCATGGAGCCCCTGCACATAGCCCAGCACCGTGTTGGCCCGGTTCGGATCGGCGCCGTCGATCCAGGCCCCGATCTCGACGTCGCGGCCGCGTGCGACATCGGCGGCGAAGTTCGGCGGGATCTCGATGGCGAGGCCGAGATCGTTCGCCCGCATCCGCGCGTCCATGTCCGCATAGCTTGTCAGCGGCGGCTTTTCGATGAAGTAGCGCGAGCCCGCGATATCCTGGATGAAATCGCGGCTTGTCGTGGTCTGGTCGCGGTCCAGCACGGCAAAGGACAGATCCTCCACGTCCATGTTGATGCCGAAACCGATGACGATCATCAGGATCAGGCTGCCGACGGTTGCAAGGGTCAGCCGGATCGGGTCGCGTTGCAATTGCAGGCTTTCGAGTTTCGAATAGCTGAACAGCCGTCGCAGGCTGAAACCGCCGCCCGATCCCGCATCGACGGGCGCGGTCAGCGCGTCGCCTGCGTGTGGTTCCGCCGGCAAGGGCTCGCCCGCAGGGCGGCCATCCCTGCCGATCGCCTCTTCCAGATAGGCGATGAAGGCGTCTTCCAGCGTCTCGACGCCCTTGGAGGCGATGATGTCGGCGGCGGAATCGCTGACCAGGACCTTGCCTGCGTGCATCAGACTGATGCGATCGCACCATTCCGCCTCGTTCATGAAATGGGTCGATACGAAGATCGTGACCCCGTCCTGGCGCGACAGCTCCGCCAGAATGCGCCAGAAATCGTCCCGCGCGACCGGATCGACGCCCGAGGTCGGCTCGTCGAGGATCAGGATCTCCGGGTCGTGGATCATCGCAACCGCGAGGGACAGCCGCTGCCGGACACCCAGCGGCAGCACGGTGGGCAGGCTGTCCTCGACCTCGGCCAGATCGAAGCGTGTGATCATCTCGCGCACCCGGTCCGGGAGCGTTTCTGCGGGCACTTCGAAAAGCCGGGCATGGAGTTCGAGATTCTGCCGCACGGTCAGAGTCGAATACAGGGAGAAGGCCTGAGACATGAAGCCCACGCGGCGGCGCACGGCCATGTCACGCGCATCGACCTCATGGCCGAAGAGTTTCGCCTTTCCTTCCGTCGGTTCGAGCAGCCCGGTCAGCATCTTCATCGTCGTGGTCTTGCCGCAGCCGTTCGAACCGAGGAAACCGAATATCTCGCCTTTCGGGATACGGAAGCTGACGTTGTCGACGGCCACGAAATCGTCGAAACACTTCGTCAGCCCTTCGGCTTCGATGGCGGTGTCGTCCTCATCGCCGACGGTCCGCGGTGGAATATGCAGGGCGACATGATCGCCCCGGTCTTCCTCGGGCAGCAGCGCGATGAAGGCCTCATCGAGGGTCTCGCTGTCGGTGCGGTCGCGCAGGTCCTGTGCCGTGCCGGTGGCCAGAATCCGGCCCGCGTTCATCGCCACCAGCCAGTCGAAACGCGCGGCCTCCTCCATATAGGCGGTGGCGGTGATCACGCTCATGCCCGGACGTTCCCGCCGGATGCGGTCGATCAGATCCCAGAACTGGCGCCGCGACAGCGGGTCCACCCCGGTCGTGGGCTCGTCGAGGACCAGGAAATCCGGATCATGGATCAGCGCGCAGCACAGGCCGAGCTTCTGCTTCATGCCGCCGGAGAGTTTTGCCGCCGGCCGGTCGCGGAACGGCGACATCCCCGTCGCCGCCAGCAGGTCGGTGATGCGCCGGTCGCGCTCGGCCTCGTCATGCCCGAAGAGGGAGCCGAAGAAGTCGAGGTTCTCCTCGACCGAGAGGGTCGGATAGAGGTTCTTTCCAAGCCCCTGCGGCATGTAGGCGATCCGCGGGCAGACCTTGCGGCGATGCGCGGCCTCGCGCATGTCGCCGCCGAGCACCTGCACCTCCCCGTCCTGAAGCTTCCGCGCGCCCGCGATCAGCGACAGCAGGCTCGACTTGCCGACCCCGTCCGGGCCGATCAGCCCGACCATCCGGCCCGAGGGGATCTCGAGCGTCACGTCGTCCAGCGCCGTAACCTTCCCGTATCGCAGGGTCAGATGCGCCACCGACGCGACGGGCGCGCTGCCACCCCCCGTCATTGCGCGACGTCAGAGAGGAAGGCCGGCCATTCGGCCTCCGGGTCGAGCCGGATATAGGCCATGCCGGGCAGGCCGGTCTTGACGTATTCGAGGTAGCGCGTGAGCAGATCGGGATCGATCCGCGCGCGGACGCGGAACATCAGCTTTTCCCGCTCGTCGGCGGTTTCCACTGTCTTGGGGGTGAACTGGGCCACATCCGCCACATAGGACACGGTCGCCGGGATCGCATATTGCGGCACGGCATCCATCAGCAGCCGCACCTCGGAACCGAGCTGGACCCGGCCGGCCTGAGAGGTCGGGAGGAAGACGGTCATGTAGACATCTCCCAGATCGACGAGGCTGAGGATGCGCCCGCCGGAGGCGACGATCTCCCCCTCCTGCGCGACGCGGTACTGGATCCGCCCGTCGCGCGGCGCGATCAGCGTCGCATCGTTGATCGAGGCGGTGATCGAGTCGATCGCGGCCCTGGCCGCATCGACCGCGGCTTCGGCATCGACGACCTGCGCCTGCGCCGAACTCACCCCGGCGACGGCGGCCGCGCGGGAGGCTTCCGCGGAGGCGAGCCCCGCCTTCATCTGCCGGTCCCGCGCCCGGTCGTCGTCCAGAACCTGCTGCGAGACCGTATTCGAGGTCACCAGCCGCTCCGACCGCGCGAGCTTCTGGGCGGCCGCGTCGGCGGCGGCTTCGGCCTGGTCCACCGCGGCGGCCGCGGCGCGTTCCTGCGCCTCCGCCTGCGTCACGAGCGCCTCGGCCGTCTTCACCCCGATCTCGGCGCGGCGGAGCTGCGCCTCGGCCTCCCGCTTCTGGGCGTTGAGCTGGACGATATCCATCTGGACGAGCGTGTCGCCGGCCGTCACGAAGTCGCCCTCGGCCGCGGAAATCTCCGCGATGCGCCCGCCGGTCAGCGCCGAGATGTCGATCTCCGTCGCCTCGATCCGCCCGTTGGCGGCGGCGATGCCCTCGGGCAGCGTCGAGGCATTCATCCTGTCCCAGGCCACCGTGGCGGCGATGGCCACCACGAGCACCAGCCCGCCCAGGAGAATATATTTCGTCTTCGGCTTTTTCATGGACACCATCCCGGATAGAAGCAGAGGCGGCTTTCCCCACGGGACAACCGCAGGCAGCATTGCACATCAGCTCCGGCGGATGTCAACATGTGATGACACGCAGAGGAACGTGACCTTGAGATGACGCAGCAGCACAGAGACACTTCCAGCCGGCCTCCGGGTCGGGACCGCGTCCTGACGGCGGCGATCACCTGCTTTTCGCGGGCGCTCTATGCCGAGGTCAGCCTGCGGGAGGTCGCCACGCTCGCCGATGTCGACGTCGCCTATGTGCACCGCTCCTTCGGATCGAAGGCCGAGCTTTTCCGCGCCGCGCTGGACGAGCTGCTGCGGATCGAGGCGCTCTTTGCCTTGCCCTGCACGCCCGGCGAGATGATCGAACGGATGAGCGTCTCCATGATTTCCGACCGTTCCGACGATGGCAGCCAGGCGCGGGCGCTGGACCTCATCCTGCAATCCTGCACCAGCGCGGAACCGCGGGACATCCTGCGCGAGGCGGTGGAACAGCATTTCCTGCCGCCCCTGGCGGCCGTGTTCGGCGCGGAGAAAAAGGTGGCCGTCTCCTTCGGCATGAGCCTGCTGCTGGGCGTCTCCATCCTGCGCGAGGCCATGCAGATCGAACCGATCGCATCCCTGTCCCAGGACGAGGTCAGGCAGATCTCCGCCGGCATATTGCGCACGATCCTCGACGGCGACCCGCCGGCGCCGTGACCCGGCGCGGGAGGGGAGCTTTGGCGATCGTGACACGGGTCCGGTCACCTTCCGACCAGACTCTTTCCATCGGGTGAGAGGACGCCGGCCGGCGGGCCGCAGCGCGGACGCTGGGACGCAGAGTGGCCCCGGCACCGGCGCTGTTCCGATTCCTTCTCCCGTCCCCCATCTGGCGCGCGGCCGCCGGAATACCGTTCTCCGCCGGCAGTTCCCCACGCCATCGCCCTTCTCTTGCGAACGCGCCCGGCAGAAGGGAGGTTTCGATTTCGCTGCGGGGCGGCATTACAAATTGCGTAAAACACTATTGGAATTATCGTGATTACGAAGGAACCTGACAGGAGATCACGATGTTTCGCCGTCTCACGCTCACCATGGCCGCTGTCGCTGGCCTGGCCCTGGCCTCAGCGGGACAGGCCGAGGACGCCCCCTCGACCATCCGGCTGGGGGACGTCGGCTTCGGTTTCGGTACGCCGTTCGGAGTGGGGCTTCAGGCCATCGCCGATGCCAAGGGATTCATCGCAAAGGAATTCGAAGGCACCGAAACCACGGTAAGCTGGACCTATTTCACCGGAACCGGCCCGGCCATCAACGAAGCCTTTGCGAACGATCAGATCGATTTTGCCTCTTATGGCGCGGTGCCGAATATCGTGGGCGCCGCGGGCGGGCTGGATACGGTCATCCTTGCGTCGACGCAGGGAACCAACATCTTCGCCGTCGCACGTCCCGACGCCGGGATCGAAACGCTCTCCGACCTGAAGGGCAAGAGGGTGGCGCTGCAAAAGGCGACCATCATCCACTGGGCCGCTCTCGAGGCGCTCAAGGATGCGGGCGTGGAGGAAAGCGATTTCACCCTGATCGACCTGAAGAACGCCGACCAGCTCGCCGCGATCACCGCCGGCAGCGTCGATGCGGTCTTCGGCGCGGATTTCCTGCTGCCGCTCGAGCAGAAGGGGATCGCGAAGGTCATCTTCAGCTCCGCGCGTGACAATCCGGCGGTGAGCGGTTTCGGCGGTTTCCTTGTCTCCCGCGACTTCGTCGAGGCCTATCCGGATGCGACGCAGAAGGTGGTCGACGGCTATATCCATGCCGCCGAATGGCTTGCCGATCCGGCGAACCGGGACGAAGCCTTCGAGATCTGGGCCCGCGCCGGCACGCCGGTGGAGCTGATCGCGCGATCGAATGCCGACACGGATTTCGCCGAAGCCTACAATCCGCGGCTCGATGGCGAGTTCGAGCGGCGGTATCACAGCGCCCTGGAATTCGCGCTCGAGCAGAAGCTGGTGCGCAGCACTCCCGATCTCGAGAGCTGGACGGATGGCAGTTTCCTGAACGACACCCTGGCCCGGAACGAGCTGGACACAGTCTGGCCGGAACGGACGCCGGCCGTCTCGAACTGAGTGGTGGACAAGGGAATGACACTTCTCGCGACCGGACAGGAGGCGACGCCGCGTGGTCCCGTCACGACGGGCCGCGGGTGGCGCAGCCTGTCTCCGGCCCTTGTCGCGCCGCTCGCGCTGCTGGTGCTGTGGCAGGCGGCCACCGCGACGGGCCTCCTGCCGGAGCAGATCCTGCCGTCTCCGTCACGGGTCGTGCAGACCTTTGCCGAGCTTGCGGCCTCCGGAGAGCTGTCCTCGGCCGCACGGATCAGTTTCTGGCGCCTCGCGGTCGGGTTGGCGCTCGGCGGCAGCCTCGGCCTGGTTTTCGGCCTGGCGCTCGGTGCGTCGCAGCGGGTCGAACAGTGGGTCGGTCCCACCTTCCGCGCCTTCGCCGCGGTCCCGGCCCTCGGCTGGATTCCGGTCCTGATCCTGCTGGTCGGCATCGACGAGATGCTCAAGGTCATCATCCTGACCAAGGCCTGCTTCGTGCCGGTCGCGATCGCCTCGCGGGATGCATGGCGCGCGGTGCCGCCGGGATACGAGGAATTGGGGCAGGTGCTGGGGCTTTCGCCCTCCGCACGGTTCCTGCGCATCCGCCTGCCGGCCATGGTGCCGCTGATCTTCGGCGGATTGCGGCTCGCCTCCGGACAGGCCTTCGTGTCGCTGGTCACCTGCGAGATGCTCGCCGCCACCGAGGGCATCGGATATCTCATGATCTGGGGGCGCACCCTCTTCCAGATGGACGTGGTGATCGTCGGCATGATCGTGGTCGGCACGGCAGGCATCGCGCTCGACCGCACGCTGAGACTGCTGGAGCATCTGATCCGCAAGAGGATGGGCGAAGATGTCTGAGGTGACGCTGAAAGGACTGGTCCTGCCCGGCGTCGTGGTGGCCGTCTGGGGCGCCGCCGCCGCGGCGGGCCTGCTGAACGGCCCGATGGCCGTGACACCCGCCGCTGTCCTGCGCGTTCCCTTTGCCGATCCGGCAGGGGTCGAAATCTGGGCCGGCATCGGCACCAGCCTGCTGCGGCTCGTGACGGGGGGCGTGATCGGCGGTGTGCTCGGCCTGGCGACGGGGCTTGCCTTCGGCCTGCTGCGACCGCTGCGGCGCACCCTCTCGCCGACGGTCGACGCCTTTCGCCAGATCGCGCTTTTCGCCTGGATTCCGCTGCTGACCTCATGGTTCGGCAATGGCGAGGTCGCAAAGATCGTCTTCATCGCGCTCGCGACCTTCTTCCCGCTGGTGCTGTCTGCCGAACAGGGCGTGCGGAACGTCGCGCCGGCCCTGCGCGAGGCGGTACAGGTCATGGGACTGTCGCGACGGCGGCAGGTGACCGCGCTCTACCTGCCGGCGGCTCTTCCCTCGATCGCCGTCGGGGTGCAGATTGCCCTGATCTCCTCCTGGATCGGCACGGTCGGTGCCGAATATGCCATCGGCAACGGGCGCGGCCTCGGCTCCTATATTGCCGCGGCGCGCGAGCAGTTCCGCATGGACATCACACTGGTCGGCGTCGCCGCACTGGCGCTTGTCGGCGTCGCGCTGCACGCCGGTTCGGCCCGCATCATCCGTCACCTCAATACCGGAGTCTGACATGTTCTCATCCGTTCTTTCGATCAGCGATCTCTCCAAATCCTTCGAGGTCGAGGGCGCGCGCTTCGTCGCGCTGGCATCGACCGGGCTCGAGCTGGGCCGGAACGAGATCGTTGCGGTCATCGGCCCCTCGGGCTGCGGAAAATCGACCCTGCTGCGCTGCATCGCCGGGCTCGAACATCCCGACACGGGACGCATCCGCATCGAGGGCAACGACGTCACCCGTCCCGGTCAGGGCAGCGCGCTGGTTTTCCAGGATCACCGGCTTCTGCCCTGGCTGACCGTGCGCGCCAATGTGGAACTGGCGCTCGAGCCCCTGCGCCTGTCGCGCGCCGACCAGACCCGTCGCGCGGCGCGTTACATCGAATTGGTCGGGCTGTCCCGCTTCGCCGACAGTTTCCCGCGCCAGCTGTCGGGGGGCATGGCGCAACGGGCGGCTCTTGCCCGCGCGCTTGCCGTCGAGACCGGGCTCGTGCTGATGGACGAGCCGTTCGGCGCGCTCGATTCCATCCTTCGCAGCCGGATGCAGGACGAGCTTCTGAAGATCTGGCAGGAGCATCAGGTCTCGATCCTGATCGTCACGCATGACATCGAGGAAGCGCTCTACCTCGCGGACCGTGTCGTCGTCATGCGCCCCGATCCGGGTCACATCCAGGAGACGGTCGAGATCGCTCTTCCGCGCCCGCGCCAGAGGGATTCCGCCGCGTTCGGCGCCCTGCGCAGCCGGCTTCTCGCGGCACTGGCGGAGAGCGCTCCGGGGAGGCGGGTCGCATGATCGAACTCGTCTCCGCCAGCCGCTGCGTGACCTGCGATCTCTGTATCGCGGTCTGTCCGATGAACGTGTTCGACCGGGCGGAGGACGGTCTGCCCGTCATCGCCCGCCAGGAGGATTGCCAGACCTGCTATCTCTGCGAGGCGCATTGTCCCACCGACGCGCTCTACGTCGCGGCGGAGCGGACGCCGCTTTCCGACAGGCTCCGGCCGCGCGAGGCGGAGCTTGCCGGGACCGACCTGATGGGCAGTTATCGCGCCCGGCTGGGATGGGGCAGGGGCCTGCGCCCTCCCGGCACCCTGAACGCGGCGGTCGAGTTGTCGCATGCGCCGGCGGCGGCAGCCGGAGTGGCGCCTCCGCGCCAGCCTGCGCCGGCCGCTTTCCATGAGGAGTGTCCCGATGTCTGAAGATCTCGATCTCGAAACCGATGTGCTGGTGATCGGGGGCGGTCCGGCGGGGACATGGGCCGCGCTGTCGGCCCGGCGGGCGGGGGCGCGCGTGACGCTGGTCGACAAGGGGTATTGCGGGAGTTCTGGCGTTGCCGCCGCCTCCACGATCGGCCACTGGTGGGTGTCGCCGGAGGAGCGCGAACAGGCGATGGCCGACAAGAATGCCGACAGCTGCGATCTGGCGGAGCGGTCGTGGATGGCGCGTGTGCTGGCCGAGACCTGGGCGGCCTGGCCGGAATTCGCCGCGACCCGCGGCTATGTCGGGGATCCGGCCTATCGCGGCGGACGCGGCGGCCAGATCGTCTTGCAGGGGCCGGTCTATCTGAAGGAGATGCGTCGTCTGAACCACCGCGCGGGTGTGACGATCCTCGACCATGCGCCGGCCCTGGCGTTGCTGACCGATGCGTCGGGCCGGTGCGCGGGCGCCGAGGGGGTGCTGCGGCAGAAGGAGGCGCGCTGGCGCATCCGCGCCGGGGCCGTGGTGCTGGCCGCCGGCGGCTGTGCGTTCAAGAGCGGCTGCCTCGGCGGCAACGTGAACACCGGCGATGCCGCCCTGATGGCCTTCGAGGCGGGCGCGCGCCTGTCCGGGATGGAATTCTCCAACTATTACGGCATCGTGCCCAAGGGGGGATCGGTCGACAAGAACGGCTATCTCCTGCAATCGAGCTTCTTCGACGCCCATGGGCGCGAAGTGCATCGGGGCTGGTCGTCGCAATATGGCGTGATGGGAACCGGCGCGGCGGATCATTTCGCGGAGGGGCCGGTCTATTGCCAGTTCACACAGGTGCCTGCCGACCGGCGGCCCTTGCTGCGGGCCGGACAGCCGAACCTGTTCATCCAGTTCGACCGGCTGGGGATCGACCCGTTCACGCAGAAATTCGAGGTCGAACCGATGTTCGAGGGCTCGGTGCGCGGGACGGGCGGCATCCTTGTCGAGACCGAGACCTGCGCGACCGCGGTGCCCGGACTTTGGGTCGCGGGCGACGCCGCCTCGCGCGAGATGCTGGTCGGGGCGTCCTCCGGGGCGGGATCTGTCAATGCCGCCTGGACGCTGTCCTCCGGTCGTTGGGCCGGGCGCGCGGCGGCGGACTGGGCGCGGGCGAGGGGCCCGGCGGGTCCTGCGCCGGCGAACGGGGCGTCCGGTTCCGCGGGCCTGGAGCCGGCGAAGGCCGCGGCCCTGCTCTCTGCCTTGCAGGCGGAGGTTCTGCCGCTTCATCGCAACGGCTTCCGGGATGCGGCCGGCCTCCGGCGCACGCTGTCGGCGGTTTCGGGGCTGAGGGACGAGCTGATGACTCGCCCCGCCGCACCGCGTGCAAGGCAGGCCCTCGCCTGGCGCGAATTCCAGGCGATGCTTCTGTTCGCCGGGCAGGGAGCCACCGCGGCCCTGTTGCGAAACGAGAGCAGGGGCGTTCACCGGCGGACCGATCTGGAGGCTGCCGACCTGCCGGACTGGCGCAAGCGGCTCGTCTTGCACTCGGCCGAGGAAAGGCCGCGTCCGCTCGACTTCGAAGGGTTCCGGCGAGAGGCCGCCTGATCCCCCTCTCCCGAGGGACTTCCGGCCTCCCGGCGGCGCGCGCTGTTGGGGCGCGGCGGCGGCGTGTCACCCCGCGCCCGGAACGAGGGCTGGCGGGGCGGTGCATTTGGCGGCGGCTTGCGCCAGATGGGCGGAGGCGGCGACGCCGTCGATCACCCGCATGCCTGTCCGCGCGGCGAGCAGGCCGGCCAGCGGCGCCATTCCGGCGCAGCCGAGGAGCACGCATTCGGCGCCGTCTTCGGCCTTCGCGGCCCGCATTTCCGCCACGATGCGTTCGATCGTGCCCGCGGCGCCCGCCTCGATGGTGAGCACCGGCAGGCCGCAGGCGCGCACCGAGGCGCGGAGCCCGGACAGGCCAAGGGCGGCGATATTGCCCTCGAGCACCGGGACGGAGACGGGCAGGGAGGTGATGACCGAATACCGCAGCCCGAGGAGCGTCGCCATGACATAGGAGGACTGGCCGATGCCCAGGACGGGGCAGTCCGCCTGTGCCCGCGCCTCGGCGAGGCCGGTATCGTCGAAACAGGCGATGACGACCGCGTCGGCCCCTCCGGCGCGCGCGGTTTCGAGCAGCGAGAGGACGCCCGGCAGTGCGGCGGCGCCATCCGCCGGCCCCTCGATCGCGGGCGGCCCGGCGGTGTTGGTCAGTCCGGTGATCTCCGCCTCCGGCAGGGCCTGCCGCGCCGCGGAGACGATGCCGCGCGTCATCCGGGCGGTGGAATTCGGGTTGATATAGGTGAGCTTCATACGCCCTTGCCCGCATCCGATCCGAGCCGCGCGCGCCGCCTGCTCACGATCCAGACGCCGAGGAGGCAGAGCGCGATGACGGCGAAGGAGAAGGCGGTCGTCAGCGTGCCGAGCGCGTAGATCACGGGCGTGGTCACGTTCGTGGTCATGCCGAAGATCTCCAGCGGCAGGGTGTTGTAGCTGCCTGCCGTCAGCAGGGTCCGGGCGAATTCGTCATAGCTGAGCGTGAAGCCGAACAGCGCCACCCCGATCAGCGAGGGCGCGATGATCGGCAGCACGACGTGGCGGATCGTCTGCCAGGCGCTCGCGCCCTGGTCGCGGGCGGCTTCCTCATAGCTCCTGTCGAAGCGGTTGAAGACCGCGAACATGATCAGCAGGCCGAAGGGCAGGGTCCAGGTCAGCTGCGCGCCGAAGCCGCTCGTCGCCCAGTGGATCTTCAGCCCGAGCTGGTTGAAGATCAGCCCGACGCCGAGCGAGATCAGGATCGAGGGGATCACCAGCGAGGTGATGGCCGCGTAGAAGAGCACGCCCGAGCCGGCGAACCGCTTGCGGAAGGCGAGGCCCGCCATGACGGAGATCACTACCGTCGTCACCATCACCATGAGACCGAGGCCGAAGCTGCGGCGGAACGCGCCCCAGATGTCGCCCACGGCCTGCTCCTGGAACAGGTCGCGGAACCAGTGCAGCGACACCCCGTTCATCGGGAAGGTCAGGCCCCCCTGCGGCCCCTGGAAGCTGAGGATGCCGATGGTCAGGATCGGGCCGTAGAGGAACAGGACGAAGAGCCCGAAGACGGCGGCGAGGACGTAGAAGCTGCGGGGGCGGCGGTCCATGGCTCAGAGCTCCTTGCGGATGTTGACGAAGCGCAGCAGGATCGCGATCACGATCAGCACGGTACAGAGCAGCACTACGGCGGTGGCCGCGGCCGAGGGATATTGCAGCAGCCCGATGTCGTTCGAGATCAGCCGCCCGACATTGGCGCGCTGGGAGCCGGACATGAACCGCACGGTGATGAAATCGCCCATCACCAGCGTCACGACGAAGATGGTGCCGATCATGATCCCCGGCTTGGTCAGCGGCAGGATCACATGGCGGAGCGTCTGGAAGCCCGAGGCGCCGTTGTCGCGCGCGGCCTCGAGGAGCGAGCGGTCGATGCGCATCATCGTGTTGAAGATCGGCACCACCATGAACAGCGTGTAGAGATGCACGAAGGCGAGGATCACCGAGAAGTCCGAATAGAGCAGCCATTCCAGCGGCGCGTCGATCACGCCCCAGGAAATCAGCGTCTGGTTGGCGATGCCGTTGCGGCCGAGGAAGGGGATCCAGGAGATCATGCGGATGATGTTCGAGGTCCAGAACGGGATGGTGCAGACGAGGAACAGCGCGATCTGCACGGTCTGGCTGCGGATGTGGAAGGCGAGGAAATAGGCCACCGTGAAGCCGATGGAGAGCGTCAGCGCCCAGGTGACGAAGGCGTATTTCAGCGTCGCGCCGAACACCCTGTAGGTCACCGGCGAGGAGAACAGGAATTCGTAATTGTCGAACTGGAAGGCCGGATAGATCGAGAATTCGGTGGCGCCCCAGAAGCTCACGATCACGATCATCGCGATGGGGGCGGCCAGGAAGGCCAGCAGCACCAGCGTCAGCGGCGCCGCCTCAAGCCATCCGAGCAGGTGCCGGTTGGTCAGCCGCATCGCGTCCTTCCTGCGACCTCCGTGTCCTGTCGGGGAAACCGCGGGAGCGTCGGGGGGCATGGGCCCCCCGTCCGCCTGCCGCGCCGGGGCGGGGATGCCATGGGTCATGCCGCGATGAACTCGTTCCATTTGCGGACCATGTACTGGTTTTCATCCATCACCGCGTTCCAGCAGGCGACGCTGCCCATGCGGTCGTAGAAGGAGCCGCCGTCGCGCACCTCTCCCGCCTGGGCCAGCGTATCGCCGGTGGGCGAGGTGATGACGTCGGTCGCTTCCTTGCCCTCGAACCAGTAGCCCCATTCGTTCTCGCTCATGAACTCCTTGGACGTTTCCGGTACCGCCGAATAATAGCCCTGACGCATCAGGTAGCCGCCGACCCAGCCGGAGAGATACCAGTTGATGTAGTCATAGGCCGCGTCGAGCTCCATGCCGGAGAGCGATTTCGACAGGCCGATGCCGCCGCCCCAGCTCCGGTAGCCCTCCTTCAGCGGCTGGTAGACGCAGTCGATGCCGCGGGACTTCACCGCGGTGATCGCGGGTGACCACATCGACTGGATCACCACCTCGCCCGAGGCCATCAGGTTCACGCTCTCGTCGAAGGTCTTCCAGAAGGCGCGGAACTGGCCGTTCTGCTTGGCCTCGGTGAAGATCGCGATGGTCCTGTCGATCTCGTCGCGGGTCATGTTGCCCTTGTCGCCATACTGGATCTCGCCCATCGCCTCGCAGACCATGGCCATGTCCATGATGCCGATCGAGGAAATGTCGAGGATCGAGGCCTTGCCGGCGAATTCGGGGTTCAGAAGCTCGGTCCAGCTCTCGATCGGGCGGCCGATCAGGTCGGGCCGGATGCCCAGCGTGTCGGCGTTGTAGATCGTCGGGATGAGGGTCATCCACCCGGTGTCCTCGGTGGCGAACTCGGTGCCGTCCGGCCCGTCGACGAAGCCGACGGTGTGCGGCGCCGTGCCCTGTGCGATCTCGCTCTCGGGCGTGAGCTTGCCGGATTTGAAGATGCCGACGATCCTGTCGTAATTGGCGATCTTCGAGGTGTCCATCGCCTGAAGGTTGCCGGTGGGCCAGACCTTCTTGCAGATCCAGTATTCGATATCGGCGATGTCGAAGCTGTCGGGCTGGGTGGCGGCCCGCTGGGTCACGCTGTCGCTGTCGAGCGCGGTCATCTCGAGCGTGAAGCCGAGATCCTCCTTCACCTTCTGCGCCACGTCGTTCAGGTTCGACACGCCGGTGCCGAACTGGCGCAGCACGATGTCCTTCGTGTCCTGCGCCCAGAGCATCGGGGCGGGGAACGCGGATGCGGCGAGCGCCGCGCCCCCGGTCCTGAGCAGCGCGCGGCGGGAATATCCGACCTTGGGTTTCGACATGATTTCGTCCTCTCTGTTCTCTCGTCTGTGTGGGGTTTCGCCGACGGCGGATCGGCCGGTCAGGCCTGGAGGCGGTGCAGCCGCCTCTCGTCCCAGCTCAGCCTGACGGCCTCGCCGGGTGTTTTCGGGGCGGCGAAGAACTGCTCCTCGGGCAGCAGGGCGAGCACCTCGTCGCCGCTTTCGGTCCGCGTCGTGACGGCCACGGCGGCGCCCTGGTATTCGACCGCCGTCACCGTGGCGGCCAGCCCGTCCTCGGCGATCGCCACGGCATCGGCGCGCACGGTGGCCTTGCCGCCGGGAAGGGCGATGACGTTGTGTCCGCCGATGAACCGGGCGACGAATTCGGTCCGGGGCCGGGCCCAGACCTCGCGCGCGGGGCCGGCCTGTTCGATCACCGCGTCGTTCATCACCACGATCTCGTCGGCCAGCGCCAGCGCCTCGTCCTGGCCGTGGGTGACGTGGATGAAGGTGATGCCCAGCTCGCGCTGGAGCCGCTTGAGCTCGGCCCGCATGCGGATCCGCAGGAACGGGTCCAGAGCGGAAAGCGGCTCGTCGAGCAGGAGCACCTTCGGCTCGGTGACGAGCGCGCGTGCGAGGGCGACCCGCTGCTGCTGGCCGCCGGAAAGCTGGGCGGGCAGGCGGTCGGCCATGCGCGTCATGTCGACCAGCGCCAGCAATTCGTCCGCCCGCGCATGGCGCGCCGCCTTGTCCACTCCCTTCATCCGCAGCGAGAAGGCGACGTTGTCGCGGACCGACAGATGCGGGAAGAGCGCGTAGTTCTGGAACATCATCGCGGTGCCGCGCTGTGCCGGTGCCATCCAGGAGACGTCCTGCCCGTCGAGCACGATCGAGCCCTCGCTGACATCCTCGTGCCCGGCGATCATCCGCAGGGTGGAGGATTTCCCGCAGCCCGAGGGGCCGAGCAGGCAGACATAGCTGCCGGGGGCGAACCTGTGGTTCAGGTCGCGCACGGCGATCGTGTCGCCATAGCGCTTGGTCAGGTGAACCAGTTCCAGATCGTATCCTGCGCGCATGTTGCCTCCGCTCGGTCTTACCCGTTCAGAGTGGGGCGAGGACGCTGCGCGCCGGGAGGGTTTTTGCCGCCGCGGCGCGGCCCGGCCTGTCGTTCGGGTGAAATTTGTGCAGGTGCGGGGTTGATGTGCACGAAAATCGGCACAATTTTGTATACGATTTAAATCGCCCGAGGGCGGCTGTAGGGTCTGCTTGTCCTCTCCGGCGCGAATCGGAAAGACAGGACAGCAGAGGGCGCCCGTCGGCGCGGAATGAGATGAACAGGATCGAAACCAGGCACCGGAGCAGCGACGCCGTCGCGGCGGATCTCGAGCGCGCGATCCACGAGCACCGGCTGCCGCCCGGCACGAAGCTGGGGGAGGACGAGCTCGGGGAAGCCTATGGCATCAGCCGCACGATCGTCCGTGCCGCGCTCCTCGCCCTGTCGCACCGCCGGCTCGTGGAGCTGAAGCGCAATCGCGGCGCCTATGTCGCCCAGCCTTCCGTCCGCGAGGCCCGCGAGGTGTTCGAGGCCCGCTCCCTGCTCGAGCCCCGCACCGCCCGCTCCGCGGCCGAGCGCATGACCGAGGAGGATCTCGCGATCCTGCGGGCGAATATCGGCAACGAACATGCCGCGCTCGACGCCGGCGAGAACGGGCATGCGCTCTTCCTCTCCGGCCAGTTCCATACGGAGATCGCGCGGATCGCGGACCAGAGCACGATCGAGGCGCTCATTTCCGAGCTGATCTCGCGGTCGTCGCTGATCATCGCGCTCTACTGGCGGCGGCGTGCGGCGCTGTGCGAGACCCAGGCCCATCACGCGCTGCTGGACGCCTTCGCCCGCCGCGACGGCGCGCTGGCCGAACAGCTCATGAAAAGTCACCTTCTGGACCTCGTCGCCTCGCTCGACCTGCGGAACGTCAAGCAGCCGCCGACCTCCCTGCGCGAGGCGCTGAAGCGATGAGCGCCGTCCTCTGTCGCCGGGCCACCGCCGTGGAGGTGGCGCAGATGCTCGACTGGGCCGCCGAGGAGGGCTGGAATCCCGGCCTCGACGATGCCGCGGCCTTCCGCGCGTCGGATCCGGAGGGATTTTTCGTCGCGGAGCTCGACGGCCGGGCGGTCGCCGCGATTTCCGTCGTCAACCATTCCGACGATTTCGCCTTCCTCGGGCTGTACCTCTGCCGGCCGGGCTTTCGCGGCCGGGGCATCGGCTTCGCGCTCTGGACCCATGCGCTCGCCCATGCGGGGCGGCGGACCGTCGGCCTCGACGGGGTTGCGGCGCAGGAGGCGAATTACGCGACCTCCGGTTTCGTGAGGGCCGGACGCACCCGGCGCCTCTGCGGCAGGCTGCCGGCCGCCGGTCCGCATCTGCCCCGAGAGCCGGCCCATGACCCCGCGGCGATCGCGCGGCTCGACCGGGCGGCGACGGGCGTGGCGCGTCCGGCCTTCCTGCGCGAATGGACGTGGAACGGCCCGACCCGCAGGACCGTCCTGCTCCCCGGACCGGGCGGCATCGCCGGCTTCGCCACCGCCCGCCTGTGCCGGAGCGGCTGCAAGATCGGGCCCGTCGTCGCCCCCACCGCCGAAGAGGCGTTCGAACTGGCGGTCCGGGCCGCTGCCGCGCTGGACCGGAGGAAGGTCATGATCGACATTCCCGACAGCAGCGCCGGCTTCGGCCGGCTGCTGAGGGCGCGGGAGTTCACCGAGACCTTTGCGACCGCCCGCATGTATCGCGGTCCTGCGCCCGTCGTCGGCACGGGGTTGCAGGCGGTGGCGACACTGGAACTGGGGTGACCGCGGCAGGCGGGCCGCGCGGTGCGGCTCCGGGAAGACGGGAGACACCGCCAGATGGAGGAGTGCGGCAGATGACCGAGGACGAAAAGGCGATCCGGCAGGTCGTGGAGACCTGGATGGCGGCGAGCAAGGCGGGCGATATCGCAACCGTGCTGGCATTGATGACCGACGACGTGGTCTTTCTGGTGCCCGGACAGGAACCGTTCGGGAAGGAGGCTTTCGCCGCCGCCTCGGACAGGCTGGCCGAGGCGCGGATCGAGGGGACGAACGAGATCCTCGAATTGCAGGTTCTGGGGACCTGGGCGTTTCTCCGCAATCGCGTCGACATGACGGTGACCCCCTCCGGCGGCGCGCCCCTCCGTCGCACCGGCCATACGCTCTCGCTCCTGCGCAAGGAGGCCGACGGTCGCTGGCGCCTCGCGCGGGACGCCAACCTCCCGATGTGAGCGCCGCGGCGAAGGTCCGTCGCCGTCAGGAGAGCAGGGCCTTGCCCAGCGGCTTCACGGGTTCGGAGCGCAGGACGAGCGAGGTGGTGACCGCGCCGAAGCGCGCGACCGTGTCGACGAGGGTTTCAAGCTGCGCGGGGGTCGGGACCAGCACCTTGAGCAGGAAACAGTCCTCTCCCGTCAGGCGATGCACCTCGATGACATGCGGCATCCCGGCAAAGGCGCGCAGGGCCGGCCTGATGTGCTCATGCGTGGTCCTGAGCCGGATGATAGCCGTCATGCCGAGCCCCAGCGCCGCCGGGTCCACCCGCACGCCATAGCCCGTGATGATCCCGCGATCTTCCAGCCGCCTGACCCGCTCCGACGTGGCCGGCTGCGAAAGCCCGATGCGCCGCCCGACCTCTGAAAGCGGCATGCGCGCGTTCTCCTGGAGGGCCTCCAGTATCGCGATGTCCAGGCGGTCGAGCGTGCGCGTCGGCATTCGTGGCCCTCTGTTCCGTTAAATCATCGGAAGAATGTCACAGACGCCGATGATTTGCCATTCCACACCGGCGCGTCACAGGCGAAACTCACGCGGGGCGACGGTCAGGAGCGGCGCATGACTCACGGTTTCATCATGGTGCCCGGCATCGGCGGGTCCGGCCCCGAGCATTGGCAGAGCCACTGGGAGGAGCTCTGTCCGCGCGCCACGCGGATCGCGCCGGCCTCTTGGGACCGGCCGGATCTCGCGGACTGGATCGCCGCACTGGACCGGGCGGTCGCCGGTTGCTCCGGCCCGCCCGTGCTCATCTGCCATTCCCTCGGCTGCCTGCTCTTCGCCCATTGGCGCGTGGCGTCCTCCCGCGCGATCGCGGCGGCCTTTCTCGTCGCCGTGCCGGATCCCGCGGGTCCGGCCTTCCCGCCGCAGGCGGAGGCGTTCGGTGCCTTGCCGGTGCAGGGCTTCGGGCGCGGGCCGGTGCTGGCCGTCGCGAGTTCGGACGATCCCTACGATCCCCGAGGGCGGGGGATCGGCTGGGCGGCCGCTCAGGGCGCGCGGCCCTGCCATCTCGGCCCGCGGGGGCATCTGAACGGCGCCGCGACCCTCGGCGCATGGCCGGAGGGGCAGGCCCTTCTGGCGGGCTTCCTGCACGAGATCGGAGGATAGGGCATGGACATCCCCACCGCACTCCTGAGCTTTTCCATCGCCGCGGCTTTGCTGACGATCACGCCGGGGCTCGACACGGCCCTCGTCCTGCGCACGGCGGCGGTCGAGGGGCCGCGCCGGGCGATGCTGGCGGGGGCCGGTGTGGTCACCGGCGTGCTGGCCTGGGGGCTGATCACGGCGCTCGGGCTCGGCGCGATCCTGGCGGTCTCGGACCTGGCCTACCGCGCCATCCGGCTCGCGGGTGCGGCCTACCTGATCTGGCTGGGGGCGGGCATGCTGCGCGCGGCGATCCGGCCCGGTCCGCGGCCCTTTGCCAAGGTGGCCGCGCCGCCCGCGCCCAACTGGTTCCTGCGCGGGGTGATGACCAACCTCCTGAATCCCAAGGTCGGCGTGTTCTATGTGAGTTTCCTGCCGCAGTTTCTGCCCGAGGGCGTTCCGGTCGTGGCCTTCAGCGTCCTTCTTGCCGGCCTGCACGCGGCGATGGGGCTGGTGTTCTTCGCGGTCCTCACCGTCGCGACAGTGCCGTTCCAGACTGCGCTGAGCGCGCCGCGGCTGCCGCGGATCCTCGACGGGTTGACCGGCAGCGTGCTCATCGCCTTCGCCTTGCGCCTGCTGGCGGAGCGGAGGGTCGGATGAGTTCAGACCCCCATCCGGCGCTGCATCTGGCCGGGCGTGATCCCATAGGCGGCATGGAAGGCGGCGACGAAGCCGCTCGCGGTGGCATAGCCTGCGGCATGGGCGGCGGTCTGGACGCTCGCGCCCGCCATCAGCGGCGCGAGGGCGCGGGCCAGCCGCAGCGCGCGCATCCAGGTGGCCCAGTTCCGGCCCGTGTCGCGGGCGACGAGGCGTTGCAGGCTGCGCCGCGACAGGCCGAGGGCCTCGGCCCAGCGGTCGAGCGGCTGTTCGGCGCCGTCGAGATGGGTCAGGGCGATCCGGCGCAGCCGGGGATCGGCGGGCAGGGGGAGGCCGGGTGCTCCGGCGGGCCGGGCAAGACGATCCCACAGCACCGCCGTCAGCCGCGCGAAGGCGGGCTCACGCCGGTCCGAACGCGGGGCACCGGCCAGGGTTCGGAGCACCTCGCGCTCCAGAGACCCCAGCGCGAAGGGGGCGGGATGATCCGGCAGCGGCGCATGTCCGGGCAGGGCGTAGAGATTGACGGACTGCCGCGCGCCCCCGGCACGGATCCGGTGGGGGCAGTCCGGCGGCAGCCAGATCGCCATGCCGGGGGAGACCAGATGCAGCGCGCGCCCGGTCTCGACCGTGACGGGCCGGTCGGGGCACCAGGCGAGTTGCCCGCGCCGGTGCGCATGGGTGTCCGGCATGGTGCCGCGGGAAAAGCCCGTCACAGTGCCGATCACCGGGCTGCCGTCCTCGACAAAGCCGCCGATGTCATCCGTCTGCATTCCGGCACCTCCACGACATCATCTGGCACCGGCGCGACACATTTTTCCAGTCTTTCGTGCAGGATCGCGCGGCAGAGGAACGGAGGACCGGATGCGGATCGAGGATATGGGACTGCTCGCGGGTGCGGGCCTGCTGGGCGGGCTGTGCAACGCGATTGCGGGCGGCGGCACTTTCTTTACCTTCCCGGCGCTTCTGGCCGCGGGGCTGTCGCCGGTGACGGCGGGCGCGACGAGCGCGGTGGCGATCTGGGCGGGGCACGCCGCGAGCCTGATCGGCGAGGGCGCGGTGCTGCGGCAGGAACTCGGCGCACGGCCGGGGCGGGTGGCGCTGTTCGCGCTGGCCTCGGCGGGGGGCGCGGCGCTGCTGCTCGCATCGGGCGACGCGCTGTTCCGGCAGATGATCCCCTGGCTCCTGCTCTTTGCGACGCTGCTCTTCGCGGCCGGTCCGGCGCTGAACCGCTGGCTGGCGCGTCGGGAGGTGAGCGTCCCGCCCGGCATCGCCGGCCTCGCGGAGGGGATCGTGGCGGTCTATGGCGGCTATTTCGGGGCGGGGCTGGGGGTGCTGCTGCTGGCGCTGCTCACCCTGACCGGAGGCGAGAACCTGTCGCGGCTGAACGTGGTCAAGAACGCGCTGGCGACGCTCGCGACCAGCATCGCGGTGCTGATCTTCGCCTTCGGCGGGGCGGTGGCCTGGGAGCCGGCCGTGCTGGTCTTTCTGGGTGCGGCGGCGGGCGGCGTGCTGGGCGGCCGGCTGGCGCGCCGGGTGAGCCCGCGGGCGCTGCGCGTCGCGGTGGTGGGTCTTGGCCTCCTGCTGAGCTGGCACTATGCGTGAGGCCGGGGAAAGGTCACGGCGACCGGCCGGGCGCGGGGCGCTGCCCGCGGATGCGCCGGGGCGGATCGTCGCATCGGGCGCGTGAGGGGACGCTCTCAGCAACAACCACACTAACAGGACCACAATGCACAAACGGTTTTTCGTCATCACCGGCGGGCCCGGATCCGGCAAGACGACGCTCGTCGCCGCGCTGGCGCAGAGGGGCCTCGCCACGATGCCCGAGGCCGGGCGCGCGATCATCCGGGACCAGAGCCGGATCGGCGGGTCCGGCTGGCACGGGCAGGACCGGCGGCTCTTTGCGGAGCTGATGCTCGGCTGGGAGATGCGTTCCTGGCACGAGGCGCAGGCGCTGGAGGGGCCCGTGGTCTTCGACCGCGGCATTCCCGACGTGATCGGCTATCTCATGCTCTACGAGGGACGGGTGCCCGATCATCCGCTCCGCGCGGCGGAGCTGTTCCGCTACAACCCGACCGTGTTCCTTGCCCCGCCCTGGTCTGAGATCTTCGGGCAGGATGCGGAGCGGGCGCAGGGCGCCGGGGAAGCCGTCGCCACCGCCGGGGCGATGGAACGGGCCTACAGGGCGGCGGGATACGAGGTTCTGCCCCTGCCTCTGGCCCCGGTCGCGGCGCGGGCGGATTTCGTGATGGAGCGGATCGGCACGGGCGGGTGACGGCAGGCCGGGCGGCATGTCCCGCCGCATGGTGGAGGAATGGTGGAGGAAAAGGCAGCAAGGCCGCCGGAGCTGGAAAAAAGAGACAGTTTCAGAAATCTGACAAAAATACTCTGATTCTGTCTTGCCACAGGCAATCACGAATGTTTGAAACGCCTCCGACAGCGAGCGTCCGCCAGCCGATCCCCCAGACATCATCTTTTTGAAGGAAGGTTCCATGCGAATAGCTGGATATGCCGCGCGGAGCGGCACGGCTCTCGGATTGCTGCTCTCGGCCACCCTCGTTCCCGCGGTCGTCGCACAGGAGAGCGAGGAAATCATGCTCGATCCGATCGTGATCACCGCCGAGGAGCAGATCAAGCAGGCGCTCGGCGTCTCGCAGATTTCCGCGGAAGATCTCGAAAGCCAGCCCGTCACCAACGATTTGTCCGAAGTCATCCGCCGGATGCCCGGCGTCAACCTCACGGGCAACAGCGCCTCGGGGCAGCGCGGCAACCAGCGCCAGATCGACATCCGCGGGATGGGGCCCGAGAACGTGCTCATCCTGATCGACGGCAAACCCGTGACCTCGCGCAACGCCTCGCGCATGGGGCGCCAGGGCGAGCGGGACACGCGCGGCGATTCCAACTGGGTTCCGCCGGAACTGGTCGAGCGGATCGAGGTCATTCGCGGCCCGGCGGCGGCGCGCTACGGTTCGGGCGCCGCCGGCGGTGTGGTGAACATCATCACCAAGAAGCCGGACGAGCCGACCGTGTCCGCGGGCCTGCATTTCGACATTCCCGAGAGCGAGCTCGAGGGCGTCACCCGGCGGATGAACCTTCTGCTCGCCGGGCCGATCAACGACAGGCTCAGCTATCGCCTCTATGGCAACTACAACAAGACGGGCATGGATTCCGCGGACATCAACGACGGGGACGCCGCCGGGTCCGAGGGCGTGACGAACCGCGACATCGGCGGCCTGCTGCGCTGGGATATCAACGAGAACCACAGTCTCGATTTCGAGTTCGGCTATTCGGAACAGTGGAACGCCTTTGCCGGCGAGACCGGCTTCGGCAGCGGCGTCACCAGCGTTATCTCCGCAGACAATGACGGGGACGGCGTAGAGGACACGTTCTATAACGTCTACGGCGAGAAGACGAACAGCAGCGAACGCAAGACGCTCGCCCTGACCCACCGGGGCAGCTATGCGTTCGGGGAATCGCACAGCTTCATCCAGTGGGAAAACACGCTCGACAGCCGCCTTTGTCCGGGCCTCAACGGCGGCGGGGAAGGGACGCTGAGCTTCTGCGTGGACCGGGACGGAAACGGGGTGAGAGACGATGTCGCCTTCATCGACACCGAATACGATGCGATCTCTGCCAAGACGGAATGGTATCTCCCCGGCACCGTGATGGGCCGGGAGGCGAGCTATACGTTCGGCGGGGAATTCCGGGGCGAGAAGATCGACCAGACCGTGCCGGAGGAGGTCACCGACCGTGACACGAGGTTCGAATTCCGCAACAGCGACTATACCTCGCAGAAGCTCTACGGCATCTATGCCGAGGCGAATATCCTCGCCTCCGAGCAGCTGACGCTGACACCGGCGCTCCGCTACGACTACAGCGACCGGTTCGGCGACCAGCTTTCCCCGAGCCTGAACGCGACCTGGGAGTTCGATCCCGAATGGTCGATGAAGGTCGGCGTCGCGCAGGCGTTCAAGGCGCCGAACCTCTTCCAGCTCAACCCGGACTACTACTACAATACGCGGGGCAGGGGCTGTCCCGCCGGCTATTCCGGCCCGTGCCGGATCCGCGGCAATGACGATCTCCAGGCGGAAACCAGCATCAACAAGGAAATCGGCTTCGCCTATGAGGGGGACAACGGCATCAACGGAAGCCTGACCTACTTCCACAACGACTACAAGGACCGCATCGCGGCCGATGTGGTGGACGGCGAAACGGACCCCGATACCGGCGGCTCGGTGTTCCAGTGGAACAACGTCCCGGAAGCCGTCGTGAGCGGCATGGAGGGCAATTTCTACACGCCGATCGGCGACGATTACGCCTTCAACGCGAATGTCACCTACATGATCGAGTCCAAGAACAAGCAGACCGGCAACCCGCTCAGCCTCGTGCCGGATTACACGATCAACGCGGCTTTCGACTGGCAGGCGACGGACGATCTTCTGGTGACCCTCTCCGCGACGCATTACGGGCGGATCCCGACCATCACGCGGTCGCTGAGCCAGAACGAGGAAATCACGGATGAGGACGCGCTGACCGAGCGGGATCCCTACACGCTCTTCAACCTCGCGGCCAAATGGGACATTTCCGAGGCCTCTTATGTCACAGCCGGGGTCACCAACCTGTTCGACAAGCAGATCAAGCGGACGAGCGAAGGGTCGGAGACCTTCAACGAGCCGGGCCGCGGATTCTATATCGGCCTTCAGAAATCCTTCTGAGGCTTTCGCAGGTGAAGACGGCGCCGCCCTTCGGGGCGGCGTGATCTTTTGCGGCGCGGGGGGAGGCCCGCTCTCCCCGGCAGGCGCCTTTCCGTTCGCGAAGTGCGACGCACTTCCTCCCCATGCCTGCGGAGGAGGCATTTCCGGCCGACGCGGGCGCCCTTTTTCATATAGGCACGACGGCTGTTCACAGCCGCACAGTCCCGAGCATTGCGATGGCGCGGCGATGGGAGGAGAGATGGTCCGGACGCACGAACCCTTCAGGAGACATGACACGTGACCAACAAAACACTCGAACTGCTGATGAAACGCCGATCCCAATATGCGCTTGGCAAGACGCTTCCGCTCTCCGCGGATCAGGCGGAGGCGCTGATCAAGGAGGCGGTCCGGCAATCTCCCTCCTCCTACAACTCCCAGAGCTCGCGCGCGGTGATCCTGTTCGGCGCGGAAAGCGAGAAGGTCTGGACGCTGATCGAGGCCGAACTGCGCAAGATCGTCCCGGCCGACGCCTTCGCCTCCACCGAAGCCAAGATGAAGAGCTTTGCCGCCGGTGCCGGCACGGTGCTGTTCTACGAGGACCAGGAGGCGGTGCGGACCCTTCAGGAGCAATTCCCTCTCTATGCCGACGCCTTTCCGGGGTTCTCCAGCCATTCCTCCGGCATGGCGCAACTCGCGGTCTGGACCGCGCTCGCCGAAGAGGGGATCGGCGCGAGCCTCCAGCATTACAGCCCCATCGCGGATGCGGCGCTCGCGGAGGCCTTCGGCGTTCCGGCTGGATGGAAGCTGATCGCGCAGATGCCCTTCGGATCGAACGAGGCGGGGTTCCAGGAAAAGACCTTCATCGACGACGACGCGCGGTTCATCACCCTCGGGAAATGAGGCCGACCGCGGTCGCCTGAGCCGGACCCTGACACGGGCGCCGTCCGAAGAAAGGCGGCGCCCGTAGTGACGCGGCGCGAAACGTGCGTGAGCCTGCCCGACCGGCGCGCGACCTGCCGGTGCGGTGAGACGGGCAGGTGAGATGGGCCCCGGTCCCTTGCCGGGCCGCGCCGCCGCAGGTCGTCCCGCGGCAGAGGCGTTTCGGAAGAGGCCCCGCCATCGCGCCGGTCAACGGATCAGCCGTCCTCCCGCGCCGCCCGCAGCAGCGCGATCACCTCCTCATCCGGGGTCTGCCCGAAATCGCGGTAGTGGAAGCCCACGGCGCGGAACGGTTCGGGCGTGGAGAGGCAGACGATCTCCTCGGTCTCGCCTTCGAGATCGGCCAGAACCTCCGCGGGCGCGACCGGTACCGCGAGGATGCGGCGCGCGACGCCTTCCTTCGCCAGCGCCCTGAGCGCCGCGCGCATGGTGCCGCCGGTGGCGATGCCGTCGTCCACCACGATCACGCTGCGGCCGCGGAGGGGAACCGGAGGCGCGCGCTCGCGGTAGAGCGTGCGTCGGCGGTCGATGACCGCAAGCTCCCGCTCCCGTTCCGCTGCGACATGCGCCTCGGACGGGCGGAGCTGGCGCATCACGCTGTCGTTCAGCACCACCTGCGGCTCCGGCCCGTCGACGATTGCGCCGATGCCGAGTTCCGGATGGCCCGGCGCGCCGAGCTTGCGCACGAGCACGACATCGAGCGGGGCGTGAAGCGCGCGGGCCACTTCGGCCGCAACCGGGACGCCGCCGCGGGGCAGGGCGAGGACCACCGGATCCTTCCCCGCCCAGGGCGCCAGCGCCGCGGCGAGCTGGCGGCCGGCGTCGGTGCGGCTGTCGAAGGTCTGGGGCATGGAGCGTCCTCCCGTTCAGAGGCCGAAGGGCCAGGTGTCGTCGGGGCCGTGCCGCGCCTCCGGGCCGAGCGGGGTCAGCGCCCGCGTCTCGTCGAACCAGACCCAGCCGTCGAACTGCTCGGGCAGGACGGCCTCGGCATAATGACTCTGGAATTCCGTGGCCGGCCGGTAGATGACGCCGATGAAGCGTTCGAGCCGCGGCTCCGACAGCTTCTCCGCAAGACCCGCGTCGCTTCCTGTCTCGAGCAGGAAGCGCGGGTGGCCGGTCTCGTGGCAAAGGCGTTCGTAGCTGTCGGCGCGGGAGGGGGTGATGCGTTTCACCTCCATCGGAGCGTCCCAGTCGGAGGCGGCGGCGACCGTGCCGCCATGGGTGCCGAAGCCGATCAGCTGCGCCCCGGACCCGAAGCGTTCCCGGCAGAGCTGGCCGATATTCACCTCGTCCCGGCGCCAGCCCATGTCGGTCGCCCGCGCATCTCCGATATGGGAATTATGTGCCCAGACGATGGCCTTCGCCTCCGGCCCGCCCGCCTCGAGAAGCTGGCACAGCGTGTTGAACATATGCGTGTCGCGCAGGTTCCAGGCCGCCGCGCCACCGCGATACATCGTGCGGTAATACCGTTCCGCCGCCGCGACGAGCCGTGCGTTCTGTGTCGCGTCGAGCAGGGCGTCGCCGTCCGGCCTGTCGCGGTCCAGAAGCGCGCGGCACTGTTCGACCACCGCCTCCTCGCAGGTGGAATGGCCGTGCAGGGCCGCGCGGCCATAGGCGGCGGGCCGGTCGGCCCAGGGCGCGAGGCAGCCGTAACGGTCGCGCGCGATTGCGGCCGCCTCGGGGTCGACCTCCTCGAGATAGGCCAGCACGGCGCGGATCGAGGCGGTCAGGCTGTAGAGGTCGAGCCCGCGGAAGGCGACGCGATCCTCCGGCGCCCGCCCGGCGTTCCAGTCGCGCATCCAGCCGACCAGCGCGGCGATCTCCGTGTTGCGCCACATCCAGGTGGGGAAGCGTTGGAACGGCGCCTCACCGGATGGTGTGTGCCGGTGGCGGATATGGGCGTCGATGGCGGCGGCATCGGGCCAGTCCGCCTCGACCGCGACGATGCGCAGGCCGTGGTGTTCGATCATGTGCCGCGTGATCGCCGCGCGGGCACGGTAGAATTCGGCGGTGCCGTGGCTCGCTTCTCCGAGCAGGAGGACGCGCGCATCGGCCCAGCGGTCGAACATCCGGGCGAAGGCCGGGTCGTCGACCTGGGGCAGCGGTTCGGCGGCCTCGCGCAGGTCGCGGATCAGCTCCCGCTCGCTCGCGACCGTCCTGCCGGTGCTGTCGTCCATTGCAGTCCTCCTCCTTCCTGCGGTCAGTTGCCCTGCGCTTCTTCGGGGGCGGGGCGTTCGTAGCTGCCGGTCAGCTCTCCTGCTGCGATGACATGCCCCTCCATCGCGGACAGCACCTCCTCGCGCGTCGCGCCCGGCTCGGGGCCGAGCTGATCGACATCGAGGGCGAAGATCTGGAAATGATAGCTGTGCGGCCCGTCCTCCCGTGGCGGGCGCGGTCCGTGATAGCCGATCTGCCCGCGGCTGTTGGTGCCCTGCTTCGCGCCCTCCGGGTCGGGCAGGACGGGCGCCGTCGGCCGCCCCTCCGCAAGCGAGGTGGTGTCTGCCGGAATGTCGTAGACGATCCAGTGGACGAAGGGCTTCGGCTCCGCCGCATCCGGGTCTTCGGCGATCAGCACGAAGGACGCCGCCTCCTCCGGCGCGTCGGCCCAGGACAGGGGCGGCGAGGCGTCGTGGCCTTCGGCGGCGTGGCTGAAGGGGATGGCCTCACCCGCCGCGAAACTCTCCGAGCTGACGGAGATCCCGGCCCCGGCGTCGAATTTGGCCATGGCCAGATCGTCGGTGCGCGGATCCGGGACGAGGTTCGGGACGCTGGCCGTTTCGGCAGTCTCGCCCGCTCCGGCCTCGCCGGAATAGGAGATGCGCCAGATGATCCCGTTCGCGTCATCCGCGAGCAGGAGCGATCCGTCGCGGTCCTCGGCAATGCCCGCCAAGCGGGAGAGGAAGCCGTAGCCGCCCGCCTCGGTCTCGATCAGGAAACCTTCGGCGAAATGGTCCCAGGAGGCCGGTTCGCCGTCCTGGAAATCGAGCCGCGTCACCTCGTAACCGCTCGGGGGGCGGCGGTTCCACGAGCCGCGCATCGCGATGAAGGCATCGCCGCGATATTCCTCGGGGAAGGAGGTTCCGGAATGGAATACCATCTGCATCGGCGCGGCATGGGCGGTATATCCCAACTCCGGCTCCCGGCTCTGCGCGGCCCATTGTTCGAGCGAAATGCCCTCCGGCGGCGCGTCCTGCGGATTGAAGTTGGAGAAATCGTAGACATAGGGCCAGCCGTATTTCGTGCCCTGCTCGATGAGGTTGAATTCCTCCTGCTGTTCCTCGTCGCCCAGCCAGTCGGTGCCGTGATCCGCCCCGTAGAGGCGGCCGCTCGAGGGATCCCAGCCGAAGCCGATGGTGTTGCGCAGGCCGCTGGCAAAGATGCTGCGGCTCGAGCCGTCAGGCTTCGCGCGCAGGAGCGTCGCGTTTTCCGGGCTGGTCTCGTCGCAGGCGTTGCAGGTCGATCCGACGCTGATATAGAGCATGCCGTCGGGACCGACCGCCACCATCCTGTTGGGATGCTGCCCGCCCTCCGGCAGGTCGTCGATGATCCGCTCGAGCGTGCCGAAACTGCCGTCCTCGTTGACCGGGGCCGTGTAGACATCGGTCACGGTGACCAGATAGGCGGTGTCGCCGTCGAGGGCGATCCCGTGCAGTCCCGGTCGCGCGGCGACCGTCTCGTGAGCCTCGAACCGGCCGTCGCCGTCCTCGTCGATCAGGCGGATCACGTCGCTTTCCGACCTGCGCGTGGCATAGACGGTCCCGCTGTCATGGACGGCAAGGATGCGGGTGTTGCCGAGATCGCGGGCGGCGACGGAGACCTCGAACCCCTCGGGCACCCGGATGAGGGAGGCGAGTTCGCTGTCGTCGGAGACGGTGATCGGCTCGGGCTGAAGGACCGAGTTGCTGATCGTCGCGTCCGAATATTCGCCCACCTCGCCTTGCGGCTGCGCGAGGGCGGCGCCTGCGAGGGCTGTGGTGAGCAACGCGGCGCCCGCACGGGCGGAAGACATGGGGATGGGCATGGAAAACCTCCTGAACACCGCCCCAGAAAGAGATCGCGGGGCGGAATGTTCCCGCCGCGGGTGAAAAACCGCGGCTCGGCCGGGGATTTCCCGGAGGGTCGCCGGAAAATCGGGCAGTCGCCTGCGGGAACGGGGACAGAGGGTGCGGATCGCCGGGCGCTGCGTTGACCGATTGCATGTCATTGGTATACTAATGACATGCCATGGCCGTTCCGGCCTGCGGCACAGCTTGACACCGACCTGCAAGGACGATCCCGACCGATGGCGACGCGCACACGGCTTTCCTTTCTGCTCAACGAGGCGAGGGCCGATCTGGAGACGGTTCCGACCGATGGCACGCTGCTGGAGTTCCTGCGGCTCACCCGGCGTTCCACGGGCACGAAGGAAGGCTGCGGCGAGGGCGATTGCGGCGCCTGTACCGTTCTGGTCGGGCGGCTGCGCACGGGCCGGGTGAGCTATGAGCCGGTAAATGCCTGCATCCGGCCGCTGGCGTCGGTGGACGGGTGTCATGTGGTGACGATCGAACATCTCGGCGGGGCGCGGGGCACGCATCCGCTGCAAGAGGCCATGGTCGGCTGTCACGGCTCGCAATGCGGCTTCTGCACGCCGGGAATGGTCATGGCGCTGGAGGCGAACCGGCTGGCCGATGCGCCGGTGGACACGGAAACCGCGCTTCAGGGCAATCTCTGCCGCTGCACCGGCTATGGCCCGATCCTGCGCGCGGCGCGGACGGTGGGCGAGGCGCCGATGGCCGAAGATCCGCTCGTCCGGGCCAACGCCCGCACCGCCGCCCGGCTCGCGGAGATGGCGGATGGCGCGGATCTGGAACTGAGCGGGCCGGGCGGGACATCGTGGCTCCCGGCGAGCATCGACAGTTTCGCCGCGACCCTTGCCGCCCGGCCGGAGGCGCGGATCGTCGCCGGGGCGACGGATTTCGCGCTGAACCTGACCAAGCGGCTCGAGGTGCCGCCGGCGCTGATCTTCACCGGCCGCGTGGCGGGGTTCGACCGGATCGAGGCGCGGGACGGACGGCTGCATATCGGGCCCGGCGTGACCTTTGCTCAGGCGATGCCGGTTCTGGACGCGCATCTGCCGCAGCTTTCCGCGCTCTGGCGGCGGATCGGCGGGCCGCAGGTGCGCCACGCCGGCACGCTCGTGGGCAATATCGCGAACGGCTCCCCGATCGGGGACGGTCCCCCGGTCTGGATCGCGCTCGGTGCACGCCTGATCCTGCGCCACGGTACAGAACGGCGCGCTCTCGCCGTCGAGGACTATTTCATCGACTACGGCCGACAGGACCGCAAGCCCGGCGAGTTCATCGAGGAGCTTGTCGTTCCCCTTCCCGAAAACACCGTGCTTCTGGCCGCGCACAAGGTCAGCAAGCGGTTCGACGAGGATATCTCCGCCGTCCTGGGCGCGTTCCATCTCCGGCGTGAGGGCGACGTGGTGGCCGAGGCCCGCATCGCCTTCGGCGGCATGGCGGGCATTCCGAAACGCGCCGCGCATGTCGAGGCCGCACTGACCGGCCGGCCATGGGACGAGGCGACGCTTCACGCCGCCCTCCCGGAATTCGCCCGCGATTTCACGCCGATGGACGATATGCGGGCAAGTGCGGAGTATCGCCTGACGGTGGCGCGGAACCTGCTGGTGCGGGTCTGGCTCGCCTCGCGGGGTGTGGACACCGATCTGCGGGAGCTTGCCCATGTCTGACGGCAGCGCGAAACCGGAACTGACCGGAACCGAACCGGTGGCGCAGGAGTCCGAGATTCCCCACGACTCCGCGCGCCTGCATGTCACGGGCCGGGCGGACTATGTGGACGACATGCCCGAGCCGGCAGGGACGCTCCACGCCGCGATCGGCCTTGCGACTATCGCGCGCGGCCGGATCGCCGCCATGGATCTCGACGCCGTCGCGGCGGCGCCCGGCGTCGTCGCGGTGCTGACGGCGAAGGACATCCCCGGCGCGAACACTGCCTCGGCCATGGGCAAGGGGGTGCATCCTCTCCTCGCGGAGGGCCGGGTGGACTATCACGGCCAGCCCCTGTTCCTCGTCGTGGCGGAGGAGCGGATGGCGGCGCGGCGCGCGGCGCGGCTGGGCCGGATCGACTACGCGCCCGAGCCGCCGGTTCTAGACATCGCGGCCGCCCGGACTGCCGGAGCCGCGCCCATCGCGGCCGGGCTGACCGTTCGCCGGGGGGATGTGGCCGCGGCGCTGGAGAGCTCCCCGCGCCGCCTGTCGGGCCGTATGTCGGTGGGCGGTCAGGAGCATTTCTACATCGAGGGCCAGATCGCGCTGGCCCTGCCGCGCGAGGACGACGAACTCCTCGTCTACAGCGCGACGCAGGATCCGGGCGAGGTCCAGTCGGTCGTCGCCCATATGCTGAACCTCCCCGCCAATGCGGTGGCCGTGAGCGTGCGGCGGATGGGCGGCGCGTTCGGCGGAAAGGAGAGCCAGCCCGCGATCTTTGCCGCGCTGGCGGCGCTGGCGGCGGATCGGTTGAAACGCCCGGTGAAGCTGCGGCCGGATCGCGACGACGACATGACCATCACGGGAAAGCGCCATGATTTCACGGTCGATTACGAGATCGGCTTTACCGACGAGGGCCGCATCACCGGACTCGATGCCACGCTCTACGCCCGCGCCGGACATTCCGAGGATCTGACGCGCGGGGTGGCGGACCGGGCGGTGCTGCATGTGGACAACGCCTATTTCTATCCCGCCGCGCGGGCCGAGTCTCGCTGTCTGTTCACCAACACCGTCTCCAACACCGCCTTTCGCGGCTATGGCGGCCCCCAGGGCATCGCCGCCGCCGAGCGGTGGATCGAGGACATCGCCTATACGCTCGGGATGGACCCGCTGGAGGTGCGCCGCCGGAATTTCTATGGCGAGGGCGCGCGGGGCGTGACGCATTATCACCAGCCGGTGCGCGACAATATCCTCGCCCGCGTCGTCGACGAGCTGGAACGCACGAGCGACTATCAGCGGCGGCGGGCGAAGGTGATCGCGTTCAACCGCGGCACCGCCGGACCGATCCGCCGGGGCATCGCGCTGGTGCCGGTCAAGTTCGGGATCAGCTATTCGGCCAAGTTCATGAACCAGGGCGCGGCGCTCCTGTCGGTCTATCGCGACGGGTCGGTCCATATAAGCCATGCCGGAACCGAGATGGGGCAGGGCATTCACACGAAGATCTTGCAGATCGCAGCGAGCGAATTCGGCCTGCCGCTGTCGCGGGTGCGGGTGACGGCGACGGCGACGGACCGGGTGCCCAACACCGTTCCGACCTCCGGCTCGCTCGGCACGGATCTGAACGGCATGGCCGTCGTCGATGCGGCGCGCAAGATCAAGGCGCGCCTCGCGGACCTGGTCGCGCCCGGCCTGCCCACGGAGGAGATCGGTTTCGAAGCGGGCGAGGTTCTGACGCCCGAGGGCAGGGTCGGTTTCGCGGATCTCGTCGAACGGGCCTTCAAGTCCCGTGTCTCGCTTTCCGCGACCGGCTATTACCGCACCCCGCATATCCATTGGGATCGCGCTGCGGGGCGGGGCAGCCCCTACCTCTATTTCACCTACGGTGCCTCCTGTTCCGAGGTGGCGGTGGACACGCTGACCGGCGAATACCGCGTGCTGCGGACCGACATCCTTCAGGACGTGGGCCATTCGATCAACCGCGACATCGACCTCGGGCAGATCGAGGGCGGGTTCATGCAGGGGCTCGGATGGTCCACCACCGAGGAGCTGTGGTGGGACGGCTCGGGCCGGCTGGCGACCCATGCGCCTTCGACCTACAAGATCCCGCTGGCCTCGGATCGGCCCGCCGTCCTGAATATCGGCATCGCGGAATGGTCGGAGAATGCCGCGCCGACCGTGATGCGGTCGAAGGCCGTGGGCGAGCCGCCGGTGATGCTGGCGCTGTCGGTGCCGGGCGCACTGGCGATGGCGGCGGCCTCGCTTGCGGATTACGCCTTTCCGCCGAAGCTGGACCTGCCCGCGACGCCCGAGCGCGTCCTGGCCGAATGCGCGCGCCAGCGGCAGATGGCGCAGCGTGCTCCCGGCGTCCGCGCGGCCGAATAGGGGGGACGGGGGCGCGTTCAGCGCCCGTCGCAATGCCGTCCGGAGAGAGACATCGCAGAGGGCTCCGCGATGTCCCCGTCGTCCCGAAAACCGGATCAGGGCAGGTAATCGGCCGTGAAGATGTCCCCCGGCGTCAGGCCTGGACGCATGTTGCCGTATTTCTCCAGAAGCGAGAGGGTCAGTTCGATATCCTCCTCCGCAGGCACGCCGAAGGGATTGCCTTCCGAGGCGGTGGTATGGCGGTAGTTGTCCATCACGTCGATCTCCAGGGCGATGATCTCCGGGTCCAGATCGGGGCGCGCCTCCATGATGGCCGCGAGCGCCTCTTCGGGATCGGCGTCGACATCCGCCTTCGCCCTGGTGATCGCGGCAAGGAAGCCCTTCATCACGTCCCCGTTCTCGGCCAGCCAGTCCTTGCGGGTCATGACCGAGGAGCCCAGCAGGTTCACCCCGTAATCGGCGAACAGCATCGGCGGCTCGATCGGGTGCATCGCCGCCACCTTGTCGCCGTCGGGATTGGCCCAGCCGTTGATGAAATCGACGTCCCCGTTCAACAGCGCGGTCCGGTCGGCGCCGCCGTTGATGATAACGAGGTCGATCGCGTCCATGTCCACGCCGTTCACCTCGGTAAAGGCGCGGATCATCCCGTCCTCGAGGTTGCCGGCGTCCGTGCCGAACCGCTTGCCCTCGAGATCCTTCGGCTCGGTGATGCCCGAACCTTCGAGCGCGATGATCGAGGAGGGATCCTTCTGCACCAGCACGGCGGTGGCGATCAGGTCGGCCGCGCCCCCGGACTGCACGGCCTTGGCCGTCGCGCCGAGGCTGGCGATGCCGATGTCGAAATCCCTGGCCATCAGCGCCTTGATCGTGCCGGTTGTGCCGTTGCCGTCGGTGATCTCCACGTTCAGCCCCTCATCGGCGAAATAGCCTTTCTTCGCGGCCAGGAAAAACGGAGCATCGACCCCGCCGGGAATGAATGCGAGGCGCAGTTTTACATCCGTCAGCTCTTGCGCCAGGGCCGGAGTCAGCGAAAGCAGGCCCGCAACGGCGGCCCCGGCAAAGGTTGTCAGAATGGCGTTCATCGTCTTCTCCGTTGTTTCGTGCGTTTGCTTCGTGCGTGCGCCACGCTTCGCATACAGTCAGTATTTTGGTGGCATCCACATTGTATGCCAAAAATGGCGCGCGCCACCAACGAAGCCATTCCGGACGCCTGCCCGTGGGACAGACGCGTAAAATTTACGCGGATTTCACCCCGTGACGCGGCAAGCTGTGCCGGCTGAAAAATCGCGTGGGGGCGCGTCAGCCCTGTTCCGCTCCGTAGTCCTGCGCTCGACGTGGTCCGAAACAGCCGTCTTCGGGCGGCGTTCCCCCTTTGCCTCGCGCGCATCCGCACCCATATGAATGGCCATGGACCCATGATGCGGAGGATCGACATGTTCAGGCCTCTCTGCCTTTCCCTCCTTCTCGCCCTGCCGGTGCTGGCCACCGCAGCACCCGTGGCCGCGGGCGGGATCACCGTCACCTATGTCGCGCCGGAGAGCTTCCGGGACCGCGAGTTCCGGCAGGCACACAGCCGCGCCTCGGTGCTGGCCGAGTTCGACGAGACGTTCGGGCAATTGGCGGCGCGCTTTCTGCCCGAGGGGCAGGATCTGGCCGTCGAGGTGCTCGACATCGACCTTGCCGGGGAATTCGAGCCGTGGAACTTCGCCTATCGCGATGTGCGCATCCTGCGCGACACCACGCCGCCGAGGATCCGGCTGCGCTACACCCTCCTCGAGGCGGGGCAGGTTCTGGCGCAGGAGGAGGTGCGGCTGTCGGATCTGAACTACCTGTCCTGGCACGGCGGACGGAGCAGCACGGAACGCTTCGCCTATGACAAGCGGCTGCTCGAGGACTGGTTCCGGAAGACCTTTGCGACGGCTCCCGCCGGCCGTTCCCGGCCCGCGGGTCCGAAGAGCTAGCGGCGCCGGACTGCGGATCAGGCGGAGCGGCGCAGGATCAGGTCGCCGCGCAGCAGCATGTGCCTTTCGCCCGTCTCCTCGCGCCCCTCGAGACGCCGGATGAGCTTCTGCATCGCGACGCGCGCGATCTCCCCGTAATTCTGGGCGACCGTGGTCAGTGGCGGGCAGCTGTAGCGCGACAGGGGGTGATCGTCGTGACCGGCGATCCGGATGTCGGCATCGTCGCCATGGCCGACCTTCAGCCCCGCCTCCCATGCCGCGAGCAGCGCGCCGAAGGCGATCCGGTCGTTGGCGCAGAGCACGGTCCGGGGAAAGGCGGGACGGGAAAGGGCGGCCGTCATGCTCTCATGGCCGACGCGTTCGAATTCCCAGGTCGTCTCCGGCGGGATGTCGATGAACCGCGCCGGTTCGCGGAAGGCGGACATGGCGGCGGCATAGGCGTCGCGCCGGGCGCCGGCGTTCCTGTTGATGTCGGGCATGCCGAGATAGGCGGGCGCGGTGCCGGAGCGGCACAGGTAATCCACGATCAGATGGAAGGTCTGCACGTTGTCCGTCCCGACGAAGGGCATGTCGTGATCGGGCGAGCTGTCGACATAGACCAGCGGGATCCGCGCCTCGAGCCGCGCGAGATCGGCATTGCTGCGCGTCGCGCCGAGCGGCACCACGATCGCGCCGGCGACGCTGAGCGACTGGAGCCTGCCGATCGCCTCGGTCTCGAGATCGCTGTCGCCGTTCGAGGAGAGCACGAAGGGGAAATAGCCCGCATCCTGGGCGATATCCTCGATCCGTCTCGTCAGCTCCATGTAGAACGGATCGGTGGTGTTGGGGATGATCACGCCGAGGACGCGCGTCCTGCGGCGCTTGAGATTCGTCGCGAAGAGGTTCGGGCGGAAACCGGACTGCTCGACGGCCCGTTCGATCCGCGCGCGGGTCTTGGAGCGCACGGAGCCGGGATTGTTGAAATATTTCGAGACGGTCGGACGGGAGAGGCCGACATAGGACGCGAAGTCTTCCATCGTGCGAATGTCGGACGGGGTTTCCCCGTCCGGGTCCGGAATACGATCAGTTTCTCGCGCCAAGCCGTTCAGTCCTCACATGCGTGGATATAGTCAGCCACAAGATCCCCCACCGCCGCAAGGGCCAGATCCTTCGCCCTGGGGGGCAGTCTGCCGCTCCTGACATCGGCGTAGCGCGCGCCGAGGTACTGGCCGATGAGCGGCTCGGGCAGATCGACGCCCTCGAGCAGCGCGAAGAGCTCCCGTTCCGCCGCCCGTGCCTCGGGCACCGGCCAGTAATAGCGGATCCGGTCGGAATAGGAGAAATGCCGCATCATCGCGCGCGCGGCCTCGTCGCCTTCGTAGTAGCGGTCCCAGTTGCCGGGGGCGTCGGTCATGACCTTTTCCATCGCCTGCCGCAGCGTCGCATCGCGCGCGCCGGGGAAGAGTTCGGAGGCGATGGCGTCGAGCCCGTAGAGCGCCTCGCGCCAGCGAAAGGTCAGGCCGGGCCCGACCTTGAGGATGGCGAACCCGTCGCGCACCAGCGCCCGGAGGGTGTCGCGGGTCTGGTAATCGGTGGAATGCGCCTCGAAGACGAGGCCGGGCATGTCCTCGAGCGCCGCGCTCAGCGCGCGTGCCTTGCCGCTGTCGTAGTCGATGACGTTGTGGTTGCCGAATTCCACGCCGGGCTGCACCACGAGGGCGATCGCGCGGTCGAACGCCTCCGACAGGCCGCGTCGGGCAAAGGCCGCTTCATGCACGCGCCGCGTGATCCTGGCGGCCTCCGGGTCGGTGAGTTCGAGCTCGCCGATCTCCTCCATCGCGCCGCCCGGCACCGGAACCTCCGTGCCGATGACATAGACCGGCGGGGGAATGTCCCCGCCCGGCAGATGCGCCTCGGCCACATCGGCGAGCCGCGCCGCGCGCGCGGCGGTCTCCGCATCGTCCAGGGCCACGGGCTCGCCCGCGCACCCCATCGAGCAGTCGAGATGCAGCTTGGTGAAACCCGCGGCGGCGAAGGCGGCGATCATCACCGCGGCCTTGTCCATCGCCTCCTCGGCCGGAAGCGATTTCCACGGGTTCGGGCCAAGGTGATCGCCGCCGAGGATGAGGCGGGCGCGGGGAAAGCCTTCGCGTTCCGCGATGCCATGGACGAAATCGCGGAAATCCGCGGGGGTCATGCCGGTATAGCCGCCGTCCTGGTTGACCTGATTGCAGGTCGCCTCGACCAGGAGCGGCAGGGAGGTGGGGGCGGTGGCGCGCATCGCCGCCACGAGCACCTCGGGATGGGCGGAGCAGATGGAGGGGATGCCGGAGGCGCCCGCACGTCCGCGCCAGCCGGAGATGTCGGAGAGGAGGTTGGTCGACATGGTTTATCCTTTGCGCTCTTTCAGGAATGTCTCGAGCTCGGTGCGGGTCGCGGCGCCCTCCATCGGGCCGAGCTTCGTCACGGCATGGGCGCCGGCCGCGTTGGCGAGCCTCAGCGCCTCCCCGACCGGGGTGCCGTCGAGCCAGAGACCGACGAAGGCCCCGCCGAAACAGTCGCCGGCGCCGGTCGGGTCGATTTCCTCGACCGTGACCGGCGCCGCGTCGGTGCGGCCGCGGGCGTCGAAATGGCTCGCGCCCCGGTCGCCGCGCTTGAGCACGATCTCGGGAATGCCGCGGGCCAGCAGTTCGGCCACGGCGCCGGCCTCGTCGCGGGCGCGGGTGAACAGGAAGATCTCCTCCCCGGAGGGCAGGAAGACGTCGGTCATCTCGAGCACCGCCTCGAGCGCCGCGCGCAGGCCCGGTGCGTTCAGGATCTCCGGGCGCAGGTTCGGATCGAAGGAGAGGGTGCCGCCGCGGGCCTTGATCCGCGCGATCGCGGTCAGCACGAGCTGCGACAGGCCGGGGGCGGAGAGGGCGGTGCCCATGACGTGAATATGATCGGAGCGCGCGATCACCGCCTCGGCGGCGGGGGTGAGGGCGAGCGTGCCGCAGGCGCTATGGGCGATGTTGAACACGAAGGCGCGCGATCCGTCCTCGCGGTAGCGCACGAAGGCGGAGCCCGTCGGCGCGCCGTCGCGGGCGATCTCGATGCCCGAGACGTCCACCCCGTCGGCGGCGAGCCGGTCGAGGTTCACCCGGCCGAAATCGTCGTCGCCCACGCGGGAGATGATCGCCGCCGCGGCGCCGATCCGTGCCGCCTGGTCGACGAAGATCGCCGGCGCGCCGGAGGGGTAGGGTCCGGTCAGCGGCTGCGCCGCGCGGAAGCCGTCGCCCTTCGTGGTGGCGACGATTTCCACGAGGACTTCCCCGACCGTCAGGAGGCGTTTGCCTGCCATGGCTCAGGCCTTCCGCCGTTTGGAGCGCACGTCAAGCCAGACGGCCACGAGGATGACGAGCCCCTTCACGATGAGCTGGTAGAAATAGGGGACCGACAGCATGTTCATGCCGTTGTTCAGCGCACCGATGATGAGCGCGCCGATCAGCGTGCCGACCATCGTTCCGGTGCCGCCCGCGAGCGAGGTGCCGCCGAGGACCGCCGCGGCGATGGCGTCGAGTTCATAGCTCATGCCCGCGTTGGTCTGCGCCGAATAGAGCCGGGAGGAGAGCAGGATGCCGGAGATCGAGGCCATGAGGCCGGAGATCATGAAGATGACGATCTTCATCCGGTCGACCTTGATCCCGGAATAGAGCGCCGCCTCGCGGTTGCCGCCGGTGAGGTAGGTCCTCCGCCCGAAGGTCGTCTTCGACAGCAGGATGTGGTTGGCGAGGAACAGGGCGATCACGATCCAGATGATGATCGGCACGCCGAGCAGGCTGTTGGCGCCGATCGCGGTCCAGGTCGGATCCATGATCATCGCCGGTGCGCCGTTCGTGGGCAGGCTCACCATGCCGCGATAGATGCTCATGGTGGCGACCGTCACGATGAAGGAGGGCAGGAGGAGCTTTGCCGTCAGCACGCCGTTCAGCGCCCCCATGAGCGCGCCGGAGAGCAGCGTGAGCGCGAGCGCCGGGGCAAAGCCCCAGCCCAGCCCGATCACCTGTGCGCCGACCATCCCCGCGACGGCGATGATCGAGCCGACCGAGAGGTCGATCTCGCCCAGGAGAATGACCCAGGTCATGCCGAAGGCGGCGATGGCGATCACCGCGACCTGCTGGAGGATGTTCATCATGTTCGCGACGGACATGAAGCGCGGGTTGGAGAGGGAGAAGAAGACGCAGAGCACCACGAGGGCGAGGAAGATCCCGCCGTACTGGCGCATCATGCTCCTGACTGTGGCCAGCGGATCGGCCTTGTATCTGGTCGTCTCGGTCATTTGGTCTGTCCTGTTGCAAAGCTCATGACGCGCTCGGGCGTCAGGTCGGTACGGTCCGCGATCGTCTGGAGCCGGCCTTCGGACATCACCGCCACGCGGTCCGACAGGCCGAGCACCTCGGGAAGTTCGGAGGACACCATGACGATGGCGGTGCCCTCGGCGGCGAGGTCGCGGATGATGCGATAGATTTCGAATTTGGCGCCCACATCCACCCCGCGCGTCGGTTCGTCGAGGATGAGGACGCGCGGCCGGGTCATGAGCCACTTGGCCAGCACGACCTTCTGCTGGTTGCCGCCCGACAGCGTGCCCGCCGCGGCCTCGATGGAGGCGGCGCGCACGCCGAGGCGCGCGCTTTCCTCGCGCGCCTGCCGGCCCTCGAGGCGGCGGCGCAGGAAGCCGCGGGATGAGACGCGCCCGAGCGAGGCCATGGTGATGTTGTGGCGCAGGGACTGGCCGAGGACCAGGCCTTCCTCCTTGCGGTTTTCGGTGACGAAGCCGAGGCCGCGCGCGATGGCCTCCGCGGGCCCGGACAGCGTCAGCGGCGCGCCGTCGAGGCGCACCTCGCCCTCGGCGCGGGTCATGCCGAAGAGCGCCTTCATCACCTCCGAGCGCCCGGAGCCGACCAGTCCGAAGAAGCCGAGGATCTCGCCCGGTTTCACCGCGAAGGAGATGTCATGGAACTCCGCCTCCCGGCTGAGCCCCGACACCTCGAGCACCGGCGCGACGCCGGCACCGGGCGCGGGGCCGAGGCGGGGCGGGTAGATCTCGGTCATTTCCCGCCCGACCATGAGCGCGATCAGCTCGTCGATGCCGGTCCTGTCCTTCTCGAGCGTCGCGACATATTCGCCGTCGCGCATCACCGTGATGTCGTCGGACAGGCGCAGGATCTCCTCCATCCGGTGCGAGATGTAGATCACCGCCTTGCCCGCCTGTGTCAGCCGGCCGATGATGCCGAACAGGATCTCCGCCTCCGCATCCGAAAGCGAGGAGGTCGGCTCGTCCAGGATGACGATCTTCGCGTCGTGGCTCAGGCCCTTGGCGATCTCGACGAGCTGGCGTTGGGCGATCGACAGATCCCCGACGCGGGCGCGCACATCGACCGGAAGCCCGAGTTCGCGCACGAGCGCCTCGGCGCGTTCGATGAGCCTGCGGTCGGAGATGAAGCCGAAGCGGGCGGGTTCGCGCGTCGCGAGGATGTTCTCGGCCACGGTCAGCGTGTTGGCGAGGCTCAGCTCCTGGAACACGATCGACAGCCCGCGCTCGGCGGCCTGCTGCGGGTTGGCGGGGGCGAAGGGGCGGCCGTCGAGCGTGATCGTGCCGCCCGTGGCCGGCTGGACGCCGGCGAGGATCTTCATCAGCGTGGATTTGCCCGCGCCGTTCTCGCCGAGGAGCGTGTGCACGCGCCCCCGGCGCACGTCGAGATCCATGCGCCTGATCGCGGTGATCGGACCGAAGGTCTTGCTGACGTCACGCAGCGACAGCACGACGTCGTTCGGGGTCTCAGCCATGCGGCCACCCTCTCGTCTGGTATTGGAAAAACGTCCCGCGCCGCCGAAGGGGAGGGAGGGGCGGCGCGGGAGCGGGGGCAGCCTTACTGTCCGGTGTAGACGCCGGGGACGATCGGCTGCTCCGCCTCCACCTCCTCGCCGTTCATGACGGCGATGGCGGTGTCGATGGCCTGTTTGCCCATCTCGCCGGGGAACTGCTGGATCACGCCGACCATGACCGGATCCGTGTCGACGGCGTTGCGGGCTTCTTCCATCCCGTCGAAGCCGATCACCTTCACCTGGTCCGCGAGCCCCGCGGATTTCACCGCGACCGCCGCGGCGAGGGCGGCGTCGTCGCCGAAGCCGAAGATGCCGGTGATGTCGGGATTGGCCTGGAGCATGTTCTGCGCCACGGCGAGCGCCTCGGCACGGGTGATGCCGGTCTGCTGCGCGACGATCTCCATCTCCGGGTAATCCTCGAGCGCCTTTTTGAAGCCTTCGACACGGGCGACGACGGATTGCACGGTCGGATAGTCGATGATCGCGACCTTGCCGGCTTCGCCCAGCACCTCGGCCATGAGTTCGCCCGCGCGCAGGCCGCCGGTATAGTTGTCGGTGCCGATATAGGAGGTGACGTCCACCTCCGCGGCGGGCACGTCGACGGTCAGCACGTCGATGCCGGCATTCTTCGCCTTCATGATGGCGGGCAGCACGCCCTGGCTGTCGACCGGCGAGATCACGATGACATCCACGCCCTTGACGATGAAGTCCTCGACATCGGCAAGCTGCTTGCTCAGGTCCTGATTGGCGATGGAGACCTCGAGGGGCACGCCCTGCGCCTGGGCCTCGGCCCGCATCGCGTCGGCGAGTTCGATGTAGAACGGATGCTGTTGCGTCAGCAGCGACGCCCCGATGCCCTCGGCCCATGCGCCGCTGGTGGCAAGGAGCGCCGCGCCGGACAGCAGCGCGGATTTCAGAACGGATTTGAGTGCCATGGGTCCTCCCTTCGGCGTTGCGACAGGGGCCGGTCGCGCGGATGCGGGTCGACGGCCTCCCCCGTCAAGTTCACTCGTGATATCTTAAAACTTTACTCGTGTAAATTACTTTATGCGCATTCTGCAAACCGGACATGCGGCAGGGGCCGGACCGGACGGTCCTGTACCGTGCCGAAGACCCTGCCGGACCGGGGCAGAAGATGCGGATGGGGAAGGCTCGCGGACGGAACGGGGGCGGCCGGAGGTTCCGGGCCGCTCCGTCGCCGCGAAGCCCCAGGGGATCTTTCGCGGACCGGGGCGTCACACCGGCAGGGGCCGCTCGAAATGGCTTGCGAAGGTCGAGCCGGCATACTCCCGCCGCAGCAGGCCCGCGTCGCTCAGCGCCGGGGCGAGCGTGTCGAGGCAGAGGTGCATGGCGTCGACGGAGCCGCCGGGGAAGAGGATGAACCCGTCGAGAGCGCCCGCCGCGCGCCAGGTGCGTATGGCATCCATCGCCTGGCCCGGTGTCCCGATCACCTGCCAATGGGCGGAACCCATGACCTCGGGCGCGTTCAGCAACTCCGCAAGGGTGGGTTCCTGCCGTTCGATCGCCCGGCGCAGCAGGGCGGCATGGGTGCGCGAGCGGACCTTCTGCGGCGCGGGCGGCAGGTCGGAGGCGCGGATCCTCCTGTCTTTCGGCCAGCCGCTCAGATCGAGTCCGGTCATCTCGCGGATATTGGCGAGTTTGCGCGCCTCGTCGGCCCCGGCGTGAGTGGCACGGTAGAGCTCGCGGGCTTCCGCCTCGGTCGCGGCGAGATAGAGGCTCAGCCCCGGCATCAGCCGCACGGCATCCTCCGGGCGGCCATGCGCCCTGGCGCGGCGGCGCAGGTCGCGGCGCAGCTCGATCGCGGCCTCCATGTCGGGCGTCGAGGCAAAGGTCGCGTCGGCGACGCGGGAGGCGAAGTCGCGCCCGGCCTCCGAGGCCCCCGCTTGCACGAGGGGAATGCGGCAGGCGCCCGTGGCCGCCCCCATGTTCGGCACGCCGAGGGGGCCCTCGACGCTGTAATACGTTCCCTTGAAATGGATCGGGCGCACCAGCTCGGCCCGGACGAACTGTCCCGTCTCCCGGTCCGGCTGCCAGGCGTCGCCGGGGAAGCTGTCCCAAAGCCGGGTGACGATTTCCGTGACCTCCGCGGCGCGGGTGTAACGGTCTTCTGGCGAGGGCATGTCCTCGAGCGAGAAATTCCTCTGGCCGTCGAGCGCGGTCACGATGTTCCACCCCGCGCGTCCCCCGGACAGCCAATGCAGCGACATGAGCATCCGGGCGAGGATATAGGGCGGATAGAAGGTCGTGGACACCGTGGTCAGGAGGCCGATCCGGCTGGTCGCATGGGCGATCGCGCAGAGCAGGAGCGTCGGGTCCAGCCCCGCCATTCCCGCGCCGCGCCCGAGCAGGCCCATGTTGACGGCGAGCGTGTCCGGCCGGAACACGAAATCCAGCTTCGCCGCCTCCGCCCGCCGCGCGATGTCGATGTAATAGTCCTGGCCCATAAGCCCCTCGACCCCGCTGTCGGGGCGGCGCCAGGCCTCGCCGGAGAGCCATGTGGGGGTCAATGTCATGCCGATATGCAGCGGTGCGTCGGATGCACTCATCTTTCCTCTCCTCGGTCCTGGCCGGCGCGTCCGGGCCGGCCTCATGGTCGCGAGCGCCGGGTCAGCACCCACAGAAGATATCCGCCGCCGAGCAGTCCGGTCATCTGTCCCACGGGCAGGCTCAGGTCCAGCGGCGCGCGCTGGCTCGCCAGATCGGCGGCGAGCAGCAGGCCCGCGCCCATGAGGCTGGCGGCGAAGACGGGGATATGCGCTGTGCCGCTGAGGCGGCGGGCCAGTTGCGGCGCGGCGAGCGCGACGAAGCTGATGGGCCCCGCTGCGGCCGTGGCGACCGAGGTCATGCCGACGGCGGCAAGCACGGCAAGGATGCGGGTGCGGTCCACGGACACGCCGAGCGCGGCGGCGCTGTCCTCGCCGAGATCGAACATCGCCAGCCGGCGCGACAGCAGGAGGACGACGGGTGCGAGCAGGAACAACCCGGCGGCGGCGGGCAGGAAATGGCGACGCGGCCCTATGACGACCTCGACAACGCCTATGCGACCAGCCTGCCGGGGTGGGAGATCGAGGTGAATTCCGCCGCGCTCGACATCGACTATGACTTCTTCAACGGCATCCGCTTGTTCAACCAGCTACAGGTGAGCAAGAGCGATGTCGACCGTGTCACCGGCGTGGCGAGCGGCGATGCGGTGATCTCCTCCGAGGAGATCTCGAACGAGTTCCGGCTCTCCTTCGGGGAGAGCGGTGACAGGCTCTCCGGCCTCGTCGGCCTCTATGCCAGGAAGGTGGAGAGCGACGACCGGCTCTGGATGTATGTCACGAAGGCCGACGGGGTCGGGGCGGATACGCAATATGACGACACGAAGACCTATCTCGGCCTCTTCGGCGAGGTGACGTGGAACTTCGCGGAGCGCTGGAGCCTGAATGCCGGGCTGCGTGCCGAAAGGGACCGGATCGAACGGGAGGGCCAGTCGGCTTACATCACGGAACCCGCCGATTACGACGAAACCTTCACCGAGCTCCTGCCGCGCCTCTCCCTGTCCTACGAGCTGAACCCGGACTGGACGGTGGGTGCGCTCTACAGCCGCGGGTACAACCCCGGCGGCGTGTCGCCGAATTTCACCACTTTTCGGTGGGAGGAGTTCGACGCCGAGACCATCGACAACTACGAGCTCTTCACCCGCGCGAGCCTGATGGGCGACCGGCTCTTCGTCACGGCGAACCTGTTCTACATGGATTATGCCGATGCGCAGTATAACATCCAGAACGCGGTGGCGCCGGGTGTGTTCAATATCTATACGATCAATGCCGAGGAATCCCATGCCTACGGGCTCGATCTCGGCGTCGATTTCGCGCCGAGCCAGGCGCTGCGCCTGAGCGGCAGCCTCGGCCTGCTCGAGACCAAGATCGAGGAGATCAGCCGGAACACGGATTTCGAAGGCAATGCCTTCGCCAAGGCCCCGCCCGTCACGCTGACGCTCGGCGCCGACTGGGGCGTGACGGACAGGCTCCGTCTCGGCGGACAACTGCGCCATGTCGGCGGCGATTACTATTCCGACGTGGGCAATACCGGCGACTACAAGGTCGGCGACTACACGATCGCCGACATCCAGGCCTCATATGCCATTGTCGAGGGGCTCGAAGTCTACGGCTACGTGAACAACCTCTTCGACGTGCGCGAGGCGACGTTCAAGCAGTTCAACCGCACCGGCGGCGGCACGGAAGCCTCGATCACGACGCCACGGACCGTCGGCATCGGTTTCCGCGGCACGTTCTGATCGCGATGGAACCGGGCGGGATGCGTCGTCGCGCTTCGCCGCCGACCGGGGAACGCGTGCAGCCTGTCGAGGGGGAGGATGGCGATCCGGTCGCGGAGAGCGGCCCGCTCACGCGACCGCGTCAGTCGGGACTGCGTTGCGCGATCAGGAAGGAGAGCTGCGCGAGGAGGCCGGCGGCGGCGAGGACGAGGGCGGCGGACAGCGCGGGGTTGCCGCCGATGCCGCTGAGCGCGGCGCAAAGCGCGCCGATCACCATCTGCATGCAGCCGTAGAGCCCCGAGGCCGATCCCGTCGCGGCTGGATTGAGGTTCAGCGCCTCCGACAGCGCCATGGGCGAGGCGATCCCCGCGCCATAGCTGAACAGCAGCATCAGCAGGACGGTGAGCGCCACGCCCAGCCCGCCCGTCAGCACCACCAGCAGGAACAGCAGGGCGCCGAGACAGCTGATCAGGTTGCCGGTGACCATGAGCCGTCCGGTGCGGATCCGGCCGGCCAGCCGGTTGGCGGTCAGGCTGCCGAACCAGGCGCCGAGGATGTTGAAGGCGAGATAGGCCGCGATCTCGCCTTCCGGCCGGTGCAGCTGGTCGACGAAGATGAAGGGCGCCGCGCCGATATAGGCATAGAGCGCGGTCGTGGCGAAGCTGCCGCCGATGGCATAGCCCAGAAATCCGCGGGACCGCAGAAGCCGGAGGTAGTTGCCCATTACCACGCGCAGGTCCCGTCCCTCGGCCTCCGGGCCGCGCGGCAGCCGGCGCCAGACCAGCAGCAGGTTCGCCAGCCCCAGCAGGCACAGGAGGAGGAAGATCGAGCGCCAGCCGGTGACCGCCGACAGTCCCGCGCCGACCAGGGGGGAAATGCCGGGGCCGGTCATGACGATCAGGTTCATCAGCGAGAGCTTCTTGGCCGCCGCCTCGTGGCTGTTCCCGTCCCGCACCATCGCCCGGCCGAGGACCAGGCCGGAGCCGCCGCCGATCGCCTCGAAGAAACGGGCCGCGATCAGCAGTTCGATCGTGGGGGAGAGGAAGGCGACCAGCCCGGACAGGGCATAGATGAACATGCCCGCGACCAGCACCGGGCGGCGCCCGTAGCGGTCGGCGACGGGGCCGTAGACGATCTGCGCCAGCGCCAGGCCCACGATATAGGCGCTGAGCGTCATCTGCGCCCCGCCGGCGGTGGTCCCGAAGGCATCCACCACCCGCGGCAGGGCCGGCACGAAGATGTGGATGGCCATCGTGCCGCTGAGCGTGAGCAATGCCAGCAGCCAGAGCGGCGCCGGGGCGCGCGCGGAGGGGGCGGTTTCGGACGGGTGGAGGGGCATGGTCATCCGGGGCTTTCGTGGTCGGGCCGGTCGGCGTCCAGCCGGTCAAGCACATGTTGCAGGACCTCGCGGGCGATCCGGATCCGCTCCTCGTCGAGGCCGGAGAGGACTTCGGCCTCGAGGCTGCCCGAAATGGCCAGCGCCCGCGCCGCCAGCGCCGCGCCCGCCGGGGACAGGCTCAGCGCCTTGGCGCGCCCGTCGCGCGGGTCGGGCGTGCTGAGCACCAGGCCGTCCGCCTCGAGCCGGGCGATGACCCGGACCAGGGAGGAACTGTCCAGCGACAGGGCGGCGGCGAGATCCTTCTGCCGGACCGGCTCTCCGGCGCGGGCGAGCTGGACGAGCGGCGCAAGGCCGGCCTCGGTGACACGGACGCCTTGCAGGCGCAGATCGACCGCCCGCCGCCAGCGCCGGCTCGCCTGGCCGATCAGCCTGCCCAGGCGGGGCGGCTCACCCTGCGTCTCGTCTTTGGACATGAGGATTCCTGCTGTTGCGAAAGATAGATGACATACAAACTATTTTGCCGCAATGCACGAAACTGCAACCGGGCCATGCGCGGACGGAGGGGGCGAGGCGGGTCCGGCGCGCGCCGGGACGAGGGCGGCGGGACTTCGCCGCGCGGGAGCGCCTCTACAGTTCGATCCGGAAGCGATAGCGGTCGGCCCGGTAGGTGATGATCGCGAATTCGACCGGCAGCCGGGCCGGGGAATGCGCGGTCCGCTGCGCGATCAGCACCGGATCCTGCGGGGCGAGACCGAGGTCGCGGTGCAGGTCCGGGCCGGCCAGCCCGGCCTCGATGAATTCGACGCCGCCGGTGATCTCCGTCCCCGCATGTTCGCGCAGCCAGTCGTAGAGCGACCCGTGGGTCAGCTGTTCGGCGGTGGGCGGTGCGATCTCGGCAAAGATATCCGCGCGGATGTAGGAGCGGCTGATGCCGATGAGGCGGCCGTTCGTCTTCAGCAGCCGCTTGAGGAAGAAGGGCTTGTCGGCCGAGGGTGTGCCGAGGGCCTGGCTGGCCTCTCCGGGGGGCGTGACGAAGCCGCAGTCGAGCACCTCGTAGCTTGCCGTCAGCCCGCGCGCCTTCATGTCCTCGGAAAAGCCGCGGATCTGGTGCATCTGCGTGTCGACCTTGCGATCCAGGACGATGGTGCCATGACCGGCCTGCCGGCTCACCAGCCCCTCGGACACGAGCTGTTGCATCGCGGCCCGCGCAATTCGCCTCGGCCTACAACCTCCAGCAACTGACGATCAACGCGGCGATCATTCTCGTGCTGGCGATCGGGCAGACCTATGTGATCATCTCCAACGGCATCGACCTTTCCGTGGGGTCGGTCCTCGTCTTCTGCTCGGTCGTTTCCGCGCAGATCATGCTGGCGCTGTCGGGAGAACCGGGAACCACCTTCGGCACCACCTCGGCGGGCTGGGGCGTCATCCTCGCGGGAACGGTCGCGGCCATCCTGACGGGGATCGCCTGGGGCCTGCTGAACGGCTTCCTCGTGGCGGTGGCGAAGATCCCGGCGCTGATCGTGACGCTGGGCACGCTGGGCATGGCGCTCGGCGGGGCGCAGATCCTGTCGGGCGGCACGGATGTGCGCGCGATGCCGGAGCTTCTGGTGACGCATGTCGGTTCGGGCCGCTTCCTCGGCCTTCCGACCCTGGTGGCGATCGCGGCGCTGGTCGTCGTGGTCGCGGGCCTGGTGCTGCACCTGACGCGGTTCGGCCTGCATACCTATGCGCTGGGGTCGAACATGGAAGGCGCCCGGCGCAGCGGCATCAGTGTCGTCCGCCAGACCCTCGGGGTCTATGCCGTCTCCGGCGCCATGGCCGGTATCGCCGCGGTGATGGCCAACGCGCGTTTCGCCACCACGACGATCAACGGTCACGCGATGGACAACCTGACCACGATTTCGGCCGTCGTGCTCGGCGGCACCAGCCTCTTCGGCGGCGTCGGCAGCGTCTTTGGCACGGTGGTGGGCGTCTTCATTCCGATCATCCTGCTGAACGGCTTCGTCATCCTCGGAATCCCGCCCTTCTGGCAGACGGTTGCCATGGGGGCGGTCCTGATCCTCGCCGTCTGGATCGACCAGCTCAAACGACGGCTCCGCAAGCGCGGCTGACGCGCGTCCCCTCCCAACAGGAAAGGTAAGAACATGAAAAAGATGATCACGACCACGGCCCTGCTGGCCTTTGCCGGCCTCGGCGCGGCACAGGCGCAGGACGCAGGGTCGGTCGCCCTGGTGCTGGGCGTCAGCGGCTCTCCCTTCTATCAGGTGCTTCAGTGCGGGGCGATGGCGCGCGCCGAAGAGCTTGGCCTCGATCTGACCGTGTCCGCGGGCGATCAGTTCGCCGCCGACAGCCAGATCCCGGTGGTGAACGCGGTGACGGCCGCGGGCCCGGACGTGGCCGCCATCGTGCCGACCGACATGCAGGCTCTGGTGCAGCCGATGCGGGAGCTGTCGGAGCGCGGGACCCGAGTCATCACCGTGGATCAGACCATCGCGGACAACAGCTTCGTGGAGACCGAGGTGCTGACGGACAACGAAGCCGGCGGCGGGATGGCCGCGGAGATCATGGCCGAGATCCTCGGCGGCGAGGGAAAGGTCCTGATCATCACCCAGCCGCCGGGGTCGCTGGCGCAGGATGCGCGCACGCGCGGCTTCGAGGACAAGATCGCGGAATATGAGGGCATCACCTATATCGGTGCACAGTACCAGTCCGACGATCCGCAGAAGGCGGCGGAGATCGTGACCTCGACCCTGTCGGCGCATCCCGATCTCGCGGGGATCTTTTCGACCAACGATCAGGGGGCGATCGGCGCGATCACCGGCCTGCGCCAGGCGGGCGCGGTGGGCCGCGTGAAGATGGTGGCCTATGATGCCGCCTCCGCCGAGGTCGCGGCCCTGAAGAACGGTGCGATCCAGGCGCTGATCGCCCAGAACCCCAAGCAGGAAGGGCAAGCGGCCATGGATGCCGCGCTGGCGCTGATCAACGGCGAGACGCTCGAGAAGACGACGATGACCGAACTCGTCGTCATCCGCGAGGACGAGCCGGACAAGGCCGACCAATACGAATACATCGCCGACTGCATGTGACCGGCGGTGTCGCGAAAACGGCCGGCCGCGCGGAGCCCCCGCGCGGCCGTTTCCGGGCGGCGGGCAGGGCGGGGCCGGCCTGTCGCGACACATCGTCAGGCAACCGCCGATCTCATCTATGACCTCGGAGCAGACCGTTTTCTGGCGCCGGGTGCGCGCGAGGAGCGTTTCGATGAGCCCACGGTCCACCTGATGCGGGACCTGTTCCCCACGTCGCCCGAACGCCGTTCTCCCGGATCATCCGGTGACCAGGAGGGCCGGCCGGAGCGGTGGGCCGAGATCTGGGACAGGTTCGTCGACCATATGGACGACGCGGGGTCCGGGATGGGGGAATTCCGCCCTTTCCGGTGGAGCCCGACGACTGACACGGCTTGAACCGTCCCCGACGCGGCACGCCACGACCGGCGGCGCCGGTCGCATCGACGGGCGTCAGGCGTGCGAGTCCAGAAGGCTCCGCAGTTGCGAGGGGAAAAGCTGCATCAGCCAGGTCTCGGTCCGTGCCTGTCCCTCCACCTCGACATACATGCGAAGGTCGATGGGCTCGTCGTCCTCCTCCGGGATCTCCGAGAAATCGAGATCGAAGATGGCGCGCCAGTAGCTCTCGCCCACGACGGGATAGGCCACAAGGCTCCCGGTGCTCCCGCGCGAGGTCGATACCACGGGCAGGATCGACGGATCGCGGTCGAGGCCCTCGAAACCGGTGTTCTCGAAATCGCACACGATCTTGACGATGCCCGGCGGTCTGGGCTGGCCGGGAATGCCGCCCGCACCGATGCGCGTCGCGATGAAACGCGCGGCATTCGGCGGCACGGGGGCGTCCTCGAACCAGGTCAGCCGATAGCTGAAACTGTGCTCGCGATCCTGCCCGCCGGGGGTCCACATCGCGACGATATTGTCGTGGATCTCGTCATCGGTGGACAGCTCGATCAGGGTCACGGCCCCGTCTCCCCAGTCCTCCTTCGGTTCGACCCAGACGGAGGCGCGTTTCTCGTAGAAAACGCCGTCGTCCTGATATTCCTCGAATGCCCGCTCGCGCTGCATCAGCCCGAATCCCTTTACTCCCGGCGCGGAGAACTCGGAGGCCATGGTCCGCGGCGGATTGTTGAGGGGGCGCCAGATCCGTTCGCCGTTGGCGGCGTGAATTTCCAGCCCGTCGCTGTCATGCACCTCCGGGCGCCAGTCCGGCGCCACATGGGCATTGGGCTTGCCGAACCAGTACATCGAAGTGAGCGGCGCGAGGCCAAGCCGCTCCACATCCGCGCGCAGGAAGACATGCGCCTCCACATCCTGTGCGACGCCTTCCTCGCCTCGGGCGGAGTAGATCCTGTAGGCCCCGGTCGCGCGCGGGCTTTCCAGAAGCGCATAGGCCGTCAGATCGCCATCCTCGCCCTGGTCGAGCCAGAAGCGGGTAAACCGCGGAAACTCCTCCGGTCCGCCCGCGATCGCCGTGTCCAGCGCCAGGCCGCGCACCGACATCCCGAACTGGCCGGAATAACCAGACGTCCGCCAGTAGGAGGCGCCGAGGAAGGCCATCCAGTCGTCGCCATCCGGCCGGTCCTGAACGCGGAAGCCTGCGAAGCCTTCCGTCCGTGTGAGCTGGTTGGCGGGGTTGTCGCCGGGGATGTCGAAGAATTCCTTCGAAAAGACCACCTCCCGCGCCATGCCGTCCTGTAGCGCATAGACATGCACCGGCTCGCGGAAATACCGCCCCGGAAAGAAGAACTGCACCGGCGAGGCCCCGTCTTCGTTCCACAGCGTGCGGTCTTTGCGGAACGCGATCTGGTTGTGACGGTCATAGTCGACCTGATCGAGAACATCGCCATCGGCGACACGCATCGGCACGAACTCCTCGCGCGCCAGGGACTGCGCGGTCTCGCGCAGCTGTGCGAAGGAGAACGGCTCGGCAGGCCCGAGCCCGGAGGATCCGGTGCTTCCCTTCTGCGCGCGGGCCAGCTCAGGCAGGAGAAAGAATGCGCCGGCGCCCACGGCGGAGGCAAGCATTCTGCGGCGGGAGAGTGCGATGTCAGACATGTCGTCCCTGTTGTCCCAGTTCGTTTCAGGCACAATCTGATCACCTGTTGCCAAAGGGTAAATCCCTTGAGGATGCAGCGGCAGAAGATCGCCTATAAGGGCCTATAAAGGAGGAGATGCAGGCGCCGATGAGCGCAATTTCCCTGCAAACCCGGAGGATCGGGTGCCGGGCGGGCCGATTTTCAGAACCGCAAGAGGGGGAGTGCGGACAGGTTCGGACATCTGCCGCAACGGGGCGATGCGGTGCAGACGCCAGATCCGACAGACCCGGAGGTCTCGGAATCTGATCATCTATCGACAGGTCTGCGGGCGGTCATGCAGACCGGTCGCAACTGGTGGAAGGAAAGCATGATTTACCCGCTCACAAGCAAAATGGAGCGGCTGACATGAAAGGCGGGACGTGGTGGCTGAGCTGGAAGAGGAACAGACGGCCGGGTGATCGACCGCCCTTGCAGGGAGCTACCTGGACCATCACCGGTCTCGCGTGCCTGCACTGCAAATATAGATCAAAGTCCGAAATCAAGGAAGGGGTCGATATCAAGACCCTACAGGGGATGAGAGCGCCGGACATGAGATTCAGGATTTGCTTGAGCTTATGGCGCGCATGATGCGGTCCGTCGATGAAGCGGTTGGCGACAGGCTTACCGGATCGACCGGCGTGGGAAGATCGGCGGCACCGGGATTGGAGCGCCTGTATTTGCGCCCGTGCCAGCCGATGCCGATGCGCCGGCCCCAGAGCGGATAGATCTCCTTCATCCAAACTCCCTTGATCCCGCGCAGGACACTGAGATCGCGGTGGGGCAGGGTATACATGTGAAGACCGGGTGGCCGCGATCAGGTTTCGCCATACGGTGTTCAGTCGGCGCTGCTGCGAAGGGCCAACGCCCCCCGAATTCTCCGGAAACGTATTGGAGTGAATTTTCCATTTGCCCGTGTGTCGTGATCAGACGGGGAGAATGATGTTCCGGGAAGCGGTGTGGCTCATCCTGGACCTTGTGCTTGCTGGCGGGTTTGGCCCAAAGGGGGGGACGCATCCTGCGGCAGGCGCGCGGCTATCGATCTGCCGCCACCGCGTGGCTGTAGCGCTCTCGCCCCAGGCTGCCATTTCCAGCCCCCCACTCGACCCGCTCTGCGTTACCGGAAACGGGAACAAGATCTCGGGCGAACAGGACATAGCCAGCCTCACGTCCGTATCAACTGTGAGCCGTCGCCACGGCTACATGGCGGACCTCATCAACTGCTTTCGCGCGCTACCGGGATCGAGTGAGGACCCGGACCGATTGAGTGCAGCGGTTGCCGCCACAAAGTCTTCGGTCACATCGCAAGGACAGGGTGTCCGGCCATGACGCAGATTGTCGCGCACGAAGGTATCGACATATGTGCGCCGGAAGATCCGTCAGTCCAAGGTACCCTTCCCCAGCTGTTTCCCTGCTTGCCGCGCAGGGGCCATCACGGGCCGCGTCATGGCAGCGGCCCATGATACGGGGATGTCAGCTGTCCTCGCCGGAGCGCAGGTCCGCGACGGTGCCTGCATCGACAGATCCCGAGGCATCGTTGCTCCAGGCGCTGCGCAAGAAGGAGGCGAGGGTGGCCACCTCCGCGTCCGAGAGCCGGTCGGCGAAGCCCGGCATGCGCAGGGCGTAGGGGCGCTTTTCGGTTGAGGGAAGGGCGCCGCCTTCGAGGATCATCGAGATGAGGCCGGTGGGCTCGCCCGCCTGAACGATCGAGCTGCCGTCGAGCTCGGGGAAGACCTCGTCCGCACCCTTGCCGTCGACGAAATGGCAGGCCCCGCAATTGTCGAGGTACAGGCGCGCACCTTCGGGCATGTTCGGATCTGCAGACGCAAGCATCCGTTCGGTCTCGGTCGCGGGGGCGTCCGCGAGGCGCTCGGCAAGGCCGCCCGAGGGCGGGTCCTGCGCTGTGGCCCCGCCATTGCCGTCAAGGCTAACGAGGTAGCGTGATACCGCTATGAGGTCGTCCTCCGTAAAGTATTGCGTACTGTCCTCGACCACCAGCAGCATCTCGCCGTTGATCGCGGCATGGGCGTTGCGCCCGGTGCCGAGGATCTGTGCCACCTCCTCGGCGGTCCAGCCGGCGATGGCGCTGTCCTCGCCGCGCAGGGCGGGGGCGGTCCAGCCCGCGACGACGCCGCCGGCCAGGAAGCCGGGGTCGTCCGCGGTGTACCCCTCCTGCACGAAGAGCATGTTGCGCGGGCTGTGGCAGGCTCCGCAATGGCCCGGACCTTCGACGAGGTAGGCACCGCGCCGCAACGGGTCGTCCGATGTCGCGCCCGAGGCAAAGCCGACCTCTGGCATCGCGACCCATTTCCACGCCCGTAGACCCCAGCGCTGGTCGAAGGGGAAGGGCAGGTCATTGGCGGCAACCTCGTTGCGCACCGGGTCCAGTTCCTCGATGAAGTAATGGTACAGACCGGCGATGTCGGTCTCGGTGAGTCCCCGGTAGTTGGTGTAGGGCATCGCCGGATAGAGGTGGTGCCCCTCGTCGTCGAGCCCGTCGACCAGCGCCCCGCGGAACTCGGCAAGGGTCCAGCCACCGATGCCGGTCTCGGGGTCCGGGGTGATGTTGGCCGAGTGGAGTGTGCCCACCGGGCTTTCAATGGGCCGCCCGCCGGCAAAGGGCGCGCCGCCCTCGGCGGTATGGCAGGCAGCGCAATCGGCGAGGCGCATCGCGTATTCGCCGTGGTCCTTGGGCTCCGGGCCACCGGAGGCCACCTGCTGCGGGGCGCTGCGCGAGACCGGCCAGAAGATGAATGCCGCCAGGGCGACAAGGCCGACGATCACCAGCGCGGCGAGGGTGCGGAGGAAAGTCTTCATGATGGCATCTCCTCAGACCAGGGGCCGCGGGTTCGGCAGGTAATCGTTGATGATGGCGTCGGTGGTCCAGTAGGCCAGCGCACCCACCGCGCCGGTCGGGTTGTACTGGATGTTCTGCGGGAAGGCGGAGGCCCCGAGCACGAAGACATTGTGCTGCCCCCAGGCCTGCTGGAAGCGGTTGATCGACGAGGTCTGTGGGTTCTCGCCCATGATCGCGCCGCCGACGTTGTGCGTCGTTTGGTAGGGGCGCACGTCGTAGATGGCACCGTCCTCCTTGTAGCTCGACTGCCAGCTGTCGGGCTCCATGGCCTCGACGATCTCTTCGATGCGCTGGCGCATGAACTGAGTCATGCGGATGTCGTTGTCCTTCCAGTCGAAGGTCAGGCGCAGCAGGGGCCGCCCGTGCGGGTCGGTGTAGGTCGGATCGAGATCGAGATAGCAGTCGCGGTAGGACATGTTCGATCCGTGAGAGCCGAGCGAGGTGGAATGGCCGTAATGCGTCCCCACCGCCTGTTTCCAGTCCGCGCCCCAGCTAGGTGTGCCCTCGGGCACCGCGATACCCCGGATCGGCTGGCCGTTGGAATGGCCGCAGGTCATGTAGCTGCCGCCGATGAAGCCCTCGGCGGCGTAGTCGATCTGCTCCATGCCGAAATCGTTGATCGACATGCCCGACGAGCCGGCCGCCACGAAGGGATTGAACTGGCGGTCTTCGAAGAACATCGTGGTGCCGCCGTTCATCTGGTAGCTGTAGTTCTTGCCGGTGGTGCCGGTGCCGCTGCGCGGATCGTAGGGCTCGCCGATGCCCGACAACAGCATCAGGTGGACGTTGTGGATCGAGTAGGCGGCGAGGATCACGATGTCGGCGGGCTGCGTCACCTCTTCCTCGGCCTCGGCATCCCAGTAGGTGACGCCGGTGGCGGTCTGCCCGTCCTCGGCCAAAGTCACGCGCAGCACCTCGGAGTTCACGCGGTAGTTGAAATTCTCATACCGCTTCAGCGCGTCCAGAATGCAGGTCTGCGGCGAGGATTTCGAGTAATTCAGGCATCCGTAGCGGGCGCAGAATCCGCAGTAGTTGCAGGGGCCGAGCTGCATTCCGTACTCGTTCACATGCGGAGCCGAGGCATTGGCGGCCGGGCGCGGGAAGGGGTGGTAGCCCATCTGCCGCGCGACTTCGGCGAAATGCAGGCCGTCGGGCTGCTGTGCCAGCGGCGGCAGGGGATAGCCGCGCGAGCGGCTGGACTCGAACGGGTTGCCTCCCTCGAGCGTCTCGCCGTTCACAACGCCGGCCTGTCCCGAGATCCCGGCCATGTATTCGAAGCGGTCGTAGTAGGGCTCCAATTCCTCGGCGGTGATGCCCCAGTCCTGGATCGTCATGTTCTCCGGGATGACGTCTGCGCCGAAACTCTCCTCCACGTAGGAGCGCAGGCGATATTCCTGTGCCTGCGGACGCCAGGTCTGGCCGTTCCAGTGGATGCCCGCGCCTCCGACGCCGTCACCGGGCAGGAAGGATCCGAGCCGGCGATAGGGCAGCGCCTCCTCGTCCAGGCTGCGGCGGATGGTCAGCGTCGACTGCTTCGGCCGCTGCATGTAGCCGTAACGGATGCCGAAGCGCAGCTCGTCGATGACCTCGGGATACTTGAAGTCGGGCACTGTGGAGCGGTCCGGCCCGCGTTCCAGCGCGAGGATGTTGAGCCCTTCCTTTGCCAGTTCGATCCCGGCTATGGCGCCGGTCCAGCCGAGGCCGACGATGACCACATCGCGTTTGGTGTCGGTTCTTGCCATGGGTCAGGCCCTTTCGCCGGAGATGGAGACGGGGCCGAGCGGGTAGTCTTCCTCGCGTCCGACCCATTCGGCATAGCTGCCCCGCGCACCGGGGAAGCCGATGTAGCTCCAGGCGGCCATGCCCGCGTTGCCGCCGTACATCGGATCGGCGAAATAGCCTTCCTTGGTGTTCTGCACGAGTAGCGCGAAGAACTCCTTGAGCTCCGGGGCAAGGCCGAAGGCGGTGCTTCCGCCCGTGTTCATCGCGCCGCCGCCGCTGTCCTCGGCCATGTCTTGTGTGCTGCCGCTGGTCGACGGGCTTTCCTCGAGCGCGCTCAGCACCTCGTCCTGCTGTGTCGGGTCGAGATCGGCGAAGACGCTGCCGTATTCGTCGGTGCAGGCGGTATCGATGGCCTCGATGGCTCCCCGGTAGATCTCGGCTGGCGTGAGCGGGCTTTGCGGGCCGAGCGTGTCGGGTGCATCAGGCCTGAAGGGGCCTTCCATGTAGAGATCCGCCGCGTTGCCGAAATCCCCGGCCAGTTGCAGGTCGATGAAGACCGGCACCCGCGTCTCGATCGCGCCTGGCCCGTCGCCGTCCGAGGGGATGATCCGCGCCGTGGCGGCCATGACGAAGGCCCATTCGGCGGCATTCAGGTACTCGGGGCTGTACTGCTCCAGCGGCGGCACGTCCTGCGCGTGGGCGCGCGCACCGAGGGCAAACGCCGATGCTGCGGCAGTGCCGCCGAGAAACCTCCGGCGAGTGGTATTTAGATAGGTTGGATGGCTCATCGCGTCTGCCTCTCCCAAGGGGTTGGCAAGCACGGCGCAAGGGGTGCATCACCCCGAGGCCGACGCTTGCAAGCGAATGCTCTCTTGCGTGCTTATTGACCCTAGGGTGGTATCGATGGGTATCAAATACATTCAAATTTGCGAACCTGTCGCCCGCCGAAACACCGGGCGGGCAGGATCAGTCAGATGCGAGTGCGCGACCGGCAAGCGCGCTGATCTCCTGAAATTCCTCGGCGATGCCAAGCGGCAGAACGGCCACGCCGGTGGGCAGGATAGCCGGGTCTTCTTGGCCATCCCTGAGGGTCTTGCGGTCTTTGATCCAGGGGATCAGTGAACCGCCCCAGGTTTGCCGGAGGATGATTACGGTTAGTTACGCGGCCATGTCTTCAGTTTCCAGCGCTGCGTGGAAGTTGGCCTCTGCCTCGGCTGGCGGGATGTTCCCGACGGGCTCGAGGAGACGGCGGTTGTTGAACCGGTCCACCCATTCCAGTGTCGCGTATTCGACTGCCTCGAAGCTGCGCCATGGGCCGCGGCGATGGATGACCTCCGCCTTGAACAGGCCGTTGATGGTTTCGGCCAACGCATTGTCGTAGCTGTCGCCAACGCTGCCGACCGAAGGTTCGATGCCGGCTTCGCCCAGCCTCTCGGTGTAGCGAATGGACGGATATTACGAGCCGCGGTCGCTGTGATGAACCAACCCCATGGCCTTTGTCGGCCTTCGGTCATGGACCGCCTGCTTCAGTGCATCCAGAACGAAACCTGTCTGCGCTGACGTGCTGGCGCGCCAGCCGACGATCTTGCGGACATAGGCATCGATGACGAAGGCGACATAGATGAACCCCTTCCAGGTCGCGACGCAGGTGAAATCGCTGATCCAGAGCATGTTGGGCGCCGGCACGCGAGCTCGCGGTTCACCTTGTCCAGCGGGCATGGGGCCTTCTTGTCTGGGATCGTCGTCCTGTGCGGCTTGCCGCGGATGATGCCTTGGATGACCGAAGCCGTCAAGAATAGAGAGGTGGCGGCATGAACCACGATCAGTCCCGCGCAACGGCAAATCTGCGAGACCATCTGCGAAAAACGCTGCGCGACCGAGATGCGTTCCATGGCAAACCGACGCAACGGCTTGCTGCACAGATCGCAGCGCAGTTGATCGACCAAGAGCGCCAGTTGCCTTGGGCGCTATGCCAAACCATAGAGCAAATCGACATTCTGCGCAGCCGCCTGCCGCAGCAAATGTGTGAACCGCCTAATGTTGTAGAGTTGTTGCAGAGCCTACCCAAAACGACGAAGGCCGCCCTGAGAGTCGGCCTTTATCGTGTTGTAATCTCTAGGAGATTTTGGCTCCGGCGGTAGGGATCGGAGCTGTTTTCTCACGGTGGTTATAAGTTATTGAATTTAAGTTGTTTTGTTGTGAACTTGCGATGGCGGACTTCATGATTTGTGAGACATTTGTGAGACGGAGGTGAAACCGTTCTCACGATGTTCCTTCCAGACATTAGGAGCGTTTTATTGTTAGGTCGAGATAAAAAATGTGGTGTGCTGTAGGGCTGCTGTGCTGCGTGTTTTAAACGTTCGAATTCTCGAATGATCCGTATGTGCCACGATTACGAGGCGGTTCAGACAGCACAAAAGGCCGCGCGCGGCTCCAGGCACATTTCTCTTGGGATCATATTCTGGGTACGTATGAATAGGAGCTCTTGGAGCAAAGACACAAAGCTTGAGCTATACGCTTGTTGTCTCAGCCAGAATGAAACATGGTTGTTACGCTCGCTTTTTATCCTCGCCTTAAAACCGCAAAGTTGCTTGTCTATTCGCATCATACGTTGTGTAAACACTCGATACGTGGACCACGCCGTAGTATTATAAGGTTACAATATGATGAGCACAAAGATATCGCTTTCGGGCGTTTACCTTATTACTCCGCCACGTTTTGGCGATCATCGGGGCTTTTTTTCGGAGAGCTGGAACAAAAAGAAACTGACAGAGGCAGGTCTCGACCTGCCGGAATTCGTACAAGACAATCATTCGCTCTCGCGCGAGGTTGGAACTGTTCGGGGCCTGCACTTCCAAAGTCCGCCGCATGCGCAGGGCAAGCTTGTGCGCTGTGGTAGAGGACGGATTTTCGATGTTGCGGTTGATGCCCGCGAAGGGTCCTCAACTTATGGACAGTGGGTTGGAGAAGAGCTGTCCTTTGAGAATGGCAAACAGCTTTGGATCCCGGCAGGGTTCTTGCATGGTTTCATGACGCTGGAGCCTGACAGCGAGATTATTTACAAATGTACCGATTATTACGCGCCGGAGTGCGACGGGGCGGTAAAATGGGACAGCTGCGGCATCGACTGGCCGCTTGATGGGATCTCGCCAGTGATCTCGGAAAAGGATGAGAAAGCGCAGGCTTTTGCAGACTTCGAGACGCCTTTTACGAAGGACAACGCATGAAGATTTTGGTGACGGGTGGAGCAGGGTTCATTGGCTCTGCCGTGGTGCGGCTTGCGGTGTCTCGCGGGCATGAGGTGGTGAATTGCGATGCGCTGACCTATGCGGCCTGCCTCGACAATGTGGCCTCTGTGGCTGACAGCCCGCTGTATGCGTTCGAACAGGTGGATATCCGTGATCGGGCTGGATTAGACACTGTTTTTGCGCGTCACAAACCCGATGCGGTGATGCATCTGGCCGCCGAAAGCCATGTGGATCGCTCGATTGATGGGCCGGGCGATTTCATCGAGACGAACATCACCGGCACATTCAATATGCTGGAAGCAGCGCGCAAATGCTGGGGCGAGGCGGACAAGCCGGAGGCGTTTCGCTTCCATCACATTTCCACCGACGAGGTGTTCGGCTCGCTACCTAACGATCCAGCGATCCAGTTCACCGAAGACACGCCCTACGACCCGCGCTCGCCCTATTCGGCGTCGAAAGCCAGCTCGGACCATCTGGTGCGCGCCTGGCATGAGACCTATGGCTTGCCGGTGGTTCTGACCAACTGTTCCAACAATTATGGCCCCTTCCATTTCCCCGAAAAACTGATCCCGGTGATTATCCTCAACGCGCTGGCGGGGAAAGCCCTGCCGATTTACGGCGACGGGTCCAATATTCGCGACTGGCTTTATGTCGAGGATCACGCCGACGCGCTTTTGCTGGTGGTCGAGAAAGGAGAACTGGGGCGGAGCTACAATATTGGCGGCGAGAACGAGCGCACGAACCTTGAACTGGTCAAAACTCTCTGCGCCATTCTCGATGAAAAGAGACCCAAATCCAGCGGAAGTTACGCCGATCAGATCACCTTTGTGACGGATCGTCCGGGTCATGATGCACGCTATGCGATCGACCCGTCCCGGATCCGTGACGAGCTTGGTTGGCGGCCTTCGGTAACGGTCGAAGAGGGGCTGGCGCAAACCGTTGTGTGGTATCTCGACAACGAGGATTGGTGGCGTGCCCTGCAGCAACGCCACGGGGTCGGGGAACGGTTGGGGGTCAAGGGATGATCCTCGTCTTTGGCAAAACCGGTCAGGTGGCCACGGAATTACAAACGCTTCTGCCTGAGGCGACCTTCCTCGGGCGCGACGAGGCGGATTTAACCGATCCGCTGCTCTGTGGCCGAAAAATCCGGGAGATCAAACCGGAGGCCGTGATTAATGCGGCAGCTTACACGGCGGTGGACAAAGCCGAAGGTGACCCACTGGTCGCCACACTCGTCAATGCAGCAGCACCGACCGAGATGGCGGAGACCTGCGCCGATCTGGGCATTCCTTTTGTGCATATTTCCACCGATTACGTCTTCGACGGGGAAGGGGAGGCACCGTTTTTCCCGGATCATCCCACGGGCCCTCTGGGCGTCTATGGTGAAACCAAGATTGAGGGCGAGAACGGCGTGCGCGAGGCGGGCGGGCCTTTTGCGATCCTGCGCACCTCCTGGGTGTTCTCGGCCCATGGCGGCAACTTTGTGAAGACCATGCTGCGGCTTGCCGAGACTCGTGACAAGTTGACGGTCGTGGCCGACCAGGTCGGCGGCCCGACGCCCGCGCGCGACATCGCGAAAGCCTGTGTCTCGATCGCGGACCAGCTCAAAACAGATCCGAACAGGGCGGGCACTTATCATTTCTCCGGCGCGCCTGATGTAAGCTGGGCCGATTTTGCGCGCGAGATTTTCGCTCAGGCGGGCAAGGTAATGGGGGTCGAGGATATCCCGACCTCGGCCTATCCGACCTCTGTAGCACGTCCGGGCAACAGCCGGATGAATTGCGAGACGACCAAAGCAGTCTTTGGCATAGATCGCCCGGATTGGAAGACGGGACTGGCTGAAGTTCTTAAAAAGTTGGAGAAGACATTATGACCGACCGCAAAGGCATCATCCTCGCCGGTGGCTCGGGTACGCGGCTCTATCCGTTGACCATGGCGGTGTCGAAACAGCTCATGCCGATCTACGACAAGCCTATGATTTACTATCCTCTCTCCGTGCTGATGCTTTCGGGCATTCGCGAGATCGCGATGATCACCACGCCGCAGGATCAGGATCAGTTCAAACGCCTTCTGGGCGATGGTTCGCAATGGGGCCTGAGCCTTACCTACATTACTCAACCTTCGCCCGATGGCTTGGCGCAGGCCTACCTTCTCGCCGAAGACTTCCTAGATGGTGCGCCCTCCGCGATGGTTCTGGGCGACAATATTTTCTTTGGTCATGGCTTGCCGGAAATGCTTGCTGAGGCCGATGCCAAAGAGGTGGGCGGGACGGTGTTCGGCTATCATGTGGCCGACCCCGAACGTTACGGTGTTGTGAAATTCGATTGCGAGGGTACGGTCGAAGAGATCATCGAGAAGCCCGAAGTGCCGCCGTCGAATTACGCGGTCACCGGGCTTTATTTCCTCGATGGCGATGCGCCGCGCAGGGCAAAAGAAGTCCGGCCTTCACCGCGCGGCGAGTTGGAAATCGTGACACTGCTTGAAAGCTATCTTGCCGATGGCACACTGTCGGTGGAGCGGATGGGGCGTGGCTACGCCTGGCTCGACACCGGCACGCATGGCTCGCTTCTGGATGCTGGCAACTTCGTGCGTACGCTCTCGATGAGGCAGGGCATGCAATCGGGTTGTCCCGAAGAAATTGCATATCAAAGGGGCTGGATCGATACCGATAAAATGCGTGAGCATGCAGAAACGTTCAAGAAAACGGAATATGGCAGGTATCTCGCGAATCTGTTGAAAGACTAAGGTAAGGTGAGCTACCCCCCGAAAATCGGACACTGACGTAAGCAACGATTTGTTGTCTGCTGATCTTCGACGAGAAGGAGAATGAGACCTTGTCCGCCATTGGTCCGAGGACAATGGTCGAATGATGTCGAAACGGAAGCAGCATTCGCCTGAGTTCAAGGCGAAGGTGGCGCTTGAAGCGCTGAAGGGTGAGCAGACGGTGGCCGAGCTGGCGAGCCGGTTCGGGGTTCATCCGACGATGATCCACACATGGAATCGGGCGTTGCTGGAAGGTGCGTCTGGCGTGTTCGAGCGCGGCGGCAGGAAAAACCCCGAGATCGACGAAGAGCAGGTGAAAGAATTGCACGCCAAGATCGGGGAGCTGGCTGTGGCCAACGGTACGGGGGCTTACGCGGCCCCACTGGGGCCACGGTCCCCCTTAACTTTGTCACGAAAGCTCAAACCGTGGACCGGCAAGTGAGGCGCGACATGATTGAGCCGAACAATTCCATTTTGTCCATTGGGCAGCAATGCAGGTTGCTGTCGATCTCGCGCTCGTCATTCTATTACAAGCCTAAGGGCGAGACCGAGCAGAACCTTGGCCTGATGAGGCGGATCGATGAGCAGTTTCTGGAGACGCCGTTCTTCGGTGTCCGCCAGATGACGTGGCACCTGCGCAACGACGGCCATTTGGTGAACGAGAAACGGATACGGCGGCTGATGCGCCTGATGGGGCTGATGCCGATCTACCAAAAGCCCAACACCAGCAGGCCAGCAAAAGGGCACAAGACCTATCCCTATCTGCTGAGAGGTCTGCGGGTGGAGCGTCCGAACCAAGTTTGGTGCTCGGATATTACCTATCTGCCCATGCGCCGAGGGTTCCTGTATCTGGTCGCCATTATGGATTGGCACACCCGTAAGGTGCTGGCTTGGCGCATCTCGAATACGCTGGAGGCGGACTTCTGCGTTGAGGCACTGAACGAGGCCATTCACAAGTTTGGTCCGCCGGAGATCATGAATACTGATCAAGGATCTCAGTTCACATCTTTTGCCTGGACGGATCGACTGCGCCGGACCGGCGTCCGCATTTCGATGGATGGCAAGGGCCGCTTCCTCGATAATATCTTCATCGAGCGGTTGTGGCGAACCCTGAAATACGAGTGCGCCTACCTGCATGCCTGGGAGACCGGCTCGGAAGCGAAGGCAGGCATCCGGAAATAGATGACCTTCTACAACAACCAACGCCCACACTCTGGACCTGTCCCGTTTTCGTGCCGCCCCATGTGCTCGTTTAAGCCACTTTCCGTTCGAATGCGACGGGGCTTTTCCAGCCTAGTGCTGAGTGGCGTCGTCGCGGATTGTAAAACCCGTTGATGTATTCAAAGATCGCCACTTCAGCTTGCCGCCGCGTTTCCCATGACTTGCGCCAGATCAGTTCGGCTTTGATGGTTTTGAAGAACGTTTCGACAGCAGCATTGTCGTAGCAATTGCCCTTGCCGCTCATCGACACCTTGAAGCCATGCTGGCACAGAAGCTTCTGATAGTCATGTGAACAATATTGCGACCCGCGATCCGTATGATGAATGCAGCCTTTGGGCGGCGCCCGGAAAGCTATGGCCATGTTCAATGCTCGGATCGCTAAGTCGCGTTTCATGCGATTGCTGACTGCCCAGCCGATCACCCGCCGAGAATGCAGGTCAAGAATAACAGCCAGGTAGAGCCATCCTTCTCGCGTCCAGACATAGCTGATGTCGCCCGCCCACTTCTGGTTCGGTTGATCGGCGTGGAAGTCCCGGTTCAGCAGGTTTGGCCCGATGTTGAACGCATGGTTGCTGTCCGTCGTGACCTTGTATTTCTTCGATCTTTCGACCCGGATGCCGTTCTCGCGCATCAAGCGGCCCACACGGCGATGACCGACGTCCAGACCGATCTCCTTCAACTCTTCGGTCATTCGCGGCCTGCCGTAGCTACCAAGGCTCAGGCGGGACTGTTCTTTGATGTGTGCAAGCGTGACCATATCAGATCGTTGTCTGCGACTGGCAGGGCGACTACGGAAGGCCCGCAAGCCACGTGTGCTGACGCCAACGACACTGCATAAACGGTTGGCTGGAAAATGGTTCCTGTGTAAGCGGCGTCTGCGGCCCACGTTGTAGATGAGCTCTGGCGCTGCGAGGTGATACCCATCTCATGATGGGGAGTGCGTTTCGCAATGTGCGCCACAAATTCGTTTCTCAAATCTCTGGGCGTCGAGATCTACGCGTCGGGTCACCGGCGCTGGCCGGACGATGCTAAGGCTCGCGCTGTGGCAGAGACCTTGGAGCCGGGGGCGACAGTGTATGCTGTGGCCGGTCGGTATGGCATCCGCCCAAACCAGCTCTCCGCCTGGCGGCGCTTAGCAAAGCAGGGACAGCTGGTTCTCCCCGCCGAGGAGATCGGCGGTCCTGTCTTCACGCCGCTGGTCGTTTGCGATCCGGCCGAGATGAGCGGGCCGGCGAGCGCGACGCCCGAGCATATGATCCGGATTATCAGGGGAGCGATGCAGATCGAGCTGTCGCCCGACACACCGGCAGATCGGATCGCGGCGATCGTGCATGCTCTGGAAGCACCGACGTGCTGATGCCGTCCCAAGGCGTCCGCATCCTGGTGGCGACGAAGCCGGTAGACTTCCGCAAGGGACATGATGGCCTGGCCGCCCTGGTGCAGTCGACCCTGGCCGAGGATCCGTTCACCGGGACGGTCTTCGTCTTCCGGGCGAAGCGCGCGGACCGGATGAAGATCCTGTTCTGGGACGGCAGCGGCCTCGTCATGGCCTACAAGCGGCTGGAAGAGAGCACCTTCACCTGGCCCGCGATCCGGAATGGGGCGATGACGCTGAACCGCGCCCAGTTCGAGGCGCTGTTCGCCGGGCTGGATTGGCGGCGGGTGCGGTCCCTGGAAGCGCGCCGCCCGGCTGTGGCAGAATGACTCAGGGGCGGGAAAGCCTGCCTGCCGAAGACGGGAGCAGGGTATGATCCCGCCATGTCCAGCGCCCCATCCCTCGACCTGTCGGCCATTCCGGAAGACCAGCGTGAAGCTGTTCTGGCCGTGCTGCGTGAGCGCGATGCACTCAGGGAAGCCAACAAGCGCCTCGAGCATCTCGTCGCCGAGCTGAACCAGGTCGTGCATGGCAAGAAGTCCGAGAGGCTCAGCGAGGACGAGCGGCAGCTGGCCTTCGAGGACCTGGAAACTGCCGTTGCCGAGGTCGAGGCGCAGCAGGATGAAGACGCCCCGGCCTCGTCCGGTCCGCGGCGAGCCAAGACCGTCCGGCGCAACCGAGGCAATCTGCCCGAAGGACTCCCCCGGACCGAGCAGGTGATCGAGCCGGCCAGCCTGGACTGTCCGTGCGGCTGCGGCACGATGCACCGGATCGGCGAGGACCGCAGCGAGCGGCTGGACATCGTGCCGGCCCAGCTCCGCGTCATCGTGACGGTCCGGCCAAAGTATGCCTGTCGTGCCTGCGCCGAAGGGATCACCCAGGCTCCGGCCCCCGCCCACCTGATCGAGGGCGGGTTACCGACCGAGGGCGCCATCGCGCATGTGCTCGTCGCCAAGTTCGCCGACCATCTGCCCTTGTATCGCCAGAGCCAGGTCCTCGCGCGCTCTGGGATCGAGCTCCAGCGCAGCACGCTCGCCGATTGGGTCGGCACCGCGGCCTTCCACCTTGCCCCGGTGGTCGATCGGCTCGCCGAGCATTTGAAGAGCTCGGGAAAGCTCTTCATGGACGAAACCACGGCGCCGGTTCTGGAACCCGGGCGGGGCCGAACGAAGACCGGCTTCCTCTGGGCGCTGGCCCGAGACGATCGGGGTTGGGGCGGCGATGACCCGCCCGGCGTGGTCTTCACGTATCACCCGAGCCGCGCCGGCGTGAACGCGGAGCAGATCCTGCAGGGCTTTGACGGCATCCTGCAGCTGGACGGCTATGCCGGCTACGATCGGCTGACGCGCCCCTCGCGCACGGGCGGGGCGCCGATCACGGTTGCACACTGTTGGGCACATGCGCGCCGAAAGCTGAAGGAAGTCTTTGACCGCGACGGATCGGAGGTCGCCGCCGAGGGGCTGCGCCGGATCGCCGAGTTCTACCGTATCGAGACCGAGATCCGCGGCATGGGACCGGGACAGCGCCTGTCGGCGAGACAGACACGCACCGCGCCGCTGGTGGCCGAGTTCGGCGAATGGTTGCAGTTCCAGCGCCGCCGGGTCTCCGCCAAGTCCCGCCTCGGAGAGAAACTCGCCTACATCCACCGGCAGTGGGACGGGCTGCAGACCTTCCTGCAGGACGGCCGCGTCGAGATCGACTCCAATGCCGTGGAGAACCTCATCAGGCCGATCGCCCTGACACGGAAGAACGCACTCTTTGCTGGGCACGATGAAGGCGGACGCACCTGGGGCCGCATCGCCTCGCTCATCGCCACCGCAAAGATCAACAGCGTGGAGCCCTTCGCCTACCTCAAGGCGACGCTCGAGGCGATCGCGGCAGGCCATCCTGCGCACCGAATCGACGAGCTCCTGCCGTGGAACTTCACGCCGTCAAGCTGAACTCCGGTGGGGCGCAGACGCCGCTTACGTTCCTGTGTTCCTCGACAAACCTAAATCTCATTGCTTTAGGCCCGCGAAGAACTGGGTGGCCTTTTTTAGGATTTCCCTCTCCTCCTTGAGAAGCCGGATCTCTCGTCGAAGCCGCTCATTCTCTTTGGCGAGGTCTAAATCCTCTTGTGAAACCACCTTCGTGTCTCGGTGTGCTGTGATCCATTTGTTCAGCGTCGACATGCCAACGCCCAGATCATCAGCCACCTGCTTGCGCGTCAACCCGCTGGTCAGCGCAATACGCACTGCATCTTGGCGAAATTCGTCCGTCCGTTTCAGTCCCATAGTCAGTCTCCTTTGTTCCAGTAAAGGCTATCAAAGGAGCGGCATCAAACCGTGACACGTCCACTGATCAAGTCATTAAATATAGACAGAAGTAGAGTCGATGCGTCGCAAGCTGCGGTTAGTGGAGCGTGAACGTTCGGAAAGTAAGACTTGGATTGACGTAAATAGAGTATTCTAGGGTGAGAATTTGGAAGATTTTTTGAATAATTACGGACTTTTGAGCGCCTTTTTGATTTCCACTACTCTTTCGGCTTTGCTGGTGGTAACCCGCCGGGTTCATCTCAAGCTCACATATAGACAAAAGGATGTATCGGCGATCCAGTCCGCGCACAGTGTGCCAACCCCGAGAATTGGTGGTGTTGCCGTTTTGGTAGGCGCCTTGGCGGCAGGAGTACCCATGGCTATGGATGGGACGGGGCAGACCTGGTTTCTCGCGCTCTCACTCATTCCAGTATTTGCTGCAGGTCTATTGGAAGATTTAGGCGTCGGCGTAAGTCCCAAACACCGCCTGTTGGCGGCGGCGCTTTCTTCGGTTCTGGCGATCATTCTGTTTGGAGCCTGGGTGGCGCGCACCGACTTGGTCGGGCTCGACTTCCTAGTGGCTTTTGCACCCGTGGGAATCGCACTGACAGTTTTTGGTGGTGCGGGGATTTGTAACGCCTTCAATCTGATCGATGGGCTCAATGGTCTGTCAGCCACGATTGGCATTACGGTTGCTGTCGCACTTGGACTTATTGCAAGCCGGGGGGGGCAGCCCGACCTTGCAACCTGGGGATATGTGATTGCCAGTGCGCTTACCGGATTTCTGTTGCTCAACTTTCCTTGGGGGAAGATTTTTATGGGGGATGCGGGGGCCTATGGGATCGGGCATCTTCTGGTCTGGGTGGCGATCCTGATGCTTGATGCTCTCCCGGATTTGACACCTTGGGCTTTGCTCTTGGTTTTTTTCTGGCCCCTGGCTGATACCGTTCTCGCCATCGTCCGTCGCCGCCGGAGTGGAAAGCCTACAGACCAACCGGACCGGCTTCATTTCCACCAGCTCGTTATGCGAGCGATCGAGATTGGCAAGCTAGGGCGCGGCGCGCGCCATATTGCCAATCCGCTGGCCACTGTGGTGATGATGCCGTTCTTTATGGCGCCGCCTTTTGTGGCTGTCATTCTGTGGGATAATGCAGTTGCGGCAGCGATCGCATTTTTCTGTTTTGTTGTGCTTTTCGCGACGAGTTATTCGACGGGTGTGCTGCTGGCGCGTGCGTGGCGCAAGAATTCCGGCCGGAAGTTCATCTATGGTTTGATGCGCCAGAAGGTTCACAGTCTGATCCCTTATCTTCCTGAATATAAAGGGTAGGCCGATGCATGATGGTAGTCTTGGGCCTTTGCGCCGCTGGTATATTCTTCAACTGCGACCCAATGGTTTGAAGTTGGCTCTTACCAATTTGGCACGGCAGGGTTTCGAGGTCTTTAGTCCAACCCAGATGGTGTCGCGGCGACGCTCTGGTGGGTTCGTACAACAACCCGAGCCTCTGTTTCCAGGGTATCTGTTTGTGCGTTTTGACCCTTTAGAGGGGCGCTGGCGCAAGTTGAACAGCACTCGGGGTGTGTCGCGAATTGTTTCGCTGACCGGAGAACCTACGCCGGTGCCCGAGGGATTGATGGTGGGCTTAATGGCGCGATGTGGTGAGACGGGGCAGCTTCTTCAACCTGATGAGCTTGCCGCAGGCGATGAGGTTCGCATCGCCGAAGGTCCGTTTGCGGATTTTACCACCACGATTGAGAAGATCGATAGCTCGAAACGGATTTGGGTTCTTCTGGATTTGCTCGGGCGGCAGACGCGTGTTGCGCTAAGCGAGCGTGAGGTGCAGCGGGCATGACGGCTGGGGTATGTAGCTGGTATTCGGTGTTTTTTCTCAACGGCGGTTTTCACTTTGCCTCGGTTGAGAAAATATACCAGCGCTCATTTTTTGAACACTCGAGAGTTTTGCGCGCACGTTAAGCGTCACGTTTTTGGGACATTGTGGTCAACGTTTGATGTCGACGGCCTTTTGCAATTGCTTGTGGTTCAATCGCATTGTGAAAGGTTTGAGGGACTGGTGTTTGCATCGAATGCTGGAGGTGAGTGAAGTCACCGCCTGCGAGGTAGCTATATTGCACGACAAAGTTTTTCTGTGAACGAGCTCGCCTCTGGAGATGGACTGTATGGAAGGCATTAGTTGGCGTCGACTTTTTCGATCAGGTTGAAGTAGCTTCTGCCAATTTCGTCCCAAGTGTATCGCTTGCGCGCGATTTCCAACATGCGCAGCCCGCGCGCTTTTTCGACTTCATGGTCCCGGTTAGCAAGAAACCGAGCCAGATCTTCGGCAGTTTCGAAGTAGTCCGCCTCATTTTCCGTGGTCTTGCGGTTGAAAACGCAACCGTGGGCGACAATCGGAAGGCCGAAATGCATCATTTCGACTAGCGCTGGATTGGTGCCTCCGGCAGAATGCCCGTGAACATAGAGGTCAGCGCCTTCGCGCAGCCCCCGGAGTTTGGCGAGGTCGTAAATCGGTTCTGCCATATGGATGTTCGCGAATCCTGAATACTGGCGGCGCAAACGCTGGCCAAAATCGCTGTTGTTCCAGTTTCCAACATAGACAAGTGACTTGTCTGGAACTGTGGAAAATGCCTCCAAGATTTTCGCGACGCTGTTCTCCGGCTCTATCCGGCTGAGTGCGAATGCGTAACGTTCAGGCGGCATAAACGGCAGATCATGATCGGGCGCCACAGTCATCGCGTGATCTCCGCCATAAGCAATTGTGCTGCACCGGATGCCATAGGTTTCGGCAACGTATTCCGTGATCGCATCGTTGTCCGCAATTACCTCATGCGACCACCGCACGGCGATTGCTTCGGACATTTTTAGAAATCTCTTGGCAAGCCCGTTCCACTTGGCACGCCGCCATTCGATACCATCGATATTGGTAACGATCTTCGAATTGGAAAAAAGTCGGACAACCGGAATAAATACTGCGCCGGATACTCCAAGAATGAGAAGAACGTCAGTGCGGCGGAATACAGCGTGAAGCATGGATCGTATGTCATAGGGGATGCTCTGGACCCCGTTGGCGTTTAGGGGGACATATCGTAACTCCGCTCCGTGATAGAATGCCAGCGAAGATTCATTCCGTGATCCACTGCAATACACACTCAGTTCGCCGTCCAGATTTTCTGCTTCATGATAGCGCACAAGGTTATCGGCCAGCGTCTCGAAACCGCCGTAGGCGCCGGGAACCCCGACCGTTCCTATGATCGCAACCTTTGTCACTGGCGCGTCCCCTCAAGCCCATAGTAAGAAAGATAGATGTCAGTCACGAGACGCGCATGGAAACGGTGCAGGAACAAGTGGTTGCTGTTTTTCGTCAGTTCCTGCGCTGATTTTTCCCGGAGCGATACAAGTCCAGCCAGAAGATCGGAGACCGATCCCGGGCGCGCCACATAGCCGTTCCATCCCTGGATGACCGTATCCCGGCAACCCGGAGTGTCGTAGGTGACGACGGCATTGCCGAAATGCAGGGCTTCGATCAGCGATCGTGGGACGCCTTCCCGATATCTGGATGGCAGAATCACGACCTGAGCAAGCCGCATGAGACCGAAAATATCGTCCTGAAACCCGATGAAACGGACATTTTCGCTTTCAAGTTTTTTCAGATCGGTCTTGGAAAGACCGCCCTGGGCCTCATTTGCCTCTTCACCAGCATGGAGAAAAACGCAGTCGTCAAACAATTGGGAATACAGGTTGCCGACGTCGTAAAAGTCCCGAACCCCTTTGGCTTCCAGCGCCCGCGACGGATAGAGTACGATGCGCTTGTCGGTATCCACGCCAAACTCGTCTCGCAGCCGTTTTTTCAAGACATCGTCGGACCCGGCTGTCTCCTGGCCCACCAGGGCGGGGTCAAGTCCCGAACCCGGCGTCACAACGATTTTGTCGCGTGTCAGCTCCATAATGGCGGTAAATTCCTTGGCATCCTGATCGTTCTGGAAAAACACTGCTTCGGCACGTTTCGCCATACTTTTGTATGCGGTGACCAAACCCAGCTTGGAGATGCGTCCGCGCAGATCGAGCGTGTTAGAAAACAAACGTCCCGAGCCTGTCAGATTCGGGAAAAAACGGATTTTCGGAAAGTGACGGACCGCAAGAAATCCGACCACATTTCCGGCGTGGGTGAAGGCGTGAAGAATATCAGGACTGGTCTGCCCGAGAATACCGCGCAGTTCCTTCGCCTGACGCAGCAGACGCCCAGGGCGGATTTCGGCGGTCTCCAGCCCGTCGATCACATGGGTTTCAATTCCAAGCGCCCTGAGACCGGCGATATAATTGTCCGCGTTGTGGCCGCGCCCGCACACCGCGATCATTTCATAGCCTGCTACCTGAGCCGCGCGAAAAAGCGGCAACCGAAACCGGAAAAGTGTTCCGGCCGAGTTCGACAGAAGGACGACCTTTTTCATGCGATACTTACCCATTTTCAAGCTTTGTCATAATGGGCTCTCACCCGGACGAGACACCGGTTGCTCCAGTATAGGTGTTGACAATCGCATTGTTCGTTTTTCCTTAGTCATCAAAAAAATAGTGATGAATAGCCAAAAAGCTGAAAACCGGAACCCATGGTGAGTCACGGAATAGGCTAGCGGCGCGGCCAATACGGCAAGTTCCACCAAAGTCGCACCGCGGGCGGCAATCCATATCATGCTCAGAAACAGAAGTAGTCCGATGATCCCGTAGCTGAAAAGCAAGGTTCCGAATGTCGAATGCAATTCGAGCGCTGCTTCAATGCCGAACCTCGACAATCCACCTTCCCCGGCACCAAACAACAGGTACTGCGGAAATTCATAAATCCTGTCATATCCCCGCTCGGCGATGCCTCCGTCTAGCTTGTCATCAAGCAATAAAAAGCGATTTGAGACAATTTCAAAGACCTGGCTGTGGCTTTCAGGGAGGAAAAGGGACGGGGCCAGAAGCGCGGCGGTCAAACCAAAAAAAACGATAAGGAACAGCCTTCTAGCGCCGACTTTTAAAGACCACGCACCGCCCAGCAAGGCGAGGGCGGCATATCCAGTAAGTGATGCTGCGACCAAATTTGAAATGACCAGCATCGCAGCCGGCATCGCGAAACGCAACCGGAGCAAGCTCGGGCGATCAGAGGCCAAGATGAGGCCGCCAAGCACGAGTATTGAAAAGTAAGCCAGTTGGTTTGGGTTGTTGAACATGGCCGTCTGACGCGAAGAAGAGCCTGAGAAAGTCAGCAATAAGCCCGTAAACATGACAACGGCCGAAACCGTCAAGGCTTTCGCGATCAACTTGTCTGGATAATCTAGGTGTTGGAGCGCGGCGAATCCAAGCAATACGAGCATGAAATTGAACATCCCAAAGGCGGGTGCCATCAGAATATCAGTGAGACCAGACATGAGTGAGTTTACAACCGAAACGACTAGAACCCAGACGAAAAAAACGAATGTGACTAAAAGAAAAGAACGGGCGCGGGCAGTCGGAAAGGCAATACGTCTGCCTGTAAGCAAGATGAAAGCTATCCCGATCGGAACCAGAAAGTCGGCTGGCTGCGGCATGCCGCTTGGCAGTAGATAGAGCGGTGCCAAGACGATATAGAGGGTGAAAAGCAGCGTGGTCGGCCTCGACTTCATCTCCAGCCCTCCAAATCACCACACCGCTCGTATTTGCGCCAAACCTGAAGGGCTGTGGCGCGGGCGTTCAAGCTTAGGCTGACACAGTATTCGCCACGCTTTTCATTCTGCTTCTTTATCATGCCCCCCGAACCTTCCAGGTTAGCCGGCGCACGCCCCGGGGCGTTAGTCCGAACAGGAACTTGGCAATGAAGAACGCATAGTCCAGCGGTCTGGCGCCCAGCTTCGGCGCGTAGCGCAACTGGAGTCTCAGGCTTGACCAGACATAGCGCAGCCGCGCGCGTGCCTCGAAGGATTGGCGCGCGTGGATTCGTTTTGCCGTGAGTATGGCGGGAAGTTCCAGAATGCGTCCTCCGGCGTGAAGGCTCCTCAGCCATAGTTCATAGTCGAACTGAGATCTCCGGGTGTCGTCATACCCTCCGATCTCCCGCAGGAAATTACGGTGCGCCAATATGCTGCTGTGGTTCACATGGTTGCGGCGCAGCATCTGGCGCGAAAGGTCCCGGTAGCCGCCCTGCTGTTCGATGCCTGGCCAGGGAATGCCTTCCTGCTCTCCGATCACGAGCGAGTGGGTGCAGAGAATGTCGTGTTTTCCGGCGCCTGATGCCACGTTCATTTGCATTTTCAGCTTCTCCGGATGGAACAGGTCGTCGGCATCGAGATTGGCGACCCACTCGCCGCGCGCCGCTTCAAGCGCCCGGTTCAGTGCGTGGCCGCGCCCTTCGGGCGGCGTTTGCACAAACCGCAAGCCGGGGTGATCGCCCCACCTGGCGAGGATCGCATCGCGCGATCCATCCGTGGAGCCATCATCGACCAGGATCAACTCCCAATCGGTGAAACTCTGGGCAATCACGCTGCCGACGGCATTCAATACCCACGGCATTCCGTTGCGAAAGGTCATTATGACAGAAACCAGCGGCATGAACTTCACCGGGCGTTGTTGTTGCGACGCAAGCGCATGAGTAACGGCCTTAGTCCTGCGGCCGTTATCGTCTTTCCGATTCCAAGGCGCAGGGCCGACCTTACGGGGCCGGAAAACCGTTCCCGCTTCACGTCGCCGTTGGCGCGGACGCGGCTTGCCCGTGCGGACATGAGAGGTGGTTTGATCCCCGCCTCGTCGAGAACGAAACGCAACAGACGTTCGGAATGAACGGGGCTGGAGGTTTCGACGCAAAAATCCCGCATCCGGTTCACGCGGCTACCATAAATACGCGCAGCCGATACGCCGCGGCAAATTGCAAAACGGTCGTTGTATCCCCCATGCCAGTGTTGCCAGTTCGGAAGGGTAACACCTGGCTCGGAACTTGCCAAAGCCCGGCCGATCCAGGGGCCGAGATTGTGATGGTAGAGCATATCGGGGCGGCAGTAGATGACCAGGTCTGGATCGTCAGCCAGTGCGTCTGCGGCGGCCGCGTTCATCGAATGAAGCTGATGGACGAGATTGCGTAGAGAGCGGAAACCATCGTTCCAGGAATCCCCGAAATCCTTCAGCCCTTCAAATCCCCATTCCTCAAGGCACATATCGGGCGCCTCCAGCCGTAGCCTATCCGCCTTGAGGAGTCTGTATTCTTCGCGATCCAGCTCACCCTGTTCTCCGGAGCGCGAGTTGCTGATTGATGCCTGATCAAAGAAATGCGCGTAAGTGCGAACCGTGCCGAGCGCGCGGGCGGGTTCTATCACATTGGCCTCGATCGATCCGATCGTGTGTTTCAACGATCGGGTAATGCCGAAAAAGCAGATTGCGATTTGCGTATTTCTCATCTCGCCGGATATCCCAACTCTTCGCAGTCGCGACTGTAGAAGCTGCGGATGTCCGGCGCTCTTCTGGCAAACAAGGCTTCGACGTCCGGGCGGTAGCTTGACGCCTTGGAGCGCTTGCGGCTGCGCAGCCCTTTCCTGAACATGCGTTTCGGCAGAGATTGGCTGCTATGCGAAAGCACGGCGTCAAGGGCGCCGGAAACACCGTTATCCTCCAGCTTGAACACGCGAACCGGGCCGCTGGAAGGGATGAATTCGGTCTGGGGGCGCAGATGATTGTCGAAACATCCGGGATCCGCCGCGTAGCTGTCAAAGGCGTGCTCGATCCATGTCTCGGCCGGAAGATCCGTCTGCCCCGACGTCTCCTGCCAATAGAATTCCGATTTCATTCGCGCGACGGGATCGCGAACAATGATGATGATCTCGTCGAATGCCTCAAAGCGGAAAACAGTCTCCAGCAGGCTGGCATGAAAATGCTGCGGGGTCACTTTCATGAAAGACACCCGTTCAGGACTCAAGCCGTTGACTGAAAAATGCTTGGTCCACCCGTTTTCCACCACGGCGTTTTCGAAGGCGGTGCCGGCGGCCTTGGGAATATGGACAAACAGGCAGGTTTTGTTTTGAAAAGTGAATACCGGCATCCTACCGCACTCCGACCTTATTGATTAAACGCGACCGCGGCAGGCGAGCCGAGCCTGAAAGTAATGCTGCGCATCCGAAAACCAGAAAAAGAACCGCGATGCTCAGGATAAAATTGATTTTGTCACCAAGAGCAAAATACCAGCCGGTTGCCACCACGCTCGCGTAGATTGCGGGTAAAAGTCCATAGAGAACAGCGCCTATGGTCAAGCTCGTTATACTCAGCAATGCCGTCAGAACAAGAACCCGGAAAGTCAGGACCGTAATTGTCACGGCAACCGCAACGCCTGCAAGGCCGAAGTAATTGGCTCCAACCAAAAGCGCGGGAATTCCCACCACGACATAGTTGATCAGGTTCAGACGAAAGAATGCCCGTATACGCCCCATGCCCTGCAGTGCTTCTCCGCTTGGTCCCGACATCGCATAGACGAGTCCGCCAAAGCCGAGGATACGCGCCGGCAGCGCGGCTCCTTCCCATTCCGGGGGGAACATCATGTCGATGAGCGGCGCGGCGTAGAAAATCAACGAAAGCGCGATCGGAAAGAGCAGCAGCGACAAGGTTCGCGTGAATCCCGGAAAGATCCGGGCAATTTCATTCGGATTATCCTGGAGCTGACTGAACACGGGAAACATGACCCGCACCACGATTTGCGCAGCGCTTGTCCGCAGCGTTTCGGTCAGGGTGTAGGCCAGCGTGTAAATGCCGAGGGCGTTGGTGCCCAGGATCGCGCCCACAAACATGTAGTCGCTGTTTTGACGCGCATAGTAAATGAGTTGATTGCCCAGGCTGTAGGTTCCGAACGAGGCGATCTCTCGCAGAGCCTGAAACGAGAACCGCCAGCGCGGGCGCCAGCGGCACATAGACCAAAGTGCGGCTGTCTTGAGAGCAACCGCAGTGAGCTGCTGCAGTACAAGACTCCAGACGCCAAATCCGAGAAGCGCAAAACTTATGGCCACGGTCGCGCCGCCCACCATGGAAACGAGTTCTGCGAGAACGATGTTGCGAAACCGCAGGCGCCGGGTCAGCCGAATGGTGGGCAGTATGCCGAGGCTGTGCAGGAGAATGCTTGCCGCCATGACCATGGAAGGGGTGGAAAGGCGAGGCTCATCGTAGAACCATACCATCACGCGCGTCCCGGCAAAGGCGAAGACCAGTGACAGCACGGCGCCAGCCGCAATGAGAAACCAGAACGCACTGTCATACCGCAAAGGGCTGTCGGCATCACGGCGACGCTGGACCAGCGCTTTCTCAAAGCCGAAATCTACGAGAACGTTCGTTAATCCCAGAAACACAATGATAAGCCCGATCAGTCCGAAGTCGTCGGGCACAAGCAAACGCGCCAGGACCAGCCGAACCAGAACCGACAAGCCCTTGTTTACAACGAGATTCAGGGCATTCCATATCATGCCGCGTTTCATGCTACGGGCGCGTGTGGATTTTGATTTTTTTTTTCCAGAATTCATAGTTGTTAGGGAAGAGAAACGCCGAATTAATGTGTAAAATCCGGCTGAATATGGCTTGGTTACACTGCGCTCCAGACACATTGATGGTCATAGCCAGAAGATGACGACAGCGACCAAGGTGCTGGCGGAGAGGAAGACCTTGAGGCATCTATGCGATTTTCATGCGAACGTACTCACTGGCTATGTAAATTCCTGATTTTTCGAGATTGTTCTAATGCCTCTAAATCTCTCAATTCAAAACGCTTAGTTTCACAAGAGCCAAATAATGCAAACTCTTAACGAGCACTCGGCAATAGGTCGGTGTCGCAGTCTATTTCTTGGGTCAACCCGTCAATCTCTTTCCTCAACGCTTCGTACTCTTCCAACTTCCTCACGAGAAACGCCCGCGTAAGTGCTGCCTTCCTCGCGATGCCTTCTGGCGTCAACACGGTGGCATATCGACGTTTGTCTTTAGTGGCGGTGAAAGTCCCTATCTTCACAAATCCCTTGTCGATCAGGGCGTTCAGCACATAAAGCATGCCACCAACGCTAACCCCGACCACCGCAGTCAGCTCTCTCCGAGACATCTCAGGGTTCTATTGCAGGAGGCGAAGCACACGAAAATGCGTATCCTCTTGCAGCTTGGTCCGCTTGCTATTCATTTTAGGATTTTCTAAGGCTACCGCACAAGGACTGCCTGTGAGGCGCCTTGTTGTGTGCAAAGGTAATGACGAGAGTGGATTTTCATCATTGTCCGAATTTTGAACGATATTAAATGGTGCGCGAGCAAACAAGAGTGAAATGTAGAGCCTCAAGACTTTTTCGTAAAGACGATATCAGTGGTCGACCTGTGGGTTGAGTACTCAGACTTAAGCGGAGCTTCGCCCGGAGTGAGACTGCGGCTGGAATTCAGGTTCGCACCCGCGCTGTCGCCTTTGATTGTAATAAGCTGATAATTGAACGCCCTTGTCAGCACAAAACCACATCAGGAATCTGGTTGGGCGCCAATCCCGACCGGGGCGTGGCTACGGCTCCTCGGCACGCGGCCACTTGTCGGCTTTGTGTCAGTCACTTGGCCAAAGTTTTCGGATGCTCATGCCGAGACGAGCCTTTCACCCGTGTTGACCATCCATTCCCGGGAGTGTCATGAACTATGTGTATCTGGCCCGGCCCATGCGGTTTCAGATACTCAAGCGTCGAAGCGCTCGCCGAACATTATGGCGAACTGGTTGCGGGCTGCAAACCATTCCCGGACATTTCGGCCATCCTTTTCGAATTTGCGGATTGCCAGATAGATCAACTTGGTTGCGGCCTCGTCGGTCGGGAAGGAGCCCCGCGTCTTGATCGTTTTCCGGATCACGCGGTTCAAGCTTTCTATGGCATTCGTGGTGTAGATGATTTTCCGGATCGCGGGATCGAAACCAAAGAACGGGATCACCTCCTGCCATGCCCGGCGCCAGGCCGGGGCGATGGAGGCGTATTTCCCGGCCCATTTCTCCTCGAAGGCATCGAGCTCGGCCTCGGCCATATCGGCGGTCGGGGCACTGTAAATCCGGCGTAGGTCCGCAGCCACGGCCTTGCGGTCCTTCCAAGAGCAGAAATTCAGGGAATGGCGCACCAGATGCACGATGCAGGTCTGGACCATGGCGTCCGGGAACGCGGCGGTGATGGCCTCAGGAAAGCCCTTCAGCCCGTCCACGACCGCGATCAGGATGTCCTGCACGCCCCGGTTCTTCAACTCGTTCATCACCGAGAGCCAGAATTTGGCGCCCTCGTTCTCGGCGGTCCACAGGCCCAGAACCTCACGGCTCCCATCACGGGTGACGCCCAGGGCGACGTAGACGGCCTTATTCTTCACTGTCCGGCTGTCGGCGTCACGGATCTTCACCCGTAGAGCGTCGAAGATCACGATGGGATACATCCGATCCAGCGCGCGGGTCTGCCATTCCCTGACCTCGTCCAGCACCGCATCGGTGACGCGGCTGATCAGGTCGGGCGAGACCTTCAGGCCGTAGAGATCAAGCAGGTGAGCCTGGATGTCCCGGACCGTCAGCCCGGCCGCATAAAGCCCGATGATCTTGTCATCGATCCCGTCGATCCGGGTCTGGCCCTTCTTCACCAGCTCGGGCTCGAAGCTGCTGTCGCGGTCGCGAGGCACCGCCAGCGGCAGTTCGCCGTCTTGGCTCTTCAGCACCTTGCTCGAGGCGCCATTGCGGCGGTTGGTCTGGCCGGGTGGAGCGTCTTTGCCTTCCTCGTAGCCAAGATGCGCCGTCAGCTCCGCGCCCAGCATTCGTTCCATGAGCTTGATCTTCAGCTCTTTCATCAGCCCGGCATCGCCGAGCAGATCCTCAGGGCGCTCCACACCCTTAAGCAATTCGTCCAAGATGTCTTTCGAAATAGTCATTCATGCTTCCTTTCGGTGCAGCATGAACCGGATCAGCCATACACAAAAGGTCGGACACTCTCGGATACGCTCTTTGCAGAACTTGATACCGAAGCCTGGCAGTCCTGTGCCGCCGGGGAAGGCGCAAAGGGGCCGCGTCTCTATGATTGGGCTCGCCTGCCATTGGGGGCACCACGAGGGAACGGGTTCGACCGTTGGGTGCTGGCCCGCAGGAGCCGCCACGACCCGCGGGCCATTGCCTATTACTTCGCCTTTGCGCCAGCCGGGACCGCGCTTGCCGAACTCGCGGCAGCCGCCGGTTTGCGCTGGACCATCGAGGAATGTTTCCTGCGGGCCAAGGACGATCTGGGGCTCGATCATTGTGAGACCCGGTCCTGGCATGGCTGGCACCGCCATATGAGCCTGGTGATGGCCGCCGCCGCCTTCCTTGCCGGCTTGACCGCAGCTCAACGTCTTCACGCTTTCGGAAAAGCGAACAAAACGAGTCCGATGGCCAGCCTCGGTGCCGCATGATTTTTGTTCGCGCCGAACGCTACACGACGCCGGTATGCCTCACGACATCCGAAATCCTGCGATTGGTCGCGCGCCTTATTCTCAACCGTGCGCCACCGGCTGAATTCATTCTCGCCTGGTCGTTCTGGCGACGACGACATCAAGCCAGCGCCGCAAGCGCTCACCGCAGAAATCGAGATCAAGTGCAACTGTAGTACTAGGCTGCCGGCTACAACGAGGAACGGCCACACACAGCGCGATTGGGAACAAGCCACCGATCCTGTTGACGAAATCGGGGGACTGAACCGCTCCGGGTTTGCCGGAGGCTGTTTGGTTTAAGTTATGCGGCTATGGTCTTAGTTACCAGAGCTGCGTAGAAGTTTGCCTCTGCTTCCGCTGGTGGGATGTTCCCGATGGGCTCGAGGAGGCGGCGATTGTTGAACCAGTCGACCCATTCCAGAGTGGCGTATTCCACGGCGTCCAGACTGCGCCACGGGCCACGGCGGTGGATGACCTCCGCCTTGAAGAGACCATTGATTGTCTCGGCCAAAGCGTTGTCATAGCTGTCACCGACGCTGCCGACCGAGGGTTCGATTCCTGCCTCGGCCAAGCGTTCGGTGTATTTTATCGCCAGGTATTGCGATCCGCGGTCTGAGTGATGGATCAGTCCCACACCAGGCTGCCGCTGATGAACAGCCTGTTCCAAAGCGTCGAGAACGAAGCCTGTGTGAGCCGTGCGGCTGACGCGCCACCCAACGATCCGGCGCGCGAACGTGTCGATCACGAATGCCACATAAACGAACCCTTGCCAGGTGGCGACATAGGTGAAATCGCTGACCCAGAGCATGTTCGGTGCCGGCACCCGGAATTGCCGGTTTACCTTGTCCATCGGGCACGGCTGCTTCTTGTCAGGGATCGTCGTTTTATGCGGCTTGCCCCGGATGACGCCCTGCAGGCCCAAATCCTTCATCAACCGGGCTATCGTGCATCGGGCCACATCAAATCCTTCCCGCCGCATCTGGCGCCAGACTTTGCGCACGCCATAGACCTTGTAATTCTCATCGAACACGCGCTCGATCTCGGGGCGAAGCTCGTCGTCGCGCTTGAACCGATCCGAGCGCAGATCAGGGTCGGCCCGTTTGGCCAGATGATCGTAGTATGTGGACGGGGCAATCGGCAGGTGCTTGCAGATCGGCTCGACCCCGAGCTCTCCACGATAATCGTCGATAAAGGCGATCATGACTTCGGTCGGCGGTCGAGCTCCGCCATCGCAAAATACGCCGACGCCTTCCGCAGGATCTCATTCGCCTGCTTGAGTTCGCGGTTCTCGCGCTCCAGCGCCTTCATCTTCTCGGCCATCTCGGTACTGACCCCAGCACGGTCGCCACGATCAATCTCTGCCTTTTTGACCCAGTCATTCAGCGTGTTCGTCGAACAGCCTATCTTCGCCGAGATCGATACGATCGCTTGCCAGCGGCTCTCATGCTGACCGGCGTTGTCCAAAACCATACGAACCGCTCGCTCGCGCACTTCAGGGGAATATTTGTTCGTTGTCTTGCTCATGATGCTCCATCCTACTCAAGAGTTGGAGCCTCCGGCAAACCCGGAGCGGTTCAGTAGAGATATTTCTGCTGAGTCAAAGTGGACCTCTGTGATGAGGCCATCGCATATGAAACAACTTACAACCAGCGCTGTGTGAACCTTTTGTGAGACGCCAGTGAGACGAATCTAGGTGAGAAATCAAAAGTGAGCGGAGCTACTTTCTTTTTCTTATCCATATCAACAGGTTAAGTTGGATATGGCTCCGGCGGTAGGGATCGAACCTACGACCAATTGATTAACAGTCTAATTTTTACATATATCACATTATAACTATATATAGCAAAATTATCTGGAACTTATTGAAAACACTTTGTATTGTGGTAACTCATCCTAACAGTGTATAACAGGGCCATAAACTATTTTGTGCCCCCAAGTGTGCCCCCGAAGGACAAATTGATTATGAAGCTCACCGCGCAGAGTGTTGCCAAGATTAAGCCGGCCGACAAACGCCAACAGATTTCGGATGACAATTGCCCCGGCCTGAACCTCATTGTGCAGCCCTCGGGAAAGAAGGGCTGGGCGGTGCGATACAGGATAGGAGACACCCATCGGCGCATGACCCTCGGGGCCTATCCGATCCTGTCTCTGGCTGAGGCGAGGCAACGGGCGCGGGAGGTATTCGCAGCGGCGGCGGAAGGGCGTGACCCTGCCGAAGAGGTGCGGGCCGCGAAAGCCTCTAAGCCGGAGGATGATCGCGACAAGGTTTCATCGCTTTTGACCCAATACGCCAAGCGACACCTCAAGAGCCTGAAATCCGGTGCCACGGTGAAGCGCGAGCTTGACCGCTTTGTTGGGGCCGAGTGGGGCGATCGGGATATTCACTCGATCACCAAGCGCGATGTGATCGACCTTTTGGACGAAATCGCGGACAGCGGGCGCACGGTTACGGCAAACCGCGTCCGGGCCTATCTCTCGAAATTCCTTAACTGGTGCGTTGAACGCGATATTCTTCCCATGAGCCCGGCGACCGGTGTCAAGCTAGTGGCGAAGGAAAAGAGCCGTGACAGGGTTTTGAGCGACGATGAGGTGTGCTGGTTCTGGCAGGCCTGTGACGACCTGGGGTTTCCATGGGGGCCTGTGGGGCAGGTGCTCTTGCTCACCGGGCAGCGTCTTGGCGAGGTGGTCGGAATGTCCGACTCTGAGCTGATGGGCGATCTCTGGCACATGGACGCGGGCCGGACGAAAAACGGACGCGCCCATGACGTACCGCTTTCAAAGCCCGTCCGTGACATTCTGGCCGGTGTTGAACGGACCGCGGATGAAAAGGGCAGGGTGCAATTCATTTTCACGACCACGGGTGAAACGCCTCTGAGCGGGTTTAACAAGGGCCGAAACCACATTGCCGGCCGGATGGCTGCAATCGCCTCTAAGGAAGCCGGAGAGGCCGTCACCATTCCGCATTGGACTTTCCATGATCTGAGGCGCACGGCGGCAACCGGCATGGCGCGGCTTGGGATTGCTGTGCGCGTCACTGAGGCGGTTCTGAATCACGTCTCAGGCACGGGCGGCGGGATCGTCGCGGTCTATCAGCGGCACGACTATGCCGACGAAAAACGGCGCGCGCTGGGCGCATGGGCCGGGCTGGTGGCGGAGATTGTCACCGGCAACGTTTCCAGTGAGAAGGTGGTGTCGATCAGGGGCGTGTGACAACCCGGCCGGCAGCTTTGTCATAGGCCGCGCCGCGTTCTCGCTTATCTACTGCCAAGACATACACAACCACTTCCTGATCAACGACCTCATAGACCAAACGGATGCCTGGGGATTTGAGTTTGATCTTGTAGCGGTTGGGATTGCCTGAAAGGCGCGCAGAGGGCACATGAGGATCTTCCAAGCGCTCCGCCAGCTTGTCTGTGAGCCGCTTTCGCACAACGTGATCCAGCGCCTTGAATTCTTTCAGGGCCTTTTTGTGGAATTGCAGATTATAGGTCATCAAGCGACACCGAGACGAAGGGGCCACCGGCCCGTTCATCGGCAATCGCATTCAGGCGCGCATCTTCAAGAGCATCTTCCAAGGCTTCTTCACTGACAACACGCACACCAATCCGCCTACGTGCCGCACGCATCGCAAGCAGTTTGTTGCCGCTACGGCTGTAGGGGGGTGTAAGTGCAAAGGTGGTCATGGTTGGCTCCTAGTCCTGCTTTATATAGCAACTTTGCTTACCGATATCAATCATAGCTTAAAGACACGTTCGCGCGCGTGGGGGTGGTTGCGTAGAGAGCGCAAAATTGCGCTCTGTAAAATCGACACCTCCGCGCGCGAGTGGGTAGTTGAGGTTCGGGGCGGGGGGGGGTGATTTTGAAAGGGCCAATTACGCTATAAAGCACGTTGACAGGAGCGGGGGGCCCATTTAAGTATTATCGCAAAGCGATGGTGTGTCATGTAGCGCACCGGACAGCCCGGCCAGAAATGGTGCGGGCTTTTTCTTTGTCGGATTAGTCGTCGGGGAGGTTGTCCGGGAATGGCTCCGGAAGTCCGAACTCATATTTTATATCTCCTCCAGCCATCGTAAGGCGGAGGGTATTGTCATGCAGCGACATTTCGCACTGGGCGCCGCGAAGGCGCAGCTCCTGCTCTTTCTCTCTAACGGAGAGTTCGCGGTCTTCTTTCGTCATGATCGTTAGCAAGCCTAGCAGCTGAAGAACTTCAAAGGTTACCTGGTGCATGTCGGGCGACAGCGCGGGATATGCTTCTTCCAATGTCGCCACGATCTCGGCATTCATGGATCGGTTGTTCGCTTCGGCAGCGGCCTTGATGCGGTCACGCATTCCGGCAGGCGGACGAATTACGATCTGTCCAGTCTCTGCGTTTTTACTGCGTGCCATGCCTGCTCCATAAGCTGAAAGTCCAAAATCACACTATGTGACTATTTTTGATTGACACAATACTCACAAAAAGTGTGTATGGTCACATAATGTGACTAAATTGGGGCAAATCCGAGGAGAAGAAATGGAGACAGTTCAAATCGGAATTAGATTTCCGAAAGACATGAAGGCTTGGCTAGAGGAGCAATCGCGCCTCAATCGTTCAAGTCAAAATTCGGAAGTTGTTCGTGCCGTGCGGGCAACGATGAAGGCAGCGGGGGAACAGTTTGGCGACCAAGCCCCCGCTGCGCAAGTGACCAAGGAAGAAACCCTCAATCAGAAGGAACGTCATCATGAACGCGATGATTCCGCAACCTGCGCCTGATGCGCAACCGCTCGTTCCCGACAAGCGTATCCCGGCAGCTGTCGTCCGCACCCTGTGCGGCGGCGTGTCGAACATGACCATTCACCGTTGGCTCAACCGTGACGATTTCAATTTCCCGAAGCCGATCCGAATCGGCAACCGACGTTACTGGAAAGAGGCGGACATTATCGCGTGGCTGGAAGCGCAGGAAGGATGACCATGGAAAACAAAATGAAAAACCCCGGCGCGCAGGCTAACGCAACCGGGGCGGAAATCCATAAGGGACTGGATATGACGGCAGGATCTCATGTCGCCGACCCGTTCGTCAAGCGGCTTGACGCGCTCCAAGCTGAGGTCCGCGAAAAGGCCTTGATAAGCAAACATGTGGACGCGGTTCACAGCCTGATCGTGATCGCGCTCGATGCAATCGAAGCCCCGGCCCTAACCGAACGCAACCGCATTGAGGCGAAAAGATCGCTCGAAATGGCGCTCCTGATCATCGGGGAGAACGTAGCATGAAATCGAAAATGGCACAGCACATCCAGGCGCAGCAAGACCTTGCTTGCAGTCTGAAAGGGATAATCGAAGCCATTCTTGTCTTGGACGACCAAGGCGTTGCTCCGGATGCGGTGACGGCGCTCCTGAACGTCGCGCTGGACCATGTAATCAGGCTGAACCACAATCTTGATGTTGTGGCGCTTCCCGAAGAGGAGGGCGCGGCGTGAGCGACTTTCCTGAACATCACTTCCGTGAACTCAAGATGAACACACCTTTGTTCAACATCACCGTAGCTCTTTCAATCATCCAGAGCCACATCCTTGCCTCTGACTCGGCCTTGGACCCGCATATGATGTGGGGCGGTAATCACATTAAAGATGATGGCCTTGAGGCCGCAGTCGCCCTGTTGGCACCTGTGATAGACGTGCTGGAGGACCTCTCTTGGGAGGGCGAGAAATAAGCATGAACTTCACCGATCTTGATGACGTTCTCGCGCTCAAGCCTAAAGGCGTCTTCCGTGTAGAAAATGTCCGTGGCCGCACGATCATCACCGTGAACCGTCCCGGCGAGCTGGAAGAGATCATTCTGTGCCTCTCCCCTGGTCACGCAAACCAAGTGCGTATGGCGCTTTCGGATCAGGGCCTTACGGGGCTTGTCGCGGAGGCGCTGTGATGGGACGCGATAAGCGGAATGAGCAGCGACACGAGCACTTCACTACAATGGTGAGGAATACGATGGAGGCGCCCGCCTGGCGGGCGCTCTCACCGACTTCACAATCCTTGTACGTATGGGTCCGGCTTGAGTGGCGCGGGCCGAAAGCAAATAACAATGGGAAAATCAGACTGAGCGTCAGGCAGGCAGCTGAGCGAATGGGTGTAAAGTCTCTCAACACCATCAGCCGCGCTTTTCACGATCTTCAGGCTAAGGGTTTCCTCGTAGTGCGTGAGCATGCGGTTCTCGGCACGCAGGGTGAAGCAAAATCGCCGGCCTTTGAACTGACCGAATTGCCCCTGCCGAATGCAGAATCGAACCAAGGGCAGCGCCTTTACAGGAATTGGCGAGAGGGACACGATTTCCCGGTCATCCGAGCCGTTGCTCATAACCCCACCGGTCGCGGCCCAAAATTAGAATCCTGTCGCAAAAATGAAGACGGGGCCGTCTCAAAAATTGCGACGTTCCCTCGGAGGCCGTCGCAAAAATGAAGACGGGCCGTCTCAAAAATTGCGACGAAACCGACGATCTGACGGCATCCCCCGTCGCAATTTTTGAGACATCCTTACCTACCATACCCACTGGTGCAGACGCAGCCAAGAAGACGCCCTTGCACACTGTGCCCCCCGGTAACAGCAGAAAAAACAGCCTCACGGCAATGAAACAGCAGGAACAGGCAGATGACACCAATGGAAAAACACGATGAATTTCCGCCCCTCGATAAGTGGCGGTTTGATGACATGACGTCGAAGACGGAGAAGCTTTGGGGCTTGCCGTCTATCGCCAAGGCGCTGGGTGTGAGCGTGGACAAGGCAAGGAAGCTGGCACAGAAGGACGATGTGCCAATCTATAGACCAGACGGCGCGACTTACATGGCGTTCAGATCGGACCTCATGGCATGGCTGAGGACGAAGTGATAAATGCAGAATTTGGCCGCTAACCTATCCGGCCATTTTGGCCCCATGGGGTGACGGTGTGTCGGGGCTGGGGTGACGGTGTGTCGGGGGGTGGTCCTGAACTTTGGGACCAAAGGCGGGACCGGCGAGGGGACCAACGCGCGATATAGAGGCTAAATAGGATTTTTTCTGAGGGGAAACTAGGATCTGCTAGGATTTACTAGGATCTGCTAGGTTGGCGAAGAAAACGGCGCGGCGCACTGTCGGGCCATGTTCAAGATCTTCCGTCGCTCCGAAACGAAATCCTTCGCTGATCCCTCACCGGATTTGCTGTCCCTGTTCGGGATCACGCCGACCGCTGCGGGTGTGGCGGTGTCGTCGGAGGCTGCGCTTCGTGTTCCCGCCGTCTCCTCGGCCATTCGCCTGATTTCGGAGGCGACAGCCTCGCTCGAAGTCAAGGTGAAGCGGATCGGTGCAGACGGCACGGAAGCTGACGATCCGGGCTCGTCCATTCTAGGACTTCTCCGTGACCAGGCGAATGACTGGACGGACGGCTTTTCCTTCATCCGCGACTTGGTGATTGACGCCCTGTCCGATGATCGCGGCGGTCTGGCCTTCGTGAACCGGATCGACGGGCGTCCGGTGGAGCTCATTCGCTATCGCGCAGGGATCATGAGCGTGGATTACGAACCGGACACCGGCGAGCCGTCCTATCGAATCTCAGGCCGCGTGGTGCGCTCTCAGGATGTGATCCATCTTCGCAGCCCGTTCGGACGGGCCCCGCTTTCACTGGCGCGCGAGGCCATCGGACTTGCGATAGTCATGGAACGGCACGGATCGAACCTTTTCGGATCCGGAGCCCGGCCATCGGGCGTTTTGAGTTTCCCCAAGGGCATGGGCGAGGAATCGGTGAAGAAGGCGCGAGAGGCGTGGCGCAAAACTCACGAGGGCGGCGAAACCGGCCGCACCGCGATCCTGTATGACGGCGCCAGCTTCACGCCGCTGCAACTGACCTCGACCGACAGCCAGTTTCTGGAGAACCGGCAGTTCCAGATCACGGAAATCGCACGGGCGTTCAGGGTGCCGCCTTCGATGCTCTTCCAGCTCGACCGAGCGACGTGGAGCAATTCGGAACAGATGGGGCAGGAATTCCTTACCTACAGCCTCGAGCCTTGGCTGCGCGCGCTCGAAGGGGCGCTCCGGCGGGCTCTGTTCCTGCCGGATGAGCGCCCGCGCATGGCGATCCGGTTCGATCGCGACGACCTGACCCGCGCCGACCTCACGGCGCGCGCGACGGCGATCAACAGCCTGATCGCGAGCCGCACTATCAATCCCAACGAGGGCCGCGACTGGCTCGGCCTCGCTCCGTACCAGGGCGGCGAGGAGTTCTTCAATCCCAACATTTCTACCTCGGGCGGCGCGGCTGTCGCGCGAGATCCCGAAGACAAGGAACAGATCGACAATGCAGATTGACGATATTCTCTCGGCGGCGGCGGATCATGAGAAGGGCGCCTGGTTGGATCTGGCACATCCCGAAACGGGTGAACCGACCGGAATTCGCCTGCGTCTGGCGGGGCCCGACAGCGACACGCAGTCGCGCTCGCGCCTCAGTCTGGCCGACGAACTTGCCGAGGCCGCAGATCTCGATGGCAGGGTAAATGCGGCCGCCCGCGAAAAGGCGCGGCTCAACAGCCTCGCGCGCTGCGTTCTGGACTGGGAGGTGATGGAGGACGACCAGCCGATACCCTTCACTCACAAGAATGTCCTGCGGTTACTGCGGGCGGCGACATGGGTTCAAGTTCAGGTCGATGCCTTTGCGGGTGATCGCCGGAACTTCGGGGGGCTGTGATGGACAAGATCGAAGTCAAGGCAAACCTCTCCGTTGATGACGAGGGTTCCGTCACCGGCGTGGCATGGCCTTTCCGCTCGGCGGATCGCATGGGCGACGTAATCGAGAGGGCGGCGTTCGCCAACGCGGTGCCACCCTTGCCGATGCTCGATACGCATGACCAGACTAAAGCAATTGGGGTCTGGAATGAAGTGGCGGTGACAGACGAGGGCCTCAAGCTGAAAGGGCGCCTCCTGGTCAACGACGTGGAGCGAGCACGCGAGGTGCGGGCGCTTGTTCTGGCAGGCGGCATGCGCGGTCTCTCCATCGGTTTCCACGCTACAAAGGCGCTACCGCGCCATGGCGGAGGCAGGACCATTCAAGCCCTCGAACTCATGGAAATCTCAATCGTCGCGGTTCCGGCGCATCCGGGCGCGCGCATCACCTCTGCGAAAGGAGCAGAAATGGCCGAACAAGAGAACGGCGCGCCGGATGTGACGGCGCTCGAAACCAAGGTGGGCGAAACCACGGAGGCGATCACGGTGCTGACCCAGCGCCTTGACAAGGTGGAGGCCAAGGCAAACCGCCCCGGCGGAGATCAGGAGAGGAAGGACGATCCCTCTGACGAGCGCAAGGCCTTCGCGAACTACCTCCGCCATGGCGATCGGATCAGCGACGAGGACCGCAAGGCGCTCAACGTGTCGAGCGATCCGCAGGGCGGCTATCTCGCCCCGCCGGAGTTGTCTTCGGAGATCATCCGCGATCTGGTGGAATATTCCCCGATCCGATCCGTTGCTTCCGTGCGCACGACCACGGCGCCGTCCGTGATCTATCCGACACGTGGTGATGTCACCAACGCGCGCTGGCATGGGGAAATGGACGAGCGGAAAGGCAGCGATATTTCGTTCGGCCAAAAGGAGCTCGAGCCGAAAGAAATTTCCACCTATGTGGACATTTCCAATCGCTTGCTCGCCGACGCTCCGCAGGCCGAAATCGAGGTCCGCGCGGCGCTTTCGGAAGATTTTGGGCAGAAGGAAGCCAAGGCTTTCGTGAACGGTGCGGGCGGCCCTGAGCCCGAAGGCTTCATGGCCCATCCGAGCATCGAGCACACGGTGAATGGCCATGCAACGGAGATTAAGGCCGACGCGCTGATCAAGCTGCTGTACGCGCTCCCGGCTACCTACCGCAACCGGGGTGTCTGGGCGCTCAATGGCACCACGCTGGGTCTCGTTCGCACGATGAAGGACGGGCAGGGCAACTACCTGTGGCAACCGTCCTATCAGGCCGGGCAACCGGAGACGATCCTCGGGCGCCCTGTGGTGGAAATGGTCGATATGCCGGACGTGGAAGCGAATGCGTTCCCGATCTGCTACGGCGATTTCTCCGCCTATCGCATCATCGATCGGCTTGCCGTGACGACGCTGGTGGATCCTTACACGCAGGCGACCACCGGCATCACCCGCATCCACGCAACGCGGCGCACCGGCGGTGCGGTGTTGCAGGCTGCGCGCTTCCGCAAACTCAAGATGGCCGCGAGCTGAGGAGTCTGATCCATGCGAGACCTCTACAACAACATTGTCACGCTTCCCGCCCTCGCCCCCGCGGTTCACACCGCGGCGGCAACCGGTGCCGGCATCGACACCGCGCGCAGCAGATCCGCCGCCTTCGTCGTGAGCACTGGTGCCGTTGTCGGGTCGGCGGATTTCGGCGTCAGCTTGCAGGAAAGCGACGACGGGACATCCTGGAAGAGCGTAGACGCGGCACAGGTGCAAAGCAATGCGCCCGCCACGCTCGAAGCCGACAGCGCGTATCGTCTCGGCTATCTTGGTTCAAAGCGCTACGTGCGCCTCGCGCTGACGAGGGCGGGCGGGACAAGTCTTGCCTTGGGCGCAGTCGCCGCGCTCGAGCCGCTGGACCGTCCGGCGGCGTAAGGCGGCGGCGATGGCTTTCCGTGCTCCTCATGTGTGCGGCTGCGGACAGCGCGTCCCTGCCGGGATGCGCTGTCCGTGCCAGGTGAAACGGGACGCGGAGCGCAAGGCGCGGTTCGACAAGAGGCGCCCAAGCGCACATCAGCGCGGCCTGGGCGCGGACTGGCGAAAGCTCCGCGCACGGTATCTTCGAGACAACCCGTTTTGTGTGATCTGCGGCGCAATCGCGACGGACGTGGATCATATCGTTCCGAGGTCTGTGGCGCCCGAACGGCGGCTCGACACCTTCAACCTTCAGAGCTTGTGCAAAGCTCATCACTCCGGCGCCAAGCAGAGCCTCGAGCGCCGCCTCTACAAGGATAGGAAGACATGATCTACGCGACCAACGGCGCAAAGATTTACATCGGCGCGGCCGTCGAGGTTCTCGGTGAAGATGTGGTCGAAAGCGATTTCGCCTCCCAACCTTGGGTCGAAATCGGAGAGGCCTCAAGTATCGGAACGCTGGGCGATACGGCATCGGAAATCACGTTCGAGGGCCTGAGCCATTCGCGCACCCGTCGCCTCAAGGGCACGCGTGATGGCGGTACCATGGAACTGGCCTTCGGCCTCGATGCGGCGGACACAGGCCAGATCGCCTTGAAGGCTGCCGAGAAAACCAAGGACAACTATGCGTTCCGTGTCGTCATGAATGACGCGCCGGCCGGTGGCGGAACGCCGTCTGAGCGTCTTTTCGCGGCCATGGTGTCGAGCGCGACGGAAGTTCTCGATGAGACCAACAGCGTAATGATGCTGAATTCCTCCTTGTGGGTGAACAGCAATATCGTGCGTATAGACGCGGCGGAATCGGGAAGCTGATCATGGCAATCGTGACGCTCAGGCAGGTGAAGGCGCAGTTGTCGTTTTCGGACGATCTCGGCATCGGCGAGGATGATGATCTGATCATCCGCAAGATCGAGGCTGCGCAGCACCATCTCGAACGCCTTCTGGGGTTTCGGATCGATGAGACCTACGGCGGGTCCGACCAAAGAGAGGTGCCTCCGGATCTGATCGAGGCGGTCTGCCAGCTCTCGGCGTGGTGGTATGAGACCCGCGAAGCGGCAGGAGAGGGGGCACGGGAAATGCCCTTCGGTGTGTCACGCATCGTCAACGAATATCGGGAGTTCACCTTCTGATGGAAAAGGATGGCGGTCTCTCGAAGTTTCAAAAACGCATGCAGGCAATTCCGAAGGATGTGCGCGCCGCGGTGAAGCCAGCACTCGTGCGCAACGCCGAGGAGATGGCGCGGACGATGCGCACAATGGTTCCCGAGGAAACAGGCAAGCTCAAGGAGAGCATCCTCGTGACGGGGCCCGGCGAAAGTACACCGCCGTACTCGCAACCCGGCGGATCGCAGTCGGTTGGATTGACCCAGGCGGCGGTCACGGCGGGAAACAGCGACGCGCGTTATGCCCACCTCGTGGAATACGGCCATAGCAACGGCTTCATGCAGGGTGCCGAACAGGGGACGCGGGGGCAGGAGGTTCCAGCGAAGCCGTTTTTCTGGCCCGCTGTGCGCCTGCATCGCAAGAAAGCGGCTTCGTCGATCAAGCGGGCGATCTCGAAGGCCGTCAAGGAGTCAGGCAAATGAGCGCCGAACTTGCCGTTCAGAAAGCCATACGTGCACGATTGATCGGATCGGCCGGTCTGACGGCGCTTGTTCCTGCCGCCGCAATCCTTGATCGCAACGAGCGCCCGGCGTCATCGCCGGCGATCATTCTCGGCGAGAGCCAGTCTGTGGACGAGGGAGACAGCCTCAGCCGATCGCACACGCGGGTGTTTCACACGATCCACGTCTGGTTGCGGGAGCCGTCTCTCGAAGGCGTCAAGAGGATCTGCGGAGAGATTCGGGCGGCACTGAAGTCGCACCGGCCCGATCTGGGGGCTTTCCATTGCGCGGACTGGCGGGTGTCGGGGATGCGATACCTTCGGGACGGCGATGGGGTGACCTCCCACGGTGTGGTGACGGTCGATGTTCTCGTATCGGGGGACGGCTGATGAGGGCCGGCAAGATGCGTCACAAGATCGAGATCAGGGCCGTTGCCGTCGAACCGAATGAATTCGGAACACCGGTCGAGAGCAGCCAGGCGTCCAAAATCCTGCGGGCCGAAGTAGTTCAGCAGACCACGGAGGAATTTATCCGTGCGCAGGGCGCGCTCGATGAAACACTGATTCTGTTCCGTGTTCGAAATCCCGGCGGGGTGACGACCTCGATGCGTGTCATTTACCGGGGCGACACGTACGGCATTCGCGAGATCGTTCCCATTGAGAACGAGCGCGGACTTGAACTGCGCTGTCGGAAATCAGGGGGACAACCGTGATGCGTGGAGTGAAGCCCGAAATGAAAACCGATCCGGAAGCCATTACCGATCTGGATCCGCCCGGGTGGTTATCCGGTGATGCGAAGGACGAATGGGTGCGCGTCATGCCGATCCTGTCGAAGCGGCGCATCCTGACTGCGGCAGATGTGGGCAGTCTGGAAAACTTTTGCGTCGCGATGGGGCAGGTACGGGAAATGGAGCGTGTCCTTCAGGAAAAAGGCGCCGTCTATCAGGCAGGCGATATGCTCAAACGAAATCCGGCGGCAAGCATCCAGGCGGACGCGATGAACCGCGCGCGGCTTCTGGCGGCGGAGCTCGGCCTCACGCCGGTGTCGCGATCGCGCCCGGCAATCCGTGATGATGCCGCACCAGAGGAGGATGATCCCTTGAGCCTCGGCGGCCTTTTCGGCTGGCAGGGCGGGCTCGGCGGTGCCGTGCAATGAGCGAGGGACGGACGGTAACTGCATCAACTTTTCCCGACTGGATCTATGACGCGTCGGAAATTCCGGATCCCATGGGGTTCGGAGAGCGCGCTGTAACCTTCCTGCGGATGCTGCGCCACCCGAAGAGCGGGCGTGCCTTCCAGCTCGACCCATGGCAGGAGCGCATTGTGCGCCGCATTTATGGTCCGCGCCACGAGGATGGTTCGCGGATCGTCAAGACGGTGGTGATCCTCGTCCCGCGTGGCAACCGGAAAACCTCGCTGGCGGCCGCGCTGGAGGCGCTTCATACGGTCGGGCCGGAGGCGGTGCCGGGTGGCGAAGTGATCTCGGCGGCTTCCGATCGCAAGCAGTCGCGCATAGCCTACGAGGAGTTGCGCGGCCTCATGTTAGCACATCCGAAGATCGCGCCGCATGTCCAGCCCAAAGATTACCGAAACCGGATCGAGTTTCCGAGGCTGCGCAGCTTCTGCGAAGCGATCAGCGCCGACGCGGGAACGCAGCACGGTCGCACACCGGTCTTTGTCCTGGCGGATGAACTTCACGCGTGGAAGAAGCGCGATCTGTGGGACGTGCTCCGGTCCGGTCTTGTGAAAACGCGCGGCTCTCTTCTGGTGGTGGCGACGACCGCTGGGCGCGGTCAGGAAAATATCGCCTGGGATATCGTGGACGATGCGCGCAAGATTGCGCGCGGCGAGGTGGACGATCCCTCTGTTCTGCCCGTCCTGTTCGAGGCGGATCGCAACTGCGACTGGACGGACGAGGATCTCTGGTTCCGCGTCAATCCGGGGTTGCGACACGGATATCCCGATATCGAGGGCCTGCGCCAGCTTGCCCGTGAAGGCGAACGCCGCGTCGGGGATCGCGAAGCCTTTCGGCAGCTCAACCTGAATATCTGGCTCGATCATGCGACCGAACCTTTCGTGGAAATGCCGGTCTATGACGAAGGTGCCAAGCCGGTCGATCTGGAAGGGCTCGAAGAGGATCCCTGCTGGATCGGCGTAGATCTGTCGAGCAATGACGATTTGACGGTCGCTGTCGCGTGCTGGAAAGATCAAGACGGAGGGTTTCTGGTGTGGCCGTGGTTCTTCTGTCCCGAGGAAAACCTCCGGGGGCGCGAAGAGCGGTCGGGCGTGCCCTACACGACATGGGCGGAGCAGGGACACATCATCCCGACACCGGGCAACGTGGTGGATTTCCGAGTAGTGGAGGATCACATTCGCGAGTTGTGCGCGCGCTTCAACGTCCGTGAGATTGCGTTCGATCCGCACCTTGCACGCAATATGCTCAACAACCTGCTCGAGGATGGTTTCCCGGCTGTCGAGATGCGGCAGGGGTGGGTGACGATGGCTCCGGCGGTAAAGGAGCTCGAGCGCGTGATTGTTGGCCGAAAGCTTCGGCATGGCGGGCATCCCGTTTTGCGCTGGAACTTCGCCAATATCGAAGTGCGAACGGACCCGGCTGGCAACCGGATGTTCCACAAGGGCAAGTCGAAAGACAAGATCGACGGCGCCATCGCCGCGGCGATGGCTGTGGCGCGGGCTGCGGCGGGCGATGGCGGACTGACGACTGAGGCGGACTGGTTCAACGACGATATGTGGGTGGCGTGATGGCGCGGGATGAAGAAAGACTTGTGGTGCTGCTCGAGGCGCGCGTGAACGAATTCGAGAAGCGCATGGCCAAGGCGGAAAAGAAGGGCACGAAGACCTACACGAGCCTTCAACGCCGGAGCCGGTCCGCATCGCGTCAGATGGAGCACGATATGTCCCGTTCGTCGCGTGCGGTAAACAAGGCGGTCTCTTCGGTCAGCAATGAAATCGGCACCATGGGAAAGGCGTTCCTCGGAGGTTTCCTCGGCGCCACGCTGTTCGAGACGTTGAAATCCGCGACACGGGAAGTTCGGGTGCTGGCTTCGGAAGTGGCGGAGGTGGGCAATCAGGCGCGCAGGGCGGGCCTTTCCGCCTCCGAGTTTCAGGAATGGGCCTATGTGGCGCAGCAGAACCGGATCGGCGTCGATAGCCTTACGGACGGCCTCAAGGAGCTCTCGCTCCGGGCGGACGAATTCGCGACGACAGGAAAGGGCAGTGGGGCGGAGGCATTCGAGCGGCTCGGGTATTCGGCGGATGAGCTGGCGAAAAAGCTGGAAGATCCATCGGAGCTCATGCTCGAGATCCTCGGGAGGCTTGAGAAAATGGACAAGGCCGCGCAGATCCGCATTGCCGACGAGGTGTTCGGCGGCACGGGCGGGGAGCGCTTCGTGGAATTGCTCGACCAGGGCGCTCAAAAGATCCGCGCCACCAAGCAGGAGGCGACCGGCCTCGGTATGGTCATGTCGGATGAGTTGATTGCGAAGGCCGAAATCCTTGATCAACAGTTCAACCGGATCTCGAGAACCGTCGGAACGACACTCAAAAGTGCCATCATCAGCGCCGCCTATTCGCTCTCCGAGTTTATCGACGGGTTCAGAGCCTTTGAACAGCAACGCACCGCCACGCTGGAGAGCCGGCAATCCGAGATCATGGCGGAAAAGGCTCGTCTCCATGCGACCGATCAGGAGCAATCGTCATGGTCTGAACGCAAGCGGTCGAGGACAGGCATTGCGGCAGAAGTGATCGCCCAACAGATTGCTGCGCTCGACGAGGAGGAAAACAAGATCATCGCGATCTTGTCGCAGCGGAACACCCCGCAATGGACACCCGAAAGCGACACATGGACACCGCCGCCAGCGCCCCCTGGCGGGACGGGCGGTCGGAGCAGCGCCTCCTCCTCATCCTTTGAAAACCGGGCCGCGCGGATCGCGAGCGAGGCGGCGGCACTTGAGGCTCAGGCAACGGCCTATGGGCAGATCGCGGCGTCGGGGCGCGACTATGCGGACGCCATGGAACTCGCACGGGTCAAGGCCGAACTCCTTGCGGCAGCTCAGGCCGACGGGGTTCAGGTCACGCCCGAGATGGAAGCACAGATCGAGCTCCTGGCAAAGGCTTATGTGAACGCGGCCAACGCGGCCGATAACGCTCGCCAGAAGATTGATCAGGTGCAATCTCAGGCGCGGGAGGGAGCGGACGCGCTGGCGGACGTCTTCATGTCGCTCACCGAGGGGATAGACGGGTTGCGCAGCGCCTTGGCAACTCTGCTTCGGCAGATCGGGAACGCACAGATCAGCAAGCTCATACGTGGCCTGGAAGCCAGTTCCGGTGGCGGGGGATTGCTTGGAAGCCTGTTTGCCGAGGGTGGCTATACCGGAGACGGGGGCACTCATGAACCTGCGGGCATCGTTCACCGGGGAGAATACGTCTTCTCGAAAAGGGCGACCAGGGCCTTGGGGGCGGGCAATCTCCATGCCATTCATGAGCGCGCCAAGCGGGGATATGCGTCAGGCGGCTATGTGGGCAGATCGGCGGGTGGGGCGTCGCCGCGCGCGGAGCGCCTTGCCATCCACGTCACAGCTGCCTTCGACGAGAGCGGCAATGCCTATGTGAAGAACGTCGCGCGGAACGAGGCCGCCTCGGCAGCACAGGTCGTGCGTGCGGGTGTTCCGGCTCAGATCCAACAATACAACCAAAACCCGAGGAAACGATAATGGCCACATATCCGTTGGATTTCCTGTCCGATGAGCTTGGCCTCGAGGCGGTGACTTTCGATGTGCAGCGCAACGAGGAAATGCACGGCACCGGAGACGGGGCAGTCTGGCGCACAGAACTCGCCCGCCCGCTCTGGAAGATCACCGTGAGCCTACATCTGCGTCACGCCGAACTGGGGCGAGCGATTGACGCGAAGCTCCTCGGGATGGGGGCAGGGGATGACTTCCTGTTCGCCGATCCGTCCTACCACGGTCCGGCATGGGGACCGGGCAGCTACCTCCTGCATGACATGACAGTCTGCCTCAGCGGGGTAAGCGAGGACCGAAGATCGGTTTCGCTCACAGGACTGGGCAGCAATTTCCTGTTGTCCGCCGGGGACCGGTTCTCGATCGAATACGGGGCTGGAAAAGTCTATTTTGGAGTGTTCCGCGAGAGCCGAAGCATCGCCTCGTCCGCCGACGCAGCGGAAATCCAGGTGTTTCCCTATCTCCCTCTCGGGATCCCCGTCGGCGCAGAGCTCGAGCTGGTGAAGCCGTTCCTCAAGGTCATGCTGGCACGGGATGGCTACATGCCGTTTACCGTGCGCCCTGGCCTCTATGCCGAGAGCGCCTCGATCACCATGTTGCAGAAGGTGCGATAGGATGCGGCTCAGAAAACATCTGTGCAATGCGCTGGAAGCCGCACTCTACAGGCGATCCTTCACCATACCGGCCGGCGGCGAGCCGATCTGGGAGGCCTTCCTGAGACTGTCTCGCGCCCGCCGCCACCATGCGGCCGGACCGGAGGCGATCAGCCACCAGGAGATCCTTGCCTATTGCCGCTGCTGCCGCATCCCGTTCGCGCCTCATCACATCGAGGCGATCGAGGCGATGGACGAAGTTTGGCTCGAATGGACGAGGAAGCCGAAGGATCAAAAGACCGAGACACTGCCGCTCACCGCAGCGCTGTTCGATTTCAGCTTCGGGTGATGCTATGAACCTTACGCTCATTGATCAGAAGAAAAAACGAAAACAGCAACGGAAAGAGAGGGACGCACGGCGCGGGAGGCTGGGGCAGGGGCGCTTTGACGCGCTGGTGAATGAACTGGCTGAGGTGATCCGTCTCGCTTTTGAGGCAGGGGCGACAGCAAGCGTGTGGGGGCTGGAAGGTCCGCTGCGCCATGCCATTTGCTCTGATCTGTGTTTACAGGGCTGGGCATGGGAGACAGCTGATCTGATGGCGCGCGAACTCATGGATTGCGCGCACAGGCGCGTCGGAGCTAAAAGACCAACTTGGAATGAAGGGCAGCCGGAATGGGTGATTTACGAAGGAACTCTGATCGAACGGACCCTTTGTGCCAATTGTCACAAGCCATTGCCAGAGGGAAGGCCGAAGTTTTGCAGCGACTTGTGCAAAGGAGCACATCACGCAATCACGGCACGATTGAAAATCGCCAACGAGGATCAGGCTATCAGGATTGCAACCGGATTGATGTTATAAATCGATGCCTCCACTGTGGAAAGGCTTTGCCGGAAGACAGCCACCCCACGCGAAAATATTGTGACCAGAAATGCCAGACCGCATCGCGAGTTGCCTTGGACAGTGCCGCGCGCCGCGCCGCTCGCGCTGGTAGAATCTGCCCGCTGTGCGGCGGTGCCGTGAGCGACGACAAGCCTGCAAATACCATTTATTGCAGCGCGCGTTGTCAGTCACGCTCTCACCCGCCGAAGCTGCATCAAAAGTTGTGCGCTAACTGCGGAGCAAATTTCAGGACAAAGCATCGTCATCAAGCAACGTGCTCTAAATCCTGCGGTAAGGCACTGGAATGGAAAAGTGGGTCTCGCAACCACCTGCGCGCCCGCCTGACTGCCGCCCGATTCGACGCCATGTTTTGTTGATAAATGACCTTGAACTTTTTTGGGGGGCAAATCTGTGCCTCGCTGTGCCCCCATCGTGCCCCCGAGACTTGCAGCAAAAGACGGAGCCCGAAGGGGTTTTGGTAAACCCATGTAATATATGGAATTTTTGGCTCCGGCGGTAGGGATCGAACCTACGACCAATTGATTAACAGTCAACTGCTCTACCGCTGAGCTACGCCGGAACACGAGGCGGTGTATAGCCATGTGGTTTCGGCCGTGCAAGAGGGTTTGTGGCAAAAATCCGTGTTTTGCCGCAAAATATTTCAAGCTATTGAGAATATGGCGTTTTCGGACAATCTCGGGGTGGCCTGGACGCGGTTTCGGGTGGTCAGGTCGATGAGATGGGCGAGGGTGTTGCGGGCCGCGGCGGGCAGGTGCGTTTCGGGCAGGTCGGCATAGACGGCGCGGGTCAGGCCGGGGAGGTCCAGCGGGCCGCGGGCGAGGGCGTCGAGGATCTGCGCCTCGCGGGCGGCGCGGTGCGCGAGCAGGGCGCCGATGCGCGCGGCCGGGTCCTCGACCGCGGGGCCGTGCGCCGGGTAGAGGCGCCGCGCCTCCGCCGCCGAGAGGCGGGCGCAGCTGTCGCGGAAGGCCGCGGCGTCGCCGTCGGGCGGGGAGATCAGCGAGGAGGACCAGCCCATCACCAGATCGCCGCAGAAGATCACGTCGCGCCAGGCGAAACTCAGGTGTCCGGCCATGTGGCCCGGCGTGTGCAGCGCGGTGACGGGGCCGGCGGGGGTCGCGACCGTCTCCCCGTCGGAGAGCCTGCGGTCGGGGGCGAAACCGTGGTCGACGCCTTCGCCGCCGCCCACGAGCCCGTCGGCGAGCAGCGCCTGCATATGCGGCGCGCGGCCGGAGACGGCATCTCCGAAGGCGAGGATCTCCGCACCGGTCTCGCGCGCGAGCGCCGCGGCGCCCCCGGAATGGTCGAGATGGGCATGGGTCACGAGGATCAGCGCGATCCGCGCGCCCGCCGGCAACGCGGCGCGCAGGGCCGCGCGATGCGCCGGCAGTTCGGGGCCGGGGTCGATCAGCACCCGTGCCTCTCCGGTGCCGAGCAGGAAGCTGTTCGTGCCCCAGAAGGTCATGGGAGAGGGGTTCGGCGCGATCACGCGCACCAGCCCGTCCTCGAGCCGCGTCACCTGTCCGGGATGGGCATTCACGCGATTTTCCTTTCCATTCTCCGCCTCGCGCGACTACCAATAGCGCATGTTCTTCGCATGGCTCAAAAGATATCTGCCGGGAAGCCTCTACGGTCGCGCGGCGCTCATCCTCCTCGTTCCGATGGTGATGATCCAGCTCGTCGTGCTCGTCGCCTTTTCCCAGCGCTATTTCGAGGACATCACGCGGCAGCTCATGCGCGGCGTGGTGGCGGAGGTGGGGCTCTACGTGGACGCGATCGCGGCGCTCGAGCCGGAGGACCTGCCGGAGGCGATGGCGGCGCTCGACCGGCGGATCGGCTTCGTCGCCGATCTCGGGGCGGCGGCGCCGGTGACGGATGCGCGGCCCTGGTACGATTTCTCCGCGCGGGTGATCGCCTCGGACCTGCGCGCGGGCGTCGAGGGGATCGAGGGCGTGGACACGGCGAGCGACCGGCGCGCGGTGCGCGTCTCCGCACGGACCGCGGCGGGGCGGCTGCTGCTCGAGATCCCGCGCACCCGCGCCTCGGCCCGCAATCCGCATCAGCTCATGGTCTGGACGCTCTTCACCGGGGTGGTGATGACGCTGATCGCGGCGATCTTCCTGCGCAACCAGCTCCGCCCGATCCGGCAGCTCTCGGAGGTGGCCGAGGCCTTCGGACGGGGGGAAAGCAAGCCCTACCGGCTCGCCGGCGCGACGGAGGTGCGCTCGGCCGGGGCGGCCTTCCTCAACATGCGCGCGCGGATCGAGCGGCAGATCGAGCAGCGCACGCTGATGCTCTCGGGCGTGTCGCACGACCTGCGCACGCCGCTCACCCGCATCCGTCTCGGCCTGTCGATGCTGGAGGTGAGCGAGGCCGAGGCGGAGGAGGTGGCGGCGATGCAGGGCGACCTCGACGAGATGGAGCGGCTGATCGACGCCTTTCTCGCCTTCGCGCGGTCGGACACAACGGAGGAGCCGCAGCCCTGCGACCTGCGCGAGATCGTGCAGGCGGCGAAGGCGAAGGCGGAGCGCGCGGGCGGGCAGGTGGCGCTCGGCACGATGCCCGACGCGCCCGAGGTGTTGCGGGTGCGGCCGGAGGCGCTGGCGCGGGCGCTCGACAATCTCGTCGGCAACGGGCTGCGCTACGGCGATGCGGTGCGGATCAGCCTCAAGCCCTTCGAGCGGGCGGCGGTGATCTCGATCGAGGACAACGGCCCCGGCATCGCGGAGGACGTGCGGGAGCGGGCGCTTCAGCCCTTCGTGCGGCTCGACGCGGCGCGCAACCAGAACCTCGGCTCGGGTGTCGGCCTCGGCTTGTCAATCGCCCATGACATCGCCCGGCGCCATGGCGGCACGCTGCGCCTCGGGGTGAGCGAGGACATGGGCGGGCTGAAGGCGGACCTGGTGATCGCGCGCTGAGCCCGCCTTTCGGCGCAGGTGCCGTGAACGAACGGCCGCCTTGCCGGCGCGGTCCACGCACCCCCCTCGCGCACGCGGGCAGAGAACGAACGGCCGCCTTGCCGGCGCGGTCCACGCACCCCCCTCGCGCACGCGGGCAGAGGACGGGGCCACCGGGATCGGGGCACGGTGGACAACGCCCGCGCCGGAAACGGCGTTCGACTTTGGCGACGCCGTCTGCTAGTCTGTGTCGTCGGCTGTTGGTGTTCGGGGTTGGCCGATTGGGAGACGCGCGTTGTGCTCCTGCCCGATGTGCAGGAGCGCTTGATGACCAAGAGTTTCGGCGAGCCCGTGGCCGGGAACCGGCTTCTCGCCTCGCTGTCCCCCGATCTTTTCGGCGCGATCGCTCCGCATCTCGACCTCTTGCAGCTGGAGCAGGGATTGGCGCTGGAATATCCGCAGAAACTGGTAGAGCAGATCGTCTTTCCCGTCAGCTGCGTCTGCTCGATGGTGGCGGTCGGCGACCAGGGCCGCCGCATCGAGGTCGGCCTCTTCGGCTTCGAGGGGATGTCCGGCACGACCATCGTCACCGGGGCCGAGACCAGCCCGCTCGAGGTCTTCGTCCAGATCGCGGGAGAGGGCCATGTGATCGGGCGGGAGGTCTTCCGGGGCCTGCTCGATGCGCACGGGGGGCTTGAGACGCATTTCATGCGCTATATCCATTGCCTGAACATCCAGACCGCCCAGACGGCCCTTTCGAACGGACAGGCGAAGCTCGAGGAGCGGCTGGCGCGCTGGCTTCTCATGTGCCACGACAGGATCGTCGGCGACCGGATGGAGCTCACCCATGAATTCCTGTCCGTCATGCTCGGCGTGCGGCGCGCCGGGGTGACCGTGGGGACGCATCTGCTGGAAGGCAAGGGGCTGATCCGTGCGGAGCGCGGCGTCATCACGGTGCTGGACCGCGAGGGGCTCGAGGCCGAGGCGCGGGGAACGTTCGGGCCGGCCGAGAAGGAATATCTGCGTCTGTTCGGACCCGTCCGCGCCGGGCGGTGACCGCCTGGGGTCAGCCGGGAATTTCGATCCGGAACGTCGCGCCGGGCCCGTTCTCGGTCCTTATCGTGCCGTTGAGCTTCTGGACGGTCGATCCGATGATCGTCATGCCGAGGCCCGTGGTATGGTCCATGTCGAAGCCGTCCGGCAGGCCGTTGCCATTGTCGCTGATCACGACAGCCAGGCGACCGTCCCCGTCGACCGCGGCGGTTACCGTCACAGTCACCTTTCCATCCACCCCGCCATGCTTGACCGCGTTCGTCGCGACCTCGCTGATGACCACGGCCAGCCCGCTCGCCCGGTCGGCCGGGGTGGTGACGTCGCCGCAGGTCACCTGCACGTCGATCCCGAAGCTTTCGGAAAGATCCGCCGCAAGCTCCGACAGGAAGCCCGTCAGCTCCACCTTGCCGTCATGCCCGGCACGGGAGAGCGCGAAATGCACGCGGGACACGGCATTGAGGCGATTGGCGGCGTTGAGCAGGGCGATCCGGCCCGCGTCCACCGAAGTCATCCGGCGACTTTCGAATCTCAGCATGGCGGAAAGGAAGGCAAGGCTGTTGCCGATGCGGTGGTCGGCCTCCTGATCCGCCCCGGACCTTGCCGATCGGTCCTTGTCCATGGTCGGATCAAATTGTTCTAGGTTCGCCATATAGTGCTTCTCTGAGATAATCGGGTGAGGCAGGAACATGCGCCGCGGCCTCTCCCGGTAAGGATGCGGCTCGCGTGATGCGATGAAAAATCCCTTCAGTATGATCTTGACGTTGCGTCACTTCTCAACCTATTGCATCTTTTTTTCAACCTATGGTGCGCAAGCGTACCATGCGCACACCGAACACGTGCAGGCAGGGGGCCGGAAAGGACCGCAGCGGCGGAACATCCGCGTCCCGCGCCCATCGGTGGGCCAAGCCGCCGTCGCGATGGTCTTTCCCTCCTCGGGACGCTCCCGGACGTCGAAAGCTTCTCGACGATCCGTCCGGGCCGCGTCGCGATCGTCCTCGGGGCGGCCGGCGCGGTCCCGGACCTCGGGGCGGTCCGTCTCGACAGGCATCCGCTCAAATGCCCCTGTGTCGGTCGGCTGTGTCGGTCGGCGCAGCAACCTGCCTCCGGGCTTCGCTTCTCTCGCCGGAAACCTGACGAGGCGCGCCATCGGCCCCTGGACGGGCGCGCCGCTGGTGCCCTGAGACGCCCCTTTGTGACAATTCGGTCACGGCTCCGGGCGGGGCGGATTTGAAATTTCTCTCGAAAATGTTACAACCTTGGATGTGCCGGGATCTTCCGCCGAGGCCTTCGGCCCCGCGATCCCGTCATGTCCAAAGGTCCGGCCCTGCCGCATGCGGCAGGACGGGCGGATGCCCGGAAACATGCGCGCGCCCTGTGCGACGCAGGATACAGGAGGGACTATGTTCAGCACGATCGCTGTTCCCGTCGATCTGGCCCATGTGGCAAAGCTCGAAAAATCGCTTGGTGTGGCCGGCGATATCGCGCGCATCTACGAGGCGCGCGTGGTCTATGTCAGTGTGACCACCGCCACCCCCGGTGCGCTGGCGCATTCGCCGGAGGAATTCCGCACCAGGCTCGCCGCTTTCGCCGCACAACAGGCCGAAGCCCGCGGCATCCGCACCGACAGCCACGTCATCGTCAGCCACGACCCCGCCGTCCAGATGAACCGCGAACTCGAAGAGGCGCTGGACACGCTGGACGCCGATCTCGTGGTGATGGCGACCCATGTCCCGAACCTCGCGGACCATCTGTGGTCAGGACATGGGGCGCATATCGCCACGCACAGCGATATCTCCGTCATGCTGGTCCGCGGCTGAGGCCCGGCCGGGACGTTCAGACACCAACAAGGAGGCTCAATGGCCGAAGAAACTCCTCAGGAACAAACGCCGGAGGGCATTCCCAGCCCGGAGGGCGTGGTCGATCTCATCGAAACCGATTACGAGATCGGACAGGACAATGTCGAAGGCAGCCTCGGCCCCTTCGGCTTCGACATCCACAACCCCGTCTTCCTCGTCTCGGGGCTGGCGATCGTCGCCTTCGTCTTCTACGCCCTCGCCCTGCCGGAGCAGGCGGGAAATCTCTTCACCTGGCTCTTCGACACCGTGACGACGGTCTTCGACTGGTTCTTCATCGGCGCAGCCAACATCTTCGTGCTGTTCTGCCTCGTGCTGATCGTCAGCCCCTGGGGCAGCGTGCGCCTCGGCGGGACCGAGGCGGAGCCCGACTATTCCTATATCGGCTGGTTCGCGATGCTCTTTGCCGCCGGCATGGGGATCGGGCTCATGTTCTACGGCGTGTCCGAACCGATGAGCCATTTCTCCTCGTCCTTCGGCGGCGTCGTCACCGAGAACGGGGTGCGCACCGACTGGGCGCCGCTCGGCGGGGCCGAGGGCGATGCGGAGGCCGCCGTGCGCCTCGGCATGGCCGCGACGATCTTCCACTGGGCGCTGCACCCCTGGGCGATCTATGCGGTGGTCGCGCTCGCCCTCGCGCTCTTCACCTACAACAAGGGGCTGCCGCTCACCATCCGCTCCGCCTTCTATCCGATCTTCGGGGATGCGGTCTGGGGCTGGGTCGGGCATGTCATCGACATCCTGGCGGTCTTCGCCACACTCTTCGGCCTCGCCACCTCGCTGGGCTTCGGCGCGACCCAGGCCAATGCCGGGCTGAACGAACTCTTCGGTATCCCGGTGGGTCCGACGACCGAGGTCCTGCTGATTTCCGGCATCACCGCCATCGCCCTCGTCTCCGTCCTGCGCGGGCTCGACGGCGGGGTGAAGGTGCTCTCGGAGATCAACATGGGGCTCGCCTTCGTGCTGCTGCTCTTCGTGCTGCTGATCGGACCGACCGGCTACCTGCTGTCCCTCTTCGGCGGATCGCTTCTGACCTATCTCGAATACCTCCCGGCGCTGTCGAACCCGGTCGGGCGCGACGACCTCAACTTCGTGCAGGGCTGGACCTCCTTCTACTGGGCCTGGTGGATCTCCTGGTCGCCCTTCGTCGGCATGTTCATCGCCCGCGTCTCCCGCGGCCGGACGGTGCGCGAATTCGTGATCTGCGTCCTGCTGATCCCCTCGCTCGTCTGCGTGCTGTGGATGTCCGTCTTCGGCGGCACGGCGCTGCATCAGGTGGTCAACGACGGCTATACGCTGGCCCAGGAGGCCGACCTCGAGCTCAAGCTCTTCAAGATGCTCGACGTCCTGCCGCTGAGCGCGATCACCTCGCTCGTCGGGATCATCCTCGTGGTGGTGTTCTTCGTCACCTCCTCGGATTCGGGGTCGCTGGTGATCGACACGATCACGGCGGGCGGCAAGGTCGACGCGCCGGTGCCGCAGCGGGCCTTCTGGTGCATCTTCGAGGGTGCGGTGGCCATCGTGCTCCTGCTCTCGGCGGGCGGGCTGCAATCGCTTCAGTCCATGGTGATCTCCACCGGACTGCCGTTCACCCTGGTGCTGCTGCTGATGTGCTTTGCCATCGCCCGCGGGCTCAGCTCGGAACGCGCGCTCAGCAAATGATCCGACGCGGGGGGCCTGCGGGCCCCTCGCGCATCCGCGTCGCGGCGACCGCGGGATCGGGACGACCGGAGACGGACGGGGGAGAGAGATGGTAGGCCCGGCAGGACTTGAACCCGCAACCAAAGCGTTATGAGCGCTCTGCTCTAACCATTGAGCTACAGGCCCCCACGGGGGTCGCTCCCCTCCCGGCCTGATTATTGCCGCACGGGGCAGGGGTCAAGCCGAACCTGCGCACCGGCGCCCCAACGCGCCCTTTTCAACGGCCCCCAAACCGCGTAAATGGGCGGCGAACGGGACGTCACGCAGGGAAAATCGCCATGAGCAACGCCGGCACTCCGGGGAAAAACGGTCTCACCTATGCTGATGCGGGCGTCGATATCGACGCAGGCAACGCGCTCGTGGAGCGGATCAAGCCGGCGGCGAAGAAGACCGCGCGTCCGGGCGTGATGGCGGGCCTCGGCGGGTTCGGCGCGCTGTTCGACCTGAAGGCGGCGGGCTATGACGACCCGATCCTCGTGGCCGCGACCGACGGCGTCGGCACCAAGCTGCGGATCGCGATCGACACCGACAATGTGCGGACCGTCGGCATCGACCTCGTCGCCATGTGCGTGAACGACCTCGTGTGCCAGGGCGCGGAGCCGCTGTTCTTTCTCGACTATTTCGCGACCGGAAAGCTGAAGCTCGACAACGCCGCCGCCGTGATCGAAGGCATCGCGGAGGGCTGTGCGCGGTCGGGATGCGCGCTGATCGGCGGGGAAACCGCGGAAATGCCGGGCATGTACGAGGAGGGCGACTTCGACCTCGCGGGCTTTGCCGTGGGGGCGATGGAGCGCGGCACGGACCTTCCGGCGGGGGTGCAGGCGGGCGACGTGCTGCTCGGGCTCGCCTCCGACGGGGTGCATTCCAACGGCTATTCGCTGGTGCGCAAGACGGTCGAGATCTCCGGCTTCAAATGGTCCGACATCGCGCCGTTTTCCGACGAGACGCTGGGCGAGGCACTGCTGAAGCCGACGCGCCTCTATGTGAAACAGGTGCTCAAGGCGATCCGCGCGGGCGGCGTCCATGCGCTCGCCCATATCACCGGCGGCGGGCTGACCGAGAACCTGCCGCGCGTCCTGCCCGAAGGGCTCGGCGCTGAGATCGACCTCGGCGCCTGGCAGCTCAGCCCGGTGTTCCGCTGGCTCACCGACACCGCCGGCCTCAGCCCGCATGAACTCCTGAAGACCTATAATGCCGGGATCGGCATGGTGGTGGTCTGCGCCGCCGACCGCGCCGATGCGCTGGCCGAGTTGCTCGCGGGCGAGGGCGAGACCGTCTGTCGCCTCGGCACCGTGACGCCGGGGGCGGGCGTGACCTACGAGGGCGAGCTTTCTTGAAACGCGTCGCGATCCTGATCTCGGGCGGCGGCTCCAACATGGTGGCGCTCGCGAAATCCATGACCGGCGACCATCCGGCGCGGCCGTGCCTCGTGCTGTCGAACGTGCCGGGTGCGGGCGGGCTCGCGAAGGCGGCGGAGATGGGCATCCCGACCGCGGTCGTCGATCACCGCGACTTCAAGGGCGACCGCGAAGCCTTTGAACGGGCGATGATCGCCGCCATCGACCCGCATGCGCCCGACGTCATCGCCATGGCGGGGTTCATGCGCATCCTGACCCCCGCCTTCATCGGCCATTACGCGGGACGGATGCTCAACATCCACCCCTCGCTGCTGCCGAAATACCGCGGGCTCAACACCCATCTGCGCGCCATCGAGGCGGGCGATGCGGAGGCGGGCTGTTCCGTGCATGAGGTCACGGCGGAGCTCGACGGCGGGCCCGTCCTCGGGCAGGCGCGGGTGCCGGTGCAGCCGGGCGACACGCCCGAGACGCTCGCCGCGCGCATTCTCGCCTGCGAACACGCACTCTATCCGGCGGTCCTGCGCCGCTTCGTCGAGGGGGAGCGCGGTTTCCTGTCGCTCTGAGCGGCCTCTCGCCTGCGGCATCGCCGCGCGGGGGCTGTTTTCGTATTCCTGAAATGCTATCTGTTCTCCATCTTTCACGCCGGGCGCGAAGCGACCCGCCCGCGAGCAGAGGAGGACAGAGATGCAGACTGCCGATTTCGTCGCCACCGTCTTTGACGGAAAATCCAACCCCGCCAAGGTTACCGTGGCCTTCACCATGGCCAACAAGGCGCTCGAACAGGGGCGTTCGGCCATGGTGCTCCTGATGGTCGAAGCCGTCGAACTGGGTGTGCCCGGCGCGACCGGGGGCATGGACGTGGGCGCGCCGTTCAAGCCTGTGCCGGAGCTTTTCGCCGCCTTTACCGGAAATGGCGGACGCATCGGCATTTGCAGCTCCTGCATGATCCACAACGGCTTCACCGCCGAGCAGATGGACCCGGCCTACGAGATCGTCGACGCGGGCGCGGTGGTGACGCTCCTGTGCGAGGCCAGGGGGACGCTGCCGATCACCTGATCCCGCCCCCGGCATGGCGCGCGTGCCACAGACTGTGGCCGCGGTGCCGCAAGGGCCTTTTCTTTCCCCCGGAAGCTGCGTATGCACGACGGATCGGCGGGATGACCCCGCCCCGCGAGCGAAAAAGAAGACGCATGATCAAGATCACGACGACCGAAGGCCTCGCCGCCTTCTGCGACCGGGCCAGCGCACATGCCTATGTCACGGTCGACACCGAGTTTCTCCGGGAACGCACCTATTACTCCAAGCTCTGCCTCGTGCAGCTCGCCGTTCCGGGCGACGCCGAGGAGGACGCGGCGCTGGTCGATCCGCTGGCGAAGGGGCTCGACCTCGCGCCGCTCTACGAGCTGTTCCGCGATCCGGGCGTCGTGAAGGTCTTCCACGCCGCGCGCCAGGATCTCGAGATCTTCTTCATCCAGGGCGGGGTGATCCCCGAACCGCTCTTCGACACGCAGGTGGCCGCGATGGTCTGCGGCTTCGGCGAACAGGTGGGGTACGAGACGCTGGTGCGCAAGATCGCGCGCGAAAGCCTCGACAAGACCTCGCGCTTCACCGACTGGTCCCGCCGTCCTCTGACGCCCGCGCAGGAACAGTATGCGATCGCCGACGTCACCCACCTGCGGGTGATCTACGAATACCTGCGCGACGAGATCGCGCGGGAGGGGCGGGAGGCCTGGGTGGCCGAGGAGATGGAGATCCTGTCCTCGCCGGAGACCTATATCGTCCATCCCGACGAGGCCTGGCTGCGGGTCAAGACGCGCACGAGCTCGGGCAAGTTCCTGGCCGCGGTGAAGGAGCTCGCCGCCTTCCGCGAGGCCTATGCCCAGAGCCGCGACATCCCCCGCACCCGCGTGTTCAAGGACGACGCGCTGCTCGAGCTCGCCTCCACGAAGCCGAAGACGCCGCAGGACCTGTCGCGCTCCCGGCTGCTGCTGCGCGAGGCGCGCAAGGGCGAGATCGCGGACGGCATCCTCCAGGCGATCGAGACGGCGGCGGCCTACACGCCCGCGCAGATGCCGAAGCTCGACCAGTCGCGGGACAAGCTTCAGGTGAATCCGGCGCTTGCCGACATGTTGCGCGTGCTGCTGAAGGCGAAGTCCGACACCTACAATGTCGCGGCGAAGATGATCGCCTCCGCCGCCGACCTGGACCTCATCGCCGCGGGCCAGCGCGACCTTCCCGCGCTGAAAGGCTGGCGCAGGGAGGTCTTCGGCGCCGATGCGCTGCGGCTCTGCAAGGGCGAAGTCGGACTCGCCGTGAAAGGCCAGCGCGTCGACGTCTTCCCGCTCTGACCCGCGCTGCGGCGGGCCTCGGTCCGCTGCGGTCCATCGGCAGGATGCTCCGCTCCACTGGCGGCACACGCTGATCCGTGGGGAGGGACTGCGGGAGGGGCCGCTCCGAAACCCCAGGCGATGCGCCCCCGGATGGCTCGATCCGCAAGCGATGCGCTCCGCTCCGCGGCGTGGACCGCTGCGCGCCCCGCAGGCGATCTGCTCTGAGCCGGGGAGCATGGACTGCTCCCCTCCACAGCCGGCGCGGAAGACTCTCCTCCACAAGCCGTGGCTGCGATGCACCATCGGCCGCGCCAACCGACTGGCCCACCCTTTCATCCACAAACGGTGCGCTCTCTCATCCGCAAGCGATGCGCTCCGCCCCGCGGCGTGGACTGCTCCCATGCACAGGCGGCGCGCTCCGCTCCGCACTGGGATGCAGGCTCTGCCCCAAGGCTGGCGCGCCGGGCGGTGTGCTCCGCTGGCGCCGTCCTCGACTTCTGGACCACACGGCCGGATCAGCAACACCCGGATCCATGGGCGTCGCATGCGACAGACCGCGACCTGACCGACCTATGAGCCGCCCCGCGTGCGCGCGCACTTCGGTCCATTCGGTCCATATGCGACGCAGTCCGATCCGCGGACGGCGCGCTCAGACGGCGAGGGCCACCGCCTCCGCTCGCCGGGCGCGGAAGCCGAACTCGACCGGCGCGCTGCCGCGGTGCAGCCGCGACAGGGTGGCGGGGGAGACGGACAGCCGGGCCGCAGGGCCGAGCGTCGCCGCCGCCTCCTGCGCGGCGGTAAGGAGGGCGCGGCCGATCCCGTGGCCGCGATGGTCCGCGCGCACGAAGAGGTGCCGCAGCGACAGGCCGGTCCTGCCGCCGGGGCGTCCGAGCGTGCCGGTGAGCACGGCATAGCCGAGATAGAGGCCCTCCGCCTCGGCCACGATCAGTTGCGCCCAGGGCGCGTCGGCAAAGACGAGGTCGATCAGCGTCGCCTCGTCGAGCCGGAGGGGGTCGGGATGTTCCGCGGCGAAGGCGGCGATCAGCTTCGCCAGATGGGGCAGGTCTTCCGCACGGGCAGGGCGGAGGACCAGGGGTCGGAGGGGGGACAGCGTCGTCACGGGAGTCGTCATGGCATCCGTCGTCATGGCATCGGGCATCGCATAGGCGGGCATCGCATAGGGCATTTCAAAAGGTCCTGCTTCCTTCACGGCAACACTACCTCTGAAACCTTAAGAACGGGTTATTGTGCCCGTGAATTTTTCATGACGGCGGAACGCTGCCGAACGTCGCCGCGGCCGGCCCGTCAGCCGTCGTAATCCACCTCTTCGGTCAGCCGCAGCGCCGCGCCGCGCTGCGTCGCGATCTCCATCAGGTTCAGGTTGTCCGGCGTGAAACTGCCCCAGCCCGCGACGAGCTCCGACGGGGCGGCGCCCGGCGCGATCGGATATTCGGAATTCACCTCGGCATAGATCTCCTGCGCCTCCGACGAGGTCAGAAACTCAATGAAACGAATGGCATCCTCGGTGTTCTTCGAGGCTTTCGTGAGCGCGACGCCGGAGATGTTCACATGGGTGCCGCCGCCCTCGACGTCGAAGACGGGGAAATCGAGGCGCACGCTCTCCGCCCAGTCCTTCTGGTCCGGATCGGACAGCATCTCGCCCATGTAATAGGTGTTTCCGAGCGAGATGTCGCATTCGCCGGCCCAGATCGCCCGGACCTGCGCGCGGTCGTCACCCTGCGGCCGGCGCGCGAGGTTGGACTTGAGCCCCTCGAGCCAGGCCTTCGTCTCCTCCGGCCCGTGATGGGCGAGATAGGCGGAGGTGAGGCCGATCATGTAGGTGTGAAGCCCCGAACGGGTGCAGATGCGGCCCTCCCATTTCGGGTTCGCGAGATCCTCGTAGGTGGTGATCTCCCCCTCCGGCACGCGCTCCCTGGAGGCATAGACGATACGCGCGCGCGTGGTCAGGCCCCACCAGTGGCCGTCGGGGTCGTGGAAGGCGGGCGGCACGTTCCGTTGCAGCGTCTCCGTCATGAGCGGCCGGGTCACGCCGGCATCCACCGCCTCGGAAAGGCGCGCGATGTCCACGGTCAGGATCACGTCGGCGGGGGAGCGGTCGCCCTCCGCCTTCAGCCGTTCGACCATGCCCTGTTCGAGAAAGGCGACATTGACCTTGATCCCGGTCTCCGCCGTGAAGGCCTCTGTCAGCGGCGCGATCAGCTCCGGCTGGCGATAGGAATAGACGTTCACATCCGCCAGCGCCGGCGCCGCGGCAAGGGTCGTGGTGACGAGCAGGGCCAGTCCGCAGCGCATTTGCGTCTCCTGTCTGTGCGGGTCCGTTTCCTGCGGTTAAATCCGACAATTTTCCTTGGGTCAACTGCGATCGGGGCCCGGTTCCGGGGCGGCGGCGGGCGCGTCGGGGCGGCCGCCGGCCTTCTCCGCCGCCTTCGCGGCATTCCAGAGCGCGTCCATCTCCGCAAGGTCGCTGTCCTGCGGTACCTTGCCCAGGTCCGCAAGAGCGTCCTCCACCGCATTGAAACGTCGCGTGAATTTCGCGTTGCAGGCGCGCAGGGCCTCCTCCGCATCCACGCCCAGGTGCCGGCCGAGATTGACCATGACGAAAAGGAGATCGCCGAATTCCTCGAACACCTCCGCCTGCGTCAGCCGGTCGCGCGCCTCGGCGAGTTCGGCGGCCTCCTCGCGGATCTTGTCGAGCACATCGGCGGCGTCGGGCCAGTCGAACCCGACCCGCGCGGCGCGCTTTTGCAGCTTCTGCGCGCGCATCAGCGCCGGCAGCCCCATCGCCACCCCGTCGAGCACCCGCGTCTCCCCGCGCCGGGCGCGTTCGGCGGCCTTTTCCCGTTCCCAGTCCACCGTCTGCTGTTCGGGCGTCTTCGCATTGCTGTCCTCGCCGAACACATGAGGATGTCTGGAAATCATTTTATTCGCAATGGATTGCGCGACGTCGTGAAAGTCGAAAAGACCCTTGTCGGCGGCGATCTGCGCCTGAAAGACCGACTGGAACAAAAGATCCCCGAGCTCGGATTTCAGATCCTCCATATCGCCGCGCGCGATGGCGTCGTCGACCTCATAGGCTTCCTCGATCGTGTAGGGGGAGATCGTCGCGAAATCCTGGGCGATGTCCCAGGGGCAGCCGGTCACGGGATCGCGCAGCCGGCGCATGATTTCGAGGAGCTGGTCGATGCCTTCGGGCAGGTCGTGGATGGGATCGCGTGTCATGGGGCCAACCTGCCGCGTTGCCGGGGCGAAGTCCATCTCACTTGATCGCGTCCCGCGTCTTTTTCGGGAGTTTCGAGACGATCAGTTCATAGGAGACGCGGATCCGGTGTGCGACCTCCTCATGCGGCTGGTCCCAGCCGAGCAACACCCAGCTCCGGTGGAAATAGGGCGCCTTCTGCCCGACGTCCGCGTCGATCAGCATCTGCGCCGTCTCGACGTCCGGCGTCTTGACGCAGACGCCGAGATCCATCGCGCCGATGGCCGCGAACATCTTTCCGCCGACCTTCCACGCGTCATGCCCGCCGCCCCAGGGGTCGGAGACTTCGGCACCGGGAAAGTCCCGGCATATGGCGTTCACCTCGTCACGGGTCATGGCCGGAGTGTGGCGCGACGATGGGGGCTATGCAAGTGCGAAGGAGCGCGCTACAACGGCGCCATGACCAACCGCGGCATCCTCATCACCTGCTGTATTGTCAGCTGACAACGTCACGCGGGCCGGTCTCTTTTCACCTGAAAACGAAGCTGATAAAGCCCGCGGGGACAGCCCGAAGGGACGGCTTATGACCGAGATCAAGCTCACCAACTCGAAGACCCGCCGCAAGGAGATCTTCACGCCGATCGACCCCCGCAACGTGCGGATGTATGTCTGCGGTCCGACGGTCTATGACCGCGCCCATATCGGCAATGCGCGGCCGGTGATCGTGTTCGACGTGCTCTACCGGCTGCTCCGCCATGTCTACGGCGTCGATCACGTCACCTATGTGCGCAACTTCACCGATGTCGACGACAAGATCAACGCCAAGGCCGCCGAGACTGGCCGCCCGATCCGCGAGATCACCGACGAGACGACGCAGTGGTATCTCGAGGACATGCGCGCCGTGGGGGCGCTCGACCCGGACGAGATGCCGCGGGCGACGGAGTATATCGGCGCGATGATCACGATGATCGAAGGGCTGATCGCGGGCGGCCATGCCTATGAGGCGGAGGGGCATGTGCTCTTCGCCGTCGAAAGCTACCGCGATTACGGCAGGCTTTCGGGCCGGTCCATCGACGACATGATCGCCGGCGCGCGGGTGGAGGTGGCGCCCTACAAGCGCAATCCGATGGATTTCGTGCTCTGGAAACCGTCCTCCGGGGATCTGCCCGGCTGGGACAGCCCCTGGGGGCGCGGGCGTCCGGGCTGGCACATCGAATGCTCGGCCATGTCCTATGAATTGCTCGGAGAAACCTTCGACATCCATGGCGGCGGCAACGACCTGATGTTCCCGCACCATGAGAACGAGATCGCGCAGAGCTGCTGCGCCCATCCGCAGGGCGGTTTCGCGCGCTACTGGCTCCACAACGAGATGTTGCAGGTCGAGGGCAGGAAGATGTCCAAGTCACTGGGCAATTTCTTCACCGTGCGGGACCTGCTCGACGGCCACGACGGACTGCCGGGCGTGCCGGGGGAGGTGATCCGCTTCGTGTTCCTCTCGACGCATTACCGCAAGCCGATGGACTGGACCGCGGAGAAGGCGGACCAGGCGAAGGCGACGCTGAGGAAGTGGCGCAGGATGACGGAGGGTGTGGTGCCGGGAGAGCCCGCGCCGGAGGTCGTCACCGCGCTGGCGGACGATCTCAACACCGCGGGCGCGATTTCCGTACTGCACGGGATCGACCATCCGGCGGTGCTGCTGGGGTCTGCCAACCTCCTCGGCCTTCTCACCCCTGACCTCGGCGGCTGGGAAGACGCGGGCGTGGACCTTACGTCCTATGCCGACCGTCTCTCCACCCTCCGCCAGACCGCCATGGAGACCAAGGACTTCTCTGCCGTGGACGCGATGAAAGCCGCGCTTCTCGAGGCAGGCGTCGAGGTGCGCATGTCGAAGACAGGTGTCGCGCTGGAGCCGGGGCCGAATTTCGATGCGGGGAAACTGGAGGGCTTGCTGTGACGGTTCGTTCAACAGAACTGAGGGCAGCGCCTCACCGGGCGGGCGCGACTGCGCCTGCCGGAGGGCAGGCAGGCGCAGCCCGTGGTTCCCACAGGCGAAATCAGGGACAGAACGAATGACCAGGGACCGCCTCACCCTCTACGACACGACGCTCCGCGACGGGCAGCAGACCCAGGGCGTGCAGTTCTCCACGCCGGAAAAGCACCTGATCGCCGCGGCGCTCGACCGGCTCGGCGTCGATTACATCGAGGGCGGCTGGCCCGGTGCGAATCCGACCGACAGCGATTTCTTCGCCGATGCGCCGCAAACGCGCGCCACCTTCACCGCCTTCGGCATGACCAAGCGTGCCGGGCGCTCGGCGGAGAATGACGAGGTGCTCGCGGGCGTGCTGAACGCCGGCACGCGGGCGGTCTGTCTCGTCGGCAAGACCCACGATTTCCATGTCACCACCGCGCTCGGCATCACGCTCGGTGACAATCTCGACAATATCGCGAAATCCGTCGCGCATGTCGTCGCGCAGGGCCGCGAGGCGCTGTTCGATGCGGAGCATTTCTTCGACGGGTACAAGGCCAATCCCGACTATGCGCTTGCCTGCTGCAAGGCCGCGCATGAGGCGGGCGCGCGCTGGATCGTGCTGTGCGACACGAATGGCGGGGCGCTTCCGGCCGAGGTGTCCCGGATCACCCGCGCGGTGATCGCGGCGGGGATTCCGGGCGACCGTCTGGGCATCCACACCCATGACGATACCGGCAACGCGGTCGCCAACAGCCTTGCCGCCGTCGATGCCGGCGCGCGGCAGGTTCAGGGCACGCTGAACGGGCTCGGGGAACGCTGCGGCAATGCCAACCTGACGACGCTCATTCCGACCCTGTTGCTCAAGGAGCCCTATCGCTCCCGCTTCGAGACCGGAGTGAGCGAGGCGGCGCTGCGCGGCCTCGTGAAGACCTCGCGCATGCTCGACGACATCCTCAACCGCGTGCCGCTGCGGAGCGCGCCCTATGTCGGGGCCTCGGCCTTCGCGCACAAGGCGGGGCTCCATGCCTCCGCGATCCTGAAGGATCCCGCGACCTACGAACATGTTCCGCCGGAGACGGTTGGCAACGCCCGCATCGTGCCGATGTCGAACCAGGCGGGGCAGTCGAACCTGCGCGAGCGGCTGCGCGACATGGGGCTCGCCGTTCCCGAAAAGGCGGATCTCGGCCGCATCCTCGAGCGGATCAAGACGCGCGAGGCGGACGGCTACAGCTATGACACGGCGCAGGCCTCCTTCGAACTCGAGGCGCGGCGCGAACTCGGGCTCATGCCGGGGTTCTTCGAGGTCGAACGCTATCGTGCCACGGTCGAACGGCGCCGCGACGCGCGGGGCAATCCGGTGCACCTCTCCGAGGTGACGGTGGTCGTGAACATCGCGGGGGAGCGGCATCTGTCGGTCTCCGAAGGCATCATGGCCGACGGCAGCGACGGCGGGCCGGTCCACGCGCTCTCCAAGGCGCTGATGAAGGATCTCGGCCCCTATCAGGACCTGATCGGGGACATGGAGCTCGTGGATTTCAAGGTGCGCATCACCAACGGCGGCACCGAGGCACGCACCCGCGTCGTCATCGACCACGAGGACAGCCTCGGGCGGCGCTGGTCCACGGTGGGCGTGTCCTCGAACATCATAGATGCGAGTTTCGAGGCGCTGCTCGACGCGGTGCTGTGGAAGCTCGTGTCCGACGGGGCGCGGGTGCCGGGGGCAGCGTGATGAGCGTTCAGGCCTGTGCGGAGATCGTGGAGAAGGGCGACGCGGAGCGGTTCCGCGCCACGATGGCCGCGCCGGTGGCCGCGCGCGAGGTGCTGTTCCCGATCCATGCCTTCTGCCTCGAGGTCGCGAAGGCGCCCTGGGTGACGCAGGAGGCGATGATCGCGGAAATGCGGCTCCAGTTCTGGCGCGACGTGTTGCAGGAGCGGATCGACGGCAAACCGCCGCGCGCCCATGAGGTCGCGGACCCGCTCTCCGTCGTGCTCGACGCGGATTCGGCCGCGGCGCTCGATCGCGCGGTGGTGGCGCGGCAATGGGACATCTATCGCGATCCGCATGAAGATGAGGCGGCGTTCCGGCGCTATCTGCACGACAGCTACGCGCTGCCGATGACGGTTGCGGCGCGGCGGCTCGGCGCGGCTGCGGATCTGACCGCGGATTTCGACCGGCTCGGCTTTGCGGGGGCGCTCGGGCGCTACCTGCTGGCAATCCCGGCCTTGCAGGAGGCCGGGCGCGTGCCGCTCGTCGACGGGCGGCCGGAGGCGGTCGCGGCGCTGGCGCGCGAGGCGCTGGAGGCGGCGCGGGAGGCGGCGGTGCGCATCGGACGGTTGCCCGCGGCGACCCGTGCGCCGATGATCGACGCGATGATGCAGATCCCGCTCCTGCGGCAGGCGGCGCGCGATCCCGCGGCGGTGGCCGAGGCACGGCTGGGGCAGGGGCCATTCCGGCGCGCCTTGCGCCTCAGCCTCGTGTCTCAGGCGCCTGCCTGGAATTTTTTCTGAGTATAATCAAGGACATACACGCGGATCGCGGAGGCAAGCCCGCTCTCGGTGCCGCGCGTCTCGTCGATTTCCGCGGCGAGCACGTTGATCGGCAGGTCGCGTTCCTTCGCGATGGCGCGGAAGGCGCGCCAGAACGGCTCCTCGAGCGACACGGAGGTGCGGTGCCCGTGCAGCGTCAGCGACCGTTTCACCGGGCGCGCGTTCATTCCGGCGTGTCGCGCCTGTGGGCGTCGAGCGTGGCCCTGGCCCTGGCCGTCTGCGCCTCCTCCAGCGCCTTTTGCGCCTTCGTGCGACCGAATTTCACGGCATTGCCATCGGCCTCGGCGCGCCTTTCGGCGCGGGCCTTTTCCTTGCGGAAGCGGTTGAGATTGGTCACGGTGCTCATGAGGTGGGATGATACCACATCGCGCGGCCTCACGCCAGTGCCAGCACCGGCCCCTCGAGCAGCGCCATGAGATCGCCGAAATAGCCCTCGGACCGCGCAGGCTGGCTCGGGTCGGAGGTGATCGCGACGGCGAGCTCGAGTTCGGGATGGCAGGCGATGATCTGGCCTCCGTAGCCGCGCGCGAGCGCATAGCCCGTGTCGGTCAGGAACCAGCCATAGCCGTAGGACATGCCGGAAAAGGGCGAGCGCGTGCGCGGTTCGAGCGAGGCGGCGACCCAGTCCGCCGGGATCACCTGTGTGCCGTTGTAGCGTCCGCCGTCACGCATCATCACCGCGATCCGCAGCATCGCATGCGGGGTGAGCGCCATTTCGTTGCCGCCGAGGTAATAGCCCTGCGGATCGCGGATCCAGGCCGGGATCTCGATGTCGAGCGGGTCGGCCAGGATCCGGCGCATCTGGGCCAGGAGCGTTTCGCCGGTCGCCTCCGCGAGCGCCGCGCCGAGCACATGGGTGGTGCCGGTCGAATAGAGCATCCGGCCGCCGGGCTCGGCCTCCATCCTGCGGCCGAGCGCATTGGCGACCCAGTTGCTGGAACTCACCCAACTGCCGTAATTCGGTCCCGAGGTGCGTTCGAGCCCGGCGCGCAGGGTCACGAGGTCTTCCATCGTGATTGTGCCGACCTTCGGCAGCGCGCCGGCGGGAATGAGGTCGGGCGCCACCTCGGACAGCGGCGCCTCGATGCTCCCGATGACGCCGCGCGAGAGCGCATCGCCGAGGCAGAGCGCGACGAGGCTTTTCGAACAGCTCTTGATATTGGCGAGGCCGCCGAGGCCGGGGCCGCGCGGGGCCTCCGAAAAGATCACCTCGCCGCCGCGCTGCACCTGCACCGAGTGAAGTTGTCCGAGGCCGGCGACCGCTTCCGGAAGGGGGACGCTCGGCTGTGCGGAAGCCGGCCGGACAAAGGGCAGGGCGAGGGCGGCGGCGAGGATCTGGCGGCGGTTCATTCCGGCAGAGTGCCACGTTTGTCTTGCGGGAGGGAGTCACACCCGCTCACGAAGCGATCACTGTGCCGCGGGTGAAAATCGGGGCGGTCCGCGAACGGCGCGTCCCGGAATGACGAAGGCGGCCCGAGAGCCGCCTTCGCAGGATCCGTTTGGGGCAGGGGCCCCCGGTCAGTCGTTCGGCCCGATCATCAGCTCCGGGCGCACCACCTCGTCAAAGGTCTTCTCGTCGACGAAACCGAGGGCGATGGCCTCCTGTTTCAGCGTCGTGCCGTTCTTGTGCGCGGTCTTCGCGACCTTCGTCGCGTTGTCATAGCCGATCGTCGGGGCGAGCGCGGTCACGAGCATGAGCGATTCATGCAGAAGCTTCTCGATCCGCGGCTCGTTGGCCTCGATGCCCACCACCATGTTGTCGGTGAAGGCGGAGGCGCTGTCGCCCAGAAGCTGCATGGATTGCAGCACGTTGTAGGACATCATCGGGTTGTAGACGTTGAGTTCGAAATGGCCCTGCGATCCGGCGAAACCGATGGCGGCATCGTTGCCCATGACATGCGCGCAGACCATGGTCAGCGCCTCGGCCTGGGTCGGGTTCACCTTGCCCGGCATGATCGAGGAGCCGGGTTCGTTTTCCGGCAGGATCAGCTCGCCCAGGCCGCAGCGGGGGCCGGAGCCCAGAAGGCGGATGTCGTTGGCGATCTTGAAGAGCGAGGCGGCAACGGTTTTCAGCGCGCCGGAGAACATCACCATCGCGTCATGGGCGGCCAGTGCCTCGAACTTGTTGGGGGCGGTGACGAAGGGCAGGCCGGTGATGTCGGCCATGTTGGCGGCGACCATTTCGGCCCAGCCCTTTTTCGTGTTGAGCCCGGTGCCGACGGCGGTGCCGCCCTGCGCCAGCTCGTAGATCGCGGGCAGGCACATCTCGACGCGCTTGATGCCCATGCGGACCTGATGCGCATAGCCGCCGAATTCCTGGCCGAGCGTCAGGGGGGTGGCGTCCTGCGTATGGGTGCGGCCGATCTTGATGATGTCCCTGAAGGCCTCGGATTTCGCCTCGAGCGCCTCTGCGAGCTTGGTCAGGCCCGGCAGAAGCACGTCGCGCGCCTGCATGCCGATGGCGACATGCATCGCGGTCGGGAAGGTGTCGTTCGAGGACTGGCCCATGTTGCAGTGATCGTTCGGATGGACCGGCGCCTTCGAGCCCATCTCGCCGCCGAGCATCTCGATCGCGCGGTTGGAGATCACCTCGTTGGCGTTCATGTTCGACTGCGTGCCGGAGCCGGTCTGCCAGACGACGAGCGGGAAGTTGTCGTCGAACCTGCCTTCGATCACCTCACCGGCGGCCGCGATGATCGCATCGGCGATCTCCGGCTCCATCGTGCCGAGCTCCCTGTTGGCCATCGCGCAGGCCTTCTTGATCACGCCGAGCGCACGCACGATCGGAACCGGCTGCTTCTCCCATCCGATCGGGAAGTTCATGATCGAACGCTGGGTCTGGGCACCCCAGTATTTGTCGGCGGGAACTTCGAGCGGGCCGAAGCTGTCGGTTTCGGTGCGGGTCTCGGTCATCGGGGATCTCCCTGGCTTTACCAAACGTCGCCTTGGCTATAGAGCCTCGCCCGCGCCCATGCAATGTATACCGAAGCATACACGGCCGCTGTTTGCGCTAAATCCCACCCCCTTTGGCGGGTTATGCGGGCTTGCGGCGATATTCGAAGATCCGCGCGGGCGGGAGATTGGCCCAGACCGTGCCGCGCTTCACCGAGACGAGCCCGAGCTCGGCCTGCATCTCAGGCGTCACCGGCGAGCTGTTGGCATAGGTGATCTGGGTGAAGAAACCGTCCTGCGCCATGACCCGGAAGGCGCGGCCCACGACCGCACGCTGGAGCGCGGGCTTCGCGAGCACGGGCACGCCGGAGACGACCGCGCCGACCTCGGAAAGCCCGGCCTCCGCGATGTCCTCGGCGGGACGGTCGAGCACCCGCACGCCGGGGAATTTCTCCCGCAGGTCGGTGCAGAAGCGCGGGTTCAGCTCGAAGATCGTGAGGCGTTCCGGGGCGATGCCGCGGGCGAGGATCGCACGGGTGAAGGCGCCGGTGCCCGCGCCGATCTCCACGATCGGCCCGCGCACCGCCTCGAGCCCTGCGGTGATCAGCCGTGCGGCCCCGGAGGAGGAGGGCGCGATGGCGCGCACCTCGCCCGGATTGCGGATCATTTCTCCCAGGAACACGGCAAATTCAGGCGGCATCGCTTCCTCCGGTTGGCGCAAGTGCGACAGACATGCGATGAACGCGGCGTCCGGGCAAGGGGCGTTGAACCGCCGTTACCGAAACTTCATGGTCCGGTCCCTGCGCCGTCTCCCCGGCGGCAGGCGGCGGGGATCACTTGCGGAACTTGTCGAGCGACACGATTTCCGCTTCTTTCGGTCCGGCGGGTTTGTCGTCCTCGTCCTTCGGCGCAAAGGCCTTCACCTCCGCATCCTGCGGAAGCTCCTCCTCGTCCTCGTCGATCTCCTCCGCGTCATATTCCTGCGTCTCGAAGCGCAGCCCGAATTCGACCGAGGGGTCGACGAAGGTGCGGATCGCGTCATAGGGGATGTAGAGCGGTTCCGGGCTGTCCCCGAAATTGAGGGTGATGGCGAATCCGTCGGCGGAGACCTCGAGATTGTCGAACCAGTGCTGGATGACGATGGTCATCTCCTCGGGATAGCGGTCCGACAGCCAGTCGGCGAGTTCCACGTCGGGATGCATCGTGTCGAAGGTGATGAAGAAGTGATGGTCGCCCGGCAGTCCCTCCTGTGCGACCGCGGCCAGCACCTTGCGGATCAGCCCGCGCATGGCCTCGTGCATCAGGTTCCCGTAGTCGATGGTTTTGGCCATCCGAGCATCCTTTCCTTTATCCTCGCGGAAACGCCGGGACGGTGGCCCCGCACGGCCGCCTGACGCGCTCCCCTTTCGGGCAGCATACGAGATTCTGCGGGTAAGGAAAGAGGGGTCAGCCGGGCAGGTGGAGCGCGAGCCCGGCCAGGGCGGCGAGGCCGAGCGTGGCGCCGAGACCGAGCCGGAGAGCGAAGAGCGAGACCGCCGCCACGGCCAGGAGGAGCAGCGCCTCGGGCCGGAGGCTTTCGGGATGGGGCAGCGTCATGTGGACGGGGCCGAGGGCGAGGGGACCGGTTTCTGCGAACAGCAGGTGGAGCGCGAACCACCAGGCCAGCGCGGCGATGACGCCGACCACGGCGGCGGTGACCGCGGACAGGGCGGCCGAGAGCCGGGGGCGGGTCGCGATCCAGTCGACATAGGGGGCGCCGGCGAAGATCCAGAGGAAGCAGGGGACGAAGGTCACCCAGAGCGTGAGCGCGGCCCCGGCCAGCCCGCCCCAGGGGCCGAGCGGGGCGGCGGCGAGATAGCCGGCGAATTCGGTGACGAGGATGAGCGGTCCCGGCGTCGTCTCGGCAAGGCCGAGCCCGTCGAGCATCGCCTCGGGCGTGAGCCAGCCCTGGCGCGCCACGATCTCCTGCGACATGTAGGCGAGGACGGCATAGGCGCCGCCGAAGGTGACGACCGCGAGGCGGGAGAAGAACAGCCCGATCGCGAGCAGCCGCTCCTGTCCGGCGAGCCACAGCCCGGCGAGGGGCAGGGCCCAGAGCGTGCCCCAGAGGAGGAGCGTGCGCGGGAGATGGCCGGTGGCGGGCGGCGGAACGGGGCGTCGCGGGGCCGGGGCGGCCCGCAGCGCGCCGAAGGCGGCCGCCCCGGCGACGATGAGCGGGAAGGGCACGGCGAAGACGGTGAGCAGCAGGAAGGCCGCGATGGCGAGCGCCCGGCGGTCGCGGCGGCCGAGCGATGTGCGCGCGAGGCGCAGGAGCGCCTGGAGCACGATCACCACGACCGCCGCCTTCACCCCGGAAAACAGCGCCTCGGAGAGCGGCAACTGGCCGAAGCGCGCGTAGAGCGCGGCGAGCGCAAGCATCACGAGCGCGCCCGGCGCGACGAAGAACAGGCCCGCGGCCACGCCGCCCGGCACGCCGCGCAAGCGCCAGCCGCAATAGGTGGCGAGCTGCATCGCCTCGGGTCCGGGCAGCATCATGCAGAAGGAGAGGGCGGAGAGAAAACCCTCCTCCTTCATCCAGCCTCTCCGGGTGACGAGTTCGTGGTGCATCACCGCGATCTGTGCGGCGAGCACCGGCGGGGAGAGCCGGCCGATCCGCGCGAAGGCGCGGACAAACTCGGGCAGGGGGATGGACGGGGAAATCGGCCGGGGCGTCATGAGGCGCTCGCAGGGGAAGAGGGTCCGGCCATCGTAGCGGGGCGCAGCGCGGCGTCAATGGCGCCTTCCTCCGCGCGAGGCGCGGGCGCGCCGCCGGGATCACCGCAGCTCCTCCCCCGCGAGGCACAGGGCGATCGTGTCGCGGGGCAGGTTGCCCATCTGCTCGAAATAGCTCAGCAGGTCGAAGGCGTTATGCGCCTCGACGATCTTGCCGTGGCGGGTCCGGATCATCACCTGGCCGGAGATCGAGACGGGATTCATGTCCTCCGCCCGCCGGGCGCGGAGGGTCATGCGCATCCAGGCACGATCGCCCAGTTCCATCGCATCCTCGACCTCGAAGGAGATGTCGCGCAGCCGCAGCAGAACCGCGGGGATGAGGGCGCGGAAATCCTCGAGCTCCGTCGCCAGGTCGGACATCAGCCCGCCCGCGGAGGCGTCGCGCTCGAAATACTCGTCGAGGCCGGAAAGGTCGCCCTTCACCCAGATGCGTTCATACCATGCCGTCAGAAGCTCGAGCCCGGTCACGGCGGCCTCCTTTCCACTCCGTTCCGGCTGCGAGGATGGCAGGCGGATCTGAAGAAAAGGTTGACGCGCCGCCCGCAGATGCCGTCGCCCCGCGCGCGTGCGATCTCGGGAGGTCCGTCGGTGTCGGGAGAGGAGGGGGAAGTGCAGGCTTCTGTTGCCAGGTGCCTGCGAACCCCGCCTGGCCTTGCTAGAGGTCAGGACTTAGATTTCGGTCTTTCGCACCGCATCAAGCGGCGAGAGCAACCGGAGCACGATTGTCGTTGGCAATTGTACTTTGTGAACCGATAACGGTGGTATCTCACCGGGACAAAGCCACATCTTTAGACGTCCGTCGATCCTGTTTCGGCCCCATGATCCCCCAACGAGGGTGTTTGGTGGAGCCGCCGGGTACCGCCCCCGGGTCCGATCCGCTTATTACATGCGCGTTTATGTCCATAGCCCCCGAGGGGACATGCCATAATTAGGCGAATGCGCGCCCGGTTTCAAGGGGCGCCGACGCGCGGGACATGCAAAACGCCGCGCTCCGGGGGAGGCGGCGTTCCGGTGGTTTTTCGGCGGTCGGTCAGCAGGTTAGAAGCCGGCCTTGATCTTCTCGAACTCTTCGGACTGCTTCTCGCGCAGCTCGACGGGCATCGGGAGCTGGGCGAGCACCGGCACGTCGATCGGTTCGAGCCCGCCCTCGATCAGCGCCTGTTCCCCGAGGCTCTGGAGCCCGTCGGTGTTGGAAATGCCGTAGCCTTCCGACATCAGCGTCTCGGCGTTGGAGGCGTCGAGGAAGCTGTTGAGGAAGTCATAGGCCTTCTCCTCCGATCCCGGTCCGTTGCGGAGGTTCACGTAGCCGCAGAGCCAGAGCGAGGAGCCTTCCTCCGCCTCGCGCTGAAAGCCGATGGGGAAGCCTTCCTCGGCCATCGTCGGCAGCGTCTCGTTCCAGGCCCAGGCGACGAGCACCTCGCCCGTCGCGAGAAGCTGTGCGAGCTCGGCCGGATCGGTCCAGTAGGTGCGCAGGTTCGGATGCACCTCGCGCAGCCAGTCGGAGGCCGCCTGGAACTGTTCGTCGGTCGCCGCGGTCCAGTCGGTCGTGCCGGTGGCGAGATAGGCGAGCGCATAGGCGTCGTCGACATTGTCGGGGAGCGTCATGCGGCCGGCATATTCGGGATCCTTGAAGACCTGAAGCGTGGCGACCGCCTCCTCGGGCACGTCCTCGGTGTTGTAGGCGATGGCGGTGGAGCCGAAATCGGTGGGGATGAAATAAGTGCTCTCGGCGGCGACGTCATTGCCGAGCAGATTGCTGTCGAGCTTCGAATACTCGGTGATCTTCGACGTGTCCCAGGGCTCGAGAATCCCGCTTTCCTCCCATTTCATGACGGAGCCCGCGCAGACATGGCTCACATCCGCCTTGAAACCGGAGACGAGCTTCTGGAGCGCCTCGTCTTCCTCCCCGAAGAAGGCGAAGGAGGGCTGCTGACCGTTCTTCTCCTCGTATTTCGTATGGAAGGCGGGGTTTTCGAAGCCGGAATAGTCGAAAACCAGAAGATCGGGATCCTCGGCCGTCGCGGCACTGGCAAGCGCGCCGAAGGCGGCGGTGCCGAGGAGGGTCTTGAGCGGGGTCATGTGGTCGTCTCCCTGAAATGGACCGGTGTCGGGATCTGACGCTAGCACGGGTTTTGCGCCGCGCAAGAGCCCGTTGGCGCGCCGTCGCCCGAAAAAGACGCGCCTGCTTGATTTTCGACCAGATCGCCCCATCCCGCCGGCGCGGCCGTGGCGGCGGCGCGGCCCTGTGGCGGCCGGGCGACGGCATGGCGGGCAAAGCGGCGGGTCCGGCGCGCGGGCTCTGGCCAATCCCCGGCGGGAGGGCTAAGCCTGCCGGGCCTGTTCCAACCCGGAGACATTCCATGCCCGATCTCGCCACCCTGCTGCCCTTCGCCCTGCTCATCGCCGTGATCGGTGCCTTCGCGGGCGTGCTCGCGGGGCTCCTCGGCGTCGGCGGCGGGATCGTGCTCGTGCCGGCCTTCTACTACGCCTTCGCGGGGCTGGGCTATGACAGTCCGCAGCTCATGCAGATCTGCCTCGCCACCTCGCTCGCCACCATCATCGTCACCTCGATCCGGTCGGTGATGTCGCATCACCGCAAGGGGGCGGTGGACTGGGCGATCCTCAGGAGCTTCGCGCCCGGCATCGTCGTCGGGGCGGTGATCGGCGTGCTGGTCGCCTCCTCGCTGCACTCGGCGACGCTCCAGGCGATCTTCGGCGCGGTCGCGATCTTCATCGGTCTCTACATGACCTTCGGCAACGCCGCCTGGCGGCTGGGCGAGGAGATGCCGAAGGGTGTGGTGCGCATCGTCGTCTCGCCGCTCATCGGGTTCCTGTCGGTGCTCATGGGAATCGGCGGCGGCTCCTTCGGCGTGCCGACGATGACCCTCTACGGCGTGCCGATCCACCGGGCGGTGGCCACGGCCGCCGGATTCGGCGCGGTGATCGCGATTCCCTCCGTCATCGGCTTTCTCTTCGTCACGCTGCCCGACGGCGTCGCGCCGCCCTTCACCATCGGCGCGGTGAATGTCGCGGCCTTCGCGCTGGTGATCTGCATGACGCTGCTGACGGCACCGCTGGGCGCGCGGATCGCGCATGCGATGGACCCGAAGCCGCTCAAGCGGGTTTTCGGCCTGTTCCTCATCCTCGTCGCGCTCAACATGCTGCGCAAGGCCTTCATGGGCTGAGCGGTCGCGGGCCGAACCGTCGGAGCCGAGTATTTGAACAGCAAAGGAAATCCCGTCTCCTTTGCTGTTCAAATACTCACTTTTCCATCCGTTTCAGCCGCGCCGCCCGTCCACCGCGGCGTCCCGTCGGTGCAGGCGTGCGGCCCGGCAGGTCGGCCATGATCGCGCGCCGTTCCTCGGGGCTCATCCGCGACCAGCGGCCGATCTCCTCGCCGGAGCGGGCGCAGCCGAGGCAGAGCCCCGTCTCGGGGTGGATCTGGCAGATCTTGGTGCAGGGGCTCTCGATCTCGTCGCGTTTCCAGATCTCGTCAGTCATGGCGCGGCTCGGGGCTCATCGGGGTCAGAGGTTCCGCAGCCGGTCGAGCGCGCCCTGGAGGATCACGCCCGCGGCCACCTGGTCGATCCGTTCGGCGCGCCTGGCGCGCGACAGGTCGGCCTCGAGCATCGCACGTTCGGCCATGACGGTCGAGAGGCGTTCGTCCCAGAAGGTCATCGGCAGGTCGGTCAGCGCGGAGAGGTTGCGCGCGAAGGCACGGGTCTTCTGGCAGCGCGGCCCCTCGGAGCCGTCCATGTTGCGCGGCAGGCCGAGGACGATGCCGCCGACCCCGCGGTTCGCGAGCAGGGCGAGCAGCGCCTCCGCGTCGAGGGTGAATTTCCTGCGCCGGATGGTGGTCGTGGGCGAGGCGATGCCGCGCAGCACGTCGGAGATCGCCACGCCGATCGTCTTGTCGCCGAAATCGAGCCCGGCGAGCGGTGTTCGCGGCGGGGTGGCGGCGCGGAAGGCGGCGAGATCGTCGGTGACGAGCGCGGTCATTCCGCCACCCCGGCGCGTTCCGCACCCGCGCGCACGGTGGCCAGCGCCTCGGGCATGGCGGCGAAGATCACCTGTGCCTCGCCCCAGATCGCCGTGGCCCGCTCGGTCTCGCCCAGCATGCCGAGCGAGGAGATGAGGCGCGACCATTCCTCGGGGCTGCCGCCCTCGCTGGCGAGGCGGGCGGCGAGGCCGTCGACCATGCCGCGGATCATGTCCTGGCGCTCTTCGGGGGTCATGTCGGCGGTGGCGTCGATATCCTCCTGGGTCGGGCCCGCGAGCCCCTCGCCGGCGGGGGCGGGGGGCAGGGTGTAGCCGATCCCCGCGGCGCGGGCGACCGCCTCGATCTGCGCGCGGATCGGGCCGACCCAGGGATCGGTGGCGGCGGAGCGGTTGAGCAGCGGCTGCCAGAGGCGGAAGGCCATGTCCGGCCGGTCGGACTGGACGAACATCAGCCCGGAGTAATAGAGGGCCGTGCCGTTCTGCGGGTCGCGTTGCAGCGCCCTGGTCAGCGCGTCCTCCGCCTCGGGCGAGACATAGCCGTTCGCCGCAAGGATCATCATGTCGGCCAGGTCGGCGTAATCGGCGGCGGTGGCGCCCGCGCCCTTGATCCGGATCACCTCGCGCTGCGCCGCGTAGGCGGCGCGGTAATGGCCCGCCACCGCCTCGTTGCGCGCCAGCAGGATGTGGCCGCGGAGGTCGTCCGGCCGCGTCTCCAGCGCCGCGCGGAGCTGGACCAGGAGGTCCTCGAGCCGCGGATCGGGCGCTTCGGCCGGCGGCGCGTCGGGCAGGCGTTCCTCGACCTGCGCCTGGGAGGGCCGGTTCTCCCGCCGCGCCTCGGCCAGGGCGAGGCGCCGGGTGAGCGGCAGGTCCTCATAGGCGGGGGCGCCGAGATCGGTGTAGAGCCATGCGCTGCCGCCCAGGACCAGCGCGGCGAGGACGAGCGCGCCGACGAGCGTGCCGCGGACGGGCCGCGGGCCGCGGGTGTCGCGCGTCTTGTCGGCCTCGAGCAGGCGCCGGGAGATCTCGACCCGCGCCCGCTTGCCGTCCTCGGCGGAGATCACGCCGCGGGCGAGGTCGCGGTCGAGATCGCGCAGCTGGTCGCGATAGACCTGGAGTTCGAGATCGGCCGCCGAGGCGGTGCTGTCGAGGATCCCGCGCCCGCGGCGCAGCGCCAGGGCGATCGGGGCCACCGACAGGAGGGCGAGGCAGAGGGCGATGATCCAGAAGGTCATGGGGTGGTCCGTCGATATCTCAGGGTCTGGAGGAGAGGTTTATCCGCCCGCACCGGCCCGCGAAACCCCCAATGAGGCAGGTGTGACGGTTTGGCCCGGCCGTTCCGCACCCCGCGGCGTGCCGCGCCGCCCCGGCGGGATCGTGCCGGCCGCCGTGACATATCGCCCACACCCAACCCGAATGTGAACAGGGGCGGCGTGGTGAGAGGGAACCTGCCGTCGCGGAACACGTTGGACAGGTAAGCAAGTGTGTCCCATCGGCGGGACCACGGGGATCATGAAAGGATGCAGCATGAAGAAAGGAGACAGCCTGTCTGGCGAAGGTGCCAGCTACGCGCTGCTCGTCAGTGCGCTGCTGGTGATCCTGGCCGGGCTTGCATGGTACGCGATCACCGGCGGGGAGCTCCCCGCGCAGGCGGAACCCGCGGCGGGGCCGCAGAGTGAGGCCGCCTATCAGACCGGCTATGGAGACATGAACCGCGCGGCGGTATCGCGCTGAGGCGCATGTGCAGGGGCGGAGTTTTGGAGGCGAATCCGGAACTTCGCCCTTGACCCGGCGGGGCGGTCGGATCACCTATTACCCGACAGAAACGCAAACTTCTGAAAATGGAGGCCCAACATGGCATTCGAACTTCCCGATCTTCCCTACGCCCACGACGCGCTGGCCGATCTCGGCATGTCGAAGGAGACGCTGGAATATCACCATGACCTGCACCACAAGGCCTATGTCGACACCGGCAACAAGCTCGTCGCGGGCACCGAGTGGGAAGGCAAGTCGGTCGAAGAGATCGTGAAGGGCACCTACGAGGCCGGCGCCGTCGCGCAATCGGGGATCTTCAACAACGCCTCGCAGCACTGGAACCACAGCCAGTTCTGGGAAATGATGGGGCCGGGCGAGAGCAAGATTCCGGGCGAGCTCGAGAAGGCGATCACCGAAAGCTTCGGCTCGGTCGACAAGTTCAAGGAGGATTTCGCGGCGGCCGGCGCGGGCCAGTTCGGCTCCGGCTGGGCCTGGCTGGTGAAGGACAGCGATGGCGGCCTCAAGGTCACCAAGACCGAGAACGGCGTGAATCCGCTCTGCTTCGGCCAGACCGCGCTTCTGGGCTGCGACGTGTGGGAACATTCCTATTACATCGACTTCCGCAACAAGCGCCCGGCCTATCTGTCGAACTTCCTCGACAAGCTCGTGAACTGGGAGAATGTCGCCTCCCGTATGTGAGGAGGGCGCGCTGGTGCTGACCGCGCTGATCACGGGGCTGGGGGGTCTTCTCCTCCTGGCCCTTTTTTATGCCTTCTGGATCGAACCGGCCTGGCGGCTCCGGGTGAAGCGCTATGAGCTCGACCACCCGATGTGGGCGGGGCGGGCACCGCTGCGGATCGTGTTCATCGCCGATCTGCACGCGGGGGCGCCGCATATTCCGCTGTCCCGCGTGCGGCGAATCGTGCGGCGGGCGAATGCGCTCGAGCCGGATCTGGCGATCCTTCTCGGGGACTATTACGCCGCGCATGGCTGGGTCTGGGGGCGGATGACGAAACACGACATCATCGGCGCGCTGAAGCCCTTTACCGCGCGGCATGGCACCTTCGCGGTGCTCGGCAATCACGACTGGTGGCAGGACGAGGCCGCGGCGCGGGAGCGCCGGCCCTGCGAGGCGCAGATCGCGCTGAGGGATCACGAGATCCCGCTGCTCGACAACGAGGCCGCCCGGATTGTGCACGAGGGGGGCGATTTCTGGCTCGCCGGTCTCGCGGACCAGCGGCCGCTCGACGACGATCCGAAGACCGACGGATTCGACGATATCGACGCGGCCTTCGCGCAGATCCCGCCGGATGCGCCGGCCATCCTGCTGGCCCATGAGCCGGACCTCTTTCCGAACGTGCCGGAGAACTGCATCCTCACCCTCTCGGGCCATACCCATGGCGGCCAGATCCGTCTCGGGCAGCGTTCGCCGGTGATCATGGCGGCGGAGACCGAAACCTATTCCTATGGCCGCTATGTCTCGGACGGGCGGACGATGATCGTTTCCGGCGGAATCGGCTGTTCCGAACTGCCGGTGCGGGTCAACATGCCGCCCGAGATCACCGTGGTCACGATCCGCGCCCCGGCGCGGCCGGCGCGGAACGGGCACGGCCCGGCGCGCGTTGGGTCCCCGGACAGAAAGGAGGCCTGACATGGCAGAGCGCAAGAGGTCCGCGGACGGAACACGCGAAACGGAGAGGCTCACCGGCACGCCCGGCGAGGCTCCGGCACAGGGCGGCCGCGAGGGCGGCACGCTCGGCGCCCGTGTGGGCACGCGCGACGAGGCAAAGGCCGTCGAGCAGGGCACCCCGACCACCACGCGGGTGCGCAAGTCCGACGAGATCGCCACCGGCACCGAAAAGGAGACCGACAGATGACCATCCTCACACAGGGCACCTGGGTTCTGATCGCGGACGGGGAGAAGGCCCTGTTTCTGCGCAACGACCTGGACGCGCAGACGCCCGACCTGAATGTCGTCAAGATCGAGACGCAGGAGAATCCGCCCGACCATGAACAGGGCGCCAACCGTCCGGGGCGGATGAACGACAACGGGCCGGGGCAGAAATCGGCCTTTGCGGACACGGACTGGCACGAACTGGCCAAGGAGCGTTTTGCCGCCGAGGTCGCCGCGATCCTCTACAAGGAGGCCCACAAGGGGCGGTTCGAGCGTATCGTGCTCGTCGCGCCGCCCGCCACGCTCGGGGAGTTGCGCGACCATCTTCACAAGGAAGTGGCCGACAAGGTGGTGGCGGAACTGCCGAAGACGCTGACGAACCACCCGCTCGACAAGGTCGAGGAGCTCCTGAAGAAGGAATTCGGGCCGGGCGAGACCGGACGTACCCCGGTGATCTGACGGGGATCGGGCGCGCGCGGTCCCGCCGGGCGGAGAGGGCGTGCCGGGGGCGGCGCGCCCTTTTCCTGTGCCGGTCGCGGCGCGTTGCGGTTTGCCCGCTCCCCCCTGTGCGGTTTTCGTGGCTTGCGCCCGCCGGCCAAACCGCGCTTTGTCCCGCCATGACCCGCACACGCAAGGGACTTCTCGTCCTCGTACTCACCTACATGGCCTGGGGCGTTCTGCCGCTCTATTATCACCTCGTCGCCTATGTGCCGTCGGTGGAGGTGCTCGCGCATCGCACCTTCTGGTCCTTCGTGCTCTTCACCCTCTACATCGCCGCGACCGGACGGCTCGGAGAGCTGCGGGCGCTGCTGCATCCCTCGACGGGCTGGAGCGGGCTCTACAAGGTCGCGCTCGCCTCCGTGCTCATCTCGGTCAACTGGTTCCTCTATATCGACACGGTGAGCATCGGAAAGACGCTGGAGGCGGCGCTCGGCTATTACATCCTGCCGCTGATCGCGGTGCTGGTCGGGCTCGTCCTGTTCGGCGAGCGGCTGCGCGGGCTGCAATATCCGGCGGTCGCACTGGCCGCCGTCGCCGTGGCGGTGCTGGCCTTCGAACTGGGCGAGATGCCGTGGCGGGCGCTCGGGATGGGCACGAGCTTTGCCCTCTACGGCGCGGTGAAGAAAAGCTTTTCCGCCGATCCGATCCTGTCCACCGCCGCCGAGGTGGTGCTTCTCTCCCCGCTCGCGCTGTTGTGGATCGCGGGCGCGGAATTCGGCGGATGGGGCGCGACGGAGGCGCGGGCGGCGGGCCTCTTCGGCCACGATCTCGGCTCCTCGCTGCTCCTGATCCTGTCGGGGCTGCTCACCGGCCTGCCGCTTTTGGGCTTTGCCTATGCGACGCAGCGGGTGACGATGATCGCCGTGGGGCTCGGCCAGTATCTCAATTCCACGATGCAGCTTCTGATCGCCGTCTTCGTCTTCGGCGAGCCCTTCACCCATGCCCATGCGATCGCGATGCCGCTGATCTGGACCGGGCTCGTGCTCTACACCGTGCAGGCGATGCGGGAGGACCGTCAGACCCGCGCCGCGCGCAGGGCCTCGAGAAGCTCCGGCACGGTGTCCACCGTCTCGAAATAGGTGGCGGTGGAGGCGGGGGCGAAGCCCTCGTCGATCACATGGTCGATGAGATCCGCGAGCGGCGCCCAGTAGCCCTCGGTGGAGAGCAGGAAGATCGGCTTGTCGTGCAGGCCGATCTGCTTCCAGGTTAGCACCTCGAAGAATTCGTCGAGCGAGCCCGCGCCGCCCGGAAGCACCACGATCGCGTCGCAATTCATGAACATGACCTTCTTGCGCTCGTGCATGTTCTCGGTGACGATGAAGGTCGTGAGGTCGCGCTTGCCGACCTCCTTCGGCAGGAGATGGGTGGGGATGACGCCGAAGGTCTGCGCGCCCTTCTCCTGCGCGGCGCGCGCCACCGCGCCCATGAGCCCCACGTCGCCCGCGCCATAGACGAGCCGCCAGCCCGCCTCCGCGATGGCATGGCCCAGCGCGGTCGCGTCGGCCTCGTAGACCGGCCGCCCGCCCGCGCGGGAGCCGCAGTAGACGCAGACGGAAAAGGACGGATGAGGGCGGACGGCTGACATCGGAATACCTGCGTCTGGGAAAGGAAATCTTTGACCCTTGTTAGACCCCTTGATAGGCTGTCTCAAGCCTTTAGACCAAGGCGATTTCGGGGGATGAAAGACTGGATATGACCGAGGCTCGGACACACCTGCGCCCGCTGGCCGTGGTGTCGGCCGTCGTGCTGATTGCGGCGATCGGTGCGACCCTCTGGCGCTTCGCTCCGGGGGCGGGAGACCGCGCGCAGGGCGGGGCGGACGCCACGGCGCAACTGGCCGCTCCCACGCTCACCGATACCGCCCCGGATGCCACGCCTTCGCCCGACGGCGATGCGGTTGCCGCCACCGGGCCGGCGGACGGAGCCTATCCCGCCTTCGACCTCGTGCGCATCCCGCCCGACGGGCTTGCGACCGTCGCCGGGCGCGCCGCACCCATGGCGCATGTCGATATCCTGGTGGACGGCGAGAAGGTCGCGGAGACGGAGGCGGACGCGCGGGGAGAGTTCGTCGCGCTGTTCGACCTAGAGCCGAGCGGCGAGGCACGGGAGATGCGGATCGAGACGGAGGTCGGCGGCATCCGGCAGGCCGCGGAGGAAAGCATCCTGATCGGCCCGGCCACGCCCTCGACCCGGACCGGGGAGAGGGAGGTGGCGCAGGGCACCGCCCCCGATGGCACGGAAGACGCAGGCGGCGATCCGTCCGGCGGAGAGGCCGGGGTCGCCGCAGAGGCCGGCGCCGCGGTGGCCGATGCCATCCTGCGGCAGGCCGAAAGCGCGCTGCCGGCGACGGCGGAGGCCCCGGCGACGGTGCTGCGCGCCGACGATGCGGGCGTCGCCGTCCTGCAACAGCCGGGGACACGCAGCGGGGAATTGCGCGTCGATGCGGTGACCTACGATCCCGAGGGGCGGGTCTTCGTCTCGGGTCGCGCGGGCGCGGGCGTGGCGCTGCGGATCTATCTCGACAACGGGTTCCTCACCGCGGCGGAGGCGGACGAGGACGGCCAGTGGCGGGAGGAACTCGCGGGGATCGCGCCGGGGCGCTACACGCTTCGGGTCGATCAGATCGGAGGCGGGGGCGACGTGCTGGCGCGGGCGGAACTGCCGTTCCAGCGCGAGGATGTGGCGGTGCTCGCCGAACTCACGGGAACGTCCCCCTCCGCCGCCGGGAGCGGCGAAGGCGGGCAGGGCGCGGGGTCGCGGATCGCCTCGGTGACGGTGCAGCCGGGCAACACACTCTGGGGGATCGCCACGTCGCGCTATGGCGAAGGCTATCTCTATGCGCGGGTCTTCGACGCGAATCGCGATCAGATCCGCGACCCGGACCTGATCTATCCGGGCCAGATCTTCGTCCTGCCGGAGGAGTGAGGGACGAACGCGGCGGCCAGGCGGGCCGGAGCTTTGCGGGGGGCCTTGTGGTCGGGCGGGAATTTCGCGATGCTCGCGCCCCGATCCCCGCCCGCTCCGCAGCCAACACCCCCGAAGGAAGCCAGAATGTCCCTGCGCCCCACCATGACCACCCCCGAGGGCCCCGAGAACGGCTGGCGCGTGCTGAGGAAGGTCGCGCCCTATCTCTGGCCGAAGGGAGACCGGACCGCGCGGATCCAGGTGGTGGTCGCGGTGCTGCTGCTCGTCGCGGCGAAGCTCACGGCGGTGGCGACGCCCTGGTTCTACAAGGCGGCGGTGGACAGCCTTTCTGGAGAGGCCTCGGGCGACAGCGTCGCCTGGATGCTTGCCCTCGGCGCGGTCGGCCTGACGGTCGCCTTCGGCCTCGGGCGCATCATGGAGGTGGCGTTCCAGCAGGCGCGCGACGCGGTCTTCGCCCCGGTCGGACAGGCGGCGCTGCGCGCGCTGGCGCTCGAGACCTTCCGGCATATCCATGCGTTGTCGCTGCGCTTTCACCTGTCGCGCCGCACCGGCGGGCTCAGCCGGATCATCGAACGCGGGGTGAAGGGCGTGGCCTTCCTGCTGAACGTGCTCGTGTTCAGCCTCGTGCCGCTGATGCTGCAACTGCTTTTGGTGCTCGTGATTCTCTGGAACGCCTTCGGCTGGAGCTACATGGGGGTCGTGGCGCTGACCATCGGGGCCTATATCGCCTATACGCTGAAGGTCACCGAATGGCGGGTGAAGATCCGCACCGAGATGAACAGGCAGGACACCGAGGCCAACCAGAAGGCGGTGGACAGCCTCCTGAACTTCGAGACGGTCAAGTATTTCAACGCCGACCGCCGCGAAAGCGCGCGCTACGACGCGGCGATGGCGGCCTATGAGACGGCGGCGGTGAAGACCGAGCGCTCGCTCGCACTGCTGAATTTCGGCCAGACCTTTCTCATCACCTGCGGGCTCATCGGCGTGATGGTGCTCGCGGCCGTGGGCGTCGAGCGCGGCGATCTGACCGTGGGCGATTTCGTCATGGTCAACGCCTACATGGTGCAGATCACCATGCCGCTCAATTTCCTCGGCTCGATGTATCGCAACATCCGCCAGTCGCTCGTGGACATGGAGGACATGTTCGCGCTTCTGGAACAGCCGGCCGAGATCGTCGACAGGCCCGGCGCGCCGGATCTGCGCGTCACCGGCGGCAAGATCCATTTCGATCACGTCCAGTTCCACTACGACCCGGCGCGGCCGATCCTGCACGGGCTCGACATCACCGTGCCGGCCGGCAAGTCGCTCGCCATCGTCGGGCCGTCGGGCTCGGGCAAGTCGACGCTGGGGCGGCTGCTCTTCCGCTTCTACGACGTGACGGGCGGCGCGCTGAAGATCGACGGGCAGGACGTGCGCGAGGTGACGCAGGAGAGCCTGCACGCGGCCATCGGCGTGGTGCCGCAGGACACGGTGCTGTTCAACGACACGATCCGCTACAACATCGGCTACGGCAAGGACGGCGCCAGTTTCGAGGAGATCGTGGCCGCGGCGAAGAAGGCGCGGATCCATGATTTCATCACCGGCCTGCCCGAAGGCTACGACACGCAGGTGGGTGAACGCGGGCTGAAGCTTTCGGGCGGGGAGAAGCAGCGGGTCGGTATCGCGCGCACCCTGCTGAAGGACCCGCCGATCCTGATGCTCGACGAGGCGACCTCCGCGCTCGACAGCCATACGGAACGCGACATCCTCTCCGCGCTGAAGGCGGCGGGCGAGGGGCGCACCGTGCTCACCATCGCGCACCGGCTTTCGACCGTGGCGGATGCCGACGAGATCATCGTGCTCGAACAGGGCCGGATCGTGGAGCGCGGCAGCCATGAGATGCTGCTCGCCTCCGGCGGGCGCTATGCGGAGATGTGGGCGGTGCAGGCGGAGGATCGGGAGGCGGCGTGAGCCTTGCCGCGGCGGGCGCGCCGGTCCGTCGGGACAGGGAGGGCATATGACGGCGATCTGGTGGATCAGGCGGGATTTCCGCCTTTCGGACAACCCCGCGCTCGTGGCCGCGGCGGGGGCGGGACAGGTGATCCCGGTCTTCATCCGGGACGAGACGGTGGACGCGCTCGGTGCGGCGCCGAAATTCCGCCTGGGGCTCGGGCTCGGCAGGCTGATCGAGACGATCGAGGACGCGGGCGGGCGCGTCATCCTGCGCACCGGCGCGGCGCGCGACGTGCTGCGCGACCTGCTGCGGGAGACCGGGGCGCTGGCGGTGCACTGGTCGCGGCTCTATGACGGGGAGTCCGTCGCACGCGACACCGCCGTGAAATCGGCGTTGCGGGAGGCGGGCGTCACCGCCTGTTCCCATCCCGGTCATCTCCTGTTCGAGCCGTGGTGCGTGACGACGAGGCAGGGCGGCTATTACAAGGTCTATTCCCCCTTCTGGCGCGCGGTGCGCGACATCGGCGTGGGGCCGGGCGTGCCGAAACCGGCACTCCGCTGGCCCTCCGGCTGGCCCGATGGCGACCGCCTTGCCGACTGGGCGCTCGGCACTGCGATGCGCCGGGGCGCGGAGGTGGTCGCGGGGCACTGTCATGTCGGCGAAGCGGCTGCGCGGGGGCGGCTTTCGGTCTTCCTTGCGCAGCATGTGGAGGACTACGGGAAACTGCGCGACTTTCCCGCCGAACCGGCCTGTTCCGGCCTGTCGGAAAACCTCGCCTATGGCGAGATCTCTGCGCGCACGGTCTGGCATGCCGGCCATCGCGCGCTGGAGGAGGGCAAGGCGGGGGCGGAGGCGTTCCTCAGGGAACTCGTCTGGCGCGAATTCGCCTGGCACCTCCTGTATCACGAACCCGGTCTGCCGACGGAAAGCCACCGCGACGGCTGGGAGGCCTTTCCGTGGAGGACGGATGACCGGCTTCCCGAGATCGCGGCCTGGAAACGGGGCCGCACCGGCGTGCCCTTTGTCGATGCGGCGATGCGCGAGATGTATGTCACCGGCAGGATGCACAACCGCGCGCGGATGATCGTCGCCTCCTATCTCACCAAGCACCTGCTCGTGGACTGGCGGGTGGGGCGCAGGTGGTTCGAGGACTGTCTGGTCGACTGGGATCCGGCCTCGAACGCCCTCGGCTGGCAATGGGTCGCGGGCTGCGGCCCGGATGCCGCGCCCTATTTCCGCATCTTCAACCCGAAGACCCAGGCGGAGAAATTCGACCCCGAGGGCAGCTATCTGCGCCGCTGGATCGCGGAGCGGGAGGCAAGTCCGACGACAACCGCGCTCAGCTATTTCGACGCGATCCCGGTCCGCTGGGCGATGGCGCCCGACGATGCCTATCCCGCGCCCGTGGTGGGGTTGAAGGAGGGCCGCGACCGGGCGCTTGCGGCCTATGAGACGGTGAGGGGCGGTTGAGGCGCGAGGGCCGGGGCGTCGCGGGGAGGCGGGGCGACAGGAGGCAGACATCGCCACGGACAGCCGCGCGACCCCGGCGCCGGGGCCGGGTCCTCGCCGTGCACGGGCGCCGGGGCGGGAGCTGCTGCGGGCGGATGGCACCGCGCGTTGTCCCCGGATGCGGAATTTTCATCTGACCTCTTGCGCCGCACCGTTCCAGGGTGGAGATTGCGACCTGACACAGATCCCGATGCGCAAGTCCTGACAGGAGACCGATGCCCACAGCCGCCAAACTCGTCGCCGCCCTCTGGTTCGCGCTTCTGGCGTGGTTCGCCGCGGAACTCGTGAAGCACCATCTGCCGGAGGGCACGCGGTTCGGCGTCTTCTCCCTCATCGCCGGGGCGTTCGGTCTGCTGACGGGATGGCTCTTTCTCGGCAAGCGGGCCGGGGACACGATGCGTGCGGCCTGGGGGTTCGGATTTTCGACCTCCCTGATCCTCGCCTTCTGGTGCGTCTTCTATTTCGCCTTCGAGACGATGATCCACCGCTCCCTCGACGGGCGCTACCGCGGACCGACCGCGGCGCTGCTCGCCATGGTCGACCTGATGCGGGACTTCGCGCTCTATCTTCTGAAACCCGATGTGCTTTTCGTCCTCGTCGCGGGCGGGGTCTTCGGCGGCTGGCTGGCGGAGAAGGCCGCGCGGAAATGGTCGTGAGCGATCCGTTTTCCGCCCTCGAGGGGGAGTATTCCCCCGAGGAGATCGCCTATCTGCGCGCCGCGCTCGCGGGCGACGAACCCTGGCTCGATGCCGGGCTCGTGGCGCTCGCCGCCGCGGAGGCCATCCGCTATCGCGGCAGCCGCGATGCGGAGGCGCTGCGGCCTCTGCGCCCGATGATCCTGATCCGCGCCTGGTCGCGGCGCGCGGCGCGCCAGTCCACCCGTCCGCGGGCGACGGAGCTGCATGCCGACCTCACCCGCGCCGATGTCGAGCTGCGCCAGGCGGAGCTGCCCTACAGCGGGTTCTTCGCGGTCGAGGAGATGCGGCTCGCCCACCGCCGCTTCGACGGCGGGATGTCCGGGGAGATGAGCCGCGCGGCCTTTCTCATGGTCGATGCGGTGACGGTGCTGCCCTACGATCCTCTCCGGGACCGGGTTCTGGTGATCGAACAGTTCCGCGTCGGCCCCCTCGCCCGCGGCGACGCGCATCCCTGGATGATCGAGCCGATCGCCGGCCGGATAGATCCGGGCGAGGGGCCGGAGAGCACGGCGCGGCGCGAGGCGGTGGAGGAGGCGGGCGTCACGCTCGGCGCGCTGCACAAGATCGCGGAATATTATCCCTCCGGCGGGGCGGTCACGGAATATGTCCATTCCTATATCGGCATCGCGGATCTGCCCGACGGGATCACCGGCGTCGGCGGGGTGGATACGGAGCATGAGGATATCGCCTCGATGCTCGTGGGCTTCGACAGGCTCATGGAGCTGCTCGACGCCGGCGCGCTCGATGTCGCGCCGCTCTATCTCTCCGCGCTGTGGCTGGCGCGTCACCGCGACCGGCTGCGCCGGGAGGCGGGGGTCTGACCGCCTCCGGCGGGAGTATTTGCCGCAGCAAAAAGCTCAGCGCGCCTTCGGCTGCATCCAGAGCCAGATCAGCGCGCCGCCCGCCAGGGTGAGCAGGGGCACCATGGCGAGGTTCACCGCCTGCCAGCCGTCCTGGGCCGAGCCGCCGGAACAGTTCATCAGCCCGCCCGACGCGAGCGAGGCGACGGTCACGCCGCCGAAGACGATGAGGTCGTTCATGCCCTGCACCCGGCCGCGTTCGGAGGGCGCGTGGGCGGAGGCGAGCATCGCCGTCGCGCCGATGAAGCCGAAGTTCCAGCCGACGCCCAGCAGCACGAGGGCAAGGAAGAAATTCTCCAGATCGACGCCCATCATGCCGGTGACCCCCGCCGCTGCGAGGATCACGAGGCCGGTCGCCATGATCCGTTCGACCCCGAAGCGCGCGATCAGGAAACCGGTGAAGAAGGAGGGGACGAACATCGCGAGCACATGCGCGGAGACGACGTCGGCGGCGGTGTTCTGTTCGAAGCCGCAGCCGACGATGGCCAGGGGTGTGGAGGTCATCACGAGGTTCATGAGCGCATAGGAGACCATGGCGACGATGATCGCCACCGCGACGCGCGGGGTTTTCAGCAGCTCCCGGCGCGACCGCCCGATCAGGTGATCCTGGGTCGAGACCGGCGGGCGCGGGATGTCGAGGAAGAGAAACAGCACCGAGCCGATGAGGTTGATCGCAATGACGGCGAGATAGGTGCCGAGGAAGGGCACGACCATCGCCTGCGACGTGACCTTGACGAGCTGCGGGCCGATGATGGCGGAGGCGAGCCCGCCGGCGAGCACATAGGAGATCGCCTTCGGCTTGAACGCGTCGTCGGCGGTGTCGGTGGCGGCGAAGCGGAAGAAGCCCTGGGAGGATTGGTAGACGCCGGTGAGCAGGCCGCCGGCGACGAAGAGCCAGAAATTCTGCTGCATGAGGGCGAGGGCGCCGACGGCTGCGCCGAGCGCGCCTGCGCCGGTGCCGATCCAGAAGCCGGCGCGCCGCCCGTAGCGCTGCATCGCCGCCGAGAGCGGCGTGGCGGCGAGCATGGAGCCGAGCACGGTGGCGGAGATCGGCAGGGTGGCGAAACAGAGATTGGAGGCGAGCGACTGTCCGGCGAGGCCCGCGATGGTGAAGATCATCGACATCTGCGCCCCGAGGAAGGCCTGCGCGATCACGAGAACATAGACGTTGCGTCGGGCGCGGCTCCGGTCGGAAGTGAGGGCGGCATCGGTCATGGCGATCTCTTGCAGGGTCTTGAATATGTTTCCGGGAGGTTTAGCGGCTCAGGGGCGGCGGGGAAAGTCGCGTTCTTCGGGGCGCGCCTGTGCGATTTCGGGCGGGCGGGGGCTAGGTCTCCGGTGCGGGGCGGTCGTGCCCGAGCGGGTCGGGGTCGCGCGGGGGCTCGCCGCGCATCAGCCCCTGCCAGTCGAGCACCTGCCGCATCAGCACCGCGCGGCCGACGCAGATGATCGCTGGCGGCTCCATGCCGGCGGCGGCGATGTCCTCGACCATCGCGGCGAGCGTGGTCTCGAGCACGCGCTGCCCCGGTGTCGTCGCCTGGGAGACGACGGCGACGGGATCGTCCGCCGGGCGTCCCGCGCCGATCAGCCCGTCGCGAATCTTCGCGGCGTGTTTCATGCCCATGTAGAACACCAGCACGCCCGCGCCGCGCGCGAGGGCCTGCCAGTCGAGGTTCCGGGGCGTCCCGCCGGTCTGGTCGTGGCCGGTGACGAAGGTCACGGCCTGGTTGATGTCGCGATGGGTGACGGGGATGCCCGCATAGGCGAGCCCGCCGATCCCCGCGGAAATCCCCGGCACGATGCGCAGGTTCACACCGTTGCGGATCAGCGTCTGCGCCTCCTCGCCGCCGCGTCCGAAGACGAAGGGATCGCCGCCCTTGAGCCGCAGCACCCGCTTGCCCGCCCGCGCGAGTTCCACGAGGCGCAGGGAGATATCCGCCTGTTTCGCCGAGGGTTTGCCGCCGCGTTTGCCGGCATAGACGAGGTCGGCATCCGGACGCGCCCAGTCGAGGATCCGCTCGCCCACGAGCGCGTCATAGACCACCACATCGGCCTGGCGGAGCCCGTTGAGCGCATGCAGCGTCAGCAGCCCCGGATCGCCCGGACCCGCGCCGCAGAGCCAGACCCAGCCGGGTTCGAGCGCGGGCCAGTCGAAGTCGGGCAGGGAGAGGGGCGATTCGGTCATGATCCTGTTATGACGCAGGGGCAGGGGCGACGGAAGGGTGCCGCGGGAGAGGGTGACAGCGGCGGCCATCTCCGTCAGGATCGGCCCCGGACGGAGATGCGCGCGGCAGGCGGGGAGGCGGCAATGGACATGCGGATCATCAGCACGGCCGAGGATCTTGCCGAAGGCGGGGCGCATCTGAGCGCCTGCGAGCCGCGGTTCGCCCATGCGCTCGCCCTCACCGGACCGCTGCCGCTGCGCCGCCGGCGCGACGGGTTCGGGGAATTGCTCGGCGCGATCGTGAGCCAGCAATTGTCGGTCGCTGCCGCCGACGGGATCTGGCGGCGGCTCAAGGCGGCGCGGCTCACCGGCCCGCGCAAGATCCTCGCGGCCAGCGACGAGGAGTTGCGCGCCTGCGGCCTGTCGCGGCAGAAGATCCGCTATGCCCGCGCGCTCGCCGCCGCCCGGATCGACTATGCCGCGCTGCGCGGGGCGCCGACGGCGGAGGTGGTCGCGACGCTCACCGAGGTGCCGGGCATCGGCGTCTGGACCGCGGAAATCTATGCGATGTTCTCGCTCGGCCATGCCGATGTCTTCGCGCCCGGCGATCTCGCGTTGCAGGAGGCGGCGCGCCTGCTGTTCGACCTGCCGGAGCGTCCGAGAGAACGTGTCTTTCGCGCCATGGCGGAGGACTGGGCGCCGTGGAGGGCAGTTGCGGCACGTCTGCTTTGGGCCTACTACCATGTCGAGAAGCAACGCGAGGGGATACGGTGATGGCCGAACTGACCAGCCACATGAGGGACAGCGTTTCGGGGCGGGCGGGGTCGGCCGTCGTGTTCGTGCATGGCTACGGGGCGGATGGCAACGACCTTCTCGGCCTTGCCGATCCGCTGGGGGAGCATCTGCCCGATACGCTGTGCTTTGCCCCCGACGCGCCGGAACGCTGCATCGGCAATCCGATGGGATTCCAGTGGTTTCCGATCCCCTGGATCGACGGCTCCTCGGAGGAGGAGGCGCGGGCGGGGATGATGCGCGCGGTGGACGAGCTCAACGACTATCTCGACACCCTGCTCGTGGATTACGGGCTGGAGCCCGATCAGCTCGCCCTCGTCGGTTTTTCGCAGGGCACGATGATGGCGCTGCATGTCGCGCCGCGGCGCGAGGATCCGGTGGCCTGCGTCGTGGGGTTTTCCGGGCGGCTGCTCGAGCCGGAGATGCTCGAGGACGAGATGCGGGTGAAGATGCCGGTGCTGCTGCTGCATGGCGAGGAGGACGAGGTCGTGCCGCCGCAGTCGCTGCCCGAGGCCGGGCAGGCCTTGCAGGCGGCGGGGTTCGAGACCTATGCCCATATCATGCGCGGCACGGGGCACGGGATCTCCCCAGACGGGCTGTCGGTCGCGCTGGCCTTCCTGCGCGAAAAGCTCGGCTACGAGCGGCCGACACGCGGCTGACATCGCGCGCGCCGGGCGCGCGGGCGAGGTCGGCGAGGATCGGCTCTCCTTGCCTTTTTGAGCGGAAAGATGACGGCGCCCCTTGACCGCGGGCCATCGGGTGTTAACTTTTTCAGCAGAAGCTAGGAGGGCTGACCCGATGGATATGATCATGACAACCGCATTTGCGTTCGCAGCCTCTGCTGTCATGGTGGGGTGTCTTCTCCGGTCGTCCGGCGAACGTCTCCCGCTTCGCATCCGCCTCGACAGCCGCGAGGCGCGTCGCCGCCGCCGCTGAGGCGGCCCGCGCGATCCGGATCCGACGTTTCGAGGTGGACGGACAGCGGCCAAGATGCCGCCGGTCCGTCGGAGCCGCGATGGACGTTTTCCGCAAACTGCCCAAAGCTTCGGCAATGTGATCGTCACATGGGCGTCACCGGAACGTCACGAAGCCCGTGTAGACCCTCACCCAGGACACTTCGCATATGCTGGGGCTTGTCAGGCAGCCGCCCCGATATATAGTGATGACACACGAGGGACGGGCTGTCCCGTCCCGCGACCAACTGGTGAGCAGGGTGGGTAGAGACGGCCATGGACGGAGACTTCAGGACACATTTCGTCAGGGAACCGAATGCGGGGAGGGCGCATCCCGCGCTCGTGCTGAACGCGGATTACCGGCCGCTTTCCTATTATCCGTTATCGCTCTGGCCATGGCAGGAGGCGATCAAGGCGGTGTTCCTCGACCGGGTGGATATCGTCGCGGAATATGACGATTACGTTCACAGTCCCAGTTGCAGGATCCGCATCCCTTCGGTCGTCGTCCTGAAAGATTACGTCAAACCCCAAAAGCGCGTGGCCTTCACGCGCTTTAATTTGTTTCTGAGGGATGAATTCTGCTGCCAGTATTGCGGTTCGCGGGGGGATCTGACCTTCGACCATGTCATCCCGCGCGCCCGCGGCGGGATCACGAGCTGGGAAAACGTGGTCGCGGCCTGTTCGCGCTGTAACCTGCGGAAGGGGTCCAAATCGCTGCGGCAGGCCGGCATGAGCCTGCGCAAGCCGCCGCGCGCGCCCGGCGCAGAGGAATTGCGCAACATGGGACGGAAATTTCCGCCGAACCACCTGCATGAAAGCTGGATCGACTTCCTCTATTGGGACACCGAACTGGAGGCATGACCGCGAGGCGGGGCGGGACACCGCCCGCGGCGGGGGCGCCTGTCGCGCCGGGACCGGGCAAGGCCCTTTGCCGGTGAACTGTCCTGCGCGGTAGCGCGCGCGCCCTCCCGGTGGTTAACTCCCTGTGTCCGCGATGAAAAAGCCCTGTCCGAAGCGCCGTGGGCCAGGTGCCCCCGGTTTTTCGGCCTCACCTCTTGAGAGGATGCGGCGAGGTGCTAGACTCTGGGCGGTCGGAACGGTAAGCAGGGCGCGTTAGCGCTAACGATCGCAGGGCGCGGAGCCGGACCACGGGGTGCGGGGCGCTGCGGGTCACGACGGAACGGGCAATCGGGCAAGGAGAGGGAAGGCATGGTCTCACGCGTCATTCCGGTGGATGATTTCGATCTCGTCATTTTCGGCGGCACCGGCGATCTCGCCCGGCGCAAGATCCTGCCGGGCCTCTACCGCCGCTTCTGCGCGGGGCAGATGCCGGAGACGGCACGGGTGATCGGCGCGGCGCGGTCCGACCACAGCACGGAGGAATTCCGGCAGATGGTGGGCGACGCGATCCGGGAATTCTCCAAGAAGAACGAATGCGAGGAGGAGGGGATCGGCGCCTTCCTCGACCGGCTCGACTACGTCCAGGTCGATGCGCGCGGCGAGGGCGGCTGGGACGATCTCAAGGCGAAGATGCGCGACGACGTGATCAAGGCCTACTACTTCTCGGTCGCGCCGTCGCTGTTCGGCGATCTCGCCGAACGCCTGATGAGCCATCGCATCGCCGATCCCGACGCGCGGATCGTGGTCGAGAAACCCTTTGGCCGGGATCTCGAGAGCGCGCGGAAACTCAACGCCGACCTCGCCCGGCATTTCGCGGAGACGCAGATTTACCGGATCGACCACTACCTCGGCAAGGAGACGGTGCAGAACCTGATGGCGGTGCGCTTCGGCAATATCCTGTTCGAACCGCTCTGGAACAGCCAGTATGTCGATCACATCCAGATCACAGTGGCCGAGACGGTAGGCGTCGGCGGGCGCGGCGAATATTACGACCGGGCGGGCGCAATGCGCGACATGGTGCAGAACCACCTGATGCAGCTTTTGTGCCTGATCGCGATGGAGCCGCCGTCGCGGTTCAACCCGGATGCGGTGCGGGACGAGAAGCTCAAGGTCATCCGCGCGCTCGAGCCGGTCGATCACCACCATATCGTGCGGGGGCAATACGAGGCGAAGGGCGAGGAGCCCTCCTTCCGCGAGGATGTCGGCGATCCGCGGTCGCGCACCGAAAGTTTCGTGGCGATGCGGGTGATGATCTCGAACTGGCGGTGGGCGGGCACGCCGTTTTTCCTGCGCACCGGCAAGAAGCTCCGGGCGCGCACCTCCGAAATCGCCGTGGTGTTCAAGGATGCGCCGCATTCGATCTTCGGCGAGGAGGCCGGACGGCACGCGAACGTGCTGTCGATCCGGTTGCAGCCGAACGAGGGCATCACGCTCAAGGTGACGATCAAGGAGCCGGGACCGGGCGGGATGCGCCTCATCGACGTGCCGCTCGACATGTCCTTTGCCGAGGCCCTGGGCGAGGAGGCGGAGGAGATCACCGACGCCTACGAACGCCTCATCATGGACGTGATCCGGGGCAACCAGACGCTGTTCATGCGCGGCGACGAGGTGGAGGCGGCCTGGGCCTGGACCGATCCGATCATCCAGGGCTGGGAGCTCCGCAGCGACGTGCCGAAAACCTATGATGCCTATTCCAGCGGGCCGGAGGATGCGGCGATGATGCTGCATCGCGAGGGCCGGCGCTGGCGGGAGATACGCTGATGGACTTCGTGGAATATCCTGACCGTGAGGTGCTGCTGCTCGATCTGGCGAACCGGATCGCGGGCGAATTGCGCGCCGCGCTGGACACACGCGAGCGGGTGAGTTTCTGCGTGCCCGGCGGAACGACGCCGGGTCCGGTGTTCGACGCGCTCTCCGATCTCAGCATCGACTGGGACCGGGTGGATGTGCTCCTGAACGACGAACGCTGGGTGCCGGAAAGCTCCGAACGCTCGAACACGGCGCTTCTGAAGAACCGGCTGCTGGTCGGGAAGGCCGCCGCCGCGCGGCTCGTGCCGCTCTACCGCGACGTGCCGACGCCCGAGGAAGGGCTCGAGGCGCTGATGCCCGCGGTCGAGGCGACCCTGCCGATCAACGTGCTGCTGCTCGGGATGGGCACGGACATGCACACGGCGAGCCTGTTTCCCGGTGCCGACCAGCTCGAGCTGGCGCTGTCGGACCGCGCGCCCGTGCTGCTCGCGATGCGCGCGCCGGGGGTGGCCGAGCCGCGGATCACCCTTTCGGCGAAGGCGCTCAGGACCGCGCTTTGCACCCATGTGCTGATCGTGGGCGAAGACAAGCGTGCCGCGCTCGAGGCGGCGGCGGGACGCGACCCGAAGGATGCGCCGATCGCGGCCTTCCTGCCCGAGGCGACGGTGCATTGGGCGGCCTGATCCCTGGCCGCCCGGACCGCGGCTTTTGGGCTTTACGCCCCGGCGGGACTGAAACACAGTCGCCGCAGCAGTAACGAGAATCCGTGCGCGTCGCCGGTCCGCGGCGCGTTCAAGTGACCGGAGGCCAGATGCCCGTAGATTTTGCCGCGCTCAAAGCGCTCCATGCCGCCGCAGGCGACCGCCATATCCTCGATCTCTTCTCCCGCGATCCCGACCGGGCCACGGAGTTTTCGGCCCGTGCCGACGGGCTGCTGTTCGACTATTCCAAGACGAATATCGACGCCCAGTCGCGCGAGGCGCTCCTCGGGCTGCTCGATACGGCGGGCGTGGCCGAGAAGCGGGAGGCGATGTTCTCCGGCGAGAAGATCAACGACACCGAGGGACGGGCGGTCCTGCACACGGCGCTGCGCAATCTCGATGGCGGTCCGGTGACGGTCGGCGGCAAGGACGTGATGCCCGGCGTGCGCGACACGCTCGCCCGGATGGAAGCCTTTGCCGACCGCCTGCGGCGCGGCGAGGCCACGGGGGTCTCCGGTGCACCTTTCGAGGATGTGGTGAATATCGGCATCGGCGGCTCGGATCTCGGCCCGGTGATGGCCTATGAGGCGCTGAAACCCTATGTCGACGGGCCGCGCTGTCATTTCGTCTCCAACGTGGACGGGGCGCATGTGCATGACGTGCTCGCGGGGCTCGATCCGCGGACCACGCTGGTCATCGTCGCCTCGAAGACCTTCACCACCATCGAAACGATGACCAATGCGAAGACCGCGCGCGCCTGGCTGGTGGAGACCCTGGGCGAGGCGGGCGTGGCGCGGCATTTCGCGGCGCTCTCGACCGCGGGGGACAAGACGGCGGAGTTCGGCATCGCCCCCGATCTCGTTTTCGGGTTCGAGGACTGGGTCGGCGGGCGCTATTCCGTCTGGGGGCCGATCGGCCTGTCGCTGATGCTTGCGATCGGGCCGCGGACCTTCACCGATTTCCTGCGCGGCGGGCAGGCGATGGACCGGCACTTCCGCACCGCGCCCTGGGCGGAGAACCTGCCCGCGCTGCTTGCCCTCGTCGGCATCTGGCACAACCAGATCTGCGGGCATGCGACGCGCGCGGTGCTGCCCTACGAACAGCGCCTCCTGCGCCTTCCGGCCTATCTGCAACAGCTCGAGATGGAATCGAACGGCAAGCGGGTCGCGATGGACGGCACGGATCTGCCCTTCGACAGCGGACCGGTGGTCTGGGGCGAGCCAGGGACGAACGGCCAGCATGCCTTCTACCAGCTCATCCACCAGGGAACGCGAGTCGTCCCCTGCGAATTCATGGTCGGAAAATACGGCCACGAGCCCGATCTCGCGCATCAGCACGAATTGCTCGTCGCCAATTGCCTCGCCCAGTCGGAGGCCCTGATGCGCGGCCGCTCTTTGGTCGAAGCGACGGAGATCATGGAGACAAAGGGATTTTCCGGCGCGGAGCTCGAGCGTCAGGCCCGGCACCGCGTCTTCCCCGGCAACCGCCCCTCCACGGTGCTGGCCTACGAGAAACTCACGCCCTTCGTGCTGGGCCAGATCGTCGCGCTCTACGAGCACCGCGTCTTTGTCGAGGGCGTGATTCTCGGCATCAATTCCTATGACCAGTGGGGCGTCGAGCTGGGCAAGGAACTCGCCCTCGCGCTGCACCCCGTGCTCGCAGGGACGGCCGACGGCGCGGGCAAGGATGGATCGACGCTACAGCTGGTCGACTACCTGAAGACGTAAATTCCATCTGAAAACAATATTTTGAACTGTTTATTTCATGAATTTCATTTACAGAACGGCGCTTTCGCTCCTTCCCGTCCTGGGCCTCTCGGCCTGTTTCGATGCGGATCTCGCCTTTGATCTGAGCAGGGAGACGGCCCGCATGGAGTGGTCCATGTCGAGCCAGCTCCTTGCGATGGCGGGTGAGGGCAAGGACCCGCGGGAGGGGTGCGAGGCGAATGGCGGCATCTATACGCTGACCGCGGAGGCGGGACGCTGCACCCTGGAGACCCGATTTTTCCGCGAGGACTGGATCGACCAAGGAAGGATCGTTCTGGCGGAAGGGGACATGCCGCTGCCGACACGGGAGGATGGCCTGCCGCTCGCAATCGAAAGGAGTGGATTCAAGACGCTCCGTATCACTCTGGATACGCAGGAATTCCTGAAAGACGCTCCGGGCATGGAAGGGGGAGAGGAGGACATTCCCGAAGGCATGAAACCCCTGTTCATGGCCGGGATCGCGGGTCATGGCCTGTCCTTCACCTTCACCGGCAGGAGCGTGAGGCAAACCAATGGCGCGGTGAGCGCGGACGGCCGGAGCGCGACCTTCTTCATTCCGCTGTCCGATGTGATGGAGGGGCCGGAAAACCGCCAGGTCCCGCCGCTCTACGAGGCCGAGATCCGCTATTGAGGCTCCGGACCTCCGCGCGGAGCGCTCAGCCGAAGAGGGCGCCGAATTTCATCGCGGTCTTCGCGTCCCCGGCGATCCTGAGCTTGCCGAACATCGCCGCCCTGACGGGATTGAGCTCGCCTGCGAGGATCTTCTCGAAACTCGCCTGATCGGCGATGATCGCGCAATCGGCGCGGGCGTCCGAAATCTCGGCGCTGTCCCCGGAGATCAGCAGGTTGCCGACGTCGCGGATCCTGAGGCTGACGGTCTTCTCGAAATTCTCGCCTTTCAGCCGCTCCGCGAGCGCCGCGCGGGCGAGGGTCAGGAAATCGGTCATGGAAACTCCTTCATTTTCCCAAGCGCTAAGCGCAGCCACGGGAAAATCCCAGCGAAACGTCGCGTCGTTGCGGGCCGAAGAGTTCGGGAAAGGGAGGGGGGACATATGGAGCGGGTAGCGGGAATCGAACCCGCGCGTTCAGCTTGGGAAGCTGACAGGCTACCATTACATCATACCCGCCGTCCTGGGCCGAACAGGTAGTCAAACGGGCGGACGCGGTCAAGCGCATTTACACGCCCGCTGCGGAAAAGCGCGAGCCCGGCGGGGATCTCGTTCCCGCCGGTCCGCAAGTTCGTCGTCCGGTCAAGAGTCCGGGTCAGGACAGGGCCGGCATCAGCACGCCATCCACGAAGTAGAGCACGCCGTTCGACTGCTGGACATTGTCCGCGAGCGTCGTCGTCACGTTCGAGGCCGCATCGCGCAGGATCAGCTCGGAGCCGGTCCCCTTCCGGATGTGGATCATGTCGCCGGACACCGTGGTCAGCGTCACGCTCTGGTCCTCCTCGCCGATCTCGATCCCGGCCGGAAGCGGGTCACGGTCGATATCGTCCTGGGAGAGCAGCTCGTCGATATATTCCGGCGTGTATTCGCCGCGCACGACATGCGCCCCGAGGATATTCCTCAGCGTTTCGCGGTTCTCGGGCAGCATCAGCTCGCTGACCTGTTCGGCGGGCAGCTTCGCAAAGGCGTCATTGGTCGGCGCGAAGACGGTGTAGGGTCCTTCGCCCATCAGTTCCTCGGCGAGGCCGGCGGTCTGAAGCGCCTCGACAAGGGTCGTGAGGTTTTGGACCTTCATCGCGTTCTCCGCGATCGAGGCATCCGGGTTCAGGGCCTCCTCGTTGAGGATTTCCGCGCCGTTGACCGCTTGCGCGTAGATCGGCGCGGCGAGCGGGGCGGCCGCCATCAGGGCGGCGGTGGACAGGGCGATCATCTTGCTGCGGGTTTTCATCGAAACCTCCGTTGATACCATGCAAATAAACGGACCCACGGCACGCCCGCGGGCCTTCTGGCGAGATAACGACACCCTCTGGCGAAAGTTGCGCACGCCGACTACACATCCTGTTGACGGATGCGTGACGAGAGACGGCGATGCGGTCGCGGGCGGATCCCGCCTCAGCGGCGGCGCCGCGCGCGCCGCGTGGCGCGTCCGCTGTCCGGTCCCGCGTTGAAGGACGGCTCCGGCAGGGGAACGAGCGCGCGCAGGCCGCTGAAGGGATCGGTCGCGTGCGGGATCGCGTTCGCGGCGACGAAATGCTCCTGGAACCGCGGTTCGATGGCGGTCTCCACCTTCGTGATCTCGTGGACCAGCGCCTCGATCCGCCGCCGGGCCCCGAGGTTGAGAAGCGCGATCTGCGCCCCCGTGCCCGCGGCATTGCCCGCGCTCGTGACCTTCTCCAGCGGGCAATCGGGGATCATCCCCAGGACCATCGCGTGTTTGGGGGAGATATGGGCCCCGAAGGCGCCGGCGAGCACCACGCGCTCCACCCGGTCGACCCCGAATTCGTCCATCAGCAATCGCGCGCCCGCGTAGAGCGCCGATTTGGCAAGCTGGATCGCGCGCACATCGGCCTGGGTGATCGAGATCACCGGGCCGCCCGTGGCGCTCGCATCGTGCAGCACGTATTCATAGGTGCGCCCGACCTTCCGGCAGCGCGGGCTGCCCACCGCCTCGGGCGAACCGATCAGCCCGTTGGCATCCATGATCCCGGCGATGCGCATTTCGGCCACCGCCTCGATGATGCCCGAGCCGCAGATGCCGGTGACGCCGGTGCGCGTGCTCTTCCGGGCAAAGGCGGGTTCGTCCGACCACTGCGCGATCCCGATCACGCGGAAGCGCGGTTCCTTCGTCACGGGGTCGATCTCGACCCGTTCGATGGCCCCGTTGGCCGCGCGCTGGCCCGAGGAGATCTGCGCCCCTTCGAAGGCCGGGCCGGTGGGCGAGGAACAGGCGAGCACCCGCTCCCGGTTGCCCAGCAGGATCTCGGCATTGGTTCCGACATCGACGATGAGCGTCAGGTCCTCCTGCTCCTGCGGCGCCTCCGACAGCGCGACCGCGGCGGCATCCGCGCCGACATGGCCGGCGATGAGCGGCAGCACATAGAGCTGGGCCTCGGCCGCGAAGGACAGGCCTATCTCGCGGGCCGAAAGATCGAGCGCCGCGCCGGTGGCGAGCGCGAAGGGCGCCTGGCCGAGCGGCACCGGATCGAGCCCCAGCAGCAGGTGATGCATCACCGGGTTCATGACGAAGACCGCCTCGAAGATCGCCTCGATCCCGACACCCGCCTCCTGTGCGAGCTCGGTCGCGAGCGTGCCGATCGCCTCGCGCACCGCCGCCGTCATCTCCGCCGCGCCGCCGGGCGTCATCATCGCGTAGGACACGCGCGACATCAGATCCTCACCAAAGCGGATCTGCGGGTTCATCACCCCGCCCGAGGCCTTCACAGCGCCAGTCGAGAGATCCGTGAGATGGGCCGCGATGGTGGTCGAGCCGAGGTCGATGGCAAGCCCGTAGAGCGCGGGCTCGGCAAATCCCGGCCAGACGCCGACGACGCGGGGCCGCCCGGCGCGCGCGGTGTTGAGCGCGAGGGTCACGGCATTCCCGCCGGCGATCAGCGCCGCCTGTACCTCTGCGAGCATCGCGACGGAGACAGCCACATCCCCGAGCCCCCAGCTCTCCGACAGGGCCGCGGTGACGCGCTCCCAATCGCCCGAGGGCGTGTGCATGTCGGCCGGCGCGATCTCCACATAGACGGCGCGCGTGGCCGGATCCATCTCGATGACCCGGTCCGTCGCGGCCTTGCGCACCACCTGCTTGTGCACCTGGCTTTCCGCGGGGACGTCGATCACCATGTCGCCCAGGACCTGCGTCTGGCAGCTCATGCGATATCCCGGTTTCACCGGGCGTTTCTCGCGATAGGCGCGTTCGACGGCATTGGCGGGGCTGAGCGCGTCTTCCGCGGCGGTGATGCCATGTTTGGGATGGGTGCCGAAGGCGGGGCGCACCATGCATTTCGAGCAGATCCCGTGCCCGCCGCAGACGCTGTCGACATCGACGCCGAGATTGCGCGCGGCTTGCAGGACGCTCGTGCCCGCCGGCACGCGGCCGCGCTTGCCCGAGGGGGTGAAGATCACCAGGGGATCCGTGTCGCTCATCCTGTCGCCTTTCCCTTGCCGGCGGCTTTCGCCGGATCCTCGTCGCGCCACGCGCCGCTGTCCAGGCCGTCGAGCCGCCAGGGGCCGATCGCCACACGGACGAGGCGCAGCGTCGGAAACCCCGCGGCGGCGGTCATCCGCCGCACCTGCCGGTTGCGCCCCTCGGAAATCGTCAGCTCGATCCAGCTATCGGGGACGGACTTGCGGTAGCGCACCGGCGGGGTGCGCGGCCAGAGCCAGCCGGGGGCCTCCACGCGGCGCACGCGGGCAGGGCGGGTCGTGCCGTCCTTCAGCTCGATCCCCGCCCGCAGCCGCGCGAGCGCCGCCTCGTCCGGCAGGCCCTCCACCTGGGCGAGATAGGTCTTTTCCATCTTGTGCCGCGGCGAGGAGATCCGCGCCTGGAGCGCGCCGTCATCGGTCAGCAGAAGCAGCCCCTCGCTGTCGCGGTCGAGCCGCCCGGCGGGATAGACCCGCGGCACGTCGATGAAGCGCGACAGGGTCGCGCGCGCCGTGCCCTCCGTGCCCCTGTCCGTGAACTGGGAGAGCACGTCGAAGGGCTTGTTGAACGCGATCAGCCTCGTCATGCACCGTCCTCCGTCAGATTTCCGTCGCAGGGGGCTGTCTGCCCCCTCCCGGCCTTGCGGCCGGTTCACCCCCGAGGATACTTCCGAGCAGATGAAGGAGCCGGGCCTTCATCTGCTTTCAAATATCCCCGCCGGAGGCAGCCGTCCTTTCAGCCGCGCCGGCGCCGGCCCCCGCCGCGGCGACCGCCGCCGGCGCCGCCGGAGGCAGCGGCCTGTGCGGCCTCGGAGAAGGGCGTGCCCTGCGCGACCGCCTCGGCCACGCGCGAAAAGCCGATCCATTTCGTGCCGTCCGGATCGTGGTTCATCAGCAGGTTGGCGGCGCGGATCGCCTCCATCTCCTGCACGCGCACCGGGTTCATGATCGCGGAGGTCATGCCCGCCCCGATGGCCATCGGCAGGAAGGCCGCGTTGATCCCGTGGCGATGCGGCAGGCCGAAGGAGATGTTCGAGGCGCCGCAGGTCGTGTTCACGCCGAGTTCCTCGCGCAGGCGGCGCACGAGGGTGAAGACCTGGTGCCCGGCGGTGGCCATGGCGCCGATCGGCATCACCAGCGGGTCCACGACGATGTCATGGGCGGGGATGCCGAAATCGGCGGCGCGCGCGACGATCTTTTTCGCCACGGCGAAGCGCACGTCGGGATCCTCGGAAATCCCGGTGTCGTCATTGGCGATGGCCACGACCGGGACGTTGTATTTCTTCACGAGCGGGAGCACGCGTTCGAGCCGTTCCTCCTCGCCGGTGACGGAGTTCAGCAGCGGGCGTCCTTCCGCCGTCTCGAGCCCGGCCTCGAGCGCATCGGGCACGGAGCTGTCGATGCAGAGCGGCACGTCGACCACCGCCTGCACCCGCGCGACGAGATCGCGCATCAGCGGCGGTTCGACAAAATTGTTGTCGGCATAGCGCGGATCCTCGGCCATCCTGGTGGAGAACACCGCGCCCGAGTTGATGTCGAGCACATTGGCGCCGCAGGCCACCTGTTCGAGCGCGTCGCGTTCCACGGTGGAGAAATCGCCGGCCTCGAGTTCGGCGGCGAGTTTCTTGCGCCCGGTGGGGTTGATCCGTTCGCCGATCACGCAGAACGGCTCGTCAAAGCCGATCACGACGGTTCTGGTCTTGCTTTCGATCACAGTGCGGGTCATCGTCCCGGCCTCCTTCAGTGGGGCTCGCGCCCGTCGTTGTTCACGAGCGCGATGAGCCGCGCCTTGTCATATTGTGCATCGAGCGCCGCGGCGCGCGCATCGGCGGCGGCCTGCGGCTCGCCCTCGCAGGGTTCGGTCACGTCGCGCCACTCGGCCATATAGGCGTCCCCCGCGGTCGCTCCGATCCGCATCGCGACGCGGTCGATCGCCTGTTCGAACCGTTCGGGCAGCACGGCCCGCGCCGCGCGCCGGCCGCGGCCGACGCGGACCTGTGCGGGAATGCCCCGCCAGTAGATGATGGTCAGTTCGGACATGTCGCTTCCGCTCCCTCGATCCTTCCCGCAAGCCATACTGGAAAGGCGCAGGGCGCAAAAGGGCGGGTTGTCTGAAAAATTCTCAACAAGATCATGAAGGGGCAGGCGCCTTGGCCGGTGCACAGGGGGGCGCGCCCTGACGCACCATCGCGGCGCTTGCCCGGAAAGGGGTCTTCGCCTATGGTGGGGCCAAGTTGAAATGGAGGGCGTGAACGATGGCGCCCAAGCGTCCCAAAGGTGCGGGCGCGTTCCCGAAAGCGGTCGTAACCCCCGCGCCTGACATGGCCGATCCGCATGAGCTTTATGCCGCGCTGGATCTTGGCACCAATTCGTGCCGCATGCTGATTGCCCAGCCGAAGGGCAGCCAGTTTCATGTGGTCGACAGCTTCTCGAAATCGGTTCAGCTCGGCAACGGGCTCGAATCCTCCGGCCGATTATGCCGGGCCTCGATCTCCCGCACGATCCAGGCGCTGCGCGTCTGCCAGAAGAAGATCGAGAAGCATGAGGTCAAGCGCATGCGGCTCGTGGCGACGGAGGCCTGCCGCCGGGCGCGCAATTCGCGGGATTTCCTGCGCCGGGTGCAGCGCGAGACCGGGTTGCAGCTCGAGATCATCAAGCCGGAGGAGGAGGCGCGGCTCGCGGTGATTTCCTGCGCGCCGCTCGTCTCCACGCGGACGGAGCAGCTTCTCGTCGTCGATATCGGCGGCGGCTCGACCGAGCTCGTCTGGATCGACCTGTCCACCGTGCCGCGGGCCGAACGGCCGCGGGCGATCATGCGCCTCCATACCGGGTTCAAGAATGCCGACAGCCCGTTTCCGCATGCGAAGGTGGTGGACTGGATCTCCGTGCCGCTCGGGGTCGCGACGCTGATGGAGCAGTTCGGGGACGTGGAGGACGACGGCGCGCGGTTCGCGCTCATGTCCTGGTTCTTCGAGGAGAAGCTCGCGGATTTCACCCCCTATGCGAACGAGCCCGCGCGCGAGGGGTTCCAGATCATCGGCACCTCCGGCACGGTGACGACGGTCGCGGCCTCGCATCTGGGGCTGAAGCGCTACGACCGCAACAAGGTCGACGGGCTGCGGATGAGTTCGGAGCAGATCGACCGGGTGATCCGCACCTATCTCGATCTCGGGCCGGAGGGGCGCAGGCGCGATCCGCGTATCGGGCGCGACCGGCAGGAGCTCATCATGTCGGGGGCGGCGATCCTCCAGGCTCTGCTGCGGATCTGGCCCACGGATCGCCTCTCCGTGGCCGACCGGGGGCTGCGCGAAGGGTTGCTTTATGCGCAGATGTCGGCGGATGGGGTGCTCGAGGAAGCGGTGCCCTGACCGGACACGGTCCGGCGGCTCCGCGCGGGGAACCACCGCGACCGGAGCCGCGGTGGCCGGAATGGTCAGGCGGGCGCCGGATCAGGCGAGCAGGTCGTCGCCCAGGCCGCCGAGGCCGCCCAGATCACCGAGGCCGCCGAGCAGGTCGCCCGTCAGGTCGGTGACGGTGCCCACCAGCCCGTCCACCACACCGGTGACCGTGCCGAGGAGGCCCCCCACGAGGCCGGTGTCCACGCCGCCGAGAAGGCCTTCCACCGTATCCAGAACGCCGTCCACGAGGGACAGGTCGAGCAGGTCGGAGGTGCCGCCCAGCAGGGTGTCGACGATGTCCAGGTCCAGTCCGCCGGCGACATCCTCCACGAGGCCGAGGTCGAGCAGGCCGGTCACGGTTTCCGGGAGGCCGTCGAGCACCGAGGCGTCGAGCAGTCCGGTGACGGTGCCCAGCGTGCCGTCGAGAAGGCCCGCATCGAGGCCGCCGGTCAGGCCGTCGAGGACGCTCAGGTCGAGCGTGTCGGTGACGGTGTCAAGCGCATCGGAGAGGAGGGAGGTGTCCAGGATGCCGGTCACGCTTCCGAGCGTGTCCTCGACCACGGAGAGGTCGAGGGCATCGGTGACCGTGCCGACCGTTTCGCCAAGGCTCGAGGTGTCGAGAAGGCCCAGGTCGAGCGTGTCGGTCACGGTCGAGAGCGTGGCGTCGACGACATCGGTCACCAGCGCCGGATTGAGTGTCGTGGTCACGGCAGAGACGGTGTTTTGCAGCGTGCCGGTAAGTCCGGCGAGCTGGCCGGTGAGGAAGGTCAGATTGTTAAGGGGCATGTCCCTCTCCTATGCAGTTATTCGCGTCTGTTAAGTGGAAGACGCCAGAAATGAATATCGAACCAACTTTAAAATACAACTAAAAGTTTATATGAATTATTATTAAGTATGTAATAACTATAAAAAGTATTGGTAAACATGTCTTGATACCCTGTCCGGCTGCCCGAAAATTACACGCATGAAGGGTGGGCGCCGGTGCACCGCGCCGCAGGTTTTTCCCATCGGCCGAACCGCGCAGGGCGATCGGAACGCTTCCCGCCGGACGGCGGCGGATGGTCGGGCTCACGGGGGGCCGACAATGAGAAAAGCGGCCCTTGGGCCGCTTTCGTCATCTTTCGGAGGGGATGGGGATCAGGGGATGATCCGGGTGTATTTCGTTCCCTCGACGGTGGCGCCGGCGATCAGCCCGGCCTGGCCGAAGACGACGGCGATCACCGGCGACAGCGAGGTGAGCGTTTCCGCCGACACGTTCTCGCCCCGGTTGGAGACCGCGTATTCGAGATCCGCGCCCGCCGACCAGCCGGGCGAGTTGCGGAATTCGGAAAGCGCCTGCTGGGTCATGAAGAACAGCACATGCGCATATTGCTGCGCGCCGATCTGGAGGCCGAAGGTCGCCTGTGTCGAGGAATAGTAGTCGACGGTGGCGCCGCCCACGCGCAGCGCGCCGCGGCCGTAGGAGCCGCCGAGGCCGAATCCCGCCTTGGTGATGAGCGGCATCACCAGCATGCCGACCGCCTTGTCGCGCAGCGCGGTCGTCCCCGGATAATTCTGGTAGAGATGGTTGAGCGTGGCGTCGACCCGCGCGTCGATGGTCGCCGGACCGCTCGAGCGCATGGAATTGTCGCAGGCCGCGAGCAGCCCCGCGCTGCCCAGCCCGATCATAAAGGTCCTTCGGTTGGTAATGCTCATCTGTAAGCCCTTTTCACTGCTCGACACGGCCTCCGGCGCGCCGAGATCCTCGTTCGTCGGGCTCTTGGTGGTCACGCGGGGCGCGCGGCCTGGCCCGTTCTCGCAGGCACTATAGCCTCAGTGCCGCAGTGCTGTCATTGCCAAAACACCACCTATTGTGGCGGCGGTCAGGTTTCGCCGATCTATAGTTTCACCCGCGCAGCAGTTTCGCGGCCTCGGGCGCGAAATAGGTGAGAATGCCGTTGCAGCCGGCACGCTTGAAGCACATGAGGCTTTCGAGCATGACCTTCTCGCGGTCGAGCCAGCCCCTCTCGAAAGCGCCCGCGAGCATCGCATATTCGCCGGAGACCTGATAGGCGAAGGTCGGCACGCCGAAGCGGTCCTGCACCCGGCGACAGATGTCGAGATAGGGCATGCCCGGTTTCACCATCACCATGTCCGCGCCTTCGTGGAGGTCGCGCTCGACGAGCCGCAGCGCCTCGTCGCCGTTGGCCGGGTCCATCTGATAGGTCTTCTTGTCGCCCTTCAGCGCGCCGGAGGCGCCGACCGCGTCGCGGAACGGTCCGTAGAAGCCGGAGGCGTATTTCGCCGCATAGGACATGATCGAGACCTTGTCGAACCCCTCCGCCTCGAGCACCTGGCGGATCATGCCGATACGCCCGTCCATCATGTCCGACGGCCCGATGATGTCCGCGCCCGCCCGCGCCTGGGCCAGCGCCATCTTCACCAGCGCCTCGACGGTCATGTCGTTGACGATCTCTCCCTCCACGACATAGCCGTCATGGCCGTTGATGTTGTAGGGATCGAGCGCCACGTCGGTCATGACCGCAAGCTCCGGCACCTCGGCCTTGATCGCGCGGATCGCCCGGTTGACGAGGTTGTCCTCGTCCCAGGCGCCGGCGCAATCCTCGGTCTTCAGCTCCGGCTCGATATAGGGAAAGAGGCAGATGGCGGGGATCCCGGCCTCGTGGGCGGCGACGGCCGCGCGCACCAGCCGGTCGATCGTCAGCCGTTCGACGCCGGGCATGGAGGGGATCGGCGTCGCGTCATCCTCGCCCTCGCGCACGAAGACGGGCCAGATCAGGTCGGCCACGGAGAGGTGGTTTTCGCGCACGAGCCCGCGCAGCGCCTCCATCTTCCGGGTCCGGCGCAGGCGGGTGAGCGGAAAGGGTGCGGTGGTGCGGGTCATGGCGGGCCTCGTTCTTCTGATGTCGGTCTTGGGGTGGCATGGATTTTGTGGCGCTTCAAGGGTAGGAATCGCCGCGCCCCGGTCCTATTGATGACGCAGGACGCACAAACGCCGCCGCGCAAGAGCAGAGCGGGCTCACACCCGCCGGGAAAGAACGACGACCGTGGATTTCTACGCAACCCTTTTCGAACTCATCGACATGCGGTCCTTTTCCAACCTGTGGTACTGGATCGCGCTCGCGGTGCTGTGGTCGACCGCCTCCCATTTCGTCCTCGGCGTGCCCTTCGATCTCGCGCAGAAGGCGCGGCGGCAGGGGGGCGAGCGCATGGAGGAACTCGAGGCGATGGTGCGAATCAACATCGGGCGCCTGCTGAACATCGCGGAGGTCTCCGGCCTCCTGATCACCGCCCTCGTCGCGACCGTCATCACCGTGCTCGGCGTGACCGGCTTCGTCTACGGGGCGGAATTCTCGCAGGCGGTCTTCCTGATGGCGTTTCCGATGACGCTGGTCGCGTTGCTCAACCTGCGCACGGCGCGGCGGATCGCGGCACAGGCGCCGCGGGGAGAGGCCCTTGTCGCACTCCTGCGCCGCCACAGACTCTTCGTCCAGATCATCGGCATGCTGTCGATCTTCGTCACCGCCATGTGGGGCATGTATCAGAATATCGCAACCGGCCCGCTGGGCGGGTAAGGGGGCCGGAGTGACGGAACATATCAAGATCGGGGGAGCGCCCGAGGGGTTCGACGCCTTTCTTCTTGCGCGCGAGGTGGCGCGGGCGGCGGGTCCGGTCGTCCATGTCGCGCGCGACGACAAGCGGCTCGCGGCGCTGCGCGAGGCGTTGCGCTTCTTCGCGCCGGACCTGCCGGTGATCGACTTCCCGGCCTGGGACTGCCTGCCCTATGACCGGATTTCGCCCCATGCCGATATCTCCGCGGCGCGGATGGCGACGCTCGCGGCGCTCGTCCATGGCGCGCTGCCGAAACGCTTCGTCCTGCTCACGACGCTTTCGGCGGCGATGCAGCGCGTTCCCGCGCGGGAGACGCTGGCGGAGGCCGCCTTCGGGCTGCGCAAGGGGCAGCGGGTCAACGAGCGGCAGCTGCGGGACTTCTTCGTGCGCATGGGCTTCACCCAGGCGCCGACGGTGGTCGAGCACGGGGACTATGCGATCAGGGGCGGCATCATCGACGTGTTTCCGCCGGGGCATGAATTGCCGGTGAGGCTCGATTTCTTCGGCGATGAACTCGACGGCCTGCGCCGTTTCGATCCGGGCAGCCAGAAGACGGTGGACAGCCTTACGGAGATCACCTTCACCCCGGTGTCGGAGGTGATCCTCGACGAGGCTGCGATCACGCGCTTCCGGCAGAATTACCGCATCGAATTCGGGGCCGCGGGCAGCGACGATCCACTCTACGAGGCGGTCTCCGCCGGCAAGAAGCACGCCGGGATCGAGCATTGGCTACCCTATTTCCACGACCGCCTGGAAACCCTGTTCGACTACCTGCCGGAATCCGTGATTTCCCTTGACGATCAATCGACTGCCGCGCGTCTTTCGCGCTGGGAAGGCATCGTCGACCAATATGAGACGCGGCGTATCGCGCTCACCCAGAAGGGCCGGCTCGACAGCGTCTACAAGCCCTGTCCGCCGGGACTTCTCTACCTCGACGACGCGGCCTGGGAGGCGGCGGTGGCCGGGCGGCGCGTGCTGCATTTCCACCCGCTCGCGCAGGCCACGGGGCCGGGCGTCATCGACGCCGGCGGGCGGATCGGGCGCAATTTCGCGCCCGAGCGCCAGATGGAGGGCATCAATCTTTTCGAGGAGCTGGCGGATCACGTCGAAAAACGGCGCAAGCAGGGGCAGGTGGTGATCGCCTCCTGGTCCGAGGGCGCGCGCGAACGGCTGAAATCGCTGCTCGAGGATCAGGATCTGAGCGGGCTGAACGAGATCGGGGACTGGCGCGACGTGCCGGAAGGCACGGGCGGCGTCTACCTGTCGGTCTGGGCGCTCGAACAGGGGTTCGAGGCGCCGGTGGGCGGCGGCCATTCGGTCACGGTGATCTCCGAACAGGACGTGCTGGGCGACCGGCTGGTGCGCCGTCCGGGGCGCCGCAAGCGGGCGGAGTACTTCCTCACCGAATATTCCACGCTCACCCCCGGCGATCTGATCGTCCATGTCGATCACGGCGTCGGCATCTTTCGCGGGCTGGAGGTGGTCACGGCGGCGGGCGCGGCGCATGAATGCCTCCTGCTCGAATATGCGGGCGGCGACCGGCTTTACCTGCCGGTCGAGAACATCGAGCTTCTGAGCCGCTACGGCCATGAGGAGGGGCTTCTCGACAAGCTCGGCGGCGGCGCCTGGCAGGCCAAGAAGGCGCGGATGAAGGAACGTGTCCGCGAGGTGGCCGAGAAGCTCATGCGCATCGCCGCCGAACGGCATATCCGCAAGGCGCCGATCATGGAGCCGCCCGCCGACATGTGGGAGGCCTTCTGCGCGCGCTTCCCCTACAGCGAGACCGAGGATCAGCTTCGCGCGATCGAGGACGTGCTCGACGACCTCGAGGCCGGCCGGCCGATGGACCGGCTGATCTGCGGCGACGTGGGTTTCGGCAAGACCGAGGTGGCGATGCGCGCGGCTTTCGTCGCGGCGATGTCGGGCGCGCAGGTGGCGGTGATCGCGCCGACGACGCTGCTCGCGCGGCAGCATTTCCGCTCCTTCGCCGACCGGTTCCGCGGCTTTCCCCTCAACGTCCGGCCGATGTCCCGCTTCGTCTCCGCGCGCGACATGGCGAAGACGCGCGAGGAACTGGCCGACGGGACGGTGGATATCGTCGTGGGCACCCATGCGCTTCTGGCGAAATCGGTGAAATTCGCCAATCTCGGCCTGCTGATCGTGGACGAGGAACAGCGCTTCGGCGTGACCCACAAGGAACAGCTCAAATCGCTGCGCTCCAATATCCACGTGCTCACGCTCTCGGCAACGCCGATCCCGCGCACGCTCCAGATGTCGCTCACCGGGGTGCGCGACCTGTCGATCATCGGCACGCCGCCCGTGGACCGGCTGTCGATCCGCACCTATGTGAGCGAGTTCGACACGGTGACGATCCGCGAGGCGCTCTTGCGCGAACATTATCGCGGCGGGCAGAGTTTCTTTGTCGTGCCGCGCGTCTCCGACATTCCCGAGATCGAGGAGTTCCTGCGCGATCAGGTGCCCGAGGTCTCCGTCGTCGTCGCCCATGGCCAGATGGCGGCGGGCGAGCTCGACGAGCGGATGAATGCCTTCTACGACGGCAAGTATGACGTGCTTCTGGCCACGACGATCATCGAGAGCGGCATCGACATTCCGACCGCGAACACGATGGTCGTGCACCGCGCCGACATGTACGGTCTCGCACAGCTCTACCAGATCCGCGGCCGGGTCGGCCGGTCGAAATCGCGCGCCTATTGCTACCTCACGACGAAACCCCGCGCACCGCTCACGCCGCAGGCGGAGAAACGGCTGCGCGTGCTGGGCTCGCTCGACACGCTCGGCGCGGGTTTCACCCTCGCAAGCCAGGATCTCGACATTCGCGGGGCGGGCAATCTCGTGGGCGAGGAGCAGTCCGGCCATGTGCGCGAGGTGGGGTTCGAGCTTTACCAGTCGATGCTCGAGGACGCGATCGCGCGGATCCGCTCGGGCGAGGAACAGGTGAGCCTCGAGGACGGGCAATGGGCGCCGCAGATCAATCTCGGCGTGCCGGTGCTGATCCCCGAGGAGTACGTTCCCGATCTCGACGTGCGGCTCGGGCTTTATCGCCGGCTTTCGGGGCTGAAGACGAAGGTGGAGCTCGAAGGCTTCGCCGCCGAGCTGATCGACCGTTTCGGCAAGTTGCCGAAGGAGGTCAACACCCTGCTGCTCGTCGTGCGGATCAAGGAGAAATGCCGCGAGGCCGGGATTGCGCGGCTTGACGGCGGGCCGAAGGGCGCGACGATCCAGTTCCACAACGACAAATACGCCAATCCCGCGGGGCTCGTGGAGTTCATCCACGGCCAGAAGGGTCAGGCGAAGGTGAAGGACAACAAGATCGTCATCCGCCGCGACTGGAGCCGCGATGCCGACAAGATCAAGGGCGCCTTTTCCATCGCGCAGGATCTGGCGAAGTTCGCGAAGGCCGCCCCGCAGAAGGCGAAGGGCTGAGCCTCAGCGGCGCTCGAGCCGGAACAGGAAGAGCGCGAGGCCGGAGCAGATCATGCCCGCCGTCACCACGGGGATCGCGGTGCCGTTGAACATCAGGCCGACCGGCGCCGCGATCAGGACCGATCCCATCGTGAAGGTCGCGCCGATCAGTGAATTGGCGAGGCCCGCGAGCCGGCCGAGCGGCGAGAGCGCGAGCGCGTTCAGGTTGCCGAAGGTCAGCGCGGCGATGGAGAACATCGCCACCGTCCACAGGAAGAAGATCGCGAAACTGTCCGTGAAACCGGCGAGGTTCAGCACGAGCGCGATGGTCGAGGCGGTGAGCGAGATCGAATATCCGAGGCGGATCATGAAATGCATGCCGAGCCGGGAGACGAGGTTGCCGTTCAGGATCGCCCCCGCCGCGGAGACCAGCGCGGTCGCGCCGAACCAGTAGGGAAAGGTGTCGGCCATGCCGTACGTGGTTTCGTAGATCTGTTGTACCGAGGAGAGGATCGCGAACATCTGGGCAAAGCCGAGCGTCAGGATCGCGATATAGATCCGCACGTTGTAATTGCCGAAGACCTCGCGCACGCCGCCGGCGAGATCGGTCCAGTTGAGGTGGCGGCGGTTCTCCGGCAGCAGCGTCTCGTCCTGGCGCAGGCCGAGCCAGGTGCCGACGATGAGGGCGAGGAGCACGAAGGAGGCAAAGATCCCGTGCCAGCCGAATCCCGCGATGATGAAGGCACCGATGGAGGGTGCGGCGGCGGGCGCGACCATGAAGATCGTCATGACGAAGGAGGTGATCTTCGCCATTTCCCGGCCTTCGTAGAGGTCGCGCACCATCGCGACGCCGACGGTGCGGGGGAAGGCCGCGCCCATGCCCTGAAGCACGCGCCCGGCGAGCATCACCTCGAGCGAGCCGGAGAAGCCTGCGATGAGCGCTCCCGTGATATAGAGGCCGAGGCCGAAGAGGATGATCGGCTTGCGGCCCCAGTGATCGGAGACCGGGCCGGAGACGAGCGTGCCGAAACCCATGCCGAAGACGAAGGAAGTGAGCACGAGCTGGGCGCGGTTCACATCGTCGGGCGTGAGGTCGGCGGCGATGTCGGGCAGGCCCGGCAGCATCGCGTCGATGGAAAAGGCCACGGTCGCGAACATGAGTGCGAGCAGGATGGTGAATTCGATCTGGGGCAATCGGCGCGGCATGGGACACTCGTCGTGGGGGAAGAATCGGGGGGGATTCGCCCGCAACCTATGCGGCGTTTCCCGGATTGACCAGTTGCCGGCGGTCGCAACCCCTCTGCGCGAATGCACAGAGGGTCGGAGCCTCAGCTCTCCGCCTCGCGTCCGGCGAGTTCGTCGATGACCCGCAGCCACAGGTCGGTCGGCTGTGCGCCCTCGACCGCGTGGCGGTTGCCGACGATGTAGAGCGGCACGGCGTTGACGCCACGCTCGCGGGCATGGGCGTCCCGCCGCCCGATCTCCTCGCGGTCGGCGCCGGAGGCGAGCAGGCGGCGCACCGCCTCGGGATCCATCTCCACCTGGGCGGCGAGCTCGCAGAGCACCTCGCTGTCGCCGATGTCGCGCCCCTCCTGGAAATAGGCGCGGTAGAGGGCGGCGACCATCGGTGTCTGCCGGCCCTCGATCCCGGCCCAGTGAATGAGGCGATGCGCGTCGAGCGTGTTCGGCGTGCGGGTGATCGCGGCGAGGTCGGCCTTCGGCTGCTCCTTCACGAGGATCTCGACGAGCGGCGCATAGGCCGTGCGGGCGCGCTCGGCACCGCCGAATTTCGCCTCGAGATAGCGGCGCCGGTCCATGCCTTCGGGCGGCATGTCGGGGTTGAGCTGGAACGGGTGCCACTGGATCGCGAAGGGATGATCCGGCCGCGCCTCGAGCGCGCGGTCGAGCCGGGCCTTGCCGATATAGCACCAGGGGCAGATCGGGTCGTGGAAGATATCGAGGGGGATCATCGCGGGCTCCTTGTCGTCCTCTCCAGTCCTAGCGAACCGGGCGGGCGAAGGGGAGGGGGCAAGAAAAGGAAAATATTCCTGCCCTTCACGATTTTCCCGCTGGGCGATGTTCCCGTTGACCCAGATCTTGTGTCCGCGGCCTGTTTGCAACTTTGCAAACCGCCGATGTTCGCCCTGTGTTTCCGGTTCGTTCCGCCGCGGCAGGGGCGCGGGTGTTTCAGTTCGATGCGGATGACCGGGGCGGGGAATCGTGTTTAACTGATCGCAACGAAACACTTTTTCTTGAGTTCGCAGGATACCGGTACGATGGCTTTCACCTTGTCACACGAGTTTCGCTCCTATCACGGTCACGCGCGCGCCACGGGGCGCGACCATCCGGGCCGCCACCGTCGCCTCGGCGTGCCGATGGCCACCCTGGTGCTCGGCGCGATCGCGGCGCTGGCGATTGCGGGCGGGGCGCTCGACCGGCTCTCGACACCTCGGATGTCGGGCGAGCTGTCGCAGATCGAATTCCTCACCGGCGCGCTGAAACACGCGCGCTGAGGCCGGCAGGTCACCGCGGAACACGGGCAGGCAAAAACCTCACGAGCAGTCCCCCCATAACTGACACCTGCCCCACAAGAGCCCCCGAGATGCGGTCAACAGCATCCGGGGGCTTTCTTTTCGCGGCTCTTCCCTTTTGTCCCGGCGAGGCGCTAGAAAGGGCCATGGAGAGAGACGACACACCGAGCCTCATCCGGCTGGCCCGCGAAAGCGGCGAAGGCGCGCCCGAGGAGGCGCGGCCCCTCGATCTCGGTGCGCGGGTGCGCGAACTACGCAAGGCGCGGGGCTGGACGCTCGAACAGGCGGCGAGCCAGGCCGGGCTCGCCCGCTCCACGCTGTCGAAGATCGAGAACGGGCAGATGTCGCCCACCTACGATGCGCTCAAGAAGCTCGCCGTGGGGCTCGAGATCTCCGTGCCGCAACTCTTTACCCCGCCGCGCAAGGCGCAGATCTCGGGGCGGATGTCGGTGACGAAATCGGGGCAGGGGACGGCCCATCCGACCGCCACCTACGAGCACGAGCTGCTCGCCTCCTCCCTCACCAAGAAGAGCATGCTGCCCTATCGCGCCACGATCCGGGCGCGCAGCTTCGAGGAATTCGATGGATGGGTGCGGCACGACGGCGAGGAATTCCTCTACGTGCTCACAGGGGTGATCACGCTCATCACCGAGTTCTACGAACCGGTGGAGATGCGCCGCGGCGACAGCGCCTATTACGACGCCTCGATGGGCCACAACGTGATTTCCGTGAGCCCGGAGGATGCGACGATCCTCTGGGTCACCTCGCTCGGCTGAGCGCCGCGGTCAGAACCAGCTCTGGACCGTGCGCGCCGCGCCGGTGATATCCTCACCGGCTCCCGCAACCGTCCCGCAGGAGGCAAGGCCAAGGCAGGCCAGAAGTACCACGATTTTCGTCCTCATCTCAGTCTTCCCAATACCAGGTGGTTTCACGCCAAAGGATCCAGTCGCCATAGAGCGGCAATGGTTCCGGGTAATGCAGTTCCTTCACATGCGCATCGAAGCTCTCGTTCCAGGCGTAGAGCGGGATGGCATAGCGGCCCGCGGTCAGCACCCGGTCAAGCGCCCGCGTCGCGGCCGTCGCGGTCTCGCGATCCTCCGCATCGAGCATCTTCGCGATCAGTGCGTCAACCACCGGATCGTCGATCCCCGCGATGTTGCGCGAGCCGGGCGTGTTGGCCGCGGTCTGTCCGAAATAGGCATATTGCTCGTTGCCGGGGCTCAGCGACAGCCCGTAGCGCACCGGCGTCATACCGAAGTCGAACGTGTTGATCCGCTGCGTATATTGCGCCGCGTCCACGACGGAAATCCGCGGCTCGATCCCGACCTGGCGGAGCGCCTGCACATAGGTGTCCACGATCGACTGGTTCTCGTCATCGTTGACCTCGAGCACGATCTCGAAGGTAAAGGGCGCGCCGGAGGCGTTCACCATCCGGCCGTTCTCCACCGTCCAGCCGGCCTCCTCCATCAGCCCGAGCGCCCGACGCATCGCGCCGCGGTCGAGCTCCCGGCCCGAGGAGGTCGGGAATTCATAGCCCTCGAGCGTGTCGGGGAGAAGCTGGTCGCGGTAGGGCGCGAGCAGGTCGGCGACCTTGCCCTCGGCCGGACCCGGACGCATGCCGAGCGGAGAGTTGGAATAATAGGAGGTGATCCGGCTCTGTTGTCCGCCGGTCTGCACCTCGTTGACATAATCGAAGTTGAACATCTCGATCATCGCCTGACGCACGCGCCAGTCGGAGAATTGCGGCTGGCGGGTGTTCATCGCAAACCCGGTCATGCCGGTCGGGCGCTGGTGCGGGATCACCGACTTGACCACGTCGCCCCGCGCGGCCGCGGGAAAGTCGTACTGGTCTTCCCAGCTCTGGATGTTGAATTCGCGATGCGCATTGAGCGCGCCGGCCTTGAAGGCCTCGATCACGAGCGAGGCATCGGCGAAATATTCGAACCGGATCGTGTCGAAATTCGCCTGGCCGCGCATCAGCGGCAGATCCTTGCCCCAGTAATCGGGATTTCGGCTCAGCTCCAGGAACATGCCGGGATCGACCGCGCTCACCACATAGGGCGCGGAGCTGACGGGAACGTTCGTCACGCCCGACTGGGTGAAATCCTTGTCGTCCCAATAGGCCTTCTTCAGGATCGGGCGCAGGGCCACGAGCAGCGGCAACTCGCGATTCTCGGTGTTGAAGGTGAATTTCACCGACCGCTCGCCGGTCTGTTCCATCGTCTCGATCTGGTCCCAGAGCGCGGCATAGCGCCCGTGGCCCTCGGTGCCGAGCACCTCGTAGGACCACATCACGTCCTCGACCGTCACCGGGCTTCCGTCGGAGAATCGCGCCTCCGGGCGCAGGGTGAACTCGACCCAGCTGCGCGCGGGATCCGTCTCCACCGTCTCGCAGAGCAGGCAATAGAGGGTGAAGGGTTCGGAGAAGGCCTGCGCCATCAGGCTCTCGGCCATCAGAAAGCGGAGCTGCCAGGGCGCGTTGCCCTTCTGGATGAAGGGATTGAGGCTGTCGAAACTGCCGCCCTCGCCGGTGACGATGGCGCCGCCCTTGGGCGCGTCCGGCCTCACATAGGGCAGGGCGGTGAAATCCGCGGGAAGCTCCGGCTCGCCATACATCGCGAGCCCGTGCTGCGGCTCCGCGCCTGTCGCGCCTGCCGAGAGCGCAAGCGCAAGCCCGCAGAATGTGGAGAGTTTTCCGAACCTGCGCAACGACTGCCCTGCCATCTGGGGATCCTGCCTCCGTGCTCTTTTGTTGTTTGCGCCAAGCTACGACGCCCGCGACAGGTTTACAAACTTTAAGCTTGGAGTGCGGCAGAGAAACGCGTATAAAGGAGTCACTGCTCGATAGGTTTCTTGCCTGTATGAAACCTGCCTCAATAACTCAGCGCCCGCCTTGTGCGGGCGTTTTTTTTGGCTCCAGACCGCCCGAAATGTCAAGCTGGCTTGCCCGAAACGCGACCCGGTCGCCGCCGGAGGGGCGCGTGCCGCCGCGCCATCGCGGGAGGGAGGCTGGGCAGGCTGAGCTGATTCTCGCCCCTCCCATGCGATTCTGCCCTTTGATTTGCGGACGCAGCATTTAAGCTGGCGGCACAGATTCAGGAGAGGCCTCATGACACTCAAGGGAAAAACCGCCATCATCACCGGCTCGAACTCCGGTATCGGCCTGGGGGTCGCGCGCGGGCTTGCGAAGGCGGGCGCGGATGTGGTTCTCAACTCCTACACCGATCGCGACGAGGATCACAGGCTCGCCGAGGAACTCGGGCACGAATTCGGCGTCGCCGCACGCTATATCGGGGCCGACCTGAGCAAGGGCGAGGAGGCGCGGGCGCTGGTGGAGCAGGCGGGAACCTGCGACATCCTCGTGAACAACGCCGGCATCCAGCACGTCGCCCCGATCGAGGAATTCCCGGTCGAGAAATGGGATGCGATCATCGCGATCATGCTGAGCTCGGCCTTCCACACCACCGCCGTCGCCCTGCCGATGATGCGCAAGGCCGGATGGGGCCGGGTGATCAACATCGCCTCCGCCCACGGGCTCACCGCCTCGCCCTACAAGGCCGCCTATGTCTCCGCCAAGCACGGCGTCGTCGGCATGACGAAGGTCGTGGCGCTCGAGACCGCGAAGGAGAATATCACCGCGAACGCGATCTGTCCGGGCTATGTTCACACGCCGCTCGTCGAGGCGCAGATCCCCGATACCGCGAAGAAATACAACATGAGCGAGGAGGAGGCGATCGAGAAGGTGATCCTCGACCGCCAGCCCTCGAAACAGTTCGCCACCGTCGAGCAGATCGGCGGCACCGCGATCTTCCTCTGCTCGGAGGCCGCCGAGCAGATCACCGGCACGACCATCTCCGTGGATGGCGGCTGGACCGCGCTCTGAGGCTGGCGCGATGGCAGGCGCGAAGACGGTGAAGCGGATCAATCTCGCCCTCCAAGGGGGAGGGGCGCATGGCGCCTTCACCTGGGGTGTGCTCGACCGGCTGCTCGATCACGAGGAGATCGAGATTGCGGGCATTTCCGGCACTTCCGCCGGCGCACTCAATGGCGCGGCGCTGCGGACCGGATTGCTGCGCGGCGGCCGCGAGGGCGCGCGAGAGGCGCTCAACGCGCTCTGGGAAAAGATGGGCGCGGTCTCCGACATGCGCATCAACGCCTGGATGACACAGTTCGGCCCGACGACGGCGATGATGACGAAATGGCTCGAGGCGAGCCTGCCGTTCTCCTTCTTCGGGTCCTTCGCCAACATGTCGAGCCCGTATCACTACGGCCCTTTCTACAAGAACCCGCTGAAGCCTATCGTCGAGGATCTCGACTGTTCCGGGATGGATGAGGAAAACGGTCCAAGGCTCTATATTTCCACGACGAATGTGCGGACGGGAAAGATCCGGGTCTTCTCCAACCGGGAGGTGACGACGGAGGTGATCCTCGCCTCGGCCTGCCTGCCGGAGCTGTTCCAGGCGGTCGAGATGACGGACCCGGAGACCGGCATCACCGATGCGTTCTGGGACGGGGGCTATACCGGCAACCCGGCGCTGTTCCCGCTGTTCGAACCGGATCTGCCGCAAGATGTGGTGATCGTGAACATCAACCCGCTGGAACGGCCGGGCACGCCGACCACACCGGAGGAAATCCAGAACCGGATCAACGAGATATCCTTCAATTCCTCGATGCTGCGCGAACTTCGCGCGATCCAGTTCGTGCGCGAGCTGATCGCGGAGAAGCGGGTGAGCCGCGGGTCGATGAAGGACGTGCTCGTGCACATGATCTCCGACGACGCGCTGATGCAGGACCTGTCGGCGCGCACCAAGCTCGTGCCGTCGCCCTTCCTGCTGAGCCGGATGAAGGGCGCGGGTCAGGCGGCCTGCGACGCCTTTCTCGAGGCGCATTTCGACAAGATCGGCACGCGGGCGAGCGTTAATCTGAGGGAGATGTTTGCGTGAGCTCGCCCTCCCGGAGCGGGGCGGGGGCCGGCGCGGGCGGCCCCGCCGGATCCTTCGGATTGGGATAGACGAGCCCGGCGGAGATCACGAGTTTCGCCGCGTCCTCGATCGTCATGTCGAGCAGGATCACGTCGCTTTCGGGAAAGAACAGCAGGAAGCCGGAGGTCGGATTCGGCGTCGTCGGCAGGAAGACCGAGAGGAAGACCTCGCCATCGGGCGTCCGCCGCATGACCTCGCCCTTCGCGACGGTGGAAACGAAGCCCACCGCCCAGATCCCGCGCCGCGGATATTCCACGAGACAGGCCCGGTCGAAGGAGGTGCCGGATTGCGAGAAGACGGTTTCCGCGATCTGCTTGAGCCCGTTGTAGATCGAGCGCACGACGGGCGTGCGGTCGACGAGCCTTTCCGCCGAGCGGATCAGAGAGCGGCCGACGAGTCCCTTCGCGATCCAGCCGACGAGGATGGTGAAGATCAGGAAGATGATCACCCCGGCTCCGCGCAGGTTCACATGGATCCGCTCGCCCGGATCGGTATAGCCGAGAAACCGGTTGATCAGTGCGTCCGGGTGATAGGATTGCGGCACGAAGGTCAGCACCCAGCCGTCGACCCAGCCGATCACCGTCCAGATCACATAGGCGGTGAGTCCGACCGGCGCGACGACGACGAGGCCGGTGAGAAAGGACGCGCGCAGGCGGGCGAAAACCCCCGACTTGCGCGGGGGCGGACTGGTCTCTTCTTCGAACGGATTGCTCATGGGCTGGATCGGGCTCGGGCTGTGCGGCAGGCGCAAAAAGAGGCGCGCTCCCGGAAACTTAGGGGCGAAGGCGGAGAGACACAATAACGGCAGGCCGGGAATTCCCCGCCCGCCCGCATTATTTCGTCATCCCGAAGTCGCGGTCGCATGGGCCGCCGCGATCTTTGCGGCCAGCCGCGCGTTGTTGCGCACCAGCGCGATATTGGCGGTGAGCGAGCGCCCCCCGGTCAGCTCGAAGATCCGCCGCAGCAGGAAGGGCGTGACCTCCTTCGCCGCGATCCGCTGGGCCGCCGCCTCGCGCAGCGCGGTCTCCACGACGGGCATGATCTCCGCGCGCGGGATCTCGTCGGCCTCGGGGATCGGGTTGGCCACGAGCTGTCCGCCCGGTATCCCCATCGCCGCGCGCATCTCCATCGCCTGCGCGATCTCTCCGGCCGTGTCGAGGCGCAGGGGCGCGGCGAGGCCGGAAGAGCGCGACCAGAAGGCGGGCAGTTCGTCCTGCCCGTAGGCGATCACCGGAACGCCTTGGGTTTCAAGCACTTCAAGCGTCTTCTCGATGTCGAGGATGGCCTTCGGCCCGGCGGCGACGACGGTCACCGGGGTCTGACCCAGTTCGGTGAGATCGGCGGAGATGTCGAATGTCTCCTCCGCACCGCGATGCACCCCGCCGATGCCGCCGGTGGCAAAGACGCGGATGCCCGCGATCCTCGCCGCGATCATCGTCGCGGCCACGGTGGTCGCCCCGGTCTGCCCGAGCGCAATGCAGACCGGCATGTCGGCGCGAGAGACCTTCATCACGTTTGTCGCCTGACCCAGCGCCTCGAGCTGTCCTTCGGTGAGCCCGATATGAAGCACCCCGTCGAGCACGGCGATGGTCGCGGGCACGGCACCGGCCGCGCGCACATCCGCCTCGACCGTCTTCGCGGTCTCGACATTCTGCGGATAGGGCATCCCATGGGTGATGATCGTGGATTCGAGCGCGACGAGGGGCGCGCCCGCCTTCATGGCTTCGGCCACTTCGGGGGCGTAGACGATCGGCAGGTCGGTCATAGCGGGGTATCTCCGGAAACGTAGAGGGCGGCGGCCTCAAGGGCGCGGGTCAGGGCGGCGGGTGGCTCCGCGCCCCGGATCTCGGCGGCGATATGGGCCGCCATGAAGGTGTCGCCCGCGCCGGTCACGCGCGCGACCAGCACCTCGGGCGGGGTTTCGGTGAGGAGGAGATCGCCGCAGGCCAGCGAACAGCCCCGGCCGCCATGGGTGACGAGCACGCGATGCGCGCCCTGGGCCACGAGCGCCCGCGCCGCATCGGCGGAACTGTCGAAGCTGCGATGCGCGAGCAGCCCGGCCTCCTCGAGGTTGACATAGAGCGTCGCCCGCGGATGGTCGAGCAGCGGCAGAAGCCGCTCGGCCTTGCCGGGCGAGGCGGGGGCGACGCGCAGATCCGCCCCGGCAAAGAGCGGCGAGGCGGCGATCTCGCCCAGGAGCTCGAAGGTGAGATTGCCGTCGAGCGCGACCGTGCCGCGATAGGGCGCCGCCGCGTTGCCGAGCCGGCCGTCCGCGAGCGGGCGCAGGATCTTGTCGCCCGCCGCCTCGAGCGAATGCGCATCCGCGATGGCCGCGATCAGCCCGTTCGCGCCCTCGACCGCCATATAGGCGTCGGTCGGCAGGTCGTCGGACAGATAGACATGCTCCGTGCCGATCCCGCGCCGGCGCGCCGCCTCCAGAAGCTCCTCGCCCGCCGGATCGCGGCCGAGCGCGGTCAGAAGCTCCGGGCGCAAACCGAGCCGCGCGAGCGCCATGGCGATATTCATCGCCACGCCGCCGGGCACGCGGGCGATCCGGCCGGGCACATCCGAACCGACGCGCATCGCGCGGTCGGTCCGCCCGATCACGTCCCAGAGCACCGATCCGATGCAAAGAATGTCATGCCTGTCGTCCATTCCGTCTCCTTGCGCCGAATTTTGACCGTTTGGCAAGAGAAAGCCGCCCGCTCCCGGCAGGAAGTCCCGGCATTCTGCCGTGCTTTTTGCTGCGATAAATACTCAAACCCTGCGAAAGCCTTGCCAAGCGCGCGAAACCTCTTTATACGCGCGCACACTTCACAGGCGGAGGCGGGCCCTCGGGGGAGACATCCCCGAACGGTCCACCGGTTGGGGCAGGTGCCTCGAAACCTCCGCCAGGGCGTTAAACCGGAAAGGAAAAGACATGGCGCTTCCCGATTTCTCCATGCGTCAGCTTCTTGAAGCTGGCGTTCACTTCGGCCACCAGACTCAGCGTTGGAACCCGCGTATGGCGGAGTTCATCTACGGTGAGCGCAACGGCATCCACATCTTCGACCTCACGCAGACCGTCCCGATGCTGGACCAGGCGCTTCAGGTCGTGCGCGACACCGCGGCCAAGGGCGGCCGCATCCTCTTCGTCGGCACCAAGCGCCAGGCCTCCGGCCCGATCGCCGAGGCCGCCGAGAAATGTGCGCAATATTACATGAACCACCGCTGGCTGGGCGGCACGCTCACCAACTGGAAGACGGTCTCCCAGTCGATCCAGCGCCTGAACGCGATCGACGAGACGATCTCCGGCGGCGCCGAGGGCCTCACCAAGAAAGAGCGCCTCAACATGGAGCGCGACCAGGCGAAACTCCAGGCCTCGCTCGGCGGCATCCGCGAGATGGGCGGCGTTCCCGATCTCCTCTTCGTCATCGACGTGAAGAAGGAAGACCTTGCCATCCTCGAGGCCAGGAAGCTCGGCATCCCGGTCGTCGCCGTGGTCGACAGCAACTGCTCGCCGGAAGGCGTGGACTACATCATTCCGGGCAATGACGACGCCGCCCGCGCGATCTCCCTCTATTGCGACCTCGTGGCCCGCGCCGCGCTCGACGGCGTGACCGCGCAGCTCGACGCCGCCGGCGTGGATGTGGGCGCGCTCGAAGAGGTGTCCGAGGACGTGCTCGGCGAAGAGGCCTCCGCCTGATCCGTCCGCCCGCGCCCTCGCGGCGGCGGGACGTTACGAAACTGACACGGGGGCAGGGTAATCCCGCCCCCGCACCCTTATCCAGAATTCGAGGAGAGCCGATATGGCAATCACTGCTGCTCAGGTGAAAGAACTGCGCGAAGCGACCGGCGCGGGCATGATGGACGCCAAGAAGGCGCTGACCGAGACCGATGGCGATTTCGACGCCGCCGTGGACTGGCTGCGCACGAAAGGCCTTGCCAAAGCCGCGAAGAAATCCGGCCGCACCGCAGCCGAGGGCCTCGTGGCCGTCGCCGTGGACGGTGGCGTGGGTGTCGCCGTCGAGGTGAACTCCGAAACCGACTTCGTCGCCAAGAACGCCGAATTCCAGACCATGGTGAAGGACATCGCGGAGGCCGCGCTCGGCGCCTCGAACATCGAGGAACTGTCTTCCGCCGACGTGAACGGCAAGCCGGTGTCCGAACTCCTGACCGACAAGATCGCGAAGATCGGCGAGAACATGGGCCTGCGCCGCATGGCGAAGATCGAGGCCGAGACGGTCGTGACCTATATCCACAACGCCGCCGCGGACGGCATGGGCAAGATCGGCGTGCTCGTCGGCCTGAAGGGGGGCGACGAAGCCTTCGGCAAGCAGGTCGCGATGCATATCGCCGCCGCCAACCCGCAGGGCCTGAACGAATCCGACCTCGACCCGGCCGTGGTCGAGAAGGAGCGTCAGATCCAGATCGACATCGCGCGTGAATCCGGCAAGCCCGAGAATATCATCGAGAACATGATCAAGGGCCGGATGGCGAAATTCATCGCCGAATCCACGCTGCTCGGTCAGGCTTTCGTGGTGAACCCGGACCTCACCGTGGAGAAAGCCGCGAAGGAAGCGGGAGCCGAGATCACCGGTTTCGTCCGTCTCGAGGTCGGCGAAGGCATCGAGAAGGCCGAAGAGGATTTCGCGGCCGAGGTCGCGAAGGCGATGCAGGGCTGAGCGCTCCGCCAGTTTCCATTCCGAAGGGCCGGCTGTCATGCCGGCCCTTTTTTGTTGCCGGCGTCGTTCCCGGCCGGAAGGCTGTGGCCAGCGCAGCCCGTGCCAGGCGAAAGAAAGACATGACCGTCTCGCACGGCCATGCCTCCCTTTTCCGGGGCAGATCGGGATGAGGGTGCCACCGAAAAACCATGAGAGCCGAAGGCGGGAGACCGTGCGGCCGACTATAAGCCTACGATCCCCCCAAGGAAGAGCCGTAGAGCGAAATCCAGGTGCCCCGCCGCACTTCCCCCGTTCCAAAGGCCAAGCCCCGAAAGCAGGAACGGTCTCACTTTGGAAAAGCGTGGGCGCGCGCGAAAGTACGGATTTCCTTACCTTGCCCCACAAACCCGCCGGATGTGCGCAAATGCCACGTCCCCGATGCCGTCACCGGAGAGCGCGCGCGGTCAGGATGGGCTCAGAAGGTGAAGATCTGGTTGTGAAAGGAGGCCTTGAGCACCGCCTGCGCCGTCGTTTCCACGCCGAGGGCCTCGCGTGCGAGTCTGAGATGCTTCTCGACCGTGGCCTTGTTCAGTCCGAGAATCTCCGCGGTGTCGCGCACGGTCTTGCCGTCGCCGATCCATTCGAGCACTTCGCGTTGGCGGGACGTGAGGATGCGGCGGGGCAGGGGCAGGCTGATGATCTTGAGGTGGGCGACGCCGCAGATCACTTCCACATCCGTGCCGTGGCGCGCCCAGATCTCGTCTGCCTCTTCCTGCGTGCCGGAGAAGGGAGCGAGCGACATGCCGATCGCCCCCTTCGCCCGCTTGATCGCGTGCTGGAAGGCGACCGTATAACCCGCCGTGACGCCCCAGCGCTGGTTGAAGGCGGCGACCTCGCGTTCCTCTTCGGTGAGCTGGTCGAAATTTTCGCCGATCCACTGCCAGGATTTCGCTCCCACGTTCTCGAGCGCCCAGCGGACCATGGGACCGTTGCGATAGCGACCCTCCTCGAAATAGCCCTTCATGTAGCCCGGACCGAAATTCGTCAGAAATAGATGGTCGTTATGGTCACCGAGACCCGAGGAGGTATGGAACCGCGTGAATCCGTAGAGCGCATGCTTGAAGCCGATCTCCTCGAGATAGTCGAGGATCAGCACCCACACGTCCTGCACGTTTACGGCCTCCAGGATCGCCTGAAGCCGCGATGACACCTGCGTTCCACCCATGGGGTGACAGTACCGAGTTTGTGAAGGTCGAGACAAGTCTTAGTGATCGGCCGGGAGGTTTTCGTGAGGCGCTGGCCGGATGAAGGATCGTGAGCTCCCCGGTCGCCGCCGAGACAGGGGCCGAAGGGGCAGGGGCCGCGCCATCCGGGGCATCGGATGTGGAGGAAAAACTCCGTTACGGCTGGTCAGGCGCCGCCCGTGCGATACCATCCTGTCCGAAAATGTCCCCAGCACGAGGCGAGCATGTCCCGCAGTTCAGTGATTCTCGGCGCCCCGATCGAAACCGGCGCCTCGCAACCCGGATGTTTGATGGGGCCCGCGAGCCTGCGCACGGCCGGACTCGTGGCGGCGCTCGAAGCGCTCGGCTGGCGGATCGAGGATCGCGGCGATGTCACCATCGCACCGCAACGGCCGCTCGACCATCCGAATCCGGCGCTGCGCAACCTGGCGGAGACGCGCGCCTGGATCGAGGCGCTGGTGCCCGCGGCGCTTGAGGCGGCGCGGGCCTGCGATCTGCCGGTCTTCATCGGCGGCGACCATTCCATTTCGGCAGGCACGGTTCCCGGCGTCGCGCGTCACGCGGCCGAGCTCGGGGCGCCGCTTTTCGTACTCTGGCTCGACGCGCATCCCGACCTGCATTCGCTGCATTCGACGGAAAGCGGCAATCTGCACGGCACGCCGGTGGCGTATTTCACCGGACAGCCCGGTTTCGAGGCCTTTCCGCCGCTCGAGGTCCCCGTGCCGCCGCAGAACATGTGCTTCATGGGCATCCGCTCCGTCGATCCCGCCGAACGCGCGACGATCGCCACGCTGGGTCTCGAGGTCCACGACATGCGCAGCATCGACGAGTTCGGCGTCCTCGTGCCGCTGCGCGGGTTCCTCGAACGCGTCGCCGCGGCGGGCGGGCGCCTGCATGTCAGCTTCGACGTCGATTTCCTCGAACCGCAGATCGCGCCGGCCGTCGGCACGACGGTTCCGGGCGGCGCGACGTTCCGGGAGGCGCATCTCATCATGGAAACGCTCTGCGACAGCGGCCTCGTGACCTCGCTCGATCTCGTGGAGCTGAACCCGTTCCTCGACGAGCGGGGGCGCACGGCAAAGCTCCTGCGGGACCTGACGGCGAGCCTGTTCGGCCGGCGGGTGCTGGACCGCATGACGCGGAGCTATGGGTGAGGATTTGAATATGCCTTGTTATATCAGTAGATTATATGGTTTTCCTGACATCAGCCTAGCTCATATCATACATAATACCAATTATCGGACTTACGGAGCCGCGGATGGCCAGTCCCTTGACCGCCTCAGAATTTGATCATATTTTTGCCGGAAGCCGTCGGACCGCTCGCCGAGCCCCCTGCGCCGGTTTCCCCGACCGGTCGTCCGAAGCCTCCCGTGCCATGCCCTCTCGCAAAGGATCCGCCATGATCGACAATCATCTGCCCACGGCCGAACTCCAGGCGCTCGACGCCGCGCATCACATGCACCCGTTCACCCATGGTGCGGCGCTCGCGGAGAAAGGTGCGCGGATCATCACCTCGGCCTCGGGCGTCTGGCTTCAGGACAGCGACGGCGCACGGATCCTCGATGCGATGGCCGGCCTGTGGTGTGTCAATCTCGGCTATGGGCGTGAAGAGCTCGTGGAGGCCGCCGCGCGCCAGATGCGGCAACTGCCCTTCTACAACACCTTCTTCCAGACCTCGCATGTCCCGGCGATCCTGCTCGCGAAGAAGCTCGCTGAACTGGCTCCCGGCGATCTGAACCATGTTTTCTTCAACGGCTCGGGCTCCGACAGCAACGACACCAACCTGCGCCTCGTCCGCCATTACTGGGAGCTCAGGGGCAAGCCCGAGAAATTCAACGTGATTTCCCGCTGGAACGGCTATCACGGCTCGACCATGGGCGGCGGCTCGCTCGGCGGGATGAAGGGCATTCACGCCCAGGGCGGCCTGCCGATCCCCGGCATCCACCATATCGACCAGCCGGACTGGTGGTCCGAGGGTGGCGACATGAGCCCCGAGGAATTCGGTCTCTCCCGTGCCCGCCAGCTCGAGGAGAAGATCCTCGAGCTCGGGCCAGACACCGTGGCCGCCTTCATCGCGGAACCGGTCCAGGGCGCCGGTGGCGTGATCGTCGCACCGGAGACCTATTGGCCGGAAATCCAAAGGATTGTAAAGGAGTACGGCATTCTCCTCATCCTCGATGAGGTCATCACCGGGTTCGGGCGCACCGGCAGGTGGTTCGGGGCGGAGACGCTGGGGATCACGCCCGATATCATGACCGTCGCGAAGGGCATCACCTCCGGTTATATTCCGCTCGGCGCCTCGCTCGTCTCCGACCGCATCGCACAGGTGATCGACGAGGGCGACGAATTCGCCCATGGCTATACCTATTCCGGCCATCCCGTGGCCTGTGCCGTGGCGCTCGAGAACATCCGCCTGCTCGAGGAGGAAGGAATCATCGCCCGCGCCGGCAGCGAAATCGCCCCCTACCTGAAAGAGAAATGGGAAAGCCTCGCCGACCATCCCCTTGTCGGAGAAGCGAAAATCGTCGGCCTCATGGGCTCCATCGCACTCACGCCCGACAAGGCGAGCCGGGCGAAGTTCAAGGGCGACGCCGGGACGGTCGGCTATATCTGCCGCGAGCGTTGTTTCGCCAACAACCTCGTCATGCGCCACGTCGGAGACCGCATGGTGATCTCCCCGCCGCTGGTGATCACGAAGGAGGAGATCGACGAGCTGATCGCCCGCGCCCGTCTCTCGCTCGACGAAACGCTCGAACGGATCGAGGCGGAGGGGCTGAACGTCCCGGCGTGATCCCATGGATATCCTGACGATCAACGACACTCCCGGACAGCACGCCGCCTCCTGGTATGCGGCCACGGTCGAGGCCCCTGCCCCGAAGCCCCGCGCGGAGGGCGACATCCGCGCCGATGCCGTGGTCGTAGGCGGCGGCTACGGCGGGCTGACCGCGGCCATTCACATGGCGCGCGCGGGGCTCGACGTGGTGCTTCTGGACGCCTCGCGCCTCGGCTCCGGCGCCTCGGGGCGCAATGGCGGTCAGGTCTCCACCGGCCAGCGGCTCGAACAGGGCGATCTGGAGCGGATCGTGGGCGTGGAAAAGGCGCGCCTTCTCTGGGAGTATGGCTGCGAAGCGGTCGACCTTGTCCGTGGTCTCTGTGCCGAGGCGGGCGACGATTGCGACTGGCGCGACGGAGTGATCCACGCCAACCACCGCGACCGCTATACGGCGGACAGCCGCGCGCATGTGGAGCATATGCGAAGCCATTACAATTACGACAGAATCCGCTTTCTCGACCGGGACGAAATCCGGCATGAGGTCGGGTCGCCGGACTATCATTCCGGGACGCTCGACATGGGTTCGGGGCATCTGCATCCGCTGCGCTATGCGCTCGCCCTCGGTCGCCTTGCCGACGCCGCCGGCGTGCGGATCTTCGAGAACACGCGGGTGACGGCGGTCGAGGCCGGCACGGCGCGGCCCCGCGTTTCCACCGCTCACGCCACCATCGCGGCCGATCATCTGGTGATGGCGCTCAACGGCTATCACAACAATCTCGAGGCGCGGATCGCCCGGCGGGTCATGCCGATCAACAATTTCATCGCGGTGACGGAGCCCCTGCCCCCGGATCTTGCGGACCGGCTCATTCCGAACCGCCATGCGGTTGCGGATTCCCGGTTCGTGATCAATTACTTCCGCCTCTCTCCCGACAACCGGATGATCTTCGGCGGCGGCGAGAGCTATGGCTACAGGTTCCCCGAGGATCTCGAGGCGAAGGTGCGCGGACCGATGGCGGAGGTCTTTCCGGCGCTGCGGGAGACGAAGGTCGACTACGCCTGGGGCGGCACGCTCGGGATCACCATGTCCCGCCTGCCCCATTTCGCGCGCCTCGGACCCGCGGCGCTTACCGTCTCGGGTTTTTCCGGTCAGGGCGTGACGCTCGCCACATTGGCTGGCAAGATGGCCGCCGAGGCGGTGCTCGGCCAGGCCGGGCGGTTCGATCTCATGGCGGGATTGCCGACCGCGCCCTTTCCCGGCGGGCCGCTGCTGCGCACGCCGCTTCTGGCGGCGGCGATGATCTGGTACGCGATGCGTGACAGGATGTGAACAGAAGCAAAGAGATGTGAGGCGAAGATGACAGAGTTGAACACCGGGAAATTCTATATCGGCGGCGCCTGGGTCACGCCGAACGCCTCCGGCGTGGCGGATGTCGTGAACCCGGCGACCGAAGAAGCCTTTGCGACCGTCGCCATGGGCAACTCCGCCGACGTGGACGCGGCCGTCGCCGCCGCAAAGGCCGCCTTCCCCTCCTTTTCGCGCACGACCAGGGCCGAACGGCTCGACCTGCTCGCGGCGATCCGCGAGGTCTATCAGCGGCGCTATGACGAGATGTCCGCCGCGATCACCGAAGAGATGGGCGCCCCGATCTCCCTCTCCGACCGGGCGCAGGCGGCGGTCGGCATCGGCCACCTCGACGGGATCGTGGCCGCGCTCGAAACCTTCGATTTCGAACATCGCAACGCGGTCGGAGACCTGATCCGGCACGAGCCGGTCGGGGTCTGCGGGCTGATCACGCCGTGGAACTGGCCGATCAACCAGATCGCGCTGAAGGTGATCCCCGCCCTCGCCGCGGGCTGCACCATGGTGCTCAAGCCGTCCGAACTCACGCCGATGAACGCGCTGATCTATGCCGAGATCCTCGCGGAGGCGGGCGTGCCCGCGGGCGTGTTCAACCTCGTGAACGGCGACGGGCCGACCGTGGGCGCCGCCCTGTCGGCCCATCCCGATATCGCGATGGTCTCCTTCACCGGCTCGACCCGCGCGGGCGTGGACATCTCCAGGGCCGCCGCGCCGGGGGTGAAGCGCGTGACGCTCGAGCTCGGCGGGAAATCTCCGAACATCCTTCTGGACGATTGCGATCTCGAGGCGGCGGTGACGCGCGGCGCGGAGCATTGCTTCCAGAATACCGGCCAGTCCTGCAACGCGCCGACGCGGATGCTCGTGCCCGAAAGCCGCTACGAGGCGGCGATGGAGATCGCGCGGGAGGTGGCCGAGGCGACCGTCGTCGACCTGCCCGCCAAGCCGGGCCCGCATATCGGCCCGCTCGTCTCCCAGGTGCAGTTCGACAAGGTGCAGGCGCTCATCCAGACCGGGATCGACGAGGGCGCGCGCCTCGTCGCCGGCGGTCCGGGGCGGCCGGAGGGAGTCAACCGCGGCTATTTCGTGCGTCCCACCGTTTTCGGCGACGTGACCAACGACATGACCATCGCGCGGGAGGAGATCTTCGGCCCGGTGCTCGCGATGATCTCCTATGCCGATGAGGCGGACGCCGTGGAGATCGCCAATGACACGCCCTACGGGCTTGCTGCCTATATCCAGACCGGCGCCTCGGAAGAGAGCCAGGCGCGCGGGCTTGCCATGGCGCGGGAGATCCGGGCGGGCATGGTGCATCTGAACGGCTCGGATATTGCCTATGGCTCGCCCTTCGGCGGCTACAAGCTGTCCGGGAACGGCCGCGAGGGCGGTGTTTACGGCATCGAGGATTTCTGCGAAATCAAGGCGATATCCACCTGACTTAAGGTTGTTTAAGATCCCGGTGCGTGTGCGTCAGGCGCCGAGCGCGCTGTGCTGCATCGCCTCGCGGATAAGGTTGCGCACGTTGTCCATGCCCTGAAGGATGTCGTGCCGGATGGCCTCGGCCACCGCCTCGGGATCGCCGGCGCGCAGCGCGGCCAGCGCCGCGACATGCATGTCCGGCAGGTTCTGCGTTCCGAACCGCGCGCACATCACCCGCAGCGCCGGGGCCGAGCGCAGCCAGAGCGCCTCCACGATGGGCGCGATGACCTCGGTCCCTGCGGGGGCATAGAGCTGCATGTGGAAGCGGTGGTTCCGGATCATGTAGCTGCGCGTGTCGCCGGCGCGCATCGCCGCGTCGATCCCCGCATCCACCATCTCGAGCGCGTCGATCTCCGCCCCGGTGATCCGGTCCGCCGCGCGTCGCGCGAGTTCGGGTTCGAGGGCGAGGCGCGCGAAGATCAGCTCGTCCACCTGCGGCAGCGTCAGCACCGGGACCGTCACGCGGCGGTTGCCGTGAAAGATCAGCGCCCCTTCGGAGGTGAGCCTGCGGATCGCCTCGCGCACCGGGGTCATCCCGGCGCCGAGCCGGTCGGTGAGCCCCTGGATCGTGACCGGCTCGCCGGGCACCAGATCGCCCGACAGGATCAGCGCGCGGATACCGCGGTAGGTGCTCAGATGGGCGGGTTCCTTCGGCGCGGTGGGCGACATGGCGGCTCCGGCGTGATCACATGCGAAATGTGATCAAATAAGCATGTCTCGCCCCTGCTTGACCAGAGGCCACGCGCGCGGTGGACAAAAAGCGCCGCCGGCGCGCGGACGGCGCTTTGAAAGCCGGACGCAAGCTCAGCCGAGCGCGTATCCCGCACCGCGCACCGTGCGTACCGGATCTTCGCCGCCATGCTGGCACAGGGCCTTGCGCAGCCGGCCGATATGAACGTCCACCGTGCGCGTGTCGACATAGATGTCGCGGCCCCAGACCCGATCGAGCAACTGTTCGCGCGACCAGACCCGGCCCGGTTTTTCCATGAAGGTCGAGAGCAGCCGGAACTCGGTCGGCCCGAGTTTGAGCTGGTCCTCGCCCCGCGTCACCCGATGGGTTTCGCTGTCGAGCCGGATGTCCTCGAATTCGAGCACCTGTCCCGTCGCCGCGGGACGCACGCGCCTGAGCTGCGTGCGCACCCGTGCCATCAGCTCGATCACGGAATAGGGCTTGACGACGTAATCGTCCGCGCCCGTTTCCAGCCCGCGCACCCGGTCCACCTCCTCCGACCGCGCGGAGAGCATGATGATCGGGATCTCGCGCGTATCCGGCCGCGTCTTCAGCCGCCGGCAGATCTCGATTCCCGACACGCCCGGAAGCATCCAGTCGAGCACGATGATGTCAGGCTGGTCCTCATCCACGAACAGCAGCGCGTCGTCGCCGTTCTCCGCGCGCGAGACGGCGAAGCCCTCGGCCTCGAGATTGTAGGCGAGCACTTCACGCTGGGCCGGTTCGTCCTCGACCACGAGAACGCGGGGCTGATCGGCCGCCATCTCAGTCCTCCTCCATGTCCAGCGCATCCTGCGAGGTCACGTCGCCCTTGGGACGCGGGTCGCCGGGCATGTCGCCGGTGACGAGATAGATCACCTGTTCGGCGATGGAGGTCGCGTGATCGCCCATGCGCTCGATATTCTTCGCAATGAAATGCAGGTGCATGCAGGCCGTGATGTTGCGCGGATCCTCCATCATGTAGGTGAGGAATTCGCGGAACAGCGCATTATACATCTGATCGACGTCGAGATCGCGGTGGCGCACCTGGTTGGCGAGATCCGCGTCGCGCTGGAGATAGGCATCGAGCGCGAGGCGCAGCATCTCCTCGACCTCGCGCGCCATGCGACGGATCGAGGTGGCAGATCCCTCGATCGGGCGCATGTTCACGAGCACGCCGGTGCGTTTCGCGAGGTTCTTCGCGTAGTCGCCGCAGCGTTCGAGATTGGTCGAAATCTTCATCACCGTGAGCACGGTGCGCAGGTCGCCGGCGGTCGGAGAGCGCAGGGCGATGAGGCGCGCGGCCTCCTCGTTCACTTCCTCCTCGAGTTCGTCGATGACGCGGTCCGAGTCGCGCACCTTCTCGGCCAGTTCCACGTCGCGCTCCTCGAGCGCCTGGGCGGCGTCCTTGATATTGGCCTCGACGAGGCCGCCCATCTTCATGATGAGCGCCTGGATGGCTTCGAGATCCCGGTCGAAGACCGACGCGATATGCTTGTTGTCTGCTGACATCGGCTTGTCCTCCCTCACCCGATCCGGCCGGTGATGTAGCTTTCGGTGCGCTCATCTTTCGGATTGGTGAAAATCTGTTCCGTATCGCCGTATTCCACGAGGTTGCCGAGGTGGAAGAAGGCCGTCTTCTGGCTCACCCGCGCGGCCTGCTGCATCGAGTGGGTGACGATCACCACCGAAAAATTCTCCCGCAGCTCGTCGATCAGTTCCTCGACCTGGAGCGTCGCGATGGGATCGAGCGCGGAGCACGGCTCGTCCATCAGGAGCACCTCGGGTTCTGTCGCCACCGCGCGCGCGATGCACAGGCGTTGCTGCTGACCGCCCGAAAGGCCGGTGCCCGGCGCATGGAGGCGGTCCTTCACCTCGTCCCAGATCGCCCCGCGGCGCAGGGATTTCTCCACGATCTCGTCGAGCTCCGCCTTGTTCTTCGCGAGCCCGTGGATACGCGGGCCATAGGCGATATTGTCGTAGATCGACTTCGGAAAGGGGTTCGGCTTCTGGAACACCATGCCGACCTTGGCGCGAAGCTGGACCGGATCCACGCGCTTGTCGTAGATGTCTTCGCCGTCGAGCAGGATGTTGCCCTCGACGCGGGCGACGTCGATCGTGTCGTTCATCCGGTTGAGGCAGCGCAGGAAGGTCGACTTGCCGCAGCCCGACGGCCCGATGAAGGCGGTGACCGTCTTGTCCCTGATGTCGACGTCGACGTCCTTGATCGCATGTGTGTCGCCGTAATAGACCTGCACGCCCCTGGCGGAGATTTTGATGTCGTTCATGTCCACGTCTTTTCTAACAGTTCGCATATCGTTCATGTAAGATCTCCTTACCAGCGGCGCTCGAAGCGGCGGCGCAGGACGACGGCGATGATGTTCATCGTCATCAGGAACACAAGCAGGATGATGATACCGCCCCAGGCGCGTTCGTAATAGGCCGGGTCGGCACGTTTTGCCCATTCGTAGATCTGGGCCGGCATGGCGGAGTTCGGGGACAGAAAGCCCGCGCCGATGCTGTCGGGCATGTTGGAGGCGATGAAGCCGACCATGCCGATCAGCAGGAGCGGCGCGGTTTCCCCCAGCGCCTGTGCCAGGCCGATGATCGTGCCGGTGAGGATGCCGGGCATGGCGAGCGGCAGGACATGGTGGAACACCGACTGCATCCTCGAGGCGCCGACGCCGAGTGCGGCGTCGCGGATCGAGGGCGGCACGGCCTTAAGGCTCGCGCGGGTCGAGATGATGATCGTCGGGAGCGTCATCAGCGTGAGCACGAGACCGCCGACCAGCGGCGCCGACATCGGCAGATGGGCGAACTGGATGAAGACCGCGAGGCCGAGGATCCCGAAGACGATGGAGGGCACGGCGGCGAGGTTGGAGATATTGACCTCGATGAAGTCGGTGAACCTGTTCTGCGGCGCGAATTCCTCGAGATAAATCGAGCTCGCGACCCCGATCGGCAGGGCGAGCACCAGCACGACGAGCATCATGAAGAGCGAGCCGACCATGGACACGCCGATGCCGGCCTGTTCGGGACGGCTTTCGGATGCATCCGCGCCGAAGATGAAATCGGCGTTGAAGGCGGTCTGGAGCAGCCCGGCCTCGACCATCCGGTCGGCGAGGTCGAGATGTTCGGCATCGAGGTTGCGGTCCCGCGCAAGGCTCTCGCGCGACACGCGGCCCTTGAAATAGCCGTCGACGCGGGAGGCCGCGAGCATGCGGAACTCGACGGTCTGGCCGACGAGTTCCGGGTCGGCGAGCACCGTGTTGCGCACCTGCGCGGCGACGGAGGAGGACAGCAGCTTCTCGACGTCTCCCTCGTCCTCGAAGGGGATCGCGATCCCGTTGTCGCGCAGCGCGGTGACGAGCGCCTCGGTGACGAGCGGCTTGTAGCCGAAGGTCGTGACCCTGGCCAAGTCGGAGGGATCGCGGTTGCCGGTCTCGTCAAGCCGCGCGGCGTCGAGCGTCACCGGAATGGTGACGAAGGTCTGCTTGAAGGCCGGAATGCCGTTGGTGACGATGGAATAGAGCAGCGCCACGAGAAACAGGAGCCCGACGGAGATGGCGGCAACGCCATAGAGGCGGAACCGGGTCTCGGAGGCGTTGCGGCGCTTCGTGCGGGTGGTCTCGGTGTAGAGCGAGCTCTTGCGGGCGGCGGGAGTGCCGGGACCGGCGGTGTCTGCGGTGAAATCGGTCATCAGTCATACTGCTCCCGGTATTTGCGCACGATCACGAGCGCGACGATGTTGAGCCCCAGGGTGATGACGAAGAGCGTCATGCCGAGGGCGAAGGCGACGAGCGCTTCGGGCGAGGCGAAATCGGCGTCGCCGGTAAGCTGGGAGACGATCTTTGCCGTCACCGTGGTCATCGCCTCGAACGGGTTGAGCGACAGCCTGGCCGCGGCCCCTGCCCCGAGCACGACGATCATCGTCTCCCCGATGGCGCGCGAGGCGGCGAGCAGGATCGCGCCCACGATGCCGGGAAGGGCTGCGGGCATGACCACCTGTTTCACCGTCTCCGACCTGGTTGCGCCGAGGCCGAGGGAGCCGTCGCGCATCGCCTGCGGCACGGCGTTGATGATGTCGTCGGACAGCGACGAGACGAAGGGGATCAGCATCACCCCCATGACGAGCCCCGCGGTCGCCACGGCGGTGCCGCCGCGCATCCAGCCGACGCCGAGCATACCCCCCTGCCCGAAGACGGAGACGAGCAGCGGGCCGACGGTCAGCAGCGCGAAGAGGCCGTAGACGATGGTCGGGATGCCCGCGAGCACCTCGAGCAGGGGCTTCGCGACGGAGCGCACCTTCGGCCCGGCATATTCCGACAGGTAGATCGCGGCGAAGAGCCCGATCGGAACCGCCACCGCGAGCGCGATGAGCGAGATGTAGAAGGTACCCCAGAACAGCGGCACGATGCCGAGTTCGGAGCCGCCGCCGAAGGAGGGCGACCAGGTGGTGCCGAAGAAGAAGTCGGAGGCCGGATAGAGCTTGAAGAATTCGATCGTGTTGAAGATCAGCGACAACACGATCCCGACCGTTGTCAGGATCGCGATGGATGCCGCGGCAAGCAGAAGCGCGAGAACCACCTTCTCGACGGCGTTGCGGGCGCGGAAGTCCTTGTTCGTGCGCAGGACGGAGACCGCGAAACCGGCAATCGTGGCGGCGATCACCACCACGCTCATCAAGAGAGAGCCGGTGGCCGACATCGCGCGGTAGCTCTGCGCGGCGCTCAGCACATAGGGCTGGACGTTGGAGCCGAGGGCGACGCCCACCGCACCGAGGCGCGCGCGCACGTCGGTCAGCTCGGTGCGGATCGACCCGGCGGCCTCCGGCGTCAGCGCGCCGCGCTCGACGGCGAGGTCGAGCCCGTCGGCGACGCGGCGCACGTCCGACATCACGAGGCTGAGGGAGCCGTAGTCGGACAGGCCCTGTTCGGGGATCATCGCCGCGACGCGGCCCTGGATCACCAGCGGCTGTGCGATGAGCCAGACCGCGAGCAGCAGCAGGCCGGGGATCACGGTGGAGAGAAAGACGTTGGAGCCGTAATAGCTCGGCAGGGAATGAAGCAGGCGGATATCACCCTGCGCGGTGCGCATCGCGCGCTGGCGTCCGATGATAAATCCGGCGATGCCGATCACCAGGACGAGAACAAGCAGCCACAGTGCGGGCATGGGGCGCTCCCTTTGGGGTTGCGGCGGGCCACCCAGCCCACCGGGAGGAAAGCGGCGCGGAAAACCGGAATTTCCACGCCGCCCCGATCGCGACAGAAGGCTGTCGGCCTCAGTTCATGGTCTGCTCGGAGGCCACGGCTTCCTGGGTCGCCGCCAGTTCCGGGTCGGCCACGAGGCCGTATTCGGAGAGCGGGCCGTTCGCGCCGGCCATGTCGTCGGAGACGAAGAATTCGGCATATTCCTTGAGGCCGGGGATCACGCCGATATGGGCTTTCTTCACGTAGAAGTAGAGCGGACGGGAAACCGGGTAATCGCCGGAGGCGATGGTCTCGGTGGTCGGCTCGATGCCGGACATGGTCGCGACCTTCAGCTTGTCGGTGTTGTTCTCGTAGAAGGCGAGGCCGAACACGCCGACGCCGTTCGCATTGGAGTCGATGCGCGCGAGCGTCTCGGTATAGTCGCCGTCGATGTCGACGGACTTGCCGTCGGTGCGCACGGACATGCACTCGCCCTCGGCGTCCTCCTCGGACATGCCGGAGGCAACCATCGCCTCGAGCGCGCCGGAGGCTTCGCAGCCGGCGAGGAGCACCTTCTCCTCGAAGACTTCACGGGTGCCGTGCTTCGTGCCGGGGATGAAGGCAACGATGCCCTCGGCCGGCAGCTCGGGGTTGAAATCGGCCCACTGGTTGTGCGGGTTGGCGACGAGCTCGCCGTCGACGACGACCTGCTCGGCCAGCGCGTTGTAGATGTCGGCCGGTTCGAAGGCGGTGAATTCCGGGCCGTTCAGTTGCGAGGCGAAGACGATGCCGTCATAGCCGATGCGCACTTCCATGATGTCGGTCACGCCGTTGGCGGCGCAGGCTTCGACTTCGGAGGACTTGATCGCGCGGGAGGCGTTCGCGATGTCGATCGTGTTCTCGCCGACGCCTTCGCAGAAGCGCTTGAGGCCCGCGGAGGAGCCGCCGGATTCCACGACCGGGGTCGGGAAGTCGAAGTTTTCGCCAAAGGCTTCGGCGACGATCGAGGCATAGGGCAGAACGGTCGAAGAGCCGGCGACCTGAACCTGGTCACGGGCGGCGGCAGCGGTGGCCGACACGGCAGCGATCGCGATCGCCGAGGCGGAGAGTTTCACAAAGGACATCATATGCTCCTGAAGTTTGCTTCATGTCCGAGAGCAGCAGCGCTCCCTCGAGGGGCGGTTTAGGCGTCTGACGCAATGCTTTTGTGAATGTAATGTAACAGTTTCATGACGCCATCCGCCGATTTTCTAGACATCTTTGGAAGTTGGCGGCGAAAATTGGCGCTCCCGCCGCCCTGCCCGCGGGTTTTGTGACAGTGCGTTAACCGTGCTGCGCCCGTCATTCGTAGGGCAGGATCACCGAAAAGCAACTGCCCTGCCCCGGATGGCTTTCGATCCGCAGCCGCCCGCGATGGCGGTTCAGGATGTGCTTCACGATGGCAAGGCCGAGGCCCGTGCCGCCCATTTCCCGCGACCGGTGCGAATCGACGCGGTAGAACCGTTCCGTCAGGCGCGGGATGTGCCGCGTCGCGATCCCCTCGCCCTGGTCGGAGATATCGACTCGCACCCCGGCACCGCGCATCGTCGGCTCTACGGAATGGGAGGTCACGCAGATATGCACCTCCTTGCCACGCCCGCCGTACTTGATCGCGTTTTCGATGAGATTGGTGAAAACCTGGGTGAGCTGGTCGAAATCGCCCGGCACCTCCTCGACCCCCTCGGCGCCCTCGACGATGAGCCGCACTTCGGCATCGCGCGCGAGCGGTTGCAGGCTGAGGCTCACGGAGCGGATCAGCGCGCAGATATCGACCCGGTCGGTCGGACGCACCCGCCGCTCCGCCTCCACCCGGCTGAGCGACAGCAGATCGCCCACGATGCGGTTCATCCGCTTCGCCTCGCGATCCATGATCTCGAGAAAGCGCTTGCGCGCCGCCGCGTCCTCCGACGCGGGGCCCAGCAGAGTCTCGATGAAGCCGAGCACCGCGGTCAGCGGCGTGCGCAACTCATGGCTCACATTGGCGACGAAATCGCGCCGCATCTGCCCGGCCTCCTGCACCTCCGTCTTGTCCTCGAAGGCGACGGTGACACAGGAGAAGCCCGGCACGCGAACCGAGCGGATGGCGACGTCATAGACGAGTTCGCGCTGGTTCTGGGTGATGCGATAGGTCGCTTCGGCGGGTTCGGAGAGGCGCAGCACGTTCTCGATGGCATCGAGCAGCATCGGCTGGCGCAGCACGGTGATGTAATGGCGTCCGGCCATCGTCTCTCCGAACAGCGCGCGGGCGGGGGCGTTGGCGGCGATGATGCGCTCGTCGGCGCCCACGACCACGACAGGCAGGGGCATCGCGGCCGCCAGCTCCGCGATCAGGTCCTCGCCGAGGACGAATGGTTTGGTCTCGCTGCGCATCGTCCTCTCCGATATGCCGCCGGGTCTAGGCGGAAAAAGTGACTTCTTCGTGACAATGTCATCGGACAAACGTCTGAAACACGCAACATTTTGCGCAGTATCGTTGCATTTTGCAAAAAATTGCAAATCAGGAAAAAACTTTGTTGCGTTCGTCCGTCTTTCTCCGTTTGTATCGTATCCAAGGCACATGCACAGCACAGGATGCGCAGGTCCCATGGGGAGCATCAGGCAGAACGGCTTCGGCGCAATCGTCGCCCTGCGCCAGGCGCGGGACCAGTCCGGCGAGGGCATGGTCCTCGTGGTGGGCGAACCTCAGCGCATGCATGTGTTGCGGCGGCATTTTCCCGGACGCAGCGGCATGTTTTTCATCGAGTTCCAGGACCTGACGCCGGAAGCCTTCGCGGCGCTGCAACCGGCCTGCGTCGTCTCGCAGGTGATGTCGGCGGAGTTCGACTGTCTCGATCTCGGCGCCTTTCTCGACGGCCTGTCCTATCGCGGCGCCTTTCGCGTCCTCGCGCAGGACCTGCCGCGGCCGGAGATCGTGCGCCAGGAAGCGCGGGCGCGCTTTCCGCGACTCAACTTCGACGTGATCGAGACCGGCGCGGAGCGCCCCGCCTCCCCGCGCCCCCGTGTGCCGCTGCACTGACTGCCGCGGCTCAGCCGACGGGGGTGAGGCTGTCGCGAAAGCGCCGCGCCTTGTCCTGATAATGATGCGCGGAGGCCCGCAGGCGCGCGATCTGTTCCGGATCGAGCGCGCGCACCACCCGCGCCGGCGCCCCCACCACGAGCGAACCGTCGGGGATCTCCTTGCCCTCGGTGACGAGCGCCCCCGCGCCGATCAGGCAGTTGTCGCCGATGATCGCCCCGTTCAGCACCGTGGCCCCCATGCCGATGAGGCTGTTGGTCCCGATGGTGCAGCCGTGGAGCATCGCCTTGTGGCCGATCGTGCAGCCCGCGCCGATCGTCAGCGGAAAGCCCATGTCGGTGTGAAAGACGCAGTTCTCCTGCACATTCGTCCCCGCGCCGACGTGGATCGCCTCGTTGTCGCCGCGGAGCGTCGCTCCGAACCAGACGCTCGCGCCCTCCTCCAGAACGACCTTGCCGATCACATTGGCGTCCGGCGCGATCCAGACATCGCCATTCTCCGGCAGCACCGGCGCGTGATCCTCGAAGCTGTAGAGTGTCATCCCTCGATCTCCTCGAATTCGGCCTGCAACCTGCGCACGAAGCCGGTCAGTCCCGGCTGCTGCGCACGTTTGAGGCGTTCCGCCGACACGATGGTCGTCAGGCGCTCGAATGTCACGTCGAGATCGTCATTGACGAGGACGTAATGGTAGCTGTCCCAGTGGCTGATCTCGTCCCAGCTCTTCTCCATGCGCTTGGCGATCACCTCGGCGGCGTCCTGCCCGCGCGTCTCCAGCCGGCGGCGCAGTTCGCGGATCGACGGCGGCAGGACGAAGATCGACAGGACATGCTCGCTCAACACGGAATTGGCGATCTGCTGTGCGCCCTGCCAGTCCACGTCGAAGAGCACGTCGCGCCCGGCCTCGATCGCCGCGCGCACGGGGCCGACGGGCGAGCCGTAGAAATTGCCGAAGACATGGGCGTGTTCGAGCATCTCGCCTTCCGCCACCATATGCTTGAAGCCCGGCTCGTCGACGAAGTGATAATCCACGCCATCCTGCTCGCCCGCGCGGGGCGCACGCGTCGTGGCCGAGACGGAAAACCGCAGCGTCTCGTCCCAGCCCATGAGGCGACGGGCAAGCGTGGATTTTCCCGCCCCGGAGGGGGAGGAAAGGATGATGAGAAGGCCGCGTCGCGTGTCGTTCGCGACGGCGGCCGGGGCTGCTGCCGGGACTGCTGCCATGTGCCGCTCCGTGATGGGCCCGACGGCGGGCCGTGTGTCGTTCGGCGCTTCTATACCGTCCCCCCGCGCGCTTGGCTACCGCGGAGGCCTCGCGCGTCCGGCGCGCCTGCGGTGCTGCGGGAGAGATCCGCAGGCCCTGCCCCGCCAGCGGGCCCGGACCGTAACGGCGGGGGATCAACGGGGCTTTCCGGCGCGCGCTGGTGTGGCCCTGCTGTCGCCGTCCGGCCCTGCTGCCGAAATTTTTCGCGCGGGGCGACGGATATTAACCATTTGTTAGGAAATTCCACCAAATCAGCCAATCTCGTGGCATAGTCGGAGCAGACCGGCACCTCTCCGCCGGCCTCCGTGACCGGGATTCGGTCGGACGCCGGGGCCGGCCCCGCCCCGGAGCGACGCACGGGCCCCGAGACCGTCGCGATGACGACCTCGGGACACAGGGACATGGCGTGAACTACAGGTGAAGAGATGAAGATCGAATATGTCAGCGGCTCCAACGTCATTTCACTCATGCCGCGCCGGACCGGGCTGAGCTTTCCCGCGCTCCGGACGGTGGAGGCCTACTGGGACGGACTGCGCAACGGCCGGCCGGTGCCCGCCCGCTCGGACATCGACCCGCGCGGCATGCAGTCCGCCCTCGAATATGCCTTCATCCTGGAACGCATCGCCCCCGGCGTCGCGCGGTTCCGCCTTGCCGGCATGCATCTCACCGACCTGATGGGAATGGAGGTCCGGGGCATGCCGCTCACCGCGATGTTCGTGCCGGAGGCGCGTGCGAAGATCTCCAAGGCGCTCGAGGCGACCTTCGACACGCCGCAGGTCACGGTCGTCACCCTCAAGGCCGAACGCGGCGTCGGGCGTGGCGCGATGGAGGCGCAGCTTCTCCTCTGCCCGCTGAAATCCGATCTCGGCGACGTCAACCGCGTGCTGGGCTGTCTCCAGTCGCGGGGCGAGATCGGCCGCCAGCCGCGCCGCTTCGACGTGGTGGACAGCTCCGCGCGGCCGCTGTTGCTCGATCCCGGCGACGGCAAGGCGCAGGAGCCCACCATCGGCGGCGGGATGCCCCAGCCCGGCTTCGCCGAGGCACCACGCGGCTATGAGGAGAGCCCGACCGGAGCCGATCCGGAGGCCTTGCCGCGCCCGACGGGCGGAAAGCCGAGCCTGAGGCTCATCGACACCGAGGAGTGATCCCGCGCGGGGGTCTTCCGCATGGCAAGCGGCGGTCGCGGCTTTCCTTTCGGCCATGTGCGTGTTTTCCTGCGCCGACAGATGCAGGAGCTCCGATGACCGTCACTCTCGCCACCGAACCCGACCTTTCCGCAGGGGAATTCGTCGCCCTGCTCGAGGCCTCTACCCTGGCCGAGCGCCGCCCCGTCGGCGATCCCGACCGGATTGCGGCGATGCTGGCGGGCGCCGACCTGATCGTGACCGCGCGCGACGGAACGAGGCGGCTCGTCGGCGTGGCCCGGTCGGTGACGGATTTCGCCTATTGCCTCTACTGTTCGGAACTCGCCGTCGCCGCGGACCGGCAGGGAGAGGGGCTGGGCAAGGCCCTGCTCGCGGAAACGGTCCGGGTCACGCCGCGGGTGAAGACCCATCTCCTGATCGCCGCGCCGAAGGCAGTGGGCTTCTACGAGCGCGCCGGCTATCTCCGGACGGGCGACTGTTTCATCTTCCATCGCGGCGCATGAGAAAGCCGGGCGCATGGCCCGGCTTCCGATGGCTCCCCGATGCGGTCCCGCCGCCCGGAACCGGCCCGCCTCAGGCTGAGGCCGCGATCATCTCGGGCGTGCGGCCCTTCTGGAGCTCCTCCGCGACGAGGAAGGCGAGTTCCAGCGATTGTGACGCATTGAGGCGCGGATCGCAGGCGGTGTGATAGCGGTCCGACAGATCGCCGTCCGACAGCGCGCGCAGCCCGCCGGTGCATTCGGTCACATCCTTGCCGGTCATCTCGAAATGCACGCCGCCCGGAACCGTGCCCTCGGCACGGTGCACGGCGAAGAATTCCTGGACCTCCTGAAGAACCCGCTCGAACGGCCGCGTCTTGTAACCGCTGTCCGACTTGATCGTGTTGCCGTGCATCGGATCGCAGGACCAGACGACCTGCGCGCCCTCGGATTTCACCGTCTCGATCAGGCGCGGCAGGTGATCGCCCACCTTGCCCGCGCCGAACCGCGCGATGAGGGTCAACCGCCCGGCCTCGTTCTCCGGGTTGAGCTTTTCCATCAGCACCTTGAGGTCTTCGGCGGCGGTGGTCGGGCCGCATTTCAGCCCGATCGGGTTCTGCACGCCGCGGCAGAATTCGACATGGGCACCGTCCGGCTGCCGCGTGCGGTCGCCGATCCAGATCATGTGGCCGGACCCCGCGATGGTTGCGCCGGTCGTGCTGTCCACCCGCGTCAGGGCCTCCTCGTATTCGAGCAGGAGCGCCTCATGCGAGGTGTAGAAATCCACCGTCGCGAGCTCGTGGTTGTTGTCGGAGGTCATTCCCGCCGCCTTCATGAAATCGAGCGCATCCTGGATGCGGTTCGCCATGTCGCGGTATTTCTCCGCCTCGTCGGATTCGGTGAAGCCGAGCGTCCAGGCGTGGACCCGGTGGATGTCGGCAAAGCCGCCCTTGGAGAAGGCGCGCAGCAGGTTGAGCGAGGCGGCCGCCTGCGTATAGGCCTGGAGCATGCGGCTCGGATCCGGGATCCGCGCCTCCGGCGTGAAGTCGAACCCGTTGATGATGTCCCCGCGGTAGGAGGGCAGCTCGATCCCGTCCGTCGTCTCGGTCGGCGCGGAGCGCGGCTTGGCGAACTGGCCGGCCATGCGCCCCACCTTCACCACCGGCACCTTCGCGCCGAAGGTGAGCACCATCGCCATTTGCAGCATGACCTTGAACGTGTCCCGGATGCTGTCCGCGCCGAATTCGGCAAAGCTCTCCGCGCAGTCGCCGCCCTGGAGCAGGAAGGCCTCCCCGCGCGCGGCCTTCGCAAGCTCGCGCCGGAGCCTGCGCGCCTCGCCGGCGAAGACGAGCGGCGGATATTTGGCGAGCTGTGCCTCGACGGCATTCAGCGCGGCCTCGTCCGTATAGTCGGGCATCTGCACACGCGGTTTGTTGCGCCATGCGGTTTTCACCCAATCCGTCATCGTCTTCTCTCCGAAGTCAGCATTAACATTCCCCAACGTCACCCAGTACTGGATGTTAGCGCGCCGGTGCCGGGGTTATAAAGATCAATCGGGCCTGAGAAAACCAAAAACGACGGGAAATTCCGCGCAAATGCCAGGCAGCGGCCTGATCCTTGCGCGCCTCCCTGTCCGCGCTCACTCCGCCGGCGTGATCCGGTAGGCCGTGCCCTCGGTCTCGGAGAGAAACCAGATCGAGCCGTCCGGCGCCTCGGTGACATCGCGGACGCGGGCGGTTTCCGGCCATTCCCAGCGGGTCTCCGACCAGTCTTCGGGCGAGAGCGCGGAGATGAAATCGAACTTGAGCGAGCCGACCAGGTGGACCCCGCGGAGCGAGGGGAAGAGATCCCCCTCATAGATCGCATAGCCCGAAGGCGCGATCGAGGGCGTCCATTGATGCAGCGGGCCGGTCGTGTTCTCGGTCTCCTCCGGTGCGAACCGTCCGCCGCCATACTCTTCGCCATAGGTCGCGAGCGGCCAGCCGTAATTCGCGCCCTTCTCGATGCGGTTGATCTCGTCGCCGCCCTGCGGCCCGTGTTCGTTGACCCAGATCGCGCCCTCGGCGTCGAGCGCGAGGCCCTGGGCGTTGCGGTGGCCGTAGGACCAGATCTCCGGCTGCGCCTCCCCGTCATCCACGAAGGGATTGTCCTCGGGCACCGAGCCGTCGCGGTTGAGGCGCAGCACCGATCCGTTGTGGCGCGACAGGTCCTGCGCCGCCTCCCGCTCGCCACGCTCGCCCACGGTCAGATAGAGCGTGCCGTCGGGCGCCTCGAGGATCCGCGAGCCGAAATGCTGGCCCTTGTCCGATCCCTGCGACATGGCGAAGATCTCGTGGAAGTCCTGCAATTCCCCGTCGACCAGCGTGCCGACGCCGAGGGCGGTGCCCGCGCCGCCCTCCATGGGTTTGGAATAGCTCAGGTAGATCTCCCGGCTCTCCGCGAAATCGCGCGGCACGAGGATGTCGAGCAGGCCGCCCTGCCCGTTCGCCCAGACCTCGGGCGTGCCGGGCACCTCCGTCGTCTCGCCGTCTTCCACGAGCAGCAGGGTCCCGTCGATCTGCGTGATCAACTGGCCCCCGCGCGGCAGAAAGTCGATGCTCCAGGGCATGTCGAGCCCCGTCACCGCCGGCGTGACCTCGACGCTCAGATCGCCGGCCTGCCGGGTCTCCGCGGCAGCGAGGCCGGGCAGCAGGGTCGGGATCAGGAGGACGAGCGCGGTCGGAAGGGGTCGAGCGGGGGGTCTGCGGGATGTCATGGCGGTCTCCTTGCGGTCGGGGGATCGTCTGATGTGCCGGAACGGTCCGCGATCCACGCGGCCGCGCGACTGGCGTCGAGAAAAGATCTAGGCCGATGCGACGCGGGGGAAATGACGTTTCCTCGCATTCGCGTGAGTCGCGGCGGCCGGGCCCGCGCCGCGCGTTCTTCCGTTCCCGGCACGGCCTTGCCCCCCGGACGTGCCGTCATTTTCGCGCCAGGGCCCGGAAAGCGGAGGGGATCGGCGCGCCGGTCTCTTTCCAATCGGTCGAAGCCGTTCTAGTCTCCGGCTCAGGACAGGATCCAAACAGGGAGTATTTCCATATGAAAAAGCTGCTTCTGGCGTCTACCGCCGCCACCGTGATGACCGGCTCGCTGGTCGGTGCGGCCTTTGCCGAAGACGTCAAGGTCGGTATCCTTCTCGGCTTCACCGGTCCGCTCGAGACCATCATGCCGCACATGGCGGACAGCGCGGAGCTTGCGTTCAGGGAAATTTCCGAAACTGGCAAGTTCCTCGACGGCTCGACCATCAGCTCCGTGCGCGCCGACAGCACCTGCGTGGACGCCTCCGCGGCCACCGCGGCCGCCGAGCGTCTGGTCACGGCCGACGGCGTCGTGGCGATCATGGGCGCGGATTGCTCCGGCGTGACCGGCGCCGTGCTCTCCAATGTCGCCGTGCCCAACGGCGTGGTGATGATCTCTCCCTCGGCCACCTCGCCGGGCCTCTCCACGGTCGAGGACAACGACCTGTTCTTCCGCACCTCCCCCTCGGACGCGCGCCAGGGCGAGATCCTGGCCGACGTGCTCGAGGAACAGGGCATCAGCTCGGTCGCGGTGACCTACAACAACTCCGATTACGGCAAGGGCCTCGCGGATGCCTTCGCCGCGAATTTCGACGGCGAGATCACGCTGAGCGCGCCGCATGAGGATGGCAAGGCCGACTATTCCGCGGAGATCGCGGCGCTGGCCTCCGCCGGGGGCGAGCTGCTCGTCGTGCTGGGCTATATCGACCAGGGCGGCAAGAACATCATCCAGTCCTCCGTGGATACCGGTGCCTTCGACACCTTCCTCGTGGGCGACGGCATGTATGGCGAAAGTCTCCTGGGGCTCGGCGACATCGTCGAGGGCTCCTTCGGCGTGGTGCCCTGGGCCGAGGGCGAAGGCACGGACCGCTTCACCGAACTGGGCACCGAGGCGGGCATCACCGTCGACAGCACCTATACCCGCGAAAGCTATGACGCCGGTGCCCTGATCGCGCTCGCCATGGCCAAGGGCGGCGAAGCCACGCGCGAAGCCGTCGCGGCCAATGTCATGGACGTGGCGAACGCGCCGGGCGAACCGATCCTGCCGGGCGAATTCGAGAAGGCGCTCGACATCCTGGCCGAGGGTGGCGATATCGACTATATCGGGGCGACCAATGTCGAACTGATCGGGGCGGGCGAGGCCGCGGGCTCCTACCGCTACTACACGATCACCGACGGCGCCTACGAGACCGTCGACATCCGCTGAGACGGCGCGTCACTTTGACCGATGGCCCGGCGCGTGCCCTTGACGTGCCGGGCTGAATTTCCTATCCGGGCCCGCCCGCGTCGATGAGAGCCGGGACAAACACGGGACATACTCCAATGATCGAAGTGCGTGACCTGCACATGCATTTCGGCGGTTTTCGCGCGGTGGACGGCGCTTCGCTCACGCTTGAGCAAGGGTCCATCACGGGGCTGATCGGCCCCAACGGCGCGGGGAAAACGTCGCTCTTCAACTGCATCGCCGGGGTTCTCACACCGACCTCCGGGCAGGTGCTTTTCGACGGTGAGGATATCACCGGGCTGAAGCCGCACGAGCTGTTTCACAAGGGCATCCTGCGCACCTTCCAGATCGCGCATGAGTTCGGCTCGATGAGCTGCCGCGAGAACCTGATGATGGTGCCGCCGCAGCAATCGGGCGAGACGCTTTGGAACACCTGGTTCGGACGCAAGCGCATCGCCGAGGAGGAACGCGCGCTGCGCGCGAAGGCCGACGAGGTGCTCGAGTTCCTGACGATCTCCCATATCGCGGACCTGAAGGCGGGGGAGATCTCCGGCGGCCAGAAGAAGCTCCTCGAGCTCGGGCGCACCATGATGGTGGATGCGAAGATCGTCTTTCTCGACGAGGTCGGCGCGGGGGTGAACCGCACGCTGCTCTACACGATCGGGGAGGCGATCCGGCGGCTCAACATCGAGCGCGGCTATACCTTCTGCATGATCGAGCATGACATGGAATTCATCAAGCAGCTCTGCGATCCGGTGATCGTGATGGCGCAAGGCAAGGTGATGGCCGAGGGCAGCGCCGCGGAGATCATGCAGAACGAGGCGGTGATCGAGGCCTATCTCGGCACCGGCGTGAAGAACAGGAAGCCGGAGGGCGCAGAGTGACCTTTCTGCATGCAAGCGGGATGCGCGGCGGCTACGGACGCGGCGCGGATATTCTCCACGGCTGCACGCTCACCGTGCAGAAGGGCGAGATCGCCGTCATCGTCGGCCCGAACGGCGCGGGGAAATCGACCGCGATGAAGGCCGTCTTCGGCATGCTCGCGCTGCGCGAGGGCCATGTGCATTTCGACGGCGAGGACATCACCGCCCTCTCGCCGCAGGAGAGGGTGCGCAAGGGCATGGGCTTCGTGCCGCAGACCCACAACATCTTTCCCACGATGACCGTGCGGGAAAATCTCGAGATGGGCGCCTTCATCCGCGAGGACGATATCGAGGAGACCATCGAACAGGTCTATGACCTTTTCCCGGCGGTGAAGGAAAAGCGCCACCAGCACGCCGGCGAATTGTCGGGCGGCCAGCGCCAGCAGGTCGCCGTGGGGCGTGCGCTGATGACCCGGCCGAAACTCCTGATGCTCGACGAGCCCACCGCGGGCGTCTCGCCCATCGTGATGGACGAGCTGTTCGACCGGATCATCGAGGTCGCGCGTACCGGCATCTCGATCCTCATGGTCGAACAGAACGCCCGCCAGGCGCTCGGGATCGCCGACAAGGGCTATGTGCTCGTGCAGGGGGCGAATGCCTATACAGACACCGGCGCCAACCTTCTCGCGGATCCCGAGGTCCGCCGCACCTTCCTTGGGGGCTGAGCCATGGACTTCCTCAACGCCCTCGTGGCCTTCACCAATTTCGTCATCGTCCCGGCCACCACCTATGGCGCACAGCTCGCGCTCGGCGCCCTCGGCGTGACGCTGATCTATGCGGTGCTCAGGTTCTCGAACTTTGCCCATGGCGAGACCATGTCCTTCGGCGCGATGGTCGTGGTGCTCGTCACCGCGCTGTTCCAGAGCCGGGGGATCACCCTCGGCCCGCTGCCCACGGCGCTGCTCGCCCTGCCCTTCGGGATCGCGGCCACGGCGCTGCTGCTGCTGTTCACCGATCGCGCGGTCTATCGCTTCTACCGGCGGGTGAAGGCCGCGCCGGTCCTGCTCGTCATCGTCTCCACCGGCGTCATGTTCATGATGAACGGCATCGTGCGGATGATCGTCGGCGTCGACGACCGCCGTTTCGCCGATGGCGAACGCTTCCTCGTCAACGCCCGCGACTTCAGGGCCTGGTCCGGCCTCGACGAAGGGCTCGCGATCCGCACGACACAGGCGATCACCCTGGTCGTCGCCCTCATCACCGTCGCGCTGCTGTTCTGGTTCCTGAACCGCACGCGCACCGGAAAATCCATGCGCGCCTATTCCGACAACGAGGACCTCGCGCTGCTGTCGGGCATCAACCCGGAGCGCGTCGTGACGATCACCTGGCTTCTGGTCGCGGCTCTCGCCACCATCGCGGGCGCGCTCTACGGGCTCGACAAATCCTTCCGGCCCTTCGTCTTCCAGCAGCTCCTGCTGCCGGTCTTCGCCGCCGCCATCGTCGGCGGGATCGGCAATCCGCTGGGCGCCATCGCGGGTGGCTTCGTCATCGCCTTCTCCGAGGTGACGCTCACCTATGCGTTCAAGAAGGTCATCACCTATCTCGGCCCCGAGGGCTGGTCGCCCGACGGGCTCGTGCAGCTTCTCTCCACCGATTACAAGTTCGCCGTGTCCTTCGCGATCCTGATCATCGTGCTGCTCTTCAAACCCACCGGCCTGTTCAAGGGACAATCCATATGACCCATGTGACCCGGACCCGCGCGCCCCTCTATTTCGCGGCCATGGCCGTGCTCATCCTCGCCGTGGGCCTGCTCCAGTCCTGGAACTCGGCCCTGTCGATCCTCAACATGGGGCTGATCTCCGCGATCATGGCCCTGGGCGTGAACCTGCAATGGGGGTATGCCGGGCTGTTCAACGTCGGCGTGATGGGCTTCGTCGCGCTCGGCGGGCTCGCGGTGGTGCTCACCTCCATGCCGCCCGTGCCTGCCGCCTGGTCGGCGGGCGGCCTGCGGGTGCTGCTCGCGCTCGCGGTGGGCGCGGCTTCCATCGCGGTCTCGATCCTGCTGTGGAAACGCCTGCCCAGGGGGCGGGCGCGCGGTTTCATCCTCGCCGCCTTCCTGATCGTCGCCTTCGCCGCCTATCGCTGGCTCTTCGATCCGGCGGTCGCCGCCATCGAGGCGGTCGATCCGGCGACGAGCGGTTATCTCGGCGGGCTCGGCCTGCCGGTGCTTCTCGCCTGGCCCGTGGGGGCGTTGCTCGCCGCCGGTGCCGCCTGGCTCGTCGGCAAGACGGCGCTCGGTCTGCGCTCCGACTATCTCGCCATCGCGACCCTTGGCATCGCCGAGATCATCCTCGCCGCGATGAAGAACGAGGACTGGCTGACGCGCGGGGTGAAGAACGTCAACGGCCTCCCCCGCCCCGTCCCCTACGAGATCGAGCTGCAACAGGCGCCCTGGTTCCTCGACCTGATGCAGCAGATCGGCGCCAATCCGGTCGTCGGCTCCACGATCTTCGTCAAGCTGCTCTACGCCTTCTTCTTCCTCGTGGTGATCGGCGTCATCGTCCTGGCGATGGAACTTGCGCTCAAGTCGCCCTGGGGCCGGATGATGCGCGCGATCCGCGACAACGAGGTCGCCGCCGAGGCGATGGGGAAGAACGTCACCGGACGGCACCTCCAGATCTTCGTGCTGGGCGCGGCGGTCATCGGGTTTGCGGGCGCGATGATGACGACGCTCGACGGCCAGCTCACGCCGACCACCTACCAGCCGCTGCGCTACACCTTCCTTGTCTGGGTGATGGTGATCGTCGGCGGATCGGGCAACAACTGGGGCGCGGTGCTGGGCGGGATGCTCGTGTGGTTCCTCTGGGTCGAGGTCGAGCCGATCGGCGCCTGGATCATCGGGCTGCTCACCGCCGGGCTCGAGGACGGATCTCCGCTCAAGGCTGGTCTGATCGAACGGGTGGCCTACATGCGGTATCTGACGATGGGTCTGATCCTGCTTCTGGTTTTGCGCTTCTCGCCGCGCGGACTGTTGCCCGAGAAATGAGGAGGCGCCATGCGCTTGCTTGCTGGAATCTGTGCCGCCGGAGGCTCGACACGGATGGGGTTCGACAAGCTTTCGACCCCTCCCTCGCTGCATTCTCCCGACACGCTTCTGACACGGGCGATCTCCGCCGCATCCGGCCATGACACGGTGATCGCCCTCCCGCCGGAGGACCACCCCTACCACCTCGCGCGCAAGGCCCTGCTCCAGCCGCAGGATCGCGTCATCCTCGTCGCCGGGGCAGAGAAGGGATTGTCGGAGACGCTGAAGGCGCTGGCCACGGAGGCCCGTGCGGGAGACTATGACGGGCTCATCGTGCTCCTCGCGGATCTGCCCTTCGTCACCCGTGCGCATCTGGAAAAGCTGACGGAGTTCTTCGAAACCTTCGAGGGCGCCCGGATCGTGCGCGCGATGGACGAGACGGAGCGCGGCGGCCATCCCGTGATCTTCCCGGCCTCCGTCCTGCCGGATTTCGCCGCGCTCTCCGGAGACGACGGCGCGCGCATGGTGATCGAGCACTACGGCGTGAAACAGGTCGCGATGCCCTCGGGCGCGGCGACATGGGACGTCGACACGCCCGACGACTGGCGCAAGCTCTAGCAGCGGGTCCAGTCGAGCAGGAGCCGCGTCTCCTGCCGCGTGAGAGTCCGGCGTGCGGCGCCTTGGACGGCAGGCCCCTCCCCTTCGCTCAGGTCGGGGACCAGCGCCCGGATCTCGCGCCGCTCGGCCGGCCCGAGCCCCGCCATCGCGGCGGTGCCGGGCTGGAAGGTCTCCGCCCAGCTGCTGTTCGCGAGAGTCAGCTCATGGCGGTCGCACAGGACATGGACATAGCTCACCGCTGCGTCCTGCACGCGCGAAATCCCCGGCAGGCCAACGAGATGGCCCGCCGGCGCGAGCACCTCGCGTTCGGAGAAATAGAGCGCCGCAGCCTCGCTGCGCAGGAGCAGCCGGTGATGCGGAGACAGGGTCAGGGCCCGATCCGGCAGGCCATTGCCGAGCGCCCCCGCGGCGATCCGCACCGGCGCAAGCCCCGGCTGCCGGGCGAGTTCCGCCTCCGTGAGATCGCATCGTCCGACCCAGACGATTTCCCGCGGGCCGCCGTCGCGGGTGATGAGCCGGTCGCCAGGTTTCAGATCGCCCGCCGCGACGAGGCCGCGCATCGTCGCGATCGCCGCGTCGGCGCCGATGCCGGGGAGGAGGCTTTCGCCATGTACGGCACTGTCGAGGACGAGGCCGTTCCGCGCGAGCCAGCGCGGATCGGGCGCGGAAGCGCCGCGCCTGTCGTTGCCCTCATCCTTGCCGCGATGGATCGCCATAAGCCCCTTCTCCCCCGGTCCCGCCGCGGCGGAGGCCAGCGTGCCTCCGGGCATGGGACCGGACATGTGAAACACGGACAGTGTGCTACCGGAAGGCGAGCAACCCAAGGGGAGAAATCACTCAAAAAGAGAATTTTTTCCGATCTGCGAAGTTTTGACGGCTGAGCCAACACAATCTCAGGGCAACGGCCCTGATTGTTTCGCATTCGAAGCAGATCCTTGGCCGAAAAGCCTCCGATGGAGCTGCGGAGGCGGGACCTGACAACGAAAACCCCTCCGACCATGGTCGGAGGGGCGAATCGTGCGGCCGGATCTGACCGGACAGCCCAGGATCCCCCGTGCCCGGAGCGGGGCGCCGGAGGAGAAGGCTCAGGACACCAGCAACTCCGCCTCGTGCTTGCGCAGCACGCGGCGGGCCGCGGTGAAGCTGCCGCGCGCATCGACATCGCGCAGTTCGGGGAAGAGCGCGAAGATTTCCTCCCGTGCGCCCGCGTCGATGCCGTCGAGCGTGTAGTCGCCGGGCTGGAAGCTCTCCGACCAGCAACCGTCGGACAGCACCACCTCGTGACGGTCGAACATGACATGCACATAGGTGACGGAGGCGACATCCACCGTGTCGATCCCCTCGATCCGCGTCAGGTGCTTGGCCGCGACGAGAACCTCATGCTCCTCGAACAGAAGCGCGGCCTTCTCGTTGGAGACCAGCATGCGGTGGTTCGGGGAGACGAGCATGTCGCGTTCCGGCAGTCCGGCGCCGAGCGCGCCCTGGCGGATCAGCACCGGCCGCAGGCCGGGCTGCGCCGCGAGCGCCTCCGCCGAAAGCGTCCTGCGGCCGATCCAGCGGATCCGTTGCAGGCCGTTGTCACGGGTGATCGCCTTGTCGCCCACGCGCAGATCCTCGACCGCCACCTCGCCGCGCGGCGTCGCGATGAGCGTGCCGGGGGTGAAGCAGGGGATCACGTTCTCGATATTCGTGTAGTTCAGGTTGGCATGGGCGTTCAGATCCTGGTTGTAGAACATGATCTGGCCGTCATGGCCGTTGCCGTCGCTGTCCGGGTTCTGCACCGAATGGGTGATGACCCAGCCGTTCGACAGCAGTCCGCTCAGGTCGAGCGTGTCGTAATCGACCCCGCCCGCCCCGCCGTGCACGGTCGTGTTGTAGACGCCGCTCGTGACGCCGGAGAAATCAATGATGAACCTGTCCTGATCGTCCCCGCCGGAGAGCACGTCGTTGTCGCCGCCCCCGATGAGGATGTCATCGCCCGTGCCGCCGTCGAGCTGGTCATGCCCGGCGCCGGCGACGAGCTTGTCGTTCCCCTGCCCGCCGAACAACCGGTCGTCGCCCTCGCCGCCGTAAAGCTCGTCGTCGTCGAGCCCACCGTCGAGATAGTCGTTGCCGGACCCGCCGAGGATCACGTCCCTGTCGTCCTGGCCGTAGATCGTGTCGTTGCCGGCCCCGCCGTCGATATAGTCGATGCCGTTGTCCGGGACGAGATCGCCCGCGTCATCGGCGATATTCACCTCGTCGAAGACCGGGCCGATGCCGCCATAGATCGTGTCGTTGCCGTCGCCGCCCTCGATATGGTCGGAGCCTTCGCCGCCCACGATGAAATCGTCGCCCTTGCCGCCATAGATCTCGTCGTCGTCATTGCCGCCGTAGATCGTGTCGTTGCCGTCGCCGCCGTCGATGAAATCGTCGTCGTCGCCGCCATAGATCAGGTCGTTCCCCGCCCCGCCGTAGAGCGTGTCCTTGTCGTCTTCGGGATCGGCATCGGCGTCGAACAGGCCCGGATAGCCGCGATCCGGCAGGCCGAAACCGCCGCCGATGATCGTGTCGTTGCCGGCCCCGCCGTGGATCGTGTCATTGCCCGCGCCACCGTCGAGATAGTCGTCCCCGCCCGCGCCGGAGATGAAATCGTTGCCGCCCATGCCCCAGAACTGGTTCGTATAGGTGTCCTCGGGTGCCTTGCCCTGCTGGTTGAAGCCGATCAGCGTATCGTCGTATTCGGAGCCGATCGCGCCGTCGATGCCGGAGATGATCGTGTCGTTCTCCGCATCCCCGCCGGAAAGCGTCTCCTTGTCGAGATCCACCGTGACCCCGGCGCCGGAGGCGGAATAGTCGAGATTGTCCTGCCCCGGCCCACCGATGAAGCTGTCCGCGCCCGCGCCGCCGATAAAGGTGTCGTCCCCGGTGCCGCCGTCGAGCAGGTTGGTGCCGCCATCGCCCTGAAGCGTGTCGTTGCCGCCCTCGCCATAGAGGATGTCGTCGCCCGCGCCTCCGATCAGCGTGTCGTCGCCCGCCTCGCCGGGCACCACGGTGTCTCCGGTCGTCACGTCATAGGCGATGTCGGAGATATGCACGCCGGACTGGCCGTGGCCGGGGTTGGAATGGATGATCTTGAAGGAGGAGACCGGACCCGCGATGGACACGGTCACGGTATTGGAGTCCGCGGCGGGGCTGGCGTCGTCATAGGTCCGCGCCGTCACCGTGCCCCCGGTGACCTTCAGGTCGTGGCCTGCGTCGAAGGAGACGGGGATCTCCCTGCCCTCGCTGTCATAGGCCACGATCGTGACGCGGCCAATATTGGCGTCGATGTCGCTGATGTTGAAGGCGACATTCTCCACCGCCGTGGAGAAGGAGACGTTGTAGGTGCCGCTCTCGCCCGCCTTGGCGTAGGACTTGAGCGAGGAATACTTGTCCGCTCCCTCGACGCCGTCGGTGTTCACCCGCGTGGTGGAGAAATTCGAATCCACGCCGATGTCCTTCTGGAAGAAGCTGTCATAGGTGTCCGGCGTCGTGACCGAGACCGTCACCGCCCCCGTGTCGAGCCGGAGCGTGAGCCCCTCGAGATCCTCGCCATTGTCGACCGCGCCGGAGCCGCGGTGGTCCTGGTCGGGCAGATGGGCCCAGGAGAAGACCTCGCTCGCGCGGGTGGTTTCCACCGCGCTGTCGCCATAGACGACGTCATTGCCCGCGCCCGCCTCGACCCTGTCGTCGCCGCCCCCGGCATAGACCACGTCGTCGAGCCCGTCCGTCCCGTCGATCATGTCGCCGTCCGGATCGCCGGTATAGGCCGTGTCGATCACGTCGTTGCCGGCGGTGCCTTCGACAATCCCGTTGGTTCCGCTCGGCTCCTCCGGCTTGGCCGGGTCGCAATCGTGGTGCTTGCGCGTCATCGTCTACCTCCTTACCCGCCGTTCCCCCGGAACGGAAAAATCAACCGTCCGGCGCACCGGACAAGAGCCACAACATGCGTCCGGCCACGACATGTGAGCACATGCGCGTCTTCGGACACGGGACAGACACGACGCCATTGCGCCGACTGGCATTTGCAATCGTCTCACTCAGCAGCAGGCCGGTTTCCCGGCCCAGGCCATACGGTCACGCGGGATCCGACATCCGCTCCGGACATCAGGTTTCACGCGGCCGCCCCCTTGGCCTTTGTGCCCCCAGGTTGGGCCCTTCTAGGGATATGGCAAAAATGCGGCCGCGCAACGGGGAAAATGACCGAAGCTTGTCGAGTTTCTGACGCGAAACGGGCCTGGCTGCGGCAGAATGCGGGGGGAAAACCCGTTCCGGCGCTGCGGTCCTGCCTCGGAATATTCCCAATTCGAAAATATTATCAGCATGTTGCGACGTTGTTTTTGGCCCATCCGCCGGATCGGAGGCATCCACGCCCCAAACATCGCGACCCGGCCTGTTCCCGCCCCTCTGGCGCCGCCCGCTTTCGCGTCATGCGCGAACCAATCGCCCTGTTCTTCTACAATTTGTTGATAAGCGTGAACAATTCGCCCAGCGGTCTGCCGACCGGCACCGAATCACACCGCGGCACGAAGGCGATGCCGTACAGCAGGCGCCCGAGAGGCTTCTCACCACCGGGACGGGTCGCTCGGAAACCTGCCGCCGAAGACCTGGCTGCGGTGCGAGGACCGCCGGCGTTTGCCGGGAACAATCCGCTCCCGCTCCTGTTTGCGGGACCAGATACGCGGCAGACAACGGCAGACAGGAGACCGATCCCCGATGACACGGCAACGCAGGACTGAACGCAGGACAGACAGCGGCCTCGGACCGCGCGCGGAAACGGCGCTCGCCCTCGCCCTCGGTGTGGCGGTGGGCGGAGTGCTCTTCGGCGTCACGCGGCGGATGGCGACGACCGCCCCCGGCATGCGCGACAGCGCGCCGGGCCGCACGAGCCGGCGCAGCCGCTACGGCGATTACGCCGTGATCGGACGCACGGTGACGATCAACCGCCCGCGGTCCGAACTCTATGCCTTCTGGCGCGATTTCGGCAACCTGCCGCGCTTCATGGAGAATATCGAGGCGGTCGAGGTGGAGGGCGAGCTTTCGACCTGGACGATCCGCGCGCCGGCCGGCGAGATCCGGGTGAAGACGCGGATCGTTTCCGACCGGAAGGACGAGGAGATCGCCTGGCGCTCGGTCGAGGGGTCCGAGATCGACACGGAGGGCAAGGTGATGTTCCGCGACGCGCCCGGTGGTCGCGGCACCGAGGTCGAGGCGGTCGTGGCCTATGTCCCGCCCGCCGGAGAACTCGGCCGGCTGGTCGCGAAGCTCTTCCGGCGCGAGCCCGAGCTTCAGGGGCGCCGTGAACTGAAACGTTTCAAGATGCTGATGGAAACCGGCGAGGTCGCCACCGCCGCGAACCGTCGGGCAGCCTGAGGAGAACCGTATGCGCGCGCTGACCTTCCACGGCAAACACGACGTCCGTGTCGAGACCGTTCCCGATCCCGAGATCGTCAACCCGCGGGACGCGATCATCGAGGTGACCGCCACCGCGATCTGCGGCTCGGACCTGCATCTCTACGACGGGGTGATCCCCGGCGTGCACCGGGGCGACATTCTCGGCCATGAATTCATGGGCCGGGTCGTGGAGACCGGCCGCGACAGCCCGCTCAAGAAGGGCCAGCGCGTCGTGGTGCCCTTCACCATCGCCTGCGGCAAATGCTTTCACTGCGCGCGGCAGCAATATTCCGCCTGCGACAATTCCAACCCGGCAGAGACGCAGGACAGTTCCGAACTGCTTTACGGCCATGCGCTCTCCGGCCTGTTCGGCTATTCGCACCTGACCGGCGGCTATCCCGGCGGACAGGCGCAGTATGTGCGCGTCCCCTTTTCCGATGTCGGACCCATCGTGATCCCCGACGGGCTCTCCGACGAGGAGGTGCTGTTTCTCTCCGACATCCTGCCGACCGGCTGGATGGCCGCCGACAATTGCGACATCGAGGAGGGCGACACCGTGGCCGTCTGGGGCTGCGGGCCGGTGGGCCTCTTCGCGGTCCAGAGCGCGCTGCTGATGGGCGCGCATCAGGTGATCGCCATCGACCATTACCCGCACCGGCTGGAGCTCGCCCGCGCGCTCGGCGCGAAGGTGATCGACTATCGCCACAGCCATGTCCTCGAGGCGCTCAGGGAGATGACCGGCGGTCTCGGCCCGGATGCGGTGATCGACGCGGTCGGGATGGAGAGCCACGGGCTCGCGCCCGATGCCGTGCTCGACGCGGCCAAGCAGACCTTCGGCTTCGGGGCGGATCGCGGCCATGCGCTGCGCGAGGCGATCCTCGCCTGCCGCAAGGGCGGCCGGGTCTCCGTGCCGGGGGTCTATGGCGGATTTCTCGACAAGTTCCCGCTCGGCGCCTTCATGGAGAAAGGCCTCCAGTGGCGCACCGGGCAGACCCATGTCCAGAAATATTCGCAGGACCTGCTGCGCCGGATCGGAGAGGGCGAGATCGACACGACCTTCCTCATCTCCCACCGCCTGCCGCTCGAGGAGGCGGCGACCGGCTATGCCAATTTCCACGAGAACAAGAACGAGTGGACCAAAGTCGTCCTGACCCCCTGATCCCGCCGGAAAGGAGTCCCCGAATGCCCGGAACCAACCTGCTCGCCGTCGTCACCGGCGCCTCGACCGGGATCGGTCTCGAACTTGCGAAGCTCTGTGCCCGTGACGGGCACGACCTGGTGATCTGCGCGGATGAGGCGGAGATCGAGGCGGTCGCGGAGCGGCTGCGCGGCGAAGGCGTGGAGGTTACCGCCGTCCTCGCGGACCTCGCCACGCCCGAAGGCGACGCGCGACTGTGGCAGGCAGTGGCCGGGCGGGAGGTCGATTTCCTCATGGCCAATGCCGGGATCGGTCTGGGAGAGGCCTTTCTCGACGAGGATCCCGGCGAAATCGGCAAGGTGATCGCCCTCAACGTCTGCGGCACCACGCGCCAGCTCCACGAGTGCGGACAGCGGATGCGCGCGCGCGGGCGGGGCCGCATCCTCGTGACGGGCTCGATCGCCGGGAAGATCCCCGGCAGCTTTCAGGCGGTCTATAACGGAACCAAGGCCTATCTCGACAGCCTGAGCTATGCGCTGCGCAACGAGCTGAAGGACAGCGGCGTCACGGTCACCTGCCTGATGCCGGGCGCCACCGAGACCGAGTTCTTCGACCGCGCCCATATGGAGGAAACGCCGATCGGCCGGGACGAGGGCAAGGACGATCCCGCGATGGTGGCGCGGAAGGGCTACGACGCGATGATGAAGGGCGAAAGCGGGGTTGTGACCGGCTTCATGACCAAGGTTCAGGCGACCTTTGCCGGCATCATTCCCGACACGGTCCTGGCGCAGATGCACCGGCGGATGGCCGAACCCGAGACGTGATCTCCGGCGCCGGAGGAGGCGGGAACAAAGCCCTGCCGGGCCTGTTGACTTCACCGCAGAACCCGCGGGAGGCGCGGGTTCGCGGATAGGGAGAACAGAGATGGCACATGCGAACCGCAAGAAATTCGGCGCGGGTCAGCAGGATCAGGGCAAGGGCGACGGCACCGGCGGGATGTCGGCACCCGATATCGAGAACCTGCCCGACAACGAGATCCTCTCGAACCGGGCGACGTCGCGCCATTCCGACCAGCGCGGCCTCGACAGCCGCCATGTCAGCACCGAGCAATATCACGAGCATGTGGACAACCACGCGCCCGGCGCCGGAGAGCCCGGTGCCGCCGCGGCGGGCGGCAAGCTCGCCGACGAACGGCCCGACGGGCAGGAGATGGCGGAGGCCGGCGAGCAGGCGGCGCAACAGCAGGAGGAGACCATGAACAGCGAATTGCAGCAGCGCATCGAGACCCGCGCGCACCAGATCTGGGAAACCGAGGGTCGGCCGGACGGGCGCCACGTCGATCACTGGACGCAGGCGGAACGCGAGATCGGGGAGGAGATGCGGGCCGGCGACCGCACCCCCGCGGACTCCGGCAGCGCCGGCAGCGGCCTCGGCCCGAGCGGCATCGCGCCCACCGGATCGGCCGGTGACGAGGCGGGTCTGGTCGGAAGCGACACCGTCGGGGAAAGCGATCGGCCCCGGAGCTGATGCGCCCCCTGCCCGTCCCGGCGGCTCCGCCCGCCGGGCGGCCGGGTTGCGCAACACGACGAAGGAAAGGCGAGGAAGATGACCGCGAAAACCGGCGAGACAGCGCGCGAAACCGGCGACTTCCGCTGCGCGCGCTGCCACGAGCAGGTCCATGTGACCAAGGGGCACAGGATCCCCCGGTGCCCGAATTGCGGCAATGACAGTTTCGACGCCCGCTATCACGAGCCGGCAAACAAGAGCTGACAGCCGCGGCCTTCCCGTCCCTTGCGCGGCGACCCGCGCAACGGGAGCCCCGGCCTCACGGCGGGCGGGAAAGGGATTGAACGGGGTGACGGGTTCTGGCAGATCTGGCGCAGAGGCTGAAGGACCTTATCGAGGGCGCGAGTACCTATGGACGAAATCGACCTCTGTCTGGTCGCCTGCCGCCGTCCTGACCTGTTGCGGGTGACGCTCGCGTCTTTCCGGGACAATCTGTTGCGGCAGGCGCCGCTCAGGCAGGCCTATGTCAATATCGACCCCTTCATGGGCGACGCATGTCAGGAGGCCGAGGCCGTCGAAATCGTGCGCGACCACTTCCCGGAAGCGGTGATCTTCACCCCCGAGCGGCCCGGATTCTGCGAGGCCGTCAAGCGCGTCTGGAGCCACACGACCGCGCCAGCGGTGCTGCATCTCGAGGATGACTGGGTGCTCGAGGAGCCGGTCGATCCCTGCATGCTGCTTGCGCGCCTCGACGAGCGGACCAGGGCGGTCAGTTTCCTGTCGCAGGAGCACGGTTCCCGCGGCATGCGCGCGTTCAGCGAGGCGCGCACCCGGCGGCGGATTCTCGGCGTTCCCTACCGCAGGTGCCTCGAGACGCGGTTCAACACCAGTCCGGGCCTGTTCGACGGTGCCTTCCTGCGCCGCGCCGCCGAGATGCTCGACCCGGAGCTCGATCCCGAGAAGCAGATGCGCCGCTCCGGCGGCAACAGGGGCCTCTACGACATGTGCCAGTCCTTCCGATGCGCGTTTCACAAGGCCGGGGACGGCTCTCCCATCGTGCGGGACATCGGCCGGGACTGGCGCGACAGGCGCGGCATCAAGAAGGTGCTGAGCGGCGGCCGGTCCCAATGGACGACAGCGGAGGGCAGGTCCGTCGCGCCGTGAGACGGCGGACCGGTCGGGCGGCAAAAGTGTTGCCTGCCTCCTGAAATTTTGGCAAGCACTTCGGGTAAGCTCGACGCTTCAAACTCAAACCGGCCTCTGCGCGGCGCTTCCGAGTGTTTGGATTCAGAACAATTGTGACCAATACCTTTGCCTCCCTCGATCATGTGAAATCGGCCACGTCGCGGAGAATAACGCTCCAGTATCTGCTGGGACTTATTTTTGTTTTCGCGTGCCTCAACCCATGGACGAATTTTGGGACGAATTCCTTGGACTCCCAGCCGTGGGCATTCATTCTCGGGGTAATCTATCTTGTTTCGCTGCGTAAATTCTCCCTCCCGATCCACGCGACCACCATCGGCGTCGCCCTGCTCGGCGGCGTAGTGACATCACTTCTGATTTCTACCCCCCCCCCCCGCGGTTGCGAGGGCATTTATAAGCTATGCCACTGTTATTGTGGTCTATATTTCCTTCTATAATTTTCTGATCCGGAACGGATTTCCCGGAAAATTCTTCTTTGTCGCGGGTCTCACATGGATAGCCTTCGCTCTTGTCGAGATCGTGGATCCTTCCATTCCGAGTTACTTGTCCCCCTACCGCACGACCCCGGACAGAGGCCTCACGTCACTCGCACCGGAACCGACATTCTTTGGCATATTCCTGCTGTTCTTTGCATGGATAATCATCGCGAAATCCGGAGACAGCTTATCCCGGAAAGATAAGGTTCTGGTCGCCTTGATGATCGGAAGCATCTTCGTTCTGGCCCAATCTTCCATGGTGATCCTCTATTTGGCGACAGCGGCGATGATCTACGCGATATTTGCCTTTGTGCGGACGGTGTCGCGGCTGAAAGCCCGCAAAACTCATTTCGTCGTCATGTTGCTGCTCATTGCCTTCGCAATGATCGCTTTCTATGGAATCAACAGCTTTCTCGTCGACTCTCGCGTCGCAAAACTGCTCTCACAGGTGATGGATGTCGGCATTGCAGGCCTGGTCGCCTATGACGCCAGCATATCGGCGCGCATCGAAGATGTATTTCTTTCGCTGCACGGTTTCGTCTTCCACAACGGAGTCCCCGGCGGCCTGGACACCTTTGAAGCCACGAAGGACGTTCTTCGTGGCCAGTGGAATGGCCTCTTCTGGTATTCGTCGTTTCAAAGCAAAATCATGAGTTGGCTCGGGGCGTTGCTGTATGAACTGGGGTGGTTCGGTGTGATCGCGTTCGGCGCCATTCTACATGCGGCACGCAGATCCGGTGTAACCTGGTCCGAAATCACGATATTCACCGTGGTCCTGCTGGGAGCTATTCCGGTCGCATTTCCTCTTGTACCGGTGCTGATCGCCACATGGGTATACAAAGGGAGAGGTTTGCGGTCGTCACGAGGCCGTCACGGATTTTGATACACGCTGTCCCAGCCCTCCGCGCCTGACCGGAGAAGAGGCACAGCCGCGCACGGCCTCGCTCCCCTCTCCACGGTTGGCTAAGCCGTGAAAAAACGGATCTTGGCAAAGAGTTTGGAGTGCGGGTCCCCGTGGAAAGTCTTCCGAAAGAGGCGGGGGCGAAATTCCTCTGTCAAACAATGGTACCCGTGGCCGGACTCGAACCGGCAAGCTATCGCTAGCGGGGGATTTTGAATCCCCTGTGTCTACCAATTCCACCACACGGGCGCACGCGGCCGGAGCGCGCGGTAAGCCGCATTTACCGAAGCGCGCGGGTCCCGTCCAGAGGGATCACAGTCTCTGCGCCGAGAAAGTGTCGCAGGCGTCGAGCGCGCCGGTCTCGTAGCCGCGCGCGAACCAGCGCTGGCGTTGGTCGGAGGTGCCGTGGGTGAAGGTATGCGGCTGCGGCACCCGGCCGGCGCTGCGCTGGAGCCGGTCGTCGCCGATCTGGCGCGCGGCGTTCAGCGCCTCGCGGATGTCGTCATGCTCGAGCGAGCCGAAGGCCTCGTCGGCCCTGCGCGCCCAGATCCCGGAGAAGCAATCGGTCTGAAGCTCGATACGAACCGAGACGGCGTTGCTTTCGGCGGCGCCGACCTGTGCCCGATAGCGGTTCGCCTCGCCCAGGATACCGAGCTCGTCCTGCACGTGATGGGCGACCTCGTGGGCGACGACATAGGCCGCGGCGAAATCCCCGCCCGCGCCGAGATCGCGCTCCATCGTGACGAAGAAATCCGTATCGAGATAGACCTTGCGGTCCGAGGGGCAGTAGAAGGGCCCGGTCGCACCGGAGGCGGAACCACAGGGGCTCTGCGTCACGCCCTTGTAGAGCACGAGGATCGGCGGGACATAGTCGCCGCCGAGCTGTTCGGTGAAGACCGCGGTCCAGATCTCCTCCGTGTCGGCGAGCGTGACGGAGACGAATTGCGCCGCCTCCTCGTCGGCGGCGGTGATTTCCGTTGTCCCCTGCGTGGAGATCCGGTCCGGGCCGGCGCCGTCCAGAAGCGGCGTCACGTCGATGCCGAGCAGATAGCCGATCACCACGATCGCCAGCAGGCCGAGGCCGCCCACACCGCCCACGGCCGCGCCTCCGCCCATGCGCCGCCGGTCCTCGATGTTGCGCGAGCCGCGCCGTCCCCGCCACTTCATCGTCCGTTCTCCCGCCCTGCACCGTCCCGCTCACATTACCGTCACCGGATTGCGCGGCAAGGCAAAAGCGGTGGCCGCCGCTTGACCCTGTGCACCGAATGGGGCCTAAAGGGCGAAACGGCAGGATCGGGACGGGTATGATCAGACGGCTTTACGAGTGGACCATGTCGCTGGCCGAAAGCCCGCATGCGCTCTGGGCGCTCGCCTTCGTCTCCTTCGTCGAAAGTTCGGTCTTCCCGATCCCGCCCGACATCCTGATGATCCCGCTGATCGTGGCGCGGCCGCGCGAGGCGTTCAGGATCGCGGGCATCGCAACCGCGGCCTCGGTGGCGGGCGGCATGCTCGGCTACTGGATCGGCTACGGCGCCTTCGAAAGCCTCGGGCGCCCGGTGCTCGAGTTCTACGGTAAGGATGCCTATTTCGACGAGTTCGCGCTCAAATACAACGCGTGGGGGGCCTGGGCGGTGCTGGTCGCGGGGGTGACGCCCTTTCCCTACAAGGTCATCACCATCCTGTCGGGGGCGACTGCGCTGTCGCTGCCGGTCTTCATCGTCGCCTCGATCACGGCGCGCGCGCTGCGGTTCTTCGTCGTCGCCGCGCTCCTGTGGAAATTCGGCGATCCGATCCGCGACTTCATCGAGCGCCGCCTTGGCCTCGTCTTCACCCTTCTCCTTCTCCTCTTCTTCGGCGGCTTCTATGCCGTGACATACCTATGACCGAGTCCTCCGATTTCGCCCCGAAACAACCCGCCCTCGCCGCGACCCTCGGCTCCTTCGCCCTGCTCGCCGGCGCCTTCGTCTTCCAGGCCTTCGGCTATGCGCCCTGCCCCATGTGCCTGTGGCAACGCTGGCCGCATGCCATCGCCATCGTGATCGGCCTGCTGTTCCTGACGACGCGGCTGCGCGCCCTGGCGGCGCTCGGCGCGCTGAGCATGCTCGTCTCCGCAGGGCTCGGCCTGTTCCATGCCGGCGTGGAGCAGAGATGGTGGTCCGGCCCCTCCTCCTGCACCGGATCGGGCGACACGCTGTCGGGGCTCTCGGGGACCGAGCTGCTTCCGGGCGCCGGCGGCCCCTCCCATCTCGTGCTCTGCGACGAGATCGTCTGGGACACCTGGGGGCTCGGCATCACCATGGCGGGCTGGAATTTCCTGTTCTCGCTGCTGTTCCTCGCGCTCTGGCTCGTGGCGCTGCGCAAGGCGCGCGCCTGAGCCCTTGCAAGCCGGCGATTTCCGCCCCATCTTTGAAGGCATGAGCAAACCCGCCGCAAAGATCGTTCCCCTTCCCGCCATTCGCCGCGGACGCAAGCGGCTCGGCACGCCGCTCGCCGACGACCGGGCGGCGGCGCTCAAGGCCCGGTTTTCCGAGGTCTCGAAAACGTCGACCACGGGCAGCGCCGCCACGCCGCTCAAGATGCTCCTGAACCGGTTCTAGCCGCGCGTCAGTGAAGGGTGAATTCGCCGACGCAGTTGCGCCATTCTCCGGGACCGACCAGGGTGCGGTGGGTGAAGCGCACATGATGCAGCGGACCGTCGATATTCTCCTGCCAGAATTCGATGAAGCGGAAGAGTTTCGGATAGTCCGGCGCGAGATCGTAGAGCTGCCATGAGAAGGTGTTCAGCACATTGCGGTAGTCCGGCATGCGGTAGGTGAATTCGGCAAGCGTGAGGCCGTAGCCGGTCAGCATCATCTCGGTCTCGCTCATCTCGCGCGCGTCTTCTCTGGTCATGTGGCGTGGTCTCCTGTCGGGTGCTGGAACGGGGCTTGTGCGCCCCCCTCCTGAAAATCCTGCCGCAAAATCATTAACTGTCAATGAAAACAGCATGTTGTCACAGGTGGCCGGTGGCTGCCAAATCCGCGGGGGATCAGCCATTGCACCCTATATCCCGTATGGGGTAGAGTGTGGCACAACTATATACAGATCGCAGCCAAAGACAGGCGGACAACGTGAGCGACACTCCGGAAACACCTGAAAACGAAGAAGAAACACCGCGCGAGCCGATGTATTGGGAAGGCCCGAAAATCTCGATCACCGACGAGATGAAGTCCTCCTACCTCGACTATGCGATGTCGGTGATCGTGTCCCGCGCGATCCCGGACCTGCGCGACGGGCTGAAACCGGTACATCGGCGCATTCTCTTCGCGATGAATGAGGCGGGCAACACCCATGACAAGCCCTACCGCAAATCGGCGCGGGCCGTGGGCGATACGATGGGCAAATATCACCCGCATGGCGACTCGGCGATCTATGACGCGCTCGTGCGGATGGCGCAGCCGTTTTCCATGTCCCTGCCGCTGCTCGACGGCCAGGGCAACTTCGGCTCGATGGACGGCGATGCCGCCGCGGCGATGCGCTATACCGAAGTGCGGATGGACAAGCCTGCCGCCTATCTGCTGGCCGATATCGACAAGGATACGGTCGATTTCGAACTGAACTACGACGGCAAGGACCAGGAGCCGACGGTGCTCCCGGCGCGCTTCCCGAACATGCTGGTGAACGGCGCGGGCGGCATCGCGGTCGGCATGGCGACGAACATCCCGCCGCACAATCTCGGCGAGGTCGTCGACGCGACGCTCGCGCTCATCGAGACCCCCGATGTCTCCACCGAACGGCTGATGGAGATCGTGCCCGCCCCCGATTTCCCGACCGGCGGGATCATTCTCGGCCGCGCCGGCGCGCGCAAGGCCTATCTGGAGGGCCGCGGGTCGGTCATCATCCGGGCGAAGACACGGGTGGAGGAGATCCGCCGCGACCGCTATGCGATCGTCGTGGATGAGATCCCCTATCAGGTGAACAAGGCCGCGATGATCGAGAAGATCGCGGAAATGGTGCGCGACAAGCGGATCGAGGGCATTTCCCATGTCCAGGACGAATCCGACCGCAACGGCGTGCGCGTCGTCGTGGAGCTGAAGCGCGACGCGACGCCCGAGGTGGTGCTGAACCAGCTGTTCCGGTTCACGCCGCTCCAGACCTCCTTCGGCTGCAACATGCTGGCGCTGAACGGCGGGCGGCCGGAACAATTGACGCTGCGCCAGTTCCTCGAACATTTCATCACCTTCCGCGAGGAAGTCGTGGCGCGCCGCACCGCCTTCGAATTGCGCAAGGCCCGCGACCGGGCGCATATCCTCTGCGGCCTCGCCGTCGCGGTGTCGAACGTGGACGAGGTCGTGGCGACGATCCGCTCCTCCGCCGATGCCGCCGAGGCGCGCGAGAAGCTGATGACGCGCCGCTGGCCCGCCGCCGAGATCGCGGATTACATCCGCCTGATCGACGACCCGACCCATACGATGAACGAGGACGGCACCTACAACCTGTCGGAGGTGCAGGCCCGCGCGATCCTCGATCTGCGCCTGCAACGGCTGACCCAGATCGGGGTGAAGGAAGTCACCGACGAGCTTCAGGAGCTCGCCGCGAAGATCAAGGACTACCTCGCCATCCTCGCCTCCCGCGAGCGGATCATGGGCATCATCTCTGCGGAACTGACGGAAGTGAAGGACCTCTTCGCCGTGCCCCGCCGCACCGAGATCACCGACTGGTCGGGCGACATGGAGGACGAGGACCTGATCGAGAAGGAGGACATGGTTGTGACCGTGACCGCCTCCGGCTGGGCAAAGCGCACGCCGCTCGCCGACTACCGCGCCCAGAAGCGCGGCGGCAAGGGCCTGTCGGGCATGGCGACGAAGGACGAGGACGTGATCACCACGCTGTTCGTCGCGAACACCCATACCCAACTCCTGATCTTCACCACGGACGGCATGGCCTACAAGCTGAAGACCTGGCGCCTGCCGCAGGGCGGCCGCACGGCGAAGGGCAAGCCGCTCGTCAACATCCTGCCGATCCCGACGGGCGTCGGCATCGCCGCGATCCTTCCGGTGGACCGCGACGAGAGGGACTGGGACGATCTCCAGATCGTCTTCGCCACCTCCAAGGGCTCGGTGCGCCGCAACCGCCTGTCGGATTTCACCAATGTGAAGGCGAACGGCAAGATCGCGATGAAGTTCGAGGGCGAGGACGAGGGCACGCGCCTCATCAACGCGCGGATCTGCGACGAGAACGACGACGTGATGCTCGTCACCTCCTCCGGCCGCGCGATCCGCTTCCCCGTCCCCGATGTGCGCGTGTTCAACTCGCGCAGTTCGACCGGCGTGCGCGGCATCAAGCTCGTGAACGAGGGCGACGAGGTCGTCTCCATGTCGGTGATCCGCCATTTCGACGCGGAGAGTGCCGAACGCCAGGCCTATCTCAAGATGCGCCGCCAGATGGCCGGAGCGGACGAGTCCGAGGTGAGCGATGACGAGGAGGAAGTGGCCGAAGGCTCGATCTCGATGGAGCGGTTCGAGGAGATGCGCGCCGCGGAGGAGCTGATCGTCACCATCACCCGCAACGGCACGGGCAAGCTTTCCTCCAGCCACGACTACCCGGTGCGCGGGCGTGGCGGCCAGGGCGTGACGGCGATGGAAAAGACGATGCGCGGCGGGCCGATCGTGGCCTCCTTCCCGGTGGGCTTCGACGACCAGATCATGCTCGCCACATCCAAGGGCCAGTCGATCCGCTGCCCGGTGGATGGCATCTCCTTCCGCTCGCGCTCGGCCGGCGGCGTGCGGGTGTTCAACACCGGCAAGGGCGAGGAGGTTGTCTCCGTCGCCTGGATCGCGGAAAGCGACGAGGAGGATGCCGACGACGCCCCCCGTCCGGTCGCGGAATAACGCGCCACCGGCCTGCGACATCACGAACGGCGGTCCCATGGGGCCGCCGTTTCGTTGTGCGCTACGCCTGTCTCCGAATTGTCACAGACGCCGAAAGGTTGTGATCCGCGCGCTCTGCCCCCTCAACCTTTCCGCGGCAAAGGAGTAGCTCCGTACCATCATTTCCGATGAGGTTAAAAATGAGCCAAAAACAAAAAATTTCCCTTGCCCTCGCCCTGATCTCCGCCACCGGCGCGGCCGCGGCCGAAGGCGTCACCTACACCTCCGTCGAGCTGTCCCATTACGATCTCGACGGGATCGACGCGACCCTCCTGAACGGCAATTTCGACTATGTCACCGGCCCGTTCTCCTTTACCGGCGGCGTGCTGATCGGCGAGGTCGAGAATCTCGACATGACCCTGCTCGAGATGACCGCGGGCTACGCGATCGTTCCCGGCGTCACCGTCTACGGCATGCTCGGCTATGTCGATACCGACGATTTCGACGACACCGCCTATGGCCTCGGCGTCGAATACCAGACCGGGGATTACGGCGCGGCGCTGCAATACGAGACCTCCGACGACAGCGACGCCGACAGCTACACCCTGGCGGGCTTTGCGGGCTTCGGCCCCTCCACCGTCTACGGCTATGCCAATGATGTGGAGGATTTCAGCTCCTACGGCCTCGGCTACAAATACGACGGCGGCCAGTTCGAGGCGAATATCGCCACCGACTGGGCCGAGGGCGGTCTCGACACCGGCCTGACCGCGTTCAGCGGTGAGTTCGACACCAGCATGCAGTTCACCGTGCTCGCCTCCGTCATCACCGGCAACGAGGATTTCCTCGACACCGGCATCGCGACCATCGGCGGCCGCTACGCCTTCACCGACAGTGTGTCGCTCGAGGCGAATTACGGCACCGGCTTCGGCGATCTGGACGATGCCGACGGCTTCGCGCTCAAGCTGAAGCTCGAGACCGGCGGGCGCCGGATGCGCGTGACGGATCAGGTCGACGACTATGCCGCCGACACCACGCCGCTCCGCGATCTGGCGAGCTACTGATCCTCGGACAGGACGCCCCGCAGGTCTTCCGGCCTGTGGGGTTTCCCCTGCCGATCCTCGGGAACGGTCACGAAAAAGGGAGCCTTCGCGGGCTCCCTTCTCTCATGTGGGTGAAGCTGAAAGGTTCACACGAGATCGCGCCAGCCTCCGCGCCAGAAAGAAAAACGCCCGCCGCCGAATGCGATGAGGGGCAGCGCGAGGAGCGTAACGACAAGCGGCAGCATGAGATCCCCGTTCAGCGCCAGCGGCATGGGCGCGGAGACGAAATGGGACGCCAGGGTGAGGAGCACCGCGAGCAGCGCCATGACCCGCGTGCGCATGCCCATCCCGATCCAGAGCGCGATCATCACGAGCAGCAGGCTCAGCGTCAGGGGACCGAGATCCTGCAACATGATCAGGTGCGGCCAGGGAAGCGGCGGCGCGTCGGAGACGGTCGCGGTGGCTTCGAGACTGCGAAACAGGTCGAGCGTCTGGACCGCAGGGTGCTGGAGAAGCGTAATGGCGAGAACGCCGCGCAAGCACAGCTGCGCCACGCCGCCGAGTTGCGCGCCAAGAGTGTGAAGAGAGAACATGCTGCCTCGATGCTCTTTTTACTTGTGTATACTCCACCCTAAGTGGTGCTCTGACGCCATACTATCTATCCACATTCCATATTTGCAAAAACCGAGGGAGGCGCGCCTCCGCGATCAGACCCCGCTGACCCCGCCGCGCCCCTGCGCCCTCAGAAAACTCGCGCGGATGAACCGGGTGACGGTCTCCATCGCCGGATCGCCCCGGCGGCTTTCGTGATAGCTCATGAAGATATCCGTCTCGCAGGCGGAGCCCTCGACGGCGACGAAATCGCTCCGGTCGCGGACGGAGAAACACGGCAGGATGCCGCCGTAATGCGTCGTCTCCATCACCCGCTGGATGTGTTCGAACGTGCCCACGCGGATCTGCGGCGGCTGGCCAAAGATCTGCCAGGCGTGATCCGTCACGGGAAGCGCGTTCACCTCCTCGCCGAGCCCGACCCAGAGCCGGGAGTCCGACGGCGCCGCGGCATGGCGGTAGACCGCAAGGGTGATGGCTCCGACCTTCGCGCTCAGCACCCGCCCTGTCGCCGGGCGGAACATCGACACGATCACGTCATTGTCGGCGAGCGACTCGATCAGGCGGCGGTCGCGGAACACCAGCCGGATATTCGCAAGGCTTTCCGCATGGGCAACGAGGTTCGGGATGAAGATATGCGCCGACATGAGCGGCGAACAGGCGATGGTGATCTCGCTGTCGGGGCGGCCGCTGCCGTGGCGCAGGAGGCTGCGCTCGCGCAGGATCGCCTGATGAAAATTCTCCGCCTCCTCGATCAGCTTCGCGAGTTCCGGGTTCGGCCCCCAGCCCTGCGGCGTCTTGATCACCGGCGGTACGCCGAGCTCGTCGCCGAGCCGCTCCATCCGCCGCGACACGGTCGCGGGATTGGTGCCGAGCGCGCGGGCGGCGGACGCCATGGTGCCGTTCTTGAAGATTGCGAGAAGGAATTTAAGGTCGTCCCAACGGTCCATCGGATGTCCTGCGGTCTGTGCCTGCCGAACCTGCGCAAAATATCACAGATCCGCAAGAGAGTACGTTGCAAAAAGCGCAGCTAAATATCAAAATGCAATGGCCCGGTCCGTGCGCTGCCCCTTCCCAAAGGCCGCGCCATCCACTACATGCCAGCCCATGACAGAGACACTTCATATCGTCGGCGGCGGCATGGCCGGATCCGAAGCGGCCTGGCAGGCCGCCGAAGCCGGCGTCGCGGTCGTGCTCCACGAGATGCGGCCGCAGATCGGCACCTTCGCCCACCAGACCGGCAATTTCGGCGAGATGGTCTGTTCCAATTCCTTCCGCTCGGATGACGACGAACAGAACGCGGTCGGGCTTCTGCACTGGGAAATGCGCCGCGCGGGCGGGTTGATCATGGCGACGGCGGACGCGCATCGCCTGCCGGCGGGGGGCGCGCTCGCAGTGGATCGCGAGCCCTTCGCAGAGGCGGTGACGCAGACGCTCAGATCGCATCCGAACATCACGACGGACCATGGCGAGATCACCGACCTGCCGACGGAGGGCAAATGGATCTTCGCCACCGGTCCGCTCACCTCCGCCCGGCTCGGGGAGGCCATCGCGCGGGAGACCGGGGCGGACCGCCTCGCCTTCTTCGACGCCATCGCGCCCATCGTCTATGCCGAGAGCATCGACATGGATGTCGCCTGGCTCCAGTCGCGTTACGACAAGGGTGAGACCGAGGAGGAGCAGAAAGCCTATCTCAACTGCCCGATGACGAAACCGCAATACGAGGCCTTCATCGACGCGCTGCTCGCCGCGGACAAGACCGAGTTTCACGAAGGCGAAACCGCCGGCTATTTCGACGGCTGCCTGCCGATCGAGGTCATGGCCGAACGCGGGCGCGAGACGCTGCGCCACGGGCCGATGAAGCCGATCGGCCTGACCAACGCCCACAGGCCCGCGGACAAGCCCTATGCCGTCGTACAGCTTCGCCGCGACAACAAGCTCGGCACGCTCTACAACATCGTCGGCTTCCAGACGAAGATGAAATATGGCGCGCAAGCCGATGTTTTCAGGATGATTCCAGGTCTGGAGAATGCGCGCTTCGCGCGTCTCGGCGGGATCCATCGCAACACGTTCCTCAATTCCCCGACGCTCCTCGACCACGAGATGCGGCTGAAATCGCGCCCCCATATCCGCTTTGCCGGGCAGGTGACGGGGGTCGAGGGCTATGTGGAAAGTGCGGCCATGGGGCTCCTCGCGGGGCGTCTCGCCGCCGCCGAGATCCTCGGGCGCCGCCTGCCGCCCGTGCCGCCGGAAACCGCCATGGGTGCCCTCGTCACGCATATCACCGGCGGGGCGGAAGCGAAGACCTTTCAGCCGATGAACGTCAATTTCGGCCTCTTCCCGCCGCTCGAGGGCCTGCGCGGCGGCCGAAAGGGCCGCAAGGAACGCTACAAGGGCTACACCGACCGCGCCAAGGCGCTGTGGTCCGACTGGCTGGCCGCCCCGGAGGCCGTGACCGCATGAACTATGTCCTTGCCCTCCTCCTTCCGCCGCTGTCGATCCTGCTGACCGGACGTCCCGTCGTCGCAATCCTGACCTTCCTGATCTGGGTGCCCGCCATCATCTTCTCGGGCGGGCTCACCCATCCGATGTTCGTCATCCTCGCCTGGATCCTGATCTTCCAGTCCCGCGAGGATCGCCGCGAACGCCAATGGCGGAAGCGGTGAGCGGCTACGTCACCCGTTTCGCGCCCTCGCCGACGGGGCCCCTGCATCTCGGCCACGCATTTTCCGCGCTGACCGCCTTCGGGCGCGCGCAGGAACGGGACGGCACCTTCCTGCTGCGCATCGAGGACGGCGACACGAGCCGGTCGCGCGCGGAATGGGAGGCGCTGATCTATGCCGACCTGCGCTGGCTCGGAATCTCCTGGCCCGATCCGGTCATGCATGTGACGGCGCGTGAGGAGATCTATGGAAACGCCTTGAAAACCTTTGCGGAAATGGGTCTCGTCTTCCCCTGCTCCTGCACTCGCCGCGACGTGCTTTCGGCGCTTTCGGCGCCGCAGGAAGGCGCGCCGATGGGACCGGACGGGATCGTCTATCCCGGCACCTGCCGCAGCCGCCCGATGTCCACGTTCCAGCCCGGTGAAGCGATCCGCCTCGACATGCGAAAAGCCGTTTCCTTTCTGGGGGATGTCGAGCGTTTCTCATGGGAGGAAACAGGCCCTTACGAGACCGGCGTCCACCGGCTCGATCCGCGCAGGCTTCTTGACGAGGTCGGCGACGTGGTGCTCGCCCGCAAGGAGATCGGGACCGCTGCCTATCACCTCTCCGTCGTGATCGACGACGCGGCGCAGGGCATCACCGAGGTCGTGCGCGGCGCCGATCTCATGGAGGCAACGCAGATACACCGGCTGTTGCAGGCGCTGCTCGACCTGCCGACCCCGCTCTATCACCACCACCGGCTGATCCGCGACACCGCGGGCAAGCGGCTCGCGAAACGCGCGGATGCAAAGGCGATCTCGAAATACCGCGAGGAAGGCGCGACGCCTGCCGATCTGCGCGCGATGATCGGGCTCTAGCCCATCGGCGCCATGAGTTCGACGGTCTCGCCGTCCCGCACCGCGCGGTAGAAGCACGAGCGGCGGTTGGTGTGGCAGGCGGGTCCGGTCTGGTCCACCGTCACGAGGATGCAATCGCTGTCGCAATCGTAGCGGAAGTCGACAAGGCGCTGCACATGGCCGGAGGTCTCGCCCTTGATCCAGAAGCTCTGGCGCGAGCGGCTCCAATAGGTCACCCGGCCCGTCTCGAGCGTCGCCTCGACGGCCTCGCGGTTCATCCAGGCCATCATCAGCACCTCGCCCGTCGCCGCGTCCTGCGCGATGGCCGGGATCAGCCCCTTGTCGTCATAGGCCAGGGAAGCCGGATCAAAGCGCATGTCTCAACCTTTCCATCTCCATGTGCATGCCCTATCTATGGGGCGGTGTCAGGAAAGGCAAACCATGTCGACCGATCTCGCGAAACTCTATTCCGGCAAGCTGCTTGCCCTTGCCGCGGACATCCCGCATCTCGGCCGGCTCGAGGCGCCCGATGCGACCGTGCGCGAACGCGCCCCGCTCTGCGGCTCCACCGTGACCGTGGACATGCAGGTGCGGGACGGCCGCGTGACGGAATTCGCGCAGGATGTGAAGGCCTGCGCCCTCGGACAGGCGGCCGCGGCCATTGTCGGCGCGAACGTCATCGGACGTACCGGCGTGGAGCTCGCCGCCGCGCGCGACGCGCTCGCCGCCTTCCTGCGTGAGGACGGTCCGGTTCCCGCCGTCCCCTTCGACGGGTTCGAGGCGCTCCTGCCTGCGCGCGACTACAAGAACCGCCATGCCTCCATCCTCCTGTCGATCACCGCTGCCGCGAAGGCCTTCGAGGAGGCGCAGAGACAGGATTGCGCCTGATCTCCGGGAACGGCGACGTTCTCCCACCTCCCGCGACACCGACGCCCCCATGCCCGTCACTCCCAAAAGAAACCGCCGCACTTCGCGAGGAAGGCGGCGGCAGTCGGATCTGAGCTCCCGTCAGGCCGGGGACGTGGCGGCGGGGCTGGCGTCAGATCACAGGCAGAAACAGGGTCAGACCAGGGCCGGAAGCGTCAGCCCCCCGACAAGGATCACCAGAAGCGCGACGGCGCCGATCATGTCCTCGACCAGCGTGGCCTGCGACCGCGCGACGACGGATTTGAGTTCCTCGATCATCTGGCATCCTCCGGCAAGTTGGGGCGACATTTGTTGCTAATTTGTTCTCATTTTTATCCACATCTGTAAAGAGATTTTTGAGAACATTTGTGAACAAAATCCTGCGAACCCCGCACAGACCGGGCTAACCTACGGAAATCAAACGGATCGCCTCGTCCTTGCCCATCAGCCAGAGCAACACCCGCACCGCCCCGCCGCGCTCGGTCTCGAGCTTCGGATCGTCATGCAGGAGCTTGCGCGCATCGCTTTGCGCCAGTGCCATGAGCGCCGACTGCCGTTCCAGATCCGCCACGCGAAACCGCGGCAGGCCGGATTGCGCGGTGCCGAGCACGTCGCCCGCCCCGCGCATGATCAGATCCTCCTCCGCGATCCGGAACCCGTCCTCGGTTTCGCGCAGGATCTCGAGGCGGCGGCGCCCGCCCTCCGACAGGGGCGGCTGATAGAGCAACAGGCAGGTGGAGGCGACCGCGCCCCGCCCGACCCGGCCGCGCAGCTGATGGAGCTGGGCGAGTCCGAAATGCTCGGCGCGCTCGATCACCATGATCGAGGCATTGGGCACGTTGACGCCGACCTCGATCACCGTCGTCGCCACGAGGACGCCGATCTCTCCGCCGGCGAAGCGCGCCATCGTGCGATCCCGCTCTTCCGGCGGCATCTGCCCGTGCACGAGCCCGACCGCCTCCTCCCCCAGCGCGGCGCGCAGGTCCCGGAACCGGTCCTCCGCCGCCGCCATGTCAACGACCTCGCTCTCGGCCACGAGCGGACAGACCCAATAGGCTTGGCGTCCCTCGCCCACCGCGCGCCGCAGATGGTCGACCACCTCCTCCATCCGCTCGGTGGAACTCAGCGCCGTCTTCACCGGCGTCCGCCCCGGTGGTTTCTCGTCGAGCACGGAGACGTCCATATCGCCATATTGCGCCAGCGACAGGGAGCGCGGAATCGGCGTCGCGGTCATCACGAGCACATCCACCCCGGCGCCCTTCTGCGACAGCGCGAGGCGCTGCGCGACGCCGAAGCGGTGCTGTTCGTCGATGATCGCGAGGCGCAGATCGGCAAAGACCACCTCCTCCTGGAACACCGCATGTGTGCCGACGAGGATCCCGATATCGCCGCGCGCCAGGGCCTCGAGCTTCGCACGCCGCTCGCGCCCCTTGTCGCGCCCGGTCAGGATCGCGATTTCCACCCCCGCCGCCTCCGCCATCGGACGCAGCCCCTCGAGATGCTGGCGCGCCAGAAGCTCGGTCGGCGCCATCATCACGCCCTGCCCGCCCGTCTCCACCGCGATCAGAAGCGCCATGAGCGCGACCAGCGTCTTGCCCGATCCGACATCGCCCATCAGCAGCCGGTTCATCCGGTGCCCGGAGGCCATGTCCGCAGCAATATCGGCCACTGCACGGGTCTGCGCGCCGGTCGGGCGATAGGGCAGCGCCGCGAGCACCCGGTCGCGCAACCGTCCGTCGCCGGAATTCGCCCGCCCCTTGCTCCGCCGCACCCGCGACCGCGCGAGCGCCAGAGTGACCTGATGCGCGAAGAGTTCGTCATAGGCCAGCCGCTGCGGCGCCGGGGCGGTCGGGGCGAGCTCCTCTCCCGACAGCGGATGATGCGCCTGGTTCAGGGCGGCGGCGAAATCGGGCCAGCCCTCCCGCGCGCGCAGGGCGGGGTCGATCCATTCGGCCAGATCCGGGACGCGCGACAACGCCGCGTCGGCCGCCTTCGCCATCACCTTCTGCGTCACGCCGGCGGTGAGGGGATAGACCGGCTCGAACCGCGCCAGGTCCGCCGCCTCCTCCGGCGGCAGGATGTGGTCGGGATGCGGCATCTGATACTGGCCGTCGTACATCTCCACCTTGCCCGAGACCAGGCGGCGTGCGCCGACGGGCAACTGTGCCTCGATCCATTTCGGCGCACCGCGGAAAAACACGATCTGGAAGGCGAGCGCACGGTCCTCGACGATCACCCGGTAGGGCAGGCCCTTGCGCGAGGGCGGCTGGTGGCGCAGCACCGTCACCTCCACCGTCGCGACCGCACCCGGCGGCACCTCGCGCAGGCTGTCGCGGCGGCGCCGGTCGATCACCCCGTGCGGCAGGGTGAAGAGCAGGTCGCGCGGCCGCTCCACGCCGATGGCGCCGAGAGCCTTCGCGATTTTCGGCCCGACGCCCGACAGCGTCTCGAGCCCCGCGAAGAGCGGGAAGAGGATATCCGGCCGACCGCCCGTCATGCGTCCCCGATCAGCGCCAGCCAGCCGTCCTCGTCGAGGATCTCGAGGCCGAGGTCGCGCGCCTTCTTCTCCTTCGACCCGGCGCCGGGGCCGGCGACGACGATATCCGTCTTCGCCGAGACGGAGCCCGCCACCTTCGCGCCGAGCGCCTCCGCCCGCGCCTTCGCCTCCGAACGGGTCATCTTTTCGAGCGTGCCGGTGAAGACGACGGTCTTGCCGGAGACCGGGCTGTCGCTTTTCGGCCTTTCCGCCTCGAGCACGGTGAGATGCCGCACCAGCCGGTCGATGGAGGCACGCTCGGCCTCCTGATGGAAGGCGGTGACGAGGGACGTGGCCATGACCTCGCCCACGCCGTCGATCGACAGGAGATCGGACCAGAGTTGGCCGTCACCCACTTCGGCGTCACGCATTGCGGCCTCGAATTCGGTCCAGGTGCCGTAATGGGTGGCGAGCAGATGGGCGGAGGTTTCGCCGACATGGCGGATGCCGAGGGCGAAGATCAGACGTGCGAGCGGGATCTCCCGGCGGGTGTCGATGGCGGCAAAGAGGTTCTGCGCGGATTTCTCCCCCCAGCCTTCGCGGTTCTTCAGTTGCGACAGGTTGCCGGGGCCGAATTTCTCCCTGAGTTCAAATATATCCGCCGGTTCCCTGATCCATCCGTCGCGGTAGAACTGTTCGACCTGTTTCGCCCCCAGCCCCTCGATGTCGAAGGCCGCGCGGGAGACGAAATGCTTCAGCTTCTCGACCGCCTGGGCGGGACAGATCAGGCCACCGGTGCAGCGGCGGACCGCGTCGCCCTCCTCGCGGATCGCGGCCGAACCGCATTCGGGACAGGTGGTCGGAAAAGCGTATGGCACCGCGTCGGACGTGCGTCGGGCAAGATCGACGTCCGCCACCTTCGGGATCACGTCGCCGGCGCGATAGACCTGAACCCAGTCGCCCACGCGGATGTCCTTGCCGCCGCGGATCTCCTCGCCGCGGGAATCCCGGCCGGCGATGTAATCCTCGTTGTGCAGCGTCGCGTTGGAGACGACGACGCCGCCGACGGTGACGGGGGCGAGGCGGGCCACGGGCGAGAGCGCGCCGGTGCGCCCGACCTGGATGTCGATCGCCTCGAGCCGGGTCCAGGCGAGCTCTGCGGGAAACTTGTGCGCGATGGCCCAACGCGGCGTCGTCGAGCGGAAGCCGAGCCGGCGCTGGAGCGCGAGATCATCGACCTTGTAGACCACCCCGTCGATGTCATAGCCGAGCGTCGCCCGCCGCGCCTCGATGTCGTGGTAATGCGCGATCAGGCGGGACAGGCCGGTGAACCGCTCGGTGAGCGGATTGGTCGGAAATCCGAACGCGGCGAGGCGCGCGATCGCCTCCATCTGCGTCGCGCCCAGCGGAGCGGAGAGTTCGCCCCAGGCATAGGCGAAGAATTTCAGCGGCCGCGCGCGGGTGATTTCGGGATCGAGCTGGCGCAGCGATCCGGCCGCCGCGTTGCGCGGGTTGGCGAAGGTCTTGCCGCCCTGCCCGGCCTGCCGTGCGTTCAGCGCCTCGAAATCCGCATGGCTCATGTAGACCTCGCCGCGCACCTCGATGACCTCCGGCGCGTCCTCGAGCCGGGCGGGAATGTCGTCGATGGTCAGCGCATTGGCGGTGACGTTTTCACCGACCTCGCCGTCCCCGCGCGTCGCCGCATGGACGAGCAGGCCCCCCTCGTAGCGGATCGACAGCGACAGCCCGTCGATCTTTGGCTCGGCGGTATAGGCGATCTCCTCCGACAGGCCGAGATACTTGCGCACGGAGGCGTCGAATTCGCGCAGGTCGTCGTCGTCGAAGGCGTTCGCGAGCGACATCATCCGCACGGCGTGGGTGATCTTTCCGAAGCCTTCCGAGGGCGCCGCGCCGACCTGTTCCGTCGGGCTGTCGGCGCGCTTGAGTTCGGGAAAGCGGACCTCGATCGCGGCGTTCCGGCGCTTCAGCGCGTCGAAATCCGCATCCGACATGACCGGCGCGTCCTCGGCGTGATAGGCCGCGTTCGCCTTGGCGAGCAGGTCCGCGAGGCGCGCCAGTTCGGCGCGCGCCTCGTCCTCGCTCATCGCCTCGACGGCCTGCAACTGCGACATGAAAAAAGCCTCCCCGAACAGTGCATTCTCCTTGGTTTAGGAGAGGCACCGGGGGAGGTCCAGTGCGAGATGATCCACGGGGTCAGAAAACATCTGAGGCACTCGTCTCCCGCCGGCACGGGAGCCAGGATGCGCCGGCGGCCACTCATGATCCATGGCGCCCGTCAGGCACCGATGGCGAATTGTTCGCCGAGCCCGTCCGAGCCCGGCTCGGGATCGCGCAGCACATAGCCGCGCCCCCAGACCGTTTCGATATAGTTGTCGCCGTCGGTCGCGGTCGCGAGCTTCTTGCGCAGCTTGCAGATGAAAACGTCGATGATCTTCAGCTCGGGTTCGTCCATCCCGCCGTAGAGGTGGTTGAGAAACATCTCCTTGGTGAGGGTCGTGCCCTTGCGCAGCGACAGCAACTCGAGCATCTGGTACTCCTTGCCGGTCAGATGCACCGGCTTGCCGGTGGCGGTGACGGTCTTTGCGTCGAGGTTGACCTCGATCTTGCCGGTACGGATGACGGACTGGGAATGCCCCTTCGAACGGCGGATGATCGCATGGATGCGCGCGACCAGTTCCTCGCGGTGAAACGGTTTCGTCAGGTAGTCGTCCGCGCCGAAGCCGAAGCCCCGGAGCTTGCTTTCGGTATCGTCGGCGCCCGAGAGGATGAGGATCGGCGTCTCGATCCGCGCGAGGCGCAATTGCCGCAGCACGTCATGGCCGTTCATGTCGGGAAGGCCGAGGTCGAGCAGGATCAGATCGTAATCGTAGAGTTTCGCGAGGTCGATGCCCTCTTCGCCGAGATCGGTCGTGTAGACGTTCAGGTTGGCGTGTGAGAGCATCAGCTCGATGCTTTTCGACGTCGTCGGATCGTCTTCAACCAACAAAATGCGCATATCGAGGGTCTCCGTATCGCTATTCAAGTGCGTTCATGTTGCGTTCTTTTATTCACAAGATCATCAAAAATGGTTAACTACACGTTACCAGATGTAGCGAATTTCCAAATGCAACTCAAGGTTGTCATTCGCCGTCCTTGGTCCGTGTCTTCCGACCGCGCCTCCGGCTTGCGGTCGCCTTCAGCGCCGCCTCCCCATGTTCGGAGACCGCCGTCTTCCAGGAGGTGAACTCTTCTTCCGACAGTCCATAGCTCTCGAGCGCCTCCGTGAGCGAAATCAGCCCGAAGACGACGCCCCGCACCACGGCGGCCTTGCGCGAGGCCACCCAGCGGGTCGTGTCCTTCGGCGGGAGGTCGGCCCGTGTCATGATGGTCCCGTCGGGAAGGGTGACGGCGCGCGGACCGTCGACTTTTTTCAGATACATGGATCTCACCCTCTTCGGAAATGGCCTGCCCCTTGTGCCGCAATCGCCTTAATGCCCGGTGAAACGGGGGGTTGAGAGTGTCGCGGATTTATCTATATTTGCGGCAATCCCGAAAGGTTCCGACATGCACGACGGCGCATACCCGCTGAATTCATTGGGCTTTCCTAAGCCTCCCTCGCAAACCCGCGTGGTCGTCGCCATGTCGGGCGGCGTCGATTCGTCCGTCGTGGCCGCGCAGCTTGCGGAAGAAGGCTATGACGTGGTGGGCGTGACGCTCCAGCTTTACGACCACGGCGCGGCGCTCGCGAAGAAGGGCGCCTGCTGCGCCGGCCGTGACATCCACGACGCGCGGCGGGTGGCCGAGGAGATGGGCTTCCCGCATTACGTGCTCGACTACGAGAATGTCTTCCGCGATGCCGTGATCGACGAATTCGCCGACAGTTATCTGGCGGGGGCGACGCCCGTGCCCTGCATCCGCTGCAACGAGCGGGTGAAGTTCAAGGACCTGCTCGAGACCGCGAAGGATCTCGATGCCGACTGCATGGCGACCGGGCATTACATCCAGCGCGTGATGGGCGCGACCGGGCCGGAACTGCACGCGGCGGCCGATCCGAATCGCGACCAGAGCTATTTCCTGTTCTCGACCACGCCCGAACAGCTTTCCTTCCTGCGCTTCCCACTCGGTCACCTGCCGTCGAAGGACGCCACCCGCGCGCTCGCGGCGAAATACGGTCTCCCGGTCGCGGACAAGCCCGACAGCCAGGACATCTGTTTCGTGCCGAACGGAAATTACGCGCAGGTCATCGAGAAACTGCGCCCCGGCGCGGCGGAGCCCGGCGACATCGTCGACCATGAGGGCAAGCTGCGCGGCACGCATGACGGTGTCATCCATTACACGATCGGCCAGCGGCGCGGGCTCGGCATCGGGGGTCTGAGCGAACCGCTCTACGTGGTGAAACTCGACGTGGACACCCGGCGCGTGATCGTCGGGCCGAAGGAGATGCTCGCGACCCGGACGATCCCGGTGCGGGAGATCAACTGGCTGGGCGACGACCCCTTCACCTCGCGAGACGAATGGGTGCTCGACGTCAAGGTGCGGTCGACCCGTCCGCCGCGCGAGGCGATCGTGCGCCCGATCTCGGACACCGAGGCGGAGGTGGAACTGGTCGTGGCCGAGGAAGGCGTCTCGCCCGGACAGGCGTGTGTGTTCTACGATCCGGCCTCGCCGCGGATCTTCGGCGGCGGCTGGATCTGGAAAGGGCGCTGAGATGCGCTGGCTGGCGCTCTTCGGGCTTCTCCCCATCCCGGCACTGGCCGATGCGGCGCTCGAGTGTTCGCTCGATCTCGGCACGCAGGTGGAGATCGCCGACTGCGTCGCGGGGGTCGAGGAGCGGGCGCAGCGCGCGATGGAGCTCGAGCTGGGCTTCGCGCGGGAGGCGGCCGGGGAGCTCGACGACACGACCGGACGGGCGGTGGCGCTTCCTGCGCTCGAAACCGCGCAGGCGGCCTGGGAGAGCTACCGCGACACGCAGTGCGCCTTTGTCGGCGCGACCTATGGCGGCGGGTCGGGTGCGGGGATCGCGGAGCGGTCCTGCCGGATCGGGCTGACGCGGGCGCGCATGGGCGAACTGGCGCAGCATCTGCGCTGACCGCGCCGCTAGCGCGCCATTTCCACGAGATAGGCGGCGAGATCCTCCCGGTCCTGCCGGCTGCGGGTCTTGTGGCCCTCGAGAAACGTCGCGACGCGCGGTGCGTCCTCCGGGCTCAGCGTCAGGCGCAGGACGGCGCCGTGACAGCATGCGCAATGGGCGGCATAGAGGGCAGCGCCACGCTCCGCATCGCCTTCGGCCCGCAGGGGGGCGGCGGCAAGGCACAGACAGATCAGGAGGGGACGGATCGCGTGCCGCCCCGCGCGGATGGCGGGATCCGACCGTGCGCCCGTCGCGGACCGCGGCTTTTCGCCGGTTTCCCCCGTCCGCCGGTGCAGGTTTTGACATTCGCGGCAAATGCGCGAAGCTCCGCCCGATCTGATCAGAAAGGACTTCATGATGTTCACCCTTCCCCGCGGCCTCGCCGCGCTGACGCTCGCCGCGGGCCTTGCCCTGCCGCTCCACGCAGAAACCCGCGAGGAGCGCCTTGCCGTCGCCGAAGACTATACCGAAATGGCCGTCGAGGACATGGATATGGAGCGGATCATCGAACAGATGTATACGCCGATCCTGCCGCAGATCGAGGCGAGCACCGGTGAAAGCCTCAGCGAGGAGCAGCGGTCCGAGATCCACCGGATCTACATGGACAACCTCGCCGATCCGATGCGCGAGGTGATGAACGGACAGGCGGAGGTGATGGCCGATCAGTTCACGATTGAGGAGATCACCGCGCTGCGCGATTTCTACGGCACGGAGGAAGGCCGTTCGGTGATGCGCAAGATGCCGGACGTGCTCGCCGCCGTGCAGCCCGACATCATGCAGATGGTCCAGACGAAGATGCCCGACATCATGGCCGAGGTCCAGACGGTCGTCGCACCGGAGTGAGGCCCGCGGCCGGTCCCGGCGGGCGTCTCAGGACAGCCCGTCGAGGATCGCCCGCGCGGCGCGCACGCCCGGCGGCTCCTCGCCCTGCCCGAGCCGCCGCATCGTCTCGTCGAGCGCGGCCTTCTGCGCCGCGCCCGCGTTCAGCTCATGCGCCAGCGCCGCCGCGATCCTGTGCGGGATACAGTCTGCCCCGAGAAATTCCGGCACGACCCGCGTTTCGGTCACGAGATTGACGAGCGTCACGGTGTCGACCAGCAGCTTGCGCTTCACGATCCGTTCGGTGAGCGGGTTCATCCGGTAGGCGATCACCATCGGCGTGCCGTTGGCCGCGAGCTCGAGCGACACCGTGCCCGAGGCCGCCAGCGCGAGATCGGCGGCCCGGAAGGCGGCGCGCTTGCCCGCACGGTCGGCAGAGGGAACGAGGACCGGATCGACCGGCCAGCCCGCGACCTCCGCGCGCACCGCCGCGTCGAGCCCAGGGGCCACGGGCAGGACATAGCGCGCCTCCGGCCGGGGGCCGGCGAAACGGCCGAGCGTGTCGCCGAAGATCGGTCCGAGCCGGGCGATCTCGCCCCGGCGCGAGCCCGGCAGGACGAGGACCAGCGGCGCCTCCCCGATCCCGTGATCCGCGCGGAACCGCGCCACCGCCGCCTCGTCCGCGATCTCGTCCGTCACCGCCGGATGACCGACGAAATCGCATCTCAGCCCGACGGCCTCGAAATAGGGCGGTTCGAAGGGAAACAGCGCCAGCACCTGATCGACCTTCGCCGCCATCCGTGCCGCGCGCTCGGGGCGCCAGGCCCAGACGGTCGGCGCGACATAGTGGCAAAACCGGATGTCGGCGCGCGCCTTCACCAGATCCGCGACGCGCAGGCAGAAATCCGGGCTGTCGATAGTCAGCACCACATCGGGGCGCCAGTCGAGGATGGCCTCGGCCACCTCCCGGATCCGGCGCTTCAGGTGGAGGTATTTCGGCAGGATCTCCGCGATGCCCATGAGCGACAGCTCGGACATGGGAAAGCGGCTTTCGAGCCCCTGCTCCTCCATCAGCGTGCCGCCCACGCCGCGAAACTCGACCCCGGTGAGCGTGCGCAGCCCCGCCATCGCGGCGGCACCGAGCTTGTCGCCGGACGCCTCGCCGGCGATCACGAAGACCCTCAGGCTCATTGCGCGCTCAGGAACATGCCCGCCTCCTCGATCTGGTGCCGGACGCGGTCGCGCTCGATCACGATCACCGCGCCGCCCGGAATGACGATCCCGCCGAGCCCCGCCGCGATGGCGGCGGCGACCGTCTCCGGCCCGATGGTCGGCATGTCCACGCGCAGGTCCTGCCCGCGCTTGGGGGCCTTGACGAAGACGCCCTTCGCCCGGCGCAGTCGCTCCGGCGTCTGCGCGACGAAGCGCAGCAGCGCATCCGTGCCCTGGACGGTCTCGATCCCGAGCATCTGCCCGCCGGCACAGACCGCCCCCTGTCCGACGTCGAGCGGCGAGAGCGCGTCGAGCACCGCCTGGGCGCGGTCGGTGTCCGCGGTCTCCTCCGGCGAGGGGGCATGGCCCCAATGCGTGCCCGACGGCAGGGTGAGGTCGGGACAGAGTTCCGCCGCGCCGCGCACCGTGAACCCCTGTTCCGCGAAGAGCGCCAGCACCTCGCGCAGGAGCGCGTCGTCGCCCTTGCCCAGCGACATGGCAAGGCGCAGCGCGTGGCGGTCGAGCAGCACCGGGTTGATCTTCGGCCGCACCATCGCGCCGGCGAAGGTGACCTCGGTCACGCCCTGTGCCCTGAGATCCTTGAACAGCCGGCCGAGCTTCTCGATCCGCGCGGAGACATGGGTCGCCCCCTCCGGGGCGGAGGCGCCGTCGAGGGTGACGTAGACCGGCGCCTCGAGCGCCGCCGCCACGAGGCGCGGCAGGGTGCCGCTTCCGGCGATGATCGCGGCCCGCCCCATCGGCACCTCCCTCATTTCGGCGTCAGGAACCCGCGGTCGCTGTCGCCCATGACGAACGCGACCATCCGCGCGACATAGTCGCTGTCGAAATCCTCGGTGAGCCGCTGGGCGCGGTCCTTGAAGGACCCCTCTCCCTGCTTGAGCATCTGGAAGGCGGCGCGGAGCTGGTTGATGTCCTCGCGGTCGACGCCCTTGCGTTTCAGCCCCACGAGGTTGAGGCCGTCGAGCTCGGCCCGCGGTCCCTGCACGAGCGCATGCGGCAGCACATCCGCGGTCACCATGGAGAGCGCCCCGACAATGGCCCCCTGCCCGATCCGTACCCATTGGTGGATGCCCGACAAGCCGCCGATGATCACGTCGTCGCCGATATGGCAATGGCCCGCGACGGCGACCGAGTTCACGAGGATCACGCGGTCGCCGATCTGCACATCATGGGCGACATGGCAGGAGGACATGAAGAGCCCGTCGTCCCCGACGCGCGTCACGCCGCCGCCGCCCTCGGTGCCGAGGTTCATCGTCACGTATTCGCGGATGCGGTTGCGCTTGCCGATGATGAGACGTGTCCGCTCCCCGCGGAACTTGAGATCCTGGGGGATTTCCCCGATGGAGGCGAACTGGAACACCACCGTGTCCTCGCCGATCACCGTATCGCCGGTGACGACGACATGGGACTTGAGCCGCACCCGCGCGCCGAGCCTGACCTGCGGGCCGACGAGGCAGAACGGCCCGATCTCGGCGCCTTCGCCGATCTCCGCCCCCGCCTCGATCACGCTCGAGGGATGGATCTTCGCGCTCGGGTGAATGCTCATCTCGGCCCCCTTATGCGGTCTTTGCCGCCGACAGGTCCATCATCGCGGTGAAGGACGCCTCGCAGGCGAGCTCCCCGTCCACCTCCGCACGGCCGTCGAATTTCCAGACCTTGCCACCACCGCGCTTGACGGTGACGTGCATCCTGAGCTGGTCGCCGGGCACGACCTTGCGGCGGAACTTGCAGCTCTCGATCGACATGAAGAAGACGTTGAAGACCTTGTCGGCGAGATCCATGTGAACGCCCACCATCACCGCCGCGGTCTGCGCCATCGCCTCGACGATGGTGACGCCGGGCATGACCGGCATGCCGGGGAAATGCCCGGTGAAATGCGGCTCGTTGAAGGTCACGTTCTTGATCCCGGTACAGCCGTTCGGGGCGTCGATGTCGATCACGCGATCGACGAGCAGGAACGGGTAGCGATGCGGCAGGATACGCTGGATGAGGTCGATATCGGCGGTCTTGAGGGGATCTGTCATGTGTCTTCCCTGGGCCCTTCTTGTTGTTCTGCGGTTCCGTCCGGGCCATCGCCCGCCGCGAAACGGTCTGGGTTACCTAGCAACCCCGCCCGGCTCTGACAAGCGCGGCAGACATCACTCCTGCGTCGGGGCCGGGATGTCCGCGTCTTCCGGAGGGGCCGCGTCTCCCGCGGGTCCTGCGTCCTCCGGTCCGGCGTCGAGCCGGTCGATGACGATTTCCGAGATGTCGATCGCGCCCGACATGAGATAGACCTGCTGGCGCTCGAAGACCAGGAATGCGCCGAGGTCGCGCGCGACCGCGGTCAGCACCGCGTTCATCTCCGCCTCGATCTCCGCAATGCCGTTGTCGTAGAGTTCCTGAACCTCATGCGCCTTTTCGTCCTGCCGCGCGCGGGTCTCCGTCACCCGCGTGTCGAAGGCGGCGGCCTGGGTGCGGAACTCCTGTTCGCTCATCTGTGGGCGTTCGTCGGCGATCCGCTGTTCCTCGGCCTCGAGATCCGCGTAGATCTGTTCGTTCTCCGCGAGGAGCGCGGCGCGGGCCTCGTCGATCCGCGCCTCGAGCGCCTGCCCCGCCTCGCTTTGCGACAGCACGCGGGCACGGTCGAAGATCAGGATCGGAAAGCTCGGCCGCGGCTGGCCCTCCGCCGCGCCGTGCGGTTGCGGGTCGGGCCGCTCCGGCCGGGCCTCCTGGGCCTGCACGGGCAGCGCGGCGGCCGCCAACGCGAAGACCGCCGCCCGTCCGAGCCCACCATGCCGACCCAGTGTGCGCATCAGAATCTCGTGGAGATCGTCAGGTCGAAGTTCTGCTCCTCGTCGTAGTCTTCCTTCTCGAGCGCCTTCGTGAAGTTGAAGCGCAGCGGGCCGAGCGGCGTGGTCCAGAAGACCGAGGCGCCGATCACGGAGCGCCAGTGCAGGTCGTCCGAATCCTCGATGATGCCGGAGGTGTCGTCGAGGCCCCAGACGGACCCGTAGTCGAGGAAGACACCGCCCGCGAGGCCGTATTCCTCGGGCAGGCCGAGCGGGAATTGCGCCTCCAGACGTGCGACGGCGAAGTAATTGCCGCCGAGCGCGAGTTCGTCGTCGCCGCTGTCCCGCGGCCCGATGCCGCCCGGCTCGAAACCACGCATGATCTGCGAGCTGTTGAAATACCGGTCGGAGATGCGCGAGTCGCCATCGGCGTCGATCACCCCGCCCTCGAGCGTGGCCCGCAGCGTCACCTCCTCGTTCCATACCCTCATCTCGCCGGTGACTTCCGCGGAGGACTTGACGTAGTCGACATCGCCGCCGAGCAGCCCGGCGTAATCCTGTCCGAAGCGCAGCAGGAAGCCCGCGTTCGGGTTGAGCCCGCTGCGGCGCGTATCGTAGCTGTAGGAATAGCCGACGGAATGGGCCATCATACGCCCGTCGTCGATATCTTCCTGGATCATGTCCGGATAGACATTGCCGTTGTCGATGTAGTCGTCATCCTCGGTCACCTCGCTGAGCTCGGCGCGGTAGTTCAGCGTCAGGCTGCCATTGGCGGAGACCGGGAAGGTCAGGCGCGGCGAGAGATAGGCGCGGCGCGTGATGTGTTCGGCATAGCTCGGCTGGCTGGAGGACAGCCCGCCGGCGAGGCCGAAGGCGACGTTGCGCCCGAGGAAGGCCGGTTCGACGAAGTTGAAGCTGAGGTTGCCGTCGTCGAGCTTGGTCGTGAAGTTGAACGACAGCCTCTGGCCGCGGCCGAGGAAGTTCTGTTCGCTGAAGGAGGCGATCAGGTTCGCCCCCTCGGAGACGGAGAAGTTCGCGCCGAAGGTGAAGGAGCCCGTCGGCTGTTCCGTGACGTCGACGTCCACCACGACCTGTTCGTCGCTCGACCCCTGCCGCGTGTTCACGTCGGCATTGGAGAAGAAGCCGAGCGCGCGGATGCGTTCGGCGGCTTCGCGGATCTCGCGCGGGTTGAAGGGATCGCCCTCGACCACGCGGAACTGGCGGCGCACGACGCGGTCGAGCGTCGTCGCGTTGCCCTCGATGTCGATGCGCTCGATGAAGACGCGCGGGCCGCGCACCATCGCGAAGTCGATGTCGAGCGTCTGGGTGCGCGGGTTGCGGGTCACGCGCGGCTCGACGCGCAGGAAGTCGATGCCCTTCTCAGTGGCGATGGCTTCCATCCGCGAGATCACGTTGTCCACCGCGGTCGGCGAATAGGTCTGCCCGGCGCGGATATTGATCGCCCTCTGGAAATCCGCGACATTCGCCTCGGGAACCTGGGAGCTGATGGTCATCGTGCCGAAGTCGTATTTCAGCCCTTCGCGCAGGTTGAAGGTCAGGAAATAGGCGTTGCGTTCGCGGGAGAATTCCGCGGCGACGTTCAGCACCTCGAAATCGACATAGCCGCGCGAGGTGTAGAAATCGGTGAGCACGCGCTTGTCGAATTCGATGCGCTCCTCGGCATAGGTGTCGCGCCCGATGATGAAGCGCAGGAGCCCGGCCTGTTTCGTGTCGAGCACGCGCCGCAGCCGGTAGTCGGAAAAGCTGCGGTTGCCGACGAAGCTCAACCGCTCGACCTCGACCCCCTTGCCCTCCGTCACCTCGAAGACGACGTCCACGCGGTTGTTGTCGCGGCGGATGATCTTCGGCGTGACGGTGGCAACGAGCTGGCCCTTGGTCTCGTAGCCCTCGGTGATGAGGGCGGCGTCGGCCTCGACATCGGAGGGGGAATAGACCCGGCGCACCTTCGTCGTGAGCATCGGCAGGAGCACGTCGTCGGAAAGGGCGCGGTTGCCCTCGATCGCGATGCGCGAGACCACGGGATATTCGCTGACCCGGATCACGAGCGTGTTGCCCTGCGGCACGAATTCGACGGTTTCGAAGAGGCCGGAGCCGAGCACCGCCTGATAGGCGTCGTTGAGCTCGCCGGCCGAGACCGCCTGTCCGCGCGCGATTCCCGCATAGGACAGGATCGTGTCGGCGGAAATGCGCTGCGCGCCCTCGATGGTCACATTGGAGAAGGAATAGCTTTGGGCGACGGCGGGCGTCGGAAAGCTCGTGTAAGCCACTGTGCTTACGGCGAAAGCCGAACAGGTCAGGGCAAGTGCGCGCGCCGTGAGGCGCTGTTTCGGGCGAAAGGAGCCACGCGTCATGGATACCACCACAGCTTTCTCAAAATCCCACGTTTTGTATAGGTGAGTAGCCGGAATACTCTCCCTTGTCAAAACGTCTGGTACGGAAAGCGCGGCGGCCCGCGCGGGGGTCAGAGCAGCAGCCGGGCGACGCCGGACGCGACGAGAAGGGCGACGGCGATCGCCGCGGTGCTAAGCAGGCGGTCGCGGTTCAGATCGGCGAGCTGCGACAGGCTTTCATATCCGGCGCGAAGGGGGGTCATGGCGTGATCCTTTCTCGACTGCCAACCGGCGGCGCAACGCCCGACCGGCGGGGCCCGACCGGGCCGACGCCCGACGGATACGCGCCGATTGTGGCGAGATTAGGACCGTCCGGCGCGGCATCCGGCCGCGGCCGGACTGCCCGCCTCAGCGGCAGAAGAGATCGGCCCCGAGCCCCATCAGCATGAGAAAGAGGATCACGGCGAGGCCTGCGGTCATCATCACCCCCACCGCCCGGTCCGGCAGCGGTTTGCCGCGCACCGCCTCATAGGCATAGAACACCAGATGGCCGCCGTCGAGCACCGGGACCGGGAACAGGTTCAGCATCCCGATGGCGGTCGAGAGCATGGCGATGAACCAGATGAAGGAGGAGGTGCCCTGGGAGGCCATGGTCGAGGCGGTCTCCGCGATGCCCACCGGCCCCGAGAGGTTGCAGGTGGAGATCGCGCCGGTGATCATGTGCCAGATGCCGGAGATCGAGGTGACGATGATCTGCCAGACGCTCTGGACGCCATAGGCCATGGCTTCGCCGATCCCGGCGGGTTCGGTGCCCGGCTGGAACAGCAGCCCGCCGGTGATGCCGATGAGCCAGCGGGTCTCGAACCCGCCCTCGGGGCGCGGCAGATCGCGCCGGCGCGGCTCGAGCGTGGTCTCGAAGGTCTCCCCGCCCTGCCCGTCCGGCCGCCAGATCGTGAGCGTCATCGGCGCGCCGTCGTGGCTCATGACATGGTCCTGGAGCCCGCGGAAGGTCGGCACCGGCGTGCCGTCGAGCGCGGTGATGACGTCGCCGACCCGCAGCCCCGCGTCGCGGGCGGCGGATTTCGGGGAGATCCCCGCGACGATCACCGGATAGGGATGCGGCGCCTCGACCGTCACCTCGGCCCCGTCGCGCAAGACGGTATAGGAGAGCGCCGCGCCGTGCGGCAGCGCCTCGACGAAGCTGAAGAAGTCCGCCATCTCGGGCACGGGAGCGCCCTCGATCGCGATCACCTCGTCGCCGGGTTCGAGCGCGACGGGCACGGGCATCGCGGCGACCTCGTCGACGATCAGCCGCTCGCCCACCTGCCCGGAGGCGAGCAGGAAGGCGGTGAAGACGATGAAGGAGAAGACGAAGTTGAAGACCGGCCCCGCCGCCACCGTCGCGGTGCGCGCCCAGAGCGGCGCACCCGGCATGGTGTGGCGCGCCTGTTCGGGCGGCAATCCGTCGACCGCATGCGGGTCGGGGGCGGAGGCGGCATTCGCGTCGCCCGCGAACTTGACGTAGCCGCCGAAGGGCAGCGCTGCGATCTGCCATTGCGTGCCGCGCCTGTCCTTGCGCGACCAGAGCACCTTGCCGAACCCCAGCGAGAAGACATCCGCCTTGATCCCGGACCAGCGCCCGACGATGTAATGGCCGTATTCATGCACGGTGACGATGATCGAGAGCGCGATGACGAAGGAGACGAGCGTATAGGCCAGTCCGCCGAGATCGCCGAGAAGCGTGGTGACATACATTGCGGAACCGTCCTTCCTTTATTGCGCCGCGATCGGGGTCGCATGGGCCCGTGCCCGCGCCTCGCGGTCGGCGGCGAGCACGGTCTCTAGGCTCAGCGCCTCCCGGCCGAGGCCCGTGCCCGCGGACATCTCCCCGAGCACCGCCTCGACGATCCGGGCCATGTCGAGGAACCCGATCTGCCGGGCGATGAACAGGTCGAGCGCCGCCTCCTTCGCGGCGTTGAACACGGCGCCCGCGAGCCCGCCGATCTCCATCACCTCGCGCGCGAGGCGGAGCGCGGGAAAGCGCGTCTCGTCGGGCGCCTCGAAGCGCAGCCGGCCGATCCGCGCGAGGTCGAGCCGTTCCACCGGCAGCGCACGCCGCTCCGGCCAGTGCAGGGCATAGCCGATCGCGTGGCGCATGTCGGGCGCCCCGAGATGGGCCATGAGCGCGCCGTCGCGGAAGCCGACGAGCGCATGCACATAGGAGCCGGGATGGACGATGACCTCGATCTGCGCCGGGGTGAAGCCGAAATATTCCCGTGTCTCAATGAGTTCGAGCGCCTTGTTGAACATGGAGGCGCTGTCGATGGTGATCCGTTGCCCCATGTCCCAGGACGGATGCCGGCAGGCCTGTTCGAGCGTCACGGTCCCGAGCCGCTCGCGCGGCCAGTCGCGGAAGGGTCCGCCGGAGGCGGTGAGGATCACCCGTTCGACCTCGCCGCGCTCCTCGCCGACGAGGGCCTGGAACACGGCGGAATGTTCGCTGTCGACCGGCAGGACGCGGGTGCCGTGGCTCCGCGCCTCGCTCATGAGGAGCGGGCCGGCGGTGACGAGGCTTTCCTTGTTGGCGAGCGCCAGCGTCGTGCCGTGGCGCAGGGCGTGCAGCCCCGGCGCGAGCCCGGCCGCGCCGACGATGGCCGACATGATCCAGTCGGCCTCCCGCTCCGCCGCCTCGAGCAGCGCATGCGGCCCCGCCGCCGCCTGAACGCCCGACCCGGCGAGCGCCTCCCTCAGATCGGGAAGGCAATCCTCATGGGCGGTCACCGCCACGTCCGCGCCGAGATCGCGGGCGTCGCGGGCGAGACGGGCGATGTTGCGCCCGCCGGTGAGCGCGACGACGCGATAGGCCTCCCGGTCGCGCCGGATCAGGTCGAGCGTCGACTGCCCGATGGAGCCGGTGGAACCGAAGATGGAAATGCGCCGCATGGAACCCGTCCCGAACTGTCAGCCGAAGATCATGGCAAGAATATAGTAAAGCGCCCCGAGCGCCAGAAGGGCGTCGAACCGGTCGAGCACGCCGCCATGACCGGGGATGATATTGGAGCTGTCCTTCACGCCCATGCGACGCTTGAGCGCGCTCTCGACCATGTCGCCCATCTGTGAGGCGAAGGAAAGCGCGACCGAGACGGTGATGAAGAACCAGTAGCGCACGAATTCCTCCGGCATGAAGCGATGCGCCCAGGAGGCGAGAAGCCCGACGCCGACCCAGCCGCCCAGGATGCCGGCCCAGGTCTTCTTCGGGCTGACGCGGGGCCAGAATTTCGGCCCGCCGACGGCCTTGCCCACGAGGTAGCCGAGGCTGTCGGTCACCACCACGAGGCCGATGGCATAGAGCAGCACCGCCCGCCCGCCCTCGGCGGAGAGCTTCACGAGGCCGAGGCAGCCGAGCAGCAGGATGAGCGCGTATCCCCCGAGCGCGAGCGCGTCCTTCCCGCCGAAGCCGAAGGCATCGCGGCGCAGGCGGTACATGTTCGTCAGTTCCCAGAGCCCGATGAGCCCCGCGACGATGACGAGGCCGCGAAAGGCGGCATGGCCGGACAGGATCGCGCCGAGGCCGAGCGCGATCATCACGATCGCGGAGAGCACCCGCGGCATGAGATCGCGCCATTTGCTTTTCTTCGGCGCGATCTCGATATCCGGCAGCGGCCGGGTCACACCCGGACCCCGCCGAAGCGCCGGTCGCGGCTGGCGAACCGGCCCAGGCACGCGGCGAAGACCTCGGTCGTGAAGTCCGGCCAGAGCGTGTCGATGAATTCATATTCCGCATAGGCGGACTGCCAGAGCAGGAAGTTGGAGATCCGCGCCTCCCCCGAGGTGCGGATCACGAGATCCGGGTCGGGCAGCACGCGGGTGTCGAGATAGCCGGTGAGCGTGGTCTCGTCGACCGTCTCCGGGTCGATCTCCCCCTTGGCGACCTGACAGGCGAGTTCCTTGACCGCGCGGGCCACCTCGTCGCGGCCGCCGTAGTTGATCGCGATCGTCAGATGGACCGTGGCGTTTCCCGCCGTCGCCGCCTCGAGCTCGTCCATCAGCCCCTGCAACTTGCGGTCGAGCCGGTGCCGGTCACCGATGAAGCGGACGCGCACGCCCTCGGCCACCAGCCCCTTCATCTCGTTGGTGATGTAGCGGCGGAACAGCGACATGAGGCCGGAGACCTCGGTCTGGGTCCGTTTCCAGTTCTCTGTCGAGAAGGCGAAGATCGTCAGGTACTCGACGCCGAGCTCCGGACAGGCGCGCACGATCTCCTTCACGCGCTTGGCTCCGGCATGATGACCGAAGAGCCGCGGCTTGCCGCGTGCCTGGGCCCACCGCCCGTTGCCGTCCATGATGACGGCAACGTGCCTCGGTCCGATCCGGGTATCCGCCGTGGTGTCGGGCATCGCCCCTCTCGCTTCGTGTGCGGCGCGGAGCCGCCCTTTTTCTACTTATACGCGAAACGCTCCGGAAGGGGAGCGTTTCGTTTCACTCGTCTCGCAGGCGGCGGCGGCCCGGCCGCGGGCACGATCCGGCCCGCGCACCGCGACCGCGGTCACACCTGCATGATCTCTTCCTGCTTGTGCTCGAGCATCTCGTCGACCTTGCGGATATGGGCGTCGGTAAGATCCTGGACCTCGCTTTCCCAGTATTTCTGGTCGTCCTCGGACATGCCGTCGGCCTTCGCCTTCTTGATCTGGTCCATGCCGTCGCGGCGCACGTTGCGCACGGCGACGCGGGCGTGCTCGGCATATTGCGCGGCCACCTTCGTCAGCTCCTTGCGGCGCTCCTCGTTGAGTTCGGGGATCGGCAGCATGATGATCGTGCCGTTGAGCTGCGGATTGATGCCGAGGCCGCTTTCGCGGATCGCCTTTTCCACCTTGCCGACGAGGCCCTTGTCCCAGACGTTGATCGTCACCATGCGCGGCTCCGGCACGTTCACGGTGCCGACCTGGTTGATCGGCGTCATCTGGCCGTAGGCGTCCACCTGCACCGGCTCGAGCATCGAGGCCGAGGCGCGGCCCGTCCTGAGCGAGGCGAATTCGGTGCGCAGGTTGGAAAGCGCGCCGTCCATCCGCTTGGACAGGTCGTCGGTGTCGAGTTCGAATTCGTCGGACATGGGTCGTTCCCCTTCTTATCGTCTTGCGCCCGCACGCGTTCCCTCATGGCAAGGCGGGCGCCTCGCTGCGCTTATAGACCCATCAGTTGACCAATGTATAGGTGCCTTCGCCCGCCAGAACGGAGCGGAAGCCCCCCGGCGCATCGAGCGGGAAGACGATCAGCGGCAGCCTGTTGTCGCGCGCCAGGGCGATGGCGGAGGCGTCCATCACCCGCAGGTTCTTCGACAGCACCTCGGTATAGGTGATGTGGTCGTAGCGCCTGGCGTCCGGGTGGACCTTCGGGTCCTTGTCATAGACGCCGTCCACCCCGTTCTTGCCCATGAAGATCGCTTCGCAGTTCATCTCGTTGGCGCGCAGCGTCGCCGCCGTGTCGGTGGTGAAATAGGGATTGCCGGTGCCCGCGGCGAAGATCACGATCCGCCCCTTCTCCAGATGGCGCACGGCGCGGCGGCGGATATAGGGCTCGGCCACCTCGTTCATCGTGATCGCCGAGATCACCCGCGTGTGCAGCCCCAGCGCCTCGAGCGCGGCCTGCATCCCGAGCGCGTTCATCACGGTGGCGAGCATGCCCATGTAATCGGCCGTGGTGCGCTCCATCCCCTGCGCCGAGCCCTGGAGCCCGCGAAAGATGTTGCCGCCACCGATCACCATGCAGATCTCGACGCCCATGTCGTGCACGGACTTCACCTCGCGCGCGATCCGCTCCACCGTCGGCGGATGCAACCCGAAGCCCTGATCGCCCATCAGCGCCTCGCCCGAGATTTTCAGAAGCACACGTTTATACTTCGTGGAAGGTTGACCCTTGTCCGCGTCGCTCATCAGATGTCCCCGGCTTTTCATGTCTGTGATTGGCCGCCAAAATGGACCGAAAGCCGGGGAGGATCAATGCGTGGCTTGCGAATAATCTCCCCTTTTTCCTCTGGACTTTCGCGCCGCAGTTTGCCACCCGCCGTGCCATGCCCCTGCCCTTCGACATCCCCGCGCATCTGCCCGTCCTGATCGCCGGTCCCACGGCCTCCGGGAAATCCGCGCTCGCGCTCGAGATCGCGGAGCGGCAGGGCGGTGTGATCGTCAATGCCGATGCGCTCCAGGTCTTTGCCAACTGGCGGGTGCTGACCGCCCGGCCCTCCCCGGAGGACGAAGCCCGCGCGCCGCATGCCCTTTACGGCCATGTGCCGGGGGATGCGGAGTATTCCGTAGGCCACTGGCTGCGCGACGTGGCGCCGTTTGTGCGGGGGGCTGAACGTCCGGTCATCGTCGGAGGCACCGGGCTCTATTTCACGGCGCTGACAGAGGGGCTGGCGGAGATCCCGCCGACCCCGCCCGCGATCCGCGCGGAGGCCGACAGGCGGCGCCGGGCGGAGGGCGGCCACGCGGGGCTGCTCGCGGAGCTCGAGGCGGACGACCCGCGCACGGCGGCAAGGATCGACCGGCGCAACCCGATGCGGGTGCAGCGTGCCTGGGAGGTGCTGCGCGCGACCGGGCGGGGACTTGCCGACTGGCAGGCGGACACGCCGCCGCCGCTCCTGCCGCTGGCGGCGTGCTTTCCGATCCTGGTCGAGGCGGAGAAGAGCTGGCTCGGCGCGCGGATCGACCGGCGATTCGAGACGATGCTGGCGGAGGGGGCGCTCGCCGAGGCGGAGGCCAACCTGCCGCACTGGGACCCTGCCGCGCCCTCTGCCAAGGCCATCGGCGCGCCGGAGCTCATCGCCCATCTGCGCGGGGAAACGGATCTTGTGCAGGCGAAACAGGCGGCCACGCTGGCCACACGGCAATATGCGAAGCGTCAGCGCACCTGGTTTAGGGCGCGCATGGGGGCATACCACAAGATCTCGCGCCCCTGACGAACTCTAGGAGGTTTCGGAGCAGGATCTCATACCACATTGAAATTCCTTCATATTTCTTTTGACAGCCGGGCGCGGATCGCTAACCTGTCGCCACTTGCACAATTCGAACAGATGCGGCCGCCAGCCGGCGGTCGGGAAGGACAGCCTCCCATGGTCCGGACGCCCCCCAGAAAGATCTTCCAATCCCTGCCGCTCGGCGAGATGACGACGCGCCCCGCGGCGGCCGCCTCTCCGCCGCGCCCGCGCGCGAATCTTCCGGAAGCGCCGGCCTACCGCGTCTTCCCGCTCGGGCGCGGGGCGGGCATGCCCTCGGCCGCGACCCGCTGGCGCACCGAGGCGATGCGCAGCCATCGTGCCCCGGCGCTCCTGTGGTTCACCCGCGGCCAGGGACGGATCACCGTCTCCGGCGTGACCCGCGGTTTCGGGCCGCACAACCTGATCTTCCTGCCGAAGCGCACGATGTACGGCTATGAGCCGGTCGGTCAGGTGATGGGCTACATGGTGCATCTTCCCGACGACCCGGTGCTCGCTCTGCCCGGCGAGCCGCTGCACATGCGCTTTCGCGAAGTGTTCCAGCAGAACGAGATCACCGCGCTGATCGAGAACCTGAAGTCGGAGATCGAGAACGACCGGCCGGGCCGCGACCGGGCGATGGCGCTCCAGGCCGGGATGATCGCGGTCTGGCTCGAACGGCAGATCGAGATCATGCCGGATTACGACCTGACGCCCGATGCCTCGCGCCGCCTCGCCGCGGCCTTCACCGCGCTCGTGGAGGAGGAACTGTGCGGCGGGCACACGGTCGCGCATTTCGCCGCGGAACTCGGCGTCACCCCGACCCATCTCACCCGCGCCTGCAACATCGCCTGCGGGCGCTCGGCCTCCGCCATCCTCACCGACCGGCTGCATTTCGAGGCGCGCCGCCTGCTGTCGGAGACGAAGATGCCGGTGAAGGACATCGCCGCCGCGCTCGGCTTTCAATCGGCCGCCTATTTCTCGCGCGCCTTTCACAAGCAGACCGGGCGCTCGCCGCGGGAGTTCCGCCGCGGCGCCTGAGGGACGGCGCGCAAAAAGGCCCGACGCAGGGCGACGGGCCGTGTTTGCCTTCGGGACGATGCCGCGCGGTGCGGATCAGTCGTCGCCGCCGTCGCTGTCGCCGTCGTTGCTGTCGCTATCCTCGAGCACCGGGCGGCCGTCGTCGTCGAGGAACCACTGGGTCTCCTGCTTCGCGACCTCGCTCACCGTCTTCGCGGCGAAGGCCGTCACGAGCGCGTTGTAGAATTCCGCCCGCGCCGGCGCCACCACGGTCATGTTCGAAGGCACCTCGACATAGGCTTCCTCGGCCGAGAGCTGGATCCGCAGCCGCTCCACCGGCTCCGTGGTCTCGGTCGGTCCGTAGATATAGACCCAGCCGTCGAGCTCGTTGAATTCGCCCTCTGCGCCGAGTACGGTCGCGCCTTCGAGCGACATCTCGGTCACGTCGAGCCGGATCGAGTAATCGCCGTTCGGCTCCATCTGGTCGATCAGGCCGGCGGAGACGAGCGCGTTCAGGTCCGCCCCGATCTCCGGCCAGTAATCGAGGGCATTCGCCTCGACATCGTCGAGCGTCACCGTGGTTTCGACCTCGGCAATGTCGAGCGGCTCGGCCAGGGCCGGCACTGCAACGAGAGAGGTGGTGGCCAGAATCGCGAGAAATGCAGTCGGTTTCATCTGTTCATCCTTTCACAATCTGGAGCCGGAGCGCCGGCACCGTTGAGAGACAAACAGACCTGCGTCGCGAAAGGTTCCGCCTGACGGTCCCTGCGCGCCGCGCTGGGGCTCACGAGCCCCAGATCACCTTCACGTAATTCATCGTTTCGCGATAGGGCGGGACGCCCTTGTATTTCTCCACCGCGAGCGGACCGGCGTTATAGGCGGCGAGCGCGAGCCGCCAGGTGCCGAACTTGTTATACATCAACCGCAGATAGCGGGCGCCGCCGTCCAGGTTCTCCCGCGGATCGGCGGGGTTGACGCCCAGCAGGCGGGCGGTGTCCGGCATGAGCTGCGCGAGGCCGAGGGCGCCCTTGTGGCTCACCGCGCGGGGGTTCCAGCCGCTCTCCTGCTGCACGAGGCGCAGGTAGAGATCGGTCGGCACCCCGTGACGCCGCGCCGCCGCTTCCGCGACCGGCCGCCATTCGCCGGCATAGCTGCCGGTATAGGCGCGCCCGACGAGATCGTCGGTGAAACGTTCGGGCTGAAGCGACACGGAGCTGGAATATTGCTGGGAGGCGCGCCCGTCGAGTACCTTGAGCTGCGATCCGAAGATCGCGACCCGGCTTTTCGTCGAAAAGATGTCCTCGCCCGCGACCGGCCCCGCCGAGATCGCAAGGCACAGTCCGAACCATCCGGCCCGGCGCAGCATGCTCACCGCCATGTGTCCACTCGTTTCCCTAGTCACTGTCCGCGCGCACTATGACCGAGCCCGATGCCTTTTCCAAGGGCGAGATTCCCGCGGGAGACCGTTGCGGGGGATTTCCGGCTTGGCATACCCGCCGCGGAATGCTGTAACGTCAGCCAACCGAAGAATCTCAGGGAGTAGACCGCATGGCCGGATCCGTGAACAAAGTCATCCTCGTCGGCAACCTCGGGCGCGATCCGGAGGTGCGGACCTTCCAGAACGGCGGCAAGGTGTGCAACCTGCGCATTGCCACCTCCGAGAACTGGAAGGACCGCAACACCGGCGAGCGGCGCGAGCGCACCGAATGGCACTCGGTCGCGATCTTCTCCGAACCGCTCGCGCGGATCGCGGAGCAATATCTGCGCAAGGGCTCGAAGGTCTATATCGAGGGCCAGCTCGAGACGCGCAAGTGGCAGGACCAGCAGGGCCAGGACCGCTACACCACGGAGATCGTGCTGCGCCCCTATCGCGGCGAGCTCACCCTACTCGACAGCCGCGGCGAGGGCGGCCAGGGCGGCGGCGGCTATGGCGGCGGCTACGATCAGGGCGGCGGTGGCGGCTATGACGATCCGGGCTATGGCGGCGGTTCGCAGGGCGGCGGCTACGGCGGCGGCTCCCAGGGCGGTGGCGGCGGGCGCTCGTCGATGGATGACGACGAGATCCCGTTCTGAACTGTGTCATTCGCGGCACATTCGAGAAACCCCTGCGCCCGTCGCGGGGGTTTTTCGCTATTTTTCGCACTTGCGTCCCCCTGCCGCGCTCGAACCCGCGCCGGATCGTTCCCATATGAGCCGGACGGGACGGTCGGTCCCGTCATTTGCAACAGAGGAGGCATAGAATGAAGAAGTTTCTCGTCGCAAGCGATCTTTCGGTCCGGTCGGACCGGGCGCTCGAACGCGCGATCCGGCTGGCGCGCCAGCATGAGGCGGCGCTTACCGTGCTGCATGTCATCGACGACGACCTGCCGGCTCCGCTCGTGGCGCGCCTGCGCGAAAGCGCGGCGGAGACGCTCGGCGAGGTGTTGAAGGCGCAGGATGCCCCTGAAAACGCCGAGGTGCGGATCGAGGCCGGGGATGCCGTCGTGACGATCTCGGAAACCGCGGAGGCCGTCGGCGCCGATCTCGTGATCCTCGGCATCCACAGGCCGCGGGCCTTCTGGGACATGCTCTCGGGCACCACGATGGAGCGGATCGTGCGCGCGCTGCGCTGCCCGGTGCTGCTCGTCAGCGAGCCGGTGACCGGCCCCTACCGCTCGGTCCTCTGCGGCATCGACCTGTCGCCGGCCTCCGAGACGGCCGCGCGCACCGCTGCCGCCCTCGCGCCGGAGGCGGACTACCACAGCTATCACGCGGTCCATGTCCCCTACCGCGGCCTGATCGCCCGCGAGGCGCGCGAACGCCAGATCGCGCCGTTCCTCCATGAGGCGGAGGACGAACTGGCGGCATGGCTGAAACAGGCCGATCTGCCGGAGGCGCTCGGCACGCCGGAGATCCTGACCGAGAGCGTCGAGACCGCCTTCGAGACGATGCGCAAGAAGACGGATTGCGATCTCTTCGCCATCGGCGCGCACGGCCGCACGCCCCTGTCGCCGACGCTGCTCGGCCGGTTCACGCAGGACCACATCCGCCAGCCGGTCTGCGACACGCTGGTCGTGCGCGGCTGAACGGGAGCTGCCGGGGGAGGCGCGGCACGATCCGCGCCCCCTCACCTCACCCCGCCGCGGTCATCCGCGCCCGGCAAGCCCGTCGGCCATGACCCCGAGGACCGCGTCGCGCGGCACGTCGGCGGTGACGAAGGCTTCCCCGATTCCGCGGGCGAGGACGAAGCGGAGCTGGCCGTCGACCACCTTCTTGTCCTGCGCCATCAGATCGACCAGCGCCCCGGCGGAGGGCAGATCGCCCGGAATGTCGCGCAGGTCGCATTTCATCCCCATGTCCTTGAGATGCGCGCGCACCCGCGAGGGCGCTTCCTGCGCGCAAAGGCCAAGCCGGGCGGAGAGCTCGAAGGCGAGCGCACAGCCGATCGCCACGCCCTCGCCATGGAGCAGCCGGTCGGAATATCCCGTTGCCGCCTCGAGCGCGTGGCAGAAGGTATGCCCGAGGTTGAGCAGCGCCCGGTCGCCCTGCTCGGTCTCGTCGCGCACCACGATATCCGCCTTCATCCGGACCGACCGGCGCACCGCCTCGATCCGCAGATCCATGTCCCCGGCGGCCAGCGCTGGGCCGTTCGCCTCGAGCCAGGTGAAGAAGCCTTCGTCTCCCAAAAGACCGTATTTCTGCACCTCGCCATAACCGGCGAGGAAATCGCGCGCCGTCAGCGTGCCGAGGAGCGCGGTGTCCGCGAGCACGAGCGCGGGCTGGTGGAAGGCGCCGACCAGGTTCTTGCCGAGCGGCGAGTTGATCCCGGTCTTGCCGCCCACCGAACTGTCCACCTGCGCCAGAAGCGTCGTCGGGATCTGCACGAAGCGCACCCCGCGGCGCAGGATGGCGGCGGCGAAACCCGCAAGATCTCCGATCACGCCGCCGCCGAAGGCAACGACGAGATCGCGCCGCTCGACCTTCTCCGCGATCAGCCATTCCACGGCGCGCTCGAGCTCGCGCCAGGATTTCGTCGCCTCCCCGGCGGGAAGCGCGAGCGCCTCCATCCCGATCCCGGCCTCCGCCAGCCCCGCGCGCAGCGTCGGGAGATGCAGTCCGGCCACCGTCTCGTCGGTCAGCACGAAGACCTTCTTCCTGCCGCCGAGAAGGGGGGCGACATGCGCGCCCGCCTCCACCACGAGACCCGCGCCGATGCGTACGTCATAGGCGCGTGCACCCAGCGGGACGTGAACCGTTTCCTCGCTCATGTCTCCTCCTCCTCCACCAGTATTCCGCCATGCGCCCTGAGCGCGCCGATCACCTTCTCGGCCATCGCCTCGACGCTGAGCCGCGGCTCCGCCTCGACGACGATCGCCGCCTGTGCATACAGGGGCTCGCGCGCCTCGACGAACGCGGCGAGGGTGGCGCGCGGATCGTCGCTGCGCAGGAGGGGTCGGGTCGACTTGTGCTTCACCCGGTTCCACAGCAGGTCCAGATCCGCCTTGAGCCAGACCGAGACGCCGCGCTCGGAGATGAGCGCGCGGTTGGCCTCCGACAGGAAGGCGCCGCCGCCGGTGGACAGGATCGCGCGCTCGTCTTCGAGGAGCCGGGCGATCACCTCCGTCTCGCGCCGGCGAAAGAAGGGCTCGCCGTAGCGTTCGAAGATCTCGGCGATGCTCATCGCCGCCGCCTTTTCGATTTCCCCGTCCGAATCGAGGAAGGGCACGCCGAGACGGGCGGCCAGCGCCTTGCCCACCGCGGTCTTTCCCGCCCCCATCATGCCCACAAGCGCGACCGTTTTCTTCAATCCCTGCGCCATCCTCTCCCCGTTGTCGCCTCTTATCCGTCCCGTGCCGCCCACTCCCGCGCCACTTTACGCGGCAACTTCCCGCTCACGAAAATTTCGCCCCTTCAATGGCGTGATCTTGCCGAAAATGCCATATATAAATCGACCAAAAGCGGCCCGCGGCAGGAAATCGCGGGCAAAACAAAAGTTCGCGCGCGGATCTCCGGGACCGGGGCCGGCGCGGGCGATCGAACGGAGGCAGACCACAGTGCGCAAATTCCTTTTCCGGCTTCTGGCTATCATCATCCTGCTCGGGGTGCTGGGCTTCGTCGGCTTCGCCTATGTCGGCGATCTCACGCCCGACCGCAGCGAACGCAGCGTGCCTGTCACCATCGACGTGAACTGAGGTCGTCCCGGATATGCGCCCCCCTTCGTGCCTGATCCCCGTGCTGCTGACCGCGAGCCTCGCGGCGCCCCTCGCCGGTGCCGGCGGGGCACGGGCACAGGCCACGGAGGCGGCGCTGCGTTCTGAGCGCCCGCTCTCCGCGATCGACTGGCTCTCCGACACGCTCGACCAGCCGCGCAGGCCGCCGGCGGCGAAACCCCCGCTCGATTCAGACATTTCCGACAATGCCCTGCCCGAGGAGGTCACCGTCATCCCGCTCGACATGCCGGGACCGGATGCGGCAGGGCTTCTGCCCGCCTCCGCGACCGGGCTGCCGCGCGACCTCTGGGGGACGTCCGCCGCCGCCGATCTCGCACGGCGGATCACCGCGGTTTCCTCCCGTCCCGACCTGCTCCCGGCCTCCCGCCGGCTGCTCAACACACTCATCCTGGCCGAACTCGATCCGCCGATCGAGACCGACCGCGACGGCCGGCTGTTTCTCGCCCGGATCGACGCGCTGCTCAACCAGGGGCTGCTCGACGAGGCCGACGCGCTGATGGAGCGCGCCGGGCTCACCACGCCGGAGATCTTCCGCCGCGCCTTCGACACCAAGCTCCTGCTCGGCACCGAGGACGCCGCCTGCCGCAAGCTCTCGCGCACGCCGGGACTGTCGCCGACGCTCCAGACCCGCGTCTTCTGCCTTGCGCGCGGCGGCGACTGGGGCGCGGCGGCGCTGACGCTCGAGAGCGGCGAGGCGCTGGGGCTGATCCGGCCCGACCAGGGCGCGCTGCTCGCACGGTTCCTCGACCCGGAACTCTTCGAGGGCGATCCGCCCCTGCCCGTGCCCGACCACCCGACGCCGCTTTCCTTCCGGCTGATGGAGGCGATCGGGGAGCCGCTGCCGACCGCTGCCCTGCCGCTCGCCTTCGCGCAGTCAGACCTGCGCGACACGGTCGGTTGGAAGGCACGCGCCACCGCCGCCGAGCGGCTGGCGCGCGTCGGGGCGCTGTCGCCGAACCGGTGGCTCGGCATCTGGTCGGAACATCTCCCGGCCGCCTCCGGCGGGATCTGGGACCGGATCGAGGCGCTCCAGCGGTTCGAGACCGCGCTCTCCACCAACGATCCGGGCGCCGTCTCCCGCGCCCTGCCCCCGGCATGGGAGGCGATGCGCGCCGCCGGGCTCCAGACCGTCTTCGCGGACCTCTTCGCGCCCCGGCTCGCCCGCCTGCCGCTGTCGGGCGAAGGCGCGCGGATCGCCTTCGACGTCGCGATGCTGTCGCCGGAATACGAACGCATCGCAAAGGACTGGAGCGGGCCGCTCGACGACGGGCAGGCGCTGCGCAAGGCCATCGCGCTGGGCGAGGTGCCGACGCCGCCGCGCCAGAGCAGCCCCGCCGCCCGCGCGATCGTGCTCGGCTTCCGCAGCTCGGGTATCCCCGTGCGGCTTTCGACGCTCGTCGAGGAGCGCCGGCTGGGGGAAGCGATCCTCCGGGCGGTCGAGCTGCTCGAGGGCGGCGCGGCGGGCGATCTCGACGAGCTGTCGGACGCGATCCAGTTCTTCCGCGCGGTCGGGCTCGAGGCGACGGCGCGGCGGGCCGCACTCGAACTCCTGCTGCTGGAGCGGCGCGGATGAGCCGGGACGCGCACTGGATCTCCGCCTTTGCAGAGGCGCAGCTCGCGGAACTCGGCGCGGCGGAGAACACGCGGCAGTCCTATGCGCGCGACCTCGTCGACTTCTCCGGCTGGCTCGCCCGGCGCGACACGGACTTCGCACGTGCGGAGCGCGGGGAGATCGAGGCCTATCTCGTCGCCTGCGAGGCGGAGGGGCTGGCGCAGTCCACCCGCGCACGGCGTCTCTCCTCCATCCGGCAGCTCTATCGCTTCGCCTTCGAGGAAGGCTGGCGCGGCGACAATCCGGCGATCCAGATCAAGGGGCCCGGCCGGACGAAGCGCCTGCCGAAGACCCTGTCGGAGGAGGAGGTGTCGCGGCTCCTCGACGCAGCGCGCGCGACCGGACGCGCCGCCGCCGACCGCCAGCGCAACGCCTGCCTCATGGAATTGCTCTACGCCACCGGCATGCGCGTGTCCGAGCTCGTCTCCCTGCCGGTGGCGGCGGCGCGCGGCGATCCGCGGATGCTGCTGATCCGCGGCAAGGGCGGCAAGGAGCGGATGGTGCCGCTGTCGGCGCCGGCGCGCGCGGCGCTGGGCGACTGGCTCGCCACCCGCGATGCCGCCGAGGTTCTGGCCCGGCGCGAGGCGGGGGCGAAACCCTCCGCCTTTCTCTTTCCCTCGCGCGGCCGGGCCGGGCATTTCACCCGCGTCGGTTTCTACCAGCTCATCAAGGAGATCGCGGTGCAGGCGGGGGTGATGCCGTCGAAGGTCACGCCGCACACGCTGCGCCATGCCTTCGCGACGCATCTGCTCGCGCATGGCGCCGACCTGCGTGCGATCCAGACCCTGCTCGGGCACGCGGACCTGTCGACGACGGAGATCTACACCCATGTGCTCGACGAGCGGCTGCGGGAGCTGGTGCTGACCCGCCACCCGCTCGCGGGCGACTGAGCGCGGCTTTCGAGTATTTGGGGCAGCAAAAAGCCCCCTTGCGCAGCCGCCCCGCCATCCCCATAACCAAGCCATGACAGAGACTTCCTCGCTTCTCGATGCCGCCTTCTGGATCACCGCCGCCGCGATCGCGGGGCTTCTGGTGCTCTCCGCCTTCTTCTCGGGCTCGGAAACCGCGCTGACCGCCGCCTCCCGCGGCAAGCTGCGCACGCAGGCCGACAGGGGGGACAAGGGCGCGGGGCGCGCGCTCCAGGTGACCGAGGACAGCGAGCGGTTGATCGGCTCCGTGCTCCTCGGCAACAACCTCGTGAACATCCTCGCAACCTCGCTCACCACGGCGCTGTTCACCCGGCTGTTCGGGCAGAACGGGGTGGCGCTGGCGACCCTGATCATGACGCTTCTCGTGCTGATCTTCTCCGAGGTGCTGCCGAAGACCTATGCGATCACCAATCCCGAGACCGCCGCCTCCCGCGTTGCCGCGCCGATCTCGCTCGTGGTGCGGGTCTTTGCGCCGGTGGTGGGGCTGGTGCGGCTTCTGGTGCGCGGCATCCTGCGCCTGTTCGGCGTGAAGACCGATCCCAACGCCGGCGTGCTCGCGGTCAAGGAGGAGATCGTGGGCGCGATCACCCTCGGCCATTCGGAGGGTGCGGTGGAGAAGGAGGACCGCGACCGGCTTCTGGGCGCGCTCGACCTTGCGGACCGGACCGTCGAGGAGATCATGCTGCACCGCTCGAATATCGAGATGATCGACGCGGAGCTGCCGCCCGCCGAAGTGCTCGACCGCTGCCTGAAGAGCCCCTACACGCGCCTGCCGCTCTATCGCGGCGAACAGGAGAACATCGTCGGCGTGATCCATGCCAAGGACCTGTTGCGCGCGATGCATGCCGAGCGGATCGAACGCGAGAGCGAGGGCCAGGGCGTGATCGTCGATTTCAGCGATTTCGACGTGGTGCGCGTGGCGATGAAGCCCTATTTCGTGCCGGACACGACGCCGCTCGACGAGCAGATGCGCCAGTTCCTGCACCGCCACACGCATTTCGCGCTGGTGGTGGACGAATATGGCGCGCTGCGCGGCCTCATCACGCTCGAGGACATCCTCGAGGAAATCGTGGGCGAGATCACCGACGAACTCGACCGCGCCGAACAGGCGCCGGTGCGTTCGCCCGATACCGGCGACTGGGTGGTCGACGGCGGCATGACGATCCGCGACTTCAACCGGTCGACGGAATGCACCCTGCCCGACGAGGAGGCCAACACCATGGCCGGGCTCGTCATCCACGAGGCGCAGATGATCCCCAATCCGGGGCAGGTCTTTTCCTTCCACGGCTACCGGTTCGAGGTGGCAGGGCGCAAGGACAACCGCATCACGAAGCTCAAGATCCGCCCGCTCGGGGACGGCTGAGATGCTGTCCTACCAGCACGGTTTCCACGCCGGAAATCTCGCGGATGTGCACAAGCACGCGCTGCTCGCGGTGGCGCTCGACTACATGACGCGCAAGGACAAGCCGCTCTCCTATCTCGAGACCCATGCCGGGCGCGGGCTCTACGATCTCGCGGCCGAGCAGGCGGCAAAGACCGGAGAGGCGGCGGAGGGGATCCTGAAGGTCGCGGACTGGTTCGCCCCGGACCATCCCTATGCGCGGGCGCGGGCCGCCGTGGCCGCGGCACAGGGTCCGACGATCTACCCCGGCTCCCCGGCCATCGCGGCGGCGCTGCTGCGCGACAGCGACCGGATGCACCTCGCCGAGCTTCATCCGCAGGAACATGCCCGCCTCGAGGCGGCGATGGCGCGAAGCGGCGCGCATGTGATGCGCGAGGACGGGCTTGCCGCCGCCAACCGGCTCCTCCCGCCGACCCCCCGGCGCGGGCTGATGCTGATCGACCCGTCCTATGAGGTGAAATCGGACTATGCCACCCTGCCCGGCGCCATCGCAAAGCTGCACCGCAAGTGGAACGTGGGCGTGATCGCGCTGTGGTATCCGGTGCTGGCGACGGCGGCGCATCTGGCGATGCGCGAGGCGATCGTCGCCGCGCATCCCGACGCGCTCGCCCATGAGGTGCGGTTCCCGCCCGCGCGCGCGGGTCACGGGATGATCGGCTCGGGCATGATCGTGATCAACCCGCCCTGGGGACTTGCCGGGGAGGCGGAGCGCCTCTCCGCCCTCTTCGCCGGGCTGTGACCCGCGGGGCGATTGAACCGGGCGCGCGCATACCTACATAGATCCGGACACGAGATTTTCCGGGTGGACTCAGATGGGTTACGTGAAGACTGGACTGCTTATGGCCGCCATGACGGCCCTGTTCATGGGCATCGGCTATCTCATCGGCGGGTCGGGGGGCGCGCTGATCGCGCTCGTCGTCGCCGCGGCGATGAACGCCTTTACATGGTGGAATTCGGACAGGATGGTGCTCCGGATGCACAATGCGCAGCCGGTGCCGCGCGGCGACCGCTCGGGGCTCACGGAACTGGTCGCGGAGCTGGCCGCGAATGCCGGCCTGCCGATGCCCGCGGTCTATCTGATCGACACGGATCAGCCGAACGCCTTCGCCACCGGGCGCAACCCGGCCAATGCCGCCGTCGCGGTCACGCGCGGGCTGATGCGGACGCTTTCGCGCGAGGAACTCGCCGGGGTGATCGCCCATGAGCTCGCCCATATCCGCAACCACGACACCACGATCATGACGATCACCGCGACCTTTGCCGGGGCAATCTCCATGCTCGCCAATTTCGCGCTGTTCTTCGGCGGCGCGCGCGAGCGTCTCGGCCTTCTCGGCACGCTCGCGATGATGGTTCTCGCCCCGCTCGCCGCCGCGCTCGTCCAGATGGCGATCAGCCGGACGCGCGAATATGCCGCCGACCGCGCCGGCGCGGAGATCTGCGGTCAGCCGCTCTGGCTCGCCTCCGCGCTCGAACGCATCCAGGCGGGGGCCGCGCGGGTCGAGAACGTCGCCGCCGAGCGCAACCCGGCCACCGCGCATATGTTCATCATCAATCCGCTGAGCGGGAAAGGCGCAGACAATCTCTTTGCCACCCACCCCTCGACGGAGAACCGCGTCGCCGCGCTGCGCGAGATGGCAGGCGGACGCACCGCCCCTGCCCCTGCCGGCCGCGGCGCGCCCTGGGGGAGGACACGGGGGACGAAACCCGCTCCCCGCAAGGGGCCGTGGGGCTGACGCCTAGCGCCCCTTGAACATCCCGCCGAGGATGCCGCGCACGATGCGGCGTCCGGTGGTGCCCTTCAGCTCCTGGATCACCAGTTTCGTCACTGTCTCCCCGAGACCACCGGACTGCGCGCCGCGTGTGCTGCGCGTATAGCTTTTTCCCTCATAGCGGCGGGCCTTCGCGAAGCCGCCGCGCTCCGCGTCCCTTTCCGCCTTCTCCCGCGCCTGCGCCTCCGCCTCGGCGCGTTCTGCCGCCTCGGCCTGCGCGGCGGCCTCCTCGGCGCGTTGCGTCAGGATCTCGAAGGCGCTTTCGCGGTCGAGCACGGTCTCGTATTTCCCGGCCAGCGGAGAGGCCGCGACGATGCCGGCACGCTCTTGCGGCGCGATCGGCCCGAGATGCGAGGACGGCGGGCGGATCAGCGTGCGCTCCGCGACGCCGGGCACGCCCTTTTCCTCCAGGAAGGAGGTGACCGCCTCGCCCGTTCCGACCTCCTTGATCGCGTCGATGATCTCGAAGCGCGGATTGGCGCGGTAGGTTTCGGACGCGCGGCGCAGCGCCTTCTGGTCGCGCGCGGTAAAGGCGCGCAGCGCGTGTTGCACCCGGTTGCCGAGCTGGCCGAGGATATCCTCGGGGATGTCGTCGGGATTCTGCGTCACGAAATAGATCCCGACGCCCTTCGACCGGATCAGCCGCGCCACCTGCTCGACCTTGTCGACCAGCGCCTTCGGAGCGTCGTCGAACAGAAGATGCGCCTCGTCGAAGAAGAAGACGAACTTCGGCTTGTCGGGATTGCCCACTTCCGGCAGTTCCTCGAACAGTTCGGAGAGCAGCCACAACAGAAAGGTCGCATAGAGTTTGGGCGCCGCCATCAGCACGTCGGCGGCGAGGATGCTGATCCGGCCGCGCCCGTCCGCATCCGTGCGCATCATGTCCGACAGCTCGAGCGCCGGTTCACCGAAGAGTTTCGCGCCGCCCTGGTTTTCCAGCACCAGCAGCGCGCGCTGGATCGCCCCGACGGAGGCGCGGGAGATATTGCCGTAGCGCAGTGTCAGCGCCTCCGCATTCTCGCCGCACCAGACGAGGAGCGATTGCAGGTCCTTGAGGTCGAGGAGCGGCAGCCCCTGTTCGTCGGCCACGCGGAAGGCGACGTTCAGCACGCCTTCCTGCACCTCGGTGAGGCCGAGGAACTGCGACAGCAGGAGCGGCCCCATTTCCGCAACCGTGGTGCGGATCGGATGGCCCTGCTGGCCGTAGAGATCCCAGAAGGTGACGGGAAAGGCCTCGTAGCGATAGTCGGACAGGCCGATGGTCGCCGCGCGGCCGACGAAGGAGTCATGCGTCTTCGCGTCCTCCGAGCCGGCTTTCGCAAGGCCCGAGAGATCGCCCTTCACATCCGAGAGGAAGACGGGCACGCCCTGCGCCGAGAAGCTTTCGGCGAGGATCTGGAGCGTCACGGTCTTCCCCGTCCCGGTGGCGCCCGCGATCAGCCCGTGGCGATTGCCATATTTCAGCAAAAGTTCCTGCGGCGTGCCGTAGCCCTCGCCACCGCCTCCGACAAATATGCTCCCGCCCATCCGCGACCTTCCTCCGTTCCAATCCGATTCCCCGTGAAAAGACTCGGGTTTTCAAACCCGTATGCCGTCACAATACAATTTTAACACGTTCCTGCCAGTCTGAGTCTCATCCGGCCTCCTCTCCCGAGGCCGGAGTGACTTCCTCCCTGTCTGACTGGCCGCACGGGGGCGCTTTCCCCGCGCGGCCTTTTTTCCGGCCGTCGCGATTCCGGCCCGATGCGGTCCGGGTGGCTCCTGCGCCGGCACGGGCCGCGTGAGGCGACCTTCGCCTTCACGAGACCGTGAAATTTTCCGTTGACGCGTCCGGGGCTCTGTCATACCGTTTTCACAATTAAGTCGGCCAAGTCCGACAGGGAGACATCCACGATCGCAAGATCGAGACATCCAAGATCGCAAGATCGGCAAAGGCCCCGGCTCCGTCCGGGGCTTTTGCGCGACGGGGCCGCGATCCCTGCCGCAGCCGCTCAGGGCCGCGCCCCGCCGCGCTCTTCACGGCAAATTTCGCGGATCACTCCTGACAGGCTCGAGCGGGCGTGATAGAGGAGAGGCGATGAACCAACGAGAAACGGACAGATGATGACGACCATCTCCCACAAGACCGCAAGCTATCTCTGCGCCGCCGCGCTGGCCTTCGCGACCGCCCTGCCGCTCGCCGCGCAGGAGGCAGAGGAGGCCCCCGCCGCGGAGAACGGCGCGCCTGCCGCCGAAAACGCTGCGCCTGCCACCCCGGCCGCCCCCGGCCTCTCCGCCGGAACACCGATCGAGACCGGCGACAATGTCGGCCGTGCCTATACGCTCGAGACCCAGGGCGATTGGGAAATCCGCTGCATCAACGCCCCCGAGGGGCAGGTCGATCCGTGCAGCATGTACCAGCTTCTCAAGGACGAGGACGGCACCGAGGTCGCCGAAGTGGCGATCTTCCACGTCGGGGAGGACGAGATCGAGGCGGCCGCGACCTTTACCACGCCGCTCGAGACCCTGCTGACCGGGCAGCTCGCCTTTTTCGTGGACGGCGAGAACGGGCGCAAATATCCCTTCTCCTTCTGCAACCGCGTCGGCTGTTTCGTGCGCGCGGGCCTCGCGAGCAGGGATGTGGATCTGCTGAAGAGGGGCAACGAGGGACTCATCGGCATCGTGCCGATCGGCCGTCCGGAGGAGCCGGTCACGCTGAAGATGTCGCTCAAGGGCTTCACCGCCGCCTATGACCGGGTGACCGAAATCAACGATGCGGCGCGCGAGGGCGAGACCGCCGGACAGGAACCGCCGGCCGAATAAGCCCGCGCCTCCGACCGCCCATGACGACGCCGCGCCGGATCTCCCGCGCGGCGTTTTCATGTCGCCCCCGGTGCCGGGCGGCTCAGGCGACGCGGCGCAGCGCGAGCACCGCGTTCAGCCCGCCGAAGGCGAAGGCGTTCGAGAGCGCCACTTCGACCTTCGCCTCGCGCGCCTCGTTCGGCACGACGTCGAGCGCGCATTCCGGGTCGGGCTCCTCGTAATTGATCGTCGGTGCGATGATCCCGTCGCGCAGCGCCATGATGCAGGCCAGCAGCTCCACCGCGCCCGTCCCGCCGATCAGATGGCCGTGCATGGACTTCGTCGAGGAAATCATGATGTTGTCGGCATGGGCGCCGAGCGCATCCGCGACCGCGGCGCATTCCGTCTTGTCATTGGCCGCCGTTCCGGTGCCATGGGCATTGATATAGCCGATCTCGGAACGGTCGATCCGCGCATCCTGGATCGCGCCGGAAATCGCCCGCGCCGCCCCCTGTTTCGAGGGCATCACGATGTCGGAGGCGTCCGAGGTCATGGCGAAGCCGATCACCTCCGCGAGGATCTCCGCTCCGCGCGTTTTCGCATGTTCGTATTCCTCGAAGACGAAGACCGCCGCCCCCTCCCCCTGCACCATGCCGTTGCGGTTGAGCGAGAACGGGCGGCAGGCATCCTTCGACATCACGCGCAGCCCTTCCCAGGCCTTCACGCCGCCGAAGCAGAGCATCGATTCGGAGCCGCCGGTGACCATCGCCGTGGCCGCGCCGCAGCGCACCATGTTGAAGGCCTGCCCCATCGCGTGATTGGAACTGGCACAGGCGGTGGCGACGGTGAAGGACGGGCCCTTCAGGTTGTATTCCATGCTCACATGAGAACAGGCCGCGTTGTTCATGAGCTTCGGCACGACGAAGGGATGAACGCGGTTCTTTCCCTCCTCGTAGACCATGCGGTAATTCTCGTCCTGCGTGCCGAGCCCGCCGCCCGAGGTGCCGAGGATCACGCCGGAGCGCGTCGCAAGCTCGCCGATGAATTCGAGGCCCGACTGGCGGATCGCCTCCTCGGCGGCGACGAGGGTGAATTGCGTGAAGCGGTCGTAGAGCGCCATCTGCTGACGGTTGAAGCGGCCTTCGGCATTCCAGTCGTGGATCTGGCCGCCGATCCGGATCGACAGCCGATCGACGTCGCGGAATTCGAGCTGGCCGATGCCGCATTTTCCCTCGGCGAAGGCGGCGAGCGTCGCGGGCACGTCGAGCCCCAGCGCATTGACCGTGCCAGCCCCGGTGATGACGACGCGATTCATGCCTTCTGGTCTGCGATCAGCCCCTCGACCGCCGCCACGATGGCGGCGACGGAGGAAATGTCGAATTCCGATTGTTCAGGTTCGTTCGCGTTGAAAGGCACAGAGATGTCAAAGGCTTCCTCGATTGCGAAAATGCTCTCCACAAGGCCGAGACTGTCGATCCCGAGTTCTTCGAGCGATTGGTCCATGCCGATATCGGAGGGCTCGAGAACGGCCTGTTCCGCGATGATCCCGATGATCTTCTCTTTCACATCCTGCGCCATAAGTGCCTCCTCGACGTCAAGCTGGCCCCTGACTTAGTCTGAAACGGCGGGGTTTGAAACCGTTTTTCGCATCCCCGCTGCCGGTGCCGCAGGGGCGCTCATCCCTCTCCGCGGAGCTTCGAGAGGAGCCGCGGCAGGCGACGGAGCGCCTTGTACATCTCCACATGCGTCTGCATCGCGACCGCGGGATAGCCCATCATCGCCCGGCCCGCGGCAACGTTCGACAGAATGCCGCTGCCAGCGCCGATGATCGCGCCCGATCCGATCACGAGATTGTCCGCCACGCCGGCCTGTCCGCCCATCACCACGTAATCGCCGATCACGGTCGATCCGGCGACGCCCGACTGTCCGCACAAGAGGCAATGCCGGCCCACCACCACGTTGTGCCCGATCTGGACGAGATTGTCGATCTTCGTGCCATCGCCCACCCGTGTCGGACGGATCGTCCCCTGGTCGACGGTCGCATTCGCACCGATCTCGACGTCATCGCCGATTTCCACCCCGCCGAGCGAGGCGATGCGCAGCCAGGACTGTCCCTCGGCCGCGACATCCGCGCCGAGGCTTTCGCGCGCCTCCTCGACATGGCTCTTTTCCGCGGTGACAAAGGAAAAACCGTCGCCACCGACCACCACGCCCGGATGGGCGATGAACCTGGCGCCGACCACGGTGCGCCCGCCGATCTTCACACCGGGATGCAGGAGCGCGTCAGGCCCGAGCGACACGTCCGCGCCGATCACCACGTGGCTGCCGATGCGCGCGCCCGCCCCGATCCGCGCCCGCGCGCCGACCACCACGAAGGCGCCGATCGCCGCCCCCGGACCGATCTCCGCCGTTCCGTCGATCACCGCGGTCGGATGGATCCCCTCCGCAAGCCCCAGCCCCGGATCGAAACTCGCGGTGACGCCCGCCATGGCAAGCCGCCCGCGGCGCACGAGGATCGCCGCCCTGAGCCCGAACGCGCGCCAGTCCGCATCCGCCCAGAGCACCGCCGCCTCCGCCGCGCCCTTTTCGAGCGCGGGGGCGAATTTCGGATCCATCGCCAGCGCGAGATCCCCGGCACCGGCTTCCTGCGGTTCGCAGGCACGGCGCACGACGAGGTCCCCTTCCCCTTCGTAGGGCGCGCCGAGGCGGGTGGCGAGTTCGGCAATGGTGATGGGCTCGGACATGGGACCTCCTTGGGACCTCCTTGCGGCATTCGCCGAAGACATAAGGTCTTTGCGGACCTTTGAAAAGGAAAGGCGCCCGAAGGCGCCTCCCGCTGTTGCGAAGCCATGTCGACCAAGGCGCCGCGGCTCAGCCGCCGACGGCGCGGAGCTGGACACCCTTCTGTTGCAGCGCCTGCCAGATCTTCTCGTCGCGGCCATAGATGTCGCGGCGGTATTCCATTCCGCCTTTCGGCAGGGTGATCGCGGTGCGATAGACGAGGTGCACCGGAACGTGCTGTTCGAGCTCGACCACGGTCTCCCGTCCGGTGTTGAGCCGCGCGCGGAAGAAGCCCTCGGGATCGGACGTCTGCCTTGCGAGCAGCGTATAGGCGAAGTCGAAGGGCTGTTGCAGCCGGATGCAGCCATGCGAATAGGCGCGCGTCTCGTGGCCGAAGAGCGACTTCGACGGCGTGTCGTGCAGGTAGATGTTATACTTGTTCGGGAACATGAACTTCACGAGCCCGAGCGCGTTGCCGTCCGAAGGCGGCTCCTTCATCGCGAAGGGAAAGGTCGAGGGCGTGTAGGCGGCGAAGTTGATCGCCGAACGCGGGACCGTCCGGCCGTTGCGGTCGACGATCCGCAGGTGGCCGGCCGCGTTCGGATTGCGCTGCATCATCGGCAGGTATTCCTTGACCGTGATCGAGCGCGGCACGTTCCAGGTGGGGTTGATCACCATGAATTCCATCTCGTCGGAGAATTCCGGGCTGCGCCGGTCCGGCTGCGTCGCGCCGATGACGGAGCGCGTCTCGAAGGTCACGCGGTCGTTGTCCATGATCTTCGCCGTGAAATCGGTGAGATTGACCCAGATATGGCGCTGGCCCCGGTCGAAGTTCATCCAGCGTTCGCGTTCGATCGCGACGAGGATGGAAGCGAGCCGTTCCTCCGGCGGGACGTTGATCTGCGACAGCGTGCCCGGCCCGGCCACGCCGTCCGGCGCGAGCCCGTGACGGATCTGGAAAAGCTGCACCGCCCGGCTCATGTCGGCATCATAGCTCGTGGAGGCGGAGCGCGGCAGATATCCCATGGCCATCAGCCGGTTGCGCAGGATCACGACGCCATTTCCGGACTGGCCGGCCTCGTATTTCGAGCCCGGCACCTCCTGGCCCCAGCCGCCCTGCGCGAGCACCTCCTCGAGCCTCGCCTTCTCCCTCAGGAGCCGGGCGTATTCCGGCGAGGAGGGTTCGAGCGCGCGCAGATAGGCCTGCGGGTTGGATCTCGCGAAATTCGTCAGTACCGAGACGCCGTCGCGATAGGGCACCTGGCGGACGATGCCGCTGTCGATGCGCGAAGGCACGAGCTGGCCGGTCTGGACGTCGCGGGCATAGTCGAGAAAGAGCTTCGCCATCGCCACCTCGGCCCGCCCGAGGTCGCGTTCCGACCGGATCGCCCGCAGATCGGCGGTGAGGAGCGTCGTGTCATAGGGGGCAAGCCCCTTCTCGGGCGCGAGTTGCACGGCGCGCAGAAGCGCCTGGCGCCGCGCCCTGGCCCGCGCGGAGTCATCCGCAAAGACGGGCGTGTAGCCGTTCGCGCGGTAGAAGGCGGTGAGATCCTTCGACTCCGCCGCCGCTTCCGCGATCGACTGCATGAGCGCGCTCACCTGCTGGGCGGCGACCGGCGCGGGGGCGACGGTCAGGACGGCCGCGCCGGAAAGCGCGCCGAGCGACACCGAAGCCGCCAGCGTGACGGCACGCAGCCCGCCGCGCAGGGGGGACTCATTCTCGTTCCGGCCGCGACGGGCCAGGGGAAAAAACAACATCATTGCGCCTCGAAACCTTGTTCAGCAGTCTTGCGAAAACGCTACAGGAATTCCGGTCGGGCCGTGAGGGGGAAGAAACGAGCTTTCCCTTCATGTGCCCAATCCACCACACATCCCGTGAAAGGCGGCAGCGGCATCATTTTCCCCTAGCCTTTGAAAAGTCTTGCAAAACATCCTCTCCACGACACCAGCGACAGGGCATGGCGGGTGCCCGGCAAGGCGGGTTGCGGGGCGGGGCCTGCGGACGCGGCATCAACCCCGCCTCCCCATTTTGCGCGAGATCCCGCCGATTTCGCTCTGGTGACGAGGGTGTCATGAAACCCGCGCTTGGCCGGTGAATCATGATGTGCAATAAGAACGCAGAACATCTGAAAAGATGCGTTAAAGGGTTCGACCAGGACGCGATCCAGTTGGAAGCGGCGGACCCGAGAGGGCGAGGACGGTGACGGACGAGGCCATGGCCTCGCGAGCTCCCCTGCCGATTTCGGGATACGTTTCTTCCGGACCGATCTTGCCGGACCTGCCCCATGGGGGCGCGGGGATCCTGCGGCTTGGGCCGGACTCCCTCACGCTCCGACGCATCCTGCCGCGGCAGGATCCTTGGGACAGGGCCGGAATGACCGGCTCCGCCACGGATCGGGCATCAGGTCACGACGGTTCAAGAATGCCGCGAAAAAGCGGCGCAACTCGAAAAAAACCGCTTGAGGCGGGAACAGGTAAGCGACGGGACGCTTTGAGAGAATGACCAAGGACGCAACGAGCGTAATTTCACGCCGCGGAATTCTGCGCGGCTTCGCAGCAGCAGCACTGAGCGCAGCACCGGTATATGCCAACGCGGCAGGGTTCCTGCGCGGCGCGGGCGACATCCGCCGGATCAACATGTATTCGGGCCGCACCGGCGAGAGCATCGACACGATCTACTGGATCGAGGGCGAATATATCCCCGATGCGCTCAAGGAAATCACCTATTTCATGCGCGACTGGCGCAATGCCAAGCTGATGGGCATCGATGCGCGCACGGTGGACATCATGGCGGCCTCCCACAGCCTTATGGACGTGACCGAGCCCTACATGCTGCTGTCGGGCTACCGCTCGCCGGAAACCAACGCCATGCTGCGCTCGCGGTCCGGCGGGGTGGCGAAGAACTCCCTCCACCTGAAGGGCCAGGCCGCGGACCTGCGTCTCAAGTCGCGCTCGGTCAAACAGATGGCCGCCGCCGCGCAAGCCTGTTCCGCGGGCGGTGTCGGCACCTATTACGGCTCCGGTTTCGTGCATATGGACTGCGGTCCGGTCCGCACCTGGAACGGTTGATCGCTCACGCGATTGGGGAAACGCCGGATCGCTCAGGCGATCTGAGACATGGCGGATCGCTGACGGGTCTGTCAGCGCTCCAGACCGAGAGACCCCATGAAACAAGCCGCCCCGAGGGCGGCTTTTTCGTTGCGCCTCTCCCGGCGCCGCCGTGCCTCCGCGACACTGGGCTCAGGGCTCAGGCGCCGGGACCGCCGCCGCCGATGTCGGAAGGTGCGGAGGAGACGCTCTTGACGATGGCATGGACCGCAACGCCCGGTGCCAGTCCAAGGGCGGCGCGCGACCGGTGAGTGATCCGCGCCAGAACCCGGCCCGCCGGGGTATCGAGCGCCACCATCGCGCCCGGCCCCTCTCCTTCGCGGATCTCCGCCACGGTTCCGGGAAAGATGTTGAGCGCCGACAGCCCTTCTGGCCGGGCGCGCGACAGGATCACGTCATGGGCGGCGATCCGTAGTCGCAGCACCGCCCCCGGCCCCTGCGCCACCCGCGGCAGGAACACCGGCACGCCGCCCGCCGAAAGCTCGGTGAGCCCGTCGGCGTGATGTGCCACGACCTGCGCCGTCACCACCGCCCCCGCGGCCCGCGCCCCGGTCGGAAGCACGGCCGGATCGCCCAGGACCTCCGCGGCGGGCCCCTGCCGGATCACCCGGCCGTCTTCGAGCGCGACGACCGTCGTCGCGAGCCGGGCAACTTCGGAGGCGGAATGGCTGACGAAGAGGATCGGGACGTTCACCTCGTCGCGCAGCCGCTCGAAATAGGGCAGGATCTCCGCCTTGCGCGCCTCGTCGAGGGCGGCGAGCGGTTCGTCCGCGAGGATGATCTTCGGGGCGGAGAGCAGCGCCCGGCCGATCGCGACACGCTGTTTCTCCCCCCCCGACAGCGCGCCGGGGCGGCGGTCGAGCAAGGCGCCGATGCCCAGCATCTCGACGACGCGGCCCATCTCCTCGCGCGGGGCGTCCTTCGGCGCGAACCAGGCGCCGTAGCGCAGATTCTGCCGCACGGTGAGGTGCGGAAACAGCCGCCCCTCCTGAAAGATATAGCCAAGGCGCCGGCGATGCGGCTTCAGCCGCAGCCCGGCCGCGGTGTCGAGCAGCGTCCAGTCGCCGGCGGCGATGCGCCCGCGATCCGGCATCAGCAGCCCGGCCACCGCGTTCACGATCGTCGTCTTGCCCGACCCGGACCGGCCGAACAGCACGGTGAGACCCGGCGGCGCCTCGAACCGCGCGTCGAGCGTGAAGCCGGGGAAGTCGTGGTGAAGCGCGACCTCCAGCATCATTTCCCTCCCACGCGCGCCGCCACGCGCCGGCCGATCAGTTCGGAGAGCAGGAGCGCGGTCATCGCGACCACGACGGAGACGAGGACGAGTTTCATCGCTGCCCCCTCCCCGCCCGGCACCTGGAGGAAGGCATAGATCGCGGAGGGGATCGTGCGGGTCTGGCCCGGAATGTTGGACACGAAGGTGATGGTCGCCCCGAATTCCCCCATCGCCTTGGCGAAGGCAAGGATCGCCCCCGCGACAATGCCCGGAAGCGTCATTGGCAGGGTCACGGTCAGGAACACCCAGGCCGGCGAAGCGCCGAGCGTCGCCCCCGCCTGTTCGAGCTTCGGATCGACCGCCTCGAGGGACAGCCGGATCGCCCGCACCATGAGCGGAAAGGCCATGACCCCGGCGGCCAGCGCGGCCCCGGTCCAGCGGAAGGCGAAGACGATGCCGACCTCCGCGAGCAGCCCGCCGACCGGCCCCCGCGCGCCCATGGTGAGCAGCAGAAGATAGCCCGTCACCACGGGTGGCAGGATGAGCGGCAGATGCACGATGCCGTTGAGGACCTGCTTGCCCGGAAAGCGCCAGCGGGCGAGCGCATAGGCGGTGAACAGGCCCAGCGGCAGGCTGACCAGAGTCGCCCAGAAGGAGACCTTGAGGGAGAGCGCTACCGCCCTCCACTCCTCGGGACCGAGCCACTCCGCCATTGCGCGTCAGTTGCCGCCGACCACGACGAATCCCTGGCCCTCGAAGGCCGCGCGCGCATCGGGTCCGCGCAGGTAGTCGAGGAATTCGCTTTCTGCCGGGATATCGCGGGTCGCGAGATCCGCGGCAGGATAGACGATCGGCGGATGGCTGTCGGCGGGGAAGGTTCCGACCACGGTCACGTTGTCATCGGCCACCGCATCGGTCGCATAGACGATGCCATAGGGTGCCTCGCCGGTGGAAACGAGCGTGAGCGCCGTGCGCACGTTGTCGGATTGCGCCACCTGGTCCTCGACGCCGCTCCAGAGCCCGAGGCTTTCGAGCGACGCCTTGCCGTAGATCCCGGCAGGCACCGCATCGACCAGCGCCATGGCGAGCCGCCCGCCGTCCAGGAGGCCGACGAGATCCAGGTCGGGTCCGATCTCCACCGGCGCGGCCTCCGCGCCATGCGCGACGAGCACGATGGAATTGTTGAGCAGGTCAAATCGCGTGTCCGGTTCGAGCAGCCCCTCCTCCTCGAGCGTGTCCATCCACTCGGCATTCGCGGAGATGAAGATATCGGCCGGCGCGCCCTGCTGGATCTGGCGGGCGAGCGCGGAGGAACCGGCGAAGGAGATGGCGAGGTCGTGGCCGCTTTCCGCCTCGAACGCCTGTTCGATCTCGGTGAGTGCGTTGGTCAGGCTCGCGGCGGCGAAGACGGTGATCTCCTCGGCCGCGGCGGTCGACGGCGCGGCACAGGCGAGCGAGAGGCCGAGCGCCGTGGAGACGGCGGCAACTGCGGAAGGCGTGCGACGGAAAACGGTCATGCGAAGACATCCCTGATGGTTGTTATGGTCGGGAAAACATATCGCAAGGTCCGCGCATATTCTCAAGCGTTATTTTTCTTTGGACATATCGCGCAGCATGGACTGAAGGGCGCCGATCCGCGCGGCGCCCGCCTCCGCCATGATCTCCTCGAGCTTGCGATAATGGCCCAGAACGGCCTCGCCCGCCGGGGTCACCCGCGCCCCGCCCCCCTTCGCGCCGCCGCGGGAGCTGTCGACGAGCGGCTCGGCGAAGGCCGCGTTCATCTCCTCGACCAGCATCCACGCCCGCTTGTAACTCATTGCCATCGCGCGCCCGGCGGCGGCGATCGAGCCGGTGTCCCGGATCAGTTCGAGCAGATCGGCCTTTCCGGGCCCGAGCACGAGATCGTCGTCGAACTGGATACGGATGCGCAGGCGCGGTTTTGGGGCACTGGGGGCGGATGGATCTGTCATGACAGGGTTATGCCAGAGAGGGAAATCTCCGGGCAAGCGCTATCGCGAGCCGGGCCGCGCCTCTCCGGCGATTGGACCGTCACGACGGATGTCGATATTTTCAATAGAATATAACGCGCCCGTGCCGCAGTCAGGAAATCCGCGCGTGATCGAGAACCTGCGCGATGACACCGGCCGCGAGCGATCTCGGGTCGCGCGCATGCGGGACGAGGCCGAAGGGCCGGACCAGCCGGGAGATCTCCGCCTCGGAGACCCCCATCTGCACGAGCGCGGCCTCGCGCGTCGCCCGCGCCCGCGCGCTGCCCTGCGCCCCGATATAGAGCGCGGGGCTTTTCAGAATCGAGGCGAGGAGCGGCGGTTCCCAGTCGTGGTCGTGGAAGAACAGCGCGACGGCGGTCCGCGCGTCGATCCCGAAATCCCAGGGCCCCTCCTGCGAGACCAGCTCCCGCGCCCCGCGCACCCCGCCCCGCGTCTCCTCGTCGGGTGACCAGAGCTCGGCGGCGACATCCATGGCCCCGGCGATCTCATAGACCGTGCGGGCCTCGACCCCCTTGCCGAGCACGATCAGGCGCAGTTGCGGCACGATCGAGAGGGTGAATCCCTCCTCGCACGCCCCTTCCACGAGCGCCCCCTCCGGTGTGATGGAGAGAGTCGCGCCCTCGCGCGCGACGAGCCGGGCCTGCACCGCCTCGAGGACCGGGCGGGAGGGCGCCGGCACGAGCGTGATCTCGAGCCCGCCGCCACAGGGGAGTTGCAGATCCATGAAGGGCGAGCCGCGGCCGTAGCGCAACCGGCGGGAGACGCCGCCTTGCAGGCATTCAAGCGCGTGGATCACCACATCGTCCTCGATGCAGCCGGAACTCAGTGATCCGGTCCGCCGCCCGTCCGCATCCACGACCATCGCCGCCCCGAGGGGCCGGTAGGAGGGACCTTCCACCGCGGTGATCACCGCAAGGCAGCAGCGATCGGCCGCGAGCGCGGCGGCGAGCGGGATCTCGCGTTCGCAGATTGCGACGCGCTGGCATGTGTCCGCCGGGTGGGGCCGCTGGTCGGTCCGGAGATGGTCCATCGTGAGCTCTCCTCCTGGGGGCGCCACAGGGGCGCACAGACCGCAGATGTACGTTGCCCGACCGGCATGTCAACCTTTGGCCCGACCGTGCGGGTCCCCTGCACGGCCGCAGGGCGCGCATAAAAAAGCCCGCGAGCGGGAGGAGGATGCTCGCGGGCTTCGGTGGCGCCGGACCAGGGGAGGAGGAAGTCCGGCGCGAAAGGGAACGGGACGCTCAGACGCGGCGGGCGGCCTCCGCAGCGATGTCGCGGATCGCGTCGCGCGAGATGCCGATATCGGTCAGGTCGCGGTCGCTCAGGGCGGAGAGCTCGCGGCAGATGCGCGCCATCTCGGCACGGCGGGCACGGCGCAGGGAGACATCGGCGCGCAGGGCCGCGAAACGGCTCTGGATGGCGGCCGTGATGGGGAAAGTCCGGGTCAGGGTGGCCATGCTCTTCGCTCCTTCCGGTATCGGGCTTCTGTGGCTGGGACCGCTGCGGGGCCCTGTTGCGTTTCGGGGCCTATATGCTTTCGTTAGCGCGAACACACCAGAGCCGGATCGCGAAAGCCGCCATGCGATGTGCTCATGGCTTGCCGGCCGCCCGCGGGCGGCGCTCTTGCCAGAGGGGCGCCTCGTGGTCTATGAGCGGCATCGCTGCCCGCGCCAAGCGTGCGCGCCGCGCCAGAGAAGGAGCCTGCCATGAGCCCGACCCCCACCCCTGCCAGAACCGTCGAGATCAGCGACCGGGTCGCCCTGTCGAACGCCCTGCCCTTCGGCCTCATCGCCGGCCCCTGCCAGCTCGAAAGCCTCGATCACGCGCGCATGCTGGCCGAAAGGATCGCGGAGGCCTGCGCGCCCTCCGGCACGCCCTTCATCTTCAAGGGCTCCTATGACAAGGCGAACCGCTCCTCGCTCTCGGGCAGGCGCGGACTGGGCGCGGAGAAGGGCCTCACAATCCTGTCGAAGATCCGCGAGGAATTCGGCTGTCCGGTGCTCACCGACGTGCATGAGACGCATCATTGTGCGACGGCCGCCGAGGCGGTGGACGTGCTCCAGATCCCCGCCTTCCTCTGCCGCCAGACCGACCTCCTGCTCGCGGCCGGCGAGACGGGCCGGACGGTCAACGTCAAGAAAGGGCAGTTCCTCGCGCCCTGGGACATGGACAATGTCGCGGCCAAGCTGGCTTCCACCGGCAACGAAAAGATCCTCCTGTGCGATCGCGGCACCTCCTTCGGCTACAACACGCTGGTGAGCGATTTCCGCGGGCTGCCGCGTATGGCCCAAACGGGGTATCCGGTGGTGTTCGACGCCACCCATTCGGTGCAGCAGCCGGGCGGGCAAGGCAGCTCGACCGGCGGCGACCGCACCATGGTGCCGGTGCTCGCGCGCGCCGCCGTCGCGGTGGGCGTCGCCTGCCTCTTCATCGAGACGCACGAGGATCCCGACAACGCGCCCTCGGACGGGCCGAACATGCTCAGGATCGAGGATCTCGGCCCGCTGCTCGACCGGCTTCATGCGCTCGACGAAATCGTGAAACCGGGCTGAGTTGCGGCACTACCGGGCAAAATTGCCACAATTTCCCGTGAAATGTCGCAACTCCGACTCGTTTTCCGCGTTGGCGTGGCATAATGGGAGTCTGAAACGGGCTCCTTGAGAAGCCCGCAACACATGAGGCACCACATGGCAAGCGCAGCACCGCAGACCCGTCAGACCCCGCAGGAACCCGAGGCCCGCGAGGAAGACGAGTCCTACTCACAGGACTCTTCGCAAACATCCGGCGCCCCCTCCGACACCGGCGCGGGCCGGTCGGAGACGACCGGCACGATCCCGATCCCCCTTCCCACGAAGAAACCCCGAACCTACCGCTTCCACGACTGGGCGCTGATCTGATCCGCGGGTCCGGCAGCCGCCGGGAACCTTGGTCCGGTCCTTTCCGTTGACATGTCAACACAAGGAAAGGAGAGCCCCATGGACCTCGTCCGCATCATCCTCGCGATCATCCTCCCGCCGCTCGGCGTGTTCTTCCAGGTGGGACTGGGCAAGCATTTCTGGATCAACGTGCTGCTCACCCTTCTGGGCTACATCCCCGGCATCGTCCACGCGGTGTGGATCATTGCCCGCACGCCCGACACCCGCCGGATCTGATCCCGGCCCGGAACACATGAGAAAGGCCGCCCCGCGGGGCGGCCTTTTCCGTTTCCGGGAATTCCGGCCGGCTCAGCCGACGAGTTCGAGACCGGAGAAGAAATAGGCGATCTCCTCGGCGGCCGTTTCCGGCGCGTCGGAACCGTGGACGGAGTTTTCACCTACGGAGAGCGCATATTCGGCGCGGATCGTGCCGGGGGCGGCATCGGCCGGGTTGGTCGCGCCCATGACTTCACGGTTCTTCGCGATGGCGTTCTCGCCTTCGAGCACCTGCACGACCACCGGCTCGGACGTCATGAATTCGCACAGCTCGCCGAAGAAGGGACGATCCTTGTGCACACCGTAGAAGGTCTGCGCCTGCTCGAGCGTCATCCGGATGCGCTTGGAGGCGATGACGCGCAGGCCCGCTTCCTCGAGCTTCGCGGTGATGGCGCCCGTCAGGTTGCGCTTGGTGGCGTCGGGCTTGATGATGGAGAAGGTGCGTTGGATCGCCATGGAAACCTCTTGCGGCTGAAAGTCGTCGGAAGGGCCCGGCCAGTCCCGCGCCCCGTGATCGCGCGCCGGATAACATGGGGGGCGCGGTTTGGAAAGCGGTGATTGAGCGCGGCTTGACAGGGAGGGCCGGCGGGCGCGACAAATCCTGTGCCGCGCATCCCTGCCCGCGCAAAAGGAGATCCGCCATGCGCCGTCCCGCCGCCGTCCTCGCCGCCGCCCTGCTCGCGGCGCTTGCGCTTGCCGCCCCGATGGCGGCGCAGGACCGTCTCGACGGCTATCCGCTCTATGACGACCGGCGCGCGATGATCCGCACGCTCACCGATCTGGCGACGGCGGGGGACTATCCCGGCCTGATCCGGGCGCTGTCGGGCACCCGTGCCTACAGCGAGGCGGAGGTGACGAGCCTCGCCGAGAAGCTCGACACGATCTATGGACCCTCGCTCGACCGCAGCGACATTCTCTATCACCGCGAACTCTCGGGATCCTGGGTCGAGGAAGTGCTCGCCTTCTGGCCTGCGGGCGGCACCGACTATTTCTATATCAACATCGTCTCGCACAAGCGCGAGGAGGGCATCATCCCGGTCTGGTGGCGCTACAATTCCGATATCGAGGGCGTGCTGCCCTCCTTCTGACCCCACTGGACCGCCCTGCCGCGCGCTGATATGCGGACGACATGCTGAAGATCCGCGACATCACCTATTCCGTCGAAGGCCGCACCCTGATCGAGGGTGCCTCCGTCACCATTCCCACCGGCCACAAGGTCGGGATCGTGGGCCGCAACGGCGCGGGCAAGACCACGCTGTTCCGCATCATCCGCAGTGAGCTCACGCTCGAGGGCGGTGCGATCGAGGTGCCGTCGCGCGCCCGCATCGGCGGCGTCGCGCAGGAGGTGCCGGGCAACGAGGTCTCGCTGCTCGACACGGTGCTCGCCGCGGACACCGAGCGCGCCGCGCTGATGGCGGAGGCAGAGACCGCCACAGATCCCCATCGCATCGCGGAGATCCAGACCCGGCTCGCCGATATCGACGCCTGGAGCGCGGAAGGCCGCGCCTCCGCGATTCTCCGGGGCCTCGGGTTCACCGAAGACGAGATCGCCATGCCCTGCTCCGCCTTTTCCGGCGGCTGGCGGATGCGCGTGGCCCTCGCGGGGGTGCTGTTCTCCCAGCCCGATTTCCTGCTGCTCGACGAGCCGACGAACTATCTCGACCTCGAGGGCGCGCTCTGGCTCGAGACATATCTGGCGCGCTATCCGCATACCGTGCTGCTGATCTCCCACGATCGCGCGCTGCTGAACCGCGCCGTCGGCTCGATCCTGCACCTGGAGAGCAAGAAGCTGACGCTCTACACCGGCGGTTATGACGATTTCACGCGCACCCGTGCCGCCCAGCGGGCGGTGCAGGCCGCGGCGGCGAAAAAGCAGGAGGCGCAGCGCGCCCATCTCCAGAGCTTCGTCGACCGGTTCAAGGCGAAGGCGTCGAAGGCGAAACAGGCGCAGAGCCGCGTCAAGATGCTCGAGAAGATGGAGACGATCACCGCGCCCGAGGATGCGGCGCGCGTCGTCTTCACCTTCCCCGAGCCCGAGGAACTGTCCCCGCCGATCCTGCGGCTCGAAGGCGTCTCCGTCGGCTACGACGGCAAGGCGGTGCTCCAGCGCCTCGACCTGCGCATCGACCAGGACGACCGCATCGCGCTTCTGGGGCGCAACGGCGAGGGCAAGTCGACGCTGTCGAAACTGCTGTCGGACCGGCTCGACCCGATGGGTGGGGAGATCACCCGGCATCGCAAGCTGCGCGTCGGCTTCTTCGCCCAGCACCAGGTGGACGAGCTGCATCTCGACGAGAGTCCGCTGCAACACCTGCGCCGTGCCCTGCCCGGTCTCGAACCGACAAAGCTGCGTGCGCGGCTCGCGGGCTTCGGCCTCGGTGCGGATCAGGCGGAGACCGAGGTCGGGCGGCTGTCGGGCGGGCAGAAGGCGCGGCTGTCGCTGCTGCTCGCCACGCTCGACGCGCCGCATCTTCTGATCCTCGACGAACCGACGAACCACCTCGACATCGAGAGCCGCGAAGCGCTGGTCGAGGCGCTGACCGAATACACCGGCGCGGTGGTGCTCGTGTCGCATGACATGCACCTTCTGTCGCTCGTCGCGGACCGGCTCTGGCTCGTGAAGGACGGGCGCGTGTCGCCCTATGAGGACGATCTCGACGCCTATCGCCGCCTGCTGCTGACCGGCGACGACAAGCCGAAGGAGGACAGGCCAAAGCCTGCGCCGAAGCCCCGCCGCGCCTCCCGCGACGAAATCCTCGCCCTGCGCGCCGAGGTGCGCAAATGCGAGGACCGCGTCGAAAAGCTCACCGACATGAGCGAAAAGCTCCAGGTGAAGCTCGCCAATCCCGAACTCTACGAGGACAAGGCCGCCGCCGTGGTCTGGCAGAAGAAATATGCCGAGGTGAGCGAGGCCATGGCCCGCGCCGAGGCGATGTGGATGGACGCGCTCGAAAAGCTCGAGACCGCGGGGGGCTGAGGCGATGGACGTCCAGACCCTCGTCACCGCCTTCCTCACCCTCTTCGTCATCATCGACCCGATCGGGCTCGCGCCGCTCTTCATCGCGCTAACCCAGGGCGCGACCCCCGCGCATCGCCGCGCGGTCGGGCTGCGCGCGGTGCTGATCGCCTTCGCGATCCTGACGGCGTTCGGCCTGTTCGGAGACCGCGTCCTCGAATTCGCGGGCATCTCCATGCCGGCCTTCCGCATCGCCGGCGGGCTGTTGCTGTTCCTCACCGCGCTCGAGATGCTGTTCGAGAGACGGTCGAAACGGCGCAGCGAACATGCCGAGCACCCGGAACACCAGCCGGTCGCGGATCCCTCGGTCTTTCCCCTCGCCACGCCGCTGCTGGCCGGACCCGGCGCGATCACCTCGATGATCCTGCTCATCGACCAGTCGCAGGGGGTGAGCGGAGCGCTGCTGATGATCGGCGTGATGGCCGCCGTGCTCGTGCTCGTCTTCGTGCTCTTCTCACTCAGCACCGCGATGGAGCGGCTTCTGGGCGCGACCGGCATCAACGTCGTGACGCGCCTCATGGGCATGCTGCTCGCCGCCCTGTCGGTGCAATTTGTCGCCGACGGGGTCAAGGCACTGTTCTTCGCGGGCTGACGGGACGTGCGCCCGCTCTGGTAAGCGCGGCGGGGATGCTTATCTATGAGGGCATGGAGAGCTTCGACACCGCCCGCATCCTCTATCTCTCGCTCCTTCTCGGGGCGGTGGCATTCTATTACGTCATCGCCAACCGCCGGACTCTCGGGGCGATGGTGCGCCATGCGGTGCTCTGGGCGCTGATCTTCATCGGTGTGCTTTCGGCCGTGGGGCTGTGGCAGGACGTCCGGCCCCGCCTCGCCCCGGCGCAGATCAGCCGCGGCGACGGGATCATTGCGGTCGACCGCGACATGACCGGGCATTTCTCCGTCCGGGCGGCGGTCAACGGCACGCCGGTCGCCTTCCTCGTCGACACCGGCGCGTCGAATGTGGTCCTGTCGATGGAGGATGCCGAACGCGCCGGGATCGACATCGGCAATCTCGTTTTCACCGGCCGTGCCCAGACGGCGAACGGCACCGTGCGGACCGCCCCCGTGACCCTCGACACGCTCGACCTCGAGGGCGTGCACGACCGCAAGGTACGGGCCTATGTCACGGACGGCGAGCTGTTCGGCTCGCTTCTTGGCATGGATTACCTGCGCCGCTACGAGCGGATCGAGATCCAGCGCGACAAGCTGATCCTGACGCGGTAGGCGCCGGGCCGCAGGCAAAGGGGCGCTGCCCCTCTTGCGCCTGCGGCGCAATTCACCCCGGAATATTTCCGAGCAGATGAAGGCTCAGCCCTTGCGGCTCTCGGCCTTCTTCTCCCAGCGGCCAGACTCCTCGGACCAGTATTGCGCCTCGATACCGGCGGCGGTGAGCGCCGTCCACTGGCCCCGCGCCTGCTGCACCGCCTCCGGGTCGTGCCCGTCGAACAGGATGCAGGCACGCGACAGGCCGGCCAGTTCGTCGGGCGCGATCTCCGCGCCGCCCACGCTCATCACGCAGGCCGCGCCGTTTCCGCCGGGCGCAGTCGTGAGCAGGATCGGCTGGTCGGCGTCATGCGGCCCGCCTGCAAGGCCGTGCGGCAGGAAGCCTTCCCGCGTCCAGAGGGCGGCGTCGAGCCCGCGCAGCATTTCCTCCGAGCGCCCGCGCACCTCCACGCGCCAGCCCGCCGCAAGCGACTTTTCCGCCAGCGTGGCAAGCGTCGCCGCGAGCGGGTTGCGCGTCAGGTGATAGAAGAAAACCGCGCCCATCGGCGCCTACGTCGCCGGGTTCAGGTCGTCGACGAGGCGGTTGAGCGCCAGCACGCCCCATCCGGTCGCGCCCTTCGGCGCGAGTGTCGTCGCCGATTTCACCGACGCCACGCCAGCGATGTCGAGATGGATCCAGGGTGTGCCTTCCTTGATGAACCGCTTGAGATATTGCGCCGCGGTGATCGAGCCGGCCGGACGTCCGCCGACGTTCTTCATGTCCGCGACATCGGATTTGAGCTGGTCGTCATAGGCCTGGCCGAGCGGCATGCGCCAGGCGCCTTCGCCCTCGGTCCCGGCCGCTTTCAGGAAGGCGGCGCAGAAGGCGTCGTCATTGGAGAAGACGCCCGCATTCTCATGCCCGAGGCCGATGATGATCGCGCCGGTGAGCGTGGCGAGGTCGATCACGCCGCGCGGCCCGAACCGCTCCTGCGCATACCAGAGCACGTCGCAGAGCACGAGACGCCCCTCGGCATCGGTGTTGATGATCTCGACCGTGTCGCCCTTCATCGACTTCACCACGTCGCCCGGACGGATCGCGTTGCCGTCGGGCATGTTCTCCACGAGGCCGACGAGGCCGACGACATTGCCGCGCGCCTTGCGCAGGGCGAGCGATTTCATCACTCCGGCGACCGTGCCCGCGCCGCCCATGTCCATGGTCATGTCCTCCATCCCGGCGGCGGGCTTGAGCGAGATGCCGCCCGTGTCGAAGACGACGCCCTTGCCGACGAGGGCGAGCGGAGCCTCCTCCGCGCCGCCCTTCCACTGCATCACGACCACCTTCGAGGGGCTCGCCGAGCCCTGCCCGACCGCGAGGAGCGTGCGCATGCCGAGTTCGGCAAGCTGGTCCTCTTCGAGCACCTCGACCTCGACGCCGAGGCTTTCGAGTTCCGAGAGGCGCCTGGCGAATTCGGTCGTGGTGAGCACGTTCGAGGGTTCGGAAACGAGGTCGCGGGTGAAGAACACGCCCTCGGCCAGCGCCGCGGTGGCGGAGAGATCGAGCTCTTCCGGCTTGGCGACGGCGAACGTCACCTCGGGCACCTCCGCGGCGGGGCCTTCGGATTTGTGATCGGTGAACCTGTAGGCGCGCAGCGCGAGGCCGAGCGCGAGATCCGCGACCCGCTTCAACCCGCCCGGCAGCACGAGCGCCCCCTCCTTGCCGAGTGCCGCGCCGAGTGCCGCACCGGCCCCGCGCGCGAGATCGGCGCCGGCCTGGTTCGGCAGCTTCACGACGTGGAGCGCCTCGGCCGCCATGCCGGTCGGCCAGCTCAGCTCCTTCGCCTCGCCCTCCTTCATCTTCCCGAAGGCCTCGCTTTCGAGAAACCGTGCCAGCGCGCCCTTCGTCACCCGGTTCACGCGCCGCGCCGCCGGGCTCATCCGGCCATCGGACGGGACGATCAGGGCCACGCGCCCGGCGGCCTTGGCTATGGCGTCGAGATCGGGGGCTGTGACGGCGAAACGGACGGGCGTGGTCATGGGAACTCCTGGGCTGGACTGCGGTCTGAGGGCACTGGCCCGCGCGGCGGCGCGGCCGGCTCCGGCCTATTGGTAACCCGCCGCGCAGGGCGTGGCCAGAGCGAGATTTCGGGTTTCTCCCGTCCGGTTCAGCGGATAAAGTCCCGCGCGACTGCGTGCTTGCCCGAGGGATGGTGTTGGGGAGATTCGACAAATACATGCTTCAGCAACTGCTGATGCTGTTCGGCTTCTTCTCCCTCGTGCTCGCGCTCGTCTTCTGGGTCAACCGCGCCGTGGGCCTGCTCGACTGGCTGATGGGCGACGGGCAATCCGCCTCCGTCTTCCTCCAGCTCAGCGCACTGTCCCTGCCGACGATCCTCGTCAATCTCCTGCCGATTTCGGCCTTTGGGGCCACGGTTTACGTCACCAACCGGCTGTCGAACGAATCCGAGCTCGTCGTGGTGCAGGCGGCGGGCTACTCGCCCTACCGGCTGGCGCGGCCGGCGCTGGTCTTCGGGCTCGTCGTCGCGGTGATGACCGCGATCCTGTCGCATGTGCTCGTGCCGCTGTCGGTGCGCGAACTCGACCTCCGGCGCGACGAGATCGCCCAGGACGTGACCGCGCGGCTCCTGCAGGAAGGCACCTTCGTGCACCCGGCGAAGGGGATCACCTTCTATGTGCGCGAGATCACGCCCAACGGGGAATTGCACGACATCTACCTCTCGAGCAGTCTCGCGGATGGCGAGCGCCAGAGCTTCATGGCTTCCCGCGGGCTTCTGGTGAAGGAAGAGGAGGCGCCGATGCTGCTCATGTTCGACGGCATGGCGCAGGTCTATGAACTCGAGAGCCAGCGCCTCTCGGTCACGCGTTTCGAAAGTTTCGCCTACAGCCTCGCCGGGCTGATGGCGGAGGTGCGCGTCCCCGGACAGAGCACGCGCGCCACCACGACCACGGCGCTGCTCGCGCGGGATCTCTCCGCGGAGAACCTCGCCACGGCGAACAGCCGCATGAACAAGGCGCTTCAGAGCCTCGCGGTCACGCTCGTCGGATTCGGGGCGCTGATCGTCGGCGGCTTCTCCCGCTTCGGGCTCTGGCGGCAGATCTTCCTCGCGCTCCTGCTCCTCGTGATCGTGAAGTCGATCGACAATTCGCTCGAGGGCGCGATCGAACGCGATCCGACACTCTGGCCGGTCACCTATCTCTCGACGCTGCTCGGGGTGGTGCTCGGCTATCTCCTCCTGTGGAAGGCCGCCCATCCGCGCCTGCGCGGGACGCGCGGGGCCGGGGGAGAGCTGCCATGAGGCTCGATCTCTATTTCGCCCGGCGGTTCCTGCGTGCGCTGCTGATGACGCTCGGCATCTTCTGCGGTCTCATCCTGATGATCGAGACGGTCGACATCATCCGCGATTTCGCCGCCGACGGCATCACCGCCGCGCAGAGCCTGAACCTTGCGCTCCTGCGCCTGCCGACGACGATCTACGGCTTCCTGCCGATCATCGTCGCCATCGCGACTCTGATCATGTTCCTCGGCCTCGCGCGGTCCTCCGAACTCGTGGTCGCCCGCGCCGCGGGGCGGTCGGCCATGCGCTCCCTCCTGCCGCCCGTCGCCGTAGCCTTTCTCTTCGGCGTCGTGACGGTGGCCGTGCTCAATCCGATCGCGGCGACGACGGAACGGCGCTACGAGGAGCGCGAAAACCTCTATCTGGACGGCGACCGGCAGATCTTCTCCGTCTCCGACGAAGGGCTCTGGCTGCGCGAGGGCACGGCCTCCGGGCAGATGGTGATCCGCGCGACGCGCGCGAACCTCGACGGCTCGGCGCTCCACGACGTGACCTTCCTCGGGTTTTCCACCGGCGGGCTGCCGCTCTACCGCATCGAGGCGCAGGAGGCCAGGATCGCGGATGGCCAGTGGCACCTGCGCGAGGCGAAGCGCTGGCCGCTCGAGGGCGCGGCCAATCCGGAGGCCGCGGCAACGCAGAGCCGGGAACTGACGCTGACCACCTCGCTCACGCTCGAGGAGATCCAGGACCGGTTCGGCGTCCCGGCGGCGGTGGCGATCTGGGACATGCCCGACCACATCGCACGGCTGGAGGGGGCAGGGTTTTCCGCCCGCGCCTACAAGATGTGGCTGCAAAGCGAGCTTGCGCTGCCGCTCAGCTTCGTCGCCATGGTGCTGATCGGGGCAGGCTTCACGATGCGCCACACGAGGCTCGGACGCACGTCCACGCTGGTGCTGACGGCGATCATCCTCGCCTTCGGCTTCTACTTCCTGCGCTCCTTCTCCATCGTGCTCGGGGAGAACGGGATGCTGCCGATCGCCCTCGCCGCCTGGGCGCCACCGGTCGCGGTGATCTTCGCCTCCCTTGCCCTGCTGCTGCATTTGGAGGATGGATAGGATCATGACCGCATCCGCCCCTGCCCTCGCCGCCGCCTTCCGTCCTGCCCTGCGTCTCGCCCTTGCCGCCGCGCTGGGACTGGGCGTGCCGATCGCGCCCGCCTTCCTGCCACTGCCCGCCGCGGCACAGGACGCCGCGGCGCGGACGGAGGAGGAGCCCACCGCCCTCTTTGCCGACAGCGTGACCTTCGACGGAACCTGGCTCACCGCGACCGGCGCGGTCGAGGTGCTGCGCGACGAGACCCGACTCACCGCCACGCGGATCGCCTACAACCAGGATACGGGGGCGCTCGAGATCGACGGGCCGATCCGCATCACCCGCGCGGGCGGCGATGTCGTCGTCCTCGCCTCCGCAGCCGAGATCGACACGGAACTCCAGAACGGGATCATGTCCTCCGCACGGCTGGTGATCGACCGCCAGCTCCAGCTCGCGGCCCGGCGGCTCGACGTGATCGACGGGCGCTACCTGCGCCTGTCGCGCAGCGTCGCCTCCGCCTGCGAGGTCTGCGCCGCACGGCCGGTTCCGCTTTGGGAAATCCGCGCGAAGGAGGTGATCCACGACACCGAGGAGCGGCAGATCTATTTCACCGACGCAAGCTTCCGCCTCATGGGCACGCCGGTCCTCTGGCTGCCGCGGCTGCGCATCCCCGATCCCTCGCTCGAGCGCGCCTCGGGCTTTCTCGTCCCGGAGCTGCGCACCGATTCGACCCTCGGCACCGGGGTGATCGTGCCCTATTTCATCACCCTCGGCGACCATCGCGATCTCACCGTCTCGCCCTATCTCGCGACGTCAACGACGACACTCAACCTGCGCTACCGGCAGGCCTTTTACAACGGCCGGCTGGAAATGAACGGCGCGGTGAGCCAGGACGACACGCGCGACGGCACACGTGCCTATCTCTTCGCGGAAGGCGAATGGACGGTCGGGCGCGGGCTGACCTTCGGCCTCGACCTGCGCGCGGTCTCCGACATCGCCTATCTCGTCGATTACGGCATCTCGGACGACGACACGCTGCCCTCGCAGCTCACGCTCAGCCGCTATTCGGCGAACGAGGCGCTGTCGGCGGAGCTCACCTATCTGCGCACCCTGCGTGCCTCCGAACAGGATATCGAGGACACTTTGCCCTTCTTCCTCGGCGAGGCACGCTACGAGCGGCTCCTGGACCTGCCGAAGCTGCCCGGCCAGCTCCGCTTCGGCCTCTCCGCCTCGAGCTCCTACCGCGACAGCAAGGAGGATGTGGAAGGCTACGACGTGCTGCGCCTCGGCACAGAGGCCGAATGGTCCGGCAGCCGGATCTTCGCCTCCGGGTTCCGGCTCGACACCACGGCGGCGGGCTATGTCGACGGCTATGCGATGCACCAGAACTCGCTCTACGGCGACACGGCGCTGCGCGTCACCCCGGCCGTCGAGACGCGGCTCAGCTATCCGATGGTGCGCCAGACCGCCGGCGGTGCCTCTGAAATCCTCACGCCGCTCCTCCAGATCGGCTGGTCGCGGACCTGGGGCGACGAGGTGCCGAACATCGACTCGACGCTCGTCGAATTCGACGAGGGCAACCTTCTGTCGCTGTCGCGCTTTCCGGGATCGGACCGGCGTGAGACCGGGCTGACCGCCGCCGCCGGGCTGCACTTCGCCCATGACGGGCCGGGAAGCCGCTACAGCGTCACGCTGGGCCGGCTGCTCTACCTCAGCGACACGGGCGATTTCGCCGAGGCCTCCGGCCTTGCGGACACGCGGTCCGACTGGCTGCTGGGCGTCGGCCTCGGTTTCGAAAGCGGTATCGCGCTCACCTCGCGCACGCTTTTCGACGATGCGTTCGAGCTGACGAAATGGGAGGCGCGGCTCGATCTCACGCGGCCGCGCTACGAGGTCGGGGCGAGCTATGCCTATGTCATCGCGGACGCGGCGGAAAACCGCGACAGGCCGGTCGACGAGTTCCGCTTCGACGGCAGCGTGAGACTCGCCGCGAACTGGCGGGCGGATGCCGAATATCTCTATGATTTCAACGGCGGCGAGGCGACGAAGGCGGGGGTCGGGATCGAATTCCTCAACGAATGCGTCCGCCTGCGGCTCGGCATGTCGCGCCGCTATTCGGACACGGACGCGCTCGATCCGACGACGAGCTACAGTTTCTCGGTGGGCTTCGGCGCCTTCGCGGCGGAAGGCGGGAAATCCACCCGCTGCGCGTTCTGAGCCCCCAGCCCGCGGAGGGAGGGATCGCAAGCCCCTTGGCCCGCGCCGCGAAACCCCGTAAGTAAAGACTGAAATCGCGCTTCGGGCGCAGAATAAAGAGGTTGGCAGAATGAGAACGATCCGAGCAGGTCTCATGAGCATCACCCGCCGCGCGGCGCGGCTGTCGCCGGGGCTCCGCCGTCTCGGACTGGCCGGGACGCTCGGCCTTGCCGTGCTTCCCGCGCTTCCTGCCCTGGCGCAGAACATGTTCGCGCCCGTCGCCTATGTGAACGATCAGGTCGTCACCCGCTTCGAACTGGACCAGAGGCGCCAGATGCTCGCGGTGCTCGGCGCACCCACGACGGAGAAGGCCGCGCTCGAGGCGCTGATCGAGGAACGGCTGAAGGACGAGGTCGCCGCCCGTGTCGGCATGTCGCTCAACGACGAGCAGACCGCCGCGGCAATCCGCGAATTCGCCGCCCGCGGCGATCTCCAGCCCGAGCAGTTCCTCGCGCTCATGGCCCGCAACGGCGTGTCGGCACAGACCGTGCGCGACTACATCACCTCAGGCACGATCTGGCGCGAATACGCGCGCGCGCGCTTCCGCCAGAAGGCCACCGTCAGCGAGAGCGAGATCGACCGCGCGCTCCAGAACCAGGGGCCGTCGGGCGGGCTGCGCGTCCTGTTGTCCGAGCTCTTCCTGCCGGCACGCACGCCGGAGGAAAGGGCGCAGTCCGAAGCCCTCGCCACCCGCATCGCCCAGGATGCCACGATCGGATCCTTCGCGGCCGCCGCGCGGGAATATTCCGTGGCGCCGAGCCGCGAGACCGGGGGCGAGATGGACTGGGTGCCGATCGGCAACCTGCCCGGCCCGCTGCGCGCCTCCGTCATGGGGCTCAAGCCCGGCGAGGTCACCGCGCCGCTGTCCACCGGCAATGCCATCGGCATGTTCCAGCTCCGCGCCGTCGCGGAAACCGACGTGCCCACACCGGCTCCCGACACCATCCGCTATGCCGCCTATTACATCGCCGGCGGCCACAGCCCCGAGGCGCTGAAACGTGCGGCGGAGGTTCAGGCACGGGTCGACACCTGCGACGATCTCTATGCCGTGGCCAAGGGCCAGCCCGAGAGCACGCTCCAGATCGACAGCCTGTCGCCCTCGCAGATCCCGCAGGACGTCGCGCTCGAACTCGCGAAGCTCGATCCCGGCGAAGTCTCCACCGCGCTCACCCGCGCGAACGGACAGACGCTCGTCTTCCTGATGCTGTGCGCGCGGTCCTTCGACGAGGCGACCGACGAGGAGGCGCGCGAGCAGGTGCGCCAGGAGCTCATCGTGAACCGGATCAGCGCGCTTGCCGACAGCTATGTGGCGGAGCTGAAGGCCGACGCCGCCATCGTCATCCCATGACCGCGCCGATCGCCCTCACCTGCGGCGACCCCGCAGGCGTCGGCCCGGAACTCGCCGCGGCGGCGGCGGAGGTGCTGAAGGGGGAACTTCCCTTCTTCCTCATCGGCGACCCGCGCCACCTGCCCCAGGACACGGCCGTCGCGGAAATCACCGATCCTGCCGAGGCGGCGCAGGTGCCGGCGGGCACGCTGGCGATAATGCCGCACGCGTTTCCGGAGGCGGCGAGGCCCGGCCATCCCTCGCTCGCCAATGCGGCCAGCGTCGTGGCGGTGATCGAACGCGCCGTTGCCCTCGTGCAGGAGGGCCGCGCCGGTGCCGTCTGCACCGGGCCGGTCAACAAGAAGGTGCTGAAGGACGGCGCGGATTTCGCCTTTCCCGGCCATACCGAATTCCTCGCCCATCTCGCCGGGGTGGACCGCGTCGTGATGATGCTGGCCTGTCCCGAGCTGCGCGTCGTGCCGGTGACGATCCACATTCCCCTGCGCGAGGTGCCGGGCGCCTTCACCCCCGCGCTTCTGGAGGAGACGATCCGGATCACCGAGGCCGGGCTGCGCCGGTTCTGGGGGATCGAGCGGCCCCGCCTCGCCATTGCCGGCCTCAATCCCCACGCGGGCGAAGGCGGCGCGATGGGACGCGAGGAGATCGACTGGATGATCCCGCTCCTCGCCCGGCTCGAGGCGGAGGGGCTCCGCCTCAAGGGGCCGATGTCGGCCGATACGATGTTCCATGCCGCGGCGCGCGCGGGCTATGACGTGGCGCTCTGCGCCTATCACGACCAGGCACTCATCCCGATCAAGACCGTGGATTTCGCGGGCGGCGTCAACGTGACCCTCGGCCTGCCCTTCATCCGCACCTCACCCGACCACGGCACCGCCTTCGACATCGCCGGGAAGGATCTGGCCGATCCGAGTTCGCTGATCGCCGCGCTTCGGATGGCGCGGGAGATGAGTATTTCCGGCAGCAAAAAGGCAGGGTGATGGCAACGTTCGACGGGCTTCCCCCGCTGCGCGAGGTGATCGAGACGCACGGGCTCGTGGCAAAGAAATCGCTCGGGCAGAATTTCCTGCTCGATCTCAACCTGACATCGAAAATCGCGCGCCAGGCGGGCGATCTGTCGAAATGCGACGTGCTGGAGGTCGGACCCGGCCCCGGCGGGCTGACGCGCGGGCTTCTGGCCGAGGGCGCGCGCAGGGTGCTCGCGGTCGAGAAGGACAGCCGCGCCATTGCCGCGCTTTCGGAGATCGCGGCCGCCTATCCCGGACGGCTCGAGGTGCTGAACGCGGACGCGCTCGAGATCGACCCGCGGGACCGGCTTACGCCGCCGGTGCGTGTGGTCGCCAACCTGCCCTATAACGTCGGCACCGAGCTTCTGGTGCGCTGGCTCACCCCTCCCGAATGGCCGCCCTACTGGACCTCGCTCACGCTGATGTTCCAGCGCGAGGTGGCCGAGCGGATCGTGGCGCAGCCGGGATCCAGGACCTACGGGCGACTCGCGATCCTCGCGCAGTGGCGCACGCGCCCGCGCATCGTGATGGAATTGCCGCCCGAGGCGTTTTCGCCGCCGCCGAAGATCCATTCCTCGGTCGTGCATCTCGAGGCGCTCACGGCGCCCCGGTTCGCGGCGGAGCCGAAGGTTCTCGAGCGGGTCGTCGCGGCGGGGTTCAACCAGCGGCGCAAGATGCTGCGGGCAGCACTGAGGGGGCTCGCCCCCGATATCGAAGACCGTCTGGCGGCGGCGGGGATCAGGCCCACGGACCGTGCCGAACAGGTGCCGATCGAGGGCTGGTGCGCGCTCGCACGGGAAATGGCGAAAGGATAGCCGATGTTTTCTCATATCACCCTGGGCGTCAACGATCTGGACGAAGCCGCCCGTTTCTATGACGCGGTGCTCACCGAAATCGGTCTGGTCCAGCGGGAGGAGGAACCCGACGGCGGGCCCGAGGCCCGCTGCTGGGTCCGGCCCGAGGCGCCCTATCCGCGCTTCTATGCCCATCTGCCCTTCGACGGCGCGCCGGCCACGCCGGGAAACGGCACCATGGCCGCCTTCATCGCGCCCTCGCGCGAGGCGGTCGACCGCGCCCATGCGGCGGGGCTTGCCCATGGCGGGACGGATGAGGGTGCGCCAGGGCTGCGGCCGCATTACGCGGCGGATTACTATGGCGCTTATCTGCGCGATCCCTCGGGCAACAAGATCCATGTCGTCCACCGCGACAAGCTGCTCGGCTACCTCTTTCCGGGATGACTCTGCGGGCGTTCTGCGCCCCATCGGCGGGACAGGCGCAACCGGACCGAAACAGGCGCCGTCAAAACGAAACCCCGCCGGATCGGCGGGGTTTTCTTGTGGGAGATCTGACCCCCTGTCCGGCGCTTATTCCGCGGCGGCGGGCGTGTCGCCATTGGCGGAGGCGGTGTCCCCGTCCTCTTTGCCGCTGTCCTTCGCCCGCTTCGCACCGGGCTTTGCATCGTCTTTCGCAGCGTCCTTTCCGGCCTCGGCTTCAGCCGCGGCGGCGGCTTTCGCTTCCGCGTCCTTCTCGGCCTTGGTCTTGCGCGGCTTGCGCGGGGCGCGCGGCTTCTTCGGCTTCGGCGCGTCCTCCGGCGTCTCCACGAGGCCGGTGTCGTCGGACGAGCTGTCGCCCTCGACGAAGACGAGGCCGGGCTGGTCGTCGCTCGCGGCCTTTTCCTCCTCGCGCTTGCGCTGCTGGCGTTCGGCCCGCTCGGCACGTTCGGCCCGCTCGGCACGCTCGGCGTCCTGGCGGTCGCGGCGTTCCTGGGCCTCACGTTCCTGGGCCTCGCGCTGCGCTTCCATCTCCTTCTGCGCCTCGCCGAGCATCCGCAGGTAATGTTCCGCGTGCTGCTGGAAATTCTCCGCGGCCACGCGGTCGTTGGCGAGCTGGGCGTCGCGGGCGAGCTGGTTGTATTTGTCGATAATCTGTTGCGGCGTGCCACGCACCTTGCCCTCGGGGCCGGAGCTGTCGAAGACACGGTTGACGATATTGCCAACGGAACGGTTGCGGTTGTTCTTGGACCGCGAACGGTTTTTCGAAGATCTCATACGATGTTCTTTCGAGCCTATGTCTCGGGTTCTTTCGAGCCTGTTTCTACCGGGTTCACGGACCGGCTTATCCTTGATCTGGCTTGTCTGTCCCTTGCGCTTCCAGCCATGGAAGCCGTCAACGTCAAAGCTGTGAAGGGTACTGCGCGGGGGAGCAAATTCCCACCGGACGCCTGCCCCAATAACCATGTCCCGGCTGTCCTGACAAGGGGTTTTATTGCTTCATTCGAGCCAAATCTGCCGGATTTCGACCTGTTTTCACGTTCGGAACCGTCAGCGAGCGCCTGTTTTCGAGACTGTTGCAATTGACCTGCGCGGCACCGGGAAAGCGATCCGTATCCCTTCCGTCATGACGCCGGGGCGGGTTCGGGTGCATCGGCGCGGACCACGCGGTCGCGCCCGTCAAGATCGGGGATCACCCGCACAGACCTGAACCCTTGCGCAAGCAGGAGACCGGCGACAGCGGACCCCTGTGTCGGTCCGATCTCCAGCGCGATCCGCCCCCCTGGGGCAAGGAACGCACCGGCCTGTCGCGCTATCTCCCTGTAGGCAGATAAGCCGTCCGCCTCGTCTGTCAAGGCCCCCCTCGGCTCATGGGAGAGCTCGGGCGCGAGGCCGGCCATCTCCGCCGCCGAGATATAGGGCGGGTTGGAGACGATCAGATCGAAGACGCCATCGACGCCCTGCCACCAGTCCGCGCGTCGGAAGCGCGCACGCGCGCCGAGATCGAGCGCCGCCGCATTGCGCCGCGCCACGGCGAGCGCGGCCTCCGACAGATCCGTGCCGAGCCCCATGGCACGCGGCCTTTCCGCAAGCAAACTCAATAGGATGGCACCCGATCCCGTGCCAAGGTCGAGGACGGAGGCGAAGGGGCGCGAGAGGGCTTCGGCCACGAGGATCTCCGTCTCGGGGCGCGGGTCGAGCACGTCCCGGCCGACCTCGAAACGGTGGCCGTGGAACTCCCTGTATCCGAGGATATGGGACACCGGCTCCCGCGCGAGGCGCCGCGCGAGGGCCGCCGCGAAAGCCGCCTTGGCACCGGGATCGAGCGGGTCGCGCAGCACGAGCGTGAGCCGGTCCGGAGCGAGACCGAGCGCATGGGCCATGAGCAGGCGCGCATCGCGCCCCGCGCCCGGAATCCCGGCCGCGGCGAGGGCCTGCGTCGCCGGGATCAGAGCCGCCTGGACCGTGATCCGGTCCGTCTCGCTCACCCGTCCATCTCCGCGAGCTGCGCCGCCTGGTGATCCGCGATCAGCGCGTCGATCACCTCGTCGAGATCGCCGTTCATCACCTGATCGAGCTTGTAGAGCGTCAGGTTGATGCGGTGATCGGTCATGCGTCCCTGCGGGAAATTGTAGGTGCGGATGCGTTCGGACCGGTCGCCGGAACCGACCTGGCTCCGGCGGGAGGCGGAGCGTTCGTCGTGCAGCCGCCGGCGCTCTGCGTCATATAGCCGCGCCCGCAGCACGTTCATCGCGATCTCGCGGTTGCGGTGCTGGGATTTTTCCGAGGAGGTGACGACGATGCCGCTGGGGACATGGGTGATGCGCACGGCCGAATCCGTGGTGTTGACATGCTGTCCCCCCGCCCCCGAGGAGCGCATCGTGTCGATGCGCAGATCGGCCGGGTCGAGGCGGAGATCCACCTCCTGCGCCTCCGGCAGCACGGCGACGGTGGCCGCGGAGGTGTGGATCCGCCCGCCGCTCTCGGTCTCGGGCACGCGCTGGACGCGGTGGACGCCGGATTCGAATTTCAGCCGGGCGAAGACACCCTCGCCCGAGATGCGCACCACCGCCTCCCGGATCCCGCCCAGTTCGCTCTCGGCGAGATCGACGATTTCCACCGTCCAGCCGCGCGCCTCGGCATAGCGCTGGTACATGCGCAGCAGATCGCCTGCGAAGAGCGCCGCCTCCTCGCCGCCCGTGCCGGGGCGGATCTCCACGATCGCCGGGCGCGCATCGGCCGCGTCCTTCGGCAGAAGCGCGATCCGGAGCGCCTCGTCCGCCTCGGGCAGGCGCTTGCGCAGGGCGGGCAGCTCATCTTCGGCCAGCGCCCGCATCTCGGGGTCGGACAGCATCGCCTCGGCCTCGGCGATATCGGAGAGGAGCGTGCGATAGGCGCGGATCTGGTCGACGACGGGTTTCAGCTCCGCATACTCGCGGCCGAGCGCGGCGATGTCGCCCGTGCCCGCGCTCATCGCGGCCTCGACGTATTCGAAACGCTGGGTGATCTGGTGGAGACGGTCTTCGGGTATCATGAGGGGTCTGTTGCGCCGAAAATGCGGGCCGGTCAAGCGGCGGCGTCGCGGCGGATGAGTATTTGTGGCAGCAAAAAGCTAGACGCCCGCGGCTGCGATCCAGTCGCGCAGGCGGGCGGCGTTGGTGCCGAAATCACCCCTACCGAAGCGTTGGCGGGCGAGAAGCGCCAGTTCCGCCCCGGCCTCGTGCGGGCGCACGGCGACGGTGGTGTAGTCGGGCAGGCCCCAGAAGCCCGAGCGCGTGACATAGCTCATCCGCCCCTCGCCCGCCGATCCGGCGATGTGGCGGGTGCGCGGCCATGTGGCGGCCACGGCGTCGATCTGCGCGAGCGCCTCCGCGGGCGGATGCGGCACGGCGAGCAGGCGTTTCGCGCCGCGGCGGCCGGGGTCGGCAGCGGCGAAGGGATCGACATGCCAGCGCGCGGGATCGGTGGGCGCGAGCCGGATGACGGCCTGGAGGACGAGGAAGAGCCCGAGCAGGATCCAGAGCGCCATGGTCACGCCTTCCGCCGCGTCCAGCCGTAAAGCGCGACGATCTCCATCGCCACATGGGCACCCGCCACGGCGGTGGCGCCGGTCGTGTCATAGGGCGGGGAGACCTCGACGATGTCGCCGCCGGTGAGGCGGACGCCGGCGAGATCGCGCAGGATCGCCGCCGCCTGCCAGCTGGCGAGCCCGCCCCAGACCGGCGTGCCGGTGCCCGGCGCGAAGGCGGGGTCGAGGCAGTCGATGTCGAAGGTGAGATAGCAATTGCCGGTGCCGACGATGCGCTTCACCTCCTGCGCCACCCAGCCCGGCCCGCGCTCATGCACGCAGCGCGCGTCGAGCGTGGTCATGCCGAGCGTGTCGGGATTGTCGGTGCGGATGCCGATCTGGACCGACGTCTCGGGATCGACGAGCCCGGTCTTCACCGCCTTGTAGAACATCGTTCCGTGGTCGATCCGCGTCAGGTCGTCATCGGCCCATGTGTCCGAATGGGCGTCGAAATGGATAAGGCTGAGGGGGCCGAACCTTTCGGCATGGGCCTTCAGGATCGGATAGCTGATGGAATGATCGCCGCCGAGCGCGAGGCTTCCGGCGCCGGAGGCGAGGATCCCGCGGATATGGGCGGTGAGCGCGTCGGGGAAGTCGGCCACCTTTGCGTAGTCGAAGGGCAGGTCGCCATAATCGACCACGGTGAACTCGTCGAAGGGGGAATAGCCCCAGCCATAGGGCGCGTCGAAGGCCTGAAGCGTCGAGGCCTCCCGGATCGCGCGGGGGCCGAGCCGCGTGCCTGGGCGATTCGTCACCGCCTGGTCGAAAGGCACGCCGGTGATGGCCAGATCGACGCCGGCGAGGTCCTTCGTGTAGCGCCGGCGGAAGGTCGAGGTGGCGCCGCCAAAGGCGTTTTCGAAGGCGAGTCCCCGTCCCGGACCGGTGAAGGCCAGATCAATCTGGGTCTTTGCGTCTTCGAGCGCCATCGCGGTGGTCTCCCCTTGCCTGTCGCCGCCACTCTAGCGCGGCAGACGGGCTTGGCAATCGCGGCGGCGGGCGGGGAAAAGGAAATGGGCCTCCCGTGCTGCTGCGAACGGGAGGCCCGGAGCGGGGCATGCGGTGGGGTACGAGGGGAGCCGCCGCATGCCGCCGAGGGGAACACTCAGAAGCGGAAGGACACGCGCGCACCCAGCGTGGTGGCGGAGAGGTCTTCGCCGCTGTCGTCGAACTCGTCAAACTCGTTCTGGAGCAGCTCGGCGCCCAGGTTGATCTGGTCGGTCAGCGCATAATCCACGCCGATACCATAGGCATAACCGGTGTCGGAATAATCCTCGCCCGCGATATCCGCATTGACGTAGGTCGCACCGACCACGCCGTAGACGAGCGCGGAGCCCAGGTCATAGCCGGCGCGCAGTTTCAGCCGGGTGAAATCGTCGATCGACGCAACGTCGTTCTCGATCTCGGACGCGCTGTATTCGAGTTCGCCACCGAGCACGAAATTACCGAAGTCGTAATCGTAACCACCGAAGAGGCCATAGACCATGTCGTCGGCGTCGTCGGCCACATCATCGCCCCAGCCGTAGCCTGCAGAAAGACCCGCATAGCCGCCGGTCCAGTCGGTGCCGGCAACCACGGGCGCGACCGGCGCCGGGGTGATCACGGGCTCGGGGGTCGGCTCGCTGTAGCCGCCCGCGAAAGCGGGCGCGGTCACGGCGAGCGCGGCGACTGCGGCGGCCGGAATTGCGAAACGTTTCATTTATCTGAACTCCTTCTTACACTGCCTCTTTCGTGCCTCATTGCATTGAGAGGACGACGCCTTCTCTGTCAGGCGTCTCACCAAGGAAATCGTGTATAATTCAGGCGGAAAAAAGGGGGGCGGGGGTCACGCCCGCGTGAGGTGACGCGACGTCGGAGGAAAATGGCCGAGGGCGGCCCGGCGCATGGCGTGTTTCAGCCGATCCTGCCCGCCTCCGCGAGAGGCTCAGACAGCGGCGTTCCTCTCCTCGAGATCAAGCCATTCCTCCTCTGCGGCGGAGAGTGTTTCCTGCCGCGCGGCGAGCATTTCCGTGGCCTTGCGGAACTTCACCGGGTCGCGGGTGAACAGCTCCGGATCGGAAAGCAGGTCGGAGAGGCGCGCAATCTCCGCCTCGAGCCGCTCGATCTCCGCCGGCAGCGCCTCGAGACGGTGCCTTTCGGTGAAGGACAGGCCGGATTTCGGCGTCGCGGCGGGTTTCTCCGCGGGCGCCTGCGCCGCCTTCGCTGCCGTCGCGGCGGGTTTCGGCTGCGCCCGCTCCGGGGTGGCGGTGCCGCGCTGCGCGAGGTAATCCGACCAGCCGCCGGCATAGACGGTGGCCTGCCCCCTGCCCTCCATCGCCACGGTCTGAGTCGCGACCCGGTCGATGAAATCGCGGTCGTGGGAGACGAGGAGCACCGTGCCCTCGAACTCGGTCAGCAGCTCCTGCAACAGGTCGAGCGTCTCGATGTCGAGATCGTTCGTCGGCTCGTCGAGCACGAGAAGGTTCGAAGGCTTCGCCATGATCTTCGCCAGCAGAAGCCGCGCCTTTTCCCCGCCCGAGAGGGAGGCGACGGGTGCGCGGGCCTGCGCATCGGTGAAGAGGAATTCCTTGAGATAGCCGACCACGTGTTTCGGGGTGCCGCGCACCATGATCTGATCGGCCTTGCCGGACACGCGCATGTCCTTGTCCGAGGTCAGCGCCTCCCAGAGCGTCAGGTCCTCGCGGATATTGCTGCGGGCCTGGTCGAAGACCGCCATCTCGAGCTTCGTGCCGAGCCGCACCGTGCCGCTGTCGGGCGCGATCTCCCCGGTCAGCATCTTCAGGAGCGTGGTCTTGCCCGCCCCGTTCGGCCCGACGAAGGCAATCCTGTCGCCGCGCGCGACCTTGATCGAGAAATCGCGCAGGATGATTTTTTCCCCGAAGGCCTTCGCGATATGCTCGGCCTCGATCACCCGCTTGCCGGATTTCTCCGAGACCTCGAGCTCCATCGCCGCCGTGCCTTGCCGCCGGATCTGCCCGGCCCGCTCCGTGCGCAGGTCCTGGAGCGCGCGCACGCGGCCCATGTTGCGCTTGCGCCGGGCGGAAATGCCCTCGACCGCCCAGCGGGCCTCCGCCTTGATCTTGCGGTCGAGCTTGTGGCGCTGCTGGTCCTCCTCCTCCCAGACCTTGTCGCGCCATTCCTCGAACGCCGCGAATCCCTGCTCCTGCCGCCGCACGTCGCCCCGGTCGATCCAGAGCGTCGCGCGTGTCAGGTGGTTGAGGAAGGCGCGGTCGTGGGAAATCAGCACATAGGCGGCCCTGGTGGTGCGCAGTTCCTCCTCGAGCCAGGCGATCGCCTCGATGTCGAGGTGGTTCGTCGGCTCGTCGAGCAGCATGAGTGCGGGCGCCTCGGCGAGGAGCTTGGCGAGCGCCGCGCGCCGCCGTTCTCCGCCCGAGGCCGTCGCCACCGGCGTCGAGGGATCGAATTTCAGCCCCTCGGCCACCATCGCGACGCGATATGCCTCGCTCTCCCCGAGCTCCGAGGCCGCGAAATCTCCAAGCGTCGCATAAGGCGAGAGATCCGGCTCCTGCTCCATGTAGCCCACGGTCACGCCCGGACCGAGCACGCGGGCGCCGCGATCCGGTTCGACTAGCCCCGCCATGACCTTCATCAGCGTGGACTTGCCCGAGCCGTTGCGGCCCACGAGCGCGACGCGGTCGCCCTCCTGGACGATGAGCGAGAGGCCGTCGAAGACGGGATCGCCGCCGAAGGTGAGCGAGATGTCGGAAAGCTGGAGAACCGGTGCGCGTGCCATGGCCGCACCGCTACTCGCAGCCGCGCGAAAGGTCAACGGGCGACCTCAGATCAAAGCCGGGCGGGGCCGAATCTGCTATAAATGGCTAATCGGCAATTCAATCGGGAGAAAGACCATGAGAACGAACCACTGGCTTCCGTCGTCCTGGTTTGGACATAAAGACGCCGACACCAGCCTGATGTCGCTGCGCGACCAGATCGACAGGCTGTTCGACGATTTCGGCGAGGGCCTGACGCTGCGCGACCGCCGCTTTGCCATGAAGAGCGACATCAGCGAGACGGAGACGGATCTCACCGTCACCGCGGAACTTCCGGGCATGACGGAAGCGGATGTCACCGTCTCGGTCAGCGGCAACCGCCTGACCATCGAGGGGGAGAAGAAGACCGAAACCTCCTCGCGCGACGACAAGGAGAACGCGGACGACAAGGACGCCCGCGCCTTTCACCGGATCGAACGGTATTCCGGCAGCTTCCGGCGGGTCATGAGCCTGCCCTTCGAGGTGGATCCGGACGCGGTGTCCGCCCGGATGAAGGACGGGGTTCTGACCGTCACCCTGCCGAAACCGCCGGAGGTCCAGGCGGAGGCCCGCAAGATCGTCGTCGAGCGCGCGACATAGCGGCCACAGGCGGAAGGGGGCGTTGGATGCCCCCTTTCCCGCCGGATCACCCGGCGACGGCGCGCAGCAGCTTCTTGCGCGCGGGCGGGATCGCCTTGATCTCGACCCCGGTGAAGACATGCATCGTGTTCAGCTCGCGATCCACCACCGCGTGATCGGAGACCCAGCCCCCCATCATCAGATAGGTCTTCAGGAGCGGCGGCATCTTCAGCATCGCGCGCTTCGCATCGGGCTTGCGCCGCAGCCGCGCAGCGAATCTGAAGACGTTCGGCGCCTTCACCTTCGGCAAAAGCCGTTTCGGGCCGAGATGGCGGTGCTTGAGCATGGCGAGCGCATCCGCGTGGTCCTGCCAGTGCGTGCCGCGGAAGGACGAGCAGCCGAAAAGCATCTCGACCCCCGTCTCGTCCACGTAGCGCGTCATCGCCCCCCAGGCGATGCGCAGGATATCCGGATCGCGGCAGTCGGGATGGATGCAGAAGCGCCCCATCTCGAGCATCCGCCCCTCGTAGCCCGCAAGCGCCTCGAGCCCGTAGAACTGCGCCGAATAGCTGCGGGAGATCTCCGCCCCGCCCGCGAGATCGAGAAAGCGATAGGTGCAGACGAGGCGCCCGCTCCTGCGCTCCTCGATCAGCACATGGCGGCACAGCCCGTCGAAGGCATCCGCCTCCCGCCCGTCGGCGCGCGGGGCGGCGCCCGTACCGGAGACGAAGGCGAGATACCTCAGCCGCTGCGCCGCCTCGAGATCGGCGCGGCTCTCCGCGAACCGGGCGACATAGCGCCCCTTCAGAAAATCGAACATGCGGCGCGCTCCCGTCTCTCGCACGGCCTCCGGAACCTGTCACGGGTTCTACCGCAGAGGATATGTCGTTTTCTTGACGTTGCGAAGCCTTGTTCCGCGCCGCGACATGCCTACCTCATGGGGCAAAGCACAAAGGAACGCACCCATGCCGAAGATCGACAGGACCGACGCCGAATGGCGCGCCGAACTGGATTCCGAAACCTACCGCGTCACGCGCCAGCACGGGACCGAGCGGGCCTTTTCCCATCCGGGCTTTCCCGCCGTTCCCGGTGTGTTCAAATGCGCCTGCTGCGGCGCCGAACTGTTCACCCAGGAGACGAAATACGAAAGCCATTGCGGCTGGCCCGCCTTCTACGCCACCAAGGAGGACGCGCCGGTCGGCGAGAGCCGCGACACCTCCTTCGGCATGGTGCGCACGGAGGTGCATTGCGACAATTGCGGCGCCCATCTCGGCCATGTCTTCCCCGACGGTCCGCAGGACAAGACCGGGCTGCGCTACTGCATCAACGGCGTGGCGCTGCGCTTCGAGCCGAACGAGAACGCAGCCGAGCGCTGAGCGGGGCTTTTTGCTGCTGAAAATACTCATGAAAAAGCCGCCCCGAAGACGGCTTTTCGTTCTTTCCGCTTCGAACGGAGCCCCGGCCTATTGCAGGAGCTGTTCGGCGGTGATGTTGCCGACATTGCTGAAGAGCTGACGCAGGAAGGTGATGCCCTGCACGTTCGATTCCGTCACGCGGCGGTCGAGCACCACGACGCGGCCCTGTTCGAGGCCGAAGCGCTCGATATTGCTGACCCGGCCGGCGCCGTCGAAGGAGATGGCGAGCACCTGACGGTCCACTTCCTTCGGCTCGAAGGCGCCGAGGTGGCGGAACCGGGAGCGCACGTAATACCAGCCGGAGCGGTCGAGGATGCCTTCCGTCGTCGGACGCCCGATGGCGGAGGCCACCTCCTCCTGCGTGTCGCCGATGTTCACCGTCCGCAGTTGGTCCGGCGTCGGGACATAGCCATGGTTGCGGTATTGCGCGGCACAGGCCGACAGGACGAGCGCCAGGGCGATCCCGATCGCGGCTTTCGCCATGGACTTGGCCCCTTGCGGGAAAATGCGTGCGGACATGTGCCCCCTCTTGCCTTGTGCTCTCGCGCCTCGTATCCGGCTTATAGAAACAGCGCCCGACGATCAAGGAGGCATCATGGGACATGACGGACTGACGAGCTGGGGGACCGAGCTGCGCCTGCGCGACCTCTCGCCCGCCCATGCCCATCCTTTCCGGCTTGTGCCGACGCGCGAGGACATGGACCTGCTGGCAAGCGAGCTCGGGTTGTCGGAACTGCGCAAGCTGCGCTTCGAGGGCCGTCTGGTGCCGCTCGGCAAGCGCGACTGGCGGCTCGAGGGCACGCTCGGCGCCACCGTGGTGCAGCCCTGCGTCGCGACGCTCGTGCCGGTGACGACGCGGATCGACACCGAGGTGGCGCGCCTCTATGTGGCCGACTTCCAGGAGGAGTTCGCCCCCGAGAGCGAGGTCGAGATGCCCGAGGACGAAAGCGTGGAGCCCCTGCCCGCGCGCCTGTCCCTCGCGGATGTGGCCGAGGAGGCGCTCGCCCTCGCCGCGCCCGACTATCCGCGCGCCGAAGGCGCCGAGCTTGGTGTGACGCAGTTCACCGAGCCGGGACGGGAGGCGATGACGGACGAGGACACGAAGCCCTTCGCCGGGCTCAGGGCGCTGCGCGAGAAGCTTGAAAAAGGCGAAGAATAGGGCGCGCCGCCCCCCGCCTCACAACCCGCCTCACAAAAGGGTTGCAGTTTTGCCGATTCCGGCTATGTTCCCGGCCTCGCTTCCCCGCACGGTCCGATCGCGGAACCCGGAACCGGCCTTGCCGGTTTCCAGAGGAAAATCATGACGAAGAGCATGGTTTACACTCTGCGCGCAAAGCCCTATGAAGCGCCGAGAATTCCTCCGGACGCCGTCCGGGAGCAACAAGGGGCAAATGCCCCGCCCACCATGGGAAAGGCGCCCGCGCCCGCCCCTCCTGATACCGAGGTTGAGACATGGCTGTCCCTCAGAACAAAGTCACCCGCTCGAAGCGGAACATGCGCCGCGCCCACGATGCGCTCGTTGCCGGCAATCCGGCCGAATGCCCGAACTGCGGCGAACTCAAGCGCCCGCACCACGTCTGCGGCGCCTGCGGCCATTACGACGACCGTGAGGTCGTGGCCCAGGCCGACGAGATCGATCTCGACGACGACGCGGCATAAGCGCGCCCCGGTGCGCCAGACGGTGTCTCACGCATGACGACCGGCTCGACCAATTCTGTCAGCACCGCCGCCGGCCAGCCGGCGGAGACGGATGAGGTCAAGGGCCGGCTCGGCGTGCGCGCCGGCACCGAGGTCACGCTCTCGATCGACGCCATGGGCGGCGATCGCGGTCCCGCGACGATCGTCGCCGGCATCGCGCGCTCCGCGGCGAAGAACCCGGCGGTAAAATTCATCCTCCACGGCAACGGACCGCTGCTCGAAAAGCTCGTGGCGCGGCGCCGATCGCTGCGCGGCCGGGTCATCATCCGCAGCGTGCCGGGCATCGTCACGATGGACGAGAAACCCTCCCAGGCGATGCGGCGCGCGGACACGTCCATGCGCTCGGCCATCGACGCGGTGAAGGACGGCGAGGCGCAGGCCTGCGTCTCCTGCGGCAATACCGGCGCGCTCATGGCCACCTCGATGATCCGCCTGCGCAAGCTCGAGGGCGTGAACCGTCCCGCCATCGCCTGCCTCTGGCCGTCGCGCAACGCGCAGGGCTTCAACGTCATGCTCGACGTGGGCGCCGATATCCGCGCCGACGCGCAGGATCTCCTGCAATATGCGATGATGGGCGCCTCCTATGCGCGCAACGGGCTGGGGCTCGAGGTGCCGCGCGTCGGCCTGCTCAACGTCGGCACCGAGGAACACAAGGGCCGTGCGGAGCTCAAGGCCGCCAACGACCTGATCGCCAATGGCGAGACGCTGGGCAAATACACCTATGTCGGCTTCGTCGAGGGCGGCCATATTCCCGGCAACGTGGTCGACGTGATCGTGACCGACGGCTTCACCGGCAATGTCGCGCTGAAGACCGGCGAGGGCACGGCGAAACTCGTGGGTGACCTGCTCAAGGAGGCGTTCAAGGCGACGCCCCTGTCGCGCGTCGCGGCACTGCTCGCCCTGACCTCGCTCAAGCGGCTGCAAAAGCGAATCGACCCGCGCCGCGTCAATGGCGGGGTCTTCCTCGGCCTGCGCGGCACGGTGGTGAAATCGCACGGCTCGGCGGATGCGACCGGCGTCTCCGCCGCGGTGAAGCTCGCCTATGAGCTCGCCGCCTCCGGCTTCTCCGAGCGTCTCGCCGCACGGGTTGCATCCGCTGTGGCCTCGACGCAGAATGACGGAACGTCATAACCAAGAAAAAGGCGCAGAGCCATGACACTTCGGGCAGTCATCACGGGCGTGGGTCACTACCTGCCCGAACGGGTGGTGGAGAACGCCGAATTCGAGAAGACGCTCGACACGTCCGACGAATGGATCCGCACCCGCTCCGGCATCGAGCGGCGCCATTTCGCCGCCGAGGGCGAGACGACCTCGATGATGGGCACCGCGGCGGCGAAGGCTGCGCTCGCGGATGCGGGACGCACGCCCGCCGACATCGACGCGATCATCGTGGCCACCTCGACACCCGATCTCACCTTTCCCTCCGTCGCGACCATGGTCCAGAACGCGCTCGGCGCGAATTGCGGCTTCGCCTTCGACGTCCAGGCGGTCTGCGCGGGCTTCATCTATGCGCTGTCGACCGCCAATGCACAGATCCTCTCGGGCCAGGCGAAGCGCGTGCTGGTGATCGGCGCTGAAACCTTCTCGCGCATCATGGACTGGGAGGACCGCGCGACCTGCGTGCTCTTCGGCGACGGCGCGGGCGCGATCGTGCTCGAGGCGCAGGAGGGCAAGGGCACGTCGGAGGACCGCGGCATCCTCGCGGTCGATCTCAATTCCGACGGCTCCTACAAGGACATGCTCTTCGTCGATGGCGGGGTCTCCACCACCGGCACGGCGGGGAAGCTCAGGATGCAGGGCAACGCGCTGTTCCGTCAGGCGGTGGTAAAGCTCGCGGAGACCGCGGAGACCGCACTCGCCAAGGCTGGCGTGGCCGCGTCCGAGGTCGACTGGATCGTGCCGCACCAGGCCAATATCCGCATCATCGAGGGCACGGCGAAAAAGCTCGGCCTGTCGATGGATCACGTCGTCGTCACGGTGCAGGATCACGGCAACACCTCGGCCGCCTCGATCCCGCTCGCCATGTCCGTGGGCCGCGCGCGCGGCCAGATCAAGCCCGGCGATCTCTGCGTGGCGGAGGCCATCGGCGGCGGCCTCGCCTGGGGCGCGGTGGTATTGCGCTGGTGAGGGCGCAGCAGGCGGAGCGGAAAACTTCCGCCTGAATGATGCCGTCCAAGTCGTTGATATTGACGGCGCCTTGGCAAGCTGCCAGTCTCGGGGGAACACATCTCTGGGAGGTTTCATGAGCAAGACTCTGACACGTATGGACCTGAGCGAAGCCGTCTTCCGCGAGGTGGGGCTCAGCCGCAACGAATCCGCAACGCTCGTCGAGAGCGTGCTTCAGCATATCTCCGACGCGCTCGTCGAAGGCGAGACGGTCAAGATCTCGTCCTTCGGCACCTTCTCCGTGCGGGCGAAGGCCGAGCGTGTCGGGCGCAATCCGAAGACCGGCGACGAGGCCCCGATCCCGGCGCGGCGCGTGCTGACCTTCCGCCCCTCGCATCTGATGAAGGATCGCGTGGCGGCGGGCAACAAGGGCTGACATCGCGGATAAACCTTAGCAAGGGTTTGGTTTTCCATGGATAAATCACCCGACGCCTTTCGCACGATCAGCGAAGTCGCCGACTGGCTCGACACGCCCGCGCATGTGCTGCGCTTCTGGGAGAGCCGTTTTACCCAAGTGAAACCCGTCAAGCGCGCGGGGGGACGGCGGTATTACCGCCCCGCCGACATGGCGCTTCTGGGCGGGATCAAGAAGCTGCTGCACGACGATGGAATGACGATTCGCGGCGTGCAGAAGCTGCTGCGGGAACATGGCGTGAAATATGTCGCCTCGCTCTCGCCCGCGATCGACGGCACCCCCTCCGACACTCCCGCGCCGCGCCCGCCGATTCCCTCCGCCCCGATGGCGGAGAACGTGCCGCAGGACCGGTTCGAGGCGGAGGACACGCCACCCGGTGAAAACGTCCTGCCCTTCGCGCGTCCCGCCGGATCCGAAGCCACACCCGGCGCGCAATCCGCCTTCGATTTCGGCCTCGACACCGATACCGGCCTGCCGGAGGAAACGGGGCCGGAGGCGGAGAGCGCGGAGGACGAGGCCGCGATGGAGCCGCACGGAGAGGACGCCGCGCCCGTGCCCCTCGGCGGCGCGGAGGACCGCGACTCCTTCAAGGCACCGGGGGAGTTGATGGACGATGCGCCCGAGGCGGGCGAAGGCGAAGACTGGCCGCAACAGGACGAACCGCCCCTCACGGAACATCTCACCGTGCCCGAGCAAGACGAGGCGCGGCTTGCCGGCCTTTCGCAATTCACCGCACCGGAGGACATTGTGGAGGAGCCTCTGCGGGCAGAGGAGTCGGAGGAGCCCGCGGAGGCGCCGGAGACCGCTCAGGAGCATGAGGCGCCCGCGGCAGAGGACCTGACCGCCCCTGCCCGCGCCGATACCTTTACCGGCCTGTCGGAGTTCACCGCGCCGGAGGGCATCGCCGAGCAGCCGCTGCGCACCGACACCGCCGGCCCCGTCCCGCCCGCCGCCGGAGTGCCGCTCGGCGCGGATCTTCCGCTCGGGGACGACCTGCCGGACGAGGCCGGGGAGCATATCGCGGCGGAGGGAGTTCTCGGGCGGCTGGACCGGCGCCGGCTGGCCGCGCTGCCGCAGGCGGAGATTTCCGCCCTCTGCGGGCGCATCGAGGCGCTGCGCGCCCGTCTCGCCTCCTGAGCCGCTGAGAGAAAGGCGCGCGGGGGAGAGATTTCTTCCGAATTTCCGCTTGCCCCCGCCGTCAAAATCCTTATGTAAGGCTCCACGTCGGGCTATAGCGCAGCCTGGTAGCGCGTCCGTCTGGGGGACGGAAGGTCGCAGGTTCAAGTCCTGCTAGCCCGACCATCAAAACCCGCCCGTAAGCCTTTGCTTGCGGGCGGTTTTGCGTTATGGGGGACGGACAGAAACCCGCCCGGACCGGCGGCGGAGCGGAGGATGGAAAGATGGGCGTTCTGGCAGATCACGCGATCCGGGAGATGATCGCGCGTGGCGAGATCACCGCCGCCCCCGCCGTCATCGACGCGCAGGTTCAGCCCGCCTCGCTCGACCTGCGCCTCGGCGCCCGCGCCTGGCGGGTCCGCGCCTCCTTTCTCGCCGGGGACGGCCGCAAGGTGGCCGAGCGGCTCGCGGAATTCGAGATGCACCAGATCGACCTCGAAGGCGGCGCGGTGCTCGAGAAAGGCTGCGTCTACGTCGTGCCGCTGATGGAGAGCCTCGCGCTGCCCGACGGGATTCAGGCGGTGGCCAATGCCAAAAGCTCGACCGGGCGGCTCGATCTCCTGACCCGGCTCGTCACTGACGACGGCGTGGAATTCGACCGCATCGCACCGGGCTATTGCGGCCCGCTCTATGCGGAGATCTGCCCGCGCTCCTTCTCCGTGCTCGTGCGGCCCGGCATGCGCCTCAACCAGATCCGCTTCCGCGCGGGTCAGGCGGTGCTGGGCGACGCGGAGCTGCGCGCGCTCCATGCGGAAAGCCCGCTGGTCGACGGCGAGGCGGTGATCGACCAGGGGCTCGGATTTTCCGTCGACCTGAAACCCGCGTCGGGCGATCTCGTCGGCTATCGCGCGAAACCGCATACCGGCGTGATCGACCTCGACGTCATCGGCGGCTACGATCCCTCCGAATATTGGGAGCCGATCCACGCCAGGGACGGCCGCATCATCCTCGACCCCGGCGCCTTCTACATCCTAGTGAGCCGCGAGGCGGTGCATATCCCGCCCGACTATGCCGCCGAAATGGCGCCCTATCTTGCGATGGTGGGGGAGTTCCGCGTGCATTACGCGGGATTCTTCGATCCGGGATTCGGTCATGCGAACGCCGGCGGAGCCGGATCGCGCGGGGTGCTCGAAGTGCGGTGCCACGAGGCGCCCTTCGTGCTCGAGCACGGGCAGATCGTCGGACGGCTGGTCTACGAGCGGATGGAAACGCGGCCGGAACGGCTCTACGGCGCCGATCTCGCCTCCAACTATCAGGGACAGGGCCTCAAGCTCTCGAAGCACTTCCGCGCCTGAGCGCGCGGTCTGCGGAGGCTCCGACGGTCAGAAGCGGCCGATGCGGCGCGACAGCCGCGCGACCTTCTTCGCACGCTTGGCCGTGTCGCCCGCGCCGGCCTTGGTGTCGCCCGACGCCTCGCTCCCGCCGCCTCCGCGCCTTTCCCAGGCCTTGCCGCCCATGTCGATGCCCTTGTTCACCCCCATGTTGACGAGGCGGCGCATCACCTGGCGCACAACCATGTTGATCACTCTGTCAATATTCATCGCTCCGGTCCTTTTCCTTGCACGTCGGGCCCGCCTGCCCGACCGGCCTCTCTCCCTAGCTAGTATGCACCGCCCGCCGATCCAAGGTGCGGCGCTCAGCTTTCGTCCTCGAACAGGTCCTCCTGCCCCTCGTCCTCTTCGGCACCGTCCTCTCCGAGCCCCGGCATCGGGCGGCTTTCGAGAAGGCCGGCGGCGCGCAATTCCCTCACACCCGGAAGGTCGCGCGCGCTCTCGAGCCCGAAATGGTCGAGGAAGGCGGGCGTCACCACGTAGGTCACCGGACGCCCCGGCGACATCCGGCGGCGGCCGAAGCGGATCCATTCGAGCTCCATGAGCTGATCGAGCGTCCCCTTCGAGACGGAGACGCCCCGGATCTCCTCGATCTCCGCACGGGTGCAGGGCTGATGATAGGCGATGATCGCAAGCGTCTCGGTCGCCGCGCGGCTCAGCTTGCGGGTCTCCACCGTCTCCTTCTGCATGAGAAAGCCGAGATCGGGCGCGGTGCGGATCGCCCAGGCCTCGCCCACACGGACGACGCGCACGCCGCGCCCCTCATAGCGCTTCTGCAACAGCTCGAGCGCCACCTTCGGATCGCAGCCATGCGGCATCCGCGCGGCGAGGTCGGCCACGCTCACCGGATCTGCGGAGGCAAAGAGCACGGCCTCCACCATGCGCTCCTGCTCGGCCAGCGGCGGCGCGCCGAAGAGGCTCTCTCCGATCTCCGGGGCCTCCGCCCCGTCCATGGGCTCTGTCTCGGGCTCACTCATCGGCTCTCCTTGCCTTGATCTCGATGGGCGCGAAGGTGTCGCCCTGCCGGATCACGATCTTACCCTGTTTCGCAAGCTCGAGCGAGGCGGCAAAGGTCGCCGCGGTCGCCGAGCGCCGTTTCTTCGGGTCGAGTTCCCAGCCCTCGGGCAGGTAGCTCGACAGATCCGCCCAGTCGATCGCATAGGGGATCAGGTGGCGCAGCCGGTCGAGCGCCTGTTCCATCGACAGGATCGCCTCCCGGTCCATGACGAAGGGGCGGAACTCGTCCTTGGTGCGCACGCGGGCATAGCCCTGCATCAGGTCGAGAAGGCTTGCGGTATAGCTCACGCTGCGGATGCGTGCGACCTCCTCGGGCAGACCGCGCACGAAGAAGTCGCGCCCCTTCTGATCGCGCGCCATGAGCTTCGCGGCGGCCTCCCGCATCGCCTCGAGCCGCTGGAGCTGAAAGGCGAGATGGGCCGCGAGCTCCTCGCCCGAGGGCCCCTCGTCCGCCGGATCGGGCGGCAGCAGCAGGCGCGATTTCAGAAAGGCAAGCCAGGCGGCCATCACCAGATAGTCGGCGGCGAGCTCGATGCGCAGTTCCTTGGCCTTCTCCACGAAGGCGAGATATTGCCGCGCGAGATGCAGGACGGAAATCCGGCGCAGATCGACCTTCTGCGTGCGCGAAAGCTGCAACAGCAGATCGAGCGGCCCCTCGAACCCGTCGACGTCGACGATCAGGGCCTCGGCCGCAAGCCGGTCCTCGACGCTCAGGATATCCGCGATGTCGAACTGGTCCTGCTCGGCCATGGGCCCCTCTGCCTATCCCAGGAGGTGTCGAAATTCCGCCTCGAGCGCGGCGATGTCAACAGGGCGATATCCCGGCCGGCTGTCTGCCGCACGATCCGCACGGGCCTGGGCCGCCGCATCCATCTCGCCGAGCGCCGCGATCGTCTCCATCTCCCGCAGATCGCCGTTGCAATGCAGCACGAGATCGCAGCCCGCCGCAAGCGCCGCGGTACCCCGGTCGGCCACGCTGCCCGCGAGCGCCTCCATCGAGATGTCATCGGTCATCAGCAGCCCGTCGAAGCCGATCTCCTCGCGGATCACCCGGATCGCCTCCGGGCTCTGCGTCGCGGGACGGTCGGGGTCGAGCGCCTCCATGACGATATGGGCGGACATGCCCATGGAAAGATCGCGCAGCGCCCGGAAGGGGGCGAAATCCGTCTCGAGATCGGCGCGCGAGGCGCTGACCCGCGGCAATGCCCTGTGGCTGTCGAGCGTGCCGCGCCCGTGGCCCGGCAGGTGTTTCATCACCGGGGCCACACCGCCGTCCGCCAGTCCCTCGACCAGCGCGCGTCCCATTCGTGCGACCGTCTCAGCATCCTCGGAAAAACAGCGGTTGCGCAGGAAGGGATGGGTCTCCGCCCGCGCCACGTCGAGACCGGGCACGCAGTTCACGTCGATGCCCGCGCCATGGAGATCCTCGGCCAGGAGCCGCCCGCGCAGCCACATGGCGCGCGCCGGATCTCGGGCGCGTTCGCATTGCTCCATCGGCGGGAGGAATTCGCGCCAGTGCGGCGCCCGCAGCCGCTGGACCCGTCCGCCCTCCTGGTCGATCAGAACCGGCGCCTCCCGCCCGACAGCCTCGCGCAGCGCGCCGGTAAGGCGGCGCAGCTGCTCCGGATCGGAAACGTTCCGCGAGAAGAGGATGAAGCCCCAGGGATCGGCCTGTGCGAAAAAAGCGGCCTCGGGGGCGGTCAGGGCGGTCCCTTCGCATCCCAGGATGAACGCGCCCTGCCCCATGCCTCAGCGCTGCACGGTCGGCACGCAGGCCGCGTTCATCGCCGTCATCGCGGCACAGAAGCGGTTCGCATCGGAGGCATCCGCAAAGCCGTGGGCGCGCAGGCGATAAAAGGTCTTCCCGCCGCTTTCCGCCGACTCGATGACGCGGGTCTTGCCCGCCATGAGGTCGGAGAAGCGGGCGTTCAGCCGCTCCCATTCGCCGCGGGCGATCTCTTCGTTCTGGAAGGCGCCGAACTGCACGAGATGATCGCCCGCCGGCACATCGGAAGCGGTCATCTCGCCGGAGCCGGCGATGGCGGCGAGAATGTCACCGGCCACCCCGTCGAGGCTCGCCGCATCGCTCACCGCCGGGCGGGAGGCGAGGCGCACCGGGCGCGGCGCCGGGATCGGGGAGACGGCGAGCGGTCCCGCGGGCATGTCCTCAGCCATCTCCTCCTCGGAGACCTCCTCGAGGCCCTGGAGCTCCAGCGGATCCTCGGTCAGCGCAAGCGTCTCGAGATCCTCCTCCTGCCCCTCCCCGGTGTCCTCCGGGAACAGGTCCGGTGCTGCGGACAGCGCGTCCTGCATGTCCGCTTGCGCCGGGACCTCGGGCGTGTAGGAGGTCAGCACCGGCTCGGCGATAAGCTCCATCGGCTGATCCTCTTCGGTGAGCGAGGCGGGCCGCGGCGCGAGGGTGAGGCGATCGGCAGGCGGCGCGGCGGAGCCGTCGGCGGTGACGGAATTCACCGCGAGCCCCTGGTGCATCGCGAGCTGGCCACCGGGATCCTCGGGCACGATGCGCGCCGACCCTTCGAGCGCCCGGATCACCGGCACGCCCGTCACGTCGCGCACGAGGAGCTGGTATCCCCAGATCCCGAGCCCGACGATGAGCGCGAGCGACACCGCCGCCCCCGACCATTGCGCCATCCCGAGGCGCGGACGCGCCCCCGCGGTGTCGTCATCGGCCATCATCGCCTCGACCGGCTGGGCCTGGCCGTACTGCGGCGCGGGGCCGCCATGGGCGAACTGTTGCGCAAAGCGCACATCATGGGGCGGGTGGAAGGCGGCATCGTACTGCGGCGCCCAGCCCTCCGCCGGGGCCGGCGCGTATCCTGCCGGGGGCATGCGCTCCCGCGCGGGATCGCGCCCATAGCCAGTGTCGGAGTGGAATCCGCCCATATACGGGGCGTGCCGTAAATCCTGCGCCATCTTTGCCTCTCACCGCTTCCCGCATTGTTTCTCGCGGGTTATGTCCTGCTCGTGAGGAACCGCGCGAAGGTCTTTGCCTTCTCTGCCTGATGCGGTCCGCTCCTGTCGCCGGTCGGGGACGCCGCGCTCAGCGCATCTCCTCGACCGGGGTCACGCCAAGAATACCAAGACCTGCGGAAATCACAACGGCCACGGCACGCGGCAGGGCCATTTTCGCCGCCGACGCCTCCGGGCTGTCCTGAAGGAAGCGCAGGCGCGTGTCCTCGTTGCCCTTGTTCCACAGCGCATGGAAGTCGGAGGCGAGTTCGTAGAGGTAGAAGGCGATGCGATGGGGCTCGTGGCCCTTCGCGGCGATCTCGACCTGGCGCGGGAAGTCGGCGAGCTTGCGCGCCACCGCGATCTCGGCGGGATCGTCGAACCGCGGCACATCCGTCAGCACCACGCCCTGCTCTTCCGCCTTGCGCAGCACGGAGCGCACGCGGGCATGGGCATATTGCACATAGAAGACCGGGTTGTCCTTCGATTGCTCGAGCACCTTGTCGAAATCGAAATCGAGCGGTGCGTCGTTCTTGCGCGTGAGCATGATGAAGCGGGTGACATCCTTGCCCGCCTGCTCCACCACGTCGCGCAGGGTGACGAAGGTGCCGGCGCGTTTCGACATCTTGAAGGGCTCGCCGTTCTTGAAGAGCTTCACGAGCTGGATGAGCTTGATATCGCAGGGCACCTTGCCGTCCGACAGGGCGGAGACCGCCGCCTTCATCCGCTTCACATAGCCGCCGTGATCGGCACCGAACACGTCAATGATCTCGTCGAAGCCGCGCTTCACCTTGTCGTAGTGATAGGCGATGTCCGGGGCGAAATAGGTCCAGGAACCGTCGGATTTCTTCACCGGACGATCGACATCGTCGCCATGGGCGGTGGACCTGAACAACGTCTGCTCCCGCGGCTCCCAGTCCTCGGGCGTCTTGCCCTTCGGCGGTTCGAGCACACCCTCGTAGATCAGGCCCTTCTCGTCGAGCTCCTTCAGCGCGGCCTCGATCAGCCCGGTGCCGTAGAGCGATTTCTCGGAGAAGAACACGTCCATCTCCACGCCCAGCGTCGCGAGATCGTCGCGGATCATGTCCATCATCCGGGCGGTCGCGAATTCGCGCACCTCCTCGAGCCAGTCGCCCTCGGGCTTGTCGAGCAGGCTCGTGCCATAGGTCTCCTTCAGCGCCTCGCCCACGGGACGCAGGTAGTCGCCCGGATACATGCCCTCGGCGATCTCGGGATTGAGCCCGTTGGCCTCGCGGTAGCGTTCGAAGGCCGAGCGCGCCAGCACGTCGACCTGCGCGCCGCCGTCGTTGATGTAATATTCGCGCGTCACGTCATAGCCCGCGAAATCCAGAAGCGAGGCCAGCGCGTCTCCGAACACCGCGCCGCGCGTGTGTCCGACATGCATCGGTCCGGTCGGGTTGGCGGAGACGTATTCCACATTCACCCTCTTGCCGCCGCCCATCCGCGAGCGGCCATAGCCCTCCGTCGTCAGTACGGTTCCGACAAGCTCCGACCAGATGCCGTCGGCGAGGCGCAGGTTGATGAAGCCGGGGCCGGCCACATCGACGCTCTCGATCCGGGGATCGGCGCCGAGCTTCTCCGCGAGCTTGCCGGCGATCTCGCGCGGGTTCGATTTCGCCGGCTTGGCGAGCACCATCGCGGCATTGGTCGCCATGTCGCCATGCAGCGGATCGCGCGGAGGCTCCACCGCGACGGCAGCGTAATCGAGGCCCGCGGGCAGCACGCCCTCCGAGACGAGCGCGGCGAGGCTGTCCATCACGAGGGCGCGGATGTCGGCGAAAAGGTTCATGGCGGTCCTATCGGGGGTCATCTTCTGTCAGGGCGTGGGTTTACCACGCCCGTTGGGCGCGTCAACGCCCCTGTCCTGCCCCGCGCTTCCCCCGGTGGCGGTCCCGCTGCCGTCCCCTGCGGCCAGACGCGCCGCCTCACGCCGGGAGGCGGAAGGTTTGGGCTTTTCCTTCGCCGGCTCCGGCGGGACAAGGGCCACGAGGCGCACGCCCGGCGCCATCCGTCCGCGCGCGGCCTGCAACCGCGCCTCCGTCATCCGGCGTTTCAGCCCCTCGCGCGCGCTCTCGCGCTGATCCTCCGGCAGCGCCTCGATCGCCGCCTCGGCGCGCTTCGGAAACAGGATCTCCGCATCCTCCGCGAGCAGGCGCTTGAATTCCCCCGCCTCGCTCAGCCGACCCAGGAGATGCGCGCCCTCCCGATCCGCCTTCCACTGGTCGAAACCGTATTCCTCGGTGAGCGGCGTGACCGAGATGCGCCAGCCCGCGCGCATCAGGTCGTCGAGTTCGCGATAGGTCTTGCCCGCCCCGAATCCGCGCCCGCCGAGCTGGGTCGGGAGCGCGTGGCGCGACTGGTTCTCCCGCACGCGGGCGAGTTGCCAGACGTGCTCGCGCCCGAATTCCGGCGCCAGATCGGTGGTCACCAGCGTGTTATAGGCGTCGTTCTCCGTCGCCGCGATCACGATCGAGAAGTCGAGCAGTTCGAGATTGTCCTCCGCCGCCTCGGAGAGCACGTCGCCGTAGAAGATCGGCAGGCCCTCCGCGCGCGGCCGCACCAGCCGCCCGTGGTTCGGGTCGGAAATCAGCACCGGCACCTCCTCCTTCTTCAGCGCCGCGGCGAGCGCGGTGGTGAAGCGCGAGCCGCCGACGAAGAGCACGCCGGGCCTGCCGGTCGAGGCGAGGCCAAGGAAGCGCGCCATCGGTGCGAGGGTGAAACCGTGAAGCGTCACGGTCGCGATCACCAGCACGAAGGCCAGGGGACCGAGGAGCACCCCGTCGGGCACGCCCGCGGCGGCGAGCCGTTCCCCGAAAAGCCCCGCCACGGCGACGAGCACCACCCCGCGGGGGCCGGTGAGGGCGAGAAACAGCTTCTCCTTCCAGGGCAGCCCCGTGCCGATGAGGGAGATCAGCACCGTGAGCGGACGCGCCACGGCGATCACCAGCAGGACGAACAGCCCCGCGCGCCAGGTGAGCTGCGCAAGGGTGGCGAAGTCCACCGAGGAGGCCAGAAGGATGAAGACCCCCGAGACGAGCAGGATCGTCGCATGTTCCTTGAAGCGCCGGAGCTCCTCGAAGGAGGGCAGGTCGGCATTGGCGATCACGAGCCCCATCACCGTCACGGCCAGAAGCCCGCTTTCGTGCAGCAGCAGGTCGGGCACGGCGAAGGTGGCGAGAAGGGCCGCGAAGAGCACCGGCACCTTCATGTATTCCGGCACATAGCCGCGCCGGAAGGTGTAGGAGACCGCGGCCCCCGCCGCGAGGCCGATCCCGGTCGCGATCGCGATGCCGAAGCCCAGTTGCAGGAGCGCCGCCGGAAGGCTTTCCGCCTCCCGCCCCACGAGCACGAATTCGAAGGCGAGCACCGCGGCCAGCGCGCCCACCGGATCGTTGACGATCGCCTCCCATTGCAGAAGGTTCGCGGGACGGCGTTGCAGCTTCGCCTGCCGCAGGAGCGGCGCGATGACGGTGGGGCCGGTGACGACCATGATCCCGCCGAAGACCGCCGAAGCCTCCCAGCCGATGCCCGCCCCGAAATGCAGCGCAAGCGCGGAGAGAAACCAGCCCAGCGGCGCGCCGATCACGACGAGGCGCGTCACGCCGGTGCGCGCATCCCCGAGCTTGTGCAGATCAAGCGTCAGCCCGCCCTCGAACAGGATCACCGCCACGGCGAGGGAGATGAGCGGCTGCACCAGCTCGCCGATATCGCGGTCGGGATCGAGGATGCCGGTCACCGGCCCGATGAGGATGCCCGCCACGAGCATGAGCACGATGGCCGGCAGCTTCAGCCGCCAGGCCAGCCATTGCGAGCCCACGCCCAGAACGCCGATGAGCGCGAAGGCTTCGACGGGGGCGAGTCCCCCCATGATGTTCGTGGCCATGCTGCCCCTTTCGCTGTCCCTTCTCCGCCCTGCCCGTCAGGTGCAGAGCCGTTTGTATTCCTGGATCGCGAAGCGATCGGTCATGCCTGCGACATAATCCAGAACCAGCCGCGCGAGTTCCGTGTCGCTCTGCACCGCGTCGACTTCCTGGCGCCATTCCTGCGGCAGAAGCTCGGGCTTCTGCATGAAGAGCGGGAACAGCGTGTTGACCATCATCGTCACGCGCCTGCGTTCGCGCACCACCGAAGGAGCGCGGTACATTCGCTTGAAAAGAAAAGATTTTATTACCTTAAGGTTCTGGTAGAACGGTTTCGAGAACCGGATGATCGTGCGGTCCATGTCGCGGATGTCCTGCGCGGTCTCCGGCTTTGCGCTCTCCAGCCGGTTGGTGGCGATGGCGATCACGTCCTCGACCATGTAGCCGAAGATGCGCCGCAGCGCCTCGTGATCGCGCCGGTTCGCCTCGAGCCCCGGATACTCCCGGTCGACCTCCTCATAGGCCGGTCCCGTCAGCGGCAGTTCCATGAGATCCTCGGCGGTAAACAACCCGGCGCGCAGCCCGTCGTGCAGGTCGTGATGGTTATAGGCCACGTCGTCGGCGATGGCCGCGACCTGCGCCTCGGCGGAGGCAAAGGTGTGCAGCTCGAGATCGAATTGCGCGTTCACCTCCTCCAGCGCATAGGGCAGCGGCGCGTCCTCGGGATGTTTCTTCTTGTCCGCATAGGGCCCCACGATCGGCCCGTTGTGCTTCGCGATGCCCTCGAGGCTCTCCCAGGTGAGGTTCAGCCCGTCGAAATCGGCATAGTGCTTCTCGAGCTTCGTCACGATCCTGAGGGCCTGGGCATTGTGATCGAACCCGCCATAGGGCGCCATCAGCAGTTCCAGCGCGTCCTCGCCGGTATGGCCGAAGGGCGAATGGCCCAGATCGTGCGCGAGCGCCACCGCCTCCGCGAGGCCCTCGTTCAGCCCGAGCACACCGGCGATCGTCCGCGCGACCTGCGCCACCTCGATCGAATGGGTGAGCCGCGTGCGGTAATAATCCCCCTCGTGCTCGACGAAGACCTGCGTCTTGTGCTTGAGCCGCCGAAAGGCGGAGGAATGGATGATCCGGTCCCGGTCCCGCTGCCAGGGCGAGCGGAAGGTGGAAAGTTTCTCGGCGTGAAGCCGTCCGCGGGTCTCGCCCGGCTGGCTTGCATAGGGTTTCAGCATCTGCCTGTCTCGCGGTAGGCCAAGCCTGCGCCGCGTCCTTGTCGCGTCTGTTTCGAACGACTATATTCCATGATGACCCCCGGCGACAAACAGATGAAGCCGGGTTTTGACGGCCAAAGGGCTGAAAAGCCGCCCGAAATTGACCAGTTCATGCGAAACGCGACAGAAATTCGATCCGAAGGCTCCGACATGTCCCTCACGCTCCCCCCGAAAGTCACGCCCCGCGCCTTTGCCCGCCTTGCCGAGATCAACGCGAGCACCGGCGAGGAGAAGGTGCTGCGCGTCGCGATCGAAGGCGGCGGATGCTCCGGTTTCCAGTACGACATCACCCTCGACGAACCGGCCGAGGACGACGTGGTCCTCAAGGGCGAGGGCGGCGCGGTGGTGATCGACCCGGTCTCCCTGCCCTTCCTCGAGAACGCGACCATCGACTTCACCGAAGAGTTGATCGGTGCCCGTTTCGTCATCGACAATCCCAACGCCACCTCCTCCTGCGGCTGCGGCGTGTCCTTCTCGCTTTAGATCCCTTGCGGGGAGGCGCGGCACGGCGCGCCCACGCGAAATCCCGCCGAGGCGATCAAATCGGCGTGAGACAACGCGCGAGACGGGCTCGGGGTTCCGAGTCCGCCGCCAGGACCGGCATAAATTTTTTGTTATGGCACAATGCCTTAACTTTTCCGTGTCGCGACACATCTCGTCCCTCACAACGGCCGCGCCATGACACGCCCGGCCCGGCATCATGCAAGGAAGGACCAGATCATGACCTATACTTCGATGAAAACCCTCGCCGCCGCCTCGCTGATCGCGCTCGCGACCGGCACGGCCTCCTATGCGCAGGGCATGGGATACAACTACATCGTGCCCGGCGAGAACGACAATATTTCCACCTCGCTCACCCTCGAGATGGTGCGCGCCTCGCAGGCCGGCACGGTTCAGGTCTATGACTACACCGCCGGCGAACAGGGCGACCTGATCGGCTCCGCCGAAGTCAGCGCCGGCGCCAACGAGGGGGTGAACGTCACCCTCGACGCCAATACCGCGCAGCAGCTTCTCATCGTGCTGACCGTCGGCGGCCAGGTCGAGGCGACCACCACGATCCACGACGCGAATACCAACTGACCGGACCCTCCGGCCGACGGTGCGAAAGCCCCCGTGACCCAGGGTCCGGGGGCTTTCCCCATCCCCCCTTTTTCCCGCCCGACCACTCTTGCAAAACCCCGCACCCCCTGCTCAAAGCGGGGCATGGAACAGTTCGACACGATCATCCTGGGCGCCGGTGCCGCCGGGCTTTTCTGCGCCGGGTTCGCGGCGGCGAAAGGCGGCCGGGTCCTCGTCGTGGACCACGCGCGGCGCGCGGCCGAAAAGGTGCGCATCTCCGGCGGCGGACGGTGCAATTTCACCAATCTCCACGCGGGGCCGGAAAATTTCCTCTCCGCCAATCCGCATTTCGCGAAATCCGCCCTCGCCCGCTACACCCAATGGGATTTCCTCGACCTGCTCGGCCGCCACCGCATCGGCTGGCACGAGAAGACGCTGGGACAGCTGTTCTGCGACGGAAAATCCCAGACCATCATCGACATGCTCCTGGCCGAAGCCCGCGCCGCGGAGATTCGCCTCGCGACCACGGTGGACGAGATCGCCCATGACGGGACCGGCTTTCGCCTCACCCTCTCGGGGCGCCCCGCCCATGCCCGCCATCTCGTCGTCGCGACCGGCGGCAAGAGCATTCCGAAAATCGGCGCCTCCGGCCTCGGCTACCGCATCGCCGAACAATTCGGCCTGCCCGTGACCGACACCCGCCCCGGCCTCGTCCCGCTCACCTTCGCGCCGCAGGAACTCGACTGGATCGCACCGCTCGCCGGCACCGCGCTCGAGGCGCGCCTCTCCGCCAACGGCACCGCCTTCGACGAGGCGCTTCTCTTCACCCACCGCGGCCTATCCGGCCCGTCGGTTCTCCAGATCTCGAACTACTGGCGCGAAGGCGACGCGATCACCGCCGATCTGCTGCCTGGCCGCGACGCCTTCGCCGCCCTGCGCGCCGCGCGGCAGGAGAATGGCCGGCGGCAGATGCAGACGGTGCTCGCCACCCTGCTGCCCGCCAGGCTCGCCGCGGCCCTCGCCGGGCGATGGTCCCTCACCGGCAATCTCGCCGACCAGCCCGACACGGCGCTCGCCGCCCTTGCCGACCGGCTCCACGCGCTCACGCTCAAACCGACAGGATCGGAAGGCTACCGCACCGCCGAGGTCACGCTCGGCGGGGTCGACACCGCCGGGCTGTCGTCGAAGACGATGGAGGCGCCCCCCCTGCCCGGCCTGTTCTTCATCGGCGAGGTGGTGGACGTCACCGGCTGGCTCGGCGGCTACAATTTCCAATGGGCCTGGGCCTCCGCCGCCGCGGCGGGACGCGCCATTGCCGAGCGCGGCTGAGCCCCCTACAAAGAAGCAAACGAGGGAGCATTCCATGAAGATCGCGAGCTTCAACATCAACGGCATCAAGGCCCGCGCCGGCGCACTCGTCGACTGGCTGAAAGAGGCGGAACCGGATGTCGTCATCCTTCAGGAGATCAAGTCGCTCGACGAGAACTTCCCGCGCGACCTCTTCGAGGATCTGGGCTACAACGTGGAAACCCACGGGCAGAAGAGCTTCAACGGCGTCGCGCTCCTCTCGAAACGCCCGCTCGAGGACGTGACGCGCGGCCTGCCCGGCGGCGCGGGCATGGGGCGCGACCACGGCGACGACGTGGAGGCGCGTTACATCGAGGCAACGGTGAGCGGAGAGAAGGGCGCGATCCGCATCTGCGGGCTCTACCTGCCGAACGGCAACCCGGTCGAGCTGACGCCCGAGGGGACGCCGGTTCCGGGCTCCAAATACGATTTCAAGCTCAAGTGGTTCGCCCGGCTCGAGGCGCGGGCGAAGGCGCTTCTGGCGCTCGAGGCCCCCTTCCTGATGGCCGGCGACTACAACCTCATTCCCCAGCCCGAGGACGCCAAACGCCCGGAGGCCTGGACGGAGGACGCGCTCTTCCGGCTCGAGAGCCGCACGGCCTTCCGGCGGCTGACGGCGCTCGGGCTCACCGACGCGCTGCGCGTGCGCAACGGGGCGCCGGGGCTGTATACCTTCTGGGATTACCAGGCCGGCGCCTTCCAGAAGAACGACGGCATCCGCATCGACCATGTCCTGCTGTCGCCGCAGGCCGCCGACCGGCTCACCGACTGCCAGATCGACGCCCATACGCGCGCAAAGGACAAACCGTCGGACCATGTGCCGATCTGGGTCGAGCTGGATATCTGAACGCAGGCGAAGGCAGAGGCACCGCGCCCGGCTTCATCTGCTCCTGAAATATCCCCGCCGGAGGCAAGCGCGTCAGCGCTTCTTCTTCGGCGCGTCCGCCCGATCCTTGCCGAGATGCTTCCGAAGCCGCGACGGTGTCGATTTCGTCTTGTTCCTGTAGGGATTCCGGTCCGCCTGGGAGCGGAAGAACAGCCGGATCGGCGTGCCGGGCATGTCGAAATCCTCGCGCAACCCGTTGACGAGGTAGCGCTTGTAGCTCTCGTTCAGCTCCTCGGGATGACTGCACATCACCACGAATTGCGGCGGGCGCGCCTTCACCTGCGTCATGTACCTGAGCTTGATCCGGCGCCCGCCGGGAGCGGGCGGCGGGTGCGCCTCGGTCATCGCGCCGAGCCAGCTGTTGAGCCGCGAGGTCGACACGCGCCGGTTCCAGACCGCATGCGCCTCGAGGATCGCCTCGCGCAGCCTGTCGAGGTTCTTGCCGGTCACCGCGGAGACGGTGACGAGCTGCGCGCCCCTGAGCTGCGGCAGAAGCCGGGCGAATTCCTCGCGCAACTCGCGCGCCTTGTTGGACTTGTCGCCCTCGGTGTCCCATTTGTTGACCGCCACGACCACCGCGCGCCCCTCGCGCTCCGCAAGATCGGCGATGCGCAGATCCTGCTGTTCGAACGGGATCGAGACGTCGAGCAGCACGACCACGACCTCCGCGAATTTCACCGCGCGCAGACCATCGGCTACCGAAAGCTTCTCGAGCTTTTCCTGCACCTTCGCCTTCTTGCGCATGCCCGCCGTGTCGAAGATACGCACCGGCGTGCCGTCCCAGTCCATCGTGACGGAGATCGCGTCGCGGGTGATCCCCGCCTCCGGGCCGGTGAGCAGGCGATCCTCGCCCAGAAGCTTGTTGATCAGCGTCGACTTGCCGGCGTTCGGGCGGCCGACCACGGCGATCTGGAGCGGCTTGTCGCGGGTGAAGTCGCGCGAGGTGCCGCCGATCTCCTCGTCCTCGCCGAACTCCTGCTCCTCCTCGGTCAGATCCACATCGACCTCGGGCGCCTCCGCCGCGGCGCGTGCCTCGAATCCTTCGGCAAGCGGTTGCAGCACCGAGTAGAGGTCCGGCATCCCCTCGCCATGCTCGGCCGACAGGCGCAGCGGTTCTCCGAGGCCGAGCGCATAGGCCTCGAGCAGCCCCGCCTCGCCCGCCTGCCCCTCCGCCTTGTTGGCGGCGAGGATGACATGGCGCGCGCGCTTGCGCAGGATTTCGGCAAAGACCTCGTCCGCGGGCAGGACGCCCGCGCGCGCGTCGATCATGAACAGGCAGATGTCGGCCATGTCCACGGCGCGTTCGGTGAGCCTGCGCATCCGGCCCTGGAGGCTTTCGTCCGTGGCCTCCTCGAGGCCCGCCGTGTCGATCACGGTAAAGCGCAGGTCGCCGAGCTTCGCCTCGCCCTCGCGCAGGTCGCGCGTGACGCCGGGCTGGTCGTCGACCAGCGCGAGCCGCCGCCCGACGAGGCGGTTGAACAGGGTCGACTTGCCGACATTGGGGCGGCCGACGATGGCGAGCGAGAAACTCATGGTCACTCTCCGGGTGTTGCGGGTCTTCGTTCCAAGCGGCCCCGATACACCCGAACGGGCGCGCGAGTAAAGGGCCTAGCGCAGCGCGGCGAGCGAACCGTTCTCCAGCAGCACGTACATCACCCCGCCGACCACGATCGGATCGGAGGCCGCACCCTCGGGCAGCGCGACGCTGGCCGAAAGCGCGCCGGTGGCCGGGTCGAAGCCGCGCAGGGTGCCGTCGTCGGAGGCGACCCAGATCCGGCCGCCGGCGGCCACGGGGCCGTAATGGGCGAAGACCGTCTTGCGCTTGCGCGGCTTGTCGGTGGTGAAATAGGGAAGCTGCGCGCCCCAGATCCGCTCCCCGGTCGCGGCCGAAAGGCGCACGAGCTCGTTGCGGTCAGTGACGATGAAGACGGAGCCGCCGACCACGGAGGCCGGGCTGTAGGCGCCTTCGTCTGCGGTCCAGATCCGCTCCCCGGTCCCCAGATCGAAGGCGGCGTAGCGCCCGGCCTGGTTGCCGACATAAAGCCGCTCGCCGACCACGACCGGATCGGAGGTGATGTCGGACACATTGGCATAGACCACGCCCGGCCGCTGGCCGGCGATCGACGCGGTCCAGTAACGCATCCCGCCCTTGCGGAAGCTCGCATAGAGATCGCCCGAGGCGAAGGGGAAGACGACGAGCTGGTCGGTGACGACCGGAGAGGCCGCGCCAACGCGGCGGGTGACGCTCTCGGGACCGGCAAGGGTCCATCTCACCCGGCCCGTGCCGGCGTCGAGCGCCCAGGCCTGGCCGTCGCCGGCGGTGACATAGACCATGCCGTCATGCACGCTGATGCCCGCCGCGCCCACGGCCTCGAGATCCTGGCGCCAGCGGATGCCGCCGGTCGCCACATCGAGCGCGATCAGTTCGCCATAGCCCGTCGTCGCATAGAGCGTCGGCCCTGCCACCGCGAGCGTGCCGCCAAAGGCCTTGCCCCGGCGTTCGCCCGGCGGGGTGAGATCGACGGACCAGAGCGTGCCGCCGCCCGAGGCGGAGAGCGCCACGAGCCGCGACTCGGCATCCATCGCAAAGACCCGGCCGCCGGCGGCGACGGGATCCACGGTCAGGCGCAGCTTGCGGGTGTTGCCCTTCCCGACGGACGCGGTCCAGGCAAGTGCCGGCGCGCCCGTGGTGAAGGCATTGTGGCCCGAGGCATGGAGCCGTCCGGCCCCGACCATCGGCCAGTCCGCACGGCTGACCGGCGCCCCGAGCGAAATCTGCGCGGCGCGATCGGCGCGCGGTGCCTCGCCGCTGCCGAGAATGGTCCCGGCGCGCGGGTCGAGGCGCTGACCGGGAAGGATCTCCTCGCGTGCCGCGCCACAGGCGGTGAGCGCCAGCATGGCCGCAAAAAGCCCCGCCTTTCCTGCCTGACCCATCATCCCGCTCTCCCTCATGCTACCCCTGAGTTCAACCTGTCACGCGGCCTTCAGCCGTCATATCAATCCGTTAGGCCCGGCCCGGATCACCCGGCCTCCGGGTCCGCCCCAAGCGCCACAATCATCTGGAGCGCGCGCCGACGCAAGGCATTACTTGCCTCCTCGTCCTGCGAAATGGCCCGATACCCCGCGACCGCGGCCTCGGTGTCGCCCATCTCGACCTGCGCCGCGGCGATCTGCTCCTCGGCGAGCAGCCGATAGGGCGCGCCCGGCCCGGCGATGCCGGCGAGCTGGCTCATCCGCTCCTCGGGCGGCGTCTCCCCCGCCCCGAGCATCGCCGACTTGAGCACCGCCAGATCGCGATAGACCGGATCGAGCATCGCATCGGTGGTGAAGGGCGCGAGCGCGGCGAGCGCGCCCTTGACGTCGCCGGCGGCGTGAAGCTCGCCCGCGCGCAGCATCGCCACGACGATCCGCGCATCGCCCGCGGCCGTGATCTCGTTGAGCGCGGCGGCGCGCCCGGCGGGGTCCTCCGCGGCGAGCGCGGCGGTGATCGCATCGCCCGTGGCTTCCGCCTCGGTCCGCGCCTTCGCCTTCGCATACTCGCTCCAGGCGGCACCGCCCACGAGCACGACCACGGCGAGGATCCCGATCCAGCCGTATTTCTTCAGAAACGCGTAAAGGCGGTCCCGGCGGACCTCTTCGGTCACCTCGTCGATGAAGCTGTCGGTCTGGCTCAACTCTCCCCCAGCCTGCGCGGCGGCGCATCAGTCATGTTGTCGTTCCGCTCCCTCTTACCCCGATCCGCAAAGAAATGCCAAGGCCCCTCGGGCGCGCGACCTTCCGGAGCGGAGGAAACGGCGCGCTGCGCGCCCGGAATATCGCGGATGTCGCGGCGCCCGTGTCCCTGATGATCGTTGCGCTTGCGCTTTTCGCATCATGATGCTGAAACCTTGTCCCAACTCGGCGGGGAGGCAGGCATCTTGCACATTCTACGATCACTCGGCCCGGCGGTCGCGCGGGTTTCTGCCATGGAGGCCTTGCGCGCCGGAATCGGCGCCTTCGCCGGGCTCTGCCTGACCGGGCTGTTTCTCCTGTCGCCGCATGTGGATCTCGACATGGGCCTCTATCTCGTCGCCCCCTTCGGCGCGACCTCCGTCCTGCTCTTCGCGGTGCCGAACAGCCCGCTTGCGCAGCCCTGGTCGGCAATCGTCGGAAACACCGTCGCGGCCATTGTCGGCGTCGCGGTCTGCGCCGCGGTCGCCGATCCCGCCCTGCGGATCGGCCTCGCCGTCGGGCTGGCCGTCACGGCCACGATCCTGTGCCGGGCGGTGCATCCGCCGGCGGGCGCCGTCGCCATGACCGCCGCGATGAGCCCCGATGCCGTCGCCCGCCTCGGGTTCTGGTTCGCCCTTGCGCCGGTTGCCGCCGGCACCGTCGCTCTTGTCGTGCTCGCGACCCTCTATGCGCGGATGACGGGCCGGCATTATCCGTTCCGGCAGTTCGACGACCCGAACCGGCACCGGACCGCCGACCGCGCCCCGTCCGAACGCCTGGGCCTTTCGGCGCAGGAGCTGACCGGCCTGCTCGAACGCTACAGGCAGTCCTTCAACCTCGGGGTCGAGGACCTCGCCCGGCTGATCGGCGCGGCGGAGTTGCAGGCGGCGGCTCACTCCTCGGGACCGCTGAAGGCGGGCGACATCATGTCCCGCGACCTGGTCACCGTCCGCCCGGACACCCCGCTCGGAGAGGTGGCGGACCTGTTCAGGCGCCACAGGTTCACCTCCCTGCCCGTCATCGGGGCGGAGGGGAAATTCCTCGGCGTCATCTTCCAGATGCACCTGATCGGCCAGGCGCGGGACGATGCCTTCCGCCTCGAGCGGGGATACCTCGCCGCGCTCCGGCGCCTGCTGGACCGCGATCGCGACCGACCGGTGACGGCGGGCGACATCATGAGCGTCGCTGGTCCCCGTGCCACGGCGGACACACCGGTCGGCGCCCTGCTGCCGATGATGGCGGACGGGGACACGGATGCCGTCCCCGTGGTAGAATACGGACGGATCGCGGGCATCGTGACACGGACCGATCTCATCGCGGCGCTCGCGCGCAATGCGGTGCGCGCGCGGCAGGAGCCCTGATCCGACGCAGGAGCGGGGGTGCGACGGGAGCCGAAGGGCGAACCGGACACGAAGGACACATGCCCTGACCGGCGGCAAAGAGGCCGGTTGCGAACGCACCGCATCCGCCCCATCTTGGCGAAGATGTTAAAAAGTTTAACTCCACCTTCAGCCCTCCGGCGACTGATCCGAACCGCCTCTCCGGACGTTGACAGGGGGCACCGCCGAAAACGACAAGAGACGAGACCTCGATGCGCCTCATTCACGTCCTCACCGCCCTGCTCGTCATGGCCTTCCTCTATGCCTTCGTCTTCGAACGCGACCGGCTGACCGGCGGCGGTAGCGGCGCGGCCGATCCGGCGCCGGAGAGCGCGGAGAGCTTCGCGCCGCCCGCGCGCAAGGCAGCGGGCGAGGACAAGACGGTCTCCGTCGTTGCGACGCGCTCCACGGCCCGCGCGCTCGACAACGTCGTGCTGCTGCGCGGACAGACGGAGGCCGCACGCAGCGTGGAGGTCACCGCCGAGACGGCCGGACGCGTCGTGAACGACCCGCTGCGCAAGGGCGCCTATGTCCAGGCGGGCGAGGTGCTCTGCCGGATCGACCGGGGCACCCGCGACGCGACGCTCGCGGAGGCGAAGGCCGCGCTGTCGGAGGCGGAGGTCGCCCTGTCGAACGCGCAGCGGCTCAACCGGGGCGGCTACGCCTCCGACACGCAGATCCTCACCGCGCAGGCGGGGGTCGAACGGGCCCGCGCCGCGGTCGCGCAGGCCGAGCGGGACATCGTGAACCTCGAGGTGAAGGCGCCCTTCGCCGGGCTTCTGGAAAGCGACACGGCGGAACTCGGCACGTTTCTCGCCGCCGGATCGTCCTGCGCGACGGTGATTCAGCTCGATCCGGTCAAGCTCGTGGGCTACGCGCCCGAGGCGGAGGTGGACCAGATCGAGGTCGGCGCGCCCGCGGGGGCGCGGCTCCTGTCGGGCGACGAGGTGAGCGGCCGCGTCACCTTCCTGTCGCGCTCGGCCGATCCGACCACCCGCACCTTCCGGGTCGAGGTCGAGATCCCCAATCCCGACTTCCGGATCCGCGACGGGCAGACCGTCGAACTCGCGATCCGCGCCCAGGGTGTCACCGCCCATCTCGTGCCGCAATCGGCGCTCACGCTTGATGACGAAGGGCGGATCGGGCTGCGCCTCGTCGGACCGGACAAGCGCGTCGAATTCGCCCCGGTCACCGTCATGCGCGACACGCGCGAGGGGATCTGGGTCACAGGGCTGGCCGAGGAGGCGGCGATCATCACCGTCGGCCAGGATTTCGTGCGCGCGGGCGTGGCGGTCGACCCCCATTATGCCGAACCACCGCAGGCCGGCGCAGAGGCGGAGAGCATGCAATGACCGGAATCGTCGCCTGGGCCGGCCATCACGCGCGGATGATCCTCGCCTTCATCGTGCTGACTCTCGTCGCCGGGGCCTTCGCCTACATGAGCCTGCCGAAGGAGGGCGAGCCGGATATCGAGATCCCCGCCCTGTTCGTCTCCGTCCCCTTTCCGGGGATTTCCGCCGAGGATGCGGAGAAACTGCTCGTCCGACCGATGGAAACGGAACTGTCGGATCTCGACGGGCTCGACACCATGTCGGCCACCGCCGCAGAGGGCTATGCGGGGATCGCGCTTGAATTCGATTTCGGCTGGGACAAGTCGAAGACCATCGCCGATGTGCGCGACCGCATGGGCCGGGCCGAGGCGGACTTCCCCGAGGGCGCGGACAGCTACACGATCACGGAAATCAACTTCTCCGAATTCCCGATCCTCATCGTGAACCTCACCGGCCCCGTGCCCGAACGCACGCTCGTGCAATACGCCAAGCGCATGCAGGACCGGATCGAGGGGCTGGAACCCGTGCTCGAAGCGGCGCTCACCGGGCATCGCGACGAGATGCTCGAGGTGATCATCGACCCGCTCAGGCTCGAAAGCTACAACGTCACCGCCGCCGAACTCATCGACGTGGTCACCGCCAACAACCAGCTCGTCGCGGCGGGCGAGGTGGAAACGGACCAGGGCGCCTTCTCGGTGAAGATCCCGTCGAGCTTCGACGACCAGCGCGACGTGATGGAGCTTCCGGTGAAGGTCAACGGCGACCGGGTGGTGACGCTCGGCGATCTCGCGGACATCCGGCTCACCTTCGAGGATCCCGAGGGCACCGCGCGGTTCAACGGCGAGAGCACCGTGGCGCTCCAGGTGGTCAAGCGCAAGGGCTTCCCGATCATCGACACGGTCGCGCTCGTCAAACAGGAGATCGAGGCGGAATACGCGACATGGCCCGAGGAGTTGCAGGAGGCGATCGTCGTCGGCACCTCGAACGACCAGTCGCGGCAGGTCTCCTCGATGGTGAGCCAGCTCGAGGGCTCGGTGCTCACCGCGATCGCGCTGGTGATGGTCGTCGTGCTCGCCGCCCTCGGCATCCGCTCGGCGCTCCTCGTCGGCTTCGCGATCCCGACCTCCTTCCTGCTGTGCTTCATCCTCCTCGGGCTCATGGGGGTGACGATCTCCAACATCGTGATGTTCGGGCTGATCCTCGCCGTCGGGATGCTCGTGGACGGGGCGATCGTCGTGGTCGAATATGCCGACCGCCGGATCGAGGAGGGCGACGGGCCGATGGCCTCCTTCGTCGAGGCGGCGCAGCGCATGTTCTGGCCGATCGTCTCCTCCACGGCCACCACGCTCTGCGCCTTCCTGCCGATGCTGTTCTGGCCGGGCGTCGCGGGTGCCTTCATGGGAATGCTGCCGGTCACGATCATCTTCGTGCTCTCCGCCTCGCTCATCGTCGCGCTGATCTACCTTCCGGTCATGGGCGGGGTCTCCGGCCGGATCGCGCGGGCCTTCGACGACATTTCCGCCGGGCTGCGCCGCATCGCGCCCTGGTGGCTGCGCGCGGTGCTCGTGCTGCCCTTCGCCTATCTCGTCTTCCTCGGGCTGATGCAGATGATGAACCCGTCCTACCTGCTGCCCGACGGCGCCTCCGGCTGGGGACCGCTGACGCTGGGGTTCGCGCTCTTCCTGACCGGCTCCGCAGGCACGGGGATCATGCTCTCGGCGGCACGGATCGAACGCCCGGCGAAAAAGGTCGACGCCGGCTACAGGCGCACACCCTTCGGCCATTTCACCCATTTCATCGCCGGCAATCCGGTGATGCCGCTCGTCGCCGTCGCCTCCGTCATCGCGGGGGTCGTGGCCGTCTTCGTCTATTACGGACAGAACAACCGCGGCATCGAATTCTTCGCCGCCTCCGAACCCGAACAGGCGATCATCTACGTGCGCGCCCGCGGCAATCTCTCGCTCGCGGAGAAGGACGCGCTCGTGCACCAGGCCGAGGAGATCGTGCTGAACCAGCCGGGCGTCGACAATGCCTTCGTCTTCGCCGGCGAGGGCGGGCTCAACCGCAACACCGGCGGCTCCTCCGCCCCGCGCGACACGATCGGCCAGATCCAGGTCGAGCTCATCCCCTGGGACGACCGCCCGACGGAGACGAAGGACGGCATCCTGTTCTTCGAGGACACGCATGTGCGGCCCGAATACGACGGCGATTACGTGCTCGCGGAACTCGAACGCAAGCTCGCGGCCCTGCCGGGCATCTACACCGAAACGCTGAACCTCGCGATGGGCCCGGCCTCGGCCAAGCCCGTGCACCTGCGGCTGAAGGGCAACGATTTCGACGCGCTCGCGGAAGCGGCCGCGACCGTGCGGGCGAAATTCGAGACGATGGAGGGGCTTGCCGATATCGAGGACACCCGCCCCCTGCCCGGCATCGACTGGCAGATCGACGTGGACGTGGAGAAGGCGGGGCGCTACGGCGCGGATGTCGCCACCGTCGGCGGCATGATCCAGCTCGTCACCCGCGGCATCCTGCTCGACACGATGCGCGTGCCGTCCTCCGACGAGGAAATCGAGATCCGTGTCCGCCTGCCCGAACAGGACCGCGTGCTCTCCACCCTCGACACGCTGAAGGTGCGCACTCGGGACGGGCTCGTGCCGCTGTCCAATTTCATCACCCGCGAGCCGGTCGCGAAGCTCGCCCAGATCGACCGCGTGGACCAGCAGCGCTATTACGACGTGAAGGCGGCGGTGGACAGCGGACTGACGCGGGAGGACGGCGTCACGATCACCGCCACCGAGCGGATCGGCACGCTCACCCGCTGGCTCCGGGAGGAGGCCGCCCTGCCCGACGGCGTCACATGGCAATGGACCGGCGACGACGAGGAGCAACAGGAAACCGGCGCCTTCCTCGGCCAGGCCTTCGGCGCCGCGCTGGCGCTCATGTTCATCATCCTGCTCGCGCAGTTCAACAGCTTCTACAACGCGGTGCTGGTGCTGCTCGCGGTCGTGATGTCCACGGCGGGCGTGCTCGTCGGGCTCCTCGTGATGGACATGACCTTCGGCATGATCATGACCGGGACGGGCATCGTCGCGCTCGCGGGGATCGTGGTGAACAACAACATCGTGCTGATCGACACCTATCAGGAATACGCCCGCTACATGCCCCGGATCGAGGCCATCGTGCGCACGGCCGAGGACCGCATCCGGCCGGTGATCCTCACCACCATCACCACCATGGCGGGGCTCACGCCGATGATGTTCGCGATCTCGCTCGACTTCATCGGCGGCGGCTACACGATCAACGCGCCCACGGCGCAATTCTGGACCAACCTCGCGACCGCCGTGGTCTTCGGCCTCGGGATCGCCACGGTCCTGACGCTGGTCTTCACTCCGGCGATGCTGGCGCTCCGGGTCTGGTTCTGGGACATCCTGCACCATGCGCGGATGCGGCTCGCGACCGCGCTGGGCGCGCAGAGCCGCTCCGCGGAGGACTACCGCCTGCGCCGGGAGGCGAAGCGGGCGCAGAACCCGGAATTCGTCTGGAGCACGGGCGAAGGGGCCTGGGGGGCGCCCGACAGCTTCGACGCGCATCGCGTGAGCGCGCCCGCGATGTCGTCCGGCCCCGCGCCGCTCGCCGCGACCCGCGCCGCCCCCCCGGCACGCGCGCCCGAGCCGCCGCCCGCGACGCCCGAGAGCGTCGAGCAGGTCGATGCGGAAACGCCGGAGCGCGGTCCGGGACGGAAAAAGGGGCGCAAGGGGTCGGAGGCGGCGGAATAGCGGGGATTTCCGGCCGCTGCACACCGCAAGCGCGCCACGGCACCGGAGCGCCTTGCGGGCCCAAGGAGACGGAGGGCGGCGGATGCCGCTCCAAGGCCGGTCCTCCGGGCCGGTGCACCGATCCTCCCGGTCCGTCTGCGCCCGGCTCTCTCCCGACGCGAAGCGCGATCTTCATCTCCGAACCGGACGGTGTCGCGAGAGCCCAAATCGCGCGGTGCCTGACACATACGGGCTTCCCAGATCCGCGCAACCGGGCTATGCCATCGCCATGACAGAGACATTGCCCCCCTGCCCCGAATGCGGCTCCGAATTCACCTATGCGATGGACGCCCTCCTCACCTGCCCGGAATGCGGCCATGAATGGTCCGCCGCCGAGGAGGGCGAGGCCGAGCAGGTCCGCGATGCCGTGGGCAACCTCCTGTCCGACGGCGACACCGTGACCGTGATCAAGGATCTGAAGGTGAAGGGCTCCTCCTCCGTCGTGAAGGTCGGCACGAAGGTGCGGGGCATCCGGCTCGTGGCGGGGGATCACGACATCGACTGCAAGGTGCCGGGCATCGGCCAGATGGGCCTGAAGTCGCAATTCGTCAAAAAGGTTTCCGACTGAACCTCAGCGCGGCAGCGCCTCCCGCACCAGTCCGAAGCCCGCGCCGTCCTTGTGCGCCCCTTCCGAGAGCACCCGCTTCCAGCGCCGCGCGCCCGGCTGTCCGGCGAACAGGCCGAGCATGTGGCGCGTGACCTGCGCGAGCTTGCCGCCCGCCGCGACATGGCGGCCGATGTAGTCCTCCATCGCCAGCACCACCTCCTCGCGCGACAGCGGTGCCCGCGTGTCTCCGAAGATCCGCCGGTCCGCCTCCCCGAGGATGTCATAGGGCTGATGATAGGCGGCGCGCCCGACCATCACCCCGTCCATGTGGCCGAGCTCGTCCTCCACCGTCTCGAGGCTCCCGATCCCGCCGTTGACCGAGAGGTGCAGGTCGGGAAAGGCATGCTTCATCTCGTGCACGAGCGGGTAGTCGAGCGGCGGGACGTCGCGATTCTCCTTCGGCGACAGCCCCTCGAGCCAGGCCTTGCGCGCGTGGATCGACATGCGCGTGATCCCCGCCGCGCGCATCGTTGCGATGAAGGCCGGAAGAACCTCGCGCGGCTCCTGGTCGTCCACCCCGATGCGGCATTTCACCGTGACCGGCACATCGCCGGCCGCCTCCCGCATCGCCGTGACACACTCCGCCACGAGATCGGGCGATTTCATCAGCACCGCGCCGAAAGCCCCCGACTGCACCCGGTCTGAGGGACAGCCGACATTGAGATTGACCTCGTCATACCCCGCCTCGACGCAAAGCCGCGTCGCCTGCGCCAGTTCCGCGGGTTCGGAGCCGCCGAGCTGCACCGCGACGGGATGCTCCTCCGGCGAGAAGGCGAGCAGATGCACCGCCCCGCCCCGCACCAGCGCCGGGGCCGTCACCATCTCCGTATACAGCAGCGCATGGCGCGACATCAGCCGGTGCAGATAGCGGCAATGGCGGTCGGTCCAGTCCATCATGGGCGCGACGGACAGACGGGAAGCCGTTGATATCTCCTTTTTTCTTTTTTTCTCAGCCACTTCGGCGCACCTTCAGCTCGTCTCGTTTCCGCTCATTATGGACCAAATCAGTCGATTTTGACACTGGATTTGGTCCTGTGGACCAAATACAGTTCCATGGACCAAATGGGGAGACCATCATGGGCTCGATCACCACGCGCAAACGCAAGGATGGACATAACAGCTACAGGGCACGTGTACGAGTGATGCGCGAGGGCACCGTCTATCATGAGACGAAGACTTTTGACAGACGTCCAGCTGCGACCGCCTGGATAAAGAAACGCGAGAAAGAGCTAGCAAGACCTGGTGCGCTGGAAGAGTTGAACGCATCCGATCCCCCGCTGTCCAAAGCGATCGAGCGCTATACCGAGGAAGCCGTGAAGGACATCGGCCGCACGAAAGCGCAGGTCCTCAGGACCATCACCACCTACCCGATCGCCGATCTGCCCTGCTCCACCATCAAGGCGAAGGATATCATCGAGTTCCTTCAGTCACTGCCTGGACAACCGCAAACCGTCGGGAACTACGCGAGCCATCTCGCCTCCATTTTCGCCATAGCCCGACCGATGTGGGACTTTCGACTGGATGACCGGGAGATGAGAGACGCGATCACCGTCGCGCGCCGCATGGGGATCATCTCCCGTTCTGCGCAGCGGAACCGCAGGCCCACCCTTGATGAACTCGACCGGCTGCTGGCCCACTTCATTGATCGGCGCCAGAGAACGCCTCAAGCCATGCCCATGCACAAGGTGATCGTTTTCGCTCTCTTCTCGACGCGCCGACAGGCAGAGATCACCCGGCTCACCTGGGATGACTTTCAGAAGGAGCACAAGCGCATCCTGGTCCGCGACATGAAGCATCCCGGCGAAAAACTCGGAAACGATACCTGGGTCGATCTGCCTGAGGAGGCCATTCGGGTCATCGACAGTATGCGCAAGAGCAAGGCTGAGATCTTCCCCTACTCCCCGGACGCGATCACGACCAACTTCACACGCGCTTGCAAGCTACTCGGGATCGAGGATCTGCACTTCCACGATCTGCGCCACGAAGGCATTTCCCGGTTGTTCGAGATGGGTTGGAACATCCCCCATGTCGCGGCGGTCAGCGGACACAGGTCTTGGGTTAGCCTGAAACGCTATACGCACATCCGAGAAACAGGCGACAAATATGCAAACTGGCCGGGAATGCAGGTCGCAATCGACAGAGCCTGAGCTCAGCCCGCCTTGCCGAAGGTTCCCCAGCCTGAAACTTTGAAGGAAGCTCAAATAGGCCACACTCCAAGCGATCTGCCTTCAAATTATCGAAGTATCGTTGGTTGCGGGGGCAGGATCTGATCACAACTTGCGCCCCGAGCAAGTAAAGATGGTTGCGGGAGGGCGCACCCATCATAACTTGCCACTGGACGGTCGGCCCATGGGGCCAGATGATGTTAGAGATGTATCTAAGAAAATTGCGATGGTTGTGGGGATTTCCCGCGGTCTGGAATTGCTATTTCGAGCGGTAGCTTAGCCTTGGCGGAAACGCGACAGCACTCTTGAGCGCTGCCCTCCGAAGGTGGAGGTTTAAATCCCGATAACGCGTCACTACTTCGTTGGTCTTTCAAACAACGTAAGAAACTACCGGCCCCGTTCGCGGGGCCGGTAGCCAAATTAGGCTGTCAGAGCAGAATTCCCACCGTCGTTCTTCCAGCGCCGCCAGGCGGGAAAGGCCAGCGCGAGCACGCCGAGGGCCACATGGGCAAGCGCGATACTGAGCGTGAAGCCGGCTACGAGAGCCCATGGGCTGATCGCAGCCCAGACACCCGCAACCATACGCGCCCAGTCAAGCCCTTCATGCGGTCGCCAAAGCGCAATTGCGGCAAGCACTGCGATCAGTCCTCCTGTCAGTAGGGCGCTCCAGAAGGCAATATCGGTCATCGTGACGACGAAGGGCAACCCAGCGAGGGCTAGGCCCGCGAGAAGGCTGATGCCGTCGCCAAGCTTGTCATAGTTCGTGGTCCAGGTCTTGCTCATGGTGTTACCTCCTTTCTCTTCACCAGGGATTCAATGCGGCCGAGCCAGCCGCTTGGGCGCCGGCGCAGGCAGGAAGGGCAACAGCTCCTCCTGCGAAATCGCACCGGTCGCGATCTCTTCCAAGGCAAGCTCTTCGGTTGCTTGCCGTTTAGGTTCGACCCGCGGTTCTGCCCCGGCCCTCAGCGCCCGGCTGCGGGCGCTCGCGGCGAGGACCAGTGCGAAACGATCGGGCACCGCCTGCTGGGCATCAATTGCAACGAAGGGATTCATGCCGCCCTCCCTTCCTCAACGGATGGATACAATCCGTCGGCGGCCACCGCCGCTTCAAGCGCCAACAGCGCTCGTTCAACCTCGGCAAACTGCGATGCACGCTGGTTTTCCGGCATGCCTTCGGTGCTGGCGACATCCTGAAGATACTCCGTGTAGGCCCAGTTCATCAGGATAGAACGGCGAGCCTCCAACGACAGGCTGGCGTCCGAAGCAACTTCAATGGGAGAACGCCCATCATCGCCGCCTTTCGGATCGCCCCGCCGTTTTGCGCCGGCCATCGCGTCACGATAGGTTTGCCGCATCTCGGACAGTCCGAGCCGAGAGAGCGTGGCATCGGACCACAGCCCGGCCTGCCTGTCCCGTGCCCGGGCGGCACGGCGCGCGGCTTCGCCTGCCGGCAGATGCACCTCGTAAGCCACCCCCAGACGCTTTGCATGGCGAATAGCGGCTTCCAGCGTCGGAAAGCTAAGGTCTATCTGCTGGATCGTGTCGTCGCCACCCGTCCAGCCCATCAAAGGCTCGAGCCAAGGACCGGTCCGGCGTGGAAAGCTCATCTTCCAGCCCTTCGTACGCGTGCGCCCCGAGGTCATCGCCGATTTCGACGGTTTCCATATCCGGGCGACCGCATCGTCCGGCAGAGAAGAGTCCCAGTCTGGTCGCGAACCGGCCTGACTCAGAATGGGTGATACATGTGATTGTCCTGTGAAATCTCCGCTGATCACGTTCATCTCTTAGCCTCCAGATTGCAGGAAGGGCGTCCGGCCGCCACCCGAGCGGCCGGAACGTCCCGTTCTGGGTCCAAGCTGGTTCAGGCCGCGACCGGTTCCGGCTCTGGAGCTGTCTCGAGCTGCCTGGTCTCGAGACCCTCGGTCGCCTCAGCCGACGCGATCTCGATCCGACGCGGTTTGAGTTCCTCGGGGATCTCGCGCTTGAGCTCGACGGTCAGCAAGCCGTTCGACAGCGTGGCCGCTTCGACCCGGACGTGATCGGCCAGTTCGAACCGACGTTCAAACGACCGGCCGGCGATGCCACGATAGAGATAGCTGACACCGCCGTCACCTTCGGGCGTCTCCTTGCGGCCCGACACGATCAGCATGTTCTTGTCTTGGGTCAGGGTCAGATCGTCTTCGGCAAAGCCCGCCACCGCCATGTCGATGCGATAGTCGTCCTCGCCGGTCTTGACGATGTCATAAGGCGGCCAGTTGTCGAGCGTCTCCACTCGACGGGCTGTCTCGAGCGCGTCGAGCATACGGTCGAAGCCAACGCTCGAACGGAACAGAGGTGCAAAATCAAGTGTCGTTGCCATAGCCATATCCTCCTTTGAGCAACATGGGTACAGACATCGGGAGCACCGCAGGAGCGATGTCCCGCTTTATGGCCGATCCCCATCTGGGCGATCTGCATAAAGTGATTTGGAACAGCACCTTACGGTTTCAAGAGGATGCTCGGAAACTTTTTTCTACGAACAGCTCTCCTATATTTCTCTTGCTTCCTTGTAGCATTCGAAAGGAGGAGATCATGACCGAAAACGACGTGAAAAGCATCCTGGGTCCCGGCACGGACCCCACGCTTCTGTCTGATATTCTGCGCACCGGCGCCGACGCCTCCGAACTTGCCTGTGCCAAGGCCTGGGTCGAGGCGGACGAGGCGCAGGTCGATGCCCATAGCCCCTTCCCATCGGGCCGGGTCGCCCGGCTGGTCGAATTGCTCGAAGCCGATCAGGAAGAAGATGATCTGCAGTAGCAGAAATCGGGCTGGCGCAGACGATGGCGCCAGCCCGTCCCTTCAGGTGGTCACAATAACCCGAACCGGTCCGTCGCGACGCAGAACATCGGCAACCACGTGGGTGCCAGACCGGCGCAGAGCCACATCGACGGATCCACCATCAAGGCGGAGATTGCGCAGCACGACCTCTCCCAGAAACTCCGGAAGGATCGGTTGCTCGAAGATCACCTGCCGCGCCTCGGCGTCGAAGCGCAGCCCGAGACAGGCCTGAAGCAGCAAAAGCGGCGCTCCCGCCGCCCAGGCCTGCGGCGTACAGGCCACCGGATAGAAGGTGGGGCCTTGCGTCTCGCGGCGCGGGAAGCCGCAGAACAACTCCGGCAACCGTCGCAGGTCGATATAGGTGGCCGCAGAGAAGATGCCCTCGAAAATCCGTGCGGCCTCTTCACGGAACCCGTAGCGCGCCAACCCCGCCCCGATCAGCGCATTGTCATGGGGCCAGACCGACCCGTTGTGATAGCTCATCGGATTGTACCGTGCCTGACCCGCGGCAATGGTCCGCACTCCCCATCCGCAGAAAGACGACGGCCCCATCAGGGCTCGAACGACCGTTTCGGCGCGCTCCTCCGGGACGATTCCCGTCCAGAGCAGATGGCCCGCGTTCGAACTGCGTACTCGGCAGGGCCGTTTGTCACCATCGAGGGCGAGCACATAGGTTCCAAGCTCATCGTCCCAGAACGCCGCGTCAAAACGGGACTTCAATTCCGAGGCCTTTTGCGCCTGTTCCTCCGCGATCCCGTCATGACCGAGTTCCCGTGCGATCTCGGACGCAGCCAGCCGGGCAGCATAGACGTAGCCCTGTACCTCGCATAGCGCGATCGGCCCCTTGGCCAGCGTCCCATCGGCGTGAAACACCGCATCATGACTGTCCTTCCACCCCTGGTTGGCGAGCCCCTTGTCGCTGCGCCTCCCGTATTCCACGAAACCGTCGCCGTCCCGATCGCCATAGGTCTCGATCCAGTCGAGCGCCGCACAGACATGCGGCCAGAGTGTTTCCAGCACCACCCGATTGCCGGTGCGTTCGAAATACGCCCCGGCGAGCATCACGAACAGCGGTGTCGAATCCACGCTGCCGTAATAGCGCCGGAACGGAACTTCGCCGGTTTCCGCCATTTCGCCATAACGCACTTCATGAAGGATCTTGCCTGGCTCGGCATCGGTATCCGGATCGAATTCCGTCGCCTGGTTGGCCGCAAGATGCAGTAAAACGCCCCGCGCGACCGCCGGGTCGAGCCAGAGCATTTCCCAGGCGGTGATCAGAGCATCGCGCCCGAACACGGTGCTGAACCAGGGCACGCCCGCATAGGGATAGGGCCCCTCCTCCGTATCGGTCATGAGCATGTAGAGGTCCGAGACCGAACGGCGCATGGTCTCGTTGAATATCTCGTTGGAGCTTTGCACCGTGGCTGCGCGGGAAGAAGAACGTCTGAGTGCGCGGCGCGCGTCCCGCAACGAGCGGAAAAACAGGCGCGACGGAGGATCCTCAGCCCCATTCACGTCGCAGCCGATCTCGATAAAGAGCGAACGCGTTTCGCCGGGGGCGAGGCTCAGACGATAGACGGCTTTCCCCGGCTCAAGCTGCGCAGGCGCAGGATCAAAACGCAGAGCGGTGCTACGTGGATTGTGGTCGAGCCCCCGGTACGACAAGAGCACGTGCGAGCCATCCACCTCCGGCAAGAGCGACGTTCCCCGGCGGGCCCGCACCCGGCCACGGACCTCAAAAATATCCGCAAAATCGGCCTCAAAGGCGATTTCCAAGGTAATCTCATGTGGGGCCTCGTCGAAATTGCGTACCGCCAGCCGCTCATAACACGTGCCCTGCCAGAGAAACCGCGTCCGGCGCATGTGGATGCGATCATGCGCAATCAGACAGCGACCGGTTTCGTCATAAAGATCGGGATTCGTCAGATCGCAGGTCAGCGTGGCGTTATCGTCGCGCAATGTGGACGAGAGCAGCATGGGCCGCTCTCCCCCGATGGTCAGATAGTAATGCGAGAGATACCTGGTGTCGCGATGGAACAGGCCCTCGGGGCTGCCTGGCCCCGAGAGCACATCGCCATTGTGATCGAACACGGCGAAGGTATCGCCGTGCTTCAGGGTTCGTGGCCGCCGCTCCTGCAAGGAGGCTGCCGCCGGGATGAAGAATTGCGCCGGCGGCGCGACCAGTTGCGACGCACGCAAGGCCGTCTGTTGCAGCGCCTCGGTCATCTTACTCTCCTTCGCACTCATTCCGCTGCATGCAGGACATGGGCCCCATGGCCGCCGAGCATATGCGGGAGCGGCATCGTAACAGCCTCGACGCCCGGCAGCCCGCGATAGATTTCGACATAGTCGCGCGCCATGCGATCTGCGGTGAAGCGTTCTTCGAACGTCTCGCGCACGATTCCTCTGCTGATACGGTCCAGCTTGCTGACGGCCGCGACAGCGTCCTCCAGCGAGTGCACGACATAGCCGGTCAGCCCTGGCTCCACGATCTCGGGCACTGAGCCATTCGCCCATGCGATTACAGGCGTGCCGCAGGCCATGGCCTCGATCATCACCAAGCCGAAAGGTTCGGGCCAGTCGACCGGGAAGAGCAGCGCCCGCGCGTTCCCGAGAAATTCGGCCTTTTGCTTCTCGTTGATCTCTCCGATGAACTCGACATTGTCGTGGGCGTCGACCATAGGCGCGATGATCTCTTCCCAATACTTGCGATCCGCATCGCCTATCTTGGCGGCGATTTTCAGTGGCATCCCCGCCCGCGCCGCAATTTCGATGGCGCGGTCCGGGCGTTTCTCCGGCGAAATCCGTCCGAGGAAAGCAAGATAGTCGCCGTTCGGGCGTTCGGTGAAGGGCAGCAGAGTCTTGGGAAGACCGTGATAAACTGTTCCTGCCCAGTTCACGAAGGGCAGCGGACGGCGCTGGTCGTCCGAGATCGAAACGAGCGGATAGTTCGGGAAGGTCGCATAGAAGGGACGAAGATCAGGCCCGTCGAGCCGGCCGTGCATGGTCGTCACCATGCGATCGGCGAATGCGCGCGCCATGGGATAGTGCAGGAAGTCGATGTGAAAATGCAGCACGTCGAATTCATCGGCCCGCAAGCGGACTTCCTCCAGCATGGCGACATGCCAAGGCAGCGAGTTCTTCACGTTCGGATCGAGCCGGAGCGCTTCCTTGCTGCACGGAACCAGGTGGGCCTTGGTCCGGCTGTCGCCGCTGGCGAACAGCGTGACTTCATGGCCCTGCCTGACCAGTTCTTCGGTGAGATAGGAGACGATCCTTTCTGTTCCCCCATAGAGACGCGGCGGGCAACTTTCTTCCAGCGGTGCGATCTGTGCGATCTTCATCGGCAAAACCTCCTCTTCTGAGCGAAGCCTCAACAATGGATGCGAGAAGGTCGTCTACGATCACCCCGCCTGGGCATGACCGCCGGATGTGGCATCTCGAATTCGGACAGTCGTGATACAAGATCACTGCCATCCGCCGGACCATGGTTCCGGAACGCGAGATGGCCTTGCCCGGCAAAACCTCCTGCGCAAAACAGCGATGTCAGATAGCAGGGAACCCCTGCGAAAAGTTCAGTTAGAAATCGACTTTGGAGTTTCAACCCCCTCCCGCGCGCAAAAAATATGGCGCGAAGCAGGCAGGTGCTGAGTGTGCGTTGGCCGCATTCACGCTGCGCGACGAACCACAACCGCTCCAATCAGCATGCTCAGCCCCAACGCAAGGAACAGAGGGTCGGCGATCTTGGCTTGCAACAGGCCGGAGGCAGTCGTGACAGAGATGAGCATCAAGCTGAATTCGCCGCCATGGGCCAGGATGGCGCCCGCGCGAAGCGCAGTCTCGAGCTGTTCTCCGAACATGCGGGTCAGGGCAACAACAAGCGCGAGTTTCACCACCATGAGCACAAAAAGCCATGCCAACACCATTGGCCATGTCGACCAAAGCGCACCTATATGGAGTTGAGCTCCGATACCGATGAAGAACACCCCGACGAACAGATCCCGGAACGGCCTGATTTCCCGTTCAACGAATTGGCGGGCGTCGCCCTCAGCGATCATCATGCCGGCAGCGAAGGCACCGAGCGCCGGCGAAAGACCCGCAACCTGCGCAATAATGGCCGCGAGCAAGGCAACGGTCAGGGCCAGAAGCTGTGCGAGTTCAGCCTCGCCCTGGGTTGCGACCCATCCGGCAAGCCGCTGAAGCATTGACCGGGCGATGAAGAGCGCCCCGACGAGCACGCCCATGCCCTCGACCATCTTCAGGACGTCGTGCCCGCTTTCCACGACTCCTGCCGCGGCGATGACATCGTGAAAGGCCAGAAAGCCGACGGCCGCCAGATCCTGAAACAGCAGAACAGCGATCGCGACCCGTCCCTGGGGCGTCCCGAGCGCATCGCCGCCCGCCAGGACCTTAAGGCAAAGCGCGGTCGACGACATCGCGACCGCGCCAGCGATCAGAACCGCCGCCGCCGGCGCGATCTCGGTAAAGACGAGCAGCCCTGCGGTGACCGACCCTCCGGTTACGAGCACCTGTGTCAGACCGAGTCCGAAGATCAGCCGCCGGAGCGACACGAGCTTGTCGAGGGAGAATTCCAGACCAAGCGCAAAGAGAAGCAGGATCACCCCGACCTCACCTATAAGCGTCAGTGTGGCACCCTCGGCGATGAGCCCCAGACCGGACGGCCCGATCACAATGCCGGACAGCAGGAAACCGACCAGTGCGGGGATGCCAAGCCATGCGCAGATCGCGACATGGCAAAAAGCCATCATGGCGAGCAACGCGGCGGCCTCCAACAGCCCCTGGTCGGCGTGCATCAACGTCGCCCGCTTCCATAGACAGTTGCCCCGATCCACGCCGGTGGGTCGGACGCGGGGAAGGATTCAGCACTCGCTTCACAGACCGGGTCTGCAGCCGTCGCGAGTTCCGCTGATAGATCACGAACGCTGGCCGCGTCGATGCCTCGGTGAAGCCGGTGCCGGGAACTCGGTCGGTGGCCGGTCTCGATGCGGTGGGCGCCAGGAGCATCGGCTCCCTTGCTGGTTGGCGCTGTCTCCCACCAGAAGCGGCGCGGTGGCACGGATCGACGTTTGTCCGGCTCGTGGCGCACGATATACTGCCAGTCGTTTCGTTCCGCGAAGGCGATGGCGCTGTCGAGATCAGGGAATGTCAGGCGGATCGGACGATAGGGATCTTTGGTTGCGGTCCAGCCCATAAGAGGCTCGATGACCGGCGCCCGGGCCGTCTCAAACTCGAGTATCCAATGCTGCCGCCTGATTGGAGCGGAGGTGTGAGACGAGCGAGCTGGCCTGTAGATCAACGCTGTCGGCACGTCTGGAGATGTCAGGTCAGTTCCGGGGATCTTCGGTCGAAACGGTGGGCGGTTGTGTCCTTTCAGCATGATTTACCTCTCTTCGGATTGCGGCACCGGCGGCGTCACCGCCGGTGCGCGGGCCATCATTCAGAGGCGGGCTCAGCCTCTTCGCTATCGGCTTTGCCCGGCACTTCGGGGGTCTCGGTTTCTCCTGCGCTCTCCAGCTTTTGGAACGTGATCTTCTGATCATCCGCGGTCCAGGCGACGCGCACCTTGTCGCCGTCCTCGATCCGACCGGAAAGCATCTCGCGGGCGAGCTCAGTCTCCAGTTCCGAACGGATTAGCCGTCGCAACTCGCGGGCGCCGAACTCTGGCCGGAAACCCACTGCTCCGAAATGCTCCGCAACGCTTCCGTCATAGTCGAGCTCGACCCCCTGGGTCAGCGCCGTGCGGGCGACACGGGCCAGCTGCAGCTCGACGATCTGCCGGATTTCCGACTGGTTCAGAGAATGGAAGACGATGATTTCGTCGATCCGGTTGATGAACTCGGGCCGGAAATGGGCACGCAACACGTCCATCAGTTCGGCCTTCTGCCCTGCCTCGTCGAACTCCTTGGTTCCGCGCTTGCGAAGGTTGCGCTGGATGATATCGGAGCCGAGGTTCGACGTGGCGATAATGATGGTGTTGGTGAAATCCACCACGCGGCCCTTGCCGTCGGTCAGGCGGCCATCGTCGAAGACCTGCAGCAGGATGTTATAGACATCTGCATGCGCCTTCTCGATCTCGTCGAGCAGCACGACAGAATAGGGCCGGCGCCGGACCCGTTCCGTCAGCTGGCCGCCTTCGTCGTAACCGACATAGCCCGGCGGGGCGCCAACCAGCCGCGCGACCGCGTGACGTTCGCCATATTCGGACATGTCGATGCGGATCATCGCATCCTGATCACCGAAGATCGTCTCCGCCAGAGTCTTGGCCAGCTCGGTCTTGCCGACGCCGGTCGGGCCGAGGAACAGGAAGGTCGCGGTCGGGCCGGAGCCCTCGCGCAGCCCGGCGCGCGCCAGTCGCACGGCATCGGCAACGGCATGGATGGCCTCTTCCTGGCCGATTACCCGCTCATGCAACTTGTCCTCGAGTTTCAGCAGCTTTTCGCGCTCTTCTGTCGTCAGTTCGCTCACCGGCACGCCGGTCAGTTTCGAGACGATCTGCGCCACGTGGTCGGCGCGCACTTCAGCCGTCGCAGAGGCCCGGTCGCGCTTCCAGGTTTCCATCAACTCGTCAAGCTCGACCTGTTTGGCTTCAAGCTCTTTCTTGAGTTCAGCAGCACGGTCGAACTGCTTCCTCCCCGCAGCGTAGTCCTGCTCGCGCCGGATCTGGGCGACCTCAGCCTCGAGCTCCTGGACATCGACGGGACGCGCGGTAGCGCTGATCTTCACGCGCGCGGCAGCCTGGTCGATCAGGTCGATGGCCTTATCGGGCATGAAGCGGCCGGTGACGTAGCGGTCGGAAAGCTCGGCCGCCGCGACGATGGCCTCGTCGGTGATCGTCACCTTGTGGTGGCTTTCCAGCGTGTCGCGCAGTCCGCGCAGGATCATGATCGTCTGCGCCACCGTCGGCTCATCGACATAGACCGGCTGGAAGCGGCGCTCCAGCGCGGCGTCCTTCTCGATGTATTTCTGGTACTCGTTCAGGGTGGTCGCGCCGATCAGGTTCAGCTCGCCGCGGGCCAGCGCCGGCTTGAACGTATTGGCGATGTCGAGCCCGCCTTCGCCGCCGCCCTGTCCGGCTCCGACGATGGTGTGGATCTCGTCGATGAACAGGATCATGTCGGCCTTGTTGGCCTCGATCTCCTTGAGGATCTTCTGGACCCGCTCCTCGAACTCACCGCGATATTTCGATCCGGCCACCATCGAATTGATGTTGAGTTCGACCAGCCGTTTGTCGCGCAGCGCCTCGGGCACCTCGCCAGCCACGATCCGTTGTGCCAGGCCCTCGATGATCGCGGTCTTGCCGACACCCGGTTCGCCGATCAGCACCGGGTTGTTCTTCTTGCGCCGCGCCAGAACCTCGATCGTCGTCTCGATTTCACGCGCCCGGCCGATCACCGGGTCGAGCCTGCCCTCGCGCGCCAGCTTGGTCAAATCGCGGCTGTATTCATCCAGATCAGGCGTGCTCGACGGGGTTTCGACGCGGCCTTCCTCGGCCCCCTGACCGACGACCTTTGTCACCTGCTGGCGTAGCGCCTGCGGCGTCAGGCCCAGCCGGTTCAAGATGCTCGACGCCACGCCCTCGCCCTCTTCGGCGAGACCGATCAGAAGGTGTTCGGGGCCGACATAGGAATGGCCCAGCTCGTTCGAGGCGATGAAGGCGCGGTTCAGCGCATCCTTCACCCGCGGGCTGACGCCGATCTCACGGTCCTCCCCCGTTGCGTCGCCCTTCTTCGCTTCGCTCTCGATCTGGCGGCGCAGATCGTCGGCGTCGATCTTGACCTGCCCCAGCACCGTGCGGACAACATCCGAGCCGGTAAGCGCCAGCAGAAGGTGTTCCGTATCAACCTCGGTCCGGCCGAATTCATGCGCCTTCTGGCCCGCCTCCTGCAAAAGCCGGTTGGCCTGTTCGCTCAGGCGGTCAGCGATATTGATGCCGCCGCGCCGCGCGGTGCGCCCCGCCTGTCGGATAGGGACGGGTTGCCCCTGATCTTCGCCAAGCCGATCGAAAAGGCCACCGGCATCGCCAAAGAATTCATCGAAGAGCGAGCGCCCTCCGAAAAGCGATTCCAGTGGCGATGCGCTACGCCCTTGCCGTCGGGCGATCCTGCGGTAGTCCTCGTCGCAAAGCTCCATCACCTTGCGTTCACCGTTGACAGAGACCTGCGCACGAAAGCTGGCAGGTCGGGATTTGCAGATATCACAGATGCCGTTTGCCATTTTTCACCTCCGTCATGCTCCCAGCCGGAACGTCCGGACTGGGTCTCTGTGTTCAGGCCGCCTCGACCTCCTGAGTGCGGACCTTTTCTGCGATGGCCCGAAGGTCGGGCTCGTCCAGCGTCTCGCGGTAGAGCAGATCGCGGGACGTTTCCTCCAGCAGCGCCCGGTTCGCGTCGAGAAGCGCGACCGTACGCGCGAAGATGTCGTCGATGATCGCCTTGACAGCGGTATCCATCCGCTCGGCCGTTGCCTCGCTGTGGCGGCGGTTGAGCCAGGCGGATTGATCCCCCGTGCCAAGGAAGCCGGGCCGCTCGGTGTCATAGCTGACATGGCCCAGATCGGGGTCCATGCCGTAGCGCGCGACCATGGCCCTGGCGATGTCGGTTGCCTTCACCAGGTCGTCGGCGGCACCGGTCGAAAGGTGATCGTATATGAGCTTCTCGGCCGCACGCCCGCCCAGAAGAACGGCGATCTTGTTCTCCAGTTCCTCGCGGGTCATCAGGAAGCGGTCCTCGGTCGGGCGCTGGATCGTATAGCCGAGCGCACCGATCCCGCGCGGGATGATCGAGACTTTGTGCACCGGATCGACCCCCGGCAGCGCCATCGCGACCAGCGCGTGCCCCATTTCGTGATGCGCCACGATTTCCCGCTCGCGCGCGTTCAGAACACGGTTGCGCTTCTCCAGCCCGGCGACGATACGCTCTACTGCGTTGTTGAAGTCTTCCATGGTCACCGCATCGGCCTTTCGGCGGGTTGCCAATAGCGCCGCCTCATTGACCAGATTTGCCAGGTCCGCTCCGGAAAAGCCCGGGGTCAGCCCGGCGACCTTCTCCGCATCCACGTCCGGTGCGAGCGTCACCTTCTTCATGTGTACCCCGAGGATCTGGATGCGGCCCTTCTTGTCGGGCTTGTCCACCAGCACCTGCCGGTCGAAGCGCCCGGCCCTGAGCAGCGCCGGGTCGAGGATTTCCGGCCGGTTGGTGGCCGCCAGCAGCACGATCCCCGACGACGGGTCGAACCCGTCCAGCTCAGTGAGAAGCTGGTTCAGCGTCTGTTCGCGCTCGTCATGCCCGCCGGCCATCTGACCGGAGGCGCGGGCGCGGCCGAGCGCGTCGAGCTCGTCGATGAAGATGATCGCCGGTGCGTTCTTGCGGGCCTGCTCGAACAGGTCGCGCACCCGGGCCGCACCGACGCCCACGAACATCTCGACGAATTCCGAGCCCGAGATCGAGAAGAAGGTCACGCCCGCCTCGCCCGCCACGGCCCGCGCCAGAAGCGTCTTGCCGGTACCCGGCGGGCCGACCAGCAGGATGCCTTTCGGGATCCGGGCGCCGAGCTTGCCGTAATCCTCAGGCGTCTTCAGGAAATCGACCACTTCCTCCAGCTCGGCCTTGGCCTCGTCGACCCCGGCCACATCGGCAAAGCTGACGCCCGTTTCCTTCTCCATGTAGACCTTGGCCTTGCTCTTGCCGACCTGCAGGAAACCGCCAAAACCCTGACGCTCGGCGAACTTGCGAAAGACGAACATCCAGAGACCGAAGAAGACCACTGCAGGCACCACCCAGGAGAGAAGCACCCCGATCCAGGTGTTTTGCGGAACGCCGGTGATCTCGACATCCGCGTCGTCCAGCCGTTCAAGAATTGCGGGATCGACGATCGTGGTGACGAAGCCAGAGCGGCCGTCGATGGGAGTCTCGAAGGTGCCGGTGATCGTATCGGACCCGACCGAAACCGAAGCGATGTCGCCGTCGGCGAGATACTGTTCGAATTGGCTGTAGCTGATCGGCGCGATGCTGCGGTAGCTGGCGATCAGATCCTGAATAAAGATCACCGCAAAAAATGCGACGATCCAGTACCAGATGTTAAATTCGGTTCTCTTTTCCATCCCCTTCTCTCCTCGGCGCCAACCCGTAGAGATGTTGCTGATTTGTCACATCCGGCCAGATTGGTATTGCTTGAGCCGAGTTCAAGAGGGATCCGACATGAAGATCGAAGCTGGCAACGATGCCCAAAATTCTTACATCCCGTGGCGTGCCACTTCCCGTTAGCCGCGAGTGAAATTTATTGCGATCATGACTGCGACGCCGCGCCACCAATTCCTGAACCTGCTCCAATCCATACTGCTTTTGGCGGGTATGGCGGTTATCGCCTGGTTCATCGTTTCGGCGATTGCGGGACAGGGCTTGGCGATTGCGATCGTCATCGGATCCTTGCTGGGATTGCTGCTGTCACCCGGCATCCCGAAACGCCTTTTGCTGAACGCCTACGGCGCACGCAGGCTCAGCGGGCGGGAATTTCCAGAGGGCATGGCGATACTGGCCGAACTCGCACGCCGCGCCGGGCTGCCGCGTGTACCGGAACTCTACTATGTACCGAGCCAGATGCCGAACGCCTTCGCTATGGGCTCTCCGGATGAAAGCGCCGTCTGCGTCAGTGATGGTCTTCTGCGATTGATGAACCAGCGCGAACTGGCCGGGGTCCTGGCGCATGAGGTCGCTCACATCGCCAACCGCGATCTCTGGATCATGGGTCTGGCCGACGCGATGTCGCGCGCAGTGTCGCTCGCGTCCTGGGTTGGGCAACTCATCCTGCTGCTGAACCTGCCGCTCATCCTGGCCGGCGCGGCTTATGTGCCCTGGCAGGTACCGCTTGTCCTGATCTTTTCACCCACGATCATGGCCCTTCTTCAGCTCGCGCTGTCGCGGGCCCGGGAATACGATGCCGACAGGGGTGGCGCCGAGCTGACCGGCGATCCCGATGGCCTCGCTTCGGCCCTCCTCAAGCTGGAACGTCGCGTCGGGCGCGTCTGGGAAGACATGTTCCTGCCCGGACGCCGCATCCCCGAACCCTCGCTCCTGCGCACGCACCCGCCCACCGCCGATCGAGTCCGGCGGCTGCGCGCACTTTCCGGACCCCGCCGACCGGTCCCACCGTCCGTTCCCCTGAACGCACCGCGGGCTGTGCGCGTTTCCACGCCGCGTTACGGGCCTGGGGGCGTCTATCGATGAGAACATTTTTTGCGTCGAGGTCTTGAAGTTGCAAATAGGCAACACTTTATCCGCAGCGGAACGCCCAGTTGGGGTTTCACGGATACGCGACAGGTTCGGCTGATTCAGCGGACCGCCTGGCGTTCGCCCGAGGGGAGCGCATGGCAGACGCGAATGCTCTAGACCGCCGCCAAAATGGCGAACCTTGAAGCATGTCCGTTCTCCGCCGGCGTTCAGTGGCGTGGTGACAAATCCACGCCGTCAACTGAAACGACGGAGGCGAAACATGCTCTATCCCACCTACACACGTCGCAGCGATCCGTTTGCGCTGATGCGCTCGATGCTGCGCGATTTTGACGGGACCTCTCCTAGCCGCGTAACCCAGCCCGTTTTCCCCGCCGTAAACGTCTGGCAGGGCGACGAGGCGGTCGCGATCACTGCAGAACTCCCTGGCGTGGATCCGGCCGACATCGACATTTCCGTGAAGGAGAATGTCCTGACGCTCTCTGGCGAGCGCAAGGCGCCCGAAATTCCGGAAGGCGCCCGCTGGCACCGCAACGAACGCGGCTTTGGCAAGTTCGCTCGTTCGGTTCGGCTACCCTTCGTGGCCGCGGAGGACAAGGTCGAGGCGCGGATGACCAACGGTGTGCTCCGCATCGTGATCGGCCGCCCCGAAGAGGACAAGCCGCGGAGAATCGAGATCAAGGCTGCGTAAGAGGAGGACCAATATATGACCAACGATGTAACACATACTGCCGACAAGACCCCGGCCGAGACACCGGAAACCACCACCGGCCGTCGTATCTATAGGCCGCTGACCGACATCGTCGAAACGGCTGACGGGGTGACACTGACACTCGAGATGCCGGGCGTCGCCGCCGAAGACGTGGATATCACGCTCGAAAAGCGCGTGTTGACGATCAGAGGTAAGGTCCATGCCACGCAGCCCGAGAAGCTGCAACTGGCCTATGCCGAATACGGCGAGGGCGATTTCGAGCGAGCCTTTACCATGTCCGACGATTTCGACCCCGACAAGATCGGCGCGCAGGTCTCTAATGGTGTGCTGACCCTGACGCTGCCGCGCGCAGCGGAAGCCCAACCCAAAAAGATCACGGTAACGGCGTCGTAAGCCGGGCACGTCGCACCAAAAAAGAAGAAAGGAGAACTCACATGCAGATCAAGGACCTGATCCCCTGGGCGCGGAAGGATCATGCGCCCGACCCGAAAAGTGATGACCAGAACCCCATCGCCACCCTTCAACGCGACATGAACCGTGTGTTCGAAGGCTTCTGGAACCGCGTCGGCGATTTCGACTGGCCCTGGGGAGGCGGCGAGGCGAAATCCGACGTGGTCGAGACCGAAGATCACGTGGAGGTATCGATCGAACTGCCCGGGATGGAAATGAAGGACATCGAGGTCACCGTGACCGATGACATCCTGACCATCAAGGGCGAGAAGAAGATCGAGCGGCAGGAGGAGAAGAAGGGCTATTATCTCTCCGAACGCAGCTATGGCGCGATCTATCGCACGATCCCGCTACCGCCGGGAGTCGACGGTGAGAAGGCCGATGCCAGCTTCAAGAACGGCGTGCTGACGATCAAGCTGCCGCAGACCCCGGAGGCGCAGGCCAAGGTCAAGCGCATCGAGGTGAAAAACGCCTGATACCAATGTCGTGCCGACAGTACCGTGCTGTCGGCACGACGATCTACACTTCTCCTGTCTTGGACGCTTAAATCCAATCGGGAGAGAGCCATGCAGGTCGGGTTGGAACTTCAGGCGGTTGCCCGGGACAGGTCTTCCGCAAAAGTACTTCCGAGTAGTTCACATAGCTAAAATGGACGAACGATCTCGTCACAAGCACAGCACCAGAACCCTGCACGATTGAGTGCGAGACTCACCTATGGGGGCATCGAGCGGATGACACACGATGAAAAGGAGAGCACGTGACATTGAGTTTCGGCACCTGCGGTGCTTCGTTAATGCAGCCGATCATGGCAGTTTCCGAAAGGCTGGAAGCACGATGGGTGTCCAGCAGTCATCAATCAGTCGATGCATCTGCGATCTCGAGGATCGCCTCGGAACATCCTTGTTCCACCGTCATCGAAGCGGTGTGACCCTAAACCGCGCCGGGCAACAATTTCTACCTCGCGCACGTCAGATAATTCGCGGGCTTGATGAGAGCTTGCACGCGATGGCGGCACTTGGCAGATCGGAAAACGGCAGTATAAGAGTCGGCATTTATTCATCGATTGCCTCGGGCTTTCTGGCCGAATTGCTGTGCTCCTTCGGGGATCAGCACAATCATGTGCAGATCGAATTGATCGATGGAAACCCGGAAGAACACGTCGCTGCCATCCGTCGGCTCAAACTCGACGTCGCTTTCCTAACTGGAACCCGGACCTGGCAAGAATGTGACAGCGCATTAATGTGGTCAGAAGGTGTTTTCGTTGTCCTGCCTGAACGTCATGAGTTAGCCATCCGGACAGCAGTCGACTGGCGCGAGCTTAGCGGCGAGGCTTTCATGGTCAGCAAAACAGCGCCGGGCCAAGAGATCTATGACTATCTGGTGAGGAAGCTGGCAGACCTCAGTTGGCACCCTGACATACATGTGCAATCCGTAAGTCGAGATAACCTGCTGTCATTGGTTGCCATTGGGCGAGGTTTGACCGTGGTCAGCGAGGCGATGACGGTGACGAACCACCCGGGAGTGGTCTTTCGACCGATCAAGGGCGAGCGCCTTCCATTTTCTGCAATCTGGTCGCCGAATAACGACAACCCCGCGTTCAGGCGTCTTCTGAGCATGGCGAGGACAAAAGCAGGGTCGGAAAGAAGCGCGGCTATCAGTGAGCATCTCTGTGGATTTGAGCCGCACGCCTCGCCTTCGCAAACCCGCGATCCGTCGCCATGAACCGCTCCAGCATCGGCACGATCAGCCGGACAGGATCGGCAACAGCTTGGCCTGTCTCCCGCCCCAGCACCTCTGCATAAGCGACAAGATCGCGATGAACGGACGCCGGCAGTTCCACTGTCACCTTCACCGGCTTGTCATCGGGCAACGGCCCAAGCTTCAGTTTCGACATGATCAACCTCCTGCGGGTTCGAATACCAGATCACGGGTGACGATGATCCTGACCGGGAACCCCGGACGGATGGTCAGCGTCGGCGCGACCTGCAACTGACGCTGGACGATCTGCTGGCCGGCCTGGTTGATCGTGTCCACCGCTCCATCGCGGATCGCCTGGACCAGGCGGTCCTCGTCATCGGTGGCGAGGTCCGCACCAATCGCGAGCAGCGTGGACAGACCCGCCGCGCGCATCAGATCCCACCAGTGATAGTCAACGCCATCCTCGAGGCCGGCATAGCCGCTCGCATCCGCCCCCGGCAGACGTTCGAGAACAATGGATTGACCGCCGGGAAGGATCAGGCGGTTCCAGACCAGCAGCACGCGGCGTTGGCCGAACGTCACGCCGTCATCGTATTGGCCGATGATGCGGGTTCCTTGTGGGATCAGCAGCAGCGACCCGGTCGGGCTGTCATAGACATTCTCGGTGACCTGCGCGGTGATCTGCCCCGGGAGATCGGAGCGAATGCCGGTGATGAGCGCGGCCGGGATCACCGCTCCCGCCTGAAGGATGTTCGGCGAGGCTGGCGGCTGAATGCGATCCGATGCGACGGTCTGCCGGTCCACCGGACCGTTGAGGAAAGCCGTATGCCGGCTCCCCTCAGGTTGCCCGGAGCCCCCCAGGCCCGGAAGGTTCACTCCGCCCCCGGCCGTCGTTGCCCTGCCAGACGCCGTCTGAAAGAAGACACCGCTCAGACGCGCGGTTTCCTCCTCTGCCCTGCGGCGCTCCGCTTCCGGATCGACGGTCGGGCTCGCAATCGGCGGAGGGCTCACGGGCACTCCGCGCTCCTGCGCGTCAAGGATCGGCCGCCCGAGGTCACCGGGCAGCGCAGGCCCCAGAACCGGTCCAGTATAGTCGGACGGCAGCCCTTCCAGACCATCCGCTGCCGGTCTGTTGTCGATGGAATAAAGTTCTCCACCTCCCGGCCCTGCCTCACGGGTCTGGAGCGCATAGATCAGCGCACCCCCGATGCCGAACAGGGCGACCGCCCCGACACCGGCCAGAACCTTGCGCGACAACCGGGTCACGCGCGGAGGATCGGGGCGCAGACGCATCGGAGCTGCGGTATCGGTGTCACTCATGACGCCCCTCCCCTTCGCGCATCCCCTTCCGTTCGCGCATCCGCCTCGCGCTCCTCCATGCGCACGATCCGGACCACCTGCTGGCGGTCTCCTGCGCCCAGCCGGAGCTCCGCCGCACCGAAGAGGCGATCCACGATCAGCACGTTCCGGTGAATGCGGCTGTTCACGATCTGCGGTTCTCCATCGGCACCGAGCACGAAGAGCGGCGGCATTTCGCCCTGGGCGATGCCAGCCGGGAAGACGACATAAACACGACGGCCATCGTCGAAGACCGAGACAGGACGCCAGGGCGGGCTTTCGCCCTGGATCTGCAAGCCGTAGCGATGTATGCGGGCAGAGGGCGCCGGAATGGCCGGCGCGGTTGCCACAGCCTGTCGCCCACCACGGGGCGCTGCCGGATAGGCCCAGGCGACGGAGGGCATGTAGAGCGACTCGCGGGCACGCAGCTCGATCGTATACACCCGCCTGTCAGTGCTGATCACCAGATTGGTCGAGATGTCGTCCCGCGTCGGTTTGACGAGGATGTGGACGCGGGCGTTGGATCCGGACCCGCTCTCCGTGTCGCCGATGATCCAGCGCGTGGTATCTCCCGCGGCGATCGGGCCTGCGCCGGTCAGACGCTCGCCCGGCTCGAGTGCGATGTTGGTGATCTGACCCGGCGCGGCATAGACCTGATAGAGGGCGCCTTCCGACCAGGGATAAATCTGGATCGCATTGTAATAGCCCTCGCGGCGCGGTTCGACCCGGGCGGCGGCATTGGCGTTTTCGACACGACCGGTTGGTGTGCCCGCCGCCGCTCCGCCATGCGCCACTGTCCAGACCGGCGGCGTGTGCAGGGGCCGAGGACGTTCCTCGGCAGCCGAGGCGGGCGGAGTGGGCAGCGGCGGCACGGACTCGTCGTAGCTGAATTCCGGCACCGGGTTGCTGGCGCACCCCGCCAGCACGGACGCGGACAGCAGCAAGGCCACCAAGGTGGGCTTATTGACACCCGGAGACCTGGTTGCATGAAGATGCTGTTCAGTCATTGGCTCATCTCCCGCGACCAGGAGATCGCATTGACGTAGATACCGAGGGGATTGGCGCGCAGGCGCTCGGCGCTGCGCGGCGTCTGGATCACGACGGTCAGGATCGCGGTCCAGCGCTCGGTCGTGGAAAGCTGACCGTTCTCGTAGTGGCGCTCGGTCCAGGCGACGCGGAACGATCCCGGTGAGGCCCGGATGACGGAGGACACCTCGACAGCGATCTGTTGGCGACCGACGCGGGTGAACGGGTCATTGGCGCGAGCAAAGTCGTTCAGAGCCGCCGCGCCACGGTCCGTAGTGAACTCATAGGCGCGCAGCCAGTTTTGCCGCACGATGATCGGGTCAGCGGGGATGGAACGAACCTGTTCGATGAAACGGCCAAGATGGAAGGCGATCTGCGGATCGGTGGGCTCGTAGTCGGCGGAGGCCGGAGCGACAGCCTGGGCCTCGCCGAGCGCGTCGACCTGAACAACCCAGGGCACAACCGTGCCGCGTGCGGATTGCCACACCAGGGCGCCAGAAAATCCCGCCGCGAGGATCAGACTGCCGAAGGCCATGTAGCGCCAGTTGCGGGCCTGAACACGGGCGGTGCCGATACGCTCATCCCAGACCTGCGCGGCCTTCTGGTAAGGCGTCTCTGGCTGCGGAGTCTTGCCATAATGGGTGGCGGAGCGCCTGAAGAGGTTCATGAGTGATCCCTTTCGGAGAGATTGACGGAGGAGCCCGAGCCGTGGCTGTCGCCCGACCGGATGGCATGGGCGGCAGCGCGGACGCCATGGCTCACGGCCTGGTTATGGCGCATGCGCTTTGCCCAGGCTGGCGGGCCATCGGAGGCGGACGGGCCGGAGCTGCCAGGCTCGGGCGCCGTGCCGCCGAGCGTGCCCATCGAGGTGGTTCCGCCCGTCGCCGCAACACCGCCCTTGACGCCCTCGGCGTAGCTGGACTGGATCCCGCCCGCCGCGCGAGAGGACGCCCTCTTGAGCGGTGATGCCGCGGCAGCGGCCCCGGCGCGCGCCACACCAGCCATCCCACCGGAGAGACCACCTCCGCCCATCGAGCCGAGCGTGTAGGCGCTCGAGGCAGCGCCCGCCGCGGTGGCGCCGCCGCGTGCGATGGCGGCACCTCCGGAGAGCGTGGACACGGACCCGCGCGCCGCGAGCATGGTCGCGCCTCCGGCGCCGATCGCAGCACCACCAACGGCAAGGCCGGTGCCTATGGCCGCCCCCGCGCTGAGTTGGGGCCCGCCGGACACCAGACCCGAGGCGATGCCGGGGCCGAAGATTCCGAGGCCCAGCAGAGACAGGGCGGCCAGAACAATTGCCATAGCGTCATCGATGGTCGGCGTCACGCCACCGAAACCCGCGGTGAACTGGCCGAAGAGCGTCGATCCGATGCCGATGATCACGGCGAGGACCAGGACCTTGATGCCGGAAGAGATGACGTTGCCCAGCACGCGCTCGGCCATGAAAGCGGTCTTGCCGAAGAGGCCGAAGGGGATCAGCACGAAGCCCGCGAGGGTCGTGAGCTTGAACTCGATCAGGGTGACGAAGAGCTGCACGGCGAGGATGAAGAAGGCGAGGATCACCAGCGCCCAGGCGAAGAACAGGCAGAGAATCTGGACGAGGTTCTCGAAGACCGCGACCCAGCCCATCAGATCGGAGATGCTTTCGAGCAGCGGTCGTCCGGCCTCGAGTCCGGTCTGGGCGACGCGGCCGGGGCGCAGAAGATCGGCGGCGGAAAACCCGGTGCCCGAGGCCATCAGACCAAGGCCCGCGAAGCTCTCGAAGACGATGCGGGCGAGGTTGTTCCAGTTGGAGATGATATAGGCGAAGACCCCGACAAAGAGCGTCTTCTTCACCAGCCGGGCGATGATGTCGTCATCGGCGCCCCAGGCCCAGAACAAGGCCGCCAGCGTCACGTCGATCACGATCAGCGTGGTGGCGATGAAGGCCACCTCAGCCCCGAGCAGCCCAAACCCGCTGTCGATATAGCTGGTGAAGATGCCTAGGAAGTTGTCGATGACGCCGGTTCCACCCATGGCTCACTGATCTCCCGGACGCTGCGGCGCTTCGGGAGCAGGCGTCCGGCCGAGGAACCGGTCACGGCTCTCGGCCCAGGCGGCGAGGCAATCGGCATCGCTGGAAGCGGCCTCGCCAAGCTGCTGGCACCGGCGCAGCGTCGCGCGGAGAGGATCGGCAGACGGCTGGAGCGCGGGCGCGGTGCTGACCGGCGCTGGCCCCTCCTCCCGCGTGACCTCGATCACCGTGGCGGTGATCGCGATCGCCACGAACACGATGGCCGCGATCCGGGCCAGCACCTTCCCCTCCATCGTCTCCCCTCCCGGCCTCAGTTGAACATCTGCGCGTTGCCGGGTTGATAGCCCGCGCCCGGCGTCAGGAAGCGCTCGCGCTGGATGCGGCCCTGTTCGGCAGCGGTGGTGCGCTCGGCCTCGGACAGCGCGTTGGCGCGGCCGTTTGCCGAAATCACCGCGATCAGATCCGAGAGCTGCTGCGATTGCAGTGCGAGGAGCTGGTTGCCCGCCTGCGTGGCCTGCAGAGCACCGACCGCATTCTGGCTCTGCCCCACAAGCGCGGACATCTCTGCGCGGTTGGCATCGATATTGCCGACGACACCTGCCTGCACGCGCATGGCATCCTGGAGGCCGCCGACGGTATTCTCCCAACGGGACCGGGCCTCGGCGATCAGTTGCTGGTCGGTCGCCGTCAGGGAAAGGTTGCCATAGTCCTGCTGGAACATCTGGTCGATGCTCTGCACATCGAAGGCGATGTTCTGCGCCTGGGCCAGGAGTTGTTGCGTGCGGCTGACGTTCTGCTGGATCTGCTGGAGCGCGGAATACGGCAGGTTGGCGAGATTGCGCGCCTGATTGATCAGCATCTGCGCTTCGTTCTGGAGCTGTGCGATCTGGTTGTTGATCTGCTCCAGAGCGCGCGCCGCGGTCAGGAGGTTTTCGGCGTGGTTGGTCGGGTCATAGACGATGAACGGACCGCCGCCGATGCCAAAGAGCGCATGGGCGGGCGGTGCTGCGATGGGCGACATGGCCATGGGCATCGCCAGCGCGAGGGCGAGCAGCGACGGGCCGGCGAACCGGGGTGTGATTTTGCGGGTCATGATGTGATCTCCTCTTCTTTCAGGGCAGGTTCGGTGTCCTCAACGACGCCGGAGGCCGGAGATGCGCCCTCTGCGTCGATGGCGAGATTGGTGAGGTCGGGGATCAGATCGGCGGCCCAATCCAGGCCATGCGCCTTCAGCCAGGCGGCGAGGAAGCCGTCTCGGCCGTGCTCAGCGCAGATCTCGGCGATCAGCGCCTGATCCGATTTGGCGGAAGCCGCGCAGAGCGCGAGCCCAACGTCGCTGAGACCCAGCTCGAACAGCCGGTTGCCGCGCCGCGACTGGCAGTAGTAGTCGCGCTTGGGCGTAGCACGTGCGAGGATCTCGATCTGCCGGTCATTGAGGCCGAAGCGGCGATAGATGGCCGTGATCTGGGGCTCGATGGCCCGCTCGTTCGGCAGCAGGAGCCGCGTCGGGCAACTTTCGATGATCGCAGGCGCGATGGCGCTGCCGTCGATGTCGCTGAGGCTCTGCGTCGCGAAGATCACCGAAGCATTCTTCTTCCTCAGCGTCTTCAGCCATTCGCGGAGCTGCTCCGCGAAGGCATCGTCATCGAGTGCGAGCCAGCCCTCGTCGATGATGAGCAGCGTGGGGCGTCCATCGAGCCGATCACCGATCCGGTGGAACAGGTATGAGAGGACCGCGGGCGCCGCACCGGTTCCCACCAACCCCTCAATCTCGAAGGCCTGCACATCCGCCGACCCCAGCTGTTCGGTCTCGGCATCGAGCAGCCGGCCATAGGGTCCACCGACGCAATAGGCACGCAGCGCCTGCTTCAGATCGTTGGACTGCATCAGGACCGCGAGGCCGGTCATGGTCCGCTCGCCCACAGGGGCCGAGGCCAGCGAGGTCAGTGCCGTCCAGATATGTTCCTTCACATCCGGAGTGATCTGGATGTTCTCGCGCGTCAGGATGGCGACGATCCAGTCAGCCGCCCAGGCACGCTCCGACGTCTCGTGAATGCGGGCCAGCGGCTGTAGCGAGACGGAGTTCTCGTCCGCGTCGGTCAGCTCTCCGCCGAGGTCATGCCAGTCGCCGCCCATGGCGAGCGAGGCGGCACGGATCGAACCGCCGAAGTCGAAGGCGAAGACCTGGCTGCGCGGATACCGCCGAAACTGAAGCGCCATCAGTGCCAGCAGCACGGACTTGCCCGCCCCAGTCGGGCCCACGACGAGGGTGTGACCAACATCGCCGACATGAAGAGAAAACCGGAACGGGGTAGAGCCTTCGGTCCTGGCGTAGAGCAATGGAGAGTCGCCGAAATGCTCATCCTTTTCCGGCCCCGCCCAGACCGCCGAAAGCGGAATCATATGGGCAAGATTCAATGTGCTGATCGGTGGCTGGCGGACATTGGCATAGGCATGTCCGGGCAGACTTCCGAGCCAGGCATCGACCGCATTGACCGTCTCGACCATGACGCTGAAATCGCGGGACTGGACGATCTTCTCGACCAGCCGCAGCTTCTCGTCGGCGCGGCGGACGTCCTCGTCCCAGACCGTGATCGTGGCCGTGACATAGGCCATGCCAGCCACATCCGCGCCGAGTTCCTGCAGGGCCATGTCCGCATCAGCGGCCTTGTTCGCGGCATCTGTATCGACCAGCGCGGATTGCTCGTTGGTCATCACCTCCTTGAGGATCGCGGCGATGCTCTTACGCTTGGCAAACCACTGACGACGTATCCGGGTCAGCAGCTTGGTTGCATCCAGCTTGTCTATGAGGATGGCCCGGGTCGACCAGCGATAGGGAAAGGCCACCCGGTTCAGCTCGTCGAGCAGGCCCGGGGTCGTGGCGCCGGGAAAGCCGGTAATCGTCAGAACGCGGAGGTGATGATCACCCAGACGCGGCTCCAGCCCACCGGCCAGCGGCTGGTCGGGTAAGAGCGCGTCGAGATAGACGGGCACCTCGGGCACGCGCACGCGATGCCGGTTGGTCGAGATCGTCGAATGCAGGTAGGTGAGCGTAGCGGCGTCATCGAGCCAGTGGCAGTCCGGCATGAAGCCGTCGAGCAGCGCCAGCACGCGATCGGTACGGTCGATGAAACCGCGCACCTGTTCCCAGGGGTTCACACCTGAGGTTTCGCGGCCCTCATAGAGCCAGGATTCTGAACGTGCTGCATCCTCGGCGGGCGGGAGCCAGAGGAGGGTCAGGAAATAGCTGGATACGAAGTGGCTCCCCTCGTCCTCGAAATCGGCCTTGCGCTCGGCATCGACCAGCGCGGAAGCCGCATCCGGGAAGGTGCTCAGCGGATAGGTCGAGGCCTCGGAGCGCTGTGCTTCCACGAAGATCGCCCACCCGGACCCGAGGCGGCGGAAGGCGTTGTTCAGCCGTCCTGCCACCGCGACCAGTTCGGCCGCGACGGCACTGTCGAGATCGGGACCCCGAAATTTCGCCGTCCTCTGAAACGAGCCGTCCTTGTTGAGGACCACGCCCTCCCCGACCAGCGCCACCCAGGGCAGGTAGTCGGCAAGACGCGACGCGGTGCGGCGGTATTCTGCGAGTTTCATCATGGGAGTTCACACCGAGAGATGACCGGGAATGCGCAAATGGCGGCGGGCGACCTCGACGAAGAGCGGATCGCGCCTGGCCGCCCAGACAGCAGCGATGTGGCCGACGGCCCAGATCAGGATCCCTACAAGCCAGAGCTGAAGCCCGAGGCCGACCGCACCGGCGAGCGTGCCATTCAGAATGGCAACCGAGCGCGGTGCGCCGCCGAGCAGGATCGGCTCGGTCAGCGCACGGTGAACCGGCACGCTGAACCCCGGCACCGCGTCGAGGGCCTCAAAACTCACCGCCATCAGATCAGCGCTCCGCCACCGAAGCTGAAGAAGCTCAGGAAGAAGGACGAGGCCGCAAAGGCGATGGAAATCCCGAATACGATCTGGATCAGCCGCCGGAAGCCACCGCCGGTATCGCCGAAGGCCAGCGTCAGACCGGTGACGATGATGATGATCACCGCCACGATCTTGGCCACCGGCCCCTCGACGGAGTCGAGGATGGATTGCAGAGGCGCTTCCCAGGGCATGGAAGAACCGGAGGCATGAGCGGCCGGGGCGATGAACAGGCTGACATAGGTGGCGGTGGCCGCAGTGGCGATGTGGCGCCGAATGCGCAGGGTGTGACGGATCATTCGAGGTCTCCTGGTTCGTGAGTAGTGGGTTCTGAAATGACAGGTGAAATCCGGTAGTCGCCGTCCGGCCCGAGGCCCTTGACGCGGGCGAGTTCAGCCAGACGCCGTGCGGACCCTCGACCGGCCAATACAGCGACGAAGTCGATGGTCTCCGCGATCATGGCGCGGGGCACGGTGACGACGGCTTCCTGGATGAGCTGTTCGAGACGACGCAGCGCGCCGATCCCGGTACCGGCATGGACGGTGCCAATGCCGCCGGGATGTCCCGTGCCCCAGGCCTTGAGAAGGTCCAGCGCCTCGGCGCCACGCACCTCACCGATCGGAATACGATCGGGGCGCAGACGCAGCGAGGAGCGCACCAGGTCGGACAGGCTGGCAACACCGTCCTTGGTACGCATCGCCACGAGGTTCGGCGCGGCGCATTGCAGTTCTCGGGTGTCCTCGATGATCACGACGCGATCAGAGGTCTTGGCCACCTCGGCGAGCAGCGCATTGGTCAGCGTGGTCTTGCCGGTCGAGGTCCCACCAGCCACCAGGATATTGGCACGGGTCGCAACTGCTTGGCGCAGCGCCTCGGCCTGCGTCGGGGTCATGATCCCAGCAGAGACATAGTCGTCGAGCGTGAACACAGCGACAGCGGGCTTGCGGATGGCGAAGGCCGGGGCTGCGACGACGGGTGGCAGGAGCCCCTCGAAACGCTCGCCTGTTTCCGGAAGCTCCGCAGAGACTCGCGGGGACTGGCTATGAACTTCGACGCCAACATGATGGGCGACCAGCCGAACGATGCGCTCGCCATCGGCTGCGCTGAGCGTCTTGCCGCTGTCTGCCAGCCCCTCGGAAAGTCGGTCGATCCAGAGCCGCCCATCGGGGTTGAGCATCACCTCGACGATCATGGGGTCGTCCAGAAACCCGGCGATCGCCGGCCCGAGCGCGGTGCGCAGCATCCGCGCGCCTCTCCGGATCACCTCTGGTCTCTGATCGTTCTTTGCCATGCCGGCCCCGTTCCCTTACGGGCGCCTCCAACAGGCGGCCCTGGATCGGGGTCGATTAAGAAAGTCGTAAATGCCTACGGCTCAACAGGTTTCCGCGGGGCGTAGTAGCGTGGCGTGCAAAGACAGGAAAACGGCGGAATGATCCTCAGATCCACTCTAGGAGGAAGGCGTCGCGGCCACCGTCATGAGAACATGGCGGTTTCGGGCGAAGACCGGCCGTTCTCCGCACCTGCGAACCGAGATGGACGTTTTGTTGATAGCGGCCATTCCACCGGACGATAAAACCGGGGCGTTGCCGCATCTCCGCATGACCGCTCGGAGCCCATTTCGACCGATGCTGCGATCGGCACGAATGTCAGCTCATTTTTTGCGACCACAAGCGGAGACCAAACAGGCTATGCTAGCTACAGCGAGATGCGTTCGTCTTCGTACAGTTGCCGCTATGTGAAATAGATATTGGAAATGCTTCGGATTCCTCTTAGATATCTCTCGATCCTCGTCAGCGTCGCCCTGCTGGTTATCGGTAACGGCCTTCAACAGACGCTGGTCGGTCTGCGCGCGGGCATCGAAGGATATGCCGAAGAAACGGTCGGCGTGATGATGTCGGCCTATTTCGTCGGGTTTGTATTCGCCTCGATTCAGGCGCCGCGGGTGATCCAGCGGGTCGGGCATATCCGCGCCTTCGCTGCTTTCGCTTCGGCCGCGTCTGCCTTTGCGCTTTGCTTTGCGATCTTCGTCTCGCCGCCGGTCTGGATCGCGCTCAGGGTTGCACAGGGTGCTTGTTGGGCCGGGCTGATCATCATCGTGGAAAGCTGGCTCAATGCCTCAGCGGAACGCAGTTGGCGCGGACGTGTGCTCGCGATCTATTCCATCGTGATGTACGCGGCCTGGGCGGCGAGCCAGCCGATGGTCGGACTGGCGCCGACATCGGGCTTCGTTCTTTTCGCCGTCGTGTCGATCTGCCTGTCACTGGCACTGGTCCCGATCACGCTCAGCCGCGCGGGCGGTCCGGGCGTCGTGCTTGCAACGCGCCTGGAACTGAAGCGCCTCTTCGCGATCTCGCCGACGGCCCTTGCTGGGGCCTTTGTATTGGGCGCAACGGTCGCGGCCTTTTTCGGGATGGCGCCGGTGGCGAGCCAGCAGGCCGGCTTCACAGATACTCAGACCGGCACAATCCTCTCGGCGGCCCTGATCGGGGCTCTGGTCTTGCAATGGCCTTTGGGCTGGCTGTCGGACAAGGCCGATCGCCGTCTCATCATCCTCTGCAGCAGCCTCGCCGGTCTTCTCGCCGCACTTCTGCTCGGCCTGCTCCTGTCGAGTGCTGCGCAGATAGTTGCGGTTGTATTGTCCTTCGTTCTAGGCGGCACGCTTCTGCCGCTTTATTCGGTCTGTCTGGCCGAGGTGAACGACCGGATCGACGAGGGCGAGCTGATTGCCGCGGCGAGCGGCTTTGTGTTGGTTTACGGGGTCGGCTCCGCCGCCGGACCGTTCGCGGCAAGCGTGACGATGGGATGGGTGGGACCGTCCGGCCTGTTCTACTTCATCGTTGCGATCCTGGGCCTGTTCGCAGCCTACGGCACCTTGCGTATCCGGCTTCGGGAAAAGACCGTCATCGCGGACAAGCAGCCCTACGTCGCCACGCCCAGCACCAGCCACGCGGCATTGCCATTGCATCCGGACGCGCAGGATCGGGCCACAGGAGAACCCGCGCCGCGGTGATCTGTTTCACGCTGCCTCGGCCGGCTGTTTGACGCCGTCGGCGATCCGCTTCAGATCCGCGTCTTCCAGCGTCTCGCGCTCCAGCAGTTCGGCCGAAGAGCTTTCCAGCAACGCGCGGTTCTCGTCCAGAAGCGCGAGTGTGCGCTCGAAAATGCTGTCGATCACGTCCTTTACCGCCTGATCCATGCGTTCGGCAGTGGCGTCGCTGTAGCGACGATTCAGCCACGAGCCCTGGTCGCCCTGACCCAGGAAATTGCCACGTTCGGTGTCGTAGGCCACGTGGCCCAGTTCGTCGTCCATGCCGTAGCGCGCCACCATCGACCGCGCGATGTCGGTGGCGCGGGCGAGATCGTCGGAGGCGCCGGTCGAAAGGTGGCCATAGATGATCTTTTCCGCCGCGCGGCCGCCCAGCAGGACGGCGATCTTGTTCTCCAGCTCCTCGCGGGTCATCAGGTAACGGTCCTCGGTCGGCCGCTGGATCGTGTAGCCGAGTGCGCCGATGCCGCGCGGGATGATGGAGACCTTGTGCACTTCGTCCACGCCCGGCAGGGCCATGCCGACGATGGCGTGCCCCATCTCGTGATGGGCGACGATCTCGCGCTCCTTCTCATTCAGCCGACGGTTCTTCTTTTCCAGCCCGGCGACGATGCGCTCTACCGCTTGCGTGAAATCCTGCATCTCGACGTGGGTAGCCCGGCGCCGTGTCGCCATCAGTGCGGCCTCGTTCACCAGGTTTGCTAGGTCCGCGCCGGAAAACCCCGTGGTCAGCGCCGCGATCTGGTCCGGGTCGACGCCATCGGCCACCTTGATCTTCTTCATGTGCACTTCGAGAATCTGCACCCGCCCGGCGCGGTCGGGGCGGTCCACCAGCACCTGCCGGTCGAAACGGCCCGCGCGCAGCAACGCCGGGTCGAGGATTTCGGGCCGGTTCGTTGCGGCCAGCAGAACGACGCCCTCGGTCGGATCGAAACCGTCGAGTTCGGTCAGAAGCTGGTTCAACGTCTGCTCGCGTTCGTCATGGCCCCCGCCGGGATGCTGGCCCGCGGCGCGGGACCGGCCAAGCGCGTCCAATTCGTCCACGAAAATGATGGCCGGCGCTGCCTTCCTCGCCTGCTCGAAGAGGTCGCGTACCCGCGCGGCGCCGACGCCCACGAACATCTCCACGAATTCCGAGCCGGATATCGAGTAGAAAGGCACGCCCGCCTCGCCGGCAACGGCCTTGGCCAGCAACGTCTTGCCGGTGCCGGGCGGGCCGACGAGAAGCACGCCCTTGGGCATCCGCGCGCCCAGGCCGCCGTAATGCTCGGGGTCCTTCAGGAACTCGACGATCTCTTCAAGTTCCTGCTTGGCCTCGTCCACGCCCGCCACATCGTCGAAACCGACCTTGGTGTCGCTCTCGACATAGATCTTGGCCTTGCTCTTGCCGATCGACATGAAGCCGCCCATCCCCTGCCGCTCGGCGAACTTGCGGATGAAGAAAATCCAGATGCCGACGAAGACAAGCGCCGGCAGCACCCAGGATAGCAGCGTTGTGAGCCAGGTGTTCTCGACCGCCCCGGTATAGGTGATATCGGCCTCTTCAAGACGCTCGATCATGTCGGCGGGCACGGTGGTGGCGACAAAACCGGTCTTGCCGTCCTGCGGCTCGCTGAACGTGCCGCGGATCGTATCGCTGCCGATCACGACTTCCTCGATGACACCCTCACCGAGATAATCCTCGAACTGGCTGTAGGGGATTGCGGCAATGGTCTGGGACTGCACCCAGAGATCGCGAAGCAGAACGACCCCGAAGATCGCGAGCAGGACATACCAGAAATTGATCTGTGTTTTCTTGTCCATTGGCGGCAATCCTCCTTTCTTGATGCTGCCAAACATAATTCCTGACACACCCTCTTGACAAGATTTTACGCCCTTCCCAAATGCTTGAGTGCGGGATGCCGCTGAATGGGTCCCGGAGATGTTGGTGAGATACGAGGCGTGTGCATGATGCAACGCTTCGGTCCCGTCATCGGCCGCGAGGTGCATCTGTTGGCCTTGCGTATCGAAACACGTGGTCGCCATGCGTCTTCGTGCAGGCTCGCAACCGGGCCCCTCCCTTCGCGACAGTCCCGCAACGTGAAACGCGGTCCGCCCGCTGCGGACCCCCGATGTTGTGACCAGGAAGAGGAGGATACGATGCTGAACTACGGACTGTCCCAGGCGCAATGGGATCCCTTCGCGGAACTGCGCCAGCTTCAATCGCAGATGAACCGCATGTTCGAAGGCGGCGGGCGTAGCCAGCGTGCAAGCGATGGCAACTGGCCCCCGGTCAACATGTGGCTGGGCGACGAAAGCGTGGTCGTCACCGCCGAGATGCCCGGTGTGGGCAAGGACGACATCGACCTGACGGTGCGCGAGAACACCCTGATCATTTCGGGCAAGCGCAATCCGTCCACCGATGACGAAGATGCCGCATGGCATCGTCGCGAGCGCCCGCATGGCGAGTTCTCACGTTCCGTCCGCCTGCCGCTGCGCGTTGATCCCGACAAGGTCGAGGCACGCGCGAAGAACGGCGTGCTGGAGATCGAGATGGGCCGCCCCGATGCGGAACGGCCGCGCAAGATCAAGGTCAAGGCAAGCTGACAGCTGAAACGAGAGGAGGAAAGAACCATGGCAAACGAAATGCAGAAAACCGGCGGCGATGTGGCCCGGTCCGAAGCGGAAGAAACCCGCGATACCGGCCCGACTTTCCGTCCCGCCACGGACATCTTCGAGAAGGACGATGTGGTGACGCTGACCATCGACATGCCGGGCGTTGTCCCGGACAGCGTCGATGTCTCGGTCGAGAACCGCTCGCTCACGGTGCGGGGCACGATCGAGGCGCCCGTGCCCGAAGGCTATCGGCGCATCTATGCAGAATACGCGCCCGGCACCTTCGAGCGGGCCTTCAGCCTGCCCGACACCATCGACGCCGACAAGATCGACGCCACCCATCGTGACGGCGTCCTCACGCTCACCCTGAAGAAGAGCGAGGCCGCCAAGCCGAAACAGATCAAGGTCAAGGCCGCCTGAGGCGACCCGGACCGAAACAGGAAAGGAGGAAATGACAATGGCATTCAGCGATCTCATTCCCTGGGGCCGCGACCGCAACCAGCCGTCCGGCCGACGCAATGAAGACGACAACCCCTTGATGTCGCTCCAGCGCGACCTCAACCGCGTGTTCGAGGATTTCTGGAGCCGGTTCGACAGCCCATTCGGCAGCATGGCCACCAATGGGCCGCGCACCGACATCTCGGAAACCGACGAGGCGATGCTGGTCTCGGTCGATCTGCCCGGCCTCGACGACAAGGATGTCGAGGTGAACGTCACCGACGACATGCTTACGATCCGCGGCGAGCGCGAGGAGAAGGCCGAGAAGGATGGCTTCACCTCGCAGTCCCGGCGCAGCTTCCACCGGATGATCCCGGTGCCGCCGGGCGTGGACGCCGAAAAGGCCGAGGCGGAGTTCAAGCGCGGCGTGCTGACCGTGACCCTGCCCAAGACCGAGGAGGCCAAGGCGCGCGTCAAGCGGATCGACGTCAAGTCCGGCTGACTTGGCTAGGGGCGCGGGGATTTGTCCGCGCCCTGACTCGCCCCATTTCACTGCTCGGCGTGTCGCTAACCGCCACATTTTGATGCCGGTCAAGGCAAGGCTCCACAACTTTGAATAAAATTGCGCCATAGCAAATAGTCAGGAGGAAGACAGGATGGCAAACGGAATCTGTGACATCTGCAAGCGCCGCCCGGCCTCGTTCCGGGCGCAGGTATCGGTCAATGGCGAACGCCAGGTAATGGAGCTTTGTGACGATGATTACCGCAAGCTCGCACGCCAGCAGCGGCGGTCGTCCTCGCCGCTGGAATCGCTCTTCGGCGGCGGATCGCTCTTCGACGAATTCTTCGGTGACAGCCCGCTTGGCGGGATGGACCGGCGTATCGGCGACGAAAGCGAAGGTCAGCGCATTCCCGTAAATCGTGGCAGTCGGCGCGGCCAGGGCGGGGCGAGCATCGCCGATCGTCTTAGCGAACAGGGCAACAAGCTCTTGCAGGAGGCCGCGCAGAAAGCAGGGGAACTCGGCCGCTCCGAGGTCGATACCGAACATCTGCTCTTCGCGCTGAGTCACAGCGATGTGGTCAGGACGCTGCTGGAGCAATTCAAGATCGACGTGGACGACCTGCGCCGCCAGATCGACAAAGAGGCCCCTCGCGGCGAAGACAAACAGGATGGCGAGATCGGCGTCAGCCCGCGTCTGAAGGATGCGCTGAACCGCGCCTTCGTCGCCTCGAACGAGCTGGGCCATTCCTATGTCGGCCCGGAACACCTGCTGATCGGACTCGCCGAAGAAGGCGATGGCCTGGCCGCCGACATCCTTCGCAAGCTCGGCCTGACGCCGCAGTCGCTGCGCCAGCAGGTCACGAAGGTTGTGGGCCAGGGGGCCGAGGAGGGTCGGGTCGAGACGCCCTCGAACACGCCCGACCTCGATGAATTTTCTCGCGACCTCACGAAACTGGCTCGCGACGGCAAGCTCGACCCCGTTATCGGCCGCGCCCGCGAGATCGAGACCACGATCGAGGTTCTGGCGCGGCGCAAGAAGAACAACCCCGTGCTGATCGGCGAGCCCGGCGTCGGCAAGACCGCGATCATCGAGGGCCTGGCACAACGGATCGTGGCTGGCGAGGTGCCCGAAGCTCTGCGCGACAAGCGGTTGGTCGAGCTGAACATCAACTCGATGGTCGCCGGATCGAAATATCGCGGCGAATTCGAGGAACGCATCCAGAAAGTGCTGAAGGAGATCGAGGCCAACAAGGACGATCTCGTGCTCTTTATCGACGAATTGCACACGATCATGGGCGCGGGCCAGGGCGGCGGCGAAGGCGGGCTCGATGTGGCCAATACCTTCAAGCCGGCGCTGGCACGGGGCGAGTTGAACCTGATTGGTGCCACCACACTCAATGAATACCAGAAGCACATCGAGAAGGACGCGGCACTGGAGCGGCGTTTCCAGCCGGTCTATGTCGATGAACCCACGGTGGCGCAGACCATCATGATCCTGCGCGGCCTGCGCGACACGCTGGAGTCTCACCACAAGGTGACGATCACCGACGAGGCCATCGTCGCCGCGGCCGAATTGTCCGATCGCTATGTCACCGGCCGCTTCATGCCCGACAAGGCCATCGACCTGATCGACCAGGCCGCTGCGCGCGTGAAAATCAGCGCCACCGCACGGCCGGTGGACGTGCAGGAGCTGGAAGCGGAGACGAAGCAAATCCAGCGCGAACAGGATTACGCCGCCGCCCGCAAGCAATTCGACCGTGCAGGCGAACTGAAGAAGGAACTGGAGGAAAAGCAGACCGAACTGGATGCCCTGCTGGAAACCTGGAAACGCGACCGTGCCTCGGCCAGCGCCGAGGTGCGCACCGACCACATCGCGCAGATCGTCTCCAAGCTGACCGGCATCCCCGTCACCGACCTGACGACCGAGGAGCGCGAGAAGCTGCTGAAGCTGGAGGACCAGTTGCACGAGCGCGTCATCGGCCAGGATCAGGCGATCGGTGCGGTGGCCGACGCGGTGCGGCTGGCGCGCGCGGGGTTGCGCGAAGGGTCCGCCCCCACGGCGACATTCATGTTCCTCGGGCCCACCGGCGTCGGCAAGACCGAACTCGCCAAGGCGCTGGCCGAGACCGTCTATGGCGACGAGGATGCGATGATCCGCATCGACATGTCGGAATACGGCGAGCGCCACGCCGTCGCGCGGCTGGTGGGCGCCCCGCCGGGTTACGTGGGCTATGACGAGGGCGGCCAGCTGACCGAGCGCGTGCGCCGCCGCCCCTATTCGGTGGTTCTGCTGGACGAGATCGAAAAGGCCCACGCGGATGTCTACAACATCCTGTTGCAGGTCTTCGACGACGGGCGGCTGACCGACGGCAAGGGCCGGGTGGTGGATTTCACCAACACCATCATCATCGCCACCTCGAACCTCGGCTCGGACATCATCCAGCGCAACCTCAAGAAGCGCGGCACGAAGGAGTTCGACGAGGGCAAGCAACGGGGTGAGTTGATGGAGGTGCTACGGCAGCATTTCCGCCCCGAGTTCATCAACCGGATCGACGAGATCATCGTCTTCCATTCGCTCAACCGCCCGGAAATCCGCCGGATCGTGGAGTTGCAGCTCGACCGCGTGGCGCGCACCGCGCTTGGTCAGGGCGTCGAGATGGCGTTCGATGAAAGCGTGACCGATCATTTCGCCGCCGTGGGCTTCCAGCCCGAATTCGGTGCCCGCGAATTGCGCCGCCTGATCCGGTCGGAACTGGAAACCGAACTGGCCCGCGCAATGCTCTCCGGCTCGGTCGAGGATGGCGACAAGGTCCGCGCCGCCTGGTCGGCGGAGGAGCAGAAGATCACCTTCGAGAAACAGGAGGTCGCGGAGGAGGACAGCGCCGAACCGGAAGACAAACCGGCTGACACGTCCGGCACCGCCGATGGCGATGAAGACAGTGAAGCCACGGACGCAAAAGGGGAGTCCGATGCGTCCGAGGAGGCTTCCGCGAAGTAACTGGAGGGTTTTGAAGATGACACATGAAACCAACCCGATCCCCGGCTTCTGTTCCCTGTCGAAGAACTGGTGGGCCTTCGTGCTGCGCGGTGTGCTGGCGCTTGTCATCTCCGTGCTGGCCTGGTTCATGCCGGCCGAGGCGGTGCTGACGCTCACGCTGGTCTTCGGTGCCTTCGCCTTTGCCGATGGCGTCTTCGGCCTGATCGCGGCCGTGCGCCAGATGCGCGAGGGCGAACGCTGGGGCTGGCTCGCCTTCAGCGGCATCCTCGGCATCCTGACCGGCATCGTCGTGATCGTCTCGCCCTTCGTGGCGACTCTGGTTCTGGCCGTATTCCTCTGGGCCAGCATCGCCTTCTGGTCGGTCTTTTCGGGTCTGCTCGAGATCGTCACTGCGATCCGTCTGCGCAAGGAGATCGAGGGCGAGGTCTGGCTCGGGCTGAGCGGCATCGTGTCGGTCCTGCTGGGCGTCCTGATCGTCTGGTTCCTGGCAACAAGCCCCGTTGAAACCCTGCTGGCCCTCGGCTGGCTGCTGGCGATCTATGCCGCGATCTTCGGCGTGACGATCATTCTGCTGGGCTTGAAGCTGCGAAAATCCGGCGGCGGGGCCGACCATACCGCATCGGCGGAAACGGCCTGAGACATCTGAAAGCAACCTGTTCTGAAAGGAGGTCACGATGTTCAGCATGAGAGGTCATAACCGGCCGATGTCCCGGCCGACGATCCCCGGAACCGACCTGTCGTCGCCGGACGTGCCCACGGCGATCATCTATCGCCCGTCGCGCAGCGCGACCCAGTCGGGGCCGCGCCCGCGGCACTGGATACTGGAGTTCGAGCCCGCCGCATCCCCGGAGATCGAGCCGCTGATGGGCTGGACCGCCACGCGCGATCCCTACCGGCCGATCCGGCTCAGCTTTCCGGATCGTGAAAGCGCCATCGACTACGCCGAACGGCAGAACTGGGATTACATTGTGCGGGACGAAAGCCAGCGCCGCCGCGGCCCCCGGCGGGAACCGATCTTCCGGCCCCTTGAAAGGTTGGACGGGCCGCAACCGCGCGTCCGGACCGAAGACCGCAAACCGCCCGCCGAGGACGAGACCGATCCAGTGACCCTGGCCGCGCTGGAATCCTTCCCGGCCTCCGACCCGCCGGCCTGGACGGGAACGACCCTGGGGGGCCGCTGACGTATTGGACGTGCGAAAACCGGCCCGCCGCATGTTCACATCACGATGAAGGACCGGACGACAGGAAACCGCAAAGGAGAAAGGAGATGCCCATGTTCATTCGCAAGACACTCGCCTCGTCCGTCAGTGCCCTGGCGCTGACATCCATGCTGGCCCTTTCGCCAGCCTTTGCCCAGGAGACATCGCAGCCCCCGACCGCCCAGACCAATGAGGCGGTAAGCGAAGCGGTGCAGGATGAAGCGTCCGCACAGGTCGACGAGAAACGGAAGAAACTTCTCAATGACGCAACTAGGGCACTTGCGGAAACGGAGACCGCTCTCAAGGCTCTCGATGAAGGAGACAGCGAGGCTGCGCTCGAAGCGCTGGCAGTCGCAACCGGCAAGCTTCAAAGCGTCGTCGCCCGCGATCCCGACCTCGCTCTTGCGCCTGTCGATGTCCAGCTGCTCCAACGTGATTTGTTGGGTGACGTGGAAACGATCGACGCGGCCCGCGAGGCAATCGAAAATCTGGTGGACGAAGGCAACCTCCAGGAGGCCCGCCCCCTGATGCGCGATTTTGCCAGCGAAATCGTGGTGGAGACCACCAATCTGCCGCTTGCCACCTACCCCGACGCGCTTCTGCGCGCGACCTCCCAGATTGATGCAGGCGATGTGGAGACCGCGAAACAGACGCTTGCGACCGCGCTTGGAACCGTGGTCGTGACCGAGGAAGTGATCGCGCTTCCGGTTCTGAGGGCGCAACTCCTGATCGACGCTGCGGAAAATGCGCTTGGCGACGGTGAAAGCATGACTGCGGATACCGAAGCCGGGGAATCCGCGGCGGCCGAGACCGAGGATGCCGACGCCGCCGTCGATGCGGAACCGCTTTCGCCCGGCGAATATGTCGAGGCTGCGCGTAACCAACTCAGGATTGCCGAAGCGCTCGGCTACGGCAACGAGGACGATTTCGAGGAACTGCACGAAAACCTCGATGAACTCGACGAGAAGATCGACGCCGCGCACGATACCGGCGGCATCTTCGACAAGATCGGCGACAGCTTCATCCGTCTCAAGCAGAGGCTGTTCGGAACGGATTCGGAATGATGCGCTGCCCTTCCACAATCAACTGCCTTGCAACACCGGTGGCCGGATACCTCCGGCCACCTTTTCCACCGGCTTGAAGGAGATCGAAGATGCCCGCACTTGTTTCTCGTCTTGGCCACATTCTGGTGGCTCTTTGCATCGTTTCGCTGACATTCGCGGCGCCGGTCGCGTCGCAGACGGCCGACCGTCCGCTATTTCGAAGCGACAGCGGACTGCCCACTCTGGCACCCCTTCTGGCCGAGGTCACTCCGGCCGTGGTCAATATATCCGTCGAAAGCCGCCAGACAGCGGAGATGAACCCGCTCTTCAACGACCCGTTCTTCCGGCGGTTCTTCGATATGCCGCCCGTGCCGCAGCAGCCCACGCCGCGCCAGCAGATGAGCGCCGGGTCGGGTGTGATCATCGATTCCGAAGAAGGCTATGTCCTTACCAATCACCACGTGATCGAAAACGGCGACCGGATCGTGGTCACGCTCAAGGATAGACGACAGTTCGATGCTGAACTCATCGGCAGTGACCCCGGAACCGACATCGCATTATTGCAGATCGAAGCCGAGGATATCTCCGCGCTGGAGCTTGGGGACAGCGACAGCCTGCTTGTCGGGGACTATGTGCTCGCTATCGGAAACCCTTTCGGCCTCGGACAGACGGTGACTTCCGGTATCGTCAGTGCATTGGGGCGCAGCGGCCTCAATGTCGACGGCTACGAGGATTTCATCCAGACCGACGCGTCGATCAACCCCGGAAACTCGGGCGGCGCGCTGATCACCCTCGACGGGCGATTGGTCGGCATCAACACCGCGATCATCGCGCCGTCCGGCGGCAATGTCGGAATAGGATTCGCTGTGCCCGCCAACATGGCCAGCGCGGTCATGGATCAGCTGATCGAGTATGGCGAAGTGCGCAGAGGCCAGCTTGGTGTGATGATTCAGGATTTCACGCCCGATCTTGCCGACGCATTGGGCATCGAAGCGGGCGTCGGCGCAGTGGTCACACAGGTCGAGCCCGACAGCGCGGCCGAGGAAGCCGGCTTGCAACCCGGCGACCTGATCGTCGCCGTCGATGGCCGCCCCGTAGCGGGCTCCGCCGATCTTCGCAGTCAGATCGGGCTGAAACGGATCGACAGCGATGTCGAGTTGCAGGTCATTCGCGACGGCGAGGAACTGACTTTAAGTGCGACCCTGCGTGAAGGCGGGCTGGTCGCCGCCGCAACCGGCGAGCGCGCGTTCGACCGGCTTTCGGGAGCGGAGCTTCGCGACCTTCAACCGGGCGACCCGTTCTATGGCAACCTTTCCGGCGTCGTGGTTGCGCGGCTCGATCCGGGAAGCCGGGCGGCGCGTTCGGGATTGGAAGCGGGTGACATCATCCTCGCTGTCAACCGCGTGTCGGTCGCTTCGGTTGCGGATTTGCGCCAGCAACTGGCGCAGGTCGATGGGGCGCTCGCCCTCACCATTCAGCGAGGCGCGGCCCGCATCTTTCTGGTCATGCGCTGAACCTTGGTGGATATCGAAGAGGAGGGTTCCATGTCCGAGACTGAAAAGAAACCCGAAGCCGTAGCGATCACCGATGACATTGGCCAAGACGCTAAGGGCCTTGGAACGATGCCGAAGGCGGAGGACAAAAGCCCGGAGGTCGACATCGCGCGTCTGACCGACAAGTGGAAGCGCGCGCTCGCTGATGCCGAAAACACCCGCAAGAGGGCAGACGCGTCGTACGCGGAGGGGCGTGAACACGGTATCGCCTTGGCCGTCGAGGCTCTCGCGCCTGCCCTTGACGCCCTGGCGCTCGGGATCGAGGCCGCGCGAGCAAATCCGGATGCCGAAGATCCCAGGATCGTTTCGCATCTTGAGGGTCTGTGCAATGCCCGGACGGCCTTCGAGACCGGACTGAAAGCACTCGGCGTGAGAACCATCGCGCCCGAGAACGCGCCTTTCGACGCAGCCCTGCACGAAGCGATGCAGATGCAGGAAACAGACAAAGTCAAACCCGGACAGGTCATGGTCTTGCATCGCCCCGGCTATGCCATCGGCCAGCGCCTGATCCGGCCTGCCCGCGTCACTGTGAGCGCCGCACCAGCCAAAGCGGCGGAGGCATAAGTAATGCTGCGACTTGCGCTCTATCTCGGTGCGAACTTCGCGATCCTCGCGGTGCTGTCGGTGGCGTTCCGCCTGTTCGGCATCGACAGCCTGTTGCAGGCAAACGGCGTCGATCTGAACCTGACGGCGCTGCTGATCTTCGCCGGGGTGCTGGGCTTTGCCGGATCGCTGATCTCGCTCATTCTGTCCAAGAGCATGGCAAAGGCCGCGATGCGCGTGCAGGTCATCACCACTCCACGCAGTGCGGTCGAGCGCTGGCTGATCGAAACCGTCCACGCCCAGGCGGATCGCGCCGGGATCGGGCGGCCCGAAGTCGGCATCTTCGATCACCCCTCGCCCAACGCCTTTGCCACCGGCTGGAATAGCAATGACGCACTGATCGCCGTCAGCACCGGCCTGTTGCATCATATGGACCGGGGCGAGGTCGAGGCGGTGCTAGCCCATGAGGTCAGTCATGCCGCCAATGGCGACATGGTGACGCTCGCGCTGATCCAGGGCGTGGTGAACACCTTCGTCATCTTCCTGTCACGCATTGCCGGACTGCTGTTCGATCGGCTGATCCTGCGGATCGAGCGTGGCTATGGGCCGGGCTTCTGGATCGTGTCGCTGATCATGGAAATGGTCTTGGGCGTGCTGGCCATGGCCATCGTCATGTGGTTTTCGCGCTGGCGCGAGTACCGGGCCGATGCAGGCGGCGCGGCACTGGCAGGACGGCGCAACATGATCGCGGCGCTCGAACGGTTGCGGCAGGCGCAGAACGCACCGCCACTGCCCGAGGAAATGCGCGCCTTTGCCATCAGCGCTGGCCGCGTTCAGGCGCTCTTTGCCAGCCATCCCCCGCTGGAGAAACGCATCGCCGCGCTGAGGCAGGGTGTATGATCGCGATCTTCTCGCTCCTGCTTGTCATCGCCTTGTCACTGCTGATCGTTCGTATCGGCACCATCGCGTTGACGATGACCGGCCTGACCGAAGAGGTTGCGAAGTTTCAGGCGCTCTCTGCCTTTTCCGGCGCGGGCTTCACCACCGACGAGGCCGAACACGTGGTCTCCGGGCCGGCACGCCGCCGCATCATCGGCCTGTTGATCCGGGCCGGCTCGGTGGGGATCGTGACCGCGATCTCGACGCTGATGCTGTCGATGATCGGGGCGGAGCGGCAGGCGACCGCGGATCGGTTGATCATACTCTTGCTCGGTGTGGCCCTCATCTTCGCTCTCGCCCGCTCTGAGCGGCTCGAACGGTGGGCCACCCCGTTGATCCGCCACGCCCTTCAGAAATCGACGGACCTCGATCTGCGGGACTATGCCCATGTGCTTCACCTGCGGGAGAATTTCGCGGTCGGGCGCGTCGAGGGGGCAGAAGGATCGGACTGGTCCGGGAAAACACTGAAAAGCCTGAACCTGCCCTCGCTCGGGATCAATGTTTTGGGGATCGAGCGTATGGATGGAAGCTATGTCGGCGTGCCCGACGGGGAAACGGCACTCAAGGCTGGGGACCGGGTGGTGCTATTCGGAGATCGGGACGAAATGGATCGTCTGGGGTAAGAGCGGGTCGTTCATAGAGAGCCGTTGATCGAACCAGGCTAGAACGCCCCTCTGTAACTACTCGCTTCCGATAGCTGCCATTGGCGCAACGGTAGCGAAGTGCACTTTGTCCGCATAGCGCACGTTAGCCTCATCGGGACCTTCGCAGCCGCCGCGAATGGCCGTTGTCGCGAACGCAGCAGCAATTCGAGGTGATCACGGAGGTCCGCTCAGGGGCGAGCAACCCGGACATGCTGATCACGGCTACAGTTCCCACGTCTGCGGCGGCGGCAGGTGACATCTTTTCAGCTACCTGCCCCGCCATCAACATCCTCGGACACCTCTTGCCGCAGCTTCGGCCCCTGGGCCAGGCGTCTACCGAGAGCCGAGATGAATGCCTCGTAACGCTCCCCTGCCTTGGCCCGAGCCGCCTTGGCTGCGGGTTCCGGCAGAGCCGGTGTTGTTGCCAGCCAGAAACGTATGAACACCGCCAGGCTTTCGATGGAGATCCCGACATCGCGTTCCAGCCGGGTGATCCGCCTGTCGATCTGATCCAGGCGTCGGGCCAGAACCGCCTCGCGGCGCTCTCCGTCATCCGGAGAGAGGAAGGATGCGATCGCGGCCTCGGCCACCATCGACTGGGATCGATCACGCCGGGCGGCGAAGTCTGCCAGCATCTGCATTACCTCGGGATCGAGGTAGACCGAGATCTTCGTCTTCTTGCGGCTGGTGGTCATGATCAAAGCTCCATGCCGTCGTCGGGATTGAGGGAGACCTGCCGCGCGACACCGCGCATCTGCTGCATGATGCGGCGATTGCGAATGGCACCGTCCTCCTCATCCTCGGGTGGGTCGAATTCAAACTCGTTCTCAATGGGGGACTGCCTGTCGACCGGCCGAGGCTGCGCCAGCTCCGGCTGAAGACGGCGCTCTGACGCAGTCGGGTCCTCATCCTCCGATCCCGTCTCGGATACTGGCTCCAACTCGTCGTTCTGCGTTGGGACTGCCAGACTGCTCCAGTCATCCTTCCCCGAAGCGCCCACATTCCCCAAATCGGGTGGCGGCAAGACCCGCTCGGTGAACCGCGCATCTTTGTAATACCGTGCTTTTGTCGCCCGGATCGGCGGTGTGCCGGCCACCATGACGATCTCATCGGACGGCGGCAGTTGCATGATTTCTCCGGGGGTGAGCAACGCCCGCGCGGTCTCCGATCGGGACACCATGAGATGGCTGAGCCACGGCGCCAGACGGTGCCCGGCATAGTTCTTCATCGCCTTCATCTCGGTAGCGGTGCCGAGAGCGTCGGATACCCGCTTCGCCGTGCGCTCATCATTGGTCGCGAAGCTCACCCGGACGTGGCAATTGTCGAGGATCGAGTTGTTTGGGCCGTAGGCCTTTTCGATCTGGTTCAGCGACTGGGCGATGAGGAAGCTCTTCAGCCCGTAGCCCGCCATGAAGGCCAGCGCGCTCTCGAAGAAATCCAACCGGCCAAGCGCCGGGAACTCATCGAGCATCAGAAGCAGCCGATGACGGTCATCCTTACCCTGTAGGTCTTCGGTCAGGCGTCGGCCGATTTGGTTGAGGATCAGCCGGATGAGCGGCTTGGTGCGATTGATGTCAGAGGGCGGCACCACGAGATACAGCGTGACGGGGCGCACTCCCCCGACAATGTCACCGATCCGCCAGTCGCAGCGGCGCGTGACCTGCGCGACCACGGGGTCGCGATAGAGGCCAAGGAAAGACATCGCCGTCGAAAGCACACCGGAGCGTTCATTCTCGGACTTGTTGAGCAACTCGCGGGCGGCGCTGGCGACCACGGGATGCGGCCCCGCCTCGCCCAGGTGCGGCGTCCGCATCATCGCGCGGAGTGTGGCCTCCACGGGGCGCCGCGGGTCGGACAGGAAGTTGGCGACACCGGCCAGCGTCTTGTCCTTCTCGGCATAGAGCACATGCAGGATCGCACCGACGAGCAAGCTGTGGCTGGTCTTCTCCCAGTGGTTTCGCCTCTCCAGGCTCCCCTCGGGGTCGACGAGGATGTCGGCGATGTTCTGGACATCGCGAACCTCCCACTCCCCACGGCGCACTTCCAGCAAGGGGTTGTAGGCCGAGGAGTTCGGATTGGTCGGATCGAAGAGGAGGACCCGACCGTGCCGGGCGCGGAACCCTGCGGTCAGTTGCCAGTTCTCGCCCTTGATGTCATGAACGATGGCCGAGCCGGGCCAGGTGAGAAGCGAGGGTACGACAAGCCCTACCCCCTTGCCGGATCGCGTCGGCGCGAAGCAGAGTACATGCTCCGGCCCATCGTGGCGCAGGTATTCCCGCTCATAGCGGCCGAGGACCACTCCATCCGGGTCCAGCAATCCAGCCGCCTTCACCTCGCCCTTCTCGGCCCATCGGGCTGATCCATAGGTCGCAACGTTGCGGGCCTCGCGGGCACGCCAGACCGACATGGCGATGGCCACACCGATGGCGATGAAGCCCCCAGAGGCGGCGATGATCCCGCCTGTCGCGAAAATCGGCGGCGCGTAGGCCTCGTAGAAATACCACCACCAGAAGATGGCGGGAGGATAGTAGACGGGCGTCCCGAACAGCTCGAACCAGGGCGGTCCCAGCTGTGCCTGATAGCCGAGGCTCGCGGCCACGTATTGCGTCGCGCCCCAGGTGGTGGCCAGAATGATGAGGAAGACGATAGAGATTTGCCCCCAGAGGATCTTGGTCGCGGACATGACTGTCGCTCCTTTCCGGTGTGTTGATCAAAGGCCAAGACCGCGCTTGCGGCCAAAGTCCCAGTCCACTCCGCTGTCCCCGCGCGCGACGCCGGTGACATCCCGGCCGAGGTGCTTTTCGAGAGACGGAGACCAGGGCACCAACTGGAAGCCGAGCGCGCCGTCAGCTCCAAAGCCCTCGATCATGGCAAAACGGCCCGAAGCCAGCACGAGACGCTGGCGATAGATGCCGCTGACGTAGTCACCCGCCCCCGCCTTGCCGAACGGCAACCCGGTTTCCGCTGCGAGCTGCGTGCCAACCGCCTGCAGCTCCCGGTCGCGCAAGGTTCCGAGCAGGCGCCGGGCAAAGACCACCCTGCCGTCCCGCCGCTCTCCTAGCCCTTCCGTGACCAGGTGCTCGGCCCGGGCTTCCAGGGCCTCCCGGACCTCGGCACCGAAGCCCTGGTCCGACAAGGCGAGCGGGTCGCGCGCGATTGCCTGCCGGTCGAGCCAGGTCGCCCCGGACGCGGTCACCTGCGCAGCGAGATCCAGGTCGGACCGAGCCGCTAGCGCGACACGACGCTGGCCGCGCACATCGTCATAGGTGCGGAGCTCCACGATCGAGCCCGGGGCACTGTCGCCGGCGGCGTCGAGATGGGGCAGACGGATATGGTGGCTCCGGCCATCGACACCATCGACGACGGCATAGGCTGTCCCCTTCAGCTCGTCATCGAGACCCCGCTGGACCAGACGACCGATGACGGGAACATCGAGGCTCTCCGCGGCAAGGACGTAACTCGAGGACCCGCGCTCGATCCCCCGGTCCGTCAGCGCCCGATGCATCCGCTTGATGATGTCGCCACGTTCCCCCATCTCGCGCAGGACCGCCTCGGCATCGTCCCTGATGTGCCATTGCGACTGTCCGATCTGGTCGGCGACGCCGAGCACTTCCAGCTTTCGCAACCGCCCGACCTTCAGCGCGTGAAACACATCCGGCTGCCGATCCGCATCCGGCGCCATATCGAGGATGCGCGAACGCCCGGCATCCCGGAGCAATTGACGATCGAGCTGCGTCCAGCGCTCGGCCCCGATCTGTCGCTCAAGCGACCGGCGGATGTCGAGATCACTGCGTGGGCCCAGTTCCTGGGTGATGAGATCGCGTGCCCTGTCGCGCATCCCCTCCTTGATGTAGTCCCGCGAGATCACGAGATCCTCGCCGTCGTCGCGCGCACCCCGAACGATCAGATGGACATGCGGATGGGCGGTGTTCCAGTGATCGACGCCGACCCAATCAAGAGACGTGCCGAGATCCTGCTCCATTCGCCCGACGAGATCGCGGGTGAAGGATTGCAGATCAGACATGTCCGGCGCGTCGTCGGGCGAGACGATGAAGCGGAAATGATGACGGTCATCGCGACACCGCCCGGCGAAGGCCCGGCCATCGGCATCCTCCGTTCCCGGCCCGAAGAGCCTGGCCTTCTCCCCATCCCGGGTCACGCCATCCCGGCGCAGGTAATCGAGGTGGGCTCCGAGAGGCGCGGACGTCCCGCTGTGCCGCACCACACGCGCCTTGATCACCGCGCCGCGCGTGCGAGCGGTGATGAGGCGGTTGGCCTGAATGCTGGCGCGCTGACCACGCCCGAAGCGGGACCGATTGCTCGGGGTGACGCGCCCGGCCCGCGACACACCACCCCCGGCCTTTTTCGCCGCAGCCAGGGCCTGTGCGACAAAGGGCCGGCCCTGCTGCACCCGTGTCGAGCGGATACGCCCCGGACGGATGCGGAACTCGCGATCATCGGGCATGGGAGGTCCCCACACAGTGCGAAACAGCGATCATTTTCACAAACTTAGGCACATCTCGCACGGTGCGAACACGCGCCACACGGTGCGGATCGCAGCAAAAACATGAACAAAAACAACCGCCCAACCACCGCGCACCGTGCGCCCTTTTATCCTGCCATCCTTCGGTCGTGGTGCCTGCCGCCACCGCCCGTCCCCTCAGAAGCACGCCCGAGTACGACGGAATGCGAAGTGTCGTCGCGCAGGTCATGGCCGGGCCTCACCAGTTTCTCGCCTGACGAAGAGGCCCTCAGGCTGCGGGGCCAGGCCCGGCTGTGGCACCGCCGGGACGGGTGAAGGAGCGCGGCCGACCGTCCGGTGAGGCGACACAGAACCGAACACAGACGCGCCGTCGTCGCGGCTGATGAAGATCGCCGCCTCACGCCAATCGAGCGGCCGGGCTACAGTAATAACGGTGCCCGATGGCCGCTCGCCAAGCAGCGCGGGCGCAAGCGCAGCGACATAGGCGCGCGTCTCGGCCGGCAACGGACGATCCGCCAGTCGGTAGTCTTCGTAGCGGGCGGGACCGGCATTATATGCCGCCAGCATCGCCGCGACATTGCCATAGCGGTCCCACATCTCGCGCAGATAGGCCGTCCCCGCGAGGATGTTGTCATGCGGCTCGAAAGGGTCTTGGCCAAGACCATGACGGATGCGCAGCCCGGCCCAGGTGTCGGGCATGACCTGCATCAGCCCCATCGCGCCAGCAGAAGAAACCGCGCGAAGATCGCCCGCGCTCTCTACCCGCATCACGGCCATGATCCATGTCGTCGGAATGCCGAAGCGCTGCGATGCCTCGGTGACTTGGGCGGCGTAGGGATGCGCGGCGATTGCGTGTTCGGGCACACCGGTTTGCGCCAAGAGCGGCTGCGTGGCGGTGACCGGGATGAGGAGGCCGGAAAGAAGAAGGAGTATGCGGCGGCAGATGCCACCTCTCCCCGAGGCGGGACGGGTGCAGGACATTGTCATTGTCCGTCCCGCTCGTCGCGCGTCTTCGGGCGGGTCCAGTGCAACCCCCACGCCCTGCCCGCCTCATCCGACTGGAACAGGCGGGCGCGGATCGGATGCCGGAAAACCGGATCATCGAGCAGGACCGAGACGAATGCCCCTGCGGTTTCGCCGGTGTGTTTCCAGCCCGCGCCAACCTCCGGGCCCTCCTCGTCACCGAGATGGATGCGATAGGCGGGAGCTTTCTCTGAATCGACATTGTCTGTGGGAACGAAGGTCAGTTCCAGGTCGAGAGAGAGCGTACGCAGTTGTCCGGCATAGCCAGACGAGGTGCGGGTGAATTGGCCGATCTGTGGCATTGGAGGCTCCTTCCTCATGCGGTAAATGGGAGGCAGGCCGCTCGCACGTCCCGCCATGAGCGCGCCGTCACCGATCCGGCGCGCGCCAGACGAGGCGGCCATCGCCACCCTCGTCGGTGAACAGTGGACTGGCCCGGCCGATCACTGCCGAGGTGGGGAACGGACCGAAGTAGCGGCCATCGAAGCTGTCAGAGACCGCCGGGTTCATCAGAAAGACCTCGCCCTCCGCGATGGTGCGGCAGCCCTGCCAGACGGGAAGATCACGGCCCTGGCTGTCGCGCTCTCGCGCCTCCCCCAGGTGTCTGCCATCGACGGTGATCGCAGCACCGTCACGGCAGACCCGTTGTCCCGGCAGCCCGATGACGTGTTTCAGGATCGGCACATCGCGACCGACATAGCCGCGCGCAACCATGAAACCTGCAAAGGGTTCGGGCGGCATGACCACGACCAGATCTGGCACCGCGAGCCGGTCCACCGGCGCGATGGTGTAGAAACCAATCGGCACGCTGGCCGAGGCGTTCCAGACCAGCCGTGGCGCAGTCGGAATGCTGCCGGCGATGACGGCGGCAAGCGCCGCAACCGTCACCATGATGTAGCGGGCACGGGTCATTTTCCGATCTCCCGGCGCCGGAGCCATGCGGCATGGCGTTCCGCCGCATAGGGTCGCGGCGCTTCGCCCGCCTTCATCCAGTGGGCGACATGGCGCCAGTGATCGGGATCGACGTCGGCCGGATCGATGCCGAGACCCTCGATGGCATCGACATGGCGGAGGACCTTCTCGACCTTGGGCCAGCCTTCGATCTTCAACAAAATCTCGCCACCGGGGCGTACGAAGGGCAGCGTCTGACAGGCGCTACCAGGCGCGATCGCGCGCAGAATGTCGATGCGCGAAACAACGGTTCCGTAGTCATTCGCCGCCCAGCGGACGAAGCCAAACACGGCGCCGGGACGGAAGAAGACGATGCGGCGGCTGCGGTCGAGGATCTGCGTTCCGGCCTCCTGGCCGAACCTGATCCAGAACTCGATCCGCTTCTCCACCCAGGTCAGTTCCACGCGCGTCAGCGCGCCGCGGGAATGGGCGTCGAAAGGTCCGTCTCCCGTCACGTCAGGGATCACAAAGCCGGTCATTGAGGTTCTCCTTCGGGTTCCGGGTATTCGCGCCCGAGCAACTCGCGCAGCATGTCAGCGACAGTGACGCCGCGGCTGAAAGCTGCGACCTTGATGCGACCGCGCAGGTCCGGGGTGATGTCGATGGTGAGCCGGGCCGTATAGATCGCCGCCGCGCGACCGTGTGCGGATGGCGCCTCGCCAGCCTTGATCCAGGTCTCGGCATCGACTGGCCGCGCGGCGAAACCACGCTTGTCATTGCGCCCGGTCATACCGCCACCTTCCCAAGACCGAGGCGCCCGATCTCAGACGTCAGCGCCGCGATCTCTCGGGCAGCAGGCGATTGACGGTCGATGTCACTGGCGAGGCGACCGGTTTGCGCCGCATCTGCAAAGACGACGCGCTGACCAATCGTGCTGGCAAGCACAGGAGGATTGTGATCCGCCAGCGCCTCGGCGGTGTCCCGGGCGATGACGGTGCGCGCGCCGCAGCGGTTGAGCAGGAAGCGGGCGACAAGTTCCGGCCGATACATGCGGGCCTCCGCAAGGAGGGACAACATCTCGGCAGAGGCCCAGCCATCGAATGGCGAGGGCTGTACCGGGATCAGCACCAGATCGGCGGTGAGCAGCGCTGAGCGCATGAGCCCGGCAACACGCGGTGGGCCATCGATAACGACATGATCGACTGTGCGGGCAAGTTCGGGGACTTCGCGGTGCAGGGTGTCACGGGCCAGGCCAAGGGTGCCGAAGAGCCGCGGCAGACCTTCGCGGGCGCGTTGCTGCGACCAGTCCAGGGCGGAGCCTTGCGGGTCGGCATCGATCAGGGTGACGCGCTTGCCCTGTATCGCCAATTCACCAGCAATATGGAGCGCCAGCGTCGTCTTGCCGACGCCACCCTTCTGATTGAGCAGAGCGACGATCATTCGCCACCTCCCGGCAATTCGAGAGGAAGGCGGGGCGTATCTGGATGATCGGAGGCTGCTGCGACGCCCTTATCGGAAGCCGTTCCCGGCACCGATGGGGCGACGGCTGCCTTCGTCTTGCCGGCCTGGCTCAGGCTTTTTGCGGTGGCACGGATGAGGTTTTCCACATCACGCGCGCGCTCTTCAAAGTTAGACTCTTTGTTAGACTCTAAGTTAAGGGGGCGATTTCCGCTTTTGCTTCCGTGCGTTACCCCCTGTTTGGGTTCCTGATAGCACGAGCCTTTGGTTCCCGATAGCACGATAGCCCGGGTTCCCGATAGCACGAGCCCATTCACAGGTTTTCCACAGCCCGGAGTAGGCTCGAAAGCCAGCAGCTTGCGTCCACCAACCTCAGTCTCGAGAAAGAGCGTGTAGCCCGGCAGCGGCTGCCGCCGGATGATGTCGCGAAGCTCGAAGGCGAAGCGCTTGAAGGGGGACAGCGCCCCGGACTTCTGGTGAAGATGATGGAAGTCGAAACGCCAGCCATCGCGCTGTCGGCCACCATGCTTGCGCACCAGGCGATACAGCCAGCGGTCAAGCCCGCCGGTCAGGTCGAAATACGCCCGGTCGATGGTGAGGACGAGCGCATTGTCGAGCACGGCCTGGTAGAACCAGTCGGGCACGATCAACTCGATGCCGTCCGGGCGCCCCTCCCTGTCGCTGCGCTCCTGCCATTCGTTGATCCAGGAGAAGCGATGGCGGCGTCCTTCCGCAGGCTGCCGGATCGAGGTGGAGATCGTCGTCGACTGCAGACGATCCAGCGCCGCCTTCAGGCGCTGGTAATCCCGCGCACTGGTTCCGCGACCAACATAGGTGAGGATCTCATATGGGGTGGCGGCCATCAGCCGGGAGGTGCGCAGCCCCGCGTCACGCGCCTCGACGATCTGGCTCGCCGCCCAGATCAGGATGTCGGCATCCCAGATTGTGGCCATACCGTGATCGGGAACGGCCTCGACCCGAATGCTGACGCTGCCAGCGGCAAAGTCGATCGGCGCAACACGCTTAGACTTGGCGAGGGAAAAGAAGGGATAGGCCATGAGGTCCTGCGCATCTCTGGGGGCGAAGTCACCGGGCAACGCGCGGAACAGATCGAGCTGTCCACGCTCGGAACGGGGTCTGCGTCCATCGGTCATGAAGGTGTCGCCCCCAGGTCAGCGCACGAAGCGGCCGGGCTGCGGGAGGTTCGGGAGCGTGTGGCGTTTCGCTGGCAGCACCTGCCCGCGCGGGTCGGAAGTCGAGGTGACAGCGCCGCGTCCGACCCAAGCCTGCAGGTCCTCGATCGCATAGACCACGCGTCCGCCCAGCTTGTGGTAGGCGGGACCGGTGCCGTAGGTCCGGTGCTTCTCCAGCGTCCGAGCCGACAGGCTCAGGAACTGGGCGGCTTCCTTGGTGCGCAGATAGCGCGGGGGAAGTTCGGTTGAGATAGCGGACATCGGGAGTCTCCCTACTGTGTGTGACCAGTGCCGCGAAACAGCGGCTGATGACGGTCACGATGGCGAAGCGCGTCCGGTCAGATGCAGTGGGAAGGTAGCAGGGGTAAATCCGCACACCGCGGCGCGGGATCGCCGACCTAGAGGCGGCGCTGGTGACGCAGGAGCTTGCGATAGCCGCCAGCGATCAGGTCACGCCCCTCGCGAAGGAGGCTGGAGACGGCAAAGCGGGCCGAGGAGACCTGCCATTCATCGCGGTCCAGGCGACCGGTCCGGAAGAGGACCTCGGCGATCTGCTTTTGGGTCGCGCCATGAAAGGCAGCGTCGGAGGCTTGAAGGACACGCCGCAGGCGCGCTTTCTGCTGCGCGGTCAGACGGGTGTCGCGGGGGATGGATCGACGTCGATGCTGATCCGCCAGGAGCCGCTGGATTGCTTCGATGCGGTCGAGCCCCTCGAGGCCGAGAGGAACGGTGGCCACAAGCCGACCACGGTCTTTCAGGGGAGCGACGAGATGCAGGTATGTCCCGTCCGGCAGCCTGTGGCGCAGGTGCTTGCCAATGGGGGACGCCCTGCCCGTCGGGGCGACTATTTCACTACCGCGGGCGTCTGCCTCTTCGGCCAGTGCCTCGGGGGCGGCAACGAGCACCACGACACCTGTATCGACCGCCGGACACCAGAACACCTCCGCAACGGAGGCGGGCAGCCCGGGCCGGATCGGGAAAGCACAACCCCCATCGACGGCCGACCTGATCCCTCAGATCAACCCTCTCCGGGGGTTCTCCTGCGAGCTTCGCGTAGTCATGCTGATATTCGGGATTGCGGCGCAGGCATTCCCAGCCGAGGTCCGGCGCAGCCAAATCATCAAGATAGTCGTAGGCGGCCTGGTCACGCCAATTCGAGCGATCAGGTTGCATGGCATCGCCTCTCCCCTGGGTTGATCACAAGAAAGGATTCCAAGAGATCAATCACTTGGGAAGCCCGTCGCAAGGCATCAGGTGATGCGTGAAACGCATCACCTCCTCAGGCGGTTCGCCCCGCCGCCAACTGCCGATACCCTTCCGAGCTCAACCAACGCGCGCGTTCAAGATGTGCGTCATGGACCAGACGCACCCGCTCTGGCTCTGTCTGCGCATCGAGACCTAGAATGATCTGCGCGGCCTCCTGCCAGCTCGCGCCCTCGCCTGCAGCATCGAGCAAACGCATATACTGCGCCATGTGATGACGGTCATACTCAGTCACCACGTCCCCCTGCGGCGGTACATCCTGCAAGCTGCTGATCGTCACGCGCATCCCCACGGCGTTTGCTGCACATCCTTAGCACAGCCAGTTGACAGTTTTGTGAGCACGGCAATAGCGCAATTCGGCTCTCTGCAAAACCTGCCGGAAAGGTCAGGCCTTCGAGGCAGCCTTCGCCTGAACATGCATCACTCCTATCCCCTGGTCGGAGTTCAGGAGCAGAATGCCATTCGCCTCGAAAGCCCGTCGGACCTGATCGCGCGTGGTCTCATAGACCTCGAGCCCGCTTTCGGACTCGAGGCGCTTGAGCGCGGTCAAAGATACCCGGGCCTCATCCGCCAGCTGCTCCTGTGTCCAGCCAAGAAGCGCCCGCGCGGCCCGTGATTGTCGGGCGGTGATCATGCAGATCACCTCCCATCCGGCCCGGCGCAAACGCCAGAACTACGACTATTATAGTCGCTTATCAGAATTTCACCACCAAAATTCTGACGTGTTTACATCGCGTTTTCGCTTTCTCGCCGGAAATTTCGGGAACTGATTCGGTTGCCCTGTTCGGCGATCGGCCCCGGCCTTTCGACCGGGGCCTCGCGACGGCGTTATTCGCCGCGGCGACCGTTGGGGCGGGACCAGATCAGAGCGTAGCTCTCGCCGTCTTCGTCGTCGAAGAGATTGGCGTAGATCGGGGCGGTGAAGCTCGGATCGTCGAGCTTGAGGCCCAGATAGTCGCGGCCCTCGCCCGAGCGTTTGGACCAGGCGGCGCCGATCTCGGCGCGGCCCACCAGGACCCGGTGGCTGGGGGCGTTCTCGCCGGTGGCGCGGGTGTCGGGAACGATGCGCACGCCCTGGACCTGGACGCTGAGGGTGACGATTTCGCCGGTGAATTCGTTGCCGGTCTTCTTGAAAGTGCCGATGGTTGCCATTTTAAGTCTCCGTCTTCCGTTTCCGGGTCCGCACCATTGCGGCCCGATGGCGATCGACAGGCCGGAGACGACCGGCGGCGCACCCCCGGCGTGCCGGGGGCTGGACAGCAAAGGCAGAACTTTCTTGTCTCGCGCGGAATGGGCGCAGCCCAGGGGAAGAAAGTTATGGCGGCGCTGTTGCGCCAAGCCGGTCGAGGCGTAGCCGATCTTCGGCCAGATCAGGCCATTGAAAGGGCCGTATGGAGCGGACATGGGACGGGTCAGAACGGAGACGATGGCAACCGCGGATGCCCGCCAGCCTGACCGGCCTTTCCACCGGCAGGTTTGCTCACCCGCGACAGGCCATACGCATCACTCTCCAGGCGCCCCGCCCGACGTGCCCCCCGCGATCGCAGGTGCAGTCTGCCGCTCGAACGCTCCGCCCCCTCCACCGCACGGCCACGGGCCGCGACGCGGGCCTCATGCCGATCCGCACACCGCCCCATACCGGCAATCTGAGGATTGGGATGACAGTCCAGCAGTGATCAGGCCCCGCCTCATCGGATCGCCTGCAGTGACAGGCGCTCACGGGAGAGCTGTCCGAAGGCTCGGCTGCCGAACCCGCAATGCGAAGAAAGGCGGAAACGCCTACAGCGCCAGCGCCGATGACGGCGAAGATCATCTGCCAGGTCTCCGAGGGCATCATGGCCCTGGCGATCCCGAGGGTTGCGTGGAAGCCAGCGAGCACCGCCGGCACCACGAAGATCAGCGCGATGACAAACCGCGCCCAGAGCGGGCGCACGTGCATGATCAGCGCCTGACCGATGGCAAGCGTCAACCCTGCAGCGAAGCCGCCGACGAGGATTGCACCGAACCAGCCTGCGCCGGTTCCATAGGCCCATATGCCGGTATGAAGTCCGACGAGGAACGGCAGGGCGAAGACCGCGAGGTTGAACACCAACCAGCACAGGCCCGCAATGGCCGCGAAAGATGTAAGGATTCCGAGAACGATCATGGTGGAGTCTCCCGTTTGACTTGGAACGGTCGCGCCTTCCACCACCACCATGGCGCAAGGCGAACATAGCATGAAATCGCCCGGCATGGCGAGAGTTCTGCCGGGCATGGTATCGATGGATTGCAGGCAGCGCTCACGCGCTGCCCTCCGCGAGGCGGTAGACCGGGATACCCATCTTGCGGGCCTTGTCGGCCAAGTTTTCCTGAATGCCGGTACCCGGGAAGACGATGACCCCGATCGGCATGGCATCGAGCATCCGGTCGTTGCGCTTGAAGGGCGCGGCCTTGGCGTGTCTCGTCCAGTCGGGCTTAAAGGCAACCTGCGGCACCTTCCGGTTGTCGGCCCAGGTGGCCGCAATGCGTTCTGCGCCTTTCGGGCTGCCGCCGTGCAGGAGCACCATGTCGGGATGCTTGGCATGAACCTGATCGAGCCTGCCCCAGATCAGCCGGTGATCGGTGGTATCCCCGCCCGAGAAGGCAATCTTCGGCCCGGCGGGCAAGAGCACCTCATTGTCGGCGCGTCGCTTGGCGGCGAGGAAGTCGCGGCTGTCGATCATGGCCGAGGTCATCTGGCGATGGTTGAGCCGTGATCCGGAGCGCGGCGACCAGGGCGTGCCGGTGGTACGCAGGAAGAGGTCGGCGGCAGTATCGCGGAAAGTCTCCATGCTGTCGCGGCGCTCGATCAGGTTTTGTCCGATGCCGATCAGGCTCTCCAACTGGACGGATTTCACTTCGCTACCGTCCTGTTCGCGCTGAAGGCGCTTCTGAGCCTGCTCGTTATCGTCGAGTTTACGTTCGATCCGCTCGACCGCGCGGTGGAAGGTGTTGACGGTGGACCACATGATTTCGTCGAGGTCGAAATCAAGGCTGGTATCGGCCATGGTGGAGATCAGGGCGTCGAAGATGTCGGCGACCGCGCCCTGGATGGCGGTATCCTCTGGCGTGCTCCGGGGATCGGCCTCGCCCTCGGCGGGACGGTAGCCATAGAGTTCGAGCGCTTCGATGACATGGCCGGTGGGAGACGTGCTGTGATCAGGTTCGAATTCGTCATGGGCATACATGGGATGTATCCTTCGGCTGGACCGCGACCGTCGCGGCCTTCATGGCGACGACAAGCCCACGGGCGCTCCGGTCTGGCAGTCCGAGCCTCAGGCGAGGACCTTGATGGCAAAGCCCGGCTGATTTGCTTCGCGCTGTAAAGGCGGGGGAGACGGGGTCCCCACGCGACCTGTCGCGTGGGGTGGCGGGCCGCCGACGGAAATCAGTCGGGCGCCGCCATTGCCGGGCCGGAGCGTTTGTGGGCCGCTCGCCCTCTCAAGAAGGCCAAGGCGCGGGTCTTTTGCCGAGGTGCTACACCCCTTGCCCATGGCGGGATCGGTTATCCTCGATCACGGCCCTCTCTGGCTATGGTGCGCGCGACATGAAGCGTCTGACGTCTTCGGGAGCGATCTGCACCCGGATCCGCGCCCGAAGCGCCTCCAGGCCGAGGCTCACGAGATCGTCGTTGAAATCTCCCAGCATGGGCGAAAGCGTGATGGCCTCGATCCCGGCCTCGATGGCCCGGTCCACCAGACTGTCCCGTGCCGCGTCGCCTGCCGGATCGTTGTCGCGGACGATATAGAGCCTGCGCAGATGCGGCGGGAACAGGATAGCAGCGAGATGTCCGGCCGAGAGTGCGGAGACCATCGGCATGATCGGCAATGCCTGCCGCAGCGAGAGGATGGTCTCGATCCCCTCGCCCGCTGCCATGACATCCTGCGCCTCGCCAAACCGCACGGCGTTTCCGAGCAGATCTCCCATCGCCTTTCTCGGCGGATCGACCGGCGCTTTCCCAGAGCCGTCACGTTGAATCCAGGTGCGATGCGCACCGGTGATCCTGCCATCGAGGTCGGTGACGGCGGCGATCATGGCCGGCCAGGTTTCGGTTGGGCCGTCGCTCTCCGCGCGCCAGTAGCAGGTCGGGTGGAACCGCAGGTTCGCGGTTCCGCGTAAATCCGCAATGCCGCGTATCCGTAAATACGCCTCTGCGAGACTGCCGGTGAGCGGTTGCGTCATGCGCCAGAGCCGGCGGGCAACTTCGGACGATCCCGATGGTGCTGGCGGTGTTCGGGATCGGCGGGAGTTTGGCTCCGGTTCAAGATGCGGCAGGCTGAGAAAGCGGCGCGCTTCTTCGGCAATGTCGGCGAAGTCGATGAGGCCAAGACTTTCGCCGATCACGTCGAGCAGATCGCCATGTTCCCCGCTCTGCGCATCGGTCCATTTTCCAGCCGCGCCCTTACCGGCCTCCGGCCCGGTCAGACGGACAAACATCGAACGACCGGGCGTGTTTCGCACATCCCCAACCTGCCAGTAATTGCCCTGCTTGCGCCCGTTCGAGAGATAGTGGCGGCACACCGCCTCGGCCTGTCGGCCGAGACGCTGCGCCAGCTCGGAAGCGTTGAGACGTGCCATCACGCAGCCCCCCGCTCGGAGATGCGCTCGACCGGGAAGCGGTCGAGCAGTTTGCCGATGATCTCCGGCCCCGATGCGTCCACCGGCACGAAGAAGCGGAGTTTCCATGAGATGATCTCGCTGAAGAGACCATAGGTTCGCAACCGATCGCGCATGGTATCGGTGAAGCCCGTCAGTTCGATACGGTTCGCGCCCATGACGCGGACGCGGCGCAGTTGCAGCCCCTCGGTGAGATCAAGGATCGTTCGGCCTTCGATCAACGCGGCATAGGCGGCATCCGGCGTCAGGCTGCTGGTGACGCCACTGGTCGAAGCATTGGTAGCCCATGCCGACGAGACACGGCGACCGATGATGCGTTCGCCCTCGTCGGTCTGGAGTCGATAGACGCGGGAGGAGTCTTGCGGCAAGCGTTTCCAGATCGGCAGCAGGAGCCCGGTCACCATATGCAGGATGCTGTCGGTGAACTCCGGCACTTCGTCCAACTCGGCCTGCCATGCCGAGGCGAAGGCAGCGCGCTCGGCCTCTACCCAGTGGGTCTCGCCCATCGCCCGCATGGGCAGGTTCATTGCTTCCATCGGCCGGATCAGCCGGACGCGGCGCTCGATCTCGCCATCGTCCAGCATCACGCTGGTGGTGGGGATCTGCACGGCGGCACGACCGGACCGCTCGTTCACGAGCAGCTTCGCCCGCGGATCATCCAGCTCCGCCAGGGCTGCATCGAGCGTGACCGGCTGATTGCGTTTGCGCTCGGTGAGCGTCAGGAGCCGGGTTTCCGCGCCAGTCCCCGGATGGGTGTGGATCACCTGCCGGCCTGTGACGATGAAGCTTTCGGCCTTCAGCGTTTCCAGCCCCATGTCATAGGTGCCGGATGCAATCGCCCCGTCGATCCGCGCCTGCAGAAGCTGCTCGAAGGCCGAGAACAGGATGCCCTGCAACTCGATGGTCAGCGCCAGCAGGCGATTGAGGAAGGTGGTGATCGGCGGCAGTTCGTCCTTCACACCGTTGCTGTCCATCAGCTTCAGGCCGGTGGCGGACTCAAACCGTTCGAGCGAGCATCCCTCGACCTTGCCGCGCACGATCAACAGGTAGAGCTGGCGCAACGCATCGCGGGCATAGGCGGATTCCAGATTGTCCTCGGGCCGGAGCAGTCCCTGACCACCTGTCTGGCGCTGGCCGCGGGTGATCGCGCCCAGGGTGTCGAGGCGACGGGCAATCGTGCTAAGGAAACGCTTCTCAGCCTTCACATCCGTGGCGATGGGTCGGAACAGCGGCGGCTGCGCCTGATTGGTGCGGTTGGTGCGCCCGAGCCCCTGAATGGCGGCATCCGCCTTCCAGCCCGGCTCCAGCAGGTAGTGCACCCGCAGCCGCTGGTTCCGCGCCGAGAGGTCCGCGTGATAGCTGCGCCCGGTGCCCCCGGCATCAGAAAAGACAAGAATGCGCTTCTGGTCATCCATGAAGGCCGAGGTCTCTGCCAGGTTTGCGGACGGCGCACGGTTCTCGACCGCCAGACGCGCCGATGCACCATCGCCCTTGCGCACGATGCGCCGGGACCGCCCCGTAACCTCGGCCACCAGGTCGGTGCCGAAGCGCTGGACGATCTGGTCGAGTGCTCCCGGCACGGGCGGAAGCGACCCGAGCTGCTCCAGCATCTCATCGCGCCGGACGACGGCTTCTCGGCTTTCGACCGGCTGCCCATCGCGGAACACGGGCCGCGAGGACAAATTGCCTTCGCTGTCGGTGAAGGGCTCATAGAGTTGCACCGGGAAGGAATGCTGCAAGTACGAGCCGACATATTCCCGTGGCGTGACGTCGACGGAGATGTCGTTCCATTCGTCGGTGGGGATTTCTGCCAGCCGCCGTTCCATCAGCGCCTCGCCGGTGGAGACGATCTGGATGACGGCGGCATGGCCCGCCTCGAGATCGGCATCGATCGAGCGGATCAGTGTCGGCGTCTTCATTGAGGTCAGCAGATGCCCGAAGAAGCGTTGCTTGGTGCTCTCGAAGGCCGACCGCGCTGCGGATTTGGCCTGCCGGTTTAGCGTGCCTTCACTGCCGGTAATGTTGGCCGCCTCCATCGCCGCGTCCAGGTTTCCATGGATCACGGCGAACGCGGCCGCGTAAGCGTCATAGATGCGGCGCTGTTCGTCCGTGAGCTGATGCTCGATCAGTTCATATTCGACGCCATCATAGGAGAGTGAGCGGGCGGTATAGAGGCCGAGAGATCGCAGATCGCGGGCCAGCACTTCCATGGCCGCAACGCCACCGGCGTCGATCGCCTCGACGAATTCGGCCCGAGTCTGGAACGGAAAATCCTCGCCGCCCCAGAGGCCGAGGCGCTGCGCATAGGCGAGATTGTGAACCGTGGTGGCGCCGGTCGCCGAGACATAGACCACGCGCGCATCGGGCAGCGCGTGCTGGAGCCGCAGGCCCGCGCGTCCCTGCTGCGAGGCGGCGATATCGCCGCGGTCTCCCTTGCCGCCACCGGCATTCTGCATGGCATGGCTTTCGTCGAAAATGATGACCCCATCGAAGTCCCTGCCCAACCATTCGACGATCTGCTTCACACGCGAAACCTTCTCTCCGCGGTCATCGGAGCGCAGCGTGGCATAGGTGGTAAACAGGATGCCTTCCGACAGCGTGATTGGCTTTCCCTGCGGGAAGCGTGACAGAGGTGTGACCAGCAGTCGCTCCATGCCGAGCGCCGACCAGTCGCGTTGCGCGTCCTCGATCAGCTTGTCGGATTTGGAAATCCAGACCGCCTTGCGGCGACCGCGCAGCCAGTTGTCGAGGATGATCCCGGCCGACTGACGGCCCTTGCCGGCGCCGGTGCCGTCACCCAGCATAAAACCCCGGCGGAAGCGGATAGCGCCAGCGGCATCCTCGGCGGCGGCGCGCACGTTGTCGAAATGCTCGTCCACGGTCCAGGCACCGGCGAGATGATCGGCATGGGCTTCACCTGTGTAGATCACCGTTTCGAGCTGGGCGTCCGACAGACGCGCGCAGATGTCAGCGGGCAGCATGGCGCGGTAAGACGGCCTGGGTGGTGCGACCGAGGCCATGGCGGCGGATTGCACCAGCTTGGTCGGGTGCGGCGCGGCGCCAGGTATGCGCAGCGATTGCAGCGCATATTCCTCATAGATCGCGTCCGACAGCCGCGCGCCCTCGGGCGGCACCCAGTCCACGGTCTCATACTCGAGCTCCACCCCCTCGGGATCGGACGCTGGTGCGGCGGCGGGTCGGGACGCTGTGGCGCGAGCGAGATAACCGCGCACGGTCTTCGGGGCAGCCGCCAGCACGGGAGAAGCGACCTTCGGGAGCGAGACCGGCAAGCGCGGCGGAACCTGGCTTTCGATCCAGCCGAGCAGCGTGCTGACGTCGGGTGCAATCTCTGGTGAGGCCGGGAAGATGGCAGAGTCGTTGGCGGGCAGCTTGTCGATCACTGTCAGCCGCGTGTCGATGCGGGTGCCATGCCTGGAAAAGACCGCGCCATCGATGGCCGCGGTGAAGACCACGCGGCCACGGTCCTGCAAGCGCATGAAAGCATCGCGCCAGGCCGGTGCTTCCGGTCCGAAGTTCCCCCCGGTGATCGTGACCAGCCGTCCGCCAGGAGCAAGCCGGGCCAGCGCCGAGGCAATATGGCGAAGGGAAGCATCCGCCATCCGTCCCTCGACATTGGCCATGACCGAGAAGGGCGGGTTCATCAGCACCACCGACGGCACAGCCTCCGGGGTCAGATGATCGTCGATCTGGGCGGCGTCGAACCGGGTGACGGGAAAGGCCGGAAAGAGGGAAGAGAGAAGATCGGCGCGGGTCTCGGCGAGTTCGTTGAGGATCAACGAACCGCCCGCGGTCTGGGCCAGGATAGCCATCAGGCCGGTGCCGGCCGAGGGTTCCAGCACCACGTCATCAGGCGTGATCGCGGCCGCCGCCAGCGCGGCAAGACCGAGAGGCAGAGGCGTGCTGAACTGCTGGAAGCTCTGGCTTTCCTCGGAGCGGCGGGTCTGCGTCGGCAGTAGGCCCGCGATCTTCGCCAGAGGACCGAGCCGGGACGCCGGAGAACCGGCTTTGCGGAAAAGCGCCTTTCCGTATTTGCGCAGGAACAGAACCGTGGCGACTTCGCAGGCCTCATAGGCGAGCTTCCAGTCCCACGCGCCGCTGGCGTCGGAGGCGCCGAAAGCGCTTTCCATGGCACTGCGGAGGTCCGCAGTATTGACGCGTTGACCGCGTTCGAGATGGGGAAGGAGGAGATTGGCGGCGGCCAGGATCGCTGGCGCAGCCGCCAGCGGCGTGACCGGATCGGTCACGGGAGATGAGATATTCATGTCGGGGAACCTCGGAGAGCGGGAACGGGGAGGACCCGGACGGCGCTCTCTCTCAACCACCCGGACTCACCCTGTCCCGGTACCTCTCTGACTCTTCATCATAGGCCCCATAACCTCGCAGACTTGACGGCGACAGCGCTCCGCCATCAACTTTCGCGAGGCATAATTGATTAGAATTGATATTCATGAGATACATAGATCTGAAACCAATCATCATGGCTGAGATCTGAATTTCATGGAGCAGGCGCAAAGGAATCCGTTTTCAGGTGCCGTAACCGTTTTTCACGAGCGCTGGCTCCCCGAGGAGGCCACACCTGCGGGCTATGCTGCGCTGATCGATGCCTATGCGCTCGCAACGCCCCTGCCCCGGACACTTTCCGCCATCGGCCCACGTCACAAGGTCTACGCGGCCGACGGCTGGCGCCTCTACACGCCCCGCCATGAACCCGAGGCGAGCCTCATCGGTCATCTGACCTTCGCGCTGCGCTACGAGGGGCTGGATCTGACGGTTCTCAAGCGGCTGTTCAAGGCAACCGGCCCAGAGCCGGTCCAGGCCATTGTCGAGGCCGCCCCGACGGGCAGCTACGCGCGCAGGGTCTGGTTCCTCTACGAGTGGCTCCTCGGCGCAGAATTGGATCTGCCCGACGCCACGCGCGGCAATTACGCGCCCGTGGTCGATACCAGGCTCCAATGGGACGCAGAGGGCGCCCCCTCGCCGCGCCACCGGGTCCGCAACAACCTGCCCGGCACCCCGGATTTTTGCCCGATGATCTTCCGCACAGCGGCAATCGAAGCCTTCATCGCCCGCGATCTGGCAGCCGAGGCCCGCGCGGTGCTGGCCGAGGTGCCCGCCGATCTGCTGGCGCGCACGGCGGCCTTCCTGCTGCTCAAGGATTCACGGTCGAGTTTCCAGATCGAAGGCGAGAACCCGCCCCAGGATCGCATCCGGCGCTGGGGCCAGATCATCGGTGAAGCCGGGCGCCATCCGATCGACCGGGCAGAACTCGAACGCCTGCAACGCATCGTCATCGGCGATGCCCGCTTCGTCCATCTGGGCCTGCGGCAGGACGGTGGCTTCATTGGCGAGCATGACCGCGCGACCGGCGCCCCCCTGCCCGATCACGTCAGCGCCCGGCATGAAGACCTGCCTGCGCTGATCACCGGGCTCGAAGCGTTCGACCGCGACGTCGCCCCGGGGCTCGACCCTGTTCTGGCCGCCGCCGGCCTCGCCTTCGGCTTCGTCTATATCCACCCGTTCGAGGACGGCAACGGGCGCCTCCATCGCTACCTGATCCACCACGTGCTTGCTGCACGCGGCTTCAATCCGCCCGGGCTGGTCTTCCCGGTGTCAGCGGTGATCCTCGAACGGATCGAGGCCTACCGACAGGTGCTCGAGAGCTATTCGCGTCGACTGCTGCCCAATGTCAGCTGGCACCCAACCGATCGCGGGAACGTCGAGGTTCTGAACGACACCGGCGATTTCTATCGCTTCTTCGATGCAACGCCCCATGCCGAATTCCTCTTCGCCTGCGTGGCCCAGACAATCGACCACGACCTGCCAGCAGAGACCCGATTCCTGCGTGCCTATGACGGGTTCAAGTCCCGCGTCTCGGGCCTGATCGACATGCCCGACCGCGTGCTCGACCTGCTGTTTCGCTTCCTGCACCAGAACGGTGGCAGACTCTCCGGACGTGCCAGAGCGAAGGAGTTCTCCGCTCTGACCGACGGGGAGGCCGACCGGATCGAAGCTATCTATGCAGAGTTGCAGGACGAGTTCTGAGGCGTTGCACCTTACCCGAACCGCTGCCCCGCCTCGGTGAAAGTGTAGCCGTTGGCGATGATGGCCTCATCGACAACGTCATCCGAGGACAGATAATCGTATTCGCGCTCGAGCTGGCGGTAGAGCCAGCGGGCGAGATCGCGCAACGCCTCGATCACGCCTTCCTCGGCATCGGCGGTCATGTCCTGATATGTCGGACTGTCACGCTCGACCGAGATCCCCATGCAATATTCGTGGTAATAATGGCCGCGACGGCTGGCCTCGGCGCGAAGCTGATAGAAATTACGCCGCTGGACCGCCTGCAGGGCATCGGCGATGCGGTGCAGCTCGGAGTCCTGCGGCGCGTATTCCCTGATCCGGCCCGGGGCGCCCTTGCGGTAGGCATAGAAGGTTTCGAAGCAGGCGCCATCGCCCTGGCTCCAGAAGCCGCGAAACCAGATGCAGGGGGCTTGCCGTGTGCCGCCGCCCATCAACCGGACGGCGTGGGTCTTGAGGTCGAGGCCGAGGATCTCCGCGATGCGCTGGAAATCCTCATAGACGGCATCATACCAGTCATCGTCGAAGCCCCCCTCGCGATACCAGGCGCGGGCTTTGTCCCGTGCCGTTTCGGAAAGTTCCTCAAACCGGTAGACGATGGTTTCGATAATATCAGGCATAGGGATCGCCTCCGTCGAGAACGATGGCAAGCCAGCCGTCCGTGTAGATCCAGTCCACCGTCTCTCCGGTGGCGAGATCAAGGACATGCGCCCCGCCGCCGAACCCGTCCACACGCGGCTTCGAGCAGCTATTGGCGTATTGCATCCCCCAGAGGCCGGTCAGGCCGAACTCCTTCGCGCAGCGTTTGACGAACTGGATGACATGCTCGGGATCGCCTGTGACGTCATCACGCATCCAGAGCTGGGTTCCGCCATGCTCGGGCTGAATGGAGAGCAGGAAGCCGTCCGAGGGCGGATCTTCAGCGGCGCTCTCATTCGAGAGCGCGTTGTAGAGATCAAGCGCGCGGGCAGCATTCTCGGGGGTACCCACGTCAAGCAGGCAGGAGAAATGGGTGAAATAGTCGGCCATATCAGGCTCCTGAAATGAGAAAGCCCGGCGCGGGGCCGGGCGAAGGGGATGGGAAGGCGGATGAGGAATCAGGCGGCCTGAAGCCGACCGATCTGCACGACACCCCGCCAGGCCGGGTCGACCAGACGGGCATCGAGAGCGGTGGCATCGCGCCGCAGATCACACGCTGTCTCGTATTCGCCCCGATCCTGGGCTGCCATCGCCTGCCCTCGGAGACGACAGGCCTTCTGCACCACACGCCGCGCCTCCGCCTCGGAGGCGACCGGCGCGCACCAGATCAAGCCGGCCAATGTGATCCGTCCTGCCAAACACAACCGTTGCTGGTGGTCCTGAAGCACCAGCAGGTTCGGGGTGAAACCCGGCATGTCTTCCGCGCGAAGCCCGCCGGGGCGGCCCCGACGCGCGGCACACCCAATGGCCTCGTCAAGCTCTCGGAACCGACCGAGGAGGACGGTGGTCTGGACTGGCCAGGAGCCGAGGTCGGGATCATGAACCAAGGTTTCGCCGACGCAGATCAGGCTGAAGGGGCCGGCGTCTGCGAGCATTGCTGGCAGTGCATTGGCCGGAAAACAGGAAGTAAGTGCGTTCATCGGGACATCTCCGCGACGGGCGCCGAAGGCCTCTCCCCCGGCTTTCAATCCGTCACGGAGCCCCCTCCCTTCTCTGCCTCTCTCTGTCCGGCGGCACCAATGGGGGCGCCCCTCCTTCAGGACGAAGCAGGCAAGAGGCCTGTTTCATCTGGATAGTATGATTGCGTTCGCGCTATGGTGTGGACACATATTGTAGATTTTACTTGGAGCGGATATTGAGCAGAGTGGGTTTTATTTCTCTGGTGTCCTTCGCGTGCTTTGGCATTCCGGCACAGGCCCAGACCATTCCCCGTTACGATGTTGCAAGCTACTGCCAACAAGTCGCGGATGTTAGCGGTGGATCCGCGATGATCCGTAACGGCTGCATGGATATGGAACAGCAGGCTTATGACGTCCTGAAACCCGTTTGGTCACAACTGTCCGGCACTTCGCGCAATTACTGCGATGAGGTCGCGCGGGTTAGCGGTGGGTCTTATAGTATCCTTCAAGGCTGCATCGAAATGGAAACCGATGCCGCGAGATCGCCTCGTTCCTTTGAATACTGAGAATATTTATGAAACCAGTTTCCACAATCCTGGCCGCCGCATTCGGTGCTCTCCTGTTCACCCCAGCGCAGGCTGACTTCATAGACATCCGTTGGTCGGTTGTCGGTTTCACCGGCGAAGCGTGGTTTATCGACCCGCAAAGTGTCATCGGTCAGTCTCAGACCTTCAATCGCGGATACGCAGAAGGCGTTTTCTATAACTGCGACTATGCTGGTCAGTCTTCCTCCTATACCCCGTATGACAATGACGCCTTTTTCACCAATCCCGAATTTGAATTGTTCTTGCCGCTTCGCGAGGAAATGACGCTAAGCAGCGAAACCCTTTTTGTTCACCGCATCACTTGTGAGGGTGGCGGCAACCCAGCCAAGCGGCATGTGATGTATCCATTCGTCACGAACGAGGCGCGGAAGTCGGCTTGGTACCTGTTCGAAGGCGGGGTGTTCTCGCTCTATAACCCGTGATCTGAAAGGGGCGTCGAAGTGAAAGCTTTTCTGAAAGGATTCGGCATTGTTGTTGCCCTGACAATCGCGGGCATGATCCTTGCAACGGTTGCGCCGAAAATTGGGGTATGGGTCGGGCTGGTTTTCCTCGCAATACCTTTGGTGGCGGTGTTCAAACCTCTCCCCCAACTTCACTTGGGGCACCGCGCATTCAGCGCGTCCGTCGCGTTCTTTGTCGGACTTCTGACCACTGCAGCGTCCTATGGCCTCGTGTCGGATACGCAGCGCCTGGCTGATCTGCGGGCAACGGACCCTGCCGCCTATCTGGCAGAACTTGAAGATCGCGATCAAACCAAGTGGCTTTCGGAGTTGGAAGACCTGGCTCCCGAACGCTACGCCATAGAAGCGGCGAAGGTCGCTGAGGCAGAAGCGGCGCGCAAGGCCGAGGTTGAGGCTGCGGACGCCGCCCGAAAAGCTGAGGCTGAAGCCGCAGCCGCGGCGCGGGCGGAGGAAGTTGCGGCAACACGCCAAGCCGAACAGGCAGCTAAGGTTGCCAGCTATATCGAGCAATTGGACCGGGAGATGGCCTCTATCCCCGGCGTGCAGGCATCGAAGTATACCGGCGACGTTGCCACCATCAACACCGGCCTGTTGCTCATCGGTGCATGGGCATTGCTGTATGAGGAAGGCAACGCGCTGGATCTGAACGATGAAGCCCGGCAGAAGCGCCAGAAGTTCCGGCAGTTGCTTGTCCGCAAACAGATGGAGCTGCTGCCCATCATGCGAGACGCTTACGGCCCGGCGATGCGCCAGCAACTTTGGGAAGCGGACGGCAGCGCCCGGACTATCGGTGCGGGCTATCGCACAGTGGAATTCGTATCTGCGGCCTTCGCACGCAATGCCAATATCAAGCAGATCCATTTGGAAATTCGGGAAAACCTCATGATGCTGAGGTTCACCCGCGCACAATATAAGTGGATCAAGCAGGCATCTGAGTTCAGCTATTACGATATGGATGTTCCAAAAGACTCTGATATCGTGAAATGGGAACGTGACGGAGGTTATCGGGTCCTTGACTGACGGATGTTCCCAGATTTTTCTTTTTGTGCCTGTTTGGCGCAGATCCGCCCGATGCTGGTGGGGCTCAAGCTGAATTCCCGCGCCAGGCTTTTCATCGTTTCTCCGGCAAGGTTGCGTTCGTATATTTGCGCGTCCCTGTCGGCGTTGTCGGCGCGATTTTTCTGCACCTTATCAAAATCGTTCCGCTCGCTTTCGGTCCAAACCTTGTATACTTCCTTGTTGCGGTCCCGATTTCGGATCCGGACGACGTATCGTCCGTCCACCATGCCTCGCACCTCATAAGAACCGCCTGCAAATTCAATCCGGTCACCCAGACTCATGCCTCTGCCCTTTCACTGAAAATACGAGGCATCAATAGCAGCAACACGACCGCATTTCCAACTGTCAGGAAACGGCGCGGGGGACGCATTGGAATGCCCGAGTCCCTCCTCTATCCCCTATCTGCTTGGCAGCAACCCAGGCCGCGAAAGGCCTCGTGACCGTCAACGCCCCCTCATCGGAGCTGTTGCCCAGGACCTTTGCAACAGCCTGAGAGCGCTCTGAAAATCGAGCCTGGATCATAGGTGGCTCAGCGGTTCTGATGCAGGCAACTCCAGGCGCCTTGAGAGGCCGCGGCGCCGACGTCCGGGGGCAATGCGCCAGAGGGGGTGAATGAGGCGCTTGTGCGCTTCATTCAAAAGGATCCAGTTCCAGCTTCACCATGTCTTCGTCGCCGTCGAACTCATCGGCCGGCATGGCGCCGTGGGTTCCGTCCCCGGCTTGGAACACGACGATCACGACCATCAGAGTGGTGGCGAGGCTGGCGGCGAAAGCGGTGGCATCTGCATAGGACATCGGGATTGGCTCCTGTCACTGGAGGCGGGGGACCATCCCCCGCGCTGACCAGGCGCCCGACGTGTCTGACCGGATCTGCACTCACCCTCGGGCGTTCGGACTGGCTCCGAAGCCCCGAGGGCGGCACGCATGCGTAAGCCGACCCTTCATGGGTTGATTGTCAAAGAGACGGATCAGACCAAGGTTAGCGAATGGAAGCGGGGGTGGTGTCTTGCATCCGACAGGTGCCGGATCTCCCCTTGCAGATGCTTCGCCCGGCCAACCCTTACCGCAGCATCAACAGAGGAATTGCGTTACAGGCCGGAGATGGGACCGAACCCATGGCACGTGCCTTGATGGGATGACGGGGACATGGTGAAGTTGGAACTGGAGCCGCCGCGTGACTCTCCGCCCCCTGTACACGGCATGACGGTCATGCGACCTGACCGCTTGATGGGCGGTGGTGCGACAGTGGTTCTGGAGGCCAGGTCACAGCGCTCGAATGATCTGAATACAGAGCGATCCGCCGGGCAAAGCCCCGCAACGCGCACCTGCGGGCACAACAAATATGCCCATGTGCGACTTGTTTCGATCACGCCGATCTTTCCAAAACCGCGAGATTCAATTAGGATTCGACGAAAAGACAGACGACTGGGGCGACGCGGTGTCAAATGCAAAACAGATACTGGCGATGCTCAGAAGCCAGGCGGAAGGCGATGAAGAACAGTTCTTCTCCATCGCGCTTCAGGTTGCGGCTGGTGAAGCCCGCCAGGGACACCGTGCGACCGCAGAGGATATCCGTGCGGCAGTAGATGCCGCACGTTCACAGCGCGGGACGCGGGCGTCTGTCCCGATCGCCTTTTCTCGGCCACGTGGAGACCTCGACAGCCTTCTCGATCTGCGGGACCCGCAGATCCATCTTGCCGATGTGGTGCTGAATGCAGATGTGAAAGGTCATCTCGAAGCGGTTGTGCTTCAGCAACAGCGTCGGGATTGGCTCCGGGAACATGGGAAGACACCGAGCCGCCGCCTCCTCTTTGCCGGACCTCCCGGATCGGGGAAGACGATGACCGCCGAGGCGCTCGCGGGCGAACTCCATCTTCCTCTGTTCGTGATCCGTCTCGAAACCCTGATCACGCGCTTTATGGGGGAAACGGCCGCCAAACTGCGTCTTGTTTTCGACGAAGCGCAGAAGCGCAGAGGTGTTTATCTCTTTGATGAATTCGATGCCGTAGGCAGCAACAGGTTGGCGACGAATGATGTCGCAGAAATGCGGCGGGTACTGAACAGCTTCCTGCAGTTCATGGAAGAGCCTTCTGCGACCGACAGTGTTCTGGTGGCTGCCACGAACCATCCCTCTCTTCTCGACCGCGCGCTACTACGGCGCTTCGATGAAGTTCTGCAGTTCGAGATGCCATCAGCAGATGAAGTGCGCGCCATTATCAAGGCCCATCTGTCGCCGATGAAATATCCCAAGATCAATTGGAAAACCATTGTTGCCGCGGCCACCTGCCTCAGTCAGGCGGAGATTGTCCATGCGGCAGAAGAGGCTGTGAAAGCCGCAATCCTTTCAGAACGAAATCAGATTTCCACCGCCGATCTGACGCGCGAGCTTCGCAAACGCCAGGCCATGAGAACGGTGTTCTCTGAAGAACAGGGGCACATTGGCTGAGTACGAGCACCGACATATCGACCTGAGCGGTCTTTCGACTATCCGCAATTACAAGTCCCCAGGCAGTAACGCCCGCCAACGGCCGCTTCAGCGTATCCGTGAGGAACATGGCCAGCGCATTGTCGGCGAACTGGAATCCGCCTTCGAGGCGTCTGATCTCGGACGAGAGGATTTGGGGGCACCCGAGGGAACTCCAGCATCCGACGGCGTCTACCTTGAGGTGGAGCTCGCGCCCTCTGTGGGACCAACCACGCTGGAGAAGACGCGCGAGGGGACACGCCAGGGCGCCGTCACACTTTCCGAAACAGGCGCCCGTCGCATCGCCCTCTTCGTCCCCGACGAAACCAGAGATGTCTTTGAGGCGGTTTTCAGGGATTACGCCTTTACGGAAGTTGACGAAGGTGCCGAGGCCCCGAAGAAGTCCCGCGTCGAGCCTGTCGAGCATATCCGCGCCGCGCGCTTGCGAACGTTCTGGCGCGACGATCCCCTGGCTCTGCCCGATGATCCGCAGGCGGAAATGTGGTGGGCCTTGTGGTGTTTTGCCGACCGCCTCGAACGTGTTGAGACCAGCGCTCAGCGGCTCGGCCTGACCGTCGGGGGAGAAGACAGCTGGCTGCACTTCCCCGAAGTCGTGGTTCTTCCAGTGCATGGGCGCAGAGCAGCGATCGAGATGCTGCTGTTTTCAACGGGAGGCATTTCCGAGATCCGGCGAGCGAGTGATACGCCGACAGTATTCACGGATGAACTCGAGGAGATGGCGAACGCGTTCGTGGATGATCTGGCCGAAAGGATCACCTGGCCAGGCCGCGACGTGCCCGCGGTTTGCCTCCTTGATACGGGTGTGAACCGCGGCCATCCGCTGATTGAACCTGCCCTGGCTCCCGGTGACATGCACGCTGTGCATGCTGATTGGGGGGTGGATGATGATAGTCCCAGCGGGCATGGATCCGGAATGGCCGGGCTGGCGCTCCACGGCGACCTGACAATGCCGTTGGGAGATGCGTCGCGTCCAATGCTTGCGCATCGCCTCGAGTCCGTCAAAATCCTTCCGCCGGACGGATTCGAGCAAAATGATCCCGGCTCCTATGGTGCGATCACAACCTCCGCCAGCTCGCTTCCGGAGATATCGGCTGCCGAGCGGCCGAGGGTCTTTTGCATGGCCGTGACGAATGAAAACCGGTCGGGAGCGGAGCCAACGGCTTGGAGCTCTGCTCTCGACCAGATCTCGGCGGGCGTGGACGCAATCGAGGAAGGCCCGGACCATATTCGGCGCCTTTTCGTCCAGGCGATCGGCAACATCGCGGACAGCTCGCGCGCCGAGGACATTGCCGATGGCGACGCGTTTCCGGGAGAAGATCCTGCACAGGCATGGAATGTCCTGACGGTCGGCGGCACAACTCTGAAATCAGAAATCGCAGAGGCCGGTTACCGAGACTGGCGCGGATGGTCACCTCCCGGGGACCGCAGCCCCTACAGTCGGACGAGCGCGCTATGGCGCGCGGGGCAGTCGCCGATCAAGCCGGAGATCGTCTTTGAAGCTGGAAACCGCGCGCTGAGCAGATCGGGGTTCGAAGCACTGTCGGGCCTCCCTTCCCTCTCGGTGCTCACCACGGCGAAATCGATCGCTCCGCATCCGGTGACACCGTTCTGGGCAACCAGCGCAGCGACAGCGCAAGCGGCACGGCTTACGACGCGGATCATGGCTGAGCACCCGGAGTATTGGCCAGAGACCATCCGCGCCCTGACCGTGCACAGCGCCCGGTGGACGCCGCATATGCTTGCGGAATTCAACGCGACCGCGTCAAAGTCGGACAGAAAGGCGCTCGCAAGAAAATACGGATACGGGGTACCGGATGTTCGGCGCGCCCTTGCTTCGGCCCGCGATGATCTTGCGTTGGTCGCCGAGCAATATATCCAACCGTTCCGGGTCGAGAATGGCAGCGTGCGCTTCTCGGATGCTCATGTCTACCGCCTGCCCTGGCCCCGACAAGTCCTTGAGGATTTGGGCGACCAGCCTGTGCGCCTCAAGGTGACGCTCTCATATTTTGTAGAGCCGAACCCAAGCTTTGCAAGCGCGATTGATCCTGCCCGATATCAGTCTTTTGGGTTGCGCTTCGACCTCAAGCGGGCACGCGAAACCGACGGGAATTTCCTGCGCCGGGTGAACAAGGATGACCGTGGCGAAAACGACCCTCGCCCGATCAACGAGGACAACGACGGCTGGTTCTTCGGGCCGAAGTTGATCTCTGCCGGCTCCATTCACATGGATATCTGGGAGGGCAGCGCCGTCGAGCTCGTGGAACGTGATCTCCTCTATGTCTACCCGATCTCGGGCTGGTGGCGCGAAAGGCGAGCCCTGGGGCGAGCGAACAGCAAGGCCCGCTATGCGCTCGTTATCGGCATCGAAACCCCGGAGGTCGACGTCGATCTGATGACGCCCATCCAGACCGAAGTCGCGGCCTTGCTTCAGACCGGTATCGATATCGAAGTTTGATTCCTGCACGGCTCACCACCTCTCATAATTTTACCTTCCCCTTCATTGGGTGAGCTTTGGGTTTGACGAACTTCTTGGAAGGGTTCGCCTATTTGCGTTTGCCATTCGGACGCGCGATCAGTTTCTCAATTGCAGAATCAGCCATGCTTTCGCAGCCAATGGCCTCTGTGTAACGTTTCACGAGGGCCAGAGTTTTGTGGCCGGTTCCGTTCCTATCTCTTGCGCTGTGGCTCCAACCTCGCCCAAACGACGCGCGCACGCCTTCCTTAAGCCGTGGGCTAAACACTGGGGCAGCTTGGCCTCATCGGTTCTGCGTTGCATGAGATTGCCCAGTCCACCGGCGGAGCGGATGGTGCCTTTCTGCGTGGCTACAAAGGGGCCTCCTTTGATGTGAGCTAAAGCGTTTTGCTTTTTATCTGAGACAGGGAAAAAGCAAAACGCAGTGCAACATATAAGCGTTGTGAGCGCTTCGCCCTAAATCTGTGATTCAGATTTAATGCGAAACGCTTTAATGGAATGAACGGCCTTCCCACTCACCGACATTCATGAGGAGAGCAGAGAAGCTCCAGAGGCAACCAAAAGGAGACATGGGAGGGTAACTACGCAGAAAACCTTGGCTATGCGACTGTCTGCGTTGCCACCACAGGCAAGAAACCTGCGGTTTTCGCGGCCATCATAAACGCTTTGCGCGCCTCGCCGACAGGGGCCATGCAATCCATTGCAGCTTCAATTGTCTCCAGTGCGCGTTGCCGCGCGTCGTCTGACACGGGCCATTTGCGGTGAAGCCAGTGGCGCGCTTTTTCGATGGTGCCGAATTTCTGCACGTCGCCCTCGGGTGAAGTGACGAGCGACAGGGGAGTGCCCCAGTAAATTTCGATCAAGGTCTTTTTCTTTCTCGGATACAAACCGCATGACCGTAGAGACGGGATCGCGGTTTCGGGCAGCGCGTGGCATGCGGCCAACGGCATCTGCCCTTTTGGGTGACTTGGTTCAGATGAACTCAAGAGAAATGACCGGACGTGGCGCGGCGCAGGTGAATGTCTCCACCATGCATCTTCGTCGCACAGGCTTATTGCACCGTACTGCGGACCCTTCGTCCTGGTCAGGTGATGAATTTTGCGACTGAAAAAACAACCGCGTCGTCTGTCTCGCGCGGATTGCGGCGGGGCAGAGACACATCTGCGGACCATTTTGTGAATGCGCCACGGGCCAGACGTATGATCCATAGATAGATACTCTGTCGCCGAAATACGAGGCATTTTTCTGAGAAAGCCTCGAAACCCGCCTTAGCTATGGAAAACAATCACTATTATTTTCTGAAACTCGGGCAAGCGAGGCCGCGTCTTGCCATCCGACGGTGACGGTGGGGACAAGTTGCACCGCTCGCATGTCATTTCACTGGTAATGCGGTGCGCGATCCCCCATATCTTTTGAGGTTACAAGGAAATTCTCACAGGCGGGCGACGACCCGCGCCATCGCTGCGGTGCGCAATTTGCCCCCAGTTTCTCCTCGTATCCGGACGACACACCAAACGAACTGGTCCCAAGTTGCCGATCCCGAGGAGGCTGCCACATGTCTGTGGCGTCTTTCCCGCATCCGCAGGTTGCTCCCGCAAAGGACACTCGACATGACAAAACACATTGGTCACAGCACCGAAACCGACGCCGAGAAAACACCCATCACACAAAAGCCCCAGATCAAGACCATCAAGCCGACCACTGGCGAGGCGCCGAAACCGCGTCGCTCGATTTTCGATGCGTCGTATGCCCCCATCGGCTCCGAATTGCGCAAGGCGTGGTCGCGCCATAATCGCAAATCATGAGACCACCGAAGGTGCCCCGGCATCCGGAAGCTGGACGAAACAAACAGGAAACGCGCCATGACCCCACCTGATCTTCGCATCAAACTCGGCTGCCGTTTCCAGTTCGAGCTGCCGCAACCGACCCCGATGATCGCGCTTTTGAACGTACATTTCTCACGGGTCAGCGATCTGGAATACCCGGATCACCTCACCACCACGCCCCGCGTGCCGATGAGCGGCTATCGTGACGGGTTCGGCAATTGGTGCACGCGGCTGATCGCGCCACAAGGGCGCTTCACCGTCGAGACACAAACGATCATCCGGGATACAGGCCTGCCCGACGCGCGCCCCGAAATCGGCGCACAGGCCCCGGTTGAGGCCCTACCGGACGAGGTGCTCGTCTATCTTTTGGGCAGCCGGTATTGCGACACCGACACGCTATCCGACACGGCTTGGCTGTTGTTTCAAAACACGGCCCCCGGATTGGCTCGGGTGCAGGCGATCTGCGATTTCGTGCATGGACATATCCGTTTCGATTACCTTGCTGCGGATGCCACCCGCAGCGCCGCGCAGGCCTATCGCGAGGCGCAGGGCGTCTGTCGCGATTACGCGCATCTGGCGATCACCTTTTGCCGCTGCATGAACATTCCCTCGCGCTATTGCACCGGCTATCTGGGCGACATCGGCATGGAGCCGCCCTATCCGCCGGGCGATTTCGCTGCCTGGATGGAGGTCTGGCTCGATGGGCGCTGGTGGGTGTTCGATCCGCGCAACAACATGCTGCGCATTGGACGGGTTCTGGTCGCGCAAGGGCGGGATGCCGCGGACGTGCCGCTGACCCATTCTTTTGGCGAAAGCCTCCTGTCAAGTTTCGAAGTCTGGAGCGATCAGATCACATGACCACCCACCAATTGGCGGCCCCAAAAACCGCGCCGCACCCGGACCGTCAAATCTTTTATTTCTTTTCCTTTGCTATTCGGAGCCACGTCCTGTACCCAATAGGAGCAACGTTTTTTCCATCTGCATCCTGTCTCCCTTATCGGTTCCAGTCTGCCATTTCGATCAGACTGTGCCGGGCATCCGCATTCCCGTGGGCTGCAAAATAATCAAGGAGACATCACAATGGCCAATGGCACTGTGAAATGGTTCAACCAATCTAAAGGCTTCGGCTTCATCGAACCGAAATCAGGTGGGCGCGACATTTTCGTCCACATTTCGGCTATGGAACGCGGCGGCATCGCGCATCTGGATGAAGGTCAAGACGTGACCTTCGATGTCGAAGCCGGACGCGACGGACGCGAGTCCGCGACCAATCTGGCACTCGCCTGATCTGACCGGTTTCGGACCCGGCGGTCATTGCCGGGTCCCACAACCAAGGAGGCTTCATGCCCCATAAAGACAAGGCCGCCTCCCTGTTTCGCCAAACGACGACCAAGCCGGTCACGCCGCATGACCGTACGGCTGCGGCGGCCCGCGAGATCATCGAAACAGAAGCGGCGCGACGCGCAGACCTGACGGCCAGCCTCAAGGCCGCACGACTGTCGCGCGACGCAGGCAAGGTCGCGCCTGACGGTCCGCCTGCCTCCGACAAGAAAAACACTTGAGCCGATTTCATGGGCTCAAGATGAAATTCCGGGATGTTTCCGGAATACGATGGAGGGCCAAACATGACACTCAAAAAGACCCCCGCAGGTGAGACCCCTGCGATGATGACCATTACTCAAAAGAAGAAGAAATCCGACCTCGGTTGGCATCATTTCTTTGAGCGCCTTGCGACAGAAAAGACTTTGGACACACGACAAGCCTTGCCGCAAAACGTCCAGGAATGACGTCATCTCTCTATAACGTATGGAAGATGGCGTTTTCGGTGGACCGACTGAGCGCGGTCAGGCTCCAATAGAGCCGATCAGCGTTCGTTGATGCACCACCGGAAGGTGAAGCGGCAGAGCATCGTCTCTGCCGCTTTGCTTTTACAAACCGCGTTTCATGATTCCAAGCTTTCCAATTCCAATATACCGCCATTGATAATGCTACGAGGGTTCGCGCACTCAAAGTCTACGAGAAACACACTCAGACCAATGCAATCAACTTCGTGAACAACGTCATTGAAAAGTTCCCATTCCGCATCCGCGAGATCAGGATGGATAACGTCCTATGTCGGAAAATTCTGGCCGCTTAGGTCAGCAAGTCGTTTGGAATCCGGCTGACCGGGTACCTTTATAATGTTGCCCAGACGGGCTCTGCCGTCAAGAAATGATCTCTTCCATAGCAAACACAGGGTAAGGGGGACAACCTTGTCCCCTTCGCGGCGCCGATCCGTGGCCCGCTGCATAGCCGCCTTTGTCGGGCGGTAGCGCGATAATTTCCCCTTGTTGGCCCCACGCTCCATGGGCCAGTGCGAGGTAGAGCGCCACGCGCAGGGCGTTGTCGTCCAACTCGTGGTCAGTGACCATCTCAAGCAAGTATTGCAGCTTGACCTTGCAGAAGGGCAAAGGCTCAGACATTGCCCCCTCCCGAAATTGCGATCAGGCTCGCGATCTGGTATTCAGTTCGTGCAAACTTTACGATTTGGCCGTTGACGCGGCTGCCAGCTCTGTCAGCGGCCTTTCGATTTTTAGCCCCCAGAAATGGTTCGCCAGAGGCTCAAAAAAACACAATTAAATTAAAAGGTTGGGTTTTCTGTCTCGTCAGCTCAAACTATTTAATTTCCTCACCCCTCGCAGTCCTCTCCCGACTGGGATGACACACTGCCCGCTTCGTGCGGGAGTGGGTTTTGGCCGGCATTGGGGAAGACCAAATTTTGTCTCCGTTTCCGGCTTCTGACCGCGTGCGATTAGGGGATGCCACCCTTCCTGCTTGAAGACGCGCATGAGGGCGCCGACCCCTCTTCGGAACTTCAGGTTTGCGATAGGGCAACCCCAGCTTGAGCTGACAGGACTGCCGTGCCATTGCTGAAACTCAGCCGAAATCTGACGGCGGGGCGGTACCTGCGTCACGGCCAAAGCATCCAGAGGTAGGCGACATATCCGGTTACAAGAACCGCGCCCTCACGCCGACCGATCCTCAGGCCGGTAGCGGCAAACAGCACCAACAGAAGTGACACCGCCACCATCACGGGCGCGTCGAACCCTGCGATTTCGGATGGGACCTGTGACGGGGCGATAAGGGCGGTCGTTCCCCCGATCCCGAGAATGTTGTAAATGTTCGACCCGACCACGTTGCCGAACGCCACATCCCCATGGCGTTTCAAGGCGGCGATGACCGACGTGATCAGCTCCGGCATGGAGGTGCCGACCGCCACGATGGTCAATCCAATCACCGTCTCGGAGACCCCGAACCCGCGCGCCAGCGCCACAGCTCCGCTCACAAGGAAAGATCCGCCAGCGACCACAAGTATCAAGCCGGCAAGGGCAATAAGAATGGGGACGGCGAGACGCTTCACCGCATGAGGCGGGGCGAGTCCCGGGTCGACCTCTGCCAGCGCCAGGCTCTTGTCGTGCAGGGCTCCTCCATCAGCCGCGCCCCTTTCCTGATGGATCACGAACCAGATGTAACCGATCAGCACGACCACGAGCCCTGCGCCCGCCATCCGCCCCATGGGCACGGCCCAGGCGAGCACCGCAAAGCCTGCTGCGACCGCCAGCATCACGATGGCATCCCTGCGAAGCGCGGACCGCGCAACAACGATCGGACAGATGAGGGCAGACACGCCTGCGATTAGAAGGATGTTCGCGATGTTGGAGCCCACAATATTGCCGTAAGCAATGCCCGGCGATCCGTTCAACCCCGCCTGCACCGATGTCACCAGCTCTGGCATTGAGGTTCCAAAACCCACGAGCGTCAGGCCGATCACCAGTGGTGAGATCCCGATGCGCTCGGCCGCCTGTACGGCCCCGCGCACCAGTAGCTCTCCCCCGGCAACCAGCAAAATCAGACCGCCCAGCAGCGGCACCCAGGTTTCAATCATGATTGCCACTCCACGGGCTGACGTCGACACGATCCCGATTATCTGGAAGGTCGCCCCCATCGCCGCAAGGTGCTGCGAAACATATATTTTTCCCGACCGCCGACCTCGGTGTGGCGCAGCAGGGCAGGACAGGCTCAGGGCATCAGGCTGCGCGGGGACCAAGCAGGATGACGAAGGCGCCAAGGAGGCACAGACTGCCCCCGGTCAGGTCCCACAGGGTCGGTCGCTGCCCCTCCATGCTCCACATCCAGAGCAGCGACGCGATGATGTAAACCCCACCATAAGCGGCAAAGGCGCGACCCGCGGCCTCGGTATCGATCAAAGCGAGCAGCCCGCCGAAGAGGACCAAGCTGGTCACGCCCGGCACGAGCCACCAGATCGAAGCGCCGCGCCACCACGACCAGAGCGCGAAACAGCCTGCGATCTCGGCCAGGGCAGCCAGCGGGTAGATAAGAAAGGTCGTCATGCGTCATGTCTCCGATGGAAAGCACGTCTCATTGAGGGCGGATGAAGGCCCTGCTTGGACAACAGTCCAAGTTGCCTTTAAGCGCGGATCGTCCGCACCTCTGGAAAGAAATGCCGACGATCGGGCCGAGATTGCAAAACCCACCGCGCCGATAAGCCCCGGGAAACTCCTTGCATGTTTTCAACGCGACGTAAGGCTCAATCCCAAAGACCATCAGCGATCTCGCGCGCAATCATGGCCCGAGTTCTCATCATCACCTCATCGCCGCTCGTGTCGATATGACCGTAAAATCGGGCATGACCGCCATTCGCGGCCCAATCGGCGTAGCGGCAGTATTCTCGCTTTTCGAGGCGAAAGACACGCATATCTTCGGCCCAATGCGGTTTCGGCTCCACCACCACGGTGATGCCGTCGCGGGTTTCCTCCCAGGGCAGCGTGCGCTCCGAAGGCGGGTTGGCGCTGTCCTCGCGGAAGATCTGGTCAATATCGATCGTTGCAGGCATCAGGATTCTCCAAAGAAAAAGCCCGGTCACGAGGACCGGGCGCGTTTCTGAAACGGAAGAGATGTGGCGGGGCAGCCAACGCCGCCCCACCTGAAGATCATTCGGCGGCGACCATTGGCTGCTCCTCGCCCTCCGTGGCGTCTTCATCCTCGCCATTGCCGGCAAGGAATTCAGGCAGATCATCCGCCTCCGTGTCGCCCCCGGCATCCACCGCGATATCGGCATCGCGATCTACCATGCGCAGCGGCTCCGGCAACCAGCCGGTTTCGGCCAGCAGGCGCTCGGCCTCCGTGGCCATATCGCTCTTCTTCAAATGGTCGATGAGCTGGGCGGCCCGCTCGCCGGCGCCCTCACGCACCGCCTCGATGATCCGCGGCTTGGTCACGCGACCGAGATAGTTGCCGACGGTCGGCCGCCAGCCCACCGCCACCATGTCGAGGCCCGTCGCCCGCGCCAGCCGGTCGGCCTGGGACAGGCGCACATCGAGCCCGTGCTGGCTGACGCCCATGCCGCCATATGGGTTGGGCTTCTCGTGCAGCGCATTGACGCCGAAGCTGACGCAATGGGCGAGCAACTCCATCCGGGTGTCGTCGTCCTGATCGACCAGCCAGTCCCAGAGTGCCGCATCGTCGGCCGGGATATGATCGCCCCAGCGTTCGTGCCGCTCGGCGATGGCGCGCGCCGAGACGCTCTCCCCCAGGTCATCGGCCTGCGCCGGGAAATGAACCTCCCGGACATGAGCCTCGAGGCACCCCCTGGTGGACTGCGGCAGGAAGCAATCGGTGACCAGCCGATGCAGCAGCGCCGTCAGAGCCACATGCGGGTTTATCGCCACGGCGTCGCGGAGCGCCAGCGTGCGATGCGCAGTCAACTCGCTGACGAGGCGATCGGGCAGAGGCCGGATGGTTTCGACCTCATCGTCCTCCTCGGGTTCGGTCGCCGTGCAACCCACCATGATGACCGCGCGCTGCACACCACCGGACTCGCCGCCCTCGGGAGAACACCCATCGGCCCCCTGCCCTTCCTGACCTTCCACCACCTCATCGTCGGCACGGACATAGCCGCGCTCGACGGCAAGCTGGCCGTCGTGGCGGAGGCTGACGAAGACACCGGCACGGGCCATCTGGTCCGCGTCATAGCGCATCGGCCGGTTTTCGAAGGCCTCCAGTGCCTCCTCGATCTCGCCGAGACGGACATCCACCTCGTCGGGGAACTCGTCGGCCTGGGCATATTCCGCCTCCAGCCCGTAGAACTCGTCCCGCAGCTTCTCGCGCTCGGCGCGTTCCTCGTCGGTCAGGTCGATGGTGGTGCCGGTCAGGCGACGCAGGCCACTTGTATGGCCATAGGGGAAATCCGCCGCGACCTCGATCCACTTCCAGCCCTCGGCGGCGATGGTTTCTGCCTCGGTCTTCAGCTTCTCGCCCGCCAGCCGGTCGAGCAGCACCGGGTCCTGAAGCCAGCCGCCATCGTCCTGCTGGAAGAGATCGCGCAGAACATAGCCGCCCGCCGCCTCATAGGCCTCGATGCCGACGAAGAGCGTCCGCTTGTCGGAAGCGCGCACCGTGGTCTCGGTCAGCATGCGACGGATGGTGTAGGGCTCCTTCTGCCAGCCATCCTTGATCGCCTCCCAGACCTGTTCTTGGCGGGCGTGGTCGTCAGAAACGGTGAAGGCCATGAGCTGTTCCAGCGTCATGCCGTCCTCGGCATAGGTCTCGAGCAGCGCCGGCGAGACCGAGACCAGGCGCAGGCGCTGCTTCACCACCTTGGCGTCGACGAAGAAGGCCGCGGCGATTTCATCCTCGCTCATGCCCTTCTCACGAAGGACCTGGAAGGCGCGGAACTGGTCGAGCGGATGCAGTGGCGCGCGCTCGATATTCTCGGCCAGCGAAACCTCGTCGATTAGGATATCGTCTCCGGCCTCCGAGACGGTACAGGGAACCGGCGCGGTCTTGTTAAGGCGCTTCTGTTTCACCAACAGTTCCAGCGCACGATAGCGGCGGCCGCCAGCCGGCACCTCGAAGAGGCCGGTTTCCTGCCCTTCGGCGTCGAGCTCGGGCCGGACATGCAGGGACTGGATCAGCCCGCGGCGGGCGATGGACTCGGCCAGTTCCTCGACCGAGATGCCGGCCGTCACCCGCCGGACGTTGGACTGGCTGAGCACCAGCTTGTTGAAGGGGATGTCGCGCGAGGACGACATGGTGATTTTCTGCGTGGCAGTGGCCATGTCAGGGTCTCCGTGACGGACGCCGGGGAGCCTCTCTCTCCGGCAACCAGCCCGTCACGAACCCCCCACCCTCCTTTCCCTCTCATGGCCGAGCCGAGGATGATCGCGCAGACCCATCAGAGGTCGCCGCGGGCGCGCAGGATGGTCTCCCGGCCAGCCCCGGTGATGATGTGGTCGTGCAGTATCACCCCCAGGGACGCAGAGGCGTTTCGGATTTCTTTCGTCATCGCGAGGTCGGCCGCCGAGGGTTCGGGATCGCCGGCCGGATGATTGTGGACGATGATCAGCGCCGAGGCATTGAGCGACAGGCATCGCCGCAGCACCTCCCGGGGATAGACCGGGACATGATCGACTGTGCCGATGGCGAGGCATTCGTCGGAGATCAGCCGGTTCCTCCGGTCGAGATAGAGGACATGGAAGCGCTCCACATCACCTCTGATGGTGAGGGCGCAATAGTCGAGCACCGCCTGCCAGGACGACAGGACAGGGTTCTGATTGAGGTGGCGCAGCAGGATCTGCCGGGCCTCGTAGACCACGGCCTGCTCCTGGGCGGAGAACCGGAGCGGCTGCGGTTCGATGGCGGATATTCTCGTGTTTCGTGTCATGGTCCTGTTCTCCAACGGGCAGCCGGCCGGGCGCCGAGCTTTCAGCGCGTCACGAGGAGAAGCGCCGCCCTCTTCCTTCGAAGAGCGCGGCGCAGAAGCTGCAGAACCCCTCAGGAACGCCGGGGCTCCGCATCGGGGCGTGTCCCGCCTGGCAGACGGCCCGAGCGATAAAGCAGGCGTTCTGCATCGCGAATGCTGCCGGTTTCGCGGGCGGCCTTGGCCCAGACCGAGATCGGGAAGTCCCCCGTGAACAGCAGATCCCGCTCGATACCCATGCCGAAGGGCAGCCGGATCGAGCGCAGTTCGTTGAGGCTCCAGGAGCCAAGTTCGGGGTAGCCAATGTCGGCCAGGCCAAACATGATGTCACCGTCCTCGTCGAGCTCGGTCGCAAGCCAGACACCGGCGCCAAAGGGATTGAAGAACTTCACGACCGGAATGTGATCCTGATCGCGATCGCGGCCATTCGCCAGCAAGCGGTCACGCTGTGTGTCGGTCAGGAGGATCATGCCGCAGCCCTCCCTTCCGTCGGGGTCTGCCGCTCAACATCGGTGCTGTCGTCGGGCAGATGGGCCAGCAGCCAGTCGGCCGCCTTGCTGGCCTGCGAGGCGGCGCGGACGATGGCCCGCGAATCCTCGCGCATCACCTCCAGCCAGGAGCCGATGTAATCGGCGTGGCGCACAGTCGGGACGATCCCGAGCGAGGCGCAACAGAACGCGCTCGAAATCTCGGCGATCAGTTCCTCGAAGGCGTATTTCTTCGTGCCGAAGCCGCCCGAGAAATCCCGAGCCAATCGGGAGCTATGCCCCGTTGCGTGCCCGATTTCGTGCAGCGCCGTGCGGTGCCAGTTAATCGGCTCGAAATACGCTTGCGGAGGTGGCACCTGTACATAATCCTGCGATGGGACATAAAAGGCGCGGTTGCCGCCGATCCGAAAGTCGATGCCGGTCGCCCCGATCAGCGCTTCGACCCGCGGCTCGATCAGCCCGGGGGGTGGCGGCGGCGCCTCAACGGCGATGTCGTCGGGCAGCCCCTCGCATTGCGCCGCATTGAACACGGTAAAGCGCTTCAGGAACGGGATGCTGTTTGCATCTTCTCCGGTCTCCCGCGCGCGGCGCTTCTCGTCTTCAGGCGTGAAACGGTCGGCATAGACGACGGTCGTGCCCCGCTCGCCCTTGCGGACATTGCCGCCGAGCGACAGCGCCTGGCGGAAGGTCAGCCACTGCTGGGTTGGATAGCCCTGCTGGATGACGGCACCCCAGAGGATCAGGACGTTGATCCCGGAATATTGCCAACCCGTGCTGGCGTTGCGCGGCATGGCGAGCGGCGCCTGCGCCGCCGCCGTTCCCCAGGGCTGGGCCCAGGGCAGCCGGCCCTCCTCCAGCTCGGCGATGATCTTGTCGGTAATGTCGTCATAAAGGTTCGTGCGCGGGCCGCTTTTGCGGGCTGCGCGATGCTCTCTGGCCATCGGAATGATCTCCGCGACGGGCGCCGGAGGCCTCTCCTCCAGTCCTCAACCCGTCACGGAAAACCCGCCCGCACTCTCACTCTCAGGGGGCGTTGCGGGGCCTCCCCACTGATGGGGGTGCGTCGGCAACGCCAGTGCCGACCAAGGGGAAGGCTTTCCCCTCCCGGTTGGTCATAGTATCCCTTCACACACTTCAGGTGCCCCCCGATCCAACGCCCCCGTCCGATTTGCGCTCTATGCTATCCGTCTCCCCGACAACCGGCTGCGCGCCCTTCTCCCATCTATGCGATCGTGTTTCATTCCGGGATCATGAACACGGCGTTTCTCTTGATAGCGATGTATTCCGGGCGACCGATCATTCCCGCTGAGGATGTCGCCAGGGATTTTTTCGGTCTGAGTACCGACAAGTTCATCCGCAAAGTCTCGGCCGGTTCCATCGCCCTTCCTCTCGTCCGCATGGAAGCGTCGCAGAAATGCGCCAAAGGCGTCCATATCGATGATCTGGCCGAGTACCTGGACAAGAGGCGGGCTGCAGCCGTCAAGGAATGCCTGCAACTGCAGGGCCTTCGGTAAGCGTGTTCCCATCTGAAAATCGCCGAAGGCCAGCCTGCTGCCCATGGCACGAAGCGACCACCCTCCTCACCTCGCCCGACAGCACGGATTGAATTCTGTCAGAAAACTGCGTATATTTCTGACAGGAGAACGATCATGCAGCGCCTTGCCGAACAGATATTGACCCATGCAGAAGGGCTTCCGGAAGGAGCGCCACTTGCCGCAAAGGGCCTGTTGCACCTCGGCAGCCGTGCCGGTGTGGATCAGGCCTTGTCGCGCCTCGCCGAGCGCGGTCAGTTGATCCGTGCCGGGCGCGGGGTTTACCTGCGACCAATCAAAAGCCGGTTTGGAACGCGCGCGCCGTCCGTGGAACAGGCTGTCGAGGCCCTCGCGGCGCAACGTGGCGAAGTCATCGTTCCAACCGGCGCCGCCGAAGCGAATGCACTCGGCCTGACCACGCAAGTGCCTGTTCGCTCCGTGTACCTGACCTCGGGTCGCAGCCGCACGCTCTCATTGGGCAAACAACTCGTGGAACTGCGCCACGCCCCCCGATGGCAACTCGCCCTCGGGAAGAGGCCGGCTGGCAGTGCTGTTCGCGCCCTGGCCTGGCTCGGGCCGGAACAGGCAGAGACAGCTCTGAGATCGCTGAAGCAGAAACTGCCCGCAGCGGCGTTTGACGAATTGGTAACCGCAGCACCGCAGTTCCCGACCTGGCTTGCACGCAGTGTCGGAAAGGCGGCGCATGTCTGAACCCTTCCTGTCGTTGTCGTCTGCAGACCGCAAGGAGGCCCTGGCCGTCGCTGCAGATCGCTCCGGGCGGCCCGCGCACCTGCTCGAAAAGGACGTCTGGGTTGTCTGGCCCTTCAGACCCTCTTCAGGTCCGAGCTTGGTGAGCACCTCGTCTTCAAGGGCGGAACATCCCTTTCCAAAGCCTATGGGGCGATCAAACGCTTCTCCGAAGACGTTGATCTGACCTATGACATTCGGGCAATCGCGCCTGATCTGGTGGGCGAACGCTCCGAAGCCCTGCCAACCACACGCAGCGAGGAAAAGCGCTGGTCGAAAGCTGTCCGGGATCGCTTGCCGAAATGGGTCGACGAAACGACACAGCCCTTGATCCAGGACGCCATTGAAGCGCAGGGGCTCCCCGCCTCGACACGGGCAGATGGCGACACGCTTTTCATCGGTTACGAGGCCGCCTCTTCTGGCCCCGGCTATGTCGCCCCCAAGCGTAATGCTGGAATTCGGCGCGAGATCGACCGGCGAGCCTGCGTGACGTCTCCTGCGACGCGAACGGGCTGATCGACGGCGTGACCTTTCCAACCGCGACACCGCGCGTGATGCATGCCGAACGAACCTTTTGGGAGAAGGCCACGGCGATCCATGTTTTCTGCGTCCAGGGACGGCTCCGCGGGGAGCGCTTCGCACGCCATTGGCATGACCTGGTACGCCTCGACGATGCAGGCATCGCGGATGTGGCTATTTCCGACCGCGGCCTCGGCTCTGCAGTAGCGCGGCACAAGCGCATGTTCTTTCCGGAGAAGCTACTGAGGCATCTCGATCTTCCATCGCCTACTCGATTTTGGTGTCATTCGCCGATCCCTGGTCGTGCGCTTCCGATGCGCGGTCCGGATCGCTCGAAAGGGTCACCACCATGCGGCAGAGCCAAGGCTGTCCTGTCTTCTGAACGTTCAGGCACACTCACGGGTTGGATCGACACGGGCCGGCTCGAGTAGAGGGCACGCAGATCGGCCTCGGCCACGCCGTCGGCCAGCATGACGAGACGGATCATCGGATCGGCAAGCATCTCTTCGAGGAAGAAATCGGTCAGTGCCTTGCCGGTGAGCTTGTCCTTGGCGACCGCATTCTCCAACTCGGCGAGCTGTACGGTGAGCGTTCGGTTGGGCCCGGGATGCGTGGCATGCGGATGGAGCCGCACGAGAACGGACGATGTCCATGTGCCCGGTTCGATCCAGTTCACAGGCTCCAGAAGCTGGGTCTCGATTTCGTATTCGCCCGGCGGAAGGGCTTCATTGAAACTCGGAAGTTCGAACGGTCGAAGAAAAATGGCGGTCGTCTTGATTGAAGAGGTCATCTCGATGCTCCAGAATAGTTTGCGATTGCGGGCACCCGCACGAAAAGATGATCGTGGGGCCTTGTCTTGTCGGCCATAAGGCCGCGTCACCGGATCTGGCGAGCGGCACGGCCTCAACCTTCGTCAACGGCGGTCGGTCTCAGGAGTCGACATGACGCGAACAGACCGGTCCGAGGTTGGGATGCCAGCGCTCAATTCCGAGCACCAAGCGGCGCCTTCCCCGGGTCGTTGCGCGCATCCCAGGTCCAGACTTCGAATTGGGTCAATGTGTTTGGCCCGAAAGTTTGCGTCAGCGGCACGTCCGCTGCATCCCGACCGCGGGCGATCAGGATTCTCCCCTTGCGCCGGGTGTTGTTTCGCGGATCGAAGACCCACCAGCGACCGTCGAGAAAGACCTCCATCCAGGCCGCGAAATCACCGGGCGGATGAGGCTCGGGTTCGCCGATATCGCTCAAATAGCCGGTGCAGTAGCGCGCCGGAATATTCATGCAACGGCAGAAGGCGATGGCGAGATGGGCGAAATCGCGGCAGACGCCGTGCCGCCCGGCCAGCGTTTCCGACGCGGTGCGCGTCGCACTCGCCTGCATGTAGTCGAACGAGACCGCAGAATGCACGAAGTCGCATATCGCCTGGACACGCGCCCAGCCCGGCGGCGTATGCTCGAACAGATGCCAAGCCTCGCTCGACAGAAGGTCCGTGTCGCAATAGCGGCTGCCCAAGAGGTAAACCAGGGTTTCCAGGGGCAGGTTCTGAACCGGATGCTGCGCCGCATGGGGCGCGACCGGATCGGGCAAGCCGGAATCCCGGAAAATCCCGTCAGAGGATAACGTGAACTCTCCGGCCGGAGCCACCATCCGCGTGCACCAGTTTCCGAACCCGTCCCGATAGCTTTCGAGCGGCACGCTTGGCGAGGTCACCAGATAGTCGGCGCGCTCGAGATCACCGAAGCGCGAGTAGTACACGTTCAGCATCGCAATAAGGGGCGTCGGCTGCGTCAGCCGATAGCGCAGGCGGCACCCAATGTGCATCCGTATGCCGGAGGCGTCGTCATGGGCTGATCCGGGTGCTTTATCGGCCAAGGGCACACTCACGATTCGACAGTTGAAAGCCCCGGTCGCAGCGCCAGCGATTACCGGACCGATCGAGATGGGCGTTTTCCGGCAGGTCGATCGCTACACAGGCGTTGTTCTCGGGCTCATATCCCCGCTCGCAGCGCCATCCCGCTCCATAGGGATCAGGGTCGAGGAAGGCATTCGCCGGAAGCACTACCGGGTCGCAGCGGTCATTGATCTCGAAGAAGCCCCTCTCACAGGCCCATTCCGCCCCATAGTCCGCATTGGTGAGATAGCCGTTCTCGGGCACCGCAATTGGAACGCAGGCGGCAGAGGTCGCGGTGAAACCGCGCTCGCAGGCCCACCCGGAGTCCGAGGGATCGTCGGTCAGATAAGCATTGTCCGGAAGGGTGATCGGAACGCATGCGTCCCGATCCTGCCGATAACCGCGCTCGCACTGCCAGTCATGTCCGGACGATTGCAGGAAAGCATTGAGCGGAACCGGGATCGCCTTGCAGGACGTGCCGCCAACCTCTTCGTATCCGCGCCGGCACGACCAGCCCGACCCGTAGGACCGTCCCGTCGCGTAAGCGTTTTCAGGAATGTCGATTGCGATGCATTCTGCACCGTTCGCCCGGAACCCCAGGACACAATCCCATCCGCCGCCATAACTCCGCGCTTCTGCATTTTCCGGCACCGGCCCCATCCCGTCCTGCGCGAGGACCGGATAGGCCAGCAAGGCAATCACGCCCGCGAAAGAAGCGACCTCTGCCAACCGGCTCGCCCGCGAAGACGCTGGAGAACCGATTGATGGTGCGCGGCTCATTCTCCGTCCACCACGGATTCCGCGCGCTCCGGCGCCCCATCAACGTCGAGAGATGCCAGGCAGGCCTGCGCGATGTCGCGGTTCGGCGCCTCGGTGCCCGGCACAGTCGCCCAGCCGGCCTTCATCAACGCATCCCGGCGCTGATAGCTCGAAGCCGCCCGGATCGTCGCGAACTTTTCCGCGCGTTCCGGATCGGTTCGGGCCATGTCGAGGCAAATCGGCACCATCGCCGCGACCACATCGTCATGAGACATCGCCACCGCCCTGTCATGTGCGGTTCCGCCGGTCACCCAGCCACCCCAGGTAAAACCGGCGACGCCGACGAAAACAACGCCGATCAGGACACCGTAGATGCCCGGCTTGAGCCATTCGGGAGTTTTCATTTCATATCCTCCTGCGGAGAAAGCGCCGCCTCGCTGTGAAAGGTCTTCCAGGTCGCAGTCAACTGCCGGTACAGCGCCTTCTCCTTCGCCTGGCTTGCGGGGAGGCCGCCGGCCTCCCTTCATCATGCAACCATCCGCTCCGGACGCCCGCCAGCGCGCCGGCGCGACCGCCGCCTCTTCTGCGGCTTCGGCGTCTCGTCCGTGGCCTCCCAGGGGCGGCCGCCAGCAACCGCGACGCGCATGCCAAGCACCTTTTCGATGGCCTTGAGCTCCGTCACCTCATCGGCGGCACAGAACGCAATCGCGCGACCGTCACGACCGGCACGGGCCGTCCGGCCAATCCGGTGCACGTAGTTCTCGGGCACGTTCGGAAGGTCGAAATTGTAGACATGTCCCACGCCCGGAATGTCGATCCCGCGGGCCGCGACATCCGTCGCCACCAGCACATGCACCGATCCGTCCCGAAACGCACCGAGCGCCCTGTCGCGTTGGCCCTGGCTTTTGTTGCCGTGGATCGAGGCGGTCGCGAAACCGGCACGATCGAGCTGCTTCATCAACCGTTCCGCGCCATGCTTGGTGCGCGAAAAGACCAGTGCGCGGTCCTCCCGATGCCCATGCAGAAGACCGATCAGCAGGTCCTGCTTTCCTTCCTTGGTGACGAAATGCACCGAATGGGTCACCTTGTCGGCGACCTTGCCCGGCGGCGAGGCCTCGACGCGCACGGGCTCGCTCAGGTATTCGCGGGACAGATCGGCCATCGTTTTCGGCATGGTGGCCGAAAACATCATGGTCTGGCGCTCCTTGCCGAGCATCGGCGCGATACGGCGCAGGGCATGAATGAAACCGATATCGAGCATCTGGTCGGCCTCGTCCAACACGAGAAACCGTGTCTGGCCCAGGTCCACCGCGCGGCGGTCCAGAAGGTCGATCAAGCGGCCCGGGGTGGCCACGAGGATGTCGGTCCCGCGCGAAAGCCTCGCGGCCTGCGCGTTGATCGACTTGCCACCAACGACGAGCGTTATGCGGAGATCCGAGGTCAGGCCGCCAAGGCTCTGGACGATCTGACCCGCGAGTTCGCGCGTCGGGGCCAGAACCAGCCCGCGGACCGATCGCGGCGCTGGCCGCTCCGGGCTCTTGGACAGCGCAACCACCAGGGGGATGCCGAAAGCGGCGGTCTTGCCGGTCCCGGTCTGGGCGATGCCCAGCACGTCGCGCCCCTGCAATGCATGCGGGATCGCCTTTTGCTGGATCGGTGTCGGTGTATTCAGCCCCAGGCTGGCCAGCCGTGAGACCATGCGGGCATTCAGCCCGAGTTCATTGAAAGTCATGTCAATCCTTGTCCGGACCCTGGGTCCGGTATCGCCGACAAGCGCCCTCGCGCTCGTTCGGCCGGGATGCGCCCAAGCGAACACTCCGGCACCGCATTGCGCCGAGAGCCGCACCGGGCGGCGTCCCCCCTCTCGTGATGTGGGAAAACAGCGCGCCATGGCCGGGGGGCGAGAACGAACCCGCCTGCTCACGCGGCAAAGCAACGGCGCACTTCTGATGTGGGGGTTCGCAGGCTCGTTGTCAATGACGAACGGGAACGGCGCCCCTTCACCAACTAAAACCACGCCGGAGCTTTGCCGGCCTTGTATGTCGTGAACCGAAAGTCTATGTGGAAATCGCTTACGTTGTTCTATTCGAACCGCTGCCTCCGTTCATCCGGCTCTCAGTTGATCGATCCAATCTGACTTTGCCGGGCTGCCGCATCCTGTGGGCAGCGCTTAAACAGGAGACCACGGACATGGCCAATGGCACCGTGAAATTTTTTAATCCTTCCAAAGGCTTCGGCTTCATCGAAACCGAAACGGGCGGCAAGGACGTCTTTGTCCACATCTCTGCCGTCGAACGCGCGGGCCTCACCGGCCTCGCGGACGCCCAGAAGGTGAGCTTCGACGTCGAAACCGGCCGTGACGGCCGCGAAAGCGCGACCAATCTCGCGCTCGTCTGAGCCGAATGTCGCCGGGCACCCTGAAGGGTGTCCGGCACCAGATGCTCTGCAAATCCGCAAAGCTCCTGTTTCCAAGCCGCCGCCGGCTCCGACAGCCACATCACGCGTCGCAGCGGCTCGCTGGACACGCCGTCTCGCTCCCTATCGAACCCCGATTCCGGCACGTAGCCGCTTCGAACTGGCCGTGACGGCCATTCCCTTTTCAGCGCTCTTCGCGCTCTCATGGGCGGCGCTCTCGGTCAGCCCTTGGCTCTCCGTCCTGCTTTCTGTGGTGAACGCGGCCTTCGTCGTGCGGCTCTTCATGATCCAGCACGATTGTGGCCACGGCGCATTATTCCGCCATCGGCGCTGGAATGACTGGGGCGGCCGCATCATCGGCGTGCTGACGCTGACACCCTACGCCGTCTGGCGCAGGACCCATGCCATCCACCATGCCACGACCGGCAATCTGGACCGTCGCGGTGCCGGAGACATTCCAACGCTGACGGTTGCCGAGTATCGCGCGAAGCCGCTGGTCCATCGCGCCCTGTACAGGCTGGTGCGGCACCCTGCGTTCCTCTTCGGGATCGTCCCGTTCTACAGTTTCTTCCTTCAGAACCGCCTCCCGACCGGCCTCATGCGCTCCGGCTGGCGCTACTGGGCGAGCGCGCTTGGGACAGATGCCGCGATCCTGACCACGCTTGCCATACTCTACGTTCTCGGGGGCGTGCCGGTGCTGCTTTTTGTCTATCTGCCGATGATGCTGCTCGCCGCCTCAACCGGCATGTGGCTCTTCTACGTCCAGCATCAGTTCGAGGAGACATCCTGGGACCCCGACACCGAGTGGTCGGTTCAGGCTGCGGCCATCCACGGCTCTTCCCACTATGTCCTGCCGCCGATCCTGAGATGGATCACGGCCAATATCGGCGTCCACCATGTGCATCACCTGGCGAGCCGCGTTCCCTTCTACCGCCTGCCCGAAGTCCTTCGGGACCATGCCGAACTCGCCGATATCGGGCGCCTCACCCTGCGCGACAGTCTCGGCTCCGCACGGCTCACGCTCTGGGACGAAACCGGACGACGGCTCGTCTCGTTCTCCGAGGCACGGAAGCTGACGCCGCCGTCTCAACACGCAACGCCGTGCCTCCCCCATAACCCAGGAGATGATCCCCATGACTCGTTTCAATACTTCAGGTCGATCGAATACGGGCCACGACCTTTTCAAGGACAAGGCAAAGAAGAAAACCAAGGATCGCGCGCAGGACATGCCCGCGGCGATCCTCGTCGGTGAGCACGGCAGATATCAGATCAAGTCGGGCCGCCTTGCCGGGGAATATGTCGCCCGCGCGTTTCCGAAACCGCCGACGAACGCACGCGGCCTGATCGCCGAGGCGAGAGGGGCAACGGAAAAGGCAGCAATCACGGCCTTGCACAAGGCCATCGACGCCAGGGAAACCCGAAGAACCGAAGAACGCAGGATTGATCCGCGAACCGGATCCGCAATTCCGAGCATCGACGAATACATCGAAGCGATCGGCCAGGTTACCCTCTCCCACCCCCAGCGCGCGATGCTGATCGCGTTGTCTCTGGCAGACGGCGACGGATTAACAGAGCACCGGATGGCGAACGCCGCCGGGTACAAGTCTCAAACATCGGCCCATCGATCTTTCGCGGGCGCGGGTCTGCTGATCGCCAACTACCTTTCCGTCGAGACGACCGCGGACGGGTCGTCAAGCGATCCGGAAGGCGCCTTGTTTCTGGGGTTCCGCGGAGAACCGCGCAACGAAGAGGACCCGGGAAACTGGATCCTCCACCCAGAACTGCGAGATGCTGTCCGATTTGCGCTGTGACCGAGACAACTTGCCGATGCCTAGAAGGACGGGCCCTTTCCGACTGGCTTGAGCAAGCCGGTTTACCTATCAAGCACAATTAATCTTTCCGCCGAACGCTGATTTGGATCAGCGCGGAAGCGGCGGATCTCTGCGATACTCCAAAATCGCACTAATGCACAACAGCGCAGCCTTCGGAATCCCAACCTGCAGCGCATGCTGTCTCCGCCTCACCGAGGCGAGATAACTTTCATATAAGCACAATCACTTAGGAGAATACCATGGCGAAGGGCAAAAGCCGTCGCGGCCGTGAGGACAAGAAACCGAAGCAGAAGAAGGCTGAACCGGCTCCGGCGCCCTCCTTCAGCAAGGGCCTGACGATCGACACAAAGCCGAAGGGGAAAAAGGCCTGACCCGGCTCGTCTTGCGCGATCGCCTGGGCCTGGGAACAGAACGTGCATCCATGCGGCAAGTCGGCAAAATTGCCCGCTTGCCGACAGGGTTCTAGCATGAATGCCTGGGCGCTACCTCAACTCAACCTCCGCGGCACACGCACCTCACCCTGGAAGAGCGTCGCGCCGGTGCGCGCGGAGCTTTTCGGTATCGAAAGGCTGGAGCAACATGCCGCCAGCCTGGCCGAGGTACAACGTATCTGCGCCTCTACACCGCGTATCGCATCACTGCGCCAGCGACTGAACGATAATGCGACGGCTCTGCGGGCCACCCGCAAGGCCTGTCTCTCAGAGTCGGCAGCGGGAAAACCTATTGTCCCCGCGGCCCAATGGCTGGTGGACAATTTTCACAGGGTCGAGGCGCAGGTGCGCGACTGCCGTACGGATTTGCCGCCCAGCTACTACAAGCTTCTGCCGAAACTTGCCCAAGGGCCGTTTCACGGTTATCCGCGAGTGTTCGAACTGATCTGGGCCTATGTCGCCCATACGGACAGCCATCTCGATGCTCCCGCACTGTCCCGCTTTCTGCGCGCCTATCAGCAGGTACAGCCCCTGACCATAGGAGAGCTCTGGGCGGTTCCGATAACGCTCCGCCTCGTCCTTCTGGAAAACCTGCGGCGGCTGGCCGACCAGATCACCTTCGGTCACAGGATGCGCCTCTCGGCGGATGCCCTTGCGGATCGGCTCCTGGGGGACGGCCAGACCGGGATCGGGATGCCTGCAGATATTGGCGCGTCCGAGCCCCTTTCCGAGATCTTTGCCGCGCAGGTGGCGAAGAGGCTACGTGATTGCGACCCTGTCACGACTCCGGCCATCGGCTGGTTGGAGGATCGGCTGGCCAAGCAGGGGTCGAATGTCGACCTGGCGGTCCGGCATGCACAGGAGCGTCAGGGCGCCTCGAACGTCACGGTTCGAAACGTCATCACAAGCCTGCGCACGATCGCTGAGACGGACTGGCCAGAGCTCTTTGAAAGTGTCAGCCTGGTCGATGCGAAGCTGCGGGAGCATCCGGGATTTTCGGCGATGGATTTCGCCAGCCGCAACCTGTACCGCGATGCCCTCGAGGATCTCGCCCGCCACAGTGACTACAGCGAATTGGATCTGGCCGAGCAGGTGCTGGCGACGGCGGTGGCTGCGCCGGAAGCGGATGGCGACCGGATTTCCGAGCCGGAAATCCTGCGGAGAAGCGATCCGGGCTGGCATCTCCTCGCCGAGGGCCGGGAGGCGTTCGAACGCCAGATCGGCTATCGATACAGAGGATGGCATCGCCCGCAGTTCCGACCCGGTCTCGCAGGATACCTTGGCAGCATTCTTTGTGTCACTCTTGGGCTGCTTGCGCTGAGCGCATGGAGTCTGGTGGTCCTTTCCGGCCCATCCGTGTCGTGGACTGTGCTTGCGCTCTGGTTTCTCGCAGCGGTCATCCCGGCCAGCGCCGTCGCTCAACTTATCGTTGATCGCATGGTGACCTGGGCCGTACCTGCCACGGCACTGCCGGGACTGGCGCTTGAGAGCGGCGTGCCGTCTTCGCTGCGCACGCTCGTGGTTGTGCCGACAATGCTGACAAATGGCGCAGAGCTGACCGAACAACTCGAAGGGCTGGAAGTCCATTATCTGTCCGGCGCCCAAGGAGACGTGACTTTTGCAATCCTGACCGACGGGCTGGACGCCCCCGGACAGCACATGCCGGAGGATGCGCCACTTGTCGCGTTGATTGACGTCGAGGTTGCCCGACTGAACCAGGTCTACGGCGCGGGTCCCGCCGGTGCCCGCTTTCTGCACCTGCATCGTGACCGCCGTTACAACGCCGCCGAACAGATTTGGATGGGATGGGAGCGCAAACGCGGCAAGCTGCACGAGCTCAACCGTCTGTTGCGCGGTGCCGATGACACCGACTACCGCACGGCAGAGGGTCATGTGCCAGCCGTGCCTCCCGGTGTGCGCTACGTCCTGACGCTCGATTCCGACACCCGGATGCCGCGTGACGCGGCCTTGCGGCTGATCGGCAAGATCGCGCATCCGCTGAACCAGCCGATCTTCGATACGGCCCTCAGCCGGGTCAGTGCCGGTCACGCCATTCTACAGCCGAGGATCACCCCCGCCCTGACACCGGAACGGCACGGCACGGCATTTCAGCGCGCGACCTCGGGTCCGGGCGGGATGGATCCCTATGCTGCTGCTGCGTCGGACGTCTATCAGGATCTCTTCGGCGAGGGCTCCTTTACCGGCAAGGGTATCTACGACGTCGATGTCTTCCAGGCGGCGATGGCCGGGCGCGTGCCCGAAAACGCCCTTCTCAGCCATGACCTGCTTGAAGGCATCTTCGCCCGGGCCGGGCTCGTCTCGGACGTGGAACTGATCGAGTCCTTCCCCGACCGACAGGACCTCGCCGCGCGGCGCATCCATCGCTGGTGTCGAGGCGACTGGCAACTGCTGCCCTGGCTTGGCCGGGAAGGCGGGCTGGGCGCGCTGGGACGGGTCAAGGTGCTGGACACGCTGCGCCGCTCGTTGTTGGCCCCGGCCACGCTTGTCCTGTTGACACTGGGGTGGCTTCTGACTGGCCCGGCGGCCTTGCTGGCGACGGCTCTGGCGCTGGTCGCCATGAGCCTGCCCGCTTTCCTGCACGCAGCCCTTTCCGCCGTTCCGCATCAGCGCCGCCTTCACATGGGCAACCACCTGCGCCTGATGCAGGAAGACCTGTCGCTTGCCGTGCTGCAAACCGGGCTGGCGGTCAGCTTTCTCGCCGACGCCGCCTGGCGCGCGCTCGATGCCATCGCCCGCACACTCTGGCGATTGACGGTCTCACGGCGGCATCTCCTGGAATGGACCACGGCGGCCTCGGTCTCGGCCGCTCCGCGCCCCGATCTGCGGGGATTTTCCCGTGCCATGGCGCCGGGGATCCTGCTGGGGCTGTCGGCCACAGGCCTGGCCGGCTTGGCCGCCCCCGGTGCGCTCCCCCTGATCCTTCCCATTGCAGCCCTCTGGCTTGCCGCGCCGCTCATCGCCTTTCGGGTCAGTCAGCCTTCCCGCGCACAACCCGACGCCGCCCTTACCCCGCAGGACGCCCAGGGATTGCGCCTGATCGCACGCAGGACATGGCACTATTTCGAGACCTTCGTCACGCCAGAAGACAGCCATCTGCCCCCCGACAACTTTCAGGAGCAGCCACACGCGATGCTTGCGCACCGCACGTCGCCCACAAATATGGGGCTTTACCTTCTGTCCACTGTCACAGCCGGCGATCTCGGCTGGATCGGCCTGCGTCAGGCGGCCAGCCGGATCGCCGCGACCCTTGGCACGATGCAAGCGCTGCCGCGGGTAAAGGGGCATTTCTACAACTGGTACGACACGCGAGACGGCAGGGTTCTCGACCCGCCCTATGTCTCGTCGGTGGACAGCGGCAATCTGGCCGGCCACCTGATCGCACTGGCCAACGCCTGCGAGGACTGGGCCGCGCATTCCGGCGAGACGCCACGTCAGAGATCTCAGGGGCTGACCGATATTCTTGACCTGGTGGAGCGTGACGCAGAGCGGTTAAAGTCCCCGCTCAGTGACTCCTGCTCCGAGGCGATCGGATCGCTGCGCGATGGCCTGAAACAGGCTGAAGTGAACTGGCCCTTCCTGCAACGCCTGGCGGCCAAGGCCGAACACGCCACTCCGACGCCGGCGGCTATGTCCCCGCATGCGCCCCGATGGCTGTCCTTGCTTCGCGACGGCTTGGCCGAAGCCGCGACAGATGCCGCATCGAGCGAGGCCGACCTTGCCGCTTTGGCCGCAGAATTGCATCGGCTGGGAGTGCAGGCCCGCCGGCTCGCAGTGGACATGGATTTCGGCTTCCTGCTCGACCCCGAGCGCAAGCTGCTGTCCATTGGCTACTCGGCCCACGAGAACAATCTCGACCCGTCCTGCTATGACCTCCTGGCCTCCGAGGCGCGTCTGGCCAGTCTCTTCGCCGTCGCCAAACAGGATCTGCCGCTGCGCCACTGGTTCCGTCTGGGGCGGACGGTCACCGCAACCCGTGGCGGCGCCATTCTCGTCTCCTGGGCCGGCTCGATGTTCGAATACCTGATGCCTGGACTGGTGATGCGAGAACCCGAAGGCGGTCAGCTGGGTCACACCTGTCGATTGGTCGTCGAGAGACAGATCGCCTACGGACGGGCGCAAGGCGTCCCTTGGGGCATTTCGGAATCCGGTTTCAACGCGCGGGATGTGGATCTCAACTATCAGTATTCCACCTTCGGTGTGCCGGGGCTTGGGCTCAAGCGCGGACTTGCCGGGGATCTGGTGATCGCGCCCTATGCAACCGGGCTGGCCGCGATGCTGGATCCCGGTGCTGCACGGCGGAACTACGACGACCTGGAGGCCATGGGTGGCCTTGGGCTCTGTGGCTTCTATGAAGCCCTCGACTTTACCCCCGACCGTGTGCTGCCGGGTCGTCGCGTTGCCGTGGTGCAAAGCTACATGGCGCATCATCAGGGGATGACCATCGTGGCCATCGCCAACGCCCTGACCGGCGGCCTGATGCGCCAGAGGTTCCACCATGAACCGATGATCCATGCCAGCGAACTGCTGCTCCAGGAACGGCTGCCGCGCGATATCGACCGCGCCTTGCCGCCGCTTGAGGACGCCAGGCCCGGCGGTCCGACGCCGTCCGAAGCGGACCGGGGCCGCCGGATTACCGGCCGCCCGGGCGGCCCCCCGGTCACCCATCTCATGTCGAATGGACGCTACGCGGTTATGCTGACCGCCACGGGCGGGAGTTACAGCCGCTGGGGCGATATCGCGCTCACCCGCTGGCGCGAGGACGCGACCCGGGATCCGCATGGCGCCATCCTCCACATCCGGAATCTCTCGGACGGCTCTGACCAGAGGTTCGGACCTGGCGCGCCGGATACCGCCGACGCGGAGGACGTGCAGTTTTTCGAGGATCACGCGACCTTCACCGCCCGGACAGGCCAGCTCGAAACGGTGCTGGATGTTCTCGTCTCGGGCGAGGCCGATGCGGAGGTGCGACGCCTGTCGGTGACCAATGGCGGGCGCAAACCCCGGGAACTGGATGTAACCTCCTACGTCGAATTGACGCTGGCGGATCCGGCCTCAGAACTGGCGCACCCTGCCTTCTCGCGGATGTTCGTTCAGACCGAGTTCCTGCCCGAATACGGCGCGTTGATTGCATGGCGCAGGCGGCGCAGCCCGGAGGAACCGGAAATCTGGGTGGCGCAGTTCTCCGTGGTCGAGGGGACGACCGTCGCGCCGCTGCAATATGACAGTGATCGCGACAGCGCTTTCGGCCGCGATCATGACCAGACCCAGCCGCACGTCATAACCGATCCGGCGCCTCTCGCCGGAACCACGGGCACGGTGTTGGATCCGGTTTTCGCATTGCGCAACCGGCTCCTGATCGCGCCTGGGCGCACCGCACGGATCCTGGTCTGGATGGTAGCTGCCGACAGCCGCGAAGCGCTGATGGATCTGATCGACCGGCATCACGACCGCAGCGCCTATGACCGCGCACGGACCCTGGCCTGGACCCAGGCTCAGGTGCAACTGCGCCATCTAGGCATCTCGCCGACCGAAGCCGCCGACTTCCAACGCCTCGCCGCCCCTGTCCTCTATCATGATCGCCGTTTCCGCCTGCCGTCTGCCACCTTGATACGGGGCGCCGGACGTCAATCCGGCCTTTGGCCGCTCGCGATTTCCGGCGATTTGCCGATCGTGGTGCTGCGCATCGACGATCCCGCCGATATCGGACAGGTTCGCGCCCTGCTGCAGGCCCATGAATACTGGCTGGGAAGGCAGCTTGCGGTCGATCTGGTGATCCTCAACGAGCACCCGGCCTCCTATGTCAAGGATCTGCAGACCGCCATCGACATCGCCTTGCGCAGCAGCCATTCCCGTCCCGGCGACGACACGCGACCGGCCCGGGGCGCCGTGTTTGCGCTGCGCTCCGACCTGATCGCACCAGATACGCGGGCGCTTCTCCTGGCTGCAGCGCGGGTTGTGATGCTGGCCCGGCGCGGCATGATCGGCGAACAGCTCGACGCCCTTCTTGCCGATCCTGTTACGGCTGACACCATGATCGCAGACACGCGACAGATTGGCCCCGCCCCGCAACCCGCCAATGCGCTCCGACTGCGCGCGAACAGACGTGACAGAACCGCCCCGCAGCGGGACGAGGCCAGGCCGTTATCCGACCGCCCGGACCTCGAGTTCTACAATGGCACAGGCGGGTTCGACCGGGAGGGACGAGAATATGTCATCCGCCTTGGCCCACCGGACAGTACGCCTGCCCCATGGATCAACGTGATCGCCAATCCGGACTTCGGATTCCAGGTGTCGGCCAGCGGCAGCGGTTTTACCTGGGCCGAGAACAGCCGCGACAACCAGCTAACGCCTTGGTCCAATGATGCTGTGGCAGACCCTCCGGGCGAGGCAATCTACATCCGAGACGACGACAGCGGCCTGTTGTTTTCACCGACTGCGCACCCTCTGCCGCCTTCTGCAGGGGCCGGTCCGCACATCGTGCGCCACGGCTTCGGCTACAGCCGGTTCGAGCATCGGGCGAATGGCATCGACTGCGAATTGGTACAGTTCGTGCCGCGCGCCGATCCGGTCAGGGTCTCGCGGCTGTTTCTGCGCAATACCGGGACGCACCCCCGGAGGTTGAGCGTCGTCACTTATAGCGAACCCGTCATGGGTCAATCGCGCGCCGCCTCGGCCCCGTTCCTCGTGACCTCGCACGAGCCGGAAACTGGCGCGCTTCTGGTCCAGAATCCGTGGAACACCGCCTTTCCCGGCCGGGTGATGTTCGCGGTGCTCAACGCGCCTTCCGGTCCGGCCGAGGCCTGGACGGGAGATCGCACCGAGTTTCTGGGCTCGTGCGGCAGCCATGCCGATCCCGCCGCACTACGCCGGGGCGCCGTCATGTCGGGGCGGGTCGGAGCGGGGCTCGATCCCTGCCTCGCAATGATGAAGACCCTGACCCTGGCCCCTGGCGAGAGCATTGAGCTCGTCCATCTTCTCGGCCAATGCGCAGACGCGGCGGCGGTCGTCCCGCTTTTGAAAAGGATGCGGTCCGCCGACAGGCAGGCCGAGCTAGCCGCGGTTCAGACCTATTGGGACGACACGCTGGGCGATCTCCGGATCGAGACGCCGGACCGGGCGATGGATATTATGGTCAACGGCTGGCTGCCCTATCAGGCGCTCGCCTGCCGGATCGAGGCGCGTGCGGCCTTCTACCAGGCAAGCGGCGCCTACGGGTTCCGCGACCAGCTGCAGGACAACATGGCCTTCATGCTGACGCGCCCTGACCGCACCCGCGCGCATCTGCTGCGGGTCGCCGCCCGCCAGTTTCCGGAAGGCGACGTGCAGCACTGGTGGCTGCCGCACACCGGCCAGGGGGTGCGGACGCGCATTTCCGACGATTGCGTTTGGCTCGGCCATGCTGTCGCCGCCTATGTGACGAGTACGGGCGACAGGGCGATACTGGACGAACAGGTGCCCTTCCTCGAAGGGCATCGCCTCGGAGCGAGCGAGCACGACGCGTTCTTCCTGCCCGACGATGCGGGCCACGGCGCGTCGCTGTTCGATCACTGCGCCCTGGGACTGGACCGCGCACTCAGCCTGACCGGGGAGCACGGTCTGCCGCTGATCGTCAGCGGCGACTGGAACGACGGGATGAACCGCGTCGGCGCCGCCGGCCGCGGCGAAAGCGTCTGGCTGGGCTGGCTGCTGCTGCAGACGCTCGGCGCCTTCGTGCCGCTTGCGGAAAAGCGCGATCCGGCCCGGGCGCGGCGCTGGCGCGAGCAGGCCGAAACGCTGCGCCTCTCCATGGAGACCCATGCCTGGGATGGGGACTGGTACCGCCGCGCGACCTTCGATGACGGAACATGGCTGGGGGCGGCCGGCTCCCCGGCCTGTTGCATCGACTCGATCCCGCAAAGCTGGGCGGTGTTGTCCGGACAGGCAGATCCCGACCGCGCGCGGCGCGCGATGGAGTCCGTCGACAGCCTTCTGGTCGATCGCGAAAACGATCTGGCGCGGCTGTTCACGCCGCCCTTCGGGATCGGTCCCGACTCGGGCTCGCAAGATCCGGGCTACATCGCCGGCTATCCGCCGGGGCTGCGCGAGAATGGCGGGCAATACAGCCATGCCGCGATGTGGGCCATTCTGGCCTGGGCGCGACTGGCGGATGGAGCGCGCGCTGCGGAGCTCTTCGCGATGCTCAATCCGATCAATCACGCCCGGACGCCCGAGGACGTACAGCGCTACAGGACGGAACCCTACGCCGTGGCCGCCGATGTCTATTCCGTTGCACCGCATATCGGACGCGGCGGCTGGAGCTGGTACACGGGCTCGGCCGCGTGGATGCACCGCGCGGCCATCGAAGGCATCCTCGGCGTGACCCGGGACGGAGACCGTCTGCGGATCGCCCCCACCATGCCACCCGACTGGCCGGGATTTTCCATGACGCTGAGGGTGGCGGGCACGTCGTGCAGGATCCGGATCGAGAGAGCGGATCATCCGAGAGCCACGCTGGATGGCCACCCCATCACGGCCGGGCCGGTGGTGTTCCTGCCCCTCGACGGCGGGTCTCACGACCTGAACCTGACTCTCGGCCGCCTTGTGTCTACCGAGACGGCAGCCGAAATCGACAGTTCTGTGCTCCCGATCCCCCCGGATTGACCGCCTGTCCAACCGACGCCACTCAAGCGACCCGACTCCGGGTGGCCGCATTGCAGCCGAAAGGCACCTAACGTGACCACGCTGACGACCTATCACAAGACCGAATACCGCTACGGCGAACCCGTTCTGCTTGGACCTCATCGGATGATGCTGCGCCCGCGCGAAGCCCGGGACCTGCGGCTGGTGTCGCATGAGATCACCCTCACGCCCCATGCCGATATCACCTGGGCCCATGACGTTGCCGGCAATGCGGTCGCCACGGCGCAGTTCAATCAGCCGAGCGACCATCTGATCATCGAAAGCCGTGCAACCGTCGATCTGACCGCCGCGGTCTGGCCGGTATTCGCCATAGCGGCGGAGGCAATCAGCTTTCCCTTCCTTTATTCAGGCGACGATTGGGCCGACCTCGGCTCCCTGACGGCGCCACAATATCCCGACCCTGACGGAAAGTTTTCCAGCTGGGTCGAGGGCTTCGTCCTTCAACGCCCCACGGATACGCTGTCTCTGCTCAAGGATATCGCCAACGGGGTGTCGACGCAGATCGCATATCAGGGGCGAGAGATGGAAGGGACACAGTCGCCGCTGGAAACACTTTCCCGCGGTTGGGGCTCATGCCGTGACTTTGCGGTGTTGTTTGCCGAAGCCGCGCGCACGCTCAGTTTCGGTGCCCGCATCGTTTCCGGCTATCTCTTTGATCCCGAAACGCGCCTTGTCGGATCTGAAGGGGCGGGTTCTACCCATGCCTGGGCCGAAGTCTTCATTCCCGGTGCCGGCTGGGTCGCGTTTGACCCTACAAACCGGAGCGTCGGATCAAAGAACCTCATTCCCGTGGCGGTCGCCCGTGGCATTCATCAGGTCGTCCCGGTCACTGGGAGCTTCACGGGGTCGGGAAACACCCAGCGAAGCATGACCGTTGAGGTGCGCCACGTGGTCATCGAATACTGATCACCGCAACCCCGGTCCGCGGCGGCCGATCGAGGAGGGCCCTGCGCCAGTCTTCGAGGCAGAGCGAGAACGAAAGACCACATATATCGCGACGTCAGGACCGCTCCGCCGTCGATGCACTGGAGACCCCGGAATGACACACCTGTACCCCTTTGAGCCTTATCTTGCGCTCGCGCTTCTTCTGGTTCTCTTCGCGGGCTTCCTTTACGAGCGGTTCGCCCCCGAGGTGACGGCCGCAGCGGTCGCGGCGTTGTTTGTCGTTTTTGGACTGGTGCCTCAAGACACTGTTCTATCGGTTTTTTCAAATCCCGCACCGATCACGATCGCCGCGATGTTTATCCTCAGCGGCGCCCTCGTGCGCACCGGGTTGCTCGATGCACTGGCAAATCGTGTCGTCGCCGCCGCCGGCCAGCGTCCCATTGCGGCTACCGGCGTGTTTCTGGCTTCGACCCTCGTGGCCTCGGCGCTCATGAACAACACACCCGTCGTGCTGGTACTGATCCCGGTCGCCATACGACTGGCCCAAAGCCTCGGCCTCGCAGCGACGCGTCTGTTGATCCCGCTCTCTTACATGGCGGTGCTCGGCGGGACCTGCACGCTGATCGGAACCTCGACCAATCTGCTGGTCGATGGCGTTGCCAGAGAGATCGGGCTGGCGCCCTTCTCAATTCTGGAAATCACACCGGTCGGTCTGGTGGCCGCGGCCACCGGCGGATTGACCCTGCTGCTACTCGGACCGCTCCTGCTTCCCAACCGCAAGGATCAGACGGATCTGGGTGCGGCAGGTGAGGCGGATTTCCTGACCGAGTTGCGCCCAAAGGATGATTTCTGGGGGCTGGGTCACGCCTTGGGGGATATCGATGATCTGACCCGCCCGGGTGTGACGGTGGTCGGAATACGTTCCGGTGCAGAGGTTAGGCGTGACGACGTGCTCGATCACATCCTTGCCGCTGGTGACCGGCTGATCGCGGTTATCCGCACCTCCGAACTGCTGACGTTGAGAAACAAGAAAGGATGGGATGTCGGACTGCGTCAGGGGCCGACAGCCGGGGATAGTGCCGAAACAACAGTCGCGGAGGCGATCGTCACGCTCTCGCATCGCAGCCGCGGTGTACGGATCGCGCAGCTGACCATCGGGTTCAGGTATGGCATGCGTGTCCTGGGGGCACATCGTCATGGGGAAAGCCTCGGCCCCGACCTCTCGACCACGCTCCTCAGACCTGCGGACAAACTGCTACTGGAGGGAACCGACGAAAGCTACGACCGCCTGATCGAGGCCGGGGACCTGGCTGGCGTCACGATGGCCGGAGGGCGCCCCTTTCGACGCGGCAAGGCCCCGCTCGCGCTTGCGGCGCTGTTTGCGGTGGTGGCCCTGGCCGCCATTGGTGTGGCGGACATCAGCCTTGTTTCCCTCGTCGCCGTGGCCTTCATCCTCGTCCTGCGCTGCATCGACAACGATGAGGCCTGGAATTCCATCGACGCGGGCGTGCTCGTTCTGATCTTCTCGATGCTGGTGGTTGGTGCGGGGCTGCAGCACTCGGGCGCGATTGCCTTGATCGTCGGTGCCATTGCCCCCCCGCTTGCGGACATGCCCCCGATCATCGCCCTGGCCGCGGTCTATCTGCTCGCTTCGACCTTGACGGAGGCGGTCACCAACAGTGCGGTCGCGGTCGTCGTGACCCCTCTGGCGATCGGACTGGCGGACCAGATCGGGGTTGATCCACGCCCCTTCGTTGTCGCAGTCATGTTTGGAGCGAGCGCAAGCTTCGCGACCCCGATCGGCTATCAGACCAACACACTGGTCTATGGTGCGGGCAACTACAAGTTCACGGACTTCATCAAGATCGGTCTTCCAATGAACATCATCGTGGGGGCCGCCGCAGTTCTGACAATTCCGGTGTTCTTTCCCTTCTAAGACAGCCGCTGCATGGCCTGCTCCTGGATTCCTAGACAGCAGGGCAGGAAGCCGAGATGATCCTGGAACTCGGTGACGCCAAACACGCGCTTGAGTGGCATTCCGGCGTCTGTCGCGACCTCCTGAGACGCTTGCTGAAGACTGAGGGCGACTCTGTCATTTCAAAAGCGGCCCGGTCTGATCCAGATACGCCGGATCGAACCCGGCAAGCTCCGCCAGCCCGCTGTAGTCGTGAAATGCCACGTGACCGTCGCGGAAAGTCACCAGACCGCGTTCACGCAATTGCCGCAACACACGGTTCACATGGACTGCGCTCAATCCAAGCGCGTCGGCAAGGTGATATTGTGTGAGCGGGCAGTCGTACCCCTCCTTGCTCCCCATGCCTACAAGAGCCAGCCGCGATCCCAACTCCAGCAGGAAATGCGCCATCCGTGCTCCCGCGTCCCGCCGCCCAATCCCGACGAGATGTTCAACCACCATCGCCTCATCCCTGGACGCCGCCCAAAGGATGGCGGTTGCGAGCCGCGGTGTCTGCGCGAACGCCTCGAGCAGATCGCCCGTCAAGACTTCTACAGCCTCTACGTCCACGATTGGCTCGAAACTGTGGTCCGAGGTACGCAAAAGCACGCTTCGCAATCCCAGAAAATCGCCCGGCACCTGAAAATCAACGATCTGCCGCGTTCCGTCCGGCTGGATCTTGTAGGAGCAGACCCAGCCCGCGGACAGGATGTAGGCGGCCTGATCTGATTGTCCCTGATGGGCCATGTCTCGCCCGGCGACAAAAGACCGCCGACGCCCGTGCAGACGCGCTAGCACCGCAAGTTCGGCCTCTGACAAAGCGACAAATGCCGAGAGTTTTCGGGTGAGCGGGCTTGCCGCGGCCGGTGTCATGATCCTTTCCTTTCGGTTGCGGGGGACATTTCGAGATGAGCTCAGGGACTGCTCTTGATCAGTCCAGCATAGAGCATTTCATGCAAGAAAGGGGAACACATCAGGCACGCTTCCCCGTCAGATTGTGACGCGATGAAAGGAACACACCGGATGCCTACGTCGAACGACGCTGCAGGACTGGCCGCCCTGTCGATCTGCGAGTCACTTCTACTGGCCATGAACGATCGCGGATTGCTGCCGGAGAACGAGATCGTCGGAGTTCTCCGCGACGCCGCGGCCATCCATGAGAACACCATCGACACTGAGCCTGACGCGGAAATCCACCGGGCCGCGGCGGCCCTGATCAATCAGATCATCACTCAGGGCAATTCAGTGTACCGACCACCAGCATGATACATTCAATCGTAGAGGATCTGCATCACCCATGACGCTTTCGTCCTACTCAGACAACAAGCAGCCTCAACGGCGTGGCCGACAGGACGCTACGGCGAATAAAAGAGGCGAACATGGCAACTCCGGACCCGACCTACAGGATGCCGGATCACACGCGGACGCGGTGAAAAGTGCTGGCCATTCTTCCGCCGAGACCGACCGCGCATCGAAGCAGTCGCAGTTCACCCCATCGGACTGGACACGAACGCTGGCGGCGTATCGACAACCTATCCCGTCGCGTAGCGTTTTCGAACTCACCATTACACTCGCGCCATTCGTGGCGCTCTGGGCTGTCGACTGGTGGGCGCTGTCGATCAGCACCGCGTTGGCAATCATTCTGGCGCTAGCGAATGCGGCCTTTCTCGTCCGTCTGTTCATGTTCCAGCATGATTGCGGCCACGGGTCGCTGTTCCGCAGCCGGCGCCTCTGCGACTGGATCGGGCGGGTGATCGGCGTTCTCACTCTGACTCCCTACGATGTCTGGCGCAAGACGCACGCGCTCCACCACGCCACGACCGGAAATCTGGACCATTGGGGCGTCGGAGACATGCCGATCCTGACGGTCAGCGAATATCAGGACATGAGCCGAGTTGGCCGGGCAGGCTATCGGCTGATCCGCAATCCGTTGTTCCTGTTCGGCGTGGTGCCGTTCTATACATTCTTCCTGCAAAACCGCCTGCCCGTGCACCTGATGCGATCCGGCTGGCGGTACTGGCTGAGCGCGATGGGCACAAACCTCGCCATTGGCCTTTCACTGATGACGATCATCTGGCTGGGCGGCTGGGATGTTCTGCTGTTCGTGTTCCTCCCGACGATGTTTCTGGCAGCGGTCACCGGCATGTGGTTCTTTTACGTGCAGCATCAGTTCGAAGATACAAGCTGGCAGCACGACGGGGACTGGAACATTCAGGACGCGGCCCTGCACGGAAGTTCACACTATGCGTTGCCCGGTATCCTGCGCTGGATCAGCGCAAACATCGGCGTTCACCATGTGCATCATCTGGCCAGCCGCATTCCCTTCTACCGTCTGGACGAGGTTATCCGGGATCACGATGTCCTGGCGCAGACCAAGCGCATGACACTTTGGGAGAGCTTCCGCTGCGCGCGCCTCCACCTCTGGGACGAGCAAAGCCATAGACTTTTGTCGTTCGCGGAGGCTCGAAGAGGAATTTCAGGGGCTCTGATATCCGGTATTGCACCACCCATTCCACGAGAGCGGCGTTCAGGTCCCCGGTTACCATCTCGGTTTCGCGGCGGCCATCGACCGGGCTTTGAAACGGATCCCCTGCACCCGGTGTTGTAAAGCCGAATTCCTGTTTCAGCTGACGTTTCACGGGAACCAGCGTCGCCACATCGATTCCAAGCGGAAATTTGAAGTGAAGCCCCGGCGGAACCTCAGCGGTGTATTTTCCAAATCGCTGGACCACTGCGACTGAGTCACTTGGCACAGTATAGTAGGACGACCAAGCTACAACTGCGAAGAAAGCAACGGCCCCCACCACCGCGATACTCTTGGCGGGCGGCAGCCCACCTGGCAACAGCCCACCCAAGCGCTCGCGACCATGGCGAAGAATGGCATCGATCTCTGGTGGACCGCGGTTCTGTTTGGTGTTCCAAGGCCCTCGATCTTCCGGGCCGTCACCATGATCAGGCATGTTGTGTTCCTCTTTTTCTAGCACGGCCAACTCAGGGGAGACCGGGAGCCGAAGTGTCGGCGTACGCACTACGGCGCGCGGCTCAATTTGACCGCGGCGGCATTCCTTCGTTCTCCGCAGCCTGGATCGAAGACTTGTCCTGCGGAGTTCTAGCTTCACGGATGGGTGTCGTGACTTCACGCGCGGCCTCAGACGAACGTTTACCTGAGTAGATTTGCCGAAGCTGCATTGCAGAGACGCCGTCAGCCCGCATAACCAGCTGCACCATCGGGTCGGCCAACATCTCTTCGAGGAAGAATTCTGTGAGTTCTTTCCCGGTGAGTTCGTCTTTTGCGCGGGCCGCATCGAGATCGGCCAGAGAAACCGTCAAGGTTCGTGATAGCCCAGGTTGTGAAGTTCGCGGATGCAGATTTATCAGGACCGAGGCCTTCCAGGCATCGGGGTTGCGGTCATCGGGCGGCGCACTCAGCTCGGTTTCGATGTCATAGGTTCCGGCCGGCAGCATTTCGTCAAAACCCGGGACCGTGAACGGTCTCGAAAAGACCGCAACGCTCTTTAGTTTGGGGTATTCCATCTGCGTCCTCCTTTTTCGGTCAATATGGTGATCTCATTTTCTGCCAGCGGCCTTCCTTTCATTGGAAGAACTGCAGATCCAGAGCCTTGCATCAGAAAGGATCAGAGCCGTACTCGTCGGATGGCCGATCCTCCGAGGCTTCGTCGAGATAGCAGAAGAGCGTTTCGCAGAAGGTGCGCCGAACCGAATGGCAGAGCTTCGAACGGCGCAAAATCGATTCCCCCCGATCTTGGGCGCTCCTGAACGGAAACTCGGGGGCCTAGCACAGATATGGGGATTGGCACCCTAATTTACGATGGCCGGCCACTTGGATTGAGGCCCGATCAGGTCACTTGATCGGGCCAGACCCGGAACTCCAGCAGCGTGTTCGGTCCGAAGGTCTGCGTCAAAGGTACATCGGCTGCATCCCGGCCGCGCGCTATCAGGATCCTCGCGGTGCGCCGTGTGTTGTTGCGCGGATCGAAGACCCACCAGCGACCATCGAGAAAGACTTCCATCCAGGCAGCGAAATCTCCGGGCGGATAGGGCTCCGGCTCGCCAATATCGCTCAGATAGCCCGTGCAATAGCGGGACGGAATGTTCATGCAGCGGCAGAAGGCGATGGCGAGATGCGCAAAATCACGGCAAACACCGGCCCGGCCGGCAAGCGTCTGAGAGGCTGTGCGGGTCGCATTCGCCTGCATATAGTCGAAAGCCACAGCCTCGTGGACGAAATCGCAGATCGTCTGGACCCTGGCCCATCCGGGCTTTGTGTTCTCAAACAGCCGCCAGGCTTCGTCGGAAAGAAGATCCGTGTCGCAATATCGGCTGCCGAGCAGATAGACGAGCGTCTCGAAAGGCAGCTCCTGAACCGCGTGTTGGACCGCCCCCGGCGCAACTGGGTCGGGCAACCCGCCATCCCGGAAAACGCCATCCGAAGACAAGGTGAAATCGCCCGCTGGTGCCACCATGCGCGTGCACCAGTTTCCGAATCCGTCACGGTAGCTTTCGAGCGGGACGCTGGGAGAGGTCACGAGATAGTCGGCGCGCTCCAGATCACCGAAGCGCGAGTAGTGCACATTCAACATCGCGATCAATGGCGTCGGCTGGCTCAACGCGTAGCGCAGACGGCATCCTATGCTCACACGCATGCTGGACGCTCGAGAAGGGCCAAAGGCGTGTAGATCATCGTCCACGAGCACAGACCCCATCGGACAATTGAAAGCCTCGGTCACAACTCCAGCGATTGCCTGATCGATCGAGATGGGCGTTCTCCGGCATAACGATCACGACGCAGTTGCGATCCTTGCGCTCGTATCCTCGCTCACAGCGCCATCCCGGCCCATACGAATCCGTGTCCAGAAAGGCATTGGCCGGTAACACGATGGCATCGCAGCGACCGTCAACCTCGGAAAAGCCTCTTTCGCAACGCCATGTATCGCCGTAATCGGTGTTGGTCAGGTAGCCGTTGTCCGGCACGGCAATTGGAACGCACGCGCCATCGCCCGCTGCAAAGGCGCGATCGCAGGTCCAGCCGGTGCCCCCGGGATCTTCGGTGAGAAATGCGTGTTCCGGCAGGATGATTGGCACGCAGGTTTCGCGGTCTTGCCGATATCCGCGTTCGCACTGCCAGTCGAAACCTGAAGATTGCAGGAAGGCGTGGGCGGGCACAAGGATGGGGGCGCACGATGCCTCACCCCTCTCTTCGTATCCGCGGCGACATTCCCACCCCGTTCCGTAGGATCGACCCGTCGCATAAGCATTCTCCGGCATGTCGATGGCAACGCATTCAGCGCCATCCACCCGGTAGCCCACGTCACAGTTCCACCCTCCGCCATAACTGCGTGCCCGCGCGTTCTCCGGGAGCGGTCCGGTCCCGTCCTGCGCAAAGATCGGAAACGCGAGAGAGGCGATCATGCCGGCCGCCGCCGCCAGCTTCGAAATAAGGCGCCTAGGGGGCCTGCTATGTGGATGTTCATCGCGTTCCATTTGCTCCATCCTTCAAGTTCTGGGGCGGTTCGTTTGCTTGTGGGATTTCGAGCGCATCGGCTGAAGTGTTCCGTTTGCTGCTCCGCCGCCGAGACAGTCGGCAACACAGGCGCAGCATCCGGTCTTGTCGGCATGCCTTCGTTCTCGGCTGCCTGGATCGCAAACTCGCTCGGTCCAGTAGGTTGAACGCCGAGGGTCATGGCAGGGACAGCTTCAACAATGCCGCAGCTGCGTTGGCGTGCTCCTCTTGGTGGTAGTCGCCGCGAAAGACGCCATTGACCGTCACTTGCCATATGCCGTTTCTCTGCTTGACCAGAACCTGGTCGCGTTGCGCATGCGGATCGGAGCCCTCCAATCTATCGTTTTCAGAGGCGCTAGCGCGTTTCGCAGCCTCCGACGGATGGACCGGCGGCTGGCGCGGTTCACCGAGAAGCATCACGGCGCGGATGAATTCTTCCGCATAGTCGTCGGCCCCCCGATAGTCGTGCTCGTGCTGAGCCATGCGCATCGGTTCCACGAACCGTTCTCTCAGATGATCGACAAACCGCGGCTCAGTTCGGGACATGTATGCGATCAGCGCCTGAAGGACCCTTTCATGAGCGAGCACGCGACGTTCGAGCTCGGTTCTCTTAACTCGGGAAGCGGAAGACTGTTCCATCGCGGGCAGGGTCTTTTCGTTGCCGATATCCGGGGACTGTTGCATTCGGAGGCTCTAAAGTTGGAGCTTTGCGAGACAAGCTTGCGCGATGTCGCGGTCCGGAGCGTCGGTGCCGGGTACGGTCGCCCATCCCGCCTTCATAAGCGCGTCGCGCCTCTGGTAAGTTGACGCAGCCTTGATTGTTTCCATCTTTGCGGCCCGCTCCGGATCGGTCCGGGCCATTTCCAGACAAACGGGCACCATGGCCGCGACAACATCCTCATGGGCCATGGTCAAGGCTCTGTCGCTCGAAGTTCCGCCGGTCACCCAGCCGCCCCATGTAAATCCGACGACACCGACAATGACCGCGCCGATTACGGCGCCGTAGATGCCGGGTTTGAGCCATTCGGGAGTGTTCATTTCAAGTCCTCCGACGGGGAAAGCGCCGTCTCGCTATCTCGGGTCGGAAATCTCCGGTCCAAGCCAAGTGCCGTTTCCAGATCTCGCTCGCTGGTCGATCGCAGTTCGACCCGTCCAGCCCTTTGCCCCTTTCCTCGTACGGTCAGATACGTCGCCGTCCTTCGGTAAGCCGCGAAGCTGAGACCTTCCAAAAGCTCTTCCTGAACGACCACGTCATAATCGCCAGCGGGCAATTCATCCGTGTAACCGGACAAGAAAAACGGGTGTTTGAACGTCACAGTCGAATTGGTCGAGCGCATGGCCATACCTGATCTCCGTGCAACCTGCAGGGGTCCAGCACCAAGTCCGAGCCCTCCCTGGCTTCGGGAAGGAGGCTCAGCTTGCTGGTATCAATGCTTCTACCTGGTGATAGGAATTCACGCGCTGACCCATGTTAGCCTCGCTCGCAATGGTGAGCTTGCAGACAAGGCCGGGGCCGGTATGGCGGTCAGGAACGACGGCTTGGCGGCAGACTGATCTGCGTCAGCCCGCATAAGGCCGGATTCGGGCAGGATCAAAGCAATCCGAAATATCCTCGGTCGGTCTTGGCGAACCAAATCGTTCTGCGTCTAAACCTGCCGCGATCCGGAGCCATATATCACATATATCGAGGAAACAACGATGTCCGCAGCCGATATTCTCAACCCCCATGACCCCGCACTGGAACGGTTTCTCTTCGCCTCCGTCGGCGAAGACCGAGATGGCTCCATCGTGACCGTGCTCTCAGCGCTTGCCAGGCTAGAGCTCGATCCATGGGAAGTGGCCGCCGAGCTTGCGTCTTCGGGTCGTCAAGCTGCGGTTTCGCGATTGGGAACGCTGCTGTCACGCTGCAAAGACGTGCCTGCACTCGCGACGGAGAATGGAGAGGTGGCCCGCACCCTTGCCCCTCTCCTTCCGGGTGCCGCACCGGCCGCTACGAGTTTTAGCGATGCGTTGCATAAGGGCATCGCCTTCTCGCCGGGAACAATCCTGTCAGTGGCGGTCGTGATACTGATCCTGATCCAGGTAATCCTTTCCGGTACATGGGAGACAGCCGAATGACCCTCTCCGTGCCGCGAAAGACTACTCTCGAGCATGCCGCAAATAAGATCGGCAAGCCCTCTCCAACGGATCAGGAAATTCTCTGGGATATGGAAGAGCGCTTCTGGACCAGTGACTCCGACAACGCGCGCGCGACAACCGCGGAAAACGCTATCATGATCTTTCCATACCCTCCGGGTATCCTACAGGGTGAGCAGATCTGGCACGGCCTGAAGCGCAGAACCGGCTGGCGGTCCGTGGCGATGACTGGGCGCAGAGCAACGCAATGTGGTGACATTGTCATTCTCAGCTACCATGCCTCCGCTGAGAAGCCCGATCTGCCCATCTATGAAGCACTTTGCGCCTCCACATATCTGAACGATGCGGGTGGCTGGCTCCGTACGTCACACCAGCAAACTCTAGTTGTCTGAGCCGCGGGAGAGATAAGAGAGCCAGCCAGCTCACTCCGCGATCATCAGGTCTAGGTTTTCTGAAGGCAACAGAGCCCAATTTGCCTTCAGGGGAGCATCGCGCCGCAAAAAATTTGGTACTTGGTACATGCAAAATACTCTTTCACATTGTAAATAAACGGATTTTTCAAATCAACCCGTCCAATCCATCATCGGGGCGATGGACAGCCTGGTTGATTGATATTTATTCATTTGTTCTCAGCACCATCAACTCATTGCGCGGCGGCGTGCGTACTCCAGCTCACGACCCGACACGCCCCTTCTCGCCCGGTTTCTACCGCGCATCGCACACATCGAGCACATGACATGGCGACCCTATCAAAGCGTCCGTCTTCGGTCGGGGCGAACCTATACACGCAGGCGCCGCCACGGCAAAGACATTCGCGGAACATCGACAGCGAGGATTTAGTGGAAGTCGACAGTCGCAAGTCCCGATTTTCTGGCGTGGCGCCTCGGGACTTCGAGGCCCGCCGTGTCGAGCCGCGAAACGCTCATGGTCCTCGCCCCGGCGCCCAAAGGAGGGAACCACGAGCGGTCACAAGTTCCGCCATGACCGGAGACCTGGCGCGAACCACTCGGACAGCGACGTGCTGTCAGCGCCTATCGGACCCCGATCCTCATGCCGAGAACGCCGGGCAGCGCCGCGACGATGCGCGGTAACGGTTTGGGTGACTGGCCGGCAGCCTCCGCGTCTTCGCACGACAGGATCGCCCGCCGGATGAGACGGGCGCCGAAGGTGCGGAACGGTTCGGGCGGCAATTCTGGCATTTTTCTTTCGAAGATCGGCAGGCGGCGCCAATCTTCTGCCCTGCCGTCGACCAGTTCGGCCAGACAGGCGCCGGCAATATAGGTGGGATTAACGCCATGGCCGCAAAACCCACAGGCGTAATGGACCTTGCCCGGCACGAGGCTGCCGACCCGAGGCAGGCGATCCGACGACATATCGATCGGTCCGCCCCAGCTTTTCTCCACCGCGATCCCCTCCAGCTCCGGGATCAGGGCGGAGATGGCCCGCACGGCGCGGCCGGCGGCGACCCTGTCCCGCGTCATCGGCGCGGATTCCCAATGGTTCGCAAAAGCGACCGGGCCCGCGCCGGCGCCCATCAGGAGACGGCCCTCATCCGTCCGGCGGAAGTAATGCAGGAACATCCGTGCATCGGCAAAGCCCACGTGGCTGGTCCAGTTGAGTTTTTCGAGCCGCTCCGTGGGCTCGGTGATCGCCGCATAGCTCGAAAACACACTCAGCCAGGGACGGATGAGAGGTTCCCGCGCCAATGCCGCATTGGTGGCCAGGACGATCTGCCTGGCTCGAATGGATCCCTGGCGCAGCGTCACCCGACAGGGCGTATCGGCATGGTAGGACACCATCGGGCTGTCCTCGAACACGCGGATGCCGGCGTCGATGGCCGCGATCCGCAAGGCGCGCGCCAATCGCGCGGGCTGGACCGTTGCTCCCTCGCCGAACATGACGCCGCCACGAAAGGCGCTGGAGGCCAGATAGGCACGCAACTCGTCGCGCGCGAGCGGTCGGACACTGTCCCCGGCGCCGCATTTCGCCGCATGGCGCAAATAGGCATGCAGCTTCTTGTCCTGTTCGGGACTGACCGACACGCGGATATTTCCGGCCTCACGCCACTGGACATCCAGCCGCGCCTCCTTGCTGAAGGCCCTGAGCGCATCCTGCGCCCGATCGCCGGCCCGTGCCATCGCCAGGGCATTTTCGCTGCCGATGGTGTCCGAAAGCGCGGGCAGTTGCGCCCAATAGCCATGGGCCTTTCCGCCATTCTTGCCACTTGCCCCGCCGCCACATTTCCCCGCCTCGATCAGCACGATCGAAAGCCTTGGATTGCGCCTTTTCAGCAAAAGCGCGGTCCAGAGACCCGTGAAGCCGCCGCCGACGACAACCACATCGGCCACGGTCTCTCCGTCGAAGGCCGCAGGATCGAATGCGGCGGGTGCATATCCACCCGCCCCGAAGCTGCGGTCTTCGGCGGCCAGAGCCTCGTCGAACCACCAGGAGGTGCCCGAAGGCGCGTGGAGCACCGGCCCCGACGCGGGCCGGTCGACGACAGCCGTCATTTCGCGAGCGCCTCCTGCCCGTAGAGTTCCAGGTCCTCGACGCCGATGATGCCGTCCTCGAGATCCGCGAGAACCTGGTCACGCGGCCGCCGGTGCGGATCGCCGAGTCCGCCGCCGCCCCCGGTCTCGAAGCGGATGTTCCTGCCGTAATCCATGATCAGGTGGGTTTCCTTCGATCCGAGCCGCTTCTCATCGGGCTTGCCGTAATCCCAATAGAGGCGGGCCGTCCGCCCCTCGCCTCCGCCGTCAACGCCGGTGGCGGCGTGCAGTTGGCCGTCGGAGCGGACCGAGAAGATCGTTCCATCCTGCAACGACGTATACTGGCGCACGAAGCCCAGTCCTCCGCGATAGCGCCCGGCACCGCCCGAACGCTCGACCAGCGCATATTCGTCCACCATCAGCGGATATTCATTCTCAAGGGCCTCGATCGGCAGGTTTGAGGTGTTGGTAACGTGGACATGCACGGCGTTCATTCCGTCTGTCCGCCCGGTGGCGGGCCCGCCTCCGCCAAGCGTTTCCAGATACACATAGGTTCCGTCGCGGCGCAGGTGGTTCCCCGAGAAGACGACGGTCGGCAGATCATCCGCCCCCGACGACATCAGGCGCTCCGGCGGAAGAACATCGCGGAACGCCCCGAAGATCGCGCGCGCGATCTTCTGACAGGTGATCGACCGCGCGCCGGTCGCGGCGGGGCTTCTGGCATTGACGATCAGGCCGTCATCGGCCCGGATCTCGATGGAGGACATCATCCCCTCGTTGGGCATGAGTTGCGGATCGAGCAGCGCCTTCACGGCATAGAAAACCGTCGCTTCCAGCCCCGTCCTGGACACATTGAGCCCGCCCTTCGCCTGCGGCCCCGTCCCCTGGAAATCAACCACCAGCCGGCTGTCCTCGACGCTGACATGCGTGGTGATCGGCACCGGCGCGCCGCCGGAACCATCATCGTCGAGACAGGCGGTGAAGCTGCCCTTCATGCCCGAAATCGCGTCGATGCGCTTCTGAAGCCGGAGGGCCGTATAGGACAGGACATCCTCGACCGCTTGCAGAACCTGCTCCAGCCCCATCTGGCCGATCAGCCCTTCCAGCGCCCTGTTGCCCTGATTGTTGGTCGCGATCTGTACCCGCAGATCCAGAATGCGCTCTTCCGGCTCGCGGGTGTTCTGTGCGATGAAATCGAGAATGTCCTCGCGGATCTCACCGCCTTCGACAATCAGCAGCGGCGGAATCCGGATGCCTTCTTCGAAGACGGTTCGTGCGCCGGCGGAAATCGAGCCTGGCACAGCCCCGCCGACATCCGAATGGTGCGCGATATTGGCGGTGAAGAACACGAGCCTGCCGCCGGAAAACATCGGGGTGACGATCGAGATATCGGGCGTATGCGTTCCACCCGCGAGATAGGGATCATTCGAGATGAAGGCCATTCCCGGCTCGATGCTGTCGACCGGGAACCGGTTGAGGACCTCCCGCACGGATCCCCGCAGCGAACCGAGATGCAGCGGAATATGCGATGCCTGGGCAACGAGGCGCCCGTGCCTGTCGAACAGGCCGACCGAACAGTCCTTGCGTTCCTTGATGTTGGTCGAAAAGGACGACCGGATCAGCGTGTTGCCCATCTCTTCGGTGATCGTGAGCATGCGGTTGGAAAAGACTTCCATCGCGATCGGATCCGCCATCGCGAGATCGGGCGCTCCGGGTCTTGTCTGATGCTGCGAAGTCATTGTGACATCCTGATATTGGTGATGATGATGTTTCCCGCGCGATCCACATGGAAACGGGTTCCCGGCGGGATCAGCGTGGTCGAACTCATCTCCTCGATGACGGCGGGCCCGAGAAGGGAGTCCCCGATGGGCAGTTTCGCCCGGCTGTAGACCGGCGTATCGGCTCTGGCCTCGCGAGGGTCGTAACAGATCATGCGTCTTTCGATCAGAGCGGCTTCGACGGATGCGTCCTCGGGCGCCTCGAAGAGATTGTACGGACGGGGAACCAGCCCGATGGCCTTGAGGCGGCAATTGACGACTTCAATCGCACGGCCGGGAATGGAATACCCGTATTCGGAGTGATGCACGGCCGAAAACCGGCTGACGAACGTCTCGTAATCCAGCGCCTCGTCCTGCTCGACGGGAACGGACACCTCGAAATTCTGACCGACATACCGTGCCTCGATCACCTGCTGGAAACGCGACATCCGCGCCTCCACCTGTTCGGAGGCCAACCAGGCGCGCCCTTCCTTGCGCAATTCCGAAAACAGGCCGATAAGGTCGGGCCAGGTTTGCGCATCGACGAGATCTATATAGGTTTTCACGAAATCGAGACTGATCTCGGAAAGCAGGATGCCCCTGGCGCACATGGTGCCGGGTTCGCGTGGAATGATCACCGTGGGAATTCCGCATTCCGCCGCCACGTCGCAGGCGTGGATCGGCCCCGCCCCTCCGAAGGCCATCAGCGCGAATTGCGACAGATCATGACCGCGCTCGGTGGAAACAGACCGGATCGCGCGTCCCATGTTGGCGTTGGCGATGCGCAAGATCCCGGTTGCGGCATCGTCGACACCGATGCCAAGCGGCTCGGCGATCCGCGTTCTGATCGTCTCGTGCGCGGCTTCGGCCTGCACGTCGAGCTTGCCGTCAAGCAGCGAGACCGGGCTGAGGCGGTGCAGGATGACATTCGCATCGGTGACGGTGGGCTGCTCCCCGCCTCGCCCATACGCGACGGGTCCCGGCACCGCGCCGGCAGACTGCGGCCCGACCTTCAACGCATGGGCGTCGTCCATCCATGCGATCGAACCGCCGCCGGCACCGATGACATGAATATCGATCATCGGCGTTTTCACCGGGTAATCGGCAACGGTCCGGTTGGAGGTGAATTGCGGCTGACCGTCGACGATGATCGAAACGTCGGTGCTGGTCCCCCCGACATCGAAGGTCACGACATTTTCGAAACCCGCTTCACGCGCCACTCCGGCCGATCCCACCACACCTGCGGCCGGTCCCGAAAGGCAGGTTCGGACGGGATATTGCCGAACCGTCGGAATCGACATCAACCCGCCGTTGGAATGGATCGTATAGGGCGTAACGGTCACGCCCATCTCCTTCACCTCGGCGGCCATGCTGTCGAGATAGGATTGCATCCGCGGCCCGGCATAGGCGTTCAGAACGGTGGTGGACATCCTCTCGAATTCGCGGAACTCGGGGAGAAGACCGGAGGATCTCGTGATATAGAGGCCGGGCATGGCCTCCCGCAGCCGGGCCTCGGCCGCGCATTCGTGCTCGGGGTTGCGGTAGGAATGCAGAAAGCAGATCGCGGCCGCCTCCACCTTTTCCGCCTTCAGGGCCTCGACGATCCGGTCAAGGTCTTCCAGCCGGATCGGTGTCTGAACCGTTCCGTCCGCGAGGATGCGTTCCTCGACCTCGAAGCGGAGCTTGCGCCGCACCAGAGGTTTCGGGTTCTGGATCTGGTAGTCGTAAAGATTCGGACGGGTCTGCCGGCCGATTTCCAGCACGTCCCGAAAGCCTTTCGTCGTGATCAGCGCCGTCCGCGCGCCCTTGCGTTCAATCGTCAGGTTGGTGGCAACCGTCGTGCCGTGTCCGACAAAGGAGACATCCGACGCGGCAAAGCCGTGCAGCTCCAGAAATTCCCGCATCCCGCTGACAATGGCGCGGGAAGGATCCGATGGGGTGGACGAAACCTTGTGGAACAGAACCCCTCCGTCCGCCTCGTTGAGAAGGGTAAAGTCGGTGAAGGTTCCCCCGACATCGACGCCGATCCGATACATGCTGCCTCCGTTGAATTGAGTCGCGGCGAGATTAATACGAGCTGCCGGGCGACGTAGAACGGAGTTTCCGGATGGTCTTCCATAAGGATTCGTTATACTATCTTCCACACGCCTCAGCATTGTCGTGAAATGAACCTCAACTCTCTTAAATCCTTCGTGACCGTCGCCCATCTCGGAAACTTCACCCGTGCTGCCGAACGGCTCAACCTGAGCCAGCCGGCGATCTCCGGTCATATCCGCAGCCTCGAAAGCGAACTGGGGGTGCAACTGTTCCTGCGACGGTACCGGAGCACCCTTCTCTCCGAACACGGACGGGCCTTGCTCGGACATGCTGAAACTGTCCTGAAAGAGCTCGACAGACTGACCGAGGCAGCACGGGAGGTTGCGCACAGGCCGTTGCGGGCGATGCGGATCGGTTTCGTGGTCGGCGCCGATGTCGTTCATATGGCGCCCCTGCTGAACCGGGCCGGCGAGATCATGCCCCATGTTCGCATCGACGTTGCGCAGGGGCTGTCGGGCTGGGTGGCCGCCGGGGTCGAGGCGGGGCGTTTTCAGGGGGGATTCTTTCTCGGCCCCACACCGCCGAAAGGCGTGCACTCAATCGAACTGACGCGATTGACCTATCTGCTGTGCATTCCGGTGGACTGGAAAAGGCGCGTCGCGAATGCGATCCCCGAAGATCTGGCCCAACTCCCCTGGATATGGGCGCCCGAAGGTGCCTCTTACCCGCTCATCGTAAGGGACCTGTTCAGCCGCTACGGCGTCACACCGCGTCAGGTCATCGAAGCCGACAGGGAAGCGACGATCGCAGATCTCGTTGCCAGCGGAATTGGGGTTGCGATCCTTCGCGAACCGCTTGCCCGGCGCAGCGCAAGCGAGGGGCGGATCGAGATTCTGGATGCCTATCGCGCGCATGTGCCGCTCTTCTTCATTTCGCCGCAGGAGGCCGATCAGGATATGCGGACGCTGCGGGACTGCGTTCTTGACGTGTTCGACGTCGAAGCGGGGGCCGATTAAGCGGCAAGAGGCATTCCGGAAACTCCGGCCGCCCGATCGGACCACCGCCTCAGACGCCGTTCACCGCATCGACCGCCACATCCCGGCTACAGGCAACGAGCTGTCCACTGTCCAGGCGCCTCAGTTCCGGTCTGGCAGCCGCGCAGTCAGCGATGGCAAACGGGCACCGCGTGCGGAACGTGCATCCGCTCGGCGGATTGGCCGGCGACGGAGGATCCCCTTGCAGGATCTGGCGCTTGCGGGCGCGGGCGCGGCGCGGATCGGGCTCGGGAGACGCCGAAAGAAGCGCTCTCGTATAGGGATGGCGGGGATTTCCGAAGATCTCGCCCGTCGATCCGATCTCCACGATCCGGCCGAGATACATCACCATCACCCGGTCGGCGATGAATTCCACAAGGCCGAGGTCGTGCGAGATGAACAACAGGGACACGCCGGTTTCGCGCTGGAGGTCGGCGATCAGATTCATGATCTGCGCCTGGATCGAAACATCCAGCGCGGCCACCGGCTCGTCCGCCACGATCAGCTTGGGGGACACTGCAAGCGCACGGGCGATGGACAGGCGCTGACGCTGCCCTCCCGAAAACTCATGCGGGAAACGCCTGAGATGCTCGGGAGAAAGCGAGACCTGCTCCAGCAATTCGAGCACCCGGCGCCGGCGCTCCGCCGCGGAGAACATTCCCACGAGCTCGAGCCCTTCGCCGATGATGGTTTCGACGCGCGCACGCGGGTTCAGGCTGGAGAACGGATCCTGGAAGATCATCTGCATCCGGGCCCGCAGGCGGCGCATCTGCGCATGCGTTGCGTGGCAGATGTCCCTGCCCTCGAACAGGATTTCCCCGGATGTCGGGCGATGCAGGTTGAGAACCGTGCGGCCGACGGTCGTTTTTCCCGATCCCGATTCACCCACGAGGCCCACCACCTCTCCCGGCGCGATATCGAAGCTCACCCCGTCCACGGCACGCACCGGATGCGCGTTTCCGCCGAACAGCTTGCGCCCGCTGTCATAGTGCTTGGCGAGGTTGCGGACCGAAAGGAGTGGTTGTGTTGTCATAGCGCAATGTCCTTCCAGCGACGGCAACGGGTGGTATGGCGTCCTTCAACGGTTTCGAGCACCGGCACACCCTTGTCGCAGGCGGGCCTTGCGAAGTCGCAGCGCGGCGCATAGCGGCACCCCGAAGGAAGATCGAAGGGGCTCGGAACGGTTCCCCGGATCGAGAGCAGGCGCTTTTCCGTCTTGTCGCCCAACTCGCCATGTTTCGGAACGGAATCGAGAAGGCCGCGCGTGTAGGGATGGCGTGGATGATAGAATATCTCCTCCACCGAACCGTCCTCGACCACCTGACCGCAATACATGACGACGACCCGGTCCGCCAGTTGCGCCACGACACCCAGATCATGGGTGATGAAGATCAGCCCGATATTCCGCTCGCGCCGGATGCGATCGAGCAATTCGAGGATCTGGGCCTGAACCGTCACGTCCAGCGCCGTGGTCGGCTCGTCGGCGATCAGCAGCCTGGGATTGCCGCAAAGTGCAATCGCCAGCGCCACACGCTGCCGCATTCCGCCGGACAACTGGTGCGGGTATTCTTCGATCCGGCGCGCGGGATCGGGGATGCCGACATCGGCAAGCGCGGCGATCGAGCGTTTCCGCAGCTCCGCCGTGGGGCATGCATCATGCGCCCGGATCGCCTCGGCCAGTTGCCGACCGACGGTATAGACGGGGTTAAGACAGGCCATCGGCTCCTGGAACACCATTGCGATCTCGTTTCCGCGATACTGGCGATAGCTTTCCGGCGGAAGCCGGTCGAGCCGTTCGAGCGGTCCATGTCCCTCGGGATCGCGGCTGTAATGGATGCTTCCTCCCGTCACCCGGCTGATCCGGTAGGGCAGCAGTTGCATGATGGAAAATCCGGTCACCGACTTGCCCGAACCGGATTCGCCCACCAGCGCGATGACCTCGCCGGGATTGACCACCAGCGACACGCCGTCGACCGCGTTGATCGTGCCGCGGGCGGTGCGGATTTCGGTGGAGATGTTGTCGACGTCGAGCAACCGGCCTTCGGGATTGTCGCGGCGTTCGGGCTGCGGCAGCGCGCGCGCCCATCGTCTCAAGAGGCCCGGTGCAGGCAGGAGCTTGACCGCCCCACGCGGATCGAGAACGTCGCGCAACTGGTCGCAGAGGCGGTTCACCGACCAGACCGTCAGGACCAGGGCCAGGCATGGCCAGATCAGGCCCATCGGATTTTGCCCCATATGGGGCCGGGCGTCGCGGATCATCAGCCCCCAGGAGGAATTCGGAGGGGTCACCCCGAGGCCAAGGAAACTGAGCCCGGACTCGAGCACGATGCAGGCCGCGACCACCAGCGAGAACTGGACGAAAACCGGCCCCGCGACATTCGGCAGAACCGTGCGGAACATGATGCGGGCATGTCCGTGCCCAAGCGCACGCGCCGCATCCACATATTCGAGATTGCGCACGCTCAGGGTCTCCCCATAGGTGATCCGCGCATATGTCGGCACGAAGAGGATCGACAGAAGCAGGGTCAGGGTCACCGTCCCCGGCCCAACCAGGGCCACCGTCAGAAGCGCCAGCAGCATCGGCGGGAAGGAAAGGATGATGTCCATCGGCCGCAGGGCCGCGAGCTCGATCCAGCCCCGGAAGTACCCGGCGATCAGGCCGACAACGACCCCGACGGCCGCCGAGGCCAGCGCCGCCAGGACGGCAACCGAAAGCGAGGCCCTCGCACCGTGAACGATCCGCGCAAAGACATCGCGGCCAAACGCGTCGTTGCCGAGCCAGTTCGCGGAACTGGGGCCGGCGAACCGCTTCAGCACATCCATGACGACCGGATCCTTCATCGGCAACACGGGGGCCAGGACGGCAAGAGAAACGATGGCCAGCAGAAAGACCGCCGCGAAATAGCTGGAGAGGGAAATTCTCATGGGTCGATCTTCCTAGCGTTCGCGAATGCGGGGATCGAGCAGGCCGTAAAGCGTCTCGATGCAGAAATTGATGAGAACGAACAGCACACAGACCACCAGCACGATCGCCTGCACCGCCGGATAGTCGCGCTGTTCCACCGACTGAACCAGCATCCCGCTGAGTCCGGGCCAGTTGAAGACGTATTCGACCAGCACCGTGCCGCCCAGCAGCGTACCCATCTGCAACGCCAGAACTGAAATGACCGGGGTGATCGCATTTCTCACCACATGGCGGCGCAGCACCTTGCGTTCTTCGAGCCCCTTGGCCCGAGCCGTGCGCACCCATTCGCGCTCCATCACTTCCAGCACCGCCGTGCGCATCATGCGGAACACGACCGGGATCAGGCTGATCGCGATCGCGCAGGATGGCATCAGCAAGTAAACGAGATGCTGGCCAGGGTTCTGTGCAAAAGACACGTATCCCCCGGCCGGCACCAGCCGTAAAATCTGTGAAAAGAACAGGATCATGATCGTTCCAGTCACGAAAATGGGCACCGAAAGGCCGAAACTGGCGATCGCCGAAAAGAAGTTGTCGACGACACCGCCCCTTCGCAGCGCGGCGATCAGACCGGCCGGCACCCCCACGATCATGGCGATCAGGCCCGCCGCTCCGATCAGTTCCAACGTCCGGGGGATACGCCGCATGATCTCGGGGCCGATCGCCGCCCCGTCCTGAAATGACACCCCGAGGTCGAGGCGGAAAAGCCCCGCAAGATACTGGCCGTATCGTACCAGCGCGGGCTGATCGAGACCCAGGTTCCGTCGAAGGGCCGCAACCGCTTCAGGGCCCGGCGCCATGCCGCCGCTGCTGAGCAGAATCTCGGCCGGATCACCGGGCACCAGATAGAGCAGGAGGAAAATGAGGGTTGCGACGATATAGATCGTCAGCATTCCGCTCAGGAAGCGGCCGATCAAGTAGTTCATAGGGTATCCAGAGGATGCACGTCAGAGACCCGGCAGGCGGACTCCCCCACCTGCCGGCATTGTTCGAATTAACCCAGCGAGACGCCGTCGAGCGCCAGGGCCGTCTGGAAGACGAGGAAGCCCGGAAGCGGCTGGAAATCATGGACGCTGTCCTGAACGCCATAGGCCTGCGGGCGCCACAAAAGCGGCAGAAGCGGCAGATCCTCCTCGATGAAGATCCGTTCGATCTCCGCATACAACTCTGCGCGGGCGCCTGTATCGACCTCCTGCCGGGCCTGCTGGAGCAACTCGTCCACCCGAGGATTGCCATAGCCCCAGGGCCGGTTGTAGCTGGGGCTTTGCCCGCCGCCGAGCCAGGTGGAAATCGAATCCGGATCGTTGTAGGCCCCCGAGGTGCCATTCACGCCGATATGGTATCGCCCCTCATTGCCTTCGGAAATCCGCGTCGCCCAGTCGGGCAGGTTCATGTTCACCGAGATCCCGATCTGCGCAAGCGACTGCTGCACCACGAGCGCGGTATCGTTGTGTTGCGGATATTGCGCCGTGGAAAGCAGTTCGAGGGTGATGTTCTCCGCTCCCGCCTCCGCAAGCAGAGCCCTTGCCCGTTCGGGATCGTAGACGAGACGCTCGGAGACCAGCGAGGGATCGTAGGCGTCGTTCGGGTGGACCGGCAGACCGTCGATCGTGTTGCCCATACCGGTAAAGCCGAATGCGTTCAGGGCGTCGCGGTCGATCGCATAGCCGATGGCGCGGCGCACACGCGGATCTGCGGTCGGCCCTTCGGTGGTGTTGAAGACGAGATACATGAACGGACCGTTGACGCTGGCGACATGGGTGCCGTCCGCATCTTCGATGGGCTGCATGTTATGCGTGGACACGTATTCGATGATATCGACATCCCCGGAAGCCAGGGCCGCGGTGCGCAGGTTTTCATCGGGCATCGCATTGAAGAAGATGCGGTCGACGACAGGGACGCCCTCACGCACGAATTCCGGCGCCTTCTCGACCGTGATGGACTGGCCCCGCTCGACCTGGCCGAGGGTGAAAGGGCCGGCGCCGATGAAATCCGGGGCGACCGAATTGCGCGAGACGACCGGCGCGTAACCGCTTGCCAGAGTCTGGGCGAACGTCACGCTCGGCTCGCTCAGCCGGACGGTCAGCGTCTGGGCGTCCTCTATCTCGATTGCCTCGATCGCCTGGAAATCGGCGCGCAAATGCGCGGTCGACTCCTCGGCGGCAATCCACTCGAAGCTCCAGCGCACATCCTCCGCCTCCACGGGCGAGCCATCGTGAAACACCGCGCCCGGACGGAGGCTGAAGCGGTAGGTCGACGCATCGGGCTGGCTCCACTCCTCGGCAAGCTCGGGACGCAGGTTCCCGTTCGCGTCGTAACTCAGCAATCCGCGATGCAGCGTCAACTTCACGGACAGGGCCGCGGTGCCGGTGTATTCGTAGGGATGCAGGTTGGGCGGGAAGGACGACAGCCCGAAACGCACGGTCGACGCGGTTTGCGCACGCCCGATCCCGACAGGAAGGCCGCCCAGCGTAAAAGCTGCGCCGGCAGCGGCCGTCTCCAGGAACCTGCGCCGGGAAACCCCGCCTGCCATGTGCCCGGAATCCTGATTCAACTTCTTGTCACGCATTGTATTTTCCCCGTTGATTGACCTTTGAATCCGGCCGGTTCCGAAGCAACCGAACCTATTCTTGGACCGTTGTGGCAATCTTTTGTTGCCGTTATAGGTTGATTTCAGCGTAAGGTTCGGAGATGAAAGCGCTCAAATGCCCATTTGCGCCCATTCTATTCAATAATGTTATGGCATGATCAACCACCGCCAAATCGAAGCGTTCAATGCCCTGATGGTGATGGGGAGCACGGTCAAGGCTGGCGAACTGCTGGGCATCTCGCAACCCGCCGTCAGCCGGCTCATAAAGCAACTGGAGATCGAGACGCAGCTCAAGCTTTTCGATCGGGAAAGCGGCCGCATGCGTCCGACCCGCGAAGGTCTCGCCTTTCACCGCGAGGTCGACCGCGCCTTCCTGTCCCTGCGGCGGCTCGAATTCGTTGCTCATGAGATCCGAACCTACGACCAGGGGCAGATCAGGATCGGCGCTCTGCCCGCTCTCGGATTTTCCTTTATCCCGCAGGTCGTCCACAAATACAGCCAGGAGAATCCCAAGGTCCTGATCAAGATCGAGACCACCAGCTCGGCCATCATCCGGGACGTGGTCGCAGGCGGGCAGTTCGACCTGGGATTCGTCGCCGACGAGGTCGATATTTCCGGTGTTCTCTCCGAACGGTTCGCCGCCCCGCCGGTCGTGTGCATCATGCCGCTGGGCCACCCGCTCTCCCGGAAATCCGTCATCAGGCCAGAGGATCTGGAAGGTGAGCCCTTCGTGTCCCTCTCCCATGTGGATCGAACCCGGCAGCGCATTGACGCCCTGTTCGAAAAGGCGGGCATCCTGCCGAATGTCGTGGTGGAGACGCATTTCGCCCTGTCGATTTGCCAGCTGGTCGCATCGGGCCTCGGGGTCGGGCTGATCAATCCCTACAGCCTGGGCGGCATTGCTCCCGGCCAGCTCGTTGCCAGGCCATTCGTTCCGAGATTGTCCTTCCAGACCCTGATGATCTATCCGCCGGACCGCAGGATGTCTTCGGCAGTGCAGGCGTTCCGCAACATCGCCCACCGCGAAATCGTGCAGTCGCTCGAACAGATTTTCGCAACCTATGACGTGACCCCCGACGCCGAAAGCCGCAAGGCAATCGGACGCATAGCGCCGCCGGGCCCCTGGATCAGAAATCCCCGCGTCTGAGACGCTATCCGCTAATATCCCAACCGGGGATCGACGTGGTTGCGCAAGGGCGCCCCGCGAAGCATTGCGGCGAGGTTATCGGCCAGGATCGAGGCACAGGCGGACGCATAGCTCGTCGGATCGTCGGCCGAGACATGCGGGAATACCATCAGGTTCGGCACGGTCCACCAGCGCGCGTCCGGCGGCAGCGGCTCGGTCTCGAACACGTCGAGAATGGCACCGCTCAGATGGCCCTCCTCGAGCAGGTCGGCCAATGCGGTGTAATCCATCAACCCGGCCCGCGCGATGTTCAGAACGCCGGCGCCCGGCGGAAGCGACCGCAGTTCCGCAAGGCCGAACCGTCCCCGCGTCTCGTCGGTCAGAGGGGCGGACACGACGAGAATGTCCGCTGTCGGCAAAAGCCTCATCAGATCGTCGGGCCCGGCGATCTCTGCAAAGCCGGGGCGCGGTCCGGTCGGACGCCGGGCCACCCCCGTTACATGAAAACCCAGGGACGCGAGAGCTTCGGCCACCGCACCGCCCAGAGCGCCCGCGCCGTAGATGAGGACATGCTGGCCGCGCGGCGCCGGGCGCAGCGTGCGGTCCCACCGGCGCCGGTTCTGGGCGGCGATCCTGGCCGGAACCCGTTCGTGCAGCATCATCACCGCCATGGCGCCAAAGGCTGAGACCTTTGCCGCATGCGCGCCACTTGCGTTGAAAAGCTCCACCCCCGGCGGCATCCAGTCGAGCGGCAGATATCCTTCGACACCGGCGCTCGTGCACTGGATCATCTTCAGGTTCTTCATCTGTGCGACAGCGGCCGTGTCGAGCCGCCCCGCCACGAGAATATCGGCCTGCGCCCACGCCGCCGCATCGCGCGCATCGTCGCAGGCGACCTTGACCCAGAGCGGTGTCACCCGCCCGGCGGACGCACGGCTCAAGGCTGTGCGCAACAGGGTCTCGGTCATGCCATAGGCCGGGTCCCGGTCACGCCGGTTCTCCACGTAAATCCTCGGGGTCGTACACCACTCCATGCCTCACGCCTTTTCGACCTGCGAATAGAGATGCTCCGCCATCGCCTCAGAGCTCAGGTTCACACCATAGCCCGGCCCGCTCGGGAGCGTAACCCTGCCGTTTTTGACGCGCGGCTCGACGGGATCGTCGACCAGAGCGAAATGTTCGGGAACACGGAACGGATACAGCTCCTGAATGACGAAATTCGTGAGCGACGCGTCGAGATGCAAGGCCACTGCCGAAGCCACCGGACCGGCGCAGACATGAGGCGCCACCCGCAAACTGTAGGCTTCGGCCATGGCCGCGATTTTCTTGGCCTCCCAGAGACCGCCGGTATTGCCGATGTCGGGTTGAAGGATTCCCGCCGCCTGGGACTCGATCACATCGCGGAAGCCATATCGCGAATACAGCCGTTCGCCCACGGCGATGGACACGTTCAGCTTGTCGGCAACCGCCCGCAGGGCGGCGACGTTGCTCGGTTCCACCGGCTCCTCAAGGAACATCAGGTCGAATTCCTCCAACGCCTGTCCGACCTGGATGATGGCGTCGGCCGAAAGTTCCGCGCTCATGTCGACCATCAGCTCCACGTCCGGGCCGACAGCATCGCGCACCGCCCTCACCATCTCGACCGCATGATCCCGCATCTCGCGGTCGTAGCGACGTTGAGAAACGTGGCGGAAGATGCCATTCGGGTGAGATGGATCGACTTCGCTGAGCGGGTACATCTTCAACGCGTCATAACCCGCCGCCACCGCCCGCTCGGCCGCCAGAGCGATATCCCTGGGCGTGTCGGCGCTGAACGACCAGCCGTTGGCATAGACACGCACGTCGTCGCGGACCTTCCCGCCCAGGAGTTCGTAGACCGGCACGCCCAGTGCCCTGGCCTTGATATCCCACAGCGTCTGCTCAAGCGCGCTGATCGCCGCGTAGATGACGGGCCCGCCGCCCCGCGCCCAGAAGGTATGATCGTAGAGGTCGGCATAGATGGCTTCGATCTCGAACGGATTTCGTCCGATCACGAAGCGTTGCGCCAGTTCCTCGATCATCACACAGGCGGCAGGCGCCGCGCTCCCATAGGCGAGAGCCGCTTCTCCCAGCCCGGTTATACCTTCATCGGTATGCGCTTCGACAATGACCGGAGATCGCCCGTTGATTTTCGCCAAGTAGATGTTGATGCAAGTAATTTTCATGGTGTGGCTCTCCTTTGACCCCAACCATATCCGCCGGAAATTCCGCCCGTCCAATGACCTTTCCAGGGCTATCTATGCGAAGTTGGCATAGCCTGCCTCGCCCTGCTCACCCGGCCTGGACCCTCGCTTCCCGAAGACGTTCGACAGCGAAGGGTGCGATCTCGCGGGCGGTGCCGGCCTGTGTCACCAGGTCGGCCATGATCGCGCCGACGACCGGAATCAACTCGAAGCCGTGTCCCGAGAACCCGAAGGCATGCCAGACGTCCGGGACCGTCGCGGACGGGCCGATAACGGGCAGAAGATCCTCCGTTCTCGCTTCGATTCCCGCCCAGCTTCGGGTTATGCGCACATCTGCGACACCGGGAAAGACCGCGACAGCCGCGCGCGCGCCCTTCGACAATTCGGCAAAATCGACAAAGCTCTTTTGCACGTCGATATCCGCCTTTCCCTGCAAACCTCCGCCGATCACCAGCGTCCCTTGTGCCGTCTGCTTGAAAGAAAGCGCCCTGCCCTGCGCACTGACAACCGGCCGGAGGAACGGGTACAGGCGTTCGGTGACGATCATCATCGACGCCTTGAGCCCGAGAGGGATTTCTTCGCCCCAGAGGGCCGCGAGTTTCGCCCCCCAGGCGCCCGCGCAATTGACGATCTGTCCGGCGACATGATCGCCGCGGCTGGTGGACAAGCGCCATGCCGCCCCCTCGCGCCGGACCTCATGAACCGCGGTGTACTCCAGAATGCACACTCCGTCCGCTTCCGCGGCGGCGCGAAAGGCACGGATCGTGCGATGTGGATCGGCCGCTCCATCGGCCGGGGCGTGAAGCGCCCCCACAAGATGCGGCGAGGCGGCCGGCAGCAGCTCCCGCAACAGCTCGGCACCAATCAACTGCTCATTGCCGAAACCACGGCGACGCCCCTCTTCAGCACGCATGCGAAGCGCATGCATTTGAGCGTCGTCTTCGGCAACGCGGACCTGCCCCGACGCGGAAAACCCGCAATCGTCGCCCACGATCTCCTCGATCCGGTGCCACATGTCCATGGCTTCGAGCGCGATCGGCATTTCCTGCCATGCACGGCCAAGAGTTCTCACCCCCGCCGCGGTGGCCCCCGAGGCGTGCCGGCCTATCCACGCGGCCTCCAACAGCGTTACCTTCAATCCGGCGCGCGCGATATGCAGCGCCGCCGACAGGCCATGTAGCCCGCCGCCAACCACGATGACGTCCGAACAGCGGCTCACTCCATCACCTTCAGGGATGCAAGCTCTCCCAGCGTCACAGGTTTGAGCGGCGGGCGAATGCGAAATAAATCGCTCTGATCCGGTGTTTCGCCCCGCATCTCCGCCAGCATCCGGCTTACCACATGCCCGCATTGGCGACCTTGGCACGGCCCCATGCCGCAGCGGGTGAGCGCCTTGAGCTGGTTCGCGTCCATCCGTGTGGCGCCGACCGTCTTGCGGATGTCCAGGGCGGAAATCTCCTCGCACCGACACACCAGAGCATCATCCGCGGGACTCGCGGTTCCGGGAAACGGACGGTAGCAGGCCTCGAGGAACGGTCGCAACCTGGTGGCCCGCGCCAGGGCGCGACGCAAGGACTGCGTGCCCTCCGCAGGCACCGCCCCGAGGCTGTCCGCGATCCGCCCGGCCACGTCCGCCCCGTGAAGCGCGGCGGCATCCGCACCCTGAATCCGCGCGCCATCTCCGGCGACATGGAGACCCGGCACGCTGGTGGCACCGCTCCCGATCTCCACGGGGGGGGAAAAGTACCGCCCCCCACGATCCCACCGAATATCGCAATCTGCCGAAAGCGGCCCGTGGATCGAAGGCATCAAACCGTCGTGAAGGAGAAGAAGAGAGGCCGGAACCGTCCGAACCTCACCCCGTCCCGTGGTGAAGCGGAACGCCTCGAGCCTGTCCTGCCCCTCGGCCCGCAGCGGGCGTCCGCGAAAGATGGGAAAGCCGGCGCGGCGCAGGCGTCCTTGCCATCCGAGTCCCGTCCGGACCTGCCGGCTCCCCTCGGTGCTGAACAGCCCGGCGGCCAGCTCTCGCCACGCCCGCGCCGCCGCAAAAGCCGGCGAGGTCTCCACATGGCCGGCGATCCGCCCCCCCGCGGCAAGAAGCTGAACCATGTAGAGCAGCACCAGCGGACCGGTGCCGACGATCCAGACCGGTTCCGCCGGAACCTGGCGGGAAGACTTCAGCAGGATCTGAGCCGCTCCGACAGTCATCACCCCCGGCAAGGTCCAGCCGGGGAACGGCAGCGGCCGTTCCTGCGCACCGGTTGCGAAAAGCACGCGGCGGCTTTCGAAGCTGTCCAGCCCGCGATCCGACGTTGCAAACAGCCGGAATGCCGCCTCGCGTCGTTCGACATGCCAGATCTGCGTTTCCGGCCGATAGTCGCATCCACAGGCGCGAAACTCTGCGATAACCCGCAGCCCCTTCTGATACTCCGTGCCGAGAATTCCTTCGATACGGTTCCCCGCATTCCTTTCTGCATCGCGCCAGATTTGCCCCCCCGGCGCAGGCTGCTCATCGACGACGCAGACGGACAGGCCCCGCGCTCTGGCCGCGATCGCGGCGCTCATCCCGGCGGGGCCAGCCCCTATGATCGTCAGGTCGACGCAAGCCATCAGACCACGCTCCGCATGCCGTTCTGTCGATCAATCCGCATTCCATGCCGCGCCCGGACAAGGCAACTTTGCTGCGAACTGCGTCCGTCGATCGTGACCAGGCAGTCGAAACAGGCCCCCATCATGCAATAAGGTGCCCGAGGCTGGTGTCCGACAGGGCTCCTCCGCGTCGGGAGCGACGACGAGCGCAGCAGGATCGCCGCAACGCTTTCGCCAGCTTCCGCCTCGCAGGGGACGCCGTCGACCATGACTTCGATCGGATCAAGAATGGGTTCGAGTCTTCGGAACATTGTCGTCTTAGCGTCACTCTGCCACAGGAAAAGAGCCTGACCTCTGCTCATCACCGCCATCGGGAGGAGTGCCTCAAAGGTTAGGCTTCGAGACCGCGCCGATCAAAGACCGAAGCGGCAACATCCTATTCAGGATTGTTATTGGCGGCTGTCCTGGTTTCTCCGGGCAGCGGAGATCCTCCGTGGCGTCCAGGTTTCACGTCCACTGGCGCGGGAGGCCGTGGCTGTCGCAGGCTGCTCGGTTGCCGGCTCATCAAGGCGCTCCGGGGATCGGCCGGGACGCAGCGATACGCCCCCACGGCGAAGGCTCTGCCCGGCTTTCCGGCTGTCACAGGGACATTTTCCCGGAAGCCGGACGAAGCGAACGGGCGAAGGATCGCGTCGCGACCGTCCGGCGTTCGCCGCGCAACCTCGTCCCGTTCGGCCTTGAGCAAAAGCTGCGCCTTCCCCGCCTGCGGGCGCTCCCGCGACACGCCCCTCGCCGGCATCCCTGCGTCCGCCGCGGACGCGCGGCCCCCGGCGGGACGGGATGACCGCCGGACCGGAGCGCCTCCGCCACGTTCTTCCCGCGGGTCCGCCTCCGCGCGCGCTCAGGCGACCGCGATCTGCCGGGTGCGGACCTTGTCGGCGACGGCCCGCAGATCCGCCTCGTCCAGCGTCTCGCGTTCCAGAAGATCGCGGGCCGTGTCCTCGAGCAACGCCCGGTTGGCATCGAGCAGCGCCACGGCGCGCGCGAAGATCTCGTCGAGGATCTCCTTCACCGCCGCATCCATCCGCTCCGCCGTGGCCTCGCTGTAGCGGCGATTGAGCCAGGAGGACTGATCGCCGGTGCCGAGATAGCCGGGCCGGTCGGCGTCATAGCTGACATGGCCGAGCTCCGCGTCCATCCCGTATCGCGCGACCATGGCGCGGGCGATGTCGGTGGCCTTGACCAGGTCGTCCGCCGCCCCGGTGGAAAGATGGCCGAACACGATCTTTTCCGCCGCGCGCCCGCCCAGCAGCACGGCGATCTTGTTGTCCAGCTCCTCCCGTGTCATCAGGAAACGATCCTCCGTCGGTCGCTGGATCGTGTAGCCGAGCGCGCCGATGCCGCGCGGGATGATCGAGACCTTGTGCACCGGGTCCACCCCCGGCAGCGCCATCGCCACCAGCGCATGCCCCATCTCGTGATGTGCCACGATCTCGCGCTCGCGCGGGTTGAGGACGCGGTTCTTCTTCTCGAGCCCTGCGATGATCCGCTCCACCGCGTCGTTGAAATCGGCCATGCTGACCGCTGCGGCCCGGCGCCGCGTGGCGAGCAGGGCCGCCTCGTTGACGAGATTGGCGAGATCGGCGCCGGAAAAGCCCGGCGTCAGCGCCGCCACCTTTTCGGCGTCGACATCGGGGGCAAGGGTCACCTTCTTCATATGCACGTTCAGGATCGCGATGCGCCCCGTCTTGTCGGGCTTGTCCACCAGCACCTGCCGGTCGAACCGCCCCGCGCGCAGGAGCGCGGGATCCAGGATCTCGGGCCGGTTGGTCGCCGCCAGGAGCACGATGCCCGCACTCGGATCGAAGCCGTCGAGTTCGGAGAGGAGCTGGTTCAGCGTCTGCTCGCGCTCGTCGTTGCCGCCGCCATAGGGACCGGAATTGCGGGCGCGGCCCAGGGCGTCGAGCTCGTCGATGAAGATGATCGCGGGCGCGTTCTTGCGCGCCTGTTCGAACAGGTCGCGCACCCGCGCCGCGCCGACCCCCACGAACATCTCGACGAATTCCGAGCCGGAGATCGACAGGAAGGTCACCCCCGCCTGCCCCGCCACCGCACGGGCGAGCAGCGTCTTGCCGGTGCCCGGCGGGCCGACCAGCAGCACGCCCCTGGGAATGCGGGCGCCGAGCCTGCCGTATTCCTCCGGGTTGCGCAGGAAATCGACGATCTCCTCAAGCTCCCGCTTGGCCTCGTCCACGCCCGCGACATCCTCGAATGTGACGCCCGTCTCCTTCTCCATATAGACCTTGGCGCGGCTCTTGCCGACCTGCATGAAGCCGCCGAACCCCTGCTTGTCCGCGAGCTTGCGGAACAGCAGCATCCAGAGGGCGAAGAAGACGAAGGCCGGGAGGAGCCAGGACAGGATCGTGCCCAGCCAGGTGTTCTGCCGGACGCCCGAAATCTCCACATCCGCCGCGTCGAGCCGCGCGAGGATCGCCGGGTCCACGATCGTGGTCACGAACTGGCTGCGACCGTCGACCGGGCTCTCGAAACTGCCGGTGATCGTGTCGCTGCCGACCATGACCGAGGCGATGCGCCCCTCGTCGAGATAGGTTTCGAACTGGCTGTAGCTGATCGGCGCCACTTCACGCGCGCCGGCGATGACGTCCTGAAGGAAGATGACCGCGATGAACGCCAGCACCCAATACCAAATGTTGAATTCCGTCTTCTTCTCCATCTCAGCCCTTTCCGCCCTCGCCGCATGCGCGGGTCCCGATGCCACTGCCTGTGGAAACAGTAGCGAAAAACCCTTGCAGACACATTAAAAAACCGGGCGCGCAGGTCACGGACCGTTAACCTCACGGCAGGGATCGACAGCGGCTGCTTCCCGAATTATCTATAATTCATGACACACGCTGCCGAAGAAACCCGATCCAAGCGCATCGCGCGCATCCTGGCCGACCGCATCGTCTCGGGTGAGATCCCGCCGGGCGCACGGCTGCGGCAGGATCACATCGCCGCGGAATTCGGGGCGAGCCACGTCCCCGTGCGCGAGGCCTTTCGCGAGTTGCAGACGCAGGGACTGGCCGAGAGCGAACCGCGGCGCGGCTTCCGCGTGACCGAGTTCGACGTGGCCGAACTGCGCGAGGTGGCGGAGATGCGGGCGAGCCTCGAATCCCTCGCGCTGCGCCATGCCGCCCCGCACATCACCCGCACGATTATCGAGGAAGCGGAGGAGGTTACGCGCCATGGCGACAGTGCCAGCACGGTGCGCGACTGGGAAGCCTCGAACCGTCGGTTCCATCGGATGATCCTCGCCCCCTGCCGGATGCCGCGCCTCTTGCGCAGCATTGATGACCTCCAGTCCGCCAGTGCGCGGTTCCTCTTCGCCGCCTGGCGCCGCGACTGGGAGGCGCGCACGGACCACGACCACCGCGCCATCCTCGAGGCGCTGCGCAGGGGGCAGACCGACCTCGCCTGCGCCACGCTGGCGCGACATGTCGGCTGGATCGGCAAGCGCAAGACTTCGGTGAAAAATTCCGATTTGAGAGAGACTTACGAAATTCCCGGATAATTATCTATAATCATGATTGCCCGAACTGTGCGGACGCGCCGTAATTGTAGATAGATTCGACATCTATCCTCGGAGGCCCGTACAATGTCATCTCTCACCCTCTCACCGACCCGTTCCGCCGCGCTCTGGCGCGGGCTCGGTCTTGCCCTTTGCGGCGCCGCGCTCATCACGCTGGGCGCCAAGGTGCAGGTCCCGTTCTGGCCGGTGCCGATGACCCTGCACACGCTCGCCGTGTTCGTCCTCGCCGCCACCCTCGGTCCGCGGCTCGGCACCGCCGCCGTGGCCACCTATCTCGCGGCGGGGGCGGTGGGGCTGCCGGTGTTCTCCGGCACGCCCGAGCGCGGCATCGGGCTCGCCTATATGGTCGGGCCGACCGGCGGTTACCTGCTGGGCTACCTGCTGTCCGCCCCGGTGACCGGCCGGCTCGCGCGTGGGCGCGACTGGGCGGGACAGGCGCTGGCGATGCTCGCGGGGCTCGCGGTGGTCTATGCGCTCGGGCTGCTCTGGCTCACGCGCTTCGTGCCGCCCTCCGGGCTGATCGCGGCGGGCTTCACGCCTTTCCTCCTCGGCGATCTGATCAAGCTCGCGATCGCCTCGGGACTGGCCGCGGGCCTGCACCGGCTGGGGGAGCGCGCGCAATGATCCGCCCAGAGATCCGCCCGGAGATCCGCACCGACTGGACCATGGAGGAGGCACGGGCGCTCCACGCCCTGCCCTTTCCCGACCTGCTGCACCGCGCGCAGACCACGCATCGCGCACATTTCGACCCGACCACGATCGAGACTGCGAGCCTGCTCAGCATCAAGACCGGCGGCTGCCCCGAGGATTGCGGCTATTGCGCGCAATCCGCCCATCACGACACCGGCGTGAAGGCGACGAAGCTGATGGGCACGGAGGAGGTTCTGGCCGCCGCCCGCCGCGCCAGGGCCGCGGGCGCGCGGCGCTTCTGCATGGGGGCCGCCTGGCGCAGCCCCAAGGACCGCGACATGGACAGGCTCTGCGACATGGTGCGCGGCGTGGCCGATCTGGGGCTCGAGACCTGCATGACGCTGGGGATGCTTTCCCCCGATCAGGTCGCGCGGCTGAAGGCGGCGGGGCTCGATTTCTACAACCACAATATCGACACCTCGCCGGAGTATTACGCGCAGATCGCCAGCACCCGGACGATGGAGGATCGGCTCGACACCGTCGCGCAGGTGCGCAGGGGCGGCATCAAGGTCTGCTGCGGCGGGATCCTCGGCATGGGCGAGGCGGAGGAGGACCGGATCGCCCTGCTGGTGACGCTGGCCACCCTGCCTGCGCACCCAGACAGTGTGCCGGTGAACCTGTGGAACGAGGTCGAAGGCGTGCCGGTGCAGGACCGCGCGCAGGCGCTCGATCCCTTCGCGCTGGTGCGCATCGTGGCGCTGGCGCGGATCCTGATGCCGGCCTCGGTGGTGCGCCTGTCGGCCGGGCGCACGGGGATGAGCGACGAGGTGCAGGCGCTGTGCTTTCTTGCCGGGGCGAACTCGATCTTCGTGGGCGACACGCTCCTGACCACCGGCAACCCGGCGGCCTGGAAGGATCAGGATCTTCTGGGGCGGCTGGGGATGCATGTCGCGCCCGCGCGGTCCCGCCCGCAGGTCGCGGCGGAATAACCCGCGCAAAAGGGGTCGCCTGTCGCGGCAAACCGGCGTATCTGCTGTCCGGGCGCGGGGGCCGGCGCCCCCTGTCCCGGACCTGCACAACACGCGAGACGCCATGACCGACACGCCCAGCCCCCCGATCATCCTCCTGACCGGCCGCGCCGCGCCCCTGCCCGGCAGCGGCGCGCAAAGCGGCATTGCCAAGAGCCCCGTGGACCGGCCGCTGGCGCTGGGCCCCGAGGGGGTGGAGGGCGACGAGCAGGCCGACCGGCGGGTGCATGGCGGCGTCGAGAAGGCGGTGCATCACTATCCCTTCGATCACTATGCGACGTGGCGGGACGAGCTCGGCGACCTGCCGCCGCTCGACGCACCGGGCGGGTTCGGGGAGAACATCTCCGCCGCCGGCCTCACCGAGGCCACGGTCGCGGTGGGCGATGTCTTCCGGCTGGGCGGCGCGCTGCTCCAGGTCTCGCAGGGGCGGCAGCCCTGCTGGAAGCTCAACCGGCGGTTCGACCTGCCCGACATGGCACGCCGGGTGCAGGAAAGCGGGCGCACCGGCTGGTATTACCGCGTGTTGCAGCCCGGCACCGTGGCCCCCGGCGACCGTCTGGAGCGGATCGACCGCCTCGCCCCCGACTGGACCTTGCGCCGATTGTGGCACGCGCTTTATGTGGACCGGCTGAACCTCGCCGAACTCGAGGGCATCGCGGCACTCGATGTGCTCGCGGAGGGATGGCGCAAATACGCGGTCCGGCGGCTGGAGAGCCGCCGGGTCGAGGACTGGAGCAAGAGACTGGACGGCACATCATGACCCGCCCCCCTTTCGTGATCTCGATCCAGAGCCAGGTCGTCTTCGGCCACGTCGGCAATTCGGCGGCGCTCTTCCCGATGCAGGCGGCGGGGCTCGAGGTGGCGGCGATTCCCACCGTGGTCTTCTCCAACACCCCCGATTACCCCACCCTGCGCGGCCGCGCCCTGCCGCCGGAATTCTTCTCCGACCTGTTGCAGGGGGCACGGGAACGCGGGCTGCCGGAGCGGGCGGATTACATCCTGACGGGCTATATCGGCTCTCTCGACGTCGCCGGGATGGTGGCGGATTTCGTGGCCGAGGCGAAGGCGGTCAATCCGGCGCTCACCTATCTCTGCGATCCGGTGATGGGCGACACCGGGCCCGGCCTCTATGTGCCCGAGGCGATCGCGGACGTGATGCGCGACCGGCTCCTGCCGATGGCCGATCTCGCGACGCCGAACCCGTTCGAGCTGGCCTGGCTCACCGGGCAGGAGATCGCCACCCTTGCCGATCTCGAGGCGGCGAAGGCGCTTCTGCACATCGCGCCGGGCTCCCGGCTGATCGCCACCGGCTGTGCGCTCGCCGACACGCCGCCCGGCCATATCGAAAGCGTCCTCCTCGGCCCCGAAGGCATAACCCGCCACCCAACGGAGCACCTTCCCATCGCCCTGCCCGGCACGGGCGATCTCTTTGCCGGGCTGATCGTGGCGGGGCTGGGGCGCGGGCTGTCGCTGCCCCGTGCGGTGGAGACGGCCCAGACCCTCACCTCCCACGCGCTCCGCCATGCTCGCGCGCTCGGCGCCGGCGAGGTGGTGCTGAGCGCGCCGGAATTCCGCCGTGCGCTGCTGACGCTCGACCGCTGCTGAGCGGAGCCCCGCGCGGTGTCGCGGCCCGCGCGCGGGCCCTTCCCGCAGGAGAGATGACGAAATCTCCTCCCCTGCCGAGCTCTCTCAGTCGGCCATACGGCGCCTGCCCGCTAGCCTGTCCGAAAGGGCGCAGGATGGCGAGGCGGGCATCATGAGGTTGAAGGATCTGAGGACGGGCGGGCCGATGCCTGCGGGATGCGCCGCGCCAGGGCCATCGGCGGGTGCCGGGACCGCTGACGCCCGGCCGCCTTCCGGCCCGCCGCTCCCGCCGGGTCAGTTCCGGCCGAGCGCCTCCTCGACGGAGACCACATCGGCATATTTCGCCTGCATGTCGAACAGGCTCTGCTCATGCGCGGCCTGCGACCGGTCGCCGACCGCCTCCCGGACCACGATCGGGCGAAAGCCGTTCTGCAACGCATCCACCGCCGTGGCGCGCACGCATCCCGAGGTCGTGCAGCCGGTGATGATCAGTGTGTCCACCTGCGCGGCCACCAGCCGGCTCGACAGGTCGGTGCCGAAGAAGGAGGAGGCGTATTTCTTCACGATGAGCTGGTCGCCCGGAACGCGCACCAGCCGCGGATCGAGTTCCGCCCCGTCGGTGTCGCCGGCCAGCGTCACGAGACCGGACTGTTTCAGCGGCCAGATTCCCGCGTCGGAAAGATCCGGGGCGTCGTAGCGGACCGTGGTGAAGAAAACGGGCTCCCCGCGCCGCGCGACATCCCCGATCAGCCGGTTCGTCGCCTCGATCTGCGGCGCGAGCTCGGCGCCGAGGGGACGATCCGGATCGGTGAATCCCCGGATCAGGTCGATCACCACAAGGGCCGCCCTGCGCCCAAATCCCATCCGCAGGCCAAAGCCGCGTTGTGCGAAAAATTCTGCGTCGTTCATGTCGATCCTCCGATCAGTTCGTGTCCCGATATCCCAGAGAATGAGAGATCGAATGTGCGTAAAGGCGGTTGAGCTTTCCGGTGCCCGCGAGGCGTTCGTCGGGATCGCCGGGGCGGTCGAAGATCGTGCTCAGCACGCCGACGGGACGGCCGCTCTCGTCGAGGAAGGCGCTCGCCGTGCCCTGGATGTGATCGAGTCCGCCGCCGAGATTTTCGGCATAGCCGCTCTCCCGCGCGAACCCGACCCTCTCCAGCAGCGAATCGTAGCTGACGTCGGTTTCGGCCAGATGGTCGCGGATCTCCGCCTCGCGCGCGGCGAGTTCGGCTTCGGGCAGGGCCGCGATATAGGCGACCTGGAAGGCCACGAAATCCGACCAGCCGCGGATCAGCCGCCAGACCGGCACGCGCGCGCCGGTCGGCCAGAGCCGCCGCATCGGATGGGCGATCGGCACGCCGATCCGCTCGTAGAGCACAAGTTCCTCCCCCGCCGCGTCGGCCAGCGTCACATGGACGAGGCATCCCGTCTTGGCCGCGAGCCCGTCGGCATCGTCGAGCGCGGCCTGGCCCGCGCGCGACTTCAGCCAGACCTCGTAGCCCAGCTCCCAGTAGCGCAGAGACGGCCGGTAGCGCGATTTCGCGTCCTTCTCGACAAAGCCGAAGGCCATCAGGGTCTGGAGCAGGCGGTGCACGTTGCTTTTCGTCAGATCGAGCGAGGCCGCGAGGTCGCTCACCCCGACCGAGCCGTCGCATTCGGTCATGCGTTGCAGCAAAGTGAGACCTTTTGCAAAGGCCTTGTCGGTGGGCGCCTGTTTTTTGATCACGACGTCGGCTTTCGGGGTCATAGACATCTCACTTTTCTTGACTACGGCGGTTTATCAAATTAGTTCCATAATACGACATGAGAATTCTATAATATAGAACAGGAAGGTGTCAACATGAACCGTCACTCTCTCCCGGCGCTTTTTGCGACCGCGATCCTGGCGACCGCCGCCGCCCCCACGCACGCACAAGATCTGACCGAAACCCGGCTGAACGTCATCGGATCGGCCAGCTTCATGCCCCTCTACTCGGAACAGGAATATCCGTTCTGGACCGAAACGCTCCCCGCCGCCTCGGACGGCAAGATCGCCGCCGAGGTCCGCCCCTTCAACGAGGCCGGGCTGACCGGCACGGAACTCCTGCGCCTGCTCCAGCAGGGCGTGGCCGATGCGGCGACCCCGATCCTCGGCTATCTCGCCGCGGATGACGCCGTGGCCGAGGCCGTCGACCTCGCCGGCATCGCGCCCGACGCGGCAACGGCGCGGGCCGTCTCCGCCGCCTGGGCGCCGGTGCTCGACGCGCATTTCCGCGAGACGAACGGCGCGCGGGTGCTGGGCATCCTCGCCTATCCCTCGCAGGTCCTGCTCTGCAAGAACAGCTTCGAAAGCCTCTCGGATCTCCAGGGCCGCAAGGTGCGGACCGGCAACCGCTCCCTCGCGGAACTCGTCGAATCGCTCGGCGCCAGCAGCGTGACCATGCCCATCGGCGATGTCGTGCCCTCGCTGGAACGCGGCGTGGTCGACTGCGCGATCACCGGCACCCTCACCGCCTACAATCAGGGCTGGTACGAAGTCGTGAGCTATGCCTCCGACCTCGGGCTCGGCTGGAGCCAGCTTGCCACGATCGTCGGCCAGCAGTCCTGGGACCGGATGTCGGAAGCCAACCAGGCCTTCATCGAAACGCAATATGCCGAATTCGCCGAACAGGTCTGGGACGAGGTCGATGTGCAGACCGAGGTCGGCTTCGACTGCCTCACCGGACGGGCGGAATGCCCGCTGGGTGAGCCTGCGAACATGACGCTGGTCGAGGCCACCGATGCGGACCGCGAGCTGCTGCGTGAGAAGCTGAGCGACACCGTGGTGCCGGCCTGGGTCGCGCGCTGTGGCGAGGGCTGCGCGGAGAACTGGAACGAGGCGATGGCCGATATCGTCGGCGTCCGGGCCGAGTGATCCCGTGACCCGTTCCCCGACCGAACAGCCGGACGCGATCCGAAGGATCGTGTCCGCCACCTCACAGGCCCTGGCGCTCGTCGGCGGGCTCTGCATCCTGGCCATCGTGGTCCTGACCGTGGCGGAAGTCGTCTCCCGCCGGCTGACGGGACGCTCGCTCGGCCCGGTCGACGAGCTGTCGAGCTATCTCTTCGCCGCCGGCATCGCGCTGTCGCTGGCCTGGGCGCTGGACAACCGCGCCCATATCCGGATCGACATCCTCTATGCGCGCCTGCCGCGCGGGATGCGCACCGCGTCCGACATCCTCGCGCTCCTGTCCCTGACGGCGTTCGCCGCCGTCCTGCTCGCGCGCGGCTGGCAGGTCTTCGCGATCTCCTGGGCCTCCGGGTCGCGCTCCGCCTCGACGCTGGGCCTGCCGCTGGTCCTGCCGCAGGGCGTCTGGCTCGCGGGGATCGCCATCTTCCTGGCCGCGCTGCTCTGTCAATGTGTCGCCGCCCTGCTGGCGCTGCTGCGCCGCCGGCCCGACTGGATCGCGCGCCACCTGTCCCCGCCCAACGTGGACGAACTCGTGGCCGAGGAAACCCGCGACCTGCCCCTGCACGAGGTCTCAGACCGATGATCGCCACAACCGTTCTCCTGCTGCTGGGCCTCATGGCGCTCAGCATTCCCGTCGCCGCCGTCCTCGGCATCCTCGCGATCGTGCTCGACAAGAGCTATGCGGTCTTCCCGCTGACCAACGCCATCGGGGAAATCGCCTGGTCCACCAGCACCGCGCCCTCGATGGTCGCGATCCCGCTCTTCATCCTGCTCGGCCAGCTCATGCTCCATTCCGACATGGCGGGCGACATGTACCGCTCGATGCGCGCCTGGCTCGGCTGGCTTCCCGGCGGGCTGATGCACGCCAATATCGGCTCCTCCTCGCTGTTCGCGGCGACCTCCGGGTCGAGCGTCGCGACCGCGGCGACCATCACCTCCATCGCCCTGCCCGAGGCGCGCGCCAACGGCTACAACGAAAAGCTCTTCTGCGGCACGCTCGCGGCGGGCGGCACGCTCGGCATCCTGATCCCGCCCTCGATCAACCTGATCCTCTATGCGGTGATCACCGAGACCTCCGTCACCCGCCTCTATGTCTCCGCCGTGGTGCCGGGGCTGCTTCTGGCCGGGCTCTTCTCCGCCGTGCTCATCGCCCTCTGCCTGATGAAACCGGAGTTCGGCGGGCGGCGCGAGACCTTCGATCTGCGAAACGCGCTGCGCGGGTTGCCGATGCTGCTGCCGCCGCTGCTGGTGTTCTTCGCCATCCTCGGCTCGATCTACACCGGGCTTGCGACACCGAACGAGGCAGCCGCCATGGGCGTCGCCGCCGCGGCCGTCATCTGCCTCTGGCGCGGCAAGCTCAGCCTCGAGATCTGCCGCCGCGTGCTGCTCAGCACGATGGAGACCACGGCGATGATCATGCTCATCGTCATCGCCGCCGCCTTCCTGAACTTCGTCCTCTCCGGCATCGGCCTCGTCGCCGCCGTGACGCGGATGGTGGATGCGGTGAACCTGACGCCGTTCTGGACCATGGTGCTGATCATCCTCTTCTATGTGGCGCTCGGATGCGTGATGGAATCCCTGTCGCTGATGATCGCCACCACGCCGATCTTCGCGCCCATCGTCTTCGGCCTCGGCTACGATCCGATCTGGTTCGGCATCGTGCTGATGATCGTGATCGAGATGGCGCTGATCACCCCGCCCGTCGGCATGAACCTCTATGTCGTGCAAGGCGTGCGAAAGACCGGCTCGATCGGCGACATCATGGCGGGCAGCGCGCCCTTCGTGGTGGCGATGACCCTGATGATCGCGCTCCTGCTCGCCTTCCCGCAAATCGCACTCCTCTCCCGATAGCTCTTCCAAACATCCTTCAGCAAGAAAGGCATCAACATGACTGACCTCATGGGATGGCGGCGCAAGATTGCCGTTCTGATCCCCTCGACGAACACCATCGTCCAGCCGGAATTCGACGACATGCGCGTCGAGGGCGTCACCAACCACATCTCCCGCGTCGCGGTTCCCAATGCCGCCCTGAAGTCCGACGCGGACATGGAGCGCTTCATGGGCCTGATCGAGGAAGGCACCAGGGCCGCGCTGGAGTCCGCCCTGTCCTGCGAGCCCGACCATGTCGTCATCGGCATGTCGTCCGAGACCTTCTGGGGCGGGCTCGAGGGCAGCCGCAAGCTCGCCGCCCAGCTCGCGGAATGGACCGACCTTCCCGTCACCATGGGATCGGACGCCGCCGATGCGGCGCTGAAAAGCTACGGCGCGCGGCGGATCGGCATCCTGACCCCCTACCTCCCCATCGGGGATGCGAACGTCCACCGCTTCTTCACCGATCTCGGCTATGACGTGGCGCAGATCATCGGCCTGAAACGCTCGAGCCCCACCGACATCGCGGCCACGACCCTCGCGGAGATGGACGCGGCGCTCGACGAACTCGGCGCGCTGGACGTCGACGCGATCCTGCAATGCGGCACCAACCTGTGCATGGCCCGCCATGCGCCCCGCGCGGAAGACCGGCTGGGCAAGCCGGTGATCGCCATCAACACCGCCCTCTACTGGCACGCCCTGCGCAGCAGCGGCATCAACGACACCCTGGAAGACTACGGGAGCCTGTTCCTGAAATGACCGACACATTCACCCCCGATCTCGATCTCGCCCATGCCGTCGCGGATTCCGCCGACCGGCTGATTTCCGTCCAGGTCTTCATGTCCGGCGGCAGCGCCGAGCTGACCGGCGCCAACATCACCCGCGAACTCTACGACGCCGCCCGCGCCAACCGGGCCGAGCCGCTGATCTACACCGCGGCGAAGGAACTGCTCGACCGGGTCAAGCCGCGCGACACGGTGGTGTTCTGCACCGGCTTCTTCGACCCGCCCTCGATGATCGACGAGATGGACGGCCCGCTCGGCGCGGTGGCGCTGGCACGGATGCTCTGCGTGACCCTCGACATCACGCCGGTCTTCCTGACCGAGGTGGCCAACATGGAGCGCATGGCCGGGCTCGCCGCCTCCCTCGGGCTCGAGGTGCTGGACTACGAGCTCGCCCGCACCACGCCGTTCAAGGCGGCGGTCATGCCGCTGCCCATCGACCACGACCGCGCGAAGGCCGAGGCCGAACGCCTCTGCGACCTCGCGCCCGCCGCGATGATCGCGATCGAGAAGCCCGCGCCCTGCCCGCGCGGCCGCTACCACACCGGCAAGGGGCTCGACGTCACCGACACCGTCGGCAAAGTCGACCACGTCTTCGCCGAAGCCCGCCGCCGCGGCATCCTGACCATCGGCATCGGCGATGGCGGCAACGAGGTCGGCATGGGCAGCATCCTTGAGGACATCCTGCGCGTCGTCCCCACCGGCGACGTGATCGGCACCCCCGTGGAGACCGACCTGCTCGTGGTCGCGGCCATCGCCAACTGGGGCGCCTATGCGATCGGCGCGACCATCGCCGCGGCGCTGCACATGCCCGAGGCGATCCACAGCCTCGAAGAGGAACGCCGCCTGACCGGGACCGCCGCCGCGCTCGGCTTCATCGACCCGGCGACGGGGCTCGCGAACGGCTGGACCGACGGCACCCCGCCGGTCTGCGCGGAGGCGGTCCTGGAACTGCTCCGGCAGATGGTCCTGCTGCGGCTCGGGCGGAAGAATCCGCAAAACCCGCTCCAGATCCCCAAGAAATGGGCGGAACGGCACGATCCGAACACCACCGTCGCGATCTGGGCGGATCATCTCGCGCGCAAGGAAGCCGATTACTTCGGCCGCCTCTCCGCCTGATCCTTCCCGCACCGGGGCCCGCACCGCGCACCGGCGGTGCGGGCCCCGTCCTCCCCCGGCGGCGCGGCAGGAGTTTTCCCCTGACCCCCGCCCACCCGGACGCCCGCAGCCGCCGCCCTGGCCGGCCTGACGTCCGACCCGCCGGGGGCCTTTTCCTCCCGCTGTCCCATAGCCGACGCCATGCGGAACAGAGGCCCCGCACGGCTCCCGCCTTCGCCGTTTTTTTCTCGCCCTCACGCGGCCCGGCATTGCCTAGAGTTTAATCTTCTGCACGCCGCTCCTTCCGCCATCCCGGCACAGAACTTGACCGGAACCGGCACGATCCATATCCTACTATTTAGGATAAATGTTCCATAATGTAGAACAACGGATACGCACAACGATGACGCAACCGACTCCTCTCCCGCCAGTCGCCCCCGATCCCCGACGCGCCGGCCGTCCCGGCCCCGTCCCCGCGACACGGTGAGCCGGGGCGCGATGCCGCCCCGGAACCCAGACCAAGACCCATAAAAAAGAACGCTCCTCGACCGAAGGCGCGTCGACACGCAACCTTTCCAACAGATGAGACCAATGATGACCAACCTCTTCCTTTCCGCGACGCTCACCTGCGCGATGACGGTGACAGCCACTTTCGCGACCGCAGAAACCTGGGACGTCTCCCTTCCCTGGGGCCCGTCGGAATATCACGTCGGCAATGCCGAGCGCTTTGCCGAAGCGGTCGAGGAGGCGACCGGTGGCGAGCTGTCGCTGAAGATCCACGCCGGCGGCGCGCTCGGCGTGCGGCCCACTGAAACGGTGCGCGCGCTGGAAGACGGCATCGTGCCGATGGGGGAAACCGCCGCGATGATGAACGTGGGCGACCTGCCCCTTCTGGGGCTCGACGGCATTCCCTTCCTGTTCGACGACGAGAGCGATGTGGAACGCTACTACCAGCTCATCCGCCCGGTCTGGGAAGAGGCGCTCGAGACGCGGAACCAGAAGCTGCTCTATTCCGTGCCCTGGCCGACGCAGCTCATCTTCACCAACCGGAAGATCGAGAGCCTCGACGATTTCGAGGGCCTCGCCGTCCGCACCATGGACACCAATACCTCCAACCTCGCGGAAAGCCTCGGGATGCTGCCGCTGATCATGGGCTCCGCCGACGTGATCCCGGCGCTCGCGACGGGCAAGCTCGACGCGGTGATGACCTCCGGGACGACCGCCGTCGCCCAGCAGCTCTGGGAATTCCTCGATTACGGCTATGTCACCAACCACATGGTCTCCTTCAACCTCATGTCGGTGAACATGGATTACTGGAACGAGCTCGCGCCCGAGACGCAGCAGACGGTCCTCGACCTCGCCGCGACGATGGAGCCGGAGTTCTGGGAGGTCGCCCGCCAGGAACACGACATGCGGATGAAACAACTCGAGGAGAACGGCCTCGAAGTCTCCGTGCCCTCGCCCGACATGCTGGCCGCGATGCGTGACGCCACGGCCTCGCTCGAGCAGAATCTGGTCGCAAGTACCGGTGCCGACGCGGAACGCGTGCTGAACGCCTATCACGCCGAGGACTAAGATCCGGTCCGGTCGCATGCTCCGGCTGCGACCGGATCCGACCGGCGCGGCCAGACGGCCGGACCGCCGCCCGTTCCCCGATTCAGGAAAGATCAGACCATGCAGACACTCCATCGGGCCTGCCGTCTCGCGACCCGCGCCGGAGCCGTTTTCGCCGCCGCCGCCCTCGCCGTCCTGGCGCTCATGCTGGTGCTCGAGGTGGTGCTGAACTCGGCCTTCCGCATCTCCCAGCCCTGGGCGACGGAATATTCCGTCTACCTTCTCGGCGCGAGCCTCTTTGCCGGAAGCGGCTGGGTCTTTACCGAGGCCGGGCATATCCGCGTCACCCTGCTCAGCGACCGGCTCTCCGCCCCGCTCGCCCGCGGCATGGCGGTGGTCACGGAGGCCATCGGCCTCGCGGTGGCCAGCTTCGCCGCCTGGCACATGACGCTCTATGCGCTCGCGAGCCTCGAGCGCGGTTCGACGAGCCTCTATCCCAGCGCCACGCCGCTCTGGATCCCGCAGATGATGCTGGCGGTCTCCCTCTGGCTGATCTGCACCGGGATCGTCGCCTGCATGATGGAAACGCTCGGCTTCGTGCGGCCGCGTGCCGCCGCCCCCGACCTCGCAAGGGAAATCTGATCATGGCCGTCCCGGCAACATTCATCCTGACCGCCCTGGCCGTCCTGCTGCTGAGCGGCACCTGGATCGGCCTGTCCCTCATGGGCACGGGCATCCTGTCGCTGGAACTCTTTCGCAACATGAGGGTCGGCACCTTCCTCGCCTCCGACATCTGGGGCACGGCGACCTCGCAGGAACTCGTCACCCTGCCCCTCTTCGTGCTGATGGGCGAACTCCTCTACGTCACCAACCTGTCGCGCAACCTGTTCGACGGGCTGGCGCCCTTCGCGCGCCGGCTGCCGGGCGGGCTGATCCAGGTGAACGTGCTGGCCTCGGCGCTGTTCGCCGCGATCAGCGGCTCCTCGGCCGCGACCACCGCGACCGTCGGGCGCATCACCGTCGAGGAACTCGACAAACGCGGCTTCGACCCGATGCTGAACCGCGGCTCGCTGGCGGGCGCGGGTTCGATCGGGCTGCTCATTCCGCCCTCCATCCCGATGATCGTCTACGGCGTCATCGCACAGGTCTCCATCCTCGACCTCTTCATCGCCGGGCTGCTTCCGGGCCTCCTGCTCTGCGCGATGTTCATGGCCTGGATCGGCCTGCGCTCGCGCGCCCCCGACGACCCGGATGCCAGACCGCTGACCTTCCGCCAGGCGGCGCAGTCCATCGGCCGGCTGCTGCCGACCCTGCTGCTCATCCTCTGCGTGATGGGCTCGATGCTGACGGGCCTCGCCTCCGTGACCGAGGCGGCCGCCGTCGGCTCGGCGGGCGCGCTTGTCCTGCTGCTGCTCGATCCCGGTTTCCGGCTGCGCAAGCTCACCGGCGCGCTGATGAGCGCGGTGCGGACATGCAGCATGATCAGCCTCATCCTCGCCGGCGCGCTCTTTCTGACGAAGGCCATGGCGCGGCTGTCCATTCCCTCCGACATCGCCCAGGCGATCGAGGCGCTGCACCTGTCGCCCTTCGCGCTGATCGCGCTTCTGGTGGTGTTCTACCTCGTGCTGGGCTGCGTCATCGACGGGCTGTCCACCATCGTCATGACCCTGCCGGTCACGCTGCCCCTCGCGGTCTCGGCGGGCTTCGATCCGGTCTGGTACGGGATCTTCCTCATCGTGACGATCGAGATGGCGCAGATCACCCCGCCGGTCGGGATCAACCTGTTCGTGATGAAACACCTCACCGGCGACCCCATCGGCCGGCTCGCCCGCGCGGCCGCGCCCTTCTGCCTGGTGATGATCCTGCACGTCTTCGTCCTGACGCTCTTCCCGCAGATCGCGACATGGCTCCCGCAGGCGCTCAAGTGACGGAGGCGAAGATGACCCGCCCCGCCTCGAGCTATTCGATGCGCGCCCGGATCGGCCTGATCGTTCCGCCGACCAACACGGTGAACGAGGCCGAATGGTCCCGCCTCCTGCCCGAGGGCGCCACGGCCCACAGCCACCGCATGGCACTGCACACCGACACGCAGAGCACCGAGGGCATCGCCGCTCTGAAGACCGATCTCGAGGCGGCGGTCGCGATGCTGGCGCCGATGCGGCCGGATGTGGTGGCCTATGCCTGCACCGCCGGGTCGCTGGTCACGCCCTCCGACGCGCTCGGGGCGGAGATCTCCGCACGCAGCGGCGTGAGCGTGATCACGACGGCGGACAGCCTCGTGCAGGCGCTGCGCCATCTCGGTGCCGGACGGATCGGCCTCGCCACCCCCTATTCGGAGGCGATGAACGCGCATGAGGTGGCCTTCCTCGCGGCGCACGGGATCGAAACCCTGGCCGTCGCCGGGCTGGGGCTCGGCGCGCGGGGGGCGTGGGAATATCCCAAGATCGCGCAGACGCCGCTTGCGACCGTGGAGCGCCTTGCCCGGCAAGTGGGGGCCGCGGATGTCGCGGCGCTGGTGATCAGCTGCACCGATTTTCCGACCCTGCCGCTCATCGCGCCGCTCGAGCGGGAGCTGGGCATTCCGGTCCTCACCTCGAACACCGCGACGCTGTGGCGCTGTCTCGGCCATGTCCCGGACCCGGAGGAGACCCGGCGCGACCCGCGCCTGCGCGCCGCCGGACGCCTGTTCGGGGCCTGAGGCACCGACACGGCGCCCGTCCACCCGTCGAAAATCGGACACCCCGGCCACGCCATTCCGCGTGGCCGGGGTGCGCCCTTCACGACGGCACCTCGCGCCGGGTTACACCCAGTCGCCCGCACCGCGGACGGTGACGTAGCCTTCGGCGAGATCCCGTTCGATCATCCGCCGGTCGCGTTCCCCGGCCGGGCCGTAGCCGCCCGCCCCCGGCGTGCGCAGGGTCAGGACATCGCCCGAGGAGAGCGACAGCGACCGCTCGCCGAGGATCGGCTCCCCGTCGTTCACGATGATCTCCCCCACGGCCCCGGCCTCGCCGCCGAGAATGCCCTCGGGAACGGACCGGGTACGGTCGGCCTGAAGGTAGATCTCGATCGGGGAGGTCTCGAGCACCCGCATCGCGACCTCGAGACCGAGCCCGCCGCGGAACCGGCCGCGCCCGCCGGAATCCGCCCGCAGCCTCTTGTAATCCACCCGCATCGGCGCCAGCCGCTCCATGATCTCGACCGGAACGCCGGAGATGTTGGACGGCCAGCTCAGCACGCTCGGCCCGTCATGCCGGCAGGTCGCGCCATAGCCGCCGTTGAAGAAGAAAAGGTTGGCATAGGGCCCCTTCTCGTTCGTCCCGGTCTGGTGCATCGCCCAGGTGGCCACGCCGCAGGGGGCCATCACCCGCTCCGGCACCGCCTCCGCAAGCGCGGTGATCGAGGCGACCGGCAGGTGGTGGCCGATCATGTTGCGCGAGAAGCCCGCGCAGGGATACCTGTGGTTGAGGATGCTGCCCTCGGGCACCGTCATCGTGATCGGCCGCAGCACGCCCTCGTTGTTGGGCAGGTCCGGCGCGATGACCGATTTCAGGCCATAGACGGTATAGGCGAAGGTATAGGCATAGACCACGTTGAGGGAAGTTCCGTCCATCTGGGGCGGCACGTCCTCGAAATCGACGAGGCAGTCCCCGTCCTTCAGGGTGATGACCATGTTGACCTCGAAGGGCTCGGTCAGCCCGTCGGGGGTCACGGTATAGCGGTATGTTCCCTCCGGCATGGCGGAGATGGCGGTGCGCATCGCGCTTTCGGAGCGGTCGAGGATCTCGCGGCCGAGATCGGTCAGATCCTCCAGCCCGTATTCCGCCATCAGCTCGGTCACCCGCTGCGCGGCGACGTCGAGGCTGGTCATCTGCGCCCAGAGGTCGCCCATGACCTGATCCGGCGCCCGGACGTTGGTCCGCAACAGCCGCACCAGCGTCTCGTCCACCTGGCCGGCGCTGATCAGCTTGCAGCGCGGGATCTGGAACCCCTCCTCGAAGATGTCGCGCATGACCAGGCTGCCGGAGCGGCCGCCCACGTCCATCGCATGCGCCGTCGAGGCCGCGAAGCCCACGAGCCGCTCGCCCACGAAGATCGGCCGGCACAGGTTGATGTCCGGGAGGTGGCCTGTGCCCTGCCAGGGGTCGTTGCAGATCATCACATCGCCGGGATGGATGTTCTCGAGGCCGAAGCCCTCGATGAAATGGCGCACCGTGCGCGGCAGGGTGCCGATGAAGGAAGGGATCGACTGTGTCGCCTGGGCGAGCAACTGCCCCTCGACATCGGTCACGACCACCGCGAAATCATGCGATTCCCGCACGATGGTGGAAAAGGCGGTGCGCACGAGGATGGCCGAGGCTTCGTCCACCGCCGAGATCAGGCGGTTCCAGAGGATTTGCAGGCTGACAGCGTCGAATTGAACTGAACTCATCGCGTATGACTCCGTACTGTCGTTTCAGGATTGGTCGAGGGTGACGACGAGGTTGCCGCTTCGATGCACGCGGGCGCGCGCGCCGGGCGGCACGACCAGCGTGGAGACCGGCTCCTCGATGATCGCGGGCCCCTCCACCTCGGATCCGGGCCCCATGAGAGCGCGGGTATAGACGGCGGCCGCGACGCTCTCGCTGCCGAACCGGACCTGCCGCAGGCCCTTCCGCGCCTCCGGCAGCGTGCCGCCGGACGGCGGGGCAAGCAGCCCCGCCGCGTCCGAGGCCGGGGATTGCACCGAGACGCGGATGTTCATGATCTCGATCTCCGAGTCCGGCAGCCGCTGGAAGACGCGGCGATATTCCGCCTCGAACCGCTCCCGGATCACCGGCAGGGATGCGGCATCGAAGGGGCCCGAGGGCAGATCGACGACGAGTTCGAAGCCCTGCCCGACATAGCGGATATCGGCGGCGCGCCGGATCGCCGGCTGCGGCGCGGCGCCCGTCGCGCGGCTGACGGCGGTCGCATCCTCCTCGAGGGCGCGATACTCCGCCTCGAAGGCGTCCCAGTCGAGCTCGTTCAGCGGTGTCGCCACCGAGAGGGAGCGGTCGACGCGCACCGGCGCCACGAGCAGGCCACTGGCCGAGGCGACACCGGCCGAGGGCGGGCAGATCACCTCCCGGATGCCCAGCTTGCCGGCGACCGCACAGCCGTGCAGCGGCCCGCCGCCGCCGGTGGCGAGCAGCGCGTAGCGGCGCGGATCCTTGCCGTTTTCCGCGATATGCATCCGCGCGGCGCTCACCATGTTCTCGTTCACCACGTCATAGATGCCCCAGGCCAGTTCCTCGACCCCGAGGCCGGTCGCCTCGCACAGCGGCGCGAAGGCGTCGCGCGCGATTTCCGGGCTGATCGCGATGGTCCCGTTGGCGAAGGTCTCGGGATCGAGATAGCCCAGCAGCAGCGTGGCATCGGTCACGGTCGGATCGGTCCCGCCACGGCCGTAGCAGGCCGGGCCCGGCGTCGATCCGGCGCTCCGCGGACCGACCTTCAGCAGGCCGACCCCGTCTACCGAGGCGATGGAACCGCCGCCGGCGCCGATCTCGATCAGCTCGATGGTGGTGATGCTGAGCGGCAGGCCGGATTCGGGACGGAAGCGGCGTTCGCGGGCCGCCTCGAACCGATAGGCGATGCTGGGCTCGCCTTCGTCGATCATCGCGAGCTTGGCCGTGGTCCCGCCCATGTCGAAGGCCAGCAGCGAGGCGTGGTCGCTGCGCTCCCCGAAGAAGGCCGCCGACAGCGCCCCGGCCGCGGGACCGGATTCAAGGAGTTGCACCGGCACGCGGCGCGCCTCCTCCACATGGGTGAACCCGCCGCTCGACAGCATCATGAAGATGCCCGCGTCGATGCCGAAGGCGCGGATACGGTCCTCGAGCTCGTTGAGATAGCGCGAAGCCAGAGGTTTGACATAGGCATTGGCGACGGTAGTCGAACTGCGCTCGAACTCCCGGATCTCGGGAACGACTTCGGAAGATATGGAGACGAAAAGACCGGGGAATTCGGCCTCCAGAAGATCGCGCGCCCGGCATTCATGCTCGGGATAGGCATAGGAATGCAGAAAGACGATGGCGACGGAGTCGACGCCATGCTCCACCAGCCGCCGGCCCGCCTCGATCACCGCCGCCTCGTCCAGCGGCTGCACCACCGACCCGTCCGCGGCGACCCGCTCCGGCACGTCGATGCGCAGGCTGCGGCGCACCAGCGGCTCGGGCATGCGGATGAAATTGTCGTAAAGCTCGTACTTGCGCTCGGTCCCGATCTCGAGCACGTCGCGGAAGCCCTGGGTGGTGATCATCCCGGTCTCCGCCCCCTTCCGCTCGATCAGCGCATTGGTGAACAGCGTCGTCGCATGCACGATGCGCCCCACATCGCCGGGGGCCACCTTCTCGCGGGCGAACAGCGTCTCCATCCCGGTCAGCACGCCGGTCGCCGGATCGCCCGGCGTCGTCAGCTCCTTGTGGGAATGGACGGTGCCGTCGCGTTCGTTGTGCAAAACGATATCGGTGAACGTCCCGCCGATGTCGATCCCGAGCGCCCATTGGCCTTGCGGCGGCGCGGATCGGGTGAGCGTCTTGTCTGATGTCACGAAAACCTCCTTGGACAGAGACGGACGGCAGGATGCCGCCCCGGTAGAGCGAAGAATTCGGGCAGGCCGCCGGCGGCCGGAACGGGCAGCACGCCCCCTCCCCGCCGGCACGTCGGTCCCGCGGCCGGGTCCGCCGGAAGTCCGGCAGAGCAGATCCTGTTGAATTCGAGACGAGCCTACGGCAGGCCCGCGCGCCGGGGTAGAACCGTTTCCTTGCATCTGCTGAAGGCAAAGCCTCCTGCCGCGCCGCGATCTGTCCGGCATGTCTGGTCAATCCGGAATTTGCATGATCTGATGGGCTTTCCCGAAGATTGCCCCGGACAGGATGATGGACATCAAGCGCCTGCGCTTCTTTATCGCTGTCGCCGAACTCGGCAGCCTCAGCCGGGCCGCCGACGCGCTCCACATCAGCCAGCCTGCCCTGGGCCTGCACATCCGCACGCTCGAGGAGGAGCTCGACAGGCAGCTCTTCGTCCGGCACAGCCGCGGGGTCGAGATCACGCAGGCGGGGCGGCAACTGCTTCCCCACGCGCGGCGCATCGTGCGCGACGTGGAGGAGACCGTCGAGCTTCTGCGCCCCCGCAAGACGCCCGCCGGCAAGGTGACGGTCGGCGTCGGTCCCGCGATCGACCCGAAGAAGAGTGCCGGGCTGATCGAGCGCGCCTCCGCGCGCTTTCCCGAGATCCGCCTGAACCTCGTCACCGCGCCGAGCGCGACGCTGGTCGACTGGATCGCCGCCGGGCGTCTGGATCTCGCCCTCGTGCATCTGACGGGTGCCCTGCCCTCCGGCATCGGCGCCGAGCCGGTGATGCAGGAGGATATCGTGCTCGTCTCCGCCCGTCCCGACCGGGATGCCGCAGTCACGATCCCCTTCGGCGCCCTCGCCCGGCATCCGGTCGTCCTGCCGCCCGCGCCGCATTCGCTGCGGGCCATGGTGGATGCCGCGGCGCAAGGCGCCGGCATCGGCCTGAATATCCGGTTCGAGATCGAAACGGTCGACGTGATGCTGGAACTGGCGGAACAGGGGATCGCCGGATGTATCGTCTCCCGCAGCGCGCTCAGCGCGCATCCGCGGCCGGAGGCCTTCCTCGTGCAGAAGATCGTCGAGCCGGATCTGGTGCGCGAGGTCTCGCTGATCCGCAGCACGGGCCGCCAGCCGCTTCCGGCCACCGATCTCGTGGCCCGGCTGATCACCGACGTCTATTCCGGGTGAGCCCTGCGCCTTCGGGCGGGAACCGCATATGGAAAACGCGCGGGAGGCTCCCCCGCGCGTTTCGTCCCGTCCCGTACCGGGTCGCTTACCAGGAGGTCAGCACCGTGCCGTGATAGCTGTCCTCGATGAAGGTTTTCACCTCGTCGGAATGGTAGGCGTCGATCAGCGTCTGGACCCAGGGTTGCTCCTCGTCGCCCGTGCGCACCACGATCACGTTCACATAGGGGTTTTCCGCGCTTTCCATCGCGATGGAATCCTCCTTCGGATCGAGGCCGGACGCGATCGCGTAGTTGGTGTTGATCAGCGCCGCATCGAGATCGGCCAGCGAGCGCGGAAGCTGCGCGGCGTCGAGTTCGGTGAACCTCAGGTTCTTCGGGTTGTCGGTGATGTCGAGCACGGTCGGCTTGAGACCGGCCTCCGGGTCGAGGGAGATCACGCCCAGTTGTTGCAGCACCAGCAGCGCGCGGCCGCCGTTCGTCGGATCGTTCGGAATGCCGAAATTCGCCCCGTCCTCGAGCTCGGAGAGCTCGGAAATCTTGTCCGAATAGACGCCCATCGGGGTCGTGATCGTGTTGGCCACCACCGTCAGGTCGAACCCGCGATCCGCCATCTGGTTCTCCAGATAGGGCACATGCTGGAAGGAATTCGCCTCGATGTCGCCATCGGCGAGCGCCTGGTTGGGGATGACGTAGTCGGAGAACTCGACGACGTCGATGTCGAGTCCCATCGGCTTGGCCACCTTGGCCACTTCTTCCATGATCTCGGCATGTTCGCCGGGGGAGACGCCGACCTTGATCTCCTCGGCCAGGGCGGTCGAGGAGATCAGGGCGAGGACGGAGGTCAGGGTCGCGAGACGCTTCATGTTTTCTCTCCTTGAGGTTCTGAGGTCCGGTTACTGTCCGCGCCCTTTCGGGGCGCGCTTGTCCACGCGCGCGGCAATCCATTCCCCGACGGATTGCACGAGCTGCACGAGGACGATGAGGATGAGCACGACCACGGCCATGACTTCGGGCATGAACCGCTGGTAGCCGTAGCGGATGCCGAGATCGCCGAGCCCCTCGCCGCCGACCGCGCCCACCATGGCCGAATAGCCGATCAGGCTCACCACGGCGAGGGTGAGGCCGAGGGTGATCGCGGGCAGGGCCTCGGGGACCAGCACCTTGACGATGATCTGCACCGGCGTGGCGCCCATGGCGCGGGCCGCCTCGATCAGCCCGCTGTCGACTTCGCGGATCGCGTTCTCCACCAGCCGGGCGATGAAGGGTATGGCGGCGATGGTCAGCGGCACGATGGCTGCCGTGGTACCGATGGAGGTGCCCGCCACCATCCGGGTGAAGGGGATGATCGCGACGACGAGGATGATGAAGGGCACGGAGCGCGTCGCGTTGACGACAAGGCCGAGCACCTTGTTCACGAGCGGAGCCGACAGCAGTTCCCCGCGCTGCGACGTGGCGAGGAAGGTGCCGAGCGGCAGGCCGAAGACCGTGCCGATCAGCGCCGAGATCGCCACCATGTAGAGCGTCTGTCCCGTCGCCTCGATCAGCAGGTTGATGAGATTAGCCGACATAGCCGAGCACCTCCGTCATGAGCCCGTGACGTTCGAGATAGGACCGCGCCTCCGCCCCCCGTCCGGCGGGAAGCGAGACGAGCAGATTGCCGAAGGGATGCGTGCCGATCTCCTCGACCGCGCCGGCGAGGATGTTGACCTCGATCCCCAGATCCCGCGCGAGCAGCGCGAGCATCGGATCGGTCGCGTGCTGCCCGGCGAAGGTCACGCGGATCACCTCGTCGCCGCCGCCCGCGGGCAGGCTGTCCGTCAGCCGGTGCCTGATGAATTCGGGCAGCGTGACGCCGGTGACACCGGAGAGGAAGGAGCGCGTGGTGGCGTGTTTCGGCGCGACGAAGACATCGTAGGTCGTGCCATGTTCGACGATCCTGCCGCCGTCGATCACCGCCACATGGCTCGCGATGTCCCGCACCACCGCCATCTCGTGCGTGATCAGCAGGATCGTGAGGCCGAGGTCGCGATTGATGTCCCGCAGCAGCGCGAGAACCGTCTGCGTCGTCTCGGGGTCGAGGGCGGAGGTCGCCTCGTCGGACAGGAGCACCTTCGGCCCCGTAGCCAGCGCACGGGCGATGCCGACGCGCTGCTTCTGCCCGCCGGAAAGCTCGGCGGGGTAGCGGTCCGCCTGCGCCGAGAGGCCCACGCGCGCGATCAGATCGGCGACGCGCGGCGCGATCTGCGCCTTCGGCACGCCCGCGATCTCGAGCGGGAGGGCGATGTTGCCGGCGACGCTGCGCGAGGACAGAAGGTTGAAATGCTGAAAGATCATGCCGACATCGCGCCGGATCGCGCGCAGGGCGGGACCTTTCGCCGTGCCGACATCCTGCCCGCCGACCAGCACGCGGCCGGAGGTCGGGCGCTCGAGCCCGTTCACCATGCGCAGGAGCGTCGATTTCCCGGCGCCGGACCGCCCGATGATGCCCGTGATCGTTCCCGGCGGCACGGTGAGGATCACGTCCTCGAGCGCCGCGACGGTTCCCCCGCCGGGCTTGTCAAAGGCCTTGCCCACGGCCTCGAACACGATCGAGGCGGCATCCGTCTGTTTCTCTGTCATGCTCCGTCCGACCGGCTTTTCTGTATCTTCCCCGTCGTAGAGCGGAGTTTGACCGAAGGTTCAACCCGTCTTCCGCCCGCCCCGCCCCCCGCGCAGGCCACAATTCCCGCCTTTGCCGCCATTTGCTGAAACGCCGCCCTCGCGGGAGCCGCGGCGGACAAAAAAACATATGTGCGGCAAGAGGCGGGCGGAGGATTTTATTTTTCTTTCATCCTTGACGCGACGAATCGTCCCGCCGGCGCCGCGGGGTGCGTTTCCGGAGGTGGCGCGCCGCACACGACGGGCCCATGCCGGTTACCGTTCCGGTATCCGGTCCTTAGCGGAGATCAGGTTCGGGCTTTCATCCTTCAGACCGATCCCCGTCACCCGCCGTTCGCCCGCCTGTGCAATGAGCCAGGCCAGCCGCGCCGCCGCCGCCGTATAGGAGAGCCCGCCGCGGGCGTGGATGTTGGAGACGCAGTTGCGCGCGCTGTCGCGGGTGCCGGGTGCAGGCGCCCATGTGAGATAGGCGCCGAGGCTGTCGGAGACGGTAAGGCCCGGCCGCTCCCCGATGAGGACGAGCACCAGGCGCGCCCCGCAAAGCGCCCCGATCTCGTCGCCGATGGCCACCCGCGCCTGCTCCGCGAGGAACACCGGCGCGCCGCGGGACGCCGCGCAGACGCCGTCCAGGGCCGCGACGAGCGGCGCCGCATGCGCCATCACCGCAGGCGGCGAAAGGCCGTCGGCGATGACGATGGCGAGGGATGGACGGCTTTCCGCGACCTCCGTGCCGCGGGCGAGGCGCCGGCCGAGATCCGGCCGCCTGAGATAGCTGGCGCGATCGGGGGCACGGCTCTGCACGAGCTGGACCGGCCGGTCGAGCGCCGCCGCAAGTCCCGGCCAGTCCGGCCGTTCCGTGATGGCGTCCCGTGCCGCCGCGTGATCCTCCTGAAAGGACAGCAGGCGGTCGAGCGGCACCGGACCGCCCGCGAAATCGAGCCGCACGCGGGAGGGCGTCAGCGCGGCCAGCGCCTCGAGACGGGATTTCAGAGTGCCGTTCATGTGCCGAGCCCCATCTTCTCGAGCAGGCGCGCCGGATCGGGAAGCGCCTGCGCCCGGCCGCCGATGCCGGTCTCCGCCAGCCATGCCGCGAATTCGGGCGCGGGGGCGAGCCCCGAGATCTCGCGCAGATAGGCGATGTCCTCGAAGGCGAGGCTCTGGTAGCCGAGCATCGCGTCGTCGGCCCCCGGCACGGTGATGAGGAAATTCACCCCCGCCGCCACGAGCAGCGTCGCGAGCGTGTCCATGTCGTCCTGATCGGCCTGGACATGGTTCGTGTAGCAGACATCCACCCCCATCGGCAGACCGAGCAGCTTGCCGCAGAAATGGTCCTCGAGCCCGGCGCGGATGATCTGCTTGCCGTCATAGAGATATTCCGGCCCGATGAAGCCCACGACGGTGTTCACGATCATCGGGTCGAAGGCCCGCGCGACGCCGTAGGCGCGCGCCTCAAGCGTCTGCTGGTCGACCCCGTGATGCGCGTCGGCGGAGAGCGCCGCGCCCTGCCCGGTCTCGAAATACATCACGTTCCGTCCGACCGTGCCGCGCCCGGCGGCAAGCCCGGCCTCATGCGCCTCGCGCAGGACCGAAAGCGAGACGCCGAAACCCGCGTTCGCCGCCTCCGTCCCCGCGACCGACTGAAAGATCAGATCGACCGGCGCACCCGCCTCCAGCAGGTCGAGCGCATTCGTCACATGGGTGAGCACGCAGGTCTGGCCGGGAATGTCGAAGCGGGCGCGGATGTCGTCGAGGGCGCAGAGCAGGCCGTGGCAATTCGCGATGTTGTCGGAGGCCGGGTTGATCCCGATCACCGCATCCCCCGCCCCGAAGGCAAGCCCGTCGAGCACCGCGACCGCGATCCCCTTCGGATCGTCGGCCGGATGATTGGGCTGGAGCCGTGTGGCGAGCGTCCCCTTGCGCCCGAGCGTGTTGCGGAAGGCGGTGATCACCTCCGCCTTGCGCGCCACCCGGACGAGATCCTGGTTGCGCATGAGCTTGGACACGGCGGCGACCATCTCCGGCGTGAAGCCGGGCGCGGCCGCGCCGAGGGAAACCGCCGTCGCTGCGGGCGACAGAAGCCAGTCCCGCAGATCCCCCAGCGTCATCGCCGCGAAGGGCGCGAAGGCCGTCCTGTCGTGGCTGTCGATGATGAGCCGCGTCACCTCGTCACGCTCATAGGGCACCACGGCCTCGCTGAGAAAGGCCGTCAGCGGCAGGTCCATCAGCACCCGCCGTGCCGCCACGCGCTCGAGCGCGCTTCCGGCCGCGATGCCCGCGAGTTCGTCGCCCGACCTCGCCGGGGTCGCCGCGGCCAGCACATGCGCGAGCGAGCGGAAGGTGAACCGCTCCCCGCGGGCCGTTGCGCGATAGCCCGCCATCACAGCCTCCGCAGATGCATCGCCCAGTCCGGATGCTCCATGATCGAGCGGGCGCGCATCTTCTTCCACATGCCGTATTTGTGGAAATCGAAATCGAGGCGGGACACGCTCAGCTGCACCATCGACCACAGGCACCATTTCACGTCGGCCAGCGCCTTGTGCACGGTGACACGGGAGACGATGTCGTCGCGGACCTCTCCGAAATACGCCTCGATCAGCTCGCGCTCGCGGCCGGGCGTGAAGAACATCTCCCCGAACCAGATGCCCAGATCGTAGCAGCGGTCGTTCATCGAGGCATATTCATAGTCGATCAGCATGATCGTGCCGTCCTCCCCGATCATGAAATTTCCCGGCATCGGATCGTTGAAGGAGGTGACGAGATCGTAGCCCGAGGCCTCCATCGCCTCCTTCGCGAGGGCGGTGTTGGTCAGCAGCCAGGCGCCGTCGCGATACATCGGCGCGCCGAGCTCCCGCACCTGCCGCAGATGTTCGTCGATCATGTCGAAGACGGTCTTCGTCAGCCCGAGCGCGGGCAGCCCGTGCATCGTCCGATAGGCGGCGATGGCGGCGCGGCAATTGTCGAGCCCGGCGAAATCGCTATGCGTCGAGGGCCGCCGGTCCGGGAGGAAATCGTTGATCTCCACCCCGCGATCCGCGAGGTCGTCATAGACGCGCGGCCCCAGCCCCGCGGCCGCCGCCCTTTGCGACGCCTCGAGCGCGGTCGCGCGGTCGATGAACATCTCCGTACCGTTTCCGGGAACCTTCACGAACCAGTCTCCCGATCCGTCGCGCGCCTGCACGCGCCAGTTCTCGTTCGAGATGCCGCCCGACACCGGACCATAGACCATGCCCGCGCCGCCCCGGAACAGGGGCGCGTCGCGGATCACGCTCTCGATGGTGTCTTCCATGGGATGAGCGGCGCTGCCCAGCGGTTTCATCATCATGCAGCCTCTCCCGTGAGCCGGATCTTCTCTTCGTAAAGCGGATGGGACAGGGCGATGCGCAGGCGCAGAAGCCGCCATTCGCCGTATTTGATCCATTCCACCGACCTGCGTTCGGAGCGATGCGCCATCAGCCGCGCCCAGAGCGCGTGCAGCATGTCGTCGACATGGGACCAGAGCCGCGCGCGGGCGAAACCGGCCTCGTCGAACGCCCCGGCATAGGCGATGTATCCCGCCCGCATGTCGCGCTCGTGATCGGTCACCTCGGCCAGCAGGCAGCCGACATCGTAGAGCGGATCGTTCATCCCGGCGCGGTCGAAATCGACCAGCATCACCTGCCCCTCGGGCCCCGCCATGAGATTGGAGGCGGAACCGTCGTTGCGGCAGGGCGCCGGCACGACACCTTCGGCGAGCCCTTCGGCCATGCCGATGACGCGCCGCAGCCAGAGGATGTCGTCGGGCCGCGCCACGCCCTCCGCCCCGAACGCCGCGATCAGCCGGTCGATCTGCGCGAAAGGGTCGAAGCGCGACGGGATCTCCGGCCCCGCATGGAGCCTGCGCATCGCCGCCATCGCGCCCTCGACCACCTCCGGCCGCTGCAAGCCGTCCTGGCGCAGGGTGATCCAGCCCGGTCCCAGCGCCTCCATCGCGATCGCCCCCATCCCGGCGTCGCTCCAGATCACGCGCGGCCCCGCCCCGGCCTCGCCCGCCATCGTCGCGCAGGCCATCGCCGCGCCAAGGTCGAAACCGTCGCGCATCTCCGGGTGCATCCGCTTCACGAAGGCGCCGCCGGTCAGGACGGACCGGCTCTCGAGCGCTCGGTAGCTCGGGGAGGCCAGCGCGGCGGGCCCGTCCGTCGCGCCCTCCATCGACAGGCCGGCCGCGCGCACGGCCTCGGCCATCATCGCATCGTCGACCAGCACGCTCATGCCCCCTCCGCCGCCAGGTCGAGCGAACCTTTCGCCGTGTCGATCCGCCGGATCATCTCGACGAGGACATCGCCCCCCGCCGCAAGATCCTCGGGCGAGGTATATTCATCGTTGCGGTGGATGACCCCGTTGACGGAGGGCACGGCGACGACGATCGCGGGCAGGATCGCGTTGACCGCCACCGCATCATGGCCGCCGATCGTGTCGAGGCGCATCCGGGGATAGCCGAAGGCATCCGCGGCCGCCTCCGCGAGGGTGACGAGACGGCTGTCGAATTTTCCCGCCGGGCGGCGGTCCACCGACACGATGCCGGCAGTCACGGCCGCCTTTTGCGCAAGCCCCGGCAGGGCCGCGCGCAGTTCGGCCTCCGACCATTCGAGCATCTCCGGCTCCGGCGCACGCAATTCGCAGAAGAGCACCGCCTTGCCGGGCACGATATTGGGCGAGTTCGGAGAGATGTCGACGCGGGCCACGGAGGTATAGAGCGTGTCCGGCGCGGTGTCCGCGAGCTCCCTCACCTTCGCGATGATATGGGCGGCGCCGAGAACGGCGTCGTGACGGTCCTCCATCGGGGTCGGTCCGGTGTGGTTCTGCTCCCCCGTCACCTCGATCCGCAGCTTGAGCGCCCCCCAGTGCCGCACGAAAGGCGCGATGCGGGCACCGGCCTGCTCCATCTTGCTGTCGCCCTCGATATGGATTTCCAGATAGCAGTCTGGCTGGGGCGCCGGGTCGGCGCCCATGTAACCGGTGCGCCGGAGCTCGTCCGCGACGCTCCGGCCCTCGCGATCGGTGCGCGCGAGGGCGAAGTCCCGGCTCACACCGCCGGCGAAGACCGAGGAGCCGAGCAGCGAGGGCTGGAACCGGGCCCCCTCCTCGTTCATCCAGTCGACGATCACGAAATTGCAGCCGGGCGCCTGCCCCCGCGCCGCGAGTTCCCTCCGCCAGGTCTCCACGGCGGCGAGTGCGGCGACGACGCCATAGGCGCCGTCGAACCGCCCGCCCCTGGGCTGGCTGTCGAGATGGGATCCGATCATGACGAGCGGCGCGTCGGGACCGGCGAGCGCGATCCTGCCGTAGAGATTGCCGATATCGTCGACGAGAACCTCGTAGCCGCGCGCGCTCATCTCCCCGGCGAACCAGTCGCGCGCCGCCCTGTGATCGTCGGTGAGCGCCGGACGGTCGACACCGCCGTCCCCCGTGCTGCCGAAATCCGACACCTTGTCCATCAGCTCCTGCAACAGGGTTGCGTCGATGCGGGCGAGATCGAGGGTGTCACTCATGGGAGCTCTCCTTGGAAGCGGTATTGGCATTGAGGAAACAGGCGGCGAGCGCCTGCTCGCCCCGGCTCGTCAGCGCCGGGTTTTCGCGCCGGCAGCGTTCGAAGGCATGCGGGCAGCGCCCGGCAAAGGCGCAGCCGGGCGGCAGGTCGATGGGCGACGGCGGCTCGCCCTCGAGCAGGCAGTCCTCGGGCCGGTAGCGGCGCTCCTCGAGCGTCGGTGCGGCGGACAGCAGGGCGCGGGTATAGGGGTGGCCCGGATCGAAGAACAGGCGCTCGTTCGGCGCGACCTCCACCGTCTCGCCCAGATACATCACGGCGATGCGCGAACAGACGCGGCGCACCATCGTGAGATCGTGGGAGATGAAGATATAGGTGAAGCCGTGCTGCGCCTGAAGCCGCTCGAAGAGGTCGAGCAGCTTGCCCTGCTCGGTCTGGTCGAGCGCGGAGAGGGTCTCGTCCATGATCAGCAGCCGCGGCTCGAGCACCATCGCCCGCGCCACGTTCAGGCGCTGGCGCTGGCCGGCGGAGAGGCCGGTGGGCAGGCTGTCATAGAGGCTGTCGTGCAGCCCGACCTCGCTCATCGCCGTGCGCGCACGCTCGCGCCGTTCCCGGCGCGACCCGATGCCGTGGATCCTGAGCGGTTCCTCGAGGATGGAGCCGATCGCGGATTGCGGCGGCAGCGAGCCGTAGGGATCCTGCAACACGAGCTGGAACCGGCGGCGCAACGCGCGCAGGCGTTTCGGACTGGCCTCCCCGACATTTTCCCCCTCGAAGAAGATCGATCCGGCGTCGGGCCGCTCGAGGCCGGTCAGAAGCCGCATGAGCGAGGATTTCCCGCAGCCGGATTCGCCCACGATGCCGAAATTGTCGCCCGGAAAGACGTCGAATTCGACATTGCGCACCGCCTTCACCAGCGCCCTGCCGCTCTTGCCCTTCGTCTCGTAATGCTTCGCGACGGCGCGCACCGACATGATGGCCTGCCGGTCGCGGTTCTGGCGCAGGTCGCGCCCCTGCTCCCCGCCGGCCCAGAGCGTCGGCAGTTCGGCGATGAGGCCGCGCGTGTAGCCATGTTCCGGCTGCGCCACAAGATCCTTCGGCACCTGACGCTCGACCACTCGCCCGGCGTGGAGCACCATCACCTCGTCGGCGGCATCGCAGGCCACCGGCAGCGAGGAGCAGATGAAGAGGATCGCGGTCGAGAAGTCCTCGTTCAGCTCCCGCATGAGCTTGAGGATCTGGGCGGCCACCGTCACGTCGAGCGGCTGGGTGATATTGTCCGCGATCAGAAGCGCCGGATCGGAGATGAGCGCATCGACGATCATCGCGCGCTGCATCATCCCGCCGGAATACTGGAAGGGATATTCGTGAAAGCGCCGCTCGGCGGAGGGGATCTTCACCGCCTCGAGCAGGCGGATCGCCTTCTTCTTCGCCGCCTCGCCGGAGATGTCGGGCCGCACCGCGCGCAGTTTCTCCACGAGCTGCGCACCGACGGTCATGGTCGGATCGAGCGCGCCCGCCGGATTGCCCCCGACATAGGCGATCTCGCGTCCCGAGAGGCTCCGGGCATGGGCCTTGTCGGTGATGAGATCGCGCCCCTGGAAGAGGATCTCGCCGCCGCTGATCCGGAGCGGCGCGGACAGCCAGCTTGCCAGGGCGCGGGCCAGGACGGTCTTGCCCGATCCGCTCTCGCCGATGACGGAGAGGATCTGGCGCGGCGCGAGATCGAAGCTGATCCCGTCGAGGATGGTCTTCCGCCCTCCCTCCGCCTCCGCCGTGACGGTCAGCTCGCGCACGGACAGGAGCGTTTGCGCGGTCGTTGCCATATCGAGCGACATGTCAGGCACCTCCGTAGATCTTGTTGCGGGCCCGTTCGAGGGCGGCGCCCATCAGGTTGACCGAACTCAGCGTCAGCACGAGGAAGACGCCCGGCATGGTGGCGATCCACCACGCGTTCATGAGGTATTTGCGCCCGTCCGCGATGATGTTGCCGAAGGTCGGGGTCGGCGGCTGGACGCCGAGGCCGAGGAACCCGAGCACGGATTCGAAGATCATCATGCGCGCGATGTCGAGCACCGCGACGAAGGCGACGGGCGGCAGGACCAGCGGCAAAAGGAGCGTGAACATGATCCGCCAGTCCGTCGCCCCGAGCACCATGGCGCCGCGCACGAATTCCTTCTTGCGCTCGGACATCACGGTGGAGCGCATGACGCGGGCATAGACCGGCCAGCCCGCAAGACCGAGCACGAGGATGATCGAGGGGATGGTCGGGCGCGACACGCCCAGGATGGTGATGGCGAGGATGATCATCGGGATCGACAGCTGGGCATCGGTCAGCCGCATCAGCACGGTGTCCACGCGCCCGCCGAAATAGCCCGAGACCAGCCCGACCAGCGCGCCCACCGCGAGCATGAGGACGGTGGTCGAGATCCCGATCAGCAGGGAATACCGCAGGCCGACCAGCGAGCGCGACAGCATGTCCCGGCCGAGCTGGTCCGTCCCCAGCGGGTGCGCCCAGCTCCACCCCTCGCCCATCAGGAGCGGCGGGGTGAGCTTGGCGGAGATGTTCATCTTCGTCGGGTCGATGCCCGAGAACATCGGGTAGAAGACCGCCGCGAGCAGCAGGAGCACGAAGACGACGAGGCCGATCCTGAATTCGATCGAGGCAAAGGCCTCCGACCAGATCCGCGCGGAGATCCTGCGCTCCCTGGCCGGGGCGGAGACGACGGGGGTGAGATCTATGGCACTCATCAGTATTCCAATCTCGGGTCGATGGCCGTCGCGCAGAGATCGACGACGATGTTGATCAGGACGAAGGCGGCGGCGGTCACGATGGCGATGCCCTGGATCAGCGGGAAATCCCTCTGCATGACCGCATTGATGGTCAGCAGGCCCAGGCCGGGGTAGTCGAAAATGAACTCGATCACGAGGACGCCGCCGAGGAGCATCGAAAACTGCACGCCGAGCAGGTTCAGGAGCGGCACGGATGAATTTTTCATCGCGTGGCGAAAGACGATCTGGTTGCGCGTCAGCCCCCGCACCGAGGCCATGTCGATGAAGGACTGGTTCATGACGCCCGCGACCGACACGGTGAGGGTACGGATGATGAAGGGGGCGATCTCGACCGCGAGCACGAGCGCGGGCAGGATCGTGTAGGCGAAGCCGTTGTAGCCGATGGCCGGCAGCAGCTTCAGCTTCACCGACAGCAGCAGCGCGAGCACGATGCCGAGCCAGAAGTTCGGAAGGCTCACGAAGACGGAGGAGAGGTAGAGCGCGAACCGGTCCGGCCAGCGTCCGGGCCTGAGCCCGCCCCAGACCCCGATCGGCACGGCGATGATCAGCGCGAAGACCATGGCAAGAAGCGCGAGTTGCAGGGTCATCGGCGCGGTCTCCGCGATGAGGTCCCACACTTCCGCCCGCTCGCCGCGCGTGCTGTCGTTGAAACTCGCGCCCCCGACCGCCGCACCGTTCGCCGGACGCACGAAACTCTGTCCCAGGTCGCCCTGCACGATCCCGCCGAGGTAGCGGCCGAACTGCACATAGATCGGATCGCGCAGCCCCATGTCCGTGGCGATCTGTTCGATCAGCGCCTCGGGTGCCATGCCACCGGCCATCAGCCGCACGGGATCGCCGGGAACCACCCTGAGCAGGGTGAAGATGAGGGCCGAGACCAGAAGGACGATCAACGCACCCTGCAACAGCCGTCGGACGAGGAATCTCACAATGAACATCGGGCTTCCTTTGTGATGGGTGGCAGGTGAACCGGAGCCCCAGGGGACGGGGGCTCCGGCGGCAGGGCCTCAGCCCATAACGGTCTGGGAGGCGTCCGACATGCCGTCGGGATAGATGAAGAGGTTCTCCACATCGGCGCGCATCCCGTGGATCAGGACGGAGGTGAACAGGCTGAGCGCCGGCACCTTCTCCGCGAGCATCGGCATGAGGTTGGTCTGGAGGCTCTCCTTGCGGGCCTCGAGCGAGGAGGCATTGCGTTCCTCGTCGAGCGCCGCGTCGATCTCCGGGTCCTCGATGCCGCAGATGCGTTTCGAGGTCGAATGGAAATGGGTGCGCAGCACCAGATCGGGTTCGGGCGAGCCGGTGGACCAGCCGCAATCGACCATATGGCCCGGCCCGCCGCCCGGACGGTCGTAGAGCCGTTCGTTCCAGGCCGCGACCTCCATCACGTTCAGCGTCACCGGGAAGCCCTGTTCCTGCAAGAGCGCGGTGATGACCTCGCCATATTCCTTGGTCTTGGGATAGAAGCCGGTGGAGGTGATGTATTCGAGCTCCGGCAGCCCCTCGCCGCCCGGATAGCCCGCCTCGGCCAGCAGGCGCTGGCATTCCTCGGGATCGTATTCCGGGTAATTGTCGAGATCGGTATAGCCGAACTTGATCGGCGAGATGAAGTTGGAGGAGGCCTCTCCCGCCGACCCCATGATCTCCATGATGACGGAGCGGTCGATGGCATGGGCCGCCGCCTTGCGCAGGAGCGGGTTGTCGAAGGGCGGTTTCGAGCAGCGGAACCACAGATACTTGTTCTCGACCGAGACGAGGCGCGAGAGCTTGATGTTCTCCTCGCCCTCGAGCGTTTCGACCTGCTCGGGTTCGAGGCGCTCGATCACATCCGCCTGCCCGTTCATGAGCGACAGCATCCGCGTCGTGGCGTCGCCCACGAAGGAGAAGGTCACGCCGGGGATCTTCGGCGCGCCGCGGAAATACTCGGGGAAGGCCTCCATCACCGTGTCGTTGCCGCGCTGCGCGACGAACTTGAACGGGCCGGTGCCGTTCAGCCGCTGGCTGAGCATCCCGCCCGGACCGTCGGCGATATCCGTGGCCGAGAGCATCGGCAGGTAGGAGGCGAGGAAGATGAAGAGCGAGGCGCCATAGCCGCCCTTGGACGTGTCCACGATCACCGTGTAATTGTCGGGCGTCGTGACCTCGAAGGTCTCCGTCGGCCCCGGATAGACCTGTTTCGGGCGGTCGGGCTGGGCGCCGTATTCAAAGGTCGCCTTCACGTCCGCGGCGGTGAAAGGCTTGCCGTCGTGGAAGGTCACATCGTCGCGCAGCTTGATCTCGAGCGTATGGGCGTCGATCTCGTTGATTTCGGTCGCGAGTTCGTAGACCACCTCGTCGGGATTGTCTGGCCGCATCGGGGCGCGCGTGAGAAAGCCCATGACGAAGCCTTCGATATTCGTCTGCGACAGGGTGGTATGGGCCGTGGGGTCCCAGTTGCCGGTGATGTTCTCCGCCGACAGGAAGGTCAGCGGACGCATGTCCTGCGCATAGGCGGAGCTGAAGAAGAAATCGGGATTGAGGCGCGGCGCGGCCATCGCGGCGCCTGCCATCATGCCGTAACGGAGGAAATTCCGTCTGTCCATTATGTCACTCTCCTGTTGTCGATCCATGCGGATCCGTTGATTGTCGGTAGGGTCGCGCGGTCTTCACGCCGCTTCGTTTGCCCGCAGCGCCGCAAGTTCGCCGAGCATCTGCGCATGCAATTCCGGGGTTGCCGCGGCCAGGACGTCGCCGCCGGAGCCAACGCCCAGCGGATCTCCGTTCCAGTCGCTGATGACACCGCCCGCGCCGCGGATGATCTGGACGACGGGCAGGTAGTCATAGGGTTCGAGGCCCGTCTCCAGCACGAGGTCGCAAAAGCCGGAGGCGAGGAGCATGTAATTGTAGCAATCCCCGCCGAACCGCAGCAGCCGCACCCGCGCGCGCAGCATGTCGAACACGGGCTGTTTCTTGCCGGAGAACAGCATCGGATCGGTCGTGTAGGCCCTCGCGGCGGAGAGCGTGCGACAGGCGCTCGTGCTGACGGGGACGCCGTTGAGGGTCGTCGTCGCGCCCGCGATCCCGCACCAGCGCTCGCCGGTCGCCGGCATGTCCACCTGTCCCAGCCTCGGCTCCCCGTTCTCGAGCAGCGCCATCAGCCCGCCGAAGAGCGGATGCCCCGTCACGAAGCTTTTCGTGCCGTCGATCGGATCGACGACCCAGACATGTTCCCGGTCGAGGTTTTGCACCCCGTGCTCTTCGCCATAGATCCCGTGATCAGGATAGCTCTCGGCGATCCGCTCCCTCAGGAAGGCTTCTATGCTGCGATCCGCGATCGTGACCGGGCTGTCGTCGGCCTTGTGCTCGACGTGCAGGGCTTTGCGGAAATGGGACCGCGCGATGTCGCCGGCACCGTCGGCGGCGCGGTTTGCAAAGTCCAGGGCTTCTCGCAGATCGAGCATTGAGACCTCTTCTGTGGCACAGAGTTACGGCCGGGGCGCGGCCTTGGGTCTCAGGTTGCGGAGAGGGGGCGGATAAATCCACACAAAAGCAACAAATATCCACTCAAAAGCACACATAATCTATTTTTTGAGCGAATTTTGGGGCAAAATGGCGGTTATATGACCGAAATTCGCTCGGATTTCGCCAAATCCACACGCAAACGCACAATCTTGTGGTTTTTCCTGCACCACCTGCTATGGATGGTGCGACGAATGGAGGACGTTTCATGTGGTCGCACGAGCGCCAGTCGCGCATCCTGGAGGAACTGTCACGGGACGGAAAGGTCTACACCAACCGTCTTGCCGATCTGCTGGAGGTCTCGCGCGAGACGATACGCCGGGATTTCCTGGAGCTCGAGGAATGCGGCAACCTGAGGCGCGTCCATGGCGGCGCGGTCCTTTCCGACCGGGAGATCCCGCCGGAACCCGCCTTTTCCGACCGGATGACGGCCAATGCCGAGGCGAAGCGCGCGATCGGACGCCACGCCGCCGGATTGGTCCCGCCCGGCTCGACGCTCTTCATCGACGCCGGCACGACGACACTGGCCTTCGCGCATGAGCTCCTGCTGCTGCGCGACATCCGGATCATCACCAATTCGATCGAGATCGCCCAGCTCGTCGCGCCGCACGACACGCTCGAGGTGCTGCTTTTGGGCGGCAAGCCCCATGTCGAGGTGCCCGCAACCTATGGCGAGCTGACCCTGTCGGAAATCGACCGGTTCCTCGCGGATTTCGCCGTCATCTCTCCCGTCGCCTTCGACGCGACACGCGGCGCGACCGATTACGAGCTGCACGAGGCGGAAGTCGCGCGGAAGATGATCCGCTGTTCGAGGAGCTGCATCATGCTCTGCCACGCCGACAAGCTGTCGACGGAGAGCCGCGTCGCCATCTGCCGCCCGGAGGAGGTCGATCATCTGGTGACGGATGTGAAGGCCGATCCGCGGTTCGCCCTGCCCCGCGGACAGGTCCATTTCGCGGCGGAGGATGAGGCGGCCCCGCGGTAGAGGGCCGCCCCCGGATCGGTGTCGCCCGGCACCCGCCGAACCGGGGCCGGGCGCCGATGCGGCGCGCTAGGCGTTGAGAATGACCTTCATCGCCTTCTCGCGCGCCGCATTGCCGAAGACCTCATAGGCGTCCAGAATGTCGTCGAGCTTGAAACGGTGCGTCACGAGCCGCGCGGGGTCGACCTTGCCCGCGTTCAGCGTCTTCAGCAGCATCGGCGTCGTGTTGGTGCTCACCAGCCCCATGGAGATGTTGATGTTCTTGATCCACAGCTCCTCGATATGCAGTTCGACCGGCTTGCCATGCACGCCCACGTTGGCGATCGCGCCGCCGGCGGAGACGATCTTCTGGCAGGTGTCGAAGGTCGCGGGCACGCCGACCGCCTCGATGGCGACATCGACGCCGAGGCCGTCGGTCATCTCCATGATCCTCTCCACCACATCGTCCACCCCGACCTGGAGCGTGTCGGTCGCGCCGAACTGCTTGGCCAGCTCGAGCCGCGCCGGGTCCATGTCGATCATCACGATCCGTCCGGGAGAGTAGAACTGCGAGGTCAGCAGAACCGACATCCCGACCGGACCGGCCCCGATGATGGCGATGGTGTCGCCCGGTTTCACGTTGCCGTATTGCACGCCGATCTCGAGCCCCGTCGGCAGGATGTCGGACAGCATGACCAGCGCGTCCTCGTCGACCCCGGCGGGCAGCGGATAAAGCGAATTGTCGCCATGCGGGATGCGGACGTATTCGGCCTGGGTTCCGTCGATCATGTGGCCAAGGATCCAGCCGCCGTCCGAGCAATGGGCATAGAGCTGGCGCTTGCAGTTCGCGCATTTCCCGCAGGAGGTGACGCAGGAGATCAGCACCGGATCGCCGGGCTTGAAATTGGCCACGGCCGCGCCGACTTCCTCCACCACGCCGACACCTTCGTGTCCGAGCGTCCGGCCCGGCGTGACGGCGGGCACATCGCCCTTGAGGATGTGCAGGTCGGTGCCGCAGATCGTCGTCTTCGTGATCCGCACGATCACGTCGGTGGGTTTTTCGATGCCCGGTTTTTCCTTTTCAATCCAGTCCTTCTGGCCCGGTCCTTTGTAAACAAGCGCTTTCATCGAAATGCCTCTCGCTATCAGTGTCCTGGGCCGGTCTCCGGCCCCGAGGGCGAGCCTATCACGGCTGTTCCGGCATCGCCTGTCCGGTTTTCGGACAGGGCGGTCCCACGGACAGAGGCGGGAAAAGACGCCGCGCAACCGAAGATGCGCGGCGCCCGTTGCGCAGACGGGGGGTCAGGCCGCCCGCTCGGGGATCTCGAGCCCGAGCCATTCGGTATAGAAGGCGTCGATATCCGGTTCGAAATCATGGATCACCGGATACCAGGGCGTCGGTGCCTCCACATCCAGCAGGTCGCCGGATTTCGGGCAGTAATATTCCCGGATCACCTGCCAGTCGGAGCTGGGCGCCATCAGCCGGGGATAGAGTTCCTCCATCTCCTCCGGCGTCTCGCGCACCCGCATCACCGCGTGCAGCTTCCAGTTCTCGCGCCAGTCGCAGAATTCGTGCCCAGCCTGGGATTTCACCACCCATTTCTTGTCCGAGGGCCGCTGGACGATATAGAGCTTCGGCCCCAGCGGCAGGATGATCCGGTCTTCCCACGGCACCTGTTCCTGAAGGATCTCGATGTATTTGACGAAGCGGTCCGCATCCTTCGGGGTGGACAGCATCGTCTGGAGCGTGTCGCGGTCGATCTTGCCGTCGACCAGGTCCTTGATCTTCGCCTTGGTGTAAGCCATTGGTCTTCTCCTGAAATGTTATGGGCGCCGCCTCCGGGACGTCCGGCGCGGCGCCGCGGATGTCATTCCTCGACGAATTGCACGGTCTTCACGTCCGGCAGATCGGAAAGATCCATCGAGTATTCGCGGCCATAGGACGGGATCGGCAGATCCTCCTCCCTGAGCTGCCAGTCCTCGGGCAGATCCCAGAAGGCGCGGAAGCCCTCCTCCCACTTCGGGCCGAGCTTGAAGCTCGCCGCGAACATCTGCTGCACATGGGTGCCCGCGTCCTTGGCGAGGATGCGCTCGCGTTCACGCGCCATCCAGTCGCGGGTCGGCTGGGCCTTTGCGAGACGATCCTTGCGGATCTTCGCGCGCAGCGCCTCCGTACCTGCGGCATCGGCCGCAAACAGCCCGTCCGCGCCCTTCGTCAGCACGACGCCATAGACCGTCTCCGCAAAGCGTTCGAGCAGATAGCCGCCATTCACGTCCGCAGCCACGGATGCCGGCTCGCGGTCGAGCGGATCGCCAAAGCCCGGACCGCCCCGCATGTAGTTGAGGTAGAGATCGTAGTCCTTGAACATTTCCTCCGTGGTGATCGCCTGCTTGTCGCGCTTGATCCCCGCCGGGTTGACCAGGGCGTCGAAGGTCGGGTTCTGGGGATCTGTATCGCCGCCGAAGGGGATCGGTTCGCCGCTGGCGATCCTTTCCTTGAGGCCCGTGTCATGCGCCGCGAAGCGATAGCCGGATGCCGCCGGATAGCCGCCCATCAGGCCCCAGTCGGAGCTGATATGGCCGTTGCCCATGAAGAACATCGTCCAGTCCTTCGCGTTCCAGACCATGCGCAGCGATTCAAACCCGCAGCCGCCGCGATACTTGCCCGCGCCGCCCGAGCTGGCCTTGATCTGGCGGCCCAGATAGACGAGCGGTTCGGCCAGTTCCCAGATCTCCATGTCGCCCATGTCGCCTTCGGGGTTCCAGATCGCGGCAGCATGGCTGATGCCGTCGGCGATGGCCGAGGCCCCGACACCGTTGGCCGCGCATTCGAAGGAGTTCACCGCATGGATCTCGTCATACTGGTTGAACCCGCCGCCTTGCAGCCAGTTGGAGGTGTTGGCATTCCCGGCGTTGACCTCTTCGAGATAGCCGCGCCCGAAATAGCTGCGCGACAGCCCGCGCCACAGCGCCGTCCACGAGCTGACGAGGAAGTGCCAGCTATAGGCGAAGGCCACGCGCCGGTCGTCGGGGTTCATCCAGGTGCCTTTCGGCAGGCGGAATTCGGTCCCGTAGGCGGCGCCGTCGTTGATCATCTCCGTCGGGATCAGCGTCTGGGTCATCATCACCCAGATGCCTGAGGTGAAGCTCACCGAATGGGCGTTATAGGTGTGCCAGCCCCATCGGCTCGAGCCTTCGAAATCGAGCCGCCAGGTGCCGTTCGGCCGGATCGTCATCTCCGAGGGCGTGTGCATGATCGTGTCGACCTTGGCGAAGTCCGACGGCACGCGCACGTCCTCGTGGCTGTAGGGGACGTCGACGAAACCGACCTGGCGATAGGTGCCGGGGATGGTCATCGCCTTGATGCGGTTTTGCAGGCCGATCCGGCCATGCTCCACCGATTCATAGGCGAATTTCCAATAGGCCTCGATCCCCTCCTCGGCGATCACCTCCTCCACGAGTTTGCGGATCATGTGGCAGCCGGCAACGCGGGTGCGTTCGTCGAGCATCCAGTAGCGCGTGGTGCGCACCGCGCGCTGGCTTTCATGCAGCCAGTCGCGTTTCAGTTCGTCGTTCTCGCCGATCTTGCGGCAGGTCACCGAATAGCCGTCGCCGAAACGCTGGACCTGCCCCGTGGTCATCGAGCCCGGCCCGACCGCGCCGGTGTCGATCACATGGGTGACGCCGCCGACCCAGCCGATCAGCTCGCCCGCGTGGAAGATCGGCACGATCGTGTGGATGTCGCAGGGGTGCACGTTCCCGATGAGGGAGTCGTTGTTGCAGAAGATGTCCTTGTCCTTGATGCCGGGGTTCCGCTCCCAGTCATTTTCGATCATATATTTGATCGCCGCACCCATGGTGCCGACATGGATGATGATCCCCGTCGAGGTCAGGATGCTGTCGCCCGCCGCGTTGTAGAGGGTGAAGCACAGTTCGCCCTCCTGTTCGACGATGGGCGAGGCGGCGATCTTCTTGGCGGTCTCCCGCGCATCCACGACGCCGGCCCGCAGGCGCGAGAACAGCTTGTTGTAGAGGATCGGGCTTTCCTTGTGGAGCGCCCTTTCCGTCAACCCGGCGTAATGCCCGGTGCTTTTGGTCCTGGCCATGATCTCGTCGCGGTGCTGTTTCAGCGTCTGGCCGCCACGGACGATGCCCTTGATTCCGGTTTGCATGTTCATGATGTTTTTCCTCCCTTGGCCGTTACACTTCTTTCAGGTGGAACAGCCGGTGACCGTCGAGCCAGGTTTCGAACCCGCCCGGCACGACGAAGGTGGTGGCGTCGGATTCGATGATGGCCGGACCGGTGATGCGGTTGCCGGGCGTCAGGCTCTCCATCTGGTAGAGCTGCGCATCGACCCATTTGCCCTTGCGGTAGAACTTGCGGGTGCCCAGCCGCGCCTCCTCGGCCGGTGTCGGGCTGCCCTCTTCTTCCTTGGGAATGTTGGGCTTGGGGATCGGCACCGTGCCGCGCATGATCGCACCCGTGATCGAATAGCCCAGCTCCGGCGAGCGTGCTGAGGCGGCATAGACCCGGCCATAGGTGTCGTTGAACGCGTCGACGAGCCGATCCCAGTCCGCCGCGGTCTTTGCCGTTTCGATCGGGCTCTCGATCTCCAGATCGTTGAGCTGGCCGCGATACTGCATCCGGTAGCCGGGTTGCAGCCGCACCTGTTCGCGCGAATAGCCGTTCAGCTCGAACTCCTCGAGCACGCGCTCGGCCAGCTCGTGCCAGGCCTCATTGAGGGTCTTCGCCTCGATCTCCTTGGCGTCCTCCGAGGCGTCCTCCGCGATGTTCACGTCGAGCGACTTGTCGTAGCGGTATTCGAAATCCGCCGCCGCGCAGCCGAAGGCCGAGAAGCCTGCGGCCCAGGCCGGCACGATCACGTCCTCGAAGCCGAGCCCCTCGGTATAGCCATAGGTATGGACCGGCCCCGCGCCGCCGTAGCTGAAGCAGGTGAACGAGGAGGGCGAATAGCCCTTGCCCGAGATCATCGAGCGCAGGTAGTCGCGCAGCTCGCTGTCGAGCAGCTCGATCACCCCGGCCGCCGCTTCCTCGACCGTAAGGCCGAGCGGATCGGCGATCTGCTCCTTCATCGCGTCATAGGCGCGCTGCCGGTCGAGCTTCACCTGCCCGCCGAGGAAATTGTCCGGGTTCAGGTAACCGAGGATGACGTGGCAGTCGGAGATTGTCACCGTGTCGATGCCGCTCTCGGCCCAGCACACGCCGACGCGATAGCCCGCGGAATCCGGCCCGAGCTTGATCGCCTTGGTATAGGGATCGAGGCGGATGAACGAGCCCGCGCCCGCCCCGACCGAGTCGAGCCCGACGAGCGGCAGCGACAGCACGAGCCGCGCCATGTCCGGGTCGTTGTGGATCGTGAGCTCCCCCTGCGTGATCAGCGCCACGTCAAAGGAGGTGCCGCCGATGTCGGAACAGGCGATATTCCTGTAGCCCAGCACCTCGCCGAGGTACTTCGCCCCGATCACGCCGCCGATGGGGCCCGACACGATGGTCCGCGCGAGTTCCTTGGCCTTCCACGAGATCGTGCCGCCATGGGTGGCCATCACGCGGAAATCGAATTTCGAACCGTTCTCCTTGAAGGCGGTCGAGATCTTCTTCAGCGTCTGGCGCGACGGCTCGGCCGCGAAGGCCTCGAGCACGGTGGTGTTGGTGCGGTGGGTTTCCTTGCGCACCGGATAATAGTCGGTCGAGGCGAAAACCGGGATCGTCCTGCCCGCGGCCTCGATCTCCTCGGCCACGATGTCGCGCACCCGGCGCTCATGCGCGGGGTTCTTGTAGCTGTGCAGGAGCGAGATCACGATCCCCTCGACATCCTGCGCGATCAGCTCCCGCGCCGCCTGCCGCGCGGTGTCCTCGCGCAGCGGGATGACCACGTCGCCGAACATGTCCACCCGCTCCATCACCCCGCGCGTCAGGTGACGGGGCACCAGCGGATCGTCGTAATAATGGGTGTTGAGGTGGATGCGGTCCTCATAGGCCATGCCCAGATAGGCCTGACAGGCACGGCCCATGCGGTGGAAATCCTCCATCCCCGCATTGACGATCAGCCCGGTCCTGAGGCCCTTGCGCTGCACCACGCGGTTGAGCATCGCCGTGCCGGAATAGACCCCGGTCTGGATCGAGCCGAGCGCCTCCTCGAGCGACAGGCCCCAGCGCTCCAATCCTTCACGGCTCGATTCGATCAACCCGCGCGCTTCGTTGTCCGGCGTCGACTGCGCCTTGCCGACGACGAATTCCCCGTCGGCATCGACGAAGAAAGTGTCGGTCATGGTTCCGCCCGCGTCGATGCCAAGCACCTGCACGGAACGGCTGTTTTTCTTGTCCAGTGGCACGAAAAACTCCTCCCTTTGCCAAGGTCGCCCCGAAACGGGTGCGGCCGGGTTTCAGGATGGAGGCGCCGTGTCCCGGTCGGTTGTCCGATTTCCGTCCGCGCCGACGGACATGCTGCGGACGCGAAATCGAAGGCGGCCACACAACCGAAAGACGATCCCGCGGCCCTCCGCGGGGTTCACGCGCACGGCCGCCGGCGTGCGCTCCGTCGCGTCGCGCGTTCCGTCCCGGCCTCAGGCCTTCTGCGGACGGGCGATGCCGTAGCTGTCGAGCTTGAGATAGAGGGTCGACCGCGCGATGCCGAGGCGACGCGCGGCCCGCGACAGGTTGCCGTCCTCCGCCGCGACCGCGCCGAGGATCTCCGCCCGCTCCACCTCGCGCAGCGTGTCGGCCCGGTCGCCGCGGCTGCGCTGGCGGAATTCCGGCGGCAGCGTCCGATCGTCGATGAGGCCCGTCGGGGACAGGGCGTCGAGCGCGGCGATCAGGTTGTCCATTTCCCGCAGGTTGCCCGGCCAGGTGTAGCTTTCCAGCGCCGCCATGGCCCCCGAGGTGAAGCGAATCTCCCGCCCGTCCTGACGTGCCCCGTGGCGCTGCACGAGCTGCCGCAGGAGCGGCGCGATTTCCTCGGGGCGCTCGCGCAGGGGCGGGATCTGCAACCGCACCCCGGCGATCCGGTAATAGAGATCGCTGCGAAAGGCATCCTTCTGCATCTCGTCATAGAGCGTCCGCATCGACATGGAGATGATCCGCGTGCCCCGCGCCTCGGCTCGTTCGAGGACCGTCAGCAGGAGCTTCTGGACCACGGGCAGGGCAGCGCCGGGGCTGTTGAGGCACAGGACTCCGCCGCCCGTCCCGAAGCGGTCGGCGGCGATATGCTCGCGCAGCCCCGCCTCGGTGAGCTCGGCGCAGTCGATCAGTTCGAAGGGACCCTCCGCCTGGCCGCTCGCGCGGTGGATGGCCTCCGCCAGATAGGTCTTGCCGGTTCCGGTCTCGCCCTCGATCAGGATCGGGATCATCGTGCCGGCGAGCTTCTGCGCCTGCGCGCAGAGACGCGCCGTCACCTCGCCCACCTGCCCGATCCGCGCCAGTTCGGCCCCCACGTCGGTGGCCTGCGCCTTTCGCCGCCGCAGCGCGATCATGACGCCGATCGCCTCGCCCTCCTTCTCGATCACCTCGAGATCGGTTCCGTGGACGCAGTCCGACAGCGCCTCCGCGATCCGCTCGGGGCTCTGGTCGATGAGGTCCGGGATCTGGCCGCGCAGCCAGCTGAGTGCCGCGTCATCCTCGCAGAAGCGCGCGAAATCCTGGGTGGAGAAGACATCGGCCCCGCTGCGGTCCATGATCAGCATCGGCTCGTTGCCCCGGCGCAAACGGCGCAGGTGCAGGTGTTCCATCAGCGCCTCGCGTTCGCGCGACACCATCCGGGTCAATTCGGTCTCGACCTGGAGCGCCAGGGCCGAGGACAGCGCGGCGGCATTCGTCTGCGCCATGTCGCCGGGCCATGAAATATCGACCACCCCGAGGAGCCGCCCCGTGCCCGGTTCCCGGACCGGCGTCGCGGCGCAGTTCCACCGCTGGATCGCCTCGCAGTAATGTTCCGCCTCCCGGATCATGACCGGGACGCCCAGATGGATCGCCGTACCGATCGCATTGGTGCCGATCGCCTCCTCGGACCATTGGCCGCCGAGATGGAGGTGGTTCTCCCCTGCCCGCTCCAGCGTGCAGCTGTCCCCGACCGCGTCGAGCACCACGCCGCTGCCGTCGCACAGCAGGAAGATGTCACCGCTCTTGTTCAGAAGCCGCCCGGCCCGGTTCAGCGCCGCCTGCGCGCCGCGGCGCAAACGGCGCGCCATCGCCCGTTGCCGCGCCAGATCCTCGTCCCCGAGGATCGGGGCGCATGTCATCTGGGACACCGGGCGCCGGCCGGAGCGCTTCCAGCTCTCGAGTATTTCGTGGCGGATGTTGGGAGACACCCGGCCGACGGCCATGAAATCCTCCCAATCCGCCTTGCGGACCATGTGCTCCATCTTCTCCTCCCCGAAAAGACAGGTTATCCGGGCAAGCTTCACGGTGCCTTCGCCGTCCCTTGATGGCGCCTTCACGCGATCATGGCCTCGCGAATCGTTTCCATGTGGCTGCTGAGCCTCTTCATAACAAAGACCACGGCGTCGAGGCGTCCGAAATTCGGACAAATGCGCGCATCCCCGCCACCGAGGCGCGGGAAACATCGGGCGCGGCGGCCGTCCCAAGGGTGCGGTCCTCCGCCGCCCGGACAGGCGAACCGAGAGGATCGCATGAGGGCCGCCCCGCCTCAGGCGGACCGCCCGAGGCAGGATCCGAGCGCCAGCGCCCCCGCCGCCAGGACGGGATCGACCACCGGCATCCCCGTCCGCCGTTCCAGAGCCGCGCCGATCGGCGACATGCCCGCGCAGCCGAGCACGAGGATCTCCGCCCCCGCCTGACGGAGCGCCCCGGCCTTCGCCTCCGCGAGGTCGAGGACCCGGCCCTCGCCGCTTTCCGCCGCCGACAGGCCCGGCAGCGCCACCTCCCCGGCGAGGCGCGACAGCACCCCCATCGCCCGCAGGCGCAGCCTGTGGCGCGGGATCGCGGCCTCCGAGAGCGCGAGGATGCCGAAACGGTCGGCCCGCGCGAGCGCGGTCATCACCGCGGCTTCCTGAAGACCGATGACGGGTTTGCCGGTGAGGGGGCGGGCGATCTCCACGCCCGGATCGGAAAAGCAGGCGCTGACATAGGCGTCGGCCTCCGGATGCGCCGCCACGCCATGCGCGAAGGCCAGCCCGGCCCGCGCCACATCCGCCGCCGAGCGGACCGTGTCCGGCCCGTCCGCCGTGCCGATCACGTCGAAATACGGCCCGAAGACCGAAAGCGCCTCCCGGATCGCCGCCGTGACCCGCTCCGAGGAATTCGGATTGACGACGAGGATGCGGGTCATGCGCGCGGGTCCACGCCGAAATTGCGCGCCGGGTCGAATTCCGGCAGGGGCACGCCGCCACGTCCGCGCAGGTCGGCGGGCGCGCGGCCGAAAAACCGGCCCTGCCCCTCGCGCGCCTTCAACTCCCCGTCCTCGACGATCACCGCGCCCCGGTTCATGACCAGTTTCGGTTTCCCGGTGATCTCCATCCCCTCGAAGGGCGTATAATCCATGTTGTCGTGCTGATCGGCGAGGGTCGCGGTCCAGACCTCCTCGGCATCCCAGATCGCGAGGTCGGCGTCCATCCCCGGCGCGATCCGCCCCTTGGCGGTGCAGCCGAAGGTCTTCGCCGCATTGGTCGAGGTCAGCGCCACGAACTGTTCGAGCGTGATCCGGCCGCCGACCACCCCTTCGGAGAAGAGATAGGGCAGACGCATGGCGATGCCCGGCATGCCGTTCGCGATCTTCGGATAGGGCGCGTCGGGACCGGCGCCGAACTTGCCGGTCTCGTCCGCCCGATAGGGCGCATGATCGGACGACACGCTCTCGAACGTGCCCAGGGCGACATGATGCCAGAGCGCGTCCTGCGTCTCGCGGTCGCGCACCGGCGGGGAACAGATGTATTTCGCCCCGTCCATGCCCGGACGGTCGAGGTCCTCCCGCGTCAGGGCGAGATATTGCGGGCAGGTCTCGGCAAAGAGTTTCGCGCCCGCGAACTTTTCGCGCCGCACGATCTCGGCCCCTCCGGGCGTCGAGACATGGACGATGAAAAGCGGCGTATCGACCAGCTTGGCGAGCTGGATCGCCCGGTTGATCGCCTCTTCCTCGGCCAGTGCGGGGCGGGAGATTGCGTGGTATTTCGGCGCGGTGAGACCCTGCGCGGCAAGCTGGCGGTTCATCCATTTCACCATGGCGTCGTTCTCGCAATGCACCATGGTGATCGCGCCGTGCTTGCGTGCCACCGTCAGGATGTCGAGCATGCCCGCATCGCCCAGGTTGAGCAGGTCGTATGTGGTGAACACCTTGAAGGAGGTGATGCCACGGGCGAAGGCGCGGGGAAGCTGATCGGTCAGGACCGCCTCGCTGGGGTCCGAGACGATCAGGTGATAGGAATAGTCGATGACGGAACGCGCACCGCGGGCGTCGTAGCTGGCAAGCACCTCGTCGATGGACTGGCCGCGATGCTGTGCCGCGAAGGGGATGAAGGAGGAATTGCCGCCAAAGGCCGCGGAGACCGACCCGGAATAATAGTCATCCGCCGTCATCACCCCCGCGGCGCTTTCCTGCGCGATATGGGCATGGGCCTCGATTCCGCCGGGCATGACGATCCGCCCGCCGGCGTCGATCCGGCGCGCGCCGCCCGCGATCCGTTCCGCCACGGCGGCGATGCGCCCGTCCCGGATCGCGAGATCGCCCTTGAATTGCATCTCCGCCGTGGCGATCAGCCCGGAATGGATGACGATATCGAATGCCTCGCTCATGTGCGTTCTCCGTTGGTTTCGGCGTTCCGGTTGGTGAATGTGACGGGGCTCACAGCTCCTCGTAGGCGGCGTTCGCCTCGCGCTCGAGCGCGGCGAGGAGCGCCGCGATGCGCCCGCCTCCCTCCGAGGTGACGACGATGCAGCGGCATCCCCACTCCGCCCATTCGACCGCGAGGTTGCGCCACATCTGGCGCAGGGCCGCCTTCGAGGCCTTGAGCGGAAGGGACAGGGGCAGGACGCTCGATCCGGTCATTCCCGCATTGCCGCTCAGCGCCACGATGGCCGGGCGCGGCGCGCGGCGCAGGTTCGGCGCCAGCCGCGCGGCCAGGTCGAGCGGTGCGTGGGTGTTCTCCATCATCACGCCGATCAGCAGGTCGCGGCCGATCTCCTCCGGGCGCAGGGCGTTGCCTGCCGTGCTGTCCTCCGCGAAGATCACCGCATCGAGCGGCGTGGACCCGATCTGTGCCGCCAGCCGCGCGGCGGCGCCCTCCCGCGCGGGATCGTAGGCCAGCGCCTCGGCGCCCGCCGGGATCGCCGCGGGATGGCGGGCCGTCGCGATCACCGTCCAGCCTCTTGCCAGACAGGCCTCGCGACAGGCCAGCCCTACGCCCCGATCCGCCCCCGTGATGAGGACTGTCCGGTTTTCGGCCGCCCCGCTCACCATGGCACGTCCCGCCCGTCGTAGCCGATGATCCGCCCGCTGTCGGCTAGGCACAGGTTCTCCACCACCCGCACCATGCCCGCGACGCTTTCTTCCACGGGAATGCCGCGATGATCCGTCATGTCGGTGGCGACCATGCCGGGGCGCAGGAGCGTGCAGGTGATGCCCTGCGCCGTCCATTCGCGCGCCAGCGCCGACCAGAGCGCGTTCAGCGCCGCCTTGGAGGCGCGGTAGCTGTATTGCGTCCCCCAGTCGTTCGCGGCGATCGAGGACATGAGCGAGGACATCGCGAGCACCACCTTGCGCTCGCCGGCGAAAAGATTGGCCCGGAGCGCGACGGCAAGCCCCAGCGGGCCCCAGAGGTTCGTCTCGAACACCTCGCGCATCTCGTCGGCGCTCACCTCCCCCGCTCCCGCCCCGAGGTTCCGCGCGATGCCGGCATTGGCGAGCACCACGTCGAGCGGCACGCCGTCGAGGCGCCGCGCAAGGGCGGCGATCGAGGCGGGATCGCTCGCCTCGAGCTGTTCGACCCTGACGCCCGGCGCGCCCGGCACAGCGTCCGGTCCAGGCCGGCGCACGGTCGCGATCACCTGCCAGCCGGCGGAGGAGAACTGGCGGACGAGCTCGCGGCCGATCCCCCTGTTCGTTCCGGATATCAAGATTGTCGGCACGCCGCCTCCACCGCAGATTTTTGGTCTACTTTTGGAATACCAATTGAGTATCGGATCCGCAACGCGCGGGTGGCAGGCGGCACGGTCATCGCTGCCGCCGCGGCGGGATTGCACAAAATCCGGGCAGGAGCGCGTGCGGCGGGGGCAAGCTGCCGGCTCTTCGCGACAGGGGGAACGGTTTGAACGCCCATGCAAAAGACGGCAATCCGTGCCCGCCTCTTCCCCTGTCACGTCCCGCCTCGCGCCCACCGGCGAACCGGCGCGTGCGATTTCCGCTGGACGTGCACGCCAATGGCATTCTAATGGTATTCCATAATGATACCAAGGTTCCGAACGGAGTAGACCCATGACAGACACAATTCGTGCGACGCGCGCCGCGCCCCCGCCCCTTGCCCGAAGACCCGCCGGAACGACGAGATCTCCCCGCCCCTCCGCACGCCGTGGCGGCAAAGCTTCCCACATCAGGACAAGCTCATGCCTTTGATACATTCCGGGACGCAGGGCGTCTTCGTCATCAGCGTCACCCCTTTCGGCGAGGACGGGACGCTCGACCGCGACAGCCTCGCGCGGGTCACCGATTTCTACCTCGAGAAGGGCGCGGACGGGCTCACGGTCCTCGGCATGATGGGCGAGGCGCCCAAGCTCTCGGCCGAGGAAAGCCGGGAGGTCGTCCGCATCACCCTCGCGCGGTCGGGCGAGGCGCCGGTGGTGGTGGGGATTTCCGCGCCCGGCCTCGCGGCGATGCGCGATCTGGCGGGATTCGCGATGGACGCGGGCGCCGGCGGCGTCATGGTCGCGCCCCCCTCCACGCTGGAAACCAACGAGCAGATCGTCACCTATTACGCCAATGTGGTGGAGGCCGTCGGCCCGGATGTGCCCCTCGTCCTTCAGGATTTTCCGCTCTCGACGAAGGTGCGCATCTCGAACGGCACGCTCGGCGCGATCCTCGAGGCGACCCCCTCGGTCGTGATGCTGAAACACGAGGACTGGCCGGGCCTTGAAAAGATCACCGCCCTGCGCGCGGCCGAGGCGGCGGGACGCCGGCGCACCTCGATCCTCTGCGGCAATGGCGGGATTTTCCTCACCGAGGAGATGGCGCGCGGTGCCGACGGGGCGATGACCGGGTTCGGCTTCCCGGAGATGATGCGGGACGTGGTCGCGCTCTCCCGGCAGGGGCAGACGGACCGGGCGCAGGACATCTTCGATGCCTATCTGCCGCTCGTACGCTACGAACAGCAGCCGGGGCTCGGCCTCAGCCTGCGCAAATACGTGCTGGCCAAGCGCGGGGCCATCGCCTCCGCCGCCCTGCGCAAGCCGGGCGGATCCCTGTCGGCGGCGGCGGTCGCCGAGGTCGAGCGCCTGCTCGACCGTCAGGCCCGACGGCTGGCCGAGCTGGCATAGGCCCCCGCGCCGGGAGGCTCAGGCTTCCCGGCCGAACCCTTCGAGGCGGCGCGCCGGAAGGAAGACCGCCGCCAGAAGGCACACCGCCATGAGCAGCGGCGCCACCACGCCGAACACGCCATGGCCCGCGCCCGCCCCGCCCTCGCTCAGCAGCCCGGCCCGCAGCGCACCGATCCCCGCCAGCGAGACGCCGAGCGTCCCCCCCATCGCGCGCAGAAAGGCCAGAACGCCCATTGCCGCGCCCATCTGTTCCGATGGCGCCGCGTTCTGCACGATCAGCGTATAGACCGGATAGAGCAGCCCGATGCCGATCCCGAGCCCGATATTGGACAGGATCACCACGGCGAAGGGCAGATCGAACAGCGTGCAGAGCCAGAAGGCGACCGCAAAGCCGAAGGTGAGCGCCGCGCAACCCACCATCAGCGGCTTGTAGGCCGGATTGGCCCGCAACAGCCGCGGCGGCACATAGGCCCCGGCCATGATCGCACCGACGAAGGCCAGGAGCGCGACCCCGGCGGCACCGGGATCGAGCCCGTGCACCTTCTGGAAATAGATCGGCAGGTAGACCGCAAGGCCGAGGTTCGTCCCCTGCGTCATCGCGAGGCCCAGAGCGGCGAGGAAGATCGACGGATCGCGCAGCACCGGCAGCGGTACGAGCGGGTCCGCCTGGCTGAGCAGATGCCGCACGAAGACGACCCAGAACAGGGCGGCGGTCACGGCGAGGAGAAGGCCGCCGGGGCCGCCCTCCCCCGCGCGTTCGAGAAGGAGGATCGTCGGCGTCGCGGCGCAGAGCAGATAGAGCCCGCCGCGAAGGTCGAGCCTGCGTCCCTTGAGCGGCGCGCGCGAGGTGACCGCGGTCATCACGCCGAGGATCACCAGCGCCCCGAGCGGCAGGTTGAACCAGAAGACCCAGCGCCAGTCGAGCCATTCCGCGATCGCCCCGCCGACGACCGGGCCGAGCAGGCCGGCGGCGGCGAAGATCGTCGAGATATAGGCGCTGAACACCGCACGGTTCCGCATCGGGACGCGATCCGCGACGATGACGAAGGGCAATGACATCAGCCCCCCGGCCCCGGCCCCCTGAACGACGCGCGCCACGAGCAGCATCTCGAGCCGAAAGGACAGCGCGCAGAGCAGCGAGCCGAAGACGAAACAGGCGCTGGCGAGCAGCAGGGCGCTGCGGCGTCCGCGAATATCGGCAATCGCGCCATAGAGCGGTGCGGCCACGGTGGCGGCGAGCAGAAAGCCCGTCGTGAGCCAGGGCACGAGCGGCCCGTCGCCCAGTTCCGCGATGATGCGGCCAAGCACCGGTCCCATGATCGTCTGCTCGAGCGCCGCCATGAAGATCGCGAGCAGGGCCGCCGCGAGGAGCCTCGGGGTGCCGCGTGCGAACAGGGTGGCGAGGGTGGCGCCGGGCCGGGATCCGTCCGTCATGGTTCAGCGCCGGATGCCCAGCAGATAATCCACGATCGCATCCCGCACGTTGTCCAGATGCTCGCCCATCAGCCGCCGCGACAGGGCCGCATCGGTTCCCGCCGTCGCGCGGATCAGCGCCCGGTGCTCGGTGCCGCCCGGCTCCAGCCGGTGCGAGATGCGGCTGGTGTTGAAGATATGCGTGCGGCGGCGCAGGTCGAGAATGGATTGCGCCAGGACCGGATTGCCCGCCGCCTCCGCGATGCTCTGGTGGACCAGATCGTCGACGGCCCAGTGCTGCGCGGAGGTGACATGGTTCGCGCCGAGGAGCGCGTCTATGGCCTGCTCGACCTCCGCGGCCTTTTCGGCACTGACATGTCCGGTGGCCCGCCCGGCGGCCTCGACCTCGAGAATGCGGCGCAGGTCGAGCAGGCGCACGTAATTCTCCAGTCCGATATCCGCCACGACGAGCTGGCGCTCCGGCCGGCGCACGATCAGCGCCTCCGCCTCCAGCCGGAACAGCGCCTCGCGCACGGGCGTGCGGGAGATCTCCAGCATCTGCGCGATCTTCCTCTCCTGAAGCGCGCTTCCCGGTTTCAGCTCCCCGGCCAGCATCAGGTCGAGAAGCCGGTTATAGGCGAAGTCGGACAGATGTCCTTCGGCCACCTCCTCGCCGGCCCTGCGACGCGGCGCCGACACCGCGTCGGCCGCCATCCCGGTCTTCTGCATGACACGTCTCCCGATGTTGTCCTGTTCTCATCTCCGCCGGAACGTGGCAGAATTCATTTTGTTTCAGTGTCCTACGCGACAGGCGACGACCGCGGCCGGACCCTGCCCGACCACTTGCCCAATCCGTTGGCACTTTTGTCCGGCGAAGGGGAAAACCCCTCCTGCACCGCAGTTTTCGGCTTGACGCCCCGCGCCGGAACGCTTCTTGGTATACCACAGGAACACCTAAAGTCCACACGCATTTGTTGCGAGAAGATCCCGAGGAGACCGCAATGACACTCGCCCCCTGGCGCGCCACATGCCTTCAGGTCGAAAGCAGGATTGCCTGCACCGCACGAAACAAGGAAGACACCTGGAAGATCATCGACGGCAACCTTGCGCGCGCCGTCGCCATGATCGTCGCGGCCTGCGAGGGCCCGACCCCGCCGAAGCTGGTCGTCCTCCCCGAATTCGCCTTTCAGGGACCGCCGCGCGCCGTGCCGGTCGAGGACTGGATCGCGCGCGCCTGCACCACCATGCCGGGGCCGATCACCGACCGGCTGGCGGATGTGGCGAAGAAATACGGCATCTTCATCGCCGGCAACCATTTCGAGGTGGATCCGAGATGGCCCGACCGCTATTTCAACTCCTCCTTCTGCCTCGATCCCGACGGCGAGATGATCCTGCGCTATCGCCGGATCAACACGGCAAGCTGGACCTCGCCGCATGACATCCTCGAGGACTATCGCGCCGCCTATGGCGACGAAGGGATCTATCCCGTCGCGGACACGGAACTCGGCAGGCTCGCGATCTTCCCCTGCGGCGAGATTTCCGTCCCCGAGATTTCCCGCATGTTCATGATGCGCGGCGCCGAGGTGCTGCTCCACCCGAACAACGAACCCCTGAGCCCGACCTCCGATGCGGCGAAGATCTGCCGCGCCGCCGAGAACATGTGCTACCTGATTTCCGCCAATGTCGCCGGGACCGCCGGCTTCTCCGACACGCTCACCGGCGGGCATTCGCAGATCGTCGACTTCCGCGGCCAGGTGCTCTCGCTTGCCGAGGGCGCGGAGGAAACGCTCGAATGCTCGGCGATGATCGACATCGGGGCGCTTCAGGCGGCGCGGCGCGACACGGGCATGGGCAACGGGCTGATGCGGTCGCGCTGGGAGATGTATCGCAGCTCCTACGGGACGGCCGATTTCTATCCCGCGAACGGGCTGGCGGAAAAGGCCATCCAGACTGCCGACGACTTCGGAGACCTGCATGAACGCGCGCTCCGCAACCTCGAAGCCTCCGGCGTGCTGCGCCCGTCCTGAGCGGCCCCGTTCCTCCTCCGCCGGCAGGTCTTCCGGCAGGACTGCCGAAAATTTCGGCATCTCCGTAAAATTTCGGAGGAGGACACCCCTCCCGCCTTTGACCGTGACACACCACTGGCATACCATTTAAATGCCACACAAACCCAGATATAGCCATCCAACAGGGTCAAAATGAAGCTCACCTTCCCTCTCAGCACAGCTTTCGGCGCCATGCTCCTCGGCACCACCATCGCGGCCGCTCCGCTTTCGGCGCAGGACCTCGAGGACCTGCGCCTGCGCCTCGCCTGGATCGCGGGCGGGGTCGACGCGGCCTTTTTCGTGGCCGATGAAAAGGGCTATTTCGCGGAAGCCGGCCTCGATGTGGAGATCGTCGACGGCAATGGCTCCACCGGCACGATCCAGGCCGTCGGCAACGGCGATTTCGACATCGGCATCGCCGGCCTCGGCGCCCTCGCCCAGGCGCGGCAGGCCTCCGGTGCCACCGACCTCATCGCCATCGCCGGTCTTGTCCAGAAGGACCCGACCTCGATCATCAGCCTCGAAGGCTCCGGCATCCGGACGCCGAAGGACATCGAAGGCAAGCGCCTCGGCACCGATGCCGGCAATCTCGAGGACGGCATGATCCGGGCCTTTGCCGAGGCAAATGGCGTGGACATGGACAAGATCGAGATCGTCGTCATCAACGGCGGCGCCGACCGGGTCGCGCTCCTGAAGGGCGATGTGGACTTCATCAACGGCTGGGCCAACCCCGACGGCGACAAGGTCGCCGCCATCAGGCCGATCGAGCCGCCGCTCCTGTTCGCCGATCACGGCGTCAACATCCTCGGCTCCTCGGTGATCGTGAAGAAGGACTTCCTCGCCACGCATGAAGCGGAGATGACGGGGTTCCTCGCCGCCATCGCAAAGGCCAAGGCCGACGTCGACGCCGATCCCGAGGCCGCGCGCGACATCTTCATGGACCATCGGCCCGACGCGGATCCCGAGGCGATCCTCATGCAGATCAAAACCATGGCGAAATACGAGCATACTGCCGCAACCGAGGGCAAATCCTATGGCGTGCTCGCCCCGGAAGACATCGAACTGACCATTTCCCTGCTGGAGAAATACAGTGGGATGGCGCCTGGCCTGACCCCCGACGACCTTTATTCCGCCGCCTATCTGTCGGCCGAAGACTGATCCCCCCGAAGACCTGCGTCCGGGCGACCGGCCCGGACCCGACAAGAAAGACGACACATGGATTTTGGACTTTCCGGCAAACATGCGCTCGTGACGGGCGCGAGCTCCGGGCTCGGCCTCGCCATCGCCACGGCGCTCCTGGCCGAGGGCGCCTCCGTCACGCTGGGCGGGCGCTCCAGGGAGAAACTGGAGGCCGCGATCGCCGCGATGCCGGCGGATCTCGCCACACGCGCCGATGTCGCCGTTGCCGATTTCTCTGACCCCGATGCCGCGGAAACGCTGGTCGCCGGGGCAAAGCACCGCACCGGCAGCATCGACATCCTCGTCGCCAACACCGGCGGTCCGCCCCCCGGCTTGCCCAGCGGCGTCGATCCGGCGGTGATGGAACGGCAGTACGGCGCGATGGTCGATCCCGTGATCCGCATGACGCTCCTCGTGCTGCCCGGCATGCGCGAGCGCACATGGGGACGGATCCTGACCGTGACCTCATCGGGCGTGGTGCAGCCGATCCCGCACCTGCCGATGTCGAACGCGCTGCGCGCCTCGGTCACCGCCTACATGAAGACGCTGGCCGGCGAAGTCGCGAAGAACGGCGTCACCGTCAACATCCTCGCGCCGGGGCGGATTTCCACCGCCCGCACGGCCCAGCTCGACCAGACCGCGGCCACGAAGGCCGGCAAGACGGTCGAGGACATCGCAACCGCCTCCGCCGCCTCGATCCCGGCGGGACGCTATGGCACGCCGGAGGAATTCGGCGCCGTCGCGGCTTTCCTGGCCAGCACCCAGGCAAGCTACGTCACCGGAAGCATCCTTCGGGTCGATGGCGGAGCGATCCGCTCGATCTGAGCCCCGGCACGGGACTCGGACACCATCAACAGGGACCGGCCGGAATGCCGGAATGCAAAATGAACATCATGACAGATACGCAAGCTCTCCCCCCGGTGAGCGACGCACATGTCCGTATCGAGAATGTCAGCAAGGTTTTCCATGGCGGTCGCAAAGGGGACGTCGAAGCCCTGCGCCCGGTCAGCCTCGACATCGAACGCGGCGAGTTCGTCTCCATCCTCGGCCCGTCCGGCTGCGGGAAATCCACGCTCCTGATGCTGCTCTCGGGTCTGCTCGACGCCTCGGCGGGCAATATCAGGATCGACGGCGAAAAGGTGCAGGGCCCGAAATCCGATCTCGGCATCGTGTTCCAGCAGGACGTTCTGCTCGAATGGCGCGGCGCGCTCGACAACGTGCTGCTTCAGGCGGAGATCCGCGGGGCGGACATGAAGGCGGCCGAGGTCAAGGCGCGCGAACTTCTGTCCATGGTCTCACTCACCGGCTTCGAGGACGCCTATCCGCGCGAATTGTCCGGCGGGATGCGCCAGCGCGTCTCGATCTGCCGCGCGCTGCTGCACGAGCCGCCGCTGCTGCTGATGGACGAGCCCTTCGGCGCGCTCGACGCGATGACCCGCGACCAGCTCCAGATCGACCTGATGAAGCTCTGCGCCGAACGCGACATGACCGTGTTCTTCATCACCCACTCGATCCCCGAGGCGGTCTTCCTGTCCGACCGCGTGGTGGTGATGACGCCGCGTCCCGGCCGCATCGAGGAGATCGTCGAGATCGACCTGCCCCGCCCGCGCCGCCTCGCGATGCGCGAAGACCCGAAATTCACCTCCTACGTCCGGCAGTTGACCAACACGTTCAAGTCGCTCGGCGTGTTCAGAGAGGAATACTGAGATGACATCCGTGCCCGACCATTCCCCCCGCATCCGCTCCGACGTCCTGCGCCGCATCGGCGAGATCGTCCCGCCCGCCCTCTGGACCCTGCTGATTCTGGTGATCTTCTGGCAGGCCATCGTGACGCTCAGGAACATCCCGGAATACATCCTGCCCGCGCCGAGCCAGATCGCCGGCGAGATCGGCTCCTATTGGCACAGGCTCCTGCCGAACGCGCTGGTGACGCTGAGCGAGATCGCGCTCGGCTATACGCTCGCCGTGCTGATCGCCGTGCCGCTCGCCGTGGCGATCGTCTATTCGCGGGTGATGCAGCGCGCGGTCTACCCGCTCATCGTGCTCAGCCAGACGGTCCCGAAAGTCGCCGTCGCGCCGCTGCTGCTGACATGGTTCGGCTATGGCATGACGCCGAAGATCGTCATCGTGATCATGATGTCCTTCTTCCCGATCGTCATCAACTCGGTGATGGGGCTGCGTGCGACGACGCCGGAAATGCTCTACCTCGCGAAATCCATGGGCGCGAACGGCTGGCAGATCTTCTGGAAATTCCGTCTGCCGAAGGCCCTGCCCTCGGTCTTCGCGGGCCTGCGCCTGGCGACCGTCCTCTCGGTGATCGGCGCGATCATCGCGGAATTCATCGGCGCGGACAGGGGGCTCGGCTATCTCATCCTCATCGCCGGCGCCAATTTCGACATCGCCCGCCAGTTCGCCGCGATCATCCTGATCACGGTCATGGGGATGAGCTTCTTCGGCATCATCTCCTGGCTCGAGCGGCGCATGATCCCCTGGCAGGAACAGTCGGAGCTCGGCGGCAAGGGCTGAGCCCGCCTCCGACATGCAAACCAACAGCCCCGGCCGGACACGGTCGGGGATTTTTTCGCTCCGGGCGGCGTCCCGCACCGAAAGGCCGACCGGACCCCGTGCGCCGTGCGAAAAAAATCCCCCGCCGAAGCGGGGGACCAGGGGAACCGTCAGGGAACGGGACGAGGTCAGAGATCAAGGACGAGACGCTCCGACAGCGCCCGCGAGCAACAGATCAGCATGGTCTTGCCGCTCTCGCGCTCCCGGTCCGACAGGATCATGTCGCGGTGATCCGGCACGCCCTCGAGCACGCGGGTCTCGCAGGTGCCGCAGACGCCGGACTGGCAGGAATAAGCCACGCGCACACCTTCCGCCCGCAGCACCTCCATGATGCTCTTGCCCTCGGGAATGAAAAACTCGCGGCCCGACCGGCGCAGCTCCACGGTGAAGCCGCCGCCGGAGATATCCGCCTCGCCCGCAAAGCGTTCGAGATGCACCTGATCGTCCGGGAAACCGGCCGCCGCCGTCTCGTAGGCGTCGAGCATGGGAGCCGGCCCGCAGGCATAGAGATGCGCCTCCCGCGGCACGGCGGCCAGCCAGGCGGCGAGATCGGGATGCGCGCCGCCGGCCGCATCGTCGAAATGCAGCGTCACGCGCCCCCGCCCGGCGTCGAGCGCCGCGATCTCGGGCAGGAAGGCGGCGTCCTCCCGGCTCCGCGCCGCGTAGAGAAGCGTCCAGTCGCCGCCGCGCACCTCCAGATGCCGCAGCATCGACAGGATCGGCGTGATCCCGATCCCGCCCGCGATGAAGGCCGACGGCGCCCCGCCCGGCGCCATCTCGAAAGTGTTGCGCGCCGGGGAAACCCCGAGCGTGTCGCCCACGCGCAGGGTCTCGCAAAGCCAGGCCGAGCCGCCCGCACTGTCGGGCGCGCGATGCACCGCCACCCGGTAGCAATCGGTGCAGTCCGGCCCGTTGGTCAGCGAATAGCTTCGCGTCAGACCGCCGGGCAGGGAAAGGTCGACATGCCCGCCCGGAGCAAGTCCGGGCAGGCAGTCCGTTCCGTCCGTCGCCCGCAACTCGATCTCCCGGACCGCAGGGGCGAGCCAGCGGATCGCGTGAACCCGCATCTCCATCTGCTCCGGCCCGGCGGGGGTCTCTGTCGGGGGGATGACGAAGGCCTTGGTCATTCGGCCGCGTCTTTCGGCGGGAGGTAGCCCTTGACCCTGGCCATGTGCTCCTCGTAGCCCTCGAGCCAGTCGGTGCCCTTCGGCACGACGATATCACCGCCATGGGCCTGCCGGGCATATTCGGGATGATCGACGAACTCCGGCAGTTCCCGGTTGTCGCGCCAGGCCAGCGCCGCATCGAGCATGACGCGGCGGGTCAGGATCACCATCCGGTCGGAGGCGGCGAGATGTTCGAGCGTGCGGTCGACGATATGGCCCATGCTCTCCTGAATCGCCTGATCCTGGAGCGGCACGCCGACGATGCCCGTGTAGCTGTCGCCCGAGCGCTGCCAGTCGCGGTCGATGCCGTAATCGTTGGATGCGTCTTTCACCGGACGCCAGCGGCCCTTCCAGTCCGGCGTGACCGGCAGGTATTCGAGCGGGCGCTCCAGCCCCTTCACCGGGGACCCGTCCTTGTATTTGAGCTTTTTCTTGCCTCCGCCCGCCGCGCGCGACAGGTCGATGTTGAAGATCATGCAGCTGTCGTCGTCGATCGGCACCCAGGCGTTCGCGGTCTTCGCCTCGCCCAGCTCGCCGCCGCCCGGATAGGTCACCCAGAACGGGAAAAGGTAGGAGGCATAGCGCTGGTGTTCATGGCCTTCCATCGCGTCGCGCTGCGCCGAATACATCGTGCCGAACGGCATGACGGAGACGTTGATCTTCGGCGCCTTCTCGGTGACCGTGTAGGTCTCCGGGTCGGACATGTCGAGCTTCTCGCCGTCGATCCCGCCCATGTGCAGGAAGCCCAGGTGCGAAGTGTCGATATCGCCTTCGAGCGCCTGCATGTAGTTGCAGTCGCGGTGGGTCAGCGCGATGTTGCGGTCGTCGCCCTCTCCCATGATCGCCTCGATCTCCGGAAGCGGCGGCGGGTTGTCCTGCCGTTCCCCGAAATAGGCAAAGACGAGACCGCCGGATTCGCAGGTCTTGTAGGCGATGGCCGGCGTGCCCGCGGGATATTTGGTCTTGTCCTCGAGGTTCGGCTGGTCGAGACATTTGCCCGTCACGTCGAATTTCCAGCCGTGATAGGCACAGCGGATGCCGCCATGTTCGTTGCGGCCGAAGAACAGCGAGGCGCAGCGGTGCGGGCAGCGGTGATCCATCACCCCCACGCGCCCTTCGCTGTCGCGAAAGCCGATCAGCTTTTCCCCCAGGATCATCAGGCGCACCGGGTCGCCGTCGGCGACCAGTTCGGACGACATGCAGACGGGGATCCAGAACTGACGGAAGAACTCTCCCATCAGCGTGCCCTTTCCGACGCGGCAAAGGTCGACGTTTTCTTCTGCGGTGATCATGTGTCTCTCCTATAGTTCGACTGTGGAAACCGGCTCTTGCGCCCCCGGTGCGAGGGGCGCGAGAATGCCGGCCTGTTCGAGATTTCTGCGGGCCTGCGCGACGGCGGCCTCGGTCTGGCGCACGTCGGTCATCGGAGCCTCGAGGAACATGTCCGGCGGGTAGAATTTCGCCTCTGCATAGAAGGGCACGTAGAGCTCGTAGCGGGCCCGCAGATGCGGATTGCTCAACCCGCTGTCCGCGCGCCGGTCGCGGCGCAGCCTCTCGATGTCGATCAGGGCGCTGACGGAAACGCTCTCCCCCGCCCCGTCCTCGAAGGCGAGCGTCTGCCCGAGATGGTCGAGGATATGGGAGCGTCCCCCCTGATGCGTGCCGTCGGGCGAAAACCCGATGGCGCCCGCGATATTGGCGGAGACGAGATATGTCATGTTCTCCGCGACACGGGCCAGTTTCGCGGCCTCCTGCGCATCGGAATGACGCGAATTGGTCGGGTGGAGGATCACCTCCGCCCCCTGCATCATCATCACCCGCGCCACCTCGGGCACGTTGATCTCGCCGCAGGGAATGACCCCGAGCTTGCCCAGCGGCGTGTCGGCCACCGGGAAGATCTCCTCGCGCGGCGTGACGGCGAGGTAATCGGTCATGAAATCGTGGACGGAGGGAAAGGCCGCCGTGTTCAGCCGCCTGTAGCGCAGGATCACCTCCCCCGTCGGGCCGATGATGAAGGAGGTATTGAAATACCGTCCCGGCCATTCCGGCGGCGCCTCGAAGGCATTGCCGCAAATATAGATGCCTTCGCGCGCGGCAAGCGCCTGCAACGGTTCGGTGAGCCAACCCGGCACGGGCGAACAGGCCCGCTCGATCCAGGTTTCGACCGCCATGCCGAGCGGCGGGCCCTGCATCGCGAATTCGGGGAAGACCACCAGATCGGGCTTTTGTTCCGAGGCGCAGGCCGCCTCGATCAGGCCGACGAGTTTTGCGCGGTTGCGCGCGATCAACGCGCGGGCGCTGTCGAAATCGGGCGCCTGCGAGGCGCGCTCACCGAGCATCTGGATACAGGTCGCACGCCAGGGGCGCGGGGACTGCGTCTTGAGTGTCATGTGCGTCTTTCACTTGTCTGGGGCGGGCCGAGTCGTATTGCCCACCATTGGTATACCAAAGACTTCACGAAGACGGAGCGGATTTCAAGACGCAATTCCGGAAAAGCCTTATCCGGGCGATTTCATCGGACGGTTGCGCAAAAACTGATCATTGCCGCGTGACATACTGGCGGAATACTGTGTAAAAACCAAAATCTGTACCACCATGAGGACCCGTCATCCCGGACGGGAGGACGACATAGCGCAATGACCGAAGCATCACCACTCACGCCCCAGGGGCAGGCCGGCAAACCGAACCTGACGGAACAGGTCTATGAGCAACTCATCCAGATCCTCATCAGCGGCGAACTGCGTCCCGGCGACGTGATCGTGGAGCGCAAGATCGCGGATCGGCTGAATGCCTCGCGCACGCCGGTGCGTGAAGCCCTCGGACGCCTCGAAGCCGAGCGGCTGGTGTTCAAGCAACCCAACCGCGGCGTCACCGTCAGCCCGTTTTCCACCGAGGCGCTGATCGAGATCCTGAACGTCCGCCAGCTTCTCGAATCCGAGGCGGCGCGGCTCGCCGCCGGCCGGATCCCCTCCCACACGATCGAGAAGATCCGCGCGCGCATGCTCGAACTCAGCGAAAGATCCTCGGTCACCCTTGCCGAGACCTGGGAGGTCGACGACCAGCTTCACACCGCAATCGCCGAGGCGTCCGGCAACAGCCTCATGGCCGGGCTGATCCGGGACCTGCGCCGGCGCACCCATGTCTTCAACGCCTACCGCAATCCGCATGAGTCGCGCTTCGACGCGCGGGAGAACCTCTTCGTGCTCGACATGGTCGCCAGCGGCGATGCGGAGAAGGCGCGCGCGGCGATGAACGACCACATCAACTCCGTCAAGGTCGCGATCATCAACCGGCTCACCGGCGTCTCCCTCTGACATCCTCGCCCCCGAGCGACCGCCCCTTCTGACAGCCCCCCCTTGCGGGGGCTTTTTTGCGTCCGGCGCCTGCTACCCGGCACGCCGGATCGGGCCTTGCGCGCCCCCGGATTTTATGGAACACGTTTGGAATACCAATCGCACACCAAACGTCGGACAGATGACATGATCTATGAAATCACCACCCTGGCCCTGCTCCCGAACCGGCTTGGCGCCGTCATGCCCATGCTCGGCGAGGTCTGCGGCAAGGCCGCGCCCTCGGGAGAGCTGCTTGGCTGCTTCTCCGTCGAGTTCGGCGCGCTGAACCGCTTCCATCTCCTCGCGAAATACGACAGCACCGAGGCGCTCTTTGCCGACCGCGCAAAGCGGGTCGAGCAGACCGATCCCTACGGCATCACCGAACATCTCGGCGACGTCTCCCGCACCGCCTACAGACCGCTCTCCTTCTCGAAGGAGATCGCTCCCGGCGATTTCGGCCCGTTCTACGAATTCCGCACCTACACCGTGGCCCCCAACGGCCTGGCGGAAACCGAGCAGGCCTGGGCGAAGGTCATCGCGGAACGTGACGCCATGTCGCCGCTGCTGGGCATCATGGGCTCGATCGAGGGCGCGCCGAAGAAGATGGTCCATATCTGGCCCTACCGGAGCATCGAGGAGCGGGTGAAGGCCCGCGCAAAGGCATCGAAAGCCGGGATCTGGCCGCCGCCCGGCGGCTCTGCACAGCTCACTTCGCTCACCTCGGAACTGACCGTGGCGACTGCCGCGTCGGCGCTGACATGAGCGGGCTCCGGCACCGGATCCCGCAGGCGCTTCTCGACAGCCTGCCGCCGCCCCCTGCCCCGGTCGCGAAATTCCTCCCGGCGCGGGAGGTCAACGGGCTCGTCTATCTCTCCGGCCTCGCGCCCGTCGAGAACGGCGAACCGCTCGCCGGGCAGATCGGCGCGGAGATCGACGAGGAGGAAGGCCGGCGCCGCGCGCGGCTGGTGGGACTGGCGCTGCTGTCGAACCTGCGGGCGGCGCTCGGGGATCTGCAACGCGTCCGCGAGGTGATCAAGCTGAACGGCTATGTCAACGCGCCCTCCGGTTTCACCGACCATCCCCGGATCGTCGACGGCTGTTCGGAAGTGTTCATCGAAGCCTTCGGCGAGGCCGGGAAACACGCGCGCACGGCGGTGGGCGTCGCCTCCCTGCCCGGCAATATCTCGGTCGAGATCGAGGCCATCGTCGCGGTGACGTGAGACGGCAGCCGGAGCGGGAGACGCCCCCTGTCCGCGCCGCAAGGGAGGCGCGGACAGGGGGGTCACTCGATCCCGTTGGCGCGTTGCAGGCTGCGCACATAGGCGACAATGGCCTTCACATCGCCCCGCGTCAGCCCCTCCTGCGGCGGCATGTCACCGAAGGGCCAGTGATGCGACTGCACGCCGCGCTCCACCGCCATCAGGAAAGCCATGTCGCCGTGGTGAGAGGGCTCATAGATCCTGTGGACGAGCGGCGGACCGTAGCCGGCGGCCCCGGCCGCGTTCTCGCCATGGCAGGCTGCGCAAATGCCGTCGAAGGCACGTTTGCCGATCTGCGCCTCCGGCGACAGCATGTCGGGCAAGGTCACGGCGGCGAGCGCCGCGCCGGCCTCGATCTCCGCGCGGGCCGGCGCTTCAGGAGCGGGTTTCAGGATAAGATAGGCGCCGAGCGCGAGCGCAAGCGCGCCAGCCACGGCCATGAGGGATTTGTTCATCGTATGAGAGTCCGTATCGGAACGTGACGCACATGGCGTCACCGCAAAGGGTTCAGGGCTTCGCGGGGTCCGGTCGGGGCGGCGGCAGGTCGAGGGCGGGCGCACGGGACAGCCTGTCGCTGTCGCGGATCGGCGGCCAGGCCGCGGCACCCTGGCGTCCGGTGGCCGTCATCCGCGGTGCGGGCATGTCGGTGAAGACGAGGCAAAGCGCGCCATGCGGGCACATCCCCTCCTCCGCCGGCAGGATGTCCTCGGCGCAGTCCGGGCAGCGTGCGTGATGCACGGAGACGGCTGCGACGGCGGTCCGGTCCGCGGCGCCGGGCGCATGCGCCATTCCCGCCTGCGGGGCGGCGATCCAGGCCATGAGCCCGATCAGCAGGATGACAAGACCGTGTCGCACAGATCCTCCGGGTCGACTGCGCAGGACTATGGCGCGCGGCGGTCCCGGCGTCAATTCGTCGGCGTGCGGTGCGTCAATCCGTCAAGGATGGCGCAATCGGGCGTGTCGTCGCCATGGCACCTTTCGATGAGTTGCGACAGCCGCGCCTCGAGCCCCTCGAGCGCCGAGATCCGCGCCCGCACCGCCGCAAGGTTCTGTTCGGCGAGCGCGCGCACGTCCCGGCTGTGGCGCGCGGGATCGCCCTCGAGCGCGATCAGAGACCGGCATTCCTCGAGCGAAAAGCCCATGAGCCGCGCCTGCGCGAGCAGCCTCAGCCGCGCCAGCTCCGCCGGCCCGAAATCGCGATAGCCGTTCCCCGCCCGTTCAGGCGCGACGAGGCCGATCTCCTCGTAATAGCGGATCGTCTTGACCGGCAGTCCGGTCTCTTCCGAAGCCTTCCCGATGTTCATCGTGATCTCCTTTCCCAAAGGGTAAACCCGCGGCCCGCCGGAAGGTGAAGTCACGTTGCGGTGAAGCCGCCCTTGCCTCCGAAGGCGCAGCGGGGAAGAAATCTGCCGCCATGACCTTCCACCCCTTGACCCTCCAGCGGCTGGAGGCCCTAAATCCGAAGGCAAGGTCAGGCTCCGGCCAATACGGCGGCCGGTGCGATCGACAGGATCAGGAGTGAACGATGACAGCGCATACCCCTCACAGTCATGACGACAGCCCTGCGGTCATCCGCGATCCGGTCTGCGGCATGACGGTCGATCCCGGCGCGGGAAAACCCACCGCCAGCCATGACGGGCATGTCTTCCACTTCTGTTCCGAAGGCTGCCGCGCCAAGTTCCTCGCCACGCCCGAGGCCTATCTCACGGCCACGGACCCGGTCTGCGGCATGACGGTCGACCGCGCGAGCGCGCAATTCATGTCGAAACACGCCGGCGAGCGGTTCTATTTCTGCTCCGCGCGCTGTCAGGAGAAATTCGACGCCCATCCTGAGGACTATACCGGCGCGACCGGCGCGCGCCCGCCCGCCGAGCCGATGCCGCAGGGAACGCAATACACCTGCCCGATGCATCCGGAGATCGTCCGGGACCATCCCGGCGACTGCCCGATCTGCGGCATGGCGCTCGAACCGATGACCCCGTCCGCGGACAGCGGTCCCTCGCCCGAACTCGTGGATTTCAGACGCCGCCTCTGGATCATGGGGCCGCTCGCCGCCGCCCTCTTCCTGCTCGAAATGGGCGGGCATGTGGGCCTGCCCGTCGCCGACTGGATCGGACACCGGAGCTTCCTTTGGCTCCAGTTCGCCCTCGCGACGCCCGTGCTCTGGCTCGCGCGCCCGTTTTTCGTGCGCGGATGGCGTTCGGTGGTGAACGTCTCGCCGAACATGTGGACGCTCATCTCCCTCGGCACGCTTGCGGCCTATCTCTTCTCCCTCGTCGGCCTGCTCGCCCCCGGTGTCTTTCCCGAGGCGATGCTGAGCGACCATGGGGTGCCGCCGGTCTATTTCGAGGCCGCGGCCGTGATCCTCGTGCTCGTGCTGATCGGGCAGATCATGGAACTGACCGCGCGCGAGCGGACGGGGGACGCGATCCGCGCACTGATGGACCTCGCCCCCAAGACCGCGCGCCGGGTGACGGCGGAGGGCGAGACGGATGTCCCGCTCGAGGAGGTGAAGGCCGGCGACAGGCTGCGGGTGCGGCCGGGGGAATCCGTGCCGGTGGACGGCGAGATCACCGAGGGGCATTCCGCCCTCGACGAAAGCATGATCACGGGCGAACCCGTGCCGGTCGAGAAATCCGCCGGCGACCCGGTCACCGGTGGCACACTCAACAAGACGGGCAGCTTCGTGATGGAGGCGAAGGCGGTTGGCGCGGAGACCACGCTTGCGCGCATCGTCGCCATGGTCGGCCAGGCGCAGCGCTCCCGCGCACCGATCCAGGGGCTCGCGGACCGCGTGTCGCTCTATTTCGTGCCGACGGTCGTGGTGGTGGCCATCGTGGCCTTCGTCGCCTGGCTCGTCCTCGGCCCGAGCCCCGCGCTCGGCTATGCGACGGTCGCCGCCGTCTCCGTGCTCATCATCGCCTGCCCCTGCGCGCTCGGCCTCGCGACGCCGATGTCGGTGATGGTCGGCACCGGGCGCGGCGCACAGGCGGGCGTGCTGATCCGCGATGCCGAGGCGCTCGAACGCTTCGCCAAGGTCGACACGCTGATCGTGGACAAGACCGGAACGCTGACGGAGGGCAAGCCGGCCCTCACCGACGTGATCGCACGCGACATTTCCGAGGCGGATCTGAAATCCTACGCCGCCGCCCTCGAACGCGGCTCCGAGCATCCGCTCGCGGAGGCCATCCTCGAAGGCACCGCCGACGCCCCGCGGCGGGAGGCGACGGATTTCGAGGCAGTGACCGGCAAGGGCGTGATCGCCACGGTCGAGGGCGCGCGCATCGCCCTCGGCAACGCGGCGCTGATGGCTGACGAGGGCGCGCAGACCGCCGCGTTCGAGGCCGATCTCGCCCGGCTCCAGTCGGACGGCAAGACCGCGATGTTCCTCGCGAAGGACGGCGCGGTGGTCGGCATCATCGCCGTCGCGGACCGGATCAAGCCGACCACGCCGGATGCGATCAGGGCGCTGCATGCCGAGGGACTGCGCATCGTCATGGCGACCGGGGACAGCGCCCGCACGGCGGAGGCCGTGGCCCGGCAGCTGGGCATCGACGAGGTACGCGCGGAGGTCTCGCCCGAGGACAAGGCCGCGCTGGTCGAGGAACTGCGCCGCGGCGGCGCGAAGGTCGCGATGGCCGGGGACGGGGTGAACGACGCCCCTGCCCTCGCCGCCGCCGATGTCGGCATCGCCATGGGCACAGGGGCCGATGTCGCGGTGGAGAGCGCCGGGCTGACGCTGGTGAAGGGCGATCTCACCGGCATCCTGCGCGCGCGCCGGCTGGCCGAGGCGGTGATGCGCAACATCCGCCAGAACCTCTTCTTCGCCTTCGCCTACAACACGGCCGGGGTGCCGGTCGCCGCGGGGGTGCTCTATCCGGCCTTCGGCATCCTGCTCTCCCCGATCATCGCGGCGCTCGCGATGAGCTTCAGCTCCGTCTCGGTGATCGCCAACGCCCTGCGCCTGCGCGGCGTGAAGCTCTGAGGCGGCGCTTGCCCCCGCGTGCGGCGCGCGGGGGCAATATACTGTTTTTTCAGGGAACATTCCTCACCTCCACCGCGTTCCCCGAGAGCACGCCACCGGCCCCGGCCGGCCAAGGGAGGGCATGGCGGTGCGGGAGAGGCCGCCGTCCGGGAACATGTTCATGCCGGAGCGGTTCGGTCTCCGGGCGCGTCCCGTGCCGGGGCGCATGCCCACGGCTCTCCCGAACCGATCGGGATCACCCGTCCCGGAACAGGCAATGGAGGAGACGCCATGGGCAGGAGTTTCGGAACCGGCATCGCGGCGGGGATCCTCGCCACCCTGCTCGCCGCCCTCGCGGTCTGGCTGATGGTCACCTATACCGGCGCCTATGACGTCTCGGCCAGGGATGCCCATACCGATGCCGTCCGCTGGACCTTCGACACGACGCTCCACCGCTCCGTCGCCTCGCGTGCCGAGGGGATCGAGCTGCCAGAGCGCAGCTCGCAGGACCTGATTGCCGAAGGCGCCGGTCATTACGCCGAAAGCTGCGTCCATTGCCACGGCGCGCCGGGCGAAGAGCCCGCGGGCTGGTCCCGCGGCATGCGTCCCGAGCCGCCGCGCCTTGCGGAGGTGGCGGCGGACTGGTCGGCCGAGGAAATCTACTGGATTGTGGAGAACGGCCTGAAGATGACCGGAATGCCGGCCTTCGGCCCGGACCATGACGGGGGCGAACTGTTGGCGCTGGCCGCCTTCGTGAGCGCGCTTCCGGGCCTCTCCGCCCAGGACTACGCGACACTCACCCGGCGCGATGGCGCAGGGGCGGCGCTGCCAGGCCCCGCGCCGACCGACGAAAATTAGACCACCGGAGGCACCCCCATGTCCTACATCCGCTTCGGCCTGATGATCCTCACCTCGACCGTGGTGATGTTCGTGCTGATGTATCTCAACACCTATGCCTGGGAACATGTGTTCTTTTCGGAAACGCGCACCTACATGGCGATCCTCATGGGCGCGACGATGGCGGTGGTCATGCTCGCCTACATGCTGGGGATGTATTCGAACAGGCGCCTCAACATCGCGATCTTCGCCGGATCGGTGATCGTCTTCGCGCTTTCGCTCTGGCTCGTGCGCAGCCAGGTCACCGTGTCCGGCCCGAGCTACATGCGGGCGATGATCCCGCACCACTCCATCGCGATCATGACCTCGGAACGTGCACAGATCCGCGACCCCCGCGTGCGCAAGCTTGCCGACGAGATCATCGAGGCGCAGCGGCGCGAGATCGCGGAGATGCGCTATCTCATCGCGGAAGTGTCCTCCGGCCGCGTCTCGGAAACGGTCTATGAGGATCCCCCGGCCGAACCGGGCACGATCGCCGACGCGCTCGGCACCACGCTCGTCTCCACCCTCGACCCCGCGCCCATGCCACAGGCGGAGGCGGACCGGATCCTCCCGCCGGGTCCGCGCTGCCGCTTCAACCGCAGCCCGGAAACCGATCCGATCCTCTGGACCTCCGCCGATGGCGCGCAGGCGGGGATGCGGCTCAATGGCGTCCTCGTCCCGCTCGAGAGCGTGGGCGCGGCGGAGGGCGACATCCAAAGCTTCGCCGCGGAGGGCAGCACGATCACCGTCCGTCGCCTCTCCGCGGAGGAGGCCGACTGGCGCCAGGGGGCCGAACTCGTCTTCTCCCTCGATGCGGGCCTCACCGTCGGCTATCGCGGCTTCTGGACCTGCGACGGCTGAGGGCGGCGCATCGTCCGCAGGGCGGTCAGGCGATGATCTCGAACCGTGTCACGTCGACCATGCCGCGGTCGGTGATCTTCAGCGCCGGGATCACCGGAAGGGCGAGGAAGGCGAGCTGGAGAAAGGGCTCCTCGAGCGTCACGCCCAGCGACCGCGCCGCCGCGCGCAGATCGACCAGCCGGTCGCGCACCGCCTCGAAAGGCTCGAGGCTCATCAGACCTGCGACCGGCAGGGAAAGCTCCGCCAGGATCTGTCCGTCGCGCATCACGACGAAACCGCCCTCGATCTCCGAAAGGCGGTTCGCGGCGCCGGCCATGTCGTCGTAATCGACTCCCACGCAGACGATGTTGTGATGGTCGTGACAGACGGTGGAGGCGATCGCCCCGGCCCGCAGCCCGAAGCCCCGCACGAAGCCCGAGGCGATATTCCCGTTCTTCCCATGCCGCTCGATCACCGTGATGCGCGCCAGATCGCGGGCCGGATCGGGACGCTTGTCTCCGTCGACGATGGGCACGGTTTCGGTCAGATGCTCGGTGAGGATCTTGCCCTCGAGAATACCGATCACATCGGTCTCCTCGCGATTGCCGCCGACACGGAAGTCCTCCGCCGCGACCTCGGGCGCCCTGACCGATCCGCGCCCGACCGGCGCAACATGTCCGCGCGTGGCGAAAGCCTCGTCCGTGACCTCCACGCCGCCCGAAAAGACACTGACAGCATTGCAGGTTTCAAGGCCGTCCAGAACCACGACATCGGCCCGCTTGCCCGGCGCGATCATGCCGCGATCCTTCAGCCCGAACGCTTCCGCGGCCGAGAGCGTCGCCGCGCGGTAGACCGCGAGCGGCGGACAGCCGAGCGCGATCAGGGTGCGGATCATGTAATCGAGATGGCCATGTTCCCCGATGTCGAGCGGGTTGCGGTCATCCGTGCACAGGCACATGTAAGGTGCCGTCAGATCAGACAAAAGCGGCTGCAACGCATGGAGGTCCTTCGACACGGATCCCTCCCGGATCAGCACCCGCATCCCCTTGCGCAGCTTCTCCCGCGCCTCCGCCTCGGTCGTCGCCTCGTGTTCGGTGCGGATGCCGGCGGCGATATAGGCGTTGAGATCGCGGCCGGAAAGCTGCGGGCAATGGCCGTCGATATGGCCGCCCTCGAACAGGCGGAGTTTCTCCATCGCCTGAGGATCGCGATGTATCACACCGGGATAATTCATGAATTCCGCCAGTCCGATGGCCGATGGATGCCCCATCACCTGCCGGAGATCCTCGGCCAGAAGCTCCGCCCCGGCGGTTTCCATATGGGTCGAGGGCACGCAGGAGGAGAGTTGCACCCGGATGTCCATCAGCGTGTGTTCGGAGGCCCGCTGGAAATAACGGATCCCGTCGAGACCGATCACATTGGCGATTTCGTGCGGATCGCAGATCGCCGTCGTCACCCCGCGCGGCAGCACGCAGCGGTCGAATTCGAAGGGCGTCACCAGCGAGCTTTCGATATGCAGATGCGTGTCGATGAAGCCCGGAACGATGACCCGCCCCGTCACGTCGATCTCCCGGTGCCCCTCGTAGCGCTCGAAGACGCCGGCGATCCGGTCGCCTGCAATGGCCACATCTCCGGGGATCAGCTCGCCGGTCATCAGATCGAGGATCCGGCCGCCCCTGAGCACGATATCCGCCTTTTCCTCGCCCCGCGCAACGGCGATGCGTCGCTCCAGATCCGTCATGTCCGATCTCCTACACCCTGACTGCGGGCACCCGCTCCATCTCCTCGGGCAGGCCGATGGCCGCCCGTTCCGCATCGCGCCGCGCCACCAGCCAGACGACGCGCGCGCCCCTTTCCAGTTCCTCGAAAATCACCCGGCGCTGGTCGGAGACGAGCCAGCCCTCCGTGCCGTGATCGCGTCCGACGACGATGCGCGCGGCGTCGCGGCGGGCGAGTTCCAGAAGCGGCGCAAAGGCCGCCTCGGCACAGATCACCAGATCCGCCTCCTGCATCCGCTGCACCGCGCGCAGCGTCATCAGGTCGGGTTCCACCGTCGAAACCGGCAGGAGCGTCACCTGCCCCCTGCCGTCATCGTCCGGCGCACCACCCGCGGCGATGGCCTCCTTGATCGCCGCCGCCGCCGCGCGCTCCGCCCCGCGCGCGTGAAGCCGCCGCGGCGCACCGTCATAGACCCAGCGCCAGAAGGCCCGCCGCCGCGCCTGCGGCACATGTTCCGCCACCGTGCCGCGCAGCCGTCCGCCCAAGGCCACGAGATCGCCGAGCCGGGGCTCGAGCAATCCCTCGAGCCGGGTCTTCACCTGCCGCGCCAGCACCGGGGCCGCCCCCTCCGTGCCGATGGCCACGACGAGCGGATCGCGGTCGACGAGCGAGGGCGTCACCGCCTCGCACAGATCCGGCCGGTCCACCACGTTGAAGGGCACGCGCGCCGCGCGCACCAGCGCCGCGACCTCCTCGTCGCGCGCCTCGTCCCCGGTGCAGACAAAGACCAGCGCCGCGTCCTCGAACAGGTCGGAGGCGATCTCGCCCGGATGGTGCGCGGCACGCCCTTCCGCGACGAGGGCGGCGATTTCCGGGTCGAGCTCGGGAGCGACGAAGGTCAGCCGCGCCTCGGTCTTCAGCATCAGCCGCGCCTTCTGCGCCGCCGTCTCTCCGCCCCCGACGATCAGCACGTCGCGATCCGCCATGCGCAGGAACATCGGAAAGAATTTCATCGGCGCGACCTCTTCTGGCGGGGTTTGCCCCAAGGTCTCCCATCGGCCCCGAAAAGACAAGAGCGCCCGTCGGAATGACGGACGCTCCCCCTTCTGGCCATCGCTGTCGCTCAGACGAACGTGCTGACGAGGTTTTCCAGACGCTCCTGACGCCCCGAGCGCGGCTCGGGATTGATGTCTTCGGAGAGCACCCGCGCCTCGATGGCCGCAAGATCGCCCTGCCGGAGCATCGCGGCATTCTCGGACCTGTCCCAATCGGCATAGCGTTCGGCGCGCAACTGCTCGAGACGGCCGTCCGCGAGCATCGCCGCCGCCGCCTTCAGCCCGCGCGCGCACATGTCCATGGCGCCGACATGGGCGAGGATCAGATCCTCGGGATCGAGCGATTGCCGACGGATCCGCGCGTCGAAATTGGTGCCCCCGGTGGTGAACCCGCCTGCCTTCAGGATCTCGTAATAGGCAAGCGCCACCTCGTGCGGCGCGTTCGGAAACTGGTCCGTATCCCAGCCGGACTGGTAGTCGTTGCGGTTCATGTCGATGGAGCCGAGGATGCCCAGAGAGGCCGCCATCGCAAGCTCGTGCTCGAAGCTGTGGCCGGCGAGGATCGCATGGCCCTGTTCGATATTCATCTTCACCTCGGTCTCGAGACCGTAGCGCCTGAGAAAGCCGTAGACCGTGCCGACGTCGAAATCATACTGGTGCTTCGTCGGCTCCTGCGGTTTCGGTTCGATCAGGATGGTGCCCTGCCAGCCGGTCTTGTGCTTGTAGTCGACCACCATCTCGAGCATCCGCGCCGCCTGGTCCGCCTCCTTGCCGAGATCGGTGTTCAGCAGCGTCTCATAGCCCTCGCGCCCGCCCCAGAGCACATAGTTCTCGCCCCCGAGCCGGATCGTCGCATCCATGCAGGTCTTGATCGTCGCCGCCGACCAGGCGAAGACGTCGGGATCGGGATTGGTGGCGGAACCGGCCATGAAGCGGCGGTGGCCGAACAGATTGGCGGTGCCCCAGAGGAGCTTTGTCTTCGAGCTTTCCATCTTCTGCGCGAAATACTCGACGATCTCCTCGAGATTGCGCTTGTTTTCCGCGAAATTCGCGCCTTCCGGCCGCACATCGGCGTCATGGAAACAGAAGAAGGGCGCGCCGAGGATGTCGAACATGTCGAAGGCGGCATCGGCCTTCATCTTTGCCTTTTCCATCCCGTCGCCGAACCATGGCCGGTCAAAGGTGCGGCCGCCGAACGGGTCGCCCCCCTCATAGGCGAAGCTGTGCCAATAGGCGACGGCAAAGCGCAGATGATCCTCCATCCGCTTGCCCATCACCAGCGCGTCGGGGTCGTAATGCCGGAAGGCGAATTCGTTCCGGCTTTCCGGCCCCTCATAGGAGATTTTCGGAATGCCCTTGAAAAACTCTGTCATGTCAGCCCCTTGATAGCGGTTTGCGCAGCCTTGAACCGGGCGAACCCGTCCTCGAATGCCGCAGTCAGCCCGGTGACGGGCGCGATGCTCGCCTGCGTCTCGGGCGTGGTGGCGATCTCCGCCCCCTGCCCGGTCGCGGCCATCATGCCGAGGCGCGCGGCCCCGAAGGCCCCGCCGAAATCGCCCGCGACGGGCAGATCGACAGGCACGCCCAGAGCTGTGGCGATGGCCTCGCACCAATAGCGCGACCGCGAGCCGCCGCCGACGGCCAGAAGCCGGTCGATCCGCGTGCCGGTCGCGGCGAGCGCCTCGGCGCAGTCCCGGATCGCATAGGTGACGCCTTCGAGCACGGCGCGGGTGCCCGCCGCCGTGTCGGTGGCGTGTTCGAGACCGACGAAGGCGCCGCGGATCGCCGCGTCGTTGAGCGGCGTGCGCTCCCCGCCGAGATAGGGCAGGAACCGCGTCTTGCCCGGTGCCTCGAGCGCCCCGAGACGGGCGGTGAGATCCGCGGCGGACTGCCCGGTGAGGCGGCCATACCAGTTGAGCGCATCGCTCGCGGCGAGGATCACGCCCATCTGGTGCCATGTGTCCGGCAGCGCGTGGCAGAAGGTATGCACCGCCGTGCCCGCATCCGGCTGATAGCCGTCATTGGCCGCGAAGAGCACGCCGGACGTGCCCAGCGAGACAAAGGCCTGCCCGGCCTTCACCACGCCCACCCCGATGGCCGAGGCTGCATTGTCGCCGCCGCCGCCGGCGACGATGCAGTTTGCCGGCAGGCCCCATTTCGCGGCGAGATCGACGCGGACCTGGCCGGATGTCTCGGAGCCCTCGACGAGCCGCGGCATGAAGGATCGGTCCATCCCGGTCGCGGCGAGAAGATCGTCCGACCAGTCCCGCGCGCCGGTGTCAAACCAGCTCGTTCCCGCGCTGTCGGACATGTCCCCGACGAACTCTCCCGTCAGGTAGAAGCGCAGGTAATCCTTCGGCAACAGCACCTTGGAGACCTTTTCAAAGGTATCGGGTTCATTGTTCCTCACCCACAGGAGCTTTGGTGCGGTGAAGCCCGGAAAGACGATATTGCCGGTGACCTCGCGGAACCGCGGATCGGCATCGAGCGCGGCGGCCTCCTTGTGGGCGCGCGTGTCGTTCCACAGGATGCAGGGCCGGAGCACCTCGTCCGCGGCATCGAGGAGCGTCGCGCCGTGCATCTGGCCCGACAGGCCGAGGCCGCGCACCGCCGACAGATCGGCCTTCCGGCCGAGCGCCGCCATCACCCTGTCGCAGGCATCGAGCCAGCTTTGCGGCGCCTGTTCCGACCAGCCGTCATGGGGGCGCTCGTTGGTGAGCGGCGCATTGGCTTCCGCAACGATGCGCTGATCGTCGTCGATGAGGATCGCCTTGAGACCCGAAGTCCCGAGATCTAGTCCGATATACATGGAAAATCCGTTGGTTGGGCGCGGGACCCTGGCCCCGCGCCGGTGTCAGTAGGCCTGCGGCGGACGCTTGCCGAGGATGATCATGCCAAGGATATCCTCGTCGGTCACCTCGTTCACGTTCACCGTCCCGACATTCTGGCCGTTCTTCATCACCATCGCGCGATCGCAGAGCCGCATCACGTTGTGGATGTCGTGCTCGATGAGGAAGATGCCGAGGCCCTGCGTCTTCAGCTCCTCGATCAGTTCGGCCACCATCTGTGTCTCGTGCGGGCCGAGCGCGGCGGTGGGTTCGTCCATGATGAGGATCTTCGCGTTGAAATAGACCGCGCGGGCGATGGCGACGGACTGGCGCTGGCCGCCCGAGAGGGCGGAGACAGGCTCCTTGAACTTCTTGAAGTTGGGATTGAGCCGCCCCATGATCCTGCGCGTCTCCGCCTCCATCGCCGGCTCGTCCACGAAGCCCATCGGCGTCACCAGCTCCCGGCCCAGGAAAAGGTTCGAGGCGGCGTCGAGATTGTCGGCGAGCGCGAGGGTCTGGTAGATCGTCTCCACGTTATACTTGCGCGCGTCGCGGGTGTTGCGGATCTCGGCCTTTTCGCCGTTGATGAAGATTTCTCCCTGATCCATCTGATAGGCGCCCGAGAGGCATTTGATGAGCGTGGACTTGCCCGCCCCGTTGTGCCCGAGAAGCCCCATGACCTCCCCCGGATAGAGATCGACGCTGACGTGATCGACCGCCTTGATCCCGCCGAAGGAGATGGAGATGTCGCGCAGCTCCACGAGCGGTGTGCCGGTGTTCGGATTCTGTCCCATGGCCCTCTCTCCCTAAGCCCTGATCCCGAGCCGCTTGCGATACTGGATGTCGATCCAGACCGCGAGCACCAGCACGGAGCCGACGACGATGTTCTGGAGCGGCGCATCCACGCCGACCATCGCCATGCCCGATTGCAGCGACTGCATGATGAGCGCACCGAGGATGGCGCCGTGGATCGTCCCGATCCCGCCGGAGAGCGCCGTGCCGCCGATGACGGCGGCCGCAATCACCCGCAGTTCGTCGAGCGTGCCGATGTCGTTGGCATGGCTTTGCAGCCGCGCGGAGGCGATCACCGCGGAGAGGCCGCAGAGGAACCCCATGAGGGCAAAGACCTTGACCGTCAGCAGCTTGGTGTTGATGCCCGACAGCTCCGCGGCATCCGGATTGCCGCCGGTGGCGAAGATATACTTGCCGAGGCGGGTCTTCTTCGCGAGCACCGTCATGGCGATGGCGACGACGGCCAGCACGATGACCGAGATCGGCAGGCCGTAGCCCTGGGTGAAGCCCTCCGGCAGCACCTCGCCGCGCGCCTCGAAGATCCGGCGCAGCTTGCCGGTCGGCATGTCATAGGCGTTGAGCGTCGCGACATAGCCCATGATGACCGCGATGGCGAGGCCCGCGAGGGTGAATTCCGCCCAGAGCGGTTTCGTCGGGAACTGGTGGCGCTTGCGCGACTGGCGCGCGTTCCAGATCGCCCAGACCGCGCCGGCGGAGGCGAGCGCGCCCACGACCCAGGACAGGGTGACGCCCAGCGTCCCGTCGGCCCCGCCGAGGATCCTGTAATTCTGGTCGAGCGGCGCGATGGTCTGCCCGTCGGTCACGTACCAGCCGACGTAACGCCAGACCAGCAGCCCGCCGAGCGTGACGATGAAGGCCGGAATGCCCTGGTAGCCCACGAGCCAGCCGTTGAACGCGCCGATGAGCGTACCGACCGCCAGGCAGGCGAGGACCGCCAGGGGGGCGATCATGGGGTTGCCATAGTCGAGCCCGACGACCTGCGGCAGCCAGCGCGCCTGCACCATCGCCCCGATCGCCGAGGAGATCGCGAGGATCGCGCCGACGGAGAGGTCGATATGGCGCGTGACGATGACGAAGACCATGCCCGTCGCCATGATCGCGACGGAAATCGTCTGGACCGTCAGGTTGAAGACGTTGCGCGGGGTGATGAAGCGCCCGTCCGTGAAGAAGTTGAAGGTGAGCGCGATCAGGACGAACGCCCCCACCATACCCATCAGACGCATGTCGAGTTCGAGCCGGGAGAAGGCGGATTTGCCCGCGCCCGCGCCGCTGTCCTGCGTCTTTGCCTGATCTGCCGTAGTCATGTGTCTCCTTTCGACATCGCCACGCGCCGGGACGGCTGCGCGATATCCGGATCCTGTGCCGGCATGGGGTGCCGCGCGCCCGTCACGCGCCCGGCCCGCGTGCCGGGCCGGATGCGTGTGCATCGGGGATCAGTTGCAGGGCGCCGGGCCGTCGGACACGCCCTGGCAGAGCGCCTCCTGCGAGATCCAGCCCGCGTCGACGACGACGGAGAGGTTGTCCTGCGTCACCGGCACCGGCTCGAGGAATTTCGCGTTCATCTCGACGCCGCCGGGCGTGGTGAATTTCACCGTGTCCGCGATATCCTCGGGCGCGGTGCCGCCCGCGAGTTCCACGGCGATCTCGGCGGCGTTGCGGCCGAGATCCCGGCTGTCCTTCCACACCGACACGGTCTGCGTGCCGAGCGCGATGCGGTTGAGCGCGGCGTGGTCGGCGTCCTGCCCGGAGACCGGGATGCCCGCCATGCCCTGCGAGGTGAGCGCCGCGACCGCGCCGCCCGCGGTGCCGTCGTTGGAGGCCACGACCGCGTCCACCTCGTTGTCATTGGCGGTCAGGATCGATTCCATGTTGCGCTGCGCATTGGCCGGGAGCCAGCCGTCGGTATAGGCCTCGCCCACGATGGTGATGTCGCCGGCGTCGATCGCCTCCTGAAGCACCTCCTGCTGACCACCGCGCAGGAAGTCGGCATTCGGGTCGGTCGGCGAGCCCTTGATCATCACGTAATTGCCGGAGGGCGCGGCCTCGAGCACGGCGCGGGCCTGCATCCGGCCCACCTCGACATTGTCGAAGGTCAGGTAATAGGCGCGCGGGTCCTCGATCAGCCGGTCATAGGCGATCACCGGGATCTCCTCGTCGGCGGCCATTTCCACCGCGGGGATCACCGCCTGGGTGTCCTGCGCGAGCACGATCAGCGCGTCCACGCCCTGTGCGATCAGCGCCTCGATGTCGGACAACTGCTTGGCCGAGGATGATTGCGCATCGGCGGAAACATAGGTCGCCCCGGCCTCCTCGAGCGCGGCCTTGATCGCGGCCTCGTCGGTCTTCCACCGCTCCTCCTGGAAATTGGACCAGGACACGCCCACCGTCAGGTCCTGGGCCATCGCGGATGTAACGAAACCTGCCGCCACGATCGTGGCGGCCATCAGCATGGATTTACGCATGACTCTCCTCCCATGTTGCCACGCCGCGGCCTTCCTCTCCAAAGCGTCCGCGGCGGTCCGACTCGCTGCCGGCTGGATGCAGCATGGCATATTAAATTCGGGTGTCAAAATAAAACTCACCAAGATACTTCAGTTTCCTATGGAAAACCGGGCCGATCCATGGCTTAATCGCCCCTGATTTGGGCCGACCCGGAAATGACACCCGAATTAAATTAGGTCAGCGAATTTTATTGATGCCCGACACGGACCATGACATACGCCGCGACGACAGCGCCCTTCCGGGCTGCGGACCCCTGTTTCCGAGCGCGGAAACCGGCGCGAAACCGAACCGCCGCCAGATCTTCGAGGCGGTGCGCGCCGCCGGGGCCATCGCCCGCGTCGACGTCGCCCGGCAGATCGCGGTCTCGCCCGCCACGGTCACGCAGATCTCCTCAGACCTCATCGCCGCCGGGCTGATCGTCGAAACGGAACTGCCGCGCCGCGACAGCGACAGCACCCGCGGCCGCCCGCCCGTCGGCCTCGCCGTCAAGCCGGAGGCGGGCGTCGTGGTCGGGATCAAGATCTCCGACCGCTCGAACTCGGCCGTGGTGCTCGACCTCGCGGGCACCATGCTGGGCTCGGCCACCCTGCCCGCCCCACCCGCCGCACGCACCACCGAGGAACTGCTCGACGAGGCCGAGACGGTGATCCGCGCGGCACTCGCCAATGCCGGAACCGGCCCCCGCCGGCCGGATGCCGTGGCGCTCGGCCTTCCCGGCATGGTCGATTTCGACCTCGGCCGGGTGCTCTGGTGCCCCTTTGCGACGGAAAGCGACATTCCCCTGCGCGACCTGCTCACCGAACGGCTCGGCGTGCCGGTGCAGATCGACAACGACGCGAACCTCCTGGCACTTGCCGAGCTGTGGTTCGGCGCCGGGCGCGGGCTCGACAACTTCGCCGTCGTCTCCATCGAGCACGGGCTCGGCATGGGCCTCGTGATCCGCCACCAGCTTCACCGCGGCGGCATGGGACACGGGATGGAGCTCGGCCATACCAAGGTGCAGCTCGACGGCGCGCTCTGCCGCTGCGGCCAGCGCGGCTGTCTCGAGGCCTATGTGGCCGACTACGCTCTTGTCCGGGAGGCCCATACCGCGCTCAATCTCGGCCATCAGAGCACCTGCGCCGACGACATGCTCGAAACCCTCTACCGGCAGGCCAAGGAAGGCAACGAGCTTGCCAAGACGATCTTCAACCGCGCGGGACGCTATCTCGCGGCGGGGCTCGCCAATGTCGTGACGCTTTTCGATCCGGCGCTCATCCTTCTCTCCGGCGAGCGGCTGCGCTACGATTTCCTCTATGCCGAGGATGTGCTCAACGAGGCGCGCGCGCTCACGCTGAAACCGGGACGGCCCCCGACGCCCGTGGAAATCCACGCCTGGGGCGATCTCGTCTGGGCGCGCGGCGCGGGGGCGCTGGCGCTCGATTTCGCCACGGAGATGCTTGTGGGATGACCCGCACAGGACTTGCCTGCCTCGCACTCGCCGCCCTGCCGGGCGCGCTCCCGGCCCAGACGATCCCGCAGTTCCTCAACCAGTCGGACGCCCTGCCCGAACACGTCTACACCGGCGGCTGGGAGCATTTCGTGGGCGGCGGTGTCGCGATCTTCGATTGCGACGAGGACGGGCTGCCGGAGCTGTTCGCCGCCGGCGGCGACAGTCCCGCGCAGCTCATGCTGAACCGCTCGGATCCCGGCGGGGCGCTGTCCTTCGCAGCCGGCGAGATGATGGAGATCACCGGCGCGACCGGCGCCTATCCTCTCGACATCGACAGCGACGGGATCACCGATCTCGCGGTGTTGCGCGTCGGGGCGAACATGCTGCTTCAGGGTGTCGGCAATTGCAGCTTCCGCGATGCGACCGAAGCCTGGGGTCTCGAGACGACGGATCGCTGGACCACCGCCTTCGCCGCCGGCTGGGAAGGCGGAAACATCCGGCCGACGCTGTTTTTCGGCAATTACGTCGACCGCAGCGATCCCGACGGCCCCTTCGAGGCCTGCGACGTCAACGAATTGCACCGCCCGACCGGCGCGGGCTATGAGAAGACCGACCTCGCACCGGGTTTCTGCGCCCTCTCCGCGCTGATCTCCGGTGGCGCGCGCGGCGTGCAGAGCCTGCGCCTGTCGAACGACCGGCATTACTATGTCAAGGGCGGCTACGAACAGGTCTACGATCTCGCCGCGGACCGGTTCCTCGACGAGAGCGACGGCTGGGAGCGCGTGTCGCTCTGGGGGATGGGCATCGCCGAGCGGGACGTGAACGGCGATCAGGTGCCCGATGTGATGCTGACCTCGATGGGCGACCAGCTCTTGCAGTTCGGTCATGCGGACGGCGGCTACGAGGCCGCGCCCTTCGACACCGGCACCTATGCGCATCGCCCGCATATCGGCGACGACGGCCGCCCCTCGACCGGATGGCAGGCCGACTGGGGCGACGTCGACAATGACGGGCGCGCGGATCTGTTCATCGCGAAGGGCAATGTCGAGCAGATGCCGAACAATGCCGCGCGCGATCCCAACAACCTGTTGCAGCAGAAGCCCGACGGAAGGTTCCGTGAAGTCTCCGTCGCCGCGGGCACCGCCTCGACGGCGAAATCGCGCGGCGGCGGGCTCGTCGATCTCAATGCGGACGGGCTGCTCGACCTGGTGGTGGTCAACCGCGAAAGCCCGATGGAGCTCTATCGCAACGTCACGCCGAAGGCGGGGCATTACCTCCACGTCTCCCTCGCGCAGCGCGGCGCGAACCCGGAGGCGGTGGGCGCGCGGGTCAGCCTGCGCACCGGGGCGGGCGTGCAGATGCAGGAGCTCAGCATCGGCGGCGGGCACGGGTCGGGCAAGGCCGTGCCGCTGCATTTCGGCCTCGGCGCGGCGGAGCGGGCCGAGGCGCGGGTGGTCTGGCCGGACGGGGAAACGACCGGCTGGGTCGGGATCGCGCCGGTGGACCGCTGGGTTGAGCTGTCGCGCTGATCACTTCTCGAACGGCAGGCCCGAGGGCACGGCATCGGGGATGCCGAGCCGGTCCGGATCGTCCTCGAGCGCGGCGAGGAAGGCCATGAGCGCGTCGATCTGAGGCGCGGTCAGCACCCGGTCCTCCACCGCAATGGCGGCGAGGATCTCCGCCCGGTCGGCCTCGCTGTCCATCACCTCCCAGTCCTCGACCGGAAGATCCGGGAGCACCGCCTGTGCCCGGTCATAGGTCGCGAAGGCGGCGCGCGGCGCGAGATGGGCGACGAGAAAGCCGCGCAGTTCGGCATAGGCACCCGCGTGGCCATAGGGCGCGGTGAGCGTGACGTTGCGCAGGGAGGGCGTGCGGAAGGCGTAAAGATCCCCGGCATGTCCGGTGACGCGAAACCGCCCCTCGTCCCGGCTGCCGCGCTCGAAATCGAGCGTCTTGCCCGGCCCGATCTGCACCTGCCCCATGGCGTGAAAGGCGTGATCGGTCTGGAAGGTGCCGGAATGGCAGGCGGCACAGCCGGCCTCGCCGTAGAACAGCCGCATCCCCGCTTCCGCCTCGGGCGGCAGATCCGCCTCCCCGCGCAGGTAGCGGTCGAAGGCGCTGTCGTCGGCGCGGAATTCGAAGGCCATGAAGGCGGCAATGGCGTTGGAGATATCGGCGAAATGGATCGCCCGCCCCGCGGCGATCTCGGGATAGACCGCCTCGAACCGGGCGCGGTAGGCGGGGATCGCGGCGACGCGCTGCGCGATGATGTCCCAGGCACCGCCCTGCTCCGAGAACCGCCCCTTGCGGATCGCCTTCGACAGGTCGCTCTCGTTCACGTTTCCGCCCATCTCGTCGGGGGAGAGCACCGGGAAGGCCGCCTGCGTCGCGAGAATGCCGGAGACGCGGGCAAAGAAGCCATCCTCCACCGGCACGCGCAGATGGCCGTCCACCGTCTCCACCCGCCCGTCATGGAACATGCGCGTATATTCCCGCGCCCCGAGGTTGTAGAGCGCAGGCGCGTTGCGCGGCACCCGGTCCTCGGGCAGGTTCGCGGGATCGGCGACGCGCTCGGGACCGAGCCCGACGCCGCCCTCGCCCAGGCCGAGCGACAGACCGTCCGAGGTGCCGAACCGCGGGTGGTGACAGGTCGAGCAGGAGATGTTGCGATTGCCGGAGAGCACCGGATCGTAGAACAGGAGCTGGCCGAGCCGTGCCTCCTCGGGATCGACGGCGAGGAAATCCGCCTCCGTGGCGGGGCGCGGCAGGGAGAGGCGGGAGAGGTCCGCCGCCAGGACCGGCGCGGCGGCGAGGCACAGCGCGGCGGCGAGCGCCCTAGACATGGTCCACATAGGCGAAGGCCACGCCATCGGGCGACCAGGAGGGCACGTTGATCGTGCCCTGCCCGCCGGTGATCTCGACAAGCGTCTCCGTCTGTCCCGTCTCCGCGCGCCAGAGACGCAGCGAGACATGCATGTCCGCCGGGTGGCCGACCGTGCCCTCGGGATAGGCGAGATAGACGACCTTCTCCCCGTCCGGCGAGGGATGCGGGAACCAGTTCACCAGCGCATCGTCGGTCATCCGCTCGAGGCCGGAACCGTCCCTGCGCACGCGCCAGAGCTCCGAGGCGCCGGTGCGGTCCGAGTTGAACCAGAGCCATTCGCCATCGGCCGAGAAATCCGGCCCGTCGTAATGATGCGCCCCCTCGATCACGCAGCTTTCGCCGGTCCCGTCGAGCGCGGCGGTATAGATCCCGAACAGCCCCTCGCGCACCGCCGTGTAACAGATCGTCGTCCCGTCGGGGGAGACGCCGTGGAACCAGGAGGGGCTCTTTGCGGTCACCCGCTGCGGATCGGCCTCCTCCTCCCCCAGCGCCATGCGCCAGATCACCGCCCCCTCCCCGAAGGTGTGATCGGAGAACAAAAGCGTCTCCCCGTCCGGCGTGATGCCGTGATCGTTGTTGAGCCTGAGGCACAGGCCGGTGTCGATTTCCAGAAGCTCGGGCGCGTCGAGATCGACCCAGTAGAGGCTTCCCTCCCCGTTCACGAGCAGCGCCGTTCCGTCCGGCGTCCAGTTCGGGGCGGAAATCTCCCGCTCCGTCTCGAGCACGGGAAAGGCATGGCCTTCCTCGAAATCGTAGATCATCAGCCGCGATCTGCCTGCCATATCCGCGCCTCCCGCAGCATTCGTCTCCCGAGGCTACACGCTTGTCGCGGCGCCGACAATCGCCCGTGCGCGCCCCTCACGCGCGTTCGCCATGGCCTTCGGAAGATTGCGCCCAGAGGTTGATATGCGGCTCCTCGGCGATGGCGTCGATGGCGACGATCTCCTCCGGGCTGAAGGCGAGATTGCCGGTCGCGCCGGCACAGTCGATCACCTGTTCGGGCCGCGACGCGCCGATGAGCGCCGAGGTGATGCCGCCGTCGCGCAGCACCCAGGCGATCGCCATCTGTGCGAGCGTCTGCCCCCGCGCCTCCGCGATCTCGTTGAGCTTGTTCAGCGCCACCACCGTGTGATCGGAAAGCATCTCCGGCGCGAGCGACTTGCCCTGCGTGGCGCGCGAACCTTCGGGAACGCCCTTGAGATAGCGGCTCGTCAGCATGCCCTGGGCAAGCGGGGTGAAGGCGATGGAGCCGACGCCGAGTTCCCTGAGCGTGGCCTTCAGCCCGTCGCGCTCGATCCAGCGGTTGAGCATGTTGTAGGAGGGCTGATGGATGAGACAGGGCGTGCCCAGTTCCTCAAGGATCGCCACCGCCTGCCGCGTGCGCTCCGAATTGTAGGAGGAGATGCCGACGTAAAGCGCCTTGCCCTGGCGCACGAGCGTGTCGAGCGCGCCCATCGTCTCCTCGAGCGGGGTTTCGGGATCGAAGCGGTGGGAATAGAAGATGTCCACGTACTCCAGTCCCATGCGCCGGAGCGACTGCTCGCAGGACGCGATGAGAGACTTGCGCGACCCCCAGCTGCCGTAGGGGCCCGGCCACATCTCGTAACCGGCTTTCGAGGAGATCACGAGCTCGTCGCGCAGCCCCCTGAAATCGCTGGCGAGGATCTCGCCGAACGCCGTTTCCGCGCTGCCCGGCGGCGGGCCGTAATTGTTGGCGAGGTCGAAATGGGTGATACCGAGATCGAAGGCGGTGCGCAGGATCGCGCGCTTGGTGGCGGGATCGCCATCCGCGCCGAAATTGTGCCACAGCCCGAGCGAGATCACCGGCAGTTTCAGCCCGGATCTTCCGCACCGGCGATAGACCATCCGTTCATAGCGTGCCGCGTCAGGGCTGTAGCTCATGCCTCGTCCTCCGATGTTCCGGCGCTATGATGTGGCGCGCGGCACGGTGGCGTCAATCCTGCCGCGCCTTCCCGACCGCTGCGGCGGCACTCAGGCCGGCTCTGCGGGCGCGCCGCCAAGGGCCGTCATCGCGGCATATTGGCTGAGAAACACCTGCCCCGTCAGATCGCGAAGCAAATGCGATTTCTGCAACCGGTCCATCACCGGGCCCTTCACCTCCGACAGGTGCAGCGCGATGCCCCCCTCCGCCAGCCGCCGGTTCAGCTCCCCGAGCGTCTCGAGTGCCGAGGTGTCGATCTCGTTCACCGCCGGGCACATCAGCACGACATGGCGGATCGCGCAGTCGCCGGCGATGCGGTCGAGGACGTAATCCTCGAGGAAGCGGGCATTGGCGAAATAGAGGCTTTCGTCGACGCGGATCGCAAGCACCTCCGGCGTGGTGAGCACGTCGTGGCGCCGGATGTTGCGGAAATGCTCGGTGCCGGGGATGCGCCCGACCTCGGCGATATGCGGCTTCGATGTCTTGTAGAGATGCAGGGCGACGGACAGGATCACCCCGGCGGAAACGCCCGTCTCCACGCCGATCCCGAGGGTGAGCAGGATCGTCGCGAGGACGGCGGCGAAATCGGCCCTGTCATAGGTCCAGGTGGTTTTCAGGATCCTGAAATCGACGAGCGAGAGCACCGCGACGATGATCGTGGCGGCGAGCGTCGCGATGGGAAGGAACTCGAGGAGCGGCGTGAGGAACAGCGCGGCAAGCGCGATGCCGACGGCGGTGAAGGCCCCGGCGGCCGGTGTTTCCGCCCCCGCGTCGAAATTCACCACGGAGCGCGCGAAACCTCCCGTGACCGGGTAACCGCCCGACAGGGCCGCCGCCACATTCGCCGCCCCGAGGCCGATGAGCTCCTGATCGGGCCGGATGCGCTGGCGCCGCTTGGCGGCGAGCGTCTGCGCGACGGAGACGGACTCGACGAACCCGATGATCGAGATGAGAAAGGCCGCGCCAATGAGATCGCGCCAGACCGAAGGCGCGAACTGCGGCAGGGTCAGCGGCGGCAGCCCGCGCGGAATCTCCCCGACGCCCCGCACCCCCTGCGTGTCGAGGCGGAAGGCGTAGCAGAGCGCCGTCGTCACCGCCACCGCCGCCACCGGCCCCGCCTTTGTCGCGATATCGGCAAGGCCCGGTGCGACACCCCGCGACACCAGAAGCGGCTTCAGCCCCCTGCGCACCCAGAACAGGAAGGCGATGGCCCCGAGCCCGATCGCGAGCGTGGGCGGATGGACTGCGGGAAGATGCGCGGCGAGCGAAATCAGCATCTCCACCAGCGTCCCGCCGGAGGCGGGCACCCCGAGGACATGCCTTGCCTGCGACGTGGCGATCAGCAGGCCGGAGGCGGTGATGAAGCCCGCGATCACCGGGTGCGACAGGAAATTCGCGAAAAACCCCAGCCGGAAGATCCCCATGGCGAGAAGGATGAGCCCCGACAGAAAGGCGAGCGTGACCGCCGCGGCGGCCTGCTCCGCCGGGCTCCCGAGCGCCATGTCCCCCAGCGCGGCGGCGGTCATCAGGGAGACCACGGCCACCGGTCCGACCGCCAGCGTGCACGAGGTGCCGAAGATCGCATAGGCCACGAGCGGCAGGACCGAGGCGTAGAGACCCATCTCCGCCGGCAGGCCCGCGAGCAGCGCATAGGCCAACGACTGCGGAATCAGCATGATCGTCACGATGAGCGCGGCGAGCCCGTCACTGGCGAAGGTGGCGGCGGTATAGTGCGCGCCCCAGTCGAGGATCGGCAGAGCGCGTCTCAGGCGGGGCGACATGGCCTCTCCCTGTCCTCTTGCCGACCTGCCGACGCGCCGGCGGGCAGGCAAGCCGGCGCGGGGCCCATCTCATGCGCCACATGAGAAGTTATCGACATGTCTCTGAAAATATTATGGAAGTCAATCCATGTAGGCCAGCGGAAAACACCGCCCCCATCCCGCCTCCGCGTCCGGCACGGAGGCGGGATGGGGACCGGACCCCCTAGCGGGCCAGCAGCGCGGCGATGGCGCTCAGATCGTAGCCGGCACCCGCCGCCTGTTTCAGGATCTCCTCCGGCGCCAGATTGCCGGCGCGCGACAGGGCCCATGCGGTCGTCGAGCGCGTGCCCGACCGGCAATAGGCATAGACCGGCCCCTCGGCCTCGTCGATCAGCCGCCCCATCTCCGCGATGAGATCCGGCGTGAACTGGCCCGGAACGATCGGCAGATAGGCAAAGGCGAGCCCCGCCTCCTGCGCCGCCGCCGCCATCGTCTCCGAGCCGTGCTCCGGCCCGATTTCCGCGTCGGGGCGATTGTCGATGATCGTGGTGAAGCCCTTCTCGGCAAGAATGGCGATCTCCTCCGGCGTGATCTGGCCACTGACGGTCAGACGGTCGTTGATCCTGTTGAAATCCATGGTGCTCTCCTGATGCATGTGCAGCCGCGCCGGTCCCTCTGCCGGGGAACGGACGGCGAGGCCCGGAGGGAGCGGTCGGGATGCCACCGGCAGGAAACATCACAGGCCGTTCACCGGAACCTTCAGGAATGTCTTGCCATCCTTGTCCGCCGGAGGCAACTCGCCCGCGCGCATGTTCACCTGCAAGGACGGCAGGATGAGCCGCGGCATGTCGAGCTGGGCGTCGCGCGCGGTGCGGAAGGCGACGAATTCCTCCTTCGACCTGCCGCCGCCGACATGGATGTTATGCGCCTTCTCCGCGCCCACCGTGGTCTCCCACTGGATGTCGCGCCCGTTCGGCCCGTAATCGTGGCACATGAAGAGCCGCATCTCGTCGGGCAGCGCCAGGACCTTCTGGATCGAGTCATAAAGCTGCCCCGCATCTCCGCCCGGAAAATCCGCACGCGCCGACCCGCCGTCCGGCATGAACAGCGTGTCCCCGACAAATGCCGCATCGCCCATCACATGCACCATGCAGGCGGGCGTGTGTCCCGGCGTGTGCATCGCGAAACAGGTCATCCCGCCCACCCGATAGCTGTCGCCGTCCCCGAACAGCCGGTCGAATTGCGACCCGTCGCGCCGGAACTCGGTCCCCTCGTTGAAGACCTTGCCGAACACGTCCTGCACGACGGTGATGTTCTCCCCGATGCCGATCCTGCCGCCGAGCGCGTCCTGGAGATAGGGCGCCGCGGACAGGTGGTCGGCATGCACATGCGTCTCGATCAGCCACTCGACCCTGAGGCCCCGCGCCTTCACCCAGGCAACGATCGCATCGGCGCTCTCGTGGGAGATGCGGCCCGCCGCGTAGTCGATGTCCATCACGCTGTCCACCACCGCGCAGGCCCCGGATCCGGGATCCTTCACGACATAGGAAATCGTCCAGGTCGCGGGGTCGAGGAAGGCCTTCACCTCCGGATGCACCGTCATGTCGACGGGATAGCGCGAAACCATGTCCATATGTCCTTTCTCCTGGCCGCGACTGTCGCTCATGTCTCCGCGCGGCCCGCCGCTCGCCCCGCGGCCAGTTTCATCGTCGCGCGGGCGGCAAGGAGTCCCGCAACCAGCGCCGCAGAGAAGAGCCACACATCCGCCTTGCCGGTGCCGAGCGCTGGAAGCGCCCCGCCCGGACAGAACCCGGCGATGCCCCAGCCGATGCCGAAGACCACCGATCCGCCGACGAGCCGCGCGTCGATCGCCCGCGCCGCCGGCAGGACGAAACGCGGCGCGAAGACAGGCGCCCCGAGGCGCCGGAACACGATCCGGTAGCCCGCGAAGGTCACCGCCAGAGCCCCACCCATCACGAAGAGCAGCGAGGGATCCCAGTTTCCGGCGACGTCGAAGAAATTCAGGACTTTCGCCGGGTTCGCCATGCCGGAGACGGAAATCCCGAGGCCGAAGAGCAGGCCGATGAGCCAGGTGGCGATCAGTTTCATGTCACGCCCCTCCGATCACATGGCGGATCACGAAGACGGTGATCGCGGCGGAAAGCATGAAGGACAGGGTCGCCACGATCGAGCGCGGCGAAAGCCGCGCCATGCCGCAAATGCCATGACCGGAGGTGCAGCCGGACCCGTAGCTCACGCCGATCCCGACAAGGACCCCGCCGAGGACCAGCGCCGGTTTCGACACCGGCACCTCCACCGCGGGCATCTGCCCCGTCAGGAGCATATAAGCGAGCGGTCCGGCAACCATCCCCGCCAGAAGCGCGGCGCGCCAGGCCCGGTCGGAGGACTGCGCCGGGATCAGCACGCCCGCGAGCACGCCCGTCGCGCCCAGGATCCGACCCTGGACGGCCATGAGCAGCACCGCCGCGGTGCCGATGAGAATGCCGCCCGCGAGGGAGGCGAAGGGGGTGAAGTCGGTGATCATGCCGCGCGCCCTCCGGGCCGGAGGGGGGCGGACGCTGCCTGTTCGGTCATCTCGTGCATATCCCTGATCGCGATATTTCGCAGTCTCGCAACATGACTAAGCGATCCGCCGCGGCCCGTCGGTGAGTTTGTCACAGTCCCGCGCGGAAAGTGACCGCCCGTCGCGCAAGACGTCGCAAAACGCGCCGCGGATCTTCTCCGGGCGCGCTCCTGCTGGCTTTTTGCTGCAAAAAATACTCCCGCGCGGCGCGCGGATCAGTCCTCGGCGCGGGCGTCGGCGCGGGATTTTCCCGCCACGTCCATCGCCAGCGTCGCCGCCATGAACTTGTCGAGATCGCCGTCGAGCACGCCCTGCGTGTCCGAGGTCTCGTAATTGGTGCGCAGGTCCTTCACCATCTGGTAGGGCTGCAACACATAGGACCGGATCTGGTTGCCCCAGCCCGCCGAGCCCTTGTTCTCATGCGCCTCGTTGATCGCCGCCGACCGTTTCTCCAGCTCCAACTGATAGAGCCGCGATTTCAGCGCCTTCATCGCGATGTCGCGGTTCTGGTGCTGCGATTTCTCGGAAGATGTCACCACGATCCCGGTCGGGTGGTGGGTGATCCGCACCGCCGAGTCGGTCGTGTTGACGTGCTGGCCGCCCGCACCCGAGGAGCGGAAGGTGTCGATGCGGATATCGGCGGGGTTGACCTCGATCTCGATATTATCGTCCACCACCGGATAGACCCAGACGGAGGCAAAGGACGTCTCGCGCGTGCCCTTGCCAAACGGCGAAATCCGCACCAGACGGTGCACGCCGCTCTCGGATTTCAGCCAGCCATAGGCATTCGGCCCGGAAATCTTGTAACCGCAGGACTTGATGCCCGCCTCCGCCCCCGCTTCCTCGAACTGAAGCTCGACCGTGTAGCCCTTCTTCTCCGCCCAGCGGACATACATCCGTTGCAGCATGGAGGCCCAGTCGCAGGCCTCCGTGCCGCCCGCGCCGGCGTTGATCTCGAGGAAGGTGTCGTTGCCGTCCGCCTCGCCGTCGAGCAGCGCCTCGAGCTCCTTCGCGGCGGCGGTCTCGGCAAGCGCCTTCAGCGCGGCCTCGGCATCGGCGACGACCTCCTCGTCCTCCTCCATCTCGCCCAGTTCGATGAGCTCGACATTGTCGCGCAGGTCCGTCTCGATGCTCTCGGCGGTCTTGAAGGCATCCATCAGGCCCTGCCGCTCGCGCATCAGCTTCTGCGCCCGCGCCGGATCGTCCCAGAGCGTCGGATCCTCGATCATCGCGTCGAATTCCTCGAGCCGGTGGGGCGCGGTCTCCCAATCCATCCGCTGCTTCAGCAGCGCGAGGGATTTTTCGATCTTGGCCACAACATTCTGGATTTCAGCGCGCAAGGGGATCACCTGTGAGATCGTCTTTTCGGGTCCGGTGAGAGATACGCGCAGGAGCGCCCGGACACAAGGGGGTGCCGTCCGGGGGCGACGAACAGCGCGGCGGGCGGGACCCGCTGCCCGCCGCGGCACCGGTCCCATGCCGCCTCAGTAGAGCCCGCCCGAAGACAGCGAGTTGATATTGGCCTTCTCCGGCACGGTGATGGTGCGTCCCGAACTCGTCTGCACCTCGCGCGTCCCGGTCCCGTCGCCCTCGTAGATGAGCGGGAGATCCGCCCCCATGGCAAAGCCGCCATCGTAGGTCAGGCCGAAGATCGGCTCCTCGCCGTCGCGGAAATATTCCGCCACCACGTTCGGCCCCGAGGCGCTGTCGGGCAGGCGCGCGCCGGTGAAGCGGTCGATCTTGATGAAATGGCCGCCCGGCGGGACCTTGAACTTGCCGCCGCCGTATTTCTTCACCGCCTCCTGCATGAACTCGTTAAACACCGGGCCGCAATATCCGCCGCCCGAGGCGCCGGGCATCGCGCGCGGCGTGTCGTAGCCGATATAGCAGCCTGCGACGATATTCGACGTGAAGCCGATGAACCAGGCGTCCTTGCCGTCGTTCGTCGTCCCGGTCTTGCCCGCCACCGGCACCGGCAGGTCCACACGCCCCGCCGCCGTACCGCGCTGCACCACGCCCTGCATCATCGAGGTGAGCTGATAGGCGGTGATCGCATTGATCATGCGCTCGCGGTTGGACACGATGGTCGGCGCCCGGCCCGGCGCGAGATTGGCGGTCTCGCATTCGGAACAGACCCGCTGGTCGTGCTTGTAGATCGTCCGCCCCCAGCGGTCCTGAACCCGGTCGACGAGCGTCGGCTCGACCCGCTCGCCGCCATTGGCGAACATCGCATAGGCCGACACCATCTTGAACACGGTCGTCTCCTCCGCCCCGAGCGCGGAGGCGAGGTACTGGCCCATGTGATCGTAGACGCCGAAGCGTTCGGCATAGCGCGCCACCGTGTCCATGCCGACCTCCTGGGCGAGGCGGATGGTCATCAGGTTGCGCGACTGTTCGATCCCGGTCCGAAGCGGCGTCGGGCCGTAATAGCGGTTCGAGGCGTTCTTCGGCCGCCAGACGCCCTGCGGCGTGTTCACCTCGATCGGGGCGTCGACGATGATCGTCGCGGGGGTGAAGCCGCTGTCGAGCGCCGCCGCATAGACGAAGGGCTTGAACGAGGAACCGGGCTGGCGCGTCGCCTGGGTGGCGCGGTTGAACACCGAATGCTGGTAGGAAAAGCCCCCCTGCATCGCGACGACGCGGCCAGTGTTGACGTCCATCGCGACGAAGGCGCCCTCGATCTGCGGCACCTGCCGCAGGCTCCAGCGGATGAGGTCGCCCTGCCCGTCGTCGCCGGAGGTCATGCGCCGGAGATGCACGACATCGCCGCGCGCGAAATTCTCCGCGAAGGAGCCGCGCATCCACTGGATGTCCTCGCGCGGGACCGAAACCTCGCCCACGCCATCCTCGACCATGACGGTCATCGCGCCGTCGCCGATCTGGTCCACCGCCCCGACATACCACCTGCCGTCGAGCGTGATGTCGCGTGCCACGCGCACGGCGGCGAGCGCCCCCTCCCATTTGCCCTCGTCGAGCGCGGCCGGCTCGATCGCCTCGCCCGTACCGCGCCAGCGCCCCGCGCCGCGGTCGAGCTGTTCGAGCCGGCGTTGCAGCGCATGGGCCGCGTTGGTCTGCATCTGCGGGTCGATGGTCGCGCGGATCGACAGGCCGCCCTCGAAGAATTCCTCCTCGCCGAAATCCTTCGACAGCTGGCGGCGGATCTCGTCGGTGAAATAGTCGCGCGGCGGCAGGGTCTCGCGATAGCTCGAATAATCGCCGGTCTGCACCGTGCGGATCGGTTCGAGCCGCGCCGCCTCGTACTCAGCCTGCGCCAGATAGCCGTTCTCGTACATTTCCCGCAGCACGTAGTTGCGCCGTTCGAGCGCGGCGTCGTAATTCTTCGCCGGGTTGTAGGAATAGGGCGCCTTCGGATGGATCGCGAGGAAGGCGGCCTCTTCGGGGGCGAGCTCCGAGAGCGTCTTGTTGAAATAGCTCTGCGCCGCCGCCGTCACCCCGAAGGAGCGCACACCGAGGTCGATCTCGTTGAGGTAGAGCCCGAGGATCTGGTCCTTCGTCAGCGTCTGTTCCAGCCGGTGCGCGAGGATCAGCTCCTTGATCTTGCGCTCTGCCGAACGGTCGGAGGACAGAAGGAAGTTCTTCATCACCTGCTGGGTGATGGTCGAGGCGCCGCGCAGCGGACCGCCCCGTGCCGCCTGCATCGCGGCCGCTGCCATGCCGCGCAGGTCATAGCCCCTGTGGTGGTAGAAATTCTTGTCCTCGGCGGAGATGAAGGCATGCTTCACGAGATCGGGGATCTCCTCGGGCGGGGTGTAGAGACGGCGCTCGCGGGCGAATTCGTCGATGATCCTGCCCTCGCCGCTGTAGATGCGCGAGATCGTCGGCGGCTGGTACTGTGCCAGCGCCTCGTGGTTGGGCAGGTCGCGGCCGTACATCCAGAAGATGCCGCCGATGACCAGCGCGAGCAGGAAGAGCCCGGTGGTGATCCATGAAAAGATCGTCCCGAAAAAGGAGAGGATGAAGCGAAGCACGCGAGAGGGCCCTTCCAGAAATCGTTTCCGCCGGACCCTGTGAAGGCGCGGATCCGGCATGAAGATCGGGCGCGCTGACTCGCAGGTCCGCGCGCATTTGGTCCTTCCTTATACAGCGCCGGACGCCGGGTCAAAACATCCCCTGCGCAAATGTGAGCAGAAAGGCGCCTTCCGTGAGCCCGCCCCTGCACCTGCCTCTTGCGGCGGCGCGTGGCGCGGCTTAACTGCCGGCCATGAGACCCGACATGATCCTCCCGACCTATGAGCGCCAGGCCGAGTTCTTCGATCGCGCCCGCTCCAAATCCCTGTTCGAGCGGCGCTGGCTCGACCGGCTCCTGGCGCATGCCCCGCAAGAGGGCGGCCGCCGCCGCGTGCTCGATCTCGGCTGCGGGTCGGGCCGGCCGATGGCGCAATATCTTTCCGACCGCCGCTGTGCCGTGACGGGCGTGGACGGCGCCGCGGCGATGATCGCGCTGTTCAGCGCGAACCTGCCGCGCGCGCGCGCGATCCACGCCGACATGCGCGGCCTCGATCTCGGGGAGGAATTCGACGCGGTGATCGCCTGGGACAGTTTCTTCCACCTCTCGCGCGACGACCAGCGCGCGATGTTCCCGGTCTTCGCCCGCCACCTCGCGCCGGGCGGCGCGCTGCTGTTCACCTCCGGGCCCGAGGACAGCGAGGTCATCGGGGATGTCGGCGGGGAGCCGCTCTATCACGCCTCCCTCGCGCCGGAGGAATACCGCAGCCTGCTCGAGGCCGCCGGGATGGAAGTGCTGCGCTACGCGCCCGAGGATCCCGATTGCGACATGCACACGGTCTGGCTCGCCCGGAAGGCGGGGTGAGCGCCGGCCTGTGACGCGGTCGGGTGGGCCGTCCGCGCCGAGCCTCACTTCCTGAGCCGGTCGCGTGCCGCCAGTTCCGCCTGTTCCCATTCCAGGAGCGCGTCGCGGATCGCCCACGCGGCCCTGGCCCGCCAGGCCGTGTCCATGAGCTTGGCGCGGTCCCTGGGCGAGGAGAGGAACCCGAGTTCCAGCAGCACGGACGGCATGTCGGGCGCCTTCAGCACGGAGAAACCCGCCTCGAGACGCGGGCGCTTGTGCATTCCCACGCCGGCCTCGAGATGTTTCACCAGAATGTCGGCAAACCGGTCGGTGCGCGGCGAGGTCTCGGTGCGCGCCATATCCATGAGCACGGTCGCGATCTCGTCATCCGTCCCCGAAAGATCCACTCCCGCCAGAAGATCGGCGCGATCGTGGCGCTCGGCGAGTTTCTGGGAGGCGACGTCGGAGGCGCGCTCGGCGAGCGTGTAGACCGTCGCCCCTTCCGCCCGGCCCTCGGCGATGGCGTCGGCATGGAGCGACAGGAGGACATCCGCCCCCGCCTCCCGCGCCAGCGTCACGCGCGTCTCGAGCGGGACGAACACATCCTCCTCGCGGGTCAGCGTGACCTCGAAATGCCCCGCGCGGATCAGCACGTCGCGCAGATCGCGCGCGAAGGCGAGCATGAGGTCCGCCTCCTTCAGCCCGTCGCGCTCGGCCCCCGGATCGATGCCGCCATGGCCGGGATCGAGCACCACCCGGATCGGCCCGTCTCCGAGGCGTCGGTGCGGCGCCGGCCGGGATTTCTCCTCCGGCGCGCGGCGGACGAGCCGCGCATCGGGCGGCGTGCCGGCGCCGAGGGCGAATTCGTCCGGGGCGACCGGGTCGAGGTCGAGCGACAGCACCGCGCCCTTCTCGTCGCGCGCCATCTGCGCATGCACGAGCCCATATGGCCCGTCGAGATCCAGAACCATGCGCGACCAGCCGGGGGTGAAGCCCCCGACCCTCAGCCCCGTCACCGCCTCCGACGTGTCGAAGGCCGCGGTGTCGAAGCCGGTCCAGTCCACCTCCGAGAAATCGACGACGATGCGGCGCGGCGCGTCGAGGGAGAAGATGCGGAACGGCACCGGCTGGCTCAGGCGCAGGCTCATTGCGATGCTGTCGCCCTGATCGACGAGGGCGGAGGCGGCACTGTCGGCCTGCGCGAGTGCGGTGAGATCCTGCGCGCCCGCGGGCAGGAGACTGCGCACGGTCGCGGCGAGGGCCAGACAGAGGGCGGCAAAGGTGGTTCTGAACTGCATTCGGGGTCCCTTTCGGCCTCTGACAGCGGCCGTTCGCGCGCGACCATAGCCGCGCCCGCGCGCCTTGAACAGATCTCAGCGCCGCCGGTCGCGCATGAATGCCGCGAGCCGCCGCACGCCCTCGCGCATGTCCTCCGTCGAGCGCGCATAGGAAAAGCGCAGCGTCTGATGCCCGCGCACCGGATCGAAATCGAGCCCCGGCGTGACCGCCACCCCCGCCGTCGCGAGGATCTCGTCGCAGAACGCCTTGCTGTCCGTGGTCAGCCCGGAGACATCGGCATAGATGTAGAAGGCCCCGTCGGGCGGCGCGATCCTGTCGAAGCCGATCTTCGGCAATTCCTCGAGCAGGATGCGCCGGTTCTCGGCATAGACCGAGAGATGCCCCTCGCATTCGCTCCGGTCCGACAGCGCGCCCAGGGCCGCGATCTGCGCGGCATGGGGCGGGCAGATGAAGAAATTCTGCGCGATCCGCTCGATCACCCGCACATGGTCCTCGGGCACCACCATCCAGCCGATGCGCCAGCCGGTCATGGAGAAGAATTTCGAGAACGAATTGATGACATAGACCTCGTCGGAAATCTCGAGCGCGCTCACCGCGCGGCCCTCGTACTGGATGCCGTGATAGATCTCGTCGGAAATGAAGGAGATGCCCTTTGCATGGCAGGTCGAGATCAGGGCGGAGAGATGTGCATGGTCGAGCATCGTGCCGGAGGGATTGCCGGGGCTCGCGACGATCAGCCCGTCGAGCCCGTCGGGAATGTCCCCCGGCACGGGTTGCAGCCGGTTCTCCATCGCGGTCGGAAGGCCCACGGGCGCCATTCCCATCGCCGTCAGGATCTGGCGATAGGAGGGATAGCCGGGATCGCCCATGCCGACCTTCGCGCCGGTGTCAAAAAGCGCGGTGAAGGCCAGCAGGAAGGCGCCCGAAGAGCCGGGCGTGATCACGATCCGGCGCCAGTCGGGCGCGACGCCGTACCAGTCGCGGTAAAGCTCCGCAATCGCGCGGCGCAGCTCCGGCAGGCCGAGGGCGACGGTATAGCCGAGCGGCCCCTCGGCCATGGCCGCGGCGAGGCGGTCGCGCGCGGCCTGCGGCGCACCGGTCGCGGGCTGGCCCACCTCCATATGGATCACCTCGCGCCCCGCCTCCTCGGCCGCGCGCGCGGCCTCCATCACATCCATCACGATGAACGGGTCGACATGGCTGCGGCGGGAGGTCTTCATGGGCGTGGTCCTCTGGAACTGCGGGTCCTCCGTGGGATGCCAGCCGCGCGGGGAAATTGCAATCCGGCGCAGCACCGGCACCGGCCGCGACGGCGGGTCACGCAACTGTAGGGTGGCAGGCTCGCGAGGATGTGATAGAGCCTGACGGACCGCAGTTCACCGGAGTGACCCCATGCCCTTCGCCCGCCGCCTGTTCGCCGCCGCCCTCCTGACCGCCGCCCTGCCCCTCGGCGCCTCCGCCTTCGACATCGCGGAGATGACCGGGGCCGAGCGGGAGGCCTTCCGTGCCGAGATCCGCGCCTATCTGCTCGAGAACCCGGAAGTGCTGATGGAAGCGGTCGACGTCTACCAGCAGCGCCAGGCCGAGGCGCAGGTCGCCAATGTGGCAGAGCTGATCGCGGCGCTGTCCGACGAGATCTTCAACGCGCCCGAGGATGCGGTCTACGGCAATCCCGAGGGCGACGTGGTGATGGTCGAATTCATGGATTACCGCTGCGGCTACTGTAAGAAGGCTTTCCCGGAGGTGAAGGACCTGCTCGCACGCGATGGGGAGATCAAGCTGATCGTAAAGGAATTCCCGATCCTCGGCGAGGCCTCCGTGCTCGCCTCCCGCTTCGCCGTGGCGGTGAAGCTCGTGGCGGGGGATGAGGCGTACAAGACCTTCCACGACGCGCTGATGGTGGCGCGCGGCGATATTTCCGAGCAGATGCTGCGCCGGCTGGCCGAGGATCAGGGGCTCGACGCCGAGGCGGTGGTGGCGGAGATGGACAGCGAGGCGGTGGACGCCCTGCTCGCGCGCAATCACGAGCTGGCGCAGGCGCTCCAGATTTCCGGCACGCCCACCTTCGTCATGGGCGACCAGATGGTGCGCGGCTATGTGCCCTATGACGCGATGGCAGAGATCGTGGCGGAGCTGCGCGAGGCGGGGTGATCCCGCTGGCCGCCCCGGACACGTCCCCGGACAAAAGAGAAAACCCCGCCGGGCGGCGGGGTTTTGTTCGAGTATTTTCGGCAGCAAAAAGCCGGGGCGCTCACTCCGCCGCCTCGGTCCGTTGCGCGGCCTCGATCTCCGCGGCCTTCCTTTCGACCTGTTCGACGATGTGGTCGATCATCCGGGCGTTGTCCATGCGGTGACTTTGCTTGCCGCCGAGATAGACCATGCCGTTGCCCGCCCCGCCGCCGGTCCAGCCGACATCGGTCATCAGTGCCTCCCCCGGCCCGTTCACCACGCAGCCGATGATCGACAGGCTCATCGGCGTCTTGATATGTTCGAGGCGGCGTTCGAGTTCCTCGACCGTCCTGATCACGTCGAAGCCCTGGCGCGCGCAGGAGGGGCAGGAAATGATGTTGACGCCGCGATGGCGCAGGCCGAGGCTCTTGAGGATCTCGTAGCCGACCTTCACCTCCTCGACCGGGTCGGCGGAAAGGCTCACGCGCAGCGTGTCGCCGATGCCCATCCACAGGAGCTGGCCGAGGCCGATGGCGGATTTGATCGTGCCCGACATGAGTCCGCCCGCCTCGGTGATGCCGAGATGGATCGGCGCGTCGGTCGCCTCCGCGAGCGCCTGGTAGGCGGCGGCGGCGAGGAAGACGTCCGAGGCCTTCACCGAGATCTTGAAATTGTGGAAATCGTTGTCCTCGAGGATCCGGATGTGATCGAGGCCGCTTTCGACCATCGCCTCGGGACAGGGTTCACCGTATTTCTCGAGCAGGTGCCGTTCGAGCGAGCCCGCATTCACCCCGATCCGGATCGAGCAATTGTGATCCTTCGCGGCGCGGATCACCTCCTTCACCCGTTTCTCGTCGCCGATATTGCCGGGATTGATCCGAAGGCAGGCCGCGCCCGCCTCCGCGGCCTCGATGGCGCGCTTGTAATGGAAATGGATGTCCGCGACGATCGGCACCGGGCTCTCTGCACAGATCTCCCGGAGCGCCTTTGTCGAGGCTTCGTCCGGGGCGGAGACGCGCACGATATCGGCCCCCGCCTCGGCCGCCCGGATCACCTGGTCGAGCGTCGCAGGCACGTCATGGGTCAGCGTGTTGGTCATCGTCTGCACCGAGATCGGCGCGTCGCCTCCGACCGGCACGGATCCCACCCAGATCTTGCGGCTCACGCGCCGGTCGATATTGCGCCAGGGACGGACGGGATTGTGGGACATGGGGCCTCTCTCGGGATGGCGAAGTCATCGCCCCCTAGATAAGGCGCATGGGCACGGGGGGCAAGGAGACAGGGGGGACCGAGGCAGGGGACATTCGGGTGGATGGACGGCATCGGGCACACCTGGCCCCGCGGGGTGGTCACCGGCGGCCGGCAGCGGGACGTCCCGCCGCGGGGTCATTCGGTGTTCTGCGCGACCTGGAAGGCCTCCGCGACCTGGGTGTTGCTGGCGAGATCGACGCTTTCGAACGTGTCGGAGACCGAGGCGACCGACAGGGCGACATTCTTCACGACCGAGCCCGAGGCACCGATCGGGCCGAAGGCCTGGCCGTTGACGTTGAAATAGACGCCGCCCGCATTGCCCGTGCGCAGGACCGGCGGCTCCTCCATCGCGGGAACGACGTAGCGTTCGCCTGCGTCGAGGATCTTCTCGAACAGCACGGATCCGTCCGCCGCCTGCACGCGCACCCAGGAGGGCAGCACGGCGACGAGCGCAAGCTGCGGCGCCTCGACTTCGACGACCTGGATGCCGTCCTCCTCCGTCGCACCCGCGGCCAGCGCCGCCATGTCGAGCGACATGGCGTTGAGGCGGTTCTCCATCGACAGGCCAGCCGCATCGGCGACCAGGCTGCGGTTCTGGTCGGCCAGCGCCCCGACGGAGCGGGGATCGAGCGTCGCGATCGGTCCGTCACGCGGCACGAGGACCGGCACGTCGAGCGCCTGCGGGCGATAGAGCCGGTCGAGCGCCTCCGGCGTCGGGGTGGCGAGATCGACACCCTGTTCGAGCGCAGCCACCTCCCTCTCCGTCCCGCCGACCGGCATCACTTCGGAGATCACGCCGGGCGCCTGTTCGACGGGGGCGAGCTGGACCTTCTGGATTTCCTGGAGCACCGACCAGCCGCCATAGCCGATCACGCCGAGAAGGGCGATGAGCACGGCGGTGGAGCCGAGCGCGCCGGGTTCGATCCGGGACATGAACCCCTGACCGCGCGGCACGAAAGTGGCATTCGGATCGGCAAAGGGATCCTTGTGCTGCGGCAGTGTCGCGCCGGTCCGGGCCGCCTGACGGCGGGTGGAGGCCTGCGGGGACATGCCATGGACCACCGAAAAGCCGCTTTCGTCGCAGAAGCGCGAAAAGGCCCAGTCGGGGTCGAGACCGAGATAGCGCGCATAGGAGCGCACATAGCCGGCGATGAAGCCCTGGGTTTCGAAGACGGTCGGATCGGCATTCTCGATCGCGGCGATATAGGTCGCCTTGATCTTCAGCTCGCGCTGCACGTCGAGAAGGGATTTTCCGAGTGTCGCTCGCTCGCCGCGCATGACGTCACCGAGCCGAAGCTCGTAGTCGTCAAACCCGCGAGGTTGCTCTTCAACCTCGGCGGCTGGTTTGCTCCACCGACCGATCATGCAAACTGCCCCAATCTGAAACTGTCCCCAGAATATCCCTTTTTTGACGATTCGTCTTACAGGATTGATAATGTGTTAGCACAGCCTCAGATCGGTCGCACAGAAGTTATCAGGATCAGCCCGCCAATTCGGCACGATTCAGCGCACAATGGCTCCAGAGCGCATCGAGCGCCTTGATGAGCGCATCCATCTCCTTCGGCCCGTGCACCGGAGAGGGCGTGAAGCGCAGGCGTTCCGTGCCGCGGGGAACGGTCGGATAGTTCACCGGCTGCACGTAGATCCCGTAATGTTCGAGCAGCATGTCGGACATCAGCTTCGTATGTTTCGGATCGCCCACGATCAGCGGCACGATATGCGAGCCGTTGTCGGTGATCGGCAGGCCGAGGCCCTTGAGCCGGGTCTTGAGGATCTTTGCCTGGGTCTGATGCGCCTTGCGCAGCTCGACACCGCCCTCGCCCTTCAGGAAGGCGATGGAGGCCGCCGCGCCTGCGGCGACCGCCGGCGGGATCGAGGTGGTGAAGATGAAGCCCGGCGCATAGGAGCGCACGGCATCGCACATCTTGGCCGAGGCGGCGATATAGCCGCCGAACACGCCGAAGGCCTTGCCCAGCGTGCCGTTGATGATGTCGACCCGGTCCATCAGCCCGTCGCGCTCGGCCACGCCGCCGCCATGGGCCCCGTACATGCCGACCGCGTGGACCTCGTCGAGATAGGTCAGCGCGTTGAATTCGTCGGCCAGATCGCAGATCTCGCGGATCGGCCCGAAGTCGCCGTCCATCGAATAGACGGATTCGAAGGCGATGAGCTTCGGCGCCGCGGGATCGTCGGCGGCAAGCAGCTCGCGCAGATGGGCGAGATCGTTGTGGCGGAAGATCCGCTTCGCTCCGCCGTTGCGGCGGATCCCCTCGATCATCGAGGCGTGGTTGAGCTCGTCGGAATAGATGATGAGGCCCGGAAACAGGAGCGGCAGGGTCGAGAGCGTCGCGTCATTGGCGATATAGGCGGAGGAAAAGACGAGCGCGGCTTCCTTGCCGTGGAGATCGGCGAGTTCGGCCTCGAGACGCTTGTGATAGACGGTGGTGCCGGAGATGTTGCGCGTGCCGCCCGAGCCTGCACCGGTCGCATCCACCGCTTCCTTCATCGCCGCGAGCACGTCGGGGTGCTGTCCCATGCCGAGATAGTCGTTCCCGCACCACACGGTCACGGGCCGCTCGGCGCCGTCGGGCCGCATCCAGGTCGCGTGCGGGAATTGCCCGCGCTTGCGTTCGATGTCGATGAAGGTGCGATAGCGCCCCTCGTCGTGCAGCCGCTGGATTGCCTCGTCAAGCTTCGCCGTATAGTCCACTGGTCGTCCTTTCGCGCGTCTCGGGTCTGCCTGTTCTACAGGCGTTCTACGAAAAATGCCAATCATATTCATGTTTCGCAGGGTGTCGCCTTTGCAGACCGGCCATTCCCCTTTCGGGTAACGCCTTGATAGGCTCAACTTCTCCCCTCCGACATGACCTATGTCAAGTTGCGGTCCCCCTCTGGACACCGGCAATCGCTCGCGTAAGCTGCGGCAAAATATCCCGTGCCCCATCGGAGGTTTCCTATAATGAACACACGTCTCGATCCGGTCCTGTCGCGCATTGACGGAGATCTCGACGCCGCCCTCGCCCGGCTGATGGAATTCCTTCGCATTCCCTCGATCTCCACGGACCCCGCCTACCGGGAGGACTGCACCCGCGCCGCCGAATGGCTCTGTGCCGACCTGCGCTCCCTCGGCGCGGAGGCGGAGCTCTGCCCGACTCCCGGTCACCCGATGGTGATGGGCCGGATCGGCTCCGGCGCCCCGCATCTGCTGTTCTACGGCCATTACGACGTGCAGCCGGTCGATCCGCTCGATCTGTGGGACCACGATCCCTTTGCCCCCGTGCTCGAGGACCGTCCGGCAGGCACGGTGATCCGCGGGCGCGGCGCCTCCGACGACAAAGGGCAGCTCATGACCTTTGTCGAGGCCTGCCGCGCCTGGATCGCGGAACATGGCACCCTGCCCTGCACCATCACCTTCTTCTTCGAGGGGGAGGAGGAAAGCGGCTCCCCCTCCCTCATCCCGTTCATGGAGGCCAATCGCGACCGGCTCTCCGCAGACCTCGCGCTGATCTGCGACACGACCATGGTTTCCCCGGGCGTGCCCTCGATCTCCTCGCAGCTGCGCGGCATGCTCAAGGACGAGTTCACCCTCTCCGGCCCGTCGATGGACCTGCATTCCGGCCATTACGGCGGCCCGGCGCTCAACCCGCTGCGCGAGATCGCGAAGCTCATCGCCTCCTTCCACGACGAGACCGGCCGCGTGACGGTCGAGGGGTTCTATGAGGGTGTGCATGAGGTGCCCGCCGACCAGCTTGCGCAATGGCAGAGCTGCGGCTTCGACGAGGCGGACTATCTCGCCCATGCCGGCATGACCGTTTCGCACGGCGAACAGGGCTATTCCACGCTCGAACAGCAATGGGCCCGCCCGACGCTCGAGATCAACGGGCTCTGGGGCGGCTATCAGGGGCCGGGCACGAAGACGGTGATTCCCGCAGAGGCGCATTGCAAGATCACCTGCCGCCTCGTCGGCGATCAGGATCCCGACAAGATCCGCGCGGCGCTGCGCGCCCATGTCGAGGCGCGGCTGCCGGTGGATGCGAAGGTGACCTGGGATCTCCATCTCGACGGCTCCCCGGCGGCGGTGATGAACACCGCCCGCCCGGAATTCGAGGCGGCGCGCCAGGCGCTGAGCGACGAATGGAACCGCGAGGCGGTCTTCGCGGGGATGGGCGGCTCGATCCCGATCGCGGGCTATTTCACCACCATCCTCGGCCTCGACTCGATGCTCGTGGGCTATGCCGACGACGACGACCGGATCCACAGCCCGAACGAGAAATACGGGCTTACCAACTACCACAAGGGCATCCGCAGCTGGGCGCGCATCCTCGACGCCGTGTCGAAGGGCTGAGCCGCGGGCGCGCCGGGTGCCGGACGGGGCGCCGTTCCTCGGCTGGCATGTCGGAGCCACCGCGCTCAATACTTGAGACCCGTGTCGCACAGCACGGTCGCGACGGTGGCGTCCGCGCGCAGCCGGCCGGATGCCAGAAGCTTCGCCGCCGCGCAGACATTGGCCGCGGCGGAATAGCCGACATAGAGCCCTTCCCGGACCGCGAGCCGATGGTGCCAATGCGCCACCTCCGCATCCGTGACCTCGAGGCTCAGATCCATCAGCGCGGCGTCCCAATGCGGCGGAACCAGACCGTAGCCGACGCCCTGCACGATATGCCGCGCCTTGGTGACTGGTTTTCCCGCAAGCGGCGCGCTGCCCTGCGGCTCCACGGCGGCACAGAGCGTCGCGGGGGCCGCGGCCTTGAGCGCGCGGGCCACACCCATGAAGGTACAGCCCGTGCCGACCGACGCGACCCAGCCATCCACCGGGCCGCCAAGCTGTTCGAGGATCTCGCGGCCGGTGCCGGTCTCATGCGCGGTGATGCCCTCCGCCGCGTTGAACTGGTCGACATAGAATCCGCCCTCGTCGCGGGCGATCCGGGCGGCGGCATCGGCGGCGGCGGCCACATCCGCGCCGGTGACCTGCCCCGGCGAGCCATCCACCTGCCCGACGAGAACGACCCGTGCCCCCAGCCCCTCCATCATCCGGGCGCGCGCGGGGCTGTTTCCGGCCGACATCGTGGCGATGAAGGGATGCCCGAGCGACGCGCAGACCACGGCGAGACCGGCGCCCATGTTGCCGCTGGTCATTTCGACCACCGGCATTCCCGGCGTCAGCCGGCCGTCCTGACGTGCCGCCAAAAGGATCGCCTTCGCCGCGCGGTCCTTCACGCTGCCGCCGGGGTGCAGGAACTCCGCCTTGGCGACGATCCGGCCCGGCCCGTCATGGATCCGGTCCAGCGCGACGAGTGGCGTGCACCCGATGAGGTCGAGGGGCGTGGCAATCATGAAGGGAGTCCCGTGGTGTCTTCGGCTTTCGAGGCTAAGGCCGTTGGCGCGGCCTCGCAACAGAAGTTCACCGCGTAATTAAGTCAATATCAAAGCATTATACGCGAGCCGGAGGCGCGGGCGACCGATCTGTCGGGGGAAGATCTTTTCCGGGGGTCTCCTTCCGAACGGACGTTCGCGTCCCTCTTTCGGAAAGGAAATGGTGGGTGATAAGAGATTCGAACTCCTGACATCTTCGATGTGAACGAAGCGCTCTACCACTGAGCTAATCACCCGCCGTGGCGCGGTGTTTAGCCTCTGCCCCGCGACGATGCAAGAGGCCAAATCGAGATTTTTCAGCTTTCGGCGGCGTCCTCCGCATCGTCCGTCCCGGCCGTCCCGGAGGCCGCTGCCTCCGCGGTTTCCAGCATGCCCTTGGGGCGGCGGAGCTTGGTGACGATGATATGGGCGCCGCTGCTCTCGCGCTGGTTCTTGATCGACAGCTTGCCAAGCGGCGGCAGGTCGAGTTTCTGGCCGCTCTGCAACGCCTCGCCCAGCAGGGCGAGCGTCGCCTCCATCGCCTTTTTCGCGTCACCGCGTTTCACGCCGGAGGCTTCGGCCACCTTCGCGATCATCTCTTTCTTCTTCATCACGACAGTCGCTTTGGGCGCTTCGACCGGGGCGGCGGGCGTGCTGTCCGGCAGGGTGATCTTCGGCGCGGGTTTGACCCCTGCGGCGGCAGGCGCGGCGGCTTTCGCCGGGCCCGTGCGCTCCCCCGTCTCGGGCGTGGCGGCGATGTCGGCCGGACCCGCCTCCGTCGCGGTCTTGCCCTGCGTGGTCGTCCGGGTGCGGGTCGAGGTCTTCCGGGTTGCCATCTCTTCCCCTTTTCGCTCTCTGCCTTGTTTCGCCTGCCCAGACCCTAGCGCCCACCGGGGCGCGGGTGCAAATGCGAATCGTGGCCATGGGGAGAAGAAGGCGCCCACGCCCCGGCTCGCCTGGCGCGCGACTCCCGGAGCGACGGGAAAAGCGGCAATGCCCGTCCCGCGGCCGGACGGAAAGCCGCACATGAAAAACAAAAACGCGCGCGAGAGACCTCGCGCGCGTTCATGAGCATCAGCGGTGAAGATCCACCGGATCAGTGCGCCGTCGCCCCGGCGTTGTCGCCGCCCTGTGCCGACAGGCGGGCGAGGCGTGCGGCCTCTTCGGCCTCCTCGTCCCACTCGATCGGCTCCGGCTGACGCACGAGCGCGTGCTTGAGCACCTCGGAGACGTGGCTGACGGGGATGATCTCCAGCCCCTCCTTCACGTTGTCCGGGATGTCCGCGAGGTCTTTGACATTCTCCTCGGGGATCAGCACCGTCTTGATCCCGCCGCGCAACGCCGCGAGAAGCTTCTCCTTCAGCCCGCCGATGGCGGTGGCATTGCCGCGCAGGCTCACCTCGCCCGTCATCGCGATGTCCTTGCGCACCGGAATGCGCGTGAGCACCGAGACGATGGTCGTCACCATGGCCAGACCGGCAGAGGGACCGTCCTTCGGCGTCGCCCCGTCAGGGACGTGGACGTGGATGTCCATCGTGTCGAACTGCGGCGGCTTGATCCCGATCTGCGGCGCGATGGAGCGCACGTAGCTCGAGGCTGCGTCGATCGACTCCTTCATCACGTCGCCGAGCTTGCCGGTCGTCTTCATCCGCCCCTTGCCGGGCAGTTTCAACGCCTCGATCTGCAAGAGATCGCCGCCGACGGAGGTATAGGCGAGGCCGGTCACGACCCCGATCTGGTCCTCCTTCTCGGCCAGGCCGTAGCGGAACTTCCTCACCCCGAGGAAGGTCTCGAGAGTGTCGGGCGTCACCTCGACCCTCTCGACCTCCTTCTTGATGATCTGCGTCACCGCCTTCCGCGCGATCTTCGCCAGTTCGCGCTCGAGGTTCCGCACCCCCGCCTCGCGGGTGTAGTAGCGGATGACATCGGTGACGGCCGCATCGGTGATCGAGAATTCCCTGGCCTTCAGACCGTGGTTGCGGATCTGTTTCGGGATCAGGTGCTGTTTCGCGATCTCGGCCTTCTCGTCCTCGGTATAGCCCGAGAGCGGGATGATCTCCATCCGGTCGAGCAGCGGCCCCGGCATGTTGTAGCTGTTCGAGGTCGTCAGGAACATCACGTTCGACAGGTCGTATTCCACTTCGAGATAGTGGTCCACGAAGGTCGAGTTCTGTTCCGGATCGAGCACTTCGAGCATCGCCGCAGCCGGGTCGCCACGGAAGTCCTGGCCCATCTTGTCGATCTCGTCGAGCAGGATGAGCGGGTTCGTGGTCTTCGCCTTCTTCAGCGCCTGGATGATCTTGCCCGGCATGGAGCCGATATAGGTCCGGCGGTGGCCGCGGATCTCGCTCTCGTCACGCACGCCGCCCAGCGAGATGCGGATGAATTCGCGTCCCGTGGCCTTCGCGACGGACTTGCCGAGCGAGGTCTTGCCGACGCCCGGAGGGCCGACGAGGCAGAGGATCGGGCCGCGCAGCTTCTGGCTACGCTGCTGCACCGCGAGATATTCGACGATGCGCTCCTTCACCTTCTCGAGGCCGTAGTGGTCCTTGTCGAGAATGTCCTCGGCACGGGTCAGGTCCTTCTTGACGCGCGATTTCACGCCCCAGGGGATCGACAGCATCCAGTCGAGATAGTTGCGCACGACGGTCGCTTCCGCCGACATCGGAGACATCGACTTGAGCTTCTTCAACTCGGCCTCGGCCTTTTCGCGCGCCTCCTTGGAAAGCTTCGTGGCCGCGATCCGCTCTTCGAGCTCGGCGATCTCGTTCGCGCCCTCCTCGCCGTCGCCCAGCTCCTTCTGAATGGCCTTCATCTGCTCGTTCAGATAGTATTCGCGCTGGGTGCGCTCCATCTGCGACTTGACGCGGGTCTTGATCTTCTTCTCGACCTGGAGCACGGACATCTCGCCCTGCATCAGGCCATAGACCGTCTCGAGCCGCTCGTCGACGCGCAGGGTTTCGAGAAGCTGCTGCTTCTGCTCCACCTCGACGCCGAGATGGCCGGCGACCACATCCGCGAGCTTCGCGGGCTCGCGCGTCTCCATGACGGCGGCGAGCGCCTCCTCGGGCACGTTCTTCTTGACCTTGGCGTAATGCTCGAACTCCTCGCGCACGGAACGCAGGAGCGCGGCCACGGCGGCCGGATCGCCCTCGCTCTCCTCGAGCGGTTCGATCTGCGCCTCAAAGAAGGCGTCGTTCTGGACGAAGCCGGTGAGCTTCACCCGCTTTTCACCCTCGACGAGCACCTTCACCGTGCCGTCGGGCAGCTTGAGAAGCTGGAGCACGTTGGCGAGAACGCCCACGCGGTAGATCCCGTCCGTATCCGGCTCGTCGACCGAAGGGTCGCGTTGCGCGGCGAGAAGGATCTGCTTGTCCTGCGCCATCACCTCTTCGAGCGCGTTCACGGATCTTTCGCGCCCCACGAACAGCGGCACCACCATATGCGGGAAAACCACGATGTCGCGGAGCGGCAGAACGGGATATGTCTGGAGTTGCTCGTGCATGTTCTTTCCTTATCCTGGCAAAAGGGCCGGATCCCGCCTCGCGGCAATCTTGCGCCCTTTCCTGTCTTCGCCTCTACATCTGGGGGGCCGCCCCGACATATTCAACCAAGCCAGCCTCACGTATTGGCGATTACTTTGCCCGTCGCGGCGCAGGCCCGCAAGGGCGGAGTTGCCGCGCCTGCGCATCTCCGCCACCCGCCCGGCCGGTCTCGCGCGCCTGCCGCCGGCCGCCTCCGGCACAACCGCCTGAGACCACGGCAGAAACGCCGCGGCGCGGCGCGATTCAGAGCGGCGCGCGCGGATCCCGCCGCATGACGGCCCGGCGCGGTTCAGAGCGGCTCGATATCGCCCGCCGCGCGCGTCCCGTGGAATCCGGCTTCCCATCCGGCGAAGGTGCCCGCCGCGATGGCCGCGCGCATCTCCGCCATGATCTGCTGGAAATAATGGAGGTTGTGCCAGGTCAGGAGCATGCCGGAGATCATCTCCCCCGCGCGGAAGACGTGATGCAGATAGGCCCTCGAATAGTGGCTGCACGCCGGACAGGTGCAGGCTTCGTCGAGCGGGCGCGGATCATCGGCATGGCGCGCGTTCTTGATGTTCACCTGCCCGCGCCGGGTCCAGGCCTGCCCGGTCCGTCCCGAGCGCGAGGGCAGCACGCAATCCATCATGTCGACGCCGCGCTTCACCGCGCCGACGATATCGTCCGGCTTGCCCACGCCCATCAGGTAGCGCGGCTTGTCGTGGGGCAGCATGCCGGGCGCGAAATCGAGGGCGGAAAACATCGCCTCCTGCCCCTCGCCCACGGCCAGACCGCCGATGGCATAGCCGTCGAAGCCGATCTCTTTCAAGGCCGCGGCGCTCTCCTCGCGGAAATCGCGTTCCAGCCCGCCCTGCTGGATCCCGAACAGCGCATGTCCCGGACGGTCGCCGAAGGCCTCGCGCGACCGTTCCGCCCAGCGCATCGACAGGCGCATCGACTGCGCGATCCGGTCGCGGTCCGCGGGCAGCGCGGGGCATTCGTCGAAACACATCACGATGTCGGAGCCGAGAAGCCGCTGGATCTCCATCGAGCGTTCCGGCGACAGGAAATGCTTCGAGCCGTCCACATGCGACCGGAAGGTGACGCCCTCCTCCGTGAGCTTGCGCAGGTCGCTGAGGCTCATCACCTGGAACCCGCCGCTGTCGGTGAGGATGGGACGGTCCCAGTTCATGAACCGGTGCAGCCCGCCCAGCCGGTCGATCCGCTCGGCGGTGGGGCGCAGCATCAGGTGGTATGTGTTGCCCAGCAGGATATCGGCCCCGGTGGCGCGCACGCTTTCGGGCATCATCGCCTTCACCGTCGCGGCGGTGCCCACGGGCATGAAGGCCGGCGTGCGGATTTCGCCGCGCGGGGTGGAGATCGCACCGGTGCGGGCGTGACCGTCTGTGGCATGGAGGGAAAAGGAGAATCGCTGGGTCATGCGCGTCGGAATAGCGCCAAAGCGGCGCGGGAGCCAGTCTCGCCGCCGCCGCCGGCCCGCGCCGCGCTGAACTTTCCGCACCGCTCGGGCGTTGTCGCCCTGCCCGCGCCCCGCGGGTGGCCGAGCAGAGCAGAGAGGACAGGATGATCTCCATCGTCGCCAACGAGAAATCCGGCACCAACGCCCGCGATGCCGAGGCGCTCGAGCGCGCCTGTGCGGAGATCGGCGGGAACTGCCGCGTGCTCTACTGGGACACGGATGCCGATCTCGGCGCGCTGATCGATGCGGAGATCGCGCAGGGCGCGACGACCATCGTCGCGGCGGGCGGCGACGGGACGGTGATGGCGGTGGCCGGCGCGATGCTGGGCAAGGAGGCCGCCATGGGCGTGCTGCCGCTCGGCACGTTCAACTTCTTCGCCCGCGGGCTCGGCCTGTCGGAAGTGCCCGAGGAAGCCGCCCGGCAGATCGTGGAGGGGGTCGCCCATGACATCGCCGTGGGCACGGTGAACGGAAAGGTCTTTCTCAACAACACCTCGCTCGGCGTCTACCCGGCGATCCTGAAGAGCCGCGAGGACATCTATGCCCGCTGGGGACGCCGCCGGATCGTCGCGCATTGGTCGGTCGTCAAGACGATCCTGCGCTTCCAGCGCCCCATGCGCCTCACCATCACCGCCGACGGCACGCCGCAGAAGGTCAAGACGCCGCTCGTCTTCGTCGCGCGCTCGGCCTATCAGCTCGGGTTTTTCGGGCTCGACGGGGCGGAGGCGATCTCTGCCGACGGGTTCGCGGTCTTCATCATCCACGCCGCCTCCCGTGCGGCGCTGCTGCGCCTCGCCTTCCAGTTGGCCACCCGCCAGATGCCCCGGCGCGAGGACTTCACCCTGATCGAGGCGAAGGAGGTGCAGATCCGCGCCGCGCGACCGCGCGTCCTCGTGGCCTTCGACGGGGAAAAGGCACATATGGCGAGCCCGGTGGAGTTCCACATGGCTCCCGAGCGGCTGAGGATCCTGTTGCCGCAGGTCGCGGCCGCGCGGGAGGCGGTCTGAGATGAGCCGCATCGTCCACCTGTCCGACCTGCATTTCGGCCGCGACGATCCGGCGCTCGAAACCCCGCTCATCGAGACGATCCATGCCCTCGCGCCGACGCTTATCGTGATCTCCGGCGATTTCACCCAGCGGGCGCGGCGCGGCCAGTTCGAGCGCGCCCGCACCTTTCTCGGCCGGCTCTCCCCGCCGGTGCTCGCCGTGCCCGGCAATCACGACACGCCGCTCGACAATCTCTTCGTGCGCTTCCTGCGCCCCTTCTCGCGCTACCGCCACGCCGTCGGACGGGTGCTCGAACCGCGGTTCGAGACGGACGACCTGCATGTCATCGGCATCAACACCGTCAACCCCTATGCCTGGCAGAGCGGACGGATCTCGGAGAGGAAGCTGACGCAGGTCTCCGAAGCCTTTGCCGAGGACGACGACCGGGTGAATGTCGCGGTGCTCCACCACCCGCTCGAACAGCCCCCGACCCTCGACAAGCCGAAGACGCGCGGCGCGAAGGCGGCGCTCACCGCGCTTTCGGCCTGCGGCACCGATCTCGTGCTCTCCGGCCACCTGCACACCGCCGTCTCCGCCCCCTTCGCCGCGGTGCCGGGGCTTCTGTTCGTACAGGCGGGAACGGCGCTCTCCACCCGCCTGCGCGGAGAGCAGAACACCTTCAACCAGATCGACATCACCGGAGAGGCGCAGATGTCGGTCACGCTCTGGAGCACGGAGGACGGCCGGCCCGGCTTCCACCCCCGCGCGCATCAGAGGTTCGCCCGCGATCCCGCCGGCTGGATGCCCGTCGACCCGCTCCCGGAGGTGCCGGACGTCCTGACCACCGCCCATTGACCGGCCCGGCGGCATGGCCCGGTCTCCCGCCGGCCGACCGGCGACGACGCACCGGCCGTGCGCGTTGCGCGTGCCCTCACGGCATCGTCACAAAAGCCTCACAGCCCCTTGCCATAAGGCGCGGGACATGACATTGGGCGCATTCGGCCGGAGCGGCGATCCGCCCGGCCTTTCCCCATGACGCGAGAGACGACAATGACAGACAAAGCCCCCTTCGCTTTGGGCTGGGAAGAATGGGCCGCCCTGCCCGAGCTTGGCCTGCCGGCCCTCAAGGTCAAGGTGGACACGGGCGCGCGGACCTCCGCGCTCCATGCCTTCGACATCGAGCCCTTCGGCAAGGCCGACGCGCCCAAGGTGCGCTTCAACATCCACCCGGTGCCGGGACGCGAGGACATCACGATTTCCTGCTCCGCCGATGTGGTGGACCGGCGCGAGGTGACCTCCTCGAACGGCGAGACCGAGCTGCGCTATGTCATCGCCTCCCGGATCGAGATGGGCGACCGGACCTGGCCCATCGAGATCACGCTGACGAACCGCATCAACATGGCCTACCGGATGCTGCTCGGGCGCCAGGCGATCGGGGAGGACATGATCGTGCAGCCCTCGGGGAGCTTCTTCCAGCCGAAGCTCGACGACGCCGTCTATTTCTCCACCGCCATCCGGGAGACCGGCCCCGCCCGCGCGCTGCGCATCGCGGTGCTGTCGCGCGAGCCCGACAACTACTCGACCCGGCGCCTCGTCGAGGAGGGCGAAGGGCGCGGCCATGTCGTCGAGGTGATCGACACCACGCGCTGCTACATGGCGATCAACGCCATGGCGCCGGAGATCTATTACGACGGCACCCGCCTGCCCCGCTACGACGCGGTGATCCCGCGGATCGGCGCCTCGGTGACCTCCTACGGCACCGCCGTGATCCGCCAGTTCGAGACCATCGGCACCTATTGCGTCAACGGCTCGGAAGGAATCGCGAAATCGCGCGACAAGCTGCGCGCCCATCAGGAACTCGCCCGCCACCGGATCGGCATGCCGACGACCGCCTTCGCCGCCTCGCCCAAGGATACGGACAACCTCATCGCGCTCGCCGGCCAGGCGCCGCTGATCGTCAAGCTGCTGGAAAGCACGCAGGGCCGCGGCGTGGTGCTCGCGGAGACGAAGAAGGCCGCACAATCGGTGATCTCCGCCTTTCGCGGGCTGAAGGCGAATTTCCTCGTTCAGCATTTCGTGAAGGAGGCGGCGGGCGTCGACATCCGCTGCGTCGTGATCGACGGCAAGGTGGTGGCGGCGATCAAGCGCTCCTCCTCGGGCGGCGACTTCCGCTCCAACCTGCATCTGGGCGGCACCGCCACCCCGGTGCGGATCTCGAAGGAGGAACGCGAGACGGCGGTGCGCTCGGCCAAGGCCTTCGGACTTCGCATGGCGGGCGTGGACCTCTTGCGTGCGGAGGACGGTCCAAAGGTGCTCGAGGTCAATTCCTCCCCCGGCTTCGAGGGGGCGGAAACGACGACCGGCAAGAACCTCGCGGGCGCGCTCTTCGACATGATCGAGAAGCGTGTGCGGCCGACGCCTGCGCGCAAGGGGCGGCGCATGGGGCAGGGCAAGGCGCGCGCATAGGCCGCGTCCGGCGCTCTCTTGCCGCTCCCGGCGCCCGGCGTCATGTTAACGTCACGAAGACGGGGGATGGATCGGACAGAGAGTCCAAGGGGGAGTGCACCCATGTCGAACCTGTCCTGCCCGCTGCCCGCCGATCCCGCCCGGCTGCTGGCGGAGTTGCGCGCGGAGCGGAGCCGGATCGCGGCGGAGGCCACGGCGATCCGGGACCAGTGGGAAGAGGCGGAGATGCGGGCGACCTTCCGGCCCTCGGCCCGGAACCTCGCGACCTATCTCGCCTTCCGCCATGCCGATCTCACCCGGCTCCAGCCCGACCTCGCCGCGCTGGGTCTCTCGAGCCTCGGGCGGGCCGAGCCGCATGTGTGCGCCTCGCTCGACGCGGTGGAGGCGGCGCTGGTGCGGCTGTCGGGCGGCACGTCCGATTTCCCCGCGCCCGAGCGCTTCACCCGCGGCCCCGCCCGCCTCGCCGCCCGGCGCGACACGGCCTTCGGCACCGGCGCGTCCGGGGCGCCGCGCTCGCGCATCCTCGTCACGCTGCCGGGCGAGGCGGCGACCGACCCCGATCTCATCCCCGCGCTGATCGCCGCCGGGGCCGATGCGATGCGGATCAACTGTGCCCATGACGGACCGGAGGCCTGGCAGGCAATGATCGCCCGCATTCGCGCGGCGCAGGCGGCGGCGGGGCGCTATATCCCGGTCCTGATGGACCTCGCCGGACCGAAGCTGCGCATCGCCGGCGTCTACGGACCCGACAAGCCGCGCCTGCGGCCGGGCGACCGGCTCGACATCCTCCCCGCCGCGCCCGACGCAACACCCGGTCATGTGGCGATCACCCTCAGCCACCCCGCCCTGCTCGACCGGCTCGCGCCCGGCATGGCGGTGTTTCTCGACGACGGGAAGATCGGCGCGGAGGTCGTGACCTGCGACGGCTCCGGCGCGACGCTGCGCGTGACGCGGGCGGCGGGCAAGAGCGGCAAGGGCGCGAAGGTCAAACCGGAGAAGGGCTTCAACCTGCCCGGCGTGGAGATCGACATCCCTGCCCTGACGGAGGCCGACCGGGCCGCGCTCGACCTGGTCGTGGGGCGTGCCGATCTGGTGGGCTTTTCCTTCGTCCAGACGCCCGAGGACATCCGCCTGCTGATCGCCGAAATCGACGCGCGCCTCGGCCCGGACGCGCATCGCCCCGGCCTCGTGCTGAAGATCGAGACGGCGCTCGCCCTGCGCAACCTGCCGCGCCTGATCGTGCAGGCCGGCGCGCTCACCGAAACCTCGGTGATGATCGCGCGCGGCGATCTCGCCGTCGAGATCGGGCTCGAACGCCTCTCCGAGATCCAGGAGGAAATCCTCTGGCTCTGCGAGGCCGCGCACACGCCCGTGGTCTGGGCCACGCAGGTGCTCGAGGCCCAGATGAAGGACGGTCTCGCCACCCGCGCGGAGACGACCGACGCGGCGATGGCGCAGCGCGCCGATTGCGTCATGCTCAACAAGGGGCCTTTCGCGGTGGAGACGATCCGCTTCCTGTCCCGCGTGCTCGGCCGGATGGACCGGCACATGTCCAAGAAATCCGCCCGCCTCGCGCCGTTGCGCTCCTGGCGCGGCGATCTGCGCCTGTGAAGCTCTGGACGCGCGCGCTCCCGTTTCCTATATGAACAGTCGGAATTAGGAGAACGCGCATGAGCGATGAGGCACACACGGGCGACGGCCCGGTCGAAGGCACCCCGCTGATCAAGCCGTCGAGCACCGGCCACCCGCTGCACGAAGCGGTGGTCGAGGCCTGCCGCACGGTCTACGACCCCGAGATCCCGGTGAACATCTACGATCTGGGGCTCGTCTACACGATCGAGATCAGCGACGACAACGCGGTGCGCGTGATCATGACGCTGACCGCGCCGGGCTGCCCGGTCGCGGGCGACATGCCCGGCTGGGTCGCCGACGCGATCGAGCCGCTGCCAGGGGTGAAACAGGTCGATGTGGATCTCACCTGGAACCCGCCCTGGGGCATGGAGATGATGTCGGACGAGGCCCGGCTCGAACTCGGCTTTATGTGATCGCACAAAGCCCCAAGACCCGCGTGGATCCCCGCGCGTGAGCGAACGGCCCTGCGGGGCCGTTTTTCTTTGGGAGGATCGCAACCCTTATGGGATGCAATTTATAAACGCAACCTTTATATGTTGCGACCTTTCTCTGCAACCTTACAAGGTTGCTTTTCCTTTTTGCAACCTGTACAGGTTGCATCATGACTCGCCCCGCCCATCCCCTCGCCGTGCTCACCGGCGATCTCGTCAATTCCACCGGCCTCGGCCCGGAAAAGGTGCAACGTGCCTTCGCCGCGCTCGAGGGCTGCGCCGAGACGCAGGCCGCCTGGATGGACGGGCAAAGCCTCCACTTCACCCGCCACCGCGGCGACGGCTGGCAGGTGGCCCTGGCCGAACCGAAATACGCCCTGCGCTCGGCGCTCGCGTTCCGCGCGGCCCTGCGGGCGCTGGGCGAGGAATACGACACCTATATCGGGAGCGCCCAGGGAGAGGTCGAGGGAGAGGTGGCGCCGGATCTGAACGAGGAGACCCGAGCGGTCTTTGCCCGGTCCGGTGCGGCCCTGGAGCACACGAAAGCGTCCGACGGCGACATCCGCATGTCGATGCCGGAGGACCGTCGCCTCGATGCGGTCTTCGCGCTCGCCGACCGCTATTGTGCCGGGTGGACGCCGGCCCAGGCGGGCGCGCTGCGTCCCATGCTCGTGCCGGCAAACGCGCCGTCCTACACGGACCTGGCGCGGTCCCTCGGCAAGTCGCGCCAGGCCGTGACCAAGTCCCTCGCCAGCGCGGGATACCACAATATCCGGATCGCCCTGACCTCGCTGGAGGAGGATGCGTGATGGCCGAAACCCTCGCCGCCCTCTTCCTCGGCCATGTCCTTGCCGACTATGTCTTCCAGACCCGCTGGATGGTGGAGGACAAGGCGCGCGCGGAGACCCTGTTCCTGCATGCCCTCGTCGTGCTCCTGACCGCCATGGCGACGACGGGCCAGCCCGCCTCCCCGCTCCTCTATGTCCTGGCGCTCGTCCATGTCGCCATCGACCTCGTGAAGGTGCGGCTCTTTTCCGACGATGTCCTGCCCCATGTCGCCGACCAGCTCGCCCATCTCGCAACGCTCGTCCTGATCGCCGCCGCCGCCCCCGACCTGTTCGCCACCGGCGCCTATGCCGGGGCGCCCGCCTGGGTCGCCCATGCGATGCTTTTCCTCGCGGGCGCGATCTACGCCACCCGCGCGGGCGGCTTCGCGGTCGGCAAGCTCATGACGGGATTCGGCGAGAATCCGATGACCGAGAGCCTCGAGAAGGGCGGCTTCTGGATCGGCCTGTTCGAACGGGCGCTGATCTACCTGCTGCTGCTCGGCGGCATGCCCGGCGGGATCGGCTTTCTCGTCGCGGCGAAATCCGTCCTGCGCTTCGAGGCGACGCAGGACGGGCGGATGGCCGAATGGGTGATCATCGGCACGCTCGCCTCCTTCGGCTGGGCGATTTCCGTGGCGCTCGCGGTGATGTTCCTGTCCGCACAGCTTCCCCCGCTTGGAATCACGCCGCTCACGCCCTAGATTGGGGGCAAAGGAGATCGCACATGTTCGGCATTCCCGGAAAACAGGCCGTGACCATGACGCCCGCCGCAGCGGCGCAGATCGCGAAGCTCATGGCGAAGGACGGGTCCAAGGGCCTGCGCATCGGCATCAAGAAGGGCGGCTGCGCGGGCATGGAATACACCATGGATTACGTGGCCGAGATCGACCCGATGGACGAGGTCGTGGAACAGGACGGCGCGCGGGTGATGATCGCGCCGATGGCGCAGATGTTCCTCTTCGGCACGGAAATCGACTATCAGGTTTCGCTGCTCGAGGCGGGCTTCAGGTTCCGCAACCCGAATGTCGTCGACGAATGCGGCTGCGGCGAGTCGATCAAGTTCGACGCCGCCCTGGGCAAATAGGCCCGCCGGACCGGTGACGATGGTCAGGGGCAGATGCGACTGCGGCGGGGTCCGCTTCGAACTTCCCGCGGTGCGGGACACCGTCATCCTCTGCCATTGCAGCCAGTGCCGCCGCATCAGCGGCCATGTCTGGGCCTCGACCGAGGCGCCGTTCGACAGCCTCACCTTCATCGCCGGCGACAGCCTGCGCTGGTATGCCTCCTCCGACCGCGCCACGCGCGGCTTTTGCGCCACCTGCGGATCGAGCCTGTTCTACCGGCGCAACGGCGCGGCGGGCCTCGCCATCGCCGCGGGCTGCCTCGAGGACACGACCGGCATGCGGATCGGCAAGCACATCTTCGTCGCGGACAAGGGCGACTATTATCCCCGGCCCGAGGACGCGCCCGCCTTCGACAGCCGCTGAGCGCCGCGCCGCCCGCATCGGACTGTCGGGTTGACTGTCCGCGAAACTCGGCAATGATGCCCGGACGATACTCGAACCGACAGGAATGGGAGGGCGTGCGCATGGCTCGCAAACTGGCCGCTGGCAACTGGAAGATGAACGGGCTCAGATCCGCGCTCGCGGAGGCGAAGACGCTCGCGGACATGTTCCCCGCCCCCTCCGTCGACATCCTGCTCTGCCCTCCCGCGACGCTGCTCTCCGGCATGGCCGAGATGCTCTCCGGGACATCAGTGGAGGTGGGCGGACAGGACTGCCACACGGCCGCCTCGGGCGCCCATACCGGCGACATCTCCGCCGCGATGCTGGCGGATGCCGGCGCGGGCTATGTGATCCTCGGCCATTCCGAGCGCCGCGCGGATCACGGCGAGACCGACCACCTCGTCTCGCTGAAGACCACCGCCGCCCTCGCGGCAGGGCTCGTCCCCATCGTCTGCGTGGGCGAGACCTTCGCACAGCGCGAGGCGGGGGAGACGCTGGGGATCATCCGCGCCCAGCTCTCCGGCTCGCTGCCGGAGGACTGCGATCCCGCACGGCTCGTGATCGCCTACGAACCGGTCTGGGCCATCGGCTCCGGAAAGACCCCGACCCTCGCGCAGATCGCGGAGGTCCATGACGACATGCGCGCCACGCTCTCCGCCCGCTTCGGCGACGCTGCGGCGGATATCCCGCTGCTCTACGGCGGATCGGTGAAACCCGGCAATGCGATGGAGATCTTCGACACCTCCAATGTCGACGGCGCGCTCGTCGGCGGGGCCTCGCTCAAGGCCGCCGATTTCTCCGGCATCGTCAAGGCGCTGGAAGAGGCGTAGCCGCGCCCGCCCTCTTTCCGCACCCCCTCCTCCTTTGTGCACGAAATACTCCCGCCGGAGGCGCCCGGCGGATCAGCCGGCCGTGACGTCGTGATCATAGAGCCAGCCGAACCGCTCGACCGCCTGCCGCGGGGCAAGCTGCCCGGCGAGGCGCAGCGCAGCATGGCCGAAGAGGCGCGGAACCCCCTTCAGGTGATAGTTGCGCGCATTCGCATTGGCCGCCCCGATCACCCGCAGGACACGGTCGCGCCGCCTTGCCTGATAGACAGGAAGCGCCTGTTCGAGCGGCAGCGTGGCGAGGCATTCCGCCAGGACCCAGGCATCCTCGAGCGCCATGTTCGCCCCCTGCGCGAGGAAGGGCAGCGTCGGATGGGCGGCATCGCCGAGGAGCGCGCTGCGCCGGGAATGCCAGCGCGCGGCGACCGGGTGGCGAAAAAGGCCCCAGCGGGACACGTCCGACACCCGCGAAAGCAGCCCCGTCACCTCTGGACAGAACCCGTTGAAACGGCGCCTCAGGTCGTCGGGTTCGCCGGGATGGTTCCAGCCCTCCTCGCGCCATTCCGCCCGCTCCTCCACCGCGACGATGTTCATCAGCCTGCCGCCGCGCAGGGGATAGCTCACCACATGCCGCCCCGCCTCCATATGCACCACCGCCACCGCCGGCTCGGTGCCGAGGGCGGGCACCGTCGCGCGCCAGGCGGTCTGGCCGGTGAAGAACGGCTCTTCCGGCCCGTTGAGCCGCGGGCGCAGCCTCGATTTCACCCCGTCGGCCCCGAGCACGATCTCATGCCGCCGCGTCCCGCCCGCCGCGAAGACCAGATCGACACCGGCGGCCTCCTCCCGGACCTCGGCGACCTCATGGGACAGGTGCACGGCGACACCGAGGTCGCGCAGCCCCGCCTCGAGCAGCCCGATGAGATCGGCGCGGTGCATCAGCAGGAAATCCGCCCCCGGACGCGCGGCCGCGAAATCGAGAGACAGCACCTCGCGCCCCGTCCGCCCGTCCGCCAGCCGCACGCCCTCCGAGCGCATCGCCTGCGCGGCCGCGTCGAGGCCGAGCGCCGCGAGCACCCGTGCGCCGTTCGGCGTGATCTGGAGCCCCGCCCCGACCTCCGCGATCCGCGGCGCCTGTTCGTAGAGCGTCACCTTCGCCCCGCGGAGTGCCAGCGCGCGCGCCACCGCGAGCCCGGCGACACCCGCCCCCAAGACCGCCACATCCTGACCGATCAGCATTGCCTGCCTGTCCTTTCCGCCTGCGCCCCAAAAGAAAACACCGGGCGCCGCCCGGTGTTTGCCATATGCCCTGTCGCGATGTCACCGGCGCATTCCGCCGCGGCCCGTCGGGGATCAGTCGTCCCGGTGAACCTTCTCGCGGCGTTCGTGGCGCTCCTGCGCCTCGAGCGTCATGGTCGCGATCGGGCGGGCGTCGAGGCGCTTGAGGGAGATCGGCTCACCGGTCACCTCGCAATAGCCGTATTCGCCGTTCTCGATGCGGCGCAGCGCCGAGTCGATCTTCGCCACCAGCTTGCGCTGGCGGTCGCGGGTGCGCAGTTCGAGCGCGCGGTCGGTCTCCTCGGAGGCGCGGTCGGTGATGTCGGGGATGTTGCGGCTGCTGTCCTGGAGGCCCTCGATCGTGTGACGGCTCTCATCGAGCAATTCGGCTTTCCAGGTCAAGAGCTTGCGGCGAAAATATTCGAGCTGGCGCTCGTTCATAAAAGGCTCGTCCTCGGCGGGACGGTAGTCATCGGGCAGAAAAACCTCGGCCTTCATCTCGTTGCTCACCTCTGTATCGCCGGTGGCTGGGTCTTTGGTGTCGTCAGCCATTCGGCTCCCTCCAATTGCACGCCCGTTTACCGTGTTTACCGGGGGATGTCACGTCACAATCTCCCCCGCCTTGCACCTTTGACGTCCTGCTCTATGATCACGTCGCAACCCGTTCATTTTATGGCCGCAATGTAATGAAATTCGCCTCCACCGACAGCTATGTCGCCCCGCCCGACCTCACGATCGCCGTGAATGCGGCGATCGCGCTCGAACGCCCGCTTCTGGTGAAGGGCGAGCCCGGCACGGGCAAGACGGAACTGGCACGGCAGGTTGCCCGCTCCCTCGGTCTCGAGATGATCGAATGGAACATCAAATCCACCACCCGCGCGCAGCAGGGGCTCTACGAATACGACGCGGTCTCGCGCCTGCGCGACAGCCAGCTCGGCGATCCGCGGGTCGAGGACGTCGCACACTATATCCGCAAGGGCAAGCTCTGGCAGGCCTTCGAGGCCGACACGCGCCCGGTGCTGCTGATCGACGAGATCGACAAGGCCGACATCGAATTCCCCAACGACCTGTTGCAGGAGCTCGACCGGATGGAATTCCACGTCTACGAGACCGGCGAGACGATCCGCGCGCGCCAGCGTCCCGTGGTCATCATCACCTCGAACAACGAAAAGGAGCTGCCCGACGCCTTCCTGCGCCGCTGCTTCTTCCACTACATCCGCTTTCCCGACATCGACACGATGCGGGAGATCGTCGCGGTGCATTTCCCCGGCCTCAAGGAGCGGCTTCTCGCCACCGCGCTCACCCAGTTCTACGAGATCCGCGAGATGCAGGGGCTGAAAAAGAAACCCTCCACCTCCGAGGTGCTCGACTGGCTGAAGCTCATCCTGGCCGAGGATCTCACGCCCGAGGATCTCGCCCGCGACGGCGTCAACGCCCTGCCGAAGCTCCACGGCGCGCTGCTCAAGAACGAACAGGACGTCGCGCTGTTCGAACGGCTGGCCTTCATGGCGCGGGGCGGGCGGCGGTGAGCGCGCCGACGGCGGTCCGCCCGCTGGCGCCCTCCGACCGTCCCGGATGGGAAGGGCTCTGGCGCGCCTATCTCGCCTTCTCCGGTACGGCGCTGCCTGAGGACATCCACGAGACCACGTTTCGCCGGCTGACCGACCCGCACAATGCCGAACGCGGCGCCCTCGTGGCCGAGCGGGAGGGACGGCTCGTCGGCCTCGCCCATTACATCTTTCACGCGCATAACTGGCGGGGCGAGGACGTGTGCTACCTTCAGGACCTCTATGTCGGCGAGGCCGCACGCGGCAGCGGCACGGGCCGGGCGCTGATCGAGGGCGTCTATGCCGCGGCAGACGCGAACGGAACGCCGCAGGTCTACTGGATGACGGAGGCGGGTAACGACGGAGCCCGCCAGCTCTATGACCGGATCGGCGCGCTCACCCCCTTCATCAAATATCAGCGCCGCTGAGCCGCCGGCGCCGTTTTCTTTCCCCTGAGCCGACCTAGATTGTTCCGGCGCGGGACGCGGCCCATCGGGTGCCGCGGGAAAAGACCGGCCCCGCCAGAAAACCGAAGTGAGAGAGACCTCCCCCCGTGGCCCGACCTGCCCGTTCGCCCCTGTTCCCCCGCCTGACCGTCCTCCTCCTCGCGCTGTCGCTCGGCGCCTGCGGCACCGCGACGCCGCAGCCTTCGGCCCGCGCGGCCTCTCCCGCGCTGGACCTGCCGCCGATGAAGGTCTTTCCAGCCGCGCCGCCGCAGCCGAGCCATCGCTCGAACGCCACGGTGGCGCGCGACTTCCTCGAGCTCACCTTCGCGCTCGAGAATGGCACGCGGCTCGACCGCTTCACCCGCTTCGAGGGGCCGATCACCCTGCGCGTGACCGGCGCGCAGATCCCGGTCTCGCTCGGCCCCGATCTGGCGCATCTCCTGTCCCGCCTCGACCGCGAGGCCGGGATCACGATCACCCGCGTGCCGCCCTCGGAGCCTGCGGCGATCACCATCCAGACGCTGCGGCACGAGGACCTGTCGCGCCGCGCGCCGAACACCGCCTGCATCGTCGCGCCGAACGTCTCCGACTGGTCGGAATTCCGCCACACCCGGCGCCAGAAGCTGAGCTGGACCACGGTGGAAACCCGCGAACGGCTCGCGATCTTCATTCCCGAGGATGTCGCCCCGCAGGAGATCCGCGACTGCCTGCACGAGGAACTGGCGCAAGCCCTGGGTCCGCTCAACGACCTCTATCGCCTGCCCGATTCCGTGTTCAACGACGACAACGTGCACTCCGTGCTCACGCCGTTCGACATGCTCGTGCTGCGCGTCACCTATGCGCCGGAACTGCACTCCGGCATGAGCCCCGAGGAGGTCGCCGCGCGGCTTCCGGGCATTCTCGCACGGGTGCATCCCGAGGGCGGTCCGGCCCGTCCGGCGCCGCCCTCCCCCACCCCGCGGCTCTGGATCGACAGCGTGACCGCCGCCATGGGCGCAGGCGAGCTGTCCGAGCGCAGCATGGCCGCGCAGGTCGCCGTCTCCATCGCGCGCGAGCAGGGCTGGGAGGACACGCGGGCGGGCTTCTCCTGGTTCCTTCTCGGCCGGCTCGCCATGGCGAGCGACCGCAGGCTCGCCCGCGCCGCGCTCGAGGAGGCCGGCCGGATCTACGCGCTGTCGCCGGACACCCGCTTCCATGCCGGCCACGTCGCGCTGCAACTCGCAGCGCTCGCGCTCTCGGACGGCAATTACACGCGCGCGGAACAGTTGGCGGCCTCCGCCGTCCCGGCCGCGCGCGACGCGGAAAACGCGGCCTTGCTCGCCTCGCTCCTGCTGACCCAGGCCGCGGCGCTCGACCAGCTCGGCCGTCCCGGAGAGGCGCGCGCGGTGCGGCTCGACAGCCTCGGCTGGGCACGCTATGGGTTCGGCTCGGATACAACGGTGCAGGACCGCGTGGCGGAGATCTCCGCGCTGACCGGCCGATCCTGACAACCGCGGGGCCGGCCGCCACGCCGCGCCCTGCGAAAGGAGCGACAGATATGATCGTCATCGTCTTGGCCATCCTCGGCATCCTTCTCGGCTGGCAGATCGCCGCGCGCCGCGGAGGAAACCGCCTCGACAAGCTGCAATATGCGGCCGTCTTCTTCATCCTCTTCTCGCTGGTCGGCCTGCTGCTGACGGTGGTCGTCGAACGCATGCTCTAGGGAGACCCCATGTTCATTCCCTTTTTCGAGATGTTGCGCGCGGAGGGTGTTCCGGTCTCCCTGCGCGAATTTCTCGCCTTCCTCGAGGGGATGGACCGCGGCCTCGCGACCTATGACATCGAAGGCTTCTACTATCTCGCGCGCGCGACCATGGTGAAGGACGAACGCCACCTCGACCGCTTCGACCGCGCCTTCTCCCGCGCCTTCAAGGGACTCGAGAGCCTGTCCCGCGAAGACGTGCTCGAGGCGGTGACCCTGCCTGCGGACTGGCTCAGGCGCGAGATGGAGAAACATCTCTCCCCGGAGGAGATGGCCGAAATCGAGGCCCTGGGCGGGTTCGACAAGCTCATGGAAACGCTGAAGAAGCGGCTCAAGGAGCAGAAAGGCCGCCATCAGGGCGGCAACACATGGATCGGCACAGGCGGAACGTCGCCCTTCGGCGCCCATGGCTACAACCCCGAGGGCGTGCGGATCGGGCAGGAGGAAAGCCGCCACCGCCGCGCGGTGAAGGTCTGGGACAGGCGCGAGTTCCGCAATCTCGACGACGGCGTGGAGATCGGCACGCGCAACATCAAGATCGCGATGAAGCGGCTGAGGACATGGGCCCGAGACGGCGCCCATGACGAGCTCGACCTCGACGGCACGATCCGCGCCACCGCCGAACACGGCTATCTCGACGTGAAGACGCGCCCCGAACGGCGCAATGCGGTGAAGGTGCTGATGTTCTTCGACATCGGCGGCTCGATGGACGATCATGTGAAGGTGGTGGAAGAGCTGTTCTCCGCGGCGCGCGCCGAGTTCAAGCATCTCGAATATTACTATTTCCACAATTGCCTTTACGAGGACGTGTGGCGCGACAACCTGCGGCGCTGGGAGGCGCGCGTGCCGACACGCGAGGTGTTCCACACCTACGGGCGCGACTACAAGGTGATCTTCGTCGGGGACGCCTCCATGTCGCCCTACGAGATCGCCCTGCCCGGCGGCGCAAACGAACACTGGAACGCGGAGGCGGGGGAAACCTGGCTGCACCGCGCGCGGGAGACCTGGCCCGACCACCTCTGGCTCAACCCCGTGCCGGAGAGATACTGGGACCACACCCAGTCGATCGCGATGATCCGCCGGATCTTCGAGGACCGGATGGTGCCGATGACGCTCGAGGGGCTGACGCGGGGCATGAAACTCCTCGGCTGACCCTTCCCCCGCGGGCGCCCCGCCCCCATATTCCGACCATGCTGAAATTCACGCCCATCCTGCTCGCCCTGCTGCTCGGATACGCGATGTATCGCTTCTCCGCCTGGCGGACCCTGCGCGAGCTGGAGGCGCGGTCGAGCGCGCTGGCCGATCCCGCGCTCGCCCCGGTCCTGCGCCGCCTCGCCGGGGCGCTCGACCTGCCGCGGGTCAAGGTCTATCTCTACGAAATCGCCCCGGTGAACGGCCTCGCCGCCCCCGATGGCAAGGTCTACATCACCCGCGGCTTCTACAACAAGTTCCGCGCGGGGGAGATCAGCGCGGAGGAAATGGCCTCCGTCGTCGCCCATGAGCTCGGCCATGTCGCGCTCGGCCACGCGCGGCGGCGGATGATCGACTTTTCCGGCCAGAACGCGCTGCGCGCCGCGCTCGTGATGATCTTCGCCCGCCTCATCCCCTTCGCCGGCGTCTGGCTCGCCAACTGGCTCGTGCATCTGCTGGCCGCGAAACTCTCGCGCGGCGACGAATACGAGGCGGACGCCTATGCCAGCGCGCTGATGACCAAGGCGGGGCTCGGCACCGAGCCGCAGAAATCGCTCTTCCGCAAGCTCGAGCACCTGACCGGCGCGCGCGGCGCGGCGACGCCCGCCTGGCTCCTGTCGCATCCGAAAACCGCCGAGCGCATCGCCGCCATCGAAGCCAACGAGGCGAAATGGCAGGCGTGAATCCGCGCGGCTTTTTGCTGCCGGAAATACTCGCGTCCGACCGTCAGGCCAGCGCCTTGCCCAGCCGCGGAAGGCGCGCCTTCTTCAACAGCCGCCGCCTGTCCCAGGGCTCGCCGGAGAGCCGCTCGGCCTCGCCGCGCACCGCCTCGACGACGCCCGCGACCACATCGGGATGATCCGACCAGAGCCGCCAGAGGAATCCGTCGGGATCCCAGCGCGCGAGCCCTTCCTCGGCGAGGACGTGACGCGGGAAATCCTGCGCGTTCAGCGTGACGATGGCCTCGGCCCCGCCCGCGATGGCGGCGGCGAGCACATGGATGTCGTTTTCGTCGGACAGGTGGAGCCGCGCCTCGAGCCCCCGGTGCTCCGGCACCTCCGCCCGCGGGAAGGCGGCCCGCACGAGCGCCACCTCGCCGCGCGCCACGGCCTCCCCCTCCGGGCCGAGCTTGCGCGCCGCCCGCGCCCATTCCTCGAGGATGCGTGCCGACCAGAGCGGCTCGTAGAGCCCTGCCCGTGCCACGCCCAGAAGCACCTCCCGCATCACGGTCGGATAGAGCACGCAGGCGTCGAGCAGCACCTTCATGGCATGAGCCGGTAGAACAGCGCCTTCAGATAGCCGCTTTCGGCGAGCTGGGGCATCAGCGGGTGATCGGCCCCGGCAAAGCCCGTATGGATCAGTTGCGCGCTGCGCCCCGCGCGCCCGATGCCGCGATTGCAGCTCGCGCGGAAGGCGTCGAGATCGGCGGCATGGGAACAGGAACAGAGGCCGAGATAGCCACCCTCCCGCACCAGCGGCGCGGCCATGCGCGCGACGCGCTCATAGGCCCTGAGCCCCTTCTCCAGTGCCGGTTTCGCGGGGGCGAAGGCCGGCGGATCGCAGATCACCACGTCGAAACGCGCCCCCTCGCCGGCGAGCGCCGCCATCACGTCGAAGGCATCGCCGCGGCGCGTCGCAAGATCGTCCGCCCGGCCCATGGCCTGCGCCCCCTTGCCCGCGAGATCGAGCGCGGCGGCGGAACTGTCCACGGAAAGCGCCTGCGCCGCGCCGCCGGCGAGCGCCGCAAGGGCGAAGCCGCCGACATGGGAGAAGACGTCGAGCACGCGCGCCCCGCCGGCGAGGCGCTGCGCGAAGGCATGGTTCGGGCGCTGGTCATAGAACAGCCCCGTCTTCTGCCCGCCCATCAGGTCGGCCATGTAGGTCGCCCCGTTCATCGGCACGGGAACGGGCCCGTCGACCGCGCCGCAGAGCACGCGCGTCTCCTCCGGCAAGCCCTCGAGCCCGCGCGCGCGGCCGGTGCCGTTCATCACCACGGTCGCGACCCCCGTCACCGCCCGCAGCGCCTCCGCCAGCGGTTCGATCCGCCCATCCGCCCAGGCGGCATTCGGTTGTATCACGCAGGTGTCGCCGAACCGGTCGACGACCACGCCCGGCAACCCGTCGGCCTCGGCATGGACAAGCCGGTAGAACGGTGCGTCGAACAGCCGCTCGCGATGCGCGAGCGCCGTCCCGAGCCGCGCGGCGAACCAGTCCGCATCAATGCGCGCCGTCTCCTCGCGGTCGAGCACGCGGGCGAAGATGCGTGACTTCGGATTGACCGCGACCAGGGCGAGGAAAGTGCGCTCCGCATCCTCGAGCCGCGCGATCTCGCCGGGCGCGAGCGCCTTCGTGCGGCGGTCGGTGACAAGCTCGTTGTCATAGATCCAGGGGGCGCCGTGGCGGATCGCGCGGGCGTTCGCCTTCGGCTTCAGGCGGATGGTCGGCAGGGCAAAAGAGGGCTCGGTCATGCCTGCCCTCTTAGCCGTGTTTCGGGATGTTGGAAAGCGCGATCAGAGGCCGGAGAGCCCGCCCAGCTCCTGCCGGATCACCTGCGCGAGACGATCGGTGATGCGCATGGTCTGGGTGATACCCTGCCGGTCCGCTTCCACCGCCGCCTGCCCGCCATAGGCCCGGAAGGTCGCATCGACCTTGCGCGCGGGCCGCAGCACGGCGCCGGTCCGCGCATCGCGGACGGTCAGAAGGAATTCGATCTCGTGTTCGGACGGCAGGCGCGAATAGCGCACGCGATGGGTCTGGGCGTGAAAGCGCAGCAACTCGACCTCGAGCACCACGGGCCTCGCCCCGGCGAAGGGCGCCACGCCGCGGGCGAGCCCGGCCTCGACCACCGCCCCGACCTGTGCATGGCGGTCGCCCGCCGGGTCGCCGTGCCAGACGATATCGGCCCGCGGCTTGATCGTGTCGGCCTCGGAGACGGTGAGGCTGCGCGGCACGGAGACGTCGATCCGCGCCACCCGGATGTCCGGGGCGGTCTCGCCGGACGACTGCGCGCCCTGCCCCGCCGACGCGGCGGGGACGACAGGGGCAGCGGACGAGAGTGAGCCAGTCGTGCAGCCGCTCGCGACAAGAGCGAGGGCAAGCGCGGCGATGGCTTTGGCGATGTGTTTCATGACGGGTCTCCGGACTGTGTTTTCCGGCGTCATGATCCGCAATAAATTGGACCGAAATGAGAAAATCCCGGAACGTTTCCGGGATTTTGTTGCGCTTTCGATGACATTCTGACGGCGTTTTCCGCCATGCCGCCTGTCTGGCCGGGCCGGAGCCCGAACCGTCGTCAGGCGGTCTTGCCGGAGTGCGGCGCCGCGAGATGGGCGCGGACCCAGGCGCGTGCGGAGCGCAGGAACTCGCGCATCGTTTCGGCGCGCAGACGGTGCGCCTCGGCCTCGGCGGCCTGAAGGTCGAAGGTCTCGAAAGTGGTGTTGGTGTTGGTCGTCATCGGATCTGCCTTTCCTCCGCCCGCTTCACCGTGGGGTGCCTTGTGCGAAACACCATCCCCGGCCGGACGTTACATGTGATCCTCCCGTCACTTTCCTATCTAGGCCCGCGCGCCCATGGGCGCGAGTGCCGATCGGGAAGACCCGCTATGCGCGGCGCGCATTTCGACATGACAACGGCCGAGGCTGGCCTAGATGACAGGAAAGCCGCATCCGGCCATGGACTTCGCGGGCGCAGCGATCTAGAGTGCGGGACGTTAGCGCTAACGGACCCTGGCCGCACGCGACCGCTCCCCGCCCCGTCCGCCACCGCAGACAGACCACCGAACCGATGTTCCGCGAAATGCCGAAAGGCCTGACATGCCACTGAACGACACGATAGCAGCCGTCACCCAACGTATCACCGAACGCTCCCGCGACAGCCGCGCCACCTATCTCGACCGGATCGCCGCGGCCGCCGACCAGGGGCCGGTGCGGGCCCATCTCTCCTGCGGCAACCAGGCCCATGCCTATGCCGCGATGGGGGCCGACAAGGACGTGCTCGCCGACGGGCGCGCGCCGAACCTCGGCATCGTGACCGCCTATAACGACATGCTCTCCGCCCACAAGCCTTACGAGGACTATCCCGACATCATCCGCGAGGCGGCGCGCGCGGCGGGCGGCACGGCGCAGGTCGCGGGCGGCGTGCCCGCGATGTGCGACGGCGTCACCCAGGGACAGACCGGCATGGAACTGTCGCTCTTCTCGCGCGACACGATCGCCCTCGCCGCCTCCATCGCCATGTCGCACAACTGTTTCGACGCCGCCGTCTACATGGGCGTCTGCGACAAGATCGTGCCCGGCCTCATGATCGCCGCCGCCGCCTTCGGCCATGTGCCCTCCGTCTTCATCCCCGCCGGGCCGATGACCTCGGGCATCACCAATGACGAGAAATCCGCCGTCCGCCAGAAATTCGCCACCGGCCAGATCAGCCGCCGCGAGCTGATGGACAGCGAGATGAAGGCCTATCACGGTCCCGGCACCTGCACCTTCTACGGCACGGCCAACACCAACCAGATGCTGATGGAGATCATGGGGCTGCACCTTCCGGGCGCCTCCTTCGTCAATCCGGGCACGGACCTGCGCGAGGCGCTGACGCGGGAGGCGGCGAAGCGCGCGCTCGAGATCACCGCGCTCGGCAACGACTATCGCCCGGTCGGCCAGATCCTCGACGAGAAGGCCTTCGTCAACGGCATCGTCGGGCTGATGGCGACCGGCGGTTCGACCAATCTCGTTCTGCACCTTCCGGCGATGGCACGAGCGGCGGGCATCCTCCTCGATCTCGAGGATTTTTCCGACATCTCGAACGCCACGCCGCTGCTCGCGAAGGTCTATCCCAACGGGCTTGCCGACGTGAACCATTTCCACGCCGCGGGCGGGCTCGGCTATCTCATCGGGGAATTGCTCGAGGCCGGGCTGTTGCACGAGGATGTGAAGACGGTGGCCGGCGACGGGCTTGCGCTCTACACGAAGGAGCCGAAGCTCCGCGACGGCGTCCTCACCTTCGAGGACGGCCCGCGCGAGAGCCTCAACGACAGGATTATCCGCCCCGCCTCCGACCCGTTCCAGAAGACCGGCGGGCTGAAGGAGCTGTCCGGCAATCTCGGCCGCGGGGTGATGAAAGTGTCCGCCGTGAAGCCCGAACATCACGTCATCGAGGCGAAGGCGCGGGTCTTTCACGACCAGAACGATGTGAAGGCGGCCTTCCAGGCGGGCGAATTCACCGCCGATACCGTCGTCGTCGTCCGCTTCCAGGGGCCGCGTGCCAACGGCATGCCGGAACTGCACTCGCTGACCCCCACCCTTGCCGTATTGCAGGACCGCGGCTTCAAGGTCGCGCTGGTGACCGACGGGCGCATGTCGGGCGCCTCGGGCAAGGTGCCGGCCTGCATCCATGTCTCTCCTGAGGCAGAGACCGGCGGGCCGCTCGCGAAACTGCGCGACGGCGATCTGGTGCGGGTCGATGCGGTGGCCGGCACGCTCGAAGTGCTCGAGGCGGATTTCGACACCCGCACCCCCGTCGTGGCGGACCTCTCCGCCAACAGGGCGGGCATCGGGCGCGAACTCTTCGAGACCTTCCGCCAGAATGCCGGACCCGCGACGCAGGGCGCCTGCGCACTGATCTGAGCCGCGCGCACCCGCCCGGCACCCTGCGAGAATGGCCGCGCAGAGGGCCGGGGCCGCTCAGGCCAGATCGCTCAGCGCCTTCGGACGGAAGCCCTGAAGCTCGTGGGAGGCGCCGCGCTTCACCTTCGAGGCCCAGTCGGGATCGGCCAGAAGCGCGCGCCCGACGGCGATGAGATCGAACTCCTCCGCTTCCATCCGCCGCACGAGCAGATCGAGCGGCGTCGCCTGCGAGCTTTCGCCGCCGAAGGCCGCAAGGAACTCGCCCGACAGACCGACCGATCCCACGGAGATCGTGGGCGCGCCGGTAAGCTTCTTCGCCCATCCCGCGAAATTCAGCCCGTGCTCGCCGTCGATCTGCGGGAATTCCGGCTCCCAGAACCGCCGCTGCGAGCAATGCAGGATATCCACACCCGCCTCCACGAGCGGCGCGAGCCAGGCCTCCATCTCCTGCGGATCCGTCGCGAGCTTCGCGCCGTAATCCTGCTGTTTCCACTGGCTCACGCGCATCAGGATCGGGAAATGCGGCCCGACCGCGGCGCGCACGGCCTTCACCACCTCCACGGCGAAGCGCGCCCGCTCGGACAGACTGACCCCGCCCCAGCCGTCCTCGCGCAGGTTCGTTCCCTCCCAGAAGAACTGGTCGATGAGATAGCCATGTGCACCATGCAGCTCCACCACGTCGAACCCCAGATCCCGCGCCGATTTCGCGGCATGCGCGAAGGCCGCGATCGTCGCCGCGATATCCTCCTCGCTCATCGCGACGCCGCGCGGTTCGCCCGGACCGACGAGGCCGGAGGGGCTTTCCACCGGCGCGGCGGGCTCCCAATCGCCGCTGCGGGTCGACCCCGTGTGCCAGATCTGCGGGCCCATCTTGCCCCCCGCCGCATGGACCGCGTCGATCACGCGCTTCCATCCGGTCAGGGCGTCGGGCCCGTGAAAGAAGGGGATATGCGGCTGATTGCGGGAGGCGGGGCGGTCGATCACCGTGCCCTCCGACAGGATCAGCCCCACATCCCGCGCCGCACGCCGGGCGTAATAGGCGGCATTCGGCGCGCCCGGAATGCCCTGCGGCGCCATGTTGCGCGTCATCGGCGCCATCACGATGCGGTTCCCGAGATGCAGGGATCCATGGTTGAAGGGGCGAAACAGGATGTCGGTCTTCTCGGACATGACGGGCTCCGGGGGCGGGGAAGGACACAGCAGCGATACTATCGCCCCGTCGCGCCGGGTCAATCGCCCTGCGGGCGCGGTGGCGGCCCGATCCGCAGGGAGCCCGGCCCCCGCACCCGCCAAGGACGGCGCCGAGCGCCCGAACGGGGTTCAAACCCGCCCTGTCAGGCGCTAACATGCGCCGAGATCCGGCAAGGAAAGGTTCCGCCATGACGCCCCAAGAGGCCAGTGTGAAATGCGCAGAGGTCTGTGCGCTCGCCCCCGTCGTTCCCGTTCTCGTCGTCCATGACGTCGCCCATGCCCGCCCGCTCGCGGAGGCGCTCGTTGCCGGCGGTCTCCCGGCCCTGGAGGTCACGCTGCGCACGCCGGCGGCCCTCGACGTGATCCGCGAGATGGCGGCGGTCGAGGGCGGTATCGTCGGCGCGGGCACGCTGCTGACGCCGGACGACGTCGCCGCCGCCGTGGCCGCGGGGGCGAAATTCGGCGTTTCTCCGGGGGCGATCGACCGGCTTCTCGACGCCTGCGAGGCGGCGGATCTGCCGCTTCTCGCCGGCACGGCGACGGCCTCCGACGTCATGCGCCTGCTCGAGCGCGGCTATACCGTCGCGAAATTCTTCCCCGCCGAGGCCAATGGCGGCGCGCCCGCGCTCAAGGCGATCGGCGCACCGCTGCCGCAGATGAAATTCTGCCCGACGGGCGGCATCTCGCTGAAGAACGCGGGCGAGTATCTCTCTCTCCCGAACACGCTCTGCGTCGGCGGAAGCTGGGTTGCGCCGAACGATCTGGTGCAGAAGGGCGACTGGAAGGCGATCGAGGAACTCGCGCGCGAGGCTGCGGCCCTGCCGCGCTGAGATGCCCGCGCGCCGCGCAGGCGCGCTTCGTCTCACCCTCATGCCTCTCATCGTTCTGCATGACACCGCGAGGACCGGGAAGGGACATGCACATGTCCGGCCGCGTGCGGAGGATCGCCCTCCGCGCCGGACCGGGCGCGCTCAGCCCCGGCGCCCGCGGGAGCCGCCGCGCCGCCCGGTCTGAAGCCGCATTTCCCCCAGCCCCTCCTCGAGCACGCGCGTCATCGGATGGGCGGGATCCGCGACCGGCGCATAAAGCGCGAGGAGCCGGCGGATCGCGATGGTGGCGTCGAGCTTCGGATCGAGCTTGATCGCCCAATCGAGAAAGATCGAGCGCGCCTCGAGAAGGCCCAGCCCCTCGATGCGGTAGGATTCGCGGATCAGCCCGCCCGGATCGAGCGCCGGATCCACGTCCGGCCAATCGGTCTGTTGTGCCATGCGGATCTCCCTTTTCGTCTCTCCGTTAGCCCGCCGGGAGCGGCCGCGCAAGCACCGCGTCGATCACCGCGGCCGCCTCGCGCGCACGCAGCTCCAGCTCCTCCGACAGCGCCTCGAGGCTTGCCGCCCCGCTCGAGCGCAGCAGGAAATCGCGCCCGCCCGTGCCCGCCGCGGCCGGGTCGAGCGTCTCCCCGCTCAGGAGCCGCGCCGCCGATTGCAGGCGCCACATCAGCCGGTAGGACTGCGCCAGGCGCTCGGCCTCCTCCGCCCGCAGCCAGCCGCCGGTCCGCCCCGCCTCGAGCTGGTCGTAGAGATCCGAACAGGACGCACCGGTCAGCAGCGCCGCCGCCTCCGCGACAAGCTCGATATCCATCATCCGCCCCGGCCCGTTCTTCGGATCCCAGGGCCCGCCGGGCTTCGCCTCGGCCAGCCGGGCGCGCATCTCCCGCGTTTCCTGCCGGATCCGCGCCTCGTCCTTCGGCCCGGCGATGAGCGCGCGGCGGAAGGCCTCCACCTCTGCCAGAACCGCGCCGTCCCCGGCGATCGCCGCACCGCGGGTGAGCGCGAGATGTTCCCAGACCCAGGCCTCCTCGCGCTGATAGGTCCGGAAGCTCTCGATCGAGGTCGCCACCGGTCCCTGACGGCCCGAGGGGCGCAGGCGCATGTCCACCTCATAGAGCCGTCCCTCGGCGGTCTGGGCGGTCATGGCGGTGATCAGCGCCTGGGTGAAGCGCGTGTAATAGGTCTTTGACGGCAATGGCCTTCTCCCGTCCGACTGCTCGACCCCGCCGGCATCGTAGATCACGATCATGTCGAGATCGGAGGCCGCCGTCAGCCGGCCCGCGCCGAGCGACCCCATGCCAAGCACCATCGCGCCCTGTCCCGGAGGCGTGCCGTGCTTGCGCGCGAAATCCGCCACCACGCGGGGAAAGAGCCCGGCAAGGCAGGCCGCGGCGATGTCGCAATATTGCGACCCGGCCTCGTCGGCGGAGATCAGGCCGCGCAACTGGTGCACGCCCACCCGGAAATGCCATTCCTTCGCCCAGCGGCGGCAGGCGTCGAGTTCGCTTTCGTAATCGCCCGCGCGCGCAAGCCCCTCGCAGAGTTCCGCCGTCAGCCCCGCCCGCCCCGGCCAGGGCGCGAAGAAGGATCCGCCGATCACCGCGTCGAGCACGCCGGCATTGCGGGACAGGTAGCGCGCGAGATGCGGCGCGGTGGAGACGATGTCCAGAATGAGGTCGATAAGCTGCGGATTGGCCTCGAACAGCGCGAAGAGCTGCACCCCCGCCGGCAGCCCCGCGAGGAAGCCGTCGAGATGGCCCAGCGCCTCGAGCGGCTTGTCGAGCCGCTGGATCCGCGCCAGGAGTTCAGGCTTCAGCCGTTCGAAGATCTCCTGCGCCCGCGCGGCGCGCAGGCAGGGATAGGTCGACCAGCGCGCGGTGATCTCCGCCTCCTCGCGCGAGAGGTCCGGCGCGGGCGCGGCCTCTCCGGGGGCGAAGAATTCCTCGGTCAGCTCATGCACGCGCAGGCAGCGTTCCGCGATCTCCGTGCGCATCGCCTCCGTTTCGGCCCCCATCAGCGCAGCGAGGCGATCGAATTCCTCGGGCGCCGAGGGCAGTTCGTGGGTCTGCGCGTCGCGCAACATCTGGAGCCGGTGCTCGACCTCGCGGTGCGCCCGGTAATCCGCGGTCAGCACCTCTGCCGCCTCCGCCTCGACCCAGCCCTTTTCCGCGAGCTTCTCGAGCGCGGGAACGGTGCCGCGCAGGCGCAGCTCCGGGTCACGGCCGCCGGCAATCAACTGGCGCGTCTGGGCGAAGAACTCGATCTCGCGGATGCCGCCGAGGCCCAGCTTCATGTTGTGCCCCTCGAGCCGGAGCGCGCCGCCGAGCCCCTTGTGGGCACGGATCTTCAGCCGCATGTCATGGGTCTCGCGGATCGCGTGGAAATCGAGATGGCGCCGCCAGACAAACGGCCGCAGATCGGCGAGGAAGCGCGCCCCCGCCTCCGTGTCGCCCGCGCAGGCGCGCGCCTTGATATAGGCGGCGCGCTCCCATGTGCGCCCCACGCTCTCGTAATAGCGTTCGGCGGCCTCCATCGCGAAACAGACCGGCGTCACCGACGGATCGGGCCTGAGCCGGAGATCGGTGCGGAAGACATAGCCATCCCCCGTCAGGTCCGACAGCGCCGCCATGGCCCGCCGCGTCGCCCGGATGAACCCGGCCCGCGCCTCCATCCGGTCGACGGGATCGAACCGGCTTTCGTCGAAGAGGCAGATCAGGTCGATATCGGAGGAATAGTTGAGCTCATAGGCCCCATGCTTGCCCATGGCGAGCGCGAACATGCCGCCGCAGCTCTCGACATCGGCCTCGGTCTGGCCGGGGATCTTGCCCTTCGCGATCTCGCGTCCGACATGGGCGCGGAGCGCCACATGGGTCGCCCGGTCGGCCAGCCGGGACAGCGTTCCGGTCACGTCCTCGAGCGCCCAGACCCCGCCGAGATCGCAAAGCGCGACGAGCAGCGCGATCCGCCGCTTGGCCGCGCGCAGCCCCGCGTTCACCTGATCGAAGGGCAGCTCCTCCATCCGCGCGATCTCCGCGGCCACCGCGCCCATCGGATCGTCGAAGGCGCCGGGCAGCCAGCCGGCCTCCTTGAGCACCAGCCCGTGCAGGAAGGGCGCGCTGCCGGCCGTGCCCTCGACCAGCGCGGCAGCATCGCCGGTGATGTCCGGCACCGCGGCGCGCGCCTCGCGTCCGCGCTCGGGCTCATAGGCACGCGGCAACCGGGTGATGCGGGCTGCGACGGATGTGGTCTGCGACATGGGGCTCCTCCATTTCCGCGCAAGAGAATGGCGGTTTCGCCGCCCTGCGCAAGGCCAATCGACAGGATTTTCTCTGCCGTGCCAAGGGCAAGGCCCGTCTGCCCCGCACCGGCACCGCGCCGCGCGAAGACCAGCCGGGGCGGCAGGGCGCGGCGGATCTCCGCACAGCGGGCGGACCCGAATGTAAAAAACATTCACATCCCCCCTTGCGAGACTCGGGACGGCAGCCCATCTTGGGGATGTGAAAGGCATTCACATAGAGTTTTCCCAAATCCGAAAGGGGACCCACATGACGCATACCGCCACCACCGTTCCCGCGCAGGACGGCCCGCTGGGCTGGCTGCGCCGGGCCGAGGCCTGGCTCGACGACAAGGGCAAGGGCGCCTGGATCGCCGCCATGGTGCTCGGCTTCGTCTTCGTCTGGCCCGTCGGCCTCGCCCTTCTTGCCTACATGATCTGGAGCAAACGCATGTTCTCTTGCAAGTCCCGCCGCGCCCATGCCTGCGGCATCCGCCACGAAAGCTTCCGCGCCGCCCGCGCGGCCGCCCGTCCCTCCGGCAACTCCGCCTTCGACGCCTACAAGGCCGAGACGCTGCGGCGCCTCGAGGAGGAACAGGACCAGTTCGAAGCCTTCCTCGAGCGGCTGCGCGCCGCGAAGGACAAGGCCGAGTTCGATCAGTTCATGGACGAACGCAGCAAGCGTGCCGCCGAAGAGCGCGCCACGGACGAAACCGCCGGCGCCTGAGCCTTGCGACCGGGGCGGGCCCGCAAGGGCTTGCCCCCGTCCCCGATCCTTCCCATCTATGCCCCGTAAGGGCCCGCCCGACACCCCAGCAACGAGAGACGAGACCCATGGAGATCCTGAACGACAGCGACAGCACCCTCTGGGGTCTGCCCGATCCGGCGGCCCAGTCCGCCTTTTACGACGCGGTGCCGACGAAGCGGCTTCTCGCCTTCGTCGTCGATCTCATCGTGACGGTGGTGATCGCCGCCTTGATCGTGCCTCTCACGGCCTTCATCGGCATCTTCTTCTTTCCCGTCCTCGTCGCCGTCGTCGGATTTGCCTATCGCGTGGTGACGCTGGCGAACGCCTCCGCCACGCTCGGCATGCGCCTCATGGGCATCGAGTTCCGCACCGCACGCGGCGAGCGTTTTGACCTCGGCATGGCGGTACTGCATACTGGGCTCTTCACCGTATGGTGCTCGATCGGCCTCGCACAGGTGGTCTCCGTCGTGCTGATGCTCACCACGGCACGCAAGCAGGGGCTTTCCGACCTCATCCTCGGCACCGCCGCCATCAACCGGCCCTCGATCTACTGAGCCGGGGAGCGGCGCCGGGACGCAGCGATGAAAAAGGGCGCAACCTGCGCCCTTTTGCCATTTCCCCCGCGCTTCATCGAAATTTGAGAGCCGCGGGGACTTGGCGTTCCCCCGGCGAAGGGCTACCTTTGGTTTCATCCGCCATCAACTCACCATTCGCGACATCCCGTTAAGCCGACCACATGCGTCACACCCTCCCCCTCGCGCCGCAGTTCTATGTGACCGCTCCCCAGCCCTGCCCCTATCTGGAGGGCCGGATGGAGCGCAAGCTGTTCACCTCCCTTCAGGGGGAACATGCCGACCAGCTCAATGACAGCCTGTCCAAACAGGGCTTCCGGCGCTCGCAGAACGTGCTCTACCGGCCGACCTGCGCGGATTGCAACGCCTGCCTCTCCGCCCGGATCCGGGTGGCGGATTTCAAGCCGTCGAAATCGCAGCGCCGCGCCTTCAACAAGAACAGCTATCTGCAACGCGCCGCGACAAGCCCCTGGGCGACGGAGGCGCAATACGAGCTCTTCCGCGAATATCTCGAACACCGGCATGCCGACGGCGGCATGGCCGACATGGACGTGTTCGAATTCGCCGCGATGATCGAGGAAACGCCAATCCGCACCCGCGTGATCGAATATTACGCCCCGCCGACGCCGGATGCGCCGCGCGAGCTTGTGGCGACCTGTCTCACCGACCTGCTCGATGACGGGCTGTCGATGGTCTACAGCTTCTACAAGCCCGAACTGATCAAGGACAGCCTCGGCACCTATGTGATCCTCGACCATATCGAGATCGCGCGGGAGGCGGGCCTGCCCTATGTCTATCTCGGCTACTGGGTGCCCGGCTCGAAGAAGATGGGATACAAGGCGCGCTTCTCCGCGCTCGAGGTCTACCAGGGCGGGCACTGGGAGGACCTCCTCGATCCCGAGGCCTATTCGCCCGATGCCCATCCGCTCGAAGCCGAGCCGATCGCGCAGCAGGTGGCAAAGATCGACCTGCCCGACACCCATGGCACCCGCCCGGCCGCACCGATGAAACCGAAGACGGAGATCTGAGCTCGCTCAGGCCATCTTCAGCCCGGCGCGAAAGCGCAGGGCGGGCGCGTGCACGAGCCCTGCGGCGCTGAGGCCCGCGGCCGTGGACAGAAGCCGCCCCACGAGAAGATATCCGATGGAATAGCCCAGCCAGCGCGGCAGATCGCCCGTGCCGAAGAACCAGCGCGCGTGATCGTAGCCGGAGGTCCAGTCTTCCGCCGCCCGGTCGAAATGCGCCCGCACCTCGTTCATGGGGAGCGCGTCCCAGGGTTCGACCGGCGGGCCGTAGAGCGCGTAGGAGAACTGGCCGGCGAGCCCCTCGGACACGAGCGCCTCGCCCAGCGTCGCGCCATAGCCCGGCCCTTCCCAGCGCGCGGCGTGGTGGAGCTCATGGGCGAACATCCTCTCGAGCGAGGCGGCGCGATTGTCCCGCAGCGCGGGATTGGCGGGATCGACCACGATCTCGATCCGCCCCGCCTCGGGCGCATAGCCCAGATGGCCCTTTTCCGGAATGACCCTGTCGCCCGCCCGCAGCACGACGTCGAGGGGCCCGAGCGGCAACAGCGGTGCCGCGCTCGCATAGGCTGCACGGAGCCGGTCGAGGAGCCAGTCCCGGTCCCCCGACAGATGTCCGCGCGCATCGAGAACGTGGAAATTCAGCATCGTCATGGCGCGAAGCTAGACCCGCCCGCAGCGGAAGGAAATGCGACCGCGCGGGCGGCGGCAGGGTTTTGCCAAGCCCCCCGAGCGCTCAGTGCATCGCCATCCCGACCGGCGGGCGGGGACGCAATCCGACCGTCTGGCGGATCGTCAGCCCGAGCTGTTCGGCCAGCGAGACCGCGAGCGGCGCCATGTCCCCGCGCACCAGCAGCATCGCCATCAGCGTCGCATCCTCGCGCGCGCCCTGCGCGGCGAGGCGCACGAATTGCGCGAGCACCGCCTCGTCCGCCCCGAGGCAATCGCAGCCCATGCCGTGACGCATCAGCGGCCGGCGGCCGTGGCGGTCGAACACCATCATCATCTGGCTGAAGATGCGGCCCATGTCGCTGTCGCGCCGGAGCGCCTCGGAGCCGCGGAAAAGGGTCACCACCAGCCGGCCCGGCTCGTCGAGCTGGGCGAGCTTGCCCACGGGCATCGCGCCTTCGCGGGGGGACGGCGTGGCGAAAGGATTCTGGTTCTGAAAGGACATGGGGCGCTCCTGACTAATGTCCTACTATTTTTATAAGTTATTTGCCGTGACGCAATCCCCGATTTTGCGCGGGCAAGAAAAAAGGCCCCGCCGGTGAGCGGAGCCTTGCCTGTGCCTGTCGCGCGGATCAGCGCGACAGGAGGTTGGGCACGATGGTGACGATCTCGGGGAAGGTCCAGAGGATGCCGATCCCCGCGAGCTGGATGAGCACGAAGGGCAGGATACCCCTGTAGATATGCCCGGTGGTGACGCTCGCCGGCGCGACCCCGCGCAGGTAGAAGAGCGCAAAGCCGAAGGGCGGCGTGAGGAACGAGGTCTGGAGGTTCACCGCGATCATGATCGTCACCCATTTCGGGTCCATCGTGCCGCCGTAGATCACGGGTCCGACGATCGGCACGACGATATAGATGATCTCGAGGAAATCGAGCACGAACCCCAGGATGAAGAGCACCAGCATCACCAGGAGGAACACGGTGAACTCGTTGTCGAAGGAGCGCAGGAACTGCTGGATGTAATGCTCCCCGCCGAAGGAGATCACCACGAGGTTCAGGAGCTGCGAGCCGATGAGGATGGTGAAGACCATCGAGGTCACCTTCGCCGTCTCGCGCACGATGATGCCGAGCGTGCCGTCCCGCAGCAGCACCCAGCAGGCGTAGAGGATGCCGAACATCGCGACGTAATAGGCGCCGAGCGCCACGAGATAGGCGACCCAGTCCTCGAAGGGGACGTTGCCCCGGCCCATGCGCAGGTCGAAATTCGAGCCGACAAGGATCATCAGGACGATGGCGAAGGCGGTGCCGACGATCATCCTGCCCGATTTGCGGTGATCGGCGAGCTTGCGATAGGCGGCGAGCAGGAGCGCGCCCCCTGCCCCGAGCCCGGCCGCGGGCGTGGGGTTCGTGACGCCGCCGAGGATCGAGCCCAGCACCGCGACGATCAGCACGAGCGGCGGGAAGACGACGCGGAACAGCTCGTTCCTCGCGAGGTGCCGCGTCGCGTCGACAAGGCCGTAGCCGATCGCCGCGAAGGGCAAAAGATAGATCAGAAGCGCGGTTCCGGAGCTCGCAAGCGGGCTGACGAAGGCCGCGTCGAGGGCGAGCACGGCTGCGATCCCCGCCGTGCCCACGAGCAGCGGCAGCGGGTTCGCCGACGGCGCCGAGCCGCGCGCGAAGGAGAAGACGAGGCCGATCAGGAGCATGACGGCCAGCAGGCTGCCGGAGAGTTTCGGCGCAGTCCGTACCGCCTCCGCGGTGAGCCGCTCGATCTCTTCGGGGCTGCGCGCGACGCTCTGCTGGCTGCCGCCGGCGGCGTCGATCGCTTCCTGTTCGGCCACCGCCGCGTTCCACGCGATCTGGCCGTGCAGCTCGATCATCGCCTCCTGGCATTGCGGCGAGACATTGGTGCGCAGGCTCGCGCGATCCCCCGCCTGAGTGAAGCCGGAGACCACGATGCTCTGGCTGCCGGACAGTCCCGCCTGCCCGGACAGGAGCACCCCGCCGACGAGAAGGACCGGCACCGCGAGGAACCACAGGATGCCCTCGCGCCGGGTGATCGTCTCGTGACGCGTGTGCGACAGGTGCACCGGCGGCGCCTTGTGCGGGTTCAGAAGCGCGTAGCCGAAGGCGTAGAGCGCATAGAGCCCGGCGAGGAAGATGCCCGGAAGCATCGCCGCCTGGAACAGCGTGCCGACCGAGACGACGGCGGGTTCCCCGAGGTAGGTGAGCGCATCGGTACAGCCCGCCGCCTGCGCCCGCGCCTCCTGTGCGGCGGAATAGATGTCGCCCGCGAGCGTGCCGAGAAGCACGATGACGATGGAGGGCGGAATGATCTGGCCGAGCGTGCCGGAGGCGGCGATCACGCCGGTGGCGAGCTGCGGCGAATAGCCGTGGCGCAGCATGGTCGGCAGGGACAGGAGCCCCATCGTGACCACGGTCGCGCCCACGATGCCGGTGGAGGCGGCGAGGAAGGCGCCGACGATCACGACGGAGACCGCGAGGCCGCCCGGCAGCGGACCGAAGACGCGCGCCATCGTGGTCAGAAGGTCGTTCGCGATCTTCGACCGCTCGAGCACGATCCCCATCATCACGAACATCAGCACCGCCAGAAGCGTCTCGATCGAGGCGCCGGCGAAGACCCGTTCGTTCATCCGGTTCACGATGAAGGAGAGGTTGCGGTCCACCGCGCTCTCCCAGCCGCCGGGAAACAGCGGCTGGGTCAGGGTCGGCAGGTCGGGATATCTGAAATGCGAGATATTGACCGGGTTGACCCCGGAATTGACGATCTCGCGATAGGCCTGCGAACCCGTGTCGATCGCCTGGTGCACGAGGATGCCCGCGCTGTCGAGCGCCGCGATGATGCCGAAGGAGAGAAGCCCCGCGCCGCCGATGGCGAAGGCCACCGGAAAGCCCGTGAGGATCCCGCCGAAGAGGCAGAGGAATACGATGATGAGGCCGATTTCTACGCCATCAAGTCCGAAAAGCATGTCTCACCGCCCCTGAATCAATGTGTGCCTTCGTAGGCTTCTTCGCCCTCGCCCAGCGTGTCGCGGTCGAGGTATCTCCCCGCGCTCTCCTCGCCTTCCGCGAATTCGAGGAAGGAGCGGTAGAAGAAGGCGAGCGCCTGGAGGATCACCAGCGCGAGGAAGGCGAGCATCAGGATCTTGAACAGGAAATAGCCGTTGAAGCCGTTGGCCGAGAAGGACACGGTCTCCACGTTCCAGCGCATCACCGCCGACTGGCGCAGCAGCAGGTCGAGCTGGCTCGTGGCCGAGACCTTCGGCGTGATGAGGTGCCGCCAGAGGAAGAACCAGGCATACATCCAGGTCAGAAGCGCGACCGGCAGCATGAAGACGAGCGATCCGAACATGTCGATGGCACGTTTCGCGCGATGCCCGACGCCCGAATAGATCAGGTCGACGCGCACATGCGCGCCCTGCACGAAGGCGTAGGAGACGCAGAGCGCGACGACGAGCGCATTTTCGAACTTCAGGCTTTCAGAAAACCAGCCGACCGACTGGGTGAACCCGGCGCCGAAGGGCGCGATGGTGATCTCCCCCTGCCGGAAGACCGACTGGAGGAACACCACCATGATCTGTTGCAGCACCATCAGAAGCCCTGCCCAGGCGGCGATGCGTCCGGTGGTGTTGGCGATGGCCTCGAGCCCGCGCACCAGCGCCCAGAGGAAGGGACGGTGGAGAAAGCCGATCACGGTGAGGATCAGCACGATGTCGATGAAGACGAAGAGGAATTCCTTCGAGCCGCCGTAATAGACGAAGCGCGCGAGGTTCTCCTTGTCCGACCAGTCGAGCCAGAGGCCCGGATGGGAGAGTGCGTAGAGACTGTGCCAGAGGCCCAGACCGAGATTGACGAAAAGCGACAGGATCGCCTCCGCCAGCGCGCCGAGCCCCGATGTGGTCGCCTGTTCTTCCATGTCCCCGTTGTCCCTTCCGCCTGTCGGAACCCGCGCCCTTGCCAGCCGCTCCGGCGCTGCCTTAGCGCGACAGGGCGCAGGCGGCAAGTTGGTGAGGCGAAAAAGACGTGCGAAACTTGGGCGCATCCCGTTTTTCGTCACGTCCCGAACCTCTCTCCGGCTCCGTTTCCCGGCGCCGCCCCTGCCCGCCGGTCTCGTGACGACGACAGGCCGGCCATTGCGGGCGGCCGGTCCCAGGCGCGTCGCGGAACCATCGGGCCGTCCCGCGCGGGGCTGTGCCGGACGGCACGAAAACCGTCTTCCGGGCGGAGACATCTCATGGAGCGACGCGAAAGCATGACGCGGAGCCGGCATCGCGAGGCGCGACCTTCATCGGCAGCCGTGGCCGGCGCAGCAGGGTTATACGCCGCTCCGCGCGTGCCAGCCATGGCGCGCAGGTTTCACGAAGAACCGCAGGAGGTCGCGACATGGCCCACCCGCGGCGACACCCGCCGCATCGCGTGATCTCCTGATGACCCTCGGGCCCTTCCTGTCGCAGGGGAGCGCAAGGCCGGCGAAGGCGGCGGAGGAGGACACTCTGGAGTACTCCGCGCGCGCCGACGGTTCCGTATGAGAGCACATGACCCTGGCGACCGGCCGGGGCCGGTGGTGCCGATCCTGTGCGGCCGCCCCTCCGGGCACCGCAGGCAAAAAACGCGCGGGGAAAGCTCCCCCGCGCGTTCGGTCGTCCGATTGTCCCGAGGGCTCACATGCTCGACAGCACCCGCGTGCGCTGACGGGTGTAGACGTTGTCCGACCGTCCGAGCCAGCCCGCCGTGGTGCTCATCGCCGCATCGGCGGAGGTCCGGATCTCCCGGAAGATGTCGTCGTCCATGTGGCTGTCGAGCACTTCCTGGGAGGCCTGGCCATAGGCGTCCCAGATCTCGTCGGAGAACTCCTGGATCTGCGTGCCCCCCGAGATGAGGCGTTCGAGCGCCGGGCCGTTGTTGGCGTTGAACAGCGCGTAGTCGAACTGGTGGCATTCGGCGGCGGCCACCTCGATGATGCGCTGCTGGGCGGGTGTGAGGCTGTTGAACACCTCGAGATTGGTGTTCACCGAAAGCGCGGAGCCCGGTTCATGGAAGCCCGCCGGATAGAAATAGTCGCAGACCTCCTGGAGGCCGAGCTTTTCATCGGACCACGGGCCGACCCATTCGGTGCCGTCGAGCGCCCCCGAGGAAAGCGCCTGGTAGATCTCGCCCGCGGCCATCACCTGCACCGAGGCGCCGAGCTTGCCGACCACCTCGCCACCGAGGCCCGGCATGCGCAGTTTCAGCCCCTGGAAATCGGCAACCGTGTTGATCTGCTTGCGGAACCAGCCGCCGCCCTGCGCGCCGGTCTGGCCGGCAATGGTGGTGTGAAGGCCGAAGACCTCGCCCAACTGGCGGTGCAGCCGCTGGCCGTCCATGCCGTAATACCACGTCATCATCTCCGGCGCGGTCATGCCGAAGGGGGTGGTGGTGAAATAGGCCCAGGCCGGGTGCTGACCGGTGAAGTAGTAATCCGCGGCGTGATACATGTCCGCCTGGCCGGCGGTGACGGCGTCGAAGACCTCGAGCCCGCCGACGAGCTCGCCCGCGGCGCGCGCGTCGATGGTCAGCGCGCCGTCCGACATCGTCTGCACGTTGTCGACGAAACGTTCCACGGCATCCCACACGCCCGCGAGGCCGCGCGGCCAGGCGCAGACCATGGTGAGCGTCCGGCCCGCGCCCTGCGCGATGGCCGGCGCGGCCAGCGCGGCGGAAGCGCCCCCGAGGGCGGAAGTTTTCAGAAAGGAACGGCGGTCCATGGGTCAGGTCTCCTCACTCTGTCCGGGTCGCGACCGGTAAGCCCGGCCGCGACGAAATCGTCGGCAGCCTATAGAGACTGCACGCCGGATTGAAGAGGCTCCGTGAGCTGTTTCGTGCAAAAAGGTGAGTTATTTTGCCGCCCGATCGCAACAAGATTGCGCAAGGGCATCCCGAAACGCAGCAAACGGGCGCGAGATCTCCCTCGCGCCCGTCCCGGACCGGCGTGGCGGCTCAGCCGATGAGCGCCCCGTCCTCCCGCCACACGGCGATCACGGCGGAGCGGGGCTTGCCCTCCCCGTCCGGCCAGGACCCGCCGGGGTGCTGGATGCCGACGAAGGCCACCTTCCGGTCGGGCGACCAGGTGAGGCCGGTCACCTCGGCGCCCTTCGGCGCGGTGAGGAAACGCGCGATCTCCCCGGTATCGGGATTGCCGAGGAGCATCTGGTTGTTGCCCTGCCCCTCGAACTCGCCTTCGTTGCTGTCGTCGCCGTCGGTCTGGATCCAGAGCAGCCCGTCGGAGGAAAAGGCCATGCCGTCGGGCGAGTTGAACATGTTGCCCTCGGTGATATTCTCCGACCCGCGATAGGCGTCGTCGTGGAGTTTCGGATTGCCGGCCATGACATAGAGATCCCAGGTGAAGGTGTCCGCGCCGTGATCCTCGCCCTCCGGACGCCAGCGCACGATCTGGCCGTATTCGTTGGTCTCGCGCGGGTTCGCCGCGTTCACCGGCATGGCGTCGCCGCCGCGCTTGGAGTTGTTGGTGAGCGCGCAATAGACCTCCGACCGGCCCGGATGGGCCGCGACCCATTCCGGGCGGTCCATCGTGGTCGCGCCCACTTTCGAGCCCGCCATGCGCGAGAAGACGAGGATCTCCTCGACCGGCATCCCGGTCGTCTCGGGCGTGAGGGGGAGCCACTCGCCGGTCATGTCGTCGTTGAACTTCGCCACGAAGAGCGTGCCGTCGGAGAGAAGCCCCTCGGTGGAGCCGCCCTCCTCGTAGACGCCGTTCGAGACGAACCTGTAGATGAATTCGCCGCGCTCATCGTCGCCCATATAGACCACGACACGCCCGTCGGCGGCCTGCACCATCTCCGCATTCTCGTGCTTGAACCGGCCGAGCGCGGTGTGCTTGACCGGGGTCGAGGCCGCATCGAGCGGGTCGATCTCCGTCACCCAGCCGTGGCGGTAGGGCTCGTTCGGCTCCTGGGAGATGTCGAAACGCGCATCGAATTTCTCGTAGGCATAGGGGCTTTCGCCGCCGATCCCGTAGCGCGCATAATCCTCGCGCTCCTCATGGGCGCCGGTGGCCCCGAAGAAGCCGTTGAAATTCTCCTCGCAGGTCAGGTAGGTGCCCCAGAGCGTCTTGCCGGAGCCGCAGTTGTTCATCGTGCCCCTGAGCGCGAGACCGGTCGGATCCGCATCGGTCTTGAACCAGTCCGAACCGGCAGCCGGACCGTCCGCGACCATCTCCGTCTCGTGATGGATGCGCCGGTTGTAGGGGCTGTCCACCACGACCTCATAGCCGTTGCCATTGTCCGCGATCTCCATCACGGTCACGCCCTGCATGTGTTTGAGCAGGGTCACCTCCTCGGCCGATTTCGCGACGCCTTCGGAGGCGGCGGGCAGGTTGATCTCCGGGTTCACGTATTCGGAGTTGATCGCGAGCACCGTATGGTCGCCGTCGACGAAGGTCTCCATGCCGTCGGTATTCTCGCCGAAGACCTTGTCGGACATCCCGACCGGCACGCCGGTCTCGGGGGAATAGGCGCCCTCCGCCTCGGAAAAGAGCGGATCGCCCCAGCGCACCAGCACTTTCCACTGGTAGCCCTCGGGGACGTGGATGTCATGGTCGGTGGCGATGTCGATCGGCGTGAACCGGAAGGCCGCCGCCTGCGCCTGTGCCGAAGTGGTCGAAGACAGAAGCCCCGTGCCCATCACCGCGGCCCCCGACCCGAAGGCCAGCACACCGCCGAGGAAGCCGCGGCGGGAAATCGCGCGCTCCACCACCGCATCGAAATCGTTCGTCGCCGGGCGCGGATCGCGCATCTCGTCGAATTCGTCCCAAGACAGTCTGATGATGTCCTTGTCCTTCATCTCTCGCTCCATTGTATCTCTGTTGCTGGATAGACCAGGCGCGGCGCGAGGGACTCGCACGCGCTCCGGTCTCAACAGGTGCCAAGCCCGCGCAACAGCGGGATGACGGATTTGCGACAGCCATGTGAAACGCCACGGAGCGCCGCGGGCGCGCCCTGCCCCCCTTGCACCGCGCGCGCCGAAAGGACTAGGCTTGGACGGACGACGCACAGGAGTGTTCCATGTCCCTGCCCCTCCTCCCGAGGTTCCGCCGTGCGGGCCGCCTGACGCCCGCCGCCCTTGGCCTCGCGATCGCCGGCCTCGCAGCCCCCCTTGCCGCCGAGGAGAGGGAGTGGATCGGTTTCGAGACGCTCGACCGGATCGAGGACATCCTCTCCGGCCACGGCGAGGTGACCCGCGATGTGGACGGCGAGGGCGTGCCGATGTTCCAGGGCCGCATGGACGGCATGAAATACAGCCTCCTGTTCTACAATTGCGAGGAGCGCACCGCCTGCGAGACCGCCTCCTTCTCGGCCTATTTCGACGGCGACTACTACCTGACCGATCTCGAGCGGGTGAACCGGTTCAACTACGAATACCGGTTCGGCAAGGCCTCCGTGGACCCGGAGGGCGACCTCGCGCTCGATTTCAGCTTCTCCCTGCTCGGCGGGTTGCCGCGGGAGACCTTCGAGGACACGATCGAATGGTGGCGCGCGATCATGACCGACGGGGCGGCCTTCTTCGACCCGGAGACGCAATTGCCGGATCCCGGAGGGCCCGAGATCCCCGGCGCACCCGATCCGGGGGAGGAGGGCGCGCAGCCCCTCGACCTGTGATCCCCGCCGCGCCCGACCAAAGGGCGCAACAATGTTTCACCCTGAAGTTTTCGCACGACATTTTATGCAAGGAAAGCCTTCTTTTGCAGTTGACGCCCGCGCGGGGGCGACCTAATGTCCGCCCACGCAGTAAGGAGCCCGGACGCCATGACTGGCATTATCGTACTCGTAGGGAACACGCGCATGGGCCGGTGACGGTTGACCATAACGGAACCCATGCGCCCCCGCTCGAGAGATCCGGGGGTTTTTTATTGCCGAAAACACATGAGCGACGCGTGAACGGAGACCGAAGATGACACGTCAGATGACCGGAGCGAAAATGGTGGTCCAGGCCCTGAAGGATCAGGGTGTGGACACGGTATTCGGATATCCGGGGGGCGCCGTCCTACCTGTCTATGACGAGATCTTCCAGCAGAACGATATCCGGCATATCCTGGTGCGCCACGAACAGGGCGCGATCCATGCCGCGGAAGGCTATGCGCGCTCGACCGGCAAGCCCGGCGTTGCGCTGGTGACCTCCGGGCCGGGCGCGACCAATGCCGTCACCGGGCTGACCGATGCGCTGATGGACAGCATTCCGCTCGTCGTCTTCTCCGGCCAGGTCCCGACCTTCATGATCGGCACCGATGCCTTCCAGGAAGCCGATACGGTGGGCATCACCCGCCCCTGCACGAAACACAACTGGCTGGTGAAGGACACCGACAAGCTGTCGGAAACGATTCACCAGGCCTTCCACGTCGCGACCTCCGGCCGTCCGGGACCGGTGCTCATCGACCTGCCGAAGGACGTGCAGTTCGCCGACGGCGAATATACGCCGCCCGCCAAGGCGAAGGTGAGCCATTACCAGCCGAAGGTGAAAGCCTCCATCGAGGAGATCAACGACATCGTCGCGCTGATCGAGAAGGCGGAACGCCCCGTCTTCTATACCGGCGGCGGCGTGATCAATTCCGGCCCCGGCGCCTCGCAACTGCTGCGCGAGCTGGTGGATGCGACCGGCATTCCGGTCACCTCCACGCTGATGGGCCTCGGCGCCTATCCGGCCTCTGGCAGGCACTGGCTCGGCATGCTCGGCATGCACGGTCTCTACGAGGCCAACATGGCGATGCACGGCTGCGACCTGATGGTCAACATCGGCGCGCGCTTCGACGACCGGATCACCGGCCGGATCCAGGATTTCTCCCCGAATTCGAAAAAGGTGCATATCGACATCGACCCCTCCTCGATCAACAAGATCATCCGCGTCGACCTGCCGGTGATCGGGGATGTGGGTCATGTGCTCGAGGATGTGCTCAAGGTCTGGAAATCGCGCGGGCGCAGGAAACAGGACCTCTCGGCCTGGTGGAAGCAGATCGACGGCTGGCGCGACGTCCGCTGCCTCACCTATCAGCCCTCGGAAACGGTGATCAAACCGCAATACGCGCTCGAACGGCTCGAGGCGCTGACCAAGGGCATGGACCGCTACGTGACCACCGAAGTGGGCCAGCACCAGATGTGGGCGGCGCAGTTCCTCGGCTTCGAGGATCCGAACCGCTGGATGACCTCGGGCGGGCTGGGCACGATGGGCTATGGCTTCCCCGCCTCGATCGGTGTGCAGCTCGCCCATCCCGAAAGCCTCGTGATCAACGTCGCGGGCGAGGCATCGTGGCTCATGAACATGCAGGAGATGGGGACGGCGGTGCAATACCGCCTGCCGGTGAAACAGTTCATCCTCAACAACGAACGCCTCGGCATGGTGCGCCAGTGGCAGCAGCTGCTGCATGGCGAGCGCTATTCCTCGAGCTGGTCCGAGGCCCTGCCCGATTTCGTCAAGCTTGCCGAGGCTTTCGGCGCGAAGGGCATCCTGTGCAAGGATCCGAAGGATCTGGACGATGCGATCATGGAAATGCTCGAATACGACGGCCCGGTGATCTTCGACTGTCTCGTGGAGAAACACGAAAACTGCTTCCCGATGATCCCCTCGGGCAAGCCGCATAACGAGATGCTCCTCGGCGAAGCCTCGGTCGAGGGCGCGATCCGGTCCGACGGGGCGGTGCTGGTCTGATGAGCCGCCTCGGGAAAGTGCTCCGCACCGCCCTCGCCGCACTGGTGGCGAGTTGGGGGCTCGCGGGCTGCATGGCCTCGCCCGACGCGATCCCGGTGTCACAGGGCGGCTTCGACTTCGCGGTCGAACTCAAGGGCGGCACCGCCGTCGCGCGCAACTACCACACGGGCCGCCTCAATTTCGCGGAACTCGAGGAGGCCGCCCGTTCCGCCATCGAAACCGCCTCCGGCTGTGCCGTGCGCACGCTGGTGAAACGCGATGAAATCAACACATTCGACGCCACGCTCGACTGCGCGGCCTGAGGGAGAGGAAAGACATGTCTGCCCTACGTATCCAGCAAGGCTCCTCCAGCCATTCCGCCTATGACCTCCGCGACTACCATGCCGAGGTGATCGAGAAACACACGCTCGCCGTGCTGGTCGAAAACGAGCCGGGCGTGCTGGCGCGGGTCATCGGCCTGTTCTCGGGCCGCGGCTACAACATCGAAAGCCTCACCGTGGCGGAGGTCGATCACGAGGGCCACCGCTCCCGCATCACCATCGTCACCACCGGCACGCGCGATGTGATCGAACAGATCAAGGCCCAGGTGGGGCGGATCGTGCCGGTGCACGAGGTCCACGACCTGACCGTGGAAGGGCCGTCGATCGAGCGCGAGTTGGCCCTCTTCAAGGTCCAGGGCGCCGGAGAGAAACGCATCGAGGCGCTGCGGCTCGCGGAGATCTTCCGCGCCAATGTGGTCGACAGCACGCTTGAAAGCTTCGTCTTCGAGATGACCGGCACCTCCGAGAAGATCGACGCCTTTGCCGATCTGATGCGCCCGCTCGGGCTTATCGAGACCGCACGCACCGGCGTCGCGGCGCTCGCCCGCGGCAGCAAGGGCTGACGCGGCCCTCCCCCGCGCCGGTCCCGCAGGCCCGCCGGAGGACCGTCGCGGGCGATCTGCACGGAAAGGCCCAAGAAAAAAGGGGATCCCGAAGGATCCCCTGAGGTTCGCTGATCAGGCTCGTATTGATACTGCCCGGTGGATTTTATGCCTGCGGCCTGATCCGCGCCGGGAGCGAACGCATTCGCTCCGGAAAGGTGTTCCTTCGCCCCCTCGCGGGATGGTCCGGATCGCGTGGACCGCCCCTGCCCGTCCCGCCCGGATGTGAGGGGGCGGGACGACTTGCTTTGCCTCAGTGCAGCACCCGCCCGGCGGAGCTGTTGACCGAGAAGATCGCGGTGCAGCGGCTGTCGCCCTCGGCGCGGTAATCCTGCACCGACCAAGTCACCGACAGCGCCGGCATGTTGAGCACGGAAACCGACTGGCTGCCCTCATAGGCATCGGCCAGGGCGCCCGCGACGTTGCGGTCGAATTCCGCCTCGAGCGTATTGCCGCGCATCTTCACGCGGTCGGCGACGCAGAGACGTCCGGCGATGTCGAAAACGAGATCCATCATGGCGCCTCAGCTACAGCCCGACGTGCCGCCGCAGGTGTTGCACTTCATGCAGGTGCCGTTCCTGACCAGCGTGTAATTACCGCATTCGCCACAGGGATCGCCCTCGTAGCCCTGCATCTTCGCCTTGGTGCGCGCGTCCATCGCGATCGTGCCCGAGGAGAGCGCGGTGTCGGAGCTCGCGGAGGCGGCCGTCGCCTTCGTTTCCGGCACCAGCGTGTGCAGCGCGGTTTCCGCGTCGAGCGAACCGCCGAGCGCGACCGCGCCCGCCTGCATCCCGCCTTGCAGCACCACAAGTTCCTGCGGCAGGCGCTTGCGCAGATAGCCCGAGGAGGAGATCTGTTTCAGCACCTCGATGGACTTCGCCGAGGCGCTTTCCGAGGGCGCCTTGATATTCGACACGCCCTCTTCCTCACCGCGCCCGAGATCGTCGAAGGCCGCGCCCTGCGGTTTGACATGGGCGAGATCCGTGCGGTCGAGATAGGAGACCGCGAGCTCGCGGAAGATGTAGTCGAGGATCGACGTCGCGTTCTTGATCGAATCGTTGCCCTGCACCATGCCCGAGGGTTCGAACTTGGTGAAGGTGAAGGCATCCACGAATTCCTCCAGCGGCACGCCGTATTGCAGGCCGACAGAAACGGCAATGGCGAAATTGTTCATCATCGCGCGGAAGCCGGCGCCTTCCTTGTGCATGTCGATGAAGATCTCGCCGAGCTTGCCATCCGCATATTCGCCGGTGCGCAGATAGACCTTGTGCCCGCCGACGATGGATTTCTGGGTATAGCCCTTGCGGCGGGACGGAAGTTTCTCGCGGCCGCGGGCGATCTCCTTGATCACGATCTTCTCGACGATCTTCTCGGCCAGCACGGCGGCCCTTTCCTGGGCGGAGCCGGTGGCGAGGATCTCCTCGGCCTCCTCGTCATCCTCGATGAGCGCGGTGGCGAGCGGCTGGCTCAGTTTCGAGCCGTCGCGATAGAGCGCGTTGGCCTTCACCCCGAGCGACCAGGACAGTTCGTAGGCGGCGAGGCAGTCGTCGATCGTCGCATCGTTCGGCATGTTGATCGTCTTGGAGATCGCGCCGGAGATGAAGCTCTGCGCCGCCGCCATCATGGTGATGTGGCTGTTCACCGACAGGTAGCGCTTGCCCTTCTTGCCGCAGGCATTGGCGCAGTCGAAGATATGATAGTGTTCTTCCTTGAGGAAAGGCGCGCCTTCGAGGGTCATCGTGCCGCAAACGTGATCGTTCGCCGCCTCGATGTCCTTCCGGGTGAAGCCGAGCGAGCGCAGCAGGTCGAAGGACGGATCGTTGAGCTTCTCCTTCGGGATGCCGAGCGTGCCGGTGCAGAATTCCTCGCCCAGCGTCCACTGGTTGAAGACGAAGCGGATGTCGAAGGCCGACGGCAGCGCCGCCTCGATCTTCTCGATCTGCGCCGGGCCGAAGCCATGGCCGATCAGTGCCGTGTGGTTGATGCCGGGCGCGTTGCCGAGCGTGCCGTGGCCGACCGCATAGGAGACGATCTCCTCGATCTGCGCGGAGGAATAGCCGAGTTTCTCGAGCGCGGCGGGGACCGAACGGTTGATGATCTTGAAATACCCGCCGCCCGCGAGTTTCTTGAACTTCACCAGCGCGAAATCGGGTTCGATGCCGGTCGTGTCGCAATCCATCACGAGCCCGATGGTGCCCGTGGGTGCGATCACGGAGACCTGCGCGTTGCGGTAACCGTGTTTCTCGCCAAGCTCCAGCGCCTCGTCCCAGGCCGATTTCGCAAGCTCCACGAGATGCGCATCCGGGCAGTTGGCGTGATCGAGCGCGACGGGTTTCACCTCGAGCCCCTCATAGCCCGTGGTCTTGCCATAGGCGGCGGTGCGGTGGTTGCGGATCACGCGCAGCATGTGCGCGGCGTTGCGGGCGTGTCCCGAGAAGGCCCCAAGCTCGCCCGCGATCTCCGCCGAGGTCGCATAGGCCACGCCGGTCATGATCGCGGTCAGAGCGCCTGCGAGCGCCCGGCCCTCGTCGCTGTCATAGCCGAGCCCCATGTTCATCAGAAGCCCGCCGATATTGGCGTAGCCGAGGCCGAGCGTGCGGAAATCGTAGGAGAGCTGCGCGATTTCCTTCGACGGGAATTGCGCCATCATCACCGAGATCTCGAGCGTCAGCGTCCAGAGCCGCGTCGCGTGCATGTAGCTTTCCGCGTCGAAGGCGCCGTCCTTCAGGAAGGTCAGCAGGTTCATCGACGCCAGGTTGCAGGCCGTGTCGTCGAGGAACATGTATTCCGAACAGGGGTTCGAGCCGCGGATTTCACCGTCTTCGGGGCAGGTGTGCCAGGCGTTGATCGTGTCGTGGAACTGGATGCCCGGATCGGCGCAGGCCCAGGCGGCATGGCCGACCTGTTCCCACAGATCGCGGGCCTTCACCACCTTGGCGACCTTACCGTCGGTGCGGCGCAGGAGCTCCCATTCGGCATCGTCCTTCACCGCCTTGAGGAAGGCATCGGTGACGCGCACGGAATTGTTGGAATTCTGCCCGGAGACCGATGCATAGGCCTCGCTGTCCCAGTCGGTGTCATAGGTCGGGAACTCGATCGAGGAATACCCCTGTTTCGCGTAGTCGAGCACACGTTTGACATAGGTTTCCGGGATCGCGACCTGTTTCGCCCCCTTGATCGCGGCCTTCAGCGCCGTGTTCTGCGCCGGGTCGAAGGCGCCGTCCTCGGTGCCGTCCCATTCGCGGATCGCGGCGAAGATCGCGTTGAGCTGGCGCTCGTGCATCTTCGAACCGGCGACGATGGACGCCACTTTCTGTTCTTCGATGACCTTCCAGTTGATGAATTCCTCGATATCCGGGTGATCCATGTCGCAGATCACCATCTTCGCCGCGCGGCGCGTGGTGCCGCCCGACTTGATCGCGCCCGCCGCCCGGTCGCCGATCTTCAGGAAGCCCATGAGGCCCGAGGACTTGCCGCCGCCCGAGAGTTTCTCGTTGGCGGCGCGCAGGCTGGAGAAGTTCGTGCCCGTGCCCGATCCGTATTTGAACAGGCGCGCCTCGCGCACCCAGAGATCCATGATCCCGCCGTCGGAGACCAGGTCGTCGGCAACCGACTGGATGAAGCAGGCATGCGGCTGCGGATGCTCATAGGCGGATTGCGAGCGGGTCAGCTCGCCCGTGGCGTGATCCACGTAGTAATGTCCCTGCCCCGGACCGTCGATGCCATAGGCCCAGTGCAGGCCGGTGTTGAACCATTGCGGCGAGTTCGGCGCGGCCATCTGCCTGGCCAGCATGAAGCGCATCTCGTCGAAATAGGCGCGCGCATCTTCCTCGGAGGAGAAATAGCCGCCCTTCCAGCCCCAGTAGCACCAGGCGCCCGCGAGGCGGTCGAAGACCTGCTTTGCCGAGGTCTCCCCGCCGAAACGGTCCTCTTCGGGAAGCTGCGCGAGCTTGTCCTCATCGGGCACGGAGCGCCACAGGAAGGAAGGCATGCCCTTTTCGCGCACCTTCTTCACCGCCGCCGGAACGCCCGCCTTGCGGAAATATTTCTGCGCGATGACGTCGGAAGCGACCTGCGACCATTTCGCCGGCACCTCGCAGGCGTCGAGCTTGAAGACGATCGTGCCGTCCGGGTTGCGGATCTCCGAAGAGGTCGTCGTGAACTCCAGTGCCGCGTAAGCGTCCTGCCCTGCCGTCGTGAATTTCCGTTCGATCTTCATCTTCTTGCCCCGACCTAACTCAAGTCTCTCTTCAATCGCGCCGCGCGGCATAGGCCGCCGCCCGGTCGTCTTTGCGCTGGTCCTACCGGACCGTCGTTCCGGCGCCCGCACGAGTGCCGGCGGCGCCGCTGAGCGCCACCACATCTTGTGGGGCGCGGACGGGCACCGAAACGCCCGTTCCCCAGGCATGCCCTTTCGATTCCGGTCCCGCGGCTGCGGTCCGGCGAATCCCTCAGAAGCCTCGCTCATCGCGGTCGGCCGGTGCGAAACGATCCTTGTCGAGAGAGCCCGACTTCGCTCCCTCTCCCGTGTTTTCGCCCGCTGGCACGGTCTTCCGGGCGTTCCGTCCCGTGCCCGCACCTTCGGTCCGTCAGATCGTCTCGTCGACTCGCCTAGTCCCTCGCCGCCCAGATCGCCACTAAATGTAGTGTCCGCCTGATCGGCCCCCACAATGTGCAGCGTGTCTGCCCCTCTGGTCAACGGCAATTTTAAACTTTCCGCATCCAAAAATCGGTTGACGAAAACTGCCCACAGGACGCCTCGATTCGGCGCGCGCCGTGCGTTCACTTTTTCTTTTGTTTTCCATGGATTTCGGCGCGCCGCCTGAGGTTTTACCCAAGCATCTGTGGATAAGCGCCCTGCGACCGGAAAAGCACATCCTGAGGTTGCGGAAGACTCTCCGCCCAAGGGTTGGGCACACAAGATATAGTGGCGCCCGGCGAGGGACGCCCTGTCAGAAATACAGGTTTTTCTCGGGATTTTCGGGGATTTTCCGCGCCGGGACCCGTCGTCTCGCTCGGATCCGCGCCGTCCGTGCCCGTGTCACCTCACCGCCTCACACGCGCCGCCCCGTCGAATCGGATCGGCCGCGCCGGCTGGTGCCGGGAGAATGTCGCCCGGCCCGGCAAAGTGCCGGACCGGACGGGAGTCCGCGATCAGACGGCGGCGGCCTGCCGCGCGTCGAGCTTCCACTCCGACATGACCGGGTCGAGGTTGAAGAGCTTCTGCGCGTTGCCGCCGAGGATGTTCCGCTTCGCCTGCTCGTCGAGGAAGGGCAGATCGTAGATCGTGCTCGGCAGGTCCATGTCCCAGTGCGGATAGTCCGAGGAATAAAGCAACTGGGATTCGGCGTTCATCATCTTAAACGTGACTTCCAGCGCCTCGCGGTTGTCCACGAGCTCCATCGGCTGCGTCGAATAGAACATCTCGCGCATGTAGTCGCTCGGTTTCTTCTTGAGAAGCGGCGCGTCGGAGGTGCGCATCATGTATTCGTTGTCGAGCCGCTGCATCAGGAACGGCACCCAGGCGAGGCCGCTTTCGATCCAGAGCGTCTTGAGCTTGGGGAAACGCTCCGGCATCCCGTTCAGCACCCAGTTCGTCATGTGGATGATGTTGCAGAAGCTGAAGCCGAGCGCGTGCACCGAGATGAACTTGTTCAGCTGCGACAGCGAGGAATCGGCCCAGTGATAGGCGGCATGGAAACCGAGCGGCTTGCCGTGCTCCTCGAGCTTGGCAAAGATGCGCATGTTGACGTTGTCATGCACGGGCCGCTTGAGATAGCCCGTGGACAGGAAGCCGACGACGCCCTTGCGCTCCGCGAATTCGTCGATCATCTTCTCGGCCTCGTGCGGCTCGTTCATCGGAAGATAGACCATGGAGACGATGCGCTTGTCTTCCTCGAGGATCCGCTCGCACAGCCACCTGTTGTAGGCGCGGGCCATGGTGACCTCGACCTCCGGCTGCGGATGGGTCGCGAGCAGCAGCATCGGCGTCGGGAACAGGCAGGCCATGTCCACCCCCATCGCGTCCATCCAGCGCCGGGTCAGCGTGATGTCGCGATGCGGCGTCTCGGGCACGATCTCCTTGTTCCGGCCGGCATAGCGCGTCACGCGGCCGGCCATGTCCTGCGAACCGATGGCCTGCGGGATCAGCCCCGCGCGGCCGACGTTCCCCGCCGAGAGGCCGAGATGGCGCATCACCGGGTCGTCCATGTATTGCAGGATTTCCGGCAGGGCCTCGGTCTCGTAGTGATGGCTGTCCACATCACAGATGAAGAAATCCTTGTAATTCCGGTCCAGCGCCTGCTTCTTCGCGTTCTTCAGAAGCGTCGTGGTGTTGAATTCCTGGATTGCCGGATCGGTGTCGGATCCGAAGTTCGGTGTCAGTGTCATTTGTCTCGCTCCCGCGTCTTCAGTGTTTCAGCGTTTGCCACATGCCGAGTTCGAAAGCCGCCATATCGGCAGCGTCGAGGATCCCGGTTGCGGCAATTGCGACTTCAGTCGCCGAAATGTCGTGGTTCCTGGGAAAGGCGGCCACACCCTCGTCATTCTCCCGCAGGCCGGCGTAGACGCGCACGACCTGGGCGAAGAGGGCCTGGACCTGTTCGAGGCTCAGCGCGCCGGTCTCCGGCGAACGCAGGGCACGGAGGACGTCATCAAAGGATGCGTCCAACTGGGACTTGTCCGCGCTCATCTGCTCAAACTTCGACATAGATCTGCTCATCGCGCTCGGTCACCTTGTAGCGGCTCAAGCGGATTTTCGGATCGCCCACGGCCTCGCCGGTCTCGATCCTGAATTCCCAGCCGTGCCAAGGGCAGACGAAGTGCAGCTCGGCGCCGTCGAAAGTCTGCCGCAGGGGCCGTTTCTCCTCGTCGAACTCGACGCAAACCTTCGGCATTTTAAGACCTTCGCAGACCGGCCCGCCCTGATGCGGGCAGATGTTGCGATAGGCCACGACCTGATCCTTGTGGCGAATGACACCGATCTCGACACCGTCGATTTCGAAGATTTTCGCAGTCGTATCGCTGAGATCGGACGCGGCGCATAACAGTCTTTGTGGCATGAAGGCTCCTCCCGTTATCCTAAATGTGGCAAGATAGTCTTACTGTGCGTATAGTAAGATTGTCTTACTATTATCGTTGCACTACGGTTTGTCAAGAAGTGAGGTTCGACAATCATGCTGGAAAACGACCACAGTCCCGCTCCCCTTTCCCAGAGGCGGGGTCTCGGCGCCTCGCTCCGACTTGCGCATCACCTTTACGGCAAGCTGTTGCAGAAGCGCCTGGTCGGCGCGGAACTGAGTATGGCGCAGTATATCCATCTCAGGACGCTGCGGGAGGAAGGCCGGGTCAGCCAGTCCGAGCTCTCCGCCCAGCTCGGTCTGGAAAAGGCCTCCTCGACACGGGTTCTCGACGAACTCGCGCAGCGGGGTCTCATCCATCGCGAACGCCACCATCAGGACCGGCGCATGATCATGGTCAGCCTGACGGCAGAGGGCCGTGCGAAGATCGACCAGTCGATGACCTCGGCCCGTGCCGTTGCCGAACTCGCATCGAGGAATTTCGACGAGGGCGAGCTGCTCCAGCTCTTCACGGCGCTCGACAAGATGATCGGGAATCTCGCCTCGGAGATCTGAGGGCGCCCGGCCCCTCCCCCGCGGTCAGCGCGGCGCGCTCATTCCAGCACCGGCGCCACCGCGAGAAGCACGACACCGATCGCGGCAATCAGCGCGGCGACGTAGAACCGCGCGCCCGGCGCGCGTTCGGTCTTGAAGATGTGGGCGGCGAGCCAGGCGGCGAAGAACATCTCGACCGAGGAGATGATGGCGACCGAAGTCACGTTGGCGAGCCGCAGCGCGAAGAACTGGGAAATCTGGCCCACAGTCATCGCGCTGGCGGCAAGGAACTGCCAGCCGCTCGGCCTTTGCAGCGGCAGGCGCACCCGGATCCGGGAGCGCGGCATCGCCACGGAGGAGGTTCCGAACCACAGAAGCCCCGTCAGCGCCCCGATGAACACGCCCAGAAGCGGATCGGGCAAGGTGATCATCGCAAGCTTGCGCGCCACGAAGGAGCCGCCATAGCCCCCGGCGGAGATGACCGCGAGCGCCCTGCCCCTGGTGCGGTCCGCATGCGGGCGCTGCACCGTCTCCGCGAGCGCCCTGCTCTTCTGCAAGGGACGCACCATCATGATCAGCACGCCGGCGGTCACGAGGAAAAAGGCGATGACGATCAGCGGCGTGATGACCTCGCCCAGCAGCAGGAAGGCGAAAACCGCCGCAAAGACGGGAATGAGCCGGCGGATCAGCCCCGTCTCGATGGCGCCGCTCAGTTCGACCGACCGGAACAGGGTGAGCCGCCCGATGACATTCGCCAGAAGACCGGCCGCCGCGAAATAGCCGACGCCGTAGAGCACGGCACTTTCGTAGTCGGGCAGCGGCGGGCCGATCGCGACCCACAGCACGCCCGCCACGGAGGCCGTCAGCAGGATGGACAGGAAGACGTCGTTGCCGCGCCCCTGCGCCGACTGGGAGCTCTTGGCGATGGCGACCGAACTGAGCGCGTAACAGAACGCCCCGAAGGTCGCCAGCAGCCCACCGAGGACCGGCGTCATCGGCGCCGGCCGTCAGACCGCATCTTCGAGCAGCCGTTCGAGGAAACGCTCGGAGGACATGACCTCCCGCAGGGGCAGGCTTTCCTGCACCTCATCGAGCTCCGAGGAATAGGTCAGGCCGCGCCCGTCCCAGAACCACCAGTAGATGATCTGTCCCTGCTTGTCCCGGATCGGGGTGCGGAAGGTCGGGAACTTCCTTTCGCCATGCGGGATCTCGGCCTCCCCCACCTTGGCGTGGGGCAGGTTCAGCTTCCGCAGGACTCCGGACAGAGGGACCATCGCGACGGTCTCCTCCCCCTTGCCCGACAGCGACAGGACATTGTCCGGGCGGTCCTTGTAGCGGCCCTTGAGGAATTTCACGACGGGCGGATAGCTCGGATGCAGATGGGTGAGCTGGACATAGGCCAGCCCCTTCTCCGTCTGGATCTCGATGATGTCACCGGGTGCGTATTCTTCCACGTGAGAACTCCTCTTCAAAGGCTGTAGGCTTCAAGGGTCGACGGGTGGAACAGCTCGTCAATCTGGACACGGCGCGGCGAGAGGCCCTGGCTTGCATGATAGTCGAGGAAGCGGTCGAGCACACCTGCGTTCGCCGCGACGCCGTAGCTCCAGGGATCCTTGCCCATGAGCGTCTGGACGCGGTTCAGCGTATCCTCGACGAAGGGCATCGTCACCTTCGTCGCGGAAGTGTCCGACAGCGCCTCTTCCGCCAGCCGCTTCGAGTCCGTGAAGGCCTTGAGCAGGGCCGCGGGAAGGAAGGGATATTCCTCCGCGAGGCTGCGGCGCACGCCGAGGACGTGCATGATCGGGAAGATCTTCGTGCGGCGATAGTAATCCTCCGCCGCCCCGATGCTGTCCGCAAAGAGCCGCCCGACATGCGGATGACCTTCGGAGAAGCAGCGCGGCCAGCGCGGACCGACGAAGCCATCGATCTCGCCCGCGGCGAGCATCTCGTTCAGCGTCTTGCCTTCCGGCGCCTCCTCGACCGTCAGGTCGGAGGGCAGGTCGACCTTGATCTTCTCGGGGCGTCCCGCCGTGTCCATGCCGCCGCGCACCCAGATGACGTCGGAGGGCTTCACGCCGTAATCATCCTCGAGAATGCCGCGCACCCAGACGTTCGCGGACAGCTGGTATTCGGCGATGCCGATCCGCTTGCCCTTCAGGTCCTCGGGCGTCTCGATGCCCTTGTCGGTGCGGATATAGACCGAGGTGTGGCGGAAGGCGCGGCTGAGGAAGACCGGGATCGCGACATAATGCGGGTTTCCGCGCGCGACCGAGATCGAATAGGAGGACAGCGACAGTTCGCTGATGTCGAAGGCCTGGTGGCGGAAGGCGCGGAAGAACATCTCCTCCGGCGAAAGCAGCATCGGAACCGGATCGACCCCGTCGATCTGCACGCGGCCGTCCACGATCGCGCGCGTCCGGTCGTAGTTCCCCATGGCCAGGGAAAGCTTGAGCTTCGTCATCCTGTTCTCCTCCTTATTGATGAGCGTTGCACTGGTGCTGCAACGCGACCGGCTGGCCGGTTTCGGCCGAGCGCAGGATTGCGTGACAGACTTCGAGGCTGGCGAGACCCCATTCGCCCGTCTGGACGGGCGGAACATCCTCGCGGACGGCCCGGACCAGGGCCTCCACGACGGTCTTGCGCGGCGCCGGGCCAAAGGGCGCCTCGATAAAGCGGCGCTCGGTATCTCCAAACACCTCGATCCCGTCGGGGGTGAGCCGCAGGTCGGCACGGTCGCACAGCGCGATCACCGGGCCGAAATGTTCGTTATGGGCGGCCTCGATCGGCGCCGCCCCGCTGCCGAAGGTGCGCGTGCTCTTCAGCCGCGCCTCCTCCTCCGGATCGAGATCCATCAGCGCCCGGCGGGCCTTGCCATAGCTCGCGGGATCCTTGGCCTGACCCAGCTCACCCACATCGTTCATCCAGATATCGCTGTCGAAATGCGCATAGCCGGAATAGGTGAGATTGGCGACGCAGCCGCCCGCAAAGCTCATGAGCGCGGTGAAGGCGCCCTCGGTCGGGCGTTTCGGATCCCAGTTGCCGGTGAAGGCCACGACCTTTTCGGCCATGCCGCCGGCCAGCCGCCGCACCACGTCGATCTGGTGGATGGCCTGGCTGAACATCACGCCGCCGCCCTCCTCGGTACGAAGCTCCTCCGGGCGCCGGGGCCGGTAGAGGAAATCCGTGTAGTTCAGCGCCTGGATCATCCGCAGCGCGCCGAACTCGCCGCTTTCGATCAGCCGCGCGGCAAGATCCACGGGCAGGTCGAAACTGTGGCTCGGGCCGACGATCAGGTGGACGCCGGCCTCGCGCGCGGCCCGCACCATCCTGTCGGCATCCTCCATGGAGATCGCCAGCGGCTTCTCCACGAGGATGTGCTTGCCGGCCTTCGCGGCGGCAAGGACGTGATCGACATGCATCTGGTGCGGCGTGGCGATATAGACCGCTTCGACATCGGGATCGGCGCAGAGCGCCTCGATGCTCTCGTAGCCCTTGCCACCGTATTCCTGTTCGAAGGCCGTGCGGCTTTCCTGCCTGGGGGCGGCTGCGGCCACGAGCTTCACGCGCGGATCGGCGTCGAAGGTCGGGATCATGAGCATGAAGGCACGCCCGAGCCCGACCACGCCGAGGCGGACGGGATCAGAGGTCAAGAACCAGCCTCCCCGACTTCGCCCGCGACACGCAGATCATGATGAAATCTTCTTTTTCCTCATCCATCAGGACCATGTCGCGGTGATCGACCTCGCCGCTGAGAAGCTTCGTCTTGCAGGTGCCGCAGGTGCCGCTTTCGCAGGAACTGACGGTCTTGTAACCCGCGTCCCGCAGGGTTTCGAGGATCGTGCGGTCTTCGGGAACGGTCAGCGTCTCGCCGCTTTTCGACAGTTCGACCTCGAAGGGCTTGTCGTCCTCGCGCACCACTTCGACGGGTTTGAAATCCTCGAAATGGATGCGCCCCTCGGGCCAGTGGCCGGAGACCGCCTTCACCTCTTCCATGAAGGGTTTCGGCCCGCAGCAGAACACATGCGTCGCGCGCGGCGTCAGGAAATCGTCCCAGAAATCGTAGGATTTCGACGGGTCGCCCTCGTCGTGGTGGACGATGATACGCCCCTCGAAATCCTTGTTCAGGTCCTCGAGATAGGCGGATTCCTCGGGGCTGCGGCTGCAATAGATGATCCGCAGTTCCTTGCCCTTCTTGGCGAGATGGCGCGCCATCGCGTAGATCGGCGTCACGCCGATCCCGCCGGCGATCAGCAGGTATTTCGACACGTCGGTCAGCGGGAAATCGTTCTCGGGCGGCTCGACGTTGAGCTCGGTCCCCTCCTGGGCCTCGTCGTGCATCGAGGCCGACCCGCCCCGCGAGGCCGGTTCGCGCTTCACCGCGATGACATAGGACTTGGGATGATCGCTGCCGTCGCTGACGAGCGAGTAGCGCCGCATCGCCCCGGAGGGCGTCTCGACGGTGATATGCGCCCCCGGATCGAAATCCGGCAGCGTGACCTGATCGTCGACCGGCGCGAGGGTGAATTCCGAAATGCTCGGAGTCAAAGCGCGCCGTTTCTCGACGCGCATTCTGATCTGCTCCATGAGTTCCTCCCGATCTTTCGAGCGTTTTCTTCAGTGCGTTTGGAGTGCGTTTGCTTTTATTTAGATTGCTAAGTTTATGATGTCAATGGCCCCCTGCCCCTGCACCGGCCGCGCCGGGCCCGTGAGATCGGGAGCCGCATGCGATCACGTCGGCGGCGGATCCGTCCGCAGGGCAAGGTGGTCCCGGCCGAGATGCCGCGGCGCGTCGCAGCCGGTGAGGATCATCGTGCGCTGCATCTCGTCGGCGAGAATCGCCAGCGCCCGCGCGACGCCCTCCCGCCCTCCGGCGGCAAGGCCGTAAAGCGGCGCCCGGCCGAGAAGCACGCCCTGCGCGCCCAGGGCCAGCGCCTTGACGATGTCGCTCCCGCGCCGGATGCCCCCGTCGAGCAGCACGGTTGCACCCTCGTCCAGCGCGGCCACGATCTCCGGCAGCACGGACAGGCTCGCCGGCGCACCGTCGAGCTGTCGCCCGCCGTGGTTCGACACGACAATGCCGTCCGCCCCTTCGGCCCGCGCCCGGATCGCATCCTCGGCGCACATCACGCCCTTGATCAGCAGCGGACCGGGCCACAGCCCCCGGATACGGCGCACGTCCTCCCAGGAGAAGTGCGGATTCCTCTGGGAGCGCGTGAATTCGGCGAGGTCGCGGTCGCTGGCCGCGTCGCCCAGGAACGGGATCAGGTTCTCGAACCGCGGCCGGTGCCGGCCGAACCAGACGGAGGCGAGCCATCGCGGGTGCATCAGCCCGTCGAGCACCACCGGGGCGCTCATTCGGATTTCATGGGAGAATCCATGCCGCAGATCCCGCTCGCGCTTCCCGCCGACGAGCGAATCCAGCGTGAGGATGAGGGCGGAATAGCCCGCTGCGGCGGCGCGTTCGACGAGCGCCTCGGAAAATTCCGGTCCGCCCCAGGGATAGAGTTGGAACCAGCGCGGCGCGTCGATGCGCCGGGCGATGGTTTCCATCGAGGCGTTGGACCCGGTCGAGAGGGCAAAGCCGATCCCCGCCTCGGCCGCGGCGCCCGCGAGGTGCAGATCGCCCTCCGGCCAATAGATGCCGCTCAGCCCGGTGGGCCCGATCAGGAAGGGGGCGGAATAGCTCTGCCCGAAGATCTCGGTCGACAGATCGACCCGCCCGCCACCAAGCAGTCGCGGCCGGAGCGTGAGATCGTCAAAGGCGCGACGGTTCGCCCGAAGCGTCAACTCATCCTCGGCGCCCCCGTCGAGATAGTCGAACACGACACGGGGCAGACGGCGCCGCGCCAGCCGGCGCAGATCGTCGATATTGACGGCATTCTTCATCTTCATATGACGGACGCTGCATCTCCGCCCCGCCTCGTCAAAAGACGATCCGCCCGGATCGAAGCGACGCCGGGCGGATCGGGGAAGAGATGGAGACGGTCGTTACTCCGCCGCCTCGGTGGTGCCGGAGCCGTTCACCAGCGTGCGCCAGTCGACGTCCTTGGGATAGACACCTTCATGCGACGCGATCTGCGCCTGCGGAATGTCGGAAGCGGTCCCGATGGCCTGGCCCCCTTCGGCGACCTTCTTGGCCGCATCCGCCATCAAGCGGCGGAATTCGACGATGGCAAGGTCAGAGGCCCCGAGCGTATCCGTGTGACGCTGCACACGGCTGCCCATCGACACCCACATCACGATATCCTCGTTCGGGATACCGTCGACGCCGGTGAAATGGCCTTCCTTCATGCGCTGGCGGTCCTGCTTGAAGTCGTTTTCCAGCGTGCGCAGCGTGCGCCACTTGTGGTCCACGTCCACGCCCGGCACCGCATGGGCGAACTTGCGCCATTCCTCGGTCGAAGGCACGTTCGGGCCGCCGAAGGCGATGAAGTGGAACGCCGTCTCGTCGTCGTTGATCGGAACGATGACGCTGGCCACCTTGTAGTTGTTGTTCGGCGGGATCAGCGAGTAATAGGGCGCGATGAACTCGGTGATGCGCAGGTAGTTATGCGTGGCCGAATTCTTGATCGGCTTGCGGATCGCCGCATAGTGGAAACCGTAGCTGGTGGTCTCGGTCTGCATCCGCGGCGACTTGTCGGTCGAGGGACGATACCAGGACTTGTCGTCGGCCGAAGCCCCCTCGACCCGCGCCGGCACCATGTGCGACGAGTGCAGCGAGGACGAGTGCGCGCTGTCGATCTGGCCCTCGTGGATCTGCGCCCAGTTGGCCGGGATGCGGATCTTCAGGATCGCGACCGGCGTATCCTCGGTCGGCGCGAAGGCCGGCGGCTGGAATTCCGGCATCTCGTCCTTTTCGCCGAGCCAGGCCCAGACGAACCCACCCCATTCGCGGGTCGGATAGGCGCGCGCCTTCACCTTGTCCATCAGCGGGCTGCCTTCCGGCTCGGAGGACATCGCGACGACATTGCCTTCGACGTCCATCTTCCAGCCGTGGTAGAGGCAGCGGAGCCCACATTCCTCGTTCCGGCCGTAGACGAGCGACGCCTTGCGGTGCGGGCAGAGTTCGTCGAGCATGCCGAGCTTGCCCTCGGTGTCGCGGAACGCGACATAGCTGTTGCCGAGCACTTCGACCCGCAGGGGCTTCCCGTCGGGTTCGGCGACCTCCTCGATCAGACACACGGGTGTCCAATGCTGGCGCATCAGTTTTGCCATCGGCGCATCACCCGTCACGCGGGTCAGCAGTTCATTTTCTTCAGGCGTAAGCATTATGGCCTCCTCCAGCAAACAACGTAGCCGGCAGCGCGCCGGCGTCCAATACGGCCGGCAGGTCTTTGCCAGCGGCTCGCAATATTCTTAGCTATCTAATAACTTTTTGTCAACATCCCCTGCGACATTTTGGTTTCTCCCGGACAAAGCCAAGGCTTGCACGCCCTCCCCGTCGCGGCGTCAGACCCGAATCGCCTCGCCGCCGCACCGGCCGTTCCCACCGCCCTCCCCGGCCCCTCCCGAGGGGGCCGCGCGGCGAGGAAACATTCCGGGACGACAATACCAGATTGACTCGCCCGCTCATGTCATGAAACATAGATCTCTAAGAACACGGGCCGCCGGGGAGGCGGTCGAAACGCATGGTGATCACGCGGCAAGTCAGGAAAGGGGCGCGCACACGCCCCTAGCCGCGTGGAAAAAAGGGAGGATTTGTATGTACCTATACACCATAGACTCTGATTCTGCGCGTGCGGTCCGTTCCGCCGCAGGATCCCGCCGGCTGGCCGCGCGCGCACAGAATCGGCATGAGCCATCGAAGAGCGCCACACCGGGTGCACACACCCTTCGGACGTCGGGGCAGGCATGATGATTCCCTCTCTGACGGAAACCGGGCGCCGCCGGAACCTCGCGCCCAAACTGAAAAAAGCCATCATCCTTCTCGCCGCGGCCTTCGCGCTCTGGGTGATCTATGCCAACCTCTTTGTCATCTCCGACCCGCTGATCCTCGGGATCCTGTTCATCTCGGGCATCTTCACGATCCTGTTCCTCGCCATCGGCGCGACATCGCGCGCCCCGGATGCCATTCCGGTCTACGACTGGGGCCTGTCGGCGCTCAGCCTGGCGTCGGGCATCTACTTCTTCCTGAGCACGGGCGTGATCGCGGATCGCATCAGCCTGCTCGATCCGTTCACGCCCGATCAGCTCTTCTTCGGGTCGGCCCTGCTGTTCCTGACGCTCGAAGCGACCCGCCGCACCACCGGCCTCGGGTTGACCGGCGTCGTCATGCTGTTTCTCATCTACAACCTGTTCGGCTATCTGCTGCCCCCGCCCTTCGGCCATCGGGTCAGCGAATTCAGCTACCTGCTCGACATCCTCGTGTTCACCACGGACGGGCTGTTCGGCGTGCCGATCCAGGTCGTGGCGAGCTATGTCTTCCTGTTCGTGATGTTCGGCACCTTCCTCGCGAAGGCGGGCGGCGGCGACTTCTTCTTCAATCTCGCCTCCCTCGTCACGGGCCGGGCCCGCGGCGGCCCCGCGAAGATCGCGGTGATCTCCTCGGGCCTCTACGGCACCATGTCGGGCAGCCCCACCTCCGACGTCGTCGCCACCGGCTCGATCACGATCCCGGTGATGAAGCGGCTTGGCTACAGCTCGCGCTTCGCCGCCGCGGTCGAGGTCGCGGCCTCCACCGGCGGCAGCGCGATGCCCCCGATCATGGGCTCGGCCGCCTTCATCATGGCCGAATACACGGGCATCGCCTATAACGAGATCGTGCTCGCCGCATTGCTGCCCGCGATCTTCTACTACAGCGGCGTCTTCACCCAGGTGCACCTGCGTGCCGTGAAGCTCGACCTGCGCCCCGCCGAGGGAGAGATCCCGACAGCGGCCGAGACGTTCAAGACCGGCTGGGTCTTCCTGCTGCCGATCATCGGCATCGTGATCGCCCTGATCCTCGGATATTCCCCGACCCTCGTGGCCGGGATCGGCATCATCTCCACCATCCTCGCCTCGATGATCCTCAAGGAAACGCGCATGACGCCCTGGCAGATCATCGAGGGGCTCGGCACGACGACGTTGCAGATCCTGCCCGTCGCCGGGGCCTGTGCCGCGGCCGGCCTCGTCATCGGCGGCCTGTCCATGACGGGTCTGGGGATGAAATCCGCGAACGTCATCCTCGAAATCAGCAACGCCCAGCCGATCCTCACCCTCGTGATCGCGGCCGTCGTGACGATCGTCCTCGGCCTCGGCATGCCGACCCCGAGCGCCTATATCCTCGCGGCGGTTCTCGTCGGGCCGGCGCTGGCGAAGCTCGGGTTCCCGACCCTGCCGAGCCAGATGTTCCTGCTCTACTACGCGATCCTCTCGGCCCTCACGCCGCCGATCGCGGTCGCGGCCATCGCCGCCTCCGCCATCGCCGAAGACGATCCGTTCAAGATCGCCTTCTCCGCGGTGCGGCTCGCGGTCGTGGGCTTCCTTCTGCCCTTTGCCTTCGTCTGGAATCCCGGTATCGTTCTCGCCGGGGATCCGGTGACGAACACGCTCGCCGTGATCGGGGCGGCCTTTGCGACGCTCGCCATCGCCTGTTCGGTCGAGGGCATGCTCAAACATCCGTTGAGCACGCTCGAGCGGCTGGTGCTGACGCTCGCGGCGGTCGGGGCGGTCTGTCCCTACCCGCTCATCTCGCTCGTCGCCATCCTGGTGATCGCGGCGACGATGGGGCGTCAGATCTTCCTGATGCCGAAACCGCTGGCAAAAGAGTCGCTCGAGAACTGAGCGTCTCGCGCGACATGGAAACCGAGAAGTGGCCGCCTTCCGGGGCGGCCACTTGCCACGTTCAGAGGGGTGCATGATCCGCGCCCCTTCAGCAAAGACACGAGAAACAGGATGTTCCGCGGATGACGAACTGTTCGAACGACCTCGCCCGCCCCGCCCCGCCGCCCGCCGCGGCCGCGCCACGGGGCTTTACCCTCTCCGCCTCCGCCACGGCGGAACGCGCGGCGGGACTGGCCGCGGACATGAGCGAGGCACTCGCCGCGCTCCGGCGCAACCCGCTCGTCGACAGCATCGAATTCCGCGAAAAAAGATCCGAGACCGGGCACAGGTTCCAGATCACCGTCCACGCGCGCGCGCATCCCGAGACGGATGAAAACCCGCTCGGGGAGCTGATCCGGGAGTTGCAGGACGCGCCGGACGTCGATGTCGTGACCGAGACGAGCTGCCTGTCGGCGCTCAAGAACAAGCTGCCGCACACACCGCTGCCGCCCTTCTGGAAACGCTGGCTCGTGAGCATGATCGCGGTCTATCCCGCGCTGATCGTGATCTTCTACATGCTCCGGCCGGTGGCGGCGAACCTGCCGACGCCGCTGTCGCTGTTTCTGGTCGCGTTCTTCCTGACCGGGCTGAATGCGCGCTATATCCTGCCCTTCCTCAACCGGCGCCTGCCGCGCTGGCTTTTCACCTAGAATCTTCACATTAAAAAGGCGGGCCGCCGCACAGCGCCCCGCCCCTCGCGCGTCCGGATCGCGCGGGTGTCCCGGTCCCTCCTGACGAGAGAGGGGAATGATCCGCCGGCCGGAGGAGCGCTCCGGCCGGCGGTTTCGTCAGGCCGTCAGGCCGTCGAGCCGCTTGCGCCAGTCGCCTTCGACCTCGGGGTTGCGCGGATAGAGCGGCAGTTCGCCGCGCATGATCCGCGTCGCGTTCTCCACCAGCACATCGGGCATGACGGTATAGAGGTCCACCGTATGCCCGAGGATATGCGGCGTGAGGATCACCCGCTCGAGCGACCTGAGCGGATGGTCGTCCGGCAGAGGTTCGGTCTCCGTCACGTCGAGACCGGCGCCGCCGAGATGGCCCTCGCCCATCACCCGCACCAGCGCATCCTCGTCGATCAGCCCGCCGCGCGAGGTGTTGATGAGGATCGCGTCGGGCTTCATCGCGCGCAGTTCCGCCTCGCCGATCATGCCGCGGGTCTCGGCATTGAGCGGGACATGCAGGCTGATCACGTCGGCCTGCCCCAGCACCTCCTCGCGCGACACGAGCCGCACGCCCTCGGGCGCGGTCTCCGGCGTGAGGAAGGGATCGTGGATCAAGATTTCCGACGGATCGAAGGCCCGCAGGCGTTCGACCACACCGCCGCCGATCCGGCCGGAGCCGATCAGGCCGATGGTCCGCCCGCGCAGCATGCGGGCGTACATCTGCTGCGGCCGGCCCGCGTTCTCGCGCAGGAGACGCTCGGATTCATGCAGCCGGTAGAGCAGCACGAGCATCAGCATCACCGTCGCCTCAGACATGGCGAGGAAGTTCTCCGGCGTCGCGCCGTTCGCGACCATCAGCCCGCGCGCGGTGCAGGCCTTGAGATCGACCGCATCGACCCCGATCGTAGGGAAGACCAGCGCGCGCAGCCGCGGCGAGGCGTCGAGATCCTCCTCGCTCAGCCGCGAGCGTGAGCTGGCCACGATGATGTCGACATCCCCGAGCAGCGACTGGCGCTGCTCGGGGGTGAGGCGCAGGGGCACGCCGGGCGTGATCGCAGGACCACGCACGACATCCCATCCCTGCCCGTCCAGCGTGGCGGAGGCGCGGTCGAGCACCTCCTCCAGCACCGGATCCTGAGCGATGTAGATCTTCGGAGCCATCGTCATTCGCTCCGCGTCAGGCCGGCGACCATGTTCGGGTTGTAGCCCGGCTGGACGCGGGCGTCGATCACCACGCTCTTGCCCTCCTTGACCAGTTCCAGACCCTTCTTCACCGCCTCGACAAGCTCGCCCGCGGTCGAGACCGGGCCGATTCCCTCGCAGCCCTGGGCACGCGCCACGGCCGCGATGTCGATGTCCGGATCGCCGATCCGCTGGCCGATCCACTTGTTCTCGACCGGACGGTTGCGGGCGACCGCGACGCGCTCCTGGTGCACCTCGTCGTTGTAGAAGGAGCGGTTGTTCGACACCACCGCAAGGAAGGGCGTGCCGTAATGCGCCGCGGTCCAGAAGGCCGAGGCGGCCATCATGAAGTCGCCGTCGCCAAGCACCGCCACCGGCACGCGCCCGCTGTCCTTCAGCGCCAGAGCCGCGCCGATCAGCATGCCCGGACCGGAGCCGATGCCCGCGCCGCCGTCGGAGCCGAGGAAGTCGAGCGGGTGGCGGAAGTGCCAGGCCTCGCCCGCCCAGCCGAGCGGCAGGCGCACCATGCTGGCGCAGACGCCGTCGAGCCCTTCGCCGAGCGCGCCCGCGAGCGTCATGATGTCGAGCGGCGTCTCCGCAGAGGGGGCCGACAGCGCGGGCTTGACCGGCTGGTCCGCCGGCTCGGTCCCCGCCCCGACACCGAGCGCATCCGCGATCGCGTGGGTCGCGCGGTCGGGCGCGCAGGCGAGGTGCAGATCGGTCGCCGGCATTGCCTGATGCTCCATGCCCCAGCCGTTGTGGAGCTGGTGGTCGAGCGAGACCTGGATGACCTTCGCCTCGACCTTGCCCGCGAGCTTCAGCGTGCCGGCGAGGTCGAGCCAGTCGAGGCTGAGGATCACATCCGCCCCGCGCAGCACCTCACCCGCCGCATCGTCGATGAAGAAGGCGGGCTTGCCGCGATGCTGCGCATGGTCGGTCGGGAAGGAGGCACCGATGCGGATGTCGGTCAACACCTCGGCGCCGAGCGCCTCGACCAGCGCCACGCGCCGCGCCCAGTCGGCGGGATCGCGCGAGACGCGGCCCGCGAGCACCACGGGTTTCTTCGCGTTTTTCAGCAGCTCGGTGGCCCGCGCCACGCCCTCGGCGGAAGGCGCGGCCGGCAGCGGCGGCTGGTAGCGCGCATAATCCGGCAGGGCCGGCACGGACTGGTGCTGCTTCTCCTGGATCGACACGTCGAAATTCACATAGGTCGGGCCGGTCGGCTCCGTGCGCGCGATCATGCTGGCGCGCACCATGGAGTCGATTGCCGCCTCCATCGAGCCGGGCTGGTCGTCCCATTTCACGTAGTTGCGGATCATCGCCGCCTGGTCGCGGCAGGTGTGCAGCCAGTCGATCCACGGCCGCCGCAGCGCCGCATCCACCGGACCCGTCGCGCCGTAGATCAGCACCGGCACCCGGTCGCACCAGGCATTGAAGATCGCCATCGTCCCGTGCATCAGCCCCACGTTGCTGTGCAGGATCACCGCCAGCGGCTCCCCCGTCACCTTCGCATAGCCATGCGCGATCGCCACCGCGTGCTCCTCGTGCAGGCACAGGAGCATCTGCGGATCGTGGTTGCCCAGGTGGTTCACCAGGCTGTCATGCAGCCCCCTGAAGCTCGATCCCGGATTGAGCGCCACATATTTCACGCCAAGGCCGCGCAGAACCTCCGCAAAGATATCGCTCCCCCAGACCCCGTTGCCCTCCGACGGGACAGGCGTTTCAACGCGCGTTGGTTTCTGTTCGCTCATCATGTTACTCCATGTTCTGTTTCGCGTTTGTGGTTCAGTGTGCGCCGAGCAGGCGGCCGAAGCCTTGCGGCCGGTCCGGAATACCCGCCTTGCGCAGCATGTGCCAGGCCATGACCTGATTGCTCGTGATCACGGGCTTTCCGAGCACGGCCTCGAGCCGTTCGACGACGGGAAGCGACCGGATCGCGGTGCAGCTGATGAAATAGGCATCCGCCTCCGTGCTCCGGTGCGCGCGCGTCATGTCGTGCCAGCGCTCCGGATCGACCCGCGCCATCTCGTCGGTGGTGTTCAGGCCGGCGCCGAAGGCATCCGTCACGGCGATGCCGTGCCGGTTCAGGAAGGCGACCTCGCTCGCGACGATATGATCGAGATAGGGCGTCACCAGAACGATCCGGCGCGCGCCGAGCGCGGCGAGCGCGGCGACGGCCGCTTCCGACGTGGCCACGACCTCCCGGCCCGAGGCCTGTCGCGCCCGTGCGAGGATGTCGGCCTCGGCATCCGCATCCGCCATCGACACGGCGGTGCAGTGGAAGCCGATCAGGTCGGGCCGGACATCGGCGACGAGCGAGGCCGCGCCCTCGATATCCTGCGTCATCGCCGCAAGCTCCTCGGGCGAGCTTCCGGTCAGCCGCAGCCGCGTGACATGCAGCGAAATATCGGCGGGCACCATCGCGGCGAGCTCGCCCTCCGCGACGCTGTTGCCCGAAGGCATGAGGATGCCGAAACGCGCGCGCGTGCCGAACCGGATCGTGCCGGCCCGTCCGGCGGGCGCGCTGTCGGTGGTGGTCTGCTGTGGGGTCGGTCTGGCCATCTGTCCTTCCAGTTGAGTTGGGCCGTTCAGCACGGCGGACGCGCGCCGGCACAAGCGGGCGCGCGTCATGTCCGGAAACCGTCGCGCCGGTCGGGCGCGGGCCGTCCGGATCGCCGGGTCAACGCTCGAGCTTCGAGAAGATCTCCTGTTCAAGCAGCGCGGTAAAGCCCTCCACATCGCCCTCGACGCCCTGCACGAGACCGTTCCAGCGCTCGAGCGTGTCGATATGCTGCTGGACGATCTCCTGCGCGTTCTCCGATCCGCCGAGCTGGACGATATCGTTCGCCACCGCCTCGAGCTCATGGGCGCGGAACTCCTCCATCGCCGCGTTATAGGCCTCGTCGGGTTGCCAGAAGACGATGCCCTTCTCCTCGCCTGCCGCGCGGGCGGAGGCTTCCTGGTCGGCATAGGTCTTGCTGATCTGGGCGATACGTCCGGGGATCGCGGCGAGAAGCGCCTCCCGGTTGGCCTCGTCGAGCCCGTCGACCGTGTCGCGGTTGAAGATGAACTCGCCGAGGCCGTGATAGCTCCCGATCGGCTGATCGACGATGCCGCGCACGGAATCGATCAGGCCCAGCGTGTCGAGCCAGGCAAGGTTGCCCACGGCGCAATCGACCTGCCCCTGCTGGAGCGCGGGTCCGACCTCGCTCGCCGGCAGCGCCACCGGCACGGCGCCGAGCGCGTTGACGAGCCGCACGGCGAAGCCGCCTGTCACCCGGACCTTCTTGCCGGACAGGTCGGCGAATTCGTCGATCGGCCGGGCGCACATCATGTACCAGGGCGAGGCGGCGTGACCGCCCAGCCAGACCGCGTTCTGCCGCTCGAGATCGGCGATGCACTCCTCGCAGTTCAGCATCATCGTCTCGTTCGTCGCCCCGGCCGCGGCCCAGAAGTTGTCCGCGAAGGGCAGCAGCTCCGGCAGCATGGCAACATGCGGGATCTCGCTCGAGTTCAGCGTCGGGACGATGAAGCCGCCGTCGACGAGGCGGTCGCGGATGCCCCCGAGCGTGGCCTGGCCGCCGAGCATCTGCCCGCCGACGAAGACCTGGGTCTCGAGCCCGCCGTCGGTCTCCTCCGCGAGCCCGTCGAAGAAGGCCTGGGCTTCCGTCGCCTCGATGGCAAGCGGCGGCATGAAGGTGTTGTACCTGAGATTGTCGGCGCCGGCCGCGGTTGCCGCCCCGGCGACCGCGGTTCCGATCAACAGTCCGAACCATTTTTGCATGTGCGTTTCCTCCCTTTTTTGAGCCGGGCGAACCGGCCGTTTCACAGACCCATGACCCTCGGTAAGAACAGTGTAATGCCGGGAAATGCGATCAGCAGTCCGATCACCAACAGATCCACCACGAGGAACCACAGGACGCCCTTGAAGATCGTCGTGAGCGGGACGTCCGAGCCGACGAGCGACTTCACGGCGAAGACGTTGAGCCCGACGGGCGGCGACATGAGGCCGATCTCGACGAATTTCACGATCAGCACCCCCATCAGCGTCAGGTCGAGCCCGACCGTCTTGAACATCGGCAGCATGATCGGAAGCGTCAGGAACAACAGCCCCAGCGGATCGAGGAACATCCCGAGCACGAGATAGCAGGCCCCCGCCAGCAGGATCACGCCCAGCGGCGAGACATCCGCGTCGGTGATGAGCTGCGCCAGGAACATCGGCAGGCCGGAGAAGGCGAGGAACCGCGTCAAAAGCACCGCGCCGAGCACGATGAAGAACAGCGTGGCCGTTCCGACGAGCGCGTCCCAGAAGCTCTCCTTCACCACCTTCCAGGACAGGGTCCGGTTCGCGAGCGCGATCACGAAGGTCAGCGCGGCCCCGAAGGCGCCGGCCTCGGTGGCGGTGACGATCCCGCTGTAGATACCGCCGATGACGCCGAGGATCAGCACCGGCAGCGGCCAGATGCCGGCGGTGGCGACGAGCTTCGTGCGCAGGTCGGTCTTCTCCACCGCCCCCGGCGCGAGGCCGGGGCGCAATCTTGCGCGCACGATGATCATCGCCGCGAAGGCGACCGCCGAAAGCAGGCCCGGAATGATCCCGGCCACGAAGAGCTTGATGATCGAGGTCTGCGCGAACACGCCGATCAGGATCATCAGCACGCTCGGCGGGATGAGCGAGCCCAGCGTGCCGGCGGAGGCGACGACGCCCGTCGCGAGCCCCATGTCGTAGCCCGTCTTCCTCATTTCCGGCAGTGCGATCCGGCCCATGGTCAGCGTCGTCGCAAGGCTCGATCCCGAGGCCGCGGCAAAGCCCGCGCAGGCGAAGTTCGTCGCCACCGCGACACCGCCCGGCAGCCAGCCGAGCCAGAGCCGCGCCGCATCGAAGAGCGATGTCGTCAGCCCCGAGCGGAAGGCGAGCGCGCCCATCAGCAGGAACATCGGGATGGCCGACAGCTCCCAGTTGGCGGCGGTCTCGAAGGGGATGAGGCTGAGAATGCTGAAGGCGGCGTTCCAGCTCGTCACCACCGCGATCCCGACGAAGGCCACGAGCCCGAGCGCCAGCCCGATCGGGACGCGCAGCGCGATCAGCAGGAGGGCGATCCCCATGCCGCAGAAACCTATGGCAAGAGCACTCATAGAGACGTCACCTTCTTCTCGTCCCTGTCGGGATCGGGTCCGTCCGGGATGTCATGCCGGATGAACCGCTCGATATCGACCGCCAGCCCGAGGCCGGAGACGATGACGAGCAGCCCCATCGCCAGGACCGGGATCCAGCGCGACGGCCAGGTCGGCAGGAAGAATGCCGCGGTCTGGATCTGCTCGTTGATCCCGGTCGCGCGCAGCGCCTCGGCGCCGGTGCGCCAGGCGAGCAGCACGCCGAAGACGACCATGAGCAGCGACGTCAGGCAGTCGAGCAGGACGCGGGATTTCGCAGAGAGCATGTCGCTGACCAGGCTGGCGCAGATGTTCTGGTCGGTGACATGGACGAAGGCGATCGGCAGGAAGATCAGCGTCACCATGTAGTAGCGCGACACGATCTCCGTCGTGCCCGAAAGCGGCACGCCGGAGAGATAGCGCAATCCGACATCCGCGACGACATGCACGACCATGAGCGCCATCACGATGCCCGAGACCGTCACCGCGATCTCGCTGATCCTTCTGCCTCCGCGCAGCGCATTCCCGAGCGGGCTGTTCGTGGGCACAGCCATCACGAGGCCTTCGAGACTTCGGGACGGGAGGCCGCTCCGCCCGCGGTGGACCCGCCCTGCGCGATCCCCGCCGGCACGGTCTCGCGCCAGCAGCGGTCGATATCCGCAGCCGAGAGCGCGCCGCCGTTCCTTTCGTCGCTGAGCCGTTGCGCCGCGGTCCAGAGGCGCCGGCGCATCGAGGCGCGCAGCGGGACCGGAAGCGTGAAGACATGCCCGATGAGGCGGCTCCAGGCCTCGGCGGTCCAGACGGCTTCGTAGGCGTCTCTCTCCGCTCCGTAGTTGAACATCTCCGTTCGCTCCTGTGCCGCCTTCTCACGTCGCAGCCGTTCGGTCGCGACCTGGTCCAGGGCTCCATCGTGCACGATCACGCCGTAGATGTCATGCGCCGCCTCGGGCGACACGAGCCCGTTTCGAAGATCGTGAACGACCTTCGCCGGATCGCGTTCGAGCGGCGAGCCATATCCGCCGCCGCCCGGCGTGAGCACGCGCAGGATATCGCCGCAATCGACGTTGAGCGAATCGATCTTGTCGAGCGGTTCGAACCGGTCTTCTCCGGCCCGTTTGATGAAGACTGACGCCTTCTCGCCGCAATGGCCGCCCATCAGGCCCCAGGGCCGGAAGCGGTGCCGCTCCTGTCCGCGCGCGGTGACGAGACAGTCGTGTTCCAGCACCTCGAATTCGAAGACGATGCCGAGACCGCCGCGATACTTGCCCGCGCCGCCGGAATCCGGGCGCAGGGCATAGGTCAGGATGCGCACGCCCGACACGTTCTCCACGATCTCGATGGGGCTGTTGCGCAGGTTCGCGATGTCCACCACGTCACGCGCATTGAGCCCGTCGCCGTCCTCGTGCCCGCCGGTGCCGCCGACCATCGGTTCAAGAACGTTCACCTTCAGCCCGCCCTTGGCGAGATCCGGCTCGGTGAAGACGATGGGCGCGATATAGCCGGCGCCGGCCGCGGGGATGACCTCCGGCAGGGCCTGCGCCAGCGCGCCGCGGATCGCGTCCTGCACCCGCACGCCCGTCGTGGTCCGCAGGCCCACCGCCGCCGGCGCCTCGCAATTCACCACGGAGCCGGGCTCGGTGACGACCTTCACCGACCGCATCAGGCCGGCGTTGACGGGAATGTCCCGGTCGATCGTCAGCAGCACGAACATGATCGTGTAGACCAGCCAGGGATGCGCCTGCCCGTCGGAATAGATGTTGAACGCGGTGCGGAGCTGGGAATCGGTGCCGGTGAAATCGACGGAGATCTCCTCGCCCGCGACGGTCAGCGCGACGCAGAACTTGATCGGGATTTCCGACACCACGTCGTCGTCCAGATAGTCCGAGAACCTGTAGGTGCCGTCGGGAATGCCGGCGATCACCGCGCGGGCGCGCATCTCGCTGTAGTTCAGCACGTCGCGCATCGCGTCGACGAAGCCTTCCATGCCGTATTTCTCCACGCATTCGTCCACCCGGCGCTCCGCGACGCGCAGCGCCGTGACCATCGCCTTGAGATCGCCCCAGTTGTCGTCGGGAATGCGGCAGTTGCAGAGGATCAGGTTCAGCAGCTCCTCGTTGAGCTCCCCCGCCCTGTAGAGATGGGAGGGGGGAATGCGGATGCCTTCCTGGTAGATCTCGTAGCTCGAGGGCGACAGGCTCCCGGCCACGCGCCCGCCGACATCAGTCGAATGCACATAGGCATAGGCGAAACAGACGAGCTCGCCGCCGGAGAAGACCGGCGCCAGCAGGCTGACGTCGGGCAGGTGCGAGGACAGGCCGGCGCTGCGATAGGGATCGTTGCAGATGAGGATGTCGCCCGGTTCGAACCTGTCGAAGCCCTCGATCATCTTCCTGAAGTTCAGGTTCGCGAACATCGTGATCCCGATGCTGTGCGGGTAGCCGAAGATTTCGCCGTCGGGGGTGACGAGCGCCACGCCGAGATCGGCGGTCTCGTTCACGAAGGCCGTGTGGCCGGTGCGTTGCAGCGAATAGCCCATTTCCTCCGCGATCGAGCGGAAGCGCTGAACGAAGATGTCGAGCTGGGCCGAATCCGTGCGCAGCGAAGAGATTTTCTGTGTCATGTCTGTGTCCTCCACGTCGCGATCACGCCGCCTTGGTCAGAAGAAGGTTTCCGGCGCTGTCGCAGCGCGCGACGAAGCCGGGGGTCACGATCGTGGTCGTGTCGAACTGCTCGATCACGGCCGGTCCGGCGATGATGTCCCCGTCGCAGATGCTGTCGCGGCTGTAGACCGCGGCCTGATGGCCCTGCCCGCCGTGGTAGATCTCGCGATGACCGGTGCTCTCGAGCGCCTCGGAGGCCGCGCGCTGTCGGGCCGGCGGCAGTGTCGGCTTCGGCCGGCGTCCGAGCACCTTCACCCGCAGGGAGACCAGATCGACGGCGGCGGCCGGATCGCTGTTGTGATAGAGCGTCTCGTAGGTCTCGTGGAACTTCCGGGCCAGCAGCTCCGGCGTCAGATCGCCCGGCGCGACATCCGCCGGCAGGGTCACGTCGACGTCGAAGGCCTGTCCACCGTAGCGCATGTTGGCCGAGCGTACGATCTCGACCCGCTCGATCATCGGGTTCTCCGCGGCAAGGTTCTCCCTGCCCTCCTCCTCGAGCTCGGCATAGATCGCCTGCACGCTCTGGAGGTCGAGCTCGGCCAGCGGTCGGCGCAGGCTGCGGATGTAATTATACTGGTAATCCGCGATGGTCGCGCCCAAGGCGCACATCGTCCCCGGCGAGGGCGGCACGAGGATCTGGCCGATGCCCACCTCCTCGGCCAGCAGACAGGCATGGGTCGGCCCGGCGCCGCCGAAGGCGATGAGGGTGAAGTCGCGCGGATCGAGCCCGCGCTTCGTCATCATCGGCAGGATCGCGCTCGTCATCGTCGCGGTGCCGAGGCGCAGGATCGCCTCGGAGGCGGCCTCCGGCGAACAGCCGAGCCGTTCGGCGATCCGGCCCACGGCCTCGACCGCGTTCTCGCGTTTCAGATGCAGCGTGCCGCCCGCGAATTTCTCGGCGTCGATGAAGCCCGCGACCATATAGGCGTCGGTTACGGTGGCATCGGTGCCGCCCCGGTCGTAGCAGGCCGGCCCCGGTTCCGCGCCGGCGCTGTGCGGCCCGAGCTTGAGGATGCCGAAGGGATCGAACCAGGCGATGGAGCCGCCCCCCGCGCCCACGGCGAAGACGTCCACGGTCGGCATGACGATGGGGAAATCCCCGATCTCCGCATCGGTGGAATAGACCGGCTCATTGTCGCGGATGATCGAGAAATCGGCGCTGGTGCCGCCGATATCGAGCGTCACCGCATCGGCCACCCCGCTGAGGCCGGAGACATAGGCCGCCGCCACCACGCCCGAGGCCGGCCCCGACAGCATGGTGTTCACCGGCTTCGCCTTCGCGCTCTCGGCGCTGAGCACGCCGCCGTTCGACTGGGTGATCTGCAACGCCGTGTCGAGCCCGACCTCCTGCGTGTCGATCACGAGATTGTCGACATAGCGGCTCATGATCGGCTGCACGAAGGCGTTGAGCGAGGCGACGCTGGCCCGTTCGTATTCGCGGATCTCCGACCACAGGTCGGAGGAGCAGGACAGGTAGAGGTCCGGCCGCGCCGCGCGGATCCGCTCCGCGATCTGCTGCTCCGCCGCCGCGCTGCTGTAGGAGCCGAGGAGGCAGATCGCGACGCTCTCGACCTCGGGCGCGAACCCGGCAATCGCCGCGTCGACCGCCGCGAGCCCGGCCGAAAGGTCGGTGTCGCCGCCGCGAAGCGGAATTTCGAACACGTCCTCGCGCGCGATGATCGCCTCCGGCAGGCTGGCCTTCAGGTTGAAGATGTCCTTCTTGCGCAGCCGCGCAATCTCCAGGATGTCCCGGTTGCCCTCGCTGACGATCAGCGCACAGCGCGCGCCGCGGCGCTGGAGAACCGCGTTCAGGGCGATGGTCTGGCCGTGAACGAAATAGGAAATGGCGTCCGGCGTGCTGCCGACAGATGCCATCAATTCGCTGATACCCCGCGCAACCGCCTGCGACGGCGACGAGGGCGTGCTCGCGACCTTGTGGGTGTGCGAGGCGGCACCGTCGAGCGCAAGCAGGCTCAGATCCGTGAAAGTCCCCCCGATGTCGATGCCAAGCTGGAAACGGCCTTCGCTCACATTGTCCTCCCAAACTTCCGTGATATTCCTCAATTCATAAATTGATTACACATTTCATAAATTAGGGTCAACCGCGAACCGGGAGCGACCGGCAAAGACTCCGGCGCATTTCCGCGCGCCGATGGTCGCGCCAATCGTCTCCGTGGGGATGAAAAACAAGGATCTCATGGGAACGGCTCCCTCTCCGCCCGCGCGGGGGCGGCCTTTGGGATGGCGATGCGGCGGCGCCCCGCCGCGCGGGGCATCGCCGGGCCTGGCTCCCGCTCACGCCATCCGGCTGCGCGGGAGGAGCAGGATGTCCAGAAGGCGCCCGCCACCGCTTCGGCCGCAGGCGCTCGGCCGGTCGGGCCGGATCAGAAATCCAGCCCGAAATCGACCGTGCCGGCCGAATGGGTGAGCGCCCCGGAGGAAATATAGTCGACGTTGGTGGCGGCGATCTCCTTCAGGCGGTCGAGACGGACATTGCCGCTCGCCTCGGTCTTCATGCGGCCGTCGATGCGCCGCACCGCGGTCGCCATGTCCTCGGTCGTCATGTTGTCGAACAGCACGGCATGCGCGCCGCCGACCTCGAGCACCTCGTCGAGCTGCCCGAGCCCGTCGATCTCGATCTCGACCACCACCATGTGCCCCGCATTGCGCTTCACCGCTTCCAGCACCGGACGGACGCCGCCCGCGGAGGCGATGTGGTTGTCCTTGATCAGGATCGCATCGGAGAGGGAAAAGCGGTGGTTGAAGCCGCCGCCGTGGAGAATCGCGAGCTTCTCGACGATCTTCATCCCCGGCGTCGTCTTGCGCGTGCAGGTGATCCGCGTTTCGGTGCCTTCGAGCTCGCGGGCATAGCGCGCCGTCAGCGTCGCCGTCCCCGACAGACGCCCCGCGAAATTGAGCGCGACGCGCTCGGCCGCGAGGATCGAGGCGGCGGCCCCCTCGATCGTCATCAGCGTGTCCCCCGCCTTGCAGGCGGTCCCGTCCGCGACGCGGATCTCGACCGCGAGCGTGGGGTCGATCAGCCGGAAGGCCAGCGCGGCCACCTGCATGCCGGAGACGACGGCGTCCTGCCGCGCGTTCAGCTCCGCACGATACCGCGTGCCCGCGGGAATGACGGCCCGCGTGGTGACGTCACCCGCGGCGCCGAGGTCTTCCATGATCGCGTTGCGGACCAGCGGCTCGAGGATGATGTCCGGGACATTGGCAAAACTGTTCACGTAAGTGCTCCTTCTTTGATGTCGCGCCCCCTCCGGCCGGTCTGCCGGCACCTGGAGGAGAGGATATGTCATGGCCTGCATCGGCGGGCGGCGCCGGGGTCCGAAGCGCGAACAGGGCCCGCGCGGGGATGCCCCGCGCAGACCCTCATGCGTCTCCATCCGTCAGGATGCGATCCCGCCCCTGCCCGCGCCTCGGCCGGACTGGCCATGCCGGGGCAGCGTCACAGGACCGCGGACCTCCGCGCCCCGCACTTACTGGCCGGAAAGATTGATATGGACGTTTTTCTCGTGGGTAAAGGCAATCAGCTCGCCGATCCCCTCCTCACGGCCGATCCCCGATTGCTTGACCCCGCCGAAGGGCGCGCCGAGGAAATGGCGGCCGACCTCGTTGACCCAGACAAAGCCCGCCTCGACCCGTGCCGCGGCGCGGTGCGCAGTGACCAGATCGCGTGTCCAGATGGCACAGGTCAGGCCGAGTTCCAGCCCGTTGACCTCGCGCAGCATCTCGGTCTCGTCGCTCCATTTGCGGACCGCCAGGACCGGGCCGAAGATCTCCTCGCGCGCGATGCGCATCTCGGGGGTCACGTCGGCGAAGATGGTCGGCTCGATGAAGCAGCCCTTGCCCAGCGGCCCGTCGGTGACGGCATTGCCGCCGGTGACGGCGCGCGCGCCCTCGCTCTTGGCCGACTCGATATAGCCCATCACCCGGTTGAACTGGTCCCGGCTGACGATGGCGCCCATCGTGGTCTCGGGGTCGGTCGGGATCCCCGGCTTGTAGCGCGCGATCTTGTCGGAGAGGTAGGACAGCACCTCGTCATGGATATCCTCATGCAGGAAGGCCCGGCTCGTCGAACCGCAGGACTGGCCGCACCAGCCGAAATTCATGCCGGCGACAAGGGCGTCGGCGATCTTTTCGGGCTTGCTGTCGGGATAGGCGATCAGCGCGTTCTTGCCGCCGAGCTCCAGCAGCACCGGCTTCACCGTCGAACTGGCGCTGCGCATCACCGCGCGGCCCGCGCCAACCGACCCGATCAGCGTCACCTTGGCGACGCCCGGATGTTCGGCCAGCGCCGCGCCCGCCTCGGTCCCGCCGGGCAGCACGCTGAACGTGCCCTTCGGCAGCAGCCCGTCGACGATCTCCGCGAGGCGCAGCGCCGAGAGCGGCGCCTGCACCGGCGGCTTGATGATCACGGCGTTGCCGGCCGCGAGCGGGGCGGCCATCTTGCCGCCGCAGAACATGAACGGGTGGTTGAACGCCAGGATGCGCGCCACGACGCCGAGCGGCTGGCGCAGCGTCATGTTCACCCGGTCGGGCCCCATCGGGATCGTGTCGCCCTTCATCTCGGTCACGAGACCGGCAAAGAGGTCCATCTGCGCCGCCGCAATGGCCGCGTCACCGCGCATTTCCGTATAGGGGTTGCCGCAGTTGGCCGCGTCGATCAGCGCCAGCTCGTCGCCATGCTTGCGCAGGAGGGCGGCGATCTCCTTCAGGATGCGGCCGCGCTCCAGCGGCGGCACGTCGCGCCATTCGAGAAAGCCGGCCTGCGCCGCCGCGACCGCCGCGTCCACGTCGGCCGTGCCCGCGGTGGCGACGGCGCGGATGACCTGTCCCGTCGCCGGGTTCAGCGTGTCGTCGTAGGAGCCGCTTGCCGGCTTGTGCCATTCCCCGCCGAAATACAGATCGACATGCTGCGGCAGCGACTGATCGACGTCAATTTTCAGAGCGTGCGTCAAGGTATGATCCTCCCTTTTTCTTGGGCCTGAAATAACTTAGATTTCTAACGGATGTCAAGGGAACGCACCCCTGCCCCGGCGTTTCCACGGCAGATTTTCGCACGAGGAGCCTGTGCATCCATGCACCGGAAAGGCGGATATGTTGAAAAATATCGCCACCGCGCCTGGAACGCCCCGGTCATGGCCTGCGAAAGCTTGACCGGGAAACGACATCATGTGCAGGAGGTTATACCCGCACGCGCAGGGATCTCCCGATCCGGGCCGGGGGCGGCCAAGTTTTTCACAGGCGCATTTTACAGGCAATTCGATACATGACCACTCAGCAAGCGAAGGAAACGGATGTGGAAGAAAAAGGTGGCGCCCGTCAGCACATTCAATCTGTCGTCGTGGGAGCCAGGCTGCTGGAGGCGCTGGTCCGCCGCAACGACTCGATGTCGCTCACCGCGATTTCCAAGGCGGCGGACATGGCTCCGGCCAAGGCGCACCGCTATCTCGCGAGCTTCATCGAGACCGGTCTGATCACGCAGAGCAAGACGACGGGATATTACGATCTCGGCCCGCTGTCGCTGGATCTCGGCCTCGCCGCGATCCGGCGCCTCGATGTGGTCGAACTGGCCTATCCGTTCATGGTCTCGCTGCGCGAGGAGACGGGCGAGACCGTGTCCCTCTCGGTGCTCGGGAATTTCGGGCCGACGCTCGTGCGCTGGGTGCCGAACAACGCGCCGGTGAACATCACCGTCAATGTCGGCTCCGTCCTGCCGCTGCTCACCTCCTCGAACGGGCGCGCCTTCGCCGCCTTCCTGCCGCCCGAGAAGGCCGACCCGCTGATCGAGAAGGAACTGGCCGAAGGCTCCGCCGCGCTCGAGGCCGCAAACATCCGCTCGCGGGCCGATGTCGACCGCGTGCTGAACTCCGTGCGCGAGAGCGGCGTCGCGGAAGCGGTGGGGCTGGTGCTTCCGGCCATCGCGTCGCTGAGCTGCCCGATCTTCGACCGGACCAACACCGTCGTGGCCGTGCTCACGGTGCTCGGGATCACCGGGATGATCTCCACGGAAAGGGACAGCCCGATATCGCAGACCCTCCGCAGGACCGCCGCGCGCATCTCCGAGATGCTCGGCGCGCGGATGGGCTGACCCGCCCCCCGTCCATGCGAAAGGGGCGCCACATCGTGACGCCCCCTCCTTCGTCTCGCGACCGGCCTACTGGTTGTTGGCCAGCTCTTCGCGCAGATCCTCGTTGCGGCGCGCGATATACTGCTTGAGCTCCTCCTGCTCCTCCTCGCTCAGCTTCGTGCTGAAATCGGGCATGCCCGAGCTCGCCAGCCCGCCCTGGAGGATGACGTCGAAGACCTCGTACCTGTCCTGCGACATGTAGCGCAGGTCGGGGACCACCCCGCCGCTGATCGCGTCGACCCCGTGGCAGGCCGCGCAATGGACGAGGAAGTTGAACGCGCCATGCGCGAGCTGCTCCTCGCTCATCTCGGTCTGGGCCAGGACAGAGGGTTCGGGAAGCGGCGACGGCGCCGGCGGCATCTCGGCCGTTCCGCCGAGCTTGAACACCATGACCTGCGCATTCGCCTGCTGTTCGGCCTGCTGGGCGACAGGACCGGAGAACAGCGTATAGCCCCCGCCCCAACCGACGGAGACGGCGATATACTGCTCTCCGTCGACCCGGTAGGTCACCGGCGCCGCGACGATCCCGGTGTTGACCGGCGTCTCGTAGAGCACCGCGCCGTCTTCCGCGTCATAGGCGAAGAATTCGCCCGCGCCGGTGCCCTGGAACACCAGCCCGCCCGCCGTGGTGAGCGTCCCGCCATTATACATGGCGGTGTAATCCTTGGACCAGCGAGCCTCCTGCGCCACCGGATCCCAGGCGATGAGGCGCCCGTGCCAGGCCTCCTGCATCTTCTCGCGATCCTCCAGCTTGGACAGGTCGGGAATGTCCTCCGCCGAGGGCCGGACCTCGCTCCCCTCCTCGGGCGGCAGACCCATGGTGATGATCGCGCCGAAGTTGTAGGTGCCCTTCTCCGCGGGCATCGGCGATTCATCGATCGCCTGGAAATACCACGCCCCGATCATCGCCGGGATATACATCAGCCCCGTCTCCGGGTTGAAGGACATCGGGTGCCAGTTGTGCCCGCCGAAGCCCGAGGGCGTCACGAGCTTGAGCTCGCCGTCGTCGTAGCGCGCGATCTCCTCGTTGAAGATCGGGCGCCCGGTCTCGATGTCGATCCCCTCGGCCCAGTTCACCGGCACGTAGTTCTCGGCCGAGATCAGCGTCCCGTCGGTCCGGTCAATCACGTAGAAGAAGCCGTTCTTCGGCGCCTGCATGATGACCTTGCGGAGCTCTCCGTCGATCTCGATATCGGCCAGCGTCATCTGCTGGGTCGCGGTGAAGTCCCACTCGTCCCCCGGCGTCGTCTGGTAGTGCCAGACATACTCGCCCGTGTCGGGCTTCAGCGCCACGATGGAGGAGACGAAGAGGTTGTCGCCCTCCCCCTCGCTGCGCAGCTTGCGGCTCCAGACCGACGCGTTGCCGACCCCGATGTAGAGCAGGTCCAGCTCCGGGTCGTAGGACATCGAATCCCACACCGTGCCGCCGCCGCCGTATTCGGCATAATCCGTGCCGAACCAGGTCTCGCGCGCCATCGCCATCGCGTCGTTTTCCGGCGGCAGCTCGGGATCGCCCGGCACCGTGAAGAAGCGCCAGGCCTCCTCCCCGGACTCCGCGTCATAGGCCGTGACATAGCCCCGCACGCCGTATTCCGCACCGCCGTTGCCGATCAGCACCTTGTCCTTCACGATCCGGGGCGCGCCGGTGATCGTGTAGTTCCGGCTGGCGTCGATCACCGTGTCCACGATCCACTCGACCTCGCCCGTCTCCGCATCGAGCGCGGCGAGGCGACCGTCGATCACGCCGACATAGACGCGCCCCTTCCAGACCGCGACCCCGCGGTTGACCACGTCGCAGCAGGCGGATGCAGCCACCTGGCGATCCACGTCGGGATCGTATTTCCACAGCAATTCTCCGCTCGTCGCATCGAGCGCATAGACTTTGCTCCAGGGGCCGGTGACATACATCACCCCATCGACGACGATGGGCGTCGCCTCCATCCCGCGGTCGTCGTCGATCTTGAAGGACCATGCGAGGCCAAGCTCATCGACATTCTCGCGGTTGATATCCGCCAGAGGGCTGTAGCGTTTCTCTTCATAGGTCCGGCCGTGCAGCAGCCAGTTGTCGATATCGTCATCGGCGGCGACCGCGCGCGCCTCGTCGATCTGACCTTTCGCCGGGGTGCCGTCGTTCGTTTGCGCGACGGCAAGGCCGGCAGGGGCAATCATCACGCATGACAGCCACGCAGCCCGGACCATTCCCGTCAGAAACAGGTTCCTGGACATGTTCTCTCCTCCCTAATGATGTGCAGAGGCCGGGGTTCAGCCGGCTGTGCGCTCTGCGGCTGCGACACCGGCGGTTGCCGCCGCCGTATCCTGATCGGTCGAGCCCCCCGCGACGCCGACCGCGCCGATGAGCTGCCCGTCCCTGCGGATCGGCAGTCCTCCGGCAAAAACCACCGGCAGGCCGCCATGGGTGGTCTGGAACCCGTAATAGGGCGCCCCCGGCTGCACGGCGCCGAGCAGGTCGCCGCTCGGCATTCCCATCGCGGCGGCGGTAAAGGCCTTCCCGCGCGAGATCTCGATGCTCGCGAGCGGCGCACCGTCCATGCGGGCGAAGGCGACGAGGTTGCCCCCCGCGTCGAGGATGGTCACGCTCGAGGGCGCTTCGCTCGCCTCGATGGCTTCACGCAGCACACGGGCCGCGAGGTCGTAAGGAAATGTGGTCAAGGTCTCCTCCTGTCTTGCTGTTCCACGAAAGATGTCAGACGACGCCGCCATCGACGCCGATGGCCTTGCCGGTCAGGTAGCTGGCCTCGTCGGAGGCCAGGAACACGTAGGTCGGTGCGATCTCCGGCGGCGTGGCCTGCCGCCCGAGGGGAACGGTGGCGCGGATCATCGCGTCATGCGCCTCGGTGCCGCCCATCTGCCGGATCACCGGACCGTTGAACGGCGTGTCCACCCAGCCCGGACAGACGGCGTTGACGCGAATGCCCCGCGGCCCGAGTTCTGCCGCCGCGGCGGTGGTGAACAGGATCTGCCCGCCCTTGCTCGCGCAGTAGCCCGACACGCCGGGCGCGCCGCGCAGGCCGGCCGCCGATGAGGTATTGATGACCGACGCACCCGCCGACAGGTGCGGCAGTGCCTCGCGCAGGACCAGGAAGGGCCCGCGCATGTTGACGCTCATCTGTAGATCCCAGTCCTCGACCGAGGCCTCTTCGATGCTGCTCGCGCGCTGCACACCGGCATTGTTCACGACGATATCGAGCCCGCCGAGCACCTCGAGCGCCGCGGCGATCCCCTGTTTCACAGAGGCCTCGTCGGAGACATCCATCTGAAGTCCTGTGCAACGCGCGCCGATCTTTCCTGCGGCTTCACTGGCGAGATCTCCATTCAGGTCGAGGATCACCACCTGCGCGCCCTCCCGGACGAAGGCGTCGGCCACGGCAAAGCCGATCCCCTGCGCGGCGCCTGTGACAATCGCTTTTTTTCCAGACAAACGGTCCGTCATTATGCGTTTTCTCCTCCTGATCCGCGGCGGGATGACAGGAAGGCTCCCTCCGTCGCCCGTCTCCCAGCATGGTTCCGCACCGGATCATTTCTTTTTCCGTAATTGATTTACTTATTATAAAATACGATCCGCGCTTGTCACTGATTTTTTCCATTTCGCCTCATATTGCAGGATGCGAATGAACCCGGCGTCCTGCCGCTCCCCCTTCCCGCGACCGCGGGTCGCACCGCGAGCCCGCCCGAGGGGCGAAACCCCGCCGAAGTTTTGGTTGCCAAGCGGTGTTCCGGCCTGCATGCTCTTGGCAACATCGGGTTTTATTGGTTTAGTCTCCGGATGAACGAACAAACCAAATGCGTCAGCCCTGATCTCGGATCAGCGAGACCTGACGAACGCCTTGCGAGGCTCGTGCGCCTCGCCGCGCGGGGATTCAACCGCTCTCTCCAGATCCGGCTGAACACGCAGAACGTGACCTTCGGCCAGTGGATCTTCCTGCGGATCCTGTGGAAGGAGGACGGGCTGTCGCAGCGCGAGCTGAGCGAACGGGCGCATCTGACGGAGCCCACGGCCCATACCGCCCTGCTTCGGATGGAGGAACTTGGGTATATCGTCCGACGCAACGTCGAGGGCAACAAGCGCCGCCAGCATGCCTTCCTGACGCCAAGGGGCTGGGAGCTGCGCGACCTGCTCGAACCGCTGGCGATCGAGGCGAACGATCTGGCCGTCGCGGGCCTGAGCGAGGAAGAGCAGCGCACTCTGCGCAAGGCGCTTGCACTCATCATCCGCAACCTCGAACGCGACGAGGCCGAGGCGGCCCGCCGCGGCATCCGCGTCCCGCCGACCAAGGGCAAGAGCACCCCCGACCAGATCGGCTGACAGGGCATCGCCCTCCGGCCTGCGCCACCCGTCGCCCCGCGCCATGGGTGCAACGGCTGTGCCTGCACGCCCCGCCAGGTGTCGCGCGAGACCCGCGGCCATGATCAGGCGGCCATGAAAAAGCCGGCGCACCGTTTCCGATGCGCCGGCTTCTTATTTTCGGGAATTCAGGATCTTATTCCAGCAGCCCGAGCTCGGTATAGGCCCGCTGCGCGCCCGGATGGAAGGGCAGCGTGGTCTGCGAGACCAGAAGCTCGGGAGTGAGTTCCTTCATCGAGCTGTGCACGGAGCGAACCTCGTCCATGTTCTCGACGATGTCCTTCGCGATGGTGTAGCCGGATTCCTCGTCCAGCGCGTCCGAGGTGATCAGCAGCGCACCGAGGGCAAGCGTCTGGACCGCCTCCGGCTGGTTGCTGTAGCTCCCCGCCGGGATCTCGAACGGCGTCGTGCCGAATCTCTCGTTCGTCTGGTCGATCACGTCCTGCGGGACCTGAAGAACCACGACCTCGGTGTTCCGGTCGACGCTGAGGAAGGACGAATGGCCGACGAAGATGCCGTTGGTGACCATGTCGATCCGGCCGTCGGCCATCAGGTCGGCCTGCTGCGCCGAACCGCCGCGCACCATGGTGCCGCCATTCGCCCTGATCGTCTCCTCGTCGAACCCGGCCGCGTCGAGCATGAAGCTCGTGATATTGGCCGTCACGTTCCCGGCGTTGTTGTTGCCGACCCGGATGGACGCGCCCGAGGAGGCAAGGTCGTCAAGGCTGTCGATGCCGTATTCGTCGGCGATCGACTTGCGCAGGAAAAAGTGCATCGGCGCCCAGTTGTACATGTAGCCGATGGCCTGGAGATTTTCGACCGGCCCCCGGAACGGCTCTGCGCCCTCGAGCGCCAGCTTGATCTCCGCGTCATGCGCGAGCCCCAGATCGGTGCGGTTCGCCTGAAGCAGGGCGATATTGGCAAAGCCGCCGCCCGTGGCCTGGTAGGTGACGACCCCCCTGGGGTCGGAGGCCTTCACGGCGCGGTCGACGCCGGCCCCCAGAAGGGACCACAGACCCGACGGGTTGCCCCCCGAAAGCGTCACGTTGACGCTTTGCGCCGTGACACCGCTGCCGAGCACGGACATGCCGAGCGCAGCAAAAAACATGGTAAGTTTGCGTTTCATTATCTTCCTCCCTCTTTAGGTAGCTGCATAGAGGCACTGTGCCAGGTGCCTAATATTAGATATCTATGTTGCTTTTTCTTTTCTAGCCGCGCTCACCCGGCCAGTCAACGACCAAGTCGCGCCCTCCTCTCCGGCCCACGGCCGCCGCCCGGCCGCCGCTTTGCGGCCGGAACACGGCCCGCGCCGGGGCGCGGCCTCGATGCGATCAATGCGACATGAAGACCGGAACCTTGGCGGTGCGGAGCACCTGATGGGTGACGCCGCCGAACATGTCCTGGGAAAACTTGCTGTGCTCGTAGGCACCCATGACGATCAGCTTCGCACCGATCTCGTCGGCGGTCGTCTGAACGACATCCGCGATGCTGCCGCCGGCCTTGGTGCGGTGGATATGTTCCGCCTTGACCCCGTGCCGCTCCAGATGCCGCGTGATCCAGGTCGCGTCGGGAAGTTCGTGCAGCACGTTGCCGACGGTGACAATGGACACCTTCCGCGGCTTCTCCTCGAGCACCGTCATCGCATCGTTGATCGCCCGCGCCGCCGAGCGTTTGCCGTCCCAGGCGACGAGCGCGTGGCTGGCCAGCGTCTCGGCCTCGTAGCCATCGGGCACCACCAGCACCGGACGGCCGCTGCGCAGGGCGATGATGTCCGGGCTCACCGCGCGATATTCGTCGTTCCGCAGCTTCGGCTGATAGCCGGTTACGATGAAATCGAAATTCCGCGCAATCTCGGTCGGGGCGAACTTGCTGACGCTGTCGGGCGGAAGGAATTCGGACCGCTCCACAATGCCGCCGGCGGCCGCCTCCTCTTCGAACTGCGCCCGAAGCTCCGCCACCCGGCTGCGCTCGACCTCCTTCAGCTTGGCGCGAAGATCTCCGCCCACCGCGAGGACCTGGTCGACATAGGACCACGTGCCGCCATAGAGGCCCGTCAGCCACGCGTCATGCCGCTTGGCGATCTTCACCGCATAACGCAGGCTGCTGAGAAACGCCGTGTTTCCCGTATGTGCCAACAAAACATTCTTGATGCTCATGGTTGCCTCATTTTGCGCCGATACCTGATCCTGCTTAGATGAAATATATTTAGATGTCTATGATTATGTTGCCGGTCCGCATCCGGCACGAGCAGGCGGAGCGGCGAAATCGGCGCCCCTTCTCCGCCGAGATCCCGCCACATCCCCCGGCCCGGCGCCGCCGATCGACGGGTCGGCGGCCGGTCACTCATCGGACGGGGTCAGATCAGGATTCCAGACGATGTCGCACACATGCCCGTCCGGGTCGCGCCCGCTCGAACGGGGGCCGGGCCAACCTTCCCGAGCCTGACCTGTTTCAGACAGCGAAAGGCTAGCCATGTGGATGCCGGGCGTCAACACCGACACCGATGCGGAGATCTCGCCGAAAAACTCCCTCGCGGGCAGGCCGCAGGCTCAGCGCTTGACCTGTGGTCTGCTTCCGGCTTCGAGGCCGCGGCAAGCCCATCCGAGCCCCCCCCGGACAGAGCTGCCTTCCGATGATGAGCCATGGCCGTTAGAAGAACATCATGCAGAGGGCACCCCATCAGACAGAACAGATCCAGTCGGCTTTGCTGATCTTGCAGCGCAGTCTCGGCGATGCGCTACTCGGTGTGTATCTGCATGGGTCGGCAGTGTCGGGCGGCCTCCGGCCGCAGAGCGACATTGATCTTCTGGCAGTGGTTGAATCCGAGCTGACCGGGAACCAGCGCAACGGTCTGCTGAGGAACTTGCTGCACCTTTCCGGACGCCACCCTGCCGTGCCCGGAGGCCCACGCTGCCTAGAGGTCATGATATTTCGCCGCTCCGACCTTGCCCGAGGCGACCACCCAGTGCGGGCCGAATTCGTCTATGGAGAATGGCTGCGGGACGCGTTCGAGGCCGGTGAGAGCCCGATGCCTGAACACGATCCCGAGTATTCACTGGTGATCGCACAGGCCCGTCAGCAGGCCATTCCCTTGCTCGGACCGCCAGGGGATGACCTGCTGCCAGAAGTTTCGCCGGAGCATATCCGTCAGGCCATGCGCGGTGCGCTGCCGGATTTGCTGGATGGATTGCATGGGGACGAGCGCAATGTCCTGCTGACGCTTGCGCGGATGTGGCACACGGCCAGCACCGGGGTGTTCGTCACGAAGGATGCCGCCGCCGACTGGGCGATTCCGCGCCTCTCGGCCTCGGATGCCATGACACTGGATTATGCGCGCCGGGCGTATCTTGGTGAGATCACGGACGATTGGAGCAGCCAGGGTGACGCCGCCCGGCAGTTGGCAGGGCACATGGGCGGATGCGTCAGCAACTCGCTATAACCGGGATGGGCACCTCCCCGGTCATGTGCGACGGGCAAACCACGTGCCCCGGCTATCGACATCAGGAAAGATGGTCGGGGCGGCGAGATTCGAACTCACGACCCCCTGTACCCAAAACAGGTGCGCTACCAGACTGCGCCACGCCCCGACCGTGCGCCTGTCCTACCCGCTGCCGATGGCGTTGAAAAGAGGTTATTCGCCCGCGCAGGGCGCGGCGGCCTCCGCCCCGAAGACGGGATGGCGCAGCATGTCGCCCGGACCGATGCCGAGCGCCGCCGCGAGCCCGCCGTTGATCTCCAGCACGGCAAGCACCTCGTCGCCGCCGGGAATGGGGGTGCGGTCGAGCGGCACCGCGCTGTCATGCACCCGCGTCACCCGCCCCGTCCGGTCGGTGAAGATCATGTCGAGGGGGATCAGCGTGTTCTCCATCCAGAAGGCCACCTGTTGCGGCGCCTCGTAGACGAACAGCATGCCATGCGACTGCGCAAGGCTTTCGCGGTGCATGAGGCCGCGCGCGCGCTCCGGCGCGTCATCGGCGATTTCCACGCTGAAACGGGCCTGCGCCGCACCGCTCCCACCGTCGAGGATCACCACCTCGTCGGGCCGGCACGCCTCCTGCGCGGAGAGCGTGCCCGGAAGGACGAGCACGAACGCCCAGAGCGCCCGGCGCATCCGCCCTCCCCGCTCACGTTCCGATGTCATTTTCCCGCACCGCGCTGTCCCAGGCGGCAACATGGGCGGCCATCCGTCCGCGCCGCCCCTCGATCACGCGCAGCCCCACGGCCTCGCCCGGCAGGAGGTCGGCCAGGCCGGACCGGCGCAGCACCTCGATATGGATGAAGATGTCCTCGGGACGGCCGAAGACATTGGCAAAGCCGAATCCCTTGCCCTTGTCGAACCACTTCACCCGCGCGGGCTCGAGCGGCAGGTCACGCTCCGCGCCGATGATCTGTTCGAGATCCTCGAGCTGCGGACCGCCGGGATTTGCGGGCGGCGAGATCTCCAGCACTTCCACGGCCTGCACGCCCCGGTCGGTCTTCTGCACCGACAGGCGGATCACCGCCGCATCGGCGACGGAACTCTGACCGAAATTCCGCAAGACATTGGCATGCAACAGAATGTCCGGGCCACCGTCGTCCGCGACGACGAAACCAAATCCTCGCGACGGATCGAACCATTTCACATGGCCCGAGACGACTTTCCCCAAGTTCGTATCGTTCATTAGTCCATACTCAGACGGGCGGCGCGAGACGCACCGGCCCAAACACGTCGGGGCTCGTGCCCCTCATCCCAACGCCGACCCTGTGCCAAACAGGCGCGAGGATCAAGGCCCCCCTTATATAACTTTTCGGTCAAACGCCCAGCTTACCTCGCGTCAACCGGCACTCGCGCGCCCTCGAAACACCTGTTCTGCTCACGGACTGAGCCTCTGGACGTCCCAGCCGGCCTCCGGATCCGCCCGGCGCCAGCGGAACCGGTCGTGCAGCCGGAACTCCCCGTCCGCCCAGAATTCGATCTCCACCGGCACGATCCTGTAGCCGCCCCAGAAGGGCGGCCGCTCCGGATGCGTGCCCCGCTTCAGCCCCTCGCGCGTGACCGCCTCCATCAGCGCGGCCTTCGAGGACAGCGGGCGCGACTGCCGGCTGGCCCAGGCGCCGATCCGGCTGCCGAGCGCGCGCGAGCCGTAATAGGCGTCCGACCGGTCCGCGCTTTCGCGCAGGACGGTGCCGCGCACCCGGACCTGCCGGCGCAGGCTCTTCCAGTGCATCACGAAGGCGGCCTTGCCGCTGGCCTCGATCTCCTCGCCCTTCGCGCTCTCGTAATTGGTGAAGAAGACGAAGGCGTCCGGCGCGATCTCCTTCAGGAGCACCATGCGCACGTTCGGAAGCCCCTCCGGATCGACCGTCGCCAGCGCGATCGCATTGGGATCGTTCGGTTCGGCCGCCTCGGCCTCCGCCAGCCAGCGGCGCGCGATCTCGAACGGGTTCTCCCCGGCAAAGATGCCCCTGCGTGGACCCATGTCAGCTCTCCTGTCTCGCCCGCATTCGATAGCGCGATCACCCGTCCGCAACAACCCCGCAAAATGCGGGCGCGATGCCGCGAATAACGTTGCGTCATGAATTTCCGTGCGGCAGGCTTGATAGGGTCCGACAAAAGCCCTAAAGCAGCTTTCACCGAAAAACGACAAAAGGTTGAGGCCACCCATGACCAAACTGATGGACGGCAAACGCGGGCTGATCATGGGCCTCGCCAACGACAAGTCGATTGCCTGGGGCATCGCCAGGGCCCTCTCCGAACAGGGCGCGGAGCTGTGCTTTTCCTATCAGGGCGAACAGCTCAAGAAGCGGGTCGATCCGCTCGCTGCGCGCCTCGGGTCGGATTTCGTGGTGGAATGCGACGTTTCCGACGAAGGCTCCATCGACGCGCTTTTCGCCGACATCAAGAACAGATGGGGCAAGATCGACTTCGTCGTCCACGCCATCGGCTTTTCCGACAAGAACGAGCTGCGCGGCCGCTATGTCGACACCACGCGGGCGAATTTCAACCTGACGATGGACATCTCCGTCTTTTCCTTCACCGCCGTCGCGCAGCGCGCCGCGAAGCTCATGCCCGATGGCGGCGCGATGCTGACGATGACCTATTACGGCGCCGAACGGGTGATGCCGCATTACAATGTGATGGGCGTGGCGAAGGCCGCGCTCGAGGCGTCGGTGCGCTATCTCGCCGAAGATCTCGGCAAGGACGGCATCCGCGTGAACGCGATCTCCGCCGGGCCGATCAAGACGCTCGCCGCCTCCGGCATCGGCGATTTCCGCTACATCATGAAGTGGAACGAATACAACTCCCCGCTCCGCCGCAACGTCACGATCGACGATGTGGGCGGCTCGGCACTCTACCTGCTGTCCGGTCTCGGCGCGGGGGTCACGGGCGAAACCCATCACGTCGACGCGGGCTATCACGTCGTGGGGATGAAGGCGGTCGACGCGCCGGACATGTCCAAGGACTGATCCCCGGCTCCGGCAAATTCCGGCGCAGCTTGCGGTATGCCTTGCCGCAGGCTGCGTTTTTCGTCAAAAGGCACGGCAACCGCCCCGACCGTCCCGCCGGGGACAGTCCAGCCGCCCGAAAAAGAGGTTTCCGAAGATGTCCGACATCCTGCCGCATGAAAAAGGCTTTCACGTCAGCTGGGACCAGATCCACCGCGACAGCCGCGCGCTCGCCTGGCGGCTCGACGGCAAGGGGCCGGACAACGGAGCCTGGCGCGCCATCGTCGCGATCACCCGTGGCGGCATGGCCCCCGCGATGATCATCGCCCGCGAGCTCGACATCCGCACGGTCGACACGATCTCCGTCAAATCCTACGACCATCAGACCCAGACCGAGCCCCAGGTGCTCAACGCGCCCGACCCCGACCTGATGGGCGACGGCGAAGGCATCCTCGTGATCGACGATCTCGTCGACAGCGGCAAGACCCTGGAACTCTGCCGCGCCCGTTATCCGAAGGCGCATTTCGCCACGGTCTACGCCAAGCCGAAGGGCCGCGCGCAGGTCGACAGCTACATCACCGAAGTGTCGCAGGACACCTGGATCTTCTTTCCCTGGGACATGGCGCTGCAATATGTGCAGCCCTATCGCGGGCGCGACTGACCCCGGACACACCGGACCCGATCCGGCCCGCGCCGGTCAGGCCGCGTCGCTGGCCGAGCCGACGCGGCGGAACATGTCCTCGACCCGCGCGATGGCGGAAAGCGCGGTCCAGACGCCCTGCGCCTCGTCCGCCATCCGCAGCACCCGCTCGATCTCCGTACAGGCGGCGCGCACCATATAGGCCGCCTGCCGCGGCTCGAGCTGATAGGAGCGGTCGCGGATCCGCTCCGTCAGGCGCTCGACGCGCCCCGCCTCCCCCGCCCGCGCCGCCTCGAGCGCCGCCGTCAGATCCGCGATCACGATATCCCTGTCCGTGTCCTTGTCCGATGCCATACCTGTCGATCCTCTGAAACCTGCTGCCGTGCCTCGCACGCGGTCCTCCGTCGGGACGCCTTCTCCGGCGCCTTCCGCGCCGCATGCCTGTGGTGATCTAGGGACGAAACGGGTTAAAGACCCGTAACCGCGGCCCCACTCTCCCCGCCCTGCCGCCGCAGCGCCCGAAATTTGATCCGCTGGACGATTTTTGCACAGCGCGAAGGCGGCTTGTGATCGGGACCGGCCCGCGCGCCGCCTCCCGGCCGCCGCCGCGCGTTTTGCCCTCTCGCGCTCCGCCGCTAGATGAGGCACAGAGTCCTCCAGGACCGACCGCACGACACCGCACGACACAGACACGACCAAGGAGACCGCCACATGGCCCGCCCCGCGCCGCTGCCGCTGACAACCCCGATGAGCCGCACCGCCCCCTCGCCCATCGTCGAAAGCCGCAAGTGGATCGCGGGCAAGGAGTTTCCCGCAGAGCGCCCGCTGCTGAACGTCTCCCAGGCCGCGCCGATGGACCCGCCGCCCCGCGCCCTGCGCGAGGAGATCGCGCGGATCGCGCTCGAACTGCCCGAGGCGCATCTCTACGGCCCCGTGCTCGGCCTGCCGGAGCTGCGCGCCGAAGTCGCGACGCAATGGTCGGCCGCCTATCACGCACCCGTCGCCCCCGCCGAGGTCGCCATCACCTCCGGCTGCAACGAGGCCTTCACCGCCGTCATGACCACGCTCGCGACCGCCGGGGACGAGGTCATCATCCCGACGCCCTGGTACTTCAACCACAAGATGTGGTGCGACATGTCGGGCGTCACCGCCGTGCCCCTGCCCACGGGCGCGGGCCTCCTGCCCGACCTGGAAACCGCCGCGCGGCTCATCACCCCGCGCACCCGCGCCATCGTCCTCGTCTCGCCCAACAATCCCGGCGGGGTCGAATATCCCTCCGAACTGCTCAGCAACTTCTACGCGCTCGCCCGCGACCGCCGGATCGCGCTGGTGCTTGACGAGACCTATCGCGATTTCGACAGCCGCGACACCGTGCCCCACGTCCTGTTCCGCCAGCCCGGCTGGCAGGACACGCTGATCCAGCTCTATTCCTTCTCCAAGGCCTACCGCCTCACCGGCCACCGCGTCGGCGCCATCGTCGCGGGCGAGGACCGGCTCTTCGAGGCGGAGAAATATCTCGACACCGTCACCATCTGCCCCAACCAGATCGGCCAGCACGCCGCGCTCTGGGGAATGCGCAACCTCGGCGACTGGGTCGCGGCGGAGCGTGCGGAGATCCTCGCCCGGCGCCGCGCGCTCGAGGAGGGCTTCGCCGCCCTCTCGGCGCGGGGCTGGCGGCTCCTCGGCTGCGGCGCCTTCTTCGCCTATGTCGAACACCCTTTCGCCATGCCCTCCCCCGACCTCGCGCCCTGGTATGTCGACCATGCCGGCGTGCTGCTCCTGCCCGGCACCTGCTTCATGCCCGAGGGCAGCAGACAGGGGCCGCGCCAGCTCCGCCTCGCCTTCGCCAATATCGACCGCGCCGGGATCGGAACCCTTTTCGAACGCCTGTCGACGATCGAACCCTGATCGCCTTCCCCTTCACGCTTGCAGAGCGGTGCCTGACCGCCTAGACACTTTGCCAATCGTGAATGGAGACGAAGAACAATGGCGAGCGGCAAGGGATCTGGCGGGAAAATGGTCATCTGGGGGATTCTCGCCCTGCTGATCGTCGGTCTGGGCGGATTCGGGACCGCGAATTTCGGCTCGGGCGTGAACCGCGTGGGCAGCGTCGGCGACGAGGAGATCACCGTCCCCGACTATGCCAACGCCCTGCGCAGCCAGATGCGCGGGATCGAGGCGCAGACCGGACAGGCGCTCTCGCTCCAGCAGGCGCTCGACTTCGGCCTGTCCCAGCAGGTGCTCTCCCAGCTCATCACCCAGGCCGCACTCGACGGGGAGACGGCACGGGTCGGCATCTCCGTGGGCGACGACCAGGTCCGCCGGGAACTCATGGCGATCGACACGTTCAAGGGCGTGAGCGGCCGCTTCGATCCCGAGGTCTATAGCGACCTGCTCGCCCGCAACGGCATGAACCGCAAGGATTTCGAGGCCGGGCTGCGCAAGGACGCCGCGCGCGCGGTGCTCACCGGCGCCCTCGCGACCGGCATCACCATGCCGAATTCCTACGGTCAGGTCGTGGTGGACTGGCTCGGCGAACGCCGCACGATCTCGGTGGCGACCCTCACCCCCGCGGATCTTGAGACCGGCACGCCCCTGCCCTCCGACAGCGATCTCGAGGCGTGGTACGACGCCCATCCCGAGAGCTATACCGCGCCCGAAACCCGCCGCATCACCTATGCCTGGGTCACGCCCGCCATGCTGACCGACGAGGTCGAGCTCAACGAGGAGGCGCTGCGCGCGCTCTACGAGGAAAACATCTCCTCCTACGTGCAGCCCGAACGCCGCCTCGTCGAACGCCTCGTCTTCGGCAGCACCGAGGAGGCGCAGGCCGCCGCCGACCGGATCGCCGCGGGCGAGACCGGATTCGAGGAGGAGGCGCGCGCGCGCGGCCTCGAGCTGATCGACACGGACATGGGCGATGTCGGCCGCGACGACCTCGCCGCGCCGACCGCCGAGGCGGTGTTCGGCCTCGAGGGCACGGGCGTCGTCGGCCCGGTGGAAAGCGATCTCGGCCCGGCGCTCTACCGCGTGAACGGCACGCTCGAAGGCCATGAGATCCCCTTCGAGGAAGCCCGCGACGAACTGGCGGTCGAGATGGCCGGCGATGCCGCCGCCCGGCTCATCGCCGACCGGCTCGAGGAATTCGATGACCTGCTCGCCTCCGGCGCGACGCTCGAGGACCTCGCCGCGGAGACGCCGATGGACCTCGGCACGATCGACTGGACGCCCGACAGCGAGGGCGGGATCGCCGCCTATACCGATTTCCAGAACGCCGCCGCCGCGGTGCAGGAGGGCGACTTCCCCGAGATCGTCGAACTGTCGGACGGCGGCATCTTCGCCCTGCGCCTCGACGGGATCGTGCCGGCCACGCTGCGCCCGTTCGAGGAGGTGCGCGACCAGGTGAGCGCCGACTGGGAAGCCGATGCCGTGCTGCGCGCGCTCACCGCCCGCGCCGAGGCGCTCGAGACCCAGGTGGCGACGGGCACCGCGATCGCCGATCTCGGCCTGCCCTCCGAGACCTTCGAGGCGATCACCCGGCAGGGCTATGTCGCCTCCATGCCGCAGGGCTTCATCGACGCGGTCTTCGCCCCCGGCCTCACCGCGGGCGGCACCACCATCGTCCCCGGCGAGGGACAGGTCGTGATCGCGAAGGTCAACCGCATCGACGCCCCCGAGCAGAACGAGGACAACGCCGCCATCGCCCAGGGCTATATCACCTCGGCCGCGCAGGGCGCCGCGCAGGACGCGATCGCCGCCTTTGCCAACGCCATCCGCACGCGCGAGGGCGTGACGGTGAACGACAGCGCGCTCACCGCCGTCCACAGCCAGCTGCAATAGGCCGCGCGCCGCAAGAAAGAGACAGGACAGACATGGCCACGCTCATTCCCGCCTTCGAGGCGTTCGAGACCGCCTATACCGCCGGAAAGAACCAGCTCGTCTATACCAAGGTCGCCGCCGACCTCGACACGCCGGTGTCGATCATGCTCAAGCTCGCCGGCGCGCGCACCGACAGTTTCATCCTCGAATCCGTGACCGGCGGCGAAGTGCGCGGGCGCTATTCGATCATCGGCATGAAACCGGACCTGATCTGGAAATGCGCCGGCACCGACGCCTTCCTCAACCGCGACGCCCGCTTCGACCCGGAGGCTTTCGAACAGGAGGCGCGCGACCCGCTCGCCTCGCTGCGCGCGCTGATCGAGGAAAGCCGGATCGAACTGCCCGACGGCCTGCCGGGCTCCGCCGCGGGGCTGTTCGGCTATCTCGGATATGACATGATCCGGCTCGTGGAACACCTGCCGGACGTCAACCCGGACCCGATCGGCCTGCCCGACGCGGTGCTGATGCGCCCCTCGGTGATCGCCGTGCTCGACGGGGTGAAGGGCGAGGTGACGCTGGTGTCCCCGGCCTGGACCGGATCGGGCCAGAGCGCGAAGGCCGCCTATGCGCAGGCTGCCGAACGGGTGATGGACGCGCTGCGCGATCTCGAACGCGCGCCGACGGAAACCTCCCACGACCTGGGCGAGAGCTTCGTCGCCCCGCCGCCCGTGTCGAACTTCACCCACGAGGGCTACAAGGAGGCGGTGGAGAAGGCAAAGGCCTATATCACCGCCGGCGACATCTTCCAGGTGGTGCCGGCACAGCGCTGGACCCAGGACTTCCCGCTCCCGCCCTTCTCGCTCTACCGCAGCCTGCGGCGCACCAACCCCTCGCCCTTCATGTTCTTCTTCAACTTCGGCGGGTTCCAGATCGTCGGCGCCTCGCCGGAGATCCTCGTGCGGGTCTTCGGTGGCGAGGTGACGATCCGTCCGATCGCCGGCACGCGCAAGCGCGGCGCGACGCCCGAGGAGGATCGCGCCCTCGAGGAGGATCTGCTGTCGGATCAGAAGGAACTGGCCGAACACCTGATGCTGCTCGATCTCGGCCGCAACGACGTGGGCCGCGTGGCGAAGATCGGCACGGTGCACCCGACCGAGGAATTCATCATCGAACGCTATTCCCACGTCATGCACATCGTCTCCAACGTCGTGGGCGAACTCTCCGAGGAGCACGACGCCCTCTCCGCCCTGCTCGCGGGCCTGCCCGCAGGCACCGTCTCGGGCGCGCCGAAGGTGCGGGCGATGGAGATCATCGACGAGCTCGAGCCCGAAAAGCGCGGCGTCTATGGCGGCGGCGTGGGCTATTTCTCCGCCGGCGGCGACATGGACATGTGCATCGCGCTCAGGACCGCCGTGCTGAAGGATGAAAAGCTCTATATCCAGGCCGGCGGCGGCGTCGTCTACGACAGCGACCCGGAGCTCGAATTCCAGGAGACGGTCAACAAGTCCAACGCCCTGCGCAAGGCGGCCGAGGATGCGGGCCTGTTCACCGGATCGGGCAATCACTGAGGCCGGCGCCGCCCGGCCCTCCCGACGGGGTTTCCTTTGTGCCGAAAATACTCAACGCCCCGCGCCGCGCCTCAGAGCGGCAGTTCGGTGGTGGACTTGATCTCCTCCATCGACAGCAACGCGGTGACGTTGTAGATCGTCACCTCCTTGATCAGCGCCTGGTAGAAGGCGTCATAGGCGCGCGCGTTCTTCACCCGCACCTTGAGGATATAGTCGATCTCGCCGGCGAGCCGGTGCGCCTCGAGCACTTCCGGGCGCTTCTTCAGCACCTTCAGGAACTTCTCCTGCCAGCCCGCCTCATGCGCGCTCGTCTTCACCAGCACGAAGAAGCAGGTCTCGAGGCCCAGGCTCTCCGGGTCGAGAATCACCGTCTGCTGGCCGATGACGCCGGCCTCCTTCATCTTGCGGATCCGATTCCAGACCGGCGTCTTGGACGAGCCCACCTTGCGCGCGATTTCATCGAGCGACTGGCTCGCATCGCGCTGCAACTCGCCCAGGATTTTCCTGTCCATCGCGTCGATCTGGTCTGCCATTTCGGATTTGCCTCCATTCGCAGAACTCTGGACCCCGGCGGAAGAGAGTTTGAAACTTCCGTCCTTATTCGCCGGAGGCCATGTCCAATTACAGGGACAATGTTCTAGATTACAGGTAAGAATTCGCAAGTTGGAAATGAGCCATGCCGCGCCCGTTCACGCCCAAAGCCATCACCGCGAACGCCCTCCTCGAAGGCGACGTGATCTATCTCTCCGCCACGGGCGAGTGGGTCCGTGCCCTCTCCGATGCCGCGGTCTTCACCGAACAGGCGGCGGCGGAGGCCGCGCTCGCGGAGGCGGCGAAGGACAGGATGGTCGTGGGCGCCTATCTCACCGATGTGGCGCCCGGCGAGAACGGCCCGGAACCCACCCATTTCCGCGAGGACTTCCGCCGCACCGGACCGTCCAACTACTTCCACGGCAAGCAGGAGGCCGCGGCCAATGTATAGGTACAACGACTTCGACGAAGCCTTCGTGCGCGAGCGCGTCGCGCAATTCTCCGGCCAGGTCGCCCGCCGCATCGACGGCAGCCTGACCGAGGAGGAATTCCGTCCGCTCCGGCTGATGAACGGGCTCTATCTCCAGCTCCACGCCTACATGCTGCGCGTGGCGATCCCCTATGGCACGCTCTCCTCGCGCCAGATGGACCAGCTTGCCCATATCGCGGAGACCTACGACCGCGGCTACGGCCATTTCACGACGCGCCAGAACATCCAGTATAACTGGCCGAAACTTCCCGACGTGCCCGCGATCCTCTCGGATCTCGCGGATGTCCAGATGCACGCGATCCAGACCTCGGGCAACACGATCCGCAACGTGACCGCCGATCATTTCGCGGGCGCCAGCGCCGACGAGGTGGCCGATCCGCGCCCCATCGCCGAGCTGATCCGGCAATGGTCGACCGATCACCCGGAATTCCAGTTCCTGCCGCGCAAGTTCAAGATCGCGGTCAGCGGCGCCGAGGCCGACCGCGCCGTGGTGCGCGCCCATGACATCGGGCTCGTGCTGCGCGAACGCGCCGGCACGCTCGGCGCGGAGATCATCGTCGGCGGCGGCCTCGGGCGCACGCCGATGGTCGGCAAGACGCTGAAGGACTTCGTCCCGCTCCAGGATCTGCTGCCCTATCTCGAGGCCACGGTGTCGGTCTGGAACCTGCTCGGGCGGCGCGACAACAAATACAAGGCGCGCATCAAGATCACCGTGCACGAGCACGGGATCGAGGAGATCCGCGCCCGCGTCGAGGAGCGGTTCGCACAGGTGAAACCGGCCTTCGGCGGCATCGACATGGAGATGCTTTCGGAGATCGAGGCGCATTTCGCCCCGCCCGCCTTCGTCACGAAACCCGTCGATGCCTATACCCGCGCCCATGAGGCCGATCCGGTGTTCCGCGCCTGGGCCGATACCAACCTCGCCGCGCACAAGGCCGAAGGCTATGCCATCGTCACCGTGTCGCTGAAGAAGCCCGGCCAGACGCCCGGCGATGCCTCCGCCGACCAGATGCGGGCGCTCGCGCAGATCGCGCGCGACTTCGCCCATGACGAATTGCGGATCTCCCACGAGCAGAACGTGATCCTGCCGCATGTGCACAAATCCGACCTGCCGGCGATCCATGCCGCGCTCAAGGCCGCCGATCTCGCCACCGCGAATATCGGGCTCGTCTCCGACATCATCGCCTGCCCCGGCATGGATTACTGCGCGCTCGCCACGGCGCGCTCGATCCCCGTCGCACAGGGCATCGCCACACGCTTCAACGAACTGAAGCTCGAACACGAGATCGGCCCGCTCAAGATCAAGATCTCGGGCTGCATCAACGCCTGCGGCCACCACCACGTCGGCCATATCGGTATCCTGGGCCTCGACCGGGCGGGGGTGGAGAACTACCAGATCACGCTCGGCGGCGACGGCACGGAGACGACCGTGATCGGCGAACGCACCGGGCCGGGTTTCGCCTATGACGAGATCGTGCCCGCGATCGAGCGGCTGATCGCGGCCTATCTCGAATTGCGCACGGGGCCGGAGGAAACCTTCCTCCAGACCTATCGCCGCTTGGGCATGGATCCGTTCAAGACCGCGCTCTATCCGGAAAAGGACGCCAAGGCGGGCAAGGAAAAAGCCCATGCAGCATAATCTCGCGCAGACCGTTTCGCTCTACGACGAATTCGGTACGGTCGACGAGCGGGTGGCGCGCCTCAACGCGCGCTACAAGCACCATTCGGCCACATCCGTGCTCGATCTCGCGTTGCGCGACCGCGAACTCGGGCGCATCGCGCTCGTGTCCTCCTTCGGCGCGGAATCCGTGGTGCTGCTGCACATGATCTCGGTGATGAAGCCGGACACGCCGGTGATCTTCATCGACACGGAGATGCTCTTCGAGGAGACGATCCACTACCAGCTCGAGCTGATCGAAAAGCTCGACCTGCGCGACGTGCGCCGCATCCGCCCCGCCCCCGCGGCGCTCGACGCGCATGACCCGGAGGGGCTGCTGCACCTTTCCGACAAGGATGCCTGCTGCAACCTGCGCAAGACCGTGCCCCTGCAAAACACGCTGGGGGATTTCGACGCCTGGATCACCGGACGCAAGCGCTTCCAGGGCGCGACCCGCGCCACGCTCGACTTCTTCGAGAACGAGGGCGACACCCGGATCAAGATCAACCCCCTCGCCTATTGGGCACCCGAGGATCTGCGCGATTACATGGTGAACAACCGCCTGCCGCGCCACCCGCTCGTGGCGAAGGGCTATCCCTCCATCGGCTGCGCCCCCTGCACCAGCCCGGTGAAGGAGGGCGAGGATCCGCGCGCCGGACGCTGGCGCGGCGAGGAGAAGACCGAATGCGGGATCCACTTTCTGGACGGCAAGATCGTCCGCGGCCCGCTCAAAGGAGATGCAGCATGACCCAGATCGTCCAGGACATGGGCTTCGTCGCCGAGGATTTCACCGGGGAATGGCTCGAACTGCCCTCCGACACCGATCCTTCCACGCTTGCGCAATTCGCCGGCGCGGCGGCGATCCGCATCGCCTTTCCCGCCTTCTCCGACGGGCGCGGCTTCACCCTCGCCCGGCTTCTGCGGCTCCAGGGCTTCGCCGGCCGGCTGCGCGCCCATGGCCATGTCATCGCCGACCAGTACGCGATGGCACGCCGCGCGGGATTCGACGAGGTGGAGATCCCCGACGACCTGGCCGCGCGGCAGGACGAGGCGCAATGGCTCCGCCGCGCCGATTGGCGGGCGCATGATTATCAGGCACGGCTGCGCGCGCGGGCCTGACGCGCGCAGTTGTGCAACGCACACTTGCGTGCGCCGGCCCGAATAGCCCTTGCACGCGGGGCATCCGAAAGTCCAAAAGGGGCGTGAGTGCGCCCTGCCGTGCCTCGCCGGTGCCGCAAGGACCGGGGAGACATCCGAGAAATTCGTTCAGACGACCCTGAAAAGGCGCGAGAGACCGAGATGACCGAGCTGACAGACGTGACCGAGATCAAATCCAAACCCGTCCCCACCCTTCCCGATGCCGCGACCGTGCTCGAGGTGACACACTGGAACGACCGGCTGTTCTCCTTCAAGGTGGAACGCCCGGCCTCGCTGCGCTTCCGCTCCGGGGAATTCGTGATGATCGGCCTGATGGGCGATCCCGACCCCAACACCGGCAAACAGAAACCGCTCCTGCGCGCCTATTCCATCGCCTCCCCCTCCTGGGAGGAACATCTCGAATTCTATTCGATCAAGGTGCCGGACGGGCCGCTGACCTCCCGGCTTCAGCACATCCAGCCGGGCGACCAGATCATCCTGCGCCCGAAACCCGTGGGCACGCTCGTGGTCGATGCGCTCCTGCCCGGCAAGCGGCTGTGGTTCTTCGCCACCGGCACGGGCATCGCGCCCTTCGCCTCGCTGATGCGCGACCCCGAGGTCTACGAGAAATACGACGAGGTCATCCTCATGCACACCTGCCGCGAGGTGAGCGAACTCGAATACGGCCGCCAGCTCGTCGAGCATATCAAATCCGACGAGATCCTCTCGGAGATCGAACAGGGCAAGCTGCGCTACTACCCGACGACGACGCGGGAGGAATTTCACCACATGGGCCGCGTCACCGACAACCTCAGCTCCGGCAAGGTCTTCGAGGATCTCGGCATCGCCCCGATCGACCCGGAGACCGACCGCGGCATGGTCTGCGGCAACCTCGCCTTCAACAAGGACATCATGGCGATCCTCGACGGCTTCGGCCTGCGCGAGGGCGCGAATTCCGAACCGAAGGAATACGTGGTCGAGAAGGCCTTCGTCGACTGAGGCGGACAGCGCCCCCCTTGGCATGACCACAGGCCCCGCCCCTCCCCGGCGGGGCCTTCGTCCTTCCGGCGCCCGTCCCCTGTCCGTGCCGTCCCCTCGACATCGCGGCGCTCCCGGTTACCTTGAGCACGTCGCCCGTCTCATGGACACGCACGGAGAAGCCATGCCCCTCCCCGCCCCGATCGCGAACCTTGGCCGCAGGATCGAACTCGTGCCGCTTCTCGTCCTGCTGCTGACCGGCGGCGCGCTCTGGGCCTTCTTCGGGCTCGCCGCGGAGATGATCGAGGGCGATCTGCATGCCTTCGACGAGCGCCTTCTCCTGACCCTGCGCAACCCGGACGATCCGGGCGATCCCATCGGCGGCCGGCGCCTCGCCGTCGCGATGCGCGACCTGACCGCGCTCGGCGGCGTCACCGTGCTCACGGTCATCTCCCTGTCGGTGCTGATCTACCTCCTGCTCGACGGCCGCCGCGCCTCGGCGCTGTTTCTCGCCGTGGCGATCCTCGGCGGGCAGGCCCTGTCCCATCTCACGAAGCTCGGCTTTTCCCGCCCGCGTCCCGACCTGGTGCCCCACGGGGTCGAAGTGGCCACGGCCTCCTTTCCCTCGGGCCATTCGCTGATGGCGACCGTCACCTACCTCACCCTCGCCGTCATGCTGAGCCGCAGCACGCCGAAACGGCGCATCCGGGCGTTTTTCATCCTTACGGCGGCCCTGATCGCGGTGCTGGTGGGGGCGAGCCGCGTCTTCCTCGGGGTGCACTGGCCCTCGGACGTGCTCGCCGGCTGGTCGCTCGGTGCGGCCTGGGCGCTCGGCGTCTGGCTCGTCGCCCGCTGGCTCGGACGGCGGGGGCGGATCGAAGCGGACACCGCATCCGACGCCTGAGCCCGCGCGCGCCAAATGACAAAAGCCCCGCCTGAGCGGGGCTTTCACCGGGTCTCCTGAACGCCTGCGCCGCGGCTCACTCGATCCCGAGCAGCGTGCGCGCATTCGCGAGGATCTGCCCGAGCAGTTCGGGATTGTCCTGCGCCTGCGTCATCGCCGTGGTGATCGTCTCCTTCGCCGTCTGGCCCAGCGACGAGGCATTCACCAGCTCCACCGCGCGGTCCAGATCAAACCCGTCGGTGGTCAGCACCTCGGCCGCCTCCTCCTCGGAATAGCCGTCACCCGGCGTGCCCGGCTCGGTCGCCTCGCCGGCGGTGGTGGCTTCCTCGACCGCGCCCGCGGCGGCTTCGTTGGCGGTGTCGGCAAGAGCCTCCGCCGTTTCGGCCGCATCTTCCGCGCCCTGCGTCGCCGCGGAGCTTGCCGCATCCGAGGCATCCGTGGCAGCCTCCCCGGCATCCGTGACGGCATCGGCCGCGTCCTCTGCCGCCTCGCCCGCGCTCTCCACCGTCGCATCCGCCGCCTGCCGGGCCGCATCGACCGCCTCGTTGGCCGCGTCGACCGCGTCCGCCGCCGCGTCGGACGCCGCATCCGCCGCCCCCTCGGCCGCCTCGTTCGCCGCGTCGTCCGCCGCCTCTACCGCCGCCTCGGCCGCATCGGAGGCCTCGTTGGCCGCATCGGTCGCCGACTCGACGGCATTGCCCGCCGCCTCGTCCATCTGCTCGACCGCGCTGCCGGTCTCGGACTCGGCCGGCGTTTCCTCTTCCTTGCAGGCCGCCAGCGACAATGCGAGCCCGGTGATGAGCGCGCCGGTGACAAAACGATTGGTCATATGTGTAGTCCTCACCTTGATAGGGGCGGCCCCTGCCGCCCTCGCCCGATAATATGCAGTCCCGCTCGGGCGAAGAAAAGGGTTCAGTTCCAAGGTTTTCCCCCCATGCGATCGGCTGCCGAAATCGGGTTGAAAGCGGCGTGGTTTGGCCTTATTTTCCTGCAACACCTGTGAAACCACCGATAGGAGCCGACCATAGCCCGCAGACCGCATAACGCCCCGCCGACCAGAGACACCGGACCGCGCGTCAACGAACGCATTCGCGCGCCCGAGATCCGGCTGATCGGTGCAGAGGGTGAGAACATCGGCGTCGTGACCCCGGCACGCGCCCTCGACATGGCCATCGAGGCCGGTCTCGATCTCGTCGAGATCTCGCCGAACGCCACGCCCCCGGTCTGCAAGATCATGGATTTCGGCAAGTTCAAATACGAACAGCAGAAACGCGAATCCGAGGCGCGCAAGAAACAGAAGACCATCGAGATCAAGGAGGTCAAGTTTCGCCCCGGCACCGATATTCACGACTATAACGTGAAGATGAAGAACGTGGTGAAATTCCTCGAGAACGGCGACAAGGTGAAGGTCACCCTGCGCTTCCGCGGCCGCGAGATGGCGCACCAGGATCTCGGGCGCGACCTGCTCGAACGCGTGGCCGACGACGTGAAGGAAATCGGCAAGATCGAGAACATGCCGAAGATGGAAGGCCGCCAGATGGTGATGATGATCGGCCCGCTTCCCTCGAAGGCGTGATCCGGCACGCTGCATGAATTCGGGCCCCCGGCGGTTGATCCTCCGGGGGCTTTTCTTTTGAGGGAATGGCAGACCGATGAGTTTCTGGAACGACCGATATGCCGGGGACGATTATGTCTTCGGCACCGATCCCGCCGCGGTGCTGCCCCGTCTCGCCGACCGGCTCCCGACCTCGGGCCGCGCGCTTTGCATCGCGGATGGCGAAGGGCGCAATTCGGTCTGGCTCGCCCGGCGCGGACTTGCCGTGACGGCCTTCGATCCCGCACCGAACGCGCTTGCGAAAGGCCGGCGCCTCGCCGCGGCGGCGGGCGTGGAGGTCGATGCACGCGAGGCCGATCTCGATGGCTGGGACTGGTCGCAGCCGTTCGACCTCGTCGCCGGCATCTATATCCAGTTCGTCGGCCCCGACCGGCGCGCGCAGCTCTTCGCGGAGATCGACCGCGCGACGGCGCCCGGCGGGTGGTTGCTCCTGCACGGCTACACCCCGAAACAGGTGGACCATGGCACAGGCGGTCCGAAGGCGCGCGAGAACATGTATACCGAAGACATGCTCGCCGCCGCCTTCCCCGGCTATGAGATCCTCGAGAACCGCGCGTTCGAGACCGAGCTGTCCGAAGGGCACGGCCATGTCGGCCGCTCCGCGGTCATCGACTTTCTCGCCCGCAAACCCGGCTGATGCCCGGCGCGGCGCGGCGGCTGCGGAGACGGTCCCGAGGCGCGCGCCTCAGCGTCACGCCGGCGCCCTGAGCGCGCTCACCAGTTCCGCGAGGATCGACACGGCGATCTCCGCCGGCCCCTGCGCCCCGATGTCGAGGCCGACCGGCGCATGCAGCCGCGCGATCTGCGCCGCGTCCAGCCCGGCCGCGGCGAGCCGTTCGACCCGCCTGGCATGGGTCCGGGTGGAGCCGAGCGCACCGACGTAGAAGGCATCCGACCGCAGCGCGGCGAGGAGGGCCGGATCGTCGAGCTTCGGATCGTGGGTCAGCGTCACCACCGCCGTATGCGCATCGAGCCCGTGATCGGCCAGCGCCTCGTCCGGCCAGTCGTCACGGATCCGTTCGCCGGGAAAGCGCGTCTCTGAGGCGAAGGCCCCCCGCGGGTCGATCAGGCTCACGTCGAACCCCGCAAGCCGCGCCATCGGCACGAGCGCCTGGGCGATATGCACCGCCCCCACCACGGCAAGCCGCGCGGGCGGATTGTGCAGGGTGAGCACGCATCGCGACCCGGTCTCGATCCAGCCGGAGCGGTCGGCCGCGAAGCGTTCGGGATAGCTTTCCGGCCCGACGAGGCTGTGCTGCCCGCTGTCCAGATCGCTGAGGAGCCCCACGGCCCGCCGCGCCGCCCGCGCCGCCACCAGCTCCTCGAGCAGGCCGGCCGGCAACACGCTGCCCACCGGCGTGAGCAGGATGCGGATCGTTCCGCCGCAGGCCAGCCCCACGGCAAAGGCATTCTCGTCGCTCACCCCGAATTCGAGCAGCTTCGCCTCCGGCCGCTCCGCCGCCAGGAGATCCTGCGATTCGGCCACGACCGCACCCTCGACACAGCCGCCGGAGACCGAACCCGCGATATCGCCCTGTCCCGAGACCGCCATGAGGCTGCCCGCCCGCCGCGGCGCGCTGCCCCAGGTCTCGACCACCGTGGCGAGCACCGCCCCCGCCCCGCGCCTGTGCCAGTCGAGCGCAACTTCGGGAATGGCCTCGGTCGTCTGTGTGGTGAATGCGGTCTCGCTCTGGGTCATCGCTGTCTCCGGGGTCTGGCCTCGCCGTCGCCCCGCAGTGTTATCCCGCGCGCTCCGCTTGTCCATGCCCGCGCGACCGCGCGTCCGTGATGCACCCGTCCCGGAGAAAAAAAACGGCGCCGTAGGAGAAACGCAAATCCTACGGCGCCAGTGTCGTATTCTGCCCACGCACAAAAGGCAGGATACAGCGCGGACGAATCGGAAGGAGAGTCCGCGGGAGGAATGCAGGGGGAGATGTCTGACTGCTGACGCGCCCCCTGCGCTCGAGATAAGGAATAGGCCGAAGCGAGTCGCCGAACCTTGATCTCGATCAAGGGGCGCGGGTTTCTCGCCATTGATCCCGCCCCAAGTCACGGGCGGCACACCCGGCCCGCCACGCGCGGGATCTTAATTAATCAATTCATATCATATAGTTACGTCAGAACAGGCCGCTCACAGCGCGTTCAGATCGTCGAAATTCTCGCCGTTCTTGACGAGCTCATGCCAAATTGTCGCAGGGGTCCAGATGTCCGGCGCGGCCGGCGCGAAGGCCGACAGGCGCCGCTCGGCCGCGAAAAGCCCCATGAGGTCGGCGGCTTTCATCGGTCCGCCCCGCCAGCGGGGAAAGCCCATGGCGCGCGTCATCACCACGTCGATGTCGAGCGGGCGCGCCACTGTCCCCGATTGCACCAGCCGCGCCCCCGCATTCGCCTGCGCGAGCACGATTCGCTCCACGATCTCGCGGTCGGCAATCTCCTGCGCGGCAAGCCGGCCCTGCGCCCGCAGCGCGTCGAGCACCTCCACCGCCTCCGAATCCGACACCGCCTCCGTCCCGTCATAGCGGTAAAATCCGATCCCGGCGGCCCTGCCCGTCCGGCCCTCCGCGGCGAAAAGCTCCGCCACCGCGGTGTCGAGCCGGTCGAGCCCCATCGCATCCATGAGCGCGCAGGGCCCGACCGCGAAACCGTGGCCGCGCATGGCCGCGTCGATCCGTGCCGGCCGTGCCCCCATCAGGAGCAGCAGGTCCACCGCCGCCCATCCCGCACCCTGCACCCGCTCCGCGATCAGCCCGTCCCGCGCGCGCAGCGTCACCGACAGCCGGCCCAGCCGCTGCACGACGGCATGGGCCATCGCCAGCGCCGCATCGCTCAGCCCCTCCGGCCGCGCGAGTTCCAGGACCGGGCTCGCGGGATCCGCGCCCGCCGGATGCAGGCCGAGAAAACGCTCGGGATGCGCCAGGTCGCGCGCGAGCGCGCCGAAGCCGCGATTGGCGACGGTGGCGAGCACCGTCTCCTCGGGCAGGAATTCCTCGACCCGCGCCAGCACCCGCGCCCGCTCGCCCACCGGGCTCTGCGCCGCCTCGATCACCAGCCCGGACGCGCGCAGCGCATCGACCTGGGGGCTCGCCCGGAACCGCGCCAGCCGCGCGTCGCGTGCCTCCGGGGCGAGCTGGCCCTGCGCCACGGCGCGGTCATAGGCGGTGACGAGATGCCGTTCCGCGACCACCAGCCGGTCCGCGGAGGAGGCGACCAGCACCACCCCCATCCCGTGATCGAGCGCCGCCTGCGCCAGCGTCAGGGCGACGGATCCCGTCCCGACGATGCCGAGTGTCTCCACCGCGCGCGCCGCCACGCTCACCCCGGCAGGCAGCCGCACCGCACGGCGCTCGGCCAGGGCGACATGGCGCAGCGCCTGCGCCTGCGGGCTCGCCGCCGCATCCTCCCGCGCGACCGCCTCCCGCGCGAGCCCCGCCTCGAACGGCAGCATCAGTGCCGCCTCGACGCAGTCCAGGATCAGCCCGGCGGCCGGCCCCTGCCGCCCCTTCTCCGCGGCGCGGCGCATCGCGACGGCACGCAGCACCCCCGCCCCGTCCCGCAGCCCGCGGGTCTCCTCCCGGCTGCGGCGCGGCGGCTGGGCGGCGGCGGCGCGCTCCCGCGCCCGGACGATGGCTTCTTCCACCGGCGGGCGCTGCGCGAGCGCATCCGCAAGCCCGATCCGCGCCGCCTCGACCCCCGCGACCGAGCGCCCGCTCAGCAGCAGATCGAGCGCCACCTCCGCCCCGGCCAGCCGCGGCAGGCGCTGCGTCAGCCCGCCGCCGGGCACGAGGCCAAGACCGATCTCCGGCGCGCCGAGCCGGGCCGACCGCCCCATCACCCGCTCGTGCGCGGCAAGGGCCAGCGCGAGCCCCGCGCCGAGCGTCGGCCCCTGCAACGCCGCAATCACCGGCGTCTCACAGCTTTCGATGAGATCGCAAAGCGCCAGGAGCTCCCGGTCCGCCTCCGCGGACACCGGCTCCTCCTCCGGGAAACCCGTGCAAAAGGCACCGCCCTCGCCCGCGAGCACGATCGCCCCCACCGACGGATCGGCCTCCGCCGCACGGACCGCCCCGGCCAGCGCCCGCCGCATCCCGGCCGAAAGCGCATTGCCCGCCGGGGCCGCGAGGCGCAGCAGGGCAACCGGCCCGTCGCGGCGCGTCTCCACCGGCCGCACCTCCGGCGCCGCCTGCGTCCTTCGCCCCGCCTCCTGCGCCGGCGACTCCCGCCCGGCCAAGTTCTCCACCATCGCTCCCGCCCCGCTCGCCTGCCGCTGCGACCCCCACGCACCCCGCGCCGCATCCTGTGCGCGGCGGGGTTATCCACAGGTTATCCACAGATCCTCCCCATAATGCGAACCCGGTCCCGGCAAGGCAAGATCTTTGCGCGCAGCGCCTGCGGAAGGGGAAGCCCCGGCCAGGGGCGTCGCCCGCGAGCCCGGACAGGCGGTCCGCCGATGCGGGAGCGGGAAGTCGGGGAGCAGCCGGGGACGCCGGACGCACACGCGGCGTGGCTCCGCCCGCGAGAGAGCTTGTCCCGAGTGAGCTTTCCGGCGCGAGGCCCGCAGGTGGGACACTCCGGTCACTCTCTTGAGCCTTTGGAGATCCCCGCCTGCGGTCCCGCCCCGGACAGCGGCGGTCCCCTCGAGGGACCCCGGTATGCCCCCGCAGGCGACAGGAGCCGTTCAAGGGTCTTCGCCTGCAATCCCATGAGCGCCGGACGCTCCGGCCCCGGACATCCTCGATCCTCCGGACCGGACGCGCATCCCCCGTGGAACGGAGGGGCGAGAGCGTCAATCGCGCCACCCGGCATGGTCCCCGCCGGGTCCCCTCCGGGATTTCCCGCGCGAGCCCGCGGGCTGGGGAGCCAGGCCAGGGTCTTCGGGTGCAAACTCCATGAACGCCTTGTCGCCCCCGGCCTGAAAATCCCCGGAGGCGACTTCCACGGGATCCCCGCGCCGGGGGCATGTCCGGGACGGGTGGCCGTCTCGCGCATTCCGTCAGCGGCCGCGCGCGCCGCCGGCGGGGGGTGAACGGGAAACCCGCCGTGCCACAGGCTGCGGTACGGCGGGTCAGGGGGTGACGGGTCATGCCGGTGACATACAGCGCGCCCACGGGGCAGCCGGCGCGCGGCGGATCACACGGGCATGTTGTCCCAGAGCTCCTCGGCGGCCTCGCCGTCGCTTGCGACGAGCGCCGGGCCGGTGTAATCGGCGTCCTCCTCGGCGAGCGACTTGCGCAGCCGCGACTTGAGTTCCGTCGCGGTCGCTTCATCCACGACGAGTTCATCGACGATCCGGTCGATTTCCATTTCGGTTTTCGGTCTTCTGGTCATGCGACATCCCTCCATATCTGGCGCATTCTCTCCGTCGGTCCGCGCCCGGCATCCTCGTCCGCGAGGCGGCGAGGCCGGGCGGGCGCCTACCCGCGCGCGGCGGCGCATTCCTTGCAAAGCGGCGTGTAGGGCAGCACGTCGAGGCGCTTTTCGCTGATGCCCTCGCCGCAGACGGCGCAATAGCCGTACTCGCCGCTGTCGATCCGCCGGAGCGCGGCGGCGATCAGCTCCAGTTCCGCCTGTCCGGACGCGCCCATGACCTCGAGCACCTCGTCGGCCTCCCGCTCGGTGGCGAGCTCCGACCAGTCCTTCGACTGGTGCGCATCCAGCTCGGCGTCGATCTCCCTCAACCGCGCGGCGAGTTCCACCCGACGCGCGACAAGCTGGCTCCGGCGTTTTTCAAGATCCATCATGGCCCGTCCTCCTTCGTCTTTCAGGGTCACCGCAAAACCCGTTTCGGTCTATGATTCAGATCAACCTTCGCGCGAGTGCGGCGTGAATCCGCCGATGGGCGACGCCTCTATCCGGGCGGCGGCGTCGGCACCCCGGCGGAAACCTTCCCCGGCGCCGGCTCTCCGGCTCCGCGAAGGGCGCCCTCCATCGCCGCCGCCATGCCGTCCGGGGAGACCGCCAGATCCCCCGACAGCAGCTCCTCCGGCGGCAGATCCGCCAGCGGCGGACGCGCTCCGCCCGCGCCGCGCCCGCCCGACAGGCCGGGAAGGGCGCCCGGCGCCGGAAGCTCGAAACCCGCCGCCGCCTCCTTCTGTCCGCGCGCGTCCTGCGGCGGCCCGTCGACAAGGCGCACCGCGCGCTTGCCCGACAGCTGTCCGAGCCGGGCGCGGGACAGGAACCGCCCATCCGCCCGCAGCTCGACCCGCGACAGCGCCTCCCGCGGCAGCGGCAGGAGCTCGCCCTCGGCAAGCGCCATCGCCTCGGACAGCGGCATCCGCAGGCGGTGCAGCACCGTGTCGATCCGCGCCTCCGCACGCATCACCGCGGCCTGGAAATCGCGGGTGAAATCGCTCTGCATCCCCGGTGCCGGCGGCGGGACCGGAGGGGCGCAGGGAAAGACGAAGAGGATCTCCCCCTCCCGCACGCCGCGCCCGAGCGAGACCGTCACCCGCCAGAGCCGATAGGCCACGTCGTCGAAGGCCATGGCGATCGAGCGGGGCTCGCGCAGTTGCGCGGCAAAGCGGAAGCCCGCGACATCCGGCGGGCTCGGAAGATGCTGCACCTCCCCCTCGAACCCCGCGAGCATCGCGTCGATCACACCGGAGCACATCACCGCGTCCGTGGCGGTCGGCGGGCGGTCCTCCGGCGCGAGGCGGAGCACCTTGCCCGTCGTCTGCTGCTCCACCACCGCGGCGACGGCGTTCCGGTCGAGCACGCAGAGCCCGCAGGCGTTCCGTGGCCCCTCGAGCAGGGCGAGGAGTGCGAAATCGGGGATCGTGCCCGGCAGGCGCGAGAGCGCGGTCTTCTCCTCCAGAACCTGCGTCACCTGGAGCACGAGGCCGAGCACCTCCTCCGCGGCCTTCGCGCAGGCCAGGCGCAGCGCCTTCGCCGGCGACATCGGCTCCACCTCCGGCGGGGGGCGTCCGACCCCGGCCTTGCGGCGGATGGCGGAGATGAGTTCGGCGTCGGACATCGGGACCTCGAAAACTGCGGCAGGCGTTGCCCCCTTCTTATGACGCAAACAGGTAAAGAAAGGGTTGCCTGCCCGCGCGGCTCAGGCCCGCGCGCGGCGTCCGGCGCCCTCCGCCCGCGCACGACGCCGCGGCAGGTCGAGGCGGAAAGCCGCGCCGCCCTGCCCCGGCAGGTAGGAGATCGACCCGCCGAGATTGGCCATGATCTCCCGGCAGATCGCGAGCCCGAGCCCGGCGCCGCCCGCCTTGGCGTGATCGGTGAGGCGGGAGAACTTCTCGAAGATCACCGCCTGCTTGTCCTTCGGAATGCCCGAACCGTTGTCGACGAGGTCGATCTGAACCCGGTCCTCGCCCAGCCGGCGCGCGACGATCCGCAGTTCCGGGCGCGGCGCGTCGCAATACTTGCGGGCATTCGCGATGAGGTTGATGAAGACCTGCGCCAGCCGGTCGGGGTCCGTCTCGATCCCGACATGTTCGGAGATCTCGTGGCGCCGGATCGCGAGCGGCGGGCCGTCGCGCCCCTCCCGCGTCGCATGCACCGCCCGCTCGATCACGTCATGCAGGTTGGTGCGCGTCCAGTTGAGGCTGACCGAGCCGCTTTCCAGGACGGACAGGTCGAGCAGGTCGTCGAGCAGTCGGGTCAGCCGCTGCGCCTCGTCATGGATGATGCCGGAGAACCGCGCGAGATCCTCCGCCCCGAGATCGCCCTCGCGCGCGCCGTCCCGCAGGATCTCGGAGAAGGCGCGGATCGAGGTCATCGGCGTGCGCAGCTCGTGGCTGATCTGGCTGAGGAAGGCGTCCTTCTGGATCGAGAGCTGGGTGAGCTTCTCGTTGGCCTCGCGCAGCTGCCGCGCGGTCCGGCTCAGCTCCTCGGACTTCTGTTCGAGCTGGTTGGAGTATTCCATGATCTGCGCGGTCTCGTCGGCTACCGCCATCAGGTCCTCGACGGAGACGAGCACGCCGCCGGCGATCTGCCCGAGCATCGCATGCGCCGTCGCCGCCCCGACCGAGCCCGCGAGTTCACGTTCGAGCCGCTCGATGAATTCGGGCGTCGCATCGGGCAGGTAGCCGCCCTTCCCCTGCGCCTCCGCCTCCGCCTGGAACAGGTCCTGCGCCTCCACGGGACCGAGGATGCGCTGCGCCATCACCAGCAGGTCCTCCGCCTCCGCGAAGCCGTGCGACCAGCCGCGCGTCGACCCGGAATGTTCGAAGACATTCACGAACTGCGCCCCCTGCAACCGTTCCAGCGGACGCGGAAAGGACAGGAGCGACCCGAGCAGGAAGGCGCCCGTGTTGATCGCGAGCGACCAGGAGACCGCATGCACCACCGGATCGACCCCGTCCACGCCGAACAGCGCCTGCGGCCGGAGCAGCGCAAGGCCGAAGGGGCCGTCGGCGAGCAGCGCCCCGGTGAATCCCGCCGCCGCCCCGAAGGAGGGCAGGAACATCGTGTAGGTCCAGACGAGGAAGCCGAGCACCACGCCGAAGATCGCCCCCAGCCGCGTCGCCCCGCGCCAGAAGATGCCGCCGATCATCGCCGGAAGCACCTGCGCCACCCCGGTGAAGGAGATCATGCCGATGGAGGCGAGCGCCTCCGAGCCGCCGGAGAAGTGGAAATAGAGATAGCCGAGCGCCAGCATGCCGAAGATCGACAGCCGCCGCGCGGTCAGCACCACGCGCCGCACGTCGCCCGGCACCGTCGGCCCGCCCTTGCGCGAGGACAGCCAGATCGGCATGACGATGTGGTTCGACACCATGGTCGACAGGGCGATCGCCGCGACGATGACCATGGAGGTCGAGGAGGAGAAGCCGCCCAGGAAGGAGAGCGTCGCGAGCTCGCGGTGGTCGAATTGCAGCGGCAGCGTGAGCACGAACATGTCGGGGTTGGAGCCGTCGGGCAGCACCTCGAGGCCGATCACCGCGATCGGGATCACGAAAAGCGACATGCCGAGGAGGTAGAGCGGAAAGGCCCAGCCCGCGGTGAACAGGTGGCTTTCGTCGGAATTCTCCACCACGATCACCTGGAACATCCGCGGCAGCGTCAGCAGCGCCGCGCCCGAGAGCATGGTGAGCGCGACCCAGCGCGTCCCGTCGATCGGGCGCTGCGACACCGGCGAGGCGTCGATCCGCGCGAGCAGGTCGCCGAAGCCGTCGGTCAGGTCGAAGATCACGAAGAGGCCGATCGCCACCAGGGCCACGAATTTCACCACCGCCTCGAGCGCGATGGCGGTGACGACGCCGTGATGGCGTTCGTTCGCATCGAGGTTGCGCGTGCCGAACAGCGCGGTGAAGAGCGCGAGCCCCGCCGCGACCCAGAGCGCGGTCTTGTCGAGGTCGGGAAAGACCGCCCCCGAGGGATCGTTGAGCCCGAAGACGGCAAAGGACAGGGCGACGGACTGGAGCTGGAGCGCGATATAGGGCGTCGTGCCGATCACCGCGAGCAGCGTCACCAGCACGCCGAGCGTGGTGGACTTTCCATAGCGCGAGGAAATGAGGTCGGCGACCGAGGTGATGCGCTGCGTCCGGCCGATCCGCACGAGCTTGCGCAGGATCCACCACCAGCCGATCATCACGAGCGTGGGGCCGAGGTAGATCGTCGCGAATTCGAGCCCGGAGCGCACCGCATAGCCGACCGCGCCGTAGAAGGTCCAGGCCGTGCAGTAGATCGACAGCGACAGCGTGTAGACCAGCGGCGAGCGCAGCCAGCCGAGCCGCCCCGCCTCTGCCCGCTTCTCCGCCCAGAAGGCGACGACGAAGAGCAGGGTCGCATAGCCGAGGCAGGACAGGACGAGCAGGTTGAAACCGATCATCCCCGCCGCTCCGACGGCCCGCGCGCCCCGTCCTCGGGGCCGGGCGACGGCTCCTCGGCATGGCCCTCGCCGCGGGTGAGCCGCGCCGCGATCAGCGCCGCCGCGACGATGCCGAGCGCCCAGACCGCGAAGACGTGCAACACGCTGCGCACCCCGGCGCCGAGCGGCTGGTCCGTGCCCTCCCCGCCCCACAAAAGCGGCAGCAGCCACAGGCCGAACATGACGAAGGGCAGGAGCCGGTGCGCGTCGATCAGCCGCCGCCGCCGATAGGAGGCACGGGCGAGATAGAGCGGCGAGCGCCGCTCAGCCATCGCCGCCCGCGAGGCCGCGCACCGCCTCGAGCATCTCGGCATTGGAGAAGGGCTTGGTCATGAAGGCCGACACGCCCGCCGCCTCGGCCATCTCCCGGTCCTTCTTCTGGCCGCGCGCGGTCAGCATCATCACCGGCAGCCCGGCATGTTCCTCCATCGCACGCAATTCGCGCAGGATGTCGAAGCCGGACCTGTTGGGCAGCATCACGTCGAGGATGATCACATCGGGTTTCTTGCGTCCGACCGCCTCCACCGCCGAGGCGCCGTCCGAATGCGTCTCCACCACCCAGCCGTCGCGCGACAGGATGAAGCGGATCGCTTCGATGATGTTCGGCTCGTCCTCGATCAGCAGCACGCGCTTGCCCATGCCTGTGATCCCCTTCTCCCCTGATCCCTCGCTTATGACGATTTGTTGACATTCTGTCAAAAAAATTGACGGGGAAACGCCGGCCCCGGCCCGCGCGCGCGCCCCCGTTCGGGGTGCGCGCACGAGTGTTTTCCACGGCAGGCCGGTTTGCCGCCGCCCGCGATGCGGATGGCACGGATCTCCCCGGCGCGGCGGATCGCAGAAGGGCCGACAGACCCCGGCGCCGCCGCCTGTCTTCGGAATGCGGCAGGGACGCCAGACCCTGAGCCGCCGCCCCGTGCGCGCGTCGAAAGGGCCTTCGTGAGGGGCGACATCGCCCCGGCCGCGCGGCATCGCCGGATGAGCGGTGCAGGCGGGCGGATCCGTGGCCCCATGCGTCGCATGCGGAGGCCGGCGCGGGCATTTTGCACCTCCCGCGCCTCGGCTCTCCGGCTCTCGGCAGGACAGATGACCCGACCCCGGCCGTGGACAGGACGTATGAGCAGGGCCCGATAGCCCCGTCCCCTTCGCCTGACGGCCCGGCGGGAACCGGAGCTAGCCGTGCCGCTCGAGCTCCACCGGTTCCGGCGCGGCCGGGATCCGTCCGGCGGCCGGCGTCTCCGCCCCTGCCTCCGTCCCCGACTGCACCGCCACCGGCGGCTGTCGGCGGCCGCCCTCCCCGGTCCAGTCCTCCGGCCAGGCCGGCCCCGGAATGCCGCGCTCCGTCTCCGCGCGGGCGAGCTGCGCCTCGGCCTCCGCGATATAGTCGCGCGTCACCGGCACCGCGTCGTTGCGGTGCGCGATCTGGAGCTGGAACACCACCATCATGCCCTCCCGGAACGACGCCTCGCTGCCCGCGAGGTAGAATTCCCACATCCGGCAGAAGGCCTCGTCATAGAGCGCCTTCGCCTCCTCGCGCCGCTCCATGAAGCTCTCGCGCCAGGCCTTCAGCGTCTCCGCGTAATGCAGGCGCAGGATCTCCACATCGGTCACGATGAGCCCCGATTTCTCCACCGAGGCCATGAGCTCCGACAGCGCCGGGATATAGCCGCCGGGGAAGATATACTTGCGCACGAAGGGGTTGGTCGCCCCCGGCGGCTCCGTCCGCCCGATCGTGTGCAGCAGCATCGTGCCCTCCGGGCGCAGCATCTCCGCGCTCTTCCGGAAGAAGCGGTCGTAATGGTTGATGCCCACATGCTCGAACATCCCGACGGAAACGATCCGGTCATAGCTTCGGGTGATCGCGCGATAATCCTCGATGCGGAAATCCACCCGGTCGGACAGCCCCTCGCGCTCGACGCGCCGCGCGGCCACCGCGAGCTGTTCGTCCGACAGCGTCACCCCCTCCACGCGCGCGCCCGCCACCTTCGCGAGATAGAGCCCCATGCCGCCCCAGCCGCAGCCGATGTCGAGCACGTCCATCCCCTCCCCGAGCCGCAGCTTCGCCGCGATGTGACGCTTCTTCAGCAATTGCGCCTCCGCGAGCGGCGTCTCCGGCGTCGGGAAATAGGCGCAGGAATATTGCATGTCGGGATCGAGGAACATGCGGTAGAGATCCGCCGACAGATCGTAATGGCGCTGCACGTTGCCGCGCGACTTCAGCGGCGTGTTGAGCTGATGCAGCCGGCGCGCGGAAATGCGCATCTTCTCGAAGAGCTTCATCCAGACGGCGGGCATCGGATTGCGCCCGGTGTTGGTGTAGACGAGCATGATCACGTCGTAGATCGACCCCTCGACCATGTCGATCTCGCCCTCCATGTAGCATTCCCCGAGCTTGAGCGCCGGATCGGTCACGGTGGCCCGCTCCGCCGCCGGGGAATTGAAGCGCACGACGAGCGGCTGCCCGGTCCCGTCGCCGAGTTCGACCCTGTCGCCCGCACTGCCGATCACCGTCAGCTGTCCCGTCCTTATGATCTTTTCGAGAAAGGATCGCAGAAATGTATTCATAGTGCCCTCACTGGTCTTATCCGCCGGGCACGAACCCTCCGTCCGCACCCTGTCGCGTCGAAAGGAAACCCGGCCCCTCGACCGGATTTCAGTGAAAACCTATTCCGGCGCAAAAAAAAGTCCCGAAATCGACCCTAAAAAACGCTCAGATTTTTCCGTTTGATGATCATTTACGCACGATCAGCCCCCCATCGGGGTCAGCTTTCGCCCGGCAGATCCGTCACCATCGAGGGCTCGCGCCGCGCCGGACAGGCCGCGCGGGCGCAGACCCGGCAACTCGTCCCCACCCCCTGGACCTCGTCGTCGCGCACCGAAAGCGCGAGCCGCTCCGCGGGCAGGAAAAGCATCGTCGCCTCGACCACTTCCGGCCCGTCGAACCGCGCCGGCCGCTGCGGCTGGCAGATCGCATAGGCGAGATAGCGCCGCGCCGGCTCGCCCGGCTGCTCGACCACCCGCCGGATCGGCACCATCGGCCGCAGCAGCGCCTGATAGAGCGGCCAGAGCGGACAGGCAGCCCCGAAGCGCGGCGGCGCGAAGCCGTCGAGCGGCTTGCGGAAGGTGAGCGCGCCGGAGCCGTCGCAGATCGCGAGCCCCGTCGGCACACGGCCCTCCCCCGGCGGCAGGCTCGCCAGCCGCCGCATCGCCGCCGGCAGGTCCGCCCCCGTCGCCTGCGCCAGCGCCGCCGGATCGGGCCCCTGCGCCGCCAGCACCTCCTCCACCATCGGCAGCGGCATCCGCTCCGCCTCCGCCCGCGCCCGCAGCAGCCAGGACTGCGCCAGCGCCAGCGCCGCGGGGGAGCGCAACCCCTCCTCCTCCCGCAAATCCGGGATCTGGCCGCGTTCGAGTTCGGGAAGCGCGAAATCCCGCGCCGCCAGCCAGGCCTCGAGCTCGTCGAGCGGCGAGGACAGCGTCTCGTCGCTCTTGCCCACGTTGTCGAGATAGCTCACCAGCGCCTGCGCCCCCTCCGCGAGCCGCTGGCTGTCCTCGTAGAGATTGCGGTGGAACCGCGCCTGCCAGTCCGGGTCGATCTCCCCCATCCCGTTCAGGATTCCCGCCGTGGAACGGATCGCCGTCACTGTGGACAGCACCTCATGCAGCGCGTCCGACAGGAACGGATCATGGGCCAGCCGGTCGTTGAGCGCCTCCACCCGCCGTTCGAGCGCGGTGATCCGGTCGCGCTGTCCGACCACGAGCGCGGCCCAGCCGGGGAAACGGCCCGCGAATTCCTCCGCCCGCGCGGCCTCCGGCGGCGGTGCGGCCTTGCCCTCCCGCCGTCCGGCCGCCATGGCGAAAGGCGGGTTGGAGGCCGCCTCCTGCAACCCCTCGAGCAGCGGCGCATCCGCCCCCTCGCTCAGCGCCGAGGGCTCGACCTCCAGCTCCCGCGCCAGATCCACGAGCAGCTTGCCGCCGATCCTGCGCCGGTTGTGCTCGATGAGGTTGAGATAGGCCGGCGAGATCCCGACCCGCTTCGCGAGATCGGCCTGCCGGATCCCCCGCAGCGTGCGCCTCTCGCGGATGCGCGTGCCGGTGAGCGCGGATCGTGTCATTTTCTCTCCCCCTGCCGCCGCCCTGCCGCCGCGGCCTCTCCGCCGCGACCTCGCCGCCATGGTCTCTCCGCCGCGACCTCTCCGCCCCGGAAAGATCCGCCCTGCGACGGGCCCATGTCACGCGGCGGCCTCCGTTTTTACACCCCGGAACGCCGGATGGCACAGCCCTTGACCGGAAAATCCTTGCACAGGCAGGATTTGCCCTGTCGTTTTCTTCATCCATCCGCCGGACCTGCACCTCTTTTACACGCGCGCAGGCCGGAGGGGAAAGCCCTGTCCGCACCGACCGCCCTGCGCCCCGCACCACCGGCGCCCGGAACCGACCGCCGCAGGAGGATCTCCGCGGCATGCGAAAGCGAAACGCTCCGCCGCAGGAGGGATTCCGGCGGCCATACAAAGCGAAACGCGCCGCCGCAGGAGGGGCGTCCCGGCGGCCATGCGGAAGCAAAACGCGCCGCCGCAGGAGGGGCGTCCCGGCGGCCATGCGGAAGCAAAACGCTCCGCCACAAGAGGGATCCCGACAGCCATACGAAAGCGAAACGCGCCGCCGCAGGAGGGATCCCGGCAGCCATACGAAAGCGAAACGCGCCGCCACAAGAGGGGCGTCCCGGCGGCCATGCGAAAGAAGGGCTTGAGAACGCTGCGCGCAGGGACGAATATCCTGCCATCTGACGCCAGCCCTCCGCCCGTGCGCCCGCGCCGGCCGGAGGGCGCCCGCGCCGCCGGGCTGTGCGGGTGCGGCCTGTTCGGGAGGAGGAACGATGACCGACGCGAAAACCTATCCGCCAAGCGAATCCTTCGCGCAAAACGCCCATATCGACCGGACGCGGTATGAGGAGCTGTATGCGCGGTCTGTGGAGGATCCTGTGGGGTTCTGGGCGGAGCAGGGCAAGGTGCTGGACTGGATCGAGCCCTATACGCAGGTGAAGAAGACCTGTTTCGACTTCGGCCGGGTCGATATCAAATGGTATGCCGACGGCGTGCTCAACGTCGCCGCCAACTGCATCGACCGCCATCTCGCCCGGCGCTCGCTGCAAACCGCGATCATCTTCGAACCCGACGATCCCGACGCCCCGGCGCAGCACATCACCTACAAGGAGCTCTCCGACAAGGTGAACCGCTTCGCCAACGTGCTCCTGTCCCAGGGCATCATGCGCGGCGACCGGGTGGTGATCTACCTGCCGATGATCCCCGAGGCCGCCTATGCCATGCTCGCCTGCGCCCGCATCGGCGCGATCCATTCCATCGTCTTCGCCGGCTTCTCCCCCGATGCGCTCGCCAACCGCATCAACGATTGCGGCGCCAAGCTCGTCATCACCGCCGACACCGCGCCCCGCGGCGGCAAGCGCACGCCGCTCAAGGCCAATACCGATGCCGCCCTGCTGCACTGTTCCGACAAGGTCCGCTGCCTCGTCGTCAAGCACACCGGCGACCAGATCTCCTGGGTGCAGGGCCGCGATGTCGATGTCAAATACCTGATGGAACACGCCTCCCCCGACTGCCCGCCGCGGCCGATGAACGCCGAGGACCCGCTCTTCATCCTCTATACCTCCGGCTCCACCGGCCGGCCGAAGGGCGTCGTGCATTCCTCCGGCGGCTACCTCGCCTATGCCGCGCTCACCCATAAATACGTCTTCGACTACCACGACGGCGACATCTTCTGGTGCACCGCCGATGTCGGCTGGGTCACCGGCCACAGCTATATCGTCTACGGCCCGCTCGCCAACGGCGCCACCACCGTGATGTTCGAGGGCGTGCCCACCTACCCCGACGCCGGCCGCTTCTGGGCCGTGGTCGAGAAGCACAGGGTCAACCAGTTCTACACCGCCCCCACCGCCCTGCGCTCGCTCATGGGCCAGGGCAACGACTGGGTCGAGACCTACGACCTCTCCTCGCTCAAGCTGCTCGGCACCGTCGGCGAGCCGATCAACCCCGAGGCCTGGAACTGGTACAACGAGGTCGTCGGCAAGGGCAATTGCCCCATCGTCGACACCTGGTGGCAGACCGAGACCGGCGGCCATCTCCTGACCCCCCTGCCCGGCGCGATCCCGACCAAGCCGGGCTCCGCCACCCTGCCCTTCTTCGGCGTGCAGCCCGTGATCCTCGACCCCGCCACCGGCGAGGAACTGACCGAGACGGAGACCGAGGGCGTGCTCGCGATCCGCGACAGCTGGCCCGGCCAGATGCGCACCGTCTGGGGCGACCACGAACGCTTCCAGGAGACCTATTTCCAGCAATACAAGGGCTATTACTTCTCCGGCGACGGCTGCCGCCGCGATGCCGACGGCTATTACTGGATCACCGGCCGGGTCGACGACGTGATCAACGTCTCCGGCCACCGCATGGGCACCGCCGAAGTCGAGAGCGCCCTCGTCGCCCATGCCAAGGTCGCCGAGGCCGCGGTCGTCGGCATGCCCCACGACATCAAGGGCCAGGGCATCTACGCCTATGTCACGCTGATGAACGATGTCGAACCCTCCGACGCCCTGCGCGCCGAGCTCGAGAAATGGGTCCGCACCGAGATCGGCCCCATCGCCAAACCCGACTTCATCCAATGGGCCCCCGGCCTGCCCAAGACCCGCTCCGGAAAGATCATGCGCCGCATCCTGCGCAAGATCGCAGAAAACGACACCACATCTCTCGGAGACACATCCACCCTCGCAGACCCGGCCGTCGTCGACGAACTCGTTGCAAATTCGATGTATAACAAGGGCTGACAACGCCGCCAGGACAGAAACGCCGCCCTGCGAACAGCCGGGGCGGCGTTTCCCGGCACGGAAGGGTGCGAGACCGGCGCCCGGCCAGCCCGACTTGCAGCCACACGGCCCAGCTCAGCCATATTGGGAAATGTCGCCATATTCGGAAATGTCGCATGGTGTCCTCTTTCACTCGGATGAGACAAGCGTGCACCGGACGTCTGAACGATCGGTTAATACCGCATCCGAAGGCCGGGGACATCCCGTTCGAATTTTAACGATCCTGCCGGGCGCAGGCGCCGATCATGCTGCCCGAAGGATTTTTTCAAAAAACGCCGGCGCGGAAAGAGTTTGTTAATCCGCCTGTGCCACATCTGGGTCATGGATGTGCATGTGATCAATTGCGAAACGGAATGGGAGGCGCTGGCGGACCGTGTCCTGGCCCCTCTGCCCCAGCGCTGGCTTTATGGCGAGGCGGCCAGGCGCGTGGGCCGGGAGGTGCGCAGGCTGTGCATTTCCGACCGCGCGCACCCTGTCGCCCTCGCGCAGGTCGTGATGCGCCCGCTGCTCGCCTGGCGCATCAGCCTGACCTCGCGCGGGCCGCTGTTTCTCCGCCCCTGCGACCGCCAAGCGGCGGTGACGGCCCTGCGCCGTGCTCTGCCGGCCGGGGTGAAACTCATGTCCCCCGAGGACCGCCTCGGCAGGCTCCGCCTCTCCGCCCCTCCCGAAGTGGCGGAGCTGGATTTGACACCCCCCGTCTCCGCCCTGCGGGCAGGGCTCGACGGCAAATGGCGCAATGCCCTGAAAAAAGCGGAAAACACGCGGCGCGAACCGGTGCAGACACGGCCCTCCGCCCAGACCCTGATGCCCCTTCTTCACGCCGAAAAGAGGCGGCAGGCCGCCGGGCGCTATCGCGCACTCCCACCGGAATTCACCCTCGCGATTCAGAAGGTTGCCCCTGACTCCCTGAGACTGTTCAGCGGCCCGGATGCGCAGATGCTCTTCATCCGGCACGGCACCTCCGCCACCTATCATATCGGACATAGCGGACCGGAGGGGCGCAGGCTGAACGCGCATAATCTCCTTCTCTGGAACGCCATCGAGGCCCTCAGGGCCGAAGGCGTCCTGCGCCTCGACCTCGGCACGATCGACCGCGACCGGGCGCCGACGCTCGCCCGGTTCAAGCTGCGCAGCGGCGCGCAGGCCCGGCGCCTCGGGCCGGCCGGCCTGCTGTGAGAATTTCTCCGCCGACGCTCCGCAGTCCTCGGCGGGGTTCCGCCTCGCCTCGGCGCGCGGGAGGAACCCGCCCCTCTCCCATCTCATTGATCTCACACATCACGCGGGCGGCCCCGCCGGTTCCTGCCGGGGCCGCCCGCTCATGGACGCAAACAGGAGAAAGAGATGACCATCCTGAAACACACGCTGATGACGACCGCGGCGGTTCTCGCCCTCGCCGCAGGCCCCGCCTTCGCCCAGTCCACCGACTCGGAGCCGGGCATCCTGCTCGACGACAATGGCGGCCAGGTCGACAGCGGCACCCAGGCGCAGGTCGAACCGGACGCCGTGGGCGAGGACGAGATGAACGAGCCGGCGCCCGATCCCGACCTCTCGCAGGACAGCGACGGCGCGTCCGATCCGCTCGCCCCGGCGGATGGCGAGCCGGCCCTCGCACAGGATGCACCGCCCACCCCGATGGGGCCGGCGACGGAAAGTTTCGCGGATGTCACCATCGCCGATATCATCGGCATGAACGTGCTGTCCGAGGATGGCAGCGATATCGGTGAGATCGACGCCATCGTCGAAGACAATGGCACGGCCAAGGCGGTCGTGGGCATGGGCGGTTTCCTCGGCATCGGGGAGCATGACGTGCTGATCGACATCTCCGCGCTTCAGGCCGTGGACGATTCCACGGTGATGGTGGAGGGCCAGTCCGAGGCCGAGCTGGAGGCGATGCCCGACGTCGATGTCGACAGCTATACCGAGATCGACGGGGAAATGACCCTCGGCCAGGCCGTCAACTCCTGAGCCTGTCCCTCCGGGCCTCGCTCTCCGCGCGTCCCGTCCTGCCGCGCGGAGGCGTGACGCCCGTCCCGGCTCCGTGCCGGGGCGGGCGCATCGCGGGCGCTCAGCCGCCGAGCGCCGCGTCGGTGATCTCGAGCGTATAGGCGCCCTCCGGTTCCTGCGTGATCACCGGATCGGAGCCGCCCAACAGCAGGCTCTCGACCGTGCGCTCGTAATCCGCCGGGTCGAGCGCGCCCGCGGATCCCGCGGTGAGCTTCGCCACTTCCGCCATCATCCGCTTCTGGTGTTCCTCGGTCTGCGCGCCGGTCTCGTCGTAATCGAGCACGATCATCGCCGCCTCGTCCGGGTTCTCCTCCGCCCATTTCCAGCCTTCCATCGAAGCTTTGACGAACCGCACCATCTTGTCGCGGAAGGCCTCGTCCCCGAGATTTTCCTCGAGCACGTAGAGCCCGTCCTCGAGCGTCGCCACGCCCTCGTCCTCGTATTTGAAGGTGACGAGATCCTCCTCGGAAATCCCCGCGTCGATCACCTGCCAGTATTCGTTATAGGTCATGGTGGAGATACAGGCCGCCTGCTTCTGCAACAGCGGGTCGACGTTGAACCCCTGCTTGAGCACCTCGACGCCCTCCTCGCCGCCCTCGGTCGGGATGCCGAGCTTGCTCATCCACGACAGGAACGGATATTCATTGCCGAAGAACCAGACGCCGAGCGTCTTGCCCGGAAAGTCCTCCGGGCTCTCCACGCCGCTTTCCTTCAGGCAGGTCAGCATCATGCCCGAACTCTTGAAGGGCTGGGCGATGTTGACGACCGGCGCGCCGTTTTCCCGCGCGGCAAGCGCCGAGGGCATCCAGTCCACCATCACATCCGCGCCCCCGCCGAGGAGCACCTGCACCGGGGCGATGTCGGGTCCGCCCGGCCTGATCGTCACGTCGAGATCGGCCTCCTCGTAATAGCCGTTCTCCAGCGCGACGTAATAGCCCGCGAATTGCGCCTGCGTCACCCATTTGAGCTGAAGCGTCACCTCGTCGGCGGCGAAGGCCCCCGTCGTCATCGCTGCCAGCGCGGATGCGCTCACCAGTAGCTTTCTCATCGTGTCACAACCTCCAAGTTGCCGAAAATGCCGGGGATGTTCGCCTCCCCGTGCCGTTGGATGCGGGATCACCCGCGTTGGGACGGGTGCCAGAAGGTCACCCCCTTCTCGATCAGCGAGACCAGCCCGTAGAAGGCCGACCCCGTGACCGCCGCCACCGCGATCTCCGCCCAGACCATATCAAGCCCGAGACGGCCGACTTCGGTGGAAATCCGGAACCCCATGCCTTTGATCGGGGAGCCGAAGAATTCCGCGACGATCGCCCCGATAAGCGCCAGCGTCGTCGCAATTTTGAGCCCGTTGAAAACAAAGGGCATCGCCGCCGGCAGCCGCAGCTTCAACAGCGTCTGCCGGTAGGAGGCGCCATAGGTGCGCATCAGGTCGCGCTGCATCGCATCCGCCGCCTGGAGCCCCGCAACCGTGTTCACGAGCACGGGAAAGAACACCATCACCACCACCACCGCGGCTTTCGACTGCCAGTCGAAGCCGAACCACATCACGAGGATCGGCGCGATGCCCACGATCGGCAGGGCGGCGACGAAATTCCCCACCGGCAGGAGCCCGCGTTGCAGAAAGGGCGAGCGGTCGATGGCGATGGCGGTGAGACCGGCCGCGCCGCAGCCGAGCAGATAGCCGGTGAGCGCCCCCTTGACGATGGTCTGCACGAAATCCGTCCAGAGGATCGGCGCCGAGGAGGTGATCCGTGCCCAGATCGCCGTGGGGGCGGGCAGGATCACCGGCGAGACCCCGAACAGCCGGACGGCGAGTTCCCAGATCAGCAGGAGCGTCACCCCGAACAGGACCGGCACGAGCCAGCGCGTCCGCGCCTGCGCGGCAAGCCGGGTGTTGAGCCACCAGAGGCCGAGCCAGACGGCGAGGACGAGCGCGACATGGACAAGGGTCATCGCGCCATCCCCATCCGTTTCAGAACGCCCCTCTCGAGCGCGCCGACGATCCCCACGAGCGCCGCCGCAAGGGCCGCCGCGGCAAAGAGCGCCGACCAGATCTGCACCGTCTGGCCGTAATAGCTCCCCGACAGGAGCCGCGCGCCGAGGCCGCGCGTCGCCCCCGAGGGCAGTTCGGCCACGATCGTACCGACGAGCGCCGCCGCGATGGCCACTTTCAGCGAGGCGAAGAGATAGGGCATCGACGAGGGCAGCCTCAGCTTGCGAAAGGTCTCCGCCCCGCCCGCGTTATAGGTCTTCATCAGGTCGAGCTGCATCTGGTCGGGCGCGCGCAGCCCCTTCACCATGCCCACGGCCACCGGAAAGAAGGAGAGGTAGGCGGCGATGATCGACTTCGGGATCAGCCCGGAGATCCCCATCGAATTCAGCACCACGATGATCATCGGCGCGATGGCGAGGATCGGGATGGTCTGCGAGGCGATGGCCCAGGGCATCACGCCGAGGTCCATCGCCCGGTTGTGCACGATCCCGACGGCGAGCGCGATGCCCGCGAGCGTCCCGATCCCGAAGCCGACGAGCGTCGCCGACAGCGTGACCCAGCCGTGATAGACGAGCGAGCGCCGCGAGGTCGGGCGCAGCTCCGCCGTCGTCTTCCAGATCTCCGCCGCGACCTGATGCGGCGCGGGAAGTTTCGGGCGCTCCTGCGACAGCGTGTCCGCGACGAGCGCGCCGAAGGACACCTCCTCCCCCGCCCGCGCGGCCTGGTCATGGGTCCACTGGCTGTTCATCCGGATCGCCGCCCCGTACCAGACGAGGAGCAGGACGGCGAGCACCGTGAGGACGGGAAGGAGGTTCCTCATGCCCGGCCTCCCGCCCGCAACCGGCGCCGGACCGGATATTTATGAGCAGATGAAGCAGCCCGCCGCGCGTCCCGGCGAGGCCCGACAAAAGTCCGACGCAAGTCCGACGCAAATCCGATCATGCCTCGTGCCCCGCCCGCAGCCCCTCGCGCACCCGGTGCGCGATCGCGATGAACTCCGGCGTGTCGCGGATCTCGAGCGGCCGCTCCCTCGGCAGCGGGCTTTCGATCACATCCGTGATCCGCCCCGGCCGCGGGCTCATCACGACGATCCTGGTCGAGAGATAGACCGCCTCCGGGATCGAATGGGTCACGAAGCCGATGGTCTTCTCCGTCGCCGCCCAGAGGCGCAGAAGCTCCTCGTTGAGCCGGTCGCGCACGATTTCGTCAAGCGCACCAAAGGGTTCGTCCATGAGCAGGATCCCGGCATCGAAGGCCAGCGCACGCGCGATGGAGGCGCGCTGCTGCATCCCGCCGGAGAGCTGCCAGGGGAATTTCCGGCCAAAGCCCGTCAGGTCCACGAGATCGAGCACCTTCTCCACACGCGCGTCCTGATCGGCCTTCGGAAAGCCCATGATCTCCAGCGGCAGCTTGATATTGCCCGCGATCGTGCGCCAGGGATACAGCCCGGCGGCTTGGAAGACATAGCCATAAGCCCTTGATTTGCGGGCCTCCTCCGGGCTCAGCCCGTTGACCTCGAGCGTGCCGCCCGTCGGCGTCTCGAGCCCGGCGATGCAGCGCAGGAAGGTCGTCTTGCCACAGCCCGACGGCCCGATGAAGGAGACGAAATCGCCCTTGTCGATCCGCAGGGAGACATCCCTGAGCGCCTGCACCGGCCCGTCACCCGTCCGGAAGGTGAGATCGACATGCTGCGCGTCGATGACCGGCCGCGCCGTCATGCCTCCCCCCTCCACAGGCCCCGGTCCGCCAGTTCCACGCTGTTGCCCGCCGGGTCGCGCAGGTAGATCGACCTCCTGCCGGTCGGCCAGAGGAAATCCGCCTCTATCTCCACATTGTTTTCCTTCAGATAGTCGGCCCATCCGGCCAGGTGTTCGGACGCGACCGCCAGCGCGACATGGCCCTGTCCCTCCGCCCCGTGCGGAGGCACGGGCAGGCGCGCGCCGGGCGGCGGCGGAACCCGCGTCGCCTCCGCGATGAAACACAGGACCACGCTCTCGCTGTCCGGCCCGGCGCGAAAGAACGCATGCCGCCCCTCCACGCGCACGATCACCTCGAGCCCGAGAAGGCCCTCGTAGAACGCCTGCGCCGCGTCGAGATCCGTCACATAGACCGCCGCTTCGAGGACACCGCAAACTTCGGGAGCACGCGCCACGTCACACGCCCGTCGCCGGGATCCCCGCCCGCGCCACGGGCCGCGGCGCGGTCAGGTCCTTCCATTTCGACAGGGCCTTGTTCACCGTCGCATTCGGATCGCGGGCAACGAATTCGCCATGGCCTTCCTGCGCCTTCAGCGCCCCCCTGTCCACCGCCACATGGCCACGGGTGAGCACGTAGCGCGGCAGCGCCGTCACCTCGATCCCCTCGAACACGTTGTAGTCGATGGCGGAGGCCTGCGTGGCCGCGGAGATCGTCTTTTTCATCGAGGGATCCATCACCACGATATCCGCATCCGCGCCGACGAGGATCGCGCCCTTCTTCGGATAGCAGTTCAGGATTTTGGCGATATTCGTGGAGGTTACGGCCACGAATTCATTCATCGTGATCCGCCCCGTCTCGACCCCGCAGGTCCAGAGCACCGGAAGACGGTCCTCGAGCCCGCCGGTCCCGTTCGGGATCTTCGAGAAATCGCCGGCGCCGAACCGCTTCTGCTCGGTCGTGAAGGCGCAATGGTCCGTGGCGACGCAGGAAAGCGTGCCCGAGGCGAGACCGGCCCAGAGGCTGTCCTGATGCTGCTTGTTTCGGAAGGGCGGGCTCATCACCCGGCGCGCGGCATGGTCCCAGTCCTCGTTGAAATATTCGCTCTCGTCGAGCACGAGATGCTGGATCAGCGGCTCGCCCCAGACGCGCTTGCCCTGCATCTTCGCGCGCCGGATCGCCTCATGCGCCTCCTCGCAGGAGGTATGCACCACATAGAGCGGCGCGCCCGCCATGTCGGCGATCATGATCGCGCGGTTCGTGGCCTCGCCCTCGACCTGGGCGGGGCGCGAATAGGCATGGGCCTCCGGGCCGGTGTTGCCCTCGGCCAGCAGCCGCGCGGTGAGTTCCGCCACCACGTCGCCGTTCTCGGCATGCACGAGCGGCGTCGCGCCCAGTTCCGCGCAGCGCCGGAAGGAGGCGAACATCTCGTCGTCGTTCACCATGAGCGAGCCCTTGTAGGCCATGAAATGCTTGAAGGTGTTGATCCCCTTCTCGGTCACCGCCTTCATCTCGTCGAAGACCTGCTCTCCCCACCAGGTGATCGCCATGTGGAAGGAATAGTCGCAACAGGCCTGCACCGATTTGTTGTCCCAGACCTTGATCGCGTCGAGAAGGCTCTCGCCCGGCGCGGGCAGACAGAAGTCGACCACCATCGTCGTCCCGCCCGCAAGCGCCGCGCGGGTGCCGGAGGCGAAATCGTCGCTGGAATAGGTGCCCATGAACGGCATCTCGAGATGGGTATGCGGGTCGATCCCGCCCGGCATCACGAAACAGCCCGACGCATCCAGCACCTCGTCACCGGAAAGATCCGGCCCGATCTCCACGATCCGGCCGTCCTCGATCTTCACATCCGCCTCATAGGTCAGGTCCGCGGTGACGATGGTGCCGCCCTTGATGACTTTGCTCATTTCCCTCTCCTTCTCGGGCACGCGGGACGTCCGCCGCGTCCCTGCCCTTCATCTGCTCTCAAATATTCCGGGGAGCGCGAGGGGCTGGCCCCTCGCCCCGCCGCCTCACTCCGCGATCCCGGCCGTCTCCAGCACCGCATGCAGCAGCACATCCGTGCCCGCCGCCGCCCATTCGGGGGTGATCTCCTCGGCCTCGTTATGCGACAGCCCGCCCACGCAGGGACACATCACCATCGTCGCGGGCGCCACCGCCGCAGCCCAGCAGGCATCGTGCCCCGCGCCCGAAACGAGATCCATATGGCTGTAGCCCAGGCGCTCCGCCGCGGCGCGCACATTCGCGACCAGGTCCGGGGCGAAGGTCACGGGATCGAAATGTCCGACCGGCTCCACCGCGCATTCCACGCCGAGCCCGGCGCAGATCTCCGCCGCACGCGCCTCGATCCGGCTGCGCATCGAGGTGAGCTTGTCGAGATCGGGGCTGCGGATATCCACGGTGAACACCACCTTTCCGGGCAGCACGTTGCGCGAATTCGGGGTGAACTGCATCTGCCCGACGCCGCCCACCGCGTTCGGCTGGTGCGCCATCGCGACCTCCTGCACCATCTCGAGGATGCGCGCCATGGCGAGCCCCGCATTGGTCCGCATCGCCATCGGCGTCGAGCCGGTATGCGCCTCCTTGCCGGTGAGGGTGAATTCGAGCCACCACAGGCCCTGGCAATGGGTCACGACGCCGATCTCCCGGCCCTCGGCCTCGAGGATCGGACCCTGTTCGATATGAAGCTCGTAATAGGCGTGCATCCGGCGCGCGCCGACCTCCTCCTCGCCCTTCCAGCCGATCCGCGCGAGCTCCCCGCCGTAGGTCTTGCCCTCGAGGTCGGTGCGGCCATAGGCATAGTCGAGCGTGTGCTTGCCCGCGAAGACGCCGGAGGCCAGCATGGCGGGCGCGAAGCGCGCGCCCTCCTCGTTGGCCCAGTTGGTGACGACGATCGGATGTTTCGTCCGAATGTCGAGATCGTTCAGCGTGCGCACCAGTTCGAGCGCGCCGAGCACACCGAGGACGCCGTCGTATTTCCCGCCCGTGGGCTGGGTGTCGAGATGCGACCCGACATAGACCGGCAGCGCCTCGGGATCCGTCCCCGCGCGCGTCATGAACATCGTGCCCATGGCATCGACGCCCGTGGTCATCCCCGCCGCCTCGCACCAGGTCTGAAACACCGCGCGCCCCTCGGCATCCGCGTCGGTCAGCGTCTGGCGGTTGTTGCCCCCCGCCACCCCCGGTCCGATCTTCGCCATCTCCATCAGGCTGTCCCAGAGGCGCCCGGAGTTGATCCTGAGGTTTTCAGCCGGGGCAGATGTCGCGGCGGTCATGCACTGTCCTTTCCTCTCCGGCGGGGCGCGGGTCGCGGCGCAGCCCGCCTCGTGTTCCGGTCGTTTCCGGTTCGGTTTGACCATTTGGTCAAGGGCACACTAACAGCAACGCCCGCCGGCCCCGAAGATGCCACTTGCCGAAAAACCGGGCAAAGGCGGTCCGAGTCCGGTTTTAAGGCGATTCCCGCTTCGACATGACGCTTTTTTTGGCAAGGATGATGCGGTAACGGGAGGAACCGCGCAAAATATGGGAATCGAGATGCATATGCCCGGCCGGCAACCACGCACCAGGATACAGAGAAAGAACACGGAAACGATCCTCGAAGCCGCTCTGGAGGTCTTTTCCCAGCACGGGTTTCGCGGCGCGACGCTGGACCAGATCGCGCGGGCGGCGGGGCTGTCGAAGCCGAACCTGCTCTATTATTTTCCTTCGAAAGTCGCCATCCACCGCGCCCTGATCGACGGGCTGATGCAGACATGGCTCGATCCGCTGCGCGAAATGCGGGCAGATGGCGAGCCGGTCGAGGAGATCCTCGCCTATGTTTTGCGCAAGCTCGAGATGGCGCGCGAATACCCGCGCGAAAGCCGCCTCTTTGCCAACGAGATCGTGCAGGGTGCGCCGAACATCCTCGACAAGATCGAGGGCGAGCTGCGCAGCCTCGTCGAGACCAAGGCCGCGGTGATCGAGGACTGGATCGCCCAGGGCAGGATCGCGCCGACCAACCCCTATCACCTGATCTTCTCGATCTGGGCGACAACCCAGCATTACGCCGATTTCGACGCGCAGATCCGCGGCATCCTCCATCCCGACGGCGACTCGCATTTCGAGGACGCGCGGGTGTTTCTCGAAACGCTCTACCGGCGGATGCTGACACCCTAGACAGCGGGGCGCGTTAACCATCTGCACCGATTTCGGCTGCGCTCACCCCCGCGACTCGCCTATCCTCGGATATGGGAAACAGGTGGGGGCTCCTTTTGCACAAGGAGCCAGGGCATGACGACTATCACGGGCGTGCCGGCCTTCGGAGGCGGCGGCTTCGCCTTCAGGCCATCGCCGGATCCGCCAAGGCCCGCCGTCCCTCCGATCGCGGAAACAGCGACCGACGGGGCGGCGACATTCACGAACGGAAACGGGTTTGCCGGACAGACGGGCGCCGCATTCACGCGGCACCACGGCGCCGGCGGGCATGGCGGCTCCGGCGACCCCTCTGGTGATCCGCAGGCCGGAAAGCGGGACGCAAGGACGGGCAGCATGGCGCCCGCTCGCGACCCCTTGCCCGATGATGTGATCGCCGGGCCGACGCCGGCCTTTCAGGCCTCCGTGCTCGAGGTCGAGCGCGATCTGCGCATGGCCATCGCCAGGCTCGAAGCAAAGCGCGCGAGGGAGGCCGACGAGGCCGCGATCGCCCCGGTGCCGCGACCGCAGCCGCATGGGGCGCCGGAGCACGTCCCCGCGGCGCCCCCTCCCGATGACACAGCAGGGACGGACCGGGCACAGACGGACCGGGAGGCCCTGCCCCAGGCGCGCCCGCGAGACATCCAGGAGACCACGCCGGACAACCATGCCGCGCTGGCAGACCCCCCGGACGAACGCGCCGCGGACTGACGGCGTTGGCGTAGGAACGGCGCGGATGCCCCCTCTCCCGCGTCGCGCGGCGCCCGCGCGGCGGGATCGGCGCCGGAGCCGGCCGACAGGCCGCCCCCCGGCGCACGTCCGGCTCATTCCGCCGAACAGGCCATCACGTTGTTCGGGTGGGTCGTCCAGTTGGCGTAATCTCCGACCTCGCGCCCGGTGCGCGCGTCCACCGCGCCGTGCGGCAGAGTCTTCATCGTGATACAGCCCTCCACCGGGCAGACATTGACGCAGAGGTTGCAGGCGACGCAATCCTCGTCCTTCACGGTGAAGCTGCGGTCCGGCGACATGGCAATGGCCTGATGCGACGTGTCCTCGCAGGCGATGTAGCAGCGGCCGCATTTGATGCAGTCGTCCTGACTGATCACCGCCTTCGTCACATGGTTGAGGTTGAGATACTGCCAGTCGGTGACGTTCGGCACCGCCTTGCGCGACAGGTCGGAGACCGAGGCGAATCCCTTCTCGTCCATATACTGGCCGAGACCCGAAATCATCTCCTGCACGACCTTGAAGCCATAGGTCATCGCCGCCGTGCACACCTGCACGTTGGAGGCGCCGAGGGCGAGGAATTCCGCCGCGTCACGCCAGGTTGTCACCCCGCCGATCCCCGAGATCGGCAGGCCCGCCGTCGCCGGGTTGCGCGCGATCTCCGCCACCATGTTGAGCGCAATGGGCTTGACCGCCGGGCCACAGAGGCCGCCATGCGTGCCCTTCCCGTCGATCGTCGGCTGCGGCGCGAAACTGTCGAGATCGACCGAGGTGATCGAATTCACCGTGTTGATCAGCGACACCGCATCCGCGCCGCCACGCAGCGCCGCCTCCGCCGGGCCGAGGATATTCGTGACATTGGGCGTCAGCTTGACGATCACCGGCAGGCCGGTTGCCGCCTTGCACCAGCGCGCGACCATCTCGATATATTCGGGCACCTGCCCGACCGCCGATCCCATCCCGCGCTCGGCCATGCCATGCGGGCAGCCGAAATTGAGCTCGAACCCGTCGCAGCCGGTTTCCGCGATGCGCGGCAGGATCTCCGTCCACGCCTCTTCCGTGCAGGGCACCATGACCGACGCGATCAGCGCGCGGTCGGGATAGTCCCGCTTGACCCGCGTCATCTCCTCGAGATTGACCTCGAGCGGACGGTCGGTGATCAGCTCGATATTGTTGAGCGCCAGGAGCCGCCGGTCGGCGCCGTGAACGGCGCCATAGCGCGGGCCGTTGACATTCACCACCGGCGGCCCCGCCTCCCCCAGCGTCTTCCACACGACGCCGCCCCATCCGGCCTCGAAGGCGCGGCGGACGTTATATTCCTTGTCGGTCGGCGGCGCGGAGGCGAGCCAGAAGGGGTTCGGGCTCTTGATCCCGCAAAAATCGCTCGTCAGATCGGCCATGGCTCAGCCCTCCATCAGCTTGGCGTGGATATCGTCGGCGGCATCGCGCCCCTCGGCGACCGCCGTCACGGTGAGGTCTTCGCCCCCGCTCGCGCAATCGCCCCCGGCCCAGACGCGTGCCACGGACGTGCGGCCCGTCGCGCTCACCGCGATCTTGCCGCCCTCGATCCTCAGGCCGTCCGGCGCGCCGGCGAGCGTCTGGCCGATGGCCTTGAACAGCTGGTCGGCCGGCAGGCGAAAGGTCTCGCCGGTGCTCACGAGCGCGCCGTTCTCCTCGACCGTGTATTCGCATTCGACCTCGGCGCAGGCCCCGTTGCCGATCACCCGCACCGGCCGGGCATTGTAGACGATGCGGACGCCCCTCGAGGCGGCGAGATCCTGTTCGTATTCGGAAGCCCCCATCCGCTCCCGGCCCCGCCGGTAGAGCATGGTGACGGTCCGCGCGCCCAGGAGCTTCGCCTGCACGGCGGCGTCTACCGCGGTCATGCCGCCGCCGATCACCACCACGTCGCGCCCCACCGGCAAGGTCGAAAGGTCGTTCGACTGGCGCAGATCCGCGATGAACTCCACCGCGTCGCGCACGTTCTCCTTTTCCTCGCCCTCGGCCCGGAGCGCATTCACCCCCGCGAGACCGATGGCAAGGAACACCGCGTCGAACTCCGCCTTCAGCCCCTCGAGCGTCAGCCCGGCGCCCAGGGCCCTGCCGGTTTCGACGGCGATCCCGCCGATCTGCATGAGCCAGTCGACCTCCTTCTGCGCGAAGCCCTCCGGCGCCTTGTAGGAGGCGATCCCGTATTCATTGAGCCCGCCGGGTTTCGGACGCGCGTCGAAGACGGTGACATCGTGGCCGCGCATCGCGAGACGGTGCGCCGCCGAAAGCCCCGCAGGCCCCGCGCCGACCACCGCCACCCGCTTGCCGGTCGGCGCCGCGCGCGAGAAGGGATGGGAATTCTTCGCCATCAGGCTGTCGGTCGCATAGCGTTGCAGCCGCCCGATCTCGACCGGCCGGCCCTCGGCGGTCTCGCGCACGCAGGCCTGTTCGCACAGCGTTTCCGTCGGGCAGACGCGGGCGCACATGCCGCCGAGGATGTTCTGATCGAAGATCGTCTTTGCCGCCGCCTCCGGCGTTCCGGTCAGGATCTGCCGGATGAAGAGCGGCACGTCGATCGAGGTCGGACAGGCAGTCATGCAGGGCGCGTCGTGGCAGAAATAGCAGCGGTCCGCCGCGACCTGCGCCTCATGGGCATCGAGCGGCGGGTGCAGGTCGGAAAAATGCGCGGCGTAGCTGTCCTTCGGCAGGCGCCCGGCGGCGAGGCCGGGCGTCATCGGAGAAATGGACATCGGGCTTGCTCCCTGTGGCTTGCTTCGTCGTGACCAGCGTGGCAGGGGCAGGAATTTTATCAAGCGGTAAAATATTGGCCGCGCACAAATCCTCCACGGAGCCCCGCTTTCGCCAAAGATTGATGCGTGCGCGCCCAAAACTTGCGCAGAGTTTCGGCGCGGCGGCGGGGGCGCAGGCCGGATATCGGGTTTTCACGCAACGTTACAAGGCTTATATACGGGACCAGACCCATGAAAAGCCCGCCACGAAGACGGGCGGCAGAAACCGAGTGACCCTATGACAAAACAGAACGACGCCGACGTGGCCTTCATCGAGGCTCTGGCCGCACTGCTCAATGCCAACGACCTGACCGAGCTCGAGGTGAAACGCGAATATGGCGAGAACGATCGCCTGAACGTGCGGGTGTCCAAGGTGAAAGAGGTCGTCCAGACAGTCGCCGCCGCGCCGGCCCCGGCGGCCCTTCCCGCGCCCGGCGCCGCACCCGCGGCGGCAGCGCCTGCCGCCCCCGCCGAGGCGGGTGACCCCGCGAACGATCCGAACGCCGTCTCCTCCCCGATGGTCGGGACCGCCTATCTCGCCGCGGAACCGGGCGCCGCCCCCTTCGTCAAGGTCGGTGACCAGGTCTCCGAGGGCCAGACGCTGCTGATCGTCGAGGCGATGAAGACGATGAATCACATCCCCGCTCCGAAATCCGGCACGGTCAGGCGCGTGCTCGTCGAGGACGGCACTCCGGTCGAATTCGGCGCGCCGCTGATGATCATCGAATAAGGGCGTCCCCGATGTTCGATAAGATCCTCATCGCCAACCGTGGCGAAATCGCCCTCCGGGTGATCCGCGCCTGCCGCGAGATGGGCATCGCTTCCGTGGCGGTCCATTCCACGGCGGATGCCGATGCGATGCATGTGCGTATGGCCGACGAGGCCGTGTGCATCGGGCCGAATTCCTCGGCCCAGTCCTATCTCTCCTTCCCCGCGATCATCGCCGCCTGCGAGATCACCGGGGCGCAGGCGATCCATCCGGGCTATGGCTTCCTGTCGGAAAACGCCGCCTTCGTGCAGATCGTCGAGGACCACGACCTGACCTTCATCGGCCCCTCGGCGGAACATATCCGCCAGATGGGCGACAAGATCACGGCAAAGGAAACCGCCGAACGGCTGGGGATCCCGGTCGTTCCCGGCTCGAAGGGCGGTGTCCCGGATGTGGACGCCGCGAAGAAGACGGCGGCGGAGATGGGCTATCCCGTCATCATCAAGGCCACCGCCGGCGGCGGCGGGCGCGGGATGAAGGTCGCGAAATCGGAGGCCGAGCTCGAGGTCGCCTTCCGCACCGCGCGTTCGGAGGCCAAGGCCGCCTTCGGCAATGACGAGGTCTACATGGAGAAATACCTCCAGAAGCCGCGTCACATCGAAGTGCAGGTCTTCGGCGACGGCCAGGGCGGCGGCATCCACCTGGGCGAACGCGACTGTTCGCTCCAGCGCCGCCACCAGAAGGTCTTTGAGGAAGCCCCCGGCCCCTCGATCAGCGCCGCGGAGCGCGCCGAGATCGGCGGCATCTGCGCCAGGGCCATCGCGGAAATGGGCTACAGGGGCGCCGGCACGATCGAATTCCTCTACGAGGACGGCAATTTCTATTTCATCGAGATGAACACCCGCCTTCAGGTGGAGCATCCGGTGACGGAGGCGATCTTCGGCCAGGATCTCGTGCGCGAGCAGATCCGCGTGGCGGCGGGAAACAGGCTGTCCTTCACCCAGGACGATCTCAGGATCGACGGCCATGCGATCGAAGTGCGGATCAATGCCGAACGCCTGCCCAATTTCGCGCCCTGCCCCGGCAAGGTCACGCAATATCACGCGCCCGGCGGCCTCGGCGTGCGCATGGACAGCGCGCTCTACACCGGCTATTCGATCCCGCCCTATTACGACAGCCTCATCGGCAAGCTGATCGTGCACGGCCGCGACCGGCCCGAAGCGCTCGCACGGCTGCGTCGCGCGCTCGGCGAGCTGATCGTGGACGGCGTGGACACGACGATTCCGCTGTTCCACGCACTCCTCGAAGAGCCCGATATCCAGGCCGGCAACTACAACATCCACTGGCTCGAGAAATGGCTCGAGACCAACCTGGGCTAAGCCCCTTGCATGATTGTGGAAAGGCCGTCCGCGAGGCGGCCTTTTCTTTTGATGAAAGAGCCGCCAGAGTCGGATCATGAACCATGTCGAGCTGACCCCGGAACTGATCCTTCAGGCCTATGCGAACGGCGTCTTTCCCATGGCCGAAAGCCGGGAGGATCCCGCGCTGTTCTGGGTCGACCCGCGGATGCGGGGGATCATCCCGCTCGACGGGTTCCACATCTCCCGCTCGCTGGCCCGCGTGATCCGTTCGGGGCGCTTCTCCGTCACCTTCGACCGCGATTTCGCCGGCGTCATGACCGGCTGCGCGGATCGCGAGGAAACCTGGATCAACGCCACGATCCTCGCGCTCTACACCCGGCTGTTCGAGATGGGGTTCGGCCATTCCTGCGAGGTCTGGCGCGACGGGCGGCTCGTCGGCGGGATCTATGGCCTCGCGCTCGGCACGGCGTTTTTCGGGGAAAGCATGTTCTCGCGGGAAACCGACGCGTCCAAGGTCGCACTCGCCTATACCGTCGCGCGGCTGCGGCGCACGGGCTTCACCCTCTTCGACACACAGTTTCTCACGCCCCACCTCGCCTCTCTCGGCGGCATCGAGATCCCCCGCGCCGACTATCGGGCATTGTTGCGAAAGGCCATGGAAAGGCGGGCGGATTTCTGCGCGCCGACCGGAGAGCTGACGCCTCAGGACGTGCTACAGGACAGCGGCCAGAGGTCGTAGCGCTGGTGATCCATCGCGTTCAGCGCCGGGCTCGACGCGATCATCCAGCCGGAGAAGACCGGATCCTCCGTCCCGTCGACCCGCACGGTCAGATAGGCATAGGCGTCGCCCGAGGGGTTGCCTTCGGGATAGCGGCAATCGCCGAGAAAGATCTCGATCCGGCCGAAGCGCACCATGTCCCCGACACCCGCGCCCAGATCCTCGACCCGCCCCGTCAGCTTGTCGAGCGCGCGCAGCGTCGCGCCCGAGGAGGAGGCGACGGTGTCGCGGAATTCGGTGGTGATGTCGTTGAGCTCGTCCTGGAACCCCTCGTCGGGCAGGCGCTGTAGCTCCTCGAGCGACAGCCCCTCGCCGAACCCGCCCTCCTCGTCCTCTTCGAGCGGGGTGATCTCGATATCGTCGATGCCGGTGTCGAGATCGTCGCTGAACCCCGGCTCCTGCGCCTGCGCGCCGCCGCAGGCGATGAATGCGGCCATCAGGACGATGCCGAGACGGCTCATTCCAGCTCGCTCCCGTCTTCGGAACTCCCGGTGACGAACTTGAGCAGCAGGTTGATCAGGCTCACCGATCCCTGCGTGTCGGCGATCACCTGTCCGTCCTCGAAATTGAACATCGAACCGCCGGGAAGAAGCTCGACGAAATTGCCGCCGAGCAGCCCCTCGGAGGAGATCAGCGCAGCCGTGTCGTCGGGCAGGAGGACATTGCCGTCGAGCGTGAGCTGCGCCTCGGCGCGAAAGGTCTCCCGGTCGAGACCGAGCCCGGTGACGGTGCCGACCTTCACCCCCGCAAGCCGCACGTCGGTGCCGGTGGAGATCCCCTCGGCGGAGCGGAAGGAGGCGGTCAGCCGATAGCTGTCCTGCGGACCGGTGGCAAAGCCGGTGAGCTGCCCGGCATAGACCAGGAAGCCGATGGCAAGCGCGACGACGCCGGCGCCCACCGCGATTTCTGTGGGATTCTCGGACATGACGAACGGCCTTATTCGGGCTGCCAGGCTTCGTAATCCTGACGCACGATCGGTTTGGGACGACGGATGGAACCGGCGGGAGCATAGGCGGCGGGGGTGCCGGTCAGGTTCTCCACATGCGGCATTTCCCATTCCTTATGCGCCAGCGCCTCGTGGCCGGGATGGTTCGCGAAGGTGTGATGCAGCCAGCCGTGCCATTCCGGGGAGACCCGCGACGCCTCGATATCGCCGTTATAGACGACCCAGCGGCGGGTGTCGGCCTCGTTGCGGTAGAAGCGGTTGCCCTGGGCGTCCTCGCCCACCTTGATCCCGTGGCGCCAGGTGAAAAGCTGTGTCCCGATGGTTCCGTCCTTCCACCAGACGAGCGCGCGCAAGAGAGTGTTCACGATACCCATGGATCCGTCACCTTTCGAAGTTCGCTTGGGCAATCTATGGACCATCGACGCAGCAAGGTCCAGAGGGGAGCGCGCCGCGCGGTGCGGCTTTTCGCGGAGCGTGGCCCCACCATGGCAAGGCCCCGCCGGATCTCTCCCGCGGGGCCCCTGTCTGTCTATCTGTCTGTCTGTCCGTCCGCCGGACGGGCCGGGTCAGGAGGCGTTCGCCTCCTTCGCCTCGCCGTCGGAATAGATCATCAGCGGCTTGGCGGGGGAGACCACCGCCTCCTCGTTCACCACCACTTCGGTCACGTCGTCCATGCCCGGAAGCTCGAACATCGTGTCGAGCAGAATGTCCTCGAGGATGGAACGCAGGCCCCGCGCGCCGGTCTTGCGCTCGATCGCGCGCTTGGCGATGGCGGCCAGCGCCTCCTCCGTGAAGGAGAGCTTCACATCCTCGAGCTCGAACAGGCGCTGGTACTGTTTCACCAGCGCGTTCTTCGGCTCGGTCAGGATGGTGACCAGCGCCTCCTCGTCGAGATCCTCGAGCGTCGCGAGCACCGGAAGCCGGCCGACGAATTCCGGGATCAGGCCGAATTTCAGCAGGTCCTCGGGCTCGAGCTCCTTGAACAGCTCGCCCACGCCGCGGTCGTCGTCATTCTTGACATCCGCGCCAAAGCCCATCGCCGTGCCCTTGTTGCGCTGCGCGATGATCCGGTCGAGCCCGGCAAAGGCGCCGCCGCAGATGAACAGGATGTTCGTGGTGTCCACTTGCAGGAATTCCTGCTGCGGATGCTTGCGCCCGCCCTGCGGCGGCACGGAGGCCACGGTGCCTTCCATGATCTTCAGGAGCGCCTGCTGCACCCCCTCGCCCGACACGTCGCGGGTGATCGAAGGATTGTCGGACTTGCGCGTGATCTTGTCGACCTCGTCGATATAGACGATGCCGCGCTGCGCGCGTTCCACGTTGTATTCGGACGCCTGCAAGAGTTTGAGGATGATGTTCTCCACATCCTCGCCCACATAGCCCGCCTCGGTCAGCGTGGTGGCGTCGGCCATGGTGAAGGGCACGTCGAGGATCCGCGCCAGCGTCTGCGCCAGAAGCGTCTTGCCGCAGCCGGTGGGGCCGATCAGCAGGATGTTCGACTTGGCGAGTTCGATGTCGCCCGCGCCCTTCGCGGCATGGTTCAGACGCTTGTAATGGTTGTGCACGGCCACGGAAAGCACGCGCTTCGCCGTCGCCTGGCCGATCACGTAGTCGTCGAGCACGGCACAGATGTCCTTCGGCGACGGCACGCCTTCGGAGGATTTCAGCCCCGAGGATTTCGTCTCCTCGCGAATGATGTCCATGCAAAGCTCGACGCATTCGTCGCAGATGAACACGGTCGGCCCCGCGATCAGTTTGCGCACCTCATGCTGGCTTTTCCCGCAGAACGAGCAGTAAAGCGTATTCTTGCTGTCTCCACCGGACGAATTGCTCATCACATTCCCCTGGGCCCATCCGGGCCGTTGTTCGCCTGAAATCCGGTCAAGGGACCGACGCCCCGTCGGCCCCGGCCGCACGATCCGCGGCACCCGCCGGATTTCATCAGTCTGGCCGCCCCCGGTGACCGGGGATGGCCGCTTGCCCTTCCCGAGGAGTTTAGGTCAGCCGAATTTCAGGCACAATGCCAAAATCCCGCCTTCCCGCGCCGCCGCCGGATATGCTGTCGCGGTGCCGGCGAAGTCCCGCGGGACAACGCCTTTACGCCTCGGGCACCACGCGGCTTTCGACGATCTCGTCGATCAGGCCGAAATCCTTGGCCTCCTCGGGCGACATGAAGTTGTCGCGTTCGAGCGCGTCGACGATCTCCTTCATCTTCTTGCCGGTGTGCTTCACGTAGATGCTGTTCAGCCGGTCCTTCAGCTTCTGGGTCTCCTGGGCGTGGATCATGATATCCGTCGCCTGGCCCTGATAGCCGCCGGAGGGCTGGTGCACCATGATGCGCGAATTCGGCAGCGAGAAGCGCATGCCCTGCTCCCCCGCCGTCAGCAGGAGCGAGCCCATCGAGGCCGCCTGCCCCATCACGAGGGTCGAGACCTTCGGACGGATATACTGCATCGTGTCGTAGATCGACAGGCCGGAGGTCACGACACCGCCGGGGCTGTTGATATACATCGCGATCTCCTTCTTCGGGTTTTCCGCCTCGAGGAAGAGAAGCTGCGCGCAGATCAGCGAGGACATGCCGTCGTGGACCGGACCGTTCAGGAAGATGATCCGCTCTTTCAGCAGGCGCGAGAAGATGTCGTAGGCCCGTTCGCCGCGGCTGGTCTGTTCGACCACCATCGGAACGAGCGTGTTCATGTAGGTATCAATCGGGTCTTTCATCGGTCCCTGCCTGTTGCTGCTTTCGCTGTCGTAGCGCGTAAGTGTTACATGAGTCTTAGTGGCGGAGGTCGGGGGCTGCAAGAGCGCCCGGCCCCTGTCCGTCCCCGCACCGGCGGGGAAGCGGCGAAAACGGCGGACGGCTCACGCCGCTCTCACGCGATTTTGCACGATTTTCGGCCGGATTCCCGCCACATCCCGCCCGCGACGGAGACGCCGGCGATCCGCTCTCCGCACCGATGCGGCCGCGGTGCCTCCAATTTCGCACAGATTTTCCGGACATTCGCGGTCACAGAAGCTGCGGCAGCGCGACGAGGTGGTTGTCCCACGCAAGGCCCGGCACGGCGTTGAGCGGCCGCATCGTCTCGCGCAGCTCGACCAGCGCGCCGAACCCGTCTGAGCCGAGATAGCCCGCGGCACAGGGCGCAAGCCCGCAGATGTCGCCGCGCTGCACGGCGCCGAGGAAGCGGCCGTCGGGGGCGAAACGGTGCAGCCGCCCGCCGCGCGGCGAGGTGATCGCGACCTCCGTGCCATCGCCCGAATGCGCCACGGAGCCGGCATAGCCGCGCATCGCGAACTGTTCCCCCAGCTCCGCCTGCGCCAGAACCGGCGCCTCGCCGCGCCGGTGCAGGCCGAGGAGCGGCACCACCTCCGTCTCGTCGCCCTCCCATTGCATCGCGAAGGCGATCTGGTCGCCGGGCCCGACCGATAGGTGCCGGATCGAGTTCCGGTGCAGCTCGGGGGCCAGCGCGACCTTTTCGACCAGCGTGTAACCGGACGTCAGATAGGCCAGCGACGGTTTCATTCCGTCGAGGTTGAGCTTCTCGCGCCCCGCGCCGATCTCGGGATGGGTGAAGATCCCGCCATTGGCCACCACGAGCGTGCCGTCGGAGAGCTGCTTGACGTCATGCGGGCCGATGCCATGGGTCGGCACCTCGCCGATGCGCGCGTATCCCTTCGTGCGGTCCCACAGGCCGAGGATGCCGCGCTTTGCGGCATAGTGGTTCTCCGGCGTGAGCAGGAGATCGCCGCCATTCACGAACAGCCCATGCCCCATGAAATGCCGTCCCTCCGGCGCGTCGAGCCGGTGGGTGACGTCGCCCGTCGCACAGTTCACCACCAGCGCGAAGGTGCCGGGACGGCGCGCGAAGGCCACGGCCTCGGGTTTCGCGGGATGGGCGGCGGCGGCATGGCCGCGGGCGGGCAGAGGCACGCGGAACACGATCTGCGCCGCCGCGTCGAGCCCGTAGAGCGCGTAATCGCCCGAGGCATCGCGCGCCGCGCCGAGATAGGCGGGAGATCCGGCATCCGCCCAGCTCAGGCGCGGCACGAAGGCGGTGGCAAAGGCCGCCTTGAGAAAGGTGCGTCGGTCGGTCATGTCAGTCTCCATCCCCTGCGTTGAAACCCGCGGAAATACCCAGAGGCGCGCCGATCTCGTTGGCGATGGCGCCCTGGATCGTCTGGATCCGCTGTCCGACGATCTCCAGTTCGAGCCGCTGCGTCGGATCCTCGACATCAGAGAAATCCTGGGTCTCGAGATCCCGCGCCAGCCCGATCGCATCCTCGAACCCCGCCTCGATCGCCGGGATCTCCGCGGGCGCGAGGCTGCGGGCCAGATCGCGGGCGGCCTCGAGCGAGAGCACGAGGTTGCGGCGGGAGCGCGCGGAACGGCGCGCCTCCGCCCGTTCGGGGCGCGGACGCTCGAAGGAGCCGAGCGGGCGCGCGATGCGCTGGTCGCGGTCGAATTCCAGCGCCGCGGTGAGCTGGGTGTAGAGCGCCTGAAGGCTCTCCGTCGGCGTCAGATAAAGCACCTGCGCCGCCTCCCCGGCCTGTTTCAGCGTGTCGGCGAACCCGTCCTCGCCGGTCCATTCCGCGTCGATCTCGCCCGCCATGCGCGCCATGTCCCCGGTGATCGCCCGCACCAGACGGCAGGCATACTCCTCCGCCCCGTAGCCCGCGAACCGATCGTCGTACAGCATCATCTCGAGCGCGAAGAATCCGCGCACCGCGATCGAGGCATGGGCGAATTCCGCCGGATCGTCCACCACGGGATCCTCGTCCGCGACGATGGCCGCAAGCGTGCGCTGGGTCAGGCCCTTCTTGTCGGGCCAGAAGGACATCGCGAGGATCCGCCCGTCCTTCTCGATCGGGCCGAGATGGAGCTGCTGCACCGGAATCCAGGCGTCGAAGGCCGAATGATAGGCCGGCTTGACCGCCTCGGCGCGGCAATCCTGCGCGGCGACTTCGGCGAGCCCTTCGGCGGCGGCGGCAAAGGTTTCGATCGCGGGGGTCGCGTGCCGGTCGACCGCGCGCGTGACCGCCTCTCCGACGGGATCGGCCGCGAGCGGTCCGGCGAGGGAAAGCGAGACGCAAAGGGCGGTGAAACGGCGCATGGCGGTCGGCTCCTTTCAGAGGCTTTCGAGAAAACGGACGAGCGCGGCGCGGTCGGCCTTCGGCAGGGTCGCCACGGCCTCGCGGGCCGCCTCGGCCTCGCCGCCGTGCCAGAGCACCGCCTCGAGCAGCGACCGCGCGCGTCCGTCATGGAGATAGGTGTTATGCCCGGAGACCCGCGCCGTCAAACCGATCCCCCAGAGCGGCGGCGTGCGCCATTCGCGCCCGGTGGCGCGGTGCTCCGGCCGGTGGTCGGCCAGCCCCTCCCCCATGTCATGCAGCAGAAGGTCGCTGTAGGGCCAGATCAACTGGAACGACTGCGCGGCGCGCGACGGGTCCGTGAGCCGGTGGGTCACGTATTTCGGCACATGGCAGGCGGCGCAGCCGGTGTCGTGGAACACCGCCTTGCCGCGCAGCACCTCCGGGTCGCCGATGTCGCGCCGCGCCGGCACGGCGAGGTTGCGCGCGTAGAAGGTCACGAGGTCCAGCCCCGCCTGGTCGATCTCGTCGCCGCGCACGTCCCCGGCACCGGAGGGCGCATCCAGGCACCGCCCCTGCATCCCGGTGCAATCCCCCGCAGGCCGCGGGACGAGCGGCGAGGAGATGCCCATGTCGAAGGCGAAGGCGGTCGCGGCCTGCTCCTCCACCGACGCCTCCCCCGCCTTCCAGCCGAACCGGCCCAGCGCCGGCGCCTGCGCGCGGCGCGACCAGACGACATTCGGGCGGCCCGAAATGCCGTCGCCGTCGGCATCCTCGGGATCGGCATGGGCAAGAATGTCCTCCGCCGGGATCGCCTCGAGCAGGCCGAGGCCGATCATCGGGTTGGCGACGCGCGGGGAGATCTGGAGCGCGGGGGACGGATCCCCGTAGGCGGGTTTCGCAATCGCATAGACGGGGCGGCGCAGGCGTACCCGTTCCCCGTCCGACAGCGCGATCTCCTCCTCCTCATAGGCGATGTCGAGCCAGCCTTCGGGGGCATGACCCGCCACCGCATGATCCTGGAGCTGCCAGCCATAGACCGGCTCCGGCCGGGTGCGCGGCGTCGCGCCCTCCCCGTCGAGCGCGGCGAGATAGGTCTCGAGCTCCGTGGCCACCGCATCCGCAGGCGCGGGCACCGACAGGCGCAGGAACATCGACACGCGGCTGTCGCTTTCCCCCTCCGGCGGATGGCCGCGCCCGTCGTTCAGGTGACAACGCTGGCAGGACCGCGCGTTGTAGAGCGGACCGAGCCCGTCCGAGGCTTTCGTCGAGGAGGGCGCGGAGACCCAGAGCTTTGCGAAAAGCGCGTTCCCGAGCTCGAAATCGAGCGTCTCCTCGAAGGCCAGATTGGCGGAAGGAAGGGTGAAGGCGCGCGCATCGCCGCTGTCCGCCACCGTGCCGGCGCCGCCGGGCCTGGCCTCGAACGGCTCGGGCGCGGCGAATGTCTCGGGCGGGCGGATCACCGCCGCCACCCGCGCCTGTTCGGCGGCGCTGCGCGGAACGATGGCGCCGGACGGCTCGCCCGGCGTCAGGCCCCCGACGGCGCCCGCCTGCCCCGCAACGAGGGACAGCGCGAGCGCCAGCGCCGGACTACTCGGCCTCGTCCATCGCCGCGGCGTTGAGCAGCGCAAAGCTCTGCTCGCCGAGGCGTTCGTAGAGATCGAGCTGCGTTTCGAGGAAATCGACATGGCCTTCTTCGTCCGCGATCAGCTCTTCGAACAGGTTCTTCGACACGTAATCGCGCACGCTGTCGCAATGGTCGCGCGCCTCGCGATACAGCGTCAGCGCGTCATGTTCGGCGGCGAGATCGGCTTCGAGCGTTTCCTTCGGCGTCTGCCCGATGCGCAACGGGTCGAGCTTCTGGAGATTCGGGTGCCCTTCGAGAAAGAGGATCCGTTCGATCAGCTTGTCGGCGTGGTTCATCTCCTCGATGCTTTCCTCGCGCGATTTCTTCGCCATCTTCTTGAGGCCCCAGTCGTCCTGCATCCGGTAATGGACCCAGTATTGAGAGATGGCTGTGAGTTCCGAACGGAGAGCTGCGTTGAGGTACTCGATGACCTTTACGTCGCCTTTCATGTGTGGCTTTTCCTCTTCCTGAGTGTTTCGCGAAGCCCGCGCAGTTCCGCAGGCACCTCGAGGTTATCATTTTTGCGCATGGTGGAAAGGAAAAGCGGCATGCATCCCCCGCAGTCGGGACGTTTCCCGAGCGCGTGGTAAACTTTCCCCGGCGTGATGATCGTCCGGGGATCCGCGGCGCGCATCCAGTCGATGGCGGCGTGGATATCTGTGTCGCTGATGGCGTTGCAGGAGCAGACGATCATGACAGGTCTTTCCGGGTCCTCTGTGAGGGCAGAAACGGGCCGCGCGCAGGAGCGGCGCGGCCCGCGGATCGGGTTGCTTACTGGAAGACGGCCTCGGGGTCGTCGAGGCTGTCGGAGCCCTCGACCTCGATGTCGCCGGCGGTCAGGACGGTGACCGCCCGTTCGATGGAGCGGGTCTGGGCGACGAGCCCGTCCACCGCCGCCATGATCAGCGCCTCGCCCGCCTCGTTGCCGCGCGCGAGCATCTGGTCGTAGGAAAAGCCGGCCTCGGCCGCCGCCTTGATCCGCGCGAGTTCCGCGAGCGTGTGGTCGATGGCGCCGGTGAGTTCGGTCTCGAGCTCGGGATCGGCGTCAGCAAGGAGATCCTGAAGGCTCTCGCCCGTGACCACGGTGCCGTCCACGCGGACATATTCGCCCTTGTAGACGTTCTCGATGCCGAGCCCGTCGTAGAAATGCGAGTTGTGGGTGTTGTCGGAGAAACAGTCATGCTCCTCCTCGGGATCGTTGAGCATGAGGCCGAGCTTCATCCGCTCGCCCGCCTGCTCGCCATAGGACAGCGATCCCATGCCGGTCAGCATCGCGACGATGCCCTGCGCCGGATCGGAGACGACGGCCTCGCGCGCCTCGCCGCCCTCGGCCCATTGCCCGACCATGTATTCGAGATCCGAGATCAGCAGATCGGTCGCCGCCGTCAGATATTGCGCGCGGCGGTCGCAATTGCCGTTGGTGCAGCCCTCTCCGGTGACGTAATCGGTATAGGGCCGGTTGCCCGCCCCGTGATCCGTGCCGTTCAGGTCCTGGCCCCAGAGCAGGAATTCGATGGCATGATAGCCGGAGGCGACGTTCGCCTCGACCTCGTCGGCCTCGTGCAGGGTCTCGCCGATCAGCTCGGGCGTGATCTCCGCGGCGTCGATCTGCTCGCCCGAGAGTTCGAAGGCCGGGTTGGCGATCACGTTGAGCGCGGCATAGGCGTTCTCGTCGGTCGCACCGCCATAGGAAGCGTCGACATAGTCGATCAGCCCCTCGTCAAGCGGCCAGGCGTTCACCTTGCCCTCCCAGTCGTCCACGATCGGATTGCCGAAGCGGAAGACCTCGGATTGCTGATAGGGCACGCGCGCCGCGATCCAGGCCGTCTTCGCCGCCGCGAGCGTGGCGTCGGAGGGCTCCGCGAGAAATGCGTCGATCGCGGTTTTCAGATCCTGCGCCTTGACCAGCGCGTCCTCATAGGTCGCGTGACCGATGTCGGCATAGGTCTGCACCACCTCCGCCTCCCCGGCAAGGAGCGGCGCTGCGGGCAGCATGGCGACGATCGCGGCGGTCATCATACGGTTCATCGAATATATCCCTTCCCCTGGCATGGCCGGACCCCCTGCGACACCCGGTTCCGCTCGGGCGTGGTCCTCGGCACGGGTCCTCGGACTGCGCCCTATTAACTGACTTCTTTAGTCGGACATGTCAATCCCGATAAATTCTATAGGATACACGGATCCGGCGCGCGATCCTCATGCGGAGCGCACGATCCACGGGGGCGCCGAGGCGTCGGAAACGGGTCGTCGGAAGAGGACCGGACGGGATCCGGGATCACCCCGCCCGCACCGGAGGCGGGTCAGTTGACCGGCGTCAGCAGCGCGCGCCCGGCCAGATGCGCCGCGAGATTGTCGCATTGCAACACGCTCATGTCGCGGCGGGTCTCGACCGTGGCGGAGGCCTGGTGCGGCTGGAGCAGCACGGTGTCGAGCGCGACGAGCCGGGCATCGACATGCGGCTCGTTGTAGAACACGTCGAGCGCCGCCCCCGCGATCTCCCGCGCCTCGAGCGCGGCGATGAGCGCCTCCTCGTCGATGCAGCTGCCGCGGGCGATGTTCACGACGACACCGTCGGAGCCGAGCGCCGCCAGCGCCTCCTTCGAGACATAGCCGCGCGTCTCCTCGCCCCCGACCACCGCGACCACGAGCCAGTCCACGGCCCCGGCGAGGGAGACGACATCGTTGCCGTGCCAGTGCCAGCCCGGCGTCTGCTTTTCCGAGCGGGAGGTATAATGGATCTCCATCCCGAAGGCCGCGAGACGGTCCGCGATGGCGCGGCCGATGCGGCCCATCCCCGCGATGCCGGCGCGGGCGCCCGACATCTTGCGATTGAGCGGCAGCTCGCGGCCAGAGGCCCACGTCCCCTCGCGCACCCAGGCGTCGCCGCGGATGATGTCGCGGCTGAAGGCCAGCATCATCGCGACCGCGAGATCGGCCACATCCTCGTTGAGCACGTCGGGCGTATTGGTCACGCGGATGCCGCGCGCGCTCGCCGCCGCCACGTCGATCGCGTCATAGCCGACCCCGAAATGCGCGATCAGCTCGAGATTGGGGAACAGGTCCATCTGCGGGCCGTCGAAGGGCATATGCGCCTTGTTCGCAACCGCACGGATGCCCTGCCGCACCGCCTCCGGCAGGGCCTGCCGCGCCTCCGGCGTCACCGCGGCCACGGTCGGCCCCTGCGCCATGACCCGCGCCCTCTCGTCATCGGTGAACGCGTCGGAGGACAGCAGAATGACGGGATCGGACATCGGATTTCCTTTCGTCTGCGGGACTTGCAAGGGCTCGCCCCACTCGTAGATCAATCCGCGCGCGAAGGAAAGCGCCCCGGCGGGCGTCCGGCAAACCACGCGGCGGCGCGGTGGCTCTTCGCCCTTCAAGAATCCGCTTTTCTTTCGTAAGCTCTGAGGGTTCGGGTTGACCGGGATGTTTCAGCGTATATACAGCCGCGTATATACAATTCAGACCGGAGAGGTCGGAGCGCGCCATGTCGCCATCGAGCAAGAAAGACAGCAGTCTCATCATTCGCCTGCCGAAGACGGACAGGGACGCCTTCGTCGCGCTCTGCGAAGAACTCGACACGTCCGCCTCGCGCGAGCTGCGCAATCATATTCGCAAATTCCTGAAGAAAAACAAAAAGAAAGGACCGCCGTCGTGAAAACCCTCCTCGTGGCCAATTCCAAGGGCGGATCGGGCAAGACGATGACGGCGATCACCCTGGCCTGCGCGCTGAAGGCCACCGGCGCGAGCGTTGTGCTCGCCGATGCCGATCCGCAGCAGTCCGCCCGCGCCTGGGGCAAGCGGCGCTCGGCCTATGCGCCGCATATCAAGACGCTCGACTGGTCCGGGGAGTCCCGCCCGAGCGTGCCGAAAAAGACCGACTGGCTGGTGATCGACAGCGGCGCGGGACTGGGCGCGGCGCGTGCGAAACCCTTCGTCCGGGAGGCGGATGTCCTCGTCATGCCGATCATGGCCTCGATGTTCGACGAACTGGCGCTCAAGGGCTTCCTGTCCGACCTCCAGGAGCTCAAGCGCATCCGCAAGGAAAAGGTGGAGATCCTGCCCATCGGCTCGCGCATCGACCTGCGGCGCAAGGATGCGCGGCTGCTGGGCGAGTTTCTCGCGGCGAACGGCCATGCGCTCGTGACGCTGGTGTCCGACCGCGCCGCCTATGTCGATCTCGCGCGCGAAGGGCTCTCGATCTTCGACCGGACGCAGGCGCCCTATCGCCGGCTCCAGGACCAGTGGCGGCCGGTGCTCGACCGGCTCGGCGTCTGATCCGGGCGCCGGCGCGGCGGCCCGCCGCGGACCGCCCCCAGGCTAGAGCGGCACGACCGCCGTCACCTCCACCTCGACGAGGAATTCGGGCCGGGTGAAGCCGGTGACGATGAGGAGCGTCGAGGCGGGCTTCACCGCCACGTCGCGCAGCCAGGCGTCGCGCACCGCCATATAGGGCGCGAAATCCTCCCGCCGCGTGACGAAGGCCGAGATGCGGACGACCTCGCCGCGCCCGATGCCCGCCTCCGCGAGGATCGCGTCCAGATTGGCGAAACACCGCTCCGCCTGCGCCGTCACCCCCTCGGGACAGGTGCCGTCGGGCGCGAGGCCGAGCTGGCCGGAGGTCACGATCACCCGCCCGGCCGGGCCGCTGTCGATACCGTGGTTATAGGCGCCGAAGGGCGCGGCGATGCTGTCGGGGGCGAGTGCCTTCATAGGTCCGGGAACCTCCTCAGATTCGTTTTGCGATCATGTCATGGCATCTGCGCGCCGCGAACGCCCGGATTGCGGGCGCATGGACGCCCCTCGCTCCCGCCTGTCGCCATGTTTTTGACCATATGGCCAGAAAACTGCCGCGGATTTCATCATTCTCGCCGCAGCCCCCGCCGGAGCGCGTGCTGGCCCTACCCTTCCACCGGGACCGGCTCGCTAACGTGGACTGCGGAACTTCACCCACGGAGAGTTTTACATGACCTTGAAACGCGTTCTCGCGGGGCTGAGCCTTGCCGCGACCGGCTCCACCGCCGCGCTCACCGGCGCCGCCGCGCAGGATCTCACGCCCGTCTCCTTCGGCACGAACTGGCTCGCGCAGGCCGAACACGGCGGATATTATCAGTCGGTGGCCGACGGCACCTATGCCGAATGCGGTCTCGACGTGACCATCGTGCCGGGCGGGCCGCAGGTGAACAACCGCGCGCTGATGCTCGCCGGCAGGATCGACTATCACATGGGGGGCGATCTGTTGCAGGCGTTCAACGCCGCGAAGGAAGGCATCCCCGTCGTCGCCGTCGCCGCCACGTTCCAGAAACACCCGCAGGTCATCATCGCCCATCCCGGCAAGGCCGAGACGTTCGAGGATCTGAAGGACCTGACACTGCTGATCGGCGACAACGGCTTCGCCTCCTATTACCAGTGGATGATCGCCGCCTATGGCTTCACCGCCGAACAGCGCGAACCCTACACGTTCAACCCCGCCCCCTTCCTCGCGGACGAGAACAAGGCGATGCAGGGCTTCCTGTCCTCCGAACCCTATGTGATCGAGACCGAAGGCGGCTTCACCCCGGACGTCTTCCTGATCGCGGATGCGGGTTATTCGACCTATGCCACGACGATCGAGACGATGGCGGACACGATCGCGGAGAAGCCCGAACAGGTGAAATGCTTCGTCGATGGCTCCGCGAAGGGCTGGTACAACTACCTCTACGGCGATCATTCCGCCGCCGATGCGATGATCATCGAGGCGAACCCCGACATGACGCAGGACAAGATCGACTTTGCCATCGAAAAGATGAAATCCGAGGGCATCGTGGACAGTGGCGATGCGCTCGAGATGGGGATCGGCGCGATGACCGACGAGAAGATCAAGGACTTTTACGACAAGATGGTGGAAGCCGGCGTGATCGAGGCGGATCTCGACTATTCCGCCGCCTATACGACCGAGTTCGTGAACCAGCAGGTCGGCATGGACCTCAAGCCATAAGCCGGCACAACGGCTCACGGGACCGCGGGCGACCGGAACAGCGGCCGCCCGCGCGCCACCACGCACGAAAGACCGACATGACCCCGCCCCTCACCATCCCCCCGCTCGGCCAGCGCGACAGGCTGCTGGACATGTCCCATGTGGACAAGGTGTTCAACGGCGATGTCGTCGCGCTGAAGGACATGACGCTGACCGTCAACCAGGGCGACTTCATTTCCCTGCTCGGCCCGTCGGGCTGCGGCAAATCCACCGCGCTGCGCCTCATCTCCGGCCTCATGCGCCCCACCTCCGGCCAGATCCTCTGGGAGGGCGGAATGCGGAAGGGCGATCTCGGCGTCGTCTTCCAGGAACCGACGCTCATGCCCTGGGCGACCGTCGAACAGAATGTCTGGCTGCCGCACCGGCTGCGCGGCAAGTCGCTGTCGGACGTGCGCGACGAGATCACCTGGGCGCTGAAGATGGTCGGGCTCGAGAAGTTCCAGCGCAGCTATCCGCGCGAGCTGTCGGGCGGGATGAAGATGCGGGTCTCCATCGCCCGCGCGCTCGTGACCGAGCCGCGGCTGATCCTGATGGACGAACCCTTCGCCGCGCTCGACGAGATCACCCGGCACAAGCTCAACAACGACCTTCTCGAACTGCGCGACAAGCTCAAGTGCACGGTGATCTTCGTCACCCATTCCGTGTTCGAGAGCGTCTTCCTCTCCGACCGCATCGTGGTCATGGCCGCCCGTCCGGGGCGCGTCTCCTCCGAAGTCACGGTCGAGGCGCCCTATCCGCGGACCGAGGCGTTCCGCACCTCCGCGCATTATGCGGACCTGTGCCGCAGGGCCTCCGAGGCGCTCCACGGCGCGATGAACCAGCATGGCGAAAGGATCTCCGCATGAGCGTGTCCGATCTGAACACCACACCCCCCGCCGCCCTCGTCGACGAGGAGGAACAGGCCTATGCCCGCGCGCTGCGCCGCGACAGGATCGCGAAATGGCTGCTTCCCGTCGCCGTGGTCGCGCTCGCGATCTTCCTGTGGGACCGGGTCGTCGTCTGGAACGGGATCCCGCATTACATCCTGCCCGGCCCCGGCCTCGTGGTCGAGACGCTGATCGCGGACTGGGCGATGCTCTCCTCCGCGCTCTGGGTCACGGTGAAGATCACGCTCATGGCCCTCGGGGTCGCGGTGATCGGCGGGGTCGGCCTCGCCATCCTCTTCACCCAGTCGCGCTATTTCGAGATGTCCTTCTATCCCTTCGCGGTCATCCTCCAGGTGACGCCGGTCGTCGCCATCGCGCCCCTGATCTTCATCTATGTGGACAGCCGGCTTGCGGGGCTTCTGCTCTGCGCCTGGATCGTGGCCTTCTTCCCGATCCTGTCGAACACCACGCTCGGGCTCAACTCCACCGATCACAACCTGCGCGATCTCTACAAGATCTACGGCGCGACGCGCTGGCAGCGGCTGCGCTACCTTCAACTGCCCACGGCCCTGCCCTATTTCCTCGGCGGGCTGCGCATCGCGGGCGGGCTGTCGCTGATCGGCGCCGTCGTGGCCGAATACGTGGCGGGCACGGGCGGCATCGGGTCGGGACTGGCTTTCCGCATCCTCGAGGCGGGCTATCGTCTCAACATCCCGCGCATGTTCGCGGCGCTTCTGCTGATCGCGGCCACCGGCGTCGTGATCTTCACCGCAGCCTCGCTTCTGAGCCATGCGCTGCTGCACAAATGGCACGAAAGTGCGATCAAACGGGAGTCCTGAGAGACCTGCATGAGCTTTTGCGTTCTGCCCAGCGGCGCGAAGACACTGAGAAATGTCACCGTTCCCTCCAGCCTTCTCGGGCGTCCGGGGGATCTCACGAGAACCGATCTCACGATCGAAGACGGAAAGATCGCATCAACGGACGCTGGCGCCTCAGCCGAAACTGCGATCGACATGAAGGGCGCGATGGCCTTCCCCTGTTTCGTCGACATGCACACCCATCTCGACAAGGGGCATATCTGGCCGCGCGCCGCCAATCCCGACGGCACCTTCATGGGCGCGCTCGAAACGGTGCGCGCGGATCACGCGCGCTGGTCGGCCGGTGACGTGGAGGCGCGCATGGAGTTTTCCCTGCGCGCGGCCTATGCCCATGGCACGAAGGCGATCCGCACCCATATCGACAGCCTCGACGGCCTCGCCGCCTCCTCCTTCGGCGTCGTCGCCAGGATGCAGGAGAAATGGGCCGGGAAGATCGCGCTCCAGGCCTCCTGCCTCGTGGCGATCGACAAGATCTTCCGCGACCGCGGCGATTTTCCCGCCGTCGCCAGGATCGTGGCCGAGGGCGGCCACACCCTCGGCGCCGTCACCTATCCCGTGCCCGACCTGAAGGAGCGGCTCCTCGATTTCTTCCACCTCGCGATGCTCCACGACCTCGAGGTGGATTTCCATGTGGACGAGACCGACGATCCGACCTCCGACACCCTGCGCACGATTGCCGAGACGGTGCTCGAACTCGGCTTCACCAATCCCGTCACGGTCGGCCATTGCTGTTCGATCTCGGTCATGCCCGAGGAGACGGCGGACGGGATCATCGCGCTCGTGGCGCAGGCGGGGCTCAACGTCGTCTCCCTGCCGATGTGCAACCAGTATCTCCAGGACCGCTACAGGGGCCGCACCCCGCGCTGGCGCGGCGTCACCATGGCGCATGAGCTGAAGGCGGCGGGCGTGAACGTCTCCTTCGCCTCCGACAACACCCGCGACCCGTTCTATGCCTATGGCGACCTCGACATGATGGAGGTGATGCGCGAGGCGACCCGGATCTGCCATCTCGACCATTGCGAGGGCGCCTGGGTCGATGCCTTCTTCGGCAATCCCGCCCGCGCCTGCGGGTTCGACACCCCCCGCCTGACCGCCGGCGCACCCGCCGATCTGGTGATCGCCGGCGCCCGCGACTGGACCGAGCTCTTCGCCCGCCCCCAGTCCGACCGGATCGTGCTCCGGGACGGCGATCCGATCGACCGCACCCTGCCCGCCTATAGTGACCTCGATGAACTGCTGAGCCAATGACCATGACCCCGAATATCGCCGCCGCCAAGGCCGCCCTCTCCCACATCCAGATGGATGAAAAACCGGCCACCATCCGCGCCAAGTCGCGTGACTTCTTCTGGTATTCGCCGATCCTGAAGGCGCGCCTCGACCATCTCGAGGCCGATTTCGTCGTCAACCCCGCCTCCGAGGCGGAGGTGATCGAGATCCTGAGGACCTGCTACGCACACGATGTCCCCGTCACCGTGCGCGGCGCGGGAACCGGCAACTACGGCCAGGCCATGCCGCTCGCGGGCGGCTGCCTCATCCACATGGCGCGGTTCAACAAGGTGAAGGAGGTGCACCCCGGCCGCGTCATCGCCGAGCCCGGCTGCGTGATCCGCGACCTCGACGCCTTCTGCAAGGCCGACAGCGGCCAGGAATTGCGCATGATGCCCTCCACCGCCCATCAGGCCACGATCGGCGGCTTCGTCGCGGGCGGCTCCGGCGGCATCGGCTCGGTGCACTGGGGCGCGCTGCGCGATCTCGGCAACATCATCCGCCTGCGCGTCGTGACGATGGAGGAGGAGCCGCGCGTGCTCGAATTCCGCGGCGAGGAGCTGCACCGCGTCTCCCACGCCTACGGCACCAACGGCATCATCACCGAACTCGAGATGCCGCTCGCCCCGGCCTATGACTGGGTGGACATGTTCGTGTCGTTCAAGGACTTCCGCGAGAGCATGGAATATTCGGAGGCGCTCGCCAACGAGGCGGGGATCCTTCTCAAGCTCGTTTCCCTCTACGAGGCCCCGCTTGCAAAGGAATACTTCCAGCGCGTCAAACCCCATGTGGAGGCGGACGACAGCCTCGTCGGCCTCATGGTCGCGCCGCATTCGATGGACGGGTTCGAGACCTTCACCGCCCGCTGGCCCGGCGCGAGGATCATCTACCGCTCCGACAACGTGACATGGGACCGCCACCCCGGCCCCGTCTTCGAACACGGCTGGAACCACACCACGCTGCGCGCGCTCAAGTTCGACAAGTCCCTCACCTATCTCCAGGTGCGCTATTCCTATCCGCGCCATATCGAGCTCGTCGAAAAGGTGCGCGCGGAATTCGGCGCCGAGGTGCTCCAGCATCTCGAGGTGATGAAGGAGGGCGGCAAGGTCATGTTCGCCGGCCTGCCCATCGTCAGGTACACCACGGACGAACGGCTCGAGGAGATCGTGCGCCTGCACGAGCAGATGGGCTGCATGATCTTCAACCCGCATCGCTACACGCTCGAGGAAGGCGGGCGGCAGTCGACCGACCGCCGACAGCTCGAGTTCAAGCGCGAGGCCGATCCCAAGGGGCTTCTGAACCCCGGCAAGATGATCACATGGGACGAGCCCGATTTCGACTATTCCGCGATCTACGCCTACAAGGGCATGCGCCCGGCACCGGAGACCGCCGAATGAGCGCCGCCGCGAAGGGCCGCGTCCTCGTCCTCTACGCCCATCCCGTGCCCGAAAGCTTCAACGCCGCCGTGCACCGCACGGTGGTGGAGACGCTGGGCGCAAAGGGCTGGGAGGTGGACGACTGCGACCTCAATGCCGAGGGCTTCCAGCCCGTGCTGACGATGGAGGAGCGGCGGACCTATCACGAGGTGCCCGACAACATCGACCCGGTGAAGCCCTATGTCGAGCGGCTGCGCGCCGCGGATGCGCTCGTCATGGTCTTCCCGGTGTGGAATTTCGGCTATCCCGCGATCCTCAAGGGCTTCCTCGACCGCGTCTTCCTGCCCGACGTCTCCTTCAAGCTCGAGGGCGGCGGGGTGCGGCCGGGCCTGACGAACATCCGCAAGCTCTATGCCTGCACCACCTACGGCGGCACGCGGATGCGGGCCTGGCTCAACGGCGATCCGCCCCGCAAATGCGTCACCCGCGCCGTCTGGTACGCTTGCGGGATGCCGGCAAAGCGATACATTGCGCTCTACGACATGAACAACAACCGGGAGCCGCAGCTCAAGGCCCATCTCGAGCGGGTGCGGCGGGAGATGGAGGCCTTCTGATGGAGCGCGCGCTCGTCGTCTATTGTCACCCCCAGGAGGGGTCTTTCAACGCGGCCATCCGCGACCTCGTCGTCGCGGAACTGTCCCGCGCGGGGATCGCCTATCGCCTCCGCGATCTCTATGCCGACGGGTTCGATCCCGTGATGTCCGCGCGCGAGCTCGCGCAATATTACCAGATCCCCGAAAACCGCGCGCCGGTGCAGCGCGACTGCGACGACATCCTGTGGTGCGACAGCCTGATCTTCGTCTATCCGACCTGGTGGTACGGCCTGCCGGCGCTGCTCAAGGGCTGGCTCGACCGCACCCTCCTGCCCGACGTGGCCTTCATCATGCCGCGCACCGACGGCGAGAACATCCTGCCCGGCCTCACCCATATCACCAAGCTCGGCGTCTACACCACCTGCGGCGCCTCCTGGTGGCTCACCCGCTTCATCGGGGCGCCGGGCCGGCGGACGCTGATGCGGGGGCTGCGCCTCATCCTCGCGCGCAAGTGCAAGACGAGCTTCGCCGCCCATTACCTGATGGACAGTTCCACCCCCGACAGCCGCCGCAAGCACCTCGGAACGGTCCGGCGGCGGCTGCGCAAACTCATCGAGACCCCCGCGCCGCTCGCGGGCTAGAAAGGACATGGCATGAGACGTTTCGACTGGGCCGAGTATCGCACCACGGAGTTTTCCGGCTTCGACCCGGAGAAGACCATCGCGATCCTGCCCACCGCCGCCATCGAACAGCACGGGCCGCATCTTCCGGTGGGGGTCGACACCCATATCAACGAGGGCATGCTCGCCCGGCTGCGCGAGACCTGCCCCGACGACCTCGACATCCTCATCCTCCCGGTGCAGGCGGTCGGCAAGTCGAACGAACATCTCCACGCCGACGGCACGCTCACCCTCACCGCGCAGACGGCGCTCTCGGCCTGGACCGAGATCGGGCTGTCGGTGGCGCGCGCGGGGCTGAGGAAGATGGTGATCGTCAACAGCCACGGCGGCAATCTCGACCTCATCTCCATCCTCGGGCGCGAATTGCGCGTCGAGGCGGGGATGATGGTGGTGAAATGCCAATGGGGCAATTTCGGGCGCCCGGACGGCATGTATAGCGCACAGGAAACCACCTACGGCATCCACGGCGGCGATGTGGAGACCTCGCTCATGCTGCATTTCAAGCCGCATCTGGTGGACATGGCGGCGGCAGAGGATTTCCGCTCCGCGGCAGAGGACGCGCCGATCCCGCCCACGGGGCCCGTCAACCTCGCCTGGGTGTCGGCCGATCTCAATCCGAAGGGCACGGTGGGCGAGGCGCATCTCGCCACCGCGGAAAAGGGCGCGGCGACCTGCGCGCATCAGGTGGCGGGATTCATCGAGATGATGCGGGCGTTGCGCGACCTGCCCACGAAAGGCTATGCGCGCACCAACCCGGACTGAGGCAGCGACGGCCCGCCCGGCCGCACAGGACATGACAATCTTCGGCGACCGGAGCGGCAATCGCGCGACTTCCCCTGTTCATCGCCGAAAAGCCCGCTAACATCGAGGACAATCCGGCACGGAAGAAGCCCCTGCGCGGATGTCATCCTATGGAGTTTCCCATGCACGACAACGATCTTTCCGCCATCGTCGAAGCCGACCGCGCCCATGTCTGGCACCACATGTTCCAGCACGCCGCCCTCGACACCCGCGATCCGCGCATCATCGTGGAGGGCAAGGGCATGCTGGTCTGGGACCAGAACGGGCGCGAGTTTCTCGACGCCGTCTCCGGCGGGGTCTGGACGGTCAATGTCGGCTACGGGCGCGAGCGCATCGCCAATGCGGTGCGCGACCAGATCCTGAAGATGAACTATTTCGCAGGCTCCGCCGGCACCGTTCCCGGCGCGCGCTTTGCCGAGATCCTGACGTCGAAAACGCCCGGCCTCACGCGCATGTATTACTGCAACTCCGGATCGGAAGCCAACGAAAAGGCTTTCAAAATGATCCGACAGATCGCTCACCAGCGCTATGGCGGACGGAAGACGAAGATCCTGTTCCGCGAACGCGACTACCACGGCACGACCATCGGCACGCTCTCCGCCTGCGGCCAGAAGCAGCGCGCGGAACACTACGGTCCCTTCGCCCCCGATTTCGTCGAGGTGCCGCATTGCCTCGAATATCGCAAGCAATGGGATGTGGAGAATTACGGCCTGCGCGCCGCCGAAGCGATCGAGGAGGTGATCCTGCGCGAAGGGCCGGACACGGTCGGCGCGCTCTGTCTCGAGCCGGTCACGGCGGGCGGCGGCGTCATCACGCCGCCCTCCGGCTACTGGGAGAAGGTGCAGGAGATCTGCCGCACATACGACATACTCCTGCATATCGACGAGGTGGTCTGCGGCATGGGGCGGACGGGCGAATGGTTCGGCTACCAGAACTTCGGGATCGAGCCGGATTTCGTGACCACGGCAAAGGGCGTCGCCTCGGGCTATGCCGCCATCGCGGTGATGCTCACCACCGAAGAGGTGTTTTCGATGTTCCGCGACGCGCCGGAGGATCCGCTCGGCTATTTCCGCGACATCTCCACCTTCGGCGGCTGCACCGCCGGCCCGGCGGCGGCGATCGAGAATGTCGCGATCATCGAGGAGGAGGGCCTGCTCGCCAATTCGAAGGCCATGGGCGCGCGGCTGAAATCCGGGCTGGAGGCGCTGATGGACAAGCACCCGCTGATCGGCGACGTGCGCGGGCTCGGGCTCTATGCCGGGGCGGAGCTGGTGGCGGACCGCGCGACCAGGGAACCGCTCTCCGAAAAGCTGGTCGGCGCGGTGGTCGCGGACTGCGACCGGCAGGGCGTGATCATCGGCGCGACCAACCGCTCCGTGCCGGGCTTCAACAACACGCTGTGTTTCTCGCCCGCGCTGATCGCTGACGAAGGCGACATCGACCGGATCCTCGACGCGGTGGACACGGCCCTTGAAAAGGTTGCGGCAGAGGTTTAACTCTGCCATTCAACCAATTGATGCGCATAACTTTTTGAAAGTTCCCGCGCTTCGCGGAACAGCGATACGACAGATCCGGCCTCCGGCAAAAAGGCGCATCTTCCCGCGAAGACGCGCCTTCATTCCGTCGCCCCCAACGGATCAGTTGGTGCCGGTGGTCGTCGTCGTGGTCGTGGTGGTCGTGGACGACCCGCCGCCGCCGCCCGCCATCGCCGCGATGGCGCCAATGCCCGCCACGGCGGGCGCTGCGGCGACGAAGAGGTTGGTCGCATCTCCCGCAGGAGGCAGGTTCAACGTTTCCCCGGTCGGGGAGACAGGCTGTTCCGGCGCGGCGGTGTCCTGGGCCTGGACGGCGCCCGCGGTCACGCCGAAGGCCAGCGCGGCGGAGAGGGCAAGAATACGCATGTGTCGGTCCTTTCCAAAGGCAAAGACCCCCTTGCGAGGGAGCCGAACGGGTGTCTAACTCGCCTTTAGGTATAGCGCAAAACGGCGTCCCCGTGCAGGCCAAAACGCCGCTCCCGCTGGAAATCGCGCCGATGAGCCGGTTTTCGCCGGACGAACCGGGGGCATTCCCCCGCTTTTGCCTGAAGTTTCGGCACATGCAGGATCAGGCGGAGGGCAGAGCCCGGCGACAGCCGCCGAGAAAAAGCGAAATCGCCAGCTCCCGCCTGAGGCGAGTTGCCTCGGGGGTCGGAACCGGGAGCGTCGGGTCGAGCAGGCGCGGGATCGGCGCGTGGAAGGCCATGTCGATCAGCATCTCCGCCGCCTCCGCCTGCACCTCGGGGGCGAGCGCGATCTCGCCCTCCGCCACCGCCGCCGCCAGCTCCGCGCGCAGATAGCCCGCCAGCGTGCCGCGCCCGCTCGAACACATGTCCTGCGCGAGCGAGGGATAGGTCTTTGCCTTGGCGATGATCGACCGCAAAAGCTCGAACTTGTGGGTGTCGCTTGCCGGCGGATCGTTCGGGGTCAGGAGAATCGCAAGGCGCGCGGCGAGCGGCAGGGCGCGCTCCTGCGCCGCCAGCGGCCGGAAGATCGTGCGGCTCACCTGTGCGATCGTCGCCCCGATCAGCGCCTCGCGGCTGCCGAACAGCTCGTAGAGCGTCCGCTTCGACATCCCCACCGCCCGCGCGATCTCCCCCGTCGAAAGGGAATCCAGCGGCCGGGTGAGCAGCAGATCGGCCGTCACGCGCAGGATTTCCGCCTCCCGCTCGGCCGCGTTCATCTGCACCGGCCGCCCGCGACGCCGCGGCGCGAGGCTGCACACCGCCTCTGCCTGTTTCTTCACCACTTGCTTCTCCTCACAGCCTCCCCTGCACGCGCGCACAGACACGACCGATCCGAACGCTTTACAAAACTACCGCGTTTCATTATCGCGGATCAAGAGCCGCCCTCATCTGTTCATCAAGGGCGCGGCATGCTCTTGCCGAGCCGGACAAATAGAACGAGACTGAGAGACTGCAATTTCCCTGAAGGGCACACCTGACTGCCCGACGCCTTTCCCGGAGCATATCATGCAAACAGCCTTTCCCGCGCCTCTGAGCGTCCTTCCCCGCCGGTTCGCCGCCGCCGCCGCCGTCGTCCTTGCCGCGGCGCTCGGCGCGCAGGCCCAGGAGGAACAGCCGCCGATGCCCGTCACGGTCGTGACGCTGCAAAGCCAGTCGGTGACGCTGACGGCGCCGCTGCCGGGCCGTGTCGCGGCCTCCGCCGTTGCCGAGGTCCGGCCGCAGGTCAACGGCATCATCCGCGAAAGGCTGTTCGACGAGGGCAGCCATGTGGAGGAGAACGCCCCGCTCTACCAGATCGACGCGGCAAGCTACGAGGCGGCACGCGCCGCCGCCGAGGCGAGCCTCGCCCAGGCGCGCGCCACGCTGAACTCGGCCCAGATCGCCTATAACCGCCAGGAGGAGCTGCGGACGCGCAACGTCATCGCCCAGCAGAACCTCGACGCCGCCATCGCCGAACGCGACACCGCCGCCGCCGGCGTGAAGGTCGCGGAGGCCAACCTCCAGGCCGCGGAGATCGACCTCGACCGCACCACGATCCGCGCCCCGATCGCGGGGATCACCGGCCTGTCGGACGTCACCCAGGGTGCGCTCGTCACCTCCGGGCAGCAGACCGCGCTGACCACGATCCGCGCGCTCGACCCGGTCTATGTCGACGTCACCCAGTCCGCCGCCGACATCCTGCGCTGGCGCCGGCTGAGCATCGCGGAGGCGACGCTCGACCAGGGCGAGGAGTACGATGTCAGCCTGACCCTCGCCGACGGCTCGGTCTACGAGGAGACCGGCAAGCTCTCCGCCGCCGAACCGCATGTGCGCGAGGACACCGGCACCGTGCTGCTGCGCCTGTCCTTCCCCAACCCGGAGGGGTTCCTCCTGCCGGGGATGTATGTCCAGGTGGAAATGCCGCAGGGCGTGATCGAGGACGCGATCCTCGTCCCGCAGGAGGCCGTGTCCCGCGACCGGCGCGGGGTGCCCACCGTCTTCGTCGTCAATGACGAGAACGTGGTCGAAAGCCGCACCCTCACCGTGGAGCGCGACCAGGGCACGAACTGGATCGTGACCGACGGCGTCGCACCGGGCGAGCGGGTGATCGTCGCCGGTCTCCAGAAGACCGCGCCGGGTGCCACCGTCACGCCGCAGGAGCGCACCCCGGCAGAGGCCGAGGAGGCCGCGACCGGCGGCGATGCCCCCGCAGACGCGCAGGATGCGCCGGCCGAGGCGGCGCCCGCAGAGGACGCCCCGGCCCAAGACGCCCCGGCGGACGAAGCCCCCGCCGAAGACGCCAACTGACCCGAGACGTCCAGCGCATAAGGAGCCCTCATGGCCCGCTTTTTCATCGACCGACCCGTTTTCGCCTGGGTGATCTCGATCCTCATCATGGGGGTCGGCCTCCTGTCGATCACCACCCTGCCCGTCGCACAATATCCGCAGATCGCACCGCCCTCGGTGTCGATCCGCGCGACCTATCCGGGCGCCTCGGCGGAAACCGTCGCCAACACGGTCACCCAGATCATCGAGCAGCAGATGACGGGGCTCGACGGCATGCGCTACATGTCGTCCTCCTCGACCTCGGCCGGCTCCGCCACGCTCACCCTCACCTTCGAGACCGGGACCGACCCCGACATCGCGCAGGTGCAGGTCCAGAACAAGCTGTCGCAGGCCACGGCGCTGCTGCCCGAAGCGGTGCAGCGCCAGGGCGTGACGGTGGAGAAATCCTCCGCCGGCTTCCTCATGGTGCTCGGCGTGATCTCCGACGACGGCAGCATGGATCAGGCCGACCTCTCCGACTATCTCAACTCCAACCTCGTGGACGCCTTCAGCCGGATCGAGGGCGTCGGCGGCACCCAGGTCTTCGGCGCGGAATACGCGATGCGGATCTGGCTCGACCCGTCGAAGCTGGCGGCCTTCGACATGTCGCCCGCCGACGTGGTCAACGCGGTGGCGACGCATAACGCGCAGATCTCGGCCGGGTCCTTCGGGTCCATGCCCGCGCCGGAAGGCCAGGCCTTCACCGCGACGATCACGGCGCAATCGCTTCTCGAGACGCCGGAGGATTTCCGCAACATCATCCTGCGGTCCGAGGAAAACGGCGGCATCGTCCTGCTCGAGGATGTCGCGCGGGTCGAGATCGGCGCGGAAAACTACATGACCATCGCGGAATACAACGGCAAGCCGTCCTCGGGCATGGCGATCCAGCTCGCGCCCGGCGCCAACGCGCTCGACACCTCGGAACGGGTGCGCGAGGCGATCGAGGAATATGCCCAATACTTCCCCGACAACATGAGCTACGTCATTCCCTACGACACCACGCCCTTCATCGAGATCTCGATCCACGAGGTGCAGAAAACGCTGATCGAGGCGATCGTGCTCGTCTTCTTCGTGATGCTGCTCTTCCTCCAGAACCTCCGCGCGACGCTCATCCCGACGCTCGCCGTCCCGGTCGTCATCCTCGGCACCTTCGCGGTCCTCGGCCTCTTCGGCTTCACCATCAACGTGCTGACCATGCTCGCGATGGTGCTCGCCATCGGCCTGCTCGTCGACGACGCCATCGTCGTGGTGGAGAACGTCGAGCGGATCATGGAGGAAGAGGGACTGCCGCCGCGCGAGGCGACGCGCAAGTCCATGGGACAGATCACGGGCGCGCTCGTCGGCATCGCGCTCGTGCTGTCGGCGGTGTTCGTGCCGATGGCCTTCTTCGGCGGCTCGACCGGGGTGATCTATCGCCAGTTCTCGATCACCATCGTCTCCGCCATGCTGCTGTCTGTCGTGGTCGCCCTGACGCTCACGCCGGCGCTCTGCGCCACGCTGCTGCGCGGCAAGGACGTCCATCACACCAAGCGCGGGCCGTTCGGCTGGTTCAACCGCGGGTTCGACCGTGTCTCCGGCGGCTACGGCTCGACCGTGGGCCATATCGTGCGCCGCCCGCTGCGCATGCTCGTCGTCTACGCGCTGATCGGCGGCGGGATCGCCTGGCTCTTCATGCAGACGCCCACGGGCTTCCTGCCGGACGAGGACCAGGGGATCATGATGGCGCTGGTCCAGGGGCCGTCGGGATCGACCGCCTCGAACACCCAGGCCGCGAACGACCAGCTTCGCGACTACTTCCTCAGCGCCGAAAGCGAGAATGTCGACTCGGTCTTCTCCGTCGTCGGCTTCTCCTTCTCCGGCGCGGGCCAGGACAACGGCCTCGCCTTCGTCCGGCTGAAGGACTGGGAGGAACGCCCCGATGCGTCGCAATCCGTCCAGGCCGTCGCGGCGCGCGCCTTCCCGGCGATGATGGCGATCCAGGAGGCCAATGCCTTCCCCGTCGTGCCGCCCGCGGTGATCGAGCTCGGCAACGTCTCCGGCTTCGACTTCTACCTCCAGGCGCAGGGCGGACAGACCCACGAGCAACTGCTCGAGGCCCGCAACCAGGTGCTTGGCATGGCCGCCCAGAGCCCGCTGCTCACCTCGGTCCGCCCCTCCGGTCTCGAGGATGCGACCCAGTTCAAGCTCGACATCGACTGGCGGGCCGCCGGCGCGATGGGGGTCTCTCCGGCCGATGTCGGCGACACGCTCGCCATCGCCATGGCCGGCACCTATGTCAACGACTTCAACGACCAGGGCCGCACCAAGCGTGTCTATGTCCAGGGCGAGGCGGATGCCCGCTCCACCCCGGAAGATCTCCAGAGATGGCGGGTGCGCAACTCCTCGGGCGAGCTCGTGCCCTTCTCGAACTTCACCACCGAACGCTGGGTCTACGGTCCGCAGGGCCTCAACCGCTACAACGGCACACCCTCGATGCAGATCCAGGGGTCGCCCGCGGCCGGGGTGAGCACCGGCGAGGCGATGGCGGAGATCGAGCGGATCGTCGGGGAACTCCCGCCGGGCTATTCCGTGGCCTGGACCGGCCTGTCGCTCGAGGAACGCGAAAGCGGATCGCAGGCGCCGATGCTCTACGCGCTCTCGCTCGCGGCGATCTTCTTCTGCCTCGCGGCGCTCTACGAAAGCTGGGCGATCCCCTTCTCGGTCATGCTCGCCATGCCGATGGGGGTCCTGGGAACGCTCGCGACGGCCTATCTCTTCGGCTTCCAGAACGGCGTGTTCTTTCAGGTCGGGCTTCTGACCGTGATCGGCCTCACGGGCAAGAACGCGATCCTGATCGTCGAGTTCGCGCGCGAACAGGTCGATGCGGGCAAGGACGTGGTGGAGGCGGTGCTGATCGCCGCGCGCCAGCGGTTCCGGCCGATCGTGATGACCTCCATGGCCTTCTCGCTCGGCGTCGTGCCGCTCGTGCTCTCCACGGGTGCGGGGGCCGGCGGCCGGCAGGCGGTCGGCGCGGCGGTGCTCGGCGGGACCATCACGGGCACCGTGCTGGGTGTGCTCTTCGTGCCGCTCTTCTTCGTCCTGGTGATGAAGGTCTTCGGGCGCAGGATGGCGGCGAAACCGGCCTGATCCCCCGGCCTTCCCCAAGGTCGGAAAAAGCCGGACAGAAACAGACCAGACAGAAACAGACCGGGCGCCTCGCGGCGCCCGGTTTTTCATTGCCCTTCGCGGAAATTGTCAGGTGACAATTGTCAGGTGACAACATCCGGGGCGCTGCGGCCGGTGCGGGCGCGGATCTGGGCCAGGCTCTCGGCCGCCGCCACCATGTCCGACAGCGCGCTCTGCGGATTGTCCTGAAGCGCGGCCGCCTTCGTCTCCAGCTTTTCCAGATAAACGCGCAGCGTCGCACCCTGCGTGCCGGTGCCCGAGAGGCGCAGAACGATCCGGCTGCCATCGGCAAAGAGGATCCTTATGCCCTGCCCCTCCGAACGCGACCCGTCCACCGGATCGTCATAGGCGAATTCGTCGGCATTCTCGATCCGCATCCCCTCGATCAGCCGGCCTTTCAGGTTCGGCAACTGCCGCCGCAGCGCCTCCATCAGCGCGTTCGCCGCATCCGCGTCCACCTCTTCGTAATCATGGCGTGAATAATAGTTGCGGCCGTATTTCGCCCAGTGATCCGCCAGGATGTCGGCCACGGGCATCCGCCGCTCCGCCAGCACGTTGAGCCAGAACAGCACCGCCCAGAGCCCGTCCTTCTCGCGCACATGGTCCGAGCCGGTCCCGGCGCTTTCCTCTCCGCAGAGCGTGGCGCGACCGGCATCGAGCAGGTTGCCGAAGAACTTCCAGCCCGTCGGCGTCTCGTAGCAGTCGATCCCGAGCTTCGCGGCCACCCGGTCGAGCGCGCGGGAGGTCGGCATGGACCGCGCCACGCCTTTCAGGCCGTCCTTGTAGCCCTTGACCAGCGTCGCGTTGGCGGCGAGGACGGCGAGGCTGTCGGAGGGCGTGACATAGGCGTTCCGGCCCACGATCATGTTGCGGTCGCCATCGCCGTCGGAGGCGGCACCGAAATCGGGCGCCCTCATGGACATCATGATGTCCATGAGATCCTTGGCCCAGATCGGGTTCGGGTCCGGATGCCCGCCGCCGAAATCGGGCGAGGGCACGGCATTCACCACGCTCCCCTCCGGCGCGCCCAGCCTGTCCTCGAGGATCGCGCGGGCATAGGGCCCCGTGACCGCGTGCATCGCATCGAAGCGGATGCGGAACCCGCCCGCGAAGAGCCCGCGGATCGCGTCGAAGTCGAAGAGCTCCTCCATCAGCTCGGCGTAATCCGCGACCGGATCGACCACCTCGATCTCCATCTCGCCGAGCGTCGCCGTGCCGGGGGTGGACAGGTCCACGTCCTGCGCCGCGAGGATCCTGTATTCCGTGATCGCCTGCGTCGCCTCGAAGATCTTCGCGGTGACGCCCTCCGCCGCCGGGCCGCCGTTCGGCGTGTTGAACTTCACGCCGAAATCCTCCTCGGGCCCGCCGGGATTGTGCGAGGCGGACATGATGATGCCGCCATCCGTTCCGCGCTTGCGGATGAGGTTGGAGGCGGCGGGCGTCGACAGGAGGGCATCCTGCCCGACGATCACCTTGCGCGCGCCGTTGGCGGCGGCCATGCGCAGGATCACCTGCGCCGCGCGATCGTTGAAATAGCGCCCGTCGCCGCCCAGCACATAGGTCCTGCCCGCCGCGCCGCCGGTGCCGTCGAAGATCGACTGGACGAAATTCTCCAGGTAATGTGGCTGCATGAAAACCGGGGTCTTCTTGCGCAGGCCGGAGGTGCCCGGCTTCTGGCCTTCGATCGCGTGGGTTGCAACCACTTCGGGGGTCATACTTGCTGTCCTCTTCCTACTCTGTCATTCCGGCGCATGATCTGTGCCACACGCTCCATATTACCCATATCTGACATGGTTTCGACACCCTGCGGCAAGCGGATCCGCCAGTTGGGATATTCCGTGGTCGTCCCCGGCAGGTTCTGCTGGTCTTCCATCTCCAGAACGATCTCCGCCTGAACCCCCACGAGGCGGGTCGGCGTCGCGGCGAGAAATCCGTGGAGCGCGTCCTCATCCGTTTCCGGCAAAAGGGCATCGAAGGCCGCTACCTCGCGCGTGCGGCTGGCCAGCGCGGCCTCGCCCTGTGCGGCGTCGAGGTTGTCCGCCGTCATCCGCGCCGTAATGTCCGCGCCCTTGCGCCAGCCGCGCCAGGTCGGCAGGTCGTGGGTGGAAAAGGAGGCGATGGCCGCCTCGTCATAGGCGGCGGCGGGCTTGAAGACGGGGGCGTGCCAGTCGGAGCGTTCGAACATCGCCACCCGGCAGCCGAGGATGCCGGAGGCCGCAAGCGCCTCGCGCAGCCCGTCGGGAATATTGCCGAGATCCTCGCCGATCACCAGGCCGCCGGCCCGCGCCGCCTCGATCCGCGCCACGGCGAGCATCGGATCGCGCGGCATGGTGAGATAGGTGCCGGGGGCGCCGTCCGGCACCCAGAAGGTGCGCTCGAACCCGAGGATGTGGTCGATGCGCAGGATGCCGGCGTAGCGGAACTGCCGCGCGAGCGTCTCCGCCAGGGCGGCATAGGAATTCTCCCGCAGCGCCCGCGGGTTGAAGGGGGCAAGGCCCCAGGTTTGCCCGTCGGCGGCAAAGGCGTCGGGCGGCGCGCCGAGCGAGACGTCGAGCGCGAAATGCTCCGGGTCCTCCCAGGTCTCCGCCCCGTGCGGATGGGTGCCGACCGCGAGGTCGAGGTAGAGCCCGTGCGCCATGCCCGCGGCCTTCGCCGCCGCCTGCGCCTCGCTCAGCGCCTCATGGGCGCGCCACTGCATCCAGGCGTGGAACCGGATCTCCTCCCCGAGCTCCTCCCGCGCGCGCGCCGCCTCCGTGCCGCCGGGCGATCTGAGGGCTTCGGGCCAGCCGCACCAGAAGGCGCCGTGGATCTGCGACAGCGCCTGATGCAGGGCGAAGGTGCGGAGCGCGGGGCCCTCGGCCTCGAGAAACGCCTCGAAGGCCGGGGGCGCGCGATCCGCCTCGAAGGCCCGGCGCAAGGCGTGCAGGCGCTCCGGCGTCTCCCGCGGGTATTCGACGAGCGCGCCGGGCTGGCCGGTCGGCGTCGGGATGTGGATCACGTTGAGCCGGCGGCGGTGGGAGGGCGAATAGGGGCTGAAATGCTCGGGAACCGTGGGAAATCCGGCATGGACCGGATTGATGCCGAGAAAGGCCGCGTCCTTGGGGCCGAGCGCGCGCGCCAGCCGTGCCAGATCGCCGTAACTGCCGATCCCCTTTTCCGAGAGCGCATAGAGCGGCGCGATCAGCCCCCATGCCCGCTCCGGCAGGGCAAGCCGCGGCGGGGCGGCCAGAAGCGTGACGCGGCGCCCCCCGGCCACCAGCCGGTGAATGCCGAGCGGCAGTTCGGGAAGGCTCGCCGCGCCGCGCCCCTCGATCCGTTCTCCGTCCTCGCGGGTCAGTTCCCAGGGCACCTCCCCGATGTCGACCCAGGGCCGCGTGCCCGCCGCGAAGACCACGTCCCAGGGCAGATCGTCGTCGCCCTCCGCGAGACGCTCGCGCGCCTCCGCCTCGGTCGCGGCGGGCTGTCCCAGCGCGGCGAGCAGCGCGACCGCGCTCTCGACCCCGAGATCGTGGGCGACGCCGGTCTGGTCGTGGTAGCGGCGGTGGAAGCCAAGCCGCTCGGCAAGATCCAGACGCGCGTCAGCCATGAACAGTCTCCAGTTCGAGTGCGAGAACGGTTTCCCGCCCCGCCTTCAGAAAGCCCCCGTCGACCACCTCGCCGTCGATATCGGGATGGCCGGTGTCGATCCACAGCCGCCAGCGCCGGTTTTCCGGGCAGGGCGGCAGGTGGACGGTCACCGCCTCGCCCCGGTTGAAGACGAGAAACACCGCCTCCTCGCGCTGCGCATAGGCCGGCGTGCCCGAGGCGATCCGCATCTCCACGCAGAGCGTCCGCAGGTCCGGCGCGTTCCAGTCGGCATCCTGCATCGGCACGCCGTCCGGGCGCCACCAGAACAGGTCCTCGATCCCGTCGATGAGCCGTTCATGCGCGTGCAGGAAGCGTTTCTGCCGCAGGATCGGGTGGTCCCGGCGGAAGGCGATGAGCCGGCGCACGAAGTCGAAGAAGGCCCAGTCCGCCTCCGGCCAGTCGATCCAGCCGATCTCGTTGTCCTGGCAATAGGCGTTGTTGTTGCCCCTCTGGGAATTGCCGAGTTCGTCGCCCGCCACGATCATCGGCGTGCCCTGCGAGAACAGCAGCGTCGCGAGCAGGTTGCGCCGCCGCTGCGCCCGCGCCGCGACGATCGCCGGATCGTCGGTCTGCCCCTCCACGCCCATGTTGTCGGAGCCGTTGTCGTTATGCCCGTCGCGATTGCCTTCGCCATTGGCCTCGTTGTGCTTGGCCGAATAGCTCACCACATCCATCAGCGTGAAGCCGTCGTGGGCGGTGACGAAATTGACCGAGGAGGTGGCGGGCCGCCCGGAATGGTCGAACTGGAGCGCAGAGCCGGTGATGCGGTCGGCCAGCACCGGCACATGCCCCGGATCGCCGCGCCAGAACCGCCGGATGCCGTCGCGGAACTTGTCGTTCCACTCGAGGAACGGCGGCGGGAAGCCCCCGACCCGGTAGCCCCCCGGCCCGATGTCCCAGGGCTCCGCGATCAGCTTCACTTGGGTGAGCACCGGGTCCTGGCGGATCGCCTGGAAGAAGGCGGCGTTGCGGTCGAACCCGGTCGGCGTGCGCCCGAGCGTCGCGGCGAGGTCGAAGCGGAAGCCGTCCACATGCATCACCTCGACCCAGTAGCGCAGGCTGTCGAGCACCATCCGCAGCACCATCGGGTGATCCATATTGATCGTGTTGCCGGTGCCGGTGTCGTTGATGTAGTAGCGCGGATTTTCCTGGAGGCGGTAATAGCTGCGGTTGTCGAGCCCGCGGAAGGAGAGGGTCGGGCCGAGCTCGTTGCCCTCGCCCGTGTGGTTGTAGACCACATCCATGATGACCTCGATCCCGGCGGCATGCAGCCGGGCGACCATGTGCTGAAACTCCGCGATCTGCCCGTTCTCGAGATAGCGCGGCTCGGGCGCGAAGAAGCCGATGGTCTGGTAGCCCCAGTAGTTGACGAGCCCCTTCTCGATCAGGAAACGGTCGTTGAGGAAGGCCTGGGAGGGCAGCAGCTCGATCGCGGTGATGCCGAGGCGCACGAGATGGTCGAGCACCGCGTCGGAGGCGAGGCCGAGGAACCTGCCCTTGCGGATGACGTCGGGATGAAGCTGGGTCAGCCCCTTCACATGCGCCTCGTAGATCACCGTTTCCTCATGCGGCACACGCGGCGGCGTGTCCCGGCCCCAGGCGAAGAGCACGTCCTCCACCACGCAGCGCGGCATGTAGCGGGCATTGTCGCGCTTGTCGAAGGACAGGTCCGCCTGCCCGTGCCCGACCTTGTAGCCCATCAGCGTGTCGTGCCAGTCGGGATGGCCGGTGATGCGCTTGGCATAGGGGTCGAGCAGCAGCTTGTTGGAGTTGAAACGATGGCCCTCTTCCGGCGCATAGGGTCCGTCGGCGCGGATCCCGTAGAGCCGTCCGGGGCGGAGGCCGGGGATGTAGCCGTGCCAGACGTCCCCGTCCCGTTCCGGCAGATCGAGCCGGTGGGTTTCGGTCTTTCCGTCTGGCGAGAACAGGCAGAGCGTGATCCTGCGCGCGTGCTGGGAGAAGACCGCGAAGTTCACGCCCTCGCCGTCGAACGTGGCCCCGAGCGGCGCGGCACGCCCCGCGAGAATGGAATATTCCCTCATCCGGCGTCGTCCACGGCGGTCATCTCCGCAAAGAGGGCGGCATAGGCGGCGGCGGAGGCCGACCAGCCGACCGGCTGCGCCATCGCGTTGCGCGCCATCTTCGCCCAGAGCGCCGGATCGCGGTAGAGGGTGCAGAGCCGGGTGAGCGCCTGCCGGAGCGCGAGCGCGGTGGTCGGGTGGAATTGCAGGCCGGTCGCCACGCCCCGCGCCAGCGCGGCCGCATTGGCGTTGATCACCGTGTCGGCAAGCCCGCCGGTGAGCGAGACGAGCGGCAGCGTGCCGTAGCGCAGCGCGTAGAGCTGGGTGAGGCCGCAGGGTTCGAAGCGGGACGGCAGGAGGATCGCGTCGCCCGCCTCGATGAGCCGGCGGGCGAATTCCTCGTCATAGCCGATGCGCACGGACACGCCCGGATGGGTCAGCGCCGCGTCGCGGAAGGCGCCCTCGAACCACGGGTCGCCGGAGCCCAGGAGCGCGAGCTGCCCGCCCTGTTCGATCAGGGCCGGCAGCGCCTCGAGCAGCAGGTCGAAGCCCTTCTGCCCGGTGAGGCGCGAGACGACGACGCAGAGCGGCCCGTCGCTTTCCGGCAGGTGCAGCTCCTCGCGCAATGCGGCCTTGAGCTTCTTCTTGGCGGCCGGCGCGCGATAGGGCGGCGACCAGACCTCCTCGTCGATGCCGTTGAGGATGCCGACGAAATCGGCGGCGCGCCCGGCGAGCACGCCCTCCATCCCCATGCCGAATTCCGGCGTCATCAGCTCCTGCGCATAGGTGGGCGAGACGGTGGAGACCTTCGTCGCGCCGACGATCCCGGCCTTCAGCGCGGAGACCTGCCCCCAGTATTCGAACCCGCTCTGGGTGAAGCCCTGCGGCGGCAGGCCGAGCGCGCCGACCGTGTCGCCGGGGGAGCAGCCCTGGAAGGCGATGTTGTGGATCGTCATCAGCGTCTTCACCCGTTCCGCCGCGCCAAGTTCGCGCAGGTAGACGGGGGTGAATCCCGCCTGCCAGTCGTGCAGGTGGAGGATTTCGGGAAACCAGTCCTCGATGCCGTAGGCCGCGACCATCGCCGCCGCCAGCGACAGCGCGGCGAAGCGTTGCGGATTGTCCGGCCAGTCGTAGCCGTCCGGGCCGAGATAGAGCGAGCCGTCGCGGTCGAAGAGATGCGGCGCGTCGAGGATGTAGAGCACGGTCCTGCCGAGCCGGGCGGAGCGGATGCTGGCCGGACCGCCGAACAGGTCGGGAATGTCGAAGACGACGGGCGCGTCGGGCCGGGCCGCGAGCACCGGCCGGTAGCCCGGCAGCAGCGTGCGCATCTCCACCCCGTGCTCCACCAGCGCCCCCGGCAGCGCGCCCGCCACATCGGCAAGGCCGCCCGTCTTCACCAGGGGGACGCATTCCGAGGTCACGGAAAGTACCCGCGTCATAGGCCGCCGTCCCTCCGGTCGATCATGTCCTGGGTGATGAGCGTGACGCCGCCCTCGGAGACGCGGAACCACTTGGCGTCCACTTCCGGGTCCTCGCCCACCACGAGCCCCGCCGGGATCTGCACGCCGCGGTCGATCACCACGTTCTTCAGCCGGCAATGCCGCGCGATGTTGACATGCGGCAGGCAGACGACACGTTCGAGCGAGGAATAGGAATTCGTCCGCACATGGGTGAACAGCAGGCTTTCGCGGATTTCCGTGCCGGAGATGATGCAGCCGCCCGCGATCATCGAGCTGACGGCCGAGCCGCGCCGGTCGGGGCGGTCGTGGATGAACTTCGCCGGCGGCGTGTTCTCGCTATAGGTCCAGATCGGCCAGTCGCGGTCCCACAGGTCGAGCTCCGGCGTGAAGTCGGTGAGGTCGATATTGGCGCGCCAGTAGGCGTCGAGCGTGCCCACGTCGCGCCAGTAGGGTTCGGCCTCCGGATGGCGCACGCAGCTGTCGGTGAAGCGATGCGCCTGGGCCTTGCCGCGGGCGACGATCTCCGGGATGAGATCATTGCCGAAATCATGGCTCGAATGCGGGTCGGCCATGTCCGCGAGCAGCCGCTCGCGCAGGCATGTCCAGTCGAACACATAGATCCCCATCGAGGCGAGCGCGTGATCCTCGTCGCCGGGGATGCCGGGCGGGTTGGCGGGTTTCTCGAGAAAGGTGGTGATCCGGTCGGTTTCGTCCACCCCCATCACGCCGAAGGCCGTGGCCTCCCGCCGGGGCACGGTGAGGCAACCGATGGTGACATCCGCGCCGCTTTCGACATGCTGGCGGATCATCACCTCGTAATCCATCTTGTAGATATGGTCACCGGCGAGGATCAGGATGTAATCCACGTTGTAACTGTCGATGATGTCGATGTTCTGCGCCACCGCGTCGGCGGTTCCGCGATACCATGTGCTTTCCTCGTAGCGCTGCGAGGCGGGCAGGATGTCGAGGAATTCGTTGCGCTCCGCCCGGAAGAAGGTCCAGCCGCGCTGGATGTGCCGGATCAGCGAATGCGCCTTGTATTGCGTCGCGACCGCCATCTTGCGGATGCCGGAGTTGAGCGCGTTCGACAGGGCGAAATCCACGATGCGGTTCTTGCCGCCGAAATAGACGGAGGGTTTCACCCGGTTGTGCGTCAGCTCCCGAAGCCGCGAGCCGCGCCCCCCCGCCAGAACGAAGGCCATCGTGCGCGGCGCGAGTCTGTTTGTCGGTCTTGCCATCTCCTCCACCTTTCCACAGGGGTCAGCCCGCGTCCTTCACGAAAATGATTGTCGAAAGCGGCGGCAGGGCGATCTGTGCCTGCGCCGGCTGGCCCTGCCAGTCTCCCGCGGTCGCGACGATCCCTCCCAGATTGCCGCGCCCGCTTCCTCCGTAGCAGTCCGCATCGGTGTTGATCGCCTCCCGCCAGCGCCCGGCCTGCGGAAAGCCGAGGCGATAGCTGCGGTCGACCGGCGTGAAATTGCAGGCCACGACGACCTCGGGATCCTCCGGTCCGCCGCGCCGGATCCAGGCGAAGACGGAAGCGTCCGCATCGCCGGCCTCGATCCACTGGAAACCTTCCGGCTCGCAATCCTTCGCATGCAGGGCGGGCGTGTCGGCATAGAGGCGGTTGAGATCGCGGACGAGATCCTGCACGCCCCGGTGCATGTGGTAGACGAGACAGGCCCAGTCGGCTTCGGCATCGTGGTTCCATTCCTGCCACTGGCCGAATTCCTGCCCCATGAACAGGAGCTTCTTGCCCGGATGGCCCCACATGAACCCGTAATAGGCGCGAAGGTTCCCGAATTTCTCCCACTCGTCGCCGGGCATCTTCGAGAGCATCGACCGCTTGCCGTGCACCACCTCGTCATGGCTGATCGGCAGGATGAAATTCTCCGAGAAGGCGTAATGCAGGCCGAAGGTCATCTGGTGGTGATGGTGCTTGCGGTGGATCGGGTCGCGCGAGATGTAGTCGAGCGTGTCGTTCATCCAGCCCATGTTCCACTTGTAGCCGAAGCCGAGCCCGCCCGCGTCCGCCGGTGCCGAGACGCCGCCGAAGGCCGTGGATTCCTCGGCCACGGTGAAGATCCCCGGAATTTCCCCATAGGCCAGCGTGTTCATCGCGCGCAGCATCTCGATCGCCTCGAGGTTCTCCCGCCCGCCCTGGGCGTTGGGGATCCACTCGCCCTCCTTGCGCGAATAGTCCCGGTAGATCATCGAGGCGACGGCATCCACGCGCAGCCCGTCGAGATGGTATTCGTCGAGCCAGAACAGCGCGTTCGAGGTCAGGAAGTTCTTCACCTCCGTGCGCCCGTAATTGTAGATCAGCGTGTTCCAGTCGTGGTGGAATCCCTCGCGCGGATCGGAATGTTCGTAGAGCGGCGTGCCGTCGAAGCGCCCGAGCCCGTGCGGGTCGGTCGGGAAATGTCCCGGCACCCAGTCGACGAGCACGCCGAGACCCGCGGCATGGGCGGCGTCCACCAGATCGCGGAATTCGTGGGGCGGTCCGAAGCGGATCGTGGGGGCATAGAGGCCGACGGGCTGATAGCCCCAGGAGCCGTCGAAGGGATATTCGGAGATCGGCATGAGCTCGATATGGGTGAAGCCCATGTCCTTCGCGTAGTCGACGAGCTCGACCGCCGCCTCCTTGTAGGAGATCGACCGGCCGCCCTCCTTGCGCCGCCAGCTTCCCAGGTGCACCTCGTAGATCGAGATCGGCCTGTCGCGCCGGGACGTGGCCGCCCTCCGCTCCATCCACGACGCGTCGTGCCAGCCATAGCCCGAGATGTCGCGCACGACGGAGGCGGTTTCGGGCGGGTGCTGTGCGCCGAACCCCACCGGATCGGACTTCAGGTGCAACTCCCCGTGGGCGCCGAGGATCTCGTATTTATAGGCCTCCCCCTCGCCGATGCCGGGCATGAAGAACTCCCAGACACCGGTCGCGCCGCGCCGGCGCATGACATGCCGGCGCCCGTCCCAGCCGTTGAACCCGGCAACGACGGAGACGCGCCGGGCATTGGGGGCCCAGACGGCGAAATGGGTGCCGCGGGTGCCCTCATGCTCGGTCACATGGGCGCCGAGGGCGCGCCAGAGCCGGCGATGCGTGCCCTCGCCCAGGAGATATTCGTCGATCTCGCCCAGCACCGGGCCGAAGCGATAGGGATCGTCGACCTCCCAGCTCTCCGCGCCCCGGCTGCCGCGCAGCCGGTAGGGTTTGGTGCCGGAAACCTTGCCGTGGAAGATGCCCCTGAAGCCCGCGACCGGCGCGAGCGGATAGTCCTTGCCGGCGGAGATGGCGGTCATCTCCTCCGCCCCCGGATCGTAGCAGGTCACATGCCGCACCCTGCCCTTCCTGTGTGGACCGAGGATCGCGAAAGGGTCGTCGAAGGTGCCCGCGCAGATCCGGGAAAGCACGCCCGGCTCTGCAAAATCTGTCTCGATCGGTTGAAGCATCTGGTTTCCCTTTGCGCACAAACAGCTTTAGGAGATTCGACCCTGCGTTCAACTCTCCGATTATGGGGCAAGCAGGCTTTCAGCTCCCCAGATATCGCACATGTATCCGCGGATCGTGCGGTCCGAGGAGAACCAGCCCGAGCGCGCGACGTTGAGCGCCGCCTTGCGCGCCCAGAGATCCGGGTCGCGATAGGCGTGATCCGCCTCCCGCTGTGCCTGCCAGTAGGCGCTGAAATCGGAGCAGACGAGGAAATAGTCGGACCAGGTGAGATTGTCGGCGATATGGACGTAGCGCCCCGGATCCTGCGGGCTGAACGTGCCCGAACGGATCGCCTCGAGCGCGCGGGCGAGACGCGGGTCGGCGGCGATGGCCTGCTGCGCGTGATCGTGGATCATCCGCCGCTGCATCACCTCGTCGGCGAGCATCCCGAAGAGGAAGAAGTTCTCCTCCCCCACCCGTTCGCGGATCTCCACATTGGCACCGTCGAGCGTGCCGATGGTGAGCGCCCCGTTGAGCGCGAATTTCATGTTGCCCGTGCCCGAGGCCTCCTTGCCGGCGGTGGAGATCTGTTCGGACAGGTCGGCGGCCGGGATGAGATGTTCGGCAAGCGTCACGTTGTAGTTCGGCAGGAAGATCACCTGGAGGCTGTCGCGCGTCTCCGCATCGGCATTCACCACCTTCGCGACGTCGTTGATCAGGTGAATGATGTCCTTGGCGAAATGATAGCCCTGCGCGGCCTTGCCCGCGAAGATCTTCACCCGCGGCACCCAGTCGCCGCCGGGCGTGTCCTTGATCTCCTGCCAGTGGGCGATGGCCTCGAGGATGTTGAGGTGCTGGCGCTTGTATTCGTGGATGCGCTTGATCTGGATGTCGAACATGGCGTCCGGGTTGAGCCGCATCCCATGCCGCTCCGCGATATAGTCGCACAGCGTCACCTTGTTCTCCGCCTTCACCGCCCGGAAGCGATGCAGCCAGTCGTCCTTGCCGATGAAGGGTTCGAGGCGTTCGAGCTGTTCGAGGTCGGCGATCCAGCCGTCCCCGATGCTGTCGGTGATGAGCGACGAGAGGCCGGGGTTGCACGAATGCAGCCAGCGGCGCGGGGTCACGCCGTTGGTCTCGTTGACGATCCGGTCGGGATGCAGCCCGTGCAGATCCTTGAACACCGTCTTCTTCATCAGGTCGGTATGCAACGCGGAGACGCCGTTCACCTTGTTGGCGACGATGAAGGACAGCTCGCCCATCTTCACCTGTCCGTCCGAGCGCGCCGAGAGCAGGCGGGTCGGGTTGGCGCGGTAATGGGCATCGTCGATCCGGTCGATGATCTGGAGATGGCGCGGCAGAAGCCGGCCGAAGAGCCGTTCGTCCCAGCGTTCGAGCGCCTCGGGCAGCAGCGTGTGGTTGGTGTAGTTCATGCAGCCATGGGTGATCTCGAGCGCCTCCTCGAAGGACAGGCCGCGCTCGTCGTGCAGGATGCGGAGCAGCTCGGGGCCGGCGATGGCCGGGTGGGTGTCGTTGAGCTGGATCGCCACCTTCTTCGGCAGCGCGCGCAGGTCCTCGTGCTGGCCCTCGAACCGGCGCAGGATGTCGCGGATCGAGGCCGCGGAGAAGAAGAATTCCTGCTTGAGGCGCAGCTCCTTGCCCGCCTCGTTGCTGTCCTCGGGGTAGAGGACGCGGGAAATCGTGCGCGCCAACGCCTCGTGCTCGGCCGCCGCGGCGAAATCGCCGGCGTTGAACCGGTCGAGATCGAAGGGATCGACCGCCCGCCCCGCCCAGAGGCGCAGCGTGTTCGCCCAGCGGCCCTGCCAGCCGACGATCGGCGTGTCGAAGGCCTCGGCCTGGAGCAGTTCGGAGGGTTTCCAGACGGTCCGGCCGTTCTCCGTCGTCACCTCGCCGCGGAATCCGAGCGTGAAGCGGACCTCGGGGCGGCCGAATTCCCAGGGGTGCGGCTCCTGGAGCCAGGTTTCGGGGCTCTCGACCTGGCGCCCGTCGACGAAGGACTGCTTGAAGAGGCCGTTCTCGTAGCGGATGCCATAGCCCATGGCCGGGCATCCGATGGTGGAGAGGCTGTCGAGGAAACAGGCGGCGAGCCGTCCGAGCCCGCCGTTGCCGAGCGCCGCGTCGGGCTCGTCCTCGAGCACGGAGCGGTAGTCTATGCCGAAGGTCCGCAGCGTCTCCCCGACCTCCTCCACGAGACCGAGGTTGACGATCCCGTCCTCGAGCAGCCGCCCGATCAGGAATTCCATCGAGAGGTAGTAGACGCGCTTGCCGTCCTGTTCGTAGGTCCGGCGCGTCGAGGCCACCCAGCGGTCGACGATCCGGTCGCGAATCGCGTGGGAGAGGGCCATCCGCCAGTCGAAGAACTTCGCGTGCTCCGGGTCCTTGCCCATCGTGTATGTGAGGTGCTGTAGAAGAGCGTCTTTCAAATCGGGAACGGCGGAGGAACGGGAAGTCGCGGCCATCAGGCACCTCGGAATATGTGGAATTCTGACATCCGTCCGATGTCAGGCTTCACGTTTTTGGTAAGTCACTTTGACAAGAACATGCAAGCGGCGGTTCTGTTCCGGCTGCGGCCTTTGCGCCGGGTTAAAGCTTGTGGACAAAATTTCATCGCGCAATCGTTCCGCGATTTCATGTCGATTTCAAGACATCCCGGTCCGGGGCGCGCGTTTCGCGGCCGATCCGCGCCCGACGCACCAAAGCACCCCGGAGCGCGAAACGCGCGCCGGGGCACAGGCACTGCGGGGCGGAAGACGGCACCGGCAGGAGGGCTCAGCACCCTGTCCGGCAGAGCACCGCACCGGCGGTGCGGGCGAGGATCCGCAGGTCGGTTCCGAAGGACAGGCCGTGGAAATAGACCGCATCCATCCGCACGCGCTCCGCATAGGAGACGTCGTTGCGGCCGGAGACCTGCCAGAGACCGGTCACGCCGGGGCGCAGGGCGATATAGACCCAGGCCTGGGCGCCATACCGCTCGAGTTCGGATTCCGTGACCGGGCGCGGGCCGATGAGGCTCATCTCGCCGCGCAGCACGTTCCAGATCTGCGGCAGTTCGTCGAGGCTCGTCTTGCGCAGGAAATCACCGAGCGGGGTGATGCGCGGATCGTTGCGCAGCTTGCGGTCGCGCTCCCATTCGGCGCGGGCGACGGGATCGCTGGAAAGCAGATGATCGAGGCGCTCCTGCGCGTCGACCACCATGGTGCGGATCTTCCAGCAGGTGAAGGACCTTCCGTCCCGCCCGACACGGGCGTGTCCGAAGAAGCCCGGCCCGCCCTCGAGACGCGCCGCGAGGTAAAGCGCGGCGATCACCGGGGCGAGGATGGGGAGAAGGAGAAGCGACATCAGAATGTCGAAGCTGCGTTTCAGAGAGCCTGCATAGACGGCTGTAGGGGTTCGGCACTCTGTCGCGGCGCGCTCAATGGTACTCGTACTTTGGGAACTGGTATTCGGCATGGATTTTGTCCACTCCTGAGGCGTTGCGATACTCGTATAACGTCACAGCGAAGTAACCCTTCGTTCTGGTTGAGAAAACCTGCGACGCAGTCCGATTCCTTGACGACGCAGGCGAATTCTTTCTTTAACAATAGGGGCGCGTGCACTGCCGTGCCCCATGCACTGCCTGACAAGACCATAGGATGTCCTCATTTGATCGGCCAGAAAAACCCGCACTCGGCCATAATCCCGCCACAGTTCCGCCAACTCGGGTTTTCGAGCGGATTTTCAGCGGCTTACCACGGGGAATTCGGCGAAAACCTACCGAGAGAAATCTCCCGTTTCGCAAAAAACCGCCGAGGCGATCTGCTTGCATTCTGCGCGGCTGCCTCATTTTTGGACCGGCTGTCAACGAATCGGACGGCACTGTCACGGCAAAAGCCGGGGTGCGGGAGGGCCGAGGCCATGCCATCGCCGGCTTTTGCCGACTCACTTTCGCGTGTAATCCGGCGGCATCCGGCTCCCTTGGGCGCTCCGGGAGGCCGTCCCGGCACGGATTTCGTGCCGCGACGCGAAGTCATGCCCCACGCTCGGATATTTCCCCTTTCCCCCATTCGCGTTTTGCGCGAAACTCTGCGCAACCGGAAGGCGAGTAAGCCGAATGTCTCCGATCCTGGTCCGGCCGGCGGGAAAGGACGGTCGCACGAGTCTATGCCAATATGGACGGAACTTCGGAACCCAATCTCGCCCCCGCGCGTTCGCTCCAGAGGCAGGACGCGCCCGCAACCGTCCCGGCGTCCGCCAGCGGAAACCCGCCGCCCAGCCCGCGCCTGGACCCAATCCGCAAAATACCCTCCGCACCCGCACCCTGCCCCGGTGCTGAAAATGCAAAGCTAGAACAGTGACCCCGACCCGCAGACCGACAGAAAGGTCCGACCTCGTGAAAACCGAAACGCTCAAGGGCCGGCACGCCGAAAAGGATCGCCGCCAGAAGGCGACTCCCCGGAAGCGGCCCTATTCCGCGAAGGGCGCGGCGCTGCTGTCGGTGCCGTTCGCGCTGGCGTTCACGGTTCTGGCGATCATCGGTCTGGATCTGTCCTGGTGGTGGGCGATTCCGCTCTACGGGCTCATCGGCGCCGGGCTGCTCCTGCTCTTTCTCGCCGGCAGCCTCCTCGCCTCGCGGGACTGACGGTCCGCCGACCGTGCGGGGAGGCGCCGCCGGTCTGCCTGCCCAATTTTAAGGCAATCTGCGCCATGCCGCCGGATCGTCCCCCTCTGGCCGCGCCGATTCTGCGCCGGTGAGCAGGGAGCCGCTTGCGGGGACGGCCATTTCCCGCGCAACAATGTCAGGACGGAGGCGAGTCTCGGGCCTCCTCTGTGAAGGCGTTGTGTAGATGATGAGTAACGGTTCCCGCCCCGGTGCGCGGCATGACGTGCAGGGGCGCAGGCGATGACCACGCCCATGCCCCCCTCCTCCGGCCTCAGGGGCTTTCTGGTCAGCATCGGCTCGCTGATCTCCGCACGCGCCTTCGTGGCGGTGTCCCAGCTCATGGTGCTGCCGATCCTCGCGCGGCAGATCACGGTCGAGGAATTCGGCCTCATGGGCCTTGCGATGACCGTGGTGATCTTTGCCAATACGCTCTCCGACGGGGGGCTGGGCCGGTCGCTCATCCGCACCCGCGATGCCGATATCGTCGAATGGTCCTCGGTCTCGTGGGTCATGGTCGGGGTCGGGCTCGCCTTCACCCTGCTGATCTGCGCGATCTCGCCGCTGGCGGCGCGCTATTTCGACAGTCCCGCCATCGTGCCGATCCTTCTCGTGATGTCGGTCGTGCCGCTGCTTCAGGCTGTCGCCGCCGCCCCCAATGCCGAGATCGAGCGGCGCGAACATTATGCCGGCATCGCCCGGATCGAGGTCGCCTCGACCCTCGCGGGCCTGGCGGCCGCGGTGATCGGGGCGCTGGCGGGGTTCGGGATCTGGGCGCTGGTCGCCCAGCAGATCCTCCTTGCCGGCGTGCGCACCGCGGGCACGCTCTGGATGTCGCAGTTCCGGCCCGTCCTTGCCTTCTCCACCGCCTCCCTGCGCCCGCACCTGATCTATGCGCGCGACACCATCGCCGCCTCGGTGGTCACGGTGGCGCGCGACCAGTTGCCGATCGTGATGATCTCCCGCGTGCTCGGGCAGATCCCGCTGGGCTATTTCACGATGAGCGCGCGATTCACCCGCCTGCCGCAATTCGGCCTGGCGGGCCCCATGGCCTCCGTCGTCTACGTGCGGATGTCGAAGGCGCAGCATTCGCCGGAGAAGCTGCGCGATCTCTACTATGCCTCGATGCGCCTGCTCTCCGCCCTGCTCATCCCGACCTGCGCGGTGATCGCGGTGGCGAGCCAGCCGATCTTCGCCACGTTTCTCTCCCCCGAATGGAAACCGACCGCGCCGGTCTTCGTGCTCTCGGTGGGCGGGATCGTCCTCGAATCCATCGCGATCTACTTCCTGAACCCGCTGTTCCGCGCGATCTCCCGCACCGATCTGGTCCTGCGCCTGACGGTGGAAGGCGTGGTGCTGCGCCTCGTGCTCGTGTTCGGCGCGGTGTTCATGGGGCTCGAGGCGGTGGCGGCCTCGCTCACGATCTGGGCGCTCATCATGGTGCCGCGCAACTGGCAGATCGGCGCGCGCCATGTGCCGATCACCTTCGCGGGCTGTCTGGCTACCTTCGTGCCCTCGCTGATCTCCGCGGGGATCTTCAGCGGTGCCTATCTGACGCTCAACACCCTCTGGCAGATCTCCGACGCGATGAACATGGGGCTGGCGACCGTGCTCGGGCTGTCGGGCGTCGGGCTCACGCTGCTGATCGACCACCAGCGCACCCGCGCGGCGCTCGGCGCGTTCCGGGCGGAGCCTGCGCCCGCGGAATGAGGCGCGGCCGGCGCGCGCGGGCTCAGACCGGGGTCGCGGCCCGGCTCCGCCGCATCAGCCCCAGAACCTTGCGCAGCACCACATGCGGCCGCTGCGCCCGCGGCCCGACGTCGAACGCCCGCCCGCGCCCGGCTTCGAGCCGCGCGAGCCGGCCGGCGACGGAGGCGGCACTGTAGCGCAGGCGCACCACCTCGCGCACCCGCTCGGCCCGTGCCCGCGTCGCCAGCGGCGCGGCGCGCAGCCGCTCCATCAGCGCCGGCGCCTCCGCCGGGCGACAGTAATAGGCGAGAGGACCGAAAGTCGGCTGCATCCGCCGGTCGAGCACGCAGGGCCGTGCCATCAGCATCGCCTCCGCGACCGTGCGGCCGAAGGCCTCCACCCAGCGGGCGTGATGGAAGAAGGCGAAGACGTCGAGACTGTCGAGGAACTGCGGCACCGGCTCCTCGCCGAAGCCGACCACCTCGAACGGCGTCAGGTCGACGCCCAGCGCGGCAAGATCCCGCTCCGGCACCCCCATGAGCCGCGTCCGCCAGTCCGGTCCCGGCGTGAGCGGGGCGACCACGTCCTCGGGGCGGTCCGGCCATTTCAGCGCATCGGGGCGGCCGTGGCGTCCGACCACCGGCACCGCGTCCGAGAAGACCGGGCGCCGGGGTGTCCAGCTCTCGACGTCGAAGACGTTGATCCAGTTTTCGGCGGTCAGACGGATGAGCGGCGCGAAGGAGGCGAGCTGCTGGCGCACGACACCGGAGACGGGCGCGAAGACCGGGGTCACGCCGAACTGCCGGCGGATCACCCCCGCCGTCCCCACGGGATTGTATTCGAGCGATCCGTCCCCCCGGAAACAGGGATGATGCGCGACGAGCACGGCGGTCCCGGCGCGGAGGTCGAGCCCTTCGCGCAGGCCGGCGCGGAAGGCCATGGGATGATGGAAGAAGGCGCTCTGCGCCCGCACGCTCTGCCCGTCGGGCACCGGCACGACCCCGGCGTCGAACAGGGCGAGCACCGCGGGATTGGGCGGCTCCCCGGAGCGGGCGAAGAACCCGGAGTCGACGGCCATGAGCCCCACCCGCAGGTCGAGCGCGCGGAAGGCGGCGACATCGGCCAGAAGCGCGGCCGAGGTGCCGCCGGTAAACCGCGGGTCGGAGACGAGCAGGATATCGAGATCGACCATGGCCATGCGCTACCCTTCGAAACCTGGCCGGACCGCGGAAAGCTCGTCGGCGCGGCCGGACGGGCGGCGGGTGAGGCAGGCGCCCGTCCGCGGCCCCGGCCCCGGCGCAGGGAGGCGCCCTGTGGCCAGTCCCCGCGGGCGGAGGCGGCGGACCCCGGGGCAACGGGACGTCGCCGCCGCCCTCTCGCCGTGGCGCGTCGCCGGATCCTTGTCGAGCGGAATGTCCATTTTCACAACCTGCCCTTTCGCGCGGAATGCGGGCCGTCCGGTCACGGTCGACCGTCGTCGAGCGTTCCGAAAAGCTCCAGATATCGTCCCGCGCCCTTCTCGAGCGACAGGCAGTCGCAGACATAGTCGCGCGGCCGGTAGGTTCCGCGGCCGACCTGCTCCCAAAACCTGTCGAAGGCTTCCGTCATCTCGGGTTTCCTGAACCTGAGCCCGCAGCGCGCGTCGAAATAGGGGACCGAGGAGACCACGAGCCCCTCCGGCGCGACCTCCCGGTCATGGGGGGAGACGAGCTGCCCGTCGTCCCAGGCAAAGACCGGAACGCCGGAGGCCATCGCCTCCTGATAGGCGAGCCCCTGGGTTTCGTGTTCGCACAGGAAGGCGAGCGCGCGTGCCCGGCGCAGCGCGTCGCGGAACTGTGCGAGATGGTGGAAGCCGTAGCGCAGCACGACATAGCTCAGCCCCCGCGCCTCCAGATGCGCGAGCAGCGGCGTCAGCAGATCCGCCTCCCGCGCCTCGCGATACCAGCGGATCTTGTCGTAGACGATGACGTCGATATCCTTCGGATGATGCGACTGGTCGGCCCATTTCTCCGTGTCGATGGCGACGAACATCGGCTTGACGATATCGCCCAGCACCGGGCGCCAGATGTCGCAGTACCATTCGCAGGGCTGGGTCACGATCTTCAGGTGACAGGCCTCCACCACCGGCGGCGTGTCGAGCGGATCGGGAACTTCGCCGGGCCCGAACATCGCCGGGTTGGGCAGGCGCACCTTGTCGAAGACGGTGTGAAAGCCGGTGATGCCGACCGGCATGGACGGATTGGCGCGCGCATAGGCGAAATCGTTCACCCGCACCTCGATCCCCGCCACCTCGAGGCTGCGCCGGAGGTTGAGGAAAGCGGTGTAGAAGCCTGTATAGGGCTGAAGATTGCGGATCCGCCGCGACGTCTGGCGCAGCACGCCGCGCAGGTCCGACCGGAGCCGCCCGAAGCGCCCGTCATTCGCCTGCGCCTCGTATCCGTCATAGAAGAGCGCGACGGTGCGCGGCGCGGATCTCATGTTTCCGCTCCGCCGTAATGCGCCCTCCGGGGCGGGCGCAGGGCGCCATGGGCGACCCCGGCGTGAAAGATCGCGCGCGACAGCCAGAAGAGGCGGCGCCTTTCGCGGAAGGCGGCGAGGAGCGCCCGCGCAAGGCAAAAGGCCACCTTCGCCGCCGAGCGCAGCGCCAGTTCCGCGCGGTCGAGGGGGGAGACACGGAGCCCCGCGCTCATCACGCAATGGCCGTAGTTCTGCCCGGTCGCGTAGCGGCGGCGCAGCACCCATTCCGTCGAGAGGCGCGCCTGCGCCACCGGCTCGCGCACCACCGCCTCCATGGCGATGCCCATGCGCACCCCGGCGCGGTGCAGGCGAAAGAAGAAATCCGTGTCCTCGCCGCCGGTGCGCCCGAATTCCTCGCCGAACCGGGCCTCGCGCACCCGTCGCGATCGGCGGTCCAGAAGGACGTTGCAGCTGTAGCCCGTCTCCACCACGCCGCCGCGCGACAGCGGGATGTTGGAATGCACGTCGTTGGCGACCATCCAGTCCGGCGTGCCCTCGGGATAGACCGCATGGGAGGGGCCGAAGATCACGTTCGCCCCGCTGGCGCGCCAGGTCTCCACGAGGCGCGCGATCCAGTCGGGCTCGGCCAGTTCGTCGTCGTCGATAAAGATCAGCGCATCGCCTCCCGCCGCTTCCAGACAGGCGTTGCGCGCGATGGAGATGTTCCGTTCCGGCGCATGCACATAGCGGATCTCGAGCCCGGTCTCCGCGGCGAGCGCCCCGATCTGCGCGCCGAGCGTCGCCTCGCCGTCGTTGTCGGCGACGATCACCTCGATCCGGTAGCCGTCGGGCAGGGTCTGGGCCGCGACGGAGCGCAGCGTCATCCCGAGCGACGGGCGACGGAAGGTGCAGATGCCGACGGAGAGAAGCACCGCCTCCTCCACGGGAAGACGCGCTTTCGTGGTTTCGACCGGAATATTCATGCACTCGTACCCCTCGTCTGTCCGACATCCGGGACGGTCCGGTCCGTGTCAGGCTCCTGGCCCGCCCGACCGTCCCGCGTCCCACCAATTACCATTCACCCTGGGAGGCCCCTTGCCCGACAGCGCGGGGCCCGGCATTCCGTCCGGGTGATCCGTTCCCGAACCGGCGACGACCGGCTCGACCGCAAGATACACCAGCCGCCCCGCAACCCTTAGCACTCCCTGCGAAAACGCCGAAGCGGAAAGGGCGAGCTGCCTCATTTTAAGGCGAAAACGCGCAAGCCGCTCCGAAAGAAACAGCTTCCTCGCCCGGAAAACGGGCAGGGCTGTCACGGGCGGCACGCTGCGCCGCGGCGAGACGGGCAGCGGCCGAGCTGGTCAGGCCCGCGCACCGGCGAGCCGCGCCCGCCCGCGCACCAGCACCTGCTCCCAGAGGCAGGCGGCGAGATGGGCGCCCACCGCCGGCGGCGCGGCGAAACAGGCGGCCGCCTCGCGCAGGTTCCGCGCCTTCACCGCGTCGATGAGCCGGGCCCAGGAATAGCGCTTCATCGTGTCGAGCCAGAGCGCGTCCATCGCCGCCCGCGCGCCTCCGCGACACCCTCCGGCCCGGCGCAGCGCCCCGATCCGGGCGGCGAGCGCGGCAAGCTCGGCGGTTCCGTGCGATCCGCTGAGCGAACCGGGACGGACGACGGCGACATAGCCTGCCGGCGGCACGATGTCGAAACGGGCGCCGGCGAGAAGCGCCTCGGCGTAGAGCGCGAAATCCTCGCCCAGCCGCATGTCCTCGTGATACCGGAGCCCGTGACGTTCGAGGAAATCGCGCCGCATCAGGGGCTTGAGAAACCCCATCTCGCCGCGCGCGCCGTTATAGGTGGTCATGTTGCCACGGGTGAACTCCGCGAGATCGACGGCCAGGACCGTCTCCCCCTCCCGCGGAAGTCCGAGCAGGCGGTCCCGCGGCCCCCGCTCCGCCCCTTCCACGACCTTGAAGAGATCGTCGGCCACGAAATCCGCGCCCGTTTCCCGCGCATGGGCGAGCAGCCGCGCGAGGCGGCCGGGCTCCATGTAATCGTCGCAGTCGAGCACGGTCACGAAGGTGCCGCGCGCCGATCGGAGGCCGAGGTTGCGGGCCTTCGACGGCCCGCCGTTGACGCCGGTCGTGAGGGCCCTCACGCGGTCCGGGCTCTCCGCCGCGAGCCTCAGGGCGAGCGCATGGGTCGTGTCGCGGGAGGCATCGTCGATCACGATGGCCTCCGCGCACAGGCCCACCTGCCCCAGCACCGAGGCGACGGCCCGTTCGAGCGTCGCCGCCCCGTCATAGGCCGCGATCAGGACGGAGACGTCGATCGCGGCGGCGGGCGCGGCCGGTGTGATCGGAGCCATTCCCGCGCCTCAGTTCCACAGGTCCGAGCATTGCCGCGCGTCCTCGCCCAGCGGCACGAAGGACATGCAGCGGTAGTCGGCGGTCACGGTGAGCGCGGGATCGACCTTCCCCGCCCAGCCCTCCTGCCCCGGCGCGACGGCCCAGAGATTCGCGTAGAGCTTGCCCGGATAGCTCGGGATCGGCACCTCCCCGGCGCTCACGCGATAGATCTCCTCGCCGTCCACATACCAGGTCACGCCCTCCTCGCGCCATTCGAAGCGATAGACATGGAAATCCGTGGAGGCGTCGAAGCCCAGGGGCACGAGCTTGCCGATCTGCGGCTTTCCGTCATAGTAGATGTTGACGTAGAGCCCCGTGGTGTCCTTGCCGAGGAATTCGATGTCGATCTCGTGATGCGGGTGGCCGAAGGTGCCGCCCGTGTAGGTGAAGAAGGAGGACACGACGCCGCTCGCCTTTGCGGGGCGCATCACCACCTCGTAATCGCCATAGGAAAAGCCCGCGTCGATCTGCACCTCGCCGCCGTAGAAGGGCTTGTCGTCCTCCTCTGGGGCGGCGGTGAGCTTCAGCCGGAAGCCGCCGATCCCGTCGCTCACGGCGGAGGAGAATTCGACATTGTCGCGCCGGTAGCCGGTCACCACCCCCTCGCCGCCGAAATCGAAGTCGGAGACATAGAAACGGTCCGCCGCCTCCTCGCGCACGAAGCTTTCGAGAAAGGCGCCGGTCGGCTCGAAGGGCGGCGCATAGTCCGGCGGGGCGTCGGCCGCGGCCTCGGTCGGGACCGCATCCTCCTGGGCGACGGCGGCCGGGATCGGGACCGCGCAGCCCAAGGCCAGGAGCAGAATGTTTCGGCATGAGAGAAAATCGAGCGGGAGCGGAGACTTAGGATTGTGTGACATAGACCATCGCCTTACCATTGAACCAGTTATTCGTTCGAGAGTTGACACTTGTAGCGCAGCGGAAAAATACCCATGACATTGCCGGTTTCGATCATGATCGCCGCCTATAACGCTCAGGAAGACCTGCCCACGGCGATCGCCTCCGCCCGCGCACAGACCGGGGTCGCGGTGGAGATCATCGTGGTCGACGACGCCTCGCCCGACGATACGGCCGATCTGATGGCACGGGATTACCCGGACGTGACCTATATCCGCCTCGCGCAGAATGCCGGACCCTCGGGCGCGCGCAATGCCGCGATCGAGGCGGCGACGGGCGGCTGGATCGCGGTGCTCGATGCCGATGACGGGATGGCGCCCGACCGGCTCGCGACGCTCCTCGCCCATGCCGAGGCGGCAGGGGCCGATGCGGTGCTCGGAAACTTCCGCCGGGTGGACGCGGCGGGCGCACCGCTCGAAGACGGGGCCTTCCTCGATCCCGGAACCGTCGATCCGGCCCGCCCGATCACCCTCGAGGACTATGTCGCGAGCAATCTGATGCAGGAGGGCGAGCGGTCGCTGGGCTATCTCAAGCCGATGTTCCGGCGCGACTTCCTTCTCGAGCACGGGATCCGCTATGACCTGTCGCTCCGCAACAGCGAGGATTTCCACATCGTCGCGCGGATCCTCGAGGACGGCGGGCGGGTCGTCATCGCGCCGGAGCCCGACTATCTCTATCGCGTCGCCGGCGGGTCGATCTCCTCCGTCATTCCGCCGAGCTATGTCAGCGCCCTGCTGAAGGCCGACGCGGCGCTCGAGACGCGGCTCGGAGAGCGGGCCTCTCCGCGGCTCGGTGCGCTTCTCGCCCGGCGCCGCGTGGCGCTCGAACGGCTGCGGGACACGGAAACCATCATGCACCACCTGAAGAACCGCCGCCTCGGTCCCGCGCTGCGCGATTTCGTCCGCTTCCGCAACGCCCGCGGCCTCGTGGTGCAGCGGCTGCGCGAGGCGGCGGCGAAACGCATGGGCCGCCCTTCGCTGTGAGACGGGCCCGCGCACCGGTTCACTCCATCGCCCTGGTGTCGAGGGGAACGCCCTCGACATAGGCATCGGGGGCGAGGGCGAGGCTGTCGGGGCTGAACCGTCCCGGAAGGGCCTCGCCGGTGCCGAACAGCCCCTCCTCGACCCTCCCGTCGAGCATCACCTCCCAGATCTCCTGCGGCAGGGCCGGCGGCGTCCCGGCCTCGGACGCGGCGAGCGGCTCGGGCCCCGGCGCGGCGGCGGGTGCCGGCTCCGCCCCCCCGGCCTCCGCCAGGTCCGTCCCCCCGGCCTCCGCCATGGCGGCACCGGGCAGCACGACCGGCGCCGGCTCCGCCGCGGCCGTCTCCATCGCAAAGGGATCGCGGCCGGACAGCAGCCGCTCCACGCGCAGCACGTCGCCCCGCCCGATCACCGTGTCCGGCATCACCGGCCGTTCGCCCGCCGCATCGCCCGCGCGGGTCAGGAAATAGAGCGTCTCCACGCTGTCGAGATCGGTGGTCGCCTCGCCTCCCGCCGCCTCGACGAGACCGGCGAGCATGCTGCGCCGGAGCCGCAGTTCCTCGAGCGTGCCGTTCACCGTCTGCAACTCCCGCGCCGCCTCCACCTGATAGCGCGACTTGAGCGCGAGGATGTCGCGGTCGGCTTCCTTGAGCCGCTGCCGGGCGCGGAAGATGCCGGTCTCGAGGTCGATCTCCTGGCTTTCCACCTCGAAGAGGGCTTCCTGCGCGTCGCGGATCTGCACCGAGCGCGCAAGGCCGCTCTCGCGCAGCGATTCGATGTTGGCGAGGTTCTCGCGGGCGAGGTCGATCTGGGTCGCGAGCCCGTCCTGCTTCGACTGGAGCATCTCGATCTCGGTGCGGAGCAGCGATTTCAGCTCCTCCAGATTTTCGACCTCGAGCGCCCGCGCCTCGCGCTCGGAATGATAGAGCGCGCGTTCGCCGGCGATCAGCGCGGCGAGCGCCCCCGCCCCGTCGGGATGGGCGAGGCCGTCGGGAAAGGCGATGTCCTCCTCATCGGCGAGCTGCGCCCGATAGCGGGCCGCCTTGACTTCGGCGCGGGTGAGCTCGCGGCGGAGCTGCGACAGGTTGCCCGAATCCGTCATCAGCGCGCGGATATTCGCATCCGCCCCGCCCGCCACGCGCGGCGCGCCCCCGGCGAGGGCGAAGGCCTGATAGACGGTGCGGCCCGGCGCGGCCTCGTATTGTCCGGGCTGGGCGACGTCGCCCAGCACGAAGAACGGTCCGTATTCCAGCACCTCGATCGCGACGGAGGGCGGCTCCACCATCTTCGTGCGCTCCTGGAGGGCAAAGGTCACCTCGTCGATGAGCTGCGACAGCGCCTTCCCGCCCGCCTCGAATCGCCCGACGAGCGGCAGGGCGATGCGCCCGTCCTCGCGAATCCGGTATTCGCCGGAGACCGCGTCCCAGGCGCGGTATTCGAGCGCCTCCTCGCTCCAGGAGACGACCCGGAGTTCGAGCATGTCCCCGGAGCCGAGCACGTCGTCTGCCGGCGCGGCAATCGCCGCACCCGCCTCCTGCGTCAGCGCAGGTCCGGCCGCAAGAAGCGGCGGGATTGCACAAAAAAATGTCGCGAGCACAATACACTGCCGCGATATCGCCTGAAACAGCCGGAGAGGCTGGACTTGTTTCGGCATAGGAACCACCCTTGTCCCAGTACTAGTAACCTGACGTCGCATTCTCCAGCGCGGAAGGATCGTTTGTTCAACACGGGGACAGCGCCCAATGGGACACACCATCACTGCCATCGTGCCGACCTTCAACAGAGGTGCGATGCTCGCAGAAACACTAACCGGAATTCTGCGGCAAAAAAGGCCGGTCGACCAGATTATTGTCCAGGACGACGGCTCCACCGACGAAACGCCCGAAATTGTGGCACCTCTTGTGGCCGCAGAGGGGCATCGCCTGCACTACGAACGCACCGAAAACGGCGGCAAGTCCCGCGCGCTCAACCGGGCGTTGAGCAAGGCGACGGGCGACTACATCTGGATCTGCGACGACGACGACATCGCCCTGCCGGAGGCCACCGCAAAGCTCGCCGCCCATCTCGACGCCGATCCGACGCTGGGCGTGGTCGCGGGGCGCCACGAGCGGTTCTCGACGCGGCCGGACGGCAAGCCGGTGCTCGACGGCACGGGCTACTGGCCCGACCTGAGCCGGGGCAGCGCGCTGCGCCACACGCTCGAGGACATCTTCTTCTTCCAGAACGCCACGCTCGTGCGCCGGGACTGCTACGACTGCGTCGGCCCGTTCGACGAGACGCTCACGCGCTCGATCGACTATGAGATGACGGTGCGGCTCCTCGCGCGCTTCCCCGCGCAGGTGATCGAGGACGTGATCTTTCTCCAGCGCAAGCACGACGGCGCGCGCGGCCCGGCGGGGCAACAACATGCCGCGGCAAGATCCGAGGAGGTCTGGAGAGAGACCGACAGGGAGATCTTCGCCCGCTTCCGCCACGACCTGCCGCTGTCGCTCTACGAGGCGATGTTCGAGACCGGCGATCCCGGACGCAGGCGGCGCGCGGCGCTGCTCGAGCGGGGCGCGGTCTATGCCCGCCGCCGCGACTGGGAAGCGGCGCTCGAGGATTTCGAGGCGGCGGCGCGCCTCGCCCCGGCCTGCGACCTGAGTGTCGAGGAGGCGCGGATCGCGGTGCGCGCGATGGCCGCGAAACACGGCGCCGACGAGGTCTTCGCCCCGGAACGCCGCCGCAGCCTGCGCCGCATCGCCCGCTCCGGCAGGGCGGGACGGTCGCTGACCCGCTGGCTCGGGCGCGGTGCCCTCTGGCGGCTGCGCGCGGCGGTCGAGGCGCGGCAGGCGCGCGAGGCGATGCGAATCGCCGCCTTCCTCGCCGCCGTGCCACCGGCCACGGATCCGATCCCCGAAACCGCCGATCCCGCGCTGCGCGAGCGCGACACCCTTCCGCTGGAGGCCTACGCATGGTGACCCCGACGCCCGCCGATCAGGTCGTGATCCTGATCCCGACCCTCAACGAGGCGGCACATATCGCCGGCGTCCTCGACCAGATCCTTTCCGAGGACCGCCTTGCCCAGGGGGCGCGGGTGATCGTCGCCGATGGCGGCTCCACCGACGGCACGACGGAGATCGTCGGCGATCTCGCCGCGACGCGCTACCGCAACCTGCGCCTCATCGACAATCCGAAGCGCACCCAGGCCCACGCGATGAACATGCTGCTGAAACCGGATTTCGCCGGGACGACCGTCGCGATCCGGGTCGACGCCCATGCGCAATATCCGCGGGACTTCGTCTCCCGCCTCGTCGCGGAACTGGACGCCCGGCCCGGTGTCGCCTCCGTCGTGATCCCGATGGACGCGGTGCCGACGGAGTCCTGCTTCCGCCGCGGCCTCGCCTATGTCGCCGACACGAAGCTCGGGGCGGGCGGGTCTCCGCATCGCGGCGGCACCGCCTCTGGCTATGTCGATCACGGCCATCACGCCGCCTTCCGGCTCGAAACCTTCCGCATCCTCGGCGGCTACGACACCTCATTCATCGCCAATGAGGATGCCGAATACGACCGCCGCCTCGGCAAATCCGGCCGCCGGATCTGGCTCGAAAGCTCGATCCGCATCGGCTATTATCCACGCGACACGATCGCCGGCCTGTGGAAACAGTATTTCCGCTACGGCGTCGGGCGCGCGCGCAACTGCCTCAAGCACGGCGACCGCCCCGCCCTGCGCCAGATGATCCCCGTGATCCATGTCGTCCTGCTCGCGCTGTCGCTCCTCGCCCTGCCCTTCACCGCCTGGGGCTGGCTCTGGCCGGTGCTCTATGCCGGGCTCCTCTCCGCCGTCGCCGTCGCGATGGCCCTCCGGCACCGCAGCCTCTGCGGGCTCGTCGCGCTGCCTGCCCTGGCGACCATGCACACGGCCTGGGGGCTCGGGTTCCTCTGGGGCGCCGGCAGGGGACGGCCGCAGGCGGCGATGCCCGTGCGCGGGCTCGGCTGAGCGATGCGCCGCGACGGCCCGGCCGGCCACATCGCCTTCTTCGGCCACAACGCAAAGGACGCCGCCGTGCGCCGCCGCGCCGTCGCCATGCAGCGCGCGGGGTTCGAGGTGACGGGCTTCATGCCCCGGCGCGGCCCGGCGGCAGAGGCACCCTTCGCCCTCGTCGATCTCGGGGAGACGGAGGACAACGCCTATGCCCGGCGGATCGGCTCGGTCTTCTCGGGTGCGCGCCGGGCGCTGGCGCAGCGCGACCTGCTGGCACGCGCCGATCTGTTCTATGCGCGCAACCTCGACATGCTGGCCATGGCGCTCCTGCTGCGCCGGCGCGGCGGTTTCGATGTGCCGGTGGTCTACGAATGCCTCGACGTGCATCACAAGCTGACGGGCGACGGGCCCGCGGCCCGGCTCCTGCGCGGGATCGAGGGGCGGCTCACCGCGGCCTCCGATCTTCTCGTCGTCTCCTCGCCCCGCTTCGAGGAAGAGCATTTCCGCCGTCACTATCCCGGCCGCTACCGGCACCTTCTGGTCGAGAACCGGCTCATCGCGGGGGATGCCTACGGACCGCGCCCCGAGGCGTTCCCCACGCCGGAGCCGGGAAAGCTGCGCCTCGGCTGGTTCGGGAACCTGCGCTGCCGCCGCTCGCTCGAACTGATGAAGCGGCTGGCGCGCGCCTATCCCGACCGTCTCGAGATCGTGCTGCGCGGCTATCCCGCCCTGTCGGTCATTCCCGATCTCGACGGCGAGATCGCCCCTTTCGCCAATATCGCCTGGCACGGGCGCTACCGCGCGCCGGAGGATCTGGCGCGGATCTATGGCGAGGTCGACGCGGTCTGGGCGGGCGACTGGTACGAGGCGGGGCACAATTCGCTCTGGCTCCTGCCGAACCGGATCTACGAGGGCGGCTATTTCGGCGTCCCCGCCCTCGCCCCCGACGGCACCCAGACGGCGCGCTGGCTGTCCGACCACGGCTGCGGCCTGCTCGTCCCGGAGCCGGTGGAGGAGCGGCTCGTCGAGGCGGTGGGCGCGCTCCTCGCCGATCCCGCGCCGCTCCATGCCCGGCGCGCCGCCCTCGCCGCGCTGCCGCAGGAGGTCTTCGTCGAGCCGCCGGAGATGATGCGGACGATGGCCGCGATGGCGCGTGCCGCGCGGTCAGGGCACCAGGGGTGAAAAGGCCGCAGGGCGGCTTTTGGGCACGTATTCGGTGCCGTAGACATCGGGATACTGGATCGCGAGCGTCACCTCGGTGATATGGAGCGCGAAGACGCCCCCGAGACGCGCCGCCCGCCCGGCACGGATCGCGCGCGCCATGTCGGCGATGCCCAGCGCGAAGTTCATCGGATGCGCGGTCTTGGCAAAGGCGATCCGGCGGTCGCGGCGGCCGTTCAAGCGCCACGTGCGCGAGAAGTTGAGCCATTTCTTCAGCCGCCGCTGGGTCCGCGTCGCGGCGAGGGGGATCGCATGCACGGGCGTATTGAAATCCCAGACCTCGCGCGCGCGCAGCTCGCCCTCGTCGCAGAAGATGCGCAGCTGGTGGTCGTGCGGGGCGACGACGGAATTGGTCAGACGCGCGATCACCCCCTCCCCGAAGCTCAGCAGCGCACAGGAGAAATCTGGCGTGCGATATTCCGCGGGCGTCTTCGGCCCCTTGTCCTCGATGCAGAGCGCGGCCACCGACACCACCCGCTCCACCGGGCCGAACATCGCGACGAGCCAGGACAGCATATAGCCCGCATGTTCGAGCGTGCAGCCGGTCCGCAACTCGTCCTCCGCAGGCCAGGGGGCGCCCGAGGGGCTGATCCAGTCCTCGAAGCCGAGCCGGTGGATCATGCCCTCGTCGATCTCCGCGTAGACGAGACGCGGGGCGCCGAGGCGACGCTCGCGCACCGCCGTCCACATCGTCCGCGCGGCATCGCCGAGCACGCTCGACGGCGCGCAGACGAGCTGGAGCCCGGCAGCCTGCGCGAGCGCCGTCAGTTCCTCCGCCTGCGCGAGCGCGAGCGCGAGCGGCTTTTCCGAATAGACATGCTTGCCGGCGAGCAGGCAGCGTTTCGTCGTGTCGTAATGGTGGCGCGGATTGGTGAGGTTGACGACGATCTCCACCCCCGGATCCGCGAGCAGCGCGTCGAAATCGGCATAGGCCGACAGGCCATGGAGGTGCACGAATCGCGCGAGCCGTTCGGCCGAGACATCCCAGACCCCGCGCAGCACCAGTTCGTCGCGGTGATTGGCAAAGGTCTGCTGGTAGAAATCGGCGACATAGCCGCAGCCGAGATAGGCGATTCCCGTGCGGCGGTCCCCCGCGGGCGGCGACATCGCCGTGACGAATTCCGGCGACGACTCCTGCGCCGGCGCGTCACGCCCTCCGGAAGCCTCGCGCAGAGACGGCATCGGCGGGGCGGATCGGCTCAGAAGCGCGAAAAGTTGCATAATATCTCATCGACCTGCCACTGAAGGACGGGGCCGGCGCGGCGAAATGTCGATTTCGGCATGGCCCGCGACGCCTGGTTTCATGCTATCCTGCCTTGGACGCCGCTCAACGTTTTTCTTGGGCGGCAGATCGCCGATGGCGGGCCTGCCCAAATATTCCGCTGTTTCGGCCCTGTGTGAAAGAGTAGGAGCGCCCTTTGGCCGCGGTTGACACGTACCTCCGGATCGGTTCCCGGTTCTATATCCCCGGCCTCACGGCCCAGAAACGCGACCAGATCCTCGTGACAATCTGGTTTCTCGCCACCTTCAAGCAGTTTCCGATGGACGAGCTCGTGCTCTATCCGCTCGCGCTCTATTTCGCCTGTGCCTTCGCACGCGACATCGACGCGCTCTTCCCGGTGCTGAAGCGCGGCGGATGGATGCTTTTCCCCTTCCCGATCTGGTGCACGCTCTCGGTGCTCTGGGGGCTCGAGGCGGGGCTGATCGTGAAATCCTCGCTGCAACTCTATCTCACGGTGCTCATCTCCTTCTGCGCCGCGCTCCGGCTCGAACAGCGACAACTCGTCTTTTCGTTCATGATCGCCGCCGGGGTCTTTGCCGTGCTGAGCCGCTTCGCGGCGCCGGGACCGCCGGAACGCGGCATCTTCGGGTCCAAGAACCAGATGGGGCTCAACATGGTGATGCTCTGGCTCGCCGCGCTCTGCGTGCTCTTCGATCCGGGACAGCGGCGGGCCTTCCGCATCCTCGCCCTCGTCCTCGCGGCGCTCTCGCTCAACCTCGTCTTCATCGCCCAGTCGGCCACCGCCGTGCTGCTCGCCTTCGGGCTGCTGGGGCTCGTGGGCTTCATCCTGCTGCTGCGCGGGCGCGGCCTGCTCCATCCGCAGGTGATGCTGACGCTGTCGCTCGGCCTCGGGGTGCTCATCTTCGGCGGCGCGCTCTTCCTGTCGACCTCGAGCGTCGACGTCGCCGGGATCATACTCGAGAAATTCGGAAAGGACGCGACCCTCACCGGACGCACCGTCCTGTGGGGCTATGCCTTCGACCAGATCCGGGAGAACCCGCTTCTGGGCGTCGGGCATGGCGGGTTCTGGCGGCCCTACGACTGGACGTCGCTCGCGCGCAAGATCTATGTCGATTTCCACATGGCGCTCTCGGCGCGGTTCTATTTCCACAACGCCTATCTGGAGGTGGCGGTGCACCAGGGGCTGATCGGCCTCGCCTTCGCCCTGCTCGCCTTCGGCTTCGGCGTCTGGCAGACCACCGTCGCGCTGCTGCGCAGGATCGACATGCCGCAGGCCTTCTTCTTTTCCATCGCGGCGATGATGCTCGTGCGCAACATGACCGAGCCGGGGCTGATGACGGCCTTCGCGCAGATGACGATGATCCTCTACATGGGCGCGCTCATGGAGGCGCGGGACAGGGCGGGTATCGATCCCGGCGCGGTCTGAGCGCGCGCCCGCACCCCCGGCGACCGGCCGCGGCGCGACGGCCGGGCGGAGCGGCCGCGGGCTGCCCAAATCTTAGCCAAAACCGCCCGCCCCCTTGCGCGGAGGAAACTAGACCTTGCGTTTCCGCCGGTGTCCGCGAAAGCTCTGGGCGGGATAGGCGCATCCTTGCCGAGTGCGGGAGCCGAAGGTATCGTGTCCTCGTGCCCCTGCGGGCATGTGTGTTTTCCAGTGTCCGCTCCGGGAAAGGGGCTTTGGTATGAATCAGATCTCGCATCTTCGCCGCCCGCCCGGCGAGTTTCCCACGAAACCCTCCGTATCCGCGCCTCCCGACGGGCCGGCTCCGCTCCGGCCCTCCGATCTGCTGAAGCTGCTGCGCCGCCGCCACAGGTCGCTGATCCGCATCCCGCTGATCCTGATGTTCGGCACCGGGCTGCTGGTGACGGGCGCGACGCCGCGCTATGTCGCCTATTCGCAGATGCTGCTCGGCGAACAGGGGCTCAGCGCCCGCAACAGCTTCGATCTGGTCGAACAGCAGAGCCTGACGAGCTCGGTCATCGAGGGGGAGCTGGCGGTGCTGCGGTCCAACGCGCTGCTGCGCCGCGTGGCCGAGACGCTCCAGCTCGAGACCGTTCCCGAATTCAATCCCGAGGCCATCCCCGAGGACGAACAGGGCTCCGTCCTGTCGGATATCGCGGAACGGGTGAAATCGCTGCTGCCGAGCTTCGGCGGCGGCGGCGAGGCCGACCTGCCGGACGACGCGCCCTCGCGCGTCGCGGTCGCCGCCGGCGCCGGCGCGCAGCAGCTCGGCACCTACAAGGACATCGTGGGCAAGCTGCGCCAGGCGATCCGCGTGAACCAGCAGGGCACCTCCTATGTCGTGCAGGTTTCCGCGGTCTCCGAGGATCCCGATCTCGCCGCCGCGATCACCAACACGCTCATGGACGAATACATGGGCTTCCTGACCGACAAGCGCTTCAACGCCGCGCAGGAATTCACCGCCTGGCTCGAGACCCGCGTGGCCGATCTCGCCGTGACGCTCGAGCGCTCGGAGCGCGACGTCTTCGACTACCGCGCGCGGATGGAGGCGGATGCCGACAACCGCACCCGGCTCGAACAGCAGATGACCGAACTCACCACCCGGCTCATCGACCGGCGCGCGGAGCTCGCGCAGGTCGAGGCGATGTATGACAAGATGGGATCGACCATCGAGACCGGAGGCCCGCTCGCCGCGCAGGACATGTCCTCCTCCGAGGCGATGCTCGACTACCGCCAGCAGCTTTCCGAACTGATCCAGCGGGAGGCCTTCGCGGTCGGCTCCTTCGGCGAGCAATCCGCGCAGGTCGCCTCCATCCGCCGCTCCATCGACGTGATCGAAGCCTCGATCGAGCTCGAGGTGCGCCGCGAACTCGACCGGCTTCAGAACCAGCGCGAGGTGCTGCGGGTCGTCGTCTCCTCCCTCAACAGCCAGCTCAACGAACTGTCGCGCCAGATGCTCGACCAGTCGAGCGAGGAAATCCAGCTCAACCAGCTCCAGCGCGTCGCAGAGGCGAACAGCGTGGTCTACCAGGAATTCCTTGCCCGGTTCAAGGAAGTGAGCGAGATCCAGAACCTCCAGACGCCGGACGCCGACATCATCTCCTACGCCAACCCGCCCTCCGCGCCGGTCTACCCGCGCAAGAAGCTCTCCGTCATCATGGCGGGCGTCGGCGGCTTCTTCATCGCCTTCGCCTATGTGCTCCTGACCGAGATGCTGCCGAAGAAACTGTCCACCCCCGAAGCCCTCGCGCGGGCGACGGGCATCGGCGTCTACGGCCGGATGCGCGATCTCGGCGCACAGATGACGCTGCACGAACTGGCCCGCGAGCTGAACCGCGATCCCGAGGGCAAGCTGTCCCAGATCGCGCTGAGGCTGGCCAACAATGCCGACATGCGCGCGGGCGGGGCGGCGCGGACCATTCTCGTGGCCTCCGACACGGCGCGCGACGACAAGGTGCATGTGGCGATGCTCCTCGCCTGGGCGCAGAGCCGCAAGGGGCGCTCCTGCGTCGTGGTCGACGCCGACACCCGCACCGCCAACCTGTCGGGCCTGCTCGAATACCGCCGGCCGGCGGGCAACCTCGCCTCCACGCTCTACGGCGATACGGAGATCGGCCAGGCGATCACCGGCCTGCCCCGGTTCGGCGCGAGCTTCGTGCCGTGCGAGGAAATGGCCTCCGACCCCTCCGTGGTCTTCGACACCGAGCGGTTCCGCCAGATCCTCCAGACGCTCTCGCGGCAGTTCGATACGGTCATCCTCGACCTGCCCCCGGCGCAGGATTTCACCGACGCCTTCACCTCGCTCGAGGAGATGGACATCGAGCTGTTCGTGGTGCGCGCGGGCACGCTCACCGGCGGCGAGCTGCATGAACCGCTCGAGGTGGCGAGAAACGCGAATGCGCGCAACCTGGGCCTCGTGCTCACGAACGACGCGACGGCCTGACGCCTCCCGCCCTCCGGCACCGGATCCGCGCAAAAACCGCGCCCTGCGAGGGGCGCGGTTTCTCATGCCGGCCGCAGGGGCGGACGGACGCGCGCGCTCACATCTTGCAGAGCACCCCGGAGATCAGGTCCGCCGCCGCCGCATCCTCCATCCCGCTCCACGCCATGTTGGTGTTCGGCGCGAGCGCCACCGGGTCGGACATGAAGGCCGCGAGCGTCTGCTGCGTCCAGACCCCGGCCACGCCGTCGAGCGCGCCGGAATAGCCGTCGAAGGGCGTCGCCCCCGGTCCGCGCCCGCAGACCGCGTGCAGCGTCGGCCCCGCGCCCTCGTCCACGCCCTCGAGGAGGCTGTGGCATTGCAGGCAGGCATTCATCGTGCTCTCGGCGGAGGCGAAGATCTCCGGCGAGGGCGCGTCCTCGCGCAGGAGCGCCTCGAACCGGGCCATCGGGTCCGGGCCGGTATCGGCCGCGAGCGTGATGATCCGCCGGTCGTCGGTATAGACCACGATGGTGCGCCCCTCGTCGAGCGTCGCGAGGTCGCGGATCCTCTGGCCGAACTGGATCGCCTCGTCATAGACCCCGCGCCCGTCGCGCAGGTGCACGCGGTGCAGCGCGCCGCTGAGACCGCCGACGATGAAATCGCCGTCCCAGGCGTAGTGAAAGCCGTTGACCGCGATCACCGAGGAGGGCGCGATCGACGGCACCCAGGACATCGCCGGCTCGTCATAGCCGTCGTGATTGGCGTGCCTGTCGCCGTTTCCGGCCGGCTTGCGGTTGTATTTCACCCCGTAACTCACCGCGGGAAAACCGAAATTCGCCCCCTCGAAGACATGGTTCAGCTCGTCGCCGCCCTCCATCCCGTGATCCGTCACCCAGATCTCGCCCGCGACATCGACCGTGACGCCCTGCGGGTTGCGCAGGCCCTTCGCGACGATCTCCTTTTCGCCGGTGTCGAGGTCGACCAGCATCACCTTACCGTAATCGCCCTCGTCCGTCTGGGCGAGCGCCGTGGAGAAATCGAGCCCTTCGTGGCGGTCGTCGCGCTCATAGACACCGGAGGTCCAGACCACCCGCCCGTCGGGCAGGGGCGCCATGCGTCCGCCCGCCTCGAGGCCGTAGATCCCCTTGCCGGAGGTGAAGGGCTTGATACAGGGCTCGGTCTGCGCGACCACCTCCCAGTCCTCCGGCCCGGCCTGCCAGTCTTCCGGCCGGTCGCTGTCCACCACGAGCCGCGCGAGGGTCGAGCCGAAGCAGAGCCCCTCGGGCCGCCAGTCGGTGAAGGACATCAGGAGCGATCCGCCTCCGCCGTCGCGCGGAACGAAGAGCACGTCGTTGTACCGCATCCAGTTGAAATCCACCTCGATCTCGCCCAGGAGCCCCTCGCCGAGCTGCTGTTGCAGCTCCGCGCGTTTTGCGTCGGGCGGCGCGACGGAAAGCTCGGTGACGGTCTCCCCGTCGATATGGAAGGTCTTGCCGAGCCGGTCGGTCAGCAGGAGCGAGCGGTCGAGAAAGGGCGCGATGCCGCCCGCGAAATCGCGCGCGCTCGCCGGCAGGTACATCGTCCGCTTGCTCAGCACCGCCCGGTTCGTGACCAGCCGCTCCACCTCCGGCGGCGCATCCGCGTTGAACATTGAATTGTAGACCCCCTGGAGCTTGTAATATCGCGTCGCGAAAAAGCTCCAGCGGTCCTGCATCTGGTTGTTCAGCTCATAGCCACCCCAGACCCCGATCCCGACGAGCGCCGCAGCCCCCGCCAGCCCGCCCAGAACATAGGCACCCACACGCATTGGTTTCACGGATTTTCCTCTCGTCCCCGGATACTCGTTAACAGATCAAGACAGCGCCCTCGGGCGCGGAGAGACCCACCCTCTCCACGGGATATCTTGCATGGTCGCCCCGCCGCCTCCAAGCCAAGATCCGCCGCGACGCGCCTTATGCGCGGGCCCGCCGCGAAAACGCGCCGCCGCGCCGCATGTTTTCCAGACAACTGCGCAAATTGGAGGCGCCGGTCTCGCGGCCGGGCGGGCACCATGCCGCGCCCGACGCCCCTTTACAGGCGCGTGATCTCTGCGCTAGGAGGTGAGCGCTTCGGTCCGGGAGATACCACCGGATAAAAGGGAACGCGGTCCGCCCTGCGACAGGGCCCATTCCGCGACTGCCCCCGCAACTGTAGGCGGAGAGCGAAGCCGGACAAAGCCACTGTGGCGCCTCACGGCCCGCGGGAAGGCCCGGCCAAGCAGCGACCCGCAAGTCAGGAGACCTGCCGAAGTGTTCACCCAGTCCGGGCGCGGGGCGTGCCGGGGCTACGGTCTTCCGTCGTGGTGGCACATCGCCGTGCTCGGAATCCTGAAGGACCTTTTTCCGAGCACCGTCTGACACTTGCAGGCCGCATTTCATGCGGCGCACCGATGGGACAAGGATGAAGATCTTGACGACCCGCCACCTGCTTTCCACCGCGCTCTGCGCCACCCTCGCCCTGCCGGCCGTCGCACAGGACGTCCTGGAGCTCGACGAGATCATCGTCTCCGGCAGCCTGACGCCGGTCGAGGCCGGCAGGACCGGCGCCACCGTCGAAAAGCTCGACGCCGACGCGCTCACCGCCGCGGCCCGGCCGGTCTCCGAACGGCTCGGCAGCCTGCCCGGCGTGAGCTTTACCCGCAACGGCGGCACCGGCGCCTCCACAAACCTGTATATCCGCGGTCTCGGCGCGCAATATGTCGGCGTGCGCATCAACGGCATCGACGTCGCCGATCCCTCGAAAACGCAAAGCCAGTACGACTTCGGCGGGCTGCTGTCCTTCGGCATCTCCTCCGTCGAGGTGCTGAAGGGCTCGCAATCCGCCCTCTACGGCTCCGAGGCGATCGCCGGGCTGATCGACATCCGCACCGACGAGGCGGTGCGGCCGGGCTACACCTCGACCGCCGCCTTCGAGGCCGGAAGCTACGGCACCTATGCCGGCGGGATCTCCACCGTGATGGAAAGCGACAGCGGAAAGCTTTCCTTCACCCTGTCCCATCTCAGCACCGACGGATTTTCCTCGCGCGCGAGCGATGACGAGGACGACGGGTTCGAACAGACCTTCCTCACCTTCGGCCTCGAACAGGACGTGAGCGACGGGCTGACCCTCGGCCTCTCCGGCCTCTACCGCACCTCCGAGACCGACTACGATCTCTCCGACACCGATCCCGAGGGCGAGACCAGCCGCGACGAAACCGGCCTGCGTGCCTTCGCGCGTGTGACGGGCGGCGCGATGCATCATGAATTCAGCGCCAGCCTGTTCGAGACCGAGCGCAGCTATCCCGGCGGATATACCGAAGATTACTCGGGCCGCCGCCGCAACCTCGCCTATCTCGGCACGGCGGAGCTGTCGGACATCTCGTCGCTGAGCGTCGGGCTCGACTATACCGAGGAGGAGTTCGAGATCGACGGATGGGACGCGGACGACCGCAGCTGGTCGGTGAGTGGCGAATGGCTCTACGCTGCCGCCCCGACGGTCGATCTGTCGGTGGCGCTGCGCTACGACGACCATTCCGATTTCGGCTCCCATGTCTCCGGCCGGCTTGCCGCCGCCTGGCGCGCGGCGCCGGACTGGACGATCCGCGCCGTCGCCGGAACCGGCTTCCGCGCGCCCTCGCTCTTCGAACGCTACAGCGATTACGGCGATCCCGGCCTCGAGGAGGAGACGAGCAGGAGCTTCGAACTGGGCGCGGAGCGCCGCTTCGGATCCGACAGCTTCGCGAAGGCGACGGCATTCTACACGGAGATCGAGGACCGGATCGACTTCGACACCGCCTCGACCGCCTGCGTCGGCGGCCCCGGCTGCTACGCGCAGGTCGACGGCACCACGGTGTCCAGGGGCATCGAGCTGTCGGGCCGCTACGGGGTCGGCCCCGCGCTCGCGCTCCGGGGGAACTATACCTATACCGACGCGAAAACCGAGGGGCAGCGCGCCGAGCGCGTGCCGCGTCACGATCTCGTCCTCGGGCTCGACACGCTGCTGTCGGACCGTCTCACCGGGACGGTCGAGGTGCAGCACGTCGCGGATGTCATCCCCTCCTCCTACGCGCCGGCCGATCACAAGGTGGGCGATTACACGCTGGTCAACGCCGGGTTCACCTATGCGCTGACGGCGGCCACCGATCTCACCCTGCGCCTCGAGAACCTCGGGGACGAGGACTACGAGACCGCGGACGGTTACAACACACCGGGCCGCTCGGCCTATGTCGGTGTCCGTGCCTCCTTCTGAGCGCATGATCCGGGCGGCGGCGCTGGTCGCCGCCCTCTGCCTGCCGCTCTGCGCGGCGGGGGCCGCGCCGCTGCGCGTCGTCTCGACGAACCTGTGCACCGATCAGCTCGCCATGCTGCTCGCCGCGCCGGGACAGCTCGTCTCCGTCTCCGGGCTCGCCGCCGACCCGCACAGTTCCGCCATGGCGGAGGCCGCGCGCGCCTATCCGCGCAACGACGCCCGCGCCGAGGAGATCTACCTGCTCGCGCCCGATCTCGTCGTCTCCGGCAGCTATACCGCGCGCGAAACCATGCAGATCCTCGAGGATCTCGGCATTCCGGTGATGCGCTTCTCCCCCGCGACCTCGCTTGCCGACGTGCCCGCCCGCATCGCGCAGATGGGCGCCGCCCTGCATCGCGAGGCGGAGGCGCAGGCCGTGATCGACGAGTTCAACGCGCGGCTTGCGGCGCTGAGGGCGGAGGCCGAGGCGGAGATCGCCGCCTCCGGCGCCCCCCGTCCGCGTGCCGCGCTCTATTATCCCAACGGCTACACCACCGGCAGCTCCACGCTCGCGGGCGATATCCTCGAGGCCGCCGGCTTCGGCAATGTCGCCGCCGAGATCGGCGTCGCGGGCGGCGGCTTCGTCCCGCTCGAGGCCATGGTGATCGCCGATCCCGACGCGCTGATCACCAGCGGACCGCACCCCGGCGCCTCGCGGGCGGAGGAGCTTCTGATCCATCCCGCCCTCACGACCTTGCGCGGCGGCGCGGCCTCCGCGACGATGTCCGACCGCGACTGGCTCTGCGGCACGCCCGCCGTGCTCGAGGCCATCGCAGCGCTCGGAGACACGCGCCGCGCCGTGCTGAACGGAGCGGCGCAATGAGGCTTCCGGCACTGACACTCATCGCGCTTGCCGCCCTGCTGGCCGTCATCGCGCTCACCATCGGCCCGGCGGGGATCGGTCCGGCGGAGAGCCTGCGTGCGCTCGTCCGCGACGACGGGACGGCGCTCACCATCGTGATGCGCGAGATCCGCCTGCCCCGTGTCCTGCTCGCGCTGATGGTCGGAGCGAGCCTCGGCCTCTCTGGCGCGGCGATGCAGGGCTACCTGCGCAATCCGCTGGCCGATCCGGGCCTCATCGGCATCTCCGGCACGGCGGCGCTCGGCGCGGTCCTGACGATCCAGACGGGACTTGCCGCCGCGGTCGCGCTCGCCCTGCCCTTCGGCGCGCTCGCGGGCGCGCTGGCGGGCGTCGGGCTGATCCTCGCCCTTGCCGGACCGCGCGGCTCTTCGCTCACGCTCATCCTCGCGGGCATCGCGATTTCCGCGCTGGCGGGCGCGCTGACCTCGCTCGTGCTCAACCTCTCGCCCAATCCCTTCGCGGCCAGCGAGATCGTCTTCTGGATGATGGGATCGCTCGCGGACCGTTCGATGACCCATGTCTGGCTTGCCCTGCCCTTCACCCTTGCGGGCTGGCTGATCCTCGCCTCGCTCGGGCGCGGGCTCGATGCGCTGACGCTGGGCGAGGATGCGGCGGCGGCAATGGGGATCGACCTCGGGCGGATGCGGCTCCTGCTCGTGCTCGGCACCGCCTGCGCCGTGGGCGCCTCCACCGCCGTCGCGGGCGCCATCGGCTTCGTCGGGCTCGTCGTGCCGCATCTTCTGCGCCAGCGCGTCGGCGCGCGCCCCTCGGCGCTGCTCTGGGCCTCCGCGCTCGGCGGCGCCGCGCTGGTGCTCGCCGCCGATATCGCGGTGCGGGTCGTCCTGCCGACGAAGGATCTGAAACTCGGAGTGGTGATGGCGCTCGTCGGCGCGCCGCTCTTCCTGCATCTCATCTACAGGACACGGAGGGACATCCGATGACCCGCCTGTCGCTCGACCATCTCTCCGTCACCTTGCGCGGCCGCACGATCCTGCGCGACATCTCCCTCGACCTCGGTGCGGGCGAATTCGTCGGGCTGATCGGCCCGAACGGCGCGGGCAAGACGACGCTGATGCGCGCGAGCCTCGGCCTCGTGCCCTTCGACGGGCAGTCTTCGCTCGCCGCGCTGCCGGCCACCGACCGCGCAAGGGCCGCCGCCTGGATGCCGCAGACGCGCGAGATCGCCTGGCCCGTCTCCGTCGAGACGGTGATTGCGCTTGGCCGGGTGCCCTATCTCGGGGCGGGGCAGCGGCTTTCGGAAACGGACCGTGCCGCGGTCGAGGGCGCCATCGCGCGGATGGGGCTCGAAACCCTGCGCGGGCGCACCGCCACGCGGCTGTCGGGCGGAGAACAGGCGCGCGTGCTGATCGCGCGGGCGCTGGCGCAGGAGACCCCGCTGATCCTCGCAGACGAGCCCGTGGCGGGGCTCGACCCGGCGCATCAGATCGCGACGATGCAGCTCTTCGCAGATCTCGCGCGGCAGGGCCGGTCGCTCCTCGTCTCGCTCCACGATCTCGGCCTCGCCGTGCGGCACTGCACCCGTCTCGTCCTGCTCTCCGGCGGCCGGATCGCGGCGGAGGGCCGGCCCGCGGATGTGCTCACGCCCGAGACGCTGCGCACCCATTTCGGGATCACCGCGCATTTCGCGCAGACACCGGACGGCCCGGTGTTCCAGCCACTCGCGGTGGTCCCGTGACCGGCCCCGCCCTGCGCCTCGCCCGGCCCTGGCTCGAAATGCGCTTCGCCGCGCCGCGCGAGGTGCTGAGCTGGACGCTGAACCGCCCCGGCTTCGTCACCGCCGACCGCCTCCTCTGGCGCGAGGTGTGCAATGCCGACCTGACGCCGGAGCTCGATGTGGCGGACTGGCTCGCGGGCGAGCTCGCCGCGCAGGACATGACGGATGCGCCCTGCTTTCTCACCTCGCGCGACATCCGCCGCATGGTCGAGACCCGCGTCACCGTCGACCAGGTTACCGCGCGCTGCGTGGCCACGGTCGGCCTGTCAAACGGCGAACGGATCGGCGCGCGGCGGGTCTACGATCCGGCGAGCTGGGGCACGATCAACATCGCCGTGGAGCTTGATCTGCCGCTTGCCCGGCCGGCGCTGATCGAGGCGCTGAGCCTCGTGGCCGAGGCACGCACCGCGGCGCTCGTGGAGCTGGGCCCGGATCTGGAGACCGGGCGGATCACCGGCACCGGCACGGATTGCATTGCCGTCGCCGCGCCCGAGGGGGAGATGCGTTTTGCCGGGCTTCATACCGCCCAGGGCGAGGCGCTCGGCCGTGCCGTCCATGACGCCGTCGCCACCGGGACGCGCGACTGGATCGGAGAGCGCACGTCGTCCTGAGGCCCTCACCCTCTCGCCCCGGCATGGCCGTTTTTCGGCCCTTTTCGGCCGGAGCGGCGGCTCTGGCTCTCCTCCCCGTTCCCACTCTGATCCTTTCGGCGTCATCGGGCGGGATTTCCGCCCGTTTTATCCGCAGACCGGGAAAGACCGCGTCCCGCCCCCCTCGTGACGCTTCGCCTCCGGCGCGGGGCGGGCTAGGCTTTGAGAGCGAGTAGAAGCGGTCGGGCCACGGGGCCTGGGCATTGCTCGACGGACAGTCCCTGATCCAGTCGAGTGCACACCGCCATGTCGCAGACCCTTTCTCACATCCCTGACCAAAGCCATGACACCCCGCTCCCGCTGCGCATCCCGCAGGCGGAGAGCGCCGTTTCGCACAGGAGACATCCATGACCAAAGATCCTTACGCACTGGCCGAACTGACCCGCGAGAGCACCATAGGCGGCGACGGCACCGATATCGCACGCGACGTGCCGGTGATCGACCTGTCGGATTTCGAGACGCGCAAGGCGGAGATCGCCGAGGCACTCTGGGAGGCGGCGACCGGCAGCGGGTTTTTCCAGGTGACCAACCACGGCATTCCCGAGGCGGAGATCGAGGCCGCCTTCGACACCGCCTGGGATTTCTTCAACCTGCCGCAGGAGGTGAAGGCGACCGTCGCGATGCCGAAGGGCGTGAACGCGGGCTGGGAATTCAAGGCGCAGGTGCGCCCCTCCACCGGCACGCCGGACAACAAGGAAAGCTACCAGATCACGCTGCCGAAGATGGACGGGCTCTGGCCGGCGGAGACGGCGCTGCCGGGCTTTCGCGACAGGGCGCTGCGCTTCGAGCGGCTGAACTGGGAACTCGGAATGAGGATCCTGTCCTGTTTCGCGCTGAAGCTCGGGTTCGACGAGGATTTCTTCACCCGCGCCCATGACCGCGCCTCGCCGCAATACCAGTCCACGCTGCGGCTGTTGCACTACATGTCGATGGAGGAGGCGAAGCCGGAGGATTTCACCTTCTGGCGCGCCGGGGCGCATTCGGATTTCGACTGCCTCACCATCCTGCACCAGAAGGAGGGCGAAGGCGGGTTGCAGGTCTGCCCCGGAAAGGATGCCGAAAGCGGGGCATGGACCGAGGTGCCGCCGAAGGCCGGGCATATCACCTGCAATATCGGCGACATGCTGATGCGCTGGTCGGACGACCAGCTCCAGTCGACCCTGCACCGCGTGCGGATGCCGCGGGAGGGCGAATACATGGGCCGGCGCCTGTCCCTGCCCTTCTTCTGCCAGGCGAACCGCGACGTGCTGATGGAAGGGCCGCTCGGAAAGTACCCGCCGATGACGGCGGGCGACTATCTCGACATGCGGATCAAGGCGAATTTCGCCCGGAAGGGCTGATGCCCCCGGCGGACCGGCGGGCGGCGGCGCTCAGTCGCCCGCCCCCGTCAGCCGTGCCATGTCCTCCTCGCTCAGGGCGAGCGTGGCGGCCGTGGCGAAACTCTCCACCTGCGCGACGCTCGTCGCACTCGCGATCGGGGCGGTGACGCCGTCGCGGTGCAGGATCCAGGCCAGTGCGACCTCCGCCGGTTCGACCCCCTTCTCCGCCGCGACCTCCCCGAGCGCATCGAGCAGGCGCAGACCGCGCGCATCGAGATATTTTTCGACGAAATTGCCGCGCTTGCGCCCCTTCAGGTCGTCCTTGCTGCGGTATTTGCCGGACAGGAAACCCGAGGCGAGGCTGAAATAGGTGACGACGCCGAGATCCCGCTGAAGCGACAGGTCGCGCAGCGGTCCCTCGAATTCGTCCCGGTCGTAGAGATTGTATTCCGGCTGGATCACCTGATAGGCGGGCAGGCCCTCCCGCTCGGCGATGTCGAAGGCGGTGCCGAGGAGATCCGCGTCGAAATTCGACGCGCCGATGCTCCGCACCTTGCCCTCCCGGATGAGCCTGTCATAGGCGGAAAGCGTTTCGGCCTGATCCGTCTCCGGGTCCGGCCGATGCGAGAAATAGACGTCGACCTCCCCGATCCCGAGCCTGTCGAGCGACGCGTCGATCGCCTCCGCGATCCACCGCTTCGACAGCCCCCTGCGGTCGGGCCCGCCCATGTCCGAGCCGACCTTGGTGAAGATCGTCACCCGCTCGCGCATGCCGGGACGCGCCGCGAGCCATTTGCCGAGCATGGTTTCGGATTCGCCCCCGGAATTGCCCTCGATCCAGGCGGAATAGACATCCGCCGTGTCGATGGCATCGAAACCGTGATCGACGAACGCGTCGAGCACGCGAAAGCTCTCCGCCTCGTCCGCCGTCCAACCGAGCACGTTGCCCCCGAAGACGACGGGTGCGATCTCGAATCCCGTGGTGCCGAGTGGTCTCTTCTTCATCTCCGTCTCCTTTCAATCCCGTATGTCCGTAGCTTCATCCGTTCCTGTCCGCCGCCGCTTCAGCGCGCCAGCGTGCCGGTGATCCGCGCGGCAAGCGCGTTCACCGCCGCCCCCGTCGCCTGGGCGATCGCCCCCGGCGCGTCGGAGTTCATCGGCACGGCGATGGCAAAAGGCACGATACGCTCGCGCACCACCATGTCATAGGAGGAAATCGCGAACTGGCCGTTCAGGTGCAGCCGCCCGTCGGCGCGCGCGGCCAGCTCGGAGACGCGCACGTCCACCTCCGCCTGTGCCGGGCGGGCGAGCGGCCAGGGCTCGGCGGCGACCTCGGCCGTGCTCGTGGCGGCGATCCGGTCGGCAAGGCGCTGGGTCATCGCGCGCGACGGCTCGTCGGCCCAGAGCGCGCTCTTCACCGGCCGGAGCGCCCCGCCCGCCTCCTCCTCGCGCAGGATCTGGTCGGCCGCGGCATAGGCGGGCAGGCTCACCTGCCGCACCTCGAGCGTCGCGACACGGAGCGCCGCACGGGCGGCGGGCGCCTCCGTCGCGGGCGGCGTCGCGATGAGATAGCGCGGGTCGTTGTCGCCGCAGGCGGCAAGGGCGAGAAGGAGCAGGGGAGCAAATCGTGTCATGGTTACCGTCCGAACAGAATGGAATTGGGATTGCGCTCGAGCGTGCGCGCGAGGCTGGAGAGCGCCTGGGCCGCGGACCGCAGCTCGCGCAGCGCCTCGAGCGTCTCGCGGTTGAAGCGCGAGTTCTGGCCATAGCCCGAGAGCACGCCCTCGGCCTCGCCCACGAGACCGTCGAGCCGGGTGGCGATCGCCGGCAGGTCGGCGGCCGCCTCCTCGACGGCGCGCGCGGCCTCGCGGGCGGAGGCGAAGGTGGCGTTGGCATTCTCGACCACGCCGCCGCCGCGCAATTCCGCCAGTGCCGCCTGCGCCTCGTCGAGCGCGCCGGTCAGGCTCTCGGGCAGCGCCCGCGTGCTTTCCTGGTCGATCAGCCGGTCCGCCCCGTCGAGAAAGGCGGAAGCCATGGCGAGGAACTGCTCGACCTCGAGCGAATTGGCCTTTTGCGTGAGCGTGTCGAGATCCTCGAGCAGTTGCGGCACGGCCGAGGTCTTGTCGTCGAAGGAGCCGGCCACCTCGCTCACCGTATCGGCGGCTTCGGAGGCAGCATCGAGCGCGGCGACGAGCCTGTTCACCGCCTCGGCCGCGCGCAGCTCTTCGGCGACGCCGCGCAATTCCCCGATGATAGCGCGCAACTCGCCCGGAAGCGCCTGCGCATCGTCGCTGCCCACGATCCCGCGGGCATCGTTCATCAGCCCGACGAAGGCATCGGGCGCGGCACGCAGGTTTTCGTCGCCGGCAAGGGTTTCGATGGAAGCGAGCGTGGCGATGGCCTGATCCATCAGCTCCTCCACCGGCAGGTTGTCGACGCGGTTGAGCAGCCCCTCGGCCGTGGCCGCGGCATCCGGCAGGTTGCTGACGACCGACGGCAGCAGCGGCGCCGTGGCGGCGAAGATGCCGAGCGTCTCGGGTGCGGCCTCCGGGATCTCCGCGAGCTCCACCGCGAGCGTGCGCGAGAAGATGCTCTGGGAAACGAGCCGCGCGCGCAGCCCGTTATGGACGGCATTGGCGAAGAAGGCGATGGTCTCGGCTGGCGGCGCCTCGGGATCGAGGCCGAGCCGGCCGGGGTCTATGGAGATCACGGCGCGCAGGATCACCGTCTGATCCTCGCCCTCCCCCTCGACGAAGGCGCCGAGGGTCGAGACCGCGCCGATCCGCACCCCCTTGTAGACCACGGGCGAGCCGACGGTCAGCCCCGCCACCGATTGCTCGAACTCGACGCTGAGGTCGACCGGGTTCTCGATCGCCTCGTTGAAGACGGACGACCGCGCCTCCTGCTCGCTTTCGTAGAGATCGAAGATCTGCCCCGGCTCGACCGGCTGCCCGCCGGAGAAGACGGTGTCGAACGACAGCCCGCCCCGGATCAGCCCGGCGATGGATCCGACCGAGAGGTCGAGCCCCTGCGGCCCGAAATTCACCGAGAAGCCGGAGGTCTGCCAGAAGCGCGTGGCGGTGGTGAGCCGGCGGTCGTGCGGCGCGTTGATGAAGGCGTCGACGATCACCTCCTCGCCGTTGCGGTCGAGCCTTGGCGCCTCGATCTTGCCCACCTCGATGCCGCGGTAATAGATCGGGGCGCCGGCGGTGATCTGACCGCCGTCCCGCGTGCGCAGCGTGACGCGCGTGCCGCGCATGCCGGGCAGCACCAGCGGCGCCTCCTCCATCCCCTCGAACCGGTCGGCCCGCGCATCCTCCTGCGGGGAGAAGGCGGCCTGGATATAGACGCCCGACAGCACCGTGGAGAGGCCGGTAATGCCGCTTGCGGACACTTCGGGACGCACGACCCAGAACTGCGCGTTCTCCGGCAGGACGCCGGCGACGGTGCGGTCGATCCGGGCATGGACGACGACCGCGGCGAGGTCGGAGGAAAAGCTCACATCCTCGACCACGCCGATATTGACGTCGCGATAGCGGATCAGCGTTTCCTCGGGCGTGATGCCCGCGGCATTCTCGAAGGAGATCTCGATCACCGTGCCGCGTTCCGCCCAGCTCTGCCAGGCGATGAACAGCGTCACCGCCAGGGCGGCGAGCGGCACGAGCCAGACGAGCGACAGGTTGCGCCAGAACGATCTCTTCGGTCCCTCGACCACGGTGCTTGCGGGCTCAGGCTCTGTCATTGCGGCCGTTGTCCTCTTTGTTGTGCATTCCTGTTCATGTCCGGTGTCAGTCCCCCGCGTCCCAGATCAGGCGCGAATCGAAACTCAGCGCGGCCAGCATCGTGAAGGCCACCGACAGCGCAAAGCTCACCGCCGCGATGCCCGGCGAGATCGTCGCCGCGAAATCGAGCCGCACGAGAGACGACAGGATCGCGACGACGAAGACGTCGATCATCGACCAGCGACCGATGAATTCCACGACCTCATAAAGCATATGACGGCGATGCGCGGAAAGCCTGACGCGGCGGGACACGCTGAGCGCGAGATAGGCGATGACGATGAACTTGCCCACCGGGATTACGATCGAGGCGACGAAGACAATGATCGCGACGCCGATATCGCCGTGATGCATGAGCTGCACGACGCCGCCGAAGATGGTGCTGTCCACCTCCTTGCCGAGCTGCGTGGTGCGCAGCATCGGGTAGAGGTTGGCCGGGATGTAGACGACGAGCCCGGCGAAGAACCACGCCCAGACCCGTTGCAGGCTCGAGCCGTCGCGCGGCGCGATCCGCGCGCCGCAGCGGTCGCAGATCCCGACCCCCGGAGGGGAGACCCTGCCGCAATGAGTGCACCCCACGAGCCCGGCTTCGTGCGCGGTCAGGATCTGCGTCGGGCGTCCAGCGTTTTCCAAACCGTCACTCTGCTCATGAAATTGTCCTTCATCACCGTCACGATGACGAGGGCCACGAAGGCCCAGAAGGCCGGGCCGATGGAGATATGCGCGAGCCCCGCCACCTTGACCAGCGCCACCGCGACGCCGACCACGAAGACCTCCGCCATCGCCCAGGGGCGCATCGCCTCGGCGATGCGGAAGGCGGGGGCGGCATGGCGCGCCGGGTGATAGCCCAGCGCCATCGGCGCGAGCACGTAGATCAGCGCGGCGAAGCGGACCGTCGGCAGCACCACGATGAGCGCCGCCATCGCGAGCGTGAGCGGCGCGGTGAGCCCGCTCGAGAAGGCCATGACCGTGTCGAGCAGCGAGCTGCGCCGGATCATTCCCGCCGCCTCGAGTTCGAGGAAGGGAAAGAAGATGGCCGCGATCATCAGGATGAGCGCGGCAAGCGCCAGCATCATGATGCGCGTCATCGCCAGCGCCCGCGGCGCCTCGATCACCGCGCCGCAGCGCGGGCAGCGCGCGGTCTCCCCGATCGCCACATCCGGCTCGCGCAGCAGCGCGTCGCAGGCCGGACAGGCGAGAAGCTCGTGCAGATCCGACGCCGCGAAACGGGCGGCAGGCGGCGCGGCAGAGGTGGACGGCATGGCGGTATTCGAAACGGTCATGCCGCCAATCTAGTGCGCCGCACATGCGGAGGAAAGGCAACGTTGAGCGGGCGCCGCGACTCTGTGGCCTCCGTGCGTCTCCCCCGCGGCCCTCAGGACGGCGCGAAGGGCGCGATCTCCACCCCCGCCGCCTCCAGCCGGGCACGCAGGGCGCGCGCGATCTCCACCGCACCGGGCGTGTCGCCATGGATGCAGAGCGTGTCCGCCTCGACCGGCAGGCGGCTGCCGTCGCTGCACGGGATATGGCCCTCGAGCACCATCGCGAGCACCTGCGCCGCGCTCGCCTCCGGATCATGGATCACGGCACCCGGCAGGCTGCGCGCGGTGAGCCGCCCCTCGGGCGTGTAGCTGCGGTCGGCATAGATCTCCCGCGCGACGCGAAGCCCGGCCCGGAGCGCGGCGCGCTCGGCCTCGGTATGGGGCATGGCCACGAGCGCGAGCGCGGGATCGACCGCTTTCACCGCGCGGGCGCAGAGCGCGGCGAGATCCGCGTCCTCGGCGGCCATGTTGTTGAGCGCGCCGTGGAATTTCACATGGGTCATCGCATGGCCCTCGAGTGCGCAGATGCCCTGCATCGCGACGATCTGGTAGATCAGCTGGGTCTCGAGATCCTCGGGCCGCTCGCCCGAGATCCGCCGCCGCCCGAACCCGTAGAGATCGGCGAAGGAGGGATGCGCACCGACACGCACTCCGGCGGCGCGCGCATCGCGGATCGTGCGCCGCATCACCACCGGATCGCCGGCATGGAAGCCGCAGGCGACATTGGCGGAGGTGACGAGCTCCAGCATCGCCGCATCCTCGCCCATCCGCCAGGCGCCGAAGCTTTCGCCCATGTCGCAGTTGAGATCGAGGGTCGGGGCCATATGGGTCACTCCTTCAGGTCGCAGGACCGCGCGCGGCTCATGTCTCGCGGTCGAGATCGTCGCCTGCGGTTACACCGCCTATGAGCTGATAAGACAAGAGGTCTTTGATCGTCGCCGGATCGCGGATCACCGGGCGGCACCGGCCCGCGGCCTCGCGCAGCGCCGCCGCCCCGTCGCGCCAGAGCGCATCGGCCTCCGCAAGCGCGACATGCCGGAAGGACAGCGGCGCGCCCGGCCGCGCCTGCGCCACGACGGGAAGATCGGCGGGCAGGACCGTGCCGATCCGGGGATAGCCACCGATGGTCTGGCATTCCGCCATCAGCACATAGGGCACGCCCTCGCCCGTCATCTGGATGTCGCCCGGCCCGATCACGTCGGAGGCGAGCCCTGCCGCATGGTCGGAGCGGAACGGCTCCGGCGCCTCGAGCCGCAGGCCCTGCCGGTTGCCCTCGGGCGCACGCAGGAAAGGCGTGGAGAGGAAACGCGCGCGGGTCTGCGCGTCGAAAAGCCCGCTCTGCGGTCCGTCCATGATCCGCACCGTGCCGCCGGAGAAGCGCGGGGCGACCGCGATCGCGCGGGCCGGCGCCTGCGGATCGGGATCGTCGCCGCAGGGGAGCCGGTCCCCCGCCCCGAGCCGCGCGCCGATCCCGATCGCGAGATGGGCGGCGCGGCTCCCGAGCCAGGGCGGCGTCGCGATGCCGCCCGCGGGGGTGAGATAGGCATAGAGCCCCGCCTCCATCCGCGCCAGGCGGAGGGTCTGGCCCGGCGCCATAAGATGCGTGCGGTTCCATTCGAGCGGCTGACCATCGAGCGTCGCCTGCATCGGCGCGCCGGTGAGCGCGATCCGAGTCGGCGCCTCCACCCGGAACCTGCCGCCCGCGCCCGCCAGTTCCACCGCCGCAAGCGCCGTCTCCGCGCCGAGCAGCGCGGCCGCCTCGATCAGCGCCTGCCGGTCCATCGCCCCGCCGCGCGCGACCCCCTGCGCAAGATGGCCGGGCCGGCCGAGATCCTGCACGCTCAAGAGCCCCTCCGCCCGCTCGACCGCCAGCACCGTCATCCGAGCACCTCCAGCCGCGCACCGCCGAGCCCGTCCGGCGCGTCCCGAAGCGCCGCGATCTCCTCCGCCGAGGCGGGTACGAACCGGATCGCATCGCCTGCGCGCAGCAGGATCGGCTCCTCCCGTTCGGGCATGAAATTGCGGAAGGCGGCACGCCCCACCATGCGCCAGCCGGTCGTGCCCGCCGCGGTGAACATCACGATCTGGCGCACCGCGACCGTCACCGCGCCCTGCGGCACCTCCGGCGCGAGCTCGGAGAGGCGCGGCACGTCCCAGCGCTCGGGCAGGAGCCCGAGATAGGGCTGGCCCGGCGCGAAACCGATGGCCAGGACGCGCAGGTCCGCCGCGCAGATCTCCGCAACCGCCGCCTCCGGCCGCTGGCCGGTCCGCGCCGCCACCTCCGCGAGCTCCGGCCCGTTGTCGCCGCCGAAGGCCACCGGGATCCTCCAGCGGCGCGCCGGCACAGGCGCGGGCGCGCCCGCGGCAAGCACGGCGCGCGCACGGCGGCGCAGCTCCGATGCCAGCCCGGCGCGGCGCACCCGCGCGGGATCGAACCGCAGGAAGACGGAGACGAGCGCGGGACAGATCTCCACCACGCCGTCGGGCGGTGTCTCCGCCAGCGCGGCGAGAAGGGCCTCCTTCGCCGCCATCGCCTCCGGCTCGGGGCGCAGCGAAAAGCGCAGCACGAGCCCGTCCGGGCCGGCGGGCAGGATCTCGGGGATGTCGGGCGTCTCGCAGGTCATGGTGGCGGCGGGTCCGGAAGGCGTCGGTCGGGGGCGGCCGGGATCGCCCCGGCGCATGCCTCGCATTGAAACCGCTCGGGAGCGCGAGGGCAACCGCAACGCGCGCGCTCGCCGGCACTCCCGGCCGCCGGCTCAGTATCCCGCCCGCGTGTCGACCAGGTTGAAAAGCGGCCCGCCGGACACGAAGCGCGCGAGGTTGTCGCGAAAGATCTCCCGCCCCCGCATCCTGGTCAGCGCGGTGGTCGCGCCGTTATGCGGCGTGACGATGGTATTGGGCAGGGACCAGAACGGGCTGTCGGGCGGAAGCGGTTCGGTGCCGTGGGCATCAAGCCCCGCCCCCGCGATCCAGCCCTCGCGCAGCGCGCGCAGGAGCACGGCATCCTCCGCGATGCCCCCGCGCGAGACGCAGATGTAATGCGCCGACGGCTTCATCGCGCGGAACTCCGCCTCGCCCAGCATGGATTGCGTCTCCGGCGTCAACGGTGCGGTCACGACGACGAAATCGGAGGCCGCGAGAAAGTCGTGAAGCTGCGCCTGCGGATAGAGGCGCCCGACGCCTTCGGCGGGACGGCCGCTCCGCCGCAGCCCGATCACCTCCATGCCGAAGGCCCGGCATCGCCGGGCGAGTTCCGTGCCCGCGTGGCCGACGCCCAGAAGCCCCGCCGTCAGACCGGTGAGCTCGCCATGGAGGAACGGCGCCCAGCGGCGCTCCCGCTGGCCGTCGAGCCAGCGCAGCGCGCCGCGGTTGAGCATCAGCATCAGCATCATCGCATGTTCGGCCAGCGGGATCGCGCCGTTGCCCTTGCTGCTCGTCAGCATCGCGCCATGGGCGACGAATTCGGGATAGAGCTGCCGGTTCGGCCCCGCCGCCCAGCTATGGACCCATGCGAGCCGCCCGGCCCGCGCCAGCGCCGCGCGGTCGACGAACCCCGCCACGACATCCGCCTCCCCGATCCGGGCGGAGATCTCCGTCGCATCGGCACAGCGCCAAAGCCGTGCCCGCGGCGCGACCTCCCGCAGTTCCGCAAGATGCGTGTCGTCGATTTCATCCGTGAACAGGACAGTGGGAGAGGCCGTCTGTCGCATTTTCCAAAGATCTCCTGTTTCCGTCACGTCGGGACCGGCCCCAGGGGAGGAAGGCCGCGGGACCGGTCCGTCCGCTGAGGGGTCTCAGGGCCGGGACAGCCGTTCGACCACCTCGATCAACGCCGAATGGTCGCGCTCGCCTTCGCCGTGGCCCACGGCGGCGTTCATCAGCTGCGCGACGGTCGACGTATTCGGAAGACCCAGGTTGAGGTTGCGCGCGGCATTCACCGCGAGATCGAGATCCTTCTGGTGCAGCCGCAGCCGGAAGCCGGGATCGAAGGTCCGGTTGATCATCCGCTCGCCATGCACCTTGAGGATCGTGCTGTCCGCGAAACCGCCCATCAGCGCCTCGCGGACCTTCGCCGGGTCGGCGCCGGAGGCCTTCGCGAAGACGAGCGCCTCGGCCACGGCCTGGATGTTGAGGCCGACGATGATCTGGTTGGCGACCTTGGTGGTCTGCCCGTCGCCCACCTCGCCGACATGGGTGATCGTCTTGCCCATGATCTCGAACAGCGGTCTGGCGCGGGCGAAATCCGCCTCCGACCCGCCGGCCATGATCGTCAGCGTGCCGGCCTTCGCGCCGACCTCGCCGCCGGAGACCGGCGCATCGACATAGCCGCCGCCGCCCGCGCGGATGCGCTCGGCAAAGGCCTTCGTCGCGACCGGCGAGATCGAGCTCATGTCGATGACGAGCGCGCCCTGCTGCAATCCCTCGCTCACGCCCTCCGGGCCGAAGAGGACGGCCTCCACATCGGGGGTGTCGGGCACGATGGTGATGACGATCTCGGACCGGCGCGCCACCTCGGCGGGCGTGTCGCAGGCGATCGCCCCGGCCTCCACCAGCGCTTGCGACGCCGCCTTCACGCGGTTGACGTAAAGCGTGTGACCCGCGTCGATGAGATGCCGCGCCATGGGGCGTCCCATCACGCCGAGACCGATGAAACCGATATTCATGCTGTTTTCTCCTTCAGATGTCGTTGCGCCAGGTCAGGCCCGCGCTGGTGCCCGCGGCGGGGACGTATTCGCAGCCCACCCAGCCCTCGTAGCCGAGGGCGTCGAGCCGCGGCAGCACGTAGCCATAGTTGATTTCCCCGGTGCCCGGCTCGTGCCGGCCCGGATTGTCCGCGATCTGCACATGGGCGATCCGCGGTTGCAGGCGCTCGAAGGTGGCCATCAGCTCACCCTGCATGCGCTGCATGTGGTAGAGGTCGTATTGCAGCCAGAGATTGTCCGCGCCCACCCGATCGAAAAGCGCCAGCGTCTCGTCGGGCCGGGTCAGCAGGAAGCCGGGAATGTCGAAGCTGTTGATCGGCTCCACCAGCAGGCGGATGCCCGCCTCGGCGAGGCGCGGCGCGGCATGGGCGAGGTTGGCGACCAGCACCTCCTCCGCCTCCGCTCGCGCGACACCCTCGGGGAGCTTGCCGCAGAGGCAGTTGATCTGCCGGCAGCCGAGCGCCTGCGCATAGCGCAGCGCCGCCCCGACGCCGTCGCGGAATTCCTCCTCGCGGCCCGGCAGCGCGGCGATCCCGCGCTCCCCGCCGGCCCAGTCGCCGGAGGGCAGGTTGAACAGCACCTGCGTCAGCCCGGCGGAGGAAAGCGCATCGGCGACATCGGCCTCCGGGACGTCGTAGGGTCCGAGATATTCGACCCCGGTGAACCCGTCCGCGGCGGCGGCGGCGAAACGGTCGAGAAAGTCGTGCTCCGTGTAGAGCATCGACAGGTTCGCGGAATAACGCGGCATGGTGGCAAAACCTCCTGTCTGGGCCCCGCTGCGCCGGATGCGTCACGGGTGCCGGTTGATGTGGGGCGCGAGCTTCGCCTCAGCGGACGAGGATCGCGCGGAAATCGTTCACGTTCGTGCCCGTCGGCCCCGGTTCGAAGAGTTCGCCGGCGGCAGAGAAGGCGCCCCAGCTGTCGTGCCGGGCAAGGAGCGCGGCGGGATCGTGTTCGAGCGCGCGCAGCCGCCGGGCGGTGTCGCCGTCGCAAAAGGCGCCGGCGTTGGTCTCCGACCCGTCGATGCCGTCCGTGTCGGCGGCGAGCGCGGTGATCGGCTGCCCCTCGATGCCGAGCGCGAAGGAGAGCAGGAATTCGCCGTTGCGCCCGCCCCGCGCCCTGCCCTGCCCGGTGTCCGGCCCCGTTGCCTGCCCGAGCGTCACGGTCGTCTCCCCGCCCGACAGCAGCACCACGGGCCGCGCGAAGGCGCCGCCCGGCGCGCGGCAGCCGGTGGCGATGGCGGCGAGCACCTTGCCCACCTCCCGCGCCTCGCCTTCGAGGGCGTCGGACAGGATGACCGCACCGATCCCTTCCGCGAGGGCGCGGCGGTGCGCCGCCGCCAGGGAGAGCGCCGACGAGGCCACGAGATGCACCTCGTCGCGCGCGAAGGCCGGATCGTCCGGCAAGGGGGCCGGCGCCGGCGCGCGGTCGAGACAGGCGCGGATGCGGGGCGGCAGGTCGATCCTCCAGCCGTCGATGGCGGCACGGGCGGCGGCGAGGCCGGAGGTGCCGGGCACGGTCGGGCCGGAGGCAACCTCTGCCGGATCGTCGCCCGGCACGTCGGAGACCACGAGGCTCACCACCCGCGCGGGATGGGCGGCCTGCGCGAGCCGTCCGCCCTTGACGCGGCTCACCTGCCTGCGGATCGCGTTCATTGCGGAGATCGGCGCACCGGAGGCGAGAAGGCAGGTGTTCAGCTCGATCTCGTCGGCGAGCGTCAGCGGCTCCGGCGCCCCCGGCAGAAGTGCCGAGCCGCCGCCGCAGATCAGCGCGATCACCAGGTCGTCCTCGCCGAGACCGGACACCGCGCCGAACAGCGCCTCCGTCGCCCGCGCGCCGGCGGCATCCGGCACAGGATGGCCGGCTTCGAGCACCCGGATCTGCCGGCAGGGCGCCGCATAGCCGTAGCGGGTCACGACCACGCCGCCGAGCGGGCCGTCCCACAGCTCCTCGAGCGCCGCCGCCATCTGGGCCGCGCCCTTCCCCGCACCGATCACCACCGTGCGCCCGCGCGGCTTTTGCGGCAGATGGGCGGCAAGACAGCGCCGCGGATCGGCCGCCGCCACCGCCGCCCCGAACAGGCGCGCGAGCAGGTCGCGGTCGGCGCGCGCGGTCCGGCGCGCGGCGGTCTCCGTCCCCGGCTCAGGCATAGCGGATCCGCGGGTCCGCCCAGGCGAGCAGAAGGTCGGAGATCAGCGTGCCGATCACCGTGAGCGCGCTCATGAGCATGATGAAACTGCCCGCCAGATACATGTCCTGCGTCAGCAGCGCGTTCAGCAGCAGCGGACCGGTCAGCGGCAGGTTCAGCACCACGGCGGTGATCGTCGCCCCGGAGATCAGCGTGGGCAGCAGCCAGCCGATCGTGGAGATGAGCGGGTTCATCGCGACGCGGACGGGATATTTGAACAGCAGCCGGCTTTCCGACAGGCCGTAGGCGCGCGCGGTGACGACATAGGGCTTGTGCAGTTCGTCGAGCAGGTTGGCGCGCAGCACCCGGATCAGCGCCGCGGTGCCCGCCGTGCCGAGCACGACGATGGGCAGGATCATGTGCTGGAGGAAATCGAGCAACCGGGCAAAGGACCATGGCGCGTTCTGGAAACGGTCGGAGAACATGCCGCTCCAGTCGGCCTGGAAGAAATCGAAGCCGATGAAGAGCAGCACGAGCGCGAAGAGGAAATTCGGGATCGCGAGGCCGATCATGCCGATGAAGGTCGCGAGATAGTCGCCCAGGGAATTCTTGCGCACCGCCGAATAGATGCCGATCGGGATCGCGAGCAGCCACATGAAGCCGAGGGTGAAAAGCGCGAGCAGGAAGGTCATGCCGATGCGGTTCCACACGAGATCGGCTACCGGCCGGCGCCATTCGAGGGAGAAGCCGAAATCGCCGTAGAGCACGATGTTGGACACCCATTTCCAATACTGGACGAAGAAGCCCTGATCGAGGCCGTAGCGCGCCCGCATCGCCTGCATGAAGGCGGGATCGACGCTGTCGCCCTCGAGGCTGAGCTTGGCCGCCATGGAGGTGACGAAGTCGCCGGGCGGAAGCTGGATGATTGCGAAGGACATGATCGAGATGGCGATCAGGGTGAACACCATGTAGATCAGACGTCTTGTGATGAAAGCCAACACTGTCAGAAGCTCCGGTCTTGGGGGCGTGCGGCCGGGGGCCGGCCGCACGGGGGCTGTTGGGAGATCACTCTTCCGAGAAGTAATACTGCTCGGGGTTGGTGGAGCCGGGATGCGGGAAGTTGGTGCTCGCCATCATCGTCTCCGGCACGTTGTGCAGGGCGTTGTTGATGAGACCGTAATCCGCGCCCGGCTGCATGACCCCGATGTTCCAGAGGTTCTCCTTGGTGATCTGCATGAGCTCGGTCATGAGTTCGGTGCGGCGGGCGTCGTCGGGCGTGGAGAGCGCCTCGTCGTAGAGGTCCATCTGCCGGACGATCGCATCGGGGATGTCCTCGGGACGGTTCTCCTCGATGCGGCCGTTGCCATACCACTGGCCCCAGTCCGGCGCATAGAGGTTGAACCCGTCGGTCGGCACGTAGTAGCGCGGCTGGAACAGCGTATCGACACCCGAGGAGGCCGAGAAGATCGACGCGTCATGCGACGCGCTCGCGGCCCGCTCGATGAGCGCGGTCAGTTCCATCGTGTTGATGACGAGACCGACGCCCGCGTCCTGCCAGTAGCCGCGCATCAGTTCGGCCGCGTCGATCCATTCCGGCCGGATCACCGCGATGTCCATGGTGATCTGAAGCGGCCGGCCGTCGGACAGCAGGCGGATGCCCGCGCCGTTGCGCTCGGTCAGGCCGAGATCGTCGAGCATCCGGTTGGCCTTCTCGAGATCGAACTCCGTGTATTGCGTCGCCATCTCCTCGTCGAACAGCGGGCTCTCCGGGCGTTCGACGACCTGGTAGGGCTCGCCCTGCCCGAGATAGACGAGATCAATGATTTCCTCGCGATTGATCGCATGGCTCATCGCGATGCGGAAATCCTTGTTCCGGTAGAGCTCGCGCCTCACCGGATCGCGGTGATTGAGGTTGAACGACACGATGTTGAGGTTCGCGCGGTTCGGCAGCACCTCGTAGAAGTGGTAATTGCCGCGTTCCTGGTTTTCGTAGAAGGTTCCGCGGTTCTCCGGCGTCGTGATGTTGCCGATGTAGTTGTCCACGAGATCGAAGGTCCCGCTCGCCGCCTCGAGCAGGGCCACCTGCGGATCGCTGATGACGGACACGGCCGCCTCGTCGATATAGGGCAGCTGGTTCCCCTCGGGATCGACCTTGAAGTAATAGGGATTGCGCACGGCGCTCAGGTGCTCGCCCGTGCCCTGCCCGATGCCTTCGGTGATGACCCAGGGGCTCAGCACCGGCAGATCCGGGTTGCGCCAGGGATCGGCCTGATAGTGGAAATAATCCACCCAGCCCTGGAACCCCGCCCGCTGCGCGAGCGTGTCCGCCTCCTCGCCGGTGTCCTTGTGGAACTGGGAAAGATAATGCTCGGGATAGGAGGTCGGCAGGTTCGGCGAAGGCAGGCGCGGCGTGGTCGGGGCCGCGAGCCAGGTCAGCAACAGACCGTTGGGCTGGTCGAAATTGAAGCTGACGGTATACTGGTCGATCTTTTCCACCGTCATCGTGCCGCCGCCCGGCGCCTGCGCCCAGCGCGGCGGACCGCCGAACAGGTCGCGGTTCGCCATCACATGTTCATACCAGAACATGATGTCGTCGGCATCGAAATCCTCGCCGTCCGACCATTTCATGCCGGGGCGCAGGTGGAACACGAATTCGGTGGCGTCGTCGTTGACGTCGATGCTCTCGGCCACGTTCGGCTTCACGTCCGGCGCGATGCCGGTGCCGGTGTTCTCCGGCGTCCAGGTGTCGAAGCGGGTCAGGAATTCGTAGCCGATCGTGGTCTGAAGCGTTCCGGTGTCGCTCGCCCCGATCATCAGGATGTCGAACGTTCCGCCGTACTGACCCACCTCGTTCAGCGGCTCGACCACCATCGGCGCGTCGGGCAGGCGTTCGGCCAGCGGCGGAAGCTCCCCGGCATCCACCCGGTCCTGAAGCATCGGCGGCTCCGCCTGGGCGAATGCCGCTGCGGCCGCGAAGACGGACGCGCCGGCCATGCCGATGAGCGACAGCCGCCAGGCGGGCATCTTGTGAGAACTGGTCATTTTCTCCTCCATTTTACTCCTCCTCCGTTGTCTTGCGCGGACCCGGCCTGCCGCCGGAGCCGCACGCATGTCATGCGGTCGCGATGCTGAGCACCTCGAAGGCGCCGACGGGCGGCAGGTCGAACCACAGGTAGCCGTCGGCATCCGCCGGGCCGCTGCTCGCGACGGTCTGCCCGGAGACGAGCGCGGCGGCCTCTCCCGCCACGCCGCGCAGGCCGAGCTTCAGGCCGGTCAGCTTCGGCGGGTCCTCGTAGAGGTTGCCGCGCTGGCCGGCGTAGTTGATGACATGGACCTTGAGCGTTCCCGTCGCCGGCTGCGCCTGCACGGTCACCTCGGCATGGCCGAGCCCGGTGAGCCGCGCCGGCATGGGCGGGCTGTTGCGGGTGACGAGATCGGCGATCAGGGTGCGATGCGCCGGAAGGCTGTCGCGGTAATACTGGCGGTCCGGGTTCCAGGGCAGCCACACCGCCCGCCCCGCGCCGTAGTCCTGCGACAGCACGCCCGGCAGATCGCTTTCCTCCTCCGGAAAGCACAGCTCCGGCGGGCCGAAACGTTGCGGCGGCAGCAGGCGCATGAGCCGCTCCGCCCCCGCCTTTTCCGGCGCCTCGAGAAATTCGCCGTCGAGCATCATCAGCCGCGTGCCGGGCAGCGGCAGATCGCCTTCCCCGAAGGTCAGGTAGGCGCCCTTCATCGGCGCATGGCGCACCGGCATCCCCGCGATCGGGAGGCAGTCGAGCGCCGGCGCCTCGCGCAATTCACCCTTCGGCCCGCAGAGCGCGCTGTCGCCCGTGGTCAGCAGCGTGCCGCCCCCGCGCACGAAGGCGTCGAGCACCGCCGCCTCCGCGTCTGACAGGCAGGTGACCGAGGGCAGCACGAGCGCGTCGTAGCGGTCGAGCAGCTCTCCCCCGCCCTCGGCCTCGACCTTTTCGTCGAGCACGAAATCGAACGGGATCCGCGCCTCCAGAAGCGCGCGGTAGGCCCCGCGAAACGCGGTGTTCCGCGGGTCCGGCGTGCCGTTGCGGCTGCGGAACCGCTCGGTCTTGAACGAATGGTAGAGGCCGACCGTCGCCGCGGAGCGCAGGTTCTCGTAATGCCCCTCGACCCCCCTGTGCCAGTGGAACAGCTCGCTGATCCGCGGCAGCGCGCTCTTGTCCGCCTGGTCGAGCACGCCGAGCAGATAGAGATCGAGCGTCGCGCCGACCCCGAGCTGCTGGGCGAAGCGCAGCTCGTTATAGGCGGCCGTCTCCGAATGGAAGCGCCAGGCGAAGTCGATGAAATTCGCGGAGGTGGAGGCCGCCATCTGATCCGGGCCGAGCGCGCGCAGGTAGCGCGCCTGCTCGCCCGACTGGTAGGGCCATTCCGGCAGCGGCCGCTCGATGGCGCGCTGCACCTCCCAGCGCAGCACATCGCGCTTGCCGCGCCGCCCGAACATCGCGGTCTGCGGAGAGACCTTGTGGACGTGTTCATAAATGCGGACCTGGAGATCGAGGGCGGTGCGGTCCTGGAATTCGAGATAATCGGCATAGGCCGGGTCGGAGAAATCCGCGGTCTTCGGCAACTCCTGCCCGTACATCTCGCGGAACCGCCGCTGGCAGTTCTCGCAGCGGCAGAGGCCGAAGCTCTGGCCCGAATAGTTCGAATTGCGGTAGCCGAACATGTTGAAGAACACGCCGTCCACGTCATATTGCGACAGCGCCTCCTCGATGATGCGGAAGGCGTAATCCTGATACCACCCGCCGTTCACGCAGGCCTGGTAGGTGCCGTTATATTCCAGCGGCTCGCCCTTCTGGCCTCGCGCGAACCATTCGGGATGCGCGTCATACGCCTTCTTCGACGCCTTGGACACGTCGAAGCGGCCGATCAGCGACAGGCCCTCGGCATGGGCGGCCTCGATCGCCGCGCCCAGCGCATCGCCCTCCATCACCGGATTGACGAGTTGCAGCTCGAGCTTCGAGGGATAGAAGGCATAGATCCCGCCGATGTTGTAGAGCAGAGCGGTCGCCCCGAACTCCCGTGCCTCCCGCGCCAGCGCCCGCTGGTCGTAGAGCACGTCCATCTGGCGCAGGTTCGTCTGGATCAGGCGATACGGCTTCCTGTACCAGTCCTTGAAGGACAGGGCTGTCGAAGTCGCTGTGTTGTCAAGCACTGGCTCGGGTTCCTTCTAGTTCGAGAGTTTCGGCGTAGTGACAGGCCACCTCGTGCCCCGCGACAGTGCGCGGCGCCGGATCCTCGGCCTTGCAGCGGTCGGTGGCGAAGGGACAGCGCGGGTGGAAGGCGCAGCCGGAGGGGCGGTTGGCGGGATTCGCCACCTCGCCCGTCAGCCGCCGCGGCTTCTCCCGCCGCGCGGTCCGCGGATCGGGGCGCGGCACCGAGGCCAGGAGCGCGGCGGTATAGGGATGTTTCGGCGCGCTGAAGAGCGCCTCGGTCTCGGCTAGCTCGACCACCCGCCCGGCATACATCACCGCCACGCGGTCGGAGATATATTCCACCACGCTCATGTCGTGGGAGATGAACAGGTAGGACAGGTTGAGCTGGTCGCGCAGGTCGAGCAGCAGGTTCAGGATCTGCGCCTGGATGGAGACGTCGAGCGCGGAGATACATTCGTCCGCGATCACCAGCCGCGGGTCGAGCGACAGCGCCCGCGCGATGCAGATCCGCTGCCGCTCCCCGCCGGAGAAGGCATAGGGATAGCGGTCGATGTATTCGGGCCTCAGCCCGACCTTGCGCAGCAGTTCCGCCACCTTTTCGCGGACCTCGCGCCCCTTCCTCATCCCGGCGTTGCGCAGGCTCTCCCCGATCAGGTCGAGCACGCGCCGCCGCGGGTTGAGCGAGGCGAAGGGATCCTGGAACACCATGCGCACGTCGTCGCGATAGGTCCTGAGATCCCCGGCTTCCAGATGCGCCACGTCGAATTCGCGGCCGCCGCGGGTGTGGAAGACGATTTCTCCCTCGGTCGGTTCCAGGATGCGCACGAGCGCCTGGCCCAGCGTGGACTTGCCGCAGCCCGACTCACCCACGACGCTCAGCGTCTCGCCGGCATGGACCGTCAGGCTGATGCCGTCGACCGCCTTCACGCGGTTGACCTCGCGCTGGAGAATCCCGCGCTTGACCGGGAAATGCACCTTGAGATCGCGGACCTCGAGAAGCACCTCGGGCGCGGCGGGAACGGCTGCGGCGGAGGCCGGCGAAAGCGTGTCCGTCATGGTCATTTCGTCAATGCCTCCTCTTTTTCCTTCACCGCCGCCGGCGTCCGGAGATGGCAATAGGCGACATGCCCGTCCCCGAACGTCACTTGCGGCGGCTCGAGCACGTCGCACAGACCCGCCCGCGCCTCGGGACAGCGCGTCCGGAAGGGGCAGCCGCTCGGCCGGGCGAGCGGATGGGGCACCATGCCGGGAATGGCGAAGAGCCGCTTGCCCGCCGCGCGCCGGGCGCCGAGACGCGGGATGGAATTGAGCAGCGCCTGGGTATAGGGGTGCTGCGGGTCGTAGAAGATCGCGTCGACATCGCCGCGCTCGACGATCCGGCCGAGATACATCACCGCGACCTCGTCCGCGATTTCCGCCACGACGCCGAGATCATGGGTGATGAAGATCACCGACATCTGCGTCTCGTCCTGCAAGCCGCGGATCAGGTCGAGGATATTGGCCTGGGTCGAGACGTCGAGCGCGGTGGTCGGTTCGTCCGCGATCAGCAACTCCGGCCGGCAGGCCAGCGCCATGCCGATCATCGCCCGCTGCCGCATCCCGCCCGACATCTCGATCGGATAGCTGTTGAAATTGCGCGCCGCGTCCGGGATGCCGACGCGGTCGAGCGCCTCGATGGTCATCTTCTTCGCGGTGCGGACGCTGACCTTCTCGTGCAGGCGGATCTTCTCCACAATCTGCGCGCCCACCGTATGCACCGGCGAGAGCGAGTTCATCGGCTCCTGGAAGATCATCGCGATGTCGCGGCCGCGGATCGCACGGATCTGCCTGCCCCTCGGGTCGAGCGTCGCGAGATCGACCGGCGGCGCGCCCTTGGGACGGAACAGGATCTCGCCGCCGACGACCCTGCCCGGCTCGGCCACGATCTGAAGCACGGAGCGCGCGGTGATGGACTTGCCGGAGCCGCTCTCGCCGACGATACACAGCGTCTTGCCGCGCGGCACTTCGAGATTGACCCCGTCGACGGCCTTCACCGTGCCGGCACGGAGCGCGAAATGGGTTTTCAGCCCGGATATGGTGAGAATGGGTGTGGTCATGGCAGTCAGGTCGTATAGGGATCGGCCGCGTCGCGCAGACCGTCTCCGAGGAAGTTCATGGCGAGCACGGTGACGATCACCATGACCCCCGGCGCGAGGAGCCACGGCGCTTCGGCCAGCGAACGGATGTTCTGCGCCTCGCGCAGCAGCACGCCCCAGCTCACGATGGGCGGCCGCAGGCCGATCCCGAGGAAGGAGAGCGAGGTCTCGGCGATGATCATCACCGGGATCGCCAGCGTCACCGAGGCGATGATATGGCTCACGAAACCCGGCAGGAGGTGGCGCAGGATGACGCGGAACTCGCTCGTCCCGTCGAGCCGCGCGGCAAGCACGAAGGCCTCGTTGCGCCACGACATGAAGCGCCCGCGCACCTCGCGCGCGAGCGAGGTCCAGCCGATCAGCGAAATGATGATCGTGACGATGAAATAGACGAGCACCGGCGACCAGGTGACGGGAATAGCCGCCGCGAGCCCCATCCAGAGCGGGATCGTGGGGATGGAGATGATGAATTCGATCAGCCGCTGGATCGCGGTGTCGATGGCGCCCCCGAAATAGCCGGACACGCCGCCGATCACGATGCCGAGCACAAGGCTGACCGTCACGCCGACGAGGCCGATCGAGGTGGAGATCTGGGTGCCGAAGATCAGCCGGCTCAACACGTCGCGCCCGAGCCGGTCGGAGCCGAGCAGGTAAAAGGGCTCTGAGGCGTCCACCGGGCCGATCAGGTGCCGGTCGCTGCGGATGACGCCGAGGAGCGTGTAGGGCTCGCCCCTGACGAAGAGGCCCACGTCGACACGGTTCTCCGGATCGCGCACGAAGACCTTGCGCAGCGTGTTCGGGTCGCGCTCGAAGGAATAGCCGTCGACATGCATCCCGAACCGCAGGTCGCCGGCGTCGTCGCGGTAGAAGAACTTGAGCGGCTGGGGGGCAAGCATCGAATAGGACGGGTCGTAGAACCCGGCGGAGCGCGGCGCGACGAAGGGCGCGAAGAGCCCCACGAGATAGATGCAGATCACGAGAATGGCGCTGAACAGCGCGAGCTTGTGGTCGCTGAATTTCTCCCAGACCAGGCGCCACTGGCTGTGCGTGACCTGCGGAGGCACCGGAATTGCGTGATCCTCCCCGATCGCCGCACCTGCTTCATCCGTTCGAATCACGTTCCCCTCCTCTGCGCGATTACGTTTTCAAAATGGTAGGATATTTTTATTGTAAAGACTAGCACAAACGTTTTAGAAAACGTTAGTCTGCCAATTTGAAAAACAAAATGGCGAAAGATGCGGGTCTCGGGCGCCGCCCTGCCCCGCGTCTCGTTGACATGCGCGCGAATAGCGGCATGATTTCACGAAATATTGTGGAATTGGAGCACGTTGATGACAGGCAGGAAAAAGCGGATCTCGGTGCAGTCGATCGCCGACGAACTCGGCTTGTCGAAATTCGCCGTCTCGCGCGCCCTCAGCCACAAGCCCGGCGTGAGCGAGGAGACGCGCACCCTCGTCATCGAGACGGCGCATCGCATGGGCTACAAGGTGAGATCGGGCAGCGAAACCGGCGTGATCAAGGTCGTGTGCAGCGACCAGCATGTCGCCACGCGTGAATCCTGGGCGGAGATCCTGCACGGGCTCGAATTCGGCGCGCTGGGGGAAAATATCCGCCTCGAACTCGCCTATGCGCATGACGCACCGGCGCTGCGGGCGGCGGCGGAGGGGGCACAGGGGCTGTTCCTGCTCGGCCCGAACAACCGGGAGGTCTTCGAGGCGGCCCGCGCAAGCGGCGTGCCGCTGATCCTCGTCACCGTGCAGATCCCGCCCCTGTTCAAGGCAGACATGGTTTCGCATTCGGTCGAGGAATCGGCGATCTACGTGGCCGAATACCTGCTCGGGCTCAACCACCGCAAGCTGGTCTATGTGCACGGGCGGCGCGGCTATTTCGGGCGCGACCTGCGGCTGCGGGAATTCCGGCACACGATCGAATCCTCCGGCGTGGACGCCGAGGTGCGCGAGATCGCCTTCAAGGACGATTATTCGCCGCAGAATTTCATCCCGGAGATCACGGCAATGGTGCGCGACGGCTTCAACCCCACCGCCTTCTTCTGCGGCAGCGACGGTGTGGCGGTGACGGTGCTGAACGAAATCCGGCGCCTCGGCCTGCGCGTGCCGCAGGACTGCACGATCATCGGCCATGCCGACTATCCGATGGCGACGCAGGTCAGCCCCAACCTGACCACGGTGCGCGTGCCCTTCCGCGAAATCGGCCTCGAGGCGATCCGCCAGATGAAGGAGCGCATCGCCGCCGGCAACGGCCGCGACCGGCGGCTCTACCGCCGCACGAACCTGGCGGCGGAAATGATCGAACGCGAATCCTCGGCCACGGCCGGCACGCCGGACTGGGCCGGCGCACTCGAACACCTCAAGTCGCTGGAGGCGTGAGCGGCGCGGTCGCGCCCCGGCCCGCCGGCGCCCGTCAGAGGCCGACGCGCGCCATGCCGCCGGGCGGGTAACGCTCTCCCACCACCTCGAGCGCCGCCAGGGCGGCGTCGATCCGCGCGAGATCCTCCGGCCCGAGCTTCAGCTCCGCCGCCTTCAGGTTCTCCTCCACGCGATGCAGTTTGGTGGTGTTGGGAATGGGCACGATCCACGGCTTGCGGCTCAGCAGCCATGCCAGCGCGATCTGCGCATTGCTCGCCCCCTTCTCCGCCGCGATCTGCGCAATCATCTCGACGATGGCCTGGTTGGCCCTGCGCGCCTCCGCGCTGAACCGCGGCATCCCGGCGCGGTTGTCCGTCGCGGCAAGCTCCGTCGCCGCGTCGATGGTCCCGGTCAGGAACCCCTTGCCGAGCGGGCTGTAGGGCACGAAGCCGATGCCAAGCTCCTCGAGCGCCGGCAGGAGCGCCTGCTCGGGCTCGCGCGACCACATCGAATATTCGGTTTCCACCGCCGTCACCGGCTGAACCGCATGGGCGCGGCGGACGGTATCCACGGCGGCCTCGGACAGGCCGAAGTGCCGGACCTTGCCCTGCCGGATCAGCTCGCCCACCGCCCCGGCCACCTCCTCGACCGGCACGTCGGGATCCACCCGGTGCTGGTAATAGAGGTCGATCACCTCCGAGCGCAGCCGCCGCAGCGATCCCTCGACCGCGCGGAATATGCTCTCCGGCCGGCTGTCGGTCCCGGCCATCCGGCCATCCGCGCCGATGCGAAACCCGAACTTGGTCGCGATCACCACCTGGTCGCGCACGGGTTCGAGCGCCTCGCCCACGAGCTCCTCATTCACATAGGGTCCGTAGAGCTCGGCCGTATCGAAGAAGGTCACACCCTTCTCGAAGGTGTCGCGCAGGAAGCGGAGGCGCGCGGGCGCATCTTCCGCCGCGCGGTCGAACCCCCTGCCGATGCCCGTGCAGCCATGTCCGATGGCAGAGACCACCAGCCCGCTCCTTCCAAGTTCGCGTGTCTGCATTCCTCGTCCTCCCCGTGACTGTCGCGATTCCGGCCCCTCCGCGAAACCCCTGCGGGCAGGTGACGCGGCTGCCGCTGCACGGGCGCGGCACATTTCCGTGCCGCATGGCGCCCGCACTTTCCAGAGTAAACTTCAATTTCATGTTTGCAATAACAAAACATATCGTTAGTAAAAACATTAAAACCGAGACGCTGCAAAAAGGAAGGAGTCCCATGGCCTCGTTGAGAACCCCCGACTGGCACCGGTCCGCAACGCGCTGGTCGCAAATCACGCTGGTCGAGGACGATCCCGGCAGCTTCGATGTCGACCGGTGGATCGGGATCTTCCGCGAGACCGGGTCGAATGCCGCCTGCATCAGCGCCGGCGGCTATGTCGCCTATTATCCGACCGAGATCCCCCATCATTACCGCAGCCGGCATCTCGGCGGGACCGATCCCTTCGGCGCGCTGGTCGACGGCGCCCGCGCCCATGGTCTACATGTGATGGCGCGGATCGACCCGCACGCATTCCACGACGACGTGGCCCAGGCGCATCCCGAATGGGTCTCGGTGGGCCGCGACGGCGCGCCCCGCCGCCACTGGGCCTATCCCGACGCCTGGGTCTCCTGCGCCTACGGACCGCACAGCCACGGCTATATTCCCCTCATCGTGCGCGAAATCGCGCGCAACTACGATATCGACGCCATCTTCGCGAACCGCTGGCAGGGGCATGGCGTCTGCTACTGCGCCTCGTGCCGGGCATCGTTCCGGGACTACGCGGATGCCGGACTTCCGATGGACGAAAACCCGTCCGATCCGGTCTGGCGCGCCTGGAGCGCGTGGCGGCGCCGGGTCCTCTCCAACCTCGTGGTCGAGCTCGACGCCGTGGTGAAGGAGGAGCGGCCGCATGCGAGCTTCATCCCCAACATGGGCGGCTCCTCGATCATGGAATTCGACACGGACCTGATCAACCAGCAATGCCCGATCCTCGCGATCGACGACCAGGGCCGCCGCGGCGTCAACGCGATCTGGCGCGCGGGCCGCAACGGCAAGCAGGTGCGCGGCACCTTTCCCGACCGCAACGTGATCCTCATCACCTCGGTGGGCGTCGAGGATCGCCGCTACCGCTGGAAGGATTCGGTCACCACCGCGCCCGAGCTGCGCGCCTGGATGGGCAGCGGCACGTTGCACGGGCTGTCGGCCTGGTACACGAAATTCAACGGCAAGATCCCGGACGACCGCTGGATCGCCCCGGTCCGCGACGGCTTCGCCCTGCACGAACGGCTGGAGGCGGCGCGCGCCAGCATGGTCTCCGCGACGGAGATCGCGATCGTGGAGGCCTCCACCACGCTCAACCACATCGCCTGGGAGAACCGGGACGCGGCGGAGACCTGCGACTTCGGCTTCTATCACGCGCTCGTGGAGGCGAAGCTGCCCTTCGACTACATCTCCGACCGGATGCTGACGCCGGAGCGGCTGGCGGGGTATCGCGTGCTGGTGATGCCCGACGTGCGCTGCCTGTCCGACGCCCAATGCGCGGCCATCGACGCCTTCGTGCGAAACGGCGGCAGCGTCGTTGCGGCGGGGCAGACCGCGCTCTACGACGAGAACGGCGAGCGGCGTGCCAATTTCGGGCTGGCCGACACGTTCGGCACGGATGTCGCGGGGCCGACAGAGACGGGGCTGAAGAACACCTATCTCGAGACCGCCGGGCGCCATGCCCTCGCCGCCACCCTGCCCGAGGGCGCCGAACGCATGATCGGCGGATCCGAACGCACGCCGGTCTCGCTCGGCGCGGGCGACGGGGTCGAGGTGCCCTTTTGCCACCTGCCCGCCTTCCCCGACCTGCCGATGGAAGAGGTCTATCCGCGCGGCCCCGCCACGGAACCGGCGGTGATCGCGACGGAGCGTCCCGGCTGCGGACGCGTGGTGCATATCCCGTGGAATCTCGGCTCGATCTTCTGGGACATCCTGGCACAGGACCATCAGCAGCTGATCGAGACCTGCGTGCGGTGGGCGCTCGGCAAGACGCCGGACGTCGTGGTGGAGGGCCGTTCGCTCGTCGATCTCTCGGTCTTCGAAGGCGACGGGGCCACGGCCGTCGGGCTTCAGAACCTGACCAATCCGATGATGCTCAAGGGGCCGATCCGCGACGTCTATCCCGTCGGGCGCCACCGGATCTCCGTCGCCCTGCCCGAGGGCAGGACAGGCGCCACGGCGCGGGCGGTGATCGACGGCGGCCCGGAACTGGCCGTGACGCTCGGACACGGGCGCGCCGAGGTCGAGATCGAGGGCATCGCGGAAATGGAAGTCGTCCGCTTCGACTGGCGCTGAGCCGGCCCCGCGCCTCCCCCGCAGCGAAGGGGATTTCGGCCAGGGGAGGCGAAGGGCTGGCGGCGGCGGTGCGTTCGCCCGCGGCTCTCCCGGCCAGGGGTGCGCCGGTCGCACTGACGCCGTCCGGTAGCGTCGTGCGCCAATCGGCCGGTGGCGAGGAAGCGGCCGAGGAACCGCGACCGGCAAAAAGGTCCGGTTCTGGCGGTGCCCTGCCCTGCGGCGGGATGATGCCGGGACGGGCCCCGGCCGGCCCTTCGGCCACGGGCCTGCCCACCCCGGCAGGGGGCGATCCACGCGCGCTCCCGCCCCGTCGCGCGAATGCCGGGAGGGTGCCCGGATGGCCCTGACGCTGCCCGGCGCGGCGCCTGCGCCGGTCTCCGACACCGAGCTCACCCGCCTGTTCGAGACCTGCGAGCTCGGGATTGCCAATCTCGGCCGGCTGACAGGTCCGGTCCTCCTGCTGACGCGGTTCGATGCGGCGGGCCTCCGGCTTCGCGACGCGATCTCCGGGTTGGGCGCCGTGAGCATGATCGTGCAGGAGCGACGGCTTCCGCCGTCCTGGACCGGCCGGCATACGCCCCGGCTGTCCTGCGTCCTTCTCGACGAGACCTATCTCGGCACCGCCGCCCTGCCGGACATGATCGCAGCCATCCGGGAGGCCTCGCCCTCGCTGGCGATCGTCGTGCTGTCGGGCGGCGCGCGGATCAACCTGTTCTCGCCCGCCGAGGCCGCCCCCGCGGATGTGGTGCTGAAGCTGCCCGCCTCTCCGGTCGCGCTGAAGCTCGGGATCTCCGCCGCGGTCGCGAACCGGGACTGGGCCGAATGGTCCGGGCGCGGCGCCGGGGACGACACCACGGACACCGCCCGGCGCGGAGGACTCGCGCGCCGGCTGCGGCGCCTCCTCGGCCTCGCGGCGGCATCCGGCGGGCGGACCGGCGGCGCCTGACGCCCGCGCCGCCGCCCCCGGTCGTCACCCCCCGGCGCGGCTACACGGCCGCCACCGGCCGCAGCGCAAGCGCGAGATCGGGGCGGTCCGTCGTCAGGTGGCCGATATCCCGCGCCAGCCAGTCGCGCAGCAGCTCCGGCTCGTTGATCGTCCAGGCGCAGAGCCGCTCCCGCGGCCAGAGCCCCGTGACCTGATCGAAGACCTGCGCGAAATAGTCGTGCCGCAGCGCGACGATATCGGCCAGGTCCCGGACCCCGGACAGGAACTCCTCGAGCCCGCCGCGCTTCTCCACCCAGGCCGCATCGGCCGAGACGAGCCGCGGGATCTCCGGGCTGTGGTCGCGGCAGGCGCGCAGCACATCCATGTCGAAGGAGGTGAGATGCGCACGCCCCGCGACGCCATGCGCCACGAGACGCTCCGCCACGCGGCCGGCGAGGCCGGGATAGGCATCGCCCCCGGCGTCGAGCTTGATCTCCACATGCAGGCGCACGCCGGAGGGCGCGAGGATGTCGAGCACCTCGTCGAGCGTCGGAATGCTCTCGTCGCTGCCCTTCAGGCGCGTCGCGGCCCGCGCGGCGGGGCTCAGCTCCGCCACCCGGCCCGTGCCCTCCGTGGTCCGCTCCAGCGTCGGGTCGTGGATCACCACGAGCTCGCCGGCGCGGGTCAGGTGAACGTCGAACTCGATCGCGTCGCAGCCGAGCTTCACCGCCTGGCGGAAGCCGGTCCGCGAATTCTCGGGCCAGAGCGCGCGGGCGCCGCGATGTCCTGTGATCTCCGTCATGGGTCTCTCCTTTTTCTGACGGTCAGCGGATGGTCGGGTCGAGCCTGTCGCGCAGCCAGTCCCCGACCAGCGAGATCGACAGGGTCGTCAGCATGATCACCGCCGCCGGACCGAGCATGATCCACGGCGCGGTGGTCAGGTAATCGCGTCCGAAGCCGACCATGTTGCCGAGGCTGGTCTCCGGCGGCTGCACCCCGAGTCCGAGGAAGGACAGCCCCGATTCCATCAGGATGATCTCCGGGAAGGTCAGCGTCATCGACACGATCAGCGTCGAGGCCACGTTGGGCAGGATGTGGTGCAGATAGACCCGCCGCGGCGTCGCGCCGAGCTGCACCACCGCCGCCGCATAGCCCTGCGCCCCGGCGGAGATCGCCAGCCCACGGGCGATGCGCGCATAGCGTTCCCAGCCGTAGAACCCCATGAGGCAGACGAGCAGCACCATCGAGGAGCCGAAGAAGGCCAGCACGGCGAGCGACATGATGAGGAACGGCAGCGCCGCCTGGAAATCGGCCAGCATGACCACGAAATGCTCGACGACGCCGCGGAACTGCGCCGCGAGGAAGCCCAGCGCGGTGCCGAACGCCGCCGAGAGGATCGTGGCGCCGAAGGCGATCACCAGCGAGACGCGCACCGACTGGATCAGCCGCGAGAGCACGTCGCGGCCCAGCTCGTCCGTGCCGAGCCAGTGCCCCGGCGTGCCCGGCGGCGACAGCCGCGCCGACAGGTCCATCCGGGTGATGTCATAGGGCCGGATCAGGTCGGCGAAGACGGCGCAGAGCACCATCAGCGCCAGCCAGAACAGGCCGAAGGCGACGGCGGGCGGCACACGGCGTTTCGCGCGCGGGGCGGTCCCGGCGCGGGGCGCGGTCGCGCCCTCTGTGGTGTCCGTGGTCTCGGTGGCGAGGCTCATCGCTCTTCTCCTCTCATCTGGCGGGCTGGGTGCGCAGCCGCGGGTCGAGCCAGCCGTAGAGCAGGTCCACGATCAGGTTCGAGACCACCATCACCGCCGCGATCAGCAGCAGGATGCACTGCACCACCGCAAGGTCGCGGTTCGAGACCGAGACGATCAGCAGCCGCCCGATGCCGGGCCAGGAAAAGATCGTCTCGACCACCACCGCCCCGGCGATCAGCGATCCGACCATGAAGCCGACGATGGTCACGATCGGCACCGCGGCGTTGGGCAGGGCATGGCCGCGCACCACGTCGCGCCACCTGAGGCCCTTGGCCGAGGCGGTGCGGATATAGGGCTGGCCCAGCACCTCGATCATCGCGGAGCGGGAAAAGCGCGCGAGGATGCCGATGCCGCCGATGGAGATGGTGATCGCGGGCAGGATCGCGTGCTGCCAGCTCCCGAACCCGCCCGAGGGCAGCACGCCCAGCGTCACGGCAAAGATCAGCACCAGCACCAGCCCCATGACGAAGGACGGGATGGTGAAGCCGAGAATGGCGAGAAGGATCACGCCGCGGTCCACCGCGCTGTCGCGGTGCAGCGCGGCGTGGATCCCCGCCGGAATGCCGATCGCCAGTTTCAGGATCAGCGCCGGGAGGGTCAGTTGCAGCGTGGCCGGCACGCGCTCGAGCACGAGGTCGATGGCCGGGGAGCGGTCGCGCATCGACAGGCCGAAATCGCCCGAGAAGATCGCCCCGAGATAGGACAGGTATTGCTGCCAGAGCGGCGCATCGAGCCCCCATTGCCGGCGGAAGGCGTCGATCACGTTCTGCGGCACGTCGGGGCCGAGCAGCACCTCGGCCGGATCGCCGGACATGCGCAGCACGACGAAGGCGAAGGTCATCACCGCCAGCACCGTGATCAGCGCGCGCAGCAGGCGAAGGACAACGAAACGGATCATCTCGGGCTCCTCATGCGGCGCGCGTCGCCGGCGTGCCGGCAAGGTGGTGGCAGGCGGCCGCGCGCGCGGGCGCGACCGGTTTCAGCAGGGGCAGCTCGCCGCGGCAGATCTCGGTGGCAAGGGGACAGCGGGGATGGAAGGCGCAGCCCGACGGCCGGCGCGCCGGATCCGGCGGCTCCCCCTGGAGGATCACCCGCCCGTCGAGCCGCCGCCCCGGCTCGGGAACCGAGGAGACCAGCGCGCGCGTATAGGGGTGCCGGGGTTCGGCAAAGACCTCGGCCGCGGGGCCTTCCTCGACGATGCGGCCCAGATACATCACCGCCACCCGGTCGCACAGGTTGCGCACCACCTTCAGGTCGTGGCTGATGAAGACCATGCCCAGCCGCCGCGCCTGCCGCAGGTCGCGCAGCAGGTTCACCACCTGCGCCTGGATCGAGACGTCCAGCGCGGAGACGGGTTCGTCGCAGACCAGCAGGTCGGGCGCGGTGGCGAGCGCACGGGCGATCACGACCCGCTGGCGCTGTCCGCCCGACAGCTCATGCGCATACCGCCCCGCCTGGTCGGGGCGCAGCCCGACATCCTGCATGAGCGCCGCGACCCGGTCCCGGCGCTCCGCCTCGGTGCCGATGCCGTGGATGTCCAGCGGTTCGCGGATCTGCGCGGCGATGGTGAGCCGCCGGTCGAGCGCCGCGAGCGGATCCTGATAGACCATCTGCATCCGGGCGCGCAGCCGCCGCCAGCCCGGCGTGGCCGGCGCCGGCATCGGACCGCCGTCGAAACGGACCTCGCCCGCCTGCGCCGGATCGACGCCCAGCAGCATCCGGCCCAGCGTCGACTTGCCCGACCCGCTCTCGCCCACGATCCCGAGCACCTCGCCCGGCATCACCCGCAGGCTGACCCCGTCCACCGCGCGCACCGGCGCCGCCCTGCCGAACAGGCCCTTGCGGCCGGGATAGATCCTGACGAGGCCGCCGGCCTCCAGAAGCGGGGTCATTGCAGCACCTCCTCCCGGCGCGCGGGCCCGTCGGCCTCCGGCGCCGCCCCCCGGAGCGGATAGGCACAGGCGAGGCTGCGGCGGTCCCGCTGCGGCAGCAGCCGCGGTGCCTCCTCGTCGCAGAACCGCCGGGCACGGGCACAGCGCGGCGCAAAGGCGCAGCCGGACGGCAGCTTTCGCGGATCGGGCACCGTGCCGGGGATCGGCACCAGCGGCGTGCGGGGGCCGTGAAGCCGCGGGATCGCGTCGAACAGGCCGCGCGTATAGGGGTGATGCGGCTGATCGAACAAAAGATCGACCGGGCCCTGCTCGACGATCCGGCCGGCATACATCACATGGACCCGCTCGCAGACCTGCGCCACCGCGCCGAGGTCGTGGCTGATGAAGACCAGCGCCATGTTCATCTCCGCGCGAAGCCGCGACAGCAGGTCGAGCACCTGCGCCTGGATCGTCGCGTCGAGCGCGGTCGTCGGCTCGTCCGCGACCAGAAGCTCGGGCTCTCCGGCCAGCGCCATGGCGATCATCAGCCGCTGGCACTGGCCGCCGGAAAACTCGTGCGGATAAAGGGAGAAGCGGCCCGCCGCGTCGGGAATGCCGACGAGGTCCATCAGCCGCAGCGCCTCGGCCCGCGCCGCCCGCCCGGTCAGCCCCCGATGCAGGCGCAGCGCCTCGCAGAGCTGCCGGCCGACCTTCAGCACCGGGTTCAGCGCGCTCGACGGATCCTGGAAGATCATCGCGATCCGGCCACCGCGCACCGTCTCGAGTTTCGCCTGCGGCGCGCCGGAGAGGTCGGTGTCGCCCAGCCGGACCGAGCCGGAAACCGACGCCCTGGACGGCAGCAGGCCCAGCGCCGCGAGCCAGGTCACGGACTTGCCGCAGCCGCTTTCGCCCACGAGCCCCACCGCCTCCCCCGGCGCGACATCGAGGTCGATGCCATGCAGGACGGGAACGCCGTCGAAGGCGACGCGCAGGTCGCGGATCTCGATCAGATTGGACATCGGATTTCCTTTCGGATCAGGTCGGAAGGGTCAGGAAGATCAGGGAAACGGACGCGGCAACGGGAAGCGGCCATGGCAGTCCCCCGCCGCCGCGACGGACAGCGCGCAGACCCCGGCGGGCATGACACCCGCCGGAGATCTCATCCTGTCGCGATCAGCCGCTCGTCGGCCAGTTCGAGGCGCGGAAGTCCATGGCGAAGGCCGGCGCGGCCTTCCAGCCGAGATCGGCGCGCATGCCGGTGAACACCGCGTTCTGGTGCAGCACCTGATAGGCCGGATCCTCGCGCTCGGCGATCTCCAGCATCCGGGCGATCGCCTTCTTGCGCTGCGCCCGGTCGGTCGAGGTCTCCATCACCACCGACAGCTCGTTCAGCTCGGCATTCGACCAGTCCTGCTTCTGCTGCACCTCGCCATTCGGGCCGAACTGCACCACCATCGGCGTGATCGGATCGTTGATCGAGTTCGACGCCGACCAGTCGCGCACCCCCTTGACCCCCGCCGGGTCGTGGATCTGGCCCCAGTTCTCCTTCATCTCGATCTCGACGTTCAGCCCGACCTGCTTCCACATCTCGACCATGATCTGACCGTTCGCGGTCTGGTTGGTGTAGTAGTTGTTGAGCAACCGATAGGGGATCGCATCGCCCTTGTAGCCCGCCTGTTGCAGCAGCTCGCGCGCCAGCTCGGGGTTGTATTCCGGGGCGGCCCAGCCCTCGATGAACATGTCGGAGCTGCGGAAGCTCTCGAATTGCAGGCCGGCGGGAACGTTGGTCATACCGGCCCAGAGCGCCTGCACGATGGCGTCGCGGTCGATCGCATGGGTCATGGCGCGGCGCACCAGCGGATCGGCGAGGATCTCGTTCTGGGTGTTGAAGACCGAGATGCGGTGGTTCCAGATGGTCGAATTCTGCACCTCGAACCCGTCCGCGCCCATCACGTTGCCGATCTGGTCCGGCGGCAGGTCGCAGGCGAAATCGTATTCGCCGGAGAGCAGCCCGTTCACGCGGCTGGCGACCTCGGGCACCTCGACGAAGGTGATCCGTTCGAGCGGCGGGCGGCCGCCCCAGTAATCGTCGAAGGCGACCAGCGTCAGCGACACGTCGGGGCGGTGCTGCTCGACCCTGTAGGGGCCGGTGGTGACGGGGCTGGAGGCCCATTCCGCATAGGAGGCGGCTTCGTCCCAGGCGCGGCGGTTGGCGATCTGGCTGCCGAAGGCATAGAGCCGGCCTTCCAGCGTCACGTCCGGCGTCGCGTTGTGGAAGCGCACGGTATACTTGTCCACCACCTCGACCCCCTGAAGCGACGGCCACAGGCGGCGGCCGATGCCCGGCAGGGTGGCCGGAAGGTCCTTGGCCGTCTCGGGCTTGAAATCCTCGGCGAAGATCGTCTCGCCGCCGACCGGCCGGGTGTCGCCGAAGACGCGCTCCGGCGAGAAGGAAAAGGCGACGTCCTCGGCGGTCATCTCGTCGCCGTTGTGGAACTTCACGCCCTGCCGCAGCTTCAGCTCCAGCGTCTTGTCGTCGATGCGCGTCCATTCCGTCGCCAGCCCCGGCACCGGCCCCTGGTCGCCCATCCAGTCGCGCAGGATGAGCCCCTCCCACAGGTTCGGGAAGAAGACGCGCTCGCCGACGTTGGACTGTTCGTTCCAGATGTCGAGCGTGTTGTTGTTGGTGATCTTCTGAACCGCGACGGTGACCGAGGGACGGCTGCCCTGGGCGCGCAGGTAGCCGGGCAGCACGAGCCCGCCGGCGGCGGCGCCCATCATTCCGAGCGCATGGCGTCGATTTAGTCTGATCATGTTCCTGTCTCCTGGACTGTCGGATAACCGGGGGATGTGCCGGGATTGAATTTCGCCTGCCGGCCGCTGTCGCTGCCGGACATGCCCCAGTTGAAACCCGCTGGATGTGACAGTTCCGAGACGCTTTGATTACCGTTCCGCGAAATTTGGAGAAATACTCCACATCACGACGGAAGTATGAAGTTTTGTAATCATACTGTCACAGATCCTGCGTAGCCGACAGGCATCGGAGGCGCCGAAAGGGCCCCTTCCCCACAGGTTTCCGGTCGGCCCCGGCCGGTGAGTCCACAGGTTACGGAGCGACCAATGACATCCCTTCCCGTTCTCGGCGCGGCCATGCCGCTCGATGTTCTCGAAACCCATGGCGACTGGATCAAGGCCGGCCAGCGCGACCTCGAACTCCAGGACTTCATCACCGCCGACGTCCTCAACGGCGACTGGATGCCGCTGGTCGACCGTGCGCGCACCCTGCTCGACGGCCATACCGGGCGGCTGGGAATCCACGGGCCGTTCTGGGGGCTGTCGCTGGCCAATCCCGACCCGGAGCTGCGCGCCCTCGTCACCCGGCGCATGGACCAGGGGCTGGCGGTCTGCGAGGCGCTCGGCGCGACGCAGATGGTGATCCACAGCCCCTACTCCACCTGGATGCACAACAATCTCGACAATCATCCCGACGCCCGGCAGGAGGTGGTGGACCTGGTCCATGCCACGCTCGACCCGGTGATCGCCCGTGCCGAGGACAGCAACGTGACCCTGGTCCTCGAGAATATCGAGGACAAGGATCCCGACGCCCGCTGCGATCTCGCCCGCAGCTTCGACAGCCCGGCGGTGCGCGTGTCGATCGACACCGGCCATGCGCATTACGCGCACGGGTCGACCGGGGCGCCGCCCGTCGATTACTACGTCCACCGGGCCGGCAACCTGCTCGAGCACATCCACCTCCAGGATGCCGACGGCCATGCCGACCGCCACTGGGAGATCGGCCGGGGAAGCGTGAACTGGCACGCGGTCTTTGCCGCGCTCGGCCGGCTGGAGAGCAGGCCGCGGCTGATCCTCGAACTGCGCGACAAGTCCGGCGTGATCCCCTCCGCGGAGCGTCTGTCCGCCCTGGGCCTCGCCCGGTGAGCGGGGAGAGGCGCGGCGCCGCGCGCGGCGGCAGGGCGGCGAAGGACCGGCGATGACCGACCTGATCTGCTTCGATTGCGACGGGGTTCTGGTGGACAGCGAGGTGCTGGCCACCCGGACCACGGTCGACTGCCTCGCGGAGCTGGGGATCGCCCTCAGCCCGGCCGAGGCCGCGGCGCTGTTCACCGGCAAGAGCGCGGAGGCGGCGCATCGCGCCCTGCGCGACGCCTGCGGGATCGCGCTGCCCGCGACATACCAGGCGCGGTTCGACCGGCTGCTGTTCCGGCGGTTCCGCGAAGAGCTGACGCCGGTGCCGGGGATCGCGGAGCTTCTGGCCAGGCTGCATCTGCCGTCCTGCGTGACCTCGAACAGCGGCCATGCGCGGCTGGCCCTCGCCCTGCGCCTGACCGGGCTTGCCGGCCATTTCGGGTCCCGCGTCTTCAGCGCCGCCGATGTCGCGCACGGCAAACCCGCCCCCGACCTGTTCCACTTCGCCGCCGGCCGGCTCGGCGCGGATCCGCGCCGATGCCTCGTGATCGACGACAGCGTGTCGGGCATCGCCGGGGCGGTGGCGGCCGGCGCCCGCGCCATCGGCTTCACCGGCGGCAGCCATAGCGGGCCCGACCATGCCGCCCGCCTGAGGGACGCCGGAGCCGCCCGCGTCGTGGGATCCGCGCAGGAGCTGACCGCGCTGCTGCGCGTCGAGGCGGCGTGATCCGCGCCCGGCGGCGATGACAGCGCCGGATCGGGTGCTATCATGCGGCAGCCGGGCCGGCCGCGAAGGGGGGAACCATGCAGACCATATCCGAGAAGACGGGGATGATCCGGGACGCCCTGCGCCTCATCGAGGCCAGCCGCGACGACCTGCCCGACGCGCTGGCGCGGATCGCCGATTTCATCCTGCGCGAGCCCGAGGTGGCGGTGCGCGCCTCGATGTCCGATCTCGCCGTGCTGTCGGGCAGCGGCGAGGCCAGCATCGCCCGCTTCTGCCGCAAGCTGGGCTTCGACGGCTTCCCGGCCTTCAAGATCGCCCTGGCCTCGGACATCGCCTATCGCAACGGTGCACAGCCGCGGGAGACCGATCTCGGCACGCGGATCAGCGATGCCGTGCGCGCGACGGTGGACGGCATCCCCGAGGCCGACCTGCGCGAGATCGCCGACCGGCTGCGCGCCGCGCGGCATATCGACATCTTCGGCTCGGGCGTCTCCGGCATCGTCGCCCAGCTCTACGCCTACCGGTTCTCGCGGATCGGGCTGGTGGCGCGCGGCCTCCAGGACCCGGTCGTGGCCGAGGAGATCGCCGGCGCGCTCGACGCGCATTCGGTCTACATGACCATTTCCGAAACCGGGCTCACCGCCCGCACGGAGCGCATGCTGTCGATCGCCGGGGAGCGCGGCGCCTACCGGGTGGCCGTGTCGGGCCGCCGGATCGCCGATCTCGGCCGGCTCTGCGAGAAGATCCTGATCGCCACCCCGCTGTCCCCGCTGCCCGAGCGCGGCGAGCTCGGCCCGGTCGTGGCCAAGCTCGTCCTGTGCGAATTGCTGGCCGAACGGGTCAGGTGCGGCGGCTGAGGCGGCGCGGGGGGAGGCGACGAGGCGCGGAGCGGAGCGTCCCGCCTCCTCCGCGCTGCCGTGGCGCCGCCGGTCGGGGCCCACCGAACGCCCCGCACGCCGCACCCGAACCGGGGCAAGCGACGAGATGCCGGTGCCCCCCGACCTGATCCAGGCCGCAAACTCGCTGTCATGTCGCATGAAACCCTCCACGAAATGTCCCCGCAAAATCATGTCCCCAGGATAGCGCCTCCGGCCTAAGACTCCGTTAATCCCCCGCACGCCCCCCTGGCACGCCGGGAAATCCGGTGTCCGGGTCGCGTCCATGACTTGTCAGACGACGCATATTTTGGGCCGGCAGCGCAAAACTTGTGCGTTTGCCGCCACGAGTCCGCCTTTGCGATGATTAATCGTTTAATTAATCGTTCAAACCGCGTATCCGCTGTGATTATTCGTTTCATCAAAGAGGATGCGAATGATCAGTCTCAAGCATATCGCGCGTGAAATGGGAGTCTCGACGGCGACCGTGTCGAATGCGCTTTCGGGGAAAGGGCGGGTGTCGAGCGCCCTGGCGGAGCGCATCCGGACCTATGCCATCAGCGCCGGCTATCGCCCGAGTTCCGCCGCGCGGGCGCTCAAGACCGGTCAGAGCGGAATCCTCGGGCTGGTGATGCCCGACCTGACCAATCCGCTGTTTCCGTCCTTTGCCCGCCATGTGTCGGTTGCCGCCGAATCCCACGGGCTCGGCATCCTCATCGGGGATTCCCGCGGCGATGCCGCCCGGCAGGGCGCGGCGATCTCGCATCTCGTCGGGCGCGGTGTGGACGGCATCATCATCGTGCCCCAGAAAGGCACCTCGCCCGTCATCCCGCGCGTGCCGGGCGTCGTGATCAACACCCGGTCCGATCCCCGTTCGACCGTATCCGCGGATCACGGCGGCGGCGGGCGCCTGCTGGGCGCGCATATCGCGGGGCTCGGACACCGGCAGGTGGTCCTGCTCGGCGGGGATGCGATTTCCGAGGTGCAGCGCGACCGCGTTCGGGGCATGGCCGGGGGGCTGGGCGACGGCGTGTCGCATGAGATCCTCTGGGGCGAGGCCGGGATGGCCGCGCTCCCCGATCATGTGAGGCGCGGCGCGACCGCCGTTCTGGCCACCTCGGACCTGCTGGCGCTCGGCGCCCATTCCCATCTCAGCCGCGCAGGCTATCGCGTGCCCGAAGACGTCAGCCTGACGGGATTCGACGACCTGCCCTTCGCGACCGTGATGCACCCGGCGCTGACGACCACGGCCCAGAATGTCGAGGCCATCGCGGAATATGCGCTTGGCGCGATCACGCGCATGATCGCCGGGGAGGACGATCTTCCGGGAGGCCACGCGATCCCCATGCGCCTTGTCGTCAGGGCCTCGAGCGCCGCGCCTCCCGATGTTTGCCGGGACGCCTCCTGATGTCCCCCAGACCCCGCCCCCGCCCCGAGACCCGACCCAACCAACACGGAGAAAAACGATGAAATCCAGCCTTTCCCTTCTCGCGCTCGGCTGCGCGATGGCCGGCCCGGCCCTGGCACAGGACAAGACCCTCACGATATCCGTCTATTCCTTTGCCCAGGACGAATACAAGGAAGCGCTCTACGATCCGTTCGAGGAGATCTGCGGCTGCGAGCTCGTGGTCGAAACCGGCAACAGCGTCGAGCGCATGGCCAAGATCGAGGCGAATGCCGCCAACCCGGTGATCGACCTGGCCGCGATTTCGACGCAGGACGCGCTGAGCCTCACCCGCAAGGGCCTCGTCGCGCCGATCGACACCTCGAAGCTGAGCAATTTCGACAAGCTCTACGACACGGCGAAAGACCCGATCGGGGATCACATGGCCGTGGGCTATACCTATTACGCCACCTCGATCGTCTACCGCTCCGATCTCGTGTCGGTCGAGAGCTGGGGCGACCTGCTGGGCGAGGAGCTTGCCGGCGAGGTGTCACTTCCGAACCTCACCTCGACCCAGGGGCCGCTGACGCTCATGATGCTGGGCAAGACCATGGGAGAGGAGAGCGATTTCGCCCCCGTGATCTCCCAAATCGCGGAAAAGGCGGACGATATCGTCACGTTCTACGCCCGCTCCTCCGAGCTCGTGCAACTGATGAACCAGCAGGAGGTGATCGCCGCGCCGGTCGGCCGCTTTGCCTGGTCGAGCTTCAGGAACTCGAGCCTGCCCTTTGCCTGGGCCGAGCCGGAAGAAGGCCAGGCCGGCGGCATGAACGTGCTGGTGATGACCGAGGGCAGCGGCAACGAGGAGCTGGCCTATCAGTTCATGGACTACTGGCTGTCCACCGAGGTCCAGGGCAAGATCGCCGACATGCTGGTGGACAGCCCGGCGAACAAGGAGGTCACCGTGAGCGACGAGGTCGCCGACAACCTGACCTATGGCGCCGACGTCATCAACACGCTGAACATCCTTCCGGCCGCGGAAATTCTCGACAAGCGCGAAGGCTGGGTCGAACAGTGGAACAACGAAGTGATCCGCTGACCGCGCGATCCCCTGCGCCGGGCGGCTGTCCGCGGCCCGGCGCTCACGGCAAGCCCCCCACGCCCCTCGCCTGAGCGGGCCTTTCTGACAAGCGGTATCTGACCATGTTTCGTAACACGCGCGAGGGGCTTGCACTGGCCCTGCCAGCCGCCATCTTCGCCATGCTGTTGTTCCTGGTGCCCGTGGGCATCCTTTTGTCCGAGGCCTTTCGCACGGACGGGAGCTGGACCTTGCAGGGCTATATCGACTTCTTCGCCAGCCCGCTCAACCGCACGGTCTTCCTGCGGTCGCTCAAGCTCGGGGTTCTGGTCGCGGCGACCGCCGCCGTCATCGGCTATGCCGCCGCCTTCTGCATCGTCAATCTCAGCCCCGGCTCCAAGGGGCGGGTGTTCGGTCTGGTGGTTCTTCCGCTGATGATTTCCCCGGTGGCGCGGACCTATGCCTGGATCGTGATCCTCGGGCGCACCGGGATCGTCAACATGGCGATCACCGGGCTGGGCCTGTCGGATCGGCCCATCCGCCTGCTGTTCACCGAAACCGCCGTTTTCCTCGGCCTGCTGCAATTGTTCCTGCCCCTGATGATCATCAGCCTCGTTTCCGCGATGGAGAATATCCCGCGCGACGTCATCCCCGCGGCGCGCGTTCTGGGGGCAAGCTGGCCCTCGGTCTTCCTGAAGATCATCCTGCCGCTGACAAGGGAGGGGCTGGTGATCGGCGGCACGCTGGTCTTCACCGGGGCGCTCACCGCCTATATCACCCCGGCGATCCTGGGCGGCTCCAAGGTGCTGATGCTGGAAACGCTGCTCTATCAGAAGGTCAATGTTTCCAACGATTTCGTCTCTGCGGGCGTGATCGCGATGATCCTGATCCTGATGTCCTTTTCCGCGAACCTTCTGTTGAAACGCATTGCGACGGTGCGGAGGTGATCCCATGAAACATGTTGCAAACTGGAGCATTCTCGGCCTGACGCTGGTCTTCCTGATCGGGCCCTTCGTGATCATCATCCTTGCGGGCGCCTCCGCCGGGCAGAACCTCGCCTTCCCGCCCGAGGGGCTGTCGCTCAAATGGTATGCCAAGGTCTTCACCATCGAAAGCTTCCGCGCGAGCTTCCTGCTCTCGATGGAACTGGCGATCTTCGGCACGCTCATGGCGCTGCTTCTGGGCGTTCCGGCGGCCTATGCGCTCAATCGCTACGATATTCCGGGGGCCGAGACCGTGCGCACCGTCGTGGCCGCCCCGATCATCGTGCCGGGGATCATCGTCGGCCTCGCGCTGTTGCGCTACTTCGTCGTGCCTCTCAACATGACCATCACCCTCGCGCTCTTTCTGGCGCATACCGCGCTGGTCCTGCCCTATGCGGTGCGGGTCGTCTCCTCCTCGATGCACAATCTGCGCGCCGATATGGAGGAAGCGGCGGTTCTGCTCGGCTGCACCCGGTTTCAGGCTTTTATCAAGGTCGTCCTGCCGAACATCCGCGGCGGCGTCCTCGCCGCCTTCATCCTCGGCTTCGTGACCTCCTTCAACCAGGTGCCCGTCTCCCTGTTCCTGTCCGGTCCGGGGGTCCGCACCCTGCCCATCGACATGCTGGCCTATATGGAGATCACCTTCGATCCTTCGGTCGCCGCACTCTCCGCGCTTCTGGCCTTCATGTCTCTCGCCATCGTCTTCGTGGCCGAACGCCTTCTGGGATTCTCTCGCTATGTCTGATGCCTTTGTCCAGCTCTCCGATCTCACCCTGTCCTATGGCAAAAGCGTCGCCGTGCCGGCGCTCGACCTGTCGATCCGCAAGGGCGAGCTGATCGCCCTGCTCGGCCCGTCCGGCTGCGGCAAGACCACGACCATGCGCGCCATCGCGGGGCTGCTCGCGCCGACCTCCGGGCGCATCCACATCGACGGGCGCGACGTCACCAAGGTGCCGGCCAACAAGCGCGGCATCGGGCTGGTCTTTCAATCCTACGCCCTCTTCCCGCATCTGAGCGCCTTCGAGAACGTCGCCTTCGGGCTGCGCCTGCAAAAGCTGCCGGAAACCGAGATCCGCAGCCGGACGGAAGAAGGCCTCGCCACCGTCGGCCTGACCGGGTTCGAGACGCGCAAGCCCGCCGAAATGTCGGGAGGCCAGCAACAGCGCCTCGCCCTCGCCCGCTCCCTCGTCATGCGCCCGAAAGTGCTCTTGCTCGACGAGCCCCTCTCGAACCTCGACGCGCGTCTGCGGCTCGAGATGCGGACGGAATTGCAGCGGGTTCAGAAAGAGACCGGCGTCACCATGGTCTTCGTCACCCACGATCAGGCCGAAGCGCTCGCCCTTGCCGACCGTATCGTGCTGATGAAACAGGGAAAGATCGAGCAACTGGGCACGCCGAGCGACCTCTACGCGCATCCCGAGACCGCCTTTGCCGCCGATTTCATGGGGTTCGAGAACATCTTTTCCGTCGACGGCGACAGGCTCACCGGCACGCATGGCGAGCTGGCCCTCGGCTATCGCCCCGACAGCGCCCTGCTCGCCTGGCGCCCGGACGGCGTCACCGTCGGGCACGGGCCGCATCAGGGCCAGGTCATCGCCAGCAGCTTTGCCGGTGCGCACCGGGAATATGTGATCGACAGCCAGATCGGCCAGATCAAGGCCAATGCCGCGATTTCCCTGCCCGAGGTTCCGATCGGAGAGCGGCTCGCCTTCGACTTGCCGCAGGACAGCGCGAGGCCCCTGTCGGCATGAGCGTCTGGATTGATACCGATTACGGCTTCGATGATCTCTGGGCCATCCTGCTGTTGCGCCGGGCCGGGGTGGCGATCGACGGGGTCTCGCTCGTCAGCGGCAATGCCACGCTCGAGCAGGTGATCGCCAATGCGCTCGGCGCCGCCCGAGCCTATGACCTCGACATCCCGCTGCATGTCGGCGCGGATCGCCCGCTGCACCGCCCCGTGGAGACCGCCCGGCGCATTCTGGGACCGCGGGGGATGCAAAGCCGGGGACGCTGGCTTCCCGAGGCGACCGGCCCGCGCCCGCCCGACGATGCCGTCCCGGCCCTCGCCGCATGGCTGCGCACGGCGGACGGGCCGCGCGACGTGCTCGCGCTCGGCCCGCTCACCAACCTGGCCCGCCTGATCGAGCAGGAGCCGGAGGCCGCCTCCCGCATCTCCCGGCTGGTCTGGATGGGCGGCAGCACCGGACCGGGCAACCATTCCGCGCGGGCCGAATTCAACGCGCTTGCCGACCCGGAGGCGCTGGCACGGGTTGCGCAGGCCGGGATTCCCTTTGACATCGTCGACCTGATGTTCTGCCGCGGGGTGTCCTTTGGCCCGCAGGACATGCCGGACTGCGATCCCCTGACCGCCGACCTGCTCGGCGGATATCTCGACATCGGCCTGTCGCGCGGCCGCCCCGGAATGGCGATTTACGATCCGGTGGCCGCCTTTGTCCTTGCCCGGCCCGAGGCGGTGACGTTCGAACCCCGGCACCTGGAGGTCGCGACCGATACGGGAGAGGCATATGGCGAAACCCGGTTCAGCGCGCCCGCACATCCCCTCACCCCCCTGCCCCCGGTCCGCCTGGCGACGGGCACGGAAGAGACGATCGCGCGTTACTGCCTCGACGCGCTGAAGAAGGAAGACTGACATGGCATTCCCCCGAGACATGAACGATCCGGCCCTGCGCGCGCGCGCGGTGAAGGCGGCCCGCGGACAGGCCCCGTTCGATCTGCTGATCCGAAACGCCGTCGTGCTCGACATGGTCACCGGGCGGCGCCGCGATGCGGAGATCGGCATCGTCGGCCCGATGATCGCCAGCGTCCACGCGCCCGAACCGGCATATGAGGGCAGGACGGTCCTCGACGCGCAGGGGGCGACGCTCGTGCCGGGGTTCATCGACACGCATATGCATGTGGAAAGCTCCATGGTCACGCCGGCGGAATACGCCACCGCCGTCGTGCCGCGCGGGGTGACGAGCGCCTTCTGGGACCCGCACGAATTGGCCAATGTGGCCGGAGAGGCCGGGCTCGACTTTGCCCTTGCCGCCGCAAAGGGCCTGCCCCTGCGCCTGTTGCCCCTGATGCCCACCTGCGTTCCCTCGGCCCCCGGCTATGAATGCAGCGGCGGGGATTTCACCGCGGACACGGTTGCCCGATGGCTCGCCCGCGACGACATGAACGGCGCAGCCGAACTCATGACGATGCAGCCCCTGCTCGACGGGGAGCCGCGTGTCACCGGGATCGTCAACGCCGGGCTCGCAAGCGGCAAGCGGGTCTGCGGCCACGGGCGCGGCCTGACCGGCGGCGATCTGATGGCCTTCGCCGCGGCCGGGATCGAGACGGATCACGAGCTGACCAGTGCCGAAGACCTGATCGCCAAGCTCGAGGCCGGATTCACCATCGAGTTGCGCGGCTCGCATGCGCATCTCTTGCCGGATTTCGCCCGCGCGCTTCTGGAGCTGGGCGAGATGCCGCAGACCCTGACGCTGTGCACCGATGACGTCTTTCCCGACGACCTGCTGCACAGGGGCGGGCTCGACGCGGTGATCCGCCTTCTGATCGACTGCGGCCTGCCGCCGCTCTGGGCCTATCGGGCGGCCACGCTGAACGCGGCCAGCCGGACCGGGCGGCCGGACCTCGGGCTGGTCGCACCGGGGCGGCGCGCCGATCTCGTGCTGCTGGCGGATGTCGACACCGTCGCCGCCGGATGCGTGATTGCGAATGGCGCGGTCGTGGCCCGTGACGGTCGCCTGACCGAGCCTGCGCCGCGTGCCGCGGTTCCCGCCCCCCTGCGCAAGACGATGCGCCTCGCGCCGCTGACCCCCGGAGATTTCGAAGTGACGGCCAGGGGACCGCGGGCGCGGGTCGCGACCCTGTCGAAGCCACGTTTCCCGGACTGGGGGGAACGGGAGCTTGCCGTCGGGACCGGCGCTCTGCGTCTCCCCGACGACATGATCCGCATGGCGGTGGTCAACCGCCACGGGGCGAACACGCCGGTGCGGATTGCCTTTCTGGAAAACTGGGGAGAGTGGCGGGGCGCATTTGCCACGAGCGTGTCCCATGACAGCCATAACCTGACCGTGTTCGGCCGCAGCCCCGAGGACATGGCCATCGCCGCGAATGCCGTGCGCGACGCCGGAGGCGGTGTGGCCGTGGCGGCGGGGGGAGAGCTGCTGTCCTGCGTCGCGCTGCCTCTGGCGGGCCTGATGAGCGAGGCCGGTCTGGCCGAGGTCGCAACCGGATTTGCAGAGCTGCGCGAGACGCTCGACGGGCTGGTGGACTGGCATCCGCCCTATCTGGTGTTCAAGGCGCTTTTCGGTTCCTCCCTCGTCTGCAACCCCGGCCCGCGCCTGAGCGATGTCGGCTTGGTCGAGGTCTTCGAGGGCAGGCGCCTGGAAAGCTGCGTGCTCGAAGACGGGCGTCCGGACGAACAGGCGGCGGGCTGACAGGATCCGGCGGCGGAGGCCGGGAGGGTGGCCGTTCGCCACGACCACGAGCGGCGCGCGCATTCGGTGCGCGGCTCCGGCGTCCGGCCCCCTTTCGGCGGCACTGCCACGGGCACGGAGACCTGCGCGGCAGCGCGCCGGTCCGCCGGGGCGCGGGCGGCGATCCGGGCTCGACTGGAGACGGTCCGGCAGGCATTCTGACGGGGTGTTCCTCCCTCCGGGGCGGCGGCGGGCGCCCGGTGCCCGCATCCCGACCCCGATCCGGGCGAACACCCCCGAGACGCCGCAGCCAGGCCGCACCGGCCGAAGGAGGATACCGATGGACCCTTTGCCGCTCTCCCGCGCCTTCACCCTGATCGAGCCCGGCCCGGTGGTGCTGGTGACGACCCATGACGGGACGAGGCCCAACATCATGACCATCACCTGGACGATGGTGCGCGGCTTCGATGCCTCCTTCGCGCTCACCACCGGATCGTGGAACCATTCCTGGCGCGCGCTGGCCGACAGCGGCGAATGCGTGCTCGCCATCCCGACCGCCGACATGATCGACACGGCCGTGGGCATCGGGACGTGCTCGGGCGCCGACACGGACAAGTTCGCGCGGTTCGGCCTCACCCCCCTGCCCGCGCGCCACGTCGGGGCGCCGCTGATCGCAGAATGCCTTGCCAATATCGAATGCCGTGTCGAGGAGATCGTCGCGCGGCTGGACCTCGTCCTGCTCCGGGGAGTGGCGGCCTATATCGACACCGGGCCGAGGGACAGGAGGCTGCTCCATGCCGTCGGCGACGGGACCTTCACCGCCGATGGCGCACATTTCGACCGCAGCGTGGCGATGCGCGCCAAGCTGCCGGACGGGCTCTGACCTCTGGGCCGCCTCCCCCGTCCCGACTGCGCGACCTGCGAGACCCCGGCACGGCCGGAACATTCCGCGGGCCCGCGTGTTTCCGAAGGCAGGAGCCAGAGGAGCGAACGCCGATGCAGCCACGCGCCGAGCCGACCGGACCAGGGCCTCATGCCGGGCGCCGGCGTCGGGGGGCCGGGCGGGATCGGCATCCACGCCACCGGCAGGTGCGGGCTGCCGCTCCCTCCCGACACGTCCGCCTCCCCGTCGGGCGGCGCAGCACCGCCGCCGTTTACCAGGAAAGGCACGCCACATGACCCATCCCGAGCCCATCGCCTACGATCCCGCGCTCGAAACGCCGAAGGAGGATGAAGCCGCCACCGTCGAGGAGATCAACGGCGCGCTGGACGAGATCATGGAGACCACCGCCAGGGATTGTGGCCATGCCATGCGCTCGGTGCACGCGAAGTCGCACGGCATCGTCGAGGGCACGCTGACCGTCGGGTCCGGGCTGCCGCCCGAACTGGCGCAGGGCCTCTTCGCGGCGCCGGGAGAGCACAGGATATACCTGCGGCTGTCGACGAATGCGGGCGATGTCCTCGACGACTCCATCGCCCTGCCGCGCGGGCTCGCGATGAAGGTCTGCGGTGTGGCGGGCGCGCGGTTGCCCGGCGCCGAGGGCGATACGCAGGATTTCGTCATGGTCAACAGTCCCGCCTTTGCCGCACCCGATGCCGAAAGCTTCGGCAAGACCCTGAAGCTGCTCGCGAAGACCACCGACCGGGTCGAGGGGCTGAAGAAGGTCGCCGCGACGATGGCGCATGGCCTCAACGCCGCCCGGCAATCGCTCGGGATGGCGCCCTCCGCCACGCTGGCGACGCTGGGCGGCCTGCCCAATGTCGAACCGCTCGGAGAAACCTACTATTCCGCCACGCCCTTCCGCTACGGCGATCATGTCGCCAAGTTCAGCCTGCGGCCCGCCGCGGAATGGATGAGGGCGCTCGCCGGCGAAACGATCGAGGTGGACGGCCGCGACAACGCGATCCGGCAAGACGTCCGGGCCGAATTCCGCACCCGCGATGCCGAATGGGAATTCTGCGTCCAGCTGCTGCGCGATCCCGAGCGGCAGCCGGTCGAGGATGCCTCCGTCGAATGGCCCGAGGATGTCTCGCCCTACCAGCGGGTGGCTCTGGTCCACGTTCCGGCGCAGGACAGCTGGGACGGCGACAGGGTTTCCGCGGTGAACGAGGGCATGCGTTTCAGCCCCTGGACCGGCCTCGCGGCCCACCGCCCCCTCGGCAACGTCAACCGCACCCGCCGCGACACCTACCGCCACAGCGCCTCCTTCCGCGAAAGGGTCAACGGCTGCCCGATCCACGAGCCCGCGGGCTGACATCCGGAGCGGGCAGGCTCGGACCGACGCCGGACCGCGGCGGGACGAAGGCGCGCGTCCGGGTGCGGCACCGGAGCCTGGGAGGGCCGCCCCCCTGTCGCCCGGCCCTGTCCTCGCGCTGCGCCCGTCGAGCACCCGTCCGATGAGGATCCGGTTGACGTGGCGACAATCACCGCGCCGTTGCTTGCGGACGGCGGCTCCGCAGGCAAAGCCTCGAAATCCTTCCGGTCGCAGCGGACGGAAACGTCCCGTCATCGCCGGTGCAATGGTCTGAAACAAGCGCCCAGTCGAACCGGTGCACACACATGGGAACGCCAGCCCTGTCCGCCGGGCCAATGCCGGCGCGTGTGGATTGGGTCGCGTGGCGCGCTCCGGCACCACCTTCTGTTCATCGGATACGTGCTCTGTCGCAGGCACCTTCCCGGAGATGAGCGTGGCGGCCTCAAAGGGGCGTTTTGGAACAGATGTCGAGGACCTGCGGCATCGTGCCCACTGTCCAGCCTCCGTCCACCGTGATGACCTGACCCGTCACATAGCTTGCGTCGTCGCTGGCAAAGAAATGTGCGGCAGCCGCGATCTCGTCCGGGCTGCCCTGTCTCCCCATGGCGGTGATCGCCCCGACCGAGCGGCTCAGCTTCGAGCGTTCCTTGTCGGCCATCGGGGTCTTGATGCTGCCCGGATTGATCGCATTCACCCGGATGTTGCGCAGTCCGAGTTCGATCGCCGCGGTGCGCGTCGCGGTGCCGACTGCCCCCTTCGTCGCGGAATATTCGGTCAGGCCCGAGATCCCGGTGATGGCGCTGGTCGAGCCGATATTGATGATGGAGCCGCCGCTCGTCATCCGCTTCGACGCCGCCGACATGCCGTAGATCACGCCGAGGGCGTTGATGCGAAAGATGTTCTCGGCCTTCTGCGGCTCGATCTCCTCCAGCGGGCGATAGATCCCGATCCCGGCATTGTTGACCATGATATCGAGTTTTCCAAACAGCGATACGGCATGGTCAAGCGCGACCTCGATTGCTGCGGGATCGCTCACATCGGCCTCGAAATATTCCGCCCCCGCGGCGTTCACCGCGGCCTGCTGGTCGCCCAGGTCCATGACCAGAACCTTGGCGCCGGAGTTCAGGAAACGGCGGGTAATCGCCTCGCCCATTCCCGAGGCGCCGCCGGTCACGACCGCAACCTTGCCCGCCAAACTGAATACTGGTTCCGACATTGTGTCTCCTTGTGAAAATATCCGATGGCCGGGGAACGGCGGCACGTCCGCCCCGCTGATCCCGCCGGGCGGGCACCAGTGCCATTGCTATTCCGCGGCGCACACGCGGGAGGCCGCCTGGTCGACCGAGGCCATGGCCGTCCGCCCGCCGTCCGGCGTCAGCGACGTGCCGGTGAAATAGCTCGCATCGTCGGAAAGCAGGAACAGGATCGCGGCGGCGACATCCTGCGGCACACCCATGCGCCCCAGCGGAACGCTGGCAAGCAGCGCGCCGTAGCCCGTTCCGCGGCCGGTCGCATTGTCGCTCGCCATCTGCTGACTCATCGGCGTGTCGATCGAGCCGGGCAGGACCGTGTTGACGCGAATGCCGAAGGGCGCCAACTCGATCGCCATCTGCCTGCTCATGGCCAGGACGGCGCCCTTGGCGGCGGTGTAGGCACTCCGGTTCGTCGTGCCCGTCACCGCCGCGATAGAGGAGATGTTGACGATGCTCGCCGCCCCGCTCTGCTTCAGCAGCGGAAGCAGTTCGCGGATGATCAGGAACGGACCCGTCGTATGCACAGTCATCATCTTGTTCCATTCAGCGACCGTGGTGTCCTCGATCGACTTTGCGATGACATGCCCGGCGCAGTTGACCACGCAGTCTACTCGACCGAAATGCTTGTCGACCGCGGCCACCGCCCGCTTCACCGAGTCTTCGTCGGCGACGTCGCACTGGACCGGAATGGCCGAGGGAAGATCAGCGGCGATGCTGCCGGCCCGGTCGAGATCGAGATCGACGACAGCGACATGGCCACCCTCCTCGGCGAATTTCGCGACCGTCGCGGCTGCGAGACCCGACGCCGCGCCGGTCGCGAAAAGAACCCTGTCCTTGAACCTCATTCTTTCTCCTCCTCATGTCGTGACCCAACCCGGCAGACCTTTGCGGCAACGCCGGTTTGCGGGGCGGGAATTGTGACGGAATGACCTCCGCCTCCCGGCATTCTTACAAAGCCTGCACCCATCGCAGCATTCGGAGATTGCGTAACTGTATGTTCCAGATTTGGAACATACGAGGCTTCAAACCGTCCCCTAAGGTAACGATGGACGACGGTGATCCCTGTTGAGGAGCAGGGGTCCCGGAGCTGTGGGGGAGACCGGCCATACCGGCACGTTCCTTCCACCAGGACCTGACGGAGGTCCGGAGAGCGACGCGCGGTGGCCATCGCGCTTCCCCGTCGGCTTTTCGGGAACAGGCACGCCAATGGAGGAGAAACATCAGGATGAGACACTACCTGGCATTTACGACGGCGCTCGTTGTCGGGGCAATGGCTTTCACCCCCCTGGTCGCGCAGGACGCGCATCAGGGCGGCGTCTTTACCTTTGCCGCGGAAAGCGATCCGCCGACCTTCGACTGCCACAGCGCAACCGATTTCTACAGCACACAGCACCTGTCGCCGCATTACTCGACGCTGTTGCGCTATGTGCCGGGCAATTATCCGGAGATCACCGGCGATCTCGCCGAGTCCTGGGAGGTATCGGAAGATTCCCTGACCTACACCTTCAAGATCCACGACAACGTGCAGTTCCATGACGGCACGCCGCTGACTTCCGCCGATATCAAGGCCAGTTACGAGCGGATCATTGATCCGCCCGAAGGCGTGGTGTCGCCGCGGCAGTCCGAGCTTCTGGACATCGCTTCGGTCGAGACGCCGGACGACACGACCGTCGTGTTCCAGCTGTCGGAGGTGAATCCGGGCATACTGGACTCGCTCGCAAGCCCGTGGAACTGTATCTATTCGGCCAAGCTGCTGGCAGAGAACCCGGATTATCCAGCACGGATGGTCATGGGCTCCGGCCCCTTCGTCTTCGAGGAATTCGTTCCGGGCTCGCACTGGAGAGGGTCGCGTTTCGAGGCGTTCCATCGCGAGGGCAAACCGCATCTCGACGGTTTCGAGATCAAGCGCATGGACACCAGCGCGATCGTGAACGCCTTCTCCGCCGGCCAGATCCAGGGCTACTTCCGGCCACTCTCGCCCCCCAACGCCCGGCAGATCGAGTCGGCGCGCGGCGACGAGGTACAATTCCAGAAGACCCCCTCGGTCGGTATGAACCTGTTGGTGTTCAACTCCTCGCAGCCGCCGCTGGACGATCCGCGCGTGCGGCGGGCGCTGGCGCTCGCGGTCGACCAGCGCGCCGGGGCGAGCGTGCTCGGGCAGACCTCGACCACCGGCCTTGTAGGCGGTCTGCTGCGGCCGGGCTATTCCATGGCGCTGACGCCGGAGGAACTGGCCGAGATGCCGGGATTCGGCGAAGATGTCGAAGCCGCCCGCGAGGAAGCGCGCCGGCTGCTGCAAGAGGCCGGGCAGACCAACCTGACCATCGACATCCTGTCGCGCAAGCAGAACTCGCATACCGCCGGGGCGGTGTTCATCGCCGAGCAATGGCAGCGGATCGGCGTGAGCGCGAAGGTCACCTATTCCGACAATCCGACCACCTTCCAGCGCCAGGGCAATTTTCAGGCCGCCATCGACTTCAACCTGGCCAATACCGATGATCCTTCGGTGCTGTTCGTGAAATACCTTCCCGACTCCCCGAACAACTACGGACTTTACGAGGATGCACAACTCGAGGAACTGTTCGAGGCGCAGAAGCGCACGCTGGATCCGGCGGAACGCGAGGAGATCGTGCATGATTTCGAACGGCGGGTTCTGCAGGAGGCCTATTATATCCCGCTCTTCTGGACGGAACGGATCATCGCGCTGTCCTCAGATGTTGGCGGATTCGAGAGCGCTCCGCCGCTCGAGGTCGAGCAATCCCTGGAGAACCTCTGGATCGCAGGCGAGGACTGATTGCTTCCCGGTCCGGGCCGGCTTCGGCCGGGTCGAAGAAATCTCGGTCTGACCCGGCCGTTGCTCCGGGTCAGCGCGTCCTACAGAAAGAGGAAAGACAAATGCAGATAAACGGGGTGGTCGTCGTGACCGGCGGGGCAAGCGGTATCGGCGCCGTCTGTTGTCGGAAATTCCTGGAGGCCGGCGCGCAGGTGGTCGTTCTGGACCGCTCCAGCGAATTGCCCGCGGAGCTCAGGGGCAAGGTCGCCGGTCCAGTGGTCGCCGACATCAGCGACGAGGACGAGATGCGGCAGGCGGCCGCGCGGATCGAAGACGAAATCGGGCCGGTCGTGGCGCTTACCAATTGCGCCGCCATCATGCAGGGCCCGCTTCGCCCCAACGAGCTGAGCATGAAGGAGTTCGACGACATCGTCCGTGTCGACCAGCGCGGCACCTACGTTTCCTGTCTGGTCTTCGGCGAGGCGATGCTTGCGCGCGGCCATGGCAGTATCGTCAATTTCGCCTCCACCGCCGCGCTGCGTTCGGTGCCGCTGCACGCCTACGCGCCGGCCAAGGCCGCCGTGGCCTCGATGACCGAATGTCTGGCCGGTGAATGGGGACCCGCCGGCGTCCGGGTCAATGCCGTTTCGCCGGGATATACCAATACGCCAGCGACCCGCGCGCGGATCGAAAAAGGCGAGCGCGATCCCGCCCCGCTCAGGGAAAACGCCGTGCTCGGACGCTTGGTCGAACCGGAAGAGGTCGCCAATGCGGTGGTATTTCTCGCCTCACCGCTGTCCTCGGGCATCACGGGCGTGAACGTGCCGGTCGATTGCGGCTGGCTGCTGGCCCCGTCCTGGCAGACCTACGGCGGCCTTCGCCGCCCCTGAGGACATCCGCGGTTCCCATGCCGGAACCCGCGCCCCCCCTCCCTCCGATATCGAAACCTGCAAGGCATGTTCATCATGACATTGCGGCTGGGAAACAGGGGGTTCTGGTGACGGGGGCGGGGCCGCGCGCGAAACGCTGGATCTGATCGAGGCGGAAAAGGGCACGGGTTCGATTGTCCTGGCGGATCTGACCGACCCGGACCAATGTTCCGATGCCGTTTCCGAGGCTGTCCGCCCCCATGGTCATCTCGACTGTCTTGTCAACAATGTGGCGATCGCGCGATCCTGCAAATCCGTTACCGAACCGGACTGGAGCGACTGGAACGCGATCCTCAACGTCAACCTCGAAAGGTGACGGGACCAACGCCCGGCTGGCCGTCTCAACCGGTGAGCTGTTCCCGATCTGCGCATGACCTCCGGCATACCGGCGGCAAGGAACACCGAAAGAAGGCGGCGTACGGCGACCGCCTGAAACCTGCGTCATCCCAGCCCCCCGGCGTCACCAGGGAAGGTGGGCCGGAGGTCCCGTGCCGCACAGGGAAAGACAATGAAACGATGTGACCGCCCATGTCGCACCGCTGGAACGCTGAGTTGTCGAAATGGTGCTCTACAGGCCGCGAGATCGTTGCGTAATCTTGACTGAAAAGAAACCTCGAATTGCTTCGTCCCGAAAGAGGACAACCGCAGCACGAGGAAAGGGAGGAGAAAAGATGTGGAACCAACTGGCCCGAAAGGCCGTGGAATATGAACCCTGTGCGGACAGGTCCGAGGATCTCCTCACGATCGACGGACTCCGGATAGATGTCTCGACACCCGAAGGGAAGGTGACCGTCGTCGACGGGGTTTCATGGTCGGCGGAGCAGGGCAAGATCACCGCTCTCGTCGGGGAATCCGGCTGCGGAAAATCGGTCACGGCGCTGGCGGTGATGAAGCTCCTCCGGTCGAGCGGGCGCATCTCGAAGGGCGAGATCCGCTTTGCCGGACAGGATCTTCTGAAACTGGGCGAAGAGGAGATGCGCAGACTGCGCGGCCGCCACATCGGCATGGTGTTCCAAGAGCCGATGACCTCGCTGAACCCGGTTCTCAGCATCGAAACACAGATCACCGAGACGCTGACCGAACATCTCCGGATGTCGCGCGGCGAAGCCCGCGAACGCGCGCTCGAGCTGATGAACGAGGTCGGGATTCCGGATGCCGAACGTCGACTGTCGCAATATCCCCACCAGTTGTCGGGTGGCATGCGCCAGCGGGTGATGATCGCCATCGCACTCGCCTGCAATCCCAAGCTGATCATCGCGGATGAACCGACGACGGCGCTGGACGTGACGATCCAGGCGCAGATCCTGAGCCTGCTGGCGGATCTTGCCGTCCGGCACAACATCGCGATGGTCGTCATCACGCATAATATGGGTGTGGTGGCACGATATGCCGACTACGTCAGCGTCATGTATGCCGGGAAGATCGTCGAGAGCGGTCCGGCCTCCGAGGTGTTTTCCCGGCCGAGCCACCCCTATACGGCGCTGCTCCTGAAGGCGGTCCCCCGTCTCGACCAGCCTCGCCAGGAACGTATGCTGTCCATCGGCGGCATGCCCCCTGCCCCCGGTGCGATGCCGTCGGGCTGCCGCTTTGCCCCGCGCTGTCCGGTGCGCATGGCGGTGTGCGGGGAACGCGAGCCGCTGCTGGAACCATCCCGCACCCAAGCGCTTTCCGCCTGTCACAGGCGCGATGAGCCGCTCGATGGACTGCAATCCGCGCCCGCCTCGCCGCGTTCCCCGGCCGACAAGGTGCCGGGCGCGGAGGAGGTCCTGGAGGTCAGGGATATCGCCAAGCATTTCGACCTGCCTGCCGGCGGAATCGTCCGGGCGGTCGACGGCGTGTCTTTCAGGATCGAGCGGCAGCGCACGCTCGGCCTGATCGGGGTATCAGGTTGCGGGAAATCGACCGTCGGCCGCATGCTCCTCGGCCTCGAAACCCCGACCTCCGGCTCGCTGCGCCTGTTCGGCGAGGAGATGGACGTCTCGAAACCCTCCGCGCTCAGGAAGGCGCGGCGGGACATGCAGGTGATCTTCCAAGATCCGTTCTCCTCGCTGAACCCGCGAATGACGGTCGGCGCGATCATCGCCGAGCCGCTTCTGGTCCACGGGATCGTCAGGCGATCCCAAGCCAGGGATCGCGTAGCCCAACTGCTCGAACGGGTTGGCCTCAGGCCGGAAGTCGCCACGCGCCATGCGCATCAGCTTTCGGGCGGGCAGAGACAGCGCGTCGGGATCGCCCGCGCGCTGACCCTGAACCCGAAGCTGCTGATCTGCGACGAACCCGTCTCCGCGCTGGATATTTCCGTGCAGGGCCAGATCATCACGCTTCTGGAGGATCTCCAGGACGAACTGGGGCTAAGCTGCCTGTTCATCGCCCATGACCTCGCGGTGGTCCGCCATATCTCTGACGAGGTCGCGATCATGTATTTCGGCCGCATCGTCGAGAAGGCGCCGCGCGACCTTCTCTATGCCAATCCTCTGCATCCCTACACCCGCGCATTGCTCGATGCCGCGCCTACGCCCGATCCCGTGCTGGAACGGTCGCGGGATCACATCCCGCTGAAGGGCGAGCTGCCCTCGCCGATCACGGTACCGAAAGGTTGTCCGTTCCATTCGCGATGTCCGCTTGCCAGCAGGGAATGCCAACTCGCGGTTCCGCCCCTGCGCGAGGTCGAAGGGGGCCACCAGGTCGCCTGCATCAAGGTCTAGGCCCTGCCCGATCTGCAAACCCAGCCTGAAGCTGCGTCGAAGGAGATACTGATGCTGCGTTATATCCTGACCCGTCTCGCCCTTGCCGTCCCGACCCTGCTCGGCGCGGCCGTCGTCATCTTTCTGGCCTTGCGGGTCCTGCCGGGCGATGTCGTCGAAATGAAATTTGCCGCGGATGGTGCCGCGATCACGGAAGAAGCGCTCGAGCGCGAGCGCGAACGACTGGGCCTGAACGAGCCGCTGATCGTCCAGTTCGCGGACTGGATGGTCGGGCTGGCCACGCTGGACTTCGGCACGTCCATGTGGACGGGGCGCCCGGTGGTCGACGAGATTGCTCCCCGGCTTCCGGGCACCTTGCAGATCGCGGCCTTCGCCACGATCCTCGCCATGGTGATCGGCATACCGCTCGGCGCGCTGTGCGCACTGTCGCCGAACTCCGTCCTCGACTACGCCTTCCGCATCGTCACGTTGCTCGGGCTCGCGATCCCGACATTCTGGCTCGGCATGCTGTTCGTGTTGATGCTGCTCCAGTTCTTCAATTGGTTGCCGCCCATCACATATGTCTCCTTCTTCAAGGATCCGCTCGCGAATTTCGCCATCGTCTTCTGGCCGTCCCTGACGATTGCCGTGCGCTACGCGGCGATCATCGCGCGGATGATGCGGTCCTCGCTGATCGAGATCCTGACCGAAGATTATATCCGGACCGCCCGTGCCAAGGGCCTCAGGAACAGGATCATCACGGTGCGCCACGGCATGAGCAACGCCATGCTCCCGACCGTGACGCTGGTCGGGCTGGAGGCCGGTTTCCTCGTCGGCGGGGTCGTCGTGACGGAACAGGTCTTCAATATCAACGGCCTCGGAAAACTCCTGCTACAGGCCGCGAACAACCACGATTACGTCCTGATCCAGGCCATCGTCATGCTGACCGCCTTCGCGTTCATAACGGTCAACGTGATCGTCGATATCGTCATCGCCATTCTTGATCCCCGTGTGAGGTATTCCTGATGAGCAACGTCATAAGCACACTGTCGGGCCTGGTTGTGCCGAGGAAACGCGGTCTCGTCACGAGATTCGTCGTCGCCCAGCCGATCGCGGCGATTGGCCTAGCCGTCCTGATCCTGTTCTGTATCGCCGCCATCGGTGCCGATGTGCTCGCCCCCTACGATCCGACCAGCCTCAGCTATACCGACATCTTCGCACCGCCCTCGGCAGCGCACTGGATGGGCACGGATGAATTCGGACGCGATATTTTCAGCCGCATCCTCTACGGCGCGCGCACCGCGCTCACCATCGGGTTGGTCTCCTCAATCGTCGGCTGCACGGTCGGCGCGCTGATCGGCATCGCCTCGGCCTATTTCGGGGGAATCGTCGATCTGGTGATCCAGCGGATCATGGACATCCTGCTGGCCTTTCCCATCATCATCCTGGCGCTGGTGATCGTCGCGGCGCTCGGCCAGTACAAGATCGGTGAGGTCGATGTCAGCCTGTTGATCGCCATTGCAATTCCCGCCGTGCCCAATGTCGCACGCGTGCTACGGTCCTCAGCGCTTTCGGTGCGCACGATGCAATATGTCGATGCCGCCCAGGCCCTTGGTTTTAGCACGACACGCATCATTCTCCGGCATATCGCGCCCAACGTGATCGCACCCTATCTGGTGCTGCTCACGGCCTACATGGGACAGGCGATCCTGCTCGAAGCCTCGCTGTCCTATCTTGGCCTCGGCGTCGGCGAGCCTACCCCCGCTTGGGGACTGATGCTGTCCGGAACGGCCGCCGACGCCTTCCGCGACGCGCCTTGGCAGGTGCTGTTCCCCGGACTTGCGATCAGCATCACGGTCTTCGGTTTCAACCTGTTCGGTGACGGATTGCGCGATTGGCTGGATCCCAAGTTCGGCGATTGACACTCTCCGCGAAAGCAAAGGGCCCGCTGCATCGCATTGCAGCGGGCCCTTCGATTTATCCGCACATCGTGTTGAGCTGCTGCTCTACGTCTTCCCGAGCACGCGCACTGCGGCATTGCGTTGAGGCCAGATGGCATGAAGGGTCCTTTTGCGGAATTTCCACGCGCCATTCGTGAAGGCATAGACATCGTCGTAGATGACCAGCGCCTTCAAGGGATTTTCTTCGGTCCCGAAGACGAAATCGGTCAGGAAGCATCTGCCCTCGGCGGTCTGCTCGTCGAGCATTTCCACCCAATGCGTTGAGATCGTATGGAGCGTGGCGAAGGGAAGACCGTCGCCGATCTGCCGCGAGCGCTCGAATTCCTCGCGGATCGAAGGCCGTCCGACGACGGTTCCGCCGAAAAGCTCCCCGAATTCGTAGATCGCATCCTCCTCGAAAAGATCCGCCATCTCGTCCAACTGCAACTGGTCCCGAAAGTGACAGTATCGGATCGCAAGGCTTCTGATTTCCTCGATCGCAACGAGCCGGGAAAGTGGGTCCATCGTCAACTCCTGTATCTTGTGGCACCCGGAAAGGTCGCTGCCTGGCCGGCGCACCGGAAGACCGTCGCATGGACGCCCCCACCCGACAACCCGCCACATCGTTTCATAAACGGACCGGTTCGATGCGTTTTTGTTTCTATTGGGTCATAGATGCGCAGGGTATGATTCTCGGGGTTGATAGATGCTTCTGGTCGAAATCGGTCAGGCGAACACAACCCAGGGAGGAAACATGAAGCAAGAATCCATGAAGATTGACGCCGGCGGCGAAGCGATTGATCTGGAAGTGATCAGAGCGAAATACGCCGAGGAGCGCGACAAGCGTCTTCGCCGAGACGGAATCAATCAATATATTGAAATATCAGGTGATTTTTCCGAATTCGGGAAGGATCCCTATGTTGCCGAAGACCTGAAACGTGATCCGGTCGTCGAGACGGTGGAGATCCTGATCCTGGGCGGTGGCTTCAGCGGCATCATCGGTGCGAAGAAGCTGATCGAGGCCGGTTTCGAGGATATCCGCATCATCGAAAACGGTGGCAACTTCGGCGGCACATGGTACTGGAACCGCTATCCCGGCGCGCAATGCGACGTCGAGTCTTATATGTATCTTCCGTTCCTGGAAGAGACCGGCTACATGCCTAAGGAGAAATACTCCGGCGCCGATGAAATCCGCGAATATCAGTATCACCTCGGCAAGACCTTCGGCCTCTACGACAAGGCCCTTTTCCAGACTCACGTATCCGAACTGACCTGGGACGAGGCCAGGACCCGCTGGATCGTGCGGACAGACAGGGACGACGAAATCCAGGCCCGCTTCGTCATCATGGCCTGCGGCAACCTCCATCGGCCCAAACTCCCCGGTATTCCGGGAATTATGGAGTTCCAGGGGAAGATGTTCCACACCAGCCGCTGGGATCATTCCTATACCGGAGACGATCTGAGCAAACTGGCGGACAAGAAGGTCGCATTGGTCGGCACCGGCGCGACGGGTGTTCAATGCGTACCCTTCATTGCCGAAAAGGCCCAGCAACTGAATGTCTTCCAGCGGACACCTTCGGTGGTTGCCGCGCGCAACAACCAGAAGACGGATCCGGATTGGTTCAAGGACCTCCAGGCGGGCTGGCAAAGGGAGCGGCGGGAGAATTTCTACTCCCTTGTCTCCGGCGTGCCGCAGGAAGTCGATTTAGTGCAGGATGGCTGGACCGAAATCATGCGCATCCTCGGCTCAGTGCTCTACAAGGCCGACGACGCGGAAGGCGCGGCCAAACGATCCAAGCAGGACATTGATCTTGCCATGGAATATGCTGACGCCGAACGGATGATGCAGGTCCGGAACCGGATCGAGGAAATCGTCCAGTCCCACGAAGTGGCCGAAAACCTCAAGCCCTGGTTCCGCTTTTTCTGCAAGCGGCCCACCTTCAACGACGGTTACCTCCAGGCCTTCAACCGGCCCAACGTGACTCTCGTCGACACCAAGGGACTGGGGGTCGAGCGGATTACGCCCACCGGCGTGGTTTCAGGCGGTGTGGAATATCCCACCGACCTGATCGTCTTCGCGACGGGCTTCGAAGTCGGCACGGATTATTCACGCCAGCTGGGCCTCACGATCACCGGCACCGATGGACTGACGCTGTCGGATCATTGGGACGAGGATTACCAGACATTGCACGGCATCTCGATCAACAGATTCCCGAATCTCATGGTCATCGGACAGGTGCAGAGCGTCGGCGGCGCCAATATCGTCCTCGCCTCCGAAACCCAGGCAGATTACATCGTCGAACTGATGAAGGAAACCCGCCGCAAACGGGCCAAACGGTTCGAGCCCACCGACGAAGCTGTCTCTGCCTGGGTCGAGCATTTCCACGAAAAGGGCCTGAAGAATGAGGAGTTCCTGCGCAACTGCACGCCGGGGTACTATAACAATGAAGGCCAGCCGGGAGAGCGCAAGGGCTTCATCTCCGCGCGCTACGGCGCGGGGCTGTTCGCCTTCAACGAGCTCGTCGAACAGTGGAGAAAGGACGGGTTCGAAGGCATGACATTCCAGCTCGAACAAGACTGATCGGTCCCCGCCGGCGGCGTGCGCCGCCGGACGATACCATACCATGCAGATGTGCTGTCCCGACGAAGGGCAGCACATTTCTGCGGGAGGGGGCACCGGGCCGTTGATAGTGACGGCGGAAACGAAGGGACTTGCGCCGAACCTTCTCTGCCAGCCCGGATTTCCTAATTTCTTCGTTCATTTCAAATCTGAAGGGTCTTTGGAGGTCACCCAGACACATTCAGCGAGGATTGGCGGCTGCATTTTCATATAGCGGGTTTCGGGGGTGGGGCCTGGGCATGTCAGTCAAAGGCCTAAAGGCTGAAATCGATGAACATGAGATCGTCTCTAAGAAACGCGAAGTCATCCGCCGGTTCCAAGGCATTGGCGTTGCCTCTTTCCTTTTGACAAAGTGAGGCGCACGTTTTCTTCGCTGAAAATAACCATGGCACAGAATATATACGACAATCCCGATTTCTTCGCGTCTCAAGCCGACTTTCCCCGACAAGCCTCCTGCCCCGCCTCTAGCCAAGCTCCTCTGACAGTGCCCTTCTGACAAGAGCGATGCCACTTCTCGTCGGTATATCTGATCGCCATCACGCCTGCTTCAGCTGGCCGCCATGCGCGCATGTCGATGGTTCAGCGGCGCACAAACGATTAGCTGCAGCAAGTGGAATACCATGATCGGCAGCACCAGCATTGATATGTCGTGGCCTGCAAAAAGCGCCGTCGCCATTGGTAGGCCCGTGGCCAGCGACTTGGTGGAGCCGACGTAGAACAGCGCGCTCTCCTCGGGCCTAGCCAGGCCGAAAAGCTGCGCCAGCGGCCGTGTAAGGAGCATCATCACCCCAAGTACCACGCCGCAAGTCAGGATCAGCACGCCCAGCACGACCGGCGGCAACCGCGCCCATACCCCATTCGTCACGCCAGCCGAAAACGCAGTGAACACGATCAGCAGGATTGCCCCCCGGTCGATCGCCTGAACGACACCCGCCCCCCGCAGAAACACGCCCGAAATCAGCGGTCGGACAAGCTGGCCCAGCAGGAAGGGCACCAGAACCTGCTCGGTGATGCGCACAAGGGCCGACGCCTCGATTCCGAATGCCCAACTGTCGGGAATGAGCAGCAGAAGCATCAGCGGCGTCAGCACGACGCCCAGCAGGTTCGACAGCGACGCCGCGCAGATGGCGCCGGCGACATTGCCGCGCGCGAGCGAGGTGAAGGCGATGCAACTGTTCACCGTCGAAGGCAGGCAGCCCACGAACAGCAAGCCCGTCATGATCTCGACCGGAAGCACCGTTCCCGCGACGGGCGCGATGACAAGGCAGACCACGGGGCTGATCAGGAAGGTCGCAAGAAGGCAGGCAAGCTGCAGCCGCCAGTTGGTCAGCCCCATGATGACGGTCGATGTCGACAGCCGCGCGCCATGCAGGAAGAAGACGATGGCGATGATCCACCAGCCCGCGTCGTGCAGGACGTCGGCGAACGCGCCGCGCGCAGGCAGGACGCTGGCCAGCAGCACCATTCCGACCAGCGCCAAGGTATGCGCGCTCAGTCCCAGGCGCCGCAGCGCCAGGGCGGGAAACTGGAAGGTCACAGGTCTTCTCCTCAGATATGGGCCTCGGCCGCGATGGCGGCAGCGTCGGCCATCCAGACATCGGGCGCTGCCGCCAGCCGTTCGAGCATTTGCTCGATCCGGTCAAAGCGCGACGGCTGGCCCGACAGCCAGGGATGGATGTGGAGCGCGAATACGCGCGTATTGCCCGCGCCTTCCGCGTGGAGCCCCTCGAATGCGTCCAGCACGGACTGGACGTAAACCGGGGTCGGCAGCCGGCGATGGCACATCATCTCGATATCGCTCCATTCCGAGCAGTTCGGAACCGAGATCATGCCATTGCGCAGCCGGTAGGGATGTTCGTCGTTCGACAGGTCGCAGAGGAAACGCAGCCCCTCGTCGGCGAGGATGCCGGGAAGCTGGGTCGACTGACCGTAATCCTGGCTCATCCAGCCTTCGGGGCGTCGCCCGGTCGCCCGTTCGACCGCCGCGACCGAGGCGCGCACGATCCGCCGCTGTTCCTCCACCGGCATCGCGGATGAGATCATGCGGCTTGCGTATTCGCCATGCGCCAGGAACTCGCAACCGCGCGTGACAAGGTCCTCGACCAACTGCGGATAGGCCGCCAGCGCCCCGGCATTGGCCGGAACCGTCGCCTTCAGGCCCAACCGGTCCAGCACCTCGAGCACACGGAAGATGCCGACGCGGTTGCCGTATTCGAAGAAGGCATTCGCGCGGTGGTAGGGCGCCACCCCGCCCAGAAATGTCGCGTAGCGCCGGTCGAACAGAGCACCTTCGGGCGGCTCGGCCTCGAACCGCTCCAGATAGAGGTAGATCAGCACCGCGACCCGAGCCGCCCCGCGAGGCTGCCACGGCGGCCTGCCCTCGAAGCCTACATGCGTGTAGAGGTCCTGGTCGAGCATATGCGGCGCGCGGCGGTTTTCCGGGTCAGAACGCATCGTCGAACCCCGCGTCCCGCAGCAGCGGCATCATCTTCGGCAGGTGGTGCTGGCGATACCAGTCGTTGATCTCGCCCCCCGTCGCCACCCAGATATCCGTGTGGCCCGCGATATGCCCGAGGATCTGGTCGAGGTATTTCGCCCGGTGCGGCTGGCCGAAGAAGAACGGGTGCAGCGGCACGCACATGACCCGCCCGCCCCGCGCCTCGGAATCGCGGTAGAGGCGGTCGAACATGGTGATCGTGTTCTCGGCGAACTCGGGCGCTTCGATATTGGCACGGAAGTTCATGCCGTCGTTCACGTCGAAGGAATAGGGCATCGCGAGGATATAGCCGTTCTGCACCCGCACCGGCGTCGGCTGGTCGTCGAAGCCGTAATCGACGTAGTATTGCAGCCCAAGCTCAGCACAAAGCGCCTCGGTGTGCACGGTCGAGGATGCGAAGGGCGCGAAGAAACCCTTCATTTCACGGCCCGTCAGCGCCTTGTGGCGCGCGATATTGTCGGCGATCACGGCGCGCTCGGCCTCGCGCGACAGGCCCCAGTGATGGCGCGAGTTGTAGATGCCGTGGCTCATCACCTCCCACCCGCGCGCCTCGCAGGCCTCGGCGATTTCCGGATAGGTCTCGTAGACCGAGAGGTTGAGCGAACAGGTGGCGGGCAGGCCGTAGCGGTCCATCACCTCCAGCATGCGCCAGATACCGACGCGATTGCCCTGATCGACCTGCGAATAAATCAGCATGTCGGGATGCGGCATCCGCGGATAGGGGTCGACGGGCTGCCTCGGATCGCCCAAATACTGGTAATGCTCAAGGTTCGGCACGATCCAGACTGCCAGCCGCGCGCCGTTCTTCCAGCGCAGATCCGGCCGTCGGTTGATCGGCACATAGGCGATGCGCTCGCGCGGAAATTCGTCCACCGTCATGCGCTCAACGCCCGTTCGTAGACCATCCCGAGCGCCATCAGCATCCTGTCCCGCCCCCGACCCGCGATGAACTGTATCCCGACCGGCAAGCCATCCGCGACCATGCCCGAGGGCAGCGACAGCGCAGGGATGCCCGCAACGTTGACCCATCCGGTGAAGACCGCATGCCCGCGCGGCCCGACTTGGTTATCGTCGATCGTGTCCGGAAACGGCTTCTCGACCGGCCAGGCCTGCGCCGCGACGGCGGGCATGAGCAGCACGTCGATATCCGCGAACCATGTGCCGCAGAGGCTGCGGAATTCCGTGATGGATTGCAGCGTCTCGACCAGCCCGACGGCGCCGAGGCGGCGCCCGTTCTCGGCCTGCGCGCGGTATTCCTCGGGCGCCAGCTGGTCGAACATCGGATAGCGTGCGGCGAGCGCGGCGAACCCGGCGTCGGTCATCGCCCCCGCGAGCGCGCCGATGGCGTCGACATCGAAGAAGGGCGCGACCGCCTCGACCCGGTGGCCCATCGCCTCAAGCCGCCGCGCGGTGGCAGCGGTCGCCGCGCGGATACCTGGATCTACCGGGTGGCCGGGAAAACGGTCGATCACCCCGATGCGCAGCGCGCGCGCCGGGCGGTCGTCCTCAAGCAGCCGCGAGCGCGGATCGCGGGGATCCGGCCCCGCCATAACCGAAACCAGCGCGTCAAGCAGCGTCATGTCGGAGGCCATCGGCCCCACGACCTCCAGATCCTGCATCAGGGGCAGGAAGCCGTCCGCGCGCGGGATGAATCCGACCGAGGGCTTCAGCCCCACGATCCCGCAATGCGCCGCCGGGCGCCGGGTTGAGCCGCCCCCGTCAGTGCCCAGTCCCATCGGCACGATCCCCGCCGCGATCGCCGCGGCCATGCCGCCCGATGACCCGCCGGGCGTCAGGCGTGGGTCGAGCGGATTGCGCGTGATGCCCCAGAGGCTGTTCCAGGTGTAGCCACGCGCGGAAAAGCTGGGCGTGTTGGTCTTGCCGATCACCACCGCCCCGGCCGCCCGCAGCCGTGCGACGGGCAGTTCATCCGCCTCGGGGACGAAATCGCGGAAAAGCTCCGCCCCCCAGGTCGCCGCCATTCCGGCCGCCAGCATGTTGTCCTTGACCGCGACCGGCACCCCGTCAAGCGGCGAGAGCGGCCTGCCGGCGCTACGCCGCGCCTCGGCGGCGCGCGCCTCGTCCATCGCCGATGGATTGAGTGCGCAGAAGGCGTTGCAGGAGTTCTCTTTCGCGCGCTGCAGCGCCTCGGCCACGGCACTGCCAACACCGCGCTCAAGAATTGCCCGCAGCGCGGGCGAGTTGCCTAAATCCAGTGCGCTCATCGCCACTACCCTGCTTGCCGGCCTATCCGGGGATGGCACTCGCGCTGCCGAAGGCCCCTTAATGATCCCAGTTGCTGTCCTAACGCGCAGCTTGGCACCAGTCCCGCCCGGCAACAAAACAGAATTACCAACTCCTACATAAGAGTATCTTATGCACGCGACGCTGCGGCAGCTCGAAACGCTGAAAACCTTCACCTTGACCCGCTCCGTGACGGAGACGGCGCGGCTCATGCACGTGACCCAGCCGGCGGTCAGTCAGGCCTTGCGCGAGCTTGAGGCGCAGCTCGGCTTCGCGATCTACACCCGAATCGGAAACCGTACCCTGCTGACGGCCGAGACCCAGGCCGTCATACCCGAGATCGAGCGTGTGCTGGCGGCATTCTCCACCCTCCAGAGCCGCGTCAGCGAAATGAAGGACAGCCGCGCGGGCACGGTCTCGATCATCTCGCCGCCGACCGCCTGCGTCGACCTGATCCCGCGCGCGATCAAGCAGTTCAAGGCGCAGCGACCGAACCTGCGCATCCATCTGGAGGTGTCGACCGAGGCGCTGACCGAACGCAAGGTGCGCGACGAGCTTTTCGACCTCGGCATGGGATTCTATCCGCAGCAGGAGATCAACATCGCCGCCCAGCCGATCCTGGAAACCGAGATGATCTGCGTCGTCCACAAGGACCATCCGCTGGCGGGCCGTGCTGTCCTGGACCCGCGCCAGATCGCAGGGCACTCGGTCGTCGTCGTGCACCACGAAGGCAACGTCGTCTCGCGTATGTACCAGCTGCTGACCAACAAGATCGACCCGAATTCGCTGATCTCCACCAACCAGTCCATCGGCGCCTTCAACCTCGTGCGGCAGGGCGGCATGGTTGCGGTCCTCCACCCGATGTCGGTGCCCGAATTCGCGCTGAGCCAAATGTCGCTCGCCCGGTTTGAGCCGCAGATGCCGGTGACGATGGCACTCTACTATTCGCGCCGGCGTCCGCTGTCGCGCATCAGCGGCAAGTTCATGCTGGCGTTGAGAGAAAGCGCTGCGATCAAGGCCGAGCTTCTGAACGCCCGCGGCATCCCGTTCAAGGTCACGATGTAGCCACATAAGGGCAACTTATACGGAGTTCAGCCTTTCGAATTTTTCAACCTGCGCTGCAGCATACAATCTCGGCCACAGGGCGCCCGGACCGGGTGTGAAACAGAACAGGAAAAGCTCGCCATGAAGTTCATGACTCTCGTTGTCGCCGCAACCTCGACCGCACTGTCCTCGGGCATCGCGTTCGCCGCCGACAAAGTCGTCGTCGGCTATTCCGTGGGCGCAACCGCCCTGCCTTACTATGTCGGCGTCGAGCAAGGGATCTTCGAAAAGCACGACCTGGAGATCGAGGGCGTGAAGATCGTGGTGAACTCCAACCTGCAATCCGCGCTCATCGCGAACCAGATCGACGCTGCCGCCGTCATGCTGGCGGTCGAGGGGATGGCCGCGAACGTCATCAAGCCCGGCTCGGTCAACTACATCTCGCTCAACGCGCAGTCGTCCGACTACCGGATGGAACAGTTCGTGGCGCGCCCCGATGCGGGCGTGAAGGAGCTGGCCGACTTCAAGGGCAAGAAGCTCGTCACCTCGCCCGGCATCGGCAACATGTCGGTCGCCGTGGCCGCGCTGACGGCCGCCGGGCTGAACGAAGGCGACTATACGCTGGATCAACTGGACACCGCGCAGCACATCAACGTTCTGACCTCGGGCCAGCATGACGGCGCCTTCACGCTGGAACCGGCGGCAACGCTGATGATGCACAACGGCGTTGCCGGGCTGATCAAGGCCGGTGTCGTCGCCGAAGTGGTGCTGGGCGACCCGAAAGCCGACGCTTACATGGCCGGCGGCGCGATCAGCCAGGCCTTCCTGACCGAACGTCCCGATGTGGCCAAGCGCTACAAGGAGGCGTTCGACGAAGCGATTGACACCATCCACGCCCATCCCGAACTGGCCCGTGAGGCGCTGGCCAAATACACCCCGACGCCCCCCGAGATCGTCAACGAGGTACCCCTCGTCAAGTTCACGAAACTGTCCGACCTGACCGATGTCGATATCGAGAGCTTCCAGAAATACATCGATTTCGCTGTCTCTATCGGAACCGTCGCCGAGCCGATCGACGTCAAGCCGTTCCTCGCCAAGTTCTGATCGAAACAGGAGGTTCCCGCAATGGCCATAGCGAAACTCAGACCCGTACAGGAACCTCCTGTCGACGCCCCCGTGGACGCCCGCCCCTCGATGTATCGGCGCCCGCACGTCACCGTGCGGGGCCTGACCAAACGGTTTGGTGAACGCACGATCTACGACAATTTCAACCTGGACCTGCCCCGCGGCGAATTCATCTCGATCTTCGGCCCGAACGGTTGCGGGAAATCGACGCTGATGAACCTGATCGCTGGCCTGATCCCGGTCGACAGCGGGCAGATCCTCTTCGACGGCCAGACGATCGACGAAATCAGCTTCGGCTACGTCTTCCAGAACTACCGCGATGCGCTGTTCCCCTGGATGAGCGCCTGGGACAATATCGCCTACCCCCTGCGCTTCCAGAAGGTTTCCAAGAAGGAACGCGACGCGCGGGTTGAGGAGCTGGTGTGCAAGTTCGACGTGCGCATCAACCTAAAGGACTACCCATACCAGATGTCGGGCGGACAGCAGCAGCTTGTCTCGATCATGCGCGCCCTGATCGTGAAGCCCGAGATCCTCTTCCTGGACGAACCCTTCTCGGCGCTCGACTACGAGATGACGCTGTCGATGCGCGACCAGATGCAGAAGGTCTTCATGGAGACCGGCACCACCACACTGATCGTCAGCCACGACCTGGACGAGGCAGTCTATCTCGCCGACCGGGTGCTGCTTCTGTCGCGCGCCCCGGCGACGGTCGTGGATTTCCCCAAGGTCGAAGTTCAGCGGCCACGCGACGCGATGACCCTCGCCGATCCCGAATTCAACCGCATCAAGGGTCATTGTCTCGACATCTTCCAGCGCGAGGTGCGCAAGTGAAACTTAAAAAGCTTCAGAAACTTCGCCCGCTGATCGGCGTCTTCGGCCTTCTGGCGATCTGGCAACTGGTGGTGATGGGAGAGATCGTGGACCCCGTCCTTCTGCCGCCGCCGGGCAAGACCTTCGTCGCGGCCTGGGACGGTCTGTTCGGAAGCGGCAAGCTTGCCTTCGACTTCGGCAAAACGGTCGAGCGTTCGCTGATGGGCATCGCGCTTGCCGCGGCGATCGGGATCCCGGTCGGGGTGGTCCTTGGCGCATCCGAAAAGGTCTACCGTTCGGTCGAGTTCGTGATCGACTTCTTCCGCTCCACCCCCGCCTCGGCGGTCTTCCCCCTGTTCCTGCTGTTCTTCGGCGTCGGCGACCAGACCAAGATCTACATTGCGGCCTTCGGCGCCTCGCTCGCCATCATCTTCAACACTGCCTACGGCGTCATGAACGCCCGCAAGACACGCGTTCTTGCAGCACGCGTCATGGGCGCGCCAGCCTGGCAGCGCATGCTTGTGGTGCTGCTTGAATCCATGCCGCAGACCTTCATCGGGCTTAGGACGGGCGCGACGCTGGCGCTGGTGCTGATGATCACCGCCGAGATGCTTCTGGGCTCGGTCGACGGGCTGGGCCTCAGGGTCTTCGAGGAACAGCAGCTCTTCAACATGCCCGCGATGTATGCCGCGATCCTGCTGGCCGGCGTTCTGGGCTACGCGATCAACCTGTCGTTCTTCCTGCTGGAGCGCACATTCGTGCACTGGGCCGGCCGCTGAGGCACGCGCCACCTCCACCACTGCCACTCTGATTGGACCCTGCCATGAAACACAACACCTCCCCGCTGTCGACGGAAAGTCTGGAACGCGCGGGCTGGATGCCCGAGCCACCCCGTCGCGCCGCGGGCCAGCACCCCGAGTGCCTGCCCCGGACGCTGGAAGACCTGGCCGCCGTCGCCCGGCGCGAGATCGACATCACCCGCTACCCGGCAAAACGATGGACGCTGCCGCGCGAGGCACCCGACGGGACCGGGGCGCTCGACGTGCTGATCGTGGGCGCAAGCCAGGCAGGGCTTGCCGTCGCGCATGGCCTGCGCATGGCGCATGTCGACAATATCGCGCTGATCGACCTGGCCCCGCGTGGCAAGGTCGGCCCCTGGGCCACCTATGCCCGTATGCCGACACTGCGCACGCACAAGGACAATGGCGGGATCGAATGCGGCATCCCCTCACTGTCGTTGCGCGCCTGGTATGAGGTCCAGCACGGGCCGGGCTCTTGGGAGGCGCTCTACAAAGTGCAGACAGCGGATTGGGCAGACTACCTGGAATGGTTCCGCGACACCGCGGAACTGGGCGTCGATTATGACACCGAGCTTCTGGACTTCGCGCTGGACGAAAGCGGCCTGATCGCCGCGGCAGTCCGGGCCCCTGAAGGCACCCGCACGATCCACGCCCGCAAGCTAGTGCTTGCGACCGGGATCGAAGGCAACGGCATCCGCAGCATCCCGGCCTTCGTCGGCCACGAGATCCCGCCCGCGCTTTACGCCCACACGCAGGACGACATTGACTTCGCCGCGCTCAAGGGCAGCCGTGTGCTGGTTCTGGGCGGCGGCGCCTCGGCCTATGACAACGCGATCTGCGCCGCCGAGGCGGGTGCCGAGGTGCATGTCTTCCACCGGATGGAGAAGCTGATTTCCGTCAACCCCGGCACATGGGGCGAATTCGACGGCTACCTGCACCACTACATCGACCTGCCGCCCGAGCTGAAATGGCGCTTCATGAAGACCTTCGGCTCGATCAAGGGCGGCCCGCCCGTGGCGACGATCAAGCGGGCGCTGGCGTTGCCTAACCTGCACATCCACCCCGGCTGCAGCTGGCGGTCGATGACGGCCAGCGACGGCAGGCTGACCGTGGAAGCCTCTGACGGCACCCATACCGGCGACTTCGCCATCCTCGGCACCGGCTACCGGATGGAGCTGTCCGCGGTGCCGAGCTTGGCAGGCAAGTTGAAGGACATCGCCACTTGGGAAGACATGTTCACCCCGCCCCCCGGCCTGCCCGGCAACGGGCTGGAAAAGGCCCCCTGGCTGGGGCGGGATTTCACCTTTCAGCCAAAACCGGGCCAGAAGGCCACGTGGCACGCCCATGTGCTGAACTTCGCGCGCGGCGCGCAGCTTTCGACCGGGACCATGCCCATCGGCCTTTCCGGCATCAAGTTCGGCGCGGCCGAGGTCGTTCGGTCGCTTACCGGCGCCTTCTTCGCCGAGGATGCCGAGCTTTACCTCTCCGGGCTCCAGTCCTGGACCACACGCGATCTCGAAGCCCTCGATACCTGAGACCGGACCCGCCATGACAGTCACACCGCATGTGGTTCCCATGAATGCCCCGGACGACGTTTCGGGGCTGAAGGCCCTGATTTGCTCTGGAACGCTCGCCCCCGCCGAGATCGTCGCCGTCATCGGCAAGACTGAGGGCAATGGCGGCGCGAACGACTTTACCCGCGCGCTGGCCACCCGCGCGCTGGCGGACCTGATCGCCGACGCCACCGACAGCACCCGCGCCGAGATTCTGGAGCGCGTGCTGATGATCTGGTCGGGCGGGTGCGAGGGCGTGCTGTCGCCGCATGCCACTGTCTTTACCCACACCCCCGCCACTGAGGCCGCCCCTGGCAAGACACTGGTGCTAGGCCTTGCCCGCACCCGCGCCATCCTGCCCGAGGAGATCGGCACCATCGCGCAGGCGCGCCTGACGGCCGAGGCCGTGCGCAAGGCGATGGCCAATGCGGGCTTGAGCGCAGCAGAAGACGTGCATTACGTCCAGATCAAGGGCCCCCTGCTCACGCCGGGCCGCATCGCAGACGCCGATGCGCGCGGAGCGCCGCTCGTCAGTCGCGACGGCAACCTGTCTAAGCCGCTCGCGCGCGGGATACTTGCCCTGGGCGTCGCGCAGGGCCTGGGCGAAGTCGCCGAAGCCGACCTCGTGCAGGAGAACGTGCTAGCCGACATGGGGCTTTTCTCGCGCGTCGCCTCGACCTCGGTCGGCGGCGAGGTGGATTGCGTGGAGGTCGCGCTGATGGGCAACGCCGAGGGCGGCGGCAGCCGGTTCCGCATCGGCCATGGCATGCTGGCCTCGGTCGTCGACGCCGACGGCATCCGGGCCGCGCATGACGATGCGGGCGGCGGCGCCATCGCCGCGATCTTCGCAAAGGCCGAACCGGCTGCCCGCGTCCTGGGCCTGCGCACCACCATGATGTCGGACGCCGACGTTCACGCCGAGCGCCACGCCCGCGCCGCGCTGTCGGCGGTGATCGCCGCAACGACAGGGCGCACCGCGGTCTTCATCTCGGGCGGCACCGAGCATCAGTGCCCCGAGGGCGCCGCCCCGATCGCCATCATCTGCGAGGTCTGATGCGCAGCCTTTTCGTGCGGCTGGCCGACACCACCTACCGGGTAGAGCGACCATTCTTCGCGCCGGAGCCGTCGCAGCGCGTCAGTGATGTCGCCGTCGACGCCGAGGGCCGCGTGCATGTCCTGCTTCGCGTCGACCCGCTGACGCATCCGCCGATCCCCGCGGTCGTTGTGCTTGATCCAGAGGGTTGCCCCCTCGAACGCTACGGCGAAGAGGTGCTCGACGCCCACGGGTTGACCATCGCACCCGACGGCGGCGTCTGGGTCGTGGATCGCGACGCCCACCGGCTGCTGGAATACCGCGGCGGGCGCCTGGCGCGGTCGATCGGGCGGCCCGATCGTCCAGGTGAACCCTTCAACCACCCCACCGCCGTGGCTTTCGGATCGGACGGAGCAGTCGTGGCCGGCGGCTACGCCGACGCCTCGGTGCATGTTCTGGACAGCCGCATGGAACCGCTCCGCCGCTTCGGCCGACTTGGCCGAGCACCCGACGCCCTGTCCAGCGTCCACGCCGTCTGGCAATCACCGGCTGGCAGCATCTACGTGGTCGACCGGAACAACGACGCGATCAAGCGGTTCTCGGCGACAGGTGAACTACTCGCCGTGTACGACGCCTTTTTTCAGCCGCAGGCTGTTACTGGACGGGGGGATGGCACCCTTCTGGTCACGGACACGACCCCCACCCTGACGCTGATGTCGCCAGACCTGCAACCCCTGGCCCAGTGTCGCCCGGTCGATTCCGGAGCCCACGGAGTTTCGAAGTCACCTTGCGGAACGATATACTTGGCCGAGCCGGCACCGTCGCGCGTGAGCCGCTTGGTTCCGATCTAAGAATTTCTCTCCAATCGCGAGCACCCCGATCTATCCTGTCAGAGAGGACGGACCGGGGGTCAAACCGGCAGACTGCTTTGAGGCTGCGCTGCCAGGTCGTTCCGCTGCTCTGGCACCTCTGTCCACCACGCCGGTCAGCGGGCCTTTCGGGAGTGCGGGTTGCGCGCAGGACGGTTCGCTGCTCTTCGCACGTGAGGCGCCGCGAACCAAGCTGAACTCGCCCCCGTTTGGACCGGACACTCAGGGGTGTCGGGATCGGTCGCAACGGGACGCTCGACTTCCGCGCCTGTCGTCAACTGAAAACGTAGAGTTTCGAGAAACTGCGGATAGCGACGCTGCAGTATGCCGAACAGGTTCGCGATGTCGCGGGCCTTGTCATTAATGACCTCCGCGCGCGGCCGAGTGCGCCGGCATATGGGGAACATACTGGATTGGTGCCGGGGAACCTATGTCATGTTTCGGCTAGTTTCACAGCCGTACTGCTGGTGCCTAAGAAAAGCATGGACTTGCTGGCGCCAGAGATCTCGCTGTAGTCGAGGTCAATGCCCACCACCGCGTCGGCGCCGAGGGCACGCGCCTCTTTTCTCAACTCATCCAGTGCGCTCTCGCGGGCGTGACCGTCGTCGAGAATGGCATAAACCGGGCTACGACCTTTTTTCGCCTTTCCCTTGCGCACAGGAATTTCCTTTTTCGCAAGATCGATGACGACCATATCGCCGGCCCACACCGTTGGCTGCATGCTTTCACCTTCGACGCGAGCGAGCACAGCATTGGCCGGAGAGATCCCGATCGTTCCAAGCCAGTCTCGCCGAAACGCGAGAGAGGAAATCATGAACTCATCGCCATTCGCGCGCCCGCCTCCGGCAGCGAGACTGGCCTCATGCAGAGGGATATTCGCAAAGTCATCTGGATTGGCGACTGGAGGTTGGTTCGCGTCGGGTAAATCTCGGGGCGGCCCAATGTAGAGTTCAAGCCCCAAGGCGTGACAAACGTCCATCGCCCGGTTGAGAGTTGTCCCCGATTTCTTTCCCCCACGCAGAATGCTTCCAACTGCATCAGCAGGTAGTCCAGCTGCCTTTTCGACAGCAAACGCGTTTGTATCCAATTGCTTGAGGCGCTCAGAGACAACGCGTGCCAGGGTTTTTTCCGCAGGTTCCACAATTCGGAGAAAAAATCGAAATTTGCCTCGCTTAACTGTCGGTAAAAACTCCGCTTAATAACACGGCAGATAGAGAATGCCTCGGAAAACAGGCCTGTTCCCAAGACTTGTGTGCCGGAAGCCGGGCTTGAGATTGGTGTGAAGACTGTATGGCGGAGGAGGTGGGATTCGAACCCACGGATGCTTGCACATCGCCGGTTTTCAAGACCGGTGCAATCGACCACTCTGCCACTCCTCCGGGGCGCCGCGAAGCGGGTGTTGCGCAGGCTTAGCCGGGGGCGTGCGATTCTGGAACCCTCTCCGCCGATCCGCAAGGAACCGGATTTTGCGCCCGAGGCCGCGCGCGGGGCTTTCCTGAACGCTCCATCGCGGGTAGACTTGCGCCTGCCCGCGCGCGGCTGCGGCCGGGGCCCTGCGCCGGTCCGGTCGGGACCGGAGGCCATGGTCCGGCAGAGGCGCACACGGGCGGGAGCAGTTCGAACGACATAAGATCCGTGCCGCAAAAAGGCGCAGGGTCGACCAAGGGGCATCGAGACACCATGACCAAGACCGGGCGACAGCCGGGCGCCATGCGCCGCGCCGCGCTATTCCTGACGACCTTTCTCGCGCTCGGCGCCTGTGCGGACGGCGGGTCCGTCCTCGGCGGGCTGAAGACATCCTCGGGCGGCGCGTCCGGCAACGCGACGTCGACGAAGCTCGTCGAACGCGACGTCGAGGCGCCGGATGTCTTCCAGGTCACCGACACCGGCCTGTGGGACGGGCGCCCCTCCCTCGGCGGTGTCTGGGTCGCCCATGCCAGGGTGAAGGACCCCGAACGGGTGATCATCCGCAACGAGGAGAACGGCAAGTTCGTCATCGGCGCGCTGTTCAAGCGCGAGGTGACGGCGCCGGGACCGGGCGTGCAGGTCTCCTCCGACGCGGCGGAGGCGCTCGGCATGCTCGCGGGGGCGCCGGCGAAGCTCAACGTCACCGCGCTCCGGCGCGAGGAGGTGCGCGGGCGCGGAGAGGAGACGGTCGCCACCATCGCGGCGGCCGAAAGCATCGAGGCCACCCCGCTCGACGACCCGATCGCCGACGCGGCGGCCACGCTCGATGCGCTCGCGGCGCCGGCCGCACCGGCGGCCCCCGCGGCCGCAGCTCCCGCACCGGTACCGGCGCCCGCGGCGGCACCGAAACCCGCCTCCGCCCTCGACCGGCCCTATCTCCAGATCGGGATCTTCTCCGTCGAGGCCAATGCGCGCCGGACGGTCGACATGCTCGGCTCCCAGGGCATCGTCGCGACGGTGAAACCGGGCGATTCCAGCGGCAAGGCGTTCTGGCGCGTGGTCGTGGGACCGGCCGCCTCCGCCGCAGAACGCGCCACGCTTCTCGAAAAAGTGAAAAGGGCGGGCTTCACGGACGCCTATGCCGTCACGCATTAAGGACGGGGCCGTCCGAGGCCCCGCCCCCGTCGCACAAAGTCACAGGACCAGGACACCCTTCATGCTTCGCCTCATCGCCAAAAGCCTCGCCACCGGCGTGACGCTCCTCACCCTCGCCCTGCCCGCCCGCGCCTTCGAGACGACGGCGGGGGCGGCCTGGGTCTATGACATGACGACCGATACGGTCCTGATGGAAAAGGAGGCGCAGACGCCGCTGCCGCCGGCCTCCATGTCCAAGCTGATGACGCTCAATATGCTGTTCGAGGCGCTGCGCGACGGGCGGGTGACACTCGACACGCGCTTTGCCGTGTCCACGCGGGCCAAGAGCATGGGCGGCTCGACGATGTTTCTCAACGAAACCGACCGTCCGACGGTGGAGGAGCTGATCCAGGGCATCATCGTGCTGTCGGGCAACGATGCCTGCGTCGTGGTGGCCGAGGGGCTCGCCGGCACCGAGGACAATTTCGCACGCCTCATGAACGAACGGGCAAAGGCGCTCGGGCTCGAGAACTCGACCTTCGCCAATGCCTCGGGCTGGCCCAATCCCGGCCAGCGCATGTCGATGGAGGATCTCGGCAAGCTCGCCGTGCGCTTCGTCTCCGAATTCCCGGAATATTACGGCTATTTCGGCCAGAATGAATTCCCCTACGACAACCGTGCGCCACAGAACCGCTTCAACCGCAACCCGCTCCTGAAACTGGGGATCGGGGCGGACGGGCTGAAGACCGGGCATACGCAGGAGGCCGGGCACGGGCTCGTCGGCTCCGCGATGCAGGGCACGCGCCGCATCGTCTTCGTGATCTCCGGCCTCGCCTCGGAGGCCGACCGCTCGCAGGAAAGCCAGCGCATCGTCAACTGGGCCTTCCGCCAGTTCGCGGAGAAGACCATCGCGGAGAGCGGGCATGAATTCGCCCGCGCGCAGGTCTGGATGGGCAACGAGACGGAGGTCGGCCTCGTCGCGGGAGAGGATGTCACCGTGCTCCTGCCCGGCTCCCAGCTCGAGGGGCTCGAGGCCGAGGTCGTCTATACCGGCCCCTTCGAGGCTCCGATCACCCAGGGCGACACGCTCGCGGAACTGGTGATCACCCGCGGCGACCTGCCCGAGGCGCGGGTTCCGCTGGTCGCGGACCGCTCGGTGGCGCGCGGCGGCTTCGGTCCGCGGTTGCGCACGGCCTTCATGGTGCTTAAGGACAAGCTGGAGGGACAAACGGGCCTGTCCGTGTCCAACTGACCGCCAACCGCCGCGGGGAGCGCCATGTTCATCAGTCTCGAGGGCATCGACGGGTCCGGAAAATCGACGCAGGCGCGTCTTCTTGCCGAGGATCTGCGCGCCCGCGGCGTCGGGGTGGTGCTCACGCGCGAACCCGGCGGTTCGCCGGGCGCCGAGGAGATCCGTGCCCTCGTGCTCGAAGGCGATCCCGACCGCTGGTCGGCGGAGACCGAGATCCTGCTGTTCACCGCCGCGCGCCGCGACCATCTTGAAAAGACCATCCGCCCCGCCCTGGCCGCCGGCAAGGTCGTGATCTGCGACCGCTTCGCCGACAGCACGCGGGTCTTCCAGGGCGTCACGCGCGGCGATCTGCGGGACAAGGTGAACCGGCTGCACGCGGAGATGATCGGGATCGAGCCCGACCTGACGCTCCTGTTCGACATGGACCCCGCGATCGGGCTGGCGCGCGCCAAGGGGCGGCAGACGGCCGAGGAGAGGTTCGAGGATTTCGGCGCCGGATTCCAGGAGAAATGCCGCGCCGCCTTTCTCGATCTCGCGCGCGGCAACGCCCGTTTCGCGGTGATCGACGCGGGCCGGGACGTCGCGACGGTGGCCCGAGAGGTCGCGGCTTTGGTGCACGCGCGCCTGTCCGCGGCGGCGGCGCCATGAGCGCCGCGCTCGGGGAGATGGAGCTTGCGCCCGAGGCGGACCGCGCCCCCGGCGCGCCGCACCCGCGCGAGACCGTGGCGCTGTTCGGCCAGGACGCGGCGGAGGCCCGCTTCCTCGACGCCTTCACCACCGGGCGGCTGCATCACGCCTGGCTGATCACCGGCCCGCGCGGCGTGGGCAAGGCGACACTCGCCTGGCGCATCGCGCGGTTTCTGCTCGCCCAGCCGGTCGGGGAGCCGGGCGGCGGCCTGTTCGGCGCGGCCCCGCCCCCGCCCGACACGCTCGACATCGGCACGGATCACCCGGTCTACCGGCGCTCCGCGCAGCTGGCCGAGCCGCGCCTGTGCCTCATCCGCCGCGCCTGGGACGAGAAGAAGGCGCGCCATGCCGCGCAGATCTCCGTCGAGGAGGTGCGCAAGCTCAACGGGTTTTTCCACATGTCCGCCGCCGACGGCGGGCGGCGCGTGGTGATCGTCGACAGTGCCGACGAGATGAACGTTTCCGCCGCCAACGCGCTCCTGAAGACGCTCGAGGAGCCGCCGAAACATGCCGTCCTCCTGCTCGTCTCGCACCAGCCCTCGCGGCTTCTGCCGACGATCCGCTCGCGCTGCCGCGAGCTGCGGCTCGCCCCGCTCGGACAGGACGATCTCGCCCGCGCGCTTGACGCGGCGGGCTTCGATGCCGCAGACCGGTCGGATGCGCTCGCCGAACTGTCGGCGGGTTCCGTGGGGGAGGCGTTGCGCTTGACCAATCTGGACGGGGTGGAGACCTATGGCGAGATCATCGCGCTCTTTGCCACCATGCCGCGGCTCGACCGGGCGCGCGCGCTGAAGCTCGCCGAAGGCTGCGTCGGTGCGGCGAACGTGGAGCGGTTCGACCTCGTGCTCGGGCTGATGGACCGGTTTCTCGCCCGGCTCGCCCGCGCCGGGGCGGGGCGCCCCCCGATCGTCGAGGCCGCGCCGGGAGAGGCCGGCCTGATGGCCCGGCTTGCCCCGGATGCCTGGGCCGCGGGTGACTGGGCGGTGCTGCAACAGGAGCTTTCGGCGCGGGCGGCGCATGCGCGCGCGGTCAACCTTGACCCTGCCGCGCTGATCCTAGATATGGTATTCAAGATCAACGACACGGCTTCCCGCGTGGCGCGATGACGCGCCCGGCGTGGGTGGCTTTCCAGCGACAGAGCCGCCTCCGGATGACCACCCTTCCCCGCCTGACCGACAGCCATTGCCATCTCGACTTTCCCGATTTCGCCGATGAACTTCCCGAGGTGATCGCGCGCGCCGCGGCGGCCGGCGTGCACCGGATGGTGACGATCTGCACCCGCCTGCGCCAGGCCGACCGGGTGCGCGCCATCGCGGAGGACCATGCCTCCGTCTACTGGGCCGCGGGCACGCATCCGATGTCCGCCGCCGAGGAGCCGCTTGCCACCGTCGCGGAGCTCGTCGCGCTGGCGGAGCACCCGAAATTCGTCGGCATCGGCGAGACCGGGCTCGATTACCACTACACCGCCGAGAGCGCCGCGATCCAGCAGGAGAGCCTGCGCCTCCATATCGAGGCCGCGCGGATCACGCAGCTGCCGCTGATCATCCATGCCCGCGCGGCCGATGACGATATGGCGCGCATCCTCACGGAGGAGTTCAGGGCCGGCGCCTATCCCTGTGTCATGCATTGCTTTTCCTCCTCCCGCGCGCTCGCCGAAGCGGCGCTCGACCTCGGCTTCTACCTGTCGATGTCGGGGATCACCGCCTTCCCGAAATCCGGGGAGCTGCGCGAGATCTTCCGCGACGTGCCGCGGGACCGGATCCTGGTGGAGACCGACAGCCCCTATCTCGCGCCGCCGCCCCATCGCGGCAAGCGCAACGAACCCGCCTATGTCGCGAAGACCGCCGCGAATGCCGCGGAGACCTTCGAGATGGACCTGGCGGAATTCGCAGAGCTGACCGAGGCGAATTTCGCCCGCCTCTTCACGAAGGCCGCCGCATGAGCACGCGCTTCACCATCCTGGGCTGCGGCTCCTCGGGCGGTGTGCCGCGGATCGGCGGGCTCTGGGGCGCCTGCGATCCGGCCAACCCGAAGAACCGGCGCCTGCGCTGTTCCGCACTGGTCGAGCGCGACGGGCCGGAGGGCACGACCACCGTGCTCATCGACACCTCGCCCGACATGCGCGAACAGCTCCTGAGGGCGAATGTCTCCCGGCTCGACGGGGTGATCTTCACCCATCCGCATGCCGACCACGTCCACGGGCTCGACGACCTGCGCCAGATCGTGTTCAACATGCGCGAACGGGTGGATGTCTGGGCCGACAGCGAGACGGAGAACGACCTGATCTCGCGCTTCGGCTATGCCTTCATCCAGCCCGAGGGCTCGAACTACCCGCCGATCCTGAACCTGCACGCCATCCGCGGCCCGGTGACGGTGGAGGGCCCCGGCGGACCGGTCACGCTGACGCCGATCAAGGTCAATCACGGCCAGATCGACGCGCTCGGCTTCCGCATCGGTGACCTCGCCTATATCCCGGACGTGCTCGAGATCTTCGAGACGAGCTGGCCGCTGCTCGAGGGGCTCGACACTCTCGTGATCGACGCGCTGCGCTACAAGCCGCACCCCTCGCATGCCCATCTCGAGCTCGCCCTCGGCTGGATCGCGCGCGCCCGTCCGCGCCGCGCGATCCTGACCAACATGCATATCGACATCGACCGCGACACGGTGGACCGCCAGACCCCGGATCACGTCACACCCGCCTATGACGGGCTCGTGCTCGAGATCGCGGGCGATCCCGCCTGATGCAGACACTCTTCGATGTGATCCTGCCGGTCTTCCTTGTGATCGGCTTCGGCTATCTCGCCACCTGGCGGCACTGGATATCCGACGAGGCGATCGACGCGGTGATGGATTTCGCCCAGAATTTCGCCGTCCCCACCCTGCTCTTCGCCGGCATCGCGCGGATCGACCTCGGGGAGAACTTCCACCCGCCGCTCCTGATCTCCTTCTATTCCGGGGCGCTGGCGGGCGGGCTCGCGGGATTCCTCGGCGCGCGCTTCCTGTTCCGGCGGGAGCTGACCGACAGCGTCGCCATCGGCTTCGTCGGGATGTTCTCCAACTCGCTCCTGCTCGGCATCCCGATCACCGAACGCGCCTATGGCGAGGCGGCGCTGGCCTGGAACTACGCGATCATCTCGATCCATTCGCCGCTGCTCTACGCGGTCGGCATCTCCGCGATGGAGCTGGCGCGCACCGCCGGCATGGGCCTGTCGGGCTACAGGATTTTCCGCCAGATCCTCACGGCCATCGGCCAGAACCCCCTCGTGCTCGGGATCGCGGCGGGCTGGATCGTCAACCTCTCGGGCCTCACCCTGCCCCGGCCGGTCTGGGACGCCGTCGCGCTCATGAACCGTGCGGCGATCCCCGCCGCGCTGTTCGCCCTCGGCGGCGTGCTGCTGCGCTACAGGCCCGAGGGCGACATGCGGATGATCGCCTGGACGATCGTCGCCTCGCTCGTCGTCCATCCCGTGATCACCTACGGGCTCGGCCATTTCGCCTTCGGCCTCGGGGCGGGTCCGCTGCGCTCCGCCACGATCACCGCCGCGATGGCGCCGGGGGTGAACGCCTATCTCTTCGCCAACATGTACGGGGTCGCCAAGCGCGTCGCGGCCTCCGCGGTGCTGATTTCCACCGCGCTCTGCATCGTCACGACCTGGGTCTGGCTCGGCCTGCTGCCCTGAGCGCGGCCCGTGGCTTTTGCGGCACAGCCACGCAATTTGCCCCCTCACGCCCCATTCCTGCCACAAAATTCGCCGATGCACATCCGCAGTATTTCGCACGCCGCCCAGCGCGCGGCCAAAGGCAATTTATATCGAGTAGAGTGGAATGGCCGTCTACACCCTGAAGTTTTACGACATCAACCCCACCGGTTTCCTCGGCAACGCGGGCAGCACCGGGACCTACCGCGGCCCGGACACCGCAGCGGGCATCGCCACGGTCACCGACAGCCAACGGGGCGCGGACGGCACCGGCCTCGATGATGACGACAGGGGGGAGAACGCGCGGGCGAACATCTCGCTCGGCCGCTACAGCTCGAGCAACTCGCCGGTCGACGCGGAGATCGTCTGGACGGTGCGCGACACGGTGACGAACCAGACCTTCCAGGTGGTCCAGTTCGACGTCGAAAGCGGCTCCGCCAGGGGCTATTACACGCTATCGGAAAAGCCGCTCGTCTCCGGCCGCAGCTACGAGGTGATCTCGCGGCACGACAATCCCGACATGGGCTCGAACGGCGCGGACGGGTTCAGCTATGCCGATTATCAGGACGGGCTGATCGAGGGCACCTCGGGCGACGACGTGATCAATTCGACCACCACCCCCGATCCGCAGGGCGAGCTTGTCGACGAGCAATACCGCGTCGAAAACGTGTTCAGCTGGGAACAGCTCGACCGCGACGGGAGATCGGTCGAGAACGGCGCGAGCACCACCGTGGGCGGCGTCAGGGTCTCGGTCGGCTACAGTGAGACCGCAAGGGACAACACCGCGACGATTTCCAACGACCGGATCTACACCGAGAATGGCGATTTCGACAGCGACAGTTCGCTGCGGCTCTTCGGCACCGGCGCACGCGGCGAGACTTCGAAACTCACGCTCGACTTCTCCTCCTCCAACGGCGCGACGGCGCAGAACGTGGAAAATGTCAGCTTCCGCATCAGCGACATCGACACTTACAATTTTACCGACCGGGTGACGGTCACCACCTACGATGCCGACGGGAACGCAGTCACCCTGACGATCACCTCCGAGGGCGCGGTCCGTGTCAACGGCAACACCGCCACGGCAACGTATAACGCAAACTATGTCGAAGGCGACGATGCCAACGGCGCGATCCTGGTGACCATCCCCGGCCCCGTCTCCTCCGTCGAGATCAGCTATTCCAACGCCGGAAGCCCCGCCCAGCAGGCGATCTACGTCTCCGATGTGAAGTTCGAAACCGTCTATACCGATGCCGACGACGTGATCGACGCAGGGGCCGGCAATGACGTGATCGACTCGGGCCTCGGCAACGACACCGTTCACGCCGGCGCGGGCAACGACACCGTGCGCGCGGGCCCCGGCAACGACACCGTCTATGGCGGGACGGGCAATGACGTGATCGACGGCGGCGCGGGCAACGACACGCTGCACGGCGAGGACGGCAACGACACGCTCATCGGCGGCGCAGGCAATGATACGATGACCGGCGGCAACGGCGACGACACGTTCATCGGCGGCGCCGGCGCGGACAGCATGGATGGCGGCACCGGCCAGGATACCATCGACTACTCCGCCTCGGGCGCAGGTGTCTCCGTCAACCTCGCCACAGGCAGCTTCTCCGGCGGCGATGCCGAAGGCGACAGTGGCACAGGCATCGACGGCATCATCGGCTCGGCCTACGACGACACGCTCATCGGCTTCGACGGCCAGAGCACCTCGGGCGCGGATGCCTATACGAACATCTTCCACGGCGGCGCGGGCAACGATTACCTCGACGGCGCGGGCGGCGATGACGAGCTCTACGGAGACGAGGGCGACGACACGATCCTCGGCGGCGCGGGCAACGACCTGATCGACGGCGGCGACGGCAACGACACGATCCACGGCGGCACGGGGGCGGACAGGATCTTCGGCGGCGCGGGCGACGACACGATCTATGCGGGCGGCGGCGACACGATCACCGGCGGCGCGGGCAACGACCGTATCATCATCGACCCCGGCCTGCTCGACGGCAGGACGATCACGATCATCGGCTCGGAAATCGACGATGACGAGCAGGGCGACGTGCTCGACCTCTCGCGGCTCGGGTCGAATTTCATCCGCGGCTCCATCTCCTATGACGAGACCAACCGGGAAAACGGATCGCTGACGCTCGCGGACGGCACCGTCATCAATTTCAGCAATATCGAGACCGTCATCTGTTTCGCCCGAGGCACGCGCATCGCGACGCCGCAGGGCGCGCGCCGGGTGGAAGACCTGCGCGTCGGCGATCCGGTCGTGACGATGGACAACGGCATCCAGCGCCTGCGCTGGATCGGTGCGCGCGAGGTGCCCGCGGTCGGGCGTTTCGCCCCGGTGGAGATCGCGGCGGGCGCGCTCGGCAACGAGGCGGCGCTGACCGTCTCGCCGCAGCACCGGATGCTGCTGCGCGGCTGGCGCGCGGACATGCTCTTCGGCACGTCGGAGGTCTTTGCCGCGGCCCGGCACCTCGTCAACGGGCGCACGATCCGGCAGCGGCCGGGCGGCACGGTGTGCTACTACCACCTGATGTTCGACCGTCACGAGGTGATCTTTGCCGAGGGCGCGGCGTCGGAAAGTTTCCACGTCTCTGATTATTCGCTGACCGGCGTCGCGGACCGGGCGCGCGAGGAGTTGTTCGCCCTCTTCCCCGAACTGCGCAGCCTGCCGGGCAGCCATGGCGACACCGCACGCCGCTGTCTCAAATCGCATGAGGCGGAGCTACTGATCGCCTGAGGCGGAACGGGGCTCCGGGCCTCGCCCGCGCCCCGGCTGCGGAGGGATCAGCCCGCCGGATCGACGGTGCGGGGGCGTCCTTGGTCATCGACCGCGACCATGGTGAACCGCGCCTCGGTCACCTGCTCCCGCTCGGCGGTGTAGGCGCGCCGGGCCCAGACCTCGATCCGGATCACGACAGAGCTGCGGCCGACATGATCGACGGCGGTATAGACACACAGCGTATCGCCCACCTTGACCGGCTTGCGGAACACGATCTCGTTGGCGGCCACGGTCACGGTGCGCCCGTTGCTGCGCTCATTGGCCCGGATCGCGGCCGCAAGGTCCATCTGGCTCATCACCCAGCCGCCGAAGATGTCGCCGGCGGCGTTCGTGTCGGCGGGCATCGCCAGGGTGCGCAGGGTCAGTTCCATTCCCTCGGGCGTGTGTCGGGGCATGGCGGGTCTCCGTTTGCATCTGCTCGTCCTGCTTCCGACATGGCACGCAGGCGCCCGCGCCTCAAGCCCGCATGCCCGATCGCCGCCGCATACCCGCCCAGCGGTCCTTGCAGAGCCTGGCGTCCCGGCCCAAAGAAAAACCCCCGCCGATCCGGCAGGGGCTTTTTCAGTCTCTCCGCGAGGGAGGAGATGGTGCGGTCGAGAAGACTCGAACTTCCACGGGAGTTACCCCACAGCGACCTCAACGCTGCGCGTCTACCAATTCCGCCACGACCGCACTGTCTTGGCTTGGTGAGGGGCTATCTACCGAAGCGTTCGGGCGATGTGAAGAGGAAAAAGCGCGGCGGCCCGATTTTTTTGCCCGGCCCGCGCCAAGCCCCTGAAACCCCGACGGAAAAAGGCCGCCACGGGGGCGGCCTTTGAGCCCGGTCATGCGGAGTGGTCATTCAGTCCGTCACGGAAAACACCGGAAGCGCGGTGCCCGAGGCCGGAACCACCGCGGGCGCCTCCTGCGCCGGGACGCCGGTCAGCGACAGGGAGGCCTTTTTCAGCAACCCCGCCCGTTCCGGCTGGCCGGGGGCGAAGACCGCGGGAACGCCCGCATCGAGTGCCGCGAGGCTGTCGCCATACCAGGCCTGCGCCAGATCGGGGCGCTGGGTCGCACCGACGCCCTGGCTCAGGTGATGGCCGAGCAGCTCGCCATAGGCGCGCTCGCCCAGGGCGACGAGGATCAGCGAGGAGGCCAGCGCGACATCCAGATTGTCGGTGCGGTAGCCGACCGAAAGGCAGATCTTCGCCGTGCCCTTGAGCTGCGCCGGGGCCATGCCGGAATTCAGCACGAAATCCGAGGTTTCCGAGAGCACCGCGTCCCGCGGCTTCACCGACAGCGCGGCGATCTGGGAGGCCATGGCGGGGGCGAGCCCCTCGCACTGGGCGGCGATCTGTTCGGGGGTGAAGCCCGACACTTTCGCGATCATCTCCTCGCCCTGCGAGATCGCGTAGGTCCGCGCGAGGCAGAACTGTTCGTTGAGCGCCTGGTCGGGATCGGTCATCGACGCCTCGGTGACGAAGCCGCCGTTGGTGTTGGTCAGCAGGGACACCTTGTTGCAATGGGACGCAAGCGAGACCTTCTCCCCCGCGCCGAGGAAATTCGGCATCGCGCCGGGCGCCTTGTCCTCTGCCGGCGCGGCGGCGACAAAGCTCGGCATGGCGGCCTGCGCGGCGGCGGCGGCCGGGGCGGTTGCCTGCGGCATCACCGGGTTGACGACGACCGTGGTCATGGGGGCGGCGGCCGGTGCGGCGGCGGGTATCATGGGCTGGGCGCTGCCGGCCGCGCCGCCGGCCATTTCCTGGCGATAGGCCTTCAGGAGGCCGCGCGTGCCGTCCGGGCTCGCGGCGATGATCCGGGCGGTCTGCGCCCCGCCCGCCTGGGCGCGGTTGTAGGAGGAGATCAGGAGTTCCTGCTCGAACGGCGTGAGCTGTCCCGTGGCGGGATAGCCGAGATAGACCTGATAGGAGGACACGGCGTTGCGCGTCTTCTGGCCGAGCTGGCCATCGACCGTACCGGCGTTGAAACCGAAATAATTGAGCGAGGCCTGGATCTCCCGCCCCTCCTGCGTGGAGGGCAGGCGCGGACGATAGCTCGTCGCGGGCTGGCGGGTGGTGGTCGCGGTCTTCTTCGGCTGCTGGCTCGCCGCCCCCAGAAGGCCGCCGATCACCGCGCCGGCGATGAAATCGCCGGTATCGGCCTGAACGCGCGAGGTCGCGCCGATCATGAGCGATGCGGCCAAGGCCGTCGAAACGAAATACTTGATCATCGGAATACCCCTTCCGCGAGAAAACCTACAGGATGGCCGAAACTCTATCACGCAGGCGTGAGGACCAAAGCGTTTTCTGCCCCGCCACCGGATTTTGCCCCTCCCGCCGCCGGAAAATGCCGGCGTTGCCCCGTTTTTGCCCGACCGCCCCTTTTCCCCGCCCGGCCCGCGCAGTAGATCGGAGCGGCGAGACGGGCGAGGACTGCACGATGGTGGAATGGCGAATCTCCGAGGGGCTGACGGGATACGAGACCGCGCTGGCGCAGATGGAGGCGCGGGCGGAGGCGATCGCGGCGGGCGAGGCCGGGGAGATGATCTGGCTGCTCGAGCACCCGCCGCTCTATACCGCCGGCACCTCGGCGCGGCGCGAGGATCTCGTCGATCCCGACCGCTTTCCCGTGCACCAGACCCGGCGCGGCGGGCAGTATACCTATCACGGGCCGGGACAGCGCGTCGCCTATGCGATGCTCGACCTGAACCGGCGCGGGCGGGACGTGCGCAAGTTCGTCGCCGACATGGAAGCCTGGGTGATCGCGGCGCTCGCCGAGTTCAACGTGACGGGCGAGATCCGCGACGGCCGCGTCGGCGTCTGGGTCGTGCGCGACGACAAGCCGCTGACGCCCGCCGGCGGGAAACCCGAGGACAAGATCGCCGCGATCGGCCTGCGGGTCCGCAAATGGGTCTCCTTCCACGGGCTCGCGATCAATGTCGATCCGGACCTGTCGCATTTCGACGGCATCGTGCCCTGCGGCATCCGCGACCACGGGGTGACCTCGCTCGTCGATCTCGGGCTTCCGGTGAGCATGGCGGATGTGGATGTCGCGCTGCGGCGCGGCTTCGGCCAGGTCTTCGGCGGCTGATCCGGCGGCGCCGGAGAGGCGGCCCCGCGGGTGCGACAATCCATTGCTGGCAGATCGCGCCAGACACGCTATGGTGACGCCCGGACACATGAATCAACGGGAGATTCCACCCAATGACCAAACTCTTTGCCTTCACAGCCGCCGCCCTGTTGGCAAGCACCGCCGCAACCTTCGCGCAGGGTGACGCCGCCAATGGCGAGAAGGAATTCCGCAAGTGCAAATCCTGCCACATGATCGCCTCCGAGGAGGAAACGTTCGTCAAGGGCGGAAAGACCGGACCCAACCTCCATGGCGTGGTCGGCCGTCCGGTGGCCTCGGTCGAAGGCTTCAACTACGGTGACGGCATCCTCGCGGTCGGCGCGACCGGCGCGGTCTGGGACGAGGCGTCCCTCGCCGAATACGTGGCCGACCCGACCGAATATATCGACACGCATGGCGGTTCCGGCCGCTCGAAGATGACCTTCAAGCTGCCGAAGGGCGGCGAGGACGTCGCGGCCTATCTCGCGACCTTCTCCGAGGACGCCCCCGCCGCGGACGAGGCACCGGCCGAGGACGCGCCTGCCGAAGACGCTCCGGCGACGGAATAAGCGCGCCGCCCGCGACGCGACCTGCCAGACCCGCCGCCCCGTATGAGGCGGCGGTTTTGCGTTCTGCACGGGCCGCGCGCGTCCCGCGACAAAATGTCGAAAATTCTGCCGCCGCGATGCGCAGAGCGATTGCTCTCGCCCGCGTGAGGGCTTACAACCTGTTTCAACTCTGCCCATGACTCCCCGGCGAGACCGGAGACCGGCCGGCAGATGCAAGAGACACGCACCAAATCGGGAGGACCGCATGGCAGACGCAGCCATTCACGGCCACGGACACGAGGACAAACGGGGCTTCTTCACCCGCTGGTTCCTTTCCACCAATCACAAGGATATCGGGATCCTCTACCTCTTCACGGCCGCCGTGGTGGGGTTCATCTCGGTCTGTTTCACCGTCTACATGCGCCTCGAGCTCATGGATCCGGGCGTCCAGTACATGTGCCTCAACGAGGCGGGTGAACCGGCCGCACGGCTCCTGTCGGGCATCGGCGCGGAGGCCTGTACGCCGAACGGCCACCTCTGGAACGTCATGATCACCTATCACGGCGTGCTGATGATGTTCTTCGTGGTCATTCCCGCGCTCTTCGGCGGGTTCGGCAACTATTTCATGCCGCTTCAGATCGGCGCGCCGGACATGGCCTTTCCGCGTCTGAACAACCTGTCCTACTGGCTCTTCGTCTGCGGCGTCGGCCTCGGCATCGCCTCGCTCTTCGCGCCCGGCGGCAACGGCCAGACCGGCTCCGGCATCGGCTGGGTGCTCTACCCGCCGCTCTCCACCAACGAAGGCGGCTATTCCACCGACCTCGCGATCTTTGCCGTGCACGTCTCCGGCGCCTCCTCGATCCTCGGCGCGATCAACATGATCACGACGATGCTCAACATGCGCGCGCCGGGCATGACCCTGTTCAAGGTGCCGCTCTTCGCCTGGTCGATCTTCGTCACCTCCTGGCTGATCCTGCTTTCCCTGCCGGTCCTGGCGGGCGCGATCACCATGCTGCTCACCGACCGCAACTTCGGCACCTCCTTCTTCCAGGCCTCCGGCGGCGGCGACCCGATCCTCTACCAGCACATCCTGTGGTTCTTCGGCCACCCGGAAGTGTATATCGTGATCCTGCCGGGCTTCGGCATCATCTCCCACGTCATCGCCACCTTCTCGAAGAAGCCGATCTTCGGCTACCTGCCGATGGTCTGGGCGCTGATCGCGATCGGCGTGCTCGGCTTCGTCGTCTGGGCGCACCACATGTATACGGTCGGCATGTCGCTCAGCCAGCAGACCTACTTCATGCTCGCGACCATGGTCATCGCCGTGCCGACCGGGGTGAAGATCTTCTCCTGGATCGCGACGATGTGGGGCGGCTCGCTCGAGTTCAAGACGCCGATGCTCTTTGCCTTCGGCTTCCTGATCCTCTTCACCATCGGCGGCGTGACCGGCGTCGTGCTGTCGCAGGCGGGCGTGGACCGTGCCTATCACGACACCTATTACGTCGTGGCGCATTTCCACTACACCATGTCGATGGGTGCCGCCTTCTGCATCTTTGCCGGGGTGTATTTCTACATCGGCAAGATGTCGGGACGCCAATACCCGGAATGGGCGGGCAAGCTGCACTTCTGGCTGTTCTTCATCGGCGTGAACCTCACCTTCTTCCCGCAGCACTTCCTCGGCCGCCAGGGCATGCCGCGTCGCTACATCGACTACCCGGAAGCCTTCGCGATGTGGAACAAGGTGTCGTCCTGGGGCGCGCTGCTGTCCTTCGCCTCGTTCCTCCTGTTCATCGGCATCGTGTTCTACACGCTGCTCGCCGGCCGCCGCGTGACCGAAGCGAACTACTGGAACGAGTACGCGGACACGCTGGAATGGACCCTGCCCTCCCCGCCGCCGGAGCACACGTTCGAAACGCTCCCGAAGCGTGAGGACTGGGACAAGCACCACGCGCATTGAGCCCGATCCGAAACGACAGGCAAGGCCCCGCCCCCGCGGGGCCTTTTCCGTTCAACCGCCGATGAGTCGGCGGCGCCGTCCCCCGGCGGGCCCCATGCGGGCGCCCGGCCACCGGCCCCGAAAGCCGGTCGCGAAAACCCGCCGCAGGCAAATTGAGGATGGCGCGGCGGACGCCCCGCGCTAGGATGAGCGAAGGAAACGCACGCACCACCATGCCCTATCGCTGGACACCGCCCCATGACGGCCCCCTTCCCCGCCCCGTGCCGGAGGGGGACACGCCCCTGTTGCGCCTCGATCTCTGGCCGCACCGGTCGCTTCCGGCGCGCGGTTTCGCAGTGGTGATCTGGATCATGTTCGCAGGCGGGCTGATCCCGATCGTGCCCTTCATCGGCACGACGGCGTTCTGGATCCTCCTCGCCTTCATGATGGCCGCCCTCGCGGCGCTCTGGGCCGCCATCCGGCGCTCGGACCGCGACAGGCTGCGCGAGGAACTTCTCGTCTGGCCGGACCGGATCACACTGACCCATTGGTCGCAGACGGGCGAGACCTTCGAGTGGGAGGCGAATCCCTACTGGATCCGCCTCTCCCTCCATCCCACGGCGGGAAAGGTGGAGCAGTATCTCACGCTGAAGGGCGGTGGGCCGCAGAATGCGCGCGAGGTCGAACTCGGCGCGTTCCTCTCGCCCGAGGAGCGCACCCGCCTGCGCGACGACCTCGCGCTTCTTCTGGAGCGGCTGCGCGGCTAATCCCGGTCGCGGCTGCGCGCGGAAACGTCGCGCAGATCCACTCCCGCCATCTCCGCCAGCTCGTTCTCGGTGAGGGTCTCGTACATGTTCCTCGAGGCGCCGCGCAGATCGCCCTCCCTCACCTCACCCCGCTTCGCGGCAAGGGCCGTACCGGCGTCGCGTTTCAAAGGTCTCATTTCCATGTTCATGGTCCTTCCTCCTTTCCATCACGAAGGACGAACACGAGAGGCGCCGCACTGTTCCCCGTCGCCCGCGGACAAGAAAAAAGCCGCCGAAACCGGCGGCTTTTCGTTGAAATCATGGGCGGGTCTCAGCCGAGTTTCGCCTTCACGAGCGGTCCGACCGCGCCGAAATCCATCTGTCCGGTGTATTTCGACTTCAGAACGCCCATCACCTTGCCCATGTCGCGAATGCTATCGGCACGGGTCTCGGCGATCGCGTCGGACACCGCCTTCTCGGTCTCCGCGGGCGTGAGCTGACGCGGCAGGAACCCCTCGATCACGGTGATCTCCGCGCGTTCCTTCTCCGCCAGTTCGAGCCGCCCGCCTTCCTCGAACGCCTTCGCGCTCTCCTGCCGCTGCTTGACCATTTTGCCAAGGATGCCGAGCACTTCGCTGTCGGAAACGCTCTCCTCCTTGCCTTCGCCGCGGGCGGCGATCTCGCGGTCCTTGATCGCGGCGTTGATCAGGCGCAGGGTGGCCAGCCTTTCGCTGTCCTTTTCCCTCATCGCCTCCTTGAGCGCGGCGTTGATCCGGTTACGCATATCCATATGGGCCTCATCCCCTGACGATGTCGCAAGTGCGCACCATACCCAATGCGCCGGACCTTCTCAACCGCTGATGGGAGCGATAACATGCGGAAATCGCGGCACCGCAGAAATGCGCCGCGCTCGCCTTGACGCCGCAGGCCGGGTTCCTTAGGTTCCGGCCAATTTTGCCCCTGGAGGAGAGTCGCGCATGGCATCTGGTCAACAGTCCGGAAAACCGACCGCTTGTCTGGCCCTGGCCGACGGGACGGTCTTCTACGGGAAGGGCTTCGGCGCGACCGGCACCACCACTGCCGAGCTGTGCTTCAACACCGCGATGACCGGCTATCAGGAGATCATGACCGATCCCTCCTATGCCGGACAGGTCGTCACCTTCACCTTTCCGCATGTCGGCAATGTCGGCGTGAATGCCGAGGACGACGAGACCGCCGACCCGGTCGCCGCGGGCATGGTCGTCAAATGGGACCCGACCGAACCGTCGAACTGGCGCGCGCAGGAGGAGCTCGGACCCTGGCTCGAAAAGCGGGGCCGCATCGGCATGGGCGGGGTGGACACCCGCCGGCTGACCCGCGCGATCCGCCAGCAGGGCGCGCCCCATGTCGCCATCGCCCACGATCCCGAGGGCAATTTCGACATCGAGGCCCTCGTTGGACAGGCGCGCAGCTTCTCCGGCCTCGTGGGCCTCGACCTCGCCCGCGACGTCACCTGCGCGCAATCCTACAGGTGGGACGAAATGCGGTGGGCCTGGCCCGATGGTTTCCCGAAACGGGAGGGCAAGGGGTTCAAGGTCGTCGCCGTCGATTTCGGCGCGAAACGCAACATCCTGCGCTGCCTCGCCTCGGCGGGCTGCGACGTCACCGTGCTCCCGGCCACCGCCACCGCCGAGGAGGTGCTGGCCCATGAGCCCGACGGCGTCTTCCTGTCGAACGGTCCGGGCGACCCGGCGGCGACGGGCACATATGCCGTGCCGATGATCCAGGGCGTGCTGGAGCGCGACCTGCCGGTCTTCGGCATCTGCCTCGGCCACCAGATGCTTGCCCTCGCCCTCGGCGCCAAGACGATCAAGATGAACCACGGCCACCATGGCGCCAACCATCCGGTGAAGGATCTCGACACCGGCAAGGTCGAGATCACCTCGATGAACCACGGCTTCACGGTCGATGCGCAATCGCTGCCCGCCGGGGTGAAGGAGACCCATATCTCGCTCTTCGACGGCTCGAACTGCGGCATCGCGCTCGAGGGACGTCCGGTGTTTTCGGTGCAGTACCACCCCGAGGCCTCGCCGGGGCCGATGGACAGCTACTATCTCTTCGAGCGCTTCGCTGCGGCGATGGCAGCGCGCGAAACCGCCTGACGGCGACGGCGACAGGATCGGAAGACGGCCCGCGCGGCATCGCCGCACGATGGCAGCGGGCGCTTTCCGACGCTCACCCGCGAAACCTGAGCGCCTCGATCAGCGCCGCAAGCGCCGGCGTATGCTGTCTTCGGCTGGCGTAATAAAGGTGATAGCCTTCGAAGGTCTTCCGCCAGTCGGACAGCACTTCGATCAGCACACCCCGTCCATCTTGCGGACCAGCTTCTGACCCAGCCGTTGCAGATTATCGTCGGCGGTGGACAGGTCGGCGCCTTCGGCTCCTATCGCGACGGGTTCGAGCTGTTCAACAAGGCGCGCTCGGCGCAGAAAGACATTCTCGTGGTGCCGGGGGCAACGCATTACGACCTGTACGATCAGCCCGAGCCCGTGAACCAGGCCGTCGCCAAGCTCGAGGCCTTCTTCGGCGAACATTTAAGAACGTGGAGGGCATGGGAACAATCCTCCCGTGCCCTCACCGCTAAATCCGGCATGTCAATGCCAGCGGGGGTGAAGGTCCGCACGGGCGGCAGGTCGACCGGATCTGACTGCCGCACCCTGGGCCGGTTCCGGCGAGCCGGGGGACATCCTCCGGCAGGGGATCATCGGAACGCGTGCGACCGGCGGGATCTCCCGCCGTTTTTCCATCTCCGGTTAACGGCATTTTAACCCGGCACGGACAACGGTGAGCCATCGCCGGTCCATCACTCCGACCGCGCGGCAACGCAGGGTCAGGATCGCGGGGTCAGATGACATTCGATCGGCAGAGGGTTTTCCAGGGACACCCGCCCGGCGCCGCCGGAGAGGGCATGCGTCCCGCCCACGACGATCCGCAAGCGCAGCCCGAGCGGCGCAGGCCGATCGGCCAGATCCTCGTCGATATGGGCGCGCTCGCGCCCGGCGATCTCGTGCGGGCCACCGCGATCCGCCACCGGGAGGACGCCCGGATCGGCGACATCCTCCTCGCGCACGGCATGGTGGAGGAGGCGACGCTCTACCGCGCCCTCGCCCGCCAGTATCATGCCATCGTCGCGGATTTCGCGGGCATGCCGCCCGACGTGCGCCTGATCGACCGGCTTGGCGCGGACGAATGCCTCCGCCGCGGGCTCCTGCCGTGGCGGCACAGCGGCGGCACGGTGGTGGTCGCGGCCTGCCGCCCGGAGGAATTCGAAAGCCTGCGTCCGCGCCTGACGGCGATCTTCGGCCCGGTCCGCCTCGCCGTCACCTCGGAAACGGCGCTGCACCAGGCGCTCCTCGGCTCGCGCCAGCGCAGGCTCGCCGCCTGTGCCGAAACCCGCGTGGCGGCGCATGAGAGCTGTCGCGAGATGGATGTCCACCGGATCACCCGGATCGTCTCCGCCCTCGGCATCGTCCTGCTGCTGCTCGCGCTGTTCCGGCCGCTCGCCGCCGCGATCCTGCTCACCTCCTGGGCGGTGCTCACGCTCCTCGTCTCCACCGCGCTCAAGCTCGCCGCCGCCTTCGCGCAGGCGAAATATTCGCAGGACCGGCAGACCATGTTCTCCTCGCGGCGCAAGACGGCGCGGCTGCCCATCGTCTCGGTCATGGTGCCGCTCTTCCGGGAACGGGAGATCGCCTCCCGCCTGATCCGCCGCCTGTCGCGCCTCAGCTATCCGCGCGAGCTGCTCGATATCCTGCTCGTCGTCGAGGAGGACGACCTCGTGACGCAGGAGGCCATCGCCGGCACAGAGCTTCCACGCTGGATGCGGCAGGTGATCGTGCCGCGCGGCGGGGTCAAGACGAAGCCGCGCGCGCTCAACTTCGCGCTCGATTTCTGCCGCGGCTCGATCGTCGGCATCTACGATGCCGAGGACGCGCCCGAACCGGAGCAGATCCACAAGGTCGCCACCCGCTTCGCACAGGTCGGCCCCGAGGTCGCCTGCCTTCAGGGTGTGCTCGACTTCTACAACGCCCGCACCAACTGGCTCTCGCGCTGCTTCACCGTCGAATACGCCTCGTGGTTCCGGGTGATCCTGCCGGGATACGAGCGCATGGGCCTCACCGTGCCGCTGGGCGGGACGACGCTGTTCTTCCGCCGCGACGCGATCGAGAAGCTCGGCGGCTGGGATGCCCACAACGTCACCGAGGATGCCGATCTCGGCGTGCGGCTGGCGCGCCACGGCTACCGCACGGAACTGTTGCACACCGCGACCGGGGAGGAGGCGAATTGCCGCCTCTGGCCCTGGATCAAGCAGCGTTCGCGCTGGCTCAAGGGCTATGCGATGACCTATGCCATGCACATGCAGAACCCGCGCCGGCTTCTCGCCGATCTCGGCCCCTGGCGCTTCTTCGGCGTGCAGGTGCTGTTTCTCGGCGCGCTCTCGCAATTCCTGCTGGCCCCGCTCCTGTGGTCCTTCTGGCTCTTCCCGCTCGGCCTGCCGCATCCGATGCGCACGCTGCTGCCCCACGATGTCATCATCGTCCTGGGCGGGCTGTTCCTTCTATCGGAGGTCGTCACCGTGGCCTGCGCCATGGTCGCCACCTCGACCCCGAGCCACAAATGGCTCTGGCCATGGGTGCCGACCCTGCATTTCTATTATCCGCTGGCGACATTCGCCGCCATCAAGGGGCTGTGGGAAATCGTGACGAAGCCCTTCTACTGGGACAAGACCGTGCACGGGGTGCATGACCTCGGCTTTCACGAGGAGGAGGAGAACTCACGGACCGCGGAGGCCTCCTGCGGCCCCGCCGATGCCCCCGGCGCGGTCCTGCCCGAACCGACCGGCAGTCCGGGCTTTGCGGAGGCGAGACGGGCCTTTCTCTTCGAGACCTACGAGCGCAGCGCGCGGGCCGCACCGCCGGTCGCCCCCCGGCACCTGACCTTCGGGCTCGACCTGGATCGCGCCGGACATCGCGCAGGGCCGCCGTCGGCGTCCGCGCGCGCCGACGGCGGCGGCCCTGCGGCCCGCGCGGTCGTGCCCGATGCCCTGCCCTCCGCCTCCGGGTAAGACGGCTCAGCGATCCTTCGCCGCATCGACCTTCAGACGGGTGACGAACGCCTTGGAAATGTGGTTCGACAGGGCCTTGTGCGCGGCCTCCCCGTCGCCCGCCTCGATCGCGGAGACGATCATGTCATGCTCCTTGATCGCCTCCTCGCCCCGGCCCTCGGCGGCCAGCGACGTGGTCGCGAGCAGCGCCATCGAGCGGTGGACGAGATCGAGCTGCTGCACCAGATACCGGTTGTGCGAGGCGAGATGGATCTGCTTGTGAAAGCGCCGGTTTGCCCGGCTCATTTCCTCGGGCTTGCCGATCAGGCCGCGATCCTCCTCGACCATGTCGCGCAGCACCCGCATCTCCTCGGGCGTGGCATGGCGCGCGGCAAGGCGCGCGGCGAGGCCCTCGAGCTCGGTGCGCACGACATAGAGATCCGCCATCTGGTTATGGTCGAGCGAGGCGACGATCAGCGAGCGCCCGTCGCGCGTCAGCATCGACTGGGTCTCGAGCCGTTGCAGCGCCTCGCGGATCGGGGTGCGCGAGACGCCGAACCGCTCGGCAAGCTCGCTTTCCACGAGCCGGTCGCCGGGACGGTAGATCCCGGTGTCGATCGCGTCGAGGATCAGCTCGTAGGCGTCCTTCGGCCCCATGCGTGCGTCTTTCGTCATCGTCTCCGCCGTCCTTTCACAGAGCCGAACCATAGACAGCGCCCCCCTGCGGGATCAAGCGCTAACACCGGGCACGACCACCTTGCCCTTGCGCCCCGCGCCGCGGCGACGTAGCAAGGCGGCATGGCTGCCGATCCCTTCTCCCACGTCAAGACCTGGGTCTTCGACCTCGACAACACGCTCTACCCGCCCTCCGCGGCGCTGTTCTCGCAGATCGAGATCCGCATGACCGACTGGGTCGCACGCGAGCTCGGCGTGACGACGGAGGAGGCGAACCGGCTGCGCGGCGCCTACTGGCGCGATTTCGGCACCACGCTCTCGGGAATGATGGCCAATCACGGCACCGACCCGCTGCCCTATCTCACCTATGTGCATGACATCGACTTCTCCGGCCTCGCCGCCGATGCCGAGCTGAAGGCGGCGATCACCGCCCTTCCCGGCCGCAAGATCGTCTACACCAACGGCTCCGCGCCCTATGCCGAACGCGTGCTCGAGGCCCGCGGGCTTGCCGGGATCTTCAACGCGGTCTACGGGATCGAACACGCGAATTTCCACCCGAAGCCGCGGGCCGAAGCCTTCGACACGGTCTGGAAACTCGACCGGGTCACACCGGGGGAGGCCGCGATGTTCGAGGACGATCCGCGCAATCTCGAGGTGCCCCATGCGCTCGGCATGAAGACCGTGCATGTCGCCCCCGCCGCGCTCGATCCGCCGGCGCCGCATATCCATCACCATACGGACAACCTGGCGCGCTTCCTGCGCGACCTGCGGGCCTGAGCCGCGCGGCGCTGCGGCAATCCGCCACCGTGTTCCCGGCCCCCGCGGGTCCTATATCGCGGCACGAACGATACCCGCGCCACGGAGACACGCACATGACCGACGCGACAGCCGCCGCCCTTCCCCTGTCCGACCACGACGACAACGACCGCGGCCATGCCGGCACCACGGGCGAAGCCACCCCGCGCGGCGTGGCGATGGTCCTCCTCGCCGTCGTGGCGGTGATCGCGGCGCTCGTCTACGGCGCCTTCGCGATCGGTCCCTGGGTGCTCGGCGTCACCGCCCTGGCGACGGTGCCGGTCATCTATGTCGTGCTGATCCTGCTCACCACCGGCCACTGACCGCCGCGCGGCGGCCTGCCCCTTGGACAAATCCCGCCTTTGCGCCTACATCTCGCGTGACGCGCGCGCCCCGAGGCGGCGCAAAGGAGGATCCCGATGCGTGCAGAGCTTTCCCGTGAGACCGTCGACGTGCTCGTGTCCGGAGGCGGCATCGCCGGCATGATCGCCGCCGCGGCCTTCGGCGCCGCAGGCTTCCGGACACTGATGGTCGACCCCGCGCCGCCCGTGACGACGGGCGATGCGGCCGGCGCCGACCTGCGTTCCACCGCCTTCCTGCGCCCGGCACGCGATCTCTTTGCCCGGATCGGCATCTGGGAGAGGCTCGCCCCGCATGCCACCCCGCTCGAGGCGCTGCGCATCGTCGATACGGTGCCCTCGGACGCCGGCGGCGCCCCCCATATCCGCGCCCAGCGCCAGTTCGAGGGGCGGGAGACCGCCGACGAGCCCTTTGGATGGAATTTCCTCAACTGGGTGATCCGCCGCGAGCTCGCGAGGGCCCTGCCGGAGTTTCCCGAAGTCGAGTTGCGCTACGGCACGGGGTTCCGCAGCCTCGTCACCCGCAGCGACGCCGCCCTCGTCACCCTCACCGATGCCACCCAGGTGCGCGCGCGTCTCGTGATCGCCGCCGACGGCCGCGACAGCCCGGTGCGCACCGCCGCGGGCATCGGCGTGCGCCTCACCCGCTACGGCCAGAAATCCCTCGCCTTCACCGCGACGCACGACTTCCCGCACGGCAATGTCTCCACCGAGATCTACCGCGAGGGCGGCCCCTTCACCATGGTGCCGCTGCCCGATCTCGACGGCCGGCCCGCCTCCGCCATCGTCTGGATGAACAGGGGGCCCTACGCGACCGAGCTGCTCCATATGGAGCCTGCGCGGTTCAACACCGTCATGACCGAGCGCGCGGCGGGAATGTTCGGACGGATGGACCTCGCCTCCCGCCGGGCGATCTTCCCGATCGTCACGCAGGTCGCCGACAGGCTGGCCGCCGAACGCGTGGCGCTCATCGCGGAGGCCGCCCATGTGCTGCCCCCCATCGGGGCGCAGGGGCTCAATACCTCGCTCAACGATCTCGCCCAGCTTCTGGCGCTGGCCGACGCCGATCCCGTCGCGCTCGGATCCGCCGGGATGCTCGACGCCTATGCCCGCGCGCGCCGCCGCGACATCGGGCTGCGCGCACAGGCGGTGGACCTGTTCAACCGGATCACGCGCTCGGACGAGGACCTGCTGCAATCGCTCCGCCTCGTGGGGCTGAAGGCCGTGCATGACCTGACCCCGATCCGCCGCGGAGTGATGAAGGCCGGACTCGGGCCGCTCTGATCTCCTTTGCTGTGCAAATACTCGACGGCGCGGCGGCCGGAGCCCGTGCGCCGTGAGTATTTCTCGCAGCAAAAAGCCCTCAGCCGGACAGCACCCGGTCGAGCGCCGTCTCGAGCCGCGCCACGGTGGCATCGACCTCCCGGAGCTTGTCGAGGCCGAAGAGGCCGAGGCGGAAGGTGGAGAAGTCCGGCCCCTCGTCGCACACCAGCGGCACGCCGGCCGCGATCTGCACCCCCTGCCCGGCAAAGGCCTTGCCGGACCTGATCTCCGGATCGTCGGTGTAGCAGACGACCACCCCCGGCGCCTCGACGCCTTCGGCGGCGACGGAGGCGAAGCCGCGCGCCTTCAGCAGCGCGCGCACCCGCCGCCCCTGTTCCCATTGCGCCTCCGACAGCCTGTCGAAGCCGAAGGCCTTCGTCTCGAGCATCGCGTCGCGGAAGGCGCGCAGCGCGTCGGTCGGCATGGTCGCGTGATAGGCGTGGCCGCCGGAGGTATAGGCCTCCATGATCGACAGCCATTTGCCGAGGTCGATGGCGAAGGAGGAGGAGGCGCGCGATTTCACCGCCTCCACGGCACGGCCGGAGAGCATGACGAGGCCGGCGGAGGGCTGGGCCGACCAGCCCTTTTGCGGGGCGGAGAGCAGGATGTCGACGCCCGTCGCCGCCATGTCGACCCAGGCGCATCCCGAGGCGATGCAGTCGAGCACCATCAGCCCGCCCGTCTCATGCACGGCCTCGACCAGGGCGCGGATATAGGCGTCCGGCAGGATGATGCCCGAAGAGGTCTCCACATGCGGGGCGAAGACCGCGGCGGGGCGGATCTCCCGGATCTTCGCCACCGCCTCCCCGAGCGGCGGCGGAGCGAAGGGCGCCTGGGTGCCGTTGCCGGTGCGGCGCGCCTTCAGCACGGCTTCCGAGGCCGGGATCCCGCCCGTCTCGAAGATCTGGCTCCAGCGATAGGAGAAGAAGCCGTTGCGGATCACCACCACGTCCTCGCCGCCCGCGATCTGGCGCGCGACCGCCTCCATCGCATAGGTGCCGCCGCCGGGCACGACGCAGGCGGTCTCGGCGCGATAGACCTCGCAGAGCGTCGCATGGATGTCGCGCATCACCTGCTGGAAGGCGGCGGACATGTGGTTGAGCGCGCGGTCGGTGAAGACCACGGAGAATTCCAGCAGTCCATCGGGGTCGATATCGGGGCGCAGGGCGGTCATCGGGCTCTCCTCGGGTCTTGACGCGGCGATGCGGGGCGCGGCGGCGATGCAGATGGGTGACAGGATCCGCGAAAACGCCGCCCGCCGCCGGCGAGATGTGGACAAGCGGAGGGCGGCCTGCGCATCCTGTCGCAGGCGTCTCCGCAGGATCGGATCAAAAGAAACACCGGGCGGCGGAAAACACAAGGCGCAAGAGGCAGTATCCGGGGCCCAGGTTCCGGTCGGACGGGCGGAGCGGGCGCAACGGTGGCCCGACCATCCCGCCGGATTTCCAGGAAGGGACAGGCGATGTCCACGGAACAGATCGTCGTCATGGGCGGCTCCCTGCTCGACAATGCCGCGATCGGGACGAACCATGGCAGCGGCAACGGCGGCCAGGTGATCATCCAGAACGGCACCCTGCCCTTCGGCACGGATGACGTGATCGTCATCACCGTGGAGAACGTGCGCGCGGGCGAGGTCACGGGATCGAGCCGCATCGTCGGGATGAAGGTCTACGACAATGCCGCGGCCTATGTGAACGGCGAGACGCTCTATACCTACGGGCCGATGAATCCCGGCCAGTCGGCGAATATCCAGGGCGATCTCTCGGGGCTCGGCGACACCTATCTGCGCTTCAATGCCAATGTCCTCGTCTCCTCCGACGGCGGTCCGCGGCTCAACAACGTGATCCTCGCGCCCGGCGTGGACCTGACGCAGTTGAATCCGCCGGTCCGCATCGACCACCGCAGCGACACGGACGACGACGGCGACGGGGTGACGGAGCGCGCCGGCGATGGCAATTTCAACATCGGCAACAACCATTTCGCCCTGGAGGAGATCGCCGCGGCCGTCTGTTTCACCCAGGGCACGCGGATCGACACGCCGGAGGGGCCGCGGCTCATCGAGGAGCTGGCCGCGGGAGATCTCGTCCACACGCTCGATCACGGTCCGCAGCCGATCCGCTGGATCGGATCGCGCCGCGTCGCTGCCTGCGGTGCGCTCGCGCCGGTGGTGATCCGGGCGGGGGCGCTCGGCAACCTGCGCGACCTGAGGGTGAGCCCGAACCACCGGATGCTCCTGCGCGGCCCGATGGCGGAGATGCTCTTCGGCGAGCGCGACGTGCTCGTCGCGGCGAAACATCTCGTCAACGACACCACGATCCGACGCGCCGGGGGCGGCGAGGTCACCTATTTCCATATGCTGTTCGACAGCCACCAGATCGTCTTCGCCGAAGCCTGCCCGACGGAAAGCCTCTATCCGGGGGCGGAGGCGCTCCGCTCCGTGAGCGACGCCGCCCGGAGGGAAATCCTCCTGCTCTTTCCCGAGCTCGCCACCGCGGACGGGACGCAGGCGCTCGCCCGCTACGAGCTGACCGCCTGGGAGGCGCAGACCCTGTGCCACGCCGGCTGAGGCGGGCGAGGCGGTCTCAGCGGGTGCGGGAGACGGAGCGCGGCGCGAGCGCGGAGGGCAGGTCCGGCGCGAGGGACAGCGCGGCTTCCATATATTCCATATAGATGTCGTTGGCCGCGAGAAGCGTCGGCGGCGGTGCCGGCGGGCCGTCCTTTTCCGGGCGATAGACCGGAAGCGGCGAGCGGCGGATCTCGAGCTTGCAGAAGGGCTGTTTCGCGATCCAGCCCTGCATGTCCGCGCGCTTGTCCTGCGAATGGAACGGGCCCCAGTCGGCGGCGACCCCGCGCATGCCGGCGCTCACCACCTGATCGCGCGCGACGGTACGCGCCATGATCCGCACCGCGCAGGCGAGGTTCTTGCGCCCGTCCTTGAGCGCGCTGGCGGATTGCGCCTCGCAGCCATAGGCCCGCGCCGTGGGCGGGGAGATCTGCACGAGGCCGACCCAGGCCCCGCCGCCGCCGACCGCGGTCTCGCGCCAGGTGCTTTCGTGATAGGAGAGCGTGGACAGAAGGCCGGCCCAGAAGGCCGCCCGCCCCTGAAGGGTCTGGTCGCGATAGCCGGGGCACCAGCTGTCGATATCGCGCGGAATGGTGCTCAGCAGGCGGCTGCCATGGGACTTGACCGCCCCCATCGTCGCGCGGGTCCAGGCGGGGCCGTTGCGCTGCGATTTCCAGCGCAGCTCCGGCATCTTCAGCTCGTAGGGGCGCGACACCGGCACCGGGCTCGTCTCCACCGTCTTCGCTGTCTCCGCCGCACGTCCCGTGCCGCCCGTCACAACGAGCGCGCAGAACGCGGCGCCCAACACGCATCGGTATCGTCTCATGTTCGTTTTATACCCTTGCGGGGCTGCTGCCCTGCCCGGCCTCGTCTTGTTTCCAATCCGCGCGCATATTGCGCAAAACGCCTCCGCTTGGAAACCGGCCCCCTTGCCTGCGAGCGGGCAACCGCCTAGAACGCGGTTCAGACCGGATTTGGAAGGACCCGTGCCATGCTCGACCATCTCGACTACACCCCGCCGAAACCGAAGGTGATCGCGGGTGCGAAGGAGGATTGGGAACTCGTGATCGGCATGGAGATCCACGCGCAGGTGAGCTCGCAGGCGAAGCTGTTTTCCGGCGCCTCCACGCAATTCGGTGCCGAACCGAATTCCAACGTCTCCTTCGTCGATGCGGCGATGCCGGGGATGCTTCCGGTGATCAACGAATATTGCGTCGAACAGGCGGTGCGCACCGGGCTCGGGCTGAAGGCGGCGATCAACCTGTTTTCCGCCTTCGACCGGAAGAACTATTTCTATCCGGACCTGCCGCAGGGCTACCAGATCTCCCAGCTCTACCACCCGATCGTCGGTGAGGGCGAGGTGATCGTGGACATGGAGCCGGGCGTGGCGCGCCGTGTGCGGATCGAGCGCATCCATCTCGAGCAGGATGCGGGCAAGTCCATTCACGACATGGATCCCGCGATGTCCTTCGTCGACCTGAACCGCACCGGCGTCGCGCTGATGGAGATCGTCAGCCGCCCCGACATCCGCGGACCGGAGGAGGCGGCGGCCTATGTGCTGAAGCTGCGGCAGATCCTGCGCTATCTGGGCACCTGCGACGGCAACATGCAGAACGGCAACCTGCGCGCCGACGTGAACGTGTCGGTCTGCCGTCCGGGTCAGTACGAGAAATACCAGCAGACGCAGGACTTCTCCCATCTCGGCACGCGCTGCGAGATCAAGAACATGAACTCGACCCGCTTCATCCAGCAGGCGATCGACTACGAGGCGCGGCGCCAGATCGCGATCCTCGAGGATGGCGGCAAGGTCGACCAGGAAACCCGCCTCTATGACGCGGCAAAGGGGGAGACCCGGTCCATGCGGTCGAAGGAGGAGGCGCATGACTACCGCTATTTCCCCGATCCCGACCTTCTGCCGCTCGAGATCGAACAGGCCTGGGTGGACGAGATCGGCCGCAGCCTGCCGGAGCTTCCCGACGAGAAGAAGGCGCGCTTCGTGAAGGCCTTCGGCCTGTCGGAATATGACGCGGGCGTGCTGACGGCGGAAACCGAGAATGCGGATTACTTCGAGAAGGTGGTGGCCGCCGGAGAGGACGGGAAACTCTCCGCGAACTGGGTCATCAACGAGTTGTTCGGCCGCCTGAAGAAGGACGATTGCGAGATCACCGAAAGCCCGGTGAGCCCCGACCAGCTCGGCGGCATCGTCGCGCTGATCAAGAAGGGCGACATCTCCGGCAAGATCGCGAAGGACCTGTTCGAGATCGTCTATACCGAGGGCGGCGACCCGGCCGAGATCGTCGAGGCGCGCGGGATGAAGCAGGTGACGGACATGGGCGCCATCGAGGCCGCCGTGGACGCGGTGATCGCCGCGAACCCGGAACAGGTCGAGAAGGCGCAGGCCAACCCGAAGCTCGCCGGCTGGTTCGTCGGCCAGGTCATGAAGGCGTCGAAGGGCAAGGCCAATCCGCAGGCCGTGGACGAGCTCGTCAAGAAGAAGCTCGGCCTCTGAGGACAGGGACACCGCCCGGACGGGCGGCGTTCCCGCAATGCCGTCGCACAGTGCCATGACCGATCTGCCCGCCCCGCATATCTCCTCCCCCATCGCGATCGACCCCGGCTGGGTCGATTACAACGGCCATGTGAACATGGCCTTTTACGCCGTGATCATGGACCGGGGCGGCGACGAGATGTATGCGCTCGTCGGGCTCGGCGAGGACTACGCCCGCCGCGCGCGCCACACGACCTACACCGCGGAGGTGCATATCTGCTACAGGCGCGAGCTGAAGCTCGGCGACAGCGTCCGGGTGCACACGCGGCTTCTGGATGCCGACGCGAAGCGCATGGTGCTGTTCCACGAGATCCATCACGCCGAGGGCTGGATCGCGGCGACGGCGGAGGAGCTTCTGCTGCATATCGACATGGGCGGGCCGCGCGTCGTGCCCTTTCCGCCGGAGATCGCCGCACGGCTTTCCGCGCTGAAACAGGCCCATGCCGACCTGCCGCGCCCGGCACAGGCGGGCCGCTCGATCTCGCTTTCGAACACCGCTGCGTGATCCTCCGCCGACGGGGCCCGACAGGCTATTGACCCAGCGGGTCGCTCCGCTAAACCTGTGGCCGACCAAGGAGACAGACCATGCCCTTTTACGAATACCTGACCGTGCCCGCCCCGCGCAGGGGCGAAAAGAACAAGGGCGCGAAAACGCCCGAGGCGCGCGCCGCGCAGGCGATGCAGACGGTGCTGAACGAGAAGGGTGCGGAGGGCTGGGAATATGTCCGCGCCGATCTCCTGCCGACGGAAGAGCGCGCGGGGATCGCCTCGAAAACGGTGAACTATCACACGGTGCTGGTGTTCCGCCGCGAACGCGACGGCGAAGCGGCGGCGCTGGCCGCGACGCTTCGTGCCGGCGCGGAGACCGCAGACCTGCGGCGCCGCGGGCCGGTGGCCGACCGCGACACCCCGCCGCCCTCCGTCCCCTTCCCCGCAAAGGCGGAGAAGGGCGCCGGGTCCGCCGCGAGCCGCGTCGCGCCCGAGGTGGCCGACGAGCTGGCCGAGGACCGCGAATCCTAGGCGTCGAGATCGAGCGCGAGGGCGTGGACACGCCCTGTCAGATCGCCCAGCGCCTTGTGCACCATCCGGTGCCGCTCCAGCCGTGAGCGGCCCTCGAAGACCTGCGACCGGATCTTCACGTTGAAATGCGTCTCGCCGGTGCCGCCGGGGTTACCGGCATGTCCGGCGTGGCTCGCGCTGTCGTCCTCGACCACCAGCTCGCGCGGTGCGAAGGCCGCCTCGAGGCGTTCACGCATTTGATCGGTAATTGTCATGGGCTGCCCCTTTTCCAATGGTCCGTTCTCATCTAAAGTCTTGCGTCCGAGTCGAAAAGGTTGAGGCAGATGGATAAAAAAGATCCCTTCGGTTTCGACATGTCGGTGTCCTCCGCGAAAAAGAACAAGCGGGGCGGACGCCGCGGCATGTCCGGCGCATTCGAAACCTCCAAGCGTGTCTGCGAGCACGAGGGCTGCGAGGAGGCCGGGCAGTATCGCGCGCCGCGGTCGCCCGATCACCTCGACGAATATAAGTGGTTCTGCAAGGACCACGTGCGCGAATACAATCTCAAGTGGAATTTCTTCACCAATGCGACGGAGGCCGAGATGGACGCGGCCTTCAAGAGTTCCCAGACCGGCGACCGCCCGACGCAGCCCTTCGGCAAGCGGTCGGTCGAGGAACGCGCCTGGGCCCGGCTCGGCATCGACGATGCGCATGAGGTGCTGGGCGAGAATGCCACGCGCAACCCCGGAAAGACCGATCCGGGTGCGCCGACGCGCAAGCTGCCGCCGGTGGAGCGTCAGGCGATCGAGATCCTCGAGGCCAAGGACCACTGGACCAAGGCCGAGATCAAGAAGCAATACAAGTCGCTCATCAAGATCCTGCACCCCGACGTGAACGGCGGCGACCGGTCGCAGGAGGAACAGCTCCAGCAGGTTGTCTGGGCCTGGGATCAGCTCAAGGACAGCCGCTGGTTCAAGTGACCGCGGGCGGGTCGGCCCTCCGCCCGTGTTGCGGGATGCCGCCCGGCCGGCCGCAGCGATGCCTCCCCTGCCCGCGCTCTAGTGGCCCGCCTCCTCGGCGGGCTTGCCGCGCACCGCGTCGATGAGCGGGTCGATGATCCGCGCCACGACCGGCAGCAGGACGAGCCCGAAGGCCAGGCCGAAGATCCCGTCGAAGAAGGCGGTGACGGCCCAGGCGACGAAGGCTTCCGCCGTCGCGACAGCATGCGCCGCCGCCTCCGCGACGTGATGGATCGCCTCGTAGGGCTGGTGCATCCCGAGCGTGTGCAGCCCGTGGATGACGATCGACCCGCCGACCCAGATCATCGCCGCCGTCCCCACCGCCATCAGCACCTTCATGAACCAGGGCATGAATTTCACGATGCCGCGCCCGAGGGCCCGCGTCGCCGACAGCCGCCCCACGCGGCTCAGCCACAGGCCGACGTCGTCCGCCTTCACGATCAGCGCGACGCCGCCATAGACCGCGACCGTGATGAGGATCCCCGCGAGCGCGAGGGCCATCGCCTGGAACCAGATCGCGCTCTCGGGATCTATACCCGACAGGATGATCGTCATGATCTCCGCCGAAAGGATGAAATCCGTCTTCACCGCGCCGGCGATCTTCTGCCGCTCGAGATGCATCGGGTCGCCCACATCGGGCCGCTGCCCGTCGGCATGGGGCGCGTGGGGCCGGAACAGGTGATAGACCTTTTCCGCCCCCTCGAAACAGAGATAGGAGCCGCCGAGCATCAGCAGCGGCGTGATGAGCCAGGGCGCGAAGGCGGAGAGCAGCAACGCCAGCGGCAGGAGGATCACGAGCTTGTTGCGGATCGACCCGAGCGCGATCTTGCCGACGATCGGCAATTCGCGCGCCGGCGAGAAGCCGTGGACGTATTTCGGGGTCACCGCCGCGTCGTCGATCACCGCGCCCGCGGCCTTGGCCGAGGCCTTCGCCGCCTGGCTGGCCACGTCGTCGACATTGGCCGCCGCAACCTTCGCGATCCCCGCGACATCGTCCAGAAGTGCCAGAAGACCGCTCATGCCATGTTCCCCGAACTCTCTCTCGTTTCCGCCCCATAGGTCTAGGGCTCCCGGCGCACCATGGCAACAACGCCCGTCAGGGGCGCCGCGATCCGAAAGGGGAGTTGCGCGCGCCCCCAGCCGGTCTATCGCGGGGCGGCCCCTGTCCCGATCCCCCGGCACACCGCCGCGGGAGAGGGAGAAGCCGAAGGTGTTGCGAAATCCGCGCGGCCTCTCCCCTTGCACCCCCTGCGCAGAACGGGCAAACAGGCTAGGACGAAATTTCTCAGAATTGACGGGCCCCGATCATGGACGCGAACACAAAACCCACCGAAGTCATCTCCGTCCGCGACGTCTTCGGCATCGACACGGACATGACGATCAAGGGCTTCGCCGAAAGTTCGGAGCGTGTTCCGGCGATCGATCCGACCTACAAGTTCGACCCCGACACGACGCTCGCGATCCTCGCCGGCTTCTCCCACAATCGCCGCGTGATGATCCAGGGCTACCACGGCACCGGCAAATCGACCCATATCGAACAGGTGGCGGCGCGGCTCAACTGGCCCTCCGTGCGCGTCAACCTCGACAGCCATATCAGCCGGATCGACCTGATCGGCAAGGACGCGATCAAGCTGCGCGACGGCAAGCAGGTCACGGAATTCCAGGAGGGCATCCTGCCCTGGGCGCTGCGCAACCCCTGCGCCATCGTCTTCGACGAATACGACGCCGGCCGCGCCGACGTGATGTTCGTGATCCAGCGCGTGCTCGAGCATGACGGCAAGCTGACGCTTCTCGACCAGAACGAGATCATCACTCCGCATCCGTGTTTCCGGCTCTTCGCGACGGCGAACACCGTGGGGCTCGGGGACACGACCGGGCTCTACCACGGCACGCAGCAGATCAACCAGGCACAGATGGACCGCTGGAGCCTCGTCGCCACGCTGAACTATCTCAGCCATGACGCGGAGGCGGCGATCGTCCTGTCGAAAGCGCCGCATTACAACAACGAGAAAGGCCGCAGGACGGTGAGCCAGATGGTCACCGTGGCCGACCTGACGCGCACCGCCTTCATGAACGGGGATCTCTCTACCGTGATGAGCCCGCGCACCGTCATCACCTGGGCGCAGAACGCGGAGATCTTCCGCAACATCGGCTATGCTTTCCGCCTGACCTTCCTCAACAAATGCGACGAGCTCGAACGGCAGACCGTGGCGGAGTTCTACCAGCGCTGCTTCGACGAGGAGCTGCCCGAGAGCGCGGCGGCCATCGCCGGATAGGCGGAAACGGATCCGGTGCGGACAAGGCGGGCCCTGGCCCGCCTTTTTCCTTTGACCGCGCGGGACTGGCGGCGTCCCGACGGCGGCGCGCCGGGAATGTCTATATACGAGATATACGAAAACGCGCCCGCCCCCTTGGCGGACCCGGCCTGCCGGCACTACCTGTTCCATGACGGTTCCAGGGGAGCGCGGAGATCATGGCAGGGGTGCGCAGGCACGTCTTCATCCACAGCCTGACCGGCGCGGCCCTCGCGCTGGCCGCACTCTGCCTGCCCGCGGCGCCGCTCCGGGCGCTGCCGCCCGACGCGACCCTCGCCCGCGATTTCGCGTATTGTGCGGGACGCCTTTCGGCGGAGGCCGCGCGCACGCCGCGGGAGGACATTCGCGCCCTGCGGGACGCGATGGAGGACCTGCTCTCCGCGGTCGTGCCGCCCGGCGAGACCGGCGCCTATGAAAAGCTGCGGATCGCCGGGCACGTCTCCCAGAGCGGGCTGCTGGCCGAGGCGCGTTTTTCGCTCGATCACGAGGTCGCGGAACGCGCCGCGCGGCTGGCAGACCAGCGGCTCGCGGAATGCCGCGCGATGCTGCTGGGCGGCTGAGGTGCGAAAGGCCCGCCGGAGGGGCGGGCCCGCGCAAAGATGCGGAGGAACGGGCTCAGCCGCGCGCGGCCTTCGTCGCCTTCGCCCACCATTCGAGATCGGCCAGCATCGCCTCGACCGAGGGAAGGATCGCCGCCTCGATCGTGCTCATCTCCTCGTTCGATCCGAGCGGCGAGACCCTGAAGAAATCGGAACCGGAGATGTTCGCCGTCGTGCGCACCGGCACCATCTGGAGGTTGATGGCGACCGCCCGCAGATGCTCCACCGCGCGCGCCGCGCCCACGGAACCGTAGCCGAAGGCGGCGGCGGGCTTGCGCACCCATTCGCGGCCGGCCTGATCAAGCGCGTTCTTGAGCGAGGCGGGCATCGAGGAGTTGTATTCCGCGGTGAGGAAGATGTAGCCGTCGAATTCGGCCATCTTCCGCTGCCAGGCGAGCGCCCGCGGATCCTCGGAGGGCACCCAGAGGTTCGAGGCCGCCTCGTTGAACAGCGGCAGGTCGTAATCGCGCAGGTCGACGAGTTCGAAATCGAGGGCGTCGGTCAGGGACCGGGCCTTTTCGATCAGCCAGTTGGCAGGCTTGTCGGCGAAGCGGGCGTTGCGCGTCGAGCCGATCACGATGGCGATTTTCGGTGTGGACATCGGTCACTCCTCTGGCGCGGAAGGGAAGGAGAAGGGGAGGGTCGCGCCGTCGCGCCTGTCTACCGCCGCGCGGGGTCGCGTCACAATGCCGCATCCTGTTCACCCCGGCGCAGGTCTTGTGCGCGAAGGCCGCCCCCCGCGAAATCCGGGCCTGCCCGTCATTTTCCCGCGCCTGCCCGCTGGTCATCCGCACGCGGGGCGTTTAGCCTGAGCACGACAGAAGCCGCCTGAAAGACCGAGCCCCGCATGAGCAAACCCTCCGACAACCCGGCCGATCCGTTCAAGAAAGCGCTCGCGGAAGCGACGAAGGTGCTTGCCGACGATCCCGACCTGACGGTGACCTATTCGATGGACCCTTCGGGACTGACGAACGACACGGTGCGGCTGCCGCAGGTGTCGCGGCGGATGTCGAAGGAGGAAGTGCTGATCGCGCGCGGCACGGCGGATGCGCTGGCGCTGCGCCACCGGTTCCACGACACGGCCATGTTCCAGAAGTTCGCGCCGGCGGGGCAGATGGCCTTCGACATCTACAACGCGCTCGAGACCGCGCGCTGCGAAGCCGCGGGGGCGCGGTACATGCCCGGCACGGCGAAGAACATCGACGCGAAGATCGGCAACGAGGCGCAGCGCCGGGGCTACGACGGGATCACCCGGCGCGAGGACGCCCCGCTCGCGCAGGCGATGGGATATTACCTGCGCCATATCGCGACGGGCCGCGAGTTGCCGAAGGGCGCGGACAACGTGATGGAGCTGTGGCGCGATTTCATCGAGGGCCAGACCCGGAACAGCCTCGATGACGTGGACGCGCTCCTGGAGGACCAGAAGGGCTTTGCCCGCCTCGCCCGCCGCCTGATCGAGGAGCTCGGCTATGGCGACCAGCTCGGCGACGATCCGGAGGAAAGCGACACGGACGAGGACCAGAGCGCCGAGGCGGAGGAGCAGGAGGAGGAGCCCGACAGCGAGGGCGAGGATCAGGACCAGGAGGACGAGAACGACGCCTCCGCGGAGTCCGCGCAGGATCAGCAGCAGGACATGCAGGAGGCGACGCTCTCCTCCGAGGACATGGCCGAGGAGGACTTCACCGAGGAGGTCGACCTGCCGCAGGAGGAGAGCGAGGTCGAGCCCCCCGCCCCCGCGCCGATCTCGGATGCCGATCCGAACTACCGGGTCTTCACCACCGCCCATGACGAGGAGATCGCGGCCGAGGAACTGGCCGAACCGGCCGAGCTCGAACGGCTGCGCGCCTATCTCGACCAACAGCTCGAACCGCTCAAGGGCGCCGTGTCGCGCCTGGCCAACAAGCTGCAACGCCGGCTCCAGGCACAGCAGAACCGGTCCTGGGAGTTCGACCGCGAGGAAGGCATCCTCGACGCCGGGCGGCTGGCGCGCGTCGTGGCCAACCCGACGACGCCGCTCTCCTTCAAGGTCGAGAAGGACACAGAGTTCCGCGACACGGTGGTGACGCTCCTGCTCGACAATTCCGGTTCGATGCGCGGCCGGCCCATCTCCATCGCGGCGATCTGTGCCGACGTGCTCGCGCGCACGCTCGAACGCTGCAACGTCAAGGTTGAGATCCTCGGCTTCACCACCCGCGCCTGGAAGGGCGGGATGAGCCGCGAGGAATGGCTCCAGCAGGGCCGCCCGCAGCAGCCCGGCCGCCTCAACGACCTGCGCCACATCGTCTACAAGGCCGCCGACGCGCCGATGCGGCGCACGCGCGCCAATCTCGGGCTGATGATGAAGGAGGGGCTCCTGAAGGAGAATATCGACGGCGAGGCGCTCGAATGGGCCTATCGCCGGATGCTCCAGCGCCGCGAGGCGCGCAAGATCCTCATGGTGATTTCCGACGGCGCGCCGGTCGACGACTCCACGCTCTCGGTGAACCCGGCGAACTATCTCGAGAAGCATCTGCGCGACGTGATCGCCCTTGTCGAGAAACGCAAGCAGGTCGAGCTCCTCGCCATCGGGATCGGCCATGACGTGACCCGCTATTACGACCGGGCGGTGACGATCACGGATGTCGAACAGCTCGCGGGCGCGATGACCGAACAGCTCGCCTCGCTGTTCGACAGCGACCCGCGCGCCCGTGCGCGGGTGATGGGCATCCGGCACGCCTCCTGAACCTCCGTCCCCCGGCGGCGCGGATCATACAGTCACTTCCGAACGAGAACGGCATTTCCCAGATGTTCCAGAGCTTTAAGGTCACCTCCCGCCCCGAACAGGCCGCCCCGCGCATCTCCGCCCTGCGCGCGGCGCTGCATGAATGCGGGCTCGACGGCTACCTCGTGCCGCGCGCGGATGCCCACCAGGGCGAATATGTCGCCCCCTGCGACGAACGCCTCGCCTGGCTCACCGGCTTCACCGGCTCGGCGGGCTTCGCCGTGGTGCTCCACGAGCGGGCGGCGATCTTCACCGACGGGCGCTACCGCGTGCAGGTGCGCGCGCAATGCGATCCCGAGATCTTCGACTATGTCGACTGGCCGGAGACCTCGCTCTCCGACTGGCTTGCGGGCGCCGGGGTCGGGAAGATCGGCTTCGATCCCTGGCTGCACACGGTCCGGGAGATCGAGACCGTCCGCGGACGGCTCGGGAAGACCGGGCAGGAACTGGTGCCGACGCCGGACCTGATCGACCGGATCTGGCCCGACCGCCCGCCCCGTCCCGCCGCGCCGGTCACCGCCCAGCCGGTGGACCTGACGGGCATGACCTCGGAGGAGAAATTCGAGCGGATCGGCGCCGCGGTCGCGGAGACGGGCGCGGAGGCCGTGGTGCTGACCCTGCCCGACTCGATCTCCTGGCTGCTGAACATCCGCGGAATGGATATCGCCCACAACCCGGTGGTGCAGGCCTTCGCGGTGCTCTCGACGACCGGGCGGCTCGTGCTTTTCGACGCGGCGGAGAAATACGCCCACCTCGGCCCCGATCCGCGCATCACGATCCGGCCACGTTCGGAATTCGGCGCCTGTCTCTCCGAGATGACGGGCAAGGTGCTGCTCGATCCGGGCTCCGCCCCGATGGCCGTCAAGACCCTGCTGAAGGGCGCGGAGATCGTGGAGGGCGAGGACCCCTGCATCCTGCCGAAAGCGGTGAAGACGGAGGCGGAGATCGCCGGCACGCGCGAAGCCCATCTGAGGGACGGCGCGGCGGTGGTGGAATTCCTCGCCTGGCTCTCCGAACAGATGCCCGAGGAGCTGACCGAGATCGAGATCGTCAGGAAGCTCGAGGAATGCCGCACGGCCACGAACGCGCTGCGGGAGATCTCCTTCGACACGATCTGCGGCGCGGGGCCGAATGGCGCCATCGTGCATTACCGCGTCACCGAGGAAACCAACCGGGCGCTGCGCGAGGGGGAGCTGCTGCTCATCGACAGCGGCGGGCAGTATGTGGACGGCACGACCGACATCACCCGCACCGTGGCGCTGGCCGATGCGGGAGCGGAGGAGCGCGCGGCCTTCACCGCGGTGCTCCAGGGCATGATCGCGATTTCCACCGCGCGCTTTCCCCGTGGCGTGGCGGGGGCGCATCTCGACGCGCTCGCGCGGGCACCGCTCTGGCGGATGGGCCGCGATTACGATCACGGCACGGGCCACGGCGTCGGCGCCTACCTGTCGGTCCACGAGGGGCCGCAGCGGATCTCGCGCCTCTCCACCCTGCCCCTGCGGGAGGGCATGATCCTGTCGAACGAGCCGGGCTATTACCGCGAGGGCGCCTTCGGCATCCGGATCGAGAACCTGATCGCGGTGCAGGCCGCTCCGGAGCTGGCGGGGGCCGACGAGGACCGCGACATGCTCGCCTTCGAAACCCTGACCTATGTGCCGATCGACCGCACGCTGATCCTCGCCGACGAGCTGGCGCCCTGGGAGCGCGACTGGCTCAACGACTACCATGCCGAGGTCTGGACACGGATTTCGCCGCGCCTGTCGGACGGGGCGCGGGACTGGCTGCGGCAGGCTGTTGCACCGATCTGACATATACCTGGGGCAAAAACGCTGATAGGGTCCGCGAAATTCCGAAAATAAAGAGGGAGACGCGAGATGGTGGAGCAGCATATCAAGATACGCAGGGCGCCGGGAACCTGGGTGGTCCGGGCCGGCGGAGCGGTGCTCGGGGAGACGTCCGGCGCGCTCGAACTGAGTGAGGGCGATTTCCCGCCGGTGATCTATTTCCCGCCCGAAGATCTCGCCATGGCCTTTCTCGAGCTTTCGGAGACGATTTCGGTCGATCCGTTCAAGGGGTCGGCGAAGCATTTCGCGATCCATACGAAATCCGTGGTGATCGCGGATGCCGCCTGGTCCTATGACGAGCCGAAGGAGGCCACCGAGGCGCTGCGCGGCTATATCGCCTTCTACCCGACGAAGGCCGCCGTCGAACAGCTCTGATCCCGGCGGACGCGGCCGGCTAGCTGTGTTCCTCGGCGGCGGTCTCGGCGAGCTTGCGGGAGAAGACCCGCAGCGCGTCGACCTGGAACAGGGCGCCGTGCAGCTCGACCCCGGTCTCCTCGCGCAGGGTGACGACGGGAATGAAGACGAGGTTGTTCTTCTCGAAAATCGGCATGGCCTTTTCGAGCGTCGCATTGGGCGAGATATAGATCCCCTGTGAAATCAGTTCGCTGCACGCTTCCGCGGAGGCGGCGCGCGGTGCATCCGGCGTGCGGTAGCATTGATGCACGCGCACCGTCGCGAGCAGATAGGCCTGCGGTCCGGCCGCAAGATGCACCTCCCGGCGTTCCAGCAGCGTGAGGAAGAAGGAGCGGTCGACGAAGCGCGAGGCAAGCGCGGTGGAGAGCGAGACCGTCACCATCACCGCAAGCCCGGTCTGCCAGTCGCCCGTCAGTTCGAAGACGATGAGCGTGGTGGAGATCGGCGCGCCCAGAACCGCGGCGGCGACCGCGCCCATGCCCGCGAGCGCATAGAGCGTCGCGGTGCCCGAGACGGTGGGGAAGATCGCGGTGGCCACGAGGCCGAAGGACAGCCCGGTCAGCGCGCCAACCATCAGCGCGGGGGAGAACACCCCGCCCCCCATCCGCCCCGCCATGGTGATCGCGACGGCGATCACCTTGATCACCGCGTAGAAGATCGCCTGCGCCGTCAGCAACTCGCCGGTGAGCGCGGCGGAGGTCGTCTCGTAGCCGACCCCGATGATATGCGGGAAGAAGATCGCGAGGGTGCCGAGCATCAGCCCCGCGAAAGCCGGGCGCAGGACCGGCGGCAGGTGGATCCGCCCCTGCACCCAGGAGGCGAAGTCGTCGGCCATGAAGATCGTGCGCATCATCAGCACCGCGACGATCCCGCAGAGCAGGCCGAGCAACAGGAAGGCCGGAAGCTCGACATAGAAGGTCAGCGCGCCCTCGGCGGCCAGGGCGAATTCGGTGACGCCGCCGAATTCGAGCCGGTTGATCACCGTACCGGCCGCGGAGGCGATCACGATGGGGGCGAAGGCATGGACCGCGAAATGGCGCAGCACCACCTCGAGCGCGAAGAGCGCGCCGGCGATCGGCGCGTTGAAGGAGGCGGAGACGGCGGCGGCCACGGCACAGCCGAGAAGGTCGCGCGCCGTGATCCCCGAGGCGTGGATGCGGTCCGACACCCAGGTGGCGACAACCCCGGCAAGGTGGACGACAGGCCCCTCCCGCCCGGTCGATCCGCCCGTCGAGAGGGTGATCAGCGAAGCGGCGGCGGAGGCGAGGCCGGCGCGGGTTTCCACCCGCCCGTCGTTCAGCGCCGCGCCCTCGATCACGTCGGCGACGGAGCGCACGCGCCCGTCGGGGGTGAACCAGTTGAGCACGATGCCGACGACGAGCCCACCCAGCACCGGCAGGGAAAGCACCCAGAACCACGGCATCTCGCCTGCGAAGCTGTGCAGGTGGCGCAGGTCATGCGTTCCGTAAAGAAATGCCTGGAGGAAATTGATTCCCTTGCGGAAAAGCAGCGCGGCGAAACCGGAGGCGATGCCGATCATCAGGGCGATGAACCAGAACTGGATCTGGCTCGGCCCCCTGCGCCGCACGAGCGCCAGCGTCTCGTTCAGTCCGGCGCGGATGTCCTCGAATGCCTTCTGGGGATATGACACCTTGTCGTCGGCCATCTGTCTGCCTGTCGTCCTCCCTCTTCGCCGGCCTGACGGCTCTTGTGCGCTTTCACTGGACGGAGGCTTCCATTATGGTCTCGCGAACCGCCACCCTGAAGCGAGTCCGCCATGATCCCCGATACCGTCTTCTCCGCTCTGTCCACTGTTCTAGAGGGTCGCATCAGCCGTTCCAAGCACGATCTCGAACATCATGGCCGGTCGGAGACCTGGTTTCCGCTGACCCTGCCGGACGCGGTCGCCTATCCGCAGACGACCGCGGAGGTGTCGCAGATGATGAAGATCTGCCATGCCCATGACATTCCCGTCATCGGCTTCGGCGCGGGCACCTCGCTCGAGGGGCAGACCCTCGCGACGGAGGGCGGGCTCGTCGTCGATTTCTCGCGCATGGACCGGGTGCTGAGGATCAACGATGCGGACATGGACGCGGTGGTGCAGCCGGGGCTGACGCGGGAGGCGCTCAACCTCGAGCTGCGCACAACCGGGCTGATGTTTCCGGTCGATCCGGGCGCCAATGCCTCCCTCGGCGGCATGGCGATGACCCGCGCCTCGGGCACCACGGCGGTCAGGTACGGCACGATGCGCGACAATGTCCTCGGCCTCGAGGTGGTGCTGGCCGACGGCACGGTGATCCACACCGGGACGCGGGCGCGCAAATCCTCGGCGGGCTACGACCTCACCGCGCTTTTCGTCGGCTCGGAGGGCACGCTCGGGCTGGTCACCGAGATGACGCTGCGCCTGCACGGACAGCCGGAGGCGATCTCCGCCGCCGTCTGCTCCTTCGCGGAGCTGGGACCGGCGGTCGAGGCGGTGATCGCGACGATCCAGGCGGGGCTGCCGATGGCGCGGATCGAGTTCCTCGACACGCGCTCCGTCGAGGCGGTGAACCTCTATTCCGGCTCGCACTTTCCGCTCAGGCCGCATCTCTTCGTCGAATTCCACGGATCCGAGGCGGCGGTGGCCGAGCAGGCCGCGCTGTTCGGGGAGATCGTCCGGGACTTCGGCGGATCGGATTTCGACCGGGCGACGAAGGCGGAGGACCGCAGCGCCCTCTGGACCATGCGCCACCACGCCTACTGGGCCTGCCTCGCCCTGCGCAAGGGCGCAAAGGCGGTGGTCACCGACATCTGCGTGCCGATCTCCCGCCTTGCGGCGGCGGTCGAGGAGACGGCCGCCGACATCGCCGCCTCCTCCATCGACGGTCCGATCCTCGGCCATGTGGGCGACGGCAATTTCCACGCGATCCTGCTGGTCGATCCCGAGGACGCGGGCGAGATCGCGGAGGCGAAGCGCCTCGCCGCGCGGATGGCCGACCGCGCGCTCGCCCATGGCGGCACGGTGACCGGCGAACACGGGATCGGCATCGGCAAGAAACCCCTGATGGAGGCGGAGCACGGCGGCGGCTGGGCGGTGATGGGCCAGATCAAGGCGGCGCTGGACCCGAAGAACATCCTCAACCCCGGCAAGCTCGTGCGCTGACCTCCCGGCGCCGGCGACCTGACGGCAGAGGTCAGGCGCCGGCCCTCCCCCGATCCAGCCGCGCCGCATCCCGTCCCCGCGGGACGGCCTCACCCTGCCAGAAGCGCCCGCGCCGCATCGCGCGCCGCGTCCGAGATCGTGTCGCCGGAAAGCATGCGGGCGATCTCGTCGATGCGTGCCTCGGCATCGAGCGGCGCGACCTCCGACAGCGTCACGCCGTCCTCGATCCGCTTCGCCACCCGCCAGTGATGGCCGCCGAGCGCCGCCACCTGCGGGCTGTGGGTCACGACGAGCACCTGCCCTTCCTCGGAAAGCGACTTGAGACGGCGCCCCACCGCATCGGCAGTCGCCCCGCCGACGCCGCGGTCGATCTCGTCGAAAATCATCGTGACGCCGCTCTGGTCGCGCGTGAGGCAGACCTTGAGCGCCAGCAGGAACCGCGACAGCTCGCCGCCCGAGGCGATCTTGCCCAGCGGGCCGGCCGGTGCGCCGGGATTGGTCGCCACCGTGAAAGCCACCATGTCGCGCCCGTCGGGACCAGGTTCCGCCGCCGCGATCTCCGTGGCGAAGACCGCGCGCTCCATCTTGAGCGGCGCGAGTTCGCGGGCCATCGTCTCATCGAGGTCCGAGGCGGCCTTGTGCCGCGCCCCGGTCAGCGCCGCCGCCGCGGCATCATAGGCGCTTTCCGCCGCGCTCACCGCCTTCGCCAGCCGGGCAAGATCCCCCGCCCCGCTGTCGAGCGCCGTCAGCTTGTCGCGCAGCCCCGCCGCGAAGGAGCCGAGATCGTCAGGCAGCACGTTGTGCTTGCGCGCGAGCCCGCGGATCGCGAAGAGCCGTTCCTCCACCTGTTCGAGCTCATGCGGGTTGAAGCGCAGCGCGTCGATGCAGTCCTCCACCCCCGACTGCGCCTCCGCGAGTTCGTTGAGCGCGCGCCCCAGCGCCTCGATCGCGCCGTCGAGCCGGCCATCGGCCCTGTCCGCCGCGCCTTCGAGCCAGCGCAGCGCATCGGTCAGAAGCCCCTCGCCTCCGTCATAGGACAGGGCCTGGTGCGCCTTGGCGATGTCGCCCGCGATCTTTTCGGCCGATTGCATCAGGCGCCGCTCCGCGTCGAGCTTCGCCTCCTCGCCGGGCTGCGGGTCGAGCGCGTCGAGTTCTCCGACCGCATGGCGCAGGAAGTCCTCTTCCGCCTTCAGCGCGACCTGTTCCGCCTCCGCCGCCGCATGCGCCCTGCGCGCGGTGGACAGCGCCTTCCACGCCGCGCGCGTCGCCTCGAGCAAGGGCTCGAGCCCGCCGAAGGCATCGAGCAGCATCCGGTGCCCGCGCGGGTTCAGAAGCCCGCGGTCGTCATGCTGGCCGTGAAGTTCCACCAGCACGTCGGACAGCCGCCGCAGCACATCTCCCGACACGCGTCGGTCGTTGACCCAGGCGGTCTTGCGCCCGTCGCCGGAATTGACCCGGCGCAGGATCAGCTCGCCGTCCTCGGTCTCGATCCCGAGTTCCGCGAGCACCTCCTCCGCGTCATGCCCGCGCGGCAGGTCGAAGACCGCGACCACCTCGCCCTGCGCCGCACCGCTGCGCACGAGATCGGCACGCCCGCGCCAGCCGAGCACGAAGCCGAGACTGTCGAGAAGGATGGATTTGCCCGCGCCGGTTTCCCCGGTCAGCACGTTGAGACCCGGCTGGAACTCAAGCTCCAGCCGGTCGATGATCAGCATGTCCCGGATGTCGAGACTTCTCAGCATGTGAAGGCCGCTCCCGACCTCAGAGCCATTCGCCGCGGATCATCTGCCGGTAGACCGCGCCGAGCCAGTTGTTCTCGAACGCCTTCGGTTCGAGCCCCTGCCCCGCCAGGAGACGATAGCTGGCCTCGTACCATTCGGTCGAACGGTAGTTGTGGCCGAGGATCGCGCCTGCGGTCTGCGCCTCCTCGAGCAGGCCGAGCGCGAGGTAGCTCTCCACCAGCCGGTGCAGCGCCTCGGCCGTGTGCCGCGTGGTCTGGAAATCCTCCACCACGACGCGGAACCGGTTCGCCGCGGCGGCGTAATGCTTGCGTTTCAGATAGTAACGCCCGATTTCCATCTCCTTGCCCGCGAGATGGTCGAAGGCGAGATCGAATTTCAGCGCGGCGGAGCGGGCATATTCGCTGTCCGGATAGCGCTCGATCACCGCGCGCAGCGCCTGGAGTGCCTGGAAGGTCAGGCCCTGGTCGCGGCCGACATCGTCGATCTGGTCGTAATAGGACAGCGCGAGGAGGTATTGCGCATAGGCCGCATCCTCGTCGGCCGGGTAGAAATCGAGGAAGCGCTGCGCCGAGACGCGGGCATTCTCATAGTCCTTGTCCCGGTGATAGGAAAAGGCCTGCATGATGAGCGCCCGGCGGGCCCAGTCCGAATAGGGATAGAGCCGTTCGACCTCGCCGAAGTAATGCGCCGCGTCGTCGAAATCCCGCTGCGTGATCTCGTATTCGGCGCGCTTGTAGATTTCTTCCGCGGGATAGCCTTCCAGATCGCGGTCCGGCGCGTTGTCTCCACAGGCTGCCAGAAAAGCCAGGGAAAAACCAAGCGTTACCGCCACACCGCGTCGAAGTCTTACCGTCATGAAAGGTCCTACCCTCACCAATCGTCAGCTCTTTTTCCCGAGCCGTGCCACACTCCTAGCACAGAAAAATCTGAGGCAAAACGCCTTTGCGGCGGAAAAACGTCACGGGGTTGAGAGCGGAAGCGGACCGCCGCGCGTCGCGGCGGCGCTCAGGCGCAGCAGGCCAGATCGGCAGGGCTGACGCCAGCCCCCGGCAAACGCGCGGCGGTGCGTGCGTCCACGGTGACGAAGGCCCAGGCTCCGCGGGTCGCGAAAAGCTCGCGCAAAAGCGCATTGGTCATCGCGTGACCCGCCTTGTGGCCGACATAGCGGCCGAGAATCGGCGCGCCGGCGAGGTAGAGATCGCCGAGGGCGTCGAGCATCTTGTGGCGCACCGGCTCGTCGGCGCGGCGCAGGCCGCCGGGAGACAGCACGATATCGCCATCCACGACGACCGCATTCTCGAACGTGCCGCCGAGGGCGAGCCCGTTTTCGCGCATCGCATCCACGTCGGACTTGCGGCAGAAGGTGCGGCACATCGCCAGTTCGCGCACGAAGGCGCCGTTGGCCATCACGAGGCTCTTGTCCTGCACGCCGATCGCGGCATCGGCAAAGTCGATGTGAAACGCGATCTCCATCGTGTCGGAGGGCTCGAGGCGCGCGACGGCATCGCCGCGGCGGATCTCCACCGGACGGAGGACCCGGAGCGCGCGGGTCGGCCCCTCCTGGCGCACCAGCCCGGCGGCGAGGATCCCGTCGACGAAGGGCGCGGCGGAGCCGTCGAGGATGGGCACTTCGGGCCCGTCGACGGAGATCGTCGCGTTGGCGACGCCGCACCCTGCCAGTGCGGCCATGATATGCTCGATGGTCGACAGCTCGACGCCGTCTTCATTCCGGATCAGGGTGCAGAGTTGCGAGGGCACGACCGTATCCCAGCGCGCGGCGACGATCGGGTCGCGGCGGTCGGCGGCATCCGCATGGATGTCGGCACGCAGGAAGGTGATCCCGCTGTTGGCGGGCGCCGGCGTGACGCGCATGGTCACCGGCGCGCCGGAGTGGAGGCCCACCCCATCGAACCGGATCTCTTTGGCTACCGTAGTCTGCACCATCTGCTCTCTGCTTTCTCCCGCCCTCTTGTCGGAGCGGGTGGCTTCCTGAACAGGGACCGCACCGGCCCCCGGCGCCACGGAGGCGCCTTCGTTGAGGATGATTTAACCACGCCGTGCCCGGCTCTCAATTCAAAGATTGTAACCGTTTGAAACATAGACCGCCGCGCGCCGGCAGGAAGATGCGCAAGATCCCGTGCGGGCGCGGCAAGCCCTTGTTCCAAAACAGGAAAGACCGCCCGGAGGCGGCCTTTCCACGATGTTTCACGATGTGATCGTGACCCGGCGTCATGTCCGCCGGTCCCCTCCTGTTTCAGTTCGCCTGACGGCGCAGGAAGGCGGGGATCTCGATCTTCTCGGCCTGCGGATCGCTGTCCTGATCCTCGTCATAGGCCTGATGCACCTGCGGGCGGGCCTGCGGCTGCGCGCCGAAGCGGGGCTGCGGCGCCGGCTGCGCGGCACGGGGCTGGGGCTGGTGGGCGTGCGGCTGCTGCGCCTCGCCTTCGCCATGCCCGGTCATGCGGCCGATGAGCGAATTGATCCCGAAACGCCCCTGTTTCGCGGCGGGCTGTTCCGGCTGCGGCTGGTGGTGATGCGGCTGCACCTGACGCGGCTCGGCGCGCGGCTGCTTGGCGACAGCGGCCTGAAGACGGGCCAGGGCTTCCGGCGAGGGCGTGCCCGGCGCGGGCGCGCGGGGCGCGACGAAGGCCTCGGGCTCGGGTTCGTGCATCGCCGGCTGCGGCGCGGGCTGCGGACGCGGCTGGTAGGCGGGCGGCGGCAGGTCGTCCTCGGCGGGGCGATAGCTTTCGCGCGCGGCCTGCTCCTCGCGGCGCTGGGTGGCCTGCGGGTCGAACACGTCGAGGGTCGGCTGGGCCGGCGCCTCGGGGGCGGGCTGATAGGCCTGCGGCTGCGGCTGCGGCGCAGGGGCCGCCGGAGCGGCGGGGGCGTGCTCGATCTTCTCCTCGACCGTTTCGGGCGATTGCAGCGGCTCGGCCAGGCGGCGGCGCGGCACGGGCATTTCGCCGATATTCTGGTTCGCGTCGATGCCGGTCGCGACGACGGAGACGCGCATGCCCCCTTCCATGTCGGGATCGAGGGTCGAACCGACGATGATGTTGGCGTCCGGATCGACCTCTTCGCGGATCCGGTTCGCCGCCTCGTCGAGCTCGAACAGCGTGAGGTCGTAGGCGCCGGTGATGTTGATGAGAACACCCTTCGCACCCTTGAGCGAGATCTCGTCGAGCAGCGGGTTTGCTATGGCCTTCTCGGCCGCCTGGATCGCGCGATCCTCGCCGGTCGCCTCGCCCGTGCCCATCATCGCCTTGCCCATCTCGTCCATCACCGAACGGACGTCGGCGAAATCGAGGTTGATGAGCCCCGGACGGACCATGAGGTCGGAGATGCCCTTCACCCCCTGATAGAGCACGTCGTCGGCCATGGAGAAGGCCTCGGTGAAGGTGGTCTTCTCGTTGGCGAGGCGGAACAGGTTCTGGTTCGGGATCACGATGAGCGTGTCGACCATCTTTTGCAGCGCTTCCACGCCCTCGTCGGCCTGGCGCATGCGCTTGGCGCCTTCGAACTGGAAGGGCTTGGTCACGACGCCGACGGTCAGCACGCCCAGCTCGCGCGCGGCCTGGGCGATGATCGGCGCGGCGCCGGTGCCGGTGCCGCCGCCCATGCCCGCGGTGATGAAGCACATGTGCGCCCCCGCGAGGTGGTCGACGATCTGTTCGATGCTTTCCTCGGCCGCCGCGGCGCCGACGGAGGGACGGGCCCCCGCGCCGAGACCCTCGGTCACCTTCACGCCCATCTGGATGCGCGCCTGCGCCTTGGCGTGCTGGAGCGCCTGCGCATCGGTGTTCGCCACGACGAAATCGACGCCTTCGAGCTGCTTCTCGATCATGTTGTTGACCGCGTTGCCGCCCGCACCGCCGACACCAAACACGGTGATTTTCGGTTTCAACTCGTCCCGCTCGGGCATCGTCAGATTCAAAGCCATGATCGTCCGCCTGCTGTTTTGATCGGCCGGTCAGGTCTGCGCCTGTCCGCCGGTTGACTGTCCCCGCCCCTGAATCGGGGCAAAATTTACCTACTCACCCCGAATCCTACGGAGTTTCGAGGGGCTCGTCATCCCAAAAACAGGAGAAAACCACAAAATCTGGGGGATCCCGCGCAACAATTCGGCGGGATCTTGCGCAAAACACGAGATTTAGCTGGTCGCGGCGCGCAGACACCTACGCACCCGGCCGGGGACCGGGGGAACGGCCCGCCTCCGGGACGGGTCCCGGACTGGGCGTCGCAATGTCGGGGCACTGCTCGGGTGCCTCTTCGGTGTGCCGGCCGCGCCGGTCGCCGCCCGCGTTGGCCGCGGATCCATGTCCCTTTTACCACCGTCCCGGCAGGCCGGCAACCGCCGCGCTCACCAGTTGTCCTTGAACCAGCGCATCGCCCGCTTGAGCGAATGGGCAGGATAGCGTTCCGCCGGGATCTCGAAATCCCACCATTCGTCCTGCGGATTGGCGGCGAAGAGGCAGAGCCCGACCGCGGAGGCGAAGGCCGCGCCGGTCGCCGCCTGCGGCAGTCCCTGCACGCGCAGCGGACGGCCGATCCGCACCTGCTGGCCCAGGATCTTCGGCGCGAGCGTGTCGAGACCGGGGATCTGCGAGCCGCCGCCGGTCAGCACGACCTGCTGCGAGGGCAGGTGTTCGAACCCGGCCGCATCGAGGCATTCGCGGACGCCTTCGAGGATTTCCTCGACCCGCGGCCGGATGATGCCGATGAGTTCCGCGCGCGAGACGGTGCGGCGGTCCTTCTCCCAGTCGCCGCTGTCGCCGCCGATCTCGATCATCTCGCGATCGTCCATGCCGGTGGCGACGACGCCGCCGTAGAAGGTCTTGATCCGCTCGGCGGTGGCGTTCGGGATCTGAAGCCCCATCGCGATGTCGGCGGTCACATGCTCGCCGCCCATGCGCACGCTGTCGGCATAGATCATGTGCTTTTTCATGAAGATCGAGACATCCGTCGCGCCGCCGCCCATGTCGATGCAGGCCGCGCCCAGTTCCTGCTCGTCCTCGACGAGCGCGGAGATGCCGGAGACATAGGCGCCCGATGCGAGACCCGCCACCTCGAGATCGCAGCGCTTGATGCAGTAGAGCAGGTTCTGGATCGCCGCACCGTCCACCGTGAGCATGTGCATGTCGACGGCAAGGGAGCGCCCGATCTGCCCGCGCGGATCGGACAGGCCCGAACGGTGGTCGAGCGCGAAGTTCACCGGCTGGGCGTGCAGCACCTCGCGGTGGCTGCCGTAATCGGGCACGTCGGAGGCCGCGAGCACCCGTGCGACATCCTGTTCGGAGACGGTGTCGCCCTCGACCTCGACGATGCCCTCGAGCCCGTAGGACCGCGGCGCGCCGCCGGAGAAACAGGCGATGACATGGTCGACGCGGGTCTGCGCCATCTTCTGCGCCGCCTGGACCGCGGTGCGGATCGCGCGTTCGGTCTCTGCCATGGCGTCGATCTCGCCGAAGCGCACGCCGCGCGAACGGGTGGTCGCCGCTCCGATCACGCGAAAGGCGGATTGCCCGGCGAGCGATCCGACCCCGTCTCCGCCCATGAACCGTTCTCCGTCGAAGCGCAGCACGAGGCAGGCGATCTTCGAGGTGCCGACATCGAGGATGGCGATCACACCGCGCTGAAGCGCGGCCTTGCGCATGTTCCGCATCGCACGTTGGGCAGCGTAGAGATCGGTCATCGGTAGGACACTCCGGTTTCAGGTCCGCGAAGGCGGTTCAGCTCGTCCTGCGCCGCCTCGCTCAGTTGCAATGTGGGTCGTGTGGGCTTGCGCATGTCCACGGAGGTGACGTCGCGGTCCAGAAGCCCCTTGGCCTGGTCGAGCGCGATCACCTGCGCGAGCGCGCCAAGCGGCTCCGTCTCGGGCAGGAGGATGGTCTGGTCGCGGTCAAGCACCATGTTCCAGCGCCGCTCGCCGACGCGCACGAGGCCGCGCAGCCGGGGCACGAGCGGCCCCGCCGCCTCGAGGAGCGCGAGCGCCTCGCCCACGGCGCGGTCGGCGCCCTCGCCCGCCAGAAGCGGCAGGTCGGGACGGTCGAGGCGGCTGTCGAGCGCCGCGACGCGGTGGCCTTCGCCGTCGAGCATCTCGAGACCGTGGGGACCGCGCCAGACGACGGAGGGCCTGCGCTCGGTGATGTCGACCTGGAGGATCCCGCCGGCGCGCACATGCACCCCCGCCCTGGAGACGGCGTCGAGCTCCTCGATCTGCGCGAGCATGCCGGGGAGATCGAGGTCGAAGGAGGAGATCGGGAAGTCGATCTGCACGATCTCGCGGATGTCTTCGGAGAGCTCGGCGGAGGCGCCGTCCACGGCCATCAGCTTGACCATGAACTCGGGGCGGTTCTGGACCTCCCGCTTGATCTCCTGGATCGCGTCGGAAAAGGCGCGGCGATGGTCAGCATCGGCGAACCACAGGCCGATACAGGCGGCCACGGCCAGCGCCGGCGCGAGGCGGCGCATGAAGAAACGGAACGAGGGCGTGAGCCAGAGCCGGCTCATCCTGTAGGCGGCGCGCGAGGGCGCGGGATCGCGCGGCCGCGGCGGCGCCTCCGGCGGCTGGCCGTTGCGCGCGCGCAGCACCCGCGCCACGGCCTCGGTCACGCGGGCCGAACCGCCGGCGGTCGGTCCCTTTGCGAACTCCGTCGGGTCTACCGGTCGCATGAGGCATCCTCCACCATCCAGGCCACGAACCGGCCGAACGTGATCCCCTCCGCCCGCGCCTGTTCCGGCGAGAGCGATGTGGGGGTCATGCCCGGCTGGGTGTTGGTCTCGAGCAGGATGAGCCCGTCGAGCCCCCTGCCCTCGTCCCAGCGGAAATCCGTGCGCGAGACGCCCCGGCAGCCGAGCGCCGCATGGGCACGCAGGGCGTAGTCGCGGCAGGCCGCGGCAATCTCGTCGGGGATCTCGGCGGGACAGACATGGCGCGAGCCGCCTGCCTTGTATTTCGCGTCGTAATCGTACCAGCCGTCCGTCAGGATGTCGGTCACGCAGAACGCGCGGTCGCCCATGACGGTGCAGGTCAGCTCCCGGCCCGGCGCATAGGCCTCGACCATGACGACCGCCGGCATCTCCGCAGAGAGGCGCGGCGCATTGCTGCCCTCGCGCACGATATAGACGCCGACGGAGGAGCCTTCGTTATAGGGTTTGACCACATAGGGCGGCGCGAGCACATGCCCGGCCTCGACCTCCTCGCGCCGGGCCAGGCGGCTCTCGACGACAGGAAGGCCGGCGGCGCGATAGACCTCCTTGGTCTTCTCCTTGTCCATCGCCAGGGCAGAGGCGAGAACGCCCGAATGGGTGTATGGAATGCGCAGCCATTCGAGCAGGCCCTGGACGCAGCCGTCCTCGCCGTACCGCCCGTGCAGCGCATTGAACACGACATCGGGTGCGGCGTCGCGCAGATGTGCGCACAGGTCCGCGCCCGCGTCGATCTCGATGACCTCGAATCCTTCGCCCCTCAGTGCGGCGGCGCATTCACGCCCGGAGGACAGGGACACTTCGCGCTCGGCCGAAGGTCCGCCCATGATGACCGCCACTTTCGGGGACTGCCTGCTCGACATGTCCACTCGTGCCTCAAATGACCGAGCCGTCTTTCGCGGCCCTTGCTGTATCGCTGCCCCGTTTCGGGGTCGTCTTTCGCCCCTCCCGACGGGAAGGACGTCACGCGCCTTGCTCTTCGGCCAACCCGTCGGGGATCTCCGCCCCGGCGTGTTCGCCCACGCGCCTGATTTCCCATTGTAACGCTATGCCGGCGTTTTGGAATACCTTTTTTCGAACCGCCTCGCCGAGAAGCTCGAGTTCGCCGGCCGTGGCGCCGCCGGTGTTGATCATGAAGTTCGGATGTTTCCCGCTCATCTGCGCGCCGCCGATGGAAAAGCCGCGCAGGCCCGCATCGTCGATCACCTTCCAGGCCTTCAGGTCGTGCACGTCGTCGGCACGCCCGGTCGAGCTGAACCCCGCCGGGTTGCGGAAGGTGGAGCCGGCGCTGCGCTCCTTCACCGGCTGGGAGGCGTCGCGTGCCGCGACCTGCGCGGCCATGCGCGCCTCGAGCGCCTGCGGGTCGCCGCGGCCGGCCTCGAATGTGGCGGAGACGATCACCCAGCCCTCGGCCAGGTCGGTCTCGCGATAGCGGAACTCCAGATCCCTGGCGGTGAGGGTCACGCGCTCCCCCGCCCGCGTCACGGCCTCGGCGGAGACGAAATGATCCGCCACATAGGACCCGTAACAGCCTGCATTCATCCGCACCGCACCGCCGATCGCGCCGGGAATGGTGCGCAGGAAGGTGAGGTCGAGCCCCGCGGCGGCGGCCTTGCGCGCCACATGGGCGTCGAGCGCGGCGGCGCCCGCGGTCACCCGCCCCGCCTCCGCGTCGATCCCGATCCCGTTGAAGCCCCGCCCGAGGCGGATCACCACCGCGCGGATGCCCCCGTCCCGGACGATGAGGTTGGAGCCCACGCCCATGGGAAAGACCGCGACGGAGGGATCGAGCGCCGCGAGGAAGGCTTGCAGGTCCGCGACATCGGCGGGCTGGAAGAGCGCATCGGCCGGCCCGCCCACCCGCAGCCAGGTGAGATCGGCCAGAAGGCGATGTTCGGTGAGGGTGCCGCGGATGTCGGGATAGCTCGTCATGGCCCTGCTATAGACGATGGCGCGGAGCGCGCAAGGGGCGCGTTCGGCCGGCGTGGAGGGTCGGGCGGCTCACCGCCGCAGCCAGCGGCCGAGGCAGATGATCGGCCAGCGCAGGACCGAGGCCCCCGCGGCCAGGACGGCAAGGCCGACCCAGGGGCCCATTTCGTAGGTGACGAACCCGACGAGCGGCACGCCGAGTGCGACGAGCACCCCGGCCGCCGGCCAATGTCCGCGCCGCGAGGGCAGCATCGCGGTCACATTGGCCACGATCGCCCAGACGAACGACAGGACGAGAGAGATCGGCATTTCCATCGCGAGGGCCACTTCCGTTACCTTCCTCTGATCCCGCCCCCGACGCGTTTCCCCGACGCGAAGAGCGGCTTGCGACACAAAGACATGGCAGCAGCGAATGCAAGCGGAACCGGCGCGTCACCCCCCGCCGTCCCCGTCCGGATCAGGACCGGGAGGCGCACGGGCAGTGACACCGACCCCGGCCTTTTCTGGCTGCGCAAAGGTAACGGTGCAACGGCCCCGATGGCAAGCGTCCAAATGCAGAAAATCACGAGGAGGCTCAATCCATTGCTCCGAGCGCGAAGGCCGCGAGCGCGAGCAGGGCGAAGACCAGCCCCACCGCCGGAATCCATCGCGGCACGGTGAAGGGCGCCTCCGGCCGGCGCCGCTTGAGCCGGAGGAGGCTCGCGTTCACCAGCGTGAAGACGACGAGCAGGATCGTGGAGGTCACGCCGGCGAGGTCGGAGACCGGCAGCAGCAACGCGGCGGCGATCACCGCGGCCCCGATCAGCAGCGTCGCGAGGACCGGCGTGCCGAAGCGCGGATGCGCGCGGTGGAAGAGGCCGAGCGCGCCACCCCGCTTGCCGAGGCCGAACAGCACCCGTGCGGCCATCACGATCTGGGCGAGCACGCCGTTGAGCGCGGCGGCGACCGCGATGGCGGAGAGCAGCGCGAGCGGCCCGCCGCCTGCCTCGAACACGAGCGCAAGGGGCTGTTCGGAAAACGCGAGCGCCTCGAGCGGCACGACGCGCACGGCGGCGACGGTGACGAGCACGTAGAGCAGCGTGGTGATGCCGAGCGAGGCGAGGATCGCGATCGGAAGCGTGCGCTCCGGCCGCTTCACCTCCTCGGCCATGTTCACGATGTCCTCGAAGCCAATGAAGGCGAAGAAGGCGAGCGTCGCGGCCATGCCGATCCCCGGCAGGTAAGGCGGCGCCCCCGCCACCCAGTCGGGAGAGGCCGGCGCGCTCCACCCCGCCCAGACGACGAGGGCGAGCCCGGCGACCTCGATGGCGGTGAAGAGCGCCGCGAGCGCGAGGCTTTCGAGAACGCCCGCCACCGCGACCGCGACGAGCAGGAGGCCGAGCCCCGCCACCGCGAGATCGAAGGGAACGGGCAGGAACCCGGTCAGGTAGCCGGCGCCCCCGCGCAGCACCGCGGCGGCGGAGAGGGTCCCGCCCGCGACGATGGCCAGCCCGACGATCAGGCCGAGCGCCCGCGATCCCGTCCCGGCCTCGACATAGGCCGCCTCCCCGGCCGCTTCGGGCATCCGGGTGGACAGTTCGGCATAGGAGAGCGCGGACGGCGCGGCGATGAGGCCGGCGAGCAGGAAGGCCACCGGCGCGTAGAGCCCCGCCTCGGCGGCCACCGCGCCGACAAGCACGTAGATCCCCGCGCCCACCATGACGCCGACGCCATAGGCGGTCAGAAGTCCCGGTCCGATGCGGCGCCTGAGATGGTCGGACATGTCAATTCCCCCCGTGACGCCCGAGTGTGGAGGCGCAGGGCGCGGCGTCCATGATCACGGTCAAATCAGCCCTTCGACAGCCGGTCCGGCAGGTTGTGGGCCCAGGCGGAGATCGTCCCGGCCCCAAGGCAGACGACGATGTCCCCCTCGCGCGCCTGTTCGCGCACCAGCCGCTCGAGATCGTCCTCGGAGGTGACGGCGCGGGCGTGGCGATGGCCGTGGCGGATCAGCCCCGCGACGAGATCGTCGCGCGAGGCGCCGGGGATCGGGTCTTCGCCGGCGGCGTAGACCTCCGCGATGCCGACGACGTCGGCCTCGTTGAAACAGGTGCAGAAATCGTCGAACAGGGAATGCAGGCGCGAATAGCGATGCGGCTGGTGCACCGCGATCACCCGCCCGTCGCTGGCCTGCCGCGCGGCCTTGAGCACGGCGGCGATTTCGACGGGGTGGTGGCCGTAATCGTCGATGATGGTCACGCCGTTCACCTCCCCCACCCTGGTGAAGCGCCGGTTCACGCCGCCGAACTGCGCCAGCGCCTGCTTGATCTCCTCGGCCTTCATGCCGAGATGGCGCGCGACCGCGACGGCCGACAGCGCGTTCGAGACGTTGTGGTCCCCCGGCATCGGCAGGGTGCAGCCCTCGATCACCATGTCCTCGGCCGCCAGCACGATATCGAAATGCGCCACGCCCTTCTTGTAGGTCAGGTTCACCGCGCGCACATCGGCCTGCGCGTTGAACCCGTAGGTGACGACGCGGCGGTCGGTGATCTTGCCCACGAGCGCCTGGACCTCGGGATGATCGGTGCAGCACACCGCGAGGCCGTAGAACGGAATGCCGGAGACGAAATCGTAGAAGCCCTTGCGCAGGTTCTCGATGGAGCCCCAGTGTTCCATGTGTTCCGGGTCGATATTGGTCACGATGGCAATCGTCGCGGGCAGGCGGTTGAAGGTGCCGTCGCTTTCGTCGGCCTCCACCACCATCCATTCGCCAAGGCCCACGCGGGCGTTCGATCCATAGGCATGGATGATGCCGCCGTTGATCACGGTCGGGTCGATCCCGCCCGCGTCGAGGAGCGTTGCGACCATCGTCGTCGTCGTCGTCTTGCCATGGGTGCCGGCGACGGCGATGTTCGACTTGAGCCGCATGAGTTCCGCAAGCATCTCCGCGCGGCGCACCACCGGCAGCCCCCGGAGCCGGGCGGCGTCGAGTTCGGGATTGCCCGGCTTGATCGCGGAGGAGATCACCACGACCTCCGCCCCTTCGAGATTCTCTGCGCGCTGGCCCTCGAAGATCACCGCGCCGAGTTCCTTCAGCCGGTCGGTGATCTTCGACGCCTTCAGATCCGAGCCCTGCACCCGATAGCCATGGTTCAGAAGCACCTCCGCGATGCCCGACATGCCGATCCCCCCGATGCCGACGAAATGGATCGGCCCCATTTCGGTGGGGAGCTTGGTGGCGGCTGCATTCATCTCTGAACCTCTGGTCTCTCGGAAGTCTGTGAAGGGCGCTTATACGGCCGGTGGCGCGGAAGGAAAGGCCAATTGCTCGACCAGCGCGGCGAGATCCTGCGCCGCCTGCGGCTTGGCGACGGAGAGCGCCGCCTGCGACATCATCAGCGCGCCCTCGGGATGGCCGAGCACCGCCGCAATCTGCTCGCGCAGGCTGTCGGGCGTGAGCTGGCTCTCGGGGATCATGATCGCGGCATCGGCCTCGGCAAGGCCGCGCGCATTCGCCGTCTGGTGGTCGCCCGCGGCGGCGGCAAAGGGGATGAGGACGGAAGGCCGGCCGATGACCGAGAGATCCGCCACCGTGGAGGCGCCCGCGCGGGAGACGACGAGCTGCGCCTCGCTCATCCGCTTCGGCACGTCCTCGAAGAAGGTCCGCACGTCGGCCTGGATGCCCCGCGCGTCATAGAACGCCGCGACACGCTCGAGATCCTCGGGCCGTGCCTGCTGGCTCACGCGCAGATTGGCGAGCGTGGCCGCGGGGAGACCCGCGATCGCCTCCGGCACCACGTCCGACAGGATCCGCGCGCCCTGCGAACCGCCGAGCACGAGGATCTCCATCGGATAATCGCCGGGCGTGATATAGGGGGCGGCGTATTTCTCGAGGATCGCCCCGCGCACCGGATTGCCGGTGTGGAAGGCCTTCACCCCCTCGGGGAGTTCGGTCGGCCAGGTGCCGCAGGCGACGCAGTCCACGCGCTTGGCAAAGACCTCGTTGACCCGCCCCAGGATGCCGTTCTGTTCGTGGATCATGCGCGGGATCTTCAGCAGCGTCGCCGCCGCGATCGCGGGGATCGACGGGTAACCGCCGAAGCCGACCACCGCCTTCGGCCTGTCGGAGAGGAATTTCACCATGGCCGAGACCACGCCGCCGCCGATCCGGAAGGGAACCGCCGCCCTGGCGAGCACCCCGCCGCGGGCGAAGGTGGCGGAGGGAACGGTCTCGATCTCCACCGCCGTCGGGAAGGCGCCGGTGTAGCGCGCGCCCCGCGCGTCGGTCGAGAGTTTCACCCGCCAGCCGCGCGCCAGCATCACCTCGGCCAGCGCCTGCGCGGGGAACATGTGCCCGCCGGTGCCGCCCGCCGCGATCACGAGAAGGGGAGCTTGCTCGGTCATGGTCTCTGCCTTCCTCCGCCGATCAGCGGCCGCGCCGGATCAGGATGTCCCCGATCTCGCCCTGCGGCCGCGTCCGGGTGAAGGCCAGAAGCGCGCCGAGCGCGATGCCCGAGGCGATGACCGAGGAGCCGCCATAGGACACGAAGGGCAGCGTCATCCCCTTGGCGGGCAGGAGCCGCACGGCGACGCCCATGTTGATGAAGGCCTGCACGCCGAAGGCGCAGGCGAGCCCGGTGCCGGCGAGCCGGATGAACGGATCGCGCTCCCGCAGCAGCCGCCAGAGCGAGCGCACGGTGATCGTGGCATAGAGCGTGATGATGATCGCCACGAGCACGACGCCGTATTCCTCGGCCGCGACCGCGATGATGAAATCGGTATGCGCGTCCGGCAGCGACCATTTCACCGTCCCCTCGCCCACGCCGACGCCAAAGAACCCGCCCTCGCGGATCGCGTTCGTGGCATAGCCGATCTGGGTGGTCGGGTCGATCGCGGGGTTCAGGAAGCCGTCGATGCGGCGCGCGAAATGTTCCGAATTGTGATAGGCGAAGGTGCCCCCCGCCACCACGAGCCCGGCGATCCCGCCCAGAAGCAGGATCGGCGCACCGGCGACGAAATACATCACGAGCCAGCTGAACAGGACGAGCGAGGCCTGGCCGAAATCCGGCTGGAGCGCGAGGAGCATCACGATGACGAGCGCGAGGAAGAAGGAATAGAGCCGTCCCGGCGGCCCGCCGATCTCATGGGCGGCGGCCATCAGCCAGGCGGCGGTGATGACGAAGGCGGGCTTGAGGAATTCCGAGGGCTGCACCGAGGCGAAGCCCAGGGAGAACCAGCGCGTCGCCCCCTTGCCGAAGTCCGTGCCGAAGGTCGGAAGCAGCAGCAGCGAAAAGAGCGCCGCACCGAAACCGATCACCGCGTAGCGGCGCACCTTCGCCGGGTCCATCATGGTGATGAGCAGCATCACGATGAGGCCGAGGCCGCCGAAGAAGGCCTGGCGCTGCACGTAGTAGAAGGCGGGAAGGTCGTTCTTCTGCGCCAGCGGCGGAGAGGCCGCGAGGCCGAGCAGGAGCCCGATCCCGAAGAGGATGAAGACACAGGACAACGCCCATTTGTCGATCGTCCGCCACCAACGCGGAAGGATCGGCTCGCCAACCCGGTCCGGGATGGAGCCATAAACCATCTCTGTCATGATACCGCCAACTGCCTCGTTATCATTCTGCCGCCCGGTTTTCCGGGTCTCGTGGAAAAACAGTAGCGGCTTTTCGCCCAATGCGCCACCAGAGATTGCGCGCTCGGGCCCGCGATGCGCGGGGATCTGCCGCGAAAAGAGGCACATGAGGCGAAGATGGCCCGCCCTGCCGCCCTGCGGTTGCATGCGGGCGCGCGGGGTGATGCGATGGGGCGGCAATCGCAGGAGGCAGGACATGAAGGTCGGGATCGTCGGCGCGGGCATGGTCGGATCGGCCGCGGGCTATGCCATCGCGCTCAGGGGCACGGCGGCGCAGCTCGTCTTCGTAGACCACCGGCCGGAGCTCGCCCGCGCCCAGGCCGAGGACATCGCCCATGCGGTGCCCTTCGCCTCCACCACCCTCGTCTCGGCCGGAGACTACACCGATCTCGACAGCGCCGCCGTCGTCATCCTCGCCGCCGGCGTCGCGCAGAAACCGGCGGAGAGCCGCCTCGACCTGCTGTCGCGCAACGCGGAGGTATTCCGCGACGTGATCGGACGGGTGCTGACCGCCGCGCCGGAGGCGATCCTGCTCGTCGCGACAAATCCCGTGGACATCATGACCCGGATCGCCACCGAACTCTCGGGCCTGCCGCCCGCGCGGGTGATCGGCTCCGGGACGATCCTCGACACCGCGCGGTTTCGCCACCTCATCGGCCGCCACCTCGGGATCGCGCCGCAATTCGTCCATGCCTATGTGCTCGGCGAACATGGCGACAGCGAGGTCCTGGCCTGGCAGTCGGCGCGGGCGGGCGGGCTCTCCCTGCCCGACTGCGCCGCGCAGATGCGCGTTGCCCTCACCGACGGGCTGCGCGCCGAGATCGACGCCGGCGTGCGCAACGCCGCCTATACCATCATCGAAGGCAAGGGCGCGACATGGTACGGCATCGGCGCCGGTCTCGAGCGCATCGTGCGCGCGATCGCGCGGAACGAACAGGCGATCCTGACCGTCTCCGTGGTCGCGCCGGAGATCGCGGGCCAGTCCGGGGTCGCCCTCTCCGTGCCGCGCATCGTCGGTGCGCGCGGCGTCACGGGCGACCTCTTCCCGGATCTCTCCGGGGCCGAAGCCACCGCGCTCGCGGCCTCCGCGCGGCTGCTGTCGGACACATTCGCAGCCCTCGCGCTCTGACCGCCCGCCCCCGGAACCGCCCGCCCCTGCCCGGCGTTCCGTCCCATGATGTGCGGGCGGAAAGGACAGCGGCAATGAGCGGCTATTGCAAAGGCGACGGGCGCCGGGGGAAGCGCGGCTGATGCGGCCCGGCGACGCGCCAGACCTGCCGGAGGGCCTCGTGTTCTATCCCGACACCGAGCCCGGCATCTCGCGACGCAAATGCGGGCGCGGGTTCGCCTATCGCCTGCCCGACGGCACGACTCTCGACCACGGTCCCCTGCGCAGCCGTTGCGAGGCGCTCGCCGTGCCGCCCGCCTATACCGACGTCTGGATCAGCCCGAAGGAGAACGGCCACCTTCAGGCGACGGGGTTCGATGCACGCAGCCGCAAGCAATACCGCTATCACCCCCATTGGGCAGAGGCGCGGGCACAGATCAAATACGGCAGCCTGCCCGCGTTCGGCCGCGCCCTGCCCCGCCTGCGCCGCCGGGTGGCCCGCGACCTCGCCGAGGAGCCCGGCGCGCGGGCCTTCGCCCTCGCCGCCGCCGTCCTGCTGATCGACAAGCTCGGGCTCAGGGTCGGCAATGCCGCCTATACCGAACAGAACGGCTCCTATGGGGCGCTCACGCTGCGGCGGCGACACCTGAAGCTCACGGAAAGCGGATTGCAGCTCTCCTATGTCGCGAAGGGCGGGCAGAAGGTCCGGCGCCGGCTCACCGACGCAAAGCTCCTGCGGACGCTCGAGGCGGCGCGCGACCTTCCGGGGGCCGAGCTTCTGAGCTGGGTCGATGCCGAGGGCGTGGCCCACCGGCTCGGCTCCGACACGCTCAACGCCTATATCTCCGACCACACCGGCGGCGATTTCACCGCCAAGAGCTTTCGCACCTGGGCGGGCACGCTCGCCGCCTTCGAGGCGCGCGAGGCCGGGGAAACCACGATCCGCGCGCTGTCGCAGGCGGCGGCGGACCGGCTGAAGAACACGCCGACCATCGCGCGGGGCAGCTATATCCATCCCGATGTGATCGCGCTCACGGAAACCGACGAGATGCCGGAAATCACCCCGGCCCAGGTGAGCGGGCTTTCGGCGGCCGAACGCCGCCTCCTCGCCTTCCTCGAACGCCGCTAGGCGAGCTTTTCCACCTCCGCGACGAAGGCGTCGCCGCGCTTCTCGAAATTCGGATACTGGTCGAACGAGGCCGCGGCGGGCGCGAGCAGCACCGTGTCGCCCGGCTCCGCCTCCGCCGCGGCCTTCGCCACGGCGATCTCCATCGTCTCGCAGATCTCATAGGGCGTCTCCCCGATCTGGAGCGCGAAATCGCGTGCCGAGAAGCCGATGAGATAGGCTTTCGCCACCGAGCCGAGACAGGGGGCGAGCGCGGCGATCCCGCCCTCCTTGCCCATGCCGCCGGCGATCCAGCGGATGCGCGGGAAAGCCTGGAGCGCCTTGGCGGCGGCATCGACATTCGTCGCCTTCGAGTCGTTCACATACCGCACACCCCCGCGCTCGCGCACGAGCTGGGAGCGATGCGGCAATCCGGTGAAGGAGCGCAGCGCCGCCTCGATCCCGCGCGGCGGCAGGTTCAGCGCCCGCGCGGCGGCATAGGCGGCGCAGGCGTTCTGGTGATTGTGCGCCCCCGGCAGGCCCGCCATGTCGCGCAGGTCGATCGAGGCGACCTGTCTGCCCTTGCGATATTCCGACAGGAATCCCTTGCGCGCAAAAACGTTCCAGCCCGGCCCGCCGAGCTTCTGCCCCGAGGAGACGCGGATGAGCCGCATGTCCTCGGGATCCTCCACGAGCTGGTTGGCGAGAGAGCGGCCTTCCTTCTCGTCCACGCCGACCACCGCACGATCCGGCCCGCCCTCCGCGAAGAGACGGCGCTTGGCGGCGAAATAGCCGCCCATGCCCCCGTGGCGGTCGAGATGATCGGGCGAAAGGTTGGTGAAGACCGCGACATCGGGCGTCAGCGCCCGCGCCAGATCGGTCTGGTAGGAGGACAGCTCCAGCACGATCACCCCGCCATCCTCCGGCGGGTCGATGTCCAGCACCCCGCGCCCGATGTTGCCGGCGAGCTGGCAGGGCGTGCCGTTTTCGACAAGGATATGGTGGATCAGCGCCGAGGTGGTGGATTTCCCGTTCGAGCCCGTCACCGCGATCACCCGCGGCGGCGTGTCGAACTCCATCCAGTCCCCCTGCCCGAGCGAGCGGAAGAACAGGCCGATGTCATTGTCCACCGGCACCCCCGCCTCCCAGGCGCGTTCGATCACCCGGTTGGGCTCGGGATAGAGATGCGGAATGCCCGGCGAGACTACCAGACAGGCGACGCCCGCAAACCCCTCCGGCGCCATCGGGTCATGAAGCGCGAAGCCCTCGGCCTCCGCCCGCTCCCGCGCCTCCACGCTGTCGTCCCAGCACAGCGCCTCCGCCCCGCCCGCGACGAGCGCCCGCGCGGTCGCAAGACCCGAACGCCCGAGGCCGAGAACGGCGACCCGCCTGCCTTCATATCCGAGAACGGGGATCATCGCGCGCCCTCTCCTTTGCTGTCCAAATACTCGAAAAAAGGCGGGCAGCGCCCGCCTTCCCTCACCGCAGTTTCAGCGTCGCCAGACCGATCAGCGCGAGCACCAGCGAAATGATCCAGAACCGGATCACGATGGTCGGCTCCGACCAGCCCTTCTTCTCGTAGTGGTGGTGGATCGGCGCCATCAGGAAGACGCGCTTGCCGGTGCGCTTGAAATAGGCGACCTGGATGATGACCGACAGCGCCTCCACCACGAACAGCCCGCCGACGATCGCGAGGACGATCTCGTGCTTGGTCGCCACCGCGATCGCGCCGAGCGCGCCGCCGAGCGCCAGCGACCCGGTGTCGCCCATGAACACGGCGGCCGGCGGGGCGTTGAACCACAGAAAGCCGAGCCCGCCGCCGATGAGCGCGGCGGTGAAGACGAGGATCTCCCCCGTCCCCGGCACGTAATGCAGGCCGAGATAATCGGTGAAGTCGACGCGGCCCACGACATAGGCGATGGCGCCCAGCGTGCCCGCCGCGATCATCACCGGCATGATCGCAAGCCCGTCGAGCCCGTCGGTGAGGTTCACCGCGTTCGCCGCGCCGACGATGACGATCATGGCGAAGGGAATGAAGAACCACCACAGGTTCACCAGGACATCCTTGAACACCGGCAGCGCGAGCTGGAGCTGCAATTCGTCGGGATGGAGATAGGACGCCCAGACCGCGGCGATGGCCGCGATGAGAAAGCCGAGGGCAAGCCGCACGCGACCGGGCACGCCCTTGGTATCGGCCCTGGACACTTTCGCGTAATCGTCGGCAAAGCCGATGGCGCCATAGGCATAGGTGACGAAGAGCACGATCCAGACATAGCCCACGTCGAGCCGCGCCCAGAGGAGCGTGGAGACGAGCAGCGCGGTGAGGATCAGCAGCCCGCCCATCGTGGGCGTGCCGGCCTTGACGAAATGGCCCTCCGGGCCGTCGTCGCGGATCGGCTGGCCCTTGCCCTGGCGGCGGCGCAGCATGTCGATGAGCGGGCGGCCGAAGAGCATCGCGAAGATCAGCGCGGTAAAGAAGGCCCCGCCGGAGCGCAGGGTGATGTAGCGGAAGAGGTTGAAGACCCCGCCGCCCTCCGAGAGTTCCGCAAGCCAGTACAACATCTGCTCTGTCCCCTTTCAGCGGCCGTTCGCGACCGTTGGTCTTATTCTGCCGGCTGCGCTTTACCCGGTTTCCGCAGCGCGTCAACCAATATGCTCACCTTCGAGCCCTTGGACCCCTTCACGAGCACGACATCGCCGGGTCCGATCAGCACGCCGAGCGTGTCTCGGGCGGCCTCCGCCGTCTCGAACCACTCGCCGCGCCGGTCGGGCGGCAGCACATCGTAGAGCGCGCGCATCAGCGGCCCGACGCAATGGACCGCGTCGAGCGCGGCGAACCACGGCAGCGCCGCGAGGCCCTCGTGGATGGCGCGTTCGCGCGGACCGAGTTCGAGCATGTCGCCCAGGATGGCGATGCGCCGCCCGGTGTCGTGCGGCTCGGCGCGGGCGAGCACCTCGAGGGCGGCGGCCATGGAGGTCGGATTGGCGTTGAAGGCATCGTCGATCAGTTCGACGGGCGCGCCGACGGCAAGGCGGATCGTCTCCCGCGCGCCGCGGCCCTCGGGCGGGGCCCAGAGCGCGAGATCGCGCGCGGCGCGGCTCAGGTCGAGCCCGAGCGCCCGCACCACCGCGAGGCAACCGACCGCATTGGTGGCGAAATGGCGCCCGGCGGTCGAGAGGTCGAAGCCGCAGGTCTCCCCGTCGATCTCCGCGCGCGCGATCGTCGCCCCGTCCCCGAGTTCGACACCCACGAGCCGCGCCGAACAGCCCGCGCTCTCGCCGAAACGGATCATCTGACCGGGCACGGCCTCCTCGAGGATCGGCGAGACCGGCAGATCGCCGTTGAACACCGCGACGCCGTCGGGGACAAGCCCGTCGAAAATCGCGGCCTTCTCCGCCGCGATCGCCTCGAGGCTGTCGAAGGCGGCCATATGCGCCGGCGCGACCGTGGTGATCATCGCCACGTCGGGACGGGCGAGGCGCGCAAGCGGCGCGATCTCGCCGGGGTGGTTCATCCCGATCTCGACCACCGCGAATTCGGTGTCCCGCGGCATCCGCGCGAGCGTGAGCGGCACGCCCCAGTGGTTGTTGTAGGAGGCTTCGGCGGCATGGGTCCGGCCCTGGCGCGACAGGATGGTGCGCAGCATTTCCTTGGTCGAGGTCTTCCCGACGGAGCCGGTGACGCCGATCACCTTGCCCGCGACGCGGGCGCGCGCGGCGGCGCCGAGCCGTTCGAGCGCGACCAGGACGTCCTCCACGACCAGGAGCGGCGCCTCCTCGTCCAGCCCCTCGGGAATGCGCGAGACGAGCGCCGCGCCCGCGCCATCCGCGAGCGCCTGGGCGACGAAGTCATGCCCGTCGCGCACATCCTTCAGCGCGACGAAAAGATCGCCCCGGCGCAGCCTGCGCGTGTCGATGGAGACGCCGGTGACCTCGAAGTCCCGCGTCGCGCGGCCGCCGGTGGCACGGGCGGCCTCCCCGGAGGTCCAGAGCGGCGTCACAGCGCACCGTCCAGGGCGGACACGGCCATCGAGGCCTGTTCGACATCGTCGAAGGGGAACACGTCGTCGCCGATCACCTGGCCGCTCTCATGGCCCTTGCCGCAGATCAGGAGCGCATCGCCGGGCTGGAGCGCGTCGACGCCGCGCAGGATCGCCTCGGCGCGGTCTCCGACCTCGATCGCCTCCGGCGCGCCTGCCATGACCTCGGCACGGATCGCGGCGGGATCCTCGGAACGCGGGTTGTCGTCGGTGACGATCACCAGGTCGGCATGGTCATGCGCCGCCTGCCCCATCAGCGGGCGCTTGGTGCGGTCGCGGTCGCCGCCTGCGCCGACGATGGCGACGACCCGGCCCATCACATGCGGCCGCAGCGCGCGGATGGCTGTGGCGACCGCATCGGGCGTATGGGCGTAATCGACGAAGACGGCGGCGCCGTTGTCGCGCGTCGCGGCATGCTGCATCCGGCCGCGCACGCCCGCGAGTTCCGGCAGGCAGGAAAAGACCTCCTCGGGATCGCCGCCGCAGGCCATGACGAGCGCCGCCGCCGCCATCACGTTCTCCGCCTGGAACCCGCCGATGAGATCGAGCCGGATCTGATAGATGTTGCCGACGAAATCGACGCGCAGGTCCTGCCCCGTCGCATCGAAGCGCTGCGCGATCACCCGCAGGTCCGCGGCGTCCGAGCGTCCGATCCGCATCACCTCGATGCCGCGTTCGGCGCAGATGCCCTCGATCTCCATGCCCTTCGCATCGTCGATGTTGATCACCGCGACGCCCTCCTCGGGCAGCACGCGGTTGAACAGCCCCGCCTTCGCGGCGAAATAGGCCTCGAAGGTGGCGTGGTAATCGAGATGGTCCTGGGTGAAATTGGTGAAGGCGGCCGCGGTCAGGCGCACGCCGTCGAGACGCCGCTGCGCGAGCCCGTGCGACGACGCCTCCATCGCGCCATGGGTGATGCCCGCGGCGGCCGCCTCCGACAGCATCCGGTGCAGGGTGATGGGTTCGGGCGTAGTGTGCGGGCTCGGCGCCTGCCAGTCGCCCTCGACGCCCGTGGTGCCGACATTGATCGCGCGCGCCCCCAGCAGTTGCCAGATCTGGCGGGCGAAGGTCGCCACCGAGGTCTTGCCATTGGTCCCCGTCACCGCGACCATGATCTCCGGCTGCCGCCCGTAATAGAGCGCCGCGGCATAGGCCAGCGCCTGACGCGGATCCTGGACGACGACGAGGGCGGGGTCGTGTTCGGCGAGGACGGGGGCGGCGATGCGCGCGCCCTCCGGGTCGGTCAGCACCGCGCGCGCGCCCATGCGCAGCGCGAAGTCCACGAAATCCGCCCCATGCGCGCGGGCGCCGGGAAGCGCGGCGAAGAGATGCCCCTCGCGGGTCTGGCGGCTGTCCACGGACAGGCCGGTGACCGAGGCATCGCGCCCCCCCTGTGCGGTCAGTCCAAGCTCCGTCAGCGTCTTCAACATGGTCGCGCGCGCCCCTTCCCGCATGGTGGTCAATGTGACGAGGTCAGTGTTACCTCAGCTTGCGGGGCGGTTTCAATCTCGGGTCTGAGCCCCATGAGCGGCGCGGTGCGCCGGATGATCTCGGCGGCGACGGGCACGGCGGTCCAGCCGGCGGTGCGGCGCGGACGCGGCCCCGCGGTCTCCACCGCCTCGTCGAGCGACACGATGAGCACGTATTTCGGATCGTCCGCCGGAAAGATCGAGGCGAAGGTGGTGATGGTCTTGTCGTTGTAATAGCCCCGCCCGTTCTCGCGCGGCTTGTCGGCGGTGCCGGTCTTGCCGCCGATGCGGTAGCCCGGCACCTCCGCGAAGGAGGCGGTGCCCGCGGGATCGGAGACGACGGCGCGCAGCATCTCGCGCGCGGCGGCGGAGACCTCGGGACGCACCACCTGCGGACCGGGCGCGGTATAGCCCTCGCGCTTGAGCAGCGTCGGCTCCACCCGGTGCCCGCCGTTCAGCACCGAGGCATAGGCGGTGGCGAGGTGGAGCGGCGAGGCGGACAGCCCGTGACCGTAGCCGATGGTCAGGGTCGACAGCTCCGACCATTTCGGCGGCAGCAGCGGCTTGCCCGACGGCGCCTCCGACAGCTCGACCGGCGTCGCCTCGAAAAACCCGAGCGATTTCAGGAACTCCTGCTGGCGTGTCACGCCGATCTGCTGGGCGACATAGGCGGTCGCGACGTTCGAGGATTTCACGATCATCCCCCGCAGCGACAGGTAGGGGCCGTAATTGTGGCCTTCGAATTCATGGATCCTGAACTTGCCCCAGCGGAAGGGCGGCGTGGCGGGGATCTGCGTGCCGGGACCGGCGAGGCCGATCTCCATCGCCTGTGCCGCGGCAAAGATCTTGAAGGTCGAGCCGAGCTCGTAGACACCCTGCACCGCGCGGTTGAAGCGCGGGTTGTCGGCGGGGTTCTTGCCCTTGAAGAATTCGGGACGCGAATTCGGATCGAAATCGGGCAGCGACACCATGGAAATGATCTCGCCGGTATTGGCGTCCATCATCACCGCCGCAGCCCCGCGCGCGTCGAGCATCTTCATCCCGCCGTAGAGCACTTCGCGCACGGTGGACTGCACGGTGAGGTCGATGGAAAGCTGGAGCGGCTTGTCGCCGTTGGCCGGGTCGGACAGATAGGCGTCGCGCGCCTTCTCGACCCCCGCCTGGCCGACGATCTCCGCGCTCATCACACCTTCGCGACCGAATTTCGTCCCGCCCAGAATATGAGCGGCGAGCTTGCCGTTCGGATAGAGCCGTTCCTCGCGCGGGCCGAAGAGAAGACCCGGCTCACCGATGTCATGCACGGCCTGCTGCTGCTCGGGCGCGATCTTCTTCTTGATCCAGAGGAACTTGCGCTGCCCGGTGAAGTCGCGGATCAGCCGTTCGCGGTCGAGATCGGGAAAGATCTTCACGAGCTCGTCGGCGGCATGGAGCGGGTCGACCATCTCCTGCGGCTGGGCGTAGAGCGAATGGGTGACGCGGTTGGTGGCGAGGATGCGCCCGTTGCGGTCGACGATGTCGGCCCGCTGGGCGAGGATCGGCGTGCCCGAGGCATCGGCGCGCGGCTCTTCGGGCACGGTGGCGGCGACCTGCCCCATGCGCAGCCCGACGACGACGAAGGCGGAGACGAAGCACAGGCCGAGCACCAGCAGCCGTCCCTCGGCGCGCAGCCGCGAGCGGTCGCGCATCTCCTCGTGGCGGATGCGCAGGTTCTCCTTTTCGATCGCGTCGGGATTCTCGCCCTTCGAGCGGGCCTGGAGGATCCGTGCGAGCGGGCGAAGCGGGGTGCGGGTGCTGCTCATTCCGCGTCCTCCCCGTCGAGCCGCCCGGCCACGGCCACGGCCGCCTCGAGCGCGTTCTGGAGCTCTTCCTCGACCGGAAAGGCGATCTGGTCGACGCGGCCGAACTGCTCCGGCTGGAACGGCAGGAGCCCCAGCCGGTCGAAATTGAGCGCCGCGAGATCGCGCAGCCGTTCGGGACGGTTGAGATAGGCCCATTCGGCCTTGAGGACGGCGAGCTCCTCGCGCTGCTGGCCGATCTCCCGCTGCATCCGCCCGACCTTCCGCAGGACCTGCTGGGTCGCGTAGTTTTCCTGATAGGCCCAGAAGGCCAGCGCCATGACCACGACTGCCGAGACGATGAAATAGAAACTGCGCATCTTTACCCTTGCCTCACTACGGGTTTCGGCAGGCCGAGGCCCTCGCGATCCGCCGCCGCGAAGGCGGCATCGGTGCGACGGCCGACGCGGAGCCGCGCGGACCGGGCGCGCGGATTCGCCTCCAACTCGTCCTCGTCGGGACCGATGGCCTTGGACAACTGCTCGAAACCGGGTGTTTTCACCTCGTCCTGCGGAGCATAGCGCGAGCCGCCCCCGCCCGTCGAGGCCCTTTGCTGAAAGAAGCGCTTCACCACCCGGTCCTCCAGCGAATGAAAGGTGACGACGGCGAGCTGGCCGCCGGGACGAAGCGCCCGTTCGGCGGCCTCGAGCCCGGCGACGAGCTCGCCGAACTCGTCGTTCACGGCGATCCGGATCGCTTGGAAGCTGCGCGTCGCGGGATGACTCTGGCCGGGCTTGCGGCGCGGCAGAAGCCGCTCGATGAGGCCCGCGAGCTGCACCGTGGTGGTGAAGGGCACCTGTTCACGGTCCTTCACGATCGCTCTCGCGATCTTCCGCGACTGCCGTTCCTCGCCATAGTGATAGAGAATATCGGCGATTTCCTGCTCGGAGGCGGTATTGACGAAGTCCGCGGCGCTCGGACCCTCCTGGGACATGCGCATGTCGAGCGGTCCCTCCTTCAGAAAGGAGAAGCCGCGTTCGGCCTGGTCGATCTGCATCGAGGAGACGCCGAGATCGAGCACGATCCCGTCGAGATCTGAGGCATAGTCGTCGAGCCGGGAGAAGGGGCCGAGCACAAGGTCGATCTTTCCGGCATAGGGCGGCGCGTCGATCCAGCCGGCGGCCATCTCATGCGCCAGCGGATCGCGGTCGATGCCCGTCACATGGGCGGCCCCCGCGTCAATCAGCCCCTTCGCATAGCCCCCGGCCCCGAAGGTGCCGTCGAGCCAGCGCCCGCGGATCGGCGCGCATTCCCGCAGGAGCGGGCGCAGGAGGACCGGGATATGCGGCGCGGCGGGAATGTCGGCCTCGTCGCTCACCTCATCCCTCCAGGTCGTCCAGCAGGCTCAGCGGATCGAAATCCTCGCCGAATTCCTCGAAGATGCGGTCGTCGAGCGCCTCGTCCTGCGCCTCGTGCACCTCCGGCTTCCAGATCTCGAACGTTTCGCCAAGCCCCGCGAAATAGGCGGTATTTTCCAGCCCGATCTTGTCGCGCAGCATTTGCGGCAGGACCAGCCGGCCGTCGTTGTCGACCTCGGTCGGGCGGGCGCGGTTGAGGATCATGCGCTCCATGATCTTGCGCTTCTGCGAGCCCCGCGGCAGGCGGGCGATGTCGCCGGCGAGGGCCTTGTAGCCCTCGTAGGTGTAGACGGTGAGATGCTGCTGCTTTTCGGGACCGTAGACGATGACCATGCGCGGACGGCCGGTCTCCGAGGCGAGCGGATCGCCGAGCTCGAGTTCGCGACGAAAATCGGCAGGGATCGACACGCGCCCCTTTCCGTCCACCTTGAAGGTGTGTTCGCCGATGAACATGCCGACCACGCGGCGCTCCTTGTCCTGTCCCTGCCCCGCTCGCCGGGGCCCTGATCGCTGCCCGTTTTCCGGGGCTATTCATCGAAACGGCGGACCGAGCTGCTGCCACTGCTCGATCCGCCGCCCTCGTCCCGTGAACCGGGGTGTCCGACTGCGCGCGCCACCTGGGGGGATGTCTGCTCGCTCGCGCGCCGGATCTCATTGTTCGGATGAAGTGGGCGCCTGTATGAAACCTGACTTTGGGGTTTTATTCGCGGTCTTGGATGCGCCGCTCATTCCCGCCTCATCTGATGGACTCAATGTGCCACGGGAATTCATGGTAATCAACGGGTTTCTTTTCCACAGACCCCACATCTTGCCCCCGCCGGGTCTGGGATTCCACATTTTGGGGTGAGATGGCAAATTCTGACGCTTCATATGGTCAGAAAATCGCGCCGATTTGCTAGATCTTGTGTATCGTGTCTTTTTCGCCACGGGTCTGGATTTTGGCGGAATGGGGAAAGATTTTGCGATAGGCCACAAAACTCCACCGAGTTATCCACAGGAATTTGATTCGCATGTGAGGACAACTCCCGTTATGGGCCGTGTATTCCCATCAGTTCCATGAATTCCCAAACCCTGAATTCCCAAACCCTGAATTCCCAAACACGGGCAAGCCACCCCGGCACGCAAGGAAAAGGATGCTCAAAGGGCCCCCTTTCCGATCCGGCGAACCGTCCCGCCCCTCCGCCGCCGCCCGAACACGCGAAAGCCCGCCTCTGTCCGGCGGGCTTTTCCCAAGCAGGTTCCACGAAACGCCGGGCCGAAGCCGGGCGGGGCCAGGTCAGGCCAGGCCGCCCTTGACCAGCCGGTCGGCGAGCTGAAGGTAAGGCTCCGCGAGCGGGCCGTCGTCCGCGGCGACGGGCCGGCCCTCGTCTCCGGACACGCGGGCCTCGAGCGCGAGGGGGAGCTGCGCCAGAAGCGGCACGCCGAGCGCCTCCGCCTCGGCGGCGACCCCGCCATGACCGAAGATATGCGCCTCGTGCCCGCAATTGGGACAGACATAGGTGGACATGTTCTCGATCAGGCCCAGCACCGGCACGTTGAGCTTCTGGAACATGGAGATCCCGCGCCGCGCGTCGATCAGCGCCACGTCCTGCGGCGTGGAGACGACCAGCGCGCCGGTGAGCTCGGTCTTCTGGCCCAGCGTGAGCTGCACGTCGCCCGTGCCCGGCGGCATGTCGATCAGGAGCACGTCGAGCTCGCCCCAGGCGACCTGCCCGAGCATCTGCTGCATCGCGCCCATCAGCATCGGCCCGCGCCAGACCACCGCCTCCCCGTCGGGAATCATGAAACCGATGGACATGAGCGTGACCCCATGGGCATGGAGCGGCTCGATCGTCTTGCCGTCGGGCGAGGCCGGTCGCCTGTTGACCCCCATCATGCGCGGCTGGCTCGGGCCGTAGATATCGGCATCGAGCAGGCCGACCCGCCGCCCGAGCCGCGCCAGCGCGACGGCGAGGTTGGCGGCGACGGTGGATTTGCCCACGCCCCCCTTGCCCGAGGCGATGGCGATCACGTTCCTGACGCCGGCGGGCTTCGTCTTGCCCTGCTGCGGAGTGGGATGGCGGCCGATCTTCAGATCCGGCGGGGTCGAACCGCCCGCCGGGGCCCGGCCGGCCGGCCCATGCGCCGTGGTCACGACCGAGACGGTTTCCACCCCCTCGAGCGCGAGCAGGCGCGCCTTCGCCTCCGCCTCGACCGCCGTCCAGTCCCGTGCCGCCGCGGCGTCCGGCGCCTCGATCACGAAGCTCACCTTGCCGCCCGTGACCGAGAGCGCGCGAATCCGGTCCGCCTCCACGAGAGACGAGCCGTCCGGCAGGCGCACCTGCCGCAAGACCGCTGTGATATCGTCCTGGGTGATCGTCATGTCTCGCGCCCTCCTCGTTGGCCCGCCTCCGAGATAAGCCCCCCGGCGGGCGATTTCCACCGTGTTTTCGCCCGGTTTTCAATGCGCCCCGCCCGGCGCGCCGGAGGCCGCTGTCCGGGGCGCGCCTCGTCCCCGCCAGAGGCGGAGCCGGGCGCGTTGCATTTTCTGCATAGCGGCATTGACGGCGCGATGGATTGTGCATCCGCAGCATTCGTCTAAATTGAGGATCAAGCAAGGCAGCCAAGCCAGCGCTCCGAAGCCACCCACGGGCGGCGAACCGGACAGGCCCCTCGAAACGCAAAGGGGGCCGGCGCAGGCAGGGCGACACGGAAATTGCGGGCGAAAGCCCGACGCATATCAAGGGCAAAGTCAGATGGCTTACGCAAACGACATTCGCACGGTCGCACCGGCCTCCACCGGATCCTTCGGGGGTGTGTTCAAGACCGTCGCCGAGCGTTACGCCCGCTATCGGGTCTATCGCGAGACGGTTGCGGAACTCTCCGGCCTCTCCGACCGCGACCTTTCGGATCTGGGCCTGTCCCGCGCGTCGATCCGCGCGGTGGCCCACACGGCGGCCTACGGCGGCTGAGTTACCTATCTGGGCTCCTTCCTCCTCCCTGGGGCCTTGATACCTGCGGCAGCACCTCTCCTCCTCCCTGGTGCTGCCGCTCAAAATTCGGAATTCGGGGTCCTTTCCTCCTCCCTGGGGCCCTGAAGACCAGAGCGGCGATGCGTCCTCCTCCCTAGCATCGCCGCGCCTATACAGGGCGAAAGCCCGGTAAGATGCGGCCTCTCTCTCCTCCTCCCTGAGGGGTCGTGACTGAAGGCGGCGGTGCCTTCCTCCTCCTTGGCACCGCCGCATTTCTTTTTCGATTTATGTCATACGGGCCCTTCCTCCCTCGTGGTCCGATACCGAGACACCCGCGCCTCTCCTCCTCCCTGGCGCGGGTGTCTTTGTTTTTGCGCCGGCTTTGTTTCGCTCCGGGGCTCCTTCTTCGCGCCAGGATCGGGACTCAATTAGATCCACCATGAGATAGCTGCGGCGAGGCATATGGCTGACAGGAAGATGTCGGCGCGCTTATCGTATCGGGTCGCGATGCGTCGGAAGTCCTTCAGACGGCAGGACATGCGCTCGATCAGGTTACGCGCCTTGTATCTCTCTTGTATCTCGTGGTGTCGCAGGGACTCGGCGGGAGGAGGTGGAGGGAATGACGGCCACGGCGCCCTGTTCGTCGAACCAGAGCCCCAGCCGGTTTGCGTCACAGGCTTTATCGGCGAGGAGCAACTCAGGCGGACGCACCCCCCATCGCCCTCTGCCTCGCGGAGAACGGACGAGCGCGGTTCCTTCGGACCTGTCTTGCGATCCTCCACAGTCCCGCGCTTGCGTCACATAAAGCGTTTCGAGGAAAGTTTGAATCGGAGGGATTCCCTTGAAGGTTGATCTGTGATTCCCCCTGATTGGGAGGATCGGATCATGCCAGCACCGTTGCCAAAGGAACTGGGGTTGATTTGCGCGGTTAATCAAGGAGGGCTTGACCAGGCGAGAGGCCGCGCGTCGATTGCAGGTGTCGGCGGCCACAGCTGGGCGATGGGCGCGGCAGGTTCGGAGCACCGGCGCTGCAAAGGTTGCGCCGATGGGCCGGCCTTCGGGAACTGGCAAACTGGCCGCGCATGTTGACTTCGTCCGCGAGCTTGTGGCGCAGGACCTGGACATCACAAACTGCGCGACGCGCTTGCCGATGCCAAAGGTGTCACCGTCCACCACTCGGCGATTGCGGGCCTGCTTGGGCGCCTCGGCTTTACGCACAAAAAAAGTCGCTGGTTGCCACCGAGCGACGGCGCACAAAGGTAAGACGGCAGCGCGATGATTGGGTGGCACATCGTTCGCCTGCCATCGCCCGAATGCCTGGCCGCGTTGCGTTTCTCGATGAAACGGCCGTGAAGACGACCCTCACCCGGCTGCGCGGCCGGGCACCGCAAGGCGAGCGGCTGACAATGGACGCGCCGTTCGGCAGTTGGGGGACACAGACGCTGATCGCCGGGCTGACCCCGGATGCCCTCATCGCACCCTGGGTGATCAAAGGCGCAATGGACGGCCCCGCTTTCGCCGCCTATGTCCGCGAGGTGCTGGTGCCCGAGATCGCTCCTGGCACGGCAGTCATTCTCGACAACCTCGCCACCCACCGCAACCGCGAGGCCGCAGCCGCACTCAAGGCGCATGGCTGCTGATTCCTGTACCTGCCTCCTATTCACCAGACCTCAACCCAATTGAGCAGGCGTTCTCAAAACTCAAGGCGCACCTCGACGGATCGGGGCGTGTTCATTCTCGGCGGTCTTCGAGGCAATCGGTGACATCTGCAATCTCTATGACCCCAGAGAGTGCTGGAACTACTTCAACATCGCCGGATATGTCTCAAGTTAATCTCGAAATGCTATAGCGACGGCCTTCGGGGTGATCCCGCGCTCCCGGCTCAGCGCCGCGGTCGCAGCCTGCGATCGCTGCATTGCAGCTCTGGCGCACGTGGTCGTGGCGCTGCCGTGACGAACTTGGTCTATAGCGATTCCGGCGAATGGATCGCACCATCAAACCGTGGGATCAAACACCTGGGGCCCGCTCGCCGGGACTCGCTCTTTGCGCCGGCCCTCCTCCCCGCAGGCGCCCGGAATTCGCCCCCGAGCCCCGGCGCCGCCGGTCGCCCACCGCCGCGCCATCGCGCCACCGCGCCACCACGAGATCATGGCTCCGTCTCGCGCAGCATGCGACAGGCCGGCAGGTGCCCCGGCGGGACCCTGCCCCGCATGCGGGCGGGATCGAGGCGATAGGCGCAGGCGTGCCTGCGGCCGGGCGTGAGAAGGAAGGCGGGCCTGCGCGGCCTGCGGCCCGCGATCCGGCCGATCAGTTCATGCCCCTCCCGCGCAGTGAGAAAGGCCCGCGCGGGGCGCGCCGCCGCCCCGGCGAGACTGTCGTCGAGGTCGCGGTCCGCCGCCCCGGTCCTTGCCGTCGCCGCAAGCGCCTGACGGGCGACCGGACCGGGATAGAGGCTTTCGCACAGGACACCGTGACAACAGAGGAGTTCGTGGCGGTCGAAGAGCAGATGCACATAGGTGATATCCGGCCGCGGCGTGACGCGGATGGCCCGCCCGTCGACGAAGGCCACCGCCGGCACGAGCACCTGCGCGACCCCGTGGAGGCGGCGCACCTCCGGCCCCTGGAGCAGGATGCGGTGCTGCTGGCTCAGGACGAGCGCATCGGTGTTGCCCAAGGCGCCCGGCGCGACCGTCACCGGCGCATGCCGCCCCCGGCCCTCCATCCGGCGCGTCGCGATCCGGCGCAGCGGCTGCGGACCGTGATCGAGCGTGCGCACCGCATCGCCGGGTTGCAAGGCGCCTGCCGCCCGGCTGCCCGAGGGCGTCGCGATCCGCATCGACGCCTCGAAACACACCGCCTGATAGGTCGTCGCGGCACTCTGGTCCGTGTTGTAGAAACCGGGCGGCGCGCCCGGACGATAGGCATTCCAGTACCAGGTTTCGAAGTCGAACTCCGGCGTCCAGACCACCTGCACGAGAGCTCCGTCGCCGTCGGTGCCCTCGAAGACCACGGCATATCCCCGGTCGCCGCCGTAATTCACCGCGTCGGACCGGACGACGCGGGCATTCTCGAGCACGACCGCCTTTTCCCCGCTGAAACTGACCGTATAGGTGTCACCGGGGGAGAAGACATAGGGACTGTCGTCGCCCGGCTGCGAGGTGATGACGAGATCATGCGAGGCGGTGGGCGGATAGTCGAAGCTGGAGGTGCCGCGTCCGGAATTCACATTCCGGCCGGTCGCCACCGCGAACTGGCTGTCTTCGGCATAGATGGTCAGTGCCATGGCGCCCTCCAATCGGGGAGGACATTACCGGCACAGGCTTAAGCTCCGGTAAAAACGCGCGGGAATCGCCTCAGAACGGCACATCCCCGGCCTGGTCGGCCGGCAGGACGAATCCGGCGACGAGCTTCTTCGGCCCGGAATGGTCGAATTCGATCGTGAGCTTGTCGCCCTCGATCTCGATCACCTCGCCATAGCCGAACTTCTTGTGGAATACCCGGTCGCCGACCGTGTAGGCGGAGGTGGCGGTCGCGTCGATCACCATATGCCGGCTTTCCGCCGGCTGGCGCATCCCGCGCTGCCCCGCCCGCGCCTGCATCCGCTTCCAGCCGGGGGAATTGTAGACATCGGCCTTCGCCGCGCGGTCCTCGAAAGACGACATCCCGCCGCCCGCGCCGCCCGCGGCAAAGCCCGCATTGGCGCCGTAAAGGCCCGAGGGCGTCATCACGTCGACATGTTCCGGATCGAGTTCGTCGATGAAGCGCGAGGCGAGTTGCGACTGCCATTGCCCGTAGACGCGGCGGTTGGCGGCGAAGGAGATCGTGCAAAGCTCCTCGGCGCGGGTGATGCCGACATAGGCCAGACGCCGCTCCTCCTCGAGCCCCTTGAGGCCGTTCTCGTCCATGCTGCGCTGCGAGGGAAACAGGCCCTCCTCCCAGCCCGGCAGGAAGACCACCGGAAACTCGAGCCCCTTGGCCGCGTGCAGCGTCATGATCGTGACCTTCTCGCCCTGCTCCTCGCTCTCATTGTCCATGATGAGCGCGACATGTTCGAGGAAGCCCGCGAGATTGTCGAACTGTTCCAGGGCCTTGACGAGCTCCTTGAGGTTCTCGAGCCGTCCCGGCGCCTCCGGCGACTTGTCGTTCTGCCACATCGCCGTATAGCCGCTCTCGTCGAGGATCTTCTCGGCCAGTTCGACATGGCTGATCTCGGCAGGGGCGTAATCGACATCCTCCACCACGGCATCCTCGTCGTCGACGCCGGGATAGCGGATCTGCTGGACGTTGAGCGAGGCCCAGCGGTCGAGATCCGCGATGAGCTGCGCCACGCCCGCTTTCGCCTTGCCCTTCAAAAGCCCCTCCCCGACCGCGATGCGCGCCCCGTCGAGCAGGCTCATGCCATTGGCCCGCGCCGCGATCTGGATCTCCTGCAAGGCCTTGTCGCCCACGCCGCGTTTCGGCGTGTTGATGATCCGTTCAAAGGCGAGATCGTCCGAGGGCTGGGTGACGACGCGGAAATAGGCCATCGCGTCGCGGATCTCCATCCGCTCGTAGAATCGGGGGCCGCCGATCACGCGATAGGGCAGTCCGATGGTCAGGAACCGGTCCTCGAAGGCGCGCATCTGATGCGAGGCGCGGACGAGGATTGCGATTTCTTCCATACTAAACCTATGGAAAGCAGGATGAAGCGGCTCTTCATTTTGCCACCGCTCCGTGAGATCCCACATCAGTTTACGTGTTTTAAACTCTTTAAGAGGGCTGTTTTGAGTTCGAAATCGCTCGTATAGTTCTTCCGGTGTCCTCACCCCTCCCAGCGCCCCTTTCTTTGCAAGGCGTTCAAATTCCTGAACAATATCCTTTGATCTCGGATTATTTCTTTGTTTCGCGTAACGGGAGGTGCCGCCATGCAGCGCCTCGATCTCCTCCCCGACCCAGCGCGCCTCCACCTCACCGTCCCAATGGCCGATGAGCCGCACCTTCTCGCCCTCCGCCACATCGGTCCAGAGCTCCTTCCCGAGCCGTCCGGTATTGGCGGAGATCACCGAGGACGCGGCGGCGAGGATATGCGGCGTGGAGCGGTAGTTCTGTTCGAGCCGGATCACCTTCGCGCCGGGAAAATCCTTTTCGAACCGCAGGATGTTGCCGACCTCGGCGCCGCGCCAGCCATAGATCGACTGGTCGTCGTCGCCCACGCAGCAGATGTTGCGATGGCCCTGCGCCAGCAGCCTCAGCCAGAGGTATTGCGCCACGTTCGTGTCCTGGTATTCGTCGACGAGGATGTAGCGGTACCAGCGCTGGTATTGCGCCAGAAGGTCGGGATGCTCCTGGAAGATCGTGACCATGTGGAGCAGCAGGTCGCCGAAATCGACGGCGTTGAGCGTCTTCAGCCGCTCCTGGTAGTCGGCATAGAGCCGGGTCGCGCGGCCGTTGAACTCCGCGCCTTCCGCGCCGGGCACCTTGCCGGGCGTGAGCGCGCGGTTCTTCCAGCCGTCGATGATCCCGGCGAGCTGCCGCGCGGGCCAGCGTTTCTCGTCGATTCCCGCCGCGGAGATGAGCTGTTTCAGCAGGCGGATCTGGTCGTCCGTGTCGAGGATGGTGAAATTCGATCGCAGCCCGGCAAGCTCGGCATGGCGGCGCAACTGCCGGACGCAGACGGAATGGAAGGTGCCGAGCCAGGGCATGCCCTCGATCGCATGGCCCATGAGGCCCGCGACGCGGTCCTTCATCTCGCGCGCGGCCTTGTTGGTGAAGGTCACGGCGAGGATCTCGTTCGGGCGCGCACGCCCGGTGTTCAGCAGATGTGCGATACGGCAGGTGAGCGCCTTCGTCTTGCCGGTGCCGGCACCGGCGAGCATGAGGACGGGCCCGTCGAGCGCCTCCACCGCCTCGCGCTGTGCGGGGTTCAGCCCGTCGAGATAGGGCGCAGGACGGGAGGCCATCGCCATCTGCGACAGCGACGGGCGGGCGGCGGCCTCGAAGGCGTCATCTTCGTTGAAACTGCTCATGGGTCGAGACTACAGGAGCCGGGGGGAGAGGGAAAGCACGTTCTTGTAATGTTCCGCAGGCGCGGAGGCGGGAACGGCGCACCGCCCCTCACTTCGCCTCGCCGGGCGCGCGGGCGAGAACCTCAACCAGGCGGGAAACATAGCGCGCGAAGAGACGGGAGAAATCGGCGATGTCCTGGGCCTCCCAGCCGTCGAAGATCTCGGCGAAAATGCGCCATTTCGAGCGCGTGTATTCGTCGAGGAAGCGCCGCCCCTTCGCCGTGGTCACGAGCACGGAGCGGCGCGCATCCTCCTGTGCGGCACGGCGTTCGACATAGCCGCGGGACACGAGTTCGGAGACGATGCGCGAGGCGCGGGAGGGATCGACGGCCATGATCTCCGCGACCATGCCGATGGTCGGCTGCACCGGCGCGCGCTGCCCGATCCCGGCGGAGAGCTGCGCCACCGACAGCAGGCCCTGGAGGATGGCCGGTTCGAGCCGTTCGCTCATGTCCTCGAGCACCCGCCCCTTGAATTCGCCGCGCTCGGCCATGCGCCGCCACTGGAACAGCACGAGATCGAGCGCCAGAAGATCCTCCGCCGCGCCGCGCGAGAAGCCGCGGGCATCGAGCAGGTCGGGCACGCCCGCGTGGACGCGCGGATCGAAAGGGAAGCGGTGGGGATCGTCTGTCATGGGCCTCAGGTGGCAGTTCGCTGTGCGGTTGTCAATGATGTGCTTTCGACAAATATGTGCCGTTGACACACAAAGCGGCCTCCCCTATCTCCGTCCCAGACACGGCGCCGCGGATCGACATCGCGAGGCGCCGGAAGGAGATTTCATGCCACAGACAAGCCCCCCGCCCGAGGCCGACGCCATGCCCGCGTCCGACACCGGGCCGACCCCGCACCGGGAGCACGGCTCGATCCCGCTCACCGTCGCCTCCGTCGCCGTCCTGATGCTGCTCGCGGCGCTGGACCAGACCATCGTCGCCACCGCCCTGCCCACGATCGTCACGGACCTCGGCGGGCTCGACCACCTCTCCTGGGTGGTGACCGCCTATATCCTCGCCTCGACCGTCGTCGCCCCGCTCTACGGCAAGCTCGGCGACCTCTACGGACGGCGCAATGTCGTCATCCTCGCCGTCCTGCTCTTCCTCGCGGGCTCCGTGCTCTGCGGCCTCGCGCGGTCCATGGGGTTCCTGATCGCCGCCCGCGCCATCCAGGGCCTTGGCGGCGGCGGGCTGTTCGTGCTCGCGCTGTCGATCATCGGCGACATCATCCCGCCGCGGGAACGCGGCCGCATCCAGGGCGTCTTCGCCTCCGTCTTCGGCGTCTCCTCCGTCGCCGGGCCGCTTCTGGGCGGGTGGTTCGTGGATGCGCTCAGCTGGCACTGGATCTTCTATATCAACCTGCCGCTCGGCGCGCTGGCCCTCGCCGGCTTCACCTTCGGCTTCAAGGCCAACCCGGACCGCGTCGCCCACCGGATCGACTATGCCGGAGCCGCCGCGCTCAGCCTGTCGCTCGCCTCCATCGTCCTGCTGACCGCGCTCGGCGGCAAGGAATTCGCCATCACCGATCCGGCGGGGCTTCTGCTCATGGCGCTGTTCCTCGGGGCCACCGCCGCCTTCGTCCGCATCGAGCGGCGCGCCGAGGAGCCGATCCTGCCGATGAGCCTGTTCTCGATGAACGTCTTCACGGTGACCGCGGTCATCTCCTTCGTCTCCGGGGCGCTCCTGTTCGGCGCGCTGACCTTCATCCCGGTCTTCCTGCAAATGGCGACGGGCGCCTCCGCGACGCAATCGGGCCTGCAACTGATCCCGATGACCGCCGGGATCCTCACCGCCTCGACCCTGTCGGGCCGCTACATGATGCGCACCGGACGGTACCGGATCCTGCCGCTGATCGGGCTCTGCGTCGCGACGCTGGCGCTGCTCGTGCTCACCCGGCTGTCCCCGGCGATGCCCGCCCCGGTGCTCTGGGCCGCGCTCGCCGGCCTCGGCGCGGGCATGGGCTGCATCTTCCCGGTGGTCACGACCGCCGTGCAGAACGCCGTGAGCCGCCGGCAGATCGGCACGGCCACGGCGGCGGGGCTGATGTTCCGCCAGGTCGGCGCCTCGATCTCCGTCGCGCTCTTCGGCGCGCTGTTCTCGGCGCGGATGGCCGCCCTCATCGGCACCACCCCGCCCGAAGGGCTCGGCGATATCGCCGAACTCGGCCCGCAGGTGATGGCGCATCTCTCCCCGGAGACCCAGGCGATGATCGGCCGCTCCGTCTCCGAGGCGCTGCATCCGGTCTACTGGATCGCCGCCGGCCTCGCCGTCTTCGGGCTTCTCGTCGCCACGAAGCTGCGCGAGATCCCGCTCGAGAGCCGCCGCGCCTGAGCGCCGCGCCCCCCGGCCCGACGCGCCCGCCAAGGGCGCGTCTCGCTGCGGCGCATATCGGTGATTCTCGCACCGCAGCACGATTTGCAAAGGCCGGCAAAACGAAACCGGGCCTTTTCTAAATCTCTGAGTTGTCGCTGCAAACTCGCAAATTATTCCGCCAGCATGACATTTTAGCGTCCATGGCGCAGGAGTTTTGCGTCATTCGATCCGGCTTTTCGTTTTTAGACATTTACTGCAACGCAGAAATCCCTAACCTGCTGAAAAAAACGGCAGCCAAGGGAGCCTTCACACCATGGCCGAGTTCAGGAAAGTCCTCATCGCCAACCGCGGCGAGATCGCCATCCGCGTCATGCGCGCCGCCAACGAGATGGGCAAGCGTACCGTCGCGATCTATGCCGAGGAGGACAAGCTGTCGCTCCACCGGTTCAAGGCGGACGAGGCCTACAAGATCGGCGAGGGCATGGGACCGGTCGCCGCCTATCTCTCGATCCCCGAGATCATCCGGGTCGCCAGGGAAAGCGGCGCCGACGCGATCCATCCGGGATACGGGCTCCTGTCGGAGAACCCCGATTTCGTGGATGCCTGCACGGAGGCCGGGATCGCCTTCATCGGGCCGAAGGCGGAAACGATGCGCAAGCTCGGCGACAAGGCCAGCGCGCGCAAGGTCGCCATCGCGGCAGGCGTGCCGGTCATCCCCGCGACCGAGGTTCTGGGCAACGATTTCGACGCGATCCGCAAGGAGGCCGAGGAGATCGGCTTTCCGCTGATGCTCAAGGCATCCTGGGGCGGCGGCGGGCGCGGGATGCGTCCGATCGACACCGCGGAGGAGCTCGAGGAGAAGGTGAAGGAGGGCCGGCGCGAGGCCGAGGCGGCCTTCGGCAATGGCGAGGGCTATCTCGAGAAGATGATCACCAGGGCGCGCCATGTCGAGGTGCAGATCCTGGGCGACAGCCAGGGCAATATCTACCACCTCTACGAGCGCGACTGCTCGGTGCAGCGGCGCAACCAGAAGGTCGTCGAGCGCGCCCCCGCCCCCTATCTCTCCGCCGCCCAGCGCGAGGAGCTGTGCAACCTCGGCAAGCGCATCTGCGAGCATGTGAATTACGAATGCGCGGGCACTGTAGAATTCCTGATGGATATGGAGACAGGCAAGTTCTACTTCATCGAGGTGAATCCCCGCGTCCAGGTCGAACACACCGTGACCGAGGAAGTCACCGGCATCGACATCGTGCGCGCCCAGATCCTGATCGCCGAGGGCAAGAGCCTGATGGAGGCGACGGGCGTCGCCTCGCAATACGACGTCCGGCTCGACGGCCACGCGCTCCAGTGCCGGGTGACGACCGAGGATCCGACCAACAACTTCATCCCCGATTACGGCCGCATCTCCACCTATCGTTCGGCCACCGGCATGGGGATCCGCCTCGATGGCGGCACGGCCTATTCCGGCGCGGTGATCACCCGGTATTACGATTCGCTGCTCACGAAGGTGACCGCCTGGGCGCGCACGCCCGAGGCCGCGATCGCCCGGATGGACCGCGCCCTGCGCGAGTTCCGCATCCGCGGCGTGTCGACCAACATCGACTTCGTGATCAACCTGCTGAAACACCCGGTCTTCCTCAACAACGAATACACCACGAAATTCATCGACACGACGCCCGAGCTGTTCGATTTCAAGCCGCGCCGCGACCGGGCGACGAAGATCCTCACCTATCTCGCGGACATCTCCGTGAACCGGCATCCGGAAACCGTCGGCCGGCCGAGGCCGAAGTCCGACGCCCCCCGCGCGGTGCCGCCCGCGCTGCGGGCCGAACTGCCGCCGGACGGCACGCGCCAGCTTCTAGACCGGCAGGGGCCGAAGGCGGTCGCGGACTGGATGCTCGACCAGAAACAGCTCCTGATCACCGACACGACGATGCGCGACGGGCACCAGTCGCTCCTTGCGACGCGGATGCGCTCGATCGACATGGTGAACGCCGCCGCCTCCTATGCGGCGAACCTGCCGACGCTCTTCTCGGTGGAATGCTGGGGCGGCGCAACCTTCGACGTCGCCTATCGCTTTCTCCAGGAATGCCCCTGGCAACGCCTGCGCGACATCCGCGAGCGGATGCCGAACATCATGACCCAGATGCTGCTGCGCGCCTCCAACGGCGTCGGCTACACGAATTATCCCGACAATGTCGTGCAGAGCTTCGTGAAACAGGCCGCGGAGACCGGCGTCGACGTGTTCCGCGTCTTCGACAGTCTCAACTGGGTCGAGAACATGCGCGTCGCGATGGACGCGGTGATCGAGAGCGGCAAGGTCTGCGAGGGCACGATCTGCTACACGGGCGACCTGCTCGACCCGACCCGGCCGAAATACACGCTCGACTACTACGTGAAGATGGCGAAGGAGCTCGAGGCCGCCGGCGCGCATGTGCTGGGGCTGAAGGACATGGCCGGGCTGCTGAAGCCGACGCAGGCGGGGATGCTGATCCGCGCGCTGAAGGAGGAGGTCGGCCTGCCGATCCACTTCCACACGCATGACACCTCCGGCGCGGCGATCGCGACGGTCCTCGCCGCCTCCGAGGCGGGCGTCGATGCCGTGGACGCGGCAATGGACGCCCTTTCGGGCAACACCTCCCAGCCGACGCTCGGGTCCATCGTGGAGGCGCTGCGCTTCACCGAGCGCAACACCGGGCTCGACATCGGCGCGATCCGCGAGATGTCGAATTACTGGGAAGCGGTGCGCGCGCAATATGCCGCCTTCGAAAGCTCGCTCCAGGCCCCCGCCTCCGAGGTCTACCTGCACGAGATGCCGGGCGGGCAGTTCACCAACCTGAAGGCGCAGGCCCGCTCCCTCGGGCTCGAGGAGCGCTGGCACGAGGTCGCGCAGGCCTATGCCGATGTGAACATGATGTTCGGCGATATCGTGAAGGTCACGCCGTCGTCCAAGGTCGTGGGCGACATGGCGCTGATGATGGTCAGCCAGGGCCTCACCCGCGCCGAGGTCGAGGATCCGAAGACCGACGTGGCCTTCCCCGACAGCGTCATCGACATGATGCGCGGCAATCTCGGCCAGCCGCCGGGCGGGTTCCCGGAGGCGATCGTGAAAAAGGTCCTGGGCAAGGAGAAGCCGAACCTCGACCGTCCCGGCAAGCATCTCGAGCCTGTCGATTTCGACGCGCTGCGCGCCGAGTTGCAGGCGAAATTCCCGGATGTGGACTTCGACGACGAGGATTTCAACAGCTACCTCATGTATCCGAAGGTCTTCACCGACTATGTCGCGCGCCATGAGCAATATGGCCCGGTGCGGACCCTGCCGACGCGGAACTTCTTCTATGGCATGCAGGAGGGCGAGGAGATCTCTGCCTCCATCGACGAGGGCGTGACGCTCGAGATCCGCTGCCTCGCGCTCGCGGAGCCCGACGAGAAGGGCGAGGTGAAGGTCTTCTTCGAACTGAACGGCCAGCCGCGCACCATCCGGGTGCCGGACCGCTCCGCCGCCGCCTCCGTCGCGGTGAACGCAAAGGCGGACATGGGCAATCCGAAACATGTCGGCGCCCCGATGCCGGGGGTCGTGGCGACCGTGGCCGTCGCCGCCGGCCAGGCGGTGAAGAAGGGCGACGTGCTCCTGACCATCGAGGCGATGAAGATGGAGACCTCCATCACCGCCGATCAGGACGGCACGGTGAAGGCGGTCCATGTCTCCCCGAGCAGCCAGATCGACGCCAAGGATCTGCTCGTCGAATTCGAGTGACCGCGTCTCGCCCGGAACAATGTGCCGGGCGCGCGCCGCCATCTGCGCCTCCGGTCTCCGGGCGAGGGCGGCGTCGGGCCTGAGGTGAGGAGGGCAGCGGACGGTCGCCTGCCCTTCGTGGTCTTCGCCTTGTTCCGCCGGGCCCGCGAGGCGTCGATCCCCCCGCGCTGGCGTCGACAACGCGACTTTCGTCACCGCGCCCGGCGCAGGGAGACGGCGGCGGAGACGATCCCGCCGAACAGCAGCGCCCAGAGCGGGGCGCCGATGCCGAAGAAGGAAATTCCCGACACCGTGGTCATGAAGGTGACGAGCCCCGCCTCCCGCTGGGCCGGATCCTGGAGCGCGGCGGTGAGGCTCGAGGAGATCGTGTTGAGCAGCGCGAGCCCCGCGACCGTCACGACGAGCGCCGAAGGCGCGATGAGGAAAAGCCCGATCACCGCCCCGCCCAGCAGCCCGACGACGCAATAGAGCACCCCCGCGACCAGTGCCGCCCTGTAGCGGGTGGCGGGGTTTTCGTCGGCCTCGGGCCCGGCGCAGATCGCCGCCGTGATCGCCGCGAGGTTGAAGGCATATCCGCCGAACGGCGCGAGGAGCAGCGTGGTCAGGCCGGTGACCGTGATCGAGGTCGACACGGGCGGCTCGTAGCCGGAGGCCCGGAGGGTCACGACGCCGGGGACGTTCTGCGACGTCATGGTGACGATATAGAGCGGCAGGCCGACGCCGATCAGCGTGGCAAGGGTGAAGTCCGGCATGACGAACACCGGCCGCGCGATCCCGAAATCCACCGGCAGGGAGGTGTCGAAGGCCCCGGTCACGGCGCAGAAGACGATCCCGGCCAGAAGCACGAGCGGAATGGTGAAACGGGCGAAGCGGCGCCGCGCGGCGAGATAGGTCAGGCACATGAGCGCCACCAGCGGCAGGTTCTCTTCCATGGAGGAGAAGATCCCCAGCCCGAACTGAAAGAGAATGCCGGCGATCATGGCGCTGCCCAGCGCCTCGGGAATGATATGCGCGAGCCGCTCGAACCAGCCGGAGAGGCCGGTCAGGGTCAGCAGGAGCCCGCAGAACACGAAGGCCCCGATCGCCTGCGCCATCGGCACGCCCTCGAGGCTCACCCCGAGAAGCGCCGCGCCGGGGGTGGACCATGCGGTGAGGATCGGCATCCTGTAGCGCAGCGACAGGACGAGCCCGCTGATCCCCATGCCGAGGCCCAGCGCCAGCATCCAGCTGTTCGCCTGCGCCTGTGTCGCGCCGAGCACGTCGATGGCCTGGAAGATGATCGCGACGCTGCTGGTATAGCCGAGGAGCACGGCGACCGCGCCGGCGACGAGATGGGACAGCTTCACTCCGAACATGGGAAACCTTCCGGGAGGGTTTGGCAAGGGCGGGCGCCTGCGGTATAAGAGACATGACCGCTATAACGCACGGACGTTATAGCGCACAAGAGACAATCGGGGCGGCCCGCCGGTGAGCGACAGCAAGATCAGGATCAATCTGAAAGCCCTGCGGCAGGAGGCCGGGCTGAGCCTTGCCCGGACCGCCGAGCTGACCGGCGTGAGCAAGGCGATGCTCGGCCAGATCGAACGCGGCGAGTCGAGCCCGACGGTCGCGACGCTGTGGAAGCTCGCGAAGGGGTTCCACCTGCCGCTGACCGCCCTGCTCGAGGAGGTGGGGGACATGCCCCGCCTCTCCGCCCCCGCGCGCGGCATCCCGGAGGAGGTCACGGGCAGCATCGGCATCCGCACCGTCTTTCCCTTCGATCCGCGTCTCGGATCGGAAACCTTCGTCGTGACGCTCGCCCCCGGACAGACGCATCTGTCGCAGGCCCATGACACCGGCGTGGTCGAGGACGTCTTTGCGCTGCGGGGCGGGATCGAGGTCCTGATCGGGGACGACTGGCGGGCCTGTGCGCAGGGAGAGGGACTGCGCCTTGCCGCGGATGTGCCGCATGGCTACCGCAACCGGGGCGGGGCCGCCGCGGAATTTCACAACACAATCCACTATCCGCGCCGGACCGGGACAGGCACCGCGCCCTGACCGGCCCGCCCCGCGGCGGCAAAAAATCCTCCCCGAGGCGATTTTCCCCTTGCAGCCCCGAACGGGATTTCATATCTCACGCCTCACCCAAGGATGCGGGCGTAGCTCAGGGGTAGAGCATTACCTTGCCAAGGTAAGGGTCGTGAGTTCGAATCTCATCGCCCGCTCCAGTTTCCTCCGGAACGACCGGAGGACGTGACCGACCGACGACACAGGTGGACGCGAGCGGGCGTAGCTCAGGGGTAGAGCATTACCTTGCCAAGGTAAGGGTCGTGAGTTCGAATCTCATCGCCCGCTCCAGTTTCCTTTCCGATGCGATGGGTCGCGACATTTCCCTTTCGCGCCACGAGTCACTCCCGCGGCAGCCGCTTCGGCCCGGCATGGGCGTTCGCCCGACGCCCTCCGGACCTGACAGAGACACGAAGACGCGCCGCGGGTCCGCCAGCCGGGCGAGCGCCGGGTGGAATGGGGATCGCCAGCGCCATGCGGCACCCCGCGTCCGCCTTTCCGAAGACCTGACGGGGCCGGGATCCGCCTGCGGCACTTCACACCTGGGAAAGGCCGCAAACGGCCCTTCGCCGCACGACAGCCGCAGCACGAGACGCGCTCCGGCCCGGTCCGCCCCTCCTCCCCCGTGGCCCCGCGTCCGAGCGGCTTGGCAAATCCCGGTTCGCGCGCGTATAAGCGGCGGGCAAGCGAAAGGACCTCCCCATGCGCAAGGCGAGCATCACCCGCAAGACGGCGGAAACCGAGATCAGCGTCGAGATCGACCTCGACGGCACCGGACGCTATGACAACGAGTCGGGCGTCGGCTTCTTCGACCACATGCTCGACCAGCTCGCGCGGCACGCCCTCATCGACATGACGATCCGCGCCACCGGCGACACCCATATCGACGATCACCACACGGTCGAGGATACCGGCATCGCGCTCGGACAGGCGCTGGCGCAGGCGGTGGGCGACAAGAAGGGCATCAACCGCTACGGCCATTTCGCGCTTGCGATGGACGACACGCAGGTCGCCTGCGCCCTCGATCTCTCCGCCCGGCCCTTCCTCGTCTGGAACGTGGACTTCCCGACCGGCAAGATCGGCACGTTCGACACCGAGCTCGTGCGCGAATTCTTCCAGGCGCTCTCCACCCATGGCGGCATCACGCTCCATGTCGACAAGGTGCACGGGCTCAACAGCCACCATATCGCCGAGGCCGCGTTCAAGTCGGTCGCCCGCGCGCTGCGCATGGCGCTCGAGATCGACCCGCGCATGGCGGACAGCCTGCCCAGCACCAAAGGCGCGCTCTGAGCCGCCTCCCCCACGAAAAGGACACCCATGCTCACGGCACTCGTCGACTACGACAGCGGCAACCTGCATTCGGCCCACAAGGCCTTCGAACGGATGGCGCGCGAACGCGGCTCCGGCACGATCGTCGTGACCTCGGAACCCGACGTGGTGGCCAGGGCGGACCGGATCGTGCTGCCGGGAGACGGGGCCTTCCCGGCATGCCGCGGGCAGCTCTTCGACCACACCGGCCTGTTCGAGGCGATTTCGGAGGCGGTGACGCGGAATGCCCGCCCCTTCATGGGGATCTGCATCGGCATGCAGATGATGGCGACGCGCGGCCTCGAATACGAGGAGACACCGGGCTTCGGCTGGATCGACGGAGAGGTGGTGCGCATCGCCCCCTCCGACCCCGCGCTCAAGGTGCCGCACATGGGCTGGAACGATCTGGTGATCGACGCCACGCACCCGGTGCTCGACGGCATCGAAACCGGCGACCACGCCTATTTCGTCCACTCCTATCACTTCCGGGTCCGCGATCCGGCCGACCGCCTCGCACATGTCGACTATGGCGGCGACGTGACCGCCATCGTCGCGAAGGGCAACATGGTCGGCTGCCAGTTCCACCCGGAGAAAAGCCAGCGCGCCGGCCTTCGCATCATCTCGAACTTCCTCGGATGGGCGCCCTGACGCCGACCGCGCGCTCCTCCCGGCCTCGTGAACGGCCGGGACCTTAGCACCCCCGGCCCGAGCTGTTAACCTGAGTGTGACGGGAGCGGCCCGTGCCCGCGGCGGCGCGCGACCGCTCGCCTCTGTCTCACGCACAGGGACGACAGCCGGAGATGCGCAAGCGTTTGGACAGTCTGACAGGCTGGGCCGGGGCGATCTGTCTGGGTCTCGCCCTCCCCTGCGCGGCCGAGGCGCAGGAGGACCAGCCGCCGCAGCACCTCGGGGCCGCCCAGGCGAAGACGACGATCACCGATGCCTTCTCCTTCCGTGCCCAGCGCAGCGCGGCCTACCAGCCCGATCTCACCGCCTTCTTCGACACGGACAGTTCCGGCACGCTCGACGCCTATGTCGAAAACGACCAGGGCCGGCTCGAACTGACGAGCCGCACGCGCCGCCCGGTCTGGTTCCGGCTGCGCGGCCAGTGGTCCGGCGGAGAGGTGGACGAACGCGGCTATTACCTCGCCACCCTCGGCGCGCATCGCTGGATCAGCGAGGATTTCCTCCTCGGCACGATGGTCGAATTCGACCGCACGGACCGGCTCGACACACGCACGGAACATCACGCGGACGGCGCGCTCGCCGGTCCCTATTTCGCCCTTCGCCATGCCGATCATCCCCTCTATGTCGAGGGCCGCCTGCTCTACGGGCGCACGAGCAACAGCGTCGCCCTCCGGGAAGGAAGCGCGGAGCATTTTGCCGCCGACCGGCTGCTCGCGCAGCTCCGGATGACGGGAACCATCGCGCTGAAGGCGTTCGAGCTCGAGCCCTTTCTCGGCGCGCGCTATCTCGCGGAACGCCAGATCGGCACGACCTCGGCAAGAAGCGCCCCGCTCGGCTATCACAACACGAAGGTCGAATACGGGCTCGACATGTTGCACAGCCTGTCGCGCCGCCACGGGCTTCTCGATCTCACCGGCGGGCTCAGCGGCATCTGGAGCGAGACGACGACGGGGACCGTCGCCCACAGCGCCCGCATCGGCTTCGGCGCCCGCTTCACCTTCGACACGGGCGAACAGGTCTCCGTCACGGCGGAGGATGCCGACATCACCGACGGGCTCGACGCGCCCTCGCTCGGCTTCGGCTACAAGCTCAGCTTCTGAGCGCTAGGGAAGGCGGCTCCAGGTCTGCCCCTTGCAGATCGGCCCGACGCAGCCCGACACCTTCAGCGAATTGCCGTTCAGCTGCATCTTGGAATTGTAGACCTTGCCGGTCGAGGGCTGCCAGATCTTGCCGCTCCTGTAGGCGCCGCCGCCCTGCGGGACCATGTCCCAGACGATGGGCTTGCCGACATTCGGCGACTCGATCGGGCCGCCCGCGTCGAAGGCCTTCGCGATCGTGCCGCAGATCCTGTCGCCGCAGGGGGCGATGCGGACATGGGCGTAATGGCCGTCGTCGACCTGCGTCTGCCAGGTGCCGGTGACGGGATCGGCGGCATGGGCCGCATGGGCCAGGCCGAGCGCCGCGACCGCGGCGAGTGCGACTGTCTTCATCATGGTTCTCCTCCCTGAAGATGCCCGCATCCTGCGGAGCCACGCCGCTCCGGGGCAAGTCTGACGTTGGGGCACGGGCCGCGCAAGCCGGGTTTTGCAATTGCCGTGCAATCGTGCCAAAGGAGGCGCGACAGTTCCACCACGGGAGTCCCGACATGATCCTCTACCCCGCCATCGACCTCAAGGACGGCCAGGCCGTGCGCCTCTACAAGGGCGAGATGGAGAAGGCGACCGTGTTCAACGAAGATCCCGCCGCCCAGGCGATGGACTTCGTCGCGGCCGGCTGCGAATGGCTTCACCTCGTGGACCTGAACGGCGCCTTCGCCGGCACGCCGGTCAATGCCGCCCCGGTCGAGGAGATCCTGAAGCGCTGCAAGGTGCCCGCCCAGCTCGGCGGCGGCATCCGCGACATGAAGACGATCGGGACATGGCTCGACCGCGGCCTCGCCCGCGTGATCCTCGGCACCGTCGCGGTGGAAGATCCCGATCTCGTGCGCGAGGCCGCCCGCGCCTTTCCGGGACAGGTCGCGGTCGGCATCGACGCCCGCAGCGGCATGGTCGCCACGAAAGGCTGGGCCGAGGAGACCGGCGTCAACGCCACCGACCTCGCGAAAAGCTTCGAGGATGCCGGAGTGGCGGCCATCATCTATACCGACATCAACCGCGACGGCGCGATGCAGGGGCCGAATGTCGCCGAAACGGCGGCGCTTGCCAATGCCGTCTCGATCCCGGTCATCGCCTCCGGCGGGGTCTCCTCGCTCGACGACCTGCGCGCGCTCAAGACCTGCGGCGCGCCGCTCGACGGGGCGATCTCCGGCCGCGCGCTCTACGACGGCGCGATCGACCTCGGGGAGGCGCTTGCCCTGCTCCGCGACTGAGGCCCGATTGCATCGCGCGGCGCCGCGCACTAAACCTGACCTGCCTTCATCTGCTCGAAAATATCCTCGGGGGTGAATGGCGCAGCCAGAGGGGGCGCGAGCGCCCCCTGCCCCGACCGGAAAAGGCGAGACACATATGCTGAAGACCCGCATCATCCCCTGCCTCGACGTGGCCGATGGCCGCGTGGTGAAAGGCGTGAACTTCGTCGATCTCATCGACGCGGGCGATCCGGTGGAAAGCGCGCGCGCCTATGACGCGGCGGGGGCGGACGAGCTCTGCTTCCTCGACATCCACGCCACCCATGAGAACCGCGGCACGATGTACGACCTCGCCACCCGCACGGCGGAGCAATGCTTCATGCCGCTCACCATCGGCGGCGGCGTGCGCAGCACGGAGGACGTGCGCAACCTGCTGCTGGCAGGGGCGGACAAGGTCTCCTTCAACTCCGCCGCCGTGGCCGATCCCGACGTGATCGCCCGCGCCGCCGACCGCTTCGGCAGCCAGTGCATCGTCTGCGCCATCGACGCGAAGACCATCGCCTGGGACAGCGACGGCATTCCGGTCAAATGGGCGATCTTCACCCATGGCGGGCGCAAGGCGGCGCTGGACAAGGACGGCCATCCGGTCGACGCGGTGGACTTCGCGAAACGGATCGCGGCGAAGGGCGCGGGCGAGATCCTGCTGACCTCGATGGACCGGGACGGCACGCGGGCGGGGTTCAACATCCAGATGACCCGCACCATCGCCGATGCGGTGGACATCCCGGTGATCGCCTCGGGCGGGGTCGGCACGCTCGATCACCTCGTCGAGGGCGTCACCGAAGGCCATGCCAGCGCCGTGCTCGCGGCCTCCATCTTCCATTTCGGGGATTACACCATTGCCGAGGCCAAGGCCTACATGGCCTCGAAGGGCATTCCCATGCGGCTCAACTGAGGAACTCCCATGTCCGTTCTGCACGACCTCGAACAGGTGATCCTCTCGCGCAGGGGCGCCGATCCCGACAGCTCCTGGACCGCGAAACTCTTCTCCAAGGGCCCGGAGAAATGCGCCGAGAAATTCGGCGAGGAAGCGGTGGAGGCGATCGTCGCCGCCGCAAAGGGCGACCGCGACAACCTCACCTACGAGGCCGCCGACGTGCTCTATCACCTGCTCGTCATGCTCGCCGCGCGCGATATCGCCCTCGAGGACGTGCTCGGCGAACTCGCGCGCCGCCAGGGCCTGTCGGGGATCGCGGAAAAGGCCGGGCGCGGGGAGTGACCGCGGTCAGAGCCCGAGACGCGGGATCTCGATGGCCGGGCAGCGGTCCATCACCACTTCGGCGCCCTGCGCCCGTGCCAGCGCGGCCGCCTTCTCGTTGACGATGCCGAGCTGCATCCAGACGTATTTGAGGTTCTTGAGATGCTTCAGCGCGTCCTCGACGACCTCCGGCACATCCTCGGAGCGGCGGAAGATGTCCACCATGTCCACCGGCTCACCGACCTCCGCGAGGGAGGCGACGACCGTCTGGCCGAAAAGCTCCCGGCCCGCCTGACCGGGATTGACCGGGATCACCTTGTAGCCGCGCGCGGCCAGAAAATTGCCGACCCCGTGGGAGGGCCGCTCCGGCCGCGGGCTCGCCCCCACGAGCGCGATCACCTTGGTGTCGCGGAGGATCCGGGCGATGTCGTCGTCTGTGAGCAAATCAATATGGGTCATACCGACAAGATAGAGGAAATCGCGACAGAAAAAAGCCCAGGCACGAAGCCTGGGCGAAGTTTTGGAACGAGGGACAGTGAGAGCGACGCGCGTGTTCCAAACTGCGCGTCTCGTGACTATAGATAGGGAGGCCGCCCCCGGCGAAAAGGGCGTGTAAGATAAACGTGAACACAACGTTAACTTGTCGCGACATGCGCCCTACCGGCGCGAGGCCGCATAAAGTGCCACCGCCGCGGCGTTGGAGACGTTGAGCGAACCGAAATCGCGGGCGAAGGGGATCTTCACGAGCCGGTCCACCGTCTCGCGCGTCTTCTGCCTGAGCCCCGGCCCCTCGGCCCCCAGCACGAGCGCCACCGGACGCCCGGCGAGCGCCGTGACCGCCGTGTCGATCGTCTCCTCCGCCGTCCCGTCGAGCCCGAGACAGACGAAGCCCATCCCCTGCAACTCCACGATCGTCTCCGACAGGTTGCGCACGCGCAGGTAGGGCTGGCGCTCGAGCGCGCCCGAGGCGGTCTTCGCCAGCGCCCCGGTCTCGGGCGCGGCATGGCGCGCGGTGGCGATCACGGCCTCTGCGCCGAAGACCTCGGCCGAGCGCAGGATCGCGCCCACGTTATGCGGGTCGGTCACCTGATCGAGCAGAACGACCGTCGGCGCCCCCTCGCCCGCCGAGAGGCAGACTTCGGCCACCGAGCCCCATGTCAGCGGCTTCACCTCGAGCGCCGCGCCCTGGTGTACGGAGCCGGGATCGAGCGGCGCGTCGAACCGCCGCGGATCGACGATCTCCGGTGCGATCCCGCTCGCCGCGATATCGGCCCCGAGCTTGTCGAAGGCATTCTTCGTGACCACAAGCCGGAGCCTCTCCCGCGCCGGATTGCGCAGCGCATCACGCACCGCGTGCAGCCCGAAAAGCCACACCGTCTCCTGCGCCGCGCGGCGCTTCTGCTGTTCCTTCTCGATGACCCATCTGGGCTTCTTCATGGGGTGCACTTTCCGGTCTGCCGATCCTCCCCTACCTGCCGAAAGGAAATGGCGAGCACAAGCGATTTTCCTGTTGACGCTCCCACCCCGCAACGGTATCCACCGCCCCACACAAGCGAAGACGCTTCGCGATGTGGGCGACGAGCTGCAAGGTGCGGCAGCGGACTGTAACTCCGCCGAGGAGACTCATGCCTGGTTCGATTCCAGGGTCGCCCACCACTTTCAAAACATTGAGTTTTTTGGCTTTAACGCCGAAGTGGCGGCCACTGCCGCTTTGACCCGTGTAAGCACTATGTAAGCAAAACAGTTAGAAAAGCGCCAACTTAGACACTAGGTTGTGGGTCAACGGGTGTAGCGGCAGGTTACTTTTTCAATTTGTTCGAGGAACAGACCTTCGAAGCTGGCGCGGCCATATTTCGTAGAGCCAAAACTGGTTCCGACCGGCTGCCCGGCATCATCGAACGCAACGCATAGAACCGGAACCATCTTGCTCCCGACAATCTCGAACACAGTGCCGGAGTAGGTGCTGCCGTGCTGTTCAATCCCACGTATCACGATGATGTCTTCATTTGATTCAATACAGACTGTGTCAGCCAACGATATTGAGGCCCACAGGGTGACGACGAAGAAAATCACTAAACGCAACATGATGCCCTCCTCAGGCGATACCGACTTTCGGAGAATGCTATGCGATCAGCCTACGCTGAGGAAGCCCTGTTCAGAAAGGAGGTGTTGGCGGGAACGGCGCTGAACCTCTGCAATGCGCTCACGCGTAGACCACCCAAATGTTGCCGCCCTCGTCCACAAGGATATTCCCGTCTTCATCGACAAGGATCACCGCGCTAGGGACGTAGGGCTGCGCCCAAAGGGGCATCGGGCGAAATGAGAAGGCCGTACTCATGGTCGGGGCATCACTGTTTTGCGGTGTGAGGCATGGCGGCGGCGCTGGGCTTCCGCAATGCGTTCGCGCCCGGCGGCTGTCTTCGGGCCAGTGGACAGGCCACCGTGTAGCCTGCACCGCTTCGAACCGTGCACCGGGCGGCACTGGCACGCGCCGCCCGACCTAGTCTTTGCACCACAAACCCACATTAGCGGGCCTGCACACTGCGAGCGCTGTAATCGGCTGCAACATGCTGCACTTTGCGTGCCGCCCGGGTCAGCATCTCAGTGAGTTCGCCAACGCCCTCAATGCGGCCACGTTCGACATACGCGCCGCCTTCATTGGCTTTCCGGGCAGCAACAAACCATTTCAACGCCGCGTGCTGATCCAACTCGCCGACAGCGGCGTCGAGGCCATGGGCGATCTGCGCAACGCGGTCGATCTTTGCAATCATGTCCGCACGCAGGGCATTCGCCGTGACCGCATCGGCCTCAGCGGCCACCAGAGCCGCGTCACGGGCTTCTTGCTCTGCTTGGGTGGCCAAGGGGGCCTGACGGGCCTTAGCTGCTCTCAGGACGCTTTCTGCGGCCTGCACGGCCTTAAATGCTTTGGCTGATAGCGCGGGGTCTGCGGCCACGCGGTCAAAAGCCTCACGCACTTCGGTTAGCTTGGCCTCATGGGCCGCGATTTCATCGTCAAGGGTGGCGAGGGCTTCGGTGGCGATCATCAGCGACCACCCCGCGATTGCGCTTTGATGTCGTGCAAGGCGGCGTCCTGCCGGGCCTGCATACGGTCACGCTCCCGGTCGGCCTCAGTGCGCTGAGAGGGCGCGGTGGTGCCTGACGCTGCGGCGACTTCATCCACGCTGTCGCCACGGGCTGCGGAGAGACGTTCACGCTCAAGCAATGCTTCGTCCACAATCGAGTCCAACGTGATGGCAGGAATGCCGGGGAATTTGTTTGCTACCTTTCCGGCAATGCGGGCGGTCAGTTGTTTGCTGTATGCCATTTCGTTTCGATCCTATTCGATTTCGATGTGACGATACGTTATCACATTACACCTACTCTGGGAATAGCAAGCCTTTTCAAGGTATTAGATGGTATCTAAGACCCCATGAGGCGCGCGCATGGAATGTTCGGCAAACCCGTGGCGCTGCGCGATGTTCGGGAATGCAGCCACAGTTTTTTTGCAGCGCGGCGCTAATTAACTGTCTGTCGCGCTAATTAACCGAGTGACAAAGTGACAAAACGCGCCTTATCCGCCGTATACGTGAGTAGTATATATAGAGAATGTTTTGAGGCCTCGCGTATACGGTTGATAATATAGAAAATGTCACTTTGTCACCGATAATTAAAAGCCATTGATTTTTAAGCGTTTTATTTTTTCGGGTGACGCTTCCGCCGTGCAGCTAAAATAACTGGCAGTCCGTTAAAATACTGGCGGCAAATTAACGGCGACCCGAAAGCCGCCGTTAAATTTTACGGCCTCGGCATTTGCAGCGGCACCACGTGTGGAAAGCCGGAGGCAATGCTTCGATTAAGCCGCATCCCAGCAATTCCGCGCGCATTGTTCCGGCGGTGCTCAGACAGGCCGGGTCGGGCTACCAGTTCTTCTTTGAGCTTGAGTTTCGACCAGCGGTGAGAAAAACCCTGCGACGTGCTCCACCCCTCATAGCGCGTATACACATCGCTCATAGCCTCAAACCCATCGGAAGCTATCTCGGCTTCGTCGGCTAGGAACTGTCCAAGGATGTCCTCGGAGTCCATATAGGCGGCGCTGGCGTCGGCAATGGATTTTGGCACGGCCAAACCACCCATGCGCTGCCATTCCAGCGCCCCGTCCACCGCCCAGCGCAAAATGGCCGGACCTTCGGCCTGCAATTTCTCCGCTAGGTTCCTGTCCTGACGGTCATCCGGGATCGTGACCGTAAACGGCACCAGCACGACGCGGGAACGAATTGCCACATCGACCGCACGGAACGACGGTTTCGAGTTGCCAGCGATCATGAGCGTAAGCTGTGGGTCAAACTCAAAGTAGTCGCCCCGCATGACGCGCGCCGCTTGCCGGTCGCCGCCGGTAAGGTCTTTTATGACCGCTTCGTCCCATGTTTTCCCCTTTGGCAACTCGCTGCCGATCACAAGGCGACGCCCGCGAAGGTCAGCCAGCCCCGTGTCGTGTTTCTCGCCGGTGGTGTTTAGAAACGTCTTTGCAGCGGCCTTGCGGGCATAGTCCCCCCAAATTTTCATGAGCGTATCCATGAAAACAGATTTACCGTTGCGCCCGGTGCCATAAAGGAAAAACAGTTTGTGCTCTGTGGTCCTGCCGGTGAGCGCATAGCCCGCAAGCCGTTGCACGAAACCGACCACCTCTTCGTCACCAGCAAAAATTTCACGCAGGAAAGCCAGCCAGCGGTCTGGCGATGTGCCGCCCTCAGCCGGTGCGCAAGTTGTCAGCATGGTCAGCATATCCTCACGCTGCGCGACCTTTAGTTCACCCGTGCGCAGGTCGATGTTGCCGCCCGGCGTCCCGACCAGCATTAAATCACGGTCGAAGTCGTCAGGCACCGCCACGCTTGCCGGGTTTGCTTGCGCCAATGTTTCGACCGCTGCGACGGTTTGCTTGTGCTTAAGTTGTTCCGTGCGTCGGGCAAGTTTATTGATGATCTCAGGCACCTTTGACGGCTCAGCGCTTGCAACTCTTGCCGCAGCCTCGACCTCTACTTGCTGCGCCTGTGAGCGCAAGAAAGAGCGCGTGCGCGTCCAGACCTCGCGCCGGTTGTCCTTTGCCCAGTGGGTGCCAGTCCAGAAAAACCACGACTTCCAGTCCGCAACATATTTTGCATCCCGGTCGAAGCTGTCTTGTCCCAGCGCCAGCGCAAGGCCGTCGTGGGAAAAATCGCGTTCGCCGAAAGGGTTTTCGTCCACGGTCTCAGCGATAGGAGCGTCAGGCTGGGGCATGGTCGTTGCGCTGGGCGCGTCCATCATGCCCGCCGGACGATAACCACCTGTGGGCGGAGACATGGCTAGAAAGCGGTGGCGTTGGCCGATTGCGGCCACGTCTGCCCCGCCGCGCTTCGCTGCCGCTGCGATAGTCCCTATGCCCGCGTTTCTGTACTGTCCGGCGGTGAATGAGCGGTATCGTGTGACAATCTCTTGAGGGTCGTATTTCGCAGATTGTTGCGACCACTCGTCAAGGAGTGCCATGCCTTCATCAGATCCGCCGGAAACCTCGTGGATTCCGGCCATCACGAAAAACCATCCGTCTTGCCCGTCTTGATCTGGGTGGATGTATGTGAGCAGTTCGCGCACCTCGGCAAGACTGGCCGTGTTTGCCGGGCGTGGCATGGCGACACGTTTTTCCGTGCGGACCAGATCGAGCAGCCATTCAGGCGCTTCAGCAACAGCGACAGACCAAGGGTCGCATCCGTCAGCCCACGCATACGCCCGTCCATCAGGCTTGCGTGACGGCGGTGCAATGACCATTCCGCCTTCGCCGCGCACGTCAACGCCAGGCGCAAGGCGGGACTCACTGTTTCGGATCGGATCACCGTCGGTCGGCTGTCGGAAATAGAAGTGCATTGAGCCTGACGGTGAGACGGCAGTGACTGTGTGAGGTAACGACACGCTGTTCAACCATTGGAAGCCGTCGCGGCCATGTCCCTCGGGCGTGTCGATGTCGATTACGAACAGGCCAGACTCACCGCACGCAATGCCGATGTTGGCGTCAGGAAATTGCTGCCAGATGCGGGCAACCGTCTCGGGATCGTTCGTCGCGCCCCATCGTGGGCCGCCGTCGGCCTTGATGTGTGATTTCTTTGTCCCGACAGGTGCCGGAAAGATGTGCCACCCGAGACGGGCGAAGTCGTGAATGTTTTTCATTGTGCTACTCGATTTTATTGGATTGGACGCGGCATGAGCGTGGGATATGCCCAGCCCCACTGGTCGCCGGAGGCTAACTTTTCGGCCTTCCACACTGATTTCATTGACGCTTTTGACGCGCAAAAAAGGAAATGGCGGTCGTGGGTTTTCACAAACTCATACTGCTGGTGCAAAAAGGCGGACAGCATCGAGGTGTTCGACAGATAAGAGCAATTCCAGACCAGCCCCCAGTCCTGCAAGCGATAGGGCCTCTTCTCAAACATATGCTTAGACACAGGGGAGATTGAGGGTTTCTTGATCTTTGCGAGCGCCCCCACGGCGCACATGCCGCCGACAGAGCGCCGGGCGTGTTCATCGGCGTTACTCAATATCCCCGCAGGGGTTTCGGTCAGCCAGTTGAACCTTTCGTCGCGGTCCCGAAAGCGCGTGGTGTAGTGCACAGCCAGAGCAAGCGATAGGAAGACCTCGCCGCGCTCATATGCGCCCATGTGGTCGATCTGTGGCGTGATAGGTGCGGGATTGACCGGCAGGCGCTCAAATCCGCCTAGCGCCTTGTCCAGCATGGCGTCGGCCACGGGTTTTGATCGTGCCGCATTGGCTCGTCGGATTAAAGGCACGTCTCCACGGCAGAAATAGAATTGTGGTGTGGTTGGGATCATATTCGCCCTCAAAAATTGACGGGGCGCGTTCATTGTGTTACATTATAACTGTTTCGATGATACGCGCCGATTTCGATAGCCCCGCCAATGCCCGGCGGGGCTTTTGCGTATCAAACGCTCGCCACCATGTTTTTCTCCACATAGGCAAGCAGATCGGCGGCACGGTAACGCACATGGCGACCGAGTTTGACAAACGGGATGCAGTCATCCCCGCCAATCCAGCGCTGACGTTCAAGCTTCTTCTCAGAAATAGCGAGATAATCGGCTGCTTGGCGCTGCGTGACGAGCGCGGGAAGCACGACGGTTGCGGTGTTCGGTGTGGTGGTCGCAGTATTCATAACAAATCCTCAAAGTGGGTCTCTGAGAACTTGTTAGCTTGGCGGAATTGGTCAGTTCCCCCCGTCCTGACCAACTTTTTCTGATGCCCGAATGCTTTCCTTCAATTTGGTCTCCCCTATGGTCACGCCTTCGCGCGCCAACTGCTTCTCAACGTGTCTATATCCGGCACTTTTTGAAGGCGTGGGGCGCCGCTCCATGTATGCGGAGTAAATCTCAAACGCCCTTTGGCCGTGGAGATTATGAAAAGAATTTTCAACGCGCAGCTTGTTGGCCGAAACTGAGTTTTTCACCTGCTTTTCACCGGCATACAAAGCCTTGCCCATACCAACCTTTCGATAAGCCTCAATTACCACCGCAAAGCTATTCAGAAGTTCGGCCTTGTTAGTCGCCTCCTCAAACATCCGAGAAATTACAGATTCCCCCTCTGGCGAGATTTCATCACCACTGGCTGCTTTCCAACGTCGGCGCATTTCATCCGCCTCGGCATTTGCAGACCTCAACAAAACGCTGGCGGCCTTCCGCAAAGCGTCCACCGGGTCGATTCCTTGAGCTTCCATCTCTTCGCTAAACTTAACCTGATTGCGGGTGACCAATTCTTTAAACCGCCGATCTAGATCTTCGCTCACGATACCACCCCCACACTCAAAAGCCTGTCACTGATCCGCTGCATGGCGTCGCGCAAGTCTTCGGTGGTCACTTGAACATAACCCGCAGTCACATCCCCGCCCGATATGTGGTTGGTGAGGCGTTTTAGCTTGTAAGCCGAAATGTCGATACGACTTGCCACGGTCGCGAATGTCCGGCGCAAATCGTGGGCGGTTATATGCAGGCCAGTTGCTTTTTCGATCCGCGCATATGCCCCACGCAGATCACCGGGCAAAGCACCGGACCTATCGCTAAACACCCACTTGCCGGAGACAGCTTTTCGCGCTGCCAGAAGGGCGACAAGCTGGGCAGACAGCGGCAATGTGTGGTCGGTTCGGTTCTTGGTGTCGCGGAACGTCACAGTTGCCCCAGCAAGATCGACGTCAGCCCACGCCAAAGGCGGATAGCCATCTTTCGAGTTGCCCAACACCTCTGCAAGCCGCGCGCCAGTCAAGAGCATGAAAAGAAGTGCGTCCCGGACCTCACTTTCATTCTTCAAGCCCACAAGGCCGGTTTGCACGGCATCCACCCAATCGGCAATTCGATCATCTGGCAGATGTCGCACGGCCCGCTTCGTCTCCGCCCATTGATGCACTTTGTTGAGGGCGTCCACCGGATTTGATTTCAGGATGGGTGCATCGTCGTCGGCGTCAGCCATAACGTGATTGAGAGCGGCCCGGAGATAGCGCATCGCAAGATTTGCCTGCGCCGGAGATGTCGCGGCAATTTCCGCGTGGCGGTTTTTGACCATCTTAGACGTGATCGCGGTGACGGGCTTATCCAGCCAGTCGGCAAAACGCGGCATCATCTTCTCGACGTCGCGAATTGTGCGCGCCTTCTTGGGCGCCCCCCGGCCCTCACCTTTTTTCTTGGGCGCTTTCTTATAGGCATTGAACGCCTGACGAAGAGTCTGCGCCTGCGCCTTGCGACGCCGCTCCTCTGCGGTCGGGTCGATCCCATCGGCAAATTGGGCGGCCAGCTTGATAGCACGTTTGCGCGCTTCATCTGCCCCCATGTCGTCACAACGCGCGATTGTGAGCCGCCGCGTGGTCGTGCCTGCCCGGCGTTGCATGATGTATGACTTCACGCCAGCCGCCGAAACGCGCACCCCAAAACCTTTGACCTCTGCATCCCAGTGGAAGGTTTGCTTGCCCTCCACGGCTTCGATCTTCGCCACGCTTGTTTTTGTCAGTTTCATTCCCGCACCGCCCCGTGTAAGCACTATGTAAGCAGGACAAATAGAAAACACCTGCTATCTACGGCGGATTATTAGAATGAAAAACCCAACAAAACAATATACTTTAGTGCTTACACGGGATTACTAGAACACCATTGCAGCGGACTGTAACTCCGCCGGGGAGACCCATGCCTGGTTCGATTCCAGGGTCGCCCACCATCCCGCACTTTAGGGATGAAAAATCCGCTAACACCTTGAAAGGAAAGGTGGTTTCAGCGGTTCGATAGCCCTCATTCCGGCTGTATCTCAAAGGCTCCGCAAAGGCCAGTTTGAGCACCGTTCTCTTGAGGGCGAAGCTGCCATTTTTGTAAATATTCCAAGGGTTTGACAGGAAGGTCAGGGCCGGTTCGATAAATTCGGTCAGGCGTCCATGCGAGGGCACGGCTGAATCGGCCTGCTCCGCCAGTCTGATCTTCTGCCGCTCCAGCTCCGCGATGCGCGTCTCGTATGCCCCGATCACGGACGGGCTGGTTGCATTCATGATCCGGTCGAGCAGCGAGTCGATCTGCTTACCCGTCTCCTTGAGCTGCGTCTCGATTGCGCCTCGCGCAGCGATGGCCTCTGCGCGGCGCATCTCCCAGATATCGGTGAAAATGGCCTTGGCCACGGCGAAAAGCTGCCTTGCCGGTTGCAGATTGCGGAGGATGGCCTCCGCCCCGTCCTCGATATCCGCGCGCCGGACCGACTTGCGCTTGGAGCCGCAGTTCGGCGTGTCGCAAAGATAATAAGGATAGAGTTGGCTCCGCCCCTTCGACCAGCACGAGGTCATCGGCTCGCCGCAATCATCGCACAGGACGAAACCGCGCAGCGGGAAGTCCTGATTGATGTCCTTGCGCGCAGGCGCGTTCGCCGTGCCCTTGAGACGCGCCTGAATGCGTTCATAGGCGGCGAAACTGATCAGGGGCTCGTGATGTCCCTTGCGCAGCGACACGCCCCAATTCGGGGCTTCGACGCATCCTGCATAGGCCGACCGCTCCAGCATGTCCTTGACCTTGGTCGGATGGACATAGCCGCGCGCGCCACTCTTCGGGAAATCAGGCTTTCCTTCAAGGAAGCGCTTGACCTCGACCTGAGAGCCTAACCGTCCGCTGGCGAAGCCTTCGAGAGCTTCGCGGACGATGGAAGCCACGGGTTCGTCGGGGACAAGGATTTTACCGTGCACTCGGTCCTTGGCGTAGCAATAACCGACCGGCGGGTGAAAGACATAGTAGCCCTTCTCGACGCGGGCGGTCATCTTCTGGATGACCTGGCGGCGGTTCTGCTCGCGCTCAAGCTGGCCTTGGGCAGCGATCACGGTTTCGATGAAGACGCCTTCCGGCGTATCCTCAAACTTGAAATTCGGGCATTCGACCCGCGCCCCGCGCTGCGCGAACTCGCGGCGGAGCTTGAGGTGAAATTCGGTGTGGCGGGCAAAGCGCTTGAGATCATCGAAGATGACCACATAAGGCTTGCCCTTCTGGGCATCGAGATAGGCCAGCATGGCGCGCATGCCGGGCCGCTTCATGAAGTCGACGCCCCCGGTGATATCGTCGGGGAAGACCATCTCGACATCGTAGCCACGCTCTTCGGCGAACTGACGGCAGCGGTGCTCCTGGCTTTCGAGGCCGTGGCCCTGCGTCTTCTGCTTCTTGTCCGAGACTCGGCAATAGATGAGCGCGCTCGTCGTCACTTCGGCATCTGTTACTACATGATTCATGACTCCTCCTTCTCCAGCGGCGATGTCACTCGGCCGCGCATAGGTTGAAATGTTCTGTCAGGATGACTCCGGCGGAGCTTATCACAGCTTCTCCCCCATCGGGAGAGTCTTCCTCATTTTCGTGAGGTTTTCCACAGGTTTGGCCCACAAATTCGAAACCGAAACCGGCGTCATAGAAAGCCTGTCCGATCAGGAATAGCGCCTCGATCATCTGATCCTTCTGGACATCGCTGACATCAAGATCATCGAAGAAGCCGCGATACCGCTCATAGTCGATCTGATATTTGGGCTGATCACCCATTTCAAAGGCGATCCCCAAAGTGCCGCAAATATCAGGCGCATACTCGAAACCATTCTCACTCATAACAATACCTGCCCATCTGCGCGTTGGCGCGATAGGACGCACAGGGGCGTCAGTTAAACATTGCCCCTGATTTTTAGTGTCGCCATCCAATCCGGTGAGATGGTGGCCCGGAGCGTTTTTTATCTCCGGTGCCGCAGTCAAACAGGTTGTCCTTTTGACTTCTTTATCTACTTTAAGTTTAGCATAATTTATGCGCTGGCCGCAAACTTTGGCCGCACCTTGCTTCCCGGTCCTTGTTCGTTTTCTTGGCATTGGTAGTCTTTCCATCATCGTTTATCGATGATGAAAAGCTGGCGATGCGGGCCTTCTCCTTTTGACGCTCGCCGGGGTGGTCATCGGCATGCGAGCCGGAAACGCATCAGAAATCCGCAGCCGAGCTACCATCTCAACCCCGCGCGGCCGATATCCATCGGGCGGCGCGCAAGGTCTTGCAGGAAGGGTTCGGCCATCGCCCGCCTGAAGTCATCGATGCTGACTTCTTCGCCAATGGCTTCACGGGTGCTGAGCCGATACAGCGCCATGGCCACATCGCCGCGATAAGGCGGCTTGATCCCTCGCCGCAGCGCGTTCATGCGGCGGATTTCGAGGGCCAGTTCCCCTGTCGTCTCCAGGCTAAAGGCGTTGCCATAGAGCGCGCGATAGACGCGATAGGAATGCGTGCCGAGCGCATGCTCGACGGTAGCCTGGGCGCGCATTTCGATGGTTTTGACGTATAGGGCTTCATCCTCCCTGCGGGTCACTTCGAAGCCGGGATGTTCCCGCAGGAAGTCCCGCTCCAGGGTCATTTCCGAGAGTGCAAAGCCGAGGCGCTGCATGTAGCCCGCTATCGTCTTGGCATCCGGGGTCTGCACCAAACCGAGTTGCCCCAGCGAGGCCATCACGCGCGCCGCCTTTCGTGCTGAAAATTCAGAAAACCACAGAAATACAAGCTTCTCGAAACTCGTCTCATCAAGGCGCGAGTTCCGGCAGTAGCGGTTTTTCCTGACCCACTCGCGGCGCGGCAAGAGACCTCTCCGAATCACCCGGTACGCTCAACGCCTACAGTTAGCACAACGGCGGAAACGGAACACTTGGAGAACTTCCGTGGGGCGCCCATGTCTGCCTTGGCACGACAAGCCGTGCCTGGAGAAAGAGGACAGATGTAGAAGCGATGCTGACCGAAATGACACCCAAGGAACAAATCCATGACCCCATAGACCTGAGAAAGCTCACCCATGTTCGACACCATCTGCAAGAAGGACGACAAGATCACTGTTCTGGCCGATCACCATATCGCCAACCGCCGCCTCTACAGAGAGCGCATCTGGAAGCCCGCCCGCGCCATGCACGAGGAAGTCGGCTCCTACGCTGCGTGGCGGCGGGTTCTGGTCGAGATCGAGGATTATGACGGTCGGCTCTACTATCCCGATCAGCGCCCGTTCCGGCACCCGGAAATTCACGACCTGTTCCCCGATGTCGGCAACCGCTGGATGGGCCTCTTCCTTGAAGCCGCGCCATGCGGCAGCGCCCCGAAGCGCTATGCCAGCCCGATGACCTACAACCGCATCCGCATGATCGAACTGTATTGTCGCCTCTACAGTGCGATGGAAGGTGCCGAAGCGTAATCCCGCCGCCGGACGACCAGAAGCCCCGAGCGCCGTCCGCGCCTCGGGGCTTTCCACGTTCAGAGCATCCACCGCAGCAGCGCCCAGAGACCATAGATCATCGCAGGCCAGACAAGTGGCAGCGGCCAGCCCAGCCAGACAGGAAGCGCGAAGAGGGCCAGCCAGAACAGCCCCCGTGCCAGAAGTTCCGGCCCTGCGGGGCCGTGAGTAGCGATGCGCTGCGGATGATGATCGCCGCGCGCCAGTGCATCCGAGACATCCGGCAGATCGATCTTGCGCAAGTTCGAGACCTGGCGCACCTGCCAGAGCTTTGCGGCGCTCCACAGTGCCGAGACCAGCAGCGGGATCGGCCCGACATATCCAATTGCCAGCGCATAGTACGGATGGAAGAGCGGCAGGTTGATGAGGCCGCGCAGCATGATGGCAAGCGCGGCGTAGCCGAAGATGACGTTGGCGGCGGTCAGGAGGATGAATTTTCCCATGGCCTCACCCCACACTCAGATAGTCGCCAAGCAGCGCGCCGAGCGCCAGGCCGGGGGTCGTGAAATCCACCGCGCGCGTGATCGGCTGGCCCGCGCGCGAGGGGTGGATGTCGTAGAGCGGCCTGCCGCTTCGGTCGCGAAAGCGCTTTTCGAGGAAATAGACCGGGCGATAGCCGATGACGGGCCGTGCAGCCGCAAGGGCGATGACCTGCACGGACGGGTGAAGGCTCATCAACTCGTCGGGTGTGATTAGGCGGCGCGGCGTAGATGAATCCGAGGCCGAGCGGAAAGCCGGATCGCCCAGCAGCCGCCCGCGCTCCATCGCGCTGTCGAGGCTGAGCTGGTGCAGGCTGGTCTGCCCGCAGAGCGCCGAGAGGTAATCCGCCGTGAAACGGTCATTGGTGCCGAAACACTGGATCAGCGCGCTATTGGCGAGGAAGCTCTCCCAGCGGTTCTTGTACAGTTCCTTGAGTTGCGTGAAATCCTGCACGACCATGACGAACTGCATGCCGAAGCCCGCCATCAGGCCAACCGCTTGCTCAATGATGGCCATCCGCTCCAGCGTGGCCATCTCTTCCAGCAGGAACATCACGGGCGAGGACGGCTTTTGGGGGAGCGTCGTGATGCTGGCGATCAGCGCCCCGATCAGCACACGGAGGAAGCGCCGCGCCGTCCCGATCCGCCGGGCTGGCAAGACAATATAGATGCTGGTGTTCTCTCCGATACTCCGGGGGTCGAAATCGGAGCCCGAAAGCGTATCCGCTATGCGTGCGCCTTCCAGAAAATGCGTGTTGCGGTGCGCGGTCGAGATTACGCCGGATAGTTCGCGCTCTTCCTTGTTGTCGATCCGCCCGCCTGCGGCCTTCACCAGATCAAAGGGCGAGGCGAGCATCTGATCGATGAGGCTGCGAAATTCTTCGCGGCCCGCGTTCAGGGCCTGCCGCACAGCCTTGAGGCTGGCAGTGCCATGTTCGGAGGCATGGAGCAGGAAGCCCGCGATCAGGCTGGCGGCTTCGCCTGACCAGTGTGAATCCGAGCCGCCGTCAGGGATGACGATGCTATCGGCGGCCAGCATCGCATCATCGAAGGCATCATCGCCGAAGGGCTGGATTTGGGCGCACGGATTGAAGGCGGAGCGATCCATTCCAAGCTGACTGGCCGCCACGTCAAAGGGATCGATCAGGATGACGTTCTGACCCAGCACGTCACGCCTGTATCTGGCCGTGATCAGGGCGAGCTCGCCGTCCTTGATGTCGAGCACGATTGCGCTGCCGGAATGCTCCAGCAGACGCGGGATCGCGCCCGAGACGCCTTTGCCGCCGCGCGTCGGGGCGACAATCAGCTCGTGCCTGTCGCCGCCATAGCTCACGCGCACCGCGCTTCGCCTGGCATCGCTGGCCGGCAAATAGCCCAGTGTATGACGTCCGCCAGGGCCGTAGCCCCGCGCGATGAGATGGGCGGCATCCGCCCAGCTCGCAGAGCCATGGCTGTCTGGATCGAAGCTCCAGAGCCGCCGCTGGGCCTGCTCTTTTTTCAAGTCGCGCTGCATCATGGCTGCGCGCCTGCCGTTGAGGCATCCCCGCAAGGCGTCTGCCGCAGCACCGTCTGGCTGGTATAGACCTCACGCACAACGTTGAAGAAGCGCGGCAGCTCTGCCCGCAAATCCCCGTCATGGCCGATATAGCTGTCGGCCAGGGATTTGAGGAAGCGCTCTTCGTCACCGCCGAGGAAATAGACGAAGGTGACGACATCGCCCTTGGCTGCAATGACCGAGGCCTCACGTTCAAGGTTCCGATTTACCTTGCCATCGGTAATGATGATCACGGCACGCTGATGGTCTTGAAGAGCGCTTTGGTTCATCCAGTCATAGAGATGAGCCAGCGATCCGAAGAGATCGGTTCCGCCGCCAGCTTGCAGGCCGCCCATCGGGAAGTGCCTTGCCCGGCATTGGAAATAGCCGAAACCTTCACCCGGATCGAAGCTGGCAGTCCCTTCCGAGAATGCCCCGACCAGGCATCCGGCGCGGTTCGGCAGCGCATCGACAAAGCCGCGTGCGGCGTCCCGCATCTCGTCCATGTGCCCCGCCATGGAACCCGAGCGATCCATCAGCACCGCGAAGGTCATCGGGATGCTGGCGGGACTGGCCGGGGCATAGACATCCTGGGTGATCTGCTCGGGCGCGCTGATCACCTCTTCGGTGAAGCAGAGTTTTTCGCCGCCCGTGCTGTAGAGCGCGAGCGTACCTTGCGGCGGGTCGATCACGTTCCCCGCGTCATCACGGACGAGCGCCGTGATGATGAGGCCCTGATCGTCCCTGGCGATATGGGTGATTTCGGCCGAGCCGCCGGAGAAGGCCAGCACGATATCATGCTCCGCATTGATATCGTAGCCGCTGGCGATCACCGCCCCGAAATCATCGACCATGCGGATCGAGGCGACCATCTCCAAAACCCGCGCGCTCGGCACGAGCGCCGGATCGGTGCGGATGTTCAGGAGCACATCGCCCCTGAAATCCACCCAGCGCTGCACGCTGAGATTGGCGGAAGACTCTTGATCAACGCGCGGGGCGAGACGAAGGCGGGCGGTGCCGCCTCCGCTCTGCTCTTGCAGACCGATGGTGACTGGAGCGCCGCCGGAACGCTGATCATCGATCCGCACGGGGCTTTCGGCCAACGCCGCACCGCCAAGGAGCGAGGCGAGCGCCGACGAAAGAAGGAGAGAACGTACACACATGGCTCAGTCCCTCCCCAGAATGTTGCCGAGATTGCTGCGCGTGCGCGCGTTATCCATCAGGTCGAAATCCAGCGCCCCGGAGGTGACGCGATCCAGAGCGCCCGCGCTTTCCAGATGCTCCAGCGCCATCTCATCCTGATCGGCGTGGACATTCAGAAGCCGCAGGAAGCTGGCGTCCATCGCCAGACTTCCAAGCTGCACTTCTACAGGTACGGCCTGGGGCAACGTGATCAGCCCGTCCCCGTCATCGCAGGGGTATCCTGCATGGATGAAGGGGCCGATCCCGATTAAGCGCAGATCGTCCGGCCTTGAGATGCGCACATTGTTGCGCACCTCCTGCCAGGCCAAGGTCAAGTCCGAGCAAGTCGGACGGACTTGAATGGCCTCGATAACCTCCGCGCCCTGCGCATAGAGCTGTTCCGGCGTGCCCGACCATGTGATTTCGGTCGGGTTGGCCGAGGTGATGATATGGATTGTGCTGTGCTTCGTCGCCCGCCTGCGGCGCAGGTCCGTCAGTTCGCCCAAGGTAGACCGTGCAGCTTCCATCTGGCTTTCGGGGTCGGTGACGACGCCGCCGTTTTCGATGACGACGAAGAAGGTCGGTGCCATCGCGTCATCGCCGCCCCAGGCATTCGCGGGCAATGCAGATTGCAGGGCGAGCAGCCCGGCAAGGACGACGGAGGAAAGAAGAATTCGAGCAGTCATGGGTCAGCCTTTCTGAATGAGAGAGCGGGAGGCGCGCACGGTGAGCAGCGCCAGCACGGTGTTGACGAGGGCGATCAGGAGAGCCACGAAGATGCCAAGCCCCTGATTCTGGGCGAGGAAATCCATCATCGGAGATGCATCTTGCGAGCCCCCGAAGGGATTGGGGGCGGTCTCCTGGGCGATCAGGGTGTAGAGGTTGACCACCTCCAACGCGATCACCGCGCCATAGACGATCCCCGCCATGCCCGCCTTGACGCGGTTCATCGGGCTGGCGAGCCATGCCCTCGGGTCTTCGTGGATGTTTTCGTCCAGCACCGCCGACCAGATCATCATCGGCACGGCCACGGAAAACACGGCCAACAGGAAGGCCAGCAGGTGCGAGACGGTCATGTCCTCATCGATGACGCAGAACAGGCCGCCGAAGCCCGGCAGGTCGCAAAGGTACTGGCCGGAGATCAGCCCCATCGTCTCGGTGTAAGTCGAGGCCAGCAGCACCAGCATCGACAGCTCTAGTAAAGCAGCCAAGACGAAGGCTGCGATCTGCTTGAAGCGAGGACCGCCGCCACCAGGCAGGTAGGATTCGGGCGGGAGGGGAGAAGGACGAAGAGGTTTCATAGTGGGCATTTCTCATCAGGTTGCGTTGAGCGCCCTCGTTTGGGCGTGGCTCACACATGGGATAAGAAGGACCCGCAGGCCTTGTAGCGGCCTGCACCTGCGGCGGAAACGGATCGGAAATCGCTTCGCCAAACGGGTGTTGGATCAGGCTTTATTTAATGAATCAGAGAAGCTGTGCTGCTGCCTTTTCGTGCTTTCCAGAATTGGCGCTCGCAAACGCCCGGAACCGAACATATTTGGGGTTGAAATGCGAATAGAGCCGAACTTCCTTTTAAAGTCAGCGTATTACTTGATATCCTGAGTAAGTATTTCCGGGCAGGAGGACGCATGGATGTATGGCCATTGATCGACGTACCGGGGCGCAAGATCGGCTACGCCCGCGTGTCCACCAAGGACCAGAAGCTGCGCATGCAGCGTGACGGACTGGTCGCGGTTGGGTGCGAGCGCATCTACGAAGACCACGGCGTTTCTGGAGCGACATCGAGCAGGCCTGGACTTGACGAGCTTATGGCCGACATCAGGAGCGATGACGCCATTGTCGTCTTCAAGCTCGACCGGTTGGGGCGTTCCGTCCTGCATCTGGCCGATCTTCTGACGCGGCTTCGGGCGGAGAATATCCACTTCTGTAGTCTGAGCGAGGGGATTAACACGACGACACCCGGCGGGAAGCTAGTCTACCACATTTTCGCCGCCATGGCGGAGTTCCAGCGCGAGATCATCGCCGAGAACACCCGCGCGGGGCTTGAAGCGGCGAGGAAGCGCGGCAAGTCCCTCGGGCGTCCGCCCACGCTGGACATCGAGATTGTTCTGGAAGCCCACCGCGCTGTTCAGCAGGATGGGGCGAGCATCGCCGAGACAGCGCGCCGCCTCGGCGTCAACCGCACAACGCTTGGCCGTGCTTTAGAGCGGATCGAAGCGGAGTGACCATCACGCGCTGGCCATGGGCATCAGAGGGCAAAGTCCTTAAGGCTCTTGCCCTGCGCCAGACCGTCCTTGATCCATTGCGGCTGACGGCCGCGCCCGGACCATGTGACCTCGGGGTTCTCGGGGTGACGGTATTTGGCCGGGAGCGCAGGCTTCTTTGAACTGCCCGAGGGCCGCACCAACTCGTCCAGTGTGAACCCCGCTTCTTTCGCCACAGCCTGCGCGGCCGCCAGGGCTTCCCGCCGCTTCCGCTCCGTATAGTCGTCTATCGCCTTGGCCACGTCCTTTTGAAGCGTTTTCAACTCTTCAAGGTCCAGCTTGCTCAAGTCGATATTCGCCATCTTCGCCTCTCGGTCGGTGTTCGCAAAAATCTTACAGGACGCGCGCAAGGTCTTGTCAAGACATGGAAAGCACGGTGCCCTTAGTCCTACGGGCCACGCTTTCCGATGGCGATCCAACGCGCGCCGTCACAGAACTGGACGACATCATGGCTGGTGTTGTAGATCATCTGCCCTTCAATTCCGTATGGGTTTGCGCAGCGCGGGGCCGGGCCTTTGCGCACGCAGCGTGTTCTAGTGTTTGTGTCATTCTTACCCCATCCATAAATCGATCCGGTTCCCAAATGTTGTTTGTTTGCGTTTGTAGAAGATACCTCCGATGAAGACCAGTATAGTGTATGCGTGAAACCGTGCGTTCCTTCGGGGTTTCCATCAGATAGATTTTCAAACATTCTGTTGAGTTCTGCACGCGCGGGTAAATACCAATCTGAGTAACCGCTAAAATTCAAATTTGCACAGTATTGCGCCGCCGGATAGCTTGCTCCAAGCCCCAATAGAAATAGTGTATTAGCCCGTCCGGTTCTGCAACTTGCTTGAGAGTGCGGCGACACACAATTGACCATAGAAGTGTCCGTAGATGGACCCCAGGTAAGAATTTCCGTAGACGAATCGTGGGGCGCCGCATACATCTCCACATTTCCATCAGGGCTTAAGCCGGCATAGATCGTTCCATCATCACAGACATCGCCAATACTCGGACAGCCTTCTGGGTCGTCCAAATTTTGCCCCACGGGGCCTGCTTGATTAAACAGAACTTGAATTTCCGCTTCGGTCAGGGCCCGGTTATAGAACCGTACCTCATCAATCATACCTGGCCAGAAGGTCGCGGTTCCCGCCGTGTTGCCACCGATTAGCAAGGCGTTGTTGTTCTGGGTCAGGGCTCCAGTGCTGGGGTCGGTGTTGGTGTTGTCCATCACGCCATTGTTGTAGATGCCCGAGAATGACGTGCCGTCATAGACCAGAACCACATGCTGCCAGCCATCATCGTTCAGCGTCGTCGTATCGGCCAAGCGGTATGGATTGCTTGTCCCGTCCAGCCGGTAAGCGAGACCGTTTCCGTTGCCGTTTCGGGTGATGCTGTAGCCGTTGTTCGAGGCATCACGTTTGGCAAGCAGCGCGTGGCCACTCACCGTCATTGCGTTTGTTGTGTGCCAAAGCGAGATGGAAAACGGGCCACTGTCAAAGGCAGACTCGTTGGCTACCTCCACGTAATCATCCACGCCATCGAACAGGAGCGCGCCCCCATGGACACCTTTCGGCACCCAAACCGGGCCGCCGTTCAACGTGCCATTGTTGCCACTCACCGAGTCCTCTGCCGTCGCACCCTCACCCTCATCAAAGGCCCAATGACTGACAAGTCCACCTGTACCCGCTACTTCTCGTGACGCCTTGCGAACGCAACGGGCGGGCAAATTATTACCTTTCCATCCCTCATGCCAAAAGTGGCCGGTGGAAGCATTTACAGTCCAGATGTAGCTTATCGTATCTGATTCCGATGAACTCCAGTAGTAGTCACTGGTGTTAAGGTCGCTTCCAACAGCGTCATGCATCTGATGAATCACGTAAAACTCCGCCCTTGAAGGCAGATACCAGTCATCGTTTCCGTGCGCCGACAAGTTCAGACAATAGCGAGGAACAGTTTGGACATCAGCCATTGCCGCCAGAGCTGCGGTGTTGGCCTCACCCGCCCAGCACTGTTCGTTCGAGCCGCCGCTATCACACACTTGATTACCCGTTTCCGAAAACGCACCAAAAGCGCCACTTGTTTCAAATGCTGCGGATGTCATGTACATGGGTACGTTCCCATCAGGCGTGGTCCCGACATAAACCGATCCATCGGAGCAAATGTCACCTACATTCGGACAGGCAAGGTCCGGGAACCCACCATAGATCGGGCCGCGATCTACCTCCGCCCATTCCGGGGTCATGGAGACAAAGCGGTTGCCGTCAAAATACTCCATCCTGCGGTGGTTGCTGTTGTAGCGAATGCCGTCGCGTGCTTGGTAGAGTTCATTTATTTCGATAACTGTAAGGGGGCGGCTATAAAGACGTACGTCATCAAAATCCGTTCCGCCATTTCCATGTGCACCACCTAATGATCCAAACTTAAAATTACCATTTGTTGTAGTCATTGATTGGGTAGAGCTTCCTTTTAGCACTCCATCTACATAAACATAAAATATTGTTCCATTATATGTAAGTGCTAAATGTTCCCATTTGTCAGCCAAACTGGTAATATTCCAAACATCCCAACGCGATGGGGACCAGATACTTGTATTGCCCCTTATTTCTAAAACTCCACCGCCTTCAAATAAACTTTGATAGGAGAAATCTCTTTTTAACCACATCGTCACAGAAAATGGGGGGTTTGTACCTATAGGGAATACGTTCGACACTTCAATGCGGTTTCCCGAATTATCAGGAGGCGAGTTCGCAAAATCAATATGTGAACCTATAGGCGAAGGAACGCCATAACCAGCGATTGTTCCGCTTCCTCCTAATAATGCTCCATTATTACCATTGCCGCTACTATCGTAAATTGTTGTTCCGCTTGTTTCATCCAGCCTCCAATGCCCGATAAGGCCGCTGGGGACGACTTGGGTGCGTGGGGTGTAAGGTGAGGATGTAGCGGAACTCAATGTTCCGACTTCCGTAAAAGCGCCGCTTGTTCCTTTGTTGATGTGCCAATGATCCGTATCACCCGAGAGGAATATATCCGGCGCGCCGCCCGTGGGTAGGGAGCCATCATTTCCCAGAAACACCGGATTGCGGGCGGAGTTTATAAACTTTTCTCGATTTTCGCTGAGGGAGAGGTCGAGATATGTTCCGGCGTCAAACCAGAATTCCGCTAGATTGGCGTCGAGAGCATGGGTAAAGGTGCCACCGATTTCGATGCTATTTGCGGTTGAGGCTGGGAACACAGTATTGGTATGCGTCTGCAATCCCGCCGAAGCATCCTCACCATTAATATACAAGTGGCGTCTGTTCGGATCACTTAGGTCTACACTCGCGAGGTAGTGATACCATCGCCCGGCCCTCAATTGCCCTGGCGTTGAGCGAAATCTCAATATCTCGCTACCGCCCGCATCGTGCATGTTAAACCAAAAGTTCTCTTGGCTGTTGTTTGTAGAGATACTAAGAGCCGCATCCGTTGGGGTGCCTATCCTAAGAATTCGATTCGCTGAGAATGTGTTAAAGTACTTCCAAAAGCTTACTGTGAATTGCGTCGTATTCGGCATTCCCGTTGGCGATAGGTTCTCAAGGTAGTCACCCTCAATTGCAACAAACTCTGTAGCATTTGGTATGTAAGGCCTGTCATTTTCCGGATTTCCGCCAGTCATCGCAATCCAGTTATCGTCAGCGTCGCAATATTGTGGCACATTGTAGGTGCTGTTGAACATGACCTGACCAACCACGCCATGCGGGGCGGCACAGTCCGCATGCGCATTCTGACCATAAAGAAGCAACACAAATAGAAATGATATCAATATCCTCATAAAAACCTACATTTAACATTCTAATCCATATTTGCTTAATTTTTATTAATGCGCAATAGGCGCAAATTGATACGGCAATTATTGAAGGGAGCGGTTAAGGAAATCATGAGGAGAGCACCAAGTCTTGCTCAGCGTCAAGTTTCACCAGCCATCCCCGTGATAGGTAGTGCGGGTGCCTGTTCGTCCAATTTTCACCCGACGCACTACATCTCTCGAAACGGTTCGACAAAAGTCGCGTTTGGTAGAATCGCTCGGTGGAGAGGTCTGTACTACGTCCCTCCCCGGAAGACAGACGGCTGAGCTTAGAGCGACCGCAAGCTGTGTTTTGTAGTACAAAACAGCTTGGCAAGGTGGCCCGCTGCGCGCCCCCGTTGCATCCCCCCGGCCTGTGGCTCCTACAGGGCATTGAACCCATTCCAGAGCCATAGATCGTATCGCCGATCAACCACTCGCGGGAGACTTCGCTCTCCCTGCACCCATCGATCCTTTCAGGAAGACCATGGGGCTATCGCGCCCCTTGGAACCACTCGCAGGGCTTGGAGACATGCCTCTCCACCTGCACCGAACCATGCACAAACGGCTGCCCGCTTGACCACCAATCAGGGGAGCGTTCCTGCTCCCACCGATACCCCCATGAGGACTTCATCCAGACCATTTCATGGAGACCAACCTTCCGCAGTTTGGATGCGCGCCATGTCATGGAGACCAGGAAGCGAGCATTTCATAGCTGCCCTTGCCTTGGAACCATCCCTTCGACCACGGAGCCTTCGAGCCCCATTGGAACCCTGACCAACCCTGCGAGGATTGGATGCCCGCCACCTTGTCGAAGGTGAATCACGCTCCAGGAGGCCCATCGCCGCCCCCTTGGAATTCCCGAACTCGTCAGACCCGG